>JADJTE010000034.1 GCA_016711295.1 Sphingobacteriales bacterium | reverse complement strand
TGAACCCTATATCAAGCGTAATCACAGTACCCGAATCGGCTATAAACCGAAAATGCCGACCGTCTGTTTCGCCTTTTTTTACATTTTCCCATTTATTGTTTATTTTTAAATTGGCATTTAGAAGTGTGTCATTCTTGCAAATACCTATACTATGATAGTCGTATTTATATGGTAGTTGTTTCGTCGCCAAATTGCCATCTATGATCTTTGCTTTGCGCAAATAGTTCCATAATAAATATGTTTCTGTATTTAACAACCGTATTTCTTGAGGAGTATCGGTTTCCGTACTACTATTGTTCGCAGTAAAAGTATAATTTCCAAAACGTAAATAAAATAAGTCTATGCCCTCAATAGATAAGAATGGGTGAGGCTTGGTAATACACATAGTCTCATCAAGACGCTCGAATAGGCGAACAAGATTTTTTAGTTTATCATTAAGCTCATATTGATTCATGCTTATAGTATGTGTAATAGTGCCATTTTGTAAAAAAAACAAAAAACATATTTTACATAGCTTACATCATCGAACCCGCCCATAGCGACCCATTTGGGTTTACATGAAGCCCAATTAATACTATTCAATGTAGTATTTATCTGCCTGAATAGCGCACCATTGGCAACACCTTGCACTAAGGTGCTATTAATAATTCCCACCTTTGTTTGAAAATAGGGGCTATAACAATACGTGTCTTGACCCATATCATTAGTTGACACCATCATGCTTTTGTCATCATTAAGTATGATGTTTTTTTGGAAATCCTGTCCATTGGGTATTCTACTCCTACCCATATGCCAAGAACTTGAAAAAACAATTTTGTCGTATTTTGGAGTTGTAGATACGGATGTTTTGCCATAAACAAAGGAAAAAGGCAAAAAAAGTAGGAGGGATAATAGGATATTTTTCATCTGATGATGGATGGGTTGAAACAACTATCCTCGCCTTGGAAATATAGCATTTTTACCTAAAATCTACTGTTGATTTTTTAGATAATATTAGCAGAACTCAAAGTCGATATAGTGTTTTTTTACAAATAAATATGTTATTATTGTTTGATAATTAGTTTTGAAAGTGTCAGATGGCTTGGCGATACCAATTTCACCTAATAAAGCCCCTTGCGTAGTTCGGAAAGGTCAATAGTAAACAAATTTTCTCCTATTTCGGTGTCTATTTGAGTGGCATACGCCATTTCGCCTAATAGATTAATTATTTGTATTTGCGCTATTTCATTTTCTTTTGTGTCGAATGGGATATTTAAATATCCATTTGTTGGATTAGGGTACAACAACAAAGTGGGATTTTCTGTGTTCTGTATATATTCTTGTTGGTCAGTTTTAGCAAATGGAGTACCACTTGTTTCTACTTTTAATTGATACATATAGTTGGGCGTGAAATCTTCGGGATGAAACCCTTTTATCTGTATAGTATAGGTAGCTTGACCCGTTGTATTATGCTTGGTTATTTCGGGCATTACAAGCGGGTTTAGTGGGGTATCTGGGTCGTCAACAGGGCTTGTTGCTCCATTTTTAAATACACGCATATCATAGTCGTGGGGCAGGTTGGTTAAGGTTATTTTTATATTTGGTTTTGCATTTGTAGTAGTAACTGTGTACCAATCAATATCAGTACTTGTGTTTATTGTTTGGTTAATTGTAGCATTACCACCTGTATTTAGTGCAATAAGGGTTGGGCTTGTACTGTTGTTTGAAGCATCTGGTGGAGCGGGAATTGATGTATTTTGTATAGCAGTAGCTTGCACACTAATAGTGCTTGTAAAAGGAGAATAAGTTGGGCAGATAAAATGTTTTACTTTGACTTGGTAAGGTTCAGCGGCAGAAATGCCTGATATAGTGTATTTATTATCTGTTAGGCTACTTGCAACTGTCCAATTACTTGAAGACTGTGCTTTATACCAAACTTCATAAGTGGAAGATTTGCTTTTTACCCAATGAACAACCGCAGCATTATTTTGCACTGTTTCGGCATAAATCCCCAATTGTTCGCTTAAAACAGAGCAGCCTCGCGCACTTGTTCCGAAAGTGCAACCTTGTGATGTTTTTAACCCTGGTCTATATAGGTCTATTGCGGCGTGCATTCTTTCTTTTTGGTAGCTTGTAAAAGCTATCAGCACTTTGTCGTCTGGGTAATCCATATAATTCATAAACATGGTTCCGATAAAGGCATCTTCCCCTGGACAGGAAGAAAGAGTGGGAAAACTGGGTACTCCGTAATTGGGGTTTTTCTGAATGGGAGTGTCTAAGCAAAAATCATCATCGGAACATAAATCATCCCCAATCTGGTTTAAATCTCCCCAAAGGTGTAGTAAATCCAAGTAATGCCCTACTTCATGCGTTAAAGTGCGCCCCATGTTTCTTTCAACTTTTAGCTTTGTAGAAGGATTGACCGTACTAAGCCCTGTATGGCGATAGTCTAGCACAACACCATCAACCCAAGTGGCACCAGCAGGAATTTGGTTGGGGCGGTAAGCAAAACCCAAAATATCATCAGTCAAATCACTATCCCTTATATCACAAATCCATATATTTAGGTAACGAGTGTTGTCCCATGCGGGCGAGCCTTTTACGCTACCTTTAACACTCTTACCATCATCAGTATCGTTTCCCATTATATAATAGGCATCTGCGCTAGACCCAAACTTACGAACTATACCCGTGCTAGCTGCTCCATCTGGTGTTTGCCGTGCCAAACAAAATCGTATTTCTGTATCCACGGAACGGGCTAAAAAGGCTGAGGGTAGGTAGTTTACATCATAGTTTTGTCTAGAAAAATCACGGTTTAGTATATCTATTTGTGATTGAAGAACAGCAGAGGTGATGCTGTTGACAATGGCTTCGTTGCTGTGGACTACATGAAATACTACAGGAATAGTAATGGACTCCCGTTCTTGTCCTTTGTGATTAGCAATATAGCGTTGCAAATGCGCTTCATTACTTGCTTTACGAGCTAAATAAGATGGATCTTGCTCGATTATAAGTCTTTCCAATTCATCTGATCCACAAAAAGGAGGAAGCGATTGTGCATTTGTAGCGACATAAAGGAATAGTGAGAATAAAACGAAAAATAACTTTTTCATAATTGAAAATAAGTTTGAAATTAATCCCTACTCCTTTCTTTCAAGTGGTGTTTTGGGTTAGCCCACCGATGGCTAGCGTTTTTCCGAAACTATGTACACTTGTTTCGCATAATCGCCGCCAACGCCCGCACAGCCGCCGTATGCCTTCGCGCGTGAGATTTTGCCCGAATTTCGCGCCCCGCGCCACCGATGCGGGTTATGGACGGCTGTGTATCGTTGGCGGTGGTTTTCGCCTTGATGCGCAGCAATTTCACTTGCTACGAAGCACTAAACCGCTTCACTCGCAAATTTCAAATCCCTTTGCTATTTCGCGCTTAACTTGGTGCGCAGAAATTTCACTTGCTACGGAGGGCTAAACCGTTTCACCGGTTCAGTATGGAAAGTTCGCATAATCGCCGCCAACGCCCGCACAGCCGCCGTATGCCTTCGTGCGTGAGATTTTGCCCGAATTTCGCCCCGCGCCCCTTGATGCGGGTTATGGACGGCTGTGTATTGTTGGCGGTGGTTTTGCCTTGATACTCAAAAAATTCACTTGCTACGAAGCACTAAACCGTTTCACTTGCCTCTCTGCTATTTCGTGCTTAACTTGATGCACAAAGTTTACTTGCTACGAAAGAATAAACCGTCCCTTCGCTATTTCGCGCTTAACTTGATGCGCGGCAATTTCACTTGCTACGAAGCACTAATGCGTATTGTTGGTGGTGGTTTTCGCCTTGATACGCAGCAATTTCACTTGCTACGAAGCACTAAACTGCTTCACTTGAAAGTTTCAAATTCCTTTGCTATTTCGCGCTTAACTTGATGCGCAAAGTTCACTTGCTACGAATAGTTAAACCGTCCCTTTGCTATCCCGCGCTTAACTTGATGCGCAGAAATTTCACTTGCTACGAAGCACTAAACCGTCCCTTTGCTATCTCGTGCTTAACTTGATGCGCAGAAATTTCACTTGCTACGAAGCATTAAGCCGTCCCTTTGCTATTTCGCGCTTAACTTGATGCGCAGCAATTTCACTTGCTACGAATAGTTAAACCGTCCCTTTGCTATCCCGCGCTTAACTTGATGCGCAGAAATTTCACTTGCTACGAAGCACTAAACCGTCCCTTTGCTATCTCGTGCTTAACTTGATGCGCAGAAATTTCACTTGCTACGAAGCATTAAGCCGTCCCTTTGCTATTTCGCGCTTAACTTGATGCGCAGCAATTTCACTTGCTACGAAGCACTAAACCGTCCCTTTGCTATTTCGCGCTTAACTTGATGCGCAGTAATTTCACTCGCTACGAAGAGCTAAACCCCTTCACTTGAAAGTTTCAGCTTCCTTCGCTATTTTGTGCTTAACTTGATGCGCGGCAATTTCACTTGCTACGAATCACTAAACCGTCCCTTTGCTATTTCGCACTTAACTTGGTGCGCAAAAATTCACCTACTACGAAGCACTAAACCGTTTCACTTGCAAACTTCAAATCCCTTTGCTATCTTGCGCTTAACTTGATGCGCAAAGTTCACTTGCTACGAAGAGCTAAGCCGTCCCTCTGCTATTTCGCGCTTAACTTGATGCGCAGAAATTTGCTTGCTACGAAGCACTAAACGGTTTCACTTGAAAGTTTCAACTTCCTCTGCTATTTCGCGCTTAACTTGATGCCCAAAATTCACTTGCTACGAAGCACTAAACCGCTTCACTTGAAAGTTTCAACTTCCTTTGCTATCTCGCGCTTAACTTGATACGCAGCAATTTCACTCGCTACGAAGAGCCAAACCGTTTCACTCGCAAACTTCAACTTACCTTCGCTATTTCGCGCTTAATTTGATGCGCAGCAATTTCACTCGCTACGAAGCACTAAACCGTTTCACTCACAAATTTCAACTTCCCTTTGCTATCTTGCGCTTAACTGTGCGCAAAAATTCACTTGCTACGGAGGGTTGAACTGCTTTGCTGGTTCAGTATGAAAAGTTCGCATAATCGCCGCCAACGTCCGCACAGCCGCCGTATGTCCTGTAAAAATGGATTAGTAAATATATCTTTATAAACAAAATTCCAACGAAGCCGATGGACGGCTATATGTTGTTGGCAGATGCTTTACAAGAATTCCTTGGGCATCAAAAACCTTATGCTATAACCTACTCATTGAGGCAAAACTTAATTATTTTACCTCAATGATAGGTTTATACCCGCTTAACGCCTTTTGACTACAATCTGCGTGCTGTCTAAAACGGGTGCCTCGTAATGAATAGACGGCTTCAAGTACAAATCAATGACTAACTCCGAAGGTAAACTACTAAACGAGTTATCGTTAAATTGGGCAAGGGTAACAGCCTGTGTGCCGCTTACATCGCATGATCTAGAAGTTATAGCCTTGTCACCGCTATTATAGGAGGAAAGTCCAGATATACTAACGCCGACATTTTCTGTAATATACGCTGTTACTTGTTTACCAACGGTATCAATACCTATAGCAATTGAGTCGGGAATACAATAAAAATTTGCCAAACCATAATAAAGAACCTTACCCGTGGAATAAAAACAGTCGTCATCGAGCGTTGATTGTCCTGGTGGGCAACCACAGTCGGGGTGGTAGGCTGTTCGTTCTGAACAATCTATCTTGCAGTAAGAAAATAGCAATACTGCAAGCAATAAAAACAAGTACTTTTTCATAGTTTTATTGTTTAATGATTTGTTTGAAGTAAACATTAGCTTGCATATCTTTCAGATATAATAGATAAATGCCATTTTCTAAGCCATGCGTATGTATGGTTGCAGTATTGTCATTATACGATATATCGGCTTGGATTAGTCTGCCGCTCATATCAAACAATTGTGTCTGTGCTATTGAAAAACCTTTGTCTAATGCTATGGTCAGCGATTGCTTATCGTCAATTGGGTTTGGAAAACATGGACTATTGAAACATTTTGCAACTTATCTGCTTCGGGCTTTGCTATGGTTTGCACCAAAGGCGTATTGGTTTTATCATCTATGTTGCCAGTGCATATTTTTGGGCAAATCTTGATTTGAAACCCGATGATGGCATAGAACTACTGTTGGGCATTTTGCCAACCATACGCATCGCCGTCGCAGCCTCGCAAAATACACAATCGGAATGGCATGGAATAACGACATCGCAACAGCCATTCAACTGGAAATGCATCGCCCCAATAACCTGCTACTCCAATAAAAGAGCCAACCAATTGCTGCATGGTATACAAACCACCTATGGGCGCGTTTTCCGAATATAGTCGTCCAATCGGTTTGAACGTTATCAGGTTCATCAACTGTGAAGTCTGTCAGTTGTCGGAATGGGTCTAAGGCACTTCCCCAACACTTAGGAGGCTATTTTTTTCGCAATCGCAGTATGCGGGTACTGTGCCTGTTTCGTCTGCTAAGGTGTTTAGCATCCCGCCAAGCGAAAATCGGAGTTCAGCTACCCTCGTGCAACGCCGTGATTGATAATTTTCCGCCAAATTTGGCATTCGGAAATCAGGGTAAGTATGAGTTGCTCGCCCGGATTGAGGTGAACTATTGTCGCCTGCCCATAAAGTGTATTGTTCTATGACATAAGCACCGCAAGCATTTTCGAGAATAGAGTTTTTGAAAACGAAACCACTTCGGTAGCAGCAGTAATGACGCGTTGGTAACACTAAACTGGCTAATAGCATTGCTCACCGCATTGATAACGCTGGGCAAATCGGTCAAAACGGTTTGTATCGTGGCATCGGTCGTATCAGAGGCCGCAAACGGCTTGGTGGCTTTTAAAGCTGCTTTACGCACAATTTGAGTATTATTGTCGTGTTGCATCACCAGCATTGCCCAATCTTCAATGGTTACTGCAGCTTTTTCGGGACACAGGACACAAGCCATTTTTTGGGCAAATAACTCAATGTTGGAGTGGTAGCCGTATTCTACCTCCACCTTTTTGCGGCAAGAAGAACAGTTGCTAAGGTCGGGGTCAAGCGTATTAGGGTCGACACAGATAGACCTAAAACGCAGCGTACTCCAACCTTCTGCCATATTCGCGCCCCATCGGGCGAATCATCCGAATCGTCCTAAAACAGTTCGACCGCACCCGCCTTCGCCGCTCCCCAATCTGCCATACGAAAATATCAAATCGCTCATCGTTGTCGGCACCATCAGGGTCTAGTTATGTGGCATCAATATACGGTAAATATAGTTTTTTGCAACTGTCTGTTGGTTGGAGAGACTTGCCCTGCATTTGCATTTCTAAAGCACTTGAATTGGAGGCGTATGGAGGTTGCAAAGCACCGTTGGTGCCTCCGCTAACAGGTTCGCCGCGCTATACCGCTGAAAAGGTTTTCTAAATAGGCATCTGAGAGGTCGCGAGTAAGGGTGGTAGCGAAAGAACACCAACGTTATTTAACAAATCCCAATTTCGGAACGGCGTTCTATTACGTGGGTTGTGCGGGTCTATCATGTCGCATATCTGTTTAGGCGATAGGTGCAAAAATCCTGAAAAAAGGCAAGTAATTGCACACCGCTAATGGGCAAATTGCAAAAATAGGTGATGATAGAACTATGCGACCCTGAAAAACCGTCGAGATATTGGTTTAGTTTTTCAGAAACATCGATAATACCTTGTGTTTTGGTGCCTATCTTAACGCGTGTAAATAGGATACTGTTGTTTGCATCAAGTGCCGGGTTACCTGTAAATGGTATTTCATCACGAATAGCCGTTAAATCAAAATTCAACTTCGCGAACATTTCTTAAAGTGCGCCTTTTAGTCGGGTCGTTACTTG
>JADJTE010000033.1 GCA_016711295.1 Sphingobacteriales bacterium | reverse complement strand
ATTAAGTATGATGTTTTTGGAAATCCTGTCCATTGGGTATTCTACTCCTACCCATATGCAAGAACTTGAAAAAACAATTTTGTCGTATTTTGGAGTTGTAGATACGGATGTTTTGCCATCAAACAAAGGAAAAAGGCAAAAAAGTAGGAGGGATAATAGGATATTTTTCATCTGATGATGGATGGGTTGAAACAACTATCCTCGCTTGGAAATATAGCATTTTTACCTAAAATCTACTGTTTTTTTAGATAATATTAGCAGAACTCAAAGTCGATATAGTGTTTTTTACAAATAAATATGTTATTATTGTTTGATAATTAGTTTTGAAAGTGTCGAATGGACTTGGCGATGCTAATTTCACCCAATAAAGCCCCTTGCGTAGTTCGGAAAGGTCAATAGTAAATAAATTTCTCCTATTTCGGTGTCTATTTGAGTGGCATATACGCCATTTCGCCTAATAGATTAATTATTTGTATTTGCGCTATTTCATTTTCTTTTGTGTCAGAATGAGATATTTAAATATCCATTTGTTGGATTAGGGTACAACAACAAAGTGGGATTTTCTGTGTTCTGTATATATTCTTGTTGGTCAGTTTTAGCAAATGGAGTACCACTTGTTTCTACTTTTAATTGATACATATAGTTGGGCGTGAAATCTTCGGGATAGAAACCCTTTTATCTGTATAGTATAGGTAAGCTTGACCCGTTGTATTATGCTTGGTTATTTCGGGCATTACAAGCGGGTTTAGTGGGGGTATCTGGGTCGTCAATAGGGCTTGTTGCTCCATTCTTAAATACACGCATATCATAGTCGTGGGGCAGGTTGGTTAAGGTTATTTTTATATTTGGTTTTGCATTTGTAGTAGTAACTGTATACCAATCAATATCAGTACTTGTGTTTATTGTTTGGTTAATTGTAGCATTACCACCTGTATTTAGTGCAATAAGGGTTGGGCTTGTACTGTTGTTTGAAGCATCTGGTGGAGCAGGGAATTGATGTATTTTGTATAGCAGTAGCTTGCACACTAATAGTGCTTGTAAAAGGAGAATAAGTTGGGCAGATAAAATGTTTTACTTTGACTTGGTAAGGTTCAGCGGCAGAAATGCCTGATATAGTGTATTTATTATCTGTTGGGCTACTTGCAACTGTCCAATTACTTGAAGACTGTGCTTTATACCAAACTTCATAAGTGGAAGATTTGCTTTTTACCCAATGAACAACCGCCGCATTATTTTGCACTGTTTCGGCATAAATCCCCAATTGTTCGCTTAAAACAGAGCAGCCTCGCGCACTTGTTCCGAAAGTGCAACCTTGTGATGTTTTTAACCCTGGTCTATATAGGTCTATTGCGGCGTGCATTCTTTCTTTTTGGTAGCTTGTAAAGCTATCAGCACTTTGTCGTCTGGGTAATCCATATAATTCCTAAACATAGGTTCGATAAAGGCATCTTCCCCTGGACAGGAAGAAAGAGTGGGAAAACTGGGTACTCCGTAATTGGGGTTTTTCTGAATGGGAGTGTCTAAGCAAAAATCATCATCGGAACATAAATTATCCCCAATCTGGTTTAAATCTCCCCAAAGGTGTAGTAAATCCAAGTAATGCCCTACTTCGTGCGTTAAAGTGCGTCCCATGTTTCTTTCAACTTTTAGCTTTGTGAAGGATTGACCGTACTAAGCCCTGTATGGCGATAGTCTAGCACAACACCATCAACCCAAGTGGCACAGCAGGAATTTGGTTGGGGCGGTAAGCAAAACCCAAAATATCATCAGTCAAATCACTATCCCTTATATCACAAATCCATATATTTAGGTAACGAAAGTGTTGTCCCATGCGGGCGAGCCTTTTACGCTACCTTTAACACTCTTACCATCATCAGTATCGTTTCCCATTATATATAATAGGCATCTGCGCTAGACCCAAACTTACGAACTATACCCGTGCTAGCTGCTCCATCTGGTGTTTGCCGTGCCAAACAAAATCGTATTTCTGTATCCACGGAACGGGCTAAAAAGGCTGAGGGTAGGTAGTTTACATCATAGTTTTGTCTAGAAAATCACGGTTTAGTATATCTATTTGTGATTGAAGAACAGCAGAGGTGATGCTGTTGACAATGGCTTCGTTGCTGTGGACTACATAAATACTACAGGAATAGTAATGGACTCCCGTTCTTGTCCTTTGTGATTAGCAATATAGCGTTGCAAATGCGCTTCATTACTTGCTTTACGAGCTAAATAAGATGGATCTTGCTCGATTATAAGTCTTTCCAATTCATCTGATCCACAAAAAGGAAGCGATTGTGCATTTGTAGCGACATAAAGGAATAGTGAGAATAAAACGAAAATAACTTTTCGCAATTGAAAATAAGTTTGAAATTAATCCCTACTCCTTTCTTTCAAGTGGTGTTTTGGGTTAGCCCACCGATGGCTAGCGTTTTTCCGAAACTATGTACACTTGTTTCGCATAATCGCCGCCAACGCCCGCACAGCCGCCGTATGCCTTCGCGCGTGAGATTTTGCCCGAATTTCGCGCCCCGCGCCACCGATGCGGGTTATGGACGGCTGTGTATTGTTGGCGGTGGTTTTGCCTTGATGCGCAGCAATTTCACTTGCTACGAAGCACTAAACCGCTTCACTCGCAAATTTCAAATCCCTTTGCTATTTCGCGCTTAACTTGGTGCGCAGAAATTTCACTTGCTACGGAGGCTAAACCGTTTCCGCCGGTTCAGTATGGAAAGTTCGCATAATCGCCGCCAACGCCCGCACAGCCGCCGTATGCCTTCGTGCGTGATTTTGCCCGAATTTCGCCCCCGCGCCCTTGATCGGGTTATGGACGGCTGTGTATTGTTGGCGGTGGTTTTGCCTTGATACTCAAAAATTCACTTGCTACGAAGCACTAAACCGTTTCACTTGCCTCTCTGCTATTTCGCGCTTAACTTGATGCGCAGCAGTTTCACTTCTACGAAAGAATAAACCGTCCCTTTGCTATTTCGCGCTTAACTTGATGCGCGGCAATTTCACTGCTACGAAGCACTAATGCGTATTGTTGGCGGCGGTTTTCGCCTTGATACCCAAAAATTCACTTGCTACGAAGCACTAAACCGTTTCGCGAAGTTTCAAATTCCTTTGCTATTTCGCGCTTAACTTGATGCGCAAAGTTCACTGCTACGAATAGTTAAACCGTCCCTTTGCTATTCCGCGCTTAACTTGATGCGCAGAAATTTCACTTGCTACGAAGCACTAAACCGTCCCTTTGCTATCTCGTGCTTAACTTGATGCGCAGAAATTTCACTTGCTACGAAGCATTAAGCCGTCCCTTTGCTATTTCGCGCTTAATATCCCGCGCTTAACCGTGCGCAGAAATTTCACTTGCTACGAAGCACTAAACCGTCCCTTTGCTATCCGTGCTAACCTGATGAGCAGAAATTTCACTTGCTACGAAGCATTAAGCCGTCCCTTTGCTATTTCGCGCTTAACCTGCGCAGCAATTTCACTGCTACGAAGCACTAAACCGTCCCTTTGCTATTTCGCGCTTAACCTGATGCGCAGTAATTTCACTCGCTACGAAGAGCTAAACCCCTTCACTTGAAAGTTTCAGCTTCCTTCGCTATTTTGTGTAACTGATGCGCGGCAATTTCACTTGCTACGAATCACTAAACCGTCCCTTTGCTATTTCGCGCTTAACTGACGCCCAAAAATTCACTTGCTACGAAGCACTAAACCGTTTCACTTGCAAACTTCAAATCCCTTTGCTATCTTGCGCTTAACTTGATGCGCAAAGTTCACTTGCTACGAAGAGCTAAGCCGTCCCTCTGCTATTTCGCGCTTAACTTGATGCGCGAAATTTTGCTTGCTACGAAGCACTAAACGGTTTCACTTGAAAGTTTCAACTTCCTCTGCTATTTCGCGCTTAACTTGATGCCCAAAAATTCACTTGCTACGAAGCACTAAACCGCTTCACTGAAAGTTTCAACTTCCTTTGCTATCTCGCGCTTAACTTGATGCGCGGCAATTTCACTCGCTACGAAGAGCCAAACCGCTTCACTCGCAAACTTCAACTTACCTTCGCTATTTCGCGCTTAACTTGATGCGCGGCAATTTCACTTGCTACGAAGCACTAAACCGTTTCACTCACAAATTTCAACTTCCCTTTGCTATCTTGCGCTTAACTTGATGCGCAAAAATTCACTTGCTACGGAGATTTGAACGGCTTCGTTGGTTTAGTATGGAAAGTTCGCATAATCGCCGCCAACGTCCGCACAGCCGCCGTATGTCCTGTAAAAATGGATTAGTAAATATATCTTTATAAACAAAATTCCAACGAAGCCGATGGACGGCTATATGTTGTTGGCAGATGCTTTACAAGAATTCCTTGGGCATCAAAAACCTTATGCTATAACCTACTCATTGAGGCAAAACTTAATTATTTTACCTCAATGATAGGTTTATACCCGCTTAACGCCTTTTGACTACAATCTGCGTGCTGTCTAAAACGGGTGCTCGTAATGAATAGACGGCTTCAAGTACAAATCAATGACTAACTCCAGATGAAACTACTAAACGAGTTATCGTTAAATTGGGCAAGGGTAACAGCCTGTGTGCCGCTTACATCGCATGATCTAGAAGTTATAGCCTTGTCACCGCTATTATAGGAGGAAAGTCCAGATATACTAACGCCGACATTTTCTGTAATATACGCTGTTACTTGTTTCCAACGGTATCAATACCTCTTAATTGAGTCGGGAATACAATAAAAATTTGCCAAACCATAATAAAGAACCTTACCCGTGGAATAAAAACAGTCGTCATCGAGCGTTGATTGTCCTGGTGGGCAACCACAGTCGGGGGTGGTAGGCTGTTCGTTCTGAACAATCTATCTTGCAGTAAGAAAATAGCAATACTGCAAGCAATAAAAAAATAGTACTTTTTCATAGTTTTATTGTTTAATGATTTGTTTGAAGTGAACATTAGCTTGCATATCTTTCAGATATAATAGATAAATGCCATTTTCTAAGCCATGCGTATGTATGGTTGCAGTACTGTCATTATACGATATATCGGCTTGGATTAGTCTGCCGCTCATATCAAACAATTGTGTCTGTGCTATTGAAAAACCTTTGTCTAATGCTATGGTCAGCGATTGCTTATCGTCAATTGGGTTTGGAAAAACATGGACCATTGAAACATTTTGCAACTTATCTGCTTCGGGCTTTGCTATGGTTTGCACCAAAGGCGTATTGGTTTTATCATCTACTGTTGCCAATTGCATATTTTTGGGCAAATCTTGAAGTTTAAAACCCGATGATGGCATAGAACTACTGTTGGGCATTTTGCCAACTTCTAGCATCGCCGTCGCAGCCTCGCAAAATACACAATCGGAATGGCATGGAATAACGACATCGCAACAGCCATTCAACTGAATTGCATCGCCCCCAATAACCTGCTACTCCAATAAAAGAGCCAACCAATTGCTGCATGGTATACAAACCACCTATGGGCGCGTTTTCGAATATAGTCGTCCAATCGGTTTGTTCGTTATCAGGTTCATCAACTGTGAAGTCTGTCGAAGGTTCGAATGGGTCTAAGGCACCTACAACATAGGAGGCTATTTTTTCGCAATCGCAGTATGCGGGTACTGTGCCTGTTTCGTCTGCTAAGGTGTTTAGCACTCCCGCCAAGCGAAAATCGGAGTTCAGCTTACCTCGTGCAACGCCGTGATTGATAATTTTTCCGCCAAATTTGGCATTCGAAATCAGGGTAAGTATGAGTTGCTCGCCCGGATTGAGGTAAACTATTGTATCGCCTGCCATTAAAGTGTATTGTTCTATGACATAAGCACCGCAAGCATCTTCGAGAATAGAGTTTTCGAAAAACGAAACCACTTCGGTAGCAGCAGTAATGACGTTGGTAACACTAAACTGGCTAATAGCATTGCTCACCGCATTGATAACGCTGGGCAAATCGGTCAAAACGGTTTGTATCGTGGCATCGGTCGTATCGAAGCCGCAAACGGCTTGGTGGCTTTTGGCTGCTTTACGCACAATTTGAGTATTATTGTTGTGTTGCATCACCAGCATTGCCCAATCTTCAATGGTTACTTCAGCTTTTTCGGGACACAGGACACAAGCCATTTTTTGGGCAAATAACTCAATGTTGGAGTGGTAGCCGTATTCTACCTCCACCTTTTTGCGGCAAGAAGAACAGTTGCTAAGGTCGGGGTCAAGCGTATTAGGGTCGACACAGATAGACCTAAAACGCAGCGTACTCCAACCTTCTGCCATGTTCGCGCTCCAATCGGGCGAATCATCCGAACCGTCATAAAACAGTTCGACCGCACCCGCCTTAGCCGCTCCCAATCTGCCATACGAAAATATCAAATCGTCATCGTTGTCGGCACCATCAGGGTCATAGTTATGGGCATCAATATACGGTAAATATAGTTTGCAACTGTCTGTTGGTTGAGAGACTTGCCCTGCATTTGCATTTAAAGCACTTGAATTGGTGCGTATGAGGTTGCAAGCACAATTAGTGCCTCCGCCAGCAGGTTCGCCGCCGCCACTACTGCTTAAAAGGTTTTCTAAATAGGCATCTAAGAGGTCGCATGTAAGGGTAGTTGTAGCAACATCAACGTTATTTAACAAATCCCAATTTTCGAACGGCGTTCCTATTACGTGGTTGTGCAGGTCTATCATGTCGCATATCTGTTTAGGCGATAGGTGCAAAAAATCCTGAAAAAAGGCAAGTAATTGCACACCGCTAATGGGCAAATTGCAAAAATAGGTGATGATAGAACTATGCGACCCTGAAAAACCGTCGAGATATTGGTTTAGTTTTTCAGAAACATCGACAATACCTTGTGTTTTTTTGGTGCTTACCTTAATTTCGCGTGTAAATAGGATACTGTTGTTTGCATCAAGTGCCAATACTGTAAATGGTATTTCATCATGAATAGCCGTTAAATCAAAATTCAACTTCGCGAACATTTCTTAAAGTGCGCCTTTTAGTCGGGTCGTTACTTGGATAAACGGCAAGACTGCTAATAGGGCTATGTACTTGTACGTGGTCGTTCCAATAGGGATTGGTGTTGAAATCTAAATAAACATGAAGCGACTCGTCACATAGTGCTAAGGTAGTTGCGTGAAAATCGAGAAATGGGTCTCCTTGTGCAAATAGCTTTATTGTGAACAAGGTAAAAGCAAAGAAACAAATAACGTGTTTCATTTCAAAAGAGGTTTAAGTTTAATCCCTACTCCTTTTTTCAAGTGGTGTTTTGGGTTAGCCCACCGCTGGCTAGCACTACCCGAAACTATGTACACTTGTTTCGCATAATCGCCGCCAACGCCCGCACAGCCGCCGTATGTCCTTCGCGCGGGAGGTTCGCCCGAATTTCGCCCCGCGCCACCGATGCGGGTTATGGACGGCTGTGTATTGTTGGCGGTGGTTTTCAACTTGATACGCGGCAATTTCACTTGCTACGAAGCACTAAACCGTCCCTTTGCTATTTCGCGCTTAACTTGATGTGCAAAGGTTCACCCTTGCTACGAAGCACTAAACCGTCCCTTTGCTATTTCGCGCTTAACTTGATGTGCAAAGGTTCACTTGCTACGAAGCACTAAACCGTCCCTTCGCTATTTCGCGCTTAACTTGGTGCGCAGCAGTTTCACTTGCTACGAAGAGTTAAGCCGCTTCACTTGAAAAACCTAAACTTCCTTTGCTATCTCGCGCTTAACTTGATGCGCAGCAATTTCACTTGCTACGAAGAGTCAAACCGTTTCACTTGAAAACCTCAACTTCCCTTTGCTATTTCGCGCTTAACTTGATGAGAAAAAGTTCACTCGCTACGAAGCACTAAACCGTCCCTTTGCTATTTCGCGCTTAACTTGATGCGCAGGGTTCACTTGCTACGGAGGGTTTCGCTGCTTTGCGCGTCTGATTGGGAAAGTTCGCATAATTGCCGCCAACGACAGCACAGCCGCCGTATGTCCTTCGCGCGGGAGATTCGCCTGAATCTCACGGACGCCCCTCGATGCGAGTTATGGACGGCTGTGTATTGTTGGCGGTGGTTTTCGCCTTGATGCCCAAAAATTCACTTGCTACGAAGCACTAAACCGTCCCTTTGCTATTTCGCGCTTAACTTGGTGCGCAGAAATTTCACTTGTCCCTTTGCTATTTCGCGCTTAACTTGATGCGCAGCAATTTCTCTTGCTATGAAGCACTAAACCGCTTCGCTTGAAAGTTTCAACTTACCTTCGCTATTTCGCGCTCAACCTGATGCACAGCAATTTCACTTGCTACGAAGCACTAAACCGTCCCTTTGCTATTTCGCGCTTAACTTGATATTCGGCAATTTCACTTGCTACGAAGCACTAAACCATTTCACTTGAAAATTCCAACTTCCCTCTGCTATTTCGCGCTTAACTTGGTGCGCAGAAATTTCACTTGCTACGGAGGGTTTAGCTGCTTTGCTCGTCTGATTAGAAAAGTTCGCATAATCGCCGCCAACGTCTGCACAGCCGCCGTATGCCTTCGTGCGTGAGATTTTGCCCGAATTTCGCCCCGCGCCACCGATGCGGGTTATGGACGGCTGTGTATCGTTGGCGGTGGTTTTCGCCTTGATGCGCAGAAATTTGCTTGCTACGGAGGGCTAAACCGCCACAAGATAGCAGATTCCATTTGATATTTGTATATGCCTTCGTTACTTTTTTTAATTTCACTTGCTACGGAGAGTTAAACCCGCTTCACTTATCCCTTTGCTATTTCGCGCTTAACTTGATGCGCAGCAATTTCACTTGCTACGAAGCACTAAACCGTCCCTTTGCTATTTCGCGCTTAACTTGATATTCGGCAATTTCACTTGCTACGAAGCACTAAACCATTTCACTTGAAAATTCCAACTTCCCTCTGCTATTTCGCGCTTAACTTGGTGCGCAGAAATTTCACTTGCTACGGAGGGTTTAGCTGCTTTGCTCGTCTGATTAGAAAAGTTCGCATAATCGCCGCCAACGTCTGCACAGCCCGCCGTATGCCTTCGTGCGTGAGATTTTGCCCGAATTTCGCCCCGCGCCACCGATGCGGGTTATGGACGGCTGTGTATTGTTGGCGGTGGTTTTCGCCTTGATACGCAGAAATTTCACTTGCTACGAAGAGTTAAACCCGCTTCACTCGCAAACTTCAAATCCCTTTGCTATTTCGCGCTTAACTTGATGCGCAAAAGTTCACTTGCTACGGAGGGTTAAACCGTCCCTTTGCTATTTCGCGCTTAACTTGATGCGCAGAAATTTGCTTGCTACGAAGCACTAAACCGTCCCTCTGCTATTTCGCGCTTAACTTGATGCGCAGAAATTTGCTTGCTACGAAGCACTAAACCGTCCCTTTGCTATTTCGCGCTTAACTTGATGCGCAGAAATTTGCTTGCTACGAAGCACTAAACCCTTTCAATTGTCCCTTTGCTATCCCGCGATTAACTTGGTGCGCAGCAATTTCACTTGCTACGAAGCACTAATGCGTATTGTTGGCGGCGGTTTTCGCCTTGATACCCAAAAATTCACTTGCTACGAAGCACTAAACCGTTTCACTTGAAAGTTTCAAATTCCTTTGCTATTTCGCGCTTAACTTGATGCGCAAAGTTCACTTGCTACGAATAGTTAAACCGTCCCTTTGCTATCCCGCGCTTAACTTGATGCGCAGCAATTTCACTTGCTACGGAGAGCTTCGCCGCTTTGTGCGTCTGATTGGGAAAGTTCGCATAATCGCCGCCAACGCCCGCACAGCCGCCGTATGCCTTCGCGCGTGAGATTTTGCCCGAATTTCGCCCCGCGCCCCTCGATGCGGGTTATGGACGGCTGTGTATTGTTGGCGGTGGTTTTCGCCTTTCTATTGCTACAATAAAGTTGCCTTGCATCCTTTGATTTTTGCCTTTTAACGTTTTACAGCTAAGTCGTATTGCTTTTAATGTCCGCTCAATCTCGTACCCACCCGCCAATGTTTCGTTCTGCGAGTAGGTACGGTTGGCAACGGTTGCTGTACCATTTTCAATGGTATGGCGCAAATTGAAAAGAACAACTAAGGCGTATAACGCAAATACACCAACTCATAGCTCTCTAAAACGGGATATTCTAACAAATGTATAATGTCGGTAGCAATAAAAGGTACAATTTCTACCTTCATACGAATAATACTCTCATCGAAATTGACATAAATATGAGCTGTTCACTTGGTTACTATCTAACAAACAAGGCAAGGCTTTTGTATCAGCTACAAATTTTTGCAGATACGCCCACTCCGATGTTGTATCGGGGTTAGTGGTTAATGGGAAAAAATTGAAATCATAGGATTGACCATAAGGAGTGTCCTCCTTAAACCGCAATAAGGTACTGAATCCCGATGAGGTATCTACCCACATCGCCGTTATATATTTAAAACAATCCGAATTGGGATTGTCTGGTGCAGGCAGGTACATGTAATCTTTTATTGGTACGCATCCCCCTCGATACAAGATATTTCCTTCGGGGCAAATGCACTCTCCTGTTTCGGGGTCGCACACAAAGCCCATTAGGCAATGTGGGTTGCAAGACTCGATAGGCTCGTCGTTTTTGCATCGGCAACAGAGCAATGCCAATAGCAGTAAGGGCAAAAAAGCTTTCATGGCATTAGGGGTTGATGAGTTTAAAAGAATAAGGTTTATTATCGATATTAAAACTTACGACATAAACCCCCTTTTGAGGTAGTTTTTCGCGTAAAAATTGGGCTTGTCGCATTTCGCTGGGTAGGGCTGTGCCGTGGTACACGGCACGTCCTACTAGGTCAAAAATCGTATAGGCAACCACCTCATTTGTAGCTATATTGCTGTTAATAGCCCATTTATTGCCCGTTTCGCACCAAGGGCGCAACAAAGCACCGTATTGTTCGCCATTAAACCCCAGCAGTAAGGCATCGAAAAAACCCTCTATCGGACTTAACAATGCCTCCATATTTGTAGGCGATGGGTAGGGGTCGGATACCGTTATACTATTGGGGATAAAAGGAGGCATGGGAGGCAAGGTAATTGTTTCAAAATTAGCTACTATCCAAGAACTCAAACCATGAGAACAGCAGTACTTGGGCTGGTCGCCATTAGACACTGGCGAAATACCCACAGCTAAACTAAATTCGCTTGAAATAGACGTTTCGCCCTCCCAACTCGTAGCACCCTGAACAGTAGTGTTGCCCATCGAAAAAGAGTTAGATATGTAATGACATTAGCACCCATCGTAAATTGAGAATTTTGGTGAATAAGCGTTGCCAACTCGTCCTTAGAACTACAACTGGTTATATTTTGCACTGGCGTACTGATTAATGTCTGCAAACTGCTCGCTATCTCATCTACTGCATCGCCCCAATTAGTCGTTGAGCCACCACTCAAAATAGGTGTAGCAATGGCAGCAGCTACATCTACCAGGTTGAGAAAAAAATCGACATTCCAAGTTTGCTCACACTCCGACCCTACTGTGCCTTGTCCTGCATCTAAAACAGTGACCATTCCCGTTTGGTCGGACAAGGTCAAGACTGCCAAATCCTCCGCTTTGCTGCGCCCTTTTTTAGACCCACACAAAAAACAAGAGGGCAAAGCCATTTGCGACCGCATATGCGTATTGTATTTAGCTTTGTAATCGACCGTTTTTCGGCAGCCACAATCGGTAAAATGAAAAAAACCTTCAAAGCAATACCACAAAATTTGAATTTGGGAATAATTAATATCAGATGCTGATGTGTTTAAATCTGATATTCTGGTATGTATTTTTCTGCCCTTTGCCCAATTGACCTGCCTCCGCGCCGCTCCTTTATTGCCCAAAGAACGGTAAAATTTTCCCTTGTCGGGATTATCTTCTACCCAATTCTCTTCCTCGGACCAACCGTTAGTTGAGATATGCCCGCTATACACAGCTACATCGCCTGTTGGAACAGGGATAGATGCCGCGGGTTCGATGTTATTCTCATAACCGGGAGCAAATGCTGGGCGTGTCAATAATAGGCGGCAATTGCATTCACTACCGCTGCTGTTAATAGACGCATTTTCTATGGGAAATTCGCCATAGCTCAAATTATCGGCAAAGGGCTGGTCATTAAAGGCTATATCTTGCCAAAAACTCAGTTTCTCGTAGTAGCTCAGGGTACTTTCGCTTTCTAAATATTCGGGCAGGGTAAATACCATTGTTTGGTAATAATCGCCCATCATTGTCATCAATTTGGGAGATACTACAATGCCTTCTAACTGATTCTCGGCTAAGGTAGTGAACGAGGTCAAGTTGGTAGTTCGCCCGCAACCATCGGCATACTGTACGATAAAATTGCGGTTTAGCGGTAAATTTTCGAGCAGAAAATCGCGCTCGCCCTTAGCTGTTATGGCTTTATAGATTTCGTTGTCGGAAAGCACGAGCAAGGTACTACCAAGCAAATCGGATAGTCCTGTAATTCAAGATAACAGACTGCCGAACTTTCATAGCGAACAACCGCTCTTGCAGTGATATTCAGTTGGGAACAATATTGCTCTTGGTATGCCGCAAAAGGATACTCAACCAATGACGAATCACTGTCTGATTCTGTGGATTGCAAATAATACAAGCTATCAGCTACATTTTCAGATTGGGCAAATGTTTTGAGAGAGATTAAGCCCCCAAGAGTCAAAATACAAAAAAAGAATATTCGTTTCATACCTGAAAAATAATTAAATTTTGCCTACTCTCAAATCCATTTTCGGCTACCTGTGCCAAGTTCGTATATTCAAAGGCGGTTCGCTCCTGATGAAATCCCCGCCGGCTGCCGTTCTGTGTTTCCTTTCCCTATTTTACGCGCGTCTGATTGGGAAAGTTCGCATAATCGCCGCCAACGCCCGCACAGCCGCCGTATGTCCTTCGCGCGGGAGGTTCGCCCGAATTTCGCCCCGCGCCACCGATGCGGGTTATGGACGGCTGTGTATTGTTGGCGGTGGTTTTCAACTTGATACGCGGCAATTTCACTTGCTACGAAGCACTAAACCGTCCCTTTGCTATTTCGCGCTTAACTTGATGTGCAAAGGTTCACTTGCTACGAAGCACTAAACCGTCCCTTTGCTATTTCGCGCTTAACTTGATGTGCAAAGGTTCACTTGCTACGAAGCACTAAACCGTCCCTTCGCTATTTCGCGCTTAACTTGGTGCGCAGCAGTTTCACTTGCTACGAAGAGTTAAGCCGCTTCACTTGAAAACCTAAACTTCCTTTGCTATCTCGCGCTTAACTTGATGCGCAGCAATTTCACTTGCTACGAAGAGTCAAACCGTTTCACTTGAAAACCTCAACTTCCCTTTGCTATTTCGCGCTTAACTTGATGAGAAAGTTCACTCGCTACGAAGCACTAAACCGTCCCTTTGCTATTTCGCGCTTAACTTGATGCGCAGGGTTCACTTGCTACGGAGGGTTTCGCTGCTTTGCGCGTCTGATTGGGAAAGTTCGCATAATTGCCGCCAACGTCCGCACAGCCGCCGTATATCCTCGCGCGGGAGATTTTGCCCGAATTTCGCCCGCGCCCCTTAGTGCGGGTTATGGACGGCTGTGTATTGTTGGCGGTGGTTTTCGCCTTGATGCGCAGCAATTTCACCTGCTACGGAGGGTTAAACCGCCACAAGATAGTAGATTTCATTTGATATTTGTATATATTTTCATTACTTTTTTTTAAAGTGGCGATGTATTTATCTCTTGCGCCTTATTTCACTCAACTTGATGCGCAGCAATTTCACATGCTACAAAGCACTAAACCGTCCCTTTGCTATTTCGCGATTAACTTGGTGCGTAGAAATTTGCTTGCTACGAAGCACTAAACCCTTTCAATTGTCCCTTTGCTATCCCGCGATTAACTTGGTGCGCAGCAATTTCACTTGCTACGAGGCACTAAACCGTTTCACTTGAAAACCTCAACTTCCCTTTGCTATCTCGCGCTTAGCTTGATGCGCAAAGTTCACTTGCTACGAAGCACTAAACCGTCCCTTTGCTATCCCGCGCTTAACTTGATGCGTAGAAATTTGTTTGCTACGAAGGGCTAAACCGTCCCTTTTCTATTTCGCGCTTAACTTGGTGCGTAGAAATTTGCTTGCTACGAAGCACTAAACCGTCCCTTTGCTATTTCGCGCTTAACTTGATGCGCGGCAATTTCACTTGCTACGAAGCACTAATGCGTATTGTTGGCGGCGGTTTTCGCCTTGATGCCCAAAAATTCACTTGCTACGAAGCACTAAACCATTTCCCTTGAAAGTTTCAAATCCCTTTGCTATTTCGCGCTTAACTTGATGCGCAGAAATTTCACTCGCTACGGAGGGTTAAACCGTCCCTTTGCCATTTCGTGCTTAACTTGATGTGCAGCAAATTCACTTGCTACGGAGGGTTTCGCTGCTTTGCGCGTCTGATTGGGAAAGTTCGCATAATCGCCGCCAACGCCTACGCCAAGGCTATACCCTGCGTGTGCGTTGGCGGCAGGTTTTATTTCACAAAAACCAACTCACAAGTTTCAAGTACAGGGTACTCTTGCTGGTGTAGCCAATCGTCTGCTATAAACGGGACAAAATCGGTTTTGATTCGGATAGTATCTTCGCTAATGTTAATATAAGCATGGGCATCAACAAAAGTTTCCCCCAACTTACAGGTTAATGGCCAGTAACCTGACACAAATCGGTCTAAATAAGTCCATTGGCTTGTTGTATCCGAATTGGCATTGAGCTGAAAACCATCAATATTATAAGAATGGCTACGACCGTCTTGCGGGCTATATATGTGAAATTGTAACGAATTAAGGTTTTCAGCTACCCAAATCGCCGATATTTCATAAAAGCAAAAGCATTCGGCATTCTGGGCAACAGGAAAATACATACCAGGTTCTTTATTCACGCATAAAACATCTACAAAAAACGTTCCTTCGGGACATTCGCATTTGCTCGTATTAGGGTTACATACCGAACCGCCATTACAATATATATTTTCACATGGGTCAATAACTTGGTCTTTACAGCGACAAAATAGCATTGCCAATAATAAAAAAAATAGGCTGTTTTTCATGGCTTTAAGGTTTTACGATTTTAATTGCTTGTGGTTTGTCATTTACAACAAAACGGATGAGGTAGATACCCTTGGGCAAAGCCAAATTGTTCATAAATTCATGGGTGTGCATGTCAGCAAGGAGCGACGTGCCGCTTGCTACACTTTTACCCATCATATCAAAAACTTGATAAGGTAGAGGCGCATCATTAATATTCAGGTTAAGGGCATCGTTGTTTTCCCATTTATTGCTATATCCACATGACAATTTAATCAATGCCCCATATTCCGTGTTGTTATAACCGAGCAAATGCAGTGTAAGCCAAGTTTCGATGTCATCTTTTAGTGCTTCTATATTAGCAGGAGAGTCGTTGGCTATTGTGACCGGCGGACTTGTGATATCTAGCGTTAATGGCGGAACATTGGCAATGACCCAAGAACTCAAGCCGTGTGAGCAGCAATCTTCGGATTGGTCGCCTACATATCCCCAAGGTACGGCTACTGCCAAATTAAAATCACTACGTATATAGCTATTTCCTTCCCAACTCGTAGTGCCTTGAACGTGCGTATTGCCCATTGAGTAGAGGGTTAAATAATGCCCTAAATTGGGAGTCAGACTGATGATCCCTTTTTTGTCAATCAGAGCGGCACTTACGTCTTTGTTACTACAACCTGTCACATTTTGGATAGGGGTTTCTAATAGACCATTAATGCCGTCAGCTATGTCGGGTATTTGGCTTGCCCAATCAGTGCCACTGCTTCCGCCCACCAGAGCAACCGCTACGTCGGCAGCAATATCGACCACTTGTTTGAAAAAATCGGCGTTCCAAACTTGCTCGCATTCAGAATCAACCACGCCCCTGCCAGCTGCAAGCACAGACATATCGCCTGTTTGGGTTGTAAGTGTTAGCACACTCCAATCTTCGGCTTTGCTCATGCCTTTTTTAGAGCCACACCAAAAACAAGAGGGCAGTTCCATCTTAGTATTGAGTCGCGTATTGTACTTGGCAGTATAGTTGATATCTTTTTTGCAACCACAATCAGCAAAGTGAAACAAATTGCCGAAACAAAACCACATAATACTGATTTGGGAATAAAAGGTTGATTGGTCATCATCCCCCCCCACGCTTAATTCCGTTAAGCGAGTGTGCAATTTCCGCCCCATTGCAAAATTATACTGCCGTCTTGCAGCACCTCTACCTTGCAGAATATGGCTGAAACCACCTTTGTCCGGATCGTCGGTCCAATTTTGTGTAACAAAATCAATGAGTGTCTCCACCTTCTATTGATCCACTATACACTGGAACAAACCCGTCAGGAGTAGAGAAATGACGGACTCTAAAGGATTTTTTATGCCTATGAGAAACTTGGCAGGGTTAGCAGCAACATACATTTGCAATCACTACCTGAACTAGCTGCCATATCGGGTTGCGGATACTCACCAAAAGGTAAGTTGTCGGAAAAAGAGGCATCTTTGAATGCAATATCTTGCCAAAAACTTAATTTCTCATAATAGTTTAGTTTGCTTTCACTCTCCAAATATTCCGAAAGGCTAAAAATTTCCATTTTTGTAAATTCCTCCATAACATCAAATAGTTGATGAGAGATAGTTAGCCCTTCCATGCTATGGTTCTTGCCAGTATAAAAATTGGTTAAAATGGTTTCTTCGCCGCAACTATTTGCATATTTAATAGCATAGTTCGCATTTAAGGGCAAATTTTCCAGTAAAAAAGAGGTTTCCTGATCCGTATTTACTGTTTTTAAGTAAACACCATTTTTAAAGATTTCTAAATCGGTGTTTGGGAGTAGGTCAGTTCTTGTTATTTCAAGATAACATTTTGCGAAACTTTCATATCTAACCACGCAACTGTGCGCAAGTCTAATTGTTCGCACTCCTGCTTGGCGGGGCGAAAGCAGTAAAGGCTATCAAGTATGCTCTGCGATTGGGCAGATGTTTTAAGAGAAATTGTGCTCAAAGCTATGAAAGCACCAAGGAACAATAATTTTTTCATACAATTTTCGCCCACTCTTGACGCTTCGTTTGGCGGTGTCTGCGCCTACTATTTTTCCAAAACGGAGGGGTGTTCAGAGTTAAGCCCCCGCCGGCTGCCGTTTTGCGTTTCCTTCCCCTATTTTACGCGCGTCTGATTGGGAAAGTTCGCATAATCGCCGCCAACGTCCGCACAGCCGCCGTATATCCTTCGCGCGGGAGATTTTGCCCGAATTTCGCCCCGCGCCCCCTAGTGCGGGTTATGGACGGCTGTGTATTGTTGGCGGTGGTTTTCGCCTTTGACGCGGCAATTTCACCTGCTACGGAGGGCTAAACCGCCACAAGATAGTAGATTTCTGATTTTGTCTACTTTTTTAGGGGTCTCTTTGCGCCTTATTTCACGCTTAACCTGATGCGCAGCAATTTCACATGCTAAAGCACTAAACCGTCCCTTTGCTATTTCGCGATTAACTTGGTGCGTAGAAATTTGCTTGCTACGAAGCACTAAACCCTTTCAATTGTCCCTTTGCTATCCCGCGATTAACTTGCGCGCAGCAATTTCACTTGCTACGAAGCACTAAACCGATCCCTTTGCTATTTCGCGCTTAACTCGATGCGCAGAAATTTCACTCGCTACGAAGAGCCAAACCGTTTCACTTGAAAACCTCAACTTCCCTTTGCTATTTCGCGCTTAACTTGATGCGAAAAACTCACTTGCTACGGAGGGTTAAACCGTCCCTTTGCTATTTCGCGCTTAGCTTGGTGCGCAGAGTTCGCTTGCTACGGAGGGTTTAGCTGCTTTGCACGTCTGATTGGGAAAGTTCGCATAATCGCCGCCAACGCCCGCACAGCCGCCGTATGCCCTTCGCGCGGGAGATTCGCCCGAATTTCGCCCCGCGCCACTCGATGCGGGTTATGGACGGCTGTGTATTGTTGGCGGTGGTTTTCGCCTTGATGCGCAGCAATTTCACTTGCTACGAAGCACTAAACTGCTTCACTTGTCCCTTTGCCATTTCGCGCTTAACTTGATGCGGAGGGTTAAGCCGCTTCACTTACAAACTTCAACTTCTCTTGCTACGGAGGGTTAAGCCGTTTCGATAGTTTAGTATGGGAAGTACGCATCATTGCCGCAACACTAATCAATTTAAGAACCAGACTCAACTAAACAAGTATAGCTAAAAAACAACGAATTATCGCGTATCTTCCCATACTATTTCTATAAACTCGGCATTTTCCCAACCTTCACACCTAAGTCCTAATACTCCGCCAAAAGAACAGACTATTTCACAGTGTTGGCTATAAACATCAGTAAGATAGTCAGGTATTTGATACAATGGAGATGATGTCATGAAAACGTATTGATTTTTATAATAAAATTTTTCCAGTTTAGCTCTCGGTGTTGTTGGGGGCTTACTAAGCAGGAACTCTAACTCCGCTTGCAAACAACAAGGGTAAGTACCCGATAAAGGAAGTTCTGGCTTATTACAGCAGGGAAATACAAATAATGACATCAAAAACAATACTATATTTTTCATTTTGTTATTTTTTGTGTAATGGTTTCATGATTGCTTAGGGTAGCACGTACTATATATATACCATGCGGCAAATCTTGTGTATTGATTTGCGCTACATTTGTACCGTTCTTTACTATTCGACCAAAAATGTCGTAAATGGCAATGCTTTCAA
>JADJTE010000032.1 GCA_016711295.1 Sphingobacteriales bacterium | reverse complement strand
ACCCAATACGAATAAATGGCGATTTGAATATTAATTTTAATTCAGAAATTAACATGAATAACCTTTATTTCGAATTCGGACCCAAAGGGCGCGTACAAGTGCTTTGCAATACGCAAACCGGAGGTAATCTCATATTGGATGACTGCCGATTCAGGGGCGACCCCATTTGCCAAACTATGTGGCAGGGCATTCGCGTACAAAGGTCCGGGTCAGGGTATTGCCCGCGTCAATACGCCGGGCGGAGCCACGCGCAACTACGCTAAGGTAATAGCCCAAAACCAGACCAAAATTGAGCAAGCCATTATTGGCATAGCAGGCTCGCTTACGCCCCTTGATAGATTTGGACGACCTGCATACTTGACTTATGCCACACTAAACCCCCTAAGTCCTATGTTATTAGTGCCAAGTGTATCAGGTGCCTATCTAACGACTATTACCGACGATATACCCACTACCTACGGCGGTGTGTGCATGACCAATTCGGAAACAACTTTTTCCAATTGCTTACAAGGTATTCACCTGCGAAACTTTGTCAATACCAATACCAACGGCGAATCTGTATGCGCTGTAACAAACACCACCTTTACCTCTACAGGCGAACTTTATCCCTTCGACCAAGTGCCAATGTGTCGCGCAGCGAAGTGGGCATCGAGCTATTGGGCTACAAAAACCTGACTGTGCTAATCAGACCTGTGGGCATACCCAACTTTGCCAACCTAAAATATGGCATCTGCAGTATTGCCTCGCATCAAATAAACCTTAGATGGCTTATGTTCGACCAAAATAATGTAGGTGTTTCGTCGCTGGGCGTGTTTTTAGACCCCTTAGTGAACACTTTCAATACTACGTATTGCACCTTTAACGAATGTAGAATTGGCATACAAGCAACAGGCTCCAACATGCGCATACTCGAAAACCGCATTAACCCCATACCCGCAGCACCTTCACATCAGGTATGCTCACCGATTTGGGCATATTGCTTCGTGGTTGCCTCTTTGATGTGCGCCACAACGAAATAAACCAAAGCACCATAGGCATTGGACTGTTGAGCAACCGCAAGACACCCAACCTCGTAAAACTAAACCGATTTACGTTTGATGTGATAGATGTATGGGCTTTTGGCGACAACGGAAATATAATTGACGGCGGCACTCAAATTACTTGCAACAACTTCGACCTATTTGGGTTTAGTGCCCTGTTAGTGCAACCCTACAACCCACCAAGCCCAACACCCGTGCTACCCCCCGACCCAGGATCATTAGACGACCAGGCCTGTGCCAAACTACGTTGCCTTTACATCCAAAACCCCGCCGACAATAGTTTTGTCCCCTATAATGCGGCTTGGGGCTTGCCCCATATTTTTGCCGATGCCAGTGTGCCCGACTTCACCTACTTTGCCCGACCCGATGCAGGGGCATTACCTACGTACCGCAAAATGTAAGCACGAATGTCAATGTGCAGATTTGCGTTTCACAAACATCAGTTGCGGAAAACTGCGGCGGTACTCCACCCAAACCTCCTGGGCAAATAAAAATTATTTCGGACGAATGGGAGCGCAACCGCGAGGCATTTAAACTGCTGCAAAGCTATTGGGAAGAAGGGGCAGACTCTGCTACCATAGCCGCCTTGTTCGACGATTTGCAGACCGAAGAATCGCGCCTGCGCATGTTGCCCTACTATGTAGTGGGCGGCGATGCTGCCAAGTACAACGATGCCATGAACAACCTACCCGACAGCGATACAGATACCTATTACTTAAAACAATTATACCAATTGTATTGGCAAGTGCAGCAATCGGGCAGAACCTATATGCAGCTAACAGCAGCAGAAGAAGTTACTGTACGCCAAATAGCCCACAGCGGTAGCCGCGCCGCTTTTGAGGCGCACGCCTTGTTATACATGCTCTACGGCGAGGAGTTCGAAATACCCTTGCCCCTTTTGCCCGATGCAGCAGCTACTTTTATTGGCACTAACAACTTGGGTAGCATTGCCTTTAAAATGACAAATAACAACGTAGGCGATAACTATTTGAAAGTAATGCCTAATCCTGCTGCAAATAGCGTTGATATGAGCTACCATATACCTGACAACGAAACAGCTAATCATAATTATACAGCGTGAGTGGTCAACTTATGATGCAAAAGCCCTACAAAATAGCGGTATGCTGCAATATGACCTAAGCCAGATACCTAACGGCATGTACTACTACCTGCTACACTGCGAGCGTGGCGTTTTGGCGAGCAATAAATTGGTCGTCATTAAATAATGTTTTATGTATAGAATTGGTAAGCACTTTATAGGTGCTTGCCAATTTTTTGTTTAATTTGTTAAATAAAAAACCATGAAAGCATTATTTATGACTATACTGCTTTGCTGTCATTTTTGGGCAAATGGGCAAGGGCAACCCAAATATTTTCAAAAGACATTAGAACCTTGGTCTGACATACACGATATAATTATTGTAGAACCCCACAACGAGCATTATATCGCTTTTGGTCGGTACACGCCCCTTACACAAGCATATGCTTATGCCTATGGTCTAATATTGGATAATTATGGAAATATCATTCATCAAGAAATATACAATAATATAAACACAAATTCAAATATTAATTCCATTTTTAAAGAAGACAATACGTACATAATAAAGGGGAACATCTTTTAATAATTCAATAATCGGTGATACTGGTTTTCTGCAAATTATCAATGATACATGTTTGCAAACTGATTTGTTTTTTATAGAAAGCGATTTATTTCACACAGGCTTTTTTGGCATAAGCCCTACTATTAACAATAGCTATACTATGGGGGGATTTAGCATTATCTACACCCCCAATTACGACCCTTGGGTCGCCTACGCCGCCAAAACTACCGCCAGGGCGAGGTATTGTGGCAGCACCGTTATAGTGCCGATTTCGATACCACGAAACAGAGCTATATTGCTAAGATACTCACCCTGCCCCAAAGTAGTGATATGTTCTATTTGGGCTTAGAAAATTATGATGATAGTGGCAACCCTATACAATGCGACATATTTTTAGCAAGAGTTGATTCGGCAGGTGCTATTTTGTGGAAAAATGTCTATAATATAGGCTCTCGTGATGCAGCTGGGCACGTGGCTTGGACACCCGACCAAAAAATGGTATTTGTAGGAGTTTATGGACCGCCCACAGGAGGGCGCAGGGGTTTAATTGGCAAAGTTGATACTTTGGGCAACCTAATATGGTGGCATGCCTTAGAGGAAATCCATCTGGTCGAAGACTTTGTTATGGTGAACGAAGGGCAAGCCTACGTGTTAGCGGGCATACGGGCTATGCCTCCGCTTTATATCAAAACTAACCTCTGCATCGCCAAAACCGACAGTTCGGGCAATGTATTGTGGGCAAGGGATTACGGCGGTTCTGAAAACGATTACGGCTACTGCATAGCCCCCACCGACGACGGCGGTTACTTGGTCATGGGACGCAAAGATACCGCTGCCATAGGCAAGGCTTTGGTCTATATGGTCAAGACCAACTGCATGGGCTTGCTCACCGAACCCCAAGCCGCATTTACCGCCTACCAAACAGGCGACAGCCCCTTGGAGGTCGGCTTTCAAAACCTATCGCAATACGTCTATCCCGACAGCATAGACGGCGGTTATTACGTCTGGGATTTTGGCGATGGTTCGCCGCCCTTTGTGTGTGGTCAGGGCTACGGGGCTTGCCCTGCCTTGGTCACGCACGAGTACGCTACGCAAGGGCAGTACACCGCCACGCTTACCGCCTTTGTTTGTACGGATACGGCGGTGGCGACGCAGCAATTTTCGGTTGTGCCTACGGCGGTGGGTCAGGTGGCTGTGCCTACCTACCGCATCAGCGTATTGCCCAACCCCGCGAGTGACGTGCTTCACTTGGAGGCGGTCGGCGCACTATCACCAAGCCACGAGCTACAATTTAGCTTGTAAGATGCCCCTGGTCGGGCGGTGCGGCGTTTGGCTTTGCGGGCTAATGGCGGTTCGGTTCGCTTAGGCATAGCCGATTTGCCGCAGGGTTTGTACTTTTGGACTTGCTACTCGCCCGATGCGGTGCTGCAAAGTGGGCGGGTGGTGATTGGTGGCTTGGGGTTTTAGCTTCATGCCCTGAAACTTTATCCGCCTAAATGCTTAGGAACGAATACACGGAGGGCGAAATAATCAAAAATCGTAACTATTTAGGTGGTGTACTTCTTTGCTCTGATTTATGTTTGTAGGTCGCATTTGTTCCTCGCCCTTATTTTGCTCGCGTTAAGAAATGCGTAATGTTGTTCGACCTTGCTCACAAGGCGTGGCTGTTTCCTAAATCCACAGCGACAACTCAAAACACGCCTACGAAGCCCTGCAAGAACTTCGCCTTGGATTTAGGCACGCCTGTAATGCAGCATTTTAGCGAAAGCAAAATCAAGGCTTGACTTTTTTTGCTTCCATCCCCATTAAAGGGGATTGTGTCAAGACAAAAAAAAGAAGAAACAGCACTACAAAGCAACAATACACAAGTGAGCGGCAAAACCGCCTAAATAGTTACCAAAAATTGTTTCTAACCGAACAACCCGACATCGTATAGAAAAATGGGTAAATCCATTCACAAAATAGCATAAACAATCATAGCCCACGATTTGAATCGTGGGCTATAAAAATATTCAATTTACCCCAAACTGCTTTAAGGTTTTTTAAACTTCCTTAGCAATCCATAGAGATGTAGGTTCTTTTTCCTACCTACGGCATTTTAGGGAAATGCTACGGAAAATGATATAAAAGCGAAAAAATTGGCTCTTTTTGCCAATTCAAATTCACCATTTAAAAAAAACGCGCTTAAATTGTCGCAGATTTGCTCAATTGAGGATTACCGACCTAAGCAATTGGAAAAATTATAGCTTACAATCGAGTTTTCTTAGAAGCGTTTCAATTGTTGGCGGTCAAAATCCCATTCGGGCGTATGCAGGGTATTGCCGAAGTTGGTATCGTACCAAGGGCTGATAGCGGGGTTATTGGGGTTGTTGAGCAGGTGTATTTCTTGGGCGGGCATATAGCTTTGTGCCAATAAAAACCGTTTTTCGCCGCTGTTCGGGTCTTGCGCCACATCGAGTACAACAACGGCGTGTCCGGGAAATCCGCCGCGTATCCACACGTCGCCCGCCTCAATTTGCGTGGGATTGGGCACAGCGTGTAGCTCTTTGCTCAAAGAGCTGGTGCCGCAATAGGTAAATATTTGTTGTAGGTACTGCTTAAAGTTAGCATAGTCCGAATTAGGATGCGCCTTCTTGACCCACGATACCTTATTGCCCGATATAAGTGGGCGGTAGCCTTGCTTCCATTGGGTATATGGCGCGTTGTGCCCGCTTGTAAAGCGGAATTGAATGTCGCTATACCGCTTTGCCGACCACAAATATTCGGCGCGTAGGCGCATGACAGCATCGGCGCATTGTTGTAGGTCTTTGTCGCCCACATCTATTTGCAATACAGCGGCATGTGCGCTTTGATTGTGTTTGGGTTGTCCATTCCAAAGCAGTACGTCGGGTTTGCCTGCTTTGAGGGGCAGATAGCGCAGCCATTCGGCAAAACTACCCGATTCGGTCGCTACGCGCTCATAGCCCGCGGGGGGCTGTATGCGTGCCGCTAAGGTTTGGGCAGCATCGTAGCGGGCAAGCCAAGCGTAGTGTGGCGTAGGCCTTGCAATAGGTGTGGCGGTTGGCGCAATAGGGTCGGGGGCGGGTACAAGAGGCGGCGCAGGGCTTTGGCGGCACGACCACCAAACAATTATACCCACCAATGCCCAGCAATAGGTATAGCGTTGCATCAGCAATAGGGAGTTGTAAAATATTCAGGGATTTGACTACACACGCAAGTATCGGTTTATTTGCATCAAGGCTTTGTTATTGCTATTGCAGTTTGGGGTGTTTTTATTGTCTTGGTGCCCACCGCAATGCTTACCGATAAAAGTCAATCCATTGCAAGTTCCATGTAGGCGATTTTTCCAATACTTGGCGCGGAATATGCAGCACATAATCATTTTTTCGCCGCAATTTCGGAAAACCATCGGCTGATTTGTCGGTAGTATCTCTACGAACGATTTGTAGCGCAATGCCTTGCCATAGGGCGGCTTCATCGGCATGAATGTTTGCTTCCATTTTGCCTTCATGCTCAAAAAAGGAGATGCTTTGTTCGGCATTGAGCGACAGTGTAAAACCCTCTAATTTATCAAAACTCCAAATACATTCGAGGGCTTTGTCGGTTTGCAATGCAGTGACGGTCGCCTTGCCATAGCCCGACTGACTATCAAAAATTGCCCTATAAGCAGTATCGGTTGATTGAACGGTAACGCTATTGTCGTTCTTTTCGTCGCTCAATATTTTAATGGATATCGGTGGCTGCTGCTCTTGTCGCCAAGCCATATAGCGGTTCGGGTAATCGCTAATCAAACCATCAACTTGCAGGGCAATCAAACGCTCCATATCCGTTACTTCATTGACCGTCCAAGGGATTACCTTTATGCCTTTTTGATGCAGATAGGCTATCATAGCGGCATCGACCAAGCGGAGATGAGGGCTATAAATGGTAGGCGTAAAACCCAATTTTTTGAGATTTTTTTCCACATTTTTGCCTTTCCACACTAACAAAGCTGTTGTAATATGTGGATATTTTTGGTGTACATATTGCAAAGTGCGCACATCAAACGACTGAATACATACCCGCGATTCGAGTTGTTGCTTAGTAATAACCTCCATCAGCAACTCGACAAACGGAGCAGGTTGGGGATGAAAAAGGTCGTCGGTTCGAGGTGTCGTCTTGGTTTCGATATTATAATAAAGCGTCTGCTGGGGGTATTTTTGTCGGTGATAGGCTTCGGTTTGTGCCAATAAATCAGCCAAAAGGGGTTTGTAGGTCGGTTGTAGCTGCTGTTCGGAAAATCGCGGGTGTTTTTTAGACCCGCAATCGCATTTCCGAATATCACTATACGGCATTTGGTAGAGGTTGAACATTTTTTCCTTGTCAGGATTGATGGGATTATTGTCCTTGTCCCGACAAATTTCGGCAGATAAATAGGGCTCGTGCGATACCACTATCTGCCCATCGCCCGATACAACTACGTCCATCTCTAAGGTATGCACGCCCAAATCAATGGCGTGTAGCATGGCAGCAATACTGCTTTCGGGCAACAAGCCCCTACAACCGCGATGTCCTTGGATGTCGAAATTTTGTGCTTGGGCAAATTGAAAATCTAACATGGCGAATAAAAACGACACAGAGGTCATTAGAATATAAATAGATTTCATTATTTTTTTCAGTTAATACAAGTAGGTAGCGCGTCAGAAATATTGGCATCAAACGAAATATTAGCAGCCATTATTGTTCTGTCTGAATTGCAATAGTTAGTTCTACTATCCTTTTGCAGGGTAAGGGGTCAGGGCATTGCAGTAGCAGTTGCGCTATGCTTTGTTGCCAAATGGGGTGTATCCATTGAGGGGCTATGTCGTGTAGGGGCAATAGGGCAAATCGGCGGGCATGCAGCCAGCGATGCGGAATGTGTAGGCGGTCGGTAGCTACAAGGCGGTTGTCATAGCCCAAAATATCGATGTCTATGGTGCGTGCCCCCAATATTGTAGGCGTTGCCTGCCCAATGATTGTTCTATGTTTAGCAAGCCGTCGAGCAGGGTACTTGGGTCGAGGATAGTATCTAATGCTACGCCTGGTTCAGAAAAGGGGCTTGGTCGGTATTGCCCCAAGCCGCCGTTTCGTAGCGATACGACAACGCAACAAGGCTGCCCACTTGTTCTGCTATTGCCGACAAGGCAGCATCAAGCCAAGCAGCGCGGTTGCCCATATTGCTGCCCAATAGCAAATAAGCGGTAGACATGCTGGAGTAATGGTTAGTGGTTAGTGGTTAGTGGGTAGTGGGTAGTGGGGAGTGGGTAGTGGGTAGTGGGGAGTGGGTAGTGGGTAGTGGGTAGTGGGTAGTGGGTAGTGGGTAGTGGGGAGTGGGGAGTGGGTAGTGGGGAGTGGGTAGTGGTTAGTGGGTAGTGGGGAGTGGGTAGTGGGGAGTGGGTAGTGGGTAGTGGGGAGTTTTTAGTTTTTAGTGGGGAGTGGTTAGTGGTTAGTGTTATAAGTTTCGGTAACAAATTTTGCTCAATGCTGCTTTATAGCAAGGGCGCGAGCAAGATGCCCACATTACTTTTTTTACTCAAAATTAGAAACCGCTAATAGAAAGACCATTTTCTAAGTCCCTTCGGGGCGATATCCTAATAGAAAATAAAGATGGTATAGCAACAAAAGCCCCGTAGGGGCAATATCCTAATGGTCTGTGTTATAAATTGTAGCAAGGGCGCGAGCAAGATGCCCACATTACTTTTTTTACTCAAAATTAGAAAATCAAACCATTAGTGGTTAGTGGGGAGTGGTGAATATATTTATTATTATTTTAAAATCATTTCAATCCATCAATTGAAAATTGGCTTTTCCATTCTGCGTAAAGATAGGCAAAAATAGCCAAAATAGCCGTACCTTCGCCCCGCAATTTATCCAATCATATTTTTTTGCGCTCACAGTTTCCGCTTTCATTATCCCACATCTAAATCATGCCCAATATTTCGCACAAGGGGCAGCACATGCCTGCCTCTCCTATACGCAAATTAGTTCCTTTTGCCGAAGCAGCCAAACAGCGCGGCACGCATATTTTTCATCTCAATATAGGACAGCCCGACATCAAAACCCCACCACAAGTGTTTGACGCTTTGCGCCAAATTGATTTTGAGGTATTAGAATATAGCCATTCGGCTGGTTTTGAAAGTTATCGCCGCAAATTGGTCGATTATTATGCCAAACACGGCATTTCGCTCACCCACGAGAATATTCTCGTGACAACAGGCGGCTCAGAGGCTATTTTGTTCGGTTTAATGTCGTGCTTAGATGCGGGCGACGAAATAATTATCCCCGAACCGTTTTATGCCAATTATAACGGTTTTCTATGGCGGGCGATATTGTCGTGAAGCCCATTACGGCATATATCGAAAACAATTTCGCGCTGCCGCCCATCGATGCCTTTGAGCAAGCCATTACGCCGCGCACTAAGGCAATTATGATTTGCAACCCCAACAACCCGACAGGCTACCTCTATTCGCGCCAAGAATTAGAAACCCTGCGCGAAATAGCCCTGCGCCACGACCTATTTCTGTTTGCCGACGAAGTATATCGCGAATTTGTCTATGACGGGCAACAACATACCTCGCTGCTCACGCTTGACGGCTTAGATGCCCATGTCATCGTTATCGATTCGGTATCGAAACGGTACAGTGCTTGTGGGGCACGAGTAGGCGCATTGGTCACACGCAACAAAACCGTCCTACAAACAGCACTGAAATTTGCACAAGCCCGCCTAAGCCCGCCTACCTTTGGGCAAATAGCCGCCGAAAGTGCCTTGTCGGTGCCTGATAGTTATTTACATAGCGTTATCGAGGAGTATGAACACCGCCGCAATGTATTGGTCGAGGGGCTTAACCACATTCAAGGCGTAATGGCACCCGTTCCTTCGGGAGCATTTTATGTCATAGCGCGTCTGCCGATTGATGATGCCGACCGGTTTGCGCAATGGCTCTTAGAATCGTTTGAATATGAGGGCAAAACCGTTATGGTAGCTCCCGCCACAGGGTTTTATGCCACACAAGGTTTAGGCAAAAACGAAGTGCGTATTGCTTATGTGCTGCAAGAGTCAGACCTACGCCAAGCCATCGATTGTTTAGCCCATGCCTTAGCCGTATATCCAGGACGCACCGAGCCGTAAAATATTTGTAGCTATTAAGGATATGGGGTTTTGGGTATGGGGTTTTGAGCTATGTCTATCTGATAAGGCGTAATATAGTTGCATATTCGATTAGAAATAGCTATTCTTCCTACAAGGCTAAATAGTTACAGATATTTGTATGCACAAATGGCTATGCCGCTATGCCCAACTTGCGCAGCAAATCGCGGTCGGCGGGTGTTAGGTCGTAATGCCATAAATTGGCAGGCAAGACCCAAGCCATTGCGTCGTGGTCGGTCAGTACTATTTCGCCCGATAGGTGCGTAGCCCTATACGCTACTACGCGATATATCTGCCCATCGTGGGTAAAATCGGTGCTTGCCAAAGCCTCGCCGATATGGGTTTCGATGCATAGTTCTTCGCGCAATTCGCGCTGCAAACCCGCTTCGGGGCTGGGGTCGGAAGGTTCTAATTTTCCGCCCGGAAACTCCCATAAGCCTCCCATCTTTTTTTCGGGTTTGCGGCGAGCTACGAACCATTCACCACCTCGTTCTATAATGGCGGCCATTACGATGCAAATATTCATACAAGTACTGAAAAGAGATTAGCGGGCATCTTGCCCAATTGACGCAGTTATGCCTATTGGTCAAAATAGATTGGGGGTTTTATTTCTATTCCGACCGATATTAGCCTGTTTTACTATATTATATTTACGCCCATTCATTTTTATCAACAACACCGTGTCGAAGAAAAAGTTGCAAAAATTTGCCGATATAGCGCAAATGCCTAATGTATTTCAGTGTTCCAGTTGGCATGATACACACCTAAACGACCATGAAGGCAAAGCGGTCAATTATAGCGGGCGTTGGGCTGCCGATGTATTTAGCAATTCAAACCCTATCTGCCTTGAATTGGCTTGTGGCTACGGCGAGTATACCGTCGCCTTGGCTGCCCGTAGCCCGCAATGCAATTTTATCGGCATTGATATAAAAGGCAACCGCATTTGGCGCGGCGCAAGCCAACTGCTTGCGCAGGGCTTAGGCAATGGTGCCTTTGTGCGCACAGCTATCAATCTGTTGCCTCGTTTTTTTGGCAAAGATGAAATTGCCGAAATGTGGATTACCTTTCCCGACCCACACCTGCAAGCAGGCAAACACAAAAAACGCCTCACATCGGCTTATTTTTTGGGCTTATACCGCCAATGTATGCCGCAAGGTGGTGTTATACACCTCAAAACCGATAGCACTCCACTCTACGAATATACCCTCGAAACGATTGCTGCAGAACAATGCACCTTACTTGCCAATGTGTTTGACATTGCCCAAAGCAATTATCCCGAACCCCTGCTGCAAATAAAAACCCGCTACGAAGGGCTGAATATCAGCCGTGCAGACAGCATCAAATATATCAAGTTCAGCCTCTAAGATGTGCTAATAAGCATACTGTTGGGCTTAGAACGCAAAAAACATTTGTACGACCTACCACTTAGCATATTTTTGCTATCTTTGTGCCATGTTTAAAGTCTATATCGCCAATGTTCCTGTTTATCTGTGTACGCTTGATACCGAGCAACACATAGGACAAAGCCCCGATACGCTCTACGTTACTTACCGCGACCGCCGCGACCTCAAAGACATCATCAAACACATAGAAAGCAATGGACAACTTCGGGCTGTCTATATTGCAGGTTATGATTTGAACACCGTGCGGCGCGATTTTTTTGGGCAATACCGCCTTGTAGCTGCTGCGGGGGGCTTGGTGCGCAACGGACAGGGCGAAATATTATTTATCTATCGCAATAATCGATGGGATTTGCCCAAAGGTAAAGTAGAACCTAACGAGCCGATAGCTACAGCTGCCCTGCGCGAGGTATCAGAAGAAACGGGTCTGCCGCTCGATGCGCTACAATTAGAGCAGGCTATTGATTTGGGCAGTTTGCAGCAAAACATCACTTGTCATACTTATTTTGAAAAAGGCACAAAAGTGCTAAAATTGGTCTATTGGTACCACATGTTTTGCAGCAACCCCGAAGGTCTAAGCCCTCAAGTCGAAGAGGGTATCAGCGAGGTTCGTTTTATTGCCCCTGCTGAGTTTGTCCAAGCGAATTACCTACAGCACATTTTTCCTTCGGTGCGCGATGTGTTGTCGGTGGCGAAGCATTGAGTTTAGATGTATTTACCATTAGGCATAGCAAATCCTCACCTTTGCCTAATTATCCGCGTGGAAATAGCCGTTCTTCGACCAATTGACAGATGATATGCCCTATTAGGATATGTGACTCCTGTATGCGCGGCGTATCGCCAGAAGGTACATTGAGCAGATAACGGCAATGTGCCGCCATTTTTCCACCCGTTGCACCCGTCATGCCGATAGTGTCCATTTCGAGTTGATTGGCAGTATCTAAGGCACGTAGTATATTGCTCGAATTGCCCGACGTAGAAATAGCAAATAATACATCGCCCACACGCCCCTTGGCTTGCAATAGGCGCGAGTAAACCTCGTCATAACTATAATCGTTAGCTACTGCTGTCATATATGATGTATTCACATGCAATGCTTCGGCATAGAGCGGCGGACGGTCATAGTAAAAACGCCCCGAAAACTCGGCAGCTAAATGTTGGGCATCGGCTGCACTACCTCCATTGCCACAAAACAATATTTTTTTGCCGTTTTTTAGTGCCGCCGTACACAAATCGGCAACAATGGCGATGGTTTCGGTGAGGTGCGGCGTTTCTAAAATTTGCCGCTTAACCGCTATGCTATCGGCAATAATTTGTTCTATTTGTCGTTGGGTGTTCATAGTCATTAGGTTAGGTGTTAGGATAGCCTGAGGTCTGCAATTTACAATATTAAATAATTTACGTTATATAATGTATTGAAAATAAGCAATTTAAATTTATTTTCAAAATTTTAATAAAAAATTAATAATTTTATATTTTGCTTATTATGAATAGGATACAAATTGTTAAATTTTAATATCAAGAATTGCTGGACAATGATGTGTTGGTCTCGCGCGAATGGGTATATTCTCCAAAATATCGCTTTATTTCGTTCTTACAGTTAAGCACAAGACCAAAATGTTACCGTCTATGCTGTGGTTTGCTCAATGACCCATTTTTCATAAGCGGCATTTGCTTGTACCGCCCAATGGATAATACAAGGAACTTGGTAGCTATGTAGGGCAGTAACAGCGGCTTCGACAAGAGCTATCAAATCGGGGCGTGTTTTGAACAAGGCTACAAACTCGCCCTCGCGAGCCAAATCGCCTTGCCACCAATAAGCACTCTCGGCGGCAAATACTTGGGCACAAGCTACCAAACGGCGTTCTAATAGATAATTAGCGCAATATTGAGCGGCGGCTTGGCTGGGGTGGGTAGTGTAGAACAGAGTTATCATCAACAAGTATTATTAGATGCAAAGCGAACTCTGACGAGTACACTTGTATTCAGCAGCGCAAAATTACGACCTAATAGGGCTAAAAATCTATTTTTACCGCTTTTTTTCGTAACTTTGCCCTATAAAACCACTCAGCTATGAGCAAAGTAAATCCTAAAATAGATTTGGTGTTCAAAAAACTTTTCGGTTCCGAAGAGAATAAAGACATTCTGATGTCGCTCATCAATGCCATTTTGCCCCTAAGCCAACAAGTAGCCAAGATAACACTCAAAAATCCGTATAACGTGGCTGATTATGCCGAGGGCAAATTGTCTATCTTAGACATCAAAGCAGAAGATGAAAGTGGGAGGTTATTTGACGTAGAAATACAAATAAGGGGCAGCGTGTTTTATGGCAAACGCGCCTTGTATTATTGGGCTAAGATTTATGGGTCGCAACTCGATGTTATGCCCGATACTCAACCCGAAGGGGCATCAGACATAAGCTATTCAGACCTAAAAAAGTGTATTGTCGTCAGCCTTATAGATTTCAATATGTTTGATGACGAGCGGTTTCATAGATGTTATACCCTCAAAGATACCGATACCAATGAAAAACACGAAACCTTGATTACTTAGATTTGTACTTCGTAGAGCTACGCAAATACAAAGGCGAACAACGCACTACCATGACCTTATTAGACCGTTGGATTGCTTTCCTGAACACCGCACACCGATATAGCAACGACAAACTGCCCACCGAATTAGCCGAAATACGCGAAATACAAAAAGCCAGCAAAAAATTAGAAGCTATGTACCTCGATGAAAAAGAGCGCGGCTATTACGAAGCACAACAAAAATTCTGGCTCGACCAAATTTCTTTGATGAAAGAAGCGATGGAAAAAGCAAGAACCGAAGCAATGGAAAAAGGCATCGCCGAAGGACGAGAAAGGCATCGCCGAAGGACGAGAAAAAGGCATCGCCGAAGGACGAGAAAAAGGCATCGCCGAAGGACGAGAAAAAGGCATCGCCGAAGGACGAGAAAAAGGCATCGCCGAAGGACGAGAAAAAGCAAAATTTGAGGCTGCCAAAAATGCTATTTTAGCAGGAGCCAATAATGAACTCATTGCCACTATAACAGGGTTGTCGCTCCAACAAATTCAGCAGTTGCGCACTGATATAGCATAACAAACATATCGCAAAAAAACCTCCTTGCTATTCCTATTTCTATGGGTCGCAAGGAGGTTTTCCTATTTATCTATCACACGCGGCTTAACGCAACAGCGTTACATTACCTTGCAAGGCTACAATTTCGCCCGATGCGAGGGTAAGCTCTATCGCATATACATACACGCCCATCTCGGCAGCCATACCATTGTATTTGCCATTCCAACTGTCGTCAATAGCCTCGGCACTAAACACCTTATTGCCCCAACGGTTATATACTACCATGCGCAAAGCGGCTACGCTGGGGCTTACAACGGCTTGAAACACATCATTTATACCATCACCGTTGGGCGAAAATGCCGAAGGTATGATATAGGTAGGCAATACGGGCAGAGGTTCTACGGATACCGTGATAGCATCTGTGCCCGTGCATTGGTATTCATTGCTCACCGTGACGGCATAAGTGCCTCCTTCCGTCACGCTGATAGAGGGAGCAGTGCTGCCATTGCTCCAAAGATAAGAGGTATAGCCCGAAGTAGTTTCTAAATTGCCCGTACTCCCTTCGGTTATTTGCGTATCGCCTGCTATGGTGGGCTGTGGTAGGTCGTGTACTGTGACGGTGCTTTGAGCAGTAGCAGCACAGCCATAAGCAGCGTCAGTGGCAGTGATGCTGTATATACCACCTGCCGATACATTGAGGCTATTGGTCGTTGCGCCATTCGACCATATATATGAGCTAAATCCCGCAGGGACAGCAAGCACGGCACTTCCGCCCGCGCAAAACGCTGTGTCGGATAAGGCGATGTCGGTATCGATATTGGCTACCTCAATACTGACCGAAGTAGTGCCGCTACACCCTTGCGGGTTGGTGAGCGTAAGTGTATATATTATATCGGCAGACACAGTAGCCGTTGGAGCAGGGATATTGGGATTGTCCAAACCCGTAGTAGGCGACCACGAATAGTTATAGCCCGCTATATACGATAGGTTGGTCAATTTAATGTTGGCGGTAGTGCCTGTACAAATGGTTGTATCGAGCGAAACAGGCGGTACGTAGGGCGATGATTTCAGGAATACGAGTACTGAATCGATAGCTATACAGCCTTGCGCATCTGTCGCGGTCACATAGTAAAGGGTCGTTTGGTCGGGAGTAGCTATGGGATTGGCTATATTGGGATTGTCTATGTCGGCGGCGGGTGTCCAGGCGTAGTTGGTCAGTCCTGGTGTGGCTTGTAATTGGGCAGACTCGCCAGGGCAGATGGCTTGGTTGCCGCCTGCGTCAATGGCATCGTTGTCGCGGATATATAGCGTAGCCGATACCGATGTACTAGAACAACCACAATCGATATTATTGACTACAACAGTGACGGCTTCAAAACCCTCTGCCCAGTTGTCGGCAATTGTTTGTATAAATACCACCGCGCTGTCTTGCCCCGCCGGGATTGTCACTGATGTAGGGATAGCTACATAATCAGCACCTATGGTAGCAGAGCCAGTGAGCGTAAATTCGATGGTGACGGCTTCGGCATCATTGTCCTCGTCAGTGCGGTAAAACATAAAATAGCCATTGTCGCAGCCTTCGTATGCTTCGTGCGAATCTTCGGCGGGTCCGAACGATTCGACATCAAATTCTATCCCGTCTGTAAAACTGTTTGCCTCCAAAAATACACCCGAATCGTATGCGTGGTCGCCTGCGTCGGCAATAGCTATTTTGATATGGTACATCTCGCAAGCCGTCAAGTTGCTTATCGCTGCTGTGAGGGGTACGGTATATCCATCAAATTGGGTATTGTCGCTAAATTCGTTATCAATATAATACTCTTCGTAGTCCAAGCTAATACAACCAGAGCCTCCCGAAAAACCAGGCACGCCAGGATTAACCGAGTTTATAGCCACAGGTAGCGTAGTGCCCGGTATAAGGGCTATGTTTTGCTGCCCTACAATACCTGGTCCGCTGATAAAAAACGCAAATACATCGGTAAATTGGCTACATACAAATTCGGGATACTCTTCTGACCCAAACACATAATTGAACGAAATGGCATCGGACGAGGGGATAAAGTCAAACTCTAATATCGAAGCATCGTAGGTTTGGTAGGGTTCTATGAGTTCGTCCAAATCGGGGTCGCCGTCTAAGTCCAAGCCACCTGGCGGTTCGGTATCGCTGCCACTATCGTTGGGGGCATAGGCTACGCTGTTATATCCTGTGCTGAGTAGTATGCCGCTTCCGAATCCTATATCGAGTTGGGCAGTTTGCTCAAAATAGCCCAAGGCGGAAGTGTCGCCCGTATAGACAATATTGGAGATGGCTACACAACCGCCGCCCAATAATACTTCTTGAATTAGGTTGTAGGGGCAATCTACACAATCAACGGGCGTATCGCTCACTACTAAGGCACTACCCAGCCCTACACCCGTACAATAAGAATCGACAAAATTGACGATGCTATAATTGGTCGTAATAGCGGGGGCTACCTGAAACTCAAAAGGCGTTTCCATGATATTGTTCAGCGTATAATTGTTTGTGCCATCGGTATAGGTTACGTCCCAAGGCGGCGTACCGGTCAGTTCGAGCGTTAGGGTAGCTTGATAACCCGCTATGATAACCTCGCCGCCCGATAGTGTAGCCGTAGGCGGGGCAATCGTAATTGTTCCCGTATAAGTATCTGTTCCAAGCGGATTAGTGGCGGTTAGCGTAACGTCAAAAGTGCCCGATGTAGTGTAAAACACTAAGGGGTCGGGGTCGGTAGAAGTAGCGGGGATACCGCCCTCAAACACCCACTGCACCGTGAGGGGCAACAAGCCCCCGCTGTTATCATGAAATTGTACGGGCTGCCCTACACAAGCCGAAGCGATAAAGTCGGTTTGGTATTGGGCTACGGGTTCGGTCGGAATACAGAGCATTGCTTGGTGGGCATTGATGCGCCCTGCACCTATTTGCCCTATATAATCGGGATTTTGGGCATTGATATTGTCGGCAGTGGTCTCTAAGCAATTCTCAATTTGGTCGACAGTCAAAGTAGGCATATACGACAACATGAGGGCGCACAAACCCGACACTAAGGGGCAAGCCATCGATGTACCATCATAAAATTCGTAGCTATTGTCGGTTGTTGCTACGGGCGACCAAATATGTACGCCCGGCGACATGACATCTATCGTCTCGCCATAGTTAGAAAAATCGGCTTTTGCATCGTCTTCGTCCGTAGCACCTACGGATATGACATGGTTATAAGAGGCGGGATACATAGGCGTATCGGTATTGTCGTTGCCTGCTGCTGCTACGCATACGATGCCTTCTTCGTATGCCGAATCGAATACTTCTTGTTCAGCATCGGAGGGGGCACCACCGCCCCAGGACAAGCTAATAACATCAGCACCCGCAGCAATGGCATATTCTACGCCTGCCATACCTTCGTCTGAACCATTGCCCGTCAGGGCTGTTTTGATAGCCATCAAGCGCACATTATAGCTGATAGCTGCCACACCTATGCCGTTGTTGGTAGCGGCAGCTGCAATACCCGCGCAGTGCGTCCCGTGCGAGAAACTGAAATTGTCCGCTCCTTCGGGGTTGGGGTCGTTGTCGTTAGAGGCTGCATCCCAGCCATTGATGTCGTCAATATAGCCATTGCCATCATCATCTACGCCATTGCCTGCCGTTTCGCCGGGTTTAGCCATAGCGTAGCCGCCAAATCTTCGTGGGTGGTGCGCACAGCATCATCTACCATACCTATCACGATTTGGTTGCTTCCCGTGCCAAGGTCCCAAGCCAATTCAGCTGCTATCTTCTGCACATTCCATTGGTCGGGGTGAATGTCGTTGGGGGTCAGAAAAGTGCGATGTTGGGGTTTTCTCTCGGCATAGGCTACCAAGCGGTGGGCAGCCAGAGCCGCTATCAAGGCATCGGCTGCTTGGTCAGACGAAAAATGCACTACGTACAAACGGCTAAGTTTGGGCAAACGAGCAAAGGCTTTTTCGATGCGCGTAATGCCGTAGTGTGCAATGATGGGCAACAGTTCAATAGCATCACTTGTAGGGCGGGTTCCTTCTGTCGCTTGGTCGTAGCGCAAATCTGTTTTGTCCGATTTGACCTTGACATACAATTGCCCTGCCGCATACAGGGGTAGCTTGTTTTGAGACACGGCAACATCGCTCGAAATAGGAGCGAGGGATGCGCCGCAATTGCCGCTCAGCGCAACTTCGGGGCACCAAGCAAGCGAAAGTATATCAGTACCCATACATACTTCGTAACAATCAGACGTAGCCCACAACGGTAGGGGTACTAATAATGCCCAAGCAAAGCAGAGTGGCAAATGTGATAAAAAATGTTTCATGGCTGGTTTATTAGGGTGTAATTATACTGCCTGATAACGATAATTTATGAAACAAGGTTGCCCTTATCCTTATTTACTTGGAGCTATTTAGGTAACTTCGCCATTAGGCTATTCATTAGATTTCCTACAAAAGTAAGAAATCGAAAATTTAACCTTCAATTTGAGCGTTGCAGAGATTACACCTTAATCACTTCTTAAAATGCCGTAGGCATGTTATATGGGTAGCATATAGCAAGTACGATTCTTAAAATGCCGTAGGTATGGCATCTAATATTATATCTGTGAGGAATAAATGCGACCTACAAACATGAATTAGAATAGAGGGGCGCAATACCTAAATAGTTACTTTAGACGGGGAAAACGAAAAGTACTAAATAACGGAAAACGAAAAGTGCCAAATACCATTAAGCACTTTTTTTTTACATTACGAACTAAACGTATTATCGCAGGCAGGCTTACCAAAAAGCCTGCCTGCGATACAAAGTGCTTTCAATCTTTGTTTTAAGGGTTGTTAAATTGGTTTTTAGCTGCTAATAAAAGATACCAACGTTGGTATCCATGTCATTGATGACCTCTACCTTAATGCCGGCCTCAGCCTATCCTATACAGCATCAAGGACAATTCCATCAAGTATTATTTCTAAGTTAAGTGATATGGAAACGGATGATACTCCTCCCGTCCATGTGACGTAATCATTTTGAGAAAAAGGCAAATCGTTGTGGGTAGATAGTGTTACTAACCCTCCAGTAGTAGCCGACAATTTAAATAAATTGCCATCCTTAGAGCCTACAAACAAGGTTATAGGGTGTTCGGGAACCACCATTCCAGGCAAGCTAAACAACGGTATGGCATTTATGCCTACGCCGAGCGCGGATATATTAACACGCACCCTGCCTTTTAACTTTATTTCGCCAATTGAATTAATGCGAAATACCGCTTGATAAGGACCAGTTGTAGATACATTAGGCGAAAAAATAAATATAGGACTCCAATCAGTTCGCTTATATTTTAGTAACTGGGAAAACCGTGCTACGGATCCGTATGATAATGCCCCTGATGGCAAAGCACCAGAGCCTATCAGCATAACTCTTTTTTCTTTGACGTTTTGTATTGAGCTATTTGCATAACTAATAGGGGTAGGCGGCAAATAAGACACTTCGGGGGCGAAATATACACTGCCCCATGTTAGGGAATTTGCGGCAGCTACATACCACAGTTCGCCCATATAAAACACGTACCCCTCGCTAATATTGACAACGCCAATACTTAGAAAGGTGGGATCACAGCCGCTTACTATATAGGCTTGATAGTTAGATGGTAAGAACATGCTGCCAATAGCCTTAAAACCATCTTGGTAGGCTTGTTGCATTAGCGACAAATCCTCAATAGTTAATGGGTGTCCTCGGGCTGTAAATTTAGTTTATTCATTAGTAATATACTATTTTATACTTGTGACCTATGGCGTTATGCCGATTTATATGTGCTCCTAGCATGGGTTCGTCAATGATAAGCGATGCAGGGAACCCAGACAATAAAGTTGATTTGTTGCCAATAGTCCTGCCAAGAATATAGATAACTTAATTGAGTGTCCGAGTCGCTATAAACAAAAAAGGCGGTTGTTGTTCCCAATCGCTCCAAACCAAACTAAGCGGCACTTGATTTGGATTGTTCTCTATCCAAATGCCACCATATGTATAATCTATGGAGTGCGCCGATATAACTGGCGCAAATGAGGGGTTAAAAACCCTATTCAAATACCATTCTAAACTATATGTCTGTGTAGTAACTTGCAGTTTATCTTTGGTCTCATTTCGGTAGCCCTCAAATATGGCATGTAAAGGATTGAAGGGGCTGTAAGTTAGCCCAAATCCATTGGTGCATCTTGTCTTTGCGCAAGAAAGGGGGCAATAATCGCCATATTTGCAAATAAAAATTGACCATTATAATACAGGGTAGTATACAATTGTTGTATTAATGGGAAAAGCAGGATCTATTTCTATATAACCCGAAGTTGGTATGTATGTGGGTTTGGCGGGTGCTGTGCCGTTGGTTATTTGGGCATAGGGCAAAGCCCCAACTTGTGCCCCGACATAGTTTAACCTCAACGTTTTCACGCCTACTACTTTTTGTATTGCGTCTTCTAAGGCAGTGAGCATAAACTCACCATCAAAAGGCAGGTTGCGCAAATATCCTTTTATTGCTTTTTCAATATTCGTTTTTAATGTCAACATCTCTGCCATTTAAGCGGCGTTAATGATGTCATTTGGGACGAAATTAGCCACAAAATCGGGGTTTAAAAAAACATTTAGTGTTCTAACAGAAAAGTTTTTAAGACCATTTTAAAAATGTAAATAACTGAATATCAAGTAATTATATTAAAAATTAGTACCTTAATTTTTTTGATAGAACATTAGGTTGTTTTTGTGCAATTTTAAAATGCTTTCGAGGTTTTTTTTGGGCTTTAATTATGGTTTTGAGGTCAAGCAGCGAGATCTTGGGTTGCTTGAGTTTTATTGCCCATTGTTGTTGCCAAACCTTAGCAGCGACAAGTGCCAGAAAAGCGAGATTGAACATATTATTGAGTTGCGTTTGATGATAATTTTTGAATTTGTGCAGTCCAAAATGTTGTTTGGCATCTCTAAAATCGAACTCAATTTGGAAGCGCAATGTGTAATATGCCATCATCGTTTGGGCATCGAGTTGGAGGTCGTTCGAGAAAAGATGACGGTATGCCACTTTGCCTGTTTTGAGGTTGGTGGCTTTTGTCGAAACTACGTTGAGCAAAAACGCAGGCATTTCTTTATTGTATGCCTGAAATTGATAGATGGTGTAGTGTATGCCGTTTTCTGTTTTTCGGAGACGATGAGTGTATCGGGCAAGTTTTGATGTCGACTTTACGACCGTATTTTTGGGGTCTTCCTCGTTTTTTGTTGGGCGTATCGGTGTCATTTTGGGGCGTATCGGGTAGGAAAAACAAGGCGGGTGACTGGCGCAATTTGGAAATGACGCATAGTCCTTTTTCTTTGGCTAATTGCAAGTATTTGCTATTGCCGTAGGCTGAATCGAGGATTAAGTACGACAAGTTTAGTCCGGGCAAAAGGCTTGATAATAAGCTCATTATACTTTCGAAAAAAGTTTTAAATGTACGAAATGACGCAGTTTGTTCGGGCGCATCTGCCGCAACATCGCTTTTTTGGGGGGCGTTCTTTGTGCCCTTTTTTCGCCCTTTGGGCTTACCTTTGCCCGCTGCTCTTTTCGCTTTTTCGACTGCTATGCGTGCCTTGTCTTGTTCGTTGTGTACTACTTGGTTTAGCCCCAAAAAATAGGATTTCTCGCTATCTACCTCTACCAAAGAAAAACCGAAAAAACACACCGAATTAATCGCCGTCTGAAGCACGGACGAATAGAAGCGTCCCTGACCGAAGGTCGATTTTCGCGATTTCGACTCAACCGTTTCATCGGCTACTAATAAATAAATACAGCCCTCTTTATGAATGAAACATTTAAATATTCTTAAAAACAACGAATTCCAATTTATTGTTTGTCTGATAAATCGGAACAGGCTGCGTTCGCTATATGTCGTATAGCGGCTTAGGGTGCGAATGCCGCCACCATAAGAAATACAAAGAAATGAATGCAATATCTCCCATAAAATACCTACATTTGCACGTGCTATACAGCGCGAAAAGTTATTTCTATCAAGCATTGAATAGCGTTTTTTTAAGGTTTGGAAACTCAAAATTAACGCTTTTTCAATGCTTTTTCATATTTGCACTGCCTTTATTTTGGCAGAGATGTTGAAAAGTAAAATATTTATTTTTATTGTTTTTCTATTTTCGCTTATGGCTTGCCATAAAGATGCAGACCGTTTTTCGGGTAATTACCCTTGTTGCTTCCAAGCCACTATTGATTACCTTCTTAGTCAACCAACAATACATGCGAAAATAGAAAATATACACTTAATGATGAATATCTATACGGTATTAGTGATACGGAGTTTTATTATGATGAGAATTATCCAGTTTACAATGGAAGTTGTGAAGTAATATTCACCGTTGGCGGAATCGGAGGGAATAATTGTGGATCGCTCTGCAATGAGTGGATGGAAGAAGCCGAATTCATCGAAATAGTTTGGGAAGATCCGAGATGATTTCACGCATATTAGAATAACTAAAAAGCCGCCAACACCAGCCCACCGGATAAGGCTCTAATGCTCCCTGCGGCTGTGCGGGCGTTGGCGGCGATTATGCGAAACAAGTGTACATAGTTTCGGGTAGTGCCAGCCAGCGGTGGGCTAACCCAAAACACCACTTGAAAGAAAGGAGTAGGGGTAACTTGAAAATCACGCTTTTATGAACAAATCATCATTACTTTTGGGCATCTTTGGCATTATCGTATCCATATTGTCTTGCCAAAAAGAAAACCTAGATTCCGTATCGCATTACTCTTCGAAAACAAGCAACCCTATCGTTTTTAATATAGATGATAGAGTAAAACAACCGAACTCCCAGCAAAACCATTCTAGAAAACCGTCGACAAAACCCATTTACGGTCGAAAAAATGGCAGAAGCCCATCGAAATCTATATGGCTCTACCCTTACCGAAATGACAACTACACACCAATACATCAAGTTCGAACCCCAAACCATAGAACAAGCAATATTGCTCGAAGAAAGTGGCATCATATACTATGATTACCCCTTAGAATACAAAGTGATAGAAATGGGCGACTATTATCAAGAATTGTCCGAAGACGAATTACCCGAACTATACGCCGTAGTTAGCCCCAATGAAAACCTCCCGAGTGTACCGCGCACACTAATTGCCAATTTGTATTTGGATAAGTCCGATCCGCTGCTCATTGCCGAAAGTTTTAGATTGACCCAGAATACAACCGATTTAAGTGCGCATATCAAAGGTTTTAATCAGCACCAGCGTAACGGCAACAATCCGCCCCTACCAACGGGGCATCTACCGCCGCCGCCCGAGTGCGACCCTGGTTGTACTGCCATATTGCAAATTGACGATAGCACTCTGCCGCTAAGTTACTATTGGATTTGCGACTGTTCCAATCCACCACCACCACCAACACCTTATATTAATGAATGTGGCTGTGAAGTGAATCAATATGCAGGTTTTCCCAGGGGCTGCGTAAAAGGTTCAGGATACTGAGTTGTCAGAGCCGGACAATCCCGATACCTTCGAAGGGCTACGACGCGTAAAAATAATTACCAAAGACAATTGGTTTACAGAAGACGTGACATGGACAGATGATAACGGCTGTTGGAATGTGATAGACTCATACTCCGGCAAAGCTTGGATGTGGGTACAATTTAGCAACGACCGATGCCGTATTAGAGGTACCGCCGATAACTGGCGAGCACTTTGGGAATGGACAACAACCGTGAAAGACTTTGTAGGTTGTTTAGATAGACTGACTTTAACAACATATCGGTTAATTATCACATGTGGAATGAGCAGGGTTCGCAAGGGCATAGATATTGGGAGCAGCCACGTAAATAACGCCGTACAGATTCCATGACTTTGCAAACCAAGACGGCATAAACCCTCCGCCCGATGATTTGGATATTTATATTGGCAAAAATACAACACATATGGCTATGCTCTAATGAGTGCTCAAAGCGTCATTAGTATCACTAGTGGCACCGTACTTGCGGCAGCCACCTTTTGGACAGGTCCTTTTGCTCCCATAATTGGAGGTATTAGTATGGGTATAATGCAGGCTATTTTACCGGATATTCATATCGGTATAAATTTTTTGAGTTCAGACCGACAAAAAGCACTTGCCTATCATGAATTAGCCCATGCTTCCCACTTTTCACAAGTAGGCTCTATATTTTGGGAGCAATTGGTATTAGCTGAAATATTTGCCAACGGACACGGCGATGAAAATAGCGATAATGCAGACCTAATAGCTGTATGTGAATCATGGGCTGGGCATATAGGTAATTCATATGCACAGAAAGTATCCAACAAATGCTGTTACTTCAATTGCTAGTACATGGAATTTAGAGAAGAACGTAGGTCGAATGAGTCTGAAAATCATATACCCGTTGGGTTATACCATGATTTAGCAGATATGGGTACTGAGCCAGAATCATGCAATATTGATGGTTCAGATTGCACAGTAGTGTCCGACAATGTATCGGATTTTACCAACGACCAAATGTTTTCGTGTTTAACCCACACAACCACAGCAATAAGCAGTTTTCAAACTTGCCTCATTGAAAATCACCTAAGCAGCACCACTAATTCCGTAGCACAGGTCAATGCCTTATTCGATAGTTATTAAACCCAGCAGGTAGCGATATTTGCAAAAATATCGCTGCCTTTTATAAAATTTTAACCATGAAATATTTAATTATTTTTTCCATATTTTGCCTGTTTTTGCAAGCGTGTGAAGATTGTTTATTCCCAGGCGGCTACGTATTTGATATTCCAGCTACCTTAAGCCCCGCCAAAGACACCTTTAATATAGGCGACACCATTACTATTAGTTCTATTTTTTCTGACCAAGTGTACGATAAAAGTACAGAACAACATTATAAGTTAGAAAATTTTAAATTTTATCCTGAAACCTTTATCTATAAAATAGATACTATTAGAACGGTCAATAACTTGTCTGAATTTGACTTCATTATTGATCCAAAATACAATTACTACATTTTCAGCTATTCAACTGGTGATCGCTCTCTAATTGGGCAATATAATTATGCTAATAATACTTACAGTTTGGAATATCAAATAATTCCCAAAGTCAAGGGGCTGTATGGATTAAATCACTCTTCTTCAATTATAGGTTTGGGTGAAAGCCAAGATTTTGAGGGTAGGTGCAGAGGTATTATTTCTGATGTTGATGTAACCTTAAATGAAGGCGCAGATAATAATGTAAATTTTTTATTAGAAAGTCCAGATGAAATACAAAGGAAGATTTGGGAGAAAAGAGATAAACAATTTCACCGATTTGGGGGTTACTGTTTTTATGTAAAGTGAGCCAAAAAGCTGCCAACAACGCCCACTTGACAAGACTATTGCTCTGCGGGTGGGCAGGGCGGTAGCGGCAATTATGCGAACTTTCCATACTAAACCAGCAAAGCAGTTTAACTCCTCGTAGCAAGTGAAATTGCTGCGTATCAAGTTAAGCGCGAAATAGCAGAGGGACGGCTTAACTCTTCGTAGCAAGTGAATTTTTGGGCATCAAGGCGAAAACCACCGCCAACAATACACAGCCGTCCATAACCCGCATCAAGGGGCGCGGGCGAAATTCGGGCGAATCTCCCGTGCGAGGATATACGGCGGCTGTGCGGACGTTGGCGGCAATTATGCGAAACAAGTGTACATAGTTTCGGAAAAACGCTAGCCAGCGGTGGGCTAACCCGAAACACCACTTGAAAAAGAAGTAGGGATTCATTTCAAACTTATTTTCGAATATGGAAAAGTTAGTTTTTATTGTCCTTTTACTCAGTTCGGCATTTTTGTTTAATGCTTGCGAGCGGGATTTATTGACCGAAATTGAAACCAGTTATGCCGAACAATCACAAAAAAATGATTTTTTTGACCTTTCTTTTGCTGCAAACAACCACCCCACCTCAAAAATAGAGGTGCGGGAAAAACAGACGACCGTAGGGCAGATACAACCTTGTACAAACTATCATTGACGATTTACAACACAAAGAAACTGAACGACCCTTTGTCGAACAACTAACCAGGCTATCGGGTTATCCTATTTGGCAACGAGCCGTGACGATTAATGACAGCACCGAACGACGAAAAATAGCTTGGATTCCGCTTGCCAAATTAGATGCCCAACGTACCAATGCTATCCTAATGTGTGTTTCGGAAAACGGCATATTGCATTATACTTTAACGCATAGTCGTTATAATAAAACATTATTGGCAGCAGCTGATTCGTTGCATTTACCTAGCAATGAAGTGATTTATCGAGAGCAATGCGAAAAGTAACGGATTATTTTGATGCCGATTTATTTGCCGATGAACTAAACAGTTTGCTTGATTTTCTTTCAACATTTTTATATATTGAAATTTGTATTGAAACAGAATGCACTAGTATTGAGTGTTGTAATATGTTTAATCCTGGTCATACACATGCCGTTTGTTTCAGCCTAGGCAGTCCTAGCAGTGGTGGATTAGGGGGCTGGTCTGGTGGGAGCAACAACAATAATAGTAATAGTGGCAATAATAGTGGAACGGCGGGCAATAACTCGGGTAGCGGCTCTGATAGTTCAGGAGGCAGCAATAGCGGCGGCGGCGGTTCATCGTCAAGTTGGACTGAGGAGTATTCCGATTTTTGGACGCAACTGCAAGGGCTTTCCTATCACGAATTTATGCAACACCTAAACGATTTTATTGAAAACAACGATATAGCATTAGTTCCAGAATCGCAAGCAGGCGGCAGCGGTTACAGTTTTAATGAAATTTATCATTTGGCAATTCAGAACGATTGTATCAATGCACCGTTTAACGATTATATATCAGGTTCGGCATTTGATAATTGCTTGTGGGAGGTGATGTATGTAAATTATAATGCCGCCCAAGCATTGAGCGATTTTAATGGCTATATGGATTTGGAATTGAGCCAATCGGAATTTGATATATTAACCCAAGATTGCTCTGAAATAGGTACTAATAGTTCGTTTATAGAATGTGCCAAAATGGCTTATGCTCGGCAAAAACATGCCGAATTAAGTGCCCAATATGAAGATTACGCCACCGAATTTAGTCAAGCAGGTTTTACGAGCGTTGAGTCCTTTATAGCCGAATATGGCTTAGAACGATATTTGTCTGCGACAGTGCTTTACGAAGCCATGCACGCGCCCGATGCTTGGTGGGAAGTGCCCGACAACGAGACACTTCATTTTATATTGAGATGTTTAGTGCCGAGTTATTGCCATTAGGTATTACCTTTGTGCCTTATGGAGTAGGCGATGTTGCCGATATATATTTGAGTTGTGGTGAAGCATCTTGGGCTTGTGCCTTGGCAATAGTAGGTATTTTGGTGCCATTTGACGAGATGGTAGATATATGGCGCAAATCGGACCAAATAAAAGCTGCATGGAAAACGGTCAAGAACTACTCGGCATTAAAGGCAGCTTGGCAATTTGCCCAGAACTGCCCCTTAACCGTCCGAACCAACCCGCAAGTCCTTGACGGTATTCGACAAGCACTACAACGAACGTTAAAAAGCGTAGACGAAGTAGTAACCCACGCGAATGTATCCTATATTGACCAAGCTACGGTAACACATATTTTTAGAGGGGATAGCGGCGGCGGAGTGCATCATATCTCCGCTTTGATGGCTGATCCGGTCGCGTATAGGCTAGCAGAACGAACACCCACAAATATGGGATGTTATAACAACATCTCTGCCATTTAAGCGGCGTTAATGATGTCATTTGGGACGAAATTAGCCACAAAATCGGGGTTTAAAAAAACATTTAGGTTGTTTTGTGCAATTTTAAAATGCTTTCGAGGTTTTTTGGGCTTTAATTATGGTTTTGAGGTCAAGCAGCGAGAGCTTGGGTTGCTTGAGTTTTATTGCCCATTGTTGTTGCCAAACCTTAGCAGCAACAAGTGCCAGAAAAGCGAGATTGAACATATTATTGAGTTGCGTTTGATGATAATTTTTGAATTTGTGCAGTCCAAAATGTTGTTTGGCATCTCTAAAATCGAACTCAATTTGGAAGCGCAATGTGTAATATGCCATCATCGTTTGGGCATCGAGTTGGAGGTCGTTCGAGAAAGATGACGGTATGCCACTTTGCCTGTTTTGAGGTTGGTGGCTTTTGTCGAAACTACGTTGAGCAAAAACGCAGGCATTTCTTTATTGTATGCCTGAAATTGATAGATGGTGTAGTGTATGCCGTTTTCTGTTTTCGGAGACGATGAGTGTATCGGGCAAGTTTTGATGTCGACTTTACGACCGTATTTTTGGGGTCTTCCTCGTTTTTGTTGGGCGTATCGGTGTCATTTTGGGGCGTATCGGGTAGGAAAAACAAGGCGGGTGACTGGCGCAATTCGGAAATGACGCATAGTCCTTTTCTTTGGCTAATTGCAAGTATTTGCTATTGCCGTAGGCTGAATCGAGGATTAAGTACGACAAGTTTAGTCCGGGAAAAAAGCTTGATAATAAGCTCATTATACTTTCGAAAAAAGTTTTAAATGTACGAAATGACGCAGTTTGTTCGGGCGCATCTGCCGCAACATCGCTTTTTTGGGGGGCGTTCTTTGTGCCCTTTTTTCGCCCTTTGGGCTTACCTTTGCCCGCTGCTCTTTTCGCTTTTTCGACTGCTATGCGTGCCTTGTCTTGTTCGTTGTGTACTACTTGGTTTAGCCCCAAAAATAGGATTTCTCGCTATCTACCTCTACCAAAGAAAACCGAAAAAACACACCGAATTAATCGCCGTCTGGGCACGGACGAATAGAAGCGTCCCTGACCGAAGGTCGATTTTCGCGATTTCGACTCAACCGTTTCATCGGCTACTAATAAATAAATACAGCCCTCTTTATGAATGAAACATTTAAATATTCTTACAAACAACGAATTCAATTTATTGTTTGCCTGATAAATCGGAACAGGCTGCGTTCGCTATATGTCGTATAGCGGCTTAGGGTGCGAATGCCGCCACCATAAGAAATACAAAGAAATGAATGCAATATCTCCCATAAAATACCTACATTTGCACGGACCCGATACAGCGCGAAAAGTTATTTCTATCAAGCATTGAATAGCGTTTTTTTAAGGTTTGGAAACTCAAAATTAACGCTTTTTCAATGCTTTTTCATATTTGCACTGCCTTTATTTTGGCAGAGATGTTGTTATAAGGCAAAACTTTTAAAACCCGATGGCTCATTTATGTACAACAAAGATTTTTTCCCTGATGAGTGGGACGAAAATAAAGTAATTGATGAAATTAAAGTCGCTTGGGGGAATAAAGTTGATAAGCCTGAATGGGGGTCGGGTAGGTATCTTGGCTATACATCTAATAATATTCCTATTTATATTGCTACTTCAAGCGGAAAAATAACAACAGCATATCCACAATGGTAAACGAACTGTCATACTATTTTTGTCTAATAAAATATCCAAGTTCAGCGGACATTTTTCCTTATATAAAGATAGGAGAGAAATATCCGTTAAATTATCTAGAGGAACTGAGTTATCCAGATATTTCTAAATTAGACCATTTAGATTTTATACTAAAAGAAATACATTCTGAACATTTAGAATATCGATGCTTCCAAATAGACCAATGCCAAACAAGGTTTATTGAGGTTTATAAGGATTATAGCATGGTCTACGAACTATTTACAGATAATGTATTGTTCAGTATAAATACGCAATTTTTAATAAAAATATTAAACGACTGGCGAGCATTTTTAGTAGGGTTTTATAGCGAAAAGTGCTACTTCGTACCCAACGAGTACGTCAGGCCCGAGTATTGGGATTTGTTGAAACAACAACAAGAAGACGCAAAGTGAGTAATGAAATGCTGCCAATAACGCCCACTTGACAAGACTATTGCTCTGCGAGTGGGCTATCATTGGCGGCGATTATGCGAACTTCCCATACTGAACCAGCAAAGCAGTTTGGTTCTTCGTAGCAAGTGAAATTTCTGCGCGTCAAGTTAAGCGCAAAATAGCAAAGGGACGGTTTAGTGCTTCGTAGCGAGTGAATTTTTGCGCATCAAGTTAAGCGAAAAATAGCAAAGGGACGGTTTAGTGCTTCGTAGCAAGTGAAATTTCTGCGCATCAAGTTAAGTGCGAAATAGCAAGGGGACGGTTTAGTGCTTCGTAGCAAGTGAATTTCTGCGCATCAAGTTAAGCGCGAAATAGCAAAGGGACAAGTGAAGCAGTTTAGTGCTTCGTAGCAAGTGAAATTGCTGCGTATCAAGGCGAAAACCACCACCAACAATACACAGCCGTCCATAACCCGCATCAAGGGGCGCGGGCGAAATTCGGGCGAATCTCCCGCGCGAGGATATACGGCGGCTGTGCGGACGTTGGCGGCGATTATGCGAACCTTCCCAATCAGACGCGCGTAAAATAGGGAAGGAAACGTAGAACGGCAGCCGGCGGGGTTTCATCAGGAGCGAACCGCCTTTGAATATACGAACTTGGCACAGGTCGCCGAAAATGGAACTGAGAGTAGTCAAAATTTAATTATTTTTCAGGTATGAAAAAGCTACAACATCTCTGCCATTTAAGCGGCGTTAATGATGTCATTTGGGACGAAATTAGCCACAAAATCGGGGTTTAAAAAAACATTTAGGTTGTTTTTGTGCAATTTTAAAATGCTTTCGAGGTTTTTTTGGCTTTAATTATGGTTTTGAGGTCAAGCAGCGAGAGCTTGGGTTGTGAGTTTTATTGCCCATTGTTGTTGCCAAACCTTAGCAGCGACAAGTGCCAGAAAAACGAGATTGAACATATTATTGAGTTGCGTTTGGTGATAATTTTTGAATTTGTGCAGTCCAAAATGTTGTTTGGGCATCTCTAAAATCGAACTCAATTTGGAAGCGCAATGTGTAATATGCCATCATCGTTTGGGCGTCGAGTTGGAGGTCGTTCGAGAAAGATGACGGTATGCCACTTTGCCTGTTTTGAGGTTGGTGGCTTTTGTCGAAACTACGTTGAGCAAAAACGCAGGCATTTCTTTATTGTATGCCTGAAATTGATAGATGGTGTAGTGTATGCCGTTTTCTGTTTTTCGGAGACGATGAGTGTATCGGGCAGAGTTTTTGATGTCGACTTTACGACCGTATTTTGGGGTCTTCCTCGTTTTTGTTGGGCGTATCGGTGTCATTTTGGGGCGTATCGGGTAGGAAAAACAGGGCGGGTGACTGGCGCAATTTGGAAATGACTTATAGTCCTTTTTTTTTGGCTAATGCAAGTATTTGCTATTGCCGTAGGCTGAATCGAGGATTAAATACGACAAGTTTAGTCCGGGGCAAAAGGCTTGATAGACTCATTATACTTTCAAGAAAGTTTAAATGTACGAATGACGCAGTTTGTTCGGGCGCATCTGCCGCAACATCGCTTCTTTTTTTGGGGGCGTTCTTTGTGCCCTTTTTTTCGCCCTTTGGGCTTACACTTGCCCGCTGCTCTTTTCGCTTTTTCGACTGCTATGCGTCTTGTCTTGTTCGTTGGTAAACTACTTGGTTTAGCCCCAAAAAATAGGATTTCTCGCCATCTACCTCTACCAAGGAAAACCGAAAAAACAACACCGAATTAATCGCCGTCTGGAAGCACGGACGAATAGAAGCGTCCCTGACCGAAGGCCGATTTTTCGCGATTTTCGACTCAATCGTTTCATCGGCTACTAATAAATAAATACAGCCCTCTTTATGAATGGAACATTTAAATATTCTTGCGAAACAACGAATTCAATTTATTGTTTGTCTGATAAATCGGAACAGGCTGCGTCGCCTATATGTCGTATAGCGGCTTAGGTGCGAAATACCACCTGTAAGAAATACAAAGAAATGAATGCAATATATCTTTCCCATAAAATACCTACATTTGCAGGACCTATACAGCGAAAAGTTATTTCTATCAAGCATTATAGCGTTTTTTAAGCCCTAACTTCCTCGATACGTAACAGGTTGGTGATTTTTGTGTTTTTTGGTCAGTTCGGC
>JADJTE010000031.1 GCA_016711295.1 Sphingobacteriales bacterium | reverse complement strand
TCGACCCACAAATGGGCAATAATCACGTAACGTGCCTTGACGACAAAGGTCGAAAAAGCGAAGCCATCATTAGGGTAAAATTTTTATAGCCAATTGCTGCTCTGTCGATTTGTCCATGCTTGTTTTTGAATGCCTCGAAATGAAAATTAGTCGACAAAATTAAATTTTTAAAATATTATAATTATTTTACAAAAAAAACACCCAACAACTGATTATATCTCGGTGTTGAGATAGAGATACAGCAAAAGAAAAATTTTCCAATACTAACAGCCCTCTATAACACATTATTCCTTTTTCATTGTATGCCTGACCATCGCCCCCAACTTCCGCCGCCCCTCAATTTTGACGACACCGAGGTGGCTTTTGCCCACTTTTCCGATTGGTCTTTATTCAAGGCTTATGCTTTGTTTAAGACTATGCATCGCCCCACCTTAGTAAAGTTAGGCACACAACTAACCACTTGGGCGGTCAATTGGTATATGCCTATCTCGCCCTTGCTCAAACGCAGCATTTACGAACAGTTTTGCGGCGGCGAGACCTTGGCAGAAACAGCTACTATCACCAACAAATTGGCACAATATAACCTCAACACCATTTTAGATTATGGCGTAGAGGCAAAAGAAAAAGAAAAGGAATTTGACAAAACCGTCCAGCAGTTATTGCGCACTATACGGTTTGCACATTCGCGAAATGACGTTCCTGCTGTGAGTTGCAAACTAACGGGCCTAGCGAAATTTAGCCTATTAGAAGCCAAACATGCAGGCAGCTCGTTGAGTGCCAAACAGCAAAAAGCATGGGAACGACTGCGCCAACGGATATTAACTATCACACAAGCAGCGTATGACGCAGAAGTGAGCATTTATTTCGATGCAGAAGAGAGTTGGATACAACAACCCATAGACGACCTCGTAAACGAAATGATGGCGCAGTTTAATCGCGAAAAGCCAATTGTATATAATACATTCCAGATGTACCGACACGACCGATTGGCATACCTGAAAACCTGCCACGCCGACGCACGCGCTAAGGGTTATATTTTGGGAGCTAAATTGGTGCGTGGTGCGTATATGGAAAAAGAACGCGACCGAGCCGAACGTTTGGGCTACGAATCGCCAATACAGCCCGATAAAGCTACCTGCGATACCGATTTCAATGCCGCACTGCAATACTGCATCGACAATATTGGCGGTATTGCTCTTTGCAATGCCTCGCATAACGAAGAAAGTGCTCTGTATTTGTGCCATGCTGTCAGAACACGATATAGCTCCCGACCACCAACACGTATGGTTTGCACAGCTATATGGCATGGGCGACCATATATCGTATAACCTCGCTAATGCGGGCTATAATGTAGCGAAATATCTGCCCTACGGTCCTGTACGCGAAGTAATTCCGTATCTGATGCGCCGCGCCCAAGAGAACACATCAGTTGCAGGGCAAACAGGGCGCGAATTAGGGCTGATATCGGACGAAATACGCCGCCGAAAAGCCAAAACGTGGTGGTCGAGATGGGTGTAAAATCTGCTTGGGATATCACCGCCAATTCTGTTGCGTATAGCTGGCGATGCTAACTATTTCGCCTCATTCTGACCGCGATTTTCTCTTAAAAACTCGAACTATCCTATGAAAGCGCTCACTTTTCGCGAAAAACATCATATTGCCTATGATACCGTAGCCGACCCCCAACTGCTCGAAGCAAGCGATGCTATCGTCCGCGTATGGATTACTGCCGTATGCGGCTCTGACTTACACGTGTACCATGCCCGTGAGACGGGTTTGGATAGCGGCACGATAATGGGGCATGAGTTTGTAGGCGAAATAGCCGCCATAGGTAAAGCCGTCCGCCGTTTGCGCATCGGCGACCGCGTAGTAAGCCCTTTTACGACTAATTGCGGCGTTTGTTATTATTGCCAAATCGGGCTTAGTTGCCGATGCACTGCGGGTCAATTGTATGGCTGGCGACAAAACGGGCACGGACTACACGGCGCACAAGCCGAATGGGTGCGCGTACCTTTGGCAGACACTACTTTGGTCAAATTCGATACGCATATCTCGCCCGAAGCAGCCCTGCTCATCGGCGATGTACGAGCTACGGGCTGGCATTGCGCCCAGCAAGCCGACCTATCGCCCAAAGGTATTTATGCCGTTATCGGCTGTGGTCCAGTGGGCTTGATGGCAACCCTTGCCGCCCGCGAGCAAGGTGCCCAACAAGTATATGCGCTTGATACGGTAACTGAACGCTTGACTTTGGCACAGCAATATGGTGCTATTCCCCTGTCGGTAGCCAACGATGAGTGGCGCGACATTGCCTTTGCTGCCACGCAAGGCAGGGGTTTTGATGCTATACTCGAAGCCGTAGGCAGCAGTAGTGCCGTGCGCTTGGCTTACGAAATGGTGCGACCAGGCGGCACTATATCGAGCGTAGGCGTACATACATCGGCACAATTTGCTTTTTCGCCCATAGAAGCCTACGACAAAAATATTACCTTTAAAATCGGACGCGCTCCTGCACGCCGCTATATGGAACAATTGCTCGAGCGCACGCTGCAATCGTCGTATGATATAACTCAAATCATAACGCACCGCTTGCCCTTGTCGGACGGAGCAACAGCCTACCAATTGTTTGACCAAAAACAAGATGGCTGTATCAAGGCAATACTTCGGGTATGAGCCATAGAACCGCAGCAAAAGCCCCACTCTACGAATAGAGCGGGGCAGAAATCAAAAACTACACAGCATTATATAATAGATTTGTCGTAACTATTTAGGGTATAGGGTTTTGGGTATGGGGTAATGAGCAATACTTATCTAATAATGCCCGACATCGCTGCCTATTCGATTAGAAATGGCTATTCCCTCTACAAGGCTAAATAGTTACGATTTGCCCACATCTGTCAGTAGCGCAGCAGCGGAATACCAATGGCAAAGGCATTGCTTCGCCAAAGGTCAAAATCGCCGTTGCCGACGTTGCCGTCTAAGTTGGTATCGGCTTTGTTATATACTGTATTCAATACACCTTGTATGGCATATATATTATAATCAGCTCGATTAATTACGCCATTAGCATCTATATCTCCTGGACGAAGGCTATATGTACCGTCACCTATGTCGTATAGTTGAGAAATACCTCCCAAAATACTATTTCCAATAGTGTAGTTATAATTACTAAATCCGTCTAAGGGTACTTGGGTGACGCTCATAACCGCCAAGTGGTTGCGGTGGCGCACTGCCAGATAATGGTGCTCGGTAGGGGTAAAGGTGATAAAGTGTACGCCCGAAGAACTCGACATCGTGCCGCCCGCCGTTACATCTACTACAGTGCCATTTTTGAGCAATAAAGCCGCCTTGCGCGATACGATGATGTTGTTGTTGAGTGAGTCGCGCAGTTCAAGCAAGAGCCAATCGACGGTATTGGCAGTAAAATTGGCAGCCGACGAAACGCTTTCTGTTCCTGCATAATTCCAAGGTGCGGCATTAAAAGGTTGGTTAGAGGGCAACAAATTACTACTATACAATTGTGTATTCATCGATGCTAAACGCACCAACAAACCTGCTTTTCGGTAATAAAACGGCAGAGGGTCGGGGCAATCTATCGTATCGCCGGGTACGATGGGTGTAGCACTTGGGCATTGTTTGTAGCCATAAATGCGGTATTGTCCTTGGGGGGCAGATAGGCTTGTAAAGTGCTTGACTATGGTGGAAGTTTTTATCAATTGCCCGCTATCAGGTGTTAAAACGGCTTTGACAATACCCGTATTATCTGTCACCACAAATTTGAACGTACAACCCGATTGTAGGGTGACGGGCGAAGGCGGCGATATAGCTTTGTCGATAGGTCCTACCACCACCAAGGCACCTTCCTGCATGATGCGGCAACATATTATATTGATAATAGTCGTATCTTTGCTACAACCTGCGATATTTTCTACTACAAAATTGATAGCCTCATCGGCAGGTGTCGATGATGACAAATTGACATTAAAGCTCGTATTGGCAGCTACATTGACCGTTACGCTTTCTAAGGAGGTACTCGCCGTTACGCTATACGTGCCCGATATACCGCTTTGCACAAACATCGGAAAAGTGAGGGCATCGGCTTGGGGATTACAGAAAGCAGTAGCGGTCTGGGTAAGTGAAAAATCGGGGTTCGACAGATTAGTCACCGTAGCCGCTGCTGTAGACAAGCAGCCACCCGTGCTGCTTATTGTTACGGTATAAGTGCCTGCGCTTAGATTGTTAATGCTTGCTGTTGTGCTGCCATTGTCCCACAAAAAGGTATAAGGTGGTGTTCCGCCCGAAGGTATTGCCGTCAGCCCGCCATTGTCGATACCTGCGCACGACGAATTAGTGACGTTTATCGTAGCACCACATACCGTTAAGGTGGCAGGGGCACTATATAGGGTCAAATCAGTAGCTTGACTATTTGTTATCTGGCAATAATATGTACCTGATGCGCCTGGCGTAAATAAATTGTTGCCTCCTATAATACTAGCAGGAGTAGAAGTGCCTACTACATACCAAGCATAGGTATTATTCGACATCGTACCGCCCGCGTCAACCGACAGCAATACATTATCCGTTACGGTAGTTGCGATTTCTGCTTGTGGCTCGTATACCATAATACCGCCGATACCCCCGAAATAAACGGCATTGGCTTCCATACCTGCAAACGTAAACGCATTATCATCGAGATAAAGCACTGTTAAACTGCCAAAGCCCGTAAAATCGGGAACTATGCCACTCAAATCATTGCCCGACAACAATAAGGTGGTCAGATTCGGCATATTGGAAAATGAAGGCAGCGAACCACTCAAACTATTGTAATCGAGTGACAAAACGGTCAATTGCCCTAAATCGAAATCGGGAATAGTGCCGGTCAATTGGTTATTGGTCAGCTCCAATATTTGCACATTAGGCGTTCCGCCAAATGTGGGCAACGTTCCGCTGGATTGGTTATCGCTCATACGCAGTACATTGAGTGCAGGCAAGCCAAAATCAGGGACATTGCCCGACAAGCCATTGCCCGAAAGCAATAAACTCTGCAATAAAGGACAGCCCGACAAAGAAGGTAGGGCAATTGTACCCGCACCAAGTTGGTTTCCCTCGACCGATAGCGTTCGTAGAAACGGCAAATTGCTAAAATTAGGCAAGGTAGTAAGGCTATTGCCGTCAAGCGATAGCGCGAGCAGTTGCGGCAGGGCAAAGTTGGGTATAATGCCCGAAAAATTGTTGTACGATAGGTCTAAATAACGCAATTGGGGCAAGCCTGAAAAGTCGGGTACTTGCCCGCTCAGATTATTGCCCGATAGTGTTAAGGACTGTAATTGAGGCAAGTTGAGATTGGGCAGCGTGCCCGACAAATTATTGTTCGACAAATCAAGTTCGCCGATATTGGTACTTGTAGCATTGAGTACTACACCGTCCCATGTTGCTACTGGTCCCACAAGCCAATTGCCATTGAGTGCCCAAGTAGCACCGCCTGTCGTGTTATACAGATTGACCAAGGCCAAGGAGTCGCTACTGCTCACAGTTTGGGCTTGGGCGATACCGCCGCTAAAAGCCCATAAAAACCCGATGGCAATGACCAAACACAAACGGTAGAAATGATAAAATTGCTGTATAGTGGATTTCATAATTATCAAAAATCGAGGGTGGATACGTTGAGCGATTAAACTTAGTTGTATTGATAACTGTATGTGCATAACTCATGTATAGTGGTTTGATTTTTTAATTTTGAGTAAAAAATAACGAGAGCATATTACTCGCGCTCTTGCTACAAAGTAGCATTTACCGAAATTTAAAACACAGACCATTAGGATATCACCCCTACGGGGCTTTTGCTGCTATCCGCCTTTATTTTCTATTAGGATTTCGCCCTGAAAAAGCTCAAAAAACGGTTATTGTCGGTTTTTCTATTAGTGGTTTGGTTCTTTAGTTCTGAGTAAAAAAAGTAAGGTGAGCATCTTGCCTGCGCCCTTGCTACAAAGCAGCATTTACCGAAATTTAAAAATCAGACCAATAGTTAGGCAAATAATATAGTCTGGATAGGCATCATACCGCCCAAATCGACTACAAGATACACCAAAAAATGTTATTTTCCTAAAAAAACGGCGGTGGCGCAAAACCAACCGCCGTTCGGGGAGTAAAAAAATGGGCTTACAAGAGCATTTTATTCAATAAAACGTAACTATTCAGGGTATAGGGTTTTGGGTATGGGGTAATGAACAATACTTATCTAATAATGTCTGACATCGCTGCATATTCGATTAGTTCCCCCTACAAGGCTAAATAGTTACAACAAAACAATAAGTATTCGCAAATTTCGAGCTATTCCTTCATCAACTTCGCGCCTGATATGGTGCCGTTGTCGTGGTGTATCGCTATGAGATACATACCTTTGGCGAGGTCGGTCAAATCGAGGCTAAGTTCGTGCTGTTGCGCGTCGAGGGGTAATTCGCGGATAAGTTTGCCTTGTATGTCGGTTAGGCGGAGCAATATGGGTATACCTTCTAAACTGTTAAATGCTACTTGCACAGCATCGTTGGCAGGATTAGGAAATACTTGTATATCGCTGCCGTCGTTGAGGTAGTCGGTGCCTTTGTTGGCGGGTTCTGTGTTTTCTTCATTAGAGCTACTGGGCGCGTCCATAGGGGCTACTGGGTAAGTAGGGCAAATAACGGGGCAAGCAGTAGTGCAGTTGGGGGCAGCTATCTGCACGGTTTGGCAGACGCGATAGCGGCAGGTAGCCGAGCCTTGCGCTGTGAGGCAAAACGACATAAGTGCCGTAGCCGCTAAATGTATGGCTGGGATTAGTAGCTGTCGAGATATTATTGCTACCTGAAGCGGGGTCGCCAAAGTTCCAAGTATACGAAGCGGCTCCCGACGATGTATTGTTGAATGTGGCTGACAGCGAGTTGAGGCAGGCAGTATGCGTAAAACGCGCCAATGTATTACAAGATGGATTGATAGTAATAGTCTTACACGTATATTTGCTGCAACTGCCCGTAGTGGTGGTTCGTGCAGCTTCTATGCAGATAGTATGCGTACCAACCGATAGTATTTTGAGTAGGCGGCGTAAAGGCAGTCGAGAAAGGGGCTGTGGCATTGTTTAGATACCATGCATAGGTAACGCCCGCGCTGCTAATAGAAGTAGATAGGTTGGTCAGAGATACTAAACTGCCATTGACACAATAACGGAAATTTGCATTGACCGAGCAGGGTGGGTTAATGGTGATGGTCTTGCAGCAGTTATTACAACACTGCGTACCGTCAGGCATTGTGCTGAGGGTAGTAAGGCAGACCGTATAAGTACCCGGCGCACTATATGTTTTGACGGGATTAGCAGCGTTAGATATAGAACCATCGCCAAACGCCCAAGTATGAGACAGTGTGCCCGTACCTGTGGCGAGGTTATTAAAGCTCACTTGATAGCCGTTGATGGTATAGCAAAAATCGCTTGTTGCGCTACATCCCGTAGATGAACAGACTACTTGTAATACTTGACATTCGGTATCCGTACAGGTTGTACCATTTGCTGTTACGTTGGTCGTTGTGAGGCAGACGGTATAGTGCCGTTGCGCTAAATAGGTGGCTGGGGTGTTGGAGGTTGGACGTATTATTGCTGCCTGACGGGGTCGCCGAAGTTCCAAGCGTAAGTCAAACTGCCGTTGCCCGTCGAAGTATTGTCAAAAGTATATTGGCATCCTACGGGCGTAGGTTGTACAGCAATAAAAGTCGCATCTACTACGCAAGGGTCGATGACATTAGTACATATATCTTGCTGTAACTCAATAAGTGCCGTAGAAGGGCTTAGGTTTGTCCATGAGTTATCTGACTGTTGTATCATCGCCAAATCTACGTGTGTACCTGACATTGTTTGCGAAAAATTGCGAGATACAGCGGGGCAGGCGGTCAATACATTACCGCTTGCATCTGTGCGAATAACGTGCATATCGAGGTTGCCAGTAGTAGCAGAGCCATTATTAGCATTGGTCGTGATAAAGTAGTTGAATGTGGCAGCAGAATTGACACTCACTACAATACTTTCCGATACGCCATTGCCCGAAAATCGCGCTACGGGTGTCGAAATAGCAGAGGGTCCTGGGCTGGGTGGTTGTAGGTATTCGCGAAGCCAAGTAGGCGTTTGCGGGCATACATTAGCTCCCGATATCTCATCAAATAGGTGGCATTGCTCGTAATATCAAGCCCTGCTACGACCATATTGTTCAGCGTACCGGGTATATTGTTTGTCACTAAGGCGCGTGCAAAAGCATTAGCCACTGATGTAGTGCCGCCTGCCGTAGTAACGATATTGATTAACGAACCGCATACAAATACGCCACTGCTGTTGAGACGCACAATATAAGTAGTATTTTGCGCTCCCGCTACGCCATTGATATAAGCACGTCCTACGGCAATATAATGATTATTGACAGCATCATGCGCTATATCATAGCCCGCACTCATCATTTGTGTTGGTGGAACAGTCGTAGAAGTGACGGGATAGGCATTGCGCCAACACTCTGTACCATTAGCATCAATAAACATAACAAATAGATGTGGTCCTGCGCCGTAGTTCGCTAAGTTCCAATGGTTGCTAATTTCGCCCGTAACAACTACGCCGTTTTCGGCAATCGTTGGGGCGGGTGTTGTAGTGCAACTTATCATATTAGCATCGAGGGTTGCCTCGTGCGCCAACATCGATGCTGTACCAGCAGTACCCGCCGGCGCAACATTGGTATATATATTGCTCCATAAAACATTACCGGCTGCTGATATTCGAGTACCTATCACTTGGGTTAGTGTTGCGCTAGCATTGTTAGACACACGAGCATTGCCCACCGCTATGACGTCGCCGCCACTAAGCGTAACAACGGCTATACCTTCGGATTGCTGAATGCTCAGAGTAGGCAATACATTGAGGCGTAGCCAAACGACATTGCCCGCCCCATCAACACGAAGTACAAACATATTTGTTCCGATATTGGGTGTAATATTTTGGGCTACTCCCGTTATATAATAACCGCTGGGTATGCTTACTCCTGTAGCGGGGTCGGTAACAGCCGCGGCAACCGACATATCGCGCGGCTCAAATCGATAGTTAGTGGTGGGAACGCTGGCAGGCATACTCACCGTTTTTGACCACAGCACATTGCCATTGCCATCAAACTGCGTCAGCAAGATATTGGTTTGGGTATTGGCACTCCAACCGTCGGTTTGTCCTACTGTAATATAGCCTGCTGTATTAGCTATGCCCTGCCAGTGCAAGTCGGTACCAGGCGTGCCCACAGTATTTTGCCAAGTTTGTGCGTGCACATAACTCGTGCAGCAGATAGCAATGAGCCACCAACAAAAGTGTATGTAATAATTGCGTGTCATAATGTTGTTATGATAGGAAATTTGAAGTTATCTAATAGACGACAGGATAGCAATAATTCCACGCTCAAGTGTTATTTTTAGTGCAAATAGTTCGAAACCGTTTTAGCATATAGCGTCTGTCCCGCTATTTCACAAAATGTATTTGTATTATATTGTGTATATCTTTATGCTGTATAGGCAAACAAGTTAGCTCAAAATAAATTATGTTTGCGCCCGAAAAGAGAAAACAGTTCGGAACCGCCCTATTATAGCCCTCCAAACCTTAGAAAAGGATAAAAACACCCACATGATCCATTTTTTTGCCCATGTCTTTTTGCCGCTTACCCTAGCCTTGGTTATGACGGGCATGGGATTATCATTAACTCTAAACGATTTTGGGCATGTATTGCGCCAACCGCGCAGCCTTTTATTGGGTTTAGTATGCCAATTGTTGCTGTTTCCTGCCCTTGCGATGGGTTTGGCTATTATGTCGCCTTTGTCGGCAGGCTTTAAGGTAGGCTTGGTATTGATGGCGGCTTGTCCGGGCGGAATTTCATCGGGTTTAGTCACACATCTTTTTAGGGGCAATGTTGCGCTATCTATTGCCCTTACTGCGTGCAATAGTTTTTTCACGCTTCTCACTATACCGCTTACCCTCAATGCCGCCTTAGCGTATTTTATGGGCGAAACACAAAGCGTGCGGCTGCCCATATCTGATACGGCATTTGATATTTTTATCCTCACCATCTTACCTGCTTTTATCGGCGTTGCCATACGACGACAATACCCAAACCAAGCCCAACGCTTAGAACGACCGCTGCGCTATGTGATGCCTTTGTTGTTAGGGGCGGCTTTTGTGGGTGTGATGTTGAGCAACGAAGGCGCCGTTTCTGCTCAATGCTTTGGGCATAGTCGGGGTATTTTGTCTTGTGCGGCTATTGGGCTTTGATAGACCAACCCAAATTACGTTACCCGTCGAAGCGGGCTTACACAATACGTCATTAGCTATTTATATCTCTGCTACGCTACTACAAAACAACGATATGACGATGGTTGGCGTAACTTACGGAGCTATTACCTTTGCCACTACTTTATTTTGGATAAGCCTAATTGCGCGGTATTGGGCAAGCAAAGTTGTGGGTTAATGCTGCTTGCTGCTCCTCGTTGCTGTTTAGAGTATTGCTTTATTGCTTGGCATCAGAATCGGTGAGTAGATGCGTTTGATATTGTGTGCCGTCGGGCAACATCTGGAAGCCCCAATGCGGAAATAGCAGCCAATAATCCTTGTTTTTTATGAGCGATTCGCGTTTGGCGGGTTGTAGCTTGCTCAACAATACGGGGTAAAAGTCGCGGCTTTGGATATAGCCAAATACGGAAGCCTGCGGGGCGGAAACGCGCAAAAAATTGGGCATATTCGGGCGAAGCGATGAGGGTATTTCCTTCTTCGTATTGGTCTATGATGTAGCGCAAGGTAGTTTCGTCGTCGCAAAATACGAGGAAATCGTTTATCAGAGACATATAGGGTTTGCCCATGTCTTTGAATAGGTCGCCGCCTGCCGAGCGCAGCAGACCTTGTACGGGCAATTGTATTATTCTATAATCGCGATAGGTGCGTTTGCTTTCGTTTTTTAGGAATTGTAGCGGGTTTAGTTGGTCGATGATATACAGCGTTTTGGCAAGTTTTTCGGCTACCATATCGCGTTTGTCGCCCAGGGGCAGTACGGCTATATATGCTTGTTGGGTGCTGTCGGCGGGTTTGGGCACTAAACCCAAGGCTATTTCGTGGTTTATCCAATTGGGCAATTCCTTGTTGAGTGCTTTGGATAGTTCTTGGGCAATAAAATCGCCTACATTGTCGGGTGCTTCGGGTTGGGGTTGTTTGCCTTGTAATTGTTCGAGAGCGGCGCGGAATTTTTTAAAATCGTCGAAGCAGACAGACGTAAAAAACGAGGTATTGGCGGGCAATATTGCGTGGGCGCGTATGTCTGATTTCTGTACGGTAAGTAAGGCTTTGAGGTAAGACTGGCTCATGGGGTTGATGAGCGATTTTCCTTTTAGTTCGATAAAATCGTTTTCGATGGCTAAGTCCAGTCCCGACATAGCGAGCATATCATCTACGGCAGCGAGGGGAGTCTGTCGAGTAGGAGCATAACAATTGGCTAATTCGAGCAATTGTGCGTGGTTGATATACACATTTGCCATGCCTTTTTGTGCAGTTTGCCGAAGAGCGGTCAGCAGTGTATCGGTATTGAAATGCGGACGCAAGGTGGTATCAGCGGCGCGTTTCAACAAAGGCAGATGATAGGAGGCGATGAGGGCATTTCCCTTGAAAGTAACAAAGAGTGTAGTATTAGTTTCGGGGTCTAACAAGTGATATATGGTTTGCTCGCGATAGGTTTCGCGCGTGACATTATACCCTGCGCTCTCCAAAAAGGTACTTAGTAGTGGTGGTATATTGGCGAGGTGGGCGGCTTGGGCTATGTCAATGGCATATAGATAATGGTAGGTATTATCTGCCACATGTGCCGATACGAGCATATCGCCTTTCAAGACATAAGAAAGGGCTTTTTCTTGTTGCGATAGGTTGGCATCTAACTCATCGAGTTGGGCAGCGATATCGGCTAAGTATTCGTTACCTTGTAATACCTGCCATATCTTGCCATCTTTGAAATGCCGCCATCGTGCAATGGGTTCTTCCGTTTCGATGATATAGGTAGCATCGTTGGGGATAAGGGTATAGAGGTCGGTATCTTGGGCTACCGCACTATTATCCATACAATAACGGATACCCAAAACAGCAATAGCTAATAAGATTAAGAAAAAAAATAGGCGATACATGACAAAAAAGTATTTATGACGAAATATGCGCGTGCGGGTTCAGATAAACCGTTAAAATGGTTAGGAGAGTTCATTGGGCATTTCCATAGCCCACGATTTAAATTGTGGGCTATAATTTAAACGCCATAGACAAACCAAGCCCATATTGCTACTGCGATGAGTGCGAGTATCAGCACTATACCGATAGCCCAAACCCCCAAAGACGGCGATGCAGGTAGTTCAGGGATAGCTTCGGGTGTAGGTTCGGGGATATGGTCGGTTATTCGGTTGTCCGATTCGGCAGCGGTTTCGGTTGTTTCGGGTGTTTCGTCGTGTTGGGTAGTGGTATATGTATGTGTTGCTGCTGATGGTTCGGGGCTATGGTCGGCGATGTCTATTTGGGTATTGAGGGTATTGGTCTCGAAATCGGGTGTGGGCGCATGGGTGGTGCGGTTGCGGGGGCTTATTTTGGTCACTTGTTCTAAGAGGCGGCGTATCGATACGGCTTCTAAACTTTTTTCGCAATCGATATGGGTGCGTCCGTGTTGTTCGTAGCGTTTCAGTAGTGCGAGCCGATAAAAATGTGGGTTGCTGCTTTGGCTACATTCATGGCAGGTGCAGTGCAGCATTTCTTGGATTTGTAGGCTATTGAAAGTATGGTTGATGTCGTTTATCGTATCGCATACCAATTCTAATAGTGCTTGTGGTTGTTCGCCTTCGATGGTGATGCTTATTTTTCGGTCGAAATATACCTCACGCACGAGGGCGCGGGTGTTGTCGCGTTCCAATATTACGCCGTATCGCCAGTTTTGTCCTGCATGGATGTCGCGGTGTCGTTTGACGATAAATCGGGTCAGTATTCCTTTGGGCATAAATTGGTATCGGTACTCAAAGCGCAATTGGGGTGTATCGGAGTTCCAATCGTAGTCAATTTCGTCTACGGGCAATAATTGTGGGGCGAGATAGTGTCCAGGTTTTAGTTCAAAACATAGTTCAAATTTATTATTTTTCATCAATGCCAACAATGCGCGGCGTTGGTCTTTATATTGTGGGTCGTGCCAAATATAGGCGAGGTCGTTGTCGGTAAAATTGCCTTGTTTGCTTTTTACGCGCTGGTTGTCCAATACGTTATATACGCCTTTCGTCACCCAATCGTGGTTTAGGAATACGGTTTCTTTTAGGTCGGGGTCGTCGGGAAAATGCAGTATTACGCCTAAGTCGTGAAAAAATGCGCTCAGGAACAGGGCTGTTTCTTCGTCTTGGTAATATTTTTTGCAAATTTTGAGGTAATCTTTATACGCGATATAGTCGTTGTCTGCCTCGCGTAGTTGTTCGAGTTCAGCGCGTATTTGTACCCATACCTTGGGCAAGGGTGTGCCCAAATGTGGCAATAGTTCGTGGTTCGTCACTACCTGCCGCAATTTTCTTTTTAGGCTGGTGATGGTATGCCTAAATTCGGGTTGGCAGCTAACTGTGCTGAATGCGACGATATTGTCGAAGGTTCGGCGGTATTCTTTTATTGGCAGTTCTTTGGTAGGTTGGTCACATTTATTGAGTACGATGATGACGGGGCTTTTGTCGCCCAATATGCGTATGATATTGAGCCAATAATAAAAGTCTTCGTGTTTGTCTTCTTTGCGCGATTCGGTGACGAGGATATATACCGAGCGTTTGGTCAAAAAGAATTGGTGGGTGGCGTGGTATATTTCTTGCCCCCCGAAATCCCATACATTGAGCCGAAAGTCTTTTGCCAAGCCCAATTCGTCGCCTGCTATCATCCACGTTTGGATGTCTATGCCTTCGGTGCTTTGTTGCTCTTCTAATTCGTAGTCGGGTATCGTAAGCGATTTGGCTAAGGAGGTTTTGCCTACCCTGCCTTCGCCGACCAACAACAATTTTATTTCGTGCAAATAATCTTTCTCGCCTGCTTTTTCCATTTCGCGAAAATAGGTGCGCAGTGCCGATAAGCCTCGCGCTGCTACTTCGGGCGGCGGCGACTCGATGGGATTATCGTTCAGGTAAAGGTATTGCAAATTGGGCATACGCGCAATGTCGGCGGGCAACTCGGCAACGCGATTGCTGCGCAGGTCTAACAATTCTAAATTGTTCAGTTGGGCAATGCCTACGGGCAAATCGTGGAGGCGATTTTGGGCGATGTCTAAATATTCTAAGCGTTGCAATTGCGACAAACCGTCGGGCAATTGTCCGATGCTGTTGTTGCGCAAATCTAAGAGTTGTAGATTTTTTAACGACAAAATGGCTTCGGGAAAATCGCTCAATACATTATGGCTCATGTATAGGCGTTGCAATTGTTGCAATTGGGCAAACTCGCGGGGTAAGGCACTTAGTTGGTTGTTGTTGAGATAACAAATGCGCAAATTGTGGAGCAAGGCGATATCGGGCGGCAGCGCATTAATTTGGTTGCTAATAAGACTCAATTGCTGCAAGAGCGATAACGACGAAACGGCATCGGCAAATTGCTGCAAATAGTTGTGGCTGAGGTCTAAACGCTGCAACTGCCCCAAGTTGGCGAAAGATTGGGGTATCTGGCGCAAAAGATTTTTGCTTAGATTGAGGCGTTGTAAGCGTTCTAAGCGCGTAAGAGTGGGGCTGACAAGGGCTAATTGGTTGTTGCTGAGGTCTAAAAATTGAAGTTGGGGCAAATCGCCCAACCAATCGGGCAATTGCTCGAAATGGTTGTTGCTCAAATCAATCAATTGGAGCTGGGCTAATTGTGCTAAGTCGGACGGCAGCGCACTAAGTTCGTTGCTGCTGAGGTCTAAGTATTGTAACTTCGTAAGACGGCTGATTTGAGGCGGCAATTGGGCTAACTTGTTGCGCTGTTGTTTGTTATAGTCAGCCCAATTGCCCAATTTTAACTCGGTCAATTGGCTTAACTCAAAAACTTCGTCGGGAATATAGGTCAGGGCGCAGTTAGACAAATCGAGGGTGCTTAACTGCCCCTGACGCACCTTGTCGATACGCCGCTGTACTTCGGAGTGGTTCATAATGGGGGTTTGTTTATACTACAAAGGTAATCAAAAAAATAATGCCGTATATCATATTTGCCATGGTTAGAGGCAATAGTTCGCACAGGATTAGTGCCAAACAGTGGATTGCCAATCGTTATCCAAATCGATAGAACATTGACTTAATCAGTAGCTATTTAGGGTATAGGGTTTTGGGTATGGGATAATGAGCAATACTTATCTAAGTATGCCTGACATCGCTGCATATTCGATTAGTTCCCTCTACAAGGCTAAATAGTTACCAAAAATCATTAAAATGGTTGAGGGTTAAGGCATTTTCATAGCCCAGGATTTAAATCGTGGGTAAGTAAAAAAAAAATCGTATCTTTCGGCGCGTTTCATCCCTAACTTTTAAAAAATCATGCGGCTAAACTTATACCTATTTGCATTTGTGTGTATTGTATTATGGCAATCAAAAGCTATGGCACAAATTGTTATTAACGAGTTTTCAGCGGCAAATACTTCGGCTGCCATTGTCGATAATTTTGGTGAGAATGAAGACTGGGTCGAATTGTTCAATACCACAGGTAGTGCGGTTAATTTGAGTGGTTGGCATTTAAGCGACCGTTCTGCTAACTTGCTCAAATGGACATTCCCAACAGGATCTACTATTGCTGCTAATGGGTATTTGCGTATTTGGTGTTCGGGTCGCAATACGGGTACGGGAGCTAATATGCACACCAATTTTAAGATTACCCAAACTCAAAATATAGAGGGCATTTATTTATCAAATGTAGGTGGTACGCTCATCGATGGCAACGATATAGATACACCCAATCAAAATAATCATTCTTGGGGTAGAAGTCCAAACGGAAGTGCCAACTGGCGGGTGTTTACAAACCCAACACCTAATGCTTCTAATACTACAACTGCTTATTTGGGCTATGCTACTACGCCTAATATCACGCCTGCGTCGGGCGCCTATAGTGGCTCGGTTAGTGTAGGAATTGTTACTCCTGACCCAGGTATAACCATACGTTATACCAACAATGGCGATTTCCCAACAGCAGCCTCTACACTTTATACCGCCCCTTTCAATGTAACGCAAACGCGCGTTATCCGTGCTATTGCTATTTCATCTAATCCGTCCATTCTTCCCAGCTTTGTCGAATCAAATACCTATTTTATCAATGTAGCACCACATACCTGCAAAATTATTTCCCTATCAGGGTCGGGTGTTGCTGCCTTATTCGGCGGCACAAATAGCACACCTAACAGTGGATTCGAAATGTTTAACGAAAATTTTGTGAAAATAGACGAAGGATATGGACAAACCAATAAGCACGGCAACGACTCATGGGCATATAATCAACGTGGTATCGATTTTATTATGCGCGACCAATATGGGTATGACCATGCCGTACAAGAACAACTATTTCAATCATCGCCACGCGATAAATTCCAACGAATTATTCTAAAACCCGCCGCTAATGATAACTACCCTTTCTCGACAGGTGGCGCACATATACGCGATGCTTTTGTGCATACTCTTTCTGAAAGGTGCCACCTCAATTTAGATGAACGAAAATCAGAACCTTGCGTTGTCTATCTCAACGGACAATATTGGGGCGTGTATGAAATACGCGAAAAAGTAGACGATAATGATTATACCGACTATTATTATAATCGCGATGGCGACGAAATAGATTATATCAAAACTTGGGGAGGTACATGGGCTGAATATGGCGATATGAATCAATGGAATACATTGTATAACTATATCCAAAGTAATAACATGGCTGTACCTGCCAATTATGCCAACGTAGAAAGCCAATTAGACATACTAAGCCTCATGGATTATGTAATAATCAATGTCCAGACCGTATGCTCTGATTGGCTAAATTATAATACATCATGGTGGCATAGCAACGATAATGTAGTTAAATGGCGATATGCGCTGTGGGATATGGACGCTACCTTTAACCACTATATCAATTATACCGATATTCCTTCGCAACAACCCACATCAGACCCCTGCGATGTGACGACCTGACGTAAATGACCCCGAAGGACATATCGAACTACTCAATAAACTATTTGAAAACCCCGATGCCTATGACCTATATGTCAATAGATATGCCGACCTAAATAATACTTGCTTCTCATGCCCTTTTATGCTCGCCCTGCTCGATTCGATGGTAGCCGAAATACAACCCGAAATGCCCCGACAAATAGCACGGTGGGGAGGCAGTATGGCTACTTGGAACAATAATGTACAAAATCTACGCAATTTTATTCTAACGCGCTGTACTGCCATAGACCAAGGCATTGTCGATTGTTATAACGTAACAGGTCCTTATACCATTACTATTACTATAGTCGGGAATGGTTCGGTACAAGTCAATACCGTCACCGTAACAACAAGCCCATGGACAGGCGATTATTTCGGAGGTAATCCTATTGATTTAACCGCAATCCCTATTGGTACGGGACAGTTTGTGTCATGGACAATTAATGGTGTCCCCGTAGCAAATCCTAACGACCCAAATCTGAACATAAATCTAACGGGCAATATAACCATAACCGCAACTTTTACTAATTGCACACCACCTGCTACCTGCGACGATAATAATTGCACTACCACAGACAGCTATAATACAACTACTTGTACTTGCGAAAACACGCCCATAACACCACCTAACTGCGACGATAATAATTGCACCACTACAGACAGCTATAATACAACTACTTGTACTTGTGAAAACACGCCCATAACACCGCCTAACTGCGACGATAGCAATTGCACCACGACAGACAGCTATAATACAACTACTTGTACTTGCGAAAACACGCCCATAACACCACCCAACTGCGACGATAATAATTGCACCACAACAGACAGCTATAATACAACTACTTGTACTTGTGAAAACACGCCCATAACACCGCCTAACTGCGACGATAATAATTGCACCACAACAGACAGCTATAATACAACTACTTGTACTTGTGAAAACACGCCCATAACACCACCCAACTGCGACGATAATAATTGCACCACGACAGACAGCTATAATACAACTACTTGTACTTGCGAAAACACGCCCATTACACCGCCCAACTGCAACGATAATAATTGCACCACAACAGACAGCTATAATACAACTACTTGTACTTGCGAAAACACGCCCATAACACCACCCAACTGCAACGATAATAATTGCACCACAACAGACAGCTATAATACAACTACTTGTACTTGCGAAAACACGCCCATTACACCGCCTAACTGCGACGATAATAATTGCACCACAACAGACAGCTATAATACAACTACTTGTACTTGTGAAAACACGCCCATAACACCACCTAACTGCGACGATAATAATTGCACCACTACAGACAGCTATAATACAACTACTTGTACTTGTGAAAACACGCCCATAACACCGCCTAACTGCGACGATAATAATTGCACCACAACAGACAGCTATAATACAACTACTTGTACTTGTGAAAATACGCCCATAACGCCGCCTAACTGCGACGATAGCAATTGCACCACAACAGACAGCTATAATACAACTACTTGTACTTGTGAAAATACGCCCATAACGCCGCCTAACTGCGACGATAGCAATTGCACCACAACAGACAAGCTATAATACAACTACTTGTACTTGTGAAAATACTCCCATTACGCCGCCCAACTGCGACGATAGCAATTGCACCACAACAGACAGCTATAATACAACTACTTGTACTTGTGAAAACACGCCCATAACACCGCCTAACTGCGACGATAATAATTGCACCACAACAGACAGCTATAATACAACTACTTGTACTTGTGAAAATACGCCCATAACACCGCCTAACTGCGACGATAATAATTGCACCACAACAGACAGCTATAATACAACTACTTGTACTTGTGAAAATACGCCCATAACGCCGCCTAACTGCGACGATAGCAATTGCACCACAACAGACAGCTATAATACAACTACTTGTACTTGTGAAAATACGCCCATAACGCCGCCTAACTGCGACGATAGCAATTGCACCACAACAGACAGCTATAATACAACTACTTGTACTTGTGAAAAATACTCCCATTACGCCGCCCAACTGCGACGATAGCAATTGCACCACAACAGACAGCTATAATACAACTACTTGTACTTGTGAAAACACGCCCATAACACCGCCTAACTGCGACGATAATAATTGCACCACAACAGACAGCTATAATACAACTACTTGTACTTGTGAAAATACGCCCATTACGCCGCCTAACTGCAACGATAATAATTGCACCACAACAGACAGCTATAATACAACTACTTGTACTTGTGAAAATACGCCCATAACGCCGCCTAACTGCGACGATAATAATTGCACCACAACAGACAGCTATAATACAACTACTTGTACTTGTGAAAATACGCCCATAACGCCGCCTAACTGCGACGATAATAATTGCACCACAACAGACAGCTATAATACAACTACTTGTACTTGTGAAAATACGCCCATAACGCCGCCTAACTGCGACGATAATAATTGCACCACAACAGACAGCTATAATACAACTACTTGTACTTGTGAAAATACGCCCATAACGCCGCCTAACTGCGACGATAGCAATTGCACCACAACAGACAGCTATAATACAACTACTTGTACTTGTGAAAATACGCCCATAACGCCGCCTAACTGCGACGATAGCAATTGCACCACAACAGACAGCTATAATACAACTACTTGTACTTGTGAAAATACTCCCATTACGCCGCCCAACTGCGACGATAGCAATTGCACCACAACAGACAGCTATAATACAACTACTTGTACTTGTGAAAACACGCCCATAACACCGCCTAACTGCGACGATAATAATTGCACCACAACAGACAGCTATAATACAACTACTTGTACTTGTGAAAACACGCCCATAACGCCGCCCAACTGCGACGATAATAATTGCACCACAACAGACAGCTATAATACAACTACTTGTACTTGTGAAAATACGCCCATAACGCCGCCCAACTGCGACGACGGCTTATGCGGAACAACTGATACCTACGATACGGCTACATGTATGTGTATTCACACACCCATTACACCGCCTAACTGCAACGATAATAATTGCACCACAACAGACAACTATAATACAACTACTTGTACTTGGGAAAATACGCCCATAACGCCGCCTAACTGCGACGATAATAATTGCACCACAACAGACAGCTATAATACAACTACTTGTACTTGTGAAAATACGCCCATAACGCCGCCTAACTGCGACGATAATAATTGCACCACAACAGACAGCTATAATACAACTACTTGTACTTGTGAAAATACGCCCATAACGCCGCCTAACTGCGACGATAGCAATTGCACCACAACAGACAGCTATAATACAACTACTTGTACTTGTGAAAATATACGCCCATAACGCCGCCTAACTGCGACGATAGCAATTGCACCACAACAGACAGCTATAATACAACTACTTGTACTTGTGAAAATACTCCCATTACGCCCAACTGCGACGATAGCAATTGCACCACAACAGACAGCTATAATACAACTACTTGTACTTGTGAAAACACGCCCATAACACCGCCCTAACTGCGACGATAATAATTGCACCACAACAGACAGCTATAATACAACTACTTGTACTTGTGAAAACACGCCCATAACACCGCCTAACTGCGACGATAATAATTGCACCACAACAGACAGCTATAATACAACTACTTGTACTTGTGAAAATACGCCCATAACGCCGCCCAACTGCGACGACGGCTTATGCGGAACAACTGATACCTACGATACGGCTACATGTATGTGTATTCACACACCCATTACACCGCCTAACTGCGACGACGGCTTATGCGGAACAACTGATACCTACGATACGGCTACGTGTATGTGTATTCACACGCCCATTACACCGCCCAACTGCGACGATAGCAATTGTAATACCGCTGATGTTTATAATTTCGCTACCTGCGCTTGCGAAAACAATCCTATAACGCCTGGTGCTTGCGACGACGGCTTATGCGGAACAACTGATACCTACGATACGGCTACGTGTATGTGTATTCACACGCCCATTACACCGCCCAACTGCGACGATAGCAATTGTAATACCGCTGATGTTTATAATTTCGCTACCTGCGCTTGCGAACACAATCCCATAACGCCTGGTGCTTGCGACGACGGCTTATGCGGAACAACTGATACCTACGATACGGCTACGTGTATGTGTATTCACACGCCCATTACACCGCCCAACTGCGACGATAGCAATTGTAATACCGCTGATGTTTATAATTTCGCTACCTGCGCTTGCGAAAACAATCCTATAACGCCTGGTGTTTGCGACGACGGCTTATGCGGAACAACTGATACCTACGATACGGCTACGTGTATGTGTATTCACACGCCCATTACACCGCCCAACTGCGACGATAGCAATTGTAATACCGCTGATGTTTATAATTTCGCTACCTGCGCTTGCGAAAACAATCCTATAACGCCTGGTGCTTGCGACGACGGCTTATGCGGAACAACTGATACCTACGATACGGCTACGTGTATGTGTATTCACACGCCCATTACACCGCCTAACTGCGACGACGGCTTATGCGGAACAACTGATACCTACGATACGGCTACGTGTATGTGTATTCACACGCCCATTACACCGCCCAACTGCGACGATAGCAATTGTAATACCGCTGATGTTTATAATTTCGCTACCTGCGCTTGCGAAAACAATCCTATAACGCCTGGTGCTTGCGACGACGGCTTATGCGGAACAACTGATACCTACGATACGGCTACGTGTATGTGTATTCACACGCCCATTACACCGCCCAACTGCGACGATAGCAATTGTAATACCGCTGATGTTTATAATTTCGCTACCTGCGCTTGCGAAAACAATCCTATAACGCATAGTTGCTTGCGACGACGGCTTATGCGGAACAACTGATACCTACGATACGGCTACGTGTATGTGTATTCACACGCCCATTACACCGCCTAACTGCGACGATAGCAATTGTAATACCGCTGATGTTTATAATTTCGCTACCTGCGCTTGCGAAAACAATCCTATAACGCCTGGTGCTTGCGACGACGGCTTATGCGGAACAACTGATACCTACGATACGGCTACGTGTATGTGTATTCACACACCCATTACACCACCTAACTGCGACGATAGCAATTGTAATACCGCTGATGTTTATAATTTCGCTACCTGTGCTTGCGAAAACAATCCTATAACGCCTGGTGCTTGTGACGACGGCTTATGTGGAACAACTGATACCTACGATACGGCTACGTGTATGTGTATTCACACGCCCATAACACCGCCTAACTGCGACGATAGCAATTGTAATACCGCTGATGTTTATAATTTCGCTACCTGTGCTTGCGAAAACAATCCTATAACGCCTGGTGCTTGTGACGACGGCTTATGCGGAACAACTGATGCCTACGATACGGCTACGTGTATGTGTATTCACACGCCCATTACACCACCTAACTGCGACGATAGCAATTGTAATACCGCTGATGTTTATAATTTCGCTACCTGCGCTTGCGAAAACAATCCTATAACGCCTGGTGCTTGCGACGACGGCTTATGCGGAACAACTGATACCTACGATACGGCTACGTGTATGTGTATTCACACGCCCATTACACCACCTAACTGCGACGATAATAATTGCACCACAACAGACAGCTATAATACAACTACTTGTACTTGTGAAAACACGCCCATTACACCGCCTAACTGCGACGACGGCTTATGCGGAACAACTGATACCTACGATACGGCTACGTGTATGTGTATTCACACGCCCATTACGCCGCCTAACTGCGACGATAATAATTGCACCACAGCAGACAGCTATAATACAACTACTTGTACTTGTGAAAATACTCCCCATAACGCCGCCTAACTGCGACGACGGCTTATGCGGAACAACTGATACCTACGATACGGCTACGTGTATGTGTATTCACACGCCCATTACACCACCTAACTGCGACGATAATAATTGCACCACAACAGACAGCTATAATACAACTACTTGTACTTGTGAAAACACGCCCATTACACCGCCTAACTGCGACGACGGCTTATGCGGAACAACTGATGCCTACGATACGGCTACGTGTATGTGTATTCACACGCCCATTACACCACCTAACTGCGACGATAATAATTGCACCACAACAGACAGCTATAATACAACTACTTGTACTTGTGAAAACACGCCCATTACACCGCCTAACTGCGACGACGGCAACGCAAGCACGAGCGATATATATAATGAATACAGTTGCAATTGTGAACACCTATTACTCGATTTTTATGCTTGTCATTCCAAGTGCATTTTCGCCTAATGACGATGGCATAAACGACGTATTTAAACCGCAAGGGCAAAATATCGTTAGCGTGCAGGTTGAAATATATAACCGCTGGGGCAATAAGGTCTATCACGAAATAAATACTATCCCCGACATGAATGGTTGGGACGGAACAGGACAAAATGGTAACTGCGAAACAGGAGTATATGTATATGCCATAACAACGCAATTCGTTGACGGCTCAGAAACATTTTATCGCGGCAATATCACCCTTATTAGATAGCTTGTTTCAACACGATAACCCTTAATTAAGCACCATTTGGTCAGTTTGTCATCGCTCCATGATTTAGATTGTGGGGCAATAAATGGGTTTATCCATTCTTAGTAAAGCACCAATTTAGCTATCAGTCCTCATTTTTCTTCGGGGGCTTGTATTTATTAAGAACAAATAGTGGTTTGATTTTTAAGTTTTATACACTTATCTTACACGAGTTTCATGCCTACGGCATTCTCAGGCTTGTGTCTAATAGATGTTACCGATGTAATATGTCTACGGCATTTTAAAAATAATATACATTAAATATTTTTTCACATTATCTTAAATTGTTGATAATCAGCAAATTATATCTTGCATAAATTCCCCCTTTCTGAGGGGGTTAGGGGGGGTCTTGAACTAATATCTCAATTATCTAACGCTATTTCCTAAGTCCTAACGCTTGGAAATGGATACACAGCAGACAAAATTAATACTCAAAACTAAAAAACCAAACCAATAGTCTCACTGCTAAGGGCAAAAAAGTCACCAAAATTTATCCTCAAACAGAAAAGAAAAAGTAACTTTGCCGCCGCCAAGGTTCAAGCAAGTACGAGGCATTACTCTGTGGCGCGATATTACAATCAATCCCCTTTGAGGAGCATTCAACGAGATTTCCAAACTTACTACAATATGAAACAATTCCTACCCCAAACCCTATGCTACGCCCTCATCGGCTTAGTTATTGGGTGGCTAAACGGCGCAAGTGCGCACGCCCAAACAAGTACGTTTAGCGAGATTTATACCATCTTTCAAGCAAAATGCACCTCTTGCCATAGTGGTGCTATGCCATCGGGCAACTTAAACCTCAGCGGCGACGAAACTGCCGTTTATAATGCCATCACCGAACAAGTACCCGACAATATTGCCTCCGCTGCTAAGGGCGAAAAGCGTATTGACAAGGGCTACCCTTATCGTAGCTTTTTGATGCGCAAAATAGGTAACGGACTCGTTCATGCACAAGACGGCGGCATATTAGATGCTAACGAGGGCAGTTCTATGCCGCCCTATGGCTCGTCGCAATTGACCAATATCGAGATAGAAACGGTCAGGCAATGGATTATTGCAGGCGCACCACAAAACGGCAACGTAGTCGATATTGGTCGCCTACAAACCTACTACCTTGAAGGCGGCTACCCCATGATGCAGCGCCCACCTGCACCCGACCCCGCCCTCGGTTTCCAAATACATTTGGGTCCTATCTTCCTATCTCCCGATTCGGAACAAGAGTATAACGTTAAATACGACTATCCGAAATACCGAACCGGTGGAAGTAAAGCGATTAGATTGCAAAATGGAAGACCTATCGCATCACTTCCTACTCTATAAATTTGCCGAACCAGGCGACGACCTCGAAATCCCCGATGGACTTAACCTCGTCACACTCGGTGGCTTTGCCGTCAATTCCATATTTGCCTCTGCCAACCGCCCTCTTGTAGCCGCTTGGCAAGATAATGATGACATGCGCCTGCCCGCAGGTACGGCTTTCAAATGGACAGCGGGCACAGTTCTAGACCTCAACTACCACATACCTAACTACGGAACTGCCATATTACCCGCCGAACTATTCCTAAACGTATATACCCAACCCAACGGAACGGCACTTCGCGAAATGAAAACCGAACTCATGCAGTATGACGCTGCCGTACCCGCATGGGTCGCTGACCTGTCGGGCGATGAGTTGGGAGAGTTGCTATATCCTATCGCCGAGTCTTTCCTTGCCACTAGCCCTGCCGCACTTGAAGCACAACTTTTAGAACAAGATTGGCCCGAACTATTGGTCGATGGCATTATAGAACTTATCGAAGACGGTACAGACGCAGAAGGACTTGCCGACTTTATCGGCGGAACAGTAGCTACCCTCATCGACCTCAATGTAATAGACACCGAAGACCTCAGCCTAAATATATACAGCCTAATGCTGGCTCCCAATACACCCAATCAAGTACTTTCGAGCGACCGCAATAATAGTTTGCAGTGGAATATATGGTATGTCACCTCGCATACCCACAAATACGGCGTAGATTATGACGTTTATGCCCTTGACGGCAACGGCAATATAGCCAACCAAATATTTGAAGGCACGCGCGACGGTTTCTATGACTGGTCGCACCCACCTATCGACTACTACGAACCCCTCATAGAATTGCCCGCCAACAGCGGTGTACGACACGTAGCTACCTACGATAATACGAGCGACGATTATGTCACATTCGGCTTGACTACCAACGAAGAAATGTTTCTCACTTTTATCCAATATACCGAAGGCAACAATCTACCTTTTGTAGGCATACCTAATATCCAAGATACATATTGTAGCGGTAGCCCCCCCCTCACATTTATGCCCGCAGGCGGAACACTTATCGGCAATGGCACCCAAGACGGACAATTTATACCCGCCTTAGCTGGCGTAGGCACACACCACATCACCTATAGTTATCCCTACGAAGGCACTAATATCGTTGCCGAATACGACTTGCAAGTAGTTGATGTAGATATGCCCGTAGTAAGCAATGCCAATGGCATGCTAACCGCTACGCCCGGTTATAGTGCTTATCAATGGCTGCTGAATGGCGCACCCATAGCTGGTGCCACGGGCATCAATTATACACCTACCGCTTCGGGCGAATATAGCGTAATGGTGGCGCAATTGGGCTGTACCCTCACGTCCGAACCCTACTCGGTAAGCGTAGGCATAGCAAGCCCCCTCATCGAGCGCATTGCCGCTGCCGCATACCCCAATCCCTATGCCCGACAAACTACCCTTAGCTACGGACTACCCCAGCCCGCCCAAGTGCATATCAGCCTATACAATATTGTCGGCGAGCAAATAGCTACCCTCTACCAAGGGCAACAAAGTGCAGGCAGACATACCCAACGCATCGATACACAAAGCCTCGGATTAACAACAGGTATGTATTTTGCCTATATACAAGTAAATGGCGAAACGGCAGTTGTCAAAATCGTACAACAATAACCCCCGTAGAGACGGATAATTATCCGTCTCTACATTATCCGCCCCAGACGGATAATCATCCGTCTCTACATTATCCGCCCCAGACGGATAATCATCCGTCTCTACATTATCCGCCGTTACAATCAATCATTACCCATCATTATGTTTTACGCCTACGAAGGATTTATACCTGTGGTACACGAGAGTGCCTTCGTCCATCCGCAAGCCGTTGTAACGGGCAATGTCATCATTGGGCGCGATGTATATATAGGTCCTTGTGCTGCTATTCGGGGCGATTGGGGCAGCATCGTTATTGAAGATGGTTGCAATGTGCAGGAAAATTGTACGATACACATGTTTCCGGGCATCACCGTAACGCTACGCAGTGGCGCACATATCGGTCATGGTGCCATTATACACGGCGCGACCATAGGACGCAATGTTTTGGTGGGAATGAATGCCGTTATTATGGACGATGTAGTAGTAGAAGATGAATGTATCATAGGGGCATTGACGTTTATAAAAGCTAATACGCACATACCGCGCCGCAGTGTAGTGGCGGGTAATCCGGGCAAAATCATTAAAACCGTAAGCGACGAGATGCTGGCTTGGAAAACAAGTGGCACGCATCTTTACCAACAATTGCCCGAATATTGCCGCCAATCGCTGCACCCTTGCGAACCACTGCGCGAGATGCCCACCGACCGACCGCAGCAAGCCCTTTTATATGAGCGGTGGCGACAATAATAAGTTTCGGTAGTGTATAGCTTTTTATCTTAACCACCCGCACAGGCTATGAATTATGTCATTACATTGTCAATAAATTAATCAAGTTAGGTTTTAGAAGGTCATTTTTAGTCGTTGCATAACTTTTTTTGGGCTTTATTGGTGTTATTGCGCCCATAAAAGTAAATTTGGCACAAGATTAGCAGATAGCTAAGCATTGTTTCATTTACGCAAAAACTGACCACACCACCATGAAAAAAATCGTACTTGCGTTTGCCTTGTTCGCATGGGCGAGCATCGGCGTACAAGCACAACAACTGCCCCGATATAGCCAATATATGTTTAACCAACTTACCTTTAATCCTGCTTATACGGGCACGACCGAAGGTTTGAGTATAACCGCTTTGGGGCGTATGCAGTGGGTAAACATCAAGGGCGCACCTACTACTGTTTCGTTGGCAGCCCATAGCCCCTTGGGCGTAGACAAAAAAGCAGGCGTAGGCGGCTTTTTAGAGTATGACGAAATTGGCGTACACCGCCGCTCTAATTTATTTTTGAGCTATGCCTATAAATTTATTTTGGGCGAATCGCGTTTCTCGATAGGTCTAAACGGCGGCATCGTACTCAATCTAATTATACGCAGGCTACGGCAACGAACTAATCAATTTGGGCATAGACCCCGCCTTTGCGCAAGATGAAAGCCGCCTGATGCCCAATTTTGGCTTAGGCATTTATTGGTATCGCCCCAACCGTTTTTATGTGGGCTTGTCTGCTCCTCAATTGTTAGAAAACCGCCTCACTGCTAATGGCGGCACAGACCTCGAAAAGGTAGCTCATCAATATCGGCATTATATGGCTACTGCAGGTTTAATTATTGGTCGTTCCGATTTCAGGGTACGCCCCTCTATTTTGGTCAAGGCAGTACCCACCAATGCCCCTATACAAACCGATGCAAGTTTGATGTTCTTAATTAAGGATACTTTTTGGTTTGGTGGGTCATATCGCAGCGCATTTGGCGGCGACAAGTCTTTCGAATCCGAGTCGGTTGATGCTATCGTCGCATTTCAGCTCAAAAATGGGTTAAAAATTGGTTATGCCTATGATTTCACCCTCAGCGAATTGAATAATTATACCAGCGGCTCCCACGAAATTATGCTGGGCTACGATTTCAGAGGCAAAGGAGTTCGTTACCATACTCCGCGTTATTTTTAGTATTCTTGTAACTATTTAGCCTTGTAGCGGAAATAGCCATTTCTAATCGAATATGCAGCGATGTCAAACATTATTAGATAAGTATTGCTCATTACCCAAAACCCTATACCCTAAATAGTTACGTATTCTTTTATATTCCCGCAAAGTTCCGCCCATCATACAATTGGGTGGAACTTTGCTGTATAGATGTGAGTTGGTTATTTATTTTTGAAGTTCGATTTTGTTCTCGGTGAGCCACTTAGCAATCAAATTAGTGTTGTCTGACAAACTACCGACATTGAAATAAGGTATATACGATTTGAAAGCAGATGCTTTTTGCAAAGGTTCCTGAGTTATTTTGTTGCCATTAAGCGGGTCAGATAGCAGCAGTAGCGTTTCCATTCCATTGTTCCAGATAAGTGCCACATATTTGTCGTAAGCAAGCACATACAATCCGCGCCCTTTTTTAGCCAAATACCCGTCTAAGTCATCAAAGTCTTTGCAGTATTTTAGGGCGTTGTCATTTGCCAACGATTTGGCAATGCTACGCGGGGTGGCTACCTGAAAGTTAGAAAAATCGGCAGCAAAGCCAAAATCGTGCAATAGTGATACGATAAATGCTTTATTATGTGTCGCATTATCGGTATTCAGTGCTTTATTGGGCATGGACAAGATTTTGCCGTCAAGTTGTGCCATAAAACTTTGCGCGATTGTCTCTGTCCAATATTTCGCCGCTTCTTCCAATACTTGTTTCTTGGTAGTATTATTGTCGGTTTGGCTATATAGCATAGCAAAGGTAGCTCGTCGGATATCTATTTCGTCTAACAAGCGTTGATAGGCACTTTTTTCTGTAGCCGAAAAATTGACTTTTATCGCATATACGGGTGCGCTTACTTGGACAGATTGAACCGTGCTGGTCGCCCTTTCGGCAACGGGATTAGGGTCGGGCTTAGATTGCGAAATTGTTGGCATCATATCGTCCACTGCTTCGCGGTTGCCCAAGCGACGCAACAATTCCATATAATAAGCTACGGAATCGGGCGGAACGTCTATAAATGGCAATAAGACTTCGACCGTTGCCCTTTTTTTAGCAGAATCGACAGGCATATAGCTTGGTAATGCGCTCGCAAGGGATAAATTTTTCGCAGCTACCATTAGAACAAGCCAACAGCAATAACGTAATAATAACATACTAAATGATGCGTTTTACGAGGTAATGGTGAGTATAGTAAGAACAAAACTGCAAGATAAGATGTTTAGCCAATGCTAAAATGACTTTTGAGCAAAAAATAGCCTAAAAAATTCATGCGCTGTTTAAACCCTACCTATCTTTGCGCATCTAAACATCGCTGCCCACCACTAAGGCAGCCAAGAAGCAGACAAACAAATCGGCGTAAAACTTTCCAAAAAATTTTAGGGCTTACATTAAACCCCCGCCCACAGTTCAGCATCTAATTGTCGTGTTTCGGTTGAAACAACAACATTTTTAAATTTTAAATAAATTTTCATAACCCCACACATCATTTTCAAGACACCATGAAAAAGTTATTTTGCCTTATCGCCCTGACTGGCACATTCTTATTTGCCCAACAAACTTTTGCCCAAAAAGCTAACGATAATGCCGCTGCTGGTATGCAAAAAGGTCGTGTAGAAGTACGCGAAAACGAAAATACCAAAAAAGCACTTACGCCCGAAGCCCGCGCCCAAGAATGGACAGACCACTTAGTAAAACGCCTTTCGCTCAGCGACGAGCAACGCCGCCAAGCCCACACCATCAATTTAGCTTCTGCCAAAGAAGTTGCCGAATTGAAATCTGCGGGCAAACGCGATGCCCTCAAAGCAGCCCACAAAAAACGCGAAGTGGAAATCGTAGCTATCTTGACCGCCGACCAAAAAGCCAAATTTGATAAATTAAAAAAACAATTGAAAGACAAACGCGGTAAAGCGCAATAAATACCGAAACGCTTGCTATCTCATTAGTTTCCTGCTATCTCGCCCTCGCATCAAACACTCTCAGCAGTGGGTTATACAAACAGCCTTGCAGTTTTTTATAACTGTAAGGCTTGTTTGCATACAGAAAAATCCGTAACTTTGTGGTTTGATTATACACCTCAAACCACGTAATCTATATACTCCCCCCAACCCTAAATCACCCCCTTTTTTAGGACTGATATATTGTGTGTCTCTTTTTTTAAAGACATGTGATTTTTTCAGTTATAATACTAACGCACCCCCTTTATGACTGATATATTACCCGTGCTTGCCATTATAGGTTTGGCAGGCAGCAAATACGCCATAGCGGTAGCCCTTATTTTTGCGGGCAATTTTACATTTCTCGAATCTATCAGTATGGCTATTTTCGGCGGAATGTTGGGCGTAATCATTTTTGCTTATGGCGGCGACCTACTCAAAAAAACATGGCGGCGTTTTTTTCCGCCCAAAAAACGAACCGAAAAACTGCGTATCAATCGCTTTTTGCGTGCCGTAGTATGGGTACGCCAACGCTATGGCTTGGCGGGCATCGCTTTTCTGACCCCACTTATCCTGACCGTTCCCGTAGGGGCTATGTTGGCTAATTCGCTATACAAAAACAAACTGCAAATATTTGGCTATATGTTTGCCGCATTCACATTTTGGTCTGTTCTATTGTGCGGCACTTACCATGCCCTTTGGCATAGAACTGTCCTTGCCCTGGATGCATTAATGCTTGCTTTGTCAATTGAAATCGGGCAAAAATCAAGCCTTTGCCAAACACCGCAAAAACAAGAGAACTATAGGGAAATTCAAAAAATAAAATAACATTTAATTAAACAAAAATGAAAAAAAATTTACCGTTACTAACTGCATTGATAGTACTCTCCATTTCAATAACATCTTTCACTTCCTGCATGACAACAAAGACAAACGTTGGCACCTATAAGGAAGAACCAGGACTTCAATACACCTATGCCAAGGGAAAACAAGTATGGCTATTCTGGGGTATTGTACCTTTAGGAAGAACAAATGTCAATACACCTGGCGACGGCGACTGCCAAGTAGTAACAAGGCTCAACATTATCGATTTTCTCGTTAGCGGTTTGACCGCGGGAATTGTAACTACTCAAACTATCAAAGTTAATGCAAAGAAAGTAAGGAATAACCCGCCTGCCCAGACCAAATAGCCAATAGTATCTCAATTTGAAATTCAAGCAGGACAATTGAGCGAGGCATCAAAAAAAGAGCATGTGCCATAATTTTCACTTCAGGTGTTTTGAGTAGCCCATCTCAGCTCTTGGGATACCATACTCATCGAGTTAGGACAAAACATTTGGCAAGAGGTGAGCGGATGTTCCCATAATACTAAAATGCGTTAGCGTTGCCCTTAAAGCCCATATCCACTAATGCCACCACACCACCCACCCACTACCCTACCCTACCGTCCCCCGCGATTGGCCATATTGCGCGGCGGGCAATCGGGCATGATGCTATTGCCCGAATGTATCAAATTAGGCATGCCGACCGCCGTACTCGACCCCGACCCCCAATGCTCTTGTGCCGCTTGGTGCAGCAATTTTGTACAAGGCGATTTTCGCGACTATAATACCGTGTGGCAATTTGGGCAAACCGTCGATTGCCTGACCATCGTAATAGAACAAGTGAATGCCGATGCCTTAGCCGACCTCCAAGCCATCGGCAAACAAGTATATCCGCAGCCCGGTGCGCTGAAAACCATACAGGATAAGGGTTTGCAGAAACAATTCTATGCCTATCACCAATTGCCCACCGCTAATTTTAGGTGTTATGCCAATGCCGCCGACATCAAGCGCGATATAGCTAATGGAACATTGACATTGCCTTTAATACTACAATGCCCTGCCGACATTAGCCCCGCCGTAGCTGCCCAAGCCGAACAAATAGCTATCGATGTGCTACGCGCATTTGACCTGCGCGGCGTGTTGGCAGTAGAACTATTTCTAAGCCCCGACCAACAAATCTATATCAATGAAGTAGCACCGCGCCCCCACAATAGCGGTCATCACAGCATCGAAAGTTGCATTACCTCGCAATACGAACAACATTTGCGCTCTATTCTGGGCTTGCCCTTGGGCAGCACCGCGCTTATAATGCCCGCCGTAATGCTCAATCTATTGGGTAGTGCCGAACATCAGGGCACAACAGCCTATCAGGGTTTGTCCGAAAGTTTGGCTATCGAAGGCGCACATCTGCACCTATACGGCAAGCGCGAAACACGCCCTTTCCGAAAAATGGGACATGCCACCATAACCGCTCCCAATCTCGAAGAAGCCAAGCAAAAAGCCCAAATCCTCCAAAATTGTTTAGAAATCGTTAGCGCGTAAAACAATCACTCACCTAACAATACCAGTATGCCTAATCCTTACTACACAGACAAACCCAAATCATATCGCCCCCCACGAACGCCCTTGATGCAATTATTGCTCAAGGCATGGCGAATGGTGCAGCTACGCCGCCGCAGTGCTGCCGATATACCCACCGCACCGCCTTTGGGCGTTAATTTATCGCGCCGCAGATTTGTGCAACGAAGTGCCTTAGCTACCTTAGCCCTCAGCACGAGCGGATTGTGGAGCAGTTGCCGAAAAGACGAACTCGATACCACGCGCAGCATAGCCATTGTAGGTGGTGGTATGGCGGGCTTGCGGGCTGCTAATATACTGCGCAAAGCAGGTTTTGGCAGCACTATTTTTGAGGCAAGCAACCGAACAGGCGGGCGAATCTATTCTGCCACCAACTTGATGGGCGACGGTTTAACTACCGAACTTGGCGGCGAATTTATCGATTCGATACACGAAGATATGCTCGATTTGGTAGCCGAATACGGATTGACACTCTTAGATACCCAAGCACCATCCGAGACATCGCTCATCAAAGATGCCTATTTTTTTAATGGGCAACACTATTCGTTGAGCAACATCATAGATGCCTTTGACGACATTGCAGGTGCTATTGACAATGCCACTTCTAACGTAGAATACTACGACAATCTATCTATTAGTCAATATTTACAAAGTATCGGCGTGAGTGGCTGGCTGCGCTCATTGCTCGAAGTGGCATATACTACCGAGTACGGCTTAGAAGCAGACGTGCAATCTGCTGTTAATTTTATATCTGATTTCGACCGATACATCAAGCGGTTCGTTTGATATATTTGGAGAAAGCGACGAACGCTATAAAGTAGTAGGTGGCAACCAACAAATTGTCGATAAATTAGCCGCCGATGTGAGCGAACAAATACAATTGGGGTATAAACTACTCAAAATAAGCACTAATGCCGACGGAAAATATGTTTTGGCTTTTGATAAGGGCGGCGGCTCTACTACCGAGTCTGTAGCAGAGTTTGTTATCCTCGCCTTACCTTTCACCATGCTTCGAGACGTAGATTTGACCGAACTCAACCTGCCCGCCCAAAAAACCCAAGCTATCAACGAATTGGGCTACGGAACTAATGCCAAATTGATATTGGGCTTCAATAACCGACCTTGGCGAAATGCGGGTTATGTGGGCTATGCATTCAGCGACAACGGATTGCAAACAGGTTGGGATAGCTCACAGTTGCAAAACAATAATAGCGGCACGGGCAGCTATACCGTATTTACAGGTGGCAACAATGGAGTAGCTTTAGCCGACGGCACTCCCGCCGCACAAGCCGCACTCTATTTACCGCTATTAGACCAACTATTTGCGGGTAGTGCCGCCACATTCAATAACAAAGCCGAACGGTTTCATTGGCCCACATACCCATTCTCAAAAGGCAGCTACCCTTGCTATCTCGTAGGGCAACTAACGGCTTTCGGAGAAACTGAACGCGATTCGGTGGGCAAATTGTTTTTTGCTGGCGACCATTGCAGTATCGAATACCAAGGTTATATGAACGGCGCAGCCGAAACAGGGCGCATGGCTGCCGAAGATATTTTATCATTAATAAATTAACTTATTCATATATTTTTATGTAAAAATCAAAAGACTGCAGTACAAAAAGTCGTTTTAGCAAAATATTCATCAATTAAAAAATGTATTAAATTTTAAAAACCAATCGTTTAGATATTGCAAATAAACATCATTTGCACTAATTTTATCTTTCTCTGCGCCATAGTCCCATAAAAAGCCCTCCAATTGCTATCCTACCCTATGAAAAACATTACCTACGCGCTTACCTTATACCTGCTATCCGCCGTGTGGGTATCGGCACAATCGACCACTGCCCCAAACAACGCTACCCAAACACTATCACGCCACAACACCCTATTGGTACGCGCCGACTACGGTTTGCAGTTTCCCGCCGCCGATATGGCGAAGCGATATGGTTGGAACGCCATAGCAGGCATAGGTCTCGATTATAAAACGAGCCATAATTGGCTCATAGGCATCGAAGGGCGATACCTATTTGGTACGCGCGTCAACGAAGACTCCTTGGCTATCAATATCGCTACCGAAGATAATTATATCATCGGCGAAAGTGGTATCCCTGCCGATATCGACATTGAAGAGCGCGGCTGGTGGACGGGACTAAAAGTAGGCAGGGTTTTTTCTGTATCGCCCAAACAGCCCGATGGCGGTATCTTTGCTACCATAGGCTTGGGCTATTTGCAGCACCAAATAAGGCTACAAGACCTACAAAACGATGTGCCGCAGTTTTTTGGCAATTATATCAAAGGCTACGACCGACTGACTGGCGGCTGGTCGGTAGCGCAGAGTATCGGCTATTTGCATCTGCCCGACAAAGGTTTTCGGTTCTTTATAGCATTAGATGCGATACAAGGTTTTACACAATCTAAACGCGACTATAATTTTGATACCCAAACAAGCGACCACCAACAACGCCTCGATGTCTTGTTGGGAGCGCGAGTAGCTTGGGTACTGCCTATCTATACGGGAAAAGGCATCAGCAAAGACGGCAAAAAGGAAAAACGCTACTATACCGACTAAGCAATAAACCACAAAATGATACGCCTACATACAGAAAAAAGCAGCAACGCTTGTCAAATTACCCAATAAATCGCATTTTTGCACCCAATCTATTTGTATCCTATGAACAGTTATATGGTGACAGTAGAACTGCCCGAAGAACTCGATGAGCAGTTTATGTCTTTAATACCCGAACAACGCCGCGTAGTTCACGACCTAATGCTCAAAGGCACCATTCTGGGCTATGCCCTTGCCGACGACCACAGCAAATTGTGGATAACCATAGTAGCCCAAAATAGCAATGACGTGCGCCGCACTATGCGCCAATTCCCAATTTATCCGTATATAAAGGCGCATATTTCCGAATTGGCTTTTCATGAACACATCGCTTTTCAATTGCCCGAAATGTCGCTCAATTAGGGCTACCCGAACGTCCGTCTTTTGCTTTTCGGGTCTAAGATTTAGATTCCTTTTACGCTCCAAACAAATTGTTTGAGTCCCATATCGCCAATATACGAAAAGATATTGCGCCCTAACCCTATTCGGATTTCGATAGGATTGGGGCGCAATGTCGTTATACGAATAATCAATTTTTACAACACCGTTGCAGAACTCGTATTAGGCAACAAGCAAGCAAAACGGCTACGCAATAAAGGAATTTCCCAATTACTTTCCCATTCAGCTTTGCTTGCAACGAGGTTGTCAAACACTTTCACCGCATCGGGCAATATGCCTTGTGTTAGGTGTTGGCGCAGTTGTTCGGTGCTACCGATATATAGGGTTTCGTCGTCAGCCAAGCGATACGCTATATTGAGACGGTCAAACAAGCGCAGCCCGCATTGCTGTTCGATGGTTTTGAGTACGCGCACCGACGAGTCGATAGAGCAACCGCTTAGGGGTGCGTCGGTCATTAGCACGATAAAGGCGCGGTGGCATACTTGGGCGTAGCCCGCAATAGGTTCGCCGTGTACTGTCCATTGCGCTACAAATTGGTCGAGTAGCTGTTGGATTTGGGTAGTTTCGGCATGGTCGAGGGTGCGATTTGCCATATAAACCCAAACTCTCGCTTGGGGGCTTAGTTGGTTATATGAAATGGTCATTGTTAGAGAGATGGTATTTAGTGGTCTGATTTTTAAGTTTTAATTTCGTCTGCTGTGTATCCACTTCCAAGCGTTAGGACTTAGGAAATAACATTAGATAATTGAGATATTAGTTCGTAAACTCCCCCTAACCCCCTCAAAGAGGGGGAATTTATACAAGATATAATTTACTGATTATCAACAATTTACGATAAATTACAAAAAAACACTTAATGTGTTTTGTTTTTAAAGTGACGTAAACATATTACATCGGTAACGTCTAACAGACACAAGCCTGAGCAGGCCGTAGGCATGAAACTCGTGTAAGTTAAATATATAAAACTTAAAAACAAGACCATTAGTCTTCAAAATATACTTTACCCGTATGCACGTCATGGTAGGCAGCAACTAAACCTATTTCGCCTTTTTCGAGGCGTTTTCTGAGATAGGTACTAGCGTTGATAATATCGTCAATAGAATTTTGTACGTTTAGGCGGGTTATTTTTTCTATGGTTTCGCTGCTTATTTCGTTAGCGTTTTTGTCGGTACAATCACATTGCTCAACAGCGCGGTATATTTTAGCAGTAACCGTTGCCATATTGAGTTTATCGGGTGTGTGTTGGAGCGAAGCAGCTACTGCCCCACATTTCGAGTGTCCTTTGACGACGATGAGTTTAGCCCCCAATTTTTCGACTGCTATTTCGATGCTACCCACCACTTCGGGGCTGATGATATTGCCCGCCAGCCTGATGGTGAGAAAATCGCCCAGTCCTGCATCAAAAATAATTTCGGGCGAGGTGCGCGAATCAATACAACCAATAATGACCGCCATAGGATTTTGCCCCATAGAAGTGGCATTTACTTGGTGGCGGTAGTCTTTTTCTTGCCACTTGCCATTTACAAATCGCTCGTTGCCCGCTTTGATTAGGGCTAAGATTTCGTCGGGTCTCAATTTTTGTTGTGTTTCTTTATCTAAGACGCTGATAAATTGTATATGGTCGCTGAGTTGGTATTTTTCTTTCAGCCCCACTATATTGATTTGGATATTTTTTTCGGGAGCTACTATATTTTTGAAGTCATTGATTAGCTCTATGACATCATGGTCGATAAAGTCCGCATTTTTGGCATCGATTAATATTTTTGTATCTTCTGGTGCCGTCCATAGGGTTTCTTTGATTCTTGCTTTATTCAAGAACGAAACTTGGCTTGCTAATTCGAGGCGCATCACCTCGCCGATATGTAATTTTTCTTCTCCTTTGATAAAGGGGCTTTGATAATTGCTCAATAATAAGAAAAAGGCACTCATCCCTAATCCGATAAGTATACCTATGAGCAAATCGGTAAATACAATAGCTATTACTGTTGTTATAAAGGGTATAAACTGAGCCCAACCTTTTCGGTACATCTCTTTAAACAGCGATATTTTGGCTAATTTATAACCCGTCATGAGCAGTATAGCAGCTAATGCCGATAAGGGTATGAGGTTGAGAAAGGGTGCTATGAGCAGCACACAAGCCAACATCAATACGCCGTGCAGAATAGCCGATAATTTGGTGGCAGCACCCGCTTCGATATTGACCGAACTACGAACGACAACCGACGTGAGCGGCAAACCGCCCACAAAGCCCGCTATAACGTTGCCTACGCCTTGCGCCCATAGCTCGCGGTTAGGTGGCGAGTAGCGTTTATGGGGGTCCATTCTATCGACTGCTTCAATATTGAGCAATGTTTCGAGCGAGGCAACTAAGGCGACGGTAATAGCTACTGTCCATACGTGGTAATTGCTCAAATGCGATAAAGTAGGCAGATGTATATAGCTGCTCAGATTGGCGGTGTCGATAGGTGGTATATTGACCAAATGCGAAGACTCCAATGCTAAATAAGGCGCGAATTGCCCAAATAGCCAATTGAGTACTATCCCGAACAAGACGACAAATAGCGGAGCAGGTAAGAATTTGAGTTTGCGGAGCGGGGTTTTGTCCCAACCCACCAGCAGGAGAATAGACAATACGCTGATGACTATTGCCCCAGGCGTAAAGAGATTTAAGGCGTTGATGAGTTCAGAAAAGGTATTTTCGCCGTCGGGTTGGATGAACGAAAAATCCTCTTCGGGGTCGCTGTCAAAACCAAGTGCGTGGGGTATCTGTTTTAGGATTAAAATAATGCCAATAGCACTCAAAAGCCCTTTGATGACATTAGACGGCACATAATCGGAAAGGAAACCGGTATTTGCCGCACCCATCGCCAATTGGAATATGCCGGCAAGAATAACTGCTGTCAGAAACAAATCGAATCCGCCTAATTGAGTAATAGAGGCTAAGACAACAGCAGAAAGCCCCGCAGCAGGACCGCTCACGCTGGTATGCGATTGGCTGACAATGCCCACCACGATGCCGCCTACAATGCCCGAAATGATACCCGACAAGAGCGGGGCACCCGATGCCAAGGCAATGCCCAAACAGAGCGGCAGAGCTACTAAAAAGACTACAATACTTGAAGGAATATCACTTCTGAGGTGCTTGAACATAAGAAACAAATGTCTAAATTAGAAAAAAAACCATCTAACCAAAGGAAAAACAATCAATTTATGTTGATAAATTATTATAACGACTTCTAATGTTGTTCAGGAGAAGCTAAGTTCTGATTTGCCATTATCTAAATCATCGAAACAACAACAAAAAAAATGGGGTTTGGTTTGTTCAACTAAACCAAACCCACTTCTATTTTTTGGAACAGCTAATGGCTACTCGCAAGGAGAGGCTTATTATTGTTTGACAATTTTGCCCATTACGCTATGCGTACCATCGTTGAGTACTATATAATAGATACCTGCGGGGTAGTTGCTCACGTTCAAATTAAGGGTGTTGTTGCCGCCTGTGCTTGCCAAGTCTTGGCGGTCGATAGTGCGACCCATCACGTCAAAGATAGTAGCTTTGACGGTAGTGGCTTTGATAGTGCTGAACAATACTTGTACTTGGTCGGTAGCAGGAACGGGCATGATATTTTGGATACCGAAACCAGTAGGTGCTACGGTAGGTACGTTGTCGGGGTCGCAAGAGCTGAATACAATTGAACCAACGGGCAAGCAAAAGTCAGCCCAGTTGATAGCCAAATTGACAGTACACGAAGAGCCAGTAGGCGCATTAGGGTCGGTGAGTGTGATAGTAGTAGTACCGCCCGATGCGTCGATTTGAGCTTGCGATACTTGCAAGTAGTAGGCTGCATTTGCCTCTACCATTTCGCTTACTTCATTTAGGTTGCCATCTGTATCAACTTCTACGAGGGTGCCTTGCGACGCGCTTGCCTCTAAGGTTGCGCCTACCAAACAAGTGGCACTAGCCGAAGCCACAAATGCGACATTGACGTACATAATAGTAACATCTGCATCGTCGCAAGCTACGGCAGCTACGTCTTCGGTTTCGGTCAAAGAGGCATTGCCTTGGTCATCTACGACTACAAAACCTACGCTCATGGCATCGCCGCAAGCGCAGTCGCTACAATTGCAATAGTTTTCTGCGCCTTCGCAAGCACCATCGCCACATTCGCCTTGGGGGCAGAGGCTTTCGACCAAGTTGTCGGCGGGTGCGCCAAATTGCGACCAGTCGATAGACAAATTGACGGTACAGTTAGCATCGTCGGGGTTGGCATAGAATATGGTAGTAAAGCCGCCCGAAGCGGTGATTTCTGCTTGGTCGATGCGCAAGAAAGCGATAGATTGCTCGGCGAGTTCAGTAATAACCGTTGAAGCACCGTTGGCATCAAATTGTACGAGTTCGCCGTGGCTGGTGGTGGCATTAAATACGGCATCGTTGAGGCAGTTATTGCCAAAGAAGCTAACACCTACATAAACAAAGCCTGGGTCGCTAACCCCCAAATCATAGTCACAGGTAAGGGCTTCGGGAACTTGTGGAGGAGTACCAATCCAGCCGCCTTGTGCTTCGTCGAAATAGACAAATGCGGGGTCTAATAGGTCGGCGCAGGAGCAGTCAGTATCGCAGTTACAGTAGTTTTCGCCGGGTTCGCAGCCATTAGCACCACATTCGCTGTTGAGGGGAGGGCAGAGGGCATCTACTAATCCCGTAGGTTGTCCGAGTCCAGCCCAATCGATAGCATAGGTTGTTGCCTGGCCTGGGTCGTCGGGGTTGGTCAATACGATGTCGGTAGTACCACCCGAAGCGTCGATGTCCGATTGATTGATTTGCAAGAAATACACAGTAGCTTCTGTTATTTCGGATACCGAGCTCAGATTGAAATCGAGCAATACGCCTTGTTCGGGTTCAGCTAATAAAATAGCTCCCTCAAAACAATCGGCACCAAAGAAGCCCAATCCTACGTATAACGAGCCTTCTTCGCCCGCAATACCTATACGCTCTTCCAACTCTAAGGGGCAGAAAATAATATTTTCGTTTTGTGCGTCGTCACCGATAAAACCGCCCGCGCCGCCGTTAGCAGTAGCGTCCCAATAAATAAATACGGGTGATATAAGCGATTGGCAGTCGCAGTCTTCGGCACATTCGCAGTAGCCTTCGCCTGCTCCACATACACCGTCGCCACATTCGCCGCAAGGTACGTTTGCCAAAGTTTCGATAGCAGGGGGCGAGCCGTTATCCACTTGAGTGTTTTCGCCGCCGCAAGCACCTTCGGCGGTCAGGATAAAATAGTAGTGTGCCTGAAACTGTTGCGGTAAAGGTGACTTCGCAGCCCGTACCAACGGTAATTACCGTAGCACCGTTAATAGAGCCTGTGCCAGGTCCCTGGTAGCCGTCGGGGTCTGCATTGAGCGTGCCACCTTGTAAGACGTTGATAAGCACTTCGCCTCCCCAAGAAGAATCGTCGCAACCAGCGATAGAAAAGGTATATTCGCCGCCCGCGAACAATTCGCTCACATACACTTCGTTGACCCAAGCTGCAAATGGAGCTGACACGGTTTGTCCGTCGCAGCCCGCAACGCTAAAGTCGGGCGTATTGTAGGGTCCACCGTTAAAGTCCGTGCAAGGGTCGGGCTGTGCTACTGCGCTTATTAAGGCGAAGCAGCAGAGCATTGCAAAAAGTAAGGTCTTTTTCATGACTCGTTTAGATAAAAAAGGTAAAAATTAAATTTGTGTTTAGGAATTGAGCCGCTAAAATACGGCTTTATTGCTTGCCAAAGGTAATAACGACCGAGGTTTTTGTGTTAAAGTCCTAAAAAAAGTACTTTTGAGGCGGTAAAACTGCCATTTGAATTGGATATAACAAATAATTCATTATTGTTTGAAGGTAAAGACTGCGATGCAAAAAGTCATTTTATCAAAGTGTTTATTAATTTCAAAATGCGTAAATGACTGTAAATAAATAATTTACAATTTGAAATTAAATTTAATTTGTGTCAATTTTGCCTTTTTTGCACTACAGTCAGGTAAAGCAATTTGTTTTATATCTGTAAGTGACGGCAAAGCCCCAAAATAACTGTATCTTTGCAGTCATTTTGCCAATTTGCGGTTCTATTTAACCCCCTGCCCTATGCCCGCGCCCCTTACTACAGATACTTCTTTTTCGCCCCAATCCACTTCTAAGCTACCTACCAAGCCCAATTGGCAGCAATTGGCTTGGGTATTGAGTTATGTGTCGCGCTACCGCGGGATATTTGCCGTTGGGTTGGTATTTTTGTTTTTTTCTACTGCTACTACGCTTGTTTTCCCCTATTTTGGCAGTATGTTGGCTGATGCCGCTTTGGGCAAAGCCCCTTATAGCATTCGGCAGATAGGAGTGATGTTGGCTGCTGTATTGTTGTTGCAAGGTTTTTTTTCGTATATGCGTATATGGCTGTTCTCTGTCGTCACCGAAAAGAGCATGGCTGACCTACGCATCGATTTGTATAATCGCCTCATCACTTTGCCCGTGCCGTTTTTTGAACAACACCGCATAGGCGAGCTGACGAGCCGCCTCACGTCTGATATTGCACAGTTACAGAGTGCCTTGTCGGTCAATTTAGCAGAATTATTGCGCCAAATTGCTACGCTTATCGTGGGTATTGCTATTATTGCTTATACGTCATTGCGATTGAGTGGCATTATGCTGGCTGTAGTGCCTTTAGCAGTAATAACAGCCATGTTTTTGGGCAAATATATACGCCGTTTATCGAAAGAAACCCAAGACGCACTTGCCGAAGCCAATGTAGTGGCAGAAGAGACCCTACAATCTATTCATACGGTAAAGGCATTTACCAACGAAAGCTACGAAGCTAAACGCTACCAACAAGCTATGCAGCACAGCGTAACGCTGGCTTTGCGCACGGCACAGTTTAGAGGAGCATTTATCACCTTTTTGATTTCGGCAGTATTTGGCGGCATTATTCTGGTGCTGTGGTATGGGGCAACGCTGGTGCAAGCGGGCGAAATGACCGTAGGTGAATTGTTGCGTTTTATATTATATACATTTTTTATAGGCGGAGCAATAGGTGGTATGGGCGATTTGTATAGCAACCTGCTCAAATCTTTCGGCGCGTCAGAGCGCGTAGGCGAAATATTGCAACTCAAGCCCGAATTAGAGTTGCCCGCTACTCGCACAACTAAGGCTCAGAATGATACCACTACTAACACCAGCAAGCATATATCGGGCAATGGCTACCGCCACAACGCACTTGCACTGAACGAATTGCTCAAAAAAGTGCCTATTGTATACCAAGATGTGCGATTTAGCTACCCCTCTCGCCCCGATTTGCCCGTATTGCACCGCATCTCGCTGCGCATACAACCCGGTACGCATATTGCCTTGGTTGGGCAGAGTGGTGCGGGCAAAAGTACCATCGCCCAATTATTGCAGCGATATTATGCCGTACAAAGCGGAGCTATTAAGGTGGGCGATATCGATATTGCCGATATTGACCTGCATACATGGCGCAGCCAAATAGGTATTGTGCCGCAAGAGGTTTTGCTGTTTGGCGGCACTATTGCCGAAAATATTGGCTATGGAAAACCCAATGCCACAGAAGCAGAAATCGCCGAAGCCGCTCGGCAAGCCAACGCTTTGTCGTTCATACAAGCATTTCCCGATGGCATGAATACCGTCGTAGGCGAGCGTGGCATTAAATGGTCGGGTGGGCAACGCCAACGCATCGCTGTTGCACGGGCAATGCTCAAACATCCGGCTATCCTGATTTTGGACGAAGCAACCAGCTCGCTCGATGCCGAATCGGAGCATTTAGTACAATCTGCACTACAAACCCTCATGCAAGACCGCACAACGATAATTATTGCCCATCGGCTATCGACAATTCGGAATGCCGATTGTATCTATGTATTGGACAGCGGCAAAATTGCCGAACAAGGCACACACCACGAATTAGCCGCCCGAATAGGTGGTATTTATCATAATCTGCTGCAATTACAATTGAGCTAATACCTCATGGTCTGATTTTTTAGTTTTATCCGCTTGCCTTATACTCTCCTCTTTCCAAAACGCACTTAGCCATGGCAACCCCTCATTCAAATAACACGCCTTCCAAAGCCCCCAAACCCATCAAAGTAGTAGCGGGAAACCGCCGTGCTTACCACGAATATTTTTTTATCGACCGCTATAAAGCAGGCATAGTATTATCGGGCACCGAAGTCAAATCGGTGCGCTTGGGCAAGGTCAATATGAGCGATGCTTATTGCGTGTTCAAAGACGACGAACTGTGGCTGCGCCACATGCACATTGCCGAATATCCGCAAGGCGGCTTGACCAATCATATACCCAAACACGACCGAAAACTATTGCTCCAAAAGCGCGAGTTGCGCCGCCTACAAGCCAAAATCAAAGAGCGCGGCTTGACAATTGTGCCCGTCGAACTGTTTATCAATGAGCGCGATTGCATCAAAATCGAAATTGCCTTGGCAAAAGGCAAAAAAGCCTACGATAAACGCGACAGCATCAAAGAACGCGACATCAAACGCGATATGGATAGGGAAAGGGGAAGAGGATAGCGCACTACAATCCCCAAATGAGTGGTATGAGCCACAACATAATACCGAGCAATAGGAATGTGAGCAGTCCGCCGATTTTCATAAAATCGCGTATGCTGTAGCCGCCCGCACTGAATACCAAAATACAACAAGGCTCGAAAGGAGTGACCATCGAAACCGAAGCAGACGAAATAACAGCAATGGCAAAGGTGCGTTCATTGACCCCCAAGGCAGCAGCCGTGCTAAGGGCAACAGGTAAAACCACCATCGCCGCCGCCGCATTAGACATGGGTTGGGTAAGCAACACCGTCAAGACCATAAAACCGCCCAAAATAGCATATACGCCCAAGGGTTCTAAATAGGTCACTACTTGCTGCGCCAAAAATACATCGGCACCTGTTTTTTTCATCGCCGTACCAAATGCTGTCATGCTGCCGATGAGTATGAGTAAGCGCCAATCGATAGAGTTATAAGCCGCCTCGGTATCGAGGCAGCGAAACAACATGACTAAGGTAGCTGCTACCAAAAATGCCAGCGACATAGACACTATTTCAAGCGAACCCAATATAATAGCCGCGCCGAACAGACCCAAGGACAGAAATCCCTTGCGCAAATCAAGTGGCGGCGCATAGTTCAGTTCGTTGATAACGACCATATCTGTACTGCGCTGTAATAGGTCAATATCGTCTTGCCTGCCTTGTACCAACAATACATCGCCCAACTTGATGGTTTCGTGGGCTATTTTTTCGGTAAAATTGTAGTTTTTGCGGTGTATCGCTAATACCGACAAGTGATGTTTTTTGCGAAAATCGGTATTTTTGAGTGTGTTGTTAATCAATTCGGCGTGGGGCGTGACCAATATTTCCACCAATTTCACGTTGCTGCCTTGTAGGTCTTGGTCTTGGATAATTTCGCCCAATATATCAATACCCGTTGTGCCGTGCATTTTCATCAAATCGTCGCGCGTACCCTCTACGAGCAAGAGGTCGTTTACTTCGATGAGGGTATTGGTATCGGGAAAAATATCTTGTTTATTGCGGATAATTTTGAGGATTCGGACGTTCACCTCGCCCAAGTCGAGATTATATAGGCTGCGTCCTGCCAAGCGCGAATTGGGCAATACGATAATTTCGCTTAGGTAATTGCGCATTTCGTATTTGTCAGTAAAGGTCTCATCGATATGCCCAGGTAGCCAGCGTTTGCCTATCGTAGCCATATATAAAACGCCTACAAGGAGCAGCGGAAAGCCCCAAGGGCAATAGCTCGAACATAGTCATCGAGTCCATACCATATTTGACTATATAATCGTTGCCCGCAATATTGGTCGAAGTTCCGATGAGTGTACAAGTACCTCCCAACAAGGCGGCAAAAGCCATAGGCATCAATAATTTGGCAGGGCTCATGCCCAAACGCTTGGCAAGCGTTATACAAGGGGCTACCAAAACGGCGGCAACGGCAGTATTATTCATAAATGCCGACATAAGACCTGCAAAGAACATCACCAATACAAGTAGCCACGTTTGGCTCATTTGTGTGGTGCGCGTGAGTCGCATGGCAGCAGCATCGATAATGCCATTTTCTTGCAAGGCAGTGCCAATGATAAAAATAGCCGCCAGCATGACAATAAACTCGCTACCAAAACCTTTAAATGCCTCTGCTTCAGACAAAATACCCGTAAAGATGAGTGCTGCTAATATGCCCAGTCCAATAAGGTCGGGGGAAATGCGCTCTATCGAAAATAAAACTACGGCTAACAATAGCAAGCCTAATACAATAGCAATAGTCATACTTGTCAATGTTTAAATACGGAGAACAATAATAGCAAGTAAATACCTCAAAAACCTTGGTGGTATCTATGGCATAAAAGCCTATGGCGCAAAAATAAGCAAAATAAGGACTATTGCTATCCTGCGCTCCGTTTTTTTGCAGCATTTTACCAAAAAATACCTATGTTTGTGCCTTACTTCGCCCTATCTATTACCCGTTATGCAGTATATAGACCTACCTACCTTTGCTAATACAATGCTTAGTTGCACCACCGAACAATTACGCGAATTGCTCGACCAATTGCTATTGCACCTGCGCCAATACAAAATAACGGTTCAGGAGATAGGGCATCAAACCAATCTTAAAGCATTGAGCAAGTGGCGGCACGGTCATTTGTCCCAAAAACACGGGTCTCTAATGATTGCTCCCGCCATCAAAACCATAATCAGCCACTACCAATGCCGCATCATTGCCGATGCACAACAGGCTACGGGTTATCGGTTCGAAACACCAGACTTGGCAGCGTCGCTGGTCAATATTCCCAGCCATTACCTTTATTATTATTATAGCCTCAACGACCAATGTTGCGAACGGGCGCATCTGGTCATCGACGGCGCGGGCAAAACAGCCCAATTGTCGTTTTACAAGCAACAAAAATTGGTACATAGCTATCCCAAGGCACAGTTAGTACAACAAGGTACTCATGTGTTCATGAAAACGCTGCACCCCGACAGCCAACATCAATCGCTTACTATATGGTATTGTGGCAATTATACGCTTTCGCAACTTCCCGTGCTTGCGGGCATCTACAACGGTGTGCGGCAGCGAGACGGAGCTATCGTGAGCGGGCGCGTATTGTTGCAGCGCATATCGCCCAGCGAACACCTGCCTACTTTACTCGCGCAGCCCATACCCGCAGCCATTGTTTCTTGGGTCCAACGGTATTGCGAGGTCGATAATCGCTTGGTATTTGATATAGACGAATTGAGAAAATTAAACCATATACCCATCTTACCTTGATAGAATATAGCGGTTTGAGACAAGCCCCAGAGCTATGACGCTTCGGCGGCTTCTAAATCGGCTAATACGGCACTGTCCTCGGCAATATCCAGCTCTACGCGCAAGTTTTCGATAATAAACTCTTGGCGTTGGGGCGTATTTTTGCCCATATAATAATCGAGCAGTTTGGGTATGGTAGCATCTTTTTTGAGTATAACGGGGTCTAAGCGCATATCGCTGCCGATAAATTTGCCAAATTCGTCGGGCGATATTTCGCCAAGTCCTTTAAAGCGCGTAACTTCGGGCTTGCCGCGCAATTGCTTGATGGCGTGTTTTTTTTCGGTTTCGGTATAGCAATAAAATGTTTTTTGCTTGTCGCGCACCCGAAACAAGGGTGTTTCGAGGATATACACATGCCCATTGCGCACCAAGTCGGGAAAAAATTGGAGGAAAAGGTCAGCAGTAGCAACCTGATGTGCATACCGTCTACGTCGGCATCAGTGGCTACTACAATTCGGTTATAGCGTAGGTCGTCTAAGCCGTCTTCGATATTAAGGGCGTGTTGTAGGAGGTTAAACTCTTCGTTTTCATAGACGATTTTTTTGGTCAAACCATAGCAGTTGAGGGGTTTTCCGCGTAGGCTGAATACGGCTTGCGTTTCTACGTCTCGGGCTTTGGTGATAGAACCGCTTGCCGAGTCGCCTTCGGTAATAAATAAGGTGCTGTTATAGCGTCTTTCGTTTTTAGCGTCTTTGGTGTCGTTGAGGTGTAGGCGGCAATCGCGCAATTTTTTATTGTGCAGGTTAGCTTTTTTGGCGCGTTCGTTGGCTAATTTTTTAATGCCTGCAATTTCTTTGCGCTCGCGTTCTGATTGTAAGATGCGTTTGAGCAGGGCATCGGCAGTAGCAGGATTTTTGTGCAGAAAGTCGTCTAATTCTTTTTTCAAAAAGTCGTTGATAAATCCGCGCACTGTTGCGCCTTCTGGTGCCATCAGCAGAGAGCCTAATTTGGTTTTGGTCTGCGACTCGAATACGGGTTCTTCTACTCTTAGGCTAATAGCTCCTATGACGGAGGCGCGTATGTCGGCAGTATCGAAGTTTTTGTTATAAAATTCGCGCACTGTTTTGACAATTGCCTCGCGGAAGGCGGTGAGGTGAGTGCCACCCAGCGGCGTATATTGTCCGTTGACAAATGAATAGTATTCTTCGCCATATTGGTTGCCGTGCGTGAGTGCAATTTCTATATCGCTGCCTTTGAGGTGGATAATTGGGTAACGCAATTCGTTTTCGTCGGTTTTGCTGCGCAGTAGGTCGAGCAATCCGTTTTTAGAAAAGAATTTTTGTTGATTGAAATAGATAGTTAGCCCTGCATTGAGGTAGGCATAGTTCCACAATTGTTGCTCGATATAGTCGGCAATATAGTGGTAGTTTCTGAAAATGGTGCTATCGGGTTCAAACACTACATACGTGCCATTGGGTTCGGTAGTGCGGGCAATGGGGTGGTCGTTGGATAGCTCGCCTTGTTCAAATTCGGCGATTTTGGTTTCACCGTCGCGCACCGATTGCACGCGAAAATAGTGCGATAAAGCGTTGACAGCCTTTGTGCCTACGCCATTCAATCCTACTGATTTTTTGAAAGCAGCCGAGTCGTATTTGCCGCCCGTATTTATTTTCGATACACAATCGATAAGTTTGCCCAAGGGTATTCCGCGCCCATAATCGCGCACCGCAACGCGCCCGTCGGCTACGGTAATGTCTATTTTTTTGCCATTGCCCATTACGTACTCGTCGATAGAATTGTCTATTACTTCTTTGAGCAAAACATAAATGCCGTCGTCTTGTGCCGAGCCGTCGCCGAGCTTGCCGATATACATACCAGGGCGCAGGCGGATATGCTCGCGCCAATCGAGCGATTTGATGCTTGCCTCGTCATACGTAACGGCAGTATTGGCGTTTAATAGGTCGTTCATGGTTGTTGGTTGTGAATGGGGCGGCAAAGATAGGGCGTTTTAGCTTATGATGCGGTATTGAGTACAAAATGCTAAATTAATAGCGTAGGTATTAGCCCACTCAAATTATATCCGTATCTTTGCCCGATGAAGGTATCATAGCTATTTGCCAAACAATGCCGCAAAATTACTAATTTTAATGGAATTTTGCGCATATCGGCGATATATTTTTTAAAAAGTAAGTGCAAATCATAACCTCGCCGTAACCCAATGGCTCTTGTAACGTCCAAGCATGAGGGGTAATCAATATCGCTACGCATGAAACGCATTGGTGTAGATAAGCTATGTATTCAATCTTCCTGTATATTAAAAAAAATAAAATAAATATACTATGTCAAAGAATTTATTGGCTATCTGTGGGGCAATAGCCCTGCTGTTTAGTTTTGCTGCCACAGCATGGGCGCAAAATAGTGCCACATCGACGTATCAGGTCAAAAATGTCAGCATCAATTCTAATTATGCCGATTTTGCCCCGATGTTTTATCGCAGTGGTATTATATTCGCATCTGAACTCAATGGGTCGGGCAAAGACAATTGGCCAGAACGCAACGCGCCGCATTTAGATTTGTTCTATGCACGCCTGCAAAACCCCGATGACCCTGCTTTCTTGGGTGCGCCCGAAAAGCTGAACATCAATACCTCCCTGCACGAGGGCGTAGCGGGCAGCACCTCCGATTTTGAAACGATGTATTATACGGCTAACTATCCCAACAGCACTGACGGCGTAAATCGCCTGCGCATCTTGATGGCTACCGCTAATGGCACTAATTGGGGCAAGCCCGCCGATTTTCCGTACAACAATCCCAAGTATTCGCTCGGACACCCTGCCCTGTCGTCCGACGGCAACACACTCTATTTTGTATCGGATATGCCTGGCTCGATGGGTAGTACCGATGTATATGTGAGCCACCGAAGCAGTACAGGTTGGAGCCGCCCCGAAAATTTGGGCGCGGCTATCAATACGGCTGGAACCGAGATGTTTCCGTTCGTAGCTACCGATGGAACACTCTATTTTGCCTCGACAGGACACGGCAGTATGGGCGGCTTAGATATTTTTAGTGCCCGCCCCACCAGCAGCGGCGCGTGGTCGGGAGTAAAAGCCTTGCCCACTCCTATCAATTCTGCATCCGACGATTTTGGGTTTATCGTCAATGCCGATAATAATCAAGGCTATTTTTCGTCAAACCGCACCGGCGGCAAGGGCAACGACGATATTTATAGCTTCACCTTAACCACTCCCAAACCCGCCCTCATTTCGTGTATCGTGGCAGGAAAAATATATGAGCGCGACAGCGGCGCACCCGTTGTCAATGCCTTGGTGAAACTTATCGAAACCCGAACGGGCAGCACCGAAGTTGCCACAACCGACAGTCGCGGCGCGTATAGCTTTGCCGTCAATTCCGATTCGGATTATACCATCTATGTAACCAAACGCAATTATTTTACCGAAGTGCGCTCCTTCACAACCAAGGGGCAAAGATTGCAAGTCGCCTATCGACCAAAATATACCTATGGACATAGCCGTATCCCAAATACCTGACGAACCCATCAGCATTATATCGGGCGGAGGCAATACGCGCCCCGACCTGCCCTTGCCCACTATCAATAATATTTATTACGATTTTGACAAAGACGATATTCGCTTAGATGCGCAAATAGAATTAGACAAAATCGTGAAATTTATGAAAGATAACCCCGATGTCAAAATAGACCTGCTGTCGCATACCGACGCACGAGGCAAAGAAGATTATAACTTGGAATTGTCCGAACGACGCGCCAAATCGGCTATGAACTATATCATAGGCAAGGGAATCCCGCCTTCGCAAATAACATCAAAAGGCATGGGTGAAACTAAAATTATCAATAAATGTAAAAACAACGTGTCATGCACCGATGCCGAACACGAGCAAAATCGCCGCACCGAGTTTGTCATCACGGGATTTAAATAACCCTTAGCCGCGCACACACAAGTACTCAGGCTATTCTGGGCAATTGCACTCGCTAAACCCCAACGCTTAGTTTGCACACAACGCAAACTAAGCGTTTTTTTATTGCTTTAAAAAACAATAAATTAGTTAAAAATAAAAATATAAAACATTGATTGTAAAATAATTACAAAACTATTTTTTTTGATAAAATATCTTGATAAGCCCGCGAAAAAATATTTTTTCGCAGGCTTTTTTTGCCCTACATTTGCACGCTAAACAAGCAAATTATAAATATCAAATTAATAAAAACAAACAAATGCGATGATTTCTAAAAAAAACAAACACCTAAATTGCTGATTATAAGCCATTTATGATACAAAAAAATCGAATTATTTGCCGACAATAGCCAAAAAAATATTTTGGCGTTTGCGCAAAAGACCCTATCTTTGAGCAATAATAATTGACAAACACAAATTGACGGCTTAAATCCCTTTTCAAAGTATATTTTTTCATTATTTAATCACCTTATCATCATGCTTATGTACGTAGCAAAAAACATCAGCACCGCGCCCAAACCCACCCTCACGTGGCGCATTATAAATAACATATATGGGGGGGGGTAATATGTCTATCGAAAGCCCCAAGTATTGCCCTCGTCTTAGGGTTAAGTTGCCTGATTTCGACTAAGGTGGTGGCACAAAACCAGCAAGAACTACTCTGTTGGTATGGTGTGCCAGTCATCACTTTCACCAGCGAAAATGGCGACGTAAGCACATATAGCCTATCCGAAGCCACTAGTAGCTACCTCACCTGCGAAACCGCACCAAGCGGCTGCTGTCTTATGTGTGTTGCGCCCAGTTCTCTGACCATTGATTGCGCCGATATACCCGGCCGGGTAATTACCCTTTTGGCGGGCTTATCATTTGCTACGACCCCTCAGCAAGCCCTACACCCGGTAGCTCTAATTGCCAAACCTTTGTATTCAGTAGTGCCGAGCTACCTACTACTACTTTGGGCGGAGTTCCACTCTCCGACTATTTCGCTACGCCAGGCTATTATACCATCGATGGGTTTGCGGCAGGCGACGATAACAACAACGGCATCTATGACGGCGACGGACCAGGAGGTAATCCCGACGCTGACGAAACCGTACCCTCGGTAGAAGGACCGCCGCTATGTTTTGAAATCATAGCACCTATTACCAGCAATATCGAAGTAACGAGCAGCCCTACACCGCCCTATTGCCCCGAAACACCTATCACCTTTACGTTTGCTAATATCGACAACTATAATAATGCCACTTGGCTGTTAGACGGCAACCTACAAATAAGTTGCTCGGACGGCGGCGGCGGCACAGCCCCTATTCCTATGACCAATTGCGAACAATTTACGTTTGTCCCCACCGAAGCGGGTAGCTATACCATCACACTCAACGCCGTACTGAACAGCGATAACTCTGAATGTGGCAACCTCAACCAAACATGGCAAACAACCATCGAAGTGACGGACGACCCCTGCTGCGCCGACCCCACAGGTGTTTGCTGCGCCGACCCCAACGGTGCCGAGTGCTGCATAGCACAAAATTTGCCGAGCAACTTCCTCTGGTTCGATACCAACGGCACCATAGTACCTGCCAGCACGCCTGGGGCTATACCTGATATTACCCCAATTAGTGCCACATGGACAGGCGGCGGACCGCACCCTTTTGCCGCCGCAGCAGCGGGTACAGCCACCGACCCCATTCCAATAAACGGAACTATCATTATAGCCGACAACAGAATAGTGGACGCTATAAATATGCACTTTCATTTTGGCCCCAATGGGCGTATTGTGGTGCGCCCTGGCGGCATACTCAAAATTAATGGCGGCGTATATACCGCTGCCGATAATTGTTCGGCAATGTGGCAAGGCATTCGGCAGTGGAGCGAAAAAAATGCCTTGGGGCAATTTACCAAACAGTCGTATCTTACAATTAATAATGATGCCTATATAGAACACGCCTTAATAGGTGTGGCTACTATGCCTACCTCGCTATATGACCTCACAGATATGGCAGACGAATTGCAACAAATACCCGATTTTGGCTTGTCTAATCTCGCTACTACGGTTCTGTCCGATTTGTTCAATAGCACCTTTGGCAACCCATCGGGTGGGGGTAGTTTGGCAGTCAAAAATGCCACTTTCCAAAACTGTTTTATCGGTATCGCTAATATGTTTAACCCATCTCTAACAACGAATATTGTGGCTGACTTTATTGCGGATGGCAATTTGCACTACCCTTTCCAAAGCCTTACGCGCAGCGAAGCGGGTATTTTGGCACATCGAAGCCGCGTACTGTTAGCTGATAATTCGACATTCGTAGAACAAAAATATGGGTTGCGCAGCAATGTGGTCTCAAAAATTGAACTGAAAAATGCCGCTTTTGCCGACTGCAACATAGGTATATCTGCACGCAATACGACCAATAGCCCCGTTTTTGACCTCGTAGCCCAATCGAATACCTTCACTCGTTGCAACATAGCACTGCAAGGGCAAAGTGTATACGCCAAAATACGCAGCAACCAAGTAAATTCCACTGCCGCCGTACCTTTTGGCATAGCTCCTTTCGAGAACAGTATAGGATTCTTGTTGATGGGTTCCTTTGCCGACATCAGCCACCAAAACCATATCAACAACGTAACAATAGGTATTGCCAACGTAGATGCCTACGTAACGGGCGGCATCATACACGGCAATAGCATTGACAATACGCGCCTTGGCATAATGGCACTCGGCGACAACCAAGGACTTAATATATGGTGCAACGACCTGAGCAACTACCAATGGAGTGCCATAGCCCTACTACCCTGGACAGGTGCGGGACAACAGGGCACCCTAAGCGACCAAGGAACTTGCAACGATATTAATCCTGAACTCTCACAACCCGCCGCCAACTTATTTTTGCCGCCCGCCATAGGCGCGGCTACTGCCGACCTCCTCTCTTTGGGTGATGGCTACAACTACCGCGACTTCCAGAGCCAAATACCAACGGGGGTCGATTTCTTTAACGTCACTTTTAATGCGTGTAATCCTTCAAGTAGCTACAATCGTCAAGTTTATTGCGAGTCCATATCGCCCTTAGTACCACGCGGCGAGGTGGCTCTGCTGCCCAACGGTGCCGAAAAGGACGAAGCCGTCAAACGTTGGCTGATAGCGTATGCCGAAGCCGACGACACCATAGCCATAGAGCAATTGCTGAACGAAATAAACAATGCCAAAACCCAAAGGCTGCGCATACAAAATTATGTCGAAAACGGCGACAGTGCGCAAATAGCCCAACTCTTAGCCCAACTGCCCAAAGAGCGCGAAGAGGACGACAATTTTGACTATTTTTATAAATTGTTGCTCACGTTGCAATCCGAAGGGCGCGGCTACGACGACATATACCCCGACGAGGAAGCCGCATTGCTCGACATAGCCCATAGCCGAACCGCTACCGCCTACCGCGCCCAAGCACTATTGTACGCAGCACGCGGCTACGAATTTACGGTATTGCTGCCCGATATAGGGCAATTGCTCAATACACAAGGCTGGCAAACGGCTTTCAAAACAAACAACACAGCAAGCATAGGCTTCGTCCCCAACCCCGCCAGCAATACGGCAACCCTGCATTATAACCTAAGCGATGCCGAGGGCAACAGCGAAACCGCCACCCTACACCTCTACGACACAGTAGGAAAATTACTACACACTCAAACCCTAAATGGACAAGGTAGCTATACCTTAGACCTAAACAGTTTTGGGCGGGGGCTGTATGTGTATGATATAAGCAACAGTAGCCGCACTTGGACACGCGGCAAATTGACAGTTACGAAATAATTAAGCATTAGGGCAAGCACTTCTTATAGGTTTTGCTTGTAAGGAATGCTTGCTTATTTTTTAACTATTAAATTCAAGTAGCAATGAAAATAGTCCTAATTTATGCTTTATTATTTAGTATAAACTTATTTACGCCTCTTTTGGGTCAAAATAAGTACTTTTACAAAAAATACAAAACAAACAATCAGGCTTTGTGGACAAATACAATGACCCAAGACAATAGCAACAACTATGTATTTGCAGGAGTAGTGGGCGATAATTTTTTCAATGAGTATGCCCCATTTATTTTAACCATTGACAAGGAAGGTTCCGTAGTTGATAGCATAGATAAAATGCAGCAAGCCTATAATGCCAATGTTTTTAGCATCATCAAGACAACTAATGGGTTTGGGTTGTGCGGCTTTATTGATACTATTTATCAAAATGGTGCCAATGGTACGGCATACTTTTATTTATTAGATACAAATTATCAGGTGCTTAGTAGTAAAATAGTCGGCAGCACCCAATACACGAACCATGCCCAAACAGTTTGCCGCACGCCCGACGGCGGTTTTTTGTTGGGCGGCGAAATACAACCCTACGACAGCACCGTAGTAGGACCGCCCACCCACCCCTACCTCATTCGATTAGACCCCCAAGGAAATGTATTGTGGGACACCATCTATTACAATTGCTGCACCACCTATTATTCGTGGATACATAAACTGATGCCTGCCCCTGGCGGCGGTTATTATGGCATAGGTACGCGCCACGCCAATTTTTATTTTGGCGATGCCATGTTGCTAAAAATAGATGAAAACGGCAATATCGAATGGAGCACATTTATTGACTATGGGCATATCGAATATGCAGGCGATATGATACTTATGCCAGATGGTGGGTATCTCCTTACGGGAGGAACTGCCAATCACGATGATTTTCCGTTTACTCAATCGGGCTTAATTGTCAAACTCAATGCCGATTTGGAAGAGGAATGGCGCAGGGTGGATTTATTTGAAGGCTATCATCCATCTAATATAACGCTCACTACCGATGGAAATATTTTTTTGAGTGGTGGTCAGGACCTTCTCAGTAGCAGTTTAGACGTAGAGTTGTGCAAAATAAGTCCTTCGGGTCAGTTGCTTTGGCAGCGTTTTTATGGTAGCTCGCAAGACGACTATGCTTGGGCTATGTTGCCCGCCAGCGACGGTGGTTTTGTCATAGGTGGTCGGACGCGGGAAAATGATACGGCAAGGGTGACGGTGCTAAAAGTAAACTGCATGGGCTTGCTCACCGAACCCCAAGCAGCGTTCAGCACCTACCAAACAGGCGACAGCCCCTTGGAGGTCGGCTTTCAAAACCTATCGCAATACGTCTATCCCGACAGCATAGACGGCGGTTATTACGTGTGGGATTTCGGAGACGGTTCGCCGCCCTTTGTGTGTGGGCAGGGCTACGGGGCTTGCCCCGCCCAGTCACGCACAACTATGCTACGCAAAGGGCAGTATGCGGCTACGCTTACCGCTTTGTTTGCACGGATACGGCTACGGTGACGCAGCAATTTTCGGTTGTGCCTACGGCGGTGGGTCAGGTGGCTGTGCCCACCTACCACATCAGCGTATTGCCCAACCCCGCGAGTGAGGTGCTTCACTTGGAGGCGGTTGGCGCACTATCATCAAGCCACGAGCTACAATTTAGCTTGTACGATGCCACAGGTCGGGCGGTGCGGCGTTTGGCTTTGCGGGCTAATGGCGGTTCGGTTCGCTTAGATGTAGCCGATTTGCCGCAGGGTTTGTACTTTTGGACTTGCTACTCGCCTGACGGTGCTGCAAAGTGGGCGGTGGTGATTAAATAACATTTAATTATTATACTAAAAATGAATACTTCGCTTAAAACATTATTTTTGACCTGCCTAATTTTGTCGTTCCAAACCGACCTTTTAGCTAAGGCAGCATACGACTTACCCCGCCAAGAAGCGCCAGGTGCGCCAAATAGCCCACAGTGGCAGCCGCGCCGCTTTGAGGCGCACGCCTTGTTATATATGCTATACGGCGAGGAGTTCAGAATACCCTTGCCCCTTTTGCCCGATGCAGCAGCTACTTTTATTGGCACTAACAACTTGGGTAGCATTGCCTTTAAAATGACAAATAACAACGTAGGCGATAACTATTTGAAAGTAATGCCTAATCCTGCTGCAAATAGCGTTGATATGAGCTACCATATACCTGACAACGAAACAGCTAATTGGCAATTATACAGCGTGAGTGGTCAACTTATGATGCAAAAAGCCCTACAAAATAGCGGTATGCTGCACATGGACCTAAGCCAGATACCTAACGGCATGTACTACTACCTGCTACACTGCGAGCGTGGCGTTTTGGCGAGCAATAAATTGGTCGTCATTAAATAATGTTTTATGTATAGAATTGGTAAGCACTTTATAGGTGCTTGCCAATTTTTGTTTAATTTGTTAAATAAAAAAACCATGAAAGCATTATTTATGACTATACTGCTTTGCTGTCATTTTTGGGCAAATGGGCAAGGGCAACCCAAATATTTTCAAAAGACATTAGAACCTTGGTCTGACATACACGATATAATTATTGTAGAACCCCACAACGAGCATTATATCGCTTTTGGTCGGTACACGCCCCTACACAAGCATATGCTTATGCCTATGGTCTAATATTGGATAATTATGGAAATATCATTCATCAAGAAATATACAATAATATAAACACAAATTCAAATATTAATTCCATTTTTAAAGAAGACAATACGTACATATGCGCGGGAACATCTTTTAATAATTCAATAATCGGTGATACTGGTTTTCTGCAAATTATCAATGATACATGTTTGCAAACTGATTTGTTTTTTATAGAAAGCGATTTATTTCACACAGGCTTTTTTGGCATAAGCCCTACTATTAACAATAGCTATACTATGGGAGTTGGCATTATCTACACCCCAATTACGACCCTTAGGTCGCCTACGCCGCCAAAACCACCGCCTGAGGCGAGGTATTGTGGCAGCACCGTTATAGTGCCGATTTCGATACCACCAAGCACAGCAATATCCACCGAGTACTTGCCATACCTAACAGCAGCGATGTGTTTTATTGGGGCAACCAAGACGGCGTGAGCTCTGTAAACCCCTCAGAAAACGACTTATTGTGGCAAGAACCGATTCGATGGGCAATATACTGTGGAAAACAGCTTTTCCCTTGGGAACCTCTGACGGCATTGGCGACTGCGATTGGACACCCGACCAAAAAATGGTGTTTGTGGGACGTTACGGCACCCCCACAGGCGGAAAAAGGGGCTTGATTGGCAAAGCCGATACCTTGGGCAATTTGTTATGGTGGCACGCCTTAGAGGAAATTCACGCCATAGGACAAGCTATTATAGTCAACGAAGGGCGCGAATATGTTGTGGCAGGTATTAGGTATATGCCACCTACCTATAACCAATCCAACCTCTGCATCGCCAAAACCGACAGTTCGGGCAATGTATTGTGGGCAAGGGATTACGGCGGTCCCGAAAAAGATTACGGCTACTGCATAGCCCCCACCAACGACGGCGGCTACTTGGTCATGGGGCGCAAAGACACGTCGGCGATAGGCAAGGCTTTGGTCTATATGGTCAAAACCAACTGCATGGGCTTGCTCACCGAACCCCAAGCAGCGTTCAGCACCTACCAAACAGGCGACAGCCCCTTGGAGGTCGGCTTTCAAAACCTATCGCAGTACGTCTATCCCGACAGCATAGACGGCGGTTATTACGTGTGGGATTTCGGAGACGGTTCGCCGTCCTTTGTGTGTGGGCAGGGCTACGGGGCTTGCCCCGCCTTGGTCACGCACAACTATGCTACGCAAGGGCAGTATGCGGCTACGCTTACCGCTTTTGTTTGTACGGATACGGCTACGGTGACGCAGCAATTTTCGGTTGTGCCTACGGCGGTGGGTCAGGTGGCTGTGCCCACCTACCACATCAGCGTCCTGCCCAACCCCGCGAGTGAGGTGCTTCACTTGGAGGCGGTGGGCGCACTATCATCAAGCCACGAGCTACAATTTAGCTTGTACGATGCTATGGGTCGGGCAGTGCGGCGTTTGGCTCTGCGGGCTAATGGCGGTTCGGTTCGCTTAGATGTAGCCGATTTGCCGCAGGGTTTGTACTTTTGGACTTGCTACTCGCCCGATGCGGTGCTGCAAAGTGGGCGGGTGGTGATTGGGAATGAATAATTGCAATAATGCTTAAAGTTGGAGTAACTATTTAGGGTATAGGGTTTTGGGTATGGGGTAATGAGCAATACTTATCTAATAATGCCTGACATCGCTGCATATTCGATTAGTTCCCCCTACAAGGCTAAATAATTACAAATGGCTTGTAAGCGCGTAAAAAGCGGGTGACTTTTTACGCGCTATTAATCCCATTTGTAGCCCCAACAAAGCATAATATGACAATAGGCAACTTCTATCTAAGTCCTTTGGAGGTTTATTTGCGAGGAAATGACAAAAAAAATGTCATAAAAAAGTCATTTATTTGCGCAGTTTATAGGGTTTAACACAAGATTGCTGACAATTTTGTGAGGCTTCGTGCTTATGTATTGGCAAGCGATTGATTTTATTTTTTTTGCTCTATTAAACCTTTTAAGCCAAAAAACAAAGGCTATTTACAGCATATTGTAGTTAGGCAAGTATGAAACAATATTGTTTCAACATTAAGCCTACATTCACATATAAAGTAGTAACTTCGCTATTTGAAAAAACAATTTTGTGACACGCACAACACTAACTTGCTGCAATTGGTATTGTTTTTGTACGTAGAACGGAAAATCAACTAACATCATAAAAAAAAATCTTTCTCTGATGAAAAAGATACACCTAAGCCACTTACTACTACTGCTATTGTGCTGTTTTATAGCAACGGTATCGGTATCTGCGCAAGATAGTAAAACTAAAAAGGCGAACGACCTTTTCGACAAGTTCTCTTTTCCCGAAGCCGCAGAAGCCTACAAAAAGATATTGGCAAAAGAAGACATCGGCGAAGCTAAAATCAAACTTGCCGATTGCTATCGCTTTATGAACATGCCTGTCGAAGCAGAATATTGGTACGAGCAAGTTGTGCAATTGTCCGAAAGCGAGCCTATCCATAAATATTACTACGGTATGGCACTCAAATCGAATGGCAAATTTGAAGAAGCCAAACAACAGTTTTTGCAGTATGCCCAATTAGTGCCCGCCGATACACGCGGCTTGCGCCAAGTAGAAGCCTGCGAACAAGCAACTTATTTTATGACTGACCCAGGCATATATCAAATTACGCTTGCCAACAATGTCAATTCGGCAAAGGCTGATTTCGGTCCTGCGTTTTATAAAGAAGGTATCATTTATGCGTCCGAAGAAAACGTCAAAAACAACGAGATGGAATATAATTGGCGCGAACAACCTTTCTTAGATTTGTTCTATGCCAAAAAAGAAGGCGAAAATCCGGCCCAATTAACCAAAGGTGAAACGTTCAAAGGGACGGTCAATACCTATTTGCACGAGGGTACGCTCGCATTCACGAGCGACTACGGCACGATGTATTTTACGCGCAACAGCTATTATAAAGGTAGAATAGGCTACGATACAGAGGAAAAACTAAAAACGGTCAATCTACAAATTTTTGAAGCCAAAGCCGAAGGCGGCGATGATAAGTTTGGCAGCGTTAAAAGTATGCCTTTCAATAACGACGATTATTCGGTTGGACACCCTACCCTAAGTGCCGATGGGCAAGCCCTCTATTTTGTGTCGGATATGCCGGGCGGCTATGGTGGTACAGATTTATATGTGAGCTATAAAAGCGGTGATAGTTGGGGACAGCCCGAAAATATTGGTCCTGAAATCAATACCGAAGGCAACGAGATGTTTCCGTTCATGGCAAAAGATGGCACGCTATTTTTCTCGTCCGATGCCTTGCCTGGCTTGGGCGGCTTAGATATTTTTTCGACCAAACAACTGAGCGACGGAACATGGAGTCAAGCTGAAAACTTGCGCTATCCTATCAATACCAATGCCGACGATTTCGCGCTTATCATCGATGAGAAAAACGAAAACGGCTATTTCTCGTCTAACCGCCCCGGCGGAAAAGGCGACGACGACATTTATAGTTTCACACGCCTCAACAATATTATGACGGGTATTGTGGTGGATTGTAATACCCAAAAACCCATCCAAGATGCCGTAGTAGAACTGAAAGAGGGCGGCGCGGTGATGCAAAAACGCAAAACCAATGCCAGCGGCACATTTACATTTCCTATGTCGCCGGGCAGAGAGTATGTCGTAGCCGCCAGCAAAGAGGGCTACGAAGACGGCACGCAAAACGTCAATACGATTGATGTATCGAGTGCGCAAATAGATATTAAAATACCGATATGCCCCAAAAAAGATGCAGGTACAGGCAAAGACAATATGATAGATACCGATGGCGACGGTATTCCCGATACTCCTGCGGGCGGTGCAGGCGGACCGTGCAGCGTAAAGGGAAAAATCACCGACAAAACGACGGGTAAAGCCGTAAACGGAGCTATCGTAAAACTAACCGACCTCAATACACGCGAAGAAAAAACTTTCGTGACGGGTTCGGACGGTGCTTATGAATTTTCGATGGCGAGCGAATCGGATTATACCGTATTTGCTCAGAAAGAATTTTACTTTTCCGAAACAAAAACGGTATCGTCTAAGGGCGTTGATTGCTCCAAACCACTTACCGTCGATTTGGGCATGGGGCGTATTCCCGTCGACGGCAACGGAAAACCGGTTCTTGATGCTAATGGCAAAGCACCTTATATACCCGATGGCGGTGGCAAGAGCAATATAAGCACCCTGCCCGATTGGATGAAACTCAACCATATCTACTACGATTTTGACAAATCGAACATACGCGCCGATGCCAAACCCGAATTGGACAAAGTAGTGCGCTTAATGGCTGAAAATCCGGGCTTAAAAATCGAGTTGCGCTCGCACACCGACGCACGCGGTACGCACGAGTATAACCAAGCCCTATCGGATAGCCGCGCTCAATCGGCTCGCGACTATCTGCTCGGACGCGGCATAAACTCGGAAGACATCACTGCCAAGGGTTTTGGCGAAACTCAATTAGCCAACGACTGCGCCGACGGCGTGCCTTGTTCTAACGCTAAACACCAAGAAAACCGCCGCACCGAATTTGTGATTACAGGCTATGACGTAGGCGGTGGTTTGCAAAGTTTGCCGCGCTACTACTACAAATCGGACTATCACCGCGGCAAAAACTACTACAAATCGGCAACAAGCGACACCGAATCATCGTCGAGCAGCGGCACTTATAGCGACAGTGGTGCTTGGTCGAGCAGTAGCACAAGTACGAGCAGTACGAGCGGTAGCGTCAGCAGCGGCACTTACTACGACCAATTGGGCATGGTTGGAAGCAGCACCTCTTATAGTAGCGACCCCAAATTTGTAAATTGCTGCGGCGTAACACTCAACGCGGGCAGCGGCAGTAGCACTAGCTCATCATCGTCGGGCAGCACCTATCAATCGTCCTCGTCGAGCAGCCATACCTCGTCAAGCACATATAGCGCACCCGCTGCTTCGAGTAGCTATAAAACAAGCAGCAGCACGTCAGCACCTAAAAGCGTAGCTCCCGCCGAAAGCACTAACACGGGCGGCAGTATGGGCAGTAGCTACGACACAGCATCTACGAGCAGCACGCCCGCCGCTTCGGGCAACGTAGATTCGCCTTCGTCGAGCAGCATGGAATACAAAATACAGATAGGCAACTACCGCGACCCCGATGTAGCACAGTTCAGTTCCTTGAACGAATTGGGTGCCGTAGAAGCCGAAGATACCCCCACAGGTACTAAACGCATTATGTTGGGCACATTCTCCGACAAAGCCGCTGCCGAAGACGCGCTCTATAAAGCCAAACAACGCGGTTTTGGCGAGGCATACCTCGTAACTTTCCAAAATGGCTTGCGCGTAGGTAGATAAATCGCACACATCTCCTAAAAAGACAAATGCCCTGACGACCTCGCTGTGTCGCCAGGGCATTTCGTGTTGTAGCCTGGCGTTGTGGTCGTAATTGGCAGTTTCTTTGCTGTATTATACGCCTCAACCCTATATTTTTGCCTGCTTACCCTATGGTTTGGCACTTATTTCGTACTTTTGTGGTCTTGGATATTACATCTAACCCATTATCCCACCATGCCACAGCCACCGCATAGCCCCCACGACGACCCTAATACCACTCCTGAAAGTAAGGAGGAGCAAGTAGAGTCGTTCCTGAAAGCATTTACGGCTACCTATGGGCAAAAGGTAAAAGCCGAAACGTATGGGTCATTTCGAATTACTTCGTGGGACAACCCTTCGCAAGACATCGCCCGCGTCCGCCTAAGCGATTATAGCCCGCTGTTGTTAGACGATACCGACGAAGAACGCTTGCAACGGCTACAAAAAATAATTGCCGATATAGACCAAAAAATAATTGCCGAACCACCACCCAGCACCGATACGCGCCGCTACCAAATAGATTACCGAAATAGCCTGAATAGCGGACAATACTTAGCGGCAACTACCTTGAAAGGACCTGTATTAGTGATTGCAGGTGCAGGAAGCGGAAAAACGCGCACAGTCATATATCGGCTTAGCTATATGCTCGAAAATGGTATTCCGCCCTCTGAAATTTTGCTGCTCACTTTTACGCGCAAAGCCGCGCAAGAGATGGTGCGCCGCGCCCAAGGGCTACTCGGCAACCCAACAGCCGTTGGAGGCATTACCGCCACCACTTACCACTCCTTTGCCAATACTGTATTGCGTGCCTACGCGCCAATGATTGGCTTACCACCCAATTTTACTATTATCGACTCGATAGATGCCGAAGATTCGATAGACCTCATACGCAGCGAACTGAAATTGAATAAGCAAAACAAAGCCTTTCCGAAAAAAGACCGGATTGCCGAAATTATTTCCAAGTCGCGCAATTGTGGGCTGCGCATTGCCGACGTAGTAGAACGCGAATTTAAAGGCTTGACCGAATATATAGCCGACCTCGAATTAGTGGCATCGACCTACAAAAAATACAAACTACACAATCGTATATTGGATTATGACGACCTAATGGACTTGCTACGCTATGCGCTGCGCGAAAACCTACCCTTCCGCCGTGCGCTACAACAGCAATTTAAGTATATCATGATTGACGAGTTTCAGGACACTAACATCGTACAAAAACAAATCATCGATTACCTATCTGAACAGTCGCGCAATATTATGGTCGTGGGCGACGACGCGCAAAGCATCTATGCGTTTCGGGGAGCTAATTTTGAAAATATCCTAACGTTTCCCGCTACTTACCCCGATTGCAAAGTCGTTAAATTGGAGCAAAATTATCGCAGCAATCAACATTTGCTCGATTTTACCAATAATATTGCCAACAACGCTTTATTGGGCTATAAAAAACATTTGTTTAGCGAAACCCATACGCCATTTATCCCTATTATTGCCAAATTTCGCGACCAACAGGAAGAGGCGAGTTTCGTAGTAGACAAAATTTTAGCTTTACGCGAAAAAAATATACCACTCAACCAAATAGCCGTCCTATACCGCTCGTCGTACCACAGCAATTATATCCAAACTGAATTGCTCAAACGTTCTATACCCTATGTCATGATTGGCGGCATCAAATTTGTGGAGCGTAGGCAAATTAAAGACCTCATGGCGTTTTTGCGTTTGCTACTCAATCCCGTAGATGCTGTTTCGTGGAATCGCATATTAAAACTCATACCAGGCATAGGAACAGTAACAGCCCGAAAAATTGTGCAGGCGGTGCAAGCCCAAGAAGGCAAGTTTGATTTTAGCAAGTTTGAAAAAAACAAATTTGGGCATGAGTTAGATAGATTAGCACTCATACTCAATACCGCTGCCGACCCAAGCGTATCTGTACCTACCAAAATAGAAATTGTCAAGCGTTATTATGCTCCTTTGCTGCAAACGCTCGAAACTGACTACGAATTGCGCCTTTCCGACATAGACGTACTCTACGATATTGCCTGTAAATACGAAGATTTGGAGAAATTTTTGTCCGATTTCGCGCTCGACCCGCCCTCCAACAAGTTTCAAGACCAAGTGCGCCCCTTACTCGATGAGAGCGAAGACAAACCGCTCACGCTCTCGACTATTCACTCGTCGAAAGGCTTGGAATGGTACGCCGTATTCGTGCCTCACCTCTTAGATGGTTTGTTTCCGTCGGCGCGGTCGCTCAAAAGCATCACTTATCTCGAAGAAGAACGCCGTTTGTTTTATGTGGCGTGTAGCCGCGCCAAACAAGAGTTGTACCTAAGCCTACCCGCCTATTTTTCGCAGTGGGATTATTACTATACGATGCCTACGCGATTTATCATCGAGTGCGCCCCCGAGACCTACCGCCTATACCAAAAAGGAGAATAGTCTGTACGTATCGTTTTTTCAAGCAAACACACACACCTATTTTGCCTACCTCTACTTCGCCCTCTCCTGACCGCCTTAGTTGGATACTTTTATTTACCTGCGCACTTATTTGGGGCTGTTCGTTTATACTCATGAAGCGCGGTTTGTTGGCGTTTAGCGCACCACAAGTAGCGTCGTTGCGCATATTTTTTACCGCCCTCATTTTTTTGCCTTTCTTACCTCGCGCCTTGCGTCAGGCGCGTCGCGAAGATTTATTGCCCATCTTGACTGTCGGTTTTTTTGGCAGTGCGCTACCGCCTTTTTTGTTCACTGCCGCTCAGACGCATATCAACAGCGCAACAGCGGGTATACTCAATGCCCTATCGCCTTTGTTTACGCTCTTGGTCGGGTTGGCGGCTTTTGGGTTGGCGTTCAACCGACAAAAATTGTTGGGCATACTCATTGGTTTTGTTGGTGCGGCAAGCCTTATCATACATACCGCCCAAGGCAGCCAAGCATCTGATTACAGTTATGGCGGCTATGTCGTTTTGGCTACGCTCTGCTACGGCATCAGCATCAATACCGTCACAGCCAAGTGTCGCCACCTATCGCCGTTTACCATCAATGCCATTTCGTTTAGCACTTCGGGCATTTTTATTAGTGCCTACTTATTTTCGACCGATTTTTTGACGCGCTGCCAAACCCAGCCCGACGCTGCTACTTCATTGCTTGCTTTGTTCATTTTGTCGCTATTTGGTACGGCTATTGCAAGCATCATCTATTTCAAATTGGCGCAACGCACCGATGCCCTTTTTCGTCTATGACCACCTATTTGATGCCTATTGTCTCTATCATACTCGGCATTTTGGACGGCGAAGCAATAGATATGATTTATTTTATGGGTATTGGGCTTATATTGTCGGGTATTTATTTGGTGCAAAAGCAGTAATTCGTTAGCATATTATTCGCTCGGTTAGTCCTACAAATGCGATGCTTGTTAGGTCTTACTCGCCCCGAAACTCGCCTCTCAACACCAATATCATACCCAAACTCAGCTATATCGCCTTAAACTTTTGTCTCGTTAAACAGTCTAAGCTATACCGATATTCATACTGCCAATGCCGTTTATTGAGGCAAAAAAGGCGTTTCAACTAATTTTTTAGTTCAAAAAACATTTTTTAACGCTTTTTGATGTCGAATTGTCAGTTTATGCGGTAAATTTGCGGCATTATTTCAATTAAACAACCATTTTAACCCTTTTGTCATGAAAAAATTTTTCATTGCACTAACCCTATTAGCAGCTATAGGTAGCACTGCTTGGGCACAAAATGCCGAGCAACCCGCTTCGTTTATCTTAGACGAAAGCGGCAACCTCACCGAAACTTCTGCACCTGTATTCGAGTTTGAGACCGAAACACATGACTTCGGCACGTTGCCCGAAGGTCCGAAAGTGACCTACGAATTTAAGTTTAAGAATATAGGCAAAGAAGACTTGGTCATTAAAAGTGCGAAAGGTTCGTGCGGTTGTACTGTGCCTGAGTGGCCTAGCGAAGCTATCAAGCCTGGCGAATCGGGTGTTATCAAAGCTACTTATAATACGCAAGGTCGCCCTGGTCCGTTCAACAAATCCATCACTTTGACTTCTAACGCTTATACGCCTACCAAACGTTTATTTATCAAAGGCGCGGTAGAGAAAGCTGCCGAGCAAGTGACCTCGCCCGAAAAGCCCAAATCTATCCTCAGCGAAACGGGCGAATAAGCACCATTCTATCTTGGCGTTTTCCGTTCGTTTACCAAATACCTAAGCCCACCGACAAACCTACTTGTTAGGGTTTATCAATGGGCTATTTTTTTCAGGGCTGCCGCTATTTCTATGCTCCTACCGAGATGATTTCGGCAAACACACCTGGCGGTTACTTCTGCGCCTGCGCCGGGTCCTTTGACTACTAAGGGTCGTTCGTTATAGCGGGCGGTATGAAACACTATCATGTTGTCGCTACCTGATAGGCTATAAAACGGGTTTTGGGCATCAACGGTTTGGAGTGATACGGTTGTTTTGTTTTTTTCAATGACCGCTAAAAAGCGCAAAACGCCATTTTTTTGCTTAGCGGCATCGCGCAATTGGGCAAAATAATCGTCGTTAGCTTCTAAGGCGCGAAAAAACTCTTCGATAGATTTGGCTTTTTTGGCAGGCTTCGGGCAGTATATTTTGTATGCTGATGTCGGATAGTTCTATCGGTTGTCCTATTTGGCGCGACAATATCAATACTTTGCGGGCTACGTCGGTGCGCTGAGGTCTATGCGTGGGTCGGGTTCGGTAAAGCCTCGTCGTTGTGCTTCTTTTACTATGTCGCTGAATTTGGTGCTTTCGGCAAACGAATTGAAAATAAAGGACAAGGAACCCGACAAAACGGCTTCTATTTGCTGCACTTCGTCGCCGCTTTGCAGCAAATCGCGTAGGGTAGAGATGAGCGGCAGCCCTGCTCCTACATTGGTTTCGTACAAAAATTTGGCGCGGTGGCGGTGTGCTACTTCGTGCAGGCGTTGATAGCTGTCATAGCTGCCCGAATTAGCCAATTTATTAGGCGTTACGATAGATATACTATTGCTCAATACTTGTTCGTAATAGGCTACGGGTGTTTCGTGTGCTGTACAATCGACAAAAATGCTGTTGGGTAGGTTCATTTCTATCATTGTGTTCACAAAGTCGCGCAGTTCGGCTTTTTCGCCTTTGGTGTTGATTTGTTCGCGCCATTTATTGAGGTCTATACCGTTTTCGTCTATCAACATTTGGTGGCTATTGGTAGCTGCCACTACGCGCACGTCTATTTGCTGTTTGTCGCGTAGGTAGCGTTGTTGGCGTTTGATTTGTGCCAGCAGCGTCGTAGCAATCAGCCCCGTACCGACTACAAAGAGGTTTAGGCTGCGCGTACCTGACAAGAAGAAGGCATCGTGCAAGGCGTTGAGGGCTTTGCTTTCGTGCATTTTCCCTGCTACGGTCGATATATTTAGTTCTGACGAGCCTTGTGCAATAGCTCGGATATTGACCCCATTTCGCCCCAATGCACTGAACATTTGCCCTGCAATCCCTACGGCATTTTTCATATTTGAGCCAATAACTGCCACTATACACAATTGGTCTTCTATGGCTACTTCGTCCATTTGGTGGGCACGTATTTCGAATGAAAATTCTTTTTCGATGGCTTTTTTAGCTTTGCGGGCATCTGTGGGGCGCACGGCAAAGGAGATGGAATGTTCCGAAGAGGCTTGGGTAATGAGGATAATATTGACTTTTTCGCGTGCAAGTGCTGTAAACAAGCGTCCGGCAATGCCCGTAACACCGATTAAGCCGCTACCTGTACGGTTACTAAGGTAATATCGCTGATAGACGTAATACCTTTGACGGGGTAATTGTCGCGTGGTATAGCGGACGTGATGAGCGTACCACTAAAATCGGGATTGAACGTATTGCGTATGCGCAAAGGTATTTCTTTGTCTAAGGCGGGCTGCACGGTAGGCGGGTGAATGACCTTGGCTCCAAAATGCGACATTTCCATCGCTTCTTCGTAGGTCATTTCGGAGAGCGAGAACGCTTTTTTCACCTTGCGCGGGTCGGCAGTCATTACGCCGTCCACATCGGTCCAAATTTCGATTTCTTCTGCTTCTAAGGCTGCCCCTACGATGGCTGCGGTATAGTCAGAGCCGCCCCTGCCAAGCGTGGTGGTCACGTCTCGGTCATTAGAGGCGATAAAGCCGCCCATCACATATATGCCTTGTGGTTTATCGATGGTTTGTAGCAAGTTGGCATCAGTAGTTTCAAAATCGACCCTTGCACTGCCAAATTCGCTGTCGGTTTTAATCACCTGTCGCGAGTCGATAAACTCTACATCGGCGAAAAATTTGGCGATATATTGCGCCACTATAAACGACGACATCATTTCGCCGTATCCCATCACGCAGTCTAACACGCGCGGCGATAGTTCTTTGATGAGAAAGATGCCGTGCAATAGGTTTTCGAGGTCTTGTTTCTGGTCTTTCAAAAACGTGCGCACCTTGCCTATTTCTTGGCTTGCAAACAAGGCTTCTGCTACTTGTCGATGGCGGTAATATATATCGTCGGCTTTTTCGCGAAAGGCTTCGTTGCCTGCTTCTGCCATTTAGCGGTTTCGATGAGTGTATCGGTCAATCCGCCCAAGGCAGAGACCACCACTACTACGCGGTCGGTAGATGTCAGTGTATTGAGTACTATGTCTTTGACGCGCCCAATACGCTCGGCATTGGCAACCGATGTGCCGCCAAACTTCAATATTTTCATTTTATTACAGGCAAAATTTTTTATATTAATTTATATTACAATATTGCCCTTTGTGGGCATTTGTTGCTTATTGCACCTCCTCTCGGACGTGGCATACCCAAGTGCAGTTTTTTTTTCAGTTGTTTAGAATTGGTGTATGGCGATGCCGCTTCGCAATTTGGGTTCGAACCACGTTGATTTTGGGGGCATTACCTCGCCTGAATCGGCTACGCGCAACAATTGCGCCATGCTTACGGGATAAATGGCTATGGCTACTGCCATTTCGCCGCTATCTACGCGCTTTTCTAACTCGCGCATACCGCGCATACCACCCACAAAATCGATGCGCGGGTCGGTACGTTGGTCGCTAATGCCCAAAATGGGTGCGAGCACTTGGTCAGATAACACGGCTACGTCCAAACCATTGATGGGATGGTCGGTATATAGTTGGTCTTTGGCAACGGCTTTATACCATATTCCGCCGATATATACCCCAAAATGGCGCGGTTGTTGGGGTTGGTAGGTGCCGCTTTGGGCAGTCAAATCGAATTTTTGGGCTATGGCAGCTAAAAATTCGGCTTCGGTATGTCCGTTTAGGTCTTTGATTACGCGGTTATAGTCGATAATTTTGAGTTGGTTATCAGGAAATACAACCGCTAATATATAGTTATATTCTTCGTTGCCTTGATGATGGGGATTGTTTTCCTTTTCGGATATCGATACCTTAGCCGACGACGCTGCGCGGTGGTGTCCGTCTGCTATATAGATAGCAGGTACTTTTTCGGCAAACAATTGGCATAGCTGAGTTATATCTTTTTCGTTTTTTATCGTCCAAAAAGTATGTTGTATGCCGTCGGTAGTAGTAAAATCACAGTCAGGCGCGTTTTGTTCGGTAATTTGGGCAACTATGGCATCTATATCGAGCACTTGCGGGTAGGCGGTCAAAATGGGTTCGGAGTGCAGATGGGTGTGCTTCATGTGTTTGATGCGGTCGAGTTCTTTGGAGGGGCGCGTATGCTCGTGTTTTTTGATGGTATCGTTCAGGTAATCGTCGGTACTGAGCAATGCCATTATGCCCGTTTGTCGGTGTCCGTTCCAGGTTTGGGCATAGATATAGAATTTTCGCTTTCTTCTTGCCACAATTCGCCGTTTTGTACGGCTCTATTAAAATTGATAGTGCTTTTTGATATACGGCTTCGTCGTAGTCGTTTATTTCGTCGGATAGGTCTATTTCGGCGCGTATGACATGCAAAAAACGAATAGGGATTGCCGTTTGCTTCTGCTTTGCTTCGGCGCGGTTCATCACATCATAGGGACGGCAGGCGACTAAATGAGCGATGTCGGGTCGGGGACGCCATGCGCGAAAGGGCTTGATGATAGACATTAGTTCGGTAATATGGTTAGTGGTTTATTTTGGATAAATAGATGCAAATGGTGCGCAAGAATATGGCGTTAAAGCCCATGTTGTTCTATTTCACCTCAAATAGCTTCATTTTATGGTGGTTAAATAATGCAGCGATGATATAGGTTGGAAATTTAGATAGCATAGCGTTATATTCCTTGACAGCACTATTATAGGCATCAATGGCGAGGGCTAACTGTTCGGGTTGTTCGGGGGTAATACTGCCATGTAGGACAATGTCGCCGATGCGGTTATAGAGCGATACGCGCTCGCTAATGCCGTTGTTGCGCGATTTTAGCCGCCAAACGAGTTCGTTGAGGCGGTTAAGCTGGTCTGCGTCGCTGGGGTTTTGCTGTGCGAGATGCTGCTGCACTTCCTCGACGTATTGCTGCAACAAGGGGTCTATATGCCGAAATAGGTGTTTTATTTGGTTTTTTTGTCGCCCATACAAGTTGTACATACCAATAAATACGGCGGCAAAGACCAATAAAATAAGATGATAATCAAGGTATAGAAATGTGGGTTTAGGCAGTAATTTTGCTGTTGTCGGAAAAGTTTTTGGGTAGAGGGTGGTCAGTAAAGTGCTAATATTCCAGTTAGCGCATCTTTCTCGTTCTGCCCCAAATGCGAGTTGATGTTTTCATTTGTTTCGTATCTCAAATTTCGCACTTTTTAGAAGTCCTATGCTGTTATAGTCGTCCTCGTCTGCAAAGCCAAACTCCCACAACGAATAAATATCTTTTCGTTTCTCAAAGAAACGTATGTTTACTTTCTTTTTAGTGTGAATTTGCCATTGACGAAATGGATAATACAACTGCCTGATTATCGTGTTTTTAGTTGCAGAGTTTTTGGCTTCGATCAAAACAATTTGATTTCTGCCCTCGTAACCCGCATCTACTTCCGTTTGCACGCTTCCCGTTGTGATAAGTTGTTTATGTTGCCCTGCATAAAACTCAAACTTTGGTGTATACTTTCTGCCTCTAATAGTTAAAACTAAACTTTCATCTTCCAAAAAACTACGCACCAAACTTGACGCATATACAAAATCTAAATGTTGCATTTCAGAGTTTCCAATTTGCGAGGTCTCTAACTCAAAATCAAGTTTGGATCTGTAAATGCTTGCTTGCGTCGTAATTTCAGGAATATCAATATAGCCTTCACCTTGCAAAATCGTGTAAATACCGTTTTTGATAGGCAAAATGAATAAATTATTATCCACAAAAACTTGTGGTCTGCTTTCTCTTGTATCTTGCTTGCACAATACACGAACTTCCCTTTCAGTAGTCTTTGTATAATGTACAGTTGCCTTTTTGATTTGTTCCGCTGTTAAAATAAACGGGCTTTTTGAAAAATCATGTTCGTGGATTTTGTAGGAATCAAAAATTGATTGCCAAGGTTTGTGGTTCATATTGATAGTTGGTGATTAGAAGTTCGTTGATTTTTCCACGTTTTTCGCCATTACAATTGACCGCCCTGCTTGCCGAAACGCTAAAAATATGGTAGTCTTCAAATGCTTTTTCGAAAAAGTCATCTTCGGGATTTTCGTTCTTCGGGTCTGAATTTGAAAGCATCAATTTTGCTCCTTTTTCTCTATCTAACTTTCGGAAAAACTGGGCTAATTGTAGTTGCTCCCTGTCCTTAAATTCCGTACCCGTATAAGTCGTAAAACTTGCGGTTTGGCTAATAGGTCTGTAAGGTGGGTCAAAATAGACAAAAGTGTTTTCGTCTACTTTATCAAAACAATTGGAATAGTCTGCGTAGTGTATTTCAGCATTTTGCAATACTTTTGAAACTGCCAAAATATTAGGCTCATCAAAAATCATTGCGGTTTTGTACTTTCCATAAGGTACATTAAATTCGCCTTTCGAGTTCAAGCGAAAAAGTCCGTTAAAGCAAGTTTTGTTCAAAAATATGAATTGTGCTGCCCTTGAAATCCAGTTATCAGATAGTTTTTTATAGTTTATTTCAAATCGTTGCAAATTAAAATGCTTGCGAACCGCTAGAAACAAGTCATTGCGTTTTTCTTGTTCGGTTTGGTTGTAGTTTTTTTGATACTGTTCCAAAAAATTGAGCAAATCGTTGGGGCTTTGCTGTATGACTTTGTAAGTTAAAATCAAATCTTTGTTGAGGTCTGACAAATACGCATTTTCAATTTTGTAGCGTTGCGAAAGGGCAAAAAAACAAAGCACCGCCGCCCAAAAAAAGGCTCAACGTAGTTTTTGATAATGCCTTTTCTAAGTTCGTTGGGGTAATAGTTCTCAAACTGTTCTAACAGTTGATTTTACCGCCTACCCATTTTATAAATGGTCTTGCTTTGGTCATATCACTTATTTTTTTACTCAAATTACAGTTTTTCGGTTTTCGTTCCCAATATATCAGCCAATGTTTAACGGGTGTAGCGGCATAAGACTCCTGCTTGTTGGCATAACAAAGGTAGGCAATAAATAGTTGCCTTTTTGCTTTTGGCGGCATTAAAAGTTCAAAATGTGTATTTTTGCCCGCCCCTCCAAAATCTGTGGCGTTTTGATGTCAGCAGCAATGTTGCCCTGCTTGTCTGAGCAACATTGCTGTTTGTTTTGACATGCTGTGTGGTTTTATCTAACTAAGGTCAAATTGCCTTTTCGGGCAAATGACTCACCATCAATATAGCTACCATTTACATAATAAACATATACCCCTAAATCGCAATCTCTGCCCGAGCATTTGCCATTCCAAGCAGCATTGAGGTCGGTGCTAGTATAAACAACTTGCCCCCAACGATTATAGACCGATACGGATAGGCTGTTTATGCCGCTTCCAATTATTTGCCATGTATCGTTAATGCCATCGCCATTGGGCGAGAAAGCAGTTGGAACAAGCAAGGTAGGTGCTTGTCCGCACGATATAACGTTTAGTTGTAATTGCTGCACCAAACTATCACAACCTTGCGCACTGATGAGCGTATCGGTATACGTTCCGCTATCTGTCAGCGCAATGCCTCCAAAATCAAAGCTCTCGCCCGCACAAATGGTGGCGGTGCTGTCGGTCGTCAAAAGGGGCTGAACGGTCAAAACCAATTGCACCAGACTATCACAACCTTGCGCACTAATGAGCGTATCGGTATACGTGCCGCTATCTGTCAGCGCAATGCCTCCAAAATCAAAGTTCTCGCCCGCGCAAATGGTGGCAGTGCTGTCGGTCGTCAAAAGGGGCTGAACGGTCAAAACCAATTGCACCAGACTATCACAACCTTGCGCACTAATGAGCGTATCGGTATACGTGCCGCTATCTGTCAGCGCAATGCCTCCAAAATCAAAGTTCTCGCCCGCGCAAATCTGCGCCTGCAAGGTGGTATCGGTATTCTCATACATCATAATATTAAATGTTTGAACAGCAGAACAGCCCAGCGAATTAGTAACTTGCAGGCTATAAGTTATATTGTCGGTTATCGTTGCGGTGGGGGCAAAGCAATTGGTACAACTCAAACCAACAGCAGGCGACCATATATAATCGTAATTCGAAATAGGCGACAAACCTTCATTTAAGACCAAACTTAATGTATCTATACCACACAAAACCGTATCGCGGGTAGCGGGATTTATTACGGGCAAGGGCGATACCCAAACCGTCAAGCTATCGCGTAATATGCAGCCATTGGGGTTGATAATATCCACATAATAGGTCGTTGTAGTATCGGGGTTGGCTATCGGAGTGGCACTGGTGGGGTCGTTGAGAAAGTCGGTAGGAGTCCAGATATACCCGCTACCGCCTTGTGCAATCAGTTGTACCGATTCGGTAGGGCAGATAACTTGGTCGCCTATCGCATCGCCTTGCAGCGCAATAACATCAATGTCGTAGCTCGCGCTCAGGATACAAGTATCCGATGCTATGGCTAATAGGCTTACGGTGTGCGTGCCCGTTTGCGCAAAGGTATATTGTGCCAAAGCAGTAGTAGCAAATTGTAGTGTATCGTTCAGCGTCCAGAAATAGTTGTTAGGTGTAGCTCCTGTGCAACTTGCCGTAAACGAAATAGTTTCGCCTACACAAATATTGTTGTCCGATGCGACGATAGCGCAAGTATCTATACAAGTACTCGCCAACTCACATTCGATACAAGGCGTGTCGGCAAATAAATCGAGGGCTTCGGTAGTGGTGCTTACATCAGTAGGCGTAATAGCGGCGGTGGTGACTGTTACACTAATGGCACCCGCCGACCATACATCATTATTGAGCGTTACTGCGGCATCGTCCAAGAGGCAAGAGTTAGACAAATTGGCATCAGTGCGGATAAGGGCAAAATCGTAATCGCCAAAAGCTCGCTGAATTAGGAATATTCATCGCCAGCAACACTTCATAGCCCGCTGTATTGGGGTTATAGCCCAAAAATCCTGGACTTTCGAGGGGGGCAGGATAGCTTTTCGCGCCCAACATCGTGCCGTCCAAATTAATATGTAAAATAAATGAGTTCGGATTGCTCCATGCGCCATCTAAAACATATACGGGTAAATAAAAATCGTTGTTGCCACCTAAGATTGCTCTCACGGAGGAAGTAATAGTAGTAGGAACGGGTAGGTTATAAGTACGCGCCCAAACAAGGTCTAAATTGTCATCTAAGCGGAGTATAGCACCGTCTTCGCTATTATGAGCTATGACATGAATCAACAAACCGCCATCAGGCAATCGGGTGAGCGCCCCTGCATTCAGCCAAAATGTCGGTGCCGAATCGTATCTACGCGATTCTATGAGGTTGAGGTCGCTATCGTAGTGCAGTAGAACGAGGTATTCGCTTCCTTCTACTTCGCCCAACTGATAAACACCGCCTGCCCCGTCCGAAGCCATACCACCTGCTTGGTCGTCGCCCACAATGCTAGCTATGGCAGTCGCCATCACATTGCCATTATTGAGGTCTATTTTATAGATGCCATAATCGTCAGAAGTGCCACCTGTGGTATTGAACCAACCACCTATAAAGGCATGGTCGTCAGTCCCTTGCGCTAAAACAAGGGCAGTCTGCCTGCCAGGGCATTCGTAACGTTTGCCCCAACGCCAATTGCCCGCCGCGTCGGTGCGCACCATATACCAATCCGAGTTAAAACCCCCAAGCGTCGCCGCCCGCACGGATAAAATCGCCGTTGGGCAATTGGTAGTTCTCGCTCAAACTAAAATTCAAACCTTGGTAGTTGAGACCACTTGTATAAGTGCCTAAGGCAGCATTAAATATCCCAAAATTGGGATTGCTGCCCATTGAGTAATACGTTTCGGTATCATAGTCATAATATCCGCTCGTGCTATTGGCTTGGTTCGTGCCAAAAATGGTGCTGTAAGCGCAAATATCGCTCGATATTTGCAAAATATTGACCGTTCCTTGTCCGTTTACAGCCGCTGTGCAATAAGCGTTGCTGGCAGATAATAAGGTATAAACAGTTGTGTCAGATGCCAATACATTAAAATAGTAAGGGCTTTCCGCTATATTATTGATAGTATAGGTATTGCTACCATCGGTATAGGTGAGCGTATAGGGTAAAGTTCCGTTATAGTTAAGCGACAAAGTAGCATTTGCCCCTAATACGGTCGTAACATTGCCGTTAAGGGTAGTAGTAGGTGTGCCGACAGCTACGGTAGCACTATACGTATCGCTGCCATAATCGTTGCTCACGCTTAGGCTAATAGTGTGTGTGCCCGCAGTGCCAAACCATACGGCGGCGGCGACCGTATTAGCAGTAGCGGGTGTGCCGCCACTAAGTGTCCATTGGTAATTGGTAATATTGTAGCCTGAGCTTTCGTTGAGCAAGGCAATGGCTTCGTTGGGGGCAGTAGGTATGTGGGTCAAACGAAAATTCGGCATTAGGCGGAATATGCAAACAATTGACCATGGCAGCTACATTCATCAAACCCGCTCCTATCTGCCCTACAAAATTGGGATTTTGCAAATCTATATTCGTAGCATTGCTGGTTAAACATGCTTCAAAGGCATCGGGCGACATGGCGGGGTCTAAGCAGAGCATTAAGGCTGCCGCACTCGATACCAAAGGGCATGCCATCGAAGTACCGCTCATAGTAGCATAAGCGGTATTGTTGGTCGCTATCGTACTCAAAATGTCTTTGCCCGGTGCCATAATGTCAATGCTTGTGCCGTAGTTAGAAAAATCGGTTATTTGGTTGTTTATATCGCTCGCTCCTACCGAAATAACATGGTCATAAGCAGCGGGATACATCGGCGTAGGCACGGCATCATTACCCGCAGCAGCAATACAAATAATGCCTTGACTATATGCCAAATCAAACAAGGTTTGGTAGGTGGCAGAATATTGCCCTCCTCCCCACGACATACTAATAATGTCGGCTTGGGTGGCAATGGCATACTCTACACCTTGATAGGCTGCTTCTACCGCGCTACTACCACAACTACCACTCTTAACCGGCAATAAGCGGCAGTTGAAACCAAGCGAAGCAATGCCCAAAGCATTATTGGTAGCCGCGCCTATAATACCACCTACGTGGGTGCCGTGGGTGCAGTCGGGATTATCGGGATTGGGGTTGTTGTCGTTGCCAAATACGTCCCAGCCGTGTCGGTCGTCTATATAGCCGTTAGCGTCGTCGTCTATGCCGTTGGCAGCAATTTCGGCGTTGTTCGTCCAAATTTTAGTGGATAAATCCTCATGTGTGGTCAATAGCGCGTGATCTACCACCGCCACTACAATTTCTTGGCTGCAAGAGACAGAAAAATCGCAGGCATCTATTAGGTCGCTCCAAGCACCGGCGGCAAGGATGTTTTGCAAATTCCATTGGTCCGCAAATTGCGGGTCGTTTGGCGTGCAAAACAGCCGATAATCGGGCACAGGTTCGATATATGCTATATCGGAACGGCGCGATAAACGTTCAAGCCATTGGGAAAAATCGGCATCGGTAGCTCGCGAATTATTGGTAGCCCGCTCAACCCTTAGAATAAAAACTGATTGCATAGCCGCCAGACGGAAAGCAGATTCAAATTCGATAATGCCATATTTTCGCCGTTCGTCTGCTGCTATAAGCAATTCAGGGCGAGCAGGCATTTGCTCAAATTTGACAAAATAAGATGTAGTGCGGCTAAGGGTAGCAGGCTGCGGCGGTGCGGCGACAGCTATCTGCGGCACATGTTTCAAAATCGACCTAAGTGGCGCGAGGCCAATTAGCGGCATGGGCAGCAACTGCCAATAGGCAAATGGTGGCAATAATAGAGCCAAAATAGTAGGCGTGTTTCATCGGCTTGTTATTCAGCATATTAGTGAGACGTAAAGAAACTTGAATTAAAGTAGTGTTTTGATTTTTAAGTTTTATATACTTAACTTACATGAGTTTCATGCCTACGGTATTCTCGGGCTTGTGCCTATTAGATGTTACCGATGTAATATGCCTACGACGTTTTAAAGACAATATATATTAAATATTTTTTAATATTATCGTAAATTATTGATAATCAGTAAATTATATCTTGCATAAATTCCCCCTCTTTGAGGTGGTTAGGGGGAGTTCTTGAACTAATATCTCAATTATCTAACGCTATTTCCTAATTCCTAACGCTTGGAAATGGATATATGATAGGCAAAATTAATACTCAAAATTAGAAAATCAAACCACTATTGGTTCTTTCAGGTTTGTTGTGGAGCTACGTTTGATATGTCAAAACTGTTAATGTAAAATTTTCGAAATTAGGCATTCCAAACGACATTCGCCTAATTGTTGTTATCAGATTCTAGCACCCTTCTGTCACTCCATTGGATAACAGAGTGCCAAAATAATTATAAACAATCAATTGAAATATAAATAAATTAAATTCATTGTCTCTCAATTTCATGCTCATATACCAATATGTTGCCTATCCCGAAGGGATATAATGTTTATAGAAACAACAAATAACCACGAAAGGGTCGAACAATACACAACACACAAGTCTATAAACGTTTGATGCCCTTGGCACCGGCAACAGACACAGACAAGGCTATGTGGCGTTATTTTAGATTATAGCACCAAGAAACTAATTTTCAACGCTTTTTCCATAGTCACGAAACGGAACTCACCGACAAGAAAGAAAGCCATAAAAACATTATATGTGTGTAAATCTAATAATCAACTAAAAGGTAATCATTCCACAACAAACCTAAAAGAGCCTATGTTTTTGCACCCAAGTCATTTAATTATTCACTATTTTCTATATATAATACTCCTCTTATCGCTTAATAACTTTTTGCTTACACTACCCTTATTGGTTTGAACTTGCACAAAATAGATGCCCAAACTCAAATCAGCAATATCGAAAGAAGACTGAAACCTATCCCAACGTTTCAATTGCCTGCCATAAGTATCAAAAATCAATACGGTTTCTACCTTAATAGGGGGTTTTACACCAATGCGCAACTGTGTAGAAAACGGATTAGGATAAAGGCTAATGTCTGCTTGCTCTGCATCAGTATATGCAATACCTACGGTACCGCCTGATACGGAAACATCGTCAACCCAAAGCGTAGTGCCTATTGATTGATTACTGTATCTACCTGAACGAAACCTTATGCGCATAAAATCGGGTATCGAATCGCTGAAATAGCTTATGGGCAAGCTCAATGGAGTATATTCGTTCGTTTCTGCCGAAATGTAGCTGTTGCAGAAGCCTATAGTATCCATTCTTTCGGGTGTGGGGACACCTGGTGTTGTATCGTAATCAAATAGGGTCAATTCGGCATAAGCGGAATCATTACCCTCTTGATGAAACATGTAATAAAAATTAAAATACGCAGGGCGTTCGCTATATGCGTGGGCAAAAGAATAAGGAGAGGCTACGCCAGTATTGCCTGTAAAAAAACCGCTAGGAAGTGCCCAACAGTCAAGTGATTCCATTTTAATGGCATAATTGCCCGACCTGCTTTCGGTGGTTAGAACCCCACGAGGAACATCAGAAAAACATCCTGGCGAAGGGGTCAAACTAAGAGATAGCCAATCGAGGGCGTGAATAATCGGGATTATCTGTATTGATAAATACCTCCTCAAAGCCGCCATTGAGGACATTTTGCGTAAAGGCTGGGAAAGATCGCAGCAATATACATAAAATTAATATTATTTTTTTCATGATTAAATTTTTGTAATTATTTAGGCAGTTTCGTCGCTCAGTTACTTATTAGACTTCTTGCAAGTAAAAAATCGAAGATTTAGTCTTACATTTGGGAAATGCAGAAATTACCTTAATCGTTTCTTAAAATGCCGTAGGCATGTTATATTGGTAGCATCGGACCGTTTTATCCATAGCAAGATTGAGAAGTCATTTCTTAGCACTAAAATGCTTGGCACCGCCTAAATAATTACGTACTTTTTACCGATATAGTTGCCCATGAGCCGCTATCTGCCAATAGACTCGTGGCAGCGGCACCTACTTGGGTGTAAAATGGTGTTTTTTCGCCTGCTTGTCGTTTATTTTTGGGTAACTATTTAGCCCTGTAAAAACAGCCCACAAGGATAGCTATTTCCGATTGAATATGCAATGATTTCAGGCATTATTAGATAGGCATAGCCCATTCCCCAAACCCTATACCCTAAACAGTTACATTTTTGGAAACATAGCTCCACTATGCCTCCAAAATAAGCCTCAATCAGCCCAAAAACATCTCTTTTTCCACTCCAACCCGGCCAGGGTAACAGGTCTAATAATATAATATAGATATTTTTTCCCCATCAAATAAGCTATATTGCTTGCCTATACCGCTTGCAGGGTCGAATCTTGGCGCGTAGGCACAAATCCGTCGTAGGCGCGGGCTATATTATCGAGGGTATCGAACAATTCGTCGGGGTCGGCAGCCGTCACCAGTTTCATTCGATACTCTTTGATGTTCGGAAATCCGCGAAAATAGTTAGTATAATGTCGGCGTGTTTCCAATATGCCCAAGGTTTGCCCTTTCCAACGCATAGCATAGCTGAGGTGCTGTCGAGCGGCGGCTACGCGCTCGGCAACGGTGGCGGGGGGCAATAGTTCGCCTGTTTGCAGATAGTGTTTTATCTCGCGAAAAATAAACGGATAGCCTATGGCAGCCCGCCCTATCATAATGCCGTCTACGCCGTAGCGTTGTTTATATTCTAAGGCTTTTTGGGGGCTATCGATATCGCCATTTCCGAAAATAGGGATATGCACACGCGGATTGTTTTTCACTTCGGCAATCAGCGTCCAATCGGCATTACCTTTGTATAGTTGTTGCCGCGTGCGTCCGTGTATGCTTAGGGCTTTGATGCCTATATCCTGCAAGCGTTCGGCTACCTCTATTATATTTTTCGTTTTGTCGTCCCAACCCAAGCGCGTTTTGACCGTAACGGGCAGATGCGTGCTCCTAACTACCGTTTCGGTGAGGCGCACCATACGCGGCACATCTTGCAATATGCCCGCACCCGCCATTTTGCACACTACTTTTGTGACCGGGCAACCATAATTGATGTCGAGCAAATCGGGGTTGCGGCTTTCAACAATTTCGGCAGATACACGCATAGCGTCGAGGTCAACGCCCAAATATTTGTATGCCAATAGGGCGTTCTTCGTCGTAAATATCCAATTTTTGGATACTTTAGCGGCGTCGCGTATCAAACCTTCGGACGAGATGAACTCGGTATACATCAAATCTGCGCCGTATTGCTTGCAAACCGAGCGAAACGGCGGGTCGCTTACGTCCTCCATTGGGGCGAGCAGAAGCGGAAAATCGGGTAACGATAAATTGCCTATATTGAGCAAAGCACAGTAATGGTTGAATAAAAGAACAAAATTACGACAAAATATCGAGATTTGGGCTTAATACGCGGTGCAAAGTGGCAGAATATGCTGCTTCTATTATAGATTTGTGACAACGGCACTTACTTGGGCGCAAAACGGTGCTTTTTCGCCTGCTTGTCGTTTATTTTTGGCAACATAGCCCCACTATGCCTCCAAAAACAAGCCTCAATCAGCCCAAAAATTCCTCTTTTCCACTCCAACCCAAGCCACTGTCACAAGTCCTATGTAATATTGTAACTATCTATGGGATAGGGTTTTGGGTATGGGGTAATGGGCAATAATAATACCTGACATCGTTGCATATTCGATTAGTTCTCCCTACAAGGCTAAATAATGTTCTGACAAAAAAAATTAAGGCACTAATTTTTAATATAATTACTTGATAATCAGTTATTTACATTTTTAAAATGGTCTTAAAAACTTTTCTGTTAGAACAATAGTTACGTAATATTGCTACAATCAAGTTCATCTGCCAAAGAGAGGGGCGCAGTTTCTAACCATTAAAACAGCCATTGCTTGCGTGCTATATTGAGGCGCATACCTGCACTAAAAAAGTGTTGGTGGCGAGTGTCGGTGTTCGCCGTCTGTTGTAGGCGATAAGTATAGCCCAAGTCAAAAAAGAGGTTATGTTTCCACATCTGGCTCAACGATATATCGGCGAGTAGAGTAGTGGTGCTAATTCCCTGCAAGAGTTTATTGCCATAGTCTTGCTCGCGGGTGTCGCTATCCAAAAATATATTGCCGCCCCAATTAGTGGTGTCATCTGCATTATCCAAACCTTGTTGGGCATATAACATCGTTAGTTTGAAGTGAAATTGCTTGAATGTGCGGTATTGCAATACGCCCATCAGCTCGCGGAAATTAGCTCCCAAGGGGTGCGCCAATGCTTGGTTGTAGTGCGTATAGTTGCCGCCTTCGTTGTGGTGTGTATAGGTATAGGGGCGGGCAGTATTATATTCTATTTGCGCATCGAGATTCGATACACCTGCCACGTCAATATATTTCAATCCCGCTTGCCAAGCTATTTTGTTTGCCCACCAACCTTGCTTGTTGCTTATTTCGCTAAACTTAAATTCGTCTCTAACAATTGCCCATAGAGCGAAAAATGCCGCATAAAATTGGCTTTGTAGTCTAATCCCAGCAATACATTATCGGGGCTACCTAATTCGTGTTCGATGGCGCGGTAAAAAATGATTGGATTGAGGTAGGCTAATTCAAAGCGGTTGTCGGGGCGATTAAATATCACACCTTCAAACAAACCGATATTGAGCCAACGAGTAGCGTTGAAACTTAGGTGGTGTATAGCGGCAAATTTTCGGGGCAATAATGTGTCGGCAGTAGATAGCGGAAACTGTCCCGTTAGCTGCATAAATAGGTTTTGATAGTTGAAACGCCATACTTGGGTATTGGCTTTGAGAAAAAAATAGCTATTGCCAAAATCGGACAAAAGCAGCGAGCGAATGCCATTGCCGATAAAGTTTTTATCGTGCCCCAATTGTAGGCGTATCCGCTCTATGGGCTGGAAGGTGATATAGCCGCGTGCGGTAAAAAAATCGACTCCGGGCGCAAAAAAATCGCCTGCTACACGGCTTTCAAATTCCTTAAATCGCCCTTCGCCTGGCACGGCTGCTGTTTGTCCAATGCGGTTTTGTATATAATCGGGATAGGCTGCTTGATTCTCGCCCAAGAAAGTATAAAAGCCCAATTTTTCGCTAATCATACCGCGCAGTTCCAAGCCACGTGTGTTCAGAAAGCGCACACCACCGCCGTCACTATTTAGGCCCATATTGAAATATAACACGGGATTGAGCGATAGGTAAAAATCGCCGTAATCTTTGATGCGCAGCAGGTCGGTTTTGTAGCGATAAAAATGCTTGAATATCGGTTTTTACTGTCGACCAAGCCAAAATCAGACCATTCATTATTATCTTTATAGATGAGGTACTGAAATTGTCGGTCGGTCTTGCGAAATCGGGCATCGTTGGCTTCGTCGGCACTCTCGGCGTGCAATACGGCATCTAAGCGCACGTAGGGCTTGGTCGATGTGTGCATATAGCCGCCCAAAGCTGTCCGATTTTATTTCGATTCGGTCGAGGGTATGGTAGGCGGGGTCGTTGAGAGGGATAAAGGTGCTTTGGGCTTGCGCTATCTGGCACAGCAGCCAGCAGCAACACCAATAACATAAATGGCGCATAGGTTTGCTTTTTTTAGGGGAGGTTAGGGCGAGAGTGGGTCATAAGTGGCTCAATAGCCATTTTTTATCGGCTAAATGGGTTGTTTGAGCTATTTGTTGGCGCAAAGCTATCATTTTTTGGGTAGCTTTGGGCGGCAGGTTGCTCAGTTTGCGCACAAATTTCAGAAAATTGCGGTAAGTCTTTTGCCGCTCGCGGTTTAGTTGTTTGGTGCGCTGCAATAATTGGCGCGTACTATCTACCAACGACAGTAGTGCTTCTGTTTCGTCCAATTCGTAGTAAGTTTTGAGCAATAACAAGCGTGCATCTAAGGTATAAAAAATTTCGTCGTGGCTCACCTGTTGCAGCAGGGGCAATACTTGGTCGTATTCGCGCCTATAAAAATGATAGTTGGCAATATTATATGTAAACGCCGATTCGCGTTGGGCAGCGGGCAACAAGGCTTTGTTCTCATGCAAAAAACGATGCACGAAGTCGTATTGTTGTAAGCGCAGGGCTACGGTCGTAATATTTTTGTAGTTAAATACCGATAAAGTGGTGCCGTCGTCCAAAAGCCATTGCTTGGGCAAACCCGTTTGGTAGAGGGCGAAAATTTGTTGCAAATAAGCATCGCGCCCTTTATTGATTTGTACGGCACAATAATTAAGTCCAAAAAAATAGATTTCTTGCGCCTCGTCAAAGGGCAAATCTAATTGCGGGCGCAACAGCAGTTCAGTTAGTTGTTCGAACCAAGTATCGCTATCCGTGCCACTGCTTTGCTGCATATTGATACAATAATAATAGGCGGCTATGGCGGTATATTGCCTGTAATCGGGATTTTGCGCTACTGCCAACAATATCATATCGGCTAAGGCTACGCGGCGGTCGGTCGTATGTACTTGTTGCAGGGGTACCTAAGGCAGCCATCATGCGCAGTTTGGCAGCTATATAAAACACATCTAACGAATTAGAGGCTTCTACCAGCGCAATTTGCTTGGCGGGGTCGGTGCGATTGTTGTTAAATTGTTCTTGGAGGTTGAAATAGCGATATTTTTGCAAAAAATAATCGGCGTGTCGATATTCATTTTCGGACAAATGGCGTTTTATGTTCTCAATTGCACCATTATAATGTTTTGCCAATTGCTTGCGGCTATATAGGCGCAACGTTTGTAAGGGAAGCCATAAAACATCGTCGCGCTGGGCATAATAATAGGCTAAGGCGGTTTCGACCTGTTGCAGTACATTGGTGGCGATATGGCGCATTCTTAGGTCATCGTAGGGTGTTTTTATGCCAAAAAGTATTATAAATATCGTTTTTCGGTCTATTTTGGGTTGGCTTTGGTGGGTTTGGTCTAAGAGGTAATTGAGCAATTGTCGCCAAGTGGCATGTTTTTCTGCTAAGTAAGGTTGGCAAAAATAGCCCGCTACCCAACGCCGTTCTTTCGGGTCGAGGCAGCGCAATAGTGCAAATAATTTTGTCTTTTCCATACTACAAAGATACGGACAAATAGCCTAAAATGTATTTTTTTATCGGTGCATTTCATTGCAATTTTGCAGCGTTAAATATTATCTTTGACCCACCAAACCTAATTTGCCATGACGCACATTAAATCTTCACTTGTAGCAGCATTGATATATAGCCTACTGCTCTGCCTATTGCCTACCAACTACACACATGCCCAACTCTTGCCCAATTGCGATGATTTTATTGCCTCTGCCTCCGTCACACCCAGCGCATTAGGCGCGTGTACGGGCACAATCACCCTAACGTTGAGCGGCGGCACAGCACCCTATACCGTACAAGGCGATAGCAGCATTCCAAGCACCACTTTCCTGACCGATGTATTTACCATCAATAATGTATGTGCAGGCACATATTCTTCGCTTATTACAGATTCAAACGGTTGTATAGCTGCTTTTACAGCTATCGTTACTAATGACGGCAGCGGTGATTGCGCTACCCTTACTGCTACGTATAACGCTACACCCGCCAGCTGCAACGCCTTCGGTGCGCCTTGTAATGGCACGGTACAAGTATTTCCATCGGGCGGCACAGCACCCTATTCCACTACTATTGATGGCGTATCTTTTGCAGGAACTGCCGAAAATCTATGTGCAGGCACACACATTGTCATTGTCGCCGATGCGATGGGTTGTGCTTATACCTTATTAGCAGTTGTCGATAATTTAAGCATAGACATGGTGCTAAACACCACGCCCAACACCAGCGAAACGACCTCGCCATTAGATTGCAACGGCAGTATCGTACCCACCGTAAGCGGCGGAATACCGCCCTATATCTATACCATTAGCCCCAGCGGAGGCAGCCCCGCCAACCCATTGAATGGTCTATGTGCAGGTACGTATTGCGTCACCGTTGCTGATGCGAGCGGCTGCTCTACCCAAGCATGTGCTACTGTAGAAAATAGTTTCAGTAGTGGTTGTGATGATTTTATTGCCTCTGCCTCCGTCACACCCAGCGCATTAGGCGCGTGTACGGGCACAATCACCCTAACGTTGAGCGGCGGCACAGCACCCTATACCGTACAAGGCGATAGCAGCATTCCAAGCACCACTTTCCTGACCGATGTATTTACCATCAACAATGTATGTGCGGGTACGCATGTCTTACTCATTACAGACTCAAACGGTTGTATAGCTGCTTTTACAGCTATCGTTACTAATGACGGCGGCGGTGATTGCGCTACCCTTACTGCTACGTATAACGCTACACCCGCCAGCTGCAACGCCTTCGGTGCGCCTTGTAATGGCACGGTACAAATATTCCCATCAGGCGGCACAGCACCCTATTTCACTACTATTGATGGCGTATCTTTTGTAGGAACTGCCGACAATCTATGCGCGGGCACACACATTGTCATTGTCGTCGATGCAATGGGTTGTGCTTATACCTTATTAGCAGTTGTCGATAATTTAAGCATAGACATGGTGCTAAACACCACGCCCAACACCAGCGAAACGACCTCGCCATTAGATTGCAACGGCAGTATCATACCCACCGTAAGCGGCGGGATACCGCCCTATACCTATACCATTAGCTCCAGCGGAGGCAGCCCCGCCAACCCATTGAATGGTCTGTGTGCAGGTACGTATTGCGTCACCGTTGCTGATGCGAGCGGCTGCTCTACCCAAGCATGTATAGCGGTAATTAATGATTTCCCAACTGCTACTATAGTCGCCCAAAGCGATACTATTTATGCCGAAATAGGCACGCTTGTCACTGTCGCCCCCCTCAACAACGACAGCGGAACGGGTGCGCTCAATATCTTATCTGCTACCGTGCCACCGCCCCACGAACTCAGCATCGATTTTGAGAATGACCTCATATCTATCGTTGCCAACACGTCGGGAGGCTCTTCTTCGCCTATCGTAATTAGTTATGTCGCCCTTGACGAGGCGGGGCAAGTAGCTACGGGTACTATCATTATCTATTTGTTGCCTGACGGCTCTTGCGATGCGGGTTGCGTTTATCCAGGTGATGCCGACAATAACGGCGTTGCCGATAATTTTGATGTACTACAAATAGGTTTGGGCTACGATTATACGGGGGCGCTCGCGAAGACCAATCTATTGTATGGTATCCGCACCCCTCTGCCGATTGGGGTCTTGCTGCTCCGTCGGGTACTGATTTCAAATATGCCGACTGCAACGGCAATGGCACTATCAATGCCGCCGATACCGCCGCCGTAGCACTCAACTATGGTTGGTTGCACGGAAAAGGCGATGCCGAATCGGTATCGGGCATTCCGCTATTTTTTGAGCCTGCATTGACGAGCGTGCCCGACGGCAACGACACACTGTATTTGTCTATCCATTTGGGCAACTCGGCTACACCCGCTGACGAATTTTATGGCATTGCGTTTTCGGTCAATTACGATGCTACTTTGGCAACATTCCAAAATGCCGAGATAGCCGAAGGTTCATGGGCAGGCGATGAGAGCAATAGCCTATTATTTGCCAAAAATTTGGCGAGCAATTCGCGCGGCGACCTCTGCTTTACTCGCACCGACCACAATAATACAAGTGGCGCGGGTGCTATCGTGCGCACCAAATTTGTGATAATCGAAAATATAGACGGCGGCAAAGGCACGTCTGAGGTTTCGCACCATTTTCGTTTGAAAATATCCGCTGCATCAAGCACGACGGCACAATAATAGAAATAGCCCCCGAAGAAATCGTCATTACAAGTGCGACTAATGCACCCAACAGCCAATTGCCCGAAATAAACGTATTCCCAAATCCCGTCAGCGGTTGGCTCTTCGCATCGCTGCCTGTTTCGTCGGCTGCCGATGTGCGTATATTTGATGCAGCAGGACGCAGCATCTATACGGCGCAAGGTCAGAGCGGTATGCTATCTATAAGCACTGCTACTTGGCAAAAAGGAGTATATTTTGTGCAAACCACTACTCAAGAGGGCAGCACCGTGCATAAAATAATAGTGACAGAATAAAGGACTTGTAAGCGCGTAAAAAGTCACCCGCTTTTTACGCGCTTACAAGCCATTTGTAATTATTTAGCCTTGTAGGGGGAACTAATCGAATATGCAGCGATGTCAGGCATTATTAGATAAGTATTGCTCATTACCCCATACCCAAAACCCTATACCCTAAATAGTTACTCCAACTTTAAGCATTATTGCAATTATCTCTCACCAATCACCACCCGCCCACTTTGCAGCACCATATCGGGCGAGTAGCAAGTCCAAAAGTACAAACCCTGCGGCAAATCGGCTACATCTAAGCGAACCGAACCGCCATTAGCCCGCAAAGCCAAACGCCGCACCGCCCGACCCATAGCATCGTACAAGCTAAATTGTAGTTCGTGGCTTGATGATAGTGCGCCCACTGCCTCCAAGTGAAGCACGTCACTCGCGGGATTGGGCAATACGCTGATGCGGTAGGTGGGCACAGCCACCTGACCCACCGCCGTAGGCACAACCGAAAATTGCTGCGTCACCGTAGCCGTATCCGTACAAACAAAAGCGGTAAGTGTAGCCGCATACTGCCCTTGTGTAGCATAATTGTGCGTGACCAAGGCAGGGCAAGCCCCGTAGCCCTGACCACACACAAAGGGCGGCGAACCGTCTCCGAAATCCCACACGTAATAACCGCCGTCTATGCTGTCGGGATAGACGTATTGCGATAGGTTTTGAAAGCCGACCTCCAAGGGGCTGTCGCCCGTTTGGTAGGTACTGAACGCGGCTTGGGGTTCGGTGAGCAAGCCCATGCAGTTGGTTTTGACTAAGTAAATGGAAATAGTATTTATGTCTGCCAAATAGCCGCGCCCTGCCATTAAAAAACCCTTGTCGGGCGTTTTGGCAATGGCATAGCCGTAGTCGTAAAGGGTATTGCCGTAATCGCGAACCCATTGCACCTCGCCGTCTGCCGATAGCATAACCATACGCGCGTCAAGTTCGGCAATACCATCGTCGTGGTTCATAGTGCCGCCTACTATATACCTGCCATCGTCTAAGGCTACCACCTCCCAAGAACCGCCGCTACCGAAAAGATTGTCCGATATCCAAACAATATTGCCCGTGCTATCTATTTTGGCTACTATTCTATTCAAATATTCTACTGAACCTACAAAAACGATGCTTTTATCGGCGTTTTGTATGGGATTGAACATGCCTGCTGTGTCGTCGTTGGGTTCGTAGGGGTGGTATGTAGTATCGCGCACAAAGTTGCCCATGCTGTCGGTTTCTATCATGAGCCAGTCGCCGTCGTCGGGGGTGTCTAATTGGTAATTGCCCCAAAATTGGTAGCGGTTTTCGTCCAAAACAAAGCCTTGGCCCCTAAATTCGCTGCGCCAAATGCAGTAGCCAAATCGTTGCTCCCACAATTTGTTGCCCGCCGCGCCTAATTTGATGATGTAAGGAGTCGTTTTGCCATCTAAGGCAGCCCCGCCCGAAAGCAGGTAAAAACCATCGGGATGATAACTGATACGGCGGCAAATATCGCTGTAATTGGGATTGCCCACGGCATGAAAAAACAATTCATTGCCCGCCGTATCTAAGCCCATTACAAAAGTCTCCCAATTATAACCCCCTGAAATGCTGTCAATGGCAATAAGCAGCGTATAGCCGCCTGGTACAGCTACGATGTCTGTAATATGTATATCGCCACCCTCTAAAATGAGATGTTTACTACGTATGGTATCTAAGTTAGGATTGAGCCATAAAGCAAACGATTGCCATGTATCCTCTTGGCTATCTTTGGTACCTGCCTGTATAATATAGTTACCATTTTCAAGAGGCAATATTTTTTGAGTATTTTGAAAATAGTTATATATTACAATGTCTTTTTCAAAATATTTTTGTGCCAATGCGCATACATTACACCCCATCGTCAATATCAGTACAAATATTGCATTTTTCATAATTTGTATAATAAATTTATGCCTGCCCTGTTGCCCAAGCCTTTTTATACAAAAGACCTAAGCGCAAGGGCAAGGGCGGAATGAAGGATTAGTGTATGATGCTTATTTTTTGTCGCGCAATTACTTGTCCATTGGCTTGGACAATGTATTAGCGTCGAGCTTTGGTTGATTTCAAATACGCCTTGCCAACAACTTGGTTCAGTCATACACAAGGGAGTAAGGGCACACGCACCCAATAAACCATCGTAGGGGTCAATTTCGCCTGGGCAATTAGTTGCTAAGTTAAAATCGGGGTCAAGAATCATTTGACACTGGCTTAAAGGGGTGCAGTCCTGCCCCATCGCCTCGTTAGGCAGCAGCAGCCCTCCCAGCGCGAGGGCGAGTAGCAAGATTTGGGTAGTACATATTACCCCCCCCATATATGTTATTTATAATGCGCCACGTGAGGGTGGGTTTGGGCGCGGTGCTGATGTTTTTTGCTACGTACATAAGCGTGATGATAAGGCGATTAAATAATGAAAAAATATACTTTGAAAAGGAATTTAAGCCGTCAATTTGCGTTTGTCAATTATTATTGCTCAAAGATAGGGTATTTTGCGCAAACGCCAAAATATTTTTTTTGGCTATTGTCGGCGTTTTTTGTTAGATGTTGTTGGCATAAAATACTGATTTACAGATTGTTATGCGTCATTAATGGCGTTTTTCCAGCAATTTCCGCTTTAGCAAATCTGTAACAATTTAAGCGTGTATTTCTAAGGGAGGCTAGTTTTAAAGACTTCGGTGCAAAAAGTCATTTTACCAAAGTATTTAGTAATTTTAAAATGTGTAAATGACTGTAAATAAATAATTTACAATTTTAAATTAAATTCAATTTGTATCAATTTTGCCTTTTTTGCACTACAGTCTTAAATGTTTGTTAAATTTGATATTTTTTTATATTGATAATTTACAACTATTTAATCTTGTAGGGGGAACTAATCGAATATACAGCGATGTCAGGCATTATTAGATAAGTATTGCTCATTACCCCATACCCAAAACCCTATACCCTAAATAGTTACTCCAACTTTAAGCATTATTGCAATTATCTCTCACCAATCACCACCCGCCCACTTTGCAGCACCGCGTCGGGCGAGTAGCAAGTCCAAAAGTACAAACCCTGCGGCAAATCGGCTATGTCTAAGCGAACCGAACCGCCATTAGCCCGCAAAGCCAAACGCCGCACCGCCCGACCCATAGCATCGTACAAGCTAAATTGTAGTTCGTGGCTTGATGATAGTGCGCCCACTGCCTCCAAGTGAAGCACGTCACTCGCGGGATTGGGCAATACGCTGATGTGGTAGGTGGGCACAGCCACCTGACCCACCGCCGTAGGCACGACCGAAAATTGCTGCGTCGCCACCGCCGTATCCGTACAAACAAAAGCGGTAAGCGTAGCCGCATACTGCCCTTGCGTAGCATAATTGTGCGTGACCAAAGCGGGGCAAGCCCCGTAGCCCTGACCACACACAAATGGCGGCGAACCGTCTCCGAAATCCCATACGTAATAATCGCCGTCTATGCTGTCGGGATAGACGTATTGCGATAGGTTTTGAAAGCCGACCTCGGGGGGCTGTCGCCCGTTTGGTAGGTACTGAACGCTGCTTGGGGTTCGGTGAGCAAGCCCATGCAGTTGGTTTTGACCATATAGACCAAAGCCTTGCCTATCGCCGACGTGTCTTTGCGCCCCATGACCAAGTAGCCGCCGTCGTTGGTGGGGGCTATGCAGTAGCCGTAATCTTTTTCGGGACCGCCGTAATCCCTTGCCCACAATACATTGCCCGAACTGTCGGTTTTGGCGATGCAGAGGTTGGATTGGTTATAGGTAGGTGGCATATAGCACTTGCCTGCCAATACATATTCTCGTCCTTCATTTACTATCAAAAATTTTTCTACTAAATGAATTTCTTCTAAGGCATGCCACCAAATTAAGTTACCCAAGTGTCCACTTTGCCAACTAAACCCCTGCGCCCTCCTGTGGGTGTGCCGTAAAGTCCGACAAAGGCTATTTTTTGGTCAGGTGTCCAGACGGCACGCCCTATTGCATCTCGGCTATCAAAATTAAAATTGTATTTTTTGTTTCCACAAAATAGTACCCGATGAATCGGCACGCGCCATAAATATGTCGCCTTGTGTTGGATTAACATCACTTACAACATCACATACTCCGAAATAGAATACATCGCTACTTTGCGGTATGGCGAGTATTTGGTAAATATAGCTCAGTTTCGTGGTATCGAAATCGACACTATAACGGTGCTGCCACAATACCTCGCCTGTGGCAGTGGTTTTGGCGGCGTAGGCGACCCAAGGGTCGTAATTGGGGGTGTAAAGTAAGGAATAACCACCTACAATATAATTGTTATCTGATGTTGGGGCTATGCCAAAACCGCCAGTAACATATGGGTTATTATCTATTGCGTAATAGCTATTTATTTCACAGGTATCATTTAGCGATAATGTAAATATTTTAGACGAATCTAACGAAGCACTATTAGTAATACCCGTGCAGATAATACTGTTGTTTTCGATGACAATATCGTTAATATTCGATTTTGCCCCTATCGTACTATAATATTTTGTTTGAATAGTATTAGCATTCTTATCAAGAATCATGCTGTATGGTCGAATGTATGGTTGTGAAAAAGGGGAGTATCGTCCAATAACTATGTAGTTTTCGCCCCAAGGCTGTATAATAATCGCATCGTGTATGTCAGACCAAGGTTCTAATGTCTTTTGAAAATATTTGGGTTGCGCATGACAGTAAGTAGCCCCTAAAAACCATGCAAGATATAATATTTTTTTCATGGTTAGTATTTTTATTAGGTGAACAATAAGTAGGCATAGGCACAATTGCCTATGCCTACCGCTTTTCGGGGTGCTTTGGTTTACCTAACAATTACTAACTTATCGGTCTGCGATAGATTTCCGCCGTTGCTTAGGGTATAGTGATATACGCCATTGGGCAAGCCCGATATATCTATGTTTGTAGTGCCCGTACCGAACAAATTTTGACTCATAATATTGCGTCCGTTCATATCAAATAATTGCCAAGTCCCCATACCATTTGTAGGAATTTGGTGGGTTAATGTGATGGAAGAATGAGCGGGATTGGGTGCAATTGTTACATGCGACGGCGTACTTTCTGTTTTAAAGGCAATGCTACCCAAGTTGTTAGTGCCAATAAAGGTAGCTGCTGCATCGGGCAAAAGGGGCAAGGGTATTTCGAACTCCTCGCCGTATAGCATGTATAACAAGGCGTGCGCCTCAAAAGCGGCGCGGCTGCCACTGTGGGCTATTTGGCGCACCAAGGCTTCTTGGCGGGGTAAGTCGTATGCTGCCTTAGCTAAAAGGTCGGTTTGGAACGACAAAATTAGGCAGGTCAAAAATAATGTTTTAAGCGAAGTATTCATTTTTTAGTATAATAATTAAATGTTATTTAATCACCACCCGCCCACTTTGCAGCACCGCATCGGGCGAGTAGCAAGTCCAAAAGTACAAACCCTGCGGCAAATCGGCTACATCTAAGCGAACCGAACCGCCATTAGCCCGCAAAGCCAAACGCCGCACCGCCCGACCCATAGCATCGTACAAGCTAAATTGTAGCTCGTGGCTTGATGATAGTGCGCCCACCGCCTCCAAGTGAAGCACCTCACTCGCGGGGTTGGGCAATACGCTGATGTGGTAGGTGGGCACAGCCACCTGACCCACCGCCGTAGGCACAACCGAAAATTGCTGCGTCGCCGTAGCCGTATCCGTACAAACAAAGGCGGTAAGCGTAGCCGCATACTGCCCTTGCGCGGCGTACTCGTGCGTGACCAAAGCAGGGCAAGCCCCGTAGCCCTGACCACACACAAAGGGCGGCGAACCGTCGCCGAAATCCCACACGTAATAACCGCCGTCTATGCTGTCGGGATAGACGTATTGCGATAGGTTTTGAAAGCCGACCTCCAAGGGGCTGTCGCCCGTTTGGTAGGTGCTGAACGCTGCTTGGGGTTCGGTGAGCAAGCCCATGCAATTGGTTTTGACCATATAGACCAAAGCCTTGCCTATCGCCGACGTGTCTTTGCGCCCCATGACCAAGTAGCCGCCGTCGTTGGTGGGGGCTATGCAGTAGCCGTAATCTTTTTCGGGACCGCCGTAATCCCTTGCCCACAATACATTGCCCGAACTGTCGGTTTTGGCGATGCAGAGGTTGGATTGGTTATAGGTAGGTGGCATATAGCGCTTGCCTGCCAATACATATTCTCGTCCTTCATTTACTATCAAAAATTTTTCTACTAAATGAATTTCTTCTAAGGCATGCCACCAAATTAAGTTACCCAAGGTGTCCACTTTGCCAACTAAACCCCTGCGCCCTCCTGTGGGTGTGCCGTAAAGTCCGACAAAGGCTATTTTTTGGTCAGGTGTCCAGACGGCACGCCCTATTGCATCTCGGCTATCAAAATTAAAATTGTATTTTTGTTTCCACAAAATAGTACCCGATGAATCGGCACGCGCCATAAATATGTCGCCTTGTGTTGGATTAACATCACTTACAACATCACATACTCCGAAATAGAATACATCGCTACTTTGCGGTATGGCGAGTATTTGGTAAATATAGCTCAGTTTCGTGGTATCGAAATCGACACTATAACGGTGCTGCCACAATACCTCGCCTGTGGCAGTGGTTTTGGCGGCGTAGGCGACCCAAGGGTCGTAATTGGGGGTGTAGATAATGCTAAATCCCCCTATTGTAAATGTATTATTATTAGTACTTTCAAGGCAAAAAGCACCTTTGTAAAGATTGTCAGGAGCAACAAATTGCGTACTGATTAACTGACAGGTAGTATCTATTTGTTGCAATACAATATAAGAAGTGTCCCTCGCTACATTGAAAGTAGTTCCTATACTAACATGGTTATTGTCGGATTCTACAAAATCATATACTTTATTTATTGGGAATATTGTAGTATATTCAGTTAAATTTATCGGATTGCCTTGTTTGTCAATAATAACGCCAAAAGGAGTTTCATATTCATAATAAAAATGTGAACCTGTTGCAAAAAAATTACCATTGCCTATATTAACAACATTAGTAACATGCTGATGGCTGCCTATTGGATCCATTGTTTTTTGAAAATATTTAGGCTGTGCATTGGCGTTTATCATTAAAAACACCAATACATTTATAACAATTGCCCTTTGCATAACTATTTTGTTTAAAGGTTAAACAAAAGGTGCGGCATCTTGATACAAAATGCCGCACCAGTATTTGTCTATCGGGCAATCACCAATTTTTGGTTAGCCGTCGTACCGTCACTTAGTTGCAAACGCAACATATACACGCCATTGCCAAAGGAATTCAAATCTAAGGATAATTCACCCTTGTCATCTATATTCGCGTTGAGTAGCAAACGCCCATCTATGGCATAAAGGCTTATATGCCCCGTTTTGCCTTGCGGTAAGGCAGCCATTATTATGTTGCTGTTGGCAGGATTAGGCATTACTTTCAAATAGTTATCGCCTACGTTGTTATTTGTCATTTTAAAGGCAATGCTACCCAAGTTGTTGGTGCCAATAAAGGTAGCTGCTGCATCGGGCAAAAGGGGCAAGGGTATTTTGGAACTCCTCGCCGTAGAGCATGTATAACAAGGCGTGCGCCTCAAAAGTGGCGCGGCTGCCGCTGTGGGCTATTTGGCGTACAGTAACTTCTTCTGCTGCTGTTAGCTGCATATAGGTTCTGCCCGATTGCTGCACTTGCCAATACAATTGGTATAATTGTTTTAAGTAATAGGTGTCTGTATCGCTGTCGGGTAGGTTGTTCATGGCATCGTTGTACTTGGCAGCGTCGCCGCTCACTACATAGTAGGGCAACATGCGCAAGCGCGATTCTTCGGTCTGCAAATCGTCGAACAAGGCGGCTATGGTAGCAGAGTCTGCCCCTTCTTCCCAATAGCTTTGCAGCAGTTTGAATGCCTCGCGGTTGCGCTCCCATTCGTCCGAAATAATTTTTATTTGCCCAGGAGGTTTGGGTGGAGTACCACTGCAATTTTCTTCGACTGGAATTGGCGGTGTACACATCTCCACATTAACATTCGTGCTTACATTTTGTGGTACGTAGGTAATGCCCCCTGCATCGGGTCGGGCAAAGTAGGTGAAGTCGGGCACACTGGCATCGGCAAAATATGGGGCAAGCCCCAAGCCGCATTATAGGGGCAAAACTATTGTCGGCGGGATGCTGCTCGTCTGGGGCTAATGGGTCGCAATCGCCTTGGTCGTCTAATGATCCTAGGTCGGGGGTAGCACGGGTGTTGGGCTTGGTGGGTTGTAGGGTTGCACTAACAGGGCACTAAACCCAAATAGGTCGAAGTTGTTGCAAGTAATTTGAGTGCCGCCGTCAATTATATTTCCGTTGTCGCCAAAAGCCCATACATCTATCATCAAACGTAAATCGGTTTAGTTTTACGAGGTTGGGTGTCTTGCGGTTGCTCAACAGTCCAATGCCTATGGTGCTTTGGTTTATTTCGTTGTGGCGCACATCAAAGAGGCAACCGCGAAGCAATATACCCAAATCGGTGAGCATACCTGATGTGGTGGTGCCTGCGGGTATGGGGTTAATGCGGTTTTCGAGTATGCGCATGTTGGAGCCTGTTGCTTGTATGCCAATTCTACATTCGTTAAAGGTGCAATACGTAGTATTGAAAGTGTTCACTAAGGGGTCTAAAAACACGCCCAGCGACGAAACACCTACATTATTTTGGTCGAACATAAGCCATCTAAGGTTTATTTGATGCGAGGCAATACTGCGAATGCCATATTTTAGGTTGGCAAAGTTGGGTATGCCCACAGGGTCTGATTGTAGCACAGTCAGGTTTTTGTAGCCCAATAGCTCGATGCCCACTTCGCTGCGCGACACATTGGGCACTTGGTCGAAGGGATACCAAAGTTCGCCCGTAGAGGTAAAGGTGGTGTTTGTTACAGCGCATACGGGTCCGCCGTTGGTATTGGTATTGACAAAGTTTCGCAGGTGAATACCTTGTAAGCAATTGGAAAAAGTTGTTTCCGAATTGGTCATGCACACACCGCCGTAGGTAGTGGGCATATCGTCGGTAATAGTCGTTAGATAGGCACCTGATACACTTGGCACTAATAACATAGGACTTAGGGGGTTTAGTGTGGCATAAGTCCAAGTATGCAGGTCGTCCAAATCTATCAAGGGCGTAAGCGAGCCTGCTATGCCAATAATGGCTTGCTCAATTTTGGTCTGGTTTTGGGCTATTACCTTAGCGTAGTTGCGCGTGGCCTGCCGGCGTATTGACGCGGGCAATACCCTGACCCGGACCTTGTACCCGAATGCCCTGCCACATAGTTTGGCAAATGGGGTCGCCGTTTAGAACACAATTGTCCAAGGTCAGTTTGCCACCATGTTGGTTAGTACATAACACTTGAATGCGCCCTTTGGAGCCAAACTCAAAATAAAGCCCGTCTATGGTAACTATGGGCGTTGTAGGCAATGTTTATATCGCCATTAATGCGTATAGGTCTTCGGGCGTGCCTGCATAGGCAGTTATAAAAGGATGGTAATCAAGATTCCATGTCTCATCCAAATTTCGGGTGTGGTGTAATTTTGCGTCACGCCAATTTGTCCCAAGCCCAAGGCAAGCCCATCGCTGCCGAACCATTGATAATCATTGGCATTTTGGTCTAAGCAGCAGGCGGTGCTGCTGGGGTCGGTGCAGCAGGGACCTTCGGGGTCTATGCAACAGGGGCTGTTGGGGGCAATGCAGCAGGGACCTTCGGGGTCTATACAGCAGGGTCCGTTGGGGTCGGCGCAGCAAGGGCTGTCTATAACTGTAAATTGGAATGTTTGCACTTCGTTCATATTACAATTAGGGTCATTTAAAATACCTATTTCCAGCGTAACGGTATAATTGCCCGTTTGGTCAAGGGGTAGCAGGTAGGGGTTGCAATCGTCTGCTATATCGCAACCAATTTGCTCTACTTCAATGCCATTTAGCTCCGTAGTCCAATCAACAGTAGCAATACTGCTATTTAAGTTGTCGAGTGTAAAAGTGGCTATATTGCCTAAGCATATTTCCTCCGTTACATTGCTGCTTACTGTTGGAATTAAGAAAGGACCTGGCACCATGATACACATAGCTGGTGCCGCCGACCATAGTGCGCCCGTTTCGCCATTATCTATTGTGCCGTTTCCGTTTGTATCGTCTATTATATTGAATATGTAATGTTTCATACTAAAAAAGCCGGGCTGAGTAAGAAGTGCAGCAACCTGTTGCCCAACAGTTGCTGGGCTTGATACGGGCGAGAAATCGGCGGCGGTTAGCGGCAAATCTGTTGGTAAAAATGTAAATGATTGGCAAGTAGTGGGCGGTATGGGTGTTGTGGGTGGTGCTGGTGGTGCGGTACTTGGATTATAGCAAACAACCAGCACATACCTATAATCGTTAGCGGAGCCTATTGGTAGGCTTGCTTCCCCGCAATCCATATTTAGAAGATAGAGTGGCGTGCAGATAGTACAGCACTCATCTACGCACGTGGGGGTAAAGGGCGGCTCGGAAAAGTTGCTAAGGCAGCCCACTCCTTCAAAGCACATAATCAGGTCGTGGCAGGCTTGTTCTTCTTCTTGTTCTTCTGTCTCCTGTCCCATCACCTCAATTGACAGCAGCCCTCCCAGCGCGAGGGCGAGTAGCAAGATTTGGGTAGTACATATTACCCCCCCCCAATATATGTTATTTATAATGCGCCACGCGAGGGTGGGTTTGGGCGCGGTGCTGATGTTTTTTGCTACGTACATAAGCATGATGATAAGGTGATTAAATGATAAAAAGATGTATTTTGAATGGGGATTTAAGCCGTCAATTTGCGTTTGTCAATTATTATTGCTCAAAGATAGGGTATTTTGCGCAAACGCCAAAATATTTTTTTTGGCTATTGTCGGTGTTTTTTGTTAGCTGTCATTGGCATAAAATACTGATTTACAGATTATTATGCGCCATTGATGGCTTTTTGCATCGATTTAGGTATTGATGGTGAAAAAATTTTTCTACAAAAATAAGATAAAAAATTATGTTTTTGGGTTCTTATGCGCACTATTCCTACATTTGGGAAATGCAGAAATTACCTTCATCGTTTCTTAAAATGCCGTAGGCATGTTATATTGGTAGTAGCATCAGGCAGATACGATTCTTAGAATGCCGTAGGTATGGCATCTAATAGTAGGATTGTATTTTGTGCTGCTATTTCTTTGCTACCAACGTTTTATCCATAGCGGGATTAAAACGGCTTGTGGTAAATGGAATATTTTCATAGCCCACGATTTAAATCGTAGGCTATATTATTCGCCCGCTGCACATTCATTGTTCAGCGTTCGACAGGTAGATATTAGTGCCAAAAACTAAAAAATAAGACCAATAACAACAAATTTTTATTCTATTTGCTGGGCATTTGCCGCTATTTGTGCCATATTCTGGTCGGTCATACAGCGGAAATGACCTTGTGGGCATTTTGCGTAGCCCAATTTAGAGCAAGGACGACATGCTAAACCCGCTACTTCGAATTGTCGCGATTGCGCGTGAGGGCGATAAGGATACATACCCAATTGCGGTACGGTATTGCCCCATACCGACAAAATGCGCTTACCCGGGCTGCGGCAATGTGCATCATGCCTGTATCGGGTGTTAGAACCCAATCTGCCTGCGATAGTACCGATGCCGATTGGTGCAGGTGTAGCATACCGCAAGCATTCGTCACGTGGCTGCCCGCTTGCTCGGCAATACGGATACCGCGCTCGGCATCGGCTTTACCCCCCAACAATACGACTGGCTGGGCGATTTGGCGGCATAGCTCTATCAATTGCGCATCAGGGATTTGCTTGGTAGCATGCGCTGCGCCCACTACTACTGCCCCATAGGTCTGCGTCCCGACCTGCGGAAATAACTGCGGCATCTGCACTTCATAAGCAGAAGGAATAAAATAATCCAAACCTTTGCCATCGTCGGCAATGTGCCAATGTGCCAATGTCGCCATATAACGCGCCACAATATGCACATCGGGCAAGCGGTTGATACCCCAAGTAGTGAGTAGCCATTTTCGAAATGTCAATTTGTCAAAAGTCTTACTATGTACGCGCCACAGAGCCATTTTGATGCGCAAACTTCGCCAATTGCCGTGTAGGTCTATGATATAGTCATATTGCTCGGCGCGTAGCTGCTGCAAGGTATCGGATAGGCGTGGCGCAAGCGTCCAAAGGCGGTCGATATATGGATTGGCATCAAAAATGGTCGCAAATTCGGGTTTGACTAAATAGTGCAGTTCTACTTGAGGCATCTGTTGCTTCAAACAGCGCACAGCAGGCGTAGTCAGGACAATATCGCCAATTGAACTGAGGCGGATAAACAATACTTTCATGATTTATAGCAGCAATTCTGCCAATACTAATAAGGCAAACAATACGCCCGCTATGCCATTGGTAGTAAAAAATGCCAAATCGACGCGGCTCAAATCATCGGGTTTCACTAAGGTGTGCTGATAGCTCAATAAACCCATAAAAACCGCCGCACCAGCCCAATACCAAGCACCAAATTGAGCGTAATAACCCGCATAAACCACCAAAGCCGCACTCAAGACATGCAATAATACCGACAAACGCAAGGCATTAACTTTGCCCAAACGACTCGGTATAGAGTGCAAACCTTTCTCTCGGTCAAACTCAGCATCTTGGAGGGCATAGATAATGTCAAAACCACTTACCCAACACAACACCACTAAGCCGTATAAGACGGGCAATAGCTCAAATTGTTGGCTAACGGCAATAAACGCGCCTACCGGAGCTAAGGACAAGCCCAAACCCAAAATCAAATGACACCAAGCCGTAAAGCGTTTGGTATAGCTATATCCCAAAATAACCGCCAAAGCTACGGGCGACAAGTAAAAACACAAGGGATTGATAAACCAAGTAGTGCCGATAAACAACAAACTGTTGAGCCAAACAAAACCTAATGCCGACCGCTCGCCAACTATACCCGCCGGTATCTCGCGGATAGCCGTGCGCGGATTTTGTGCATCTATATGTCGGTCCGCATAACGGTTAAATGCCATTGCTGCACTGCGGGCAAAAACCATACACAATACGACCAATAACAAGCGATATGCCTCGAAACCATAAGCAAAATGATGTGTTGCCAAAAAAAAGCCAATGATGGCAAAAGGCAAAGCAAAAATGGTATGGCTAAACTTGATAAGCGACAAATAATTGGCAACAGCAGACATAAAACAAAAATTATTTGTGGACAGGCAATAATACGGCATGATAGCGGCGAAATCGCTCGTAGATACGCCGCTATCATGCCATAGTTATAATAAAGCACTTAATAAGCACCTGCCAATTAGCATGTATTCGAACATATATTATGGATTCGTCTCGGTCACTGTCACCGACCCCGTAGTACCGCTATTCCACTGCACTACCACCGAGTTCGTGCCCTGACCGCTAATAATCGTACCATTGCCCGTCACCGTCCAATTATAGGTATTGCCCGGCACATTGGGTACGGTATAGGTCTCGTTGACAATCGGGCACACAAGATTATCCCCTGTAACAACGGGATTAGGCGTTTGTTTAACGGTAACGCTCAATGTACGAGTTGTGCCGTTGCCGCAAGTGTTCGACGGTGTAACGCTCATCGTGTAATTGCCCGCCGTTGTCCATACGATATTTGACGTATTGCCCGAACCATTGAGTGTACCGCCGCCCGTAGTTGTCCATGTATAACTAACTCCCGATACATTGGTGACACTGTAATTCTCAACTGCGTCGCCCGTACAAGCAATGCTCGACCCAACTATGCTGCTTGGCTGCGACGGTGTTGTATCAACGGTAATGCTCTGCGTGCGAGACGTGCCGTTGCCGCAAGTGTTAGACGGAACGCAAGTTAAGGTCTGCGCTCCTGCTCCCGACCAAGTAACCGTTACCGCACTCGTGCCCTGGCCCGCTGAAATAGTGCCGCCTGTCGCCGACCATGTATAACTAACTCCCGATACTGTATTCACGCTGTATGCCTGCGTGCCCACGCAAGGAGTCGCGCTGCCCGAAATAGCGGAGGGCTGCGACGGTGTCGTATCAACAGTAATGCTCTGCGTGCGAGACGTGCCGTTGCCGCAAGTGTTAGACGGAACACAGGTCAAGGTCTGCGCTCCTGCTCCCGACCAAGTAACCGTTACCGCACTCGTGCCCTGACCCGCTGAAATAGTGCCGCCTGTCGCCGACCATGTATAACTAACTCCCGATACTGTATTCACGCTGTATGCCTGCGTGCCCACGCAAGGAGTCGCGCTGCCCGAAATAGCGGAGGGCTGCGACGGAGTTGTATCAACGGTAATGCTCTGCGTGCGAGACGTGCCGTTGCCGCAAGTGTTAGACGGAACGCAAGTTAAGGTCTGCGCTCCTGCTCCCGACCAAGTAACCGTTACCGCACCCCGTGCCCTACCGCTGAAATAGTGCCGCCTTGTCGCCGACCATGTATAACTAACTCCCGATACTGTACTCACGCTGTATGCCTGCGTGCCCACGCAAGGGTCGCGCTGCCCGAAATAGCGGAGGGCTGCGACGGTGTCGTATCAACAGTAATGCTCTGCGTGCGAGACGTGCCGTTGCCGCAAGTGTTAGACGGAACACAGGTCAAGGTCTGCGCTCCTGCTCCCGACCAAGTAACCGTTACCGCACTCGTGCCCTGACCCGCTGAAATAGTGCCGCCTGTCGCCGACCATGTATAAGTAAGACCCGATACTGTGCTTACGCTGTATGCCTGCGTGCCCACGCAAGGGGTCGCGCTGCCCGAAATAGCGGAGGGCTGCGACGGAGTTGTATCAACGGTAATGCTCTGCGTGCGAGACGTGCCGTTGCCGCAAGTGTTAGACGGAACATAGGTTAAGGTCTGCGCTCCTGCTCCCGACCAAGTAACCGTTACCGCATTTGTTCCCTGACCCGCTGAAATAGTGCCGCCTGTCGCCGACCATGTATAAGTAAGACCCGATACTGTGCTTACGCTGTATGCCTGCGTGCCCACGCAAGGGGTCGCGCTGCCCGAAATAGCGGAGGGCTGCGACGGTGTTGTATCAACGGTAATGCTTTGCGTGCGAGACGTGCCGTTGCCGCAAGTGTTAGACGGAACACAGGTTAAGGTCTGCGCTCCTGCTCCCGACCAAGTAACCGTTACCGCACTCGTGCCCTGACCCGCTGAAATAGTGCCGCCTGTCGCCGACCATGTATAAGTAAGACCCGATACTGTGCTTACGCTGTATGCCTGCGTGCCCACGCAAGGGGTCGCGCTGCCCGAAATAGCGGAGGGCTGCGACGGAGTTGTATCAACGGTAATGCTCTGCGTGCGAGACGTGCCGTTGCCGCAAGTGTTAGACGGAACACAGGTTAAGGTCTGCGCTCCTGCTCCCGACCAAGTAACCGTTACCGCATTTGTTCCCTGACCCGCTGAAATAGTGCCGCCTGTCGCCGACCAAGCATAAGTAACGCCAGCAGTATTGCTCACGCTGTATGCCTGCGTGCCCACGCAAGGAGTCGAGCTGCCCGAAATAGCGGAGGGCTGCGCGGGCAAAGGTGTAATGGTGACATTAAAAACCGTAGTGCCGACACAAGATTGTGCATTCAGCGCATTTTGTAGTACTACTACGCAACAGCAAATAAGCAATAGCTGTAAAAAAAGTTTCATCGTTGAGGTAGGTTGAGTGGTAGATGATAGGAAAGTTATGGGTTATCGTTCTGCACCGTTCTTGACACAGAACGATAATCCCATAAATAGGTTTGATTTGATTGCCCAAACAAGCATCAACTAATCAGTTCAGTTTGGATATTTACTACGGAATTGCTAACTTCTTGGTTTATTAACTATATCGATATGCGTTTAGTAGCGCACTATTTTTTGTACGTACCGCTCGCCGTTGCTTTCGATTTGTAGCCAATAAATACCAGCGCCCTGTGCCGATAGATTGATGGGTGTAGTATAGTTACCTGCTGTATTGATAGTTTGTTGCCAAACAATTTTGCCGGTCATATCACTGATGCTAATATGGGTAGTTAGGCTATTAGGCAAGGTGGCTTGTAGGTTAAAGATACCGTTGCTTGGATTGGGAAATACTGCTACATTAGCGGCAACGGATGCTTGTGTTATACCTACACAATTTTCCACAACAGCAGTAACAGGTGTTCGTTCGGTGCTTTGGCAGAGGTAATCAGGTTCGGCGATTTCCCAATCGTAGAAATAGTAATAATAATAATTGCCTGCGTCGGGGTTGTCGTAACTAGAACCTGTAATGCTCACTAACCCCTCTAATTCATAGGGGAAATTTACATTGGTATTGGTGCGCCAAAATCCTGGGTGTTCGGCGGTGCCTAATTGGTAGTTGGTGCCTGGTAGCACTTCAAAGTTTAGTTCGGCGCGGCTTTCGCCAATACCTATATAAACGAGAGTGTCTTGCAAGACATTGCCTTCGCTATCGTACAGTTCAAATAGATGTTCGCCTGCACTGCCATCAGCAGGTACATAAACTTTTACCGATTTGAGGGTAATAGGCTGCATTGCATCAAAAATCATTCGTCCATTAAATTGTGAGCTATTTACGCCACCATTGCCGAAAGTATTATTGTGCGGTTCGTTGAACTGTATTCCGCCGCCGAATAGTTTGGTTTGTTCTACATAGTAAGTTGTGGTAGTGTTTATTTCGGGCGTAACAAATGTATTTCCTATACCGAGTAGGTTGCCGCCTATGGGTGCGTCGTACCACGATACGTCACCGTCAGCCGTTGTGCTAAGAGTGGCAACGCCGCTTGTTGTACAGATAGTATCGCCTATTGTCTCACTGATATCTGCATCTAATACTTGTATGCGCAGTGTGTCGGAGGCTATGGCTTCGCACGGAGTAATCACCGTAACGTAATATTCGCCTGCTTGGGTAAGGCTGACGGCAGCGGTTGTGTCGCCTGTATTCCAGATAAACTGTTCGCCCATTGTAGCCGACACGTCGTAGTGGTCGCCTTTGCAAAGTGTAACATCGCCGCTCGCGCTAATAACGCTGGCAGGTTTGGGGTTCTGTTCGGTCAAAGTGAAAGGAACTACCATTATATTGTTATCGTCCTTCGTTTCGGCAAAATTATTGTTCGGGTCAACCTCTATCATTAGGTAGTAGTCACCGTCGCATACATCGGGTCCAATTGGAATATCCATACCATCTAAATAATGGTGGTAGATGTCTGTCCAGCCTGCCGATATGCCTTGGCTGAATCCGCAGCTATATTCTCCGCCGCCCATACCATAGTTAGGCATATTAGTATTGTTCAGGATTTCATCGTCGGCATTTCGGCAATAGCCGTTGTAATACTCGCAAGACCCGTAGTCCATCAAGCAGAATCCGAGTTTTGCACCTTCGGCAACGACAATCCAATTAAATGGGTTGGGTTCGCCGTCAATAGGTATGCGCAGCGAGAAGCGGCACCAATCATCTACGTGCATGTGTCCGTGTGTAGGGTGGTAGGTCATTGAACCAGCCCAGCGCCAATCACTGATTATTTCATCGCCGTTTTTACGGTAAACCGTTTGCTGAATGAGTTGGCGCGGGAATGAACCGTCAGAGCAGGTAGTCATACCGCCAGGCGAATAAACAGTATCTGTTCCACATACAAAATAGTAGCTGGCGTGTACTTCGAGCGGTCCGTATCCGATATTGGGTGTAGCTACTGAGACGCGCAACTCGCCGTCAATTTCAGGATTAAGGTCTGCTTCCAGCAAGATGTCGCGTGCTACGGTCAGGTCGGGCAATAATTGGCATTGCTGTCCTCCGTCGGGGCATAAGCAGTTTGTGCCATTAGTTGTTGAGCAAGGTTGTGCCGATGCACTAAGTACCATGCAACACGCAATGAAAAATGTAAAAAAAACTCTCATGGCTTGATTTTAGAGGGGGGTGAGATGAAACGAAAAAGTGCGTAAAGTTACGTTTTTTTTATCGAAACTTGCTTTTTTGCTCCTAAAAAAGGTTTGTTCGCCGATGCAGCACTAAGCGGTATTTCGTTCAGCGCATCTATGTCCCCTTTTATGATGGAGGTTTGTTCTCTGGTTTGGAGAGAGTTTAACGATAGCCTCGTTGCTTAGTTAGTGGTTTGATTTTTTAAGTTTTATACACCTACCCTACACGAGTTTCATGCCTACGATATGCTCAGGCTTGTGTCTATTATATGTTATTGATGTAATATATTTACGTCATTTTAAGAACAAAATACACTAAATACTTTTTATAATTTATCGTAAGCTGTTGATAATCAGCAAATTATATCTTGCATAAATTCCCCCTCTTTGAGGGGGTTAGGGGGAGTTCTTGAACTAATATCTCAATTACCTAATGTTATTTCCTAAGTCCTAACGCTTGGAAATGGATACATGATAGGCAAAATTAATACTCAAAACTTAAAAATTAGAACACTAGCGTTCTGTATATTCTTTAAAATTGTTCAGAATTGCTTGCCAACCATTTCGCTGCAACTCAATGGAATTGCTTGTTTCAGGGTCGAAACTTACTATTACTTGGGTTTGCCCGTCCGCATCTTTAAATTCCACTGTTGCTTGCCTGCCACCAAACCGTAGGTAAATTGGACATTTCTTCGATTTCGAGATAAACTGCTTCAAAATCGAAGCCAAAACTGCCGTCTTTTGCTTCCATTCTTGCGAAGTATTTCCCACCGATTTTCATATCGTTCGAGGCTGGGGCAGTGCCAACTTGGGTCGGCAAAATTCCATTTGGTAATATGTTCGGCTTGGGTATAATAAGCCCAAACTTTTCTCTTGTCCGCCGCAATTGTCGCTTGAATGGTAATTTTGTTCGCGTTCATTTCTTGTGGTATTTGGCTAATGTCTGCAAACAAAATTTCCCATTGATGCCCGTCGGGGTCGGCAAAGCTATCATAATACATCCAGCCGTGGTCTTTGCTCTCTTGGTAGCGAGTTGCTCCATTTTCGAGGGCGGCACGCACTATTCTATCCACCTGCTCTCTGCTATCCACTTCGAGAGCGGTCAATATTTGCGTGGTCGAACTGTCCGCAATGGGTCGGTTGGTAAATGTGCTGAAAAACTCATGCGTTATAAACATTGCATACATAAGTCCGTCATTTATAACCAAACAGAGAGATGTTTCGTTTGAAAACTGTTCGTTGAACGAAAAATCAAGTTTTGCCCAAAAATCCCTTGTTCGGTTAAGATCTTTTACAGGCAGATTTATATAAATTGATTTTATTTTCATTTATTTGTTTCTTTGATTGTGGTATAAAAAGGCAAAGCCAATAAAAATTTAATTTATTTATAAATTGCAAATTATTAATTTTAAATCATTAATATATTTTTTAATTAAAAAATTATTTATTAAAATGATTTTTTGCGCGCGAGTTATTATAATCCAAAAGCATAGATTGATTATTAGGCAGCTATTCCATTTTGACCACAAAACAGACGCTGTTAAATGCTAGGATTTAGGCAAAAATACCTCTGCCATCATACAACGCGCGCTACCGCCGCCATAGCGTTCTATGGTAGGTATAGGTGAATAGAGCAGCGCATTATATTTTTCTAAACGTTGGCGTTGTTCGGTCGTGAGAGCGTCATAGGCTTGCTGCGACATTACTAACAAGGGTTCGCCGTGTTGGTTGTGTACCTGCAACATATTGCCCGCAAAGCGATTCATTTGCTCCCAAGTAATAGTTATTACCTCGTGCCCGGTGGCTTCAAGGCTATCGGTCACTAATTTGCGCTCGTCGGCATCGGCAATAGCATCAGTACAAACAACTGCGTAGCGGTCGCCCACACACATCACAACGTTGGTATGGTATATGTCTTGCCCTTGCTCATCGACAGCACGAAACGCTATTGGCGTATAGCCTGCGTGGTTGCACCATTGTTGCAATAGTTGCAAGTGGGTGCGCGGCGACAAACAAGCGTAGGCACTGCGATGTTGGCGGTCGAGTACCATGCTGCCCGTACCTTCCAAAAAGATCCCCTCCGACTCGGCGGGCTTGCTCAAGTCGTACTGTGCTTTGATGGCATAATTATAATCGGTTTGCAAGGCAGTTAGTATATCGCTACGGCGTTCTAATCGGCGATTGGCGGCTTGCATCGGATAGAGGTACACCAGCCCGCTTTGGTGAAAACTGACCCAATTGTTCGGGAAAATGGAATCGGGCGTAGCGGGTTCGAGTGTATCGTCAAAAACAATGACGCGCACACCCGCTTGGCGCAAACGCAGCACAAAAGTATCGAACTCGGCTTGTGCGGCTTGCTGTATTGTTTCGCCCGATTCGGTTCGGGTGCGCTGCTGAAACGCATTAGAGGCTACGGTCTGTTCGTTGAGGTCGAAGCGAACGGGGCGTATCATCAAAATTGTATTAGTGGTTTGCATAGACACGTATTGCATTTTTAAATCATACAAAACAATAAGGGCATCAATTTTTGTTATTCTCCTAACATACCCTGAGTAGGCTGCCAAGCGTTGGCAATGGCAATAAACTCGGCTACAGACAATTGTTCGGCACGCTTAGTCCAAATATTAGTGGGCAATTGCGTATCATCAATAGGCAGGGATTGTAGGGCATTTCCGCAGCATCTTGCGGCGTTGCCCGAAAGCACTTTTACCACGCTGCGCAAATGCTCGTGGTGTTTGATAGTAGCATCATGGGCATGGCTACGGCGCAAGCGGATAACTCCTGACTGCACTTTGGGTGGTGGGTCAAAATTGCCCGCCTCGACCGTGAAGCAATATTTGGTCTGATAATAGGCTTGTAGCAATACGCTCGTCACGCCGTAGTCTTTACCGCCCGGCGGGGCAGCTATGCGTTGGGCTACTTCGCGCTGAAACATACCTACCATTTGTGGTACGTGGGTGCGATAATCGAGTATTTTAAACAAAATTTGCGTAGATATATTATACGGAAAATTGCCAATAACCGAAAACCTATCGCCCGCAAACCGCTCAAATGCTACGCGCAATACGTCTTCGTTGATGATACAATTTTCTAAACGCGGATAACGTGCCATCAATATTTCGGGCAAACGTCGGTCAAGCTCGACCGCAAAAAATTGGGCAATATCCGGACGCTCCAATAAATGTTGGGTTAGCACGCCTTCGCCCGGTCCTATTTCGACTACTGTGCCGCCCGTTTGCTCGTCTATTTGCAATTGCTCGACAATGCGCCGCGCTATATGGTCGTTGCGCAGGAAGTGCTGCCCAAATGATTTTAGTTTTTGCATACTATTTTTTTTTCGGCACTTATGAGCCTGCTTGTTTTAATAGCTGTTGGATTCTGCCTTCAAAATCTGCTACAAACTGTTGATATTCGCCTGTGGCGGGACCTGAAATACCCGTATATACTTGGTCTGTTTTACCTGTACGGTCTATCAAGATAGTTGTGGGATATGCCTTTATAGCATTTAGTTGGGGCAAGGCAGCCGACGCAGATTTTTTATCAGCCCCACCCGCCAATAATACGGGATATTTGATACCCGTTTGTCGAATATAACGCTCTAATATAGGGCGCGACACGGCGATATCGGGGCTACGCTCGAAAGCTAAGGCAACTATCTCTAAACCCTGCTGGCGGTATTTCTGGTATAACTCGACCAATAAGCGGGTTTCGTCCAAGCAATTAGGGCACCAACTGCCCATAATCTGCACTATCACCACTTTGCCCGCAAAGCGTTGGTCGGTATTAGCCACCATATTGCCATTCAAGTCGGGAAATTGGAAGCTAAACTGTGCTTCTGCCATTTCAGACAATTGCCCTTCCATTGGCAGGATAGGTGCGTCGCTGCGATAGCCGAGCCAAATTTCGCGCCCGTGCTTGCCATACCAAGCGTCGCCGTTCAGGTCGCCCGATTCGTTCATGCCCGCCACTAATAAATAGGCGTGCGAACCGTCAAAGCAAGAGAGCATCACTTCGTGGTCGGTAGCAATGCCTTCCAAGTAGCGATAATCGCCCGTAGGTGTTATAAAAGTGCCCGTCACGCGGCTGCCCTCCTGTTTAAATTCGCCTATGGCATCGGTTTTGCTGCTTTTGTCATCGGCAATAAAAGTTACTTCCCATTTGCCTGCTACATTGACGACGCTGTCGGTGGTCGGGATATGAAAGCGCGAGCTATCGCCATATACGGCATATAGCGGTACGACATAATCGTCGCCTTTATCAAAATTATACCAAGCACCTACCATACGCCGCTCATTTATCTGCGCTCTTATTTCAGCATTGAAATAGGGCAATTTTATGACTATCGAATCGGGATTGGGAAAGAAAAATTCGCTGACCTCGATGCGCTCGTCTGCGTTGATGATATTCATTTGGTAGCCCTTGTCGGTATGCTCCAAATCAAAATTGAAAGGTAGCTCCAAGCGAGTGCTGGGGTCGGGGTCGTCATCGAGTTGTAGAACTGCCCGCCAGCGTCCTGCGAGCAATTTACCCTCTTGTCCGTTAGGAGTAGCTGTATTATTGGGTTGATTTTGGCATCCACCCAAGCAGAGCAGCGCACAATAGAGGACAATTATAAAGCGATAGTACATAGAACAAAGGGCTTGTGCTTGAAACTGATAAGAGATATTTTACGCTTAACGCCAAAAAGTGTGCAAAATTACAAAATAGCACGTAGTTATTGCACCCATTAGGCAAAATTTAGGGTAAGTCGGCGGGTATAGCGCGTTTTAATTTTGGTTGGCGAAATACAAAAGGCGAAAAAATCTAAAAAGAAGTGATACCTTTGCAGGAAAATTGAGTATTATGAAGTCAAATAAAATAAAATCGTTTTCTGTATATGGCTTGTTTGGGACAAGCAATGTGCACATAACATTCGATAAGAATATAAAAATCCTAGTCGGAGAAAATGGGCTTGGCAAAACGCAAGTCTTGAACCTCTTTTACTATACACTGACAAAAGACTTTTTTCGACTGAACGAGTACAATTTCGACAAACTAGAACTTGTGTTTTCAAATGAAAAATCCATCGAAATCTCTAAAAAAAATGTGAAAGAATTAGTTGATAAAATTTTCAAGCATCCTTTGGTGAAAGATGTCATTGCGGATATCGGATATGCCCAATTTGAAATATTGCGAAACAAATTTGCTCAAAGTAACGGCAATTGGAGAAAAATTGAAGAACAGTTTTTGCGTTCTAACAATAAACGTTTGTCTAAATACCCTATCCACAGAATAATGATGGTATTTGAGGAACTTGAAATGGGCAAATTTAAGATGATAAATTCCGCTCTTGAAAAATGTAAAAATGATATTATAAGTGAGATTAAAGGAATTGATATTATGTATTTTCCTACATTTAGGCGCGTTGAGGAAGATTTGCACAATTTAGGCTATGGAGAAGACGATTTGAATCTCAACCAAGAAAATACGCTTATTCAATTCGGCATGGATGATGTCCAAAAAAGATTTAAGAAAATTGAGGATAATATTGATAAATTACTAAAAGAGGGTTTGGCTCAATTCACCAAAGATATTCTAAGTGTTGTAATTGATGTCCCGACTCTAACAGAAAGTATTCTTGATAAAATAACAGAAAACGATATTGAAATAATCTTATCCAGAGTTGGAAATCTTTTACCCGACGCACAGAAACAGGCAGTTAAAGATATTGTTTCAAAAAAGCAATTAAAAAACCCTTTATCCGCCTATCTTTTGCAAAAATTAGTTGATATTTACGAAAAACAGAAAGAATTAGATAATTCTGTTAAAATATTCCGAGATGTTTGTAATAAGTATTTAATCAATAAACAGGTATTTTATGACGAAAGCGGCATCAATATTTTTATCAAATCTGACTTAACGGGAAGAAAAATTCTGCTCAAACACCTTTCTTCGGGTGAAAAACAGATAATTTCGATTTTCTCTAAAATTTATTTATCTGACGCAATTAAAAAGTTTATTGTACTTTTTGACGAGCCTGAATTATCTCTTAGTATGACATGGCAAAAGCAACTTTTGCCCGATATAATAAATTCTAAAAAATGTGAATTTCTATTGGCAGTTACACACTCTCCATTCATTTTTGACAATGAATTAGACGTGTATGCAGTCGGTCTAAATGAATATATTAAACCTGTTAAAGAAGCCTTTGTATAATGACATATATAGAACAATTAAGGTTGAGTAAGGACAAAGCCCAAGTTGCCTTTCAAGCATTTATGTTGGCAACTAGAAAATATACCCATCATCTTTTTTGTTTTTTTGAGGGGAAAGACAACCCTTATTATGTGCCGAGAATTAAGCGTTTTACTTCAAACTACCAACCTATAATGTGTGGCAATAGGGATAGCGTTCTAAAAGTTTATTCTTTGATTTCAAATCGCCCCGAATATGCCAATTACAAAAAAGCATTTTTCATCGATAGGGATTTTAATGAGCCACTCATACCACCCAATCCACTTATTTTTGAAACACCTTGCTATTCGGTCGAAAATCTCTATGTTTCTGTTGATGTTTTCAAAGAGATTTTAATTAACGTGTTTCATTTATCAGAATTTAGCGACCATAATATTTTTGACGTTTGTATCCCCCTTTACCAAAAGCAGCAAGAGGAATTTCATAATGCGGTTTGTCTGTTTAATGCGTGGTACGCTTGCCTAATCGAAATTAGGAACTCGACAGGAAAAACCACAGGCGTAAAGTTAGATGAAAAACTACCAAAAGGGTTCATAGAAGTTACGCTTCAATCCGTAACTTGTCATTATGATATTGAAGTCATTAAAAAGACATTTCCAAATGCTACTGAAATAGAGGCAGTTCTACTGAATAGCAAGTTGGAGAAATTCAGGTGCTGTGAAAAAAAGAGCGTTTTCAGAGGGAAATATGAAATGCAGTTTTTGATAACGTTTATTCAACTACTCTTGCAAGATAGCAATTCCACTAGGTCAATAGTAGCATCTAAAATAAATTATGGCTTTTCGGACACCCTAAGCAATCAGCAAGCCCTATACGTGTTTGAGGGTTATGCAGAAACACCAGAAAGTCTAATCCAATATTTGGAATCAGTAGCCAAGTAAAAATACCGTATTTTTGTGCAACCCAAGCCCAAAACGAAAGTTTCTGCTCGCCCCTACCCTACCCCACTATGGAAAATCTAAGCGTATTGACCACCCAAAACGTGGCTATCGACTACGAAATAGCCAGCGTAGGCGACCGCTATGTGGCTGCTATAATAGATTATCTCATTATATTTGGATACATATTGTTTATTGCAATACTATTCAATTGGTTAGAGATAGATGATCTTCTCTGGCAACCCAAAATTCTAATTCCCTTAGTACTTCCCATTTTGTTCTATCATTTTCTAAGCGAGTGGATTTTTGAGGGGCAAAGCATTGGCAAAAAAGTACGCAAACTCAAAGTAGTTCGCCTCGACGGTTCGCCCGTATCGGTAGGCGATTATTTATTGCGTTGGTTTTTGGGCATGATAGAAGCCACTATCAGCGCGGGCGGCATCGCTATTTTAGCCATTGTGCTAAGTGGTAGAGGGCAACGCATAGGTGATATGGCTGCAGGAACAACGGTTGTCAATCTGCGCCGCCGCCTAAGTATCGAAGATGCACTACTTTGGCAAAGCCCCAAAGACCACCCCATACGCTACCAAGCCGCTCAAGAACTAAGCGACCAAGATATAGACCTCATCAAAGAGGTTCTGACCGAAAGCCAACGCGCCAACTTGCAAGCACCTATGTATCACCTGCAAACACAATTACAAAAACGCTTGCACATAGCCCCGATGCCCTCAATGCCGAAGCCTTTTACAAGCTCTCATCAAAGATTATAATCGAATCTATGGCTAAGGGTTAGAGCCGTCCAAAACAAAAAATAGGACAGACTTGAGTGTTATTTGTTTCATACGCGCTATCTATTGCTTGCGCGTCAAGCCATACCTAAGACGGGCAAAGGCGAAAAACCCGACGTAGGCGGTTCGATAGGTGTAATGCTATAATCCGTAATTTCGTTATACAAACTACCGCGCTCGATGGGTTGCCGCCCTACGGCTTTGATTAATTGCACTAAATCGTAGGTACTTAATGCGGGGCGTTGTTCCTCGGCACTGCCATAGAATATATTTTGGTCGTGTCGTCTATCGTTCCGTCTATATCATCTACGCCAAAACTGAGCGATAATTGCGCAGTACTGCGCCCAATCATGGGCCAATATGCCTTGATATGGGCAAAATTGTCGAGGTAAATGCGCGAAACGGCGTAGTTGCGCAAATCCTCCGTCACAGACACTTCGGGTATATGGCTCATTTCGTTGTTCTCGCGCCTAAATTTGAGCGGGATAAAACAGTTGAAGCCACCTGTGCGGTCCTGCAACTCGCGCAGACGATTGAGGTGGTCTATGCGGTGTTGGTAGGTTTCGATATGCCCGTACAAAATAGTAGCGTTCGACTGAATGCCCAAGTTATGCGCTGTTTCGTGTATGTCGAGCCATTGATGTCCTGTGCATTTATCGTTGCAAATAATAGCGCGTATTCCCTCGTCAAAAATTTCGGCACCACCGCCCGGTATCGAATCTAAGCCCGCCTCGCGCAATAGAATCAGTCCTTCGCGGTAGCTCACTTTGGCTTTTTTGAACAAATAGTAATACTCAACCGCCGTAAAACCCTTGATATGCAGTTCGGGGCGGTGCGCTTTGATGCGGCGCAACAAATCGGTAAAAAAGGCTAAGTTCATTTGCGGTAATACCCCTCCGACAATGTGTACTTCGGTAACGGGTTTATCATCATAACTGCGCACAATATTCATCATTTCGTCGGCAGACAATATCCAACCTTCTTCGCGCTGCTTGATTAGGCGCGAATAGGAACAGAATTTGCAGGTATAGACACACAAATTAGTCGGTTCGATGTGAAAATTGCGGTTAAAATAGGTTTTATGCCCGTGTTTGCGCTCGCGCACAAAATTAGCCAATGTTCCCAAAAAGCCTAAGTCGGCGTGTTCGTAGAGCAATACGCCTTCATCAAAGTTGATGCGCTCGGAGGCGTATACTTTTTCGGCAATGCGGCGCAAAGGCGCGGATAATTGCGGGTTTTGTAAGATGGTTTGCATACTTTCAAAAGTTTCTGAAAATTCGATACAAAGGTAACAAAAAATAAGCCTTAATGTTGGCATAGTCCGATATTTTTTTGTGCCTATGCTGCTGCCCCACACAAAATCATTCCCCCAAACTGCCTGACGCGCTCTTGCTCGCGTGGCATATTCGGAAAACAGTGCGTATTTCCTGCATTTTGCTTGCTTTGCAGGGGGAGATAGCCCCAAACGACAAATCCGCAGCCGTGCTATATGCATCGTGCTGCGGATTTGTTGATTGGGTTGTATGCCTTTGCGCCTTTGTGCAAAATGGCTATTGCGCGTTTATTTTTTCACTACGCGATTAACGGTGCTGTTCGTGCCGTTGTGTAGCATCAGCGCATATACACCACTCGGATAGGTCGCTAAATCGACGGTGGTGGTGTTTAGCCCCGCATTACCTGCAAGAGTTTGGCTCCATACCAACTGACCCGCACTATTGTAGAGTGTCAGGCGTAGGTTTTGGGCAGTAGGTAGGGCATATTGCACCTGCACTACATCGGTAGTGGGTATAGGGCTTAGACTTATGACTGACAAATCGCGCTGGATGTCGCGCACTACGAGCGTAGTGGCTGCTTGGCGTGTAGTACCGTTATAGTCGGTTTGCGATAGGCGGTAATAAGCCGTTCCGTTGGGCGCATTTTGGTCGGTGAGCGTATAGTTTTGCTGGCTCAAGACGGTGCCTGCACCTTTTACGCGCCCGACTTCGGCAAACGATACGCCATCTGTGGCGCGTTCTATCGTGAAATAGTCGTTGTCTGTCTCGGTAGCTGTTGTCCAAGTCAAAACGTTTCCATGTGGCTCGGCTTTGCCCGCAAACGACAATAATTCTATATCGGTTTTGTAGCATACAAAAGTATTGCCTGCTGCGCCGCTGCAACCCAAAGCATCTGTCGCGAGATAGGCATAGCTATGCTCGCCTTGTCCTTCGTTGATGATAGTAACCGAAGGGTTAATGTTGGTTTCGCCCAAGTTGGTGCCACTTAAAGTATAGCCACTCACACCGTCGTAGGCAGGCAAGCCCCCCGAAGCAAATACGGTGACGGTCAAATCGCCTGTAACTTGCCAATCGCAAACGGTATTGATAATTAGTTCTACGGGCGACAAGAACACGACCGGGCTACCTGCGGCTACTTGGGTACAAGCGTTGCCGAGGTCGGGCACGCCTACTGTACCGCTTTCGGGTCCGGCAACCGACGAAATATAATATACTGTATTGTACTGAATACCAGGTCCGCTGCTTGCGCTAAACGTGCCATTTTCAGTATTGATAGCTAAGATAGTACCCGCTGAGGTGCTGTTTGCCGTGTGTAAGATATATGCCAATACGTGTCCGTCTTGGAGCGCGACACCCGTAGCATTGGCAGTAGCGGCATCTCCTGCACATAGCGTTTGCTGGTCGGTGGGCATTGTGCCTGGGTCAGAGGGTGTACCTGTGATAAAGGTGAATAGGTCGTCGGTCAGGACACCATTGACAACCGCCTCCGCGATGATTTGGTCGGCATATTGCAAGCCAAATGTTTGGTCGTTGGGCAAGCAGATAGAAATAAGGCTGGGGCAAGCACTAATGGCTTGCGTAGCATATACGCTGCCCGACGCAGTTAGGATATTGATAGCGACGGGGTTGGAGGGCGAGGCTTCGCAGCCCGTACAACCGCCTACACTGACAGGTATATTGATATTCAAGCCTTCCGATTCTTCGGTTAATGTAACTGACGCTCCTTGCGTGCAGCCGTCGGCATCGGTGCTAAATACGGTATAAAAACCTTCTTCTAAGCCGCTAATAGTCGAGAAATCGCCTGTTTCGGTTGTTCCGTTGCTCCATACAAAGGTAAAAGGTGCTGTGCCGATACCTGTAGCCGTGATGCTGCCGCCGTTGGGATTGGCGCAGGTGGGATTGGGGCTTCTAAAATAGGTGCATCGCAGAATTGCAACAGGGCTTTGAACAACAAATTGGGGTCGTTGGGACAAGGCGACCCCGATGCGTTCCAGCTACCGGTTTCGGAGTCCGAAAAATTGAGAAATTCGATGCTCAAATCTAAATAATCGGTGCCTGCGGGCGCGTCGGAGACGGTTGTAACGTCAAAACAAAATAGCCAATTGCACGATGAGCCACCACTGTTATCGCCATAATTATTACCTGGATTGCCGTCGAAAGGACCACCTGCACCACTATCGTAGAAAAATCCGGGGCCTTGGGGTTCGGGGATAGCTACGCCTGACGTGCCTTGTACGCTTTCGTACCAAGCCCATTCGCCTGCCCCGTCACAACTAGCGGGCGGATAGGTAACGAGGGTGGTCAAGTCCCAACCATTTCCAAACACGGGAACAAAGCCATGCAACCAATCGGCAGCGTTTTGGTTGTATCCCTCTACATTGACGCAAACACTCACGGTTTGACCGGGTCCGTAGGTGCCAAAATCGGGCAGCGGGTCTAAGTAGATGCTTTGGTTATTAATGCAGATATTTTCGGTAACTTCTTCGTTGGTGAGGCATAGGTTAAAGTCGCCTACATCGACGGTGCTATTGCCACTAATTTGGATATAATAGGTAGTGCCTGGGTCTACGGGTGAAAATTCGTAGGAGATATCCCCACCTACTTCGCTGGCAACGCAATCGCGCCCGATGAGGTTTGCACAATCACCTTCGTAGAATGAGAGTACTGCCCCCGCTAAGTCGCTCGTAAAGTCGATATACAAGCGGTTGCCTACTGCTGTAAAGCTATACCACACATCAGAAGAGGGGTTGGGTGCAATAGCACCACCATTGCAATAGCCTTGGTTGATATAGGGCAATTCGCCTACTGCCCCGTTGGTGGTTCCCGAAATGCACTCTTGTATGTTCGGAAATAGTTCGGGGAGGGGTTCGGCTGTTTGGCACATATCGTTGGCTACTTGGGCTTGTAGCGGCGTGCTTGCCAGCCCCAGCCAAAAGGCTACAAGGGCAATAAAGATGGGTAATTTGTTTGTCATATTTTGATTTTTTAGAATCGAACAAGGGTTTAATTCGCTCAATGCGCTGAACTAAGGTGTAAAAATACAGTTTTTTTGGTTTGTTTAGTTCTTAGTGCTTATTATTTGCCATTTTTTTTGTCCTTCTCAATCATTGGACGATAGCAATGGGCATAAAAAGCGGCGATATAGCGATAAGGCAAATAAAAATAACGGACATGAGCATATTGGGCTGCGCCTAATTTATCGCTTCAATTTGGGGTCGAGGGTAAAGGCTTTTTGGAAGTAAAAATCGGCTTTTTCCTTGTTCCCCATGCCTTGGTAGGTAATGGCTATATTGAGGGCTGCCTTAGCGTTATTGGCATCTAATTCTAATACACGTTGGTTTAGTTCTAAGGCTTTGTCCAAGTTTCCTTTCATGCCATAAGCGATACCCATATCTTGCATCGCACCTATATTTTTTTGGGTCTAATTGTAATGCTTTTTCGAAGTAGAATATAGATTTATCCAAATCTTTTTCTTTTGCCATACATTACGCCCAATGCGTCGTAGTCTAAGGTATTATTGGCGTTGAGGGGCAATACTTTTCTTCGTAAAAGCGGATTAGTTTATCGACGTTTTCGGCTTTCTCTTCTTTTTCTGCCATCATCGACAGGTTTTGGTGTACTTGTTGGTGGTCGGGTTCATTGCTTAGTAGCCGTAGGTAAAACGAAAACATTGCGTCATAGTCGCGTTTATAATCGTATTGTGCATTGCCCATTAACAGCAGGGCGTTGGGGTTGTTTGGATATAGGTCGAGTGCTCTTTGTAGGTATTTGATGCCGCGGTCGAAGGTTTCGGCGCGGTTGGGTGAGCCTTCGGGCATACGCGCTGCTTTTTCGATGAGCGTGCCGCCCGCCGAAGTATTGACTTTCGTGCTATTGGTCGAAATATCGACATCGGTCAGAAACAAGGTTTCGTTGTCATACCACGCGGGTACGCGAGCAAGGGTACGGAAGGAGAAAAATGCCAAAAATACACCAAATAGTGCCAGTGCTACGGTATGTCTTTGGGTAGGATTGGGCAAAAATTGAGGTATGCTTTGGGTGAGCCAATAAGCTAAGGCGATACAAAAACCGACAGACGGCAAGTCCATAAATCGGTCGTTCATAAACGAACCAATAGGAAAAGGCAGGTTAGAGACGATAGAAAAGGTTATCAGGTAAAATAAAATGCCATAAGCTACTAAGTGTTTGCGCCCTAAGCCCCATAAAGCATACACACCCATAACAATATATAGCAATAAAGGCACGATAGCACGCGCGTCAGCCCAAGTAATAATGGGGATTTGTTTGGGATAATAATCGTGTGTGAGCATGAAAGGGGCAAACAGGAGTTTGACATACAAACCCATTGTATAAAATATAGTGGCAAATTTATCGGCAATACTTGCCCCCAGAAATGGGTTGTTGAGCAGTTCGGTAGCTTCTACGCCATTGCTCGTTATAAAACCCAACACGGCATAGCGCACGCCGAAATAGCACAAAGTAGCTGCCCACAAAGGCGCATTGACGGCTATATAGTCGCCGGCTTCGGGTTTGCCAAAAAAATACATAGTCAGCGGCACGACGGCTAAAAACGTAATGGCGTTTTCTTTGGTGAGCAAGGCTATAAAAAAGATAAGACCTGTAAGGGCGGCATAGCTCATTTTTTTGGTATCGATATAGCGGAACGCATACCACAGCGTGCCGAGCAAACCCAGCATCGCCAAAATTTCCATGCGTCCTTTGATATTGGCTACAAACTCGACATGTAGCGGGTGAGCTATATACAAGGCAGTTGCTACAAAGGGCAGTGACAAATACCAAGCTCTGTCAGGCGACGCTGGTAGCAAACGGCACAGCAGGCGGTAGAGCAAAATACCCAATAAACCATACAGCAGGACATTGACAAAATGGCTGAACATGGGATTTTCTTTGAACAAAGCATATTCAATAGCATACGTTATCATCACAATAGGACGATAACGCGCTCCCTCCAATAGTTCTTTTTTGCCCCAAAAACCGACTAAACTTTCGTTGCCCAATATATCGGCAATGCCCGCAAAACCCTGTTTCGTAAAATTGTTTGACGTAATATAAATTTGGTCGTCTAAGGCATACTGAAATGTCACGCTATAAGCATACAAAGCAATTGCCAAGCCAAACAGCACGAGCCAAGGCAGGCGCGGCGCAGTAGGTGCGGTGGCAGTGGTGGCGGCGATACTGGGAGGCGCCTTTGGGGGCGTTACTTTTATTTTGGATGGGGTTGCTTTTGCTGAATTACTTGGTGTGTTTTTGGGGTCTTGCTGCTTCATGAATACAAATTTATGCTTAATGGGCAAACGGCTCGGTATCTAACCGATGCTTGGCTAAAAATAGTTTGCGGCAAAATTACAACTTTTAGCGTATTTTGAGGTACTTTTGCCCGCATAAAGTTCAAAGTATGATAGAAGTTCAAGACCTTAAAAAATCTTTTGCCGATAAAACCGTACTCAAAGGCATCTCGACCGTATTTGAAACGGGCAAGGTGAACATGATTATTGGGGCAAGTGGGTCGGGCAAAACCGTATTTGTCAAATGTTTGGTGGGATTGATGCAGCCCGACACGGGCAATATTCTATATGATGGTATAGATTTTACGCGCCTCAATGCCCGCGACAAAAAAGCCATACGCACCAAAATAGGTATGCTGTTTCAAGGTTCTGCCTTGTTCGACTCGATGACGGTTGAAGAAAACGTCATGTTTCCCTTAGATATGTTTAGCAATATGAGCCAACAACAGAAAAAGGAGCGGGTCGGTTTTTGCCTCGAAAGGGTCAATTTAATCGGTGCCAACAATAAGTACCCCGCCGAAATTAGTGGGGGCATGATGAAGCGCGTAGGTATTGCCCGCGCTATTGTACTGAACCCGCAATATCTGTTTTGCGACGAGCCTAATTCAGGATTAGACCCACAGACTGCCCTGCTCATAGACCAACTCATTATCGACATCACCAAAGAGTTTGGTATGACCACGATAATGAATACCCACGACATGAGTTCGGTGATGGGTATTGGCGAGAAGGTGGTGTTTTTATCCAAAGGCGAAAAAAATTGGGAGCGCAGCAACCAAGAAATCCTAAAAAGCCGCAACGAAACGCTCAACGATTTTATTTTTGCCTCCGACTTCCTGAAACAACTGCGCAAGGGCGTAGCGATTGAATAGGGGTAGTTCTATGAGCGTTCATAGCCCGCGATTCAAATCGTGTGGGCGGTGAACGCTCATAGCTGTTGTCATTATCCGCCCTATGCTACCATTTTAGCCCTGTAAATTTGTTTTTCATGCCTGGTCGGAACAAAATGGCTAAATAAGCCCAATTTTGCGTATTGGCTTCTGTCGAGGTGTTGCGCAGCAGTGCCAAGGAATTGGCGGCAAATAATTGCGAATAGCCCGCCTGAAACGATACCGATTCGCTAAACCGATAGCCCGCGCTGAGGTCTATTTCTGTGCCGAGGTAGGGGTCGGCATCTTGATAAGCACTTAGTTGGGGGTCTTTTAGGTCTTGGGCTGCGCTAAAATAATGGAGGCTGCCGCCCAAAAATACTTTTGCGTTTAGGTCGTATTTTAGATTGAAGTAGGCATCAATCAAGCCCACCGAGTTGATATGTCGTCCGCCAACATAAAAATAATCCATATATCCGTTGTGTCTATGATTAGTGCCGTATAACGGATTAAACGATTGGTTTTTATGGTTGGCTGTGTCGGTTTGGCTCGTACCGCTCAAATATTCAAAGCCAATGCTCAGTCCTATTTTGTTATTTTTTTCGGCATTGAGTTTCTTGTTATAGTTGAGTTCGGCACTTGCGTCTATAGCAGCAAGTTCTTTGTTTTTTATATCTCGTCCGAGTTGGTAATAAAAAAATCCTTGTAGGGCAAAGTTTTTCAGTTTGTATTGGCAAATAGGAATGCCCAAGGTAGTGGTATAATTCACTTTTTCGCGGTGTACGATGCTGCTATCGGCTTGCAAGCCGTTGTTCCAGAGCAAAAACCCCATCGTCCAATTGTTCCATTTTTTGTTTATCCACAACATTTGAGCTATTTTATATTGGTTGCTCAGGCTGTAGTAGGAACCGCTGAGGAAATCGCCGGTTTGGTTATAGGCAAATGCTGCATGGATTTGTAGTTGTTGGGTTGTGTCGGCATATTTCAAGAGGGCGATATCGTGCGACCTCGCTTGTAGCACCCAATCCAAATTGCCCAGAAAACGAGCATCGTCATAATCCAATTCTTGCCGTCCTATTTTGGCAGATAATTTGTCGTTAAACAATATTTCTAAATAGGCTTCGTGCAAAGAGAGATAGCCGTCTATGATATTGGCTTGCGGCGTATTGCCCCAAGTGCGTATGTCTTGCAGCGATAAGGCAAATCGGGCTTTTTCGGTTGCATAGGCGGCGGTCAGTCGGCTTCGCTGTCCGATAGAAAAAGCAGCCGAAGCACTTGTGTCTATTAGACTGCCGTAGCCATGCCGATACTCTGAACGGTTTAAAATTTGCCCATTAAAACTAAACTGTGCTTGCACAGATTGGTAAGCTATAAAAACGATAAGTATAGCACTAAAAAAGGTTTCATGGTTATATCGTCGTTTATATGGTGAAGGATTAAAAAAAATGCGCTACTTGCTCGGTTCTCGGAGTAAGTAGCGCATTGCACTTTAGCTGTTGATTGATTTTATTTTCTGAACGGTTTCGGTAGGTTCTTGTGCCAAGCCCTCTTGGGTATGTATGATAATGCCGTTGGGGTCGATAACAAAAATGGCGTTGGAATGGTCAAAACCGCCGTCGGATAGTTTTTTCACTTTTACTCCCAACACATTGGCTATTTCGTCGGTGTCGGATTGGCTACCCGAAATGAGTATCCAAGCGGGGTCGAGCTGCATATCGTTGCTAAATTCGGCAAATCTTTCGGGCGTATCGCGTTCTGGGTCCATGCTTACAAGTACGTACTGCACATTTGCCTGATTGCCTACTTCTTTTTGTATGCGCTGCATATCGGCTACTATGCGCGGGCAAGCCGATTGGCAATGCGTAAAAACCATCGCCATCACTACTGTTTTGCCTTTTAGGGCATCTAATTTTATGATAGAGCCGTCTTGTTTTTTCCATTCTGAACTCAGGTTATAGATAGACTCGTCCATCGTAGCGGCTGTTTTAGATTGAACGGGTATTTCTTGGTGGCAGCTTTTTTTGTCTTGTGTGCAAGAGAAATTTAGCGTCAGGAATATGCTCGCGGCTATGAGCCAAAAAAATGTTTGCTGTGTCATATTGATTGAGGTATGTTGTTTTGGTTATTTAATTAGGTTGATATAAAATTTAGTTAGTGATTCGGGCAATTGTTTGGGATGATTCAGGATAGTATAACCGAGATTGCCAAACATTTTTGGGAAATAGAATTTGGCTTGTGCATCGATAGCAATAGCAGAGCAAAAAATTTGTTTTTGGGCGGCTTCGTAAATGGCTTTTTTTACATCGGCAAGCCCATAATTACCCTCATACGTATCGTAGTCGTTAGGTTTGCCGTCTGAGAGCAGTAATAGCCATTTTTTATCGGCTTTTACTTGGTTTAGTAAATAGGTAGCGTGCCGAAGTGCTGCTCCGATGCGTGTATATCCTGAGCTTTGCATGTCGCCGATACGGTATTTCACTTCACTCCATTTTTCATGAAACGCTTTGTAGGTGGTATAAAAACATTGGCTATGCGTATGGCTAGAAAAGGTATCGATTTGAAATTGCAAATCGAAATCTGCCCATACTTGGGCTGCGATAATCAATGCTTCCTTTTCAATATCCAAGATTCTTCGGTTTGCGGTATAGCCGTCGGTACTAAGGCTACAATCGGTCAGCACCAGAATAGCGATATCTTTATTTTTTTTTCGTCGGGCAATATATAAATCTTCTGATGGTGTTCTGCCCATGACCCTATCTACATAAGCATCAACAACAGCGTCGATGTCTGGGTCACTGCCGTCGGGCAGCCTTTTTTTTAGGTAATAGTCTGATAGATATTGTTCCGACATTCTTTTGAGTTGCCGAATCACCATACCCGATTTATCTATTACTTGTTGGGTGTAGTTTTTGTTCTGTTGTATGTGTTTCTGGTAAATTATTTTACAATATCCTTCGCGATAATTTCTCTTAGTTTCGTTCCATTCGGGATAGGCAAAATGATAATTTTGGATTTGGGCATCAGCTTCGATAAGCCCTAAGACTTGTACAAAATCAGACTTATAAATAGCATGTACGGGGCTATCTACGCGCACTAATTGGTGTAGGTCGAGTTCTTGTAGTGCCTCGGCATGTTCTGATAGGTCGTCGCTTCCATCAAAATTGCGCCATCTGCCCGAAAAAGTATCTAAGGTTTCGATTTTCTCAAAATTATGGGTTAGGGTGTATTCTTCCTGTTCTTGTGTGTTTACGCTTAGTATTTGAGCGTTTTCAACGTTTTTGCCCTTCATTTCGGAGTATTTTTCTTTATCCTTATCATCGGCAACAGTGTTTTTAGATATAGGCTTGATGAGTTCGTTGTACTTAGCCCAATCATCGGCATCAAAGCAGCACCATTTTCCGTATATCCATTGTGTGCTGGGTGGTTGGTGGGGGTGCTGATAGGCTATTTCTCGGCTCAATACTTGCTCGTAGATGCTTAGAAAATTGGGATACTCGCTGGCGACCAATGCAATGACTTCGGCGCATGTCCGCTGGGCTTGGGCATAGGCATCTGCTTCGGAATAGGTATTTTTATCCATCCAGCATTGCTTTAGCTCAAACTGCCCATATAGGTAAAAAACACGAAATAGGTAATAATCTATATTTTTATCTCTATCTAAGGCATGCGAATAGGTCGAAGGTAGCCAAAAAGTGTCGCCTTGCCAACCCCCGATATTCGTTGACTCTTGTACATTGATATTTACGCCACACAATAATCGGGCTAAATAGGTCAGACGGGGCTTTAATTCGGCAAGCGAGACAGCATTACTGATTTCAAGCGGATTTTTTGGAGGAGCTTTTATAGCCCGAACCAAACGACTTATTTGCTTAAAAAGGTATTGATCCCATTCCATAATAATTTAATAATCAAAAATTCATGTTTATAATATCCTGCAATGAAGATTGAATGTCGGGTTCGTCGCTTAGTGTTTCGACTATGGCAACCCTGCAAGCCAAGCGCGGTGCCAAGCCCGAGTATATCAATTTGGCGGCATCGACCAATAAGCGCGTTGATATAGTTTCGGACAATCCCAGTTCGCTCAATCCTCTTATCTTAGCGGCAATATTGACCAATTTAAGGGCTGTGTTTTTGTCTATATTGGTCTCGTTGACAATAATCTGGGTTTCTATTTCTTTGTTTGGATAATGAAAGGTCATCATCACAAAGCGCTGTCGGGTAGAGGCTTTTAGTTCTTTATATCCGCGCTGATAACCTGGGTTAAACGAGGCAACGAGCATAAAATTGGGCGGAGCATCTAAGGTTTCATGGTGTCGGTCAAGAAAGAGTTTGCGCCTATGGTCGGTTAGCGAGTGTATAGCGACCAACACGTCGGGGCGAGCTTCGGCAATTTCGTCCAAATAAATAATGGCTCCATTTCTAACGGCTTGGGTCAGAGGTCCGTCAATCCATTCGGTATCTGCTCCTTTTATGATGTATCGCCCCAATAGGTCGACAGTTGAGGTTTCCTCATGACAGAGTACTGAAATAAGTTCGCGGTCTAATTGTTGTGCCATATACTCTACAAATCTGGATTTACCTGAACCTGTAGCACCTTTCAGCATGAGAGGCAATTGGTTTCGGAAGCAATGTTCAAATACGCTTATCTCCTTACCTTGCGGGTGGTAGTAAATTGTATTCTTTTGAGTTAGTAACATAAGTGATGATTAGATGATTCGACAAGAAACGATAACATGTTTATTCTATAATTATATTATTCTCATACTGCTAATTACACGAACCTACACGAATAGAACTACAGCCATTCCAATTAGGGCGAATATATTTTATTCTCTAATTGATTAATGCCCAATAACCCATCGAAACAATAGATGCGAACAGTTGAAGGCGAATTGAATTAGTGCAAATTCGTGTGTTATTAGCAGATAATATCTTGTCATAATTATTCAGTATTGGTAACCATTTTGGCAGCTTCGCCAATAGGCTATTCATTAGATTTCCTGCAAAAGTAAAAAATCGAAAATTTAATCTTAAATTTGAGCATTGCAGAGATTACACACCTTAATCACTTCTTAAAATGCCGTAGGTATGGCATCTGACATTATATCTGTGGGGAATAATGCGACCTACAAACATAAATTAGCATAGAGGGGTGCAACACCTAAATAGTTACCAGTATTGATGCATAATTGTATCATTGAGCATAAAAAACAAATTTAGCCATTGTCTGTTAGAGCAACAAGAGCTTCGTCATTAGGTCGTCCATATTTATAAAAATCATAAATATACAATAATACGCCCGTGGTAAATAAAGTTGCTGCCAATACAAGTCCTAAAAAGTGTGGCTCTATCTCTTGTTGCACTAAGGTAAAATCCATACCCGTTTTGCGCTCTAAATATACTTGGGCTACACCTGCTACGGCAAAAGCACCAGTCATACCCAGCATACCTATATTGCAAATCCAAAACGCCAGCATTCCGTACATACTATTATAGTTTTTTCTGCCTGTTATCATGGGCATAGCATAGCTAATGATAGCCAAAACAATCATAGCATAGGCACCCCAAAATGCCAAGTGCCCGTGCATAGCTGTTACGAGTGTGCCATGTGTATAGAGGTTTACGCTGGGTAAAGTGTGGGCAAAGCCCAGAAATCCAGCTCCCACAAACGACATAATAGCACAGCCGATGGTCCAGAGGAGGGCAATTTTGTTGGGGTGTTCGCGCCCGCTTCGCCGATACATAACGACCGCAAACAATGCCATACCTAAGAAAGCCAAGGGTTCTAAGGCAGAAAATATACCGCCTACCATCAACCAATATTTCGGTGCACCAATATAATAATAATGGTGTCCTGTGCCTAATATGCCCGACAAAAAGGTCAGACCGACGATGACGTATAGCCATTTTTCGATTACCTCTCTATCTACACCCGTTAGTTTGATGAGCAAGTAAGCTAAGATGCCACCCATGATTAGTTCCCAAACACCTTCAACCCAAAGGTGCACTACCCACCAACGAAAATAGGAGTCAACGCTTTGATTTTCAAAATAAATCATACCGGGCAAATATAACAAGGCTGCCGCCACAAGTCCGGTATAAAGTACGATGCTGGTTGTAGAGGAACGCTCGGCTCTGAAAAGGGTTATGCCTATATTGAACAAGAATGTTAGTACGTTTATGACCACCAAAAAATCTAAGGGACGAGGTATTTCTAAGAATTTACGTCCTTCCCACCAATTAAAGTGGAAGCCTATAACAGCTACTACCCCTACAACAACTAAAGAAATGAGCTGGATGAAGCCCAATTTGGTAGAGTATAGCTCGCGCTGCGTTTCGTCGGGAATGATAAAGTAAGCAGCCCCCATAAAACCGGTCAAGAGCCAAACAACTAATAAATTAGTATGCACGGCGCGCGCTGTGTTGAAAGGTATATAATCGTGCAGATTATCATAACCCATATGGGCAAATCCCATAATAAATCCATAAGTGATTTGCAAACACAACAACAGCATACATGTAGAAAAAAAGTAGTATGCTAATTTCTGCGATTTAAATTTCATCGGTACTAAATTTTAGGGTGAAAATCTAATTGGTTTGTTTCAGTGTTGGTTCGGCGGGAAATCCGTTTAGGTCGACTTCGCCCGCCCACTTGATAAAGGCAATTACGTCGTTGGCTTCTTGCTCAGTCATCGCATAAGCCACCATTTTTCTGCCCTGAGGGCTCCATGGTGTTGGAGACATCAGAAGGGCTCTTATGTAGGCTTCGCCACGGCGTTCGTAGGCTTTGGTAAGTTCGGGGGCATAATAAGCCCCTTCGCCAAATAATGTATGGCAGCCCATACAATTATTGTCTTCCCAAATCACTTTCCCTCGATTAACTTCGGGACTTATATTCTGGGCATTAGTCTGCGCCGGCATTTTATTGAGCGTATCAACAGTGAGCCATAAGAAAACGCCCGAAAAAAATATAGTCCCAACAACAAAAAACAGTCTGGCTTGTGATTTTGACAACATAAAAATATTATTTATTGTTTTAACAAAAAATTTACTGAACACATCTAAAACCCAAATTGCCGACACAATACTTAGCTTTTAGGCTTGACCGCATGGCAAAGCGCATAAAAGCGGCATAATTTCGCAGGTCTTTGGAAGAGAACGACCCTCCGCCACAGAACAAATTATCGCTTAGGTCGCTATTTCCGCGCGACTCGCCCGTGGTGAGCGCGCTGTTGAAATCATGCGTCCATTCCCATACCAAGCCGTGCATATCATATACTCCATATACGTTTTTAAAAGTACTGCCTCTGTTTCTATTTTTTGGCGCGGGTTTAGCCACCCAATCCAACAGCCATTGGTTAAAATTTTCGTCTTTATATCCGTTTTTGTCTTTTTGGCTTGCTTGGGCTACGAGTTCCCATTCGGCGGTAGTGGGCAAGCGTTTGCCTTGACATTCACAGTATTTTTTGGCGGCAAACCACGATACATTTACTACGGGCTGATTAGCCATTTCGGGGGCAAAATATTCGTCATCTGTCCAATGTCGGAGATAATTGGCATCTACGAATAGCTTCTTTGCCTTTGATTTTTGCCATTCGGGATATTGGCATACAAAGTCCAAAAATTCGGCATTGCTCACCTGATAATTGTCTATCTTAAAGGGTGCGACTGCTACTTTCTGGCTATCCAAAGAGTATAAGGGCAAGTAGATACCTCCGTCGATAGGAATGAGCTTCGTTTGCGCCGATATTTCGCTGTTTAGAGCCAAACAGAAAAAAGCAAAAATAATTATCTTATGCATATATTTATATTATTCACAAAAAAAAACAAACACTTAGCCAATTCTAATTGATTGGTTCTCAGTCGTTTATTAAATATCTATCAAAAAAGGCATGGCTAAGTGCTTGTCCGATAGGCTTATTTCTCGCCTCCTTTATTGCCGAAGCTATTTAAGACGTAGGTGGCTACTGCCGATATTTCTCGGTCGCTTAAAGTTTGCTTGGGCATCACGCCGTCATAAGCTTTGCCATTAACCGTAATTTTTCCGCTTAGTCCATTTCTAATGGCACTGACCAATTTGTTGGGGTCGCTGGCAAAATAATCAGATGCTGCCAAAGGCGGGAAAGCACCGTCTATTCCCTTGCCGTCAGCTTGGTGACAGGCTTGGCAGGTGCTGGCATAAATGCTTTTGCCCGCCGTTATTTTTTCTTCTTTGCTCATCGGTTTTACAGGTTCTGCGGGCTCGTCGGGCATTTCCTGAATGGCACCACCTTCGGGCAAATAAATCCTATCGTCTTGCTGTCCGGAGTAGATAGCTTTGTTTTCTTCCCCTTCTACGGATAACATTGCCAAGGCACCTTTGTTAAAGGCTCTAAAAATAGAGTGGTCTACAAGGATATAGTTAGACGGCACATCTAATTTAAATTCGGTAATAGCTGCTCCACCCGCAGGCACTAAGGTAGTTTGTATATTATGGTCTGGTTGCGAGCCGCCTTCTCGGTGTACGTTATCAAATATTTCGCCAATGACGTGAAAACTCGATACCAAATTGGGTCCGCCATTCCCGACAAAAAGCCGCACTTTCTCACCTGCTCGGGCTTTGAGTGATTTGTCGCCTATCAATGCGCCCACATGTCCGTTAAACACCACATAGTCGGGTTGTTCTTTGAGGGCTTTTTCCATCGAAAAAGGTTGTCTTCCCGATTGTCCGTAGCCGCCTCTAGTATAAAAATCGCCTTGCATCACATAAAATTCTTTATCTACGGGGGATAGCCCCTCTTTGGGTTCGACCAAGATTAAGCCGTACATACCATTGGCGATGTGCATACCTACGGGTGCTGTGGCGCAGTGATAGACGAACAAACCTTGGTTCATGGCAGTAAACGTAAATTGGGTTTCGTGCCCTGGCGCAGTAAAGGTTGCTGCCGCACCGCCCCCTTCGCCCGAAACGGCGTGTAGGTCTATATTGTGTGGTAGTTTATTGTCGGGGTGATTTTTGAGGTGAAACTCTACTAAATCGCCTTGTCTGATGCGAATAAATTTTCCGGGTACGTCGCCGCCAAAAGTCCAATAGTTATAGGTTACGCCGTCCATCATGGGCATATCTTTTTCTATGACCTCTAAATTGACGATAACTTTAGTAGCGTGTTTGCGCGTAATGGGTGGCGGCACTTCGGGTGCGCTGGTCAAAACGGCAATTTCCTCTCCCTTTACGGGTTCGACGAGGTTTTGATAAAGTTTTCCATATTGCTCGTGCGAGCCTTCATTATTGCTATTTTTACAAGCAACAACAAGGAACATGGCAGAAAGCGCAAGCAATATGGTCTGATATATGCGCACTGTTTTCATAAGAAAAATAAATTATGTTGTGAATAGATTGTTTAATTATTTTTTTACTGATAGCACTTCTTCTACCGTCACTTCACCGCCGCTATTGCCAAAGGAGTTGAGCACATAAGTGGCTACATTGGCGGCTTCTTCGTCGCTTACGGGTTGCTTGGGCATTTCGGTATTATATTTTTTGCCATTGACCGTAATTTCTCCTTTAATGCCGTTGACAATATTGGATACTAATTTCAATTTGTCGCCAGCAAAAAAATCGGATTTCGTCAAAGGCGGAAACGCGCCGTCAACGCCATTGCCATTAGCTTGGTGGCAAGCCAAACAGGTCTTGTCATATACCTTTTTGCCCTCTGCCATTTTTAGTTCCAAAGGTGACATATCAGAACTCTTGGCTTTAAAGTCGTCTGCAGTTTTTTTATTTTCGCCGCCGCCACTACAAGCAGCCAACAGACATGCCAAAGCACAGAATAGAATTAAATAATTAGTTAAGGCTTTCATTTATGAAAATTTAATTGTTTTTATTTACGACAATTTCATCTTAAACATAGGTAAAAATTTTTTATTTTTTCAAAACGCTTTTCCCAAGTTTAAAATTAGTTGCCAAATCATAAATAGTTGTCGTTTCTAAGACTTTTTTTAGTGTAAATCTCACTTTACTAAACTGTTCGTGCATCGGGCAGGGATTGGCTTCGCTACACTCTTTCAAGCCCAATACACAGCCCAGATAGGCATCGTCGCCGTCAATGGCTTTGATAACATCGCCAGCCCTTGTCTCTATCATTTGCCGTTCGCTAATATCAAACCCGCCGTTAGGGCCTGTATGCGAATTGACGATATGGTGCTTGGCTAATGCGCCTATTACTTTTCCTGTAAAGGCTTCGGGTGAGTCGGTATATTTAGCTATATCGCCGATTTTTACCCTCCTTCCCTCTAAGGATTGAGAGGCGATATATATAACTGCCCTTAATCCGTGTTCGCAGGCTTTTGAAAACATTGTCTTTATTTTGTCGCCACAAAGGTACGCATAAAAATATTTACGACAATATTATCGGAGATTTTTTTTTTAAGAAATCAGCATTTTTTTTAACACTTGTCAGTACGGCAGGATAGCCTCTATTTTTGCTCAAATATTTTCTCCTTACAAAAAGGTTCGCGTATCAGTTTGAGCTACCTTGCTATTTCGGCTATCTGCCTTTTCAGGACTGAATGTGTGTAGTGTTGCGACTATTCTTGGGGTCGTAGCAATGGTATTTTGGATGTGATAGATAAAAAATATTGCCAAAAAATAGCTGATAATCAATGAGTTATGCGGGTTGCTTAAAAAAAGTTAGAAAAATGCTTGTCGGTTCAGATACAAGTTCGTACCTTTGCGTCCCGAAAGTAAAAATTACAAAAACATCTTAAATCATATCAGCAGTGAACACTTTGAGTTATCGCACCGTTTCGATTAGCAAGGAAGCGGCACAAGCCAACCGCGAGTGGTTTGTCATTGATTTGGAAGGGCAAGTAGTAGGTCGCGCCGCCACGCGCATAGCCTCTATTTTGCGCGGCAAACACAAACCTACTTATACCCCGCATACCGATTGCGGCGATTATGTCATCGTCCTCAACGCCGACAAAGTGCGTTTTACGGGCAAAAAGATGACCGACAAGCAATACCTGCGCCACACGGGCTATCCGGGCGGGCAGCGTAGCCGTACCCCGCAACAAATGTTGCGCACTTTCCCCGAACGTATCATCGAAAGCGCAGTGCGCGGTATGTTGCCCAAAAATATTCTGGGCAGAGCCATGTTCAAAAAAATGTTGGTGTATAGCGGCAGCAAACACCCTCATCAGGCACAACAACCCAAAACCATCGAACTCTAATCAAATACCATGAAACCAAATATCAAAGTAGGTCGCCGCAAATGTGCTATAGCTCGCGTGACGCTTACGCCCGGTACGGGTAAAATAACGGTCAACAAAAAAGACCTTAGCGCGTTTTTCTCTGTTCAATACCTGCGCGACACGGTATTGTCTCCTCTCAAATTAGTGAATGTCGAAGAACAATACGACATATACGTCAATGTAGACGGCGGCGGTATCAAAGGACAAGCCGAAGCCATTCGCATGGGTATAGCCCGCGCCTTAGATGCAGAAAATGCAGAAGCCAATCACACCCCCCTCAAAAGCGCAGGTATGCTTACGCGCGATTCGCGTATCGTAGAGCGTAAAAAACCGGGTCTGCTCAAAGCACGTCGTCGCAGCCAGTTCAGCAAACGCTAATCTACCATCTATTTTGCCAATACGGCTCGCCATTTGTGCGCCAATTATTGTCCATTGCCTTTTTTTAACAATCAATCATCAAATATACTATGTCGGATATAGCAGCCGCACCCACCGGATTCCCACCCAAGACCTCATGAATGCCGGCGTTCACTTTGGTCACTTGAAGAAAAAATGGAATCCCCGAATGTTGCCCAATATCTTTATGGAGCACAAGGGTATCCACATCATTGACCTTAACCGAACCAACGAATCCCTCGTCCGCGCCGCCGAAGCCATTAAAAATATCGCTCGCACCGGACGCAAAATATTGTTCGTAGCTACCAAAAACAAGGACGCGAAGTAGTTGCCGAACTCGCCCGCTCTGTCAATATGCCTTTATGTTGCCGACCGCTGGCTCGGCGGTATGCTCACTAACTTTGCTACCCTCAAAAGGTCTATCAAAAAATGCAAAATATCGAACGCATGTTGGTAGACCCTACGGTGAGCATTACAAAAAAAGAACGTTTGGTCTTGAGCCGCGAACGCGAAAAATTAGTGCGCGTACTCGGCGGTATCGAAAACATCAGCCGTATCCCCGCTGCCTTGTTTTTAGTCGATATCGGACACGAACATATCGCCCTTGCCGAAGCGAAACGCCTCAATTTGGTGACATTCGGTATGGTCGATACTAACTGCGACCCCAACCAAGTCGATTTTGCCATTCCTGCCAACGACGATGCAGCCAAATCTATCCAAGTTATTACCAATTATCTGGTAGAAGCTATCAAAGAAGGACTTGCCGACCGACAAAACGACAAAGATACCGAACCCGAAGAAGACGAATTTGCTGATACCGATAATCGCCGCGACAAATTTGCAGGCAAAGACGATGACAAAGACAATCGTCGTCGCAGAGGCGGCAATCAAGGTGGCGGCAATCGCGGTGGTGGTGGCAACCGTGGCGGCGGCGGTGCAGGCGGCAATCGCGGCGGTGGTGGTGCTGGCGGCGGCAACCGTGGCGGCGGTGGCGGCAGACGTTAGTGCAAAACTCAACCTAATTAATAAATACTTTGTAACTATTTAGGATATAGGGCTTTGGGTATGCGGCAATGAGCAATACTTCCCTACTACTGCCTAACATCGCCGCATATTCGATTAGTCCCCCCTACAAGGCTAAATAGTGTTCTGATTTTAAGTTTTGAGTATTAATTTTGCCTACCAGGTATCCATTCCTAAGCGTTAGGACTTAGGAAATAGCGTTAGATAATTGAGATATTAGTTCAAGAACTCCCCTAACCCCCTCAAAGAGGGGGAATTTATACAAGATATAATTTGCTGATTACCAATAATTTATGATAAATTACAAAAAATACTTAATGTATTCTATTTTTAAAGTGACGTAAATATATTACATCAGTAACATCTAATAGACACAAGCCTGAGAATACCGTAGGCATGAAACTCGTGTGAGGTAAGTGTATAAAACTTAAAAATCAAACCAATAGTTACAATACTTTTATCCTAACCCGCAAAGTTTAACCACAACTTTGCGGGGTTTTAATGGTATATTCCAAATATTTGGTAGCACTAAACCGCTATAAAACCAACAACAATATCGTAGGTAGCTAAACACCCAATATCTTAGCCCCCTAACAACAGCCATTTATCATAATTCAACATTAGGCAGTATGAACACAAGGATTTTGGTGATTCTAACTCATCGATTTTCAATGCTGTTTTTTTTTTCAAAAACAGCTTCTGTTCATAAAGTCTATTATATATCAATTTGTTTTTGTACGGCTCTTCATTATTAGCCGATACATTACCCAAAATTTCCCAAAAAAAACCTTATAATATGAGTGTTACAATAACTGCCGCAGATGTGAACAAACTGCGACAATTGACAGGCGCAGGTATGATGGACTGCAAAAAGCCCTCACCGAAGCAGGCGGTGACTTTGAAGGTGCCATCGATTTATTGCGCAAAAAGGGCAAAAAATTGCGGCTAACCGCGCCGACCGCACCGCTACCGAAGGTGTAGCCATCGCCAAAACCAATGCAGAAGCTACCGTAGGTGTCGCTTTCGTGTTGAGTTGCGAAACCGACTTCGTAGCCAAAAACGCCGATTTCGTAGCCTTTGCCAACGAAGTAGCAGACCTCGCCCTTAGTAGCCAAGCCCAAACCGCCGAAGCCCTATTAGAATTGGAAATGGGCGGCGTAAGTCTCAGCCAACGCCTCACCGAACAAGTAGGCAAAATAGGCGAAAAAATAGAAGTAGTGCACTACAATTTGCTCACAAGTGCTTTAGTTGTGCCCTATATCCATGCGGGTAATCGCGTGAGTGTATTAGTGGCTCTCGATACAGCATCGCAGAACTTATCCAGCGCAGGAAAAGATATTTGTATGCAAATTGCTGCTATGTCGCCCGTAGCTGTTGACGAAGCAGAAGTACCCGAAAGTATTCGCCAAAAAGAATTGGAAATCGGGCGCGAACGTGCTATCGCCGATGGCAAACCCGAAGCCTTAGCCGACAGAATCGCACAAGGCGCATTGACCAAATTTTGAAAGACAACACATTGCTCAATCAATTATTTGTAAAAGATAACAATATCACTATCCGCCAATTTTTGGCAAGCATTGATAAGAGTGCTAAGGTACTTGCATTTCGCCGTGTAGCTACGGGCAAATAACAGCCCAGTAGCACTAATGAATAGCATCATTTTGTTCGATTAGCTGCGGATTGGCAGTAAAAAAAACACCCCGTTTGGCTTGATTATTCAGCCAGACGGGATATTTATATTGATGCTAAAACTTAGGAAGGCTATGGTTTGAGCAATTTGCTCACTGCTATCGGGGCAATATTGTTGGATTCGCGCAGGACAACTGCATACAAACCACTTGCCCAAGCGTGCGTATCAATGCGCGTAGGCGTGTGGGGTTGTAGGGCTATATCTGCAATTAGCTGTCCGAGTTCGTTATATACATTCAGTCGATAATCGCCAGCGGGCAAATCTTCGGGCAGCAAGCAATAGCTGTAGTCGATACTTGGGTTTGGATATAGCTGCCAATTAGTGCGTTGTGCGCTTGGGGCATCAATTCCTACATTAGGATTACTACCCGTATAAATATATTCGATATATGTAGCAGTTGGACCTGCTTCTTGCTCTTCTACGGTGATAGAGGCGACCGGAAAACGCACAGCGGGCGACATAAAACGGAGGGTATGAATAGTTAGTGTTGTGTCTATAGCACCCAATATCCCCGCATTAGCATTGAGGTGAGCTACCAATACCTCGTTATAGCGCAGCACTTCGTAAGACTGACCATATAAAACAAGCGTGCCAAAGGCATCAGCCGTTACGGTACGCGTGGCGTCGATGGTGATGGTGGCGGTAATCGGGAGCGGGTCGGTAACGGTCAATTCTTTTTCGTAATGTCCTTCGGTGCTAATGCTCTGCCCAAATGATAAGGCGGGCAGGTATAAATCGGCGGGGTCAGCGGGTATCGATTGCGGACCTAAATCAATAAAACCGGCTATATTGATGGGTACATTGATACCTGCAGTATAGAGGTGTCCGTCGGTGCCTACCTGATAGTAGGCTGTGGCATCTTCCAAATCAACAGGCAAACCCAAGGCATCAAGCGATACGCTCAGTAGCGACGACAAAGGCGCGAGGCGTGTGACAGTAGCGTTGGGGTAATCGGCAGGCGACGGAGTGCCTTCGGTACCTGCAAACGTAGCGGTATCGATGCTAATAGGGTTAATTGTGCTGAAATCCCATGTTTGTGCACTTGGGCTGGCGTTACCAATATCAATAGACGGGTAGCCATCTATCCCTATGGGATACGTAACGCCTACATCGGGCAAATCGGCGGTGCTGATAGTGACTTGCGCCCACAACCGAAACGGGCATATCGACAAAATGCCGATGGATAAAATAGTAATGAATTTGGACATAAAAACTGCATTATGGTTGTAAAAATGATAAATATAGGCTATGGGGTGGCTTAGAGTCCAATATTCAATATTGTTTGGTTAAAACCGCTATCTTCTGCATTTAACCAAACAACTGCGGGTTTTGGCCAAAATATTGCTTTATAGATAATTTGAGGGCAAAAGTAGCATATACCAATAGAAAAACCTAATTTTGCCGCTCGAAATGCCGCACCAAGCGATGTTACTGCCTCCAATCCCGTTTCTACGACCACAAAAAAACGCCCATGCACGCCTATTTATCGCTGCTCGACCGCGTATTGCGCGAAGGCAATCAACGGCAAGACCGCACAGGAACGGGCACATTGAGCCTATTTGGGGCACAATTGCGTTTCGACCTAAATGCAGGTTTTCCGCTGCTGACAAGCAAACGTTTATATGTTCGTGCTATTATCCATGAATTGCTGTGGTTCTTGAAAGGCGATACCAATATTAAGTATTTGCAGCAAAATAATGTCCATATATGGGACGAATGGGCTAAGAAAACGGCGAATTGGGGCCGTCTATGGCAAACAATGGCGGTCGTGGGAAGGAGCAAACGGCACAACGATAGACCAAATTGCCGATGTAGTAGCCGAAATCAAGCGCAATCCCTATTCGCGCCGCTTAGTCGTTAGTGCTTGGAACGTAGCCGACCTGCCGCGTATGACATTAGCACCGTGCCATTGTTTATTCCAATTTTACATCCATGATGGGCGGTTGTCGTGCCAACTATACCAGCGAAGTGCCGATTTGTTTCTGGGCGTACCGTTTAATATAGCTTCGTATAGCCTGCTGACGATGATGATAGCCCAAGTATGCGACTTGCAAGTAGGCGATTTTGTACATACCTTTGGCGATGTACATTATATAGCAACCATTTGGAGCAAGCCCGCCTACAATTGTCGCGCCAACCATACGCACCGCCCCAAATGCACATCAATCCCGCAGTTAAAGATATTTTTGCCTTTGAATACACCGATTTCGCCCTACACAATTACCAAGCCCACCCCTCCATCAAAGCCGATGTAGCGGTATAATTCTTTCTATTGCGTCCCGCCATGCTTATTGCCATTATAGTAGCCGCCACCACCAACCGCGTCATCGGCAAACAAGGTAAAATGCCTTGGCGTTTGCCCGATGACCTGCGCTATTTTAAAGAAACTACATTAGGTAGGCATATTATTATGGGACGCAAAACCTTAGATAGTTTTGGCAACGGAAAAGCCTTGCCTAAGCGCAGCAATATTGTGATAACACGCCAAAAAAATTGGGCTGTACGCGATACCATAGCTGCTCCCAGCCTATCGGCAGCCCTGCAAATAGCTCGCGAAAACGGCGAAAATACCGTATTTATCATCGGCGGCAGAGAAAGATACCCACAAGCCTTGCCGCTCTGCAACCGCATCTACTTGACTGAAATACATGCCACCATAGAGGGAGATACCTTTTTTCCGCCCATTGACCTGCAAAAATGGCAAGAAATCAGCAGAAAACCGCACCCCGCCGACGAGCGGCACGCCTACGCTTTCGATTTTGTGATATATGAACGTATACTTTCGGAATAACCTATTTTTGCCGATAATTTATACCGCCAAAAGCATCATATCGCAGGCGACACAAGGCAATTAGAAGCGCGGGGCTATCCTTGTGAAAATTATATTTGTATAAAAATACAAATTATTGTTTAATTTTATTTATATTATAATAAATAATGAAAAAATCATCCTATAATTGTCTCTTGTTAGGGCTACTAATCTTGTGTGGTCTAAGCAGTTGGGCGCAAACTCCTGAAATTAGCGTCTTACCCACTCAATTTGATGTCACCTTAGCACATGGCGACTCAGCGCAATATAGCCTTAGCGTTACAAACAATACTGCTGATGTACTGCCCATTTCGGTTAGTGGGGCTACCTTGTTGAGCGACAAAAAAATGCACATCGTGGCACTTGTAAACGATGCCGATGCCGACCAAGAATATACCAACACCATCGCGGCTATCAATACCTATTTTGACAATTATACGCTGACCGAACTAAATAGCTTTGATGCCGCCGTAGTAGCTAATGCCCTTGCCAATGCCGACGTGCTGCTCGTGCCCGAACAAGAAGATTGCAATACAGTCGGCTGGATAGGTTTAGCGGCTACCGTTCAGGATTTTGCCAATGGCGGAGGTACAGTTATCATTAATGGCTCCATCAACCAATGCGTATTTAATTTGGGTTTGTTTAGTGGCTTGTACTTAGACAATTATAATGGTGCTACCACCCTCGAAGCCCCCAGCGACCCACTTTTGCAGGGTATCGTGCCGCCTTATACCGCTCAGATTGTCACTTATTATTACACTATTTTTGACTCTGATTGGACTGACGTACTCACTTACCAAGGCAATACCGTGGCAGGGTATCGCAGTATTGGCGATGGCAAGGTTATTCTGATTGGGCATGACTATATGTTTTCTAACACTAACATGAAACGCCTTATCGCCAATGCTGTCAGTACTGCCAATGTCAGCAATCAGGCTTGGCTATACGTCAGCGATGATACGGACACGCTGGCTGCTAACGAAACTATCGAATTGACGGTCGAGTTTAATGCCAAAAATCGCTACGCGGGCGTTTATACCCAAGCGTTGAGCGTGTTTGCCGCCGCCAACCCCAACCCCGTAGTCGTACCTTGTACGCTTACCGTTACGGGTGTAGCGGGTTATGCCATCAATAGCCCCTCTCATAATTTTGGCGATGTACCCCTTTCTACGCTTGCCGACTATACTTTTATCGTCAGCAACAACGGCAGTGCTGATTTGGTCATCAGCGACATTAGCGCGGGCAGCGATGCTTATTTGGTCAGCCCCGACAATGCTACGATAGCTCCCACTGAATCGCAAAATATCTCCGTCACCTTTGCCCCACCCGCTGTTGGTACGTACAATACCTCACTAACCTTAGTAACTAATGTGGGCATATTTACTGCTGCCCTCAATGGCAATGGCATAGCCGCGCCCTCTGTATCGGTAAGCCCTACTTCTATTAGTGCTACTCTTCAAAGCGGCGAAAACACTACTGTACCACTTACTATTAATAATAATGGCGAAAATACCCTCAATTTTTCGATAGATACCACCGCATTTTTAGCCGCACCACGTATTTTGGCTTATACTTACGGCATTGACTTATTGGGTGGCTATGCCAATATACAAGCCGTACTGAACGCAGAATTTGGTTCGGGCTATATCCTCACCGAAACCAATACCACCGACCCCACAGAATTGGCAATGGCACTGGTCAATGCCGATGTTTTTTTGGTGCCCCCCATCACCGACTTGAATGCTACTACAACTTTTGGTACTTTGAGCAATGCTTTGCAGAACTATGCCAATAATGGCGGCAATATCATCTTTCTGGGCAGTTTGCTCAGTTTGGGGCAGGCTCCCGCCGTTGTATCGGGCTTGTTTAGTGGTGCTGTGGCTATAAATCCTACGGGCGTGTGCCAAGTAGTGATGCCTGCGCACCCCATCGTATCGGGTGTGCCTGCATCGTTCACTCCTACATCAGTCAATCCGATTTCGTTTGATAATGCAGATATAGTGCGTATCGTTACGCAACCTCCTTTAATACCGCTTTTGCCCCAAGGCGATGTTGTAGCTTATCGCAATTTAGGCGCGGGCAAAGCCATATATATAGGTTCTGATTTTTCGAGCTATAACAACAATGATGTATTAATACTTGCTAACGCCATACGTTGGGTGACCAATGCCGCTGTAGCATGGGTAAGTACTACACCCGATAATGGTGCTGTTGGCTATCCTAACGGTACTGCCACCATAAATGTCACCCTCGATGCTACGGGATTAGCCCCTGGCACGTATGAAAGTACGATTACTATCAGCACCAACGACCCGCAAAATCCGACCATCGATGTGCCCGTTACCTTAACCGTATTGCCTGGTTTGCCCAGCGCGGCGTTTAGTGCCAACAATACAGAAACATGTAGCGGTACTGTTTCGTTCAGCGACCTATCAGGCGGCAGCCCTACTGCTTGGCAATGGGATTTTGGCGATGGCAATTCATCGACCGAACAAAATCCGGTATATACTTATGAAACCGACGGCACGTATAGCGTAAGCCTCACCGTTTGTAATGATGTAGGTTGTACCGAAACCACCCAAATCGATTATATAGAAGTGGGATTATCGCCCGATTGCGCCATCGCCACCATACCGAATAACGGATTGACCCTTACAACTGATTGCGCAGGTACGCTTACAGATAGCGGCGGGTCGGGCAATTATCTCGTAGGTACCCAAGGAGCAATCACCATAGCACCCGTAGGAGCTACCTTTGTCGAGCTTCATTTTACGTCGTTCAACTATACCAGTTCGGGTCTGCCCATTCCTATTCCTGGCTTTGAGCATACCCTGACCATCTATGACGGTGCAGATACGCTGTCGCCCATTATAGGTACTTATACGGGCACGACCCTGCCCAATGGCACGGGAATTATCTTATCGAGCGGTGGAGCTTTGACGCTCAAAGAAAATACAGCGGGCATTTTTGCCTCAATTTTACCCGCTGCTTCGGGCTTCGAGGCTACTTGGGAATGTCAAATTATTACCGAACTACCATCGCCCGCTTTCAACTATGAACAAGATACGCCTTGCGGCAGCACCATAGAATTTGCCGATGCCTCCAACCAATATCCCAATGCTTGGCAATGGGATTTCGGCGACGGCACCACCTCAACTGCCGAAAGCCCCGAACATACCTACGCTGCCAATGGTATCTATACCGTCACACTCGTTGCCTGCAATATCATAGGTTGTAGCCCGCCCATCACGCAAACCGTAGTGATTGATGATTTGATAAGTGTCGATTTTAACGTTATACCTACTGCCAATATCAATACGCCTATCTTACTCCAAACCGACTTTGAAGGCGCAGCCCTTATCGAGTGGGATTTTGGCAACGGTGCGACAGCGGTCGACATTCCCAATCCTATTACATTTTATTCTAATCCCGGCACTTATACCATTACCCTGACCGTCACAAATACCAATGGTTGCACCGCCACTGCTACTCACGTCCTTACTATTATCGACCCCAGCATAGGTATAGCAAGCCCTGATAGCCCTGCTGCCTACCTTACTGCCCAGCCCAATCCTTTTGCCGAACAATTGTCTATATCCCTATCCGATGCTTTGCTGCCCAAACAAACCCTATCGGTGTCTCTTTATAATGTAATGGGGCAGCGCATCTATCAATCGCCCACCCTATCGCCCCAACAATTGCCCTATACCATTAATACAACCCATCTGCCAGCAGGTTTGTATTATGTTGCCTTGCAATCGGGCGACATGCGACTCTTAAGTAAAGTAGTAAAATGATGTAGTGATTGACAATTGTGAATTGGCAAGGAATTGTACTTGTTATGGAATAATCTGAAATGAAAATTAGCGTCTAAAATTAATTTGCCCAACTACTAAAAATCACCTACGAAACGTATTTCGTCCGCTTATTTTGAATATGTCCGTTATCTATACTACTCGTTTGAGTGTCAATATCAACAAGATAGCACTATTGCGCAATGCACGCGGGGGCGGCATGCCCAACGTTTGCCAATTTGCCCAAGACTGCGAGCGGTTCGGAGCGCAGGGAATCACCGTACATCCGCGCTCCGACGAGCGGCATATACGATATACCGATGTATATGACTTAAAACCATTATTGACCACCGAATTTAATATCGAGGGCTACCCCGATGCGCGGTTGATTCAGATGGTATTAGAGATTGCGCCCGACCAATGTACCTTAGTACCCGACCCTCCCCACGTTCTGACATCCAATGCAGGTTGGGATACACTGACCCACCGCGATTGGCTGCGCGATACCATAGCCCGCTTGCACGACAAGGGTATTCGCGTATCGCTGTTTATAGAAACAGACCGCGCTATGATAGAAGGGGCTGCCCAAATTGGAGCCGACCGCATTGAGTTGTACACAGGACCCTATGCCCAGCAATTTGCCGCCGACCCCGTTGCTGCCTTAGCTCCGTATCTCTGCTGCTGTTACTTGGGCTGCCGAGTGCGGTTTGGGCGTCAATGCAGGGCACGACCTCAATTTGGATAATCTGCGCTATTTTGCCCAACACTTGGGCAGCCCCTACTCGAAGTATCGATAGGACATGCCTTAGTGGGCGATGCCCTATATTTCGGTATCGAAAATACTATACAATTATATTTGCGCCAATTGCAATTTCAAGTATCATAAAATTGCCATTTAACGCCAAAAGCCCTACCTTTGCCCTATAATTTACCCTTAACAATTCTATTTAACCTATTATGAACAAGTTCCTAAGCTTTTTACTCACTGCTGCTTTTATCATAACCATGAGTGGTGGTTCTAAAAGTGCCGAAGACAAATTAACTGGCCATGCTTGGAAAGCAACAGGCATGTTATTGACCCTTTCTACGGGCGAAACATTCGACTTTTTTGCGCTATTCGTCCAAGATTGCGACAAAGACGACTTTTCTACCTTCAACGAAAATGGTACCATTACCGCAGATGAGGGCGCAACCAAATGCGAACCTACTGCCCCCAAACCTACGACGCGGGCACCGGATGCTCAACGATGCAGGCGATGTATTAACAATAACGGAAGATGGAGAATCTACCACATTTAACATCACCACCCTCTCTTCGGACAAATTAGAAGCTACCTATACCTACGTCGATGAAGAAGACCCCGACTTGTCGGGTACTATCAAAATTACTTGGGTAAAACCCTAAATAATGGCAGAATAGCACCCCGCTTATCGGTAATATGTCGATAAGCGGTTTTTTTTTCTTTGTTCAACCCAAGCAGCTACCTTTTGATAACTCTTGATACACCGTTCATTCAAGCAGTTGGTAGCGTCGCCTGGCTTCGGCAATGGGACAGGTATTGAAATGCCACCATTCCGTTTCGATAGATAAAAAACCCGCTTGGCGCATGACGCGGCGCAGCAATAGTCGATTGTTTACTTGCGTTTGGCTGAGTTGTCCGCTTTGTAAAAAACGCTGGTGGTGGCGAGGTTGTGCCAAATCGCCCATAAAATCGTAAGGCGTGCCCATGTCTAAGAGATTGCCGTCTTGGTCGCTAATCGTTACGTCGACGGCTGCCCCAAAATTATGCAAAGACCCCGATGTAGGCGGGGCTACGTAGCGGCGCAATCGGGCATCGTGGCGCACGGCATTCCACAGTTCTCGCTGTACGCGGCGCGGGCGGGCACAATCGAGCAGTAATAAGTCGTATTGCGGATGGACGGCGTGCAAAGCAACTTGGGCTTTTGCTAACATCTGGGCGGTGCGTGGCAGTACGTAACAAGCCGTTAGGTCGGCATAAAGAGTTTGTCCTATAAAATTGTCGGGCTGCGAATATGCCAAATTGGTGCGCAATCGGCTGTCGATACTTTGTGCATCGACTAAGCCTTTTTGGGCGAAATAATCGGCTAATTGCGCTACTGGCTCTATGCGATAGGGTGGCAGGGCGGGTTGCGCGGCACTTATCGGTGCCTGGTTGTTGGGAGTAAGCAGCGGCAAAGGTGTCTGCTTCTTCTTAGCCGAACTATTGGGCAGCAAAGCAGTTTTGGGTGTATCGATTAAAGGGGGGATATTAGTAGCAGGCAATTGGCTGGCGGTATCGCAGGATAGCACAATAGGCTTATCGTGGTCTAACTCAACTCCGTCATCGCTAAACCATACCAATAAGTTGAGCAATATCAATGCACCTACTAAAAACCACAATAAACCGCGCATCATGCCCGCATTTGAACATCTAAGGCATCGCGTAGTCCGTTACCCAACAGATTGAACGCCAATACGAGCCAACAAATAGCCGCGCCCGGAATAAGTGCCAAAAATGCCTTGTCGGTGCCGATATATCCGTAGTATTCGTTGAGCATTGTGCCCCAAGACGGAGTAGGGGGCTGTACGCCAATACCCAAGAAGCTCAAACCCGCTTCGATGATGATAGCCGATGCAAAATCGGCGGCGGCTAATACCGTAACTAAGCCCAAAATATTGGGCAAGATATGTCGCCTTATAATACGCTCATGCCCTACACCCAAGCTGCGGGCGGCTTCGACAAAATCGCGCTCGCGGATAGACATGACCTGCCCGCGCACCAAACGCGCCACCTCGACCCACATCGTAAGACCTACCGCCAAATATATTTGCCAAAACTCGCGCCCCAAGGTCATGACTAAGGCAAATACAAGCAGCAAGAGCGGAATAGACCAAAACAAATTGATAAGCCCCGATATGGCATCATCGACCCTGCCCCTGAAATAGCCCGCCAAAGACCCTAACGTAACGCCGATGCTTAAAGAAATCAAGACCGCCATCAACCCGACCGACAGCGACACACGCACGCCCAAGATGAGGCGGCTGAGGTTATCGCGCCCAAATTTATCGGTGCTGCCAATAGCGTTTCTGTACGAGGTGTTGGGCTTCGAAGTTAGCTGCTATATCGGCAACGGTTTTATCGGTAGCCAATTCGGTGAGAAGTATAGCTTGGGGGCTGGGGTTTTGCCCTTTGCCTGCATATCGCTCTATATATAAAGTATCCTTCGTTAGGCGGTGCGCCACAATAGGTACGAATTGGTAGGGATTTTCGCTACCCGACCACCACATCTGCCACCACGCTGTTGGGGACGGGGCAGGTTTGCGGGGCATTTTCAGCATTGTAATAGCAAAACCAGGCGATTCTGTTTGTATTTCCAATATCTGCTCGTTGGCATTGGGCGTATGGTCGGGGGCTATGACGTGTGCGGATAGCGCGATGAGAATAGCAATTGCGATAGAAATTAGCCCAAACATGGCGGCTTTGTTTCGGCGCAAACGCCGCCAAGCCCTGCTATTGGGCGAGGTATAATTAGATGAATACATAGAAAAGCTAGGAAAATGAAGTCGGATTTTTAGGCATTGCCTATCTATTGTCGGCTTAGGGCTTTAATCCCAAATGGGATAATGTTGTAAGCGGATATTCTGTTCAAAAAATAGGGCAGCGGTTTGCTCAAAGGCGGCGGTATAGTCCGACACAAAAAAACGGTGTATCGGCAATTGCTCCGTATTTGGGCATATTAGCTGTTCTTGGGCTAAGGCATGGGCTAAGGCGCGTGCTACGGTATCGGTCGAGTCGAATATTTTGGGGGCAGTGCCTTGTCGTTGTTCGTAATATCGCGCAATATGCGTTTTGATGAGTGGATAGTGCGTACATGCCAAAATAAGCCCTTCTATATCATCGAATAGCGGGTCGGACAGGTAATGCTCGGCGACGGCAGCCATTACTTTGGGGGCGCGGTGCAGACCTTCTTCTATCATTTGTGCCAAGGAAGGCGTGGGCTTGGCTGCTACGCGCAAAGCGGGGTTATATTGTCGCAATCCAGCGGGATATACGCCCGATTTGTAGGTACGTGCCGTTGATATAATGCCTACTTGTGCGATACCTGCTTCGTTTACTGCCGATACAACGGGCTGTATGACATCTAATAGCAGGGCACGGCTACCGATATGCTTGGCGAGTATGGCTGCTGCTGCTGCCGATGCCGTATGGCAGGCAATAATGATACATTTGCAGGGCAGAGCCAACAAAAAATCGGCGATGCGTTGGCTATAATGCTGTATTGCCTCGACCGATTTTTCGCCATAGGGCATGTGGGCAGTATCGCCAAAATAGACTATCGATTCGTGGGGCAGGTGTCGGGCGACGGCTGCTGCTACGGTTAGCCCGCCTACACCAGAGTCGAAAATGCCAATGGGTTGTTGGGCGCGTATTGCTGTGGGTATTGACATGGATAAGATAAACAAAAATTGGGCGCATTGATGCCATGATGCCATTAAGAGCATGGGCATTATTTCACCCATACTTGGTATTCCCAAGCTTTGAGCGATAAAGTTTGGTTGGCTTTAAATGTTTGGGGCTTGCCGCTGAAAGCACTGTGATATTCGCCTTCATAATCGCTGCCATTGAGTTGCACGTTTTCGTTTCCTCCACCTAAGTTTAGCACTACAAACACTTTATTTTTGTCGTTTTGCCGCACAAAAGCCATTACTGATTTATCGTTGGTCGTGGCGATGCGGGTCATTTTTCCGCCCCATTTGCCATTCCATAGGGCTGGGTTGCTCTGTTTGAGTTGAAGCAGCGCGGTATAAAACGAGGTCATGGGATAGTCGCGCCATTCGACGGGGTCTTTTTCAAAGAATTTCAATCGGCGGTCGAGCTGCGATTCTTGGGCGGTATAAAGCAGGGGCATACTACCAGGGGCAGTAGCGCATAATACGAAGCAAGCGGCTGCGCCTTCGCCAAATTTTTCTTTTTCGGTGCCGTTCCACGAGTTTTCGTCGTGGTTGGTCGTAAAATATAGCCGATAGGCATCGCTGGGAAAAGTCTCTGCGGTGCGGTCGAAATAGGCATAAAGGTCGGTCACGTTTTTATTGCCTTGTACTACATCTTTCAATAAATGATGCAGTTCCCAGCCATAAGACGCATCAAAGGCTTTTGTGTGGTGTTCTGCCTTTTCGGATTCGGCAAGCCAAAACAGCGGTTTTATAGGGTCTATTTTTGCGCGTGCTTGCTCCCAGAAGTCGGTTGGCACCATCTCGGCAACATCGGCTCTGAAACCATCGATATCACATTCCTTGACCCAAAATGCCATTGCCTCTATCATATACTTGCGCAGTTCGGCATTATTATAGTCGAGGTCTATAACGTCTGACCAATCGGCTACGGGCGGCTGAAAATTGCCGTCCTTGTCTTTGGTATACCATTCGGGGTGCTCGGCGGCTATGGGGTTGTCCCAAGATGTATGGTTAGCTACCCAATCAATGATGACATACATGCCCAATTCATGCGCTTTGTGCACCAAATTTTTAAAATCCTCGATAGTGCCGTAATCAGGATTTACTGCTGTGTAGTTTTGTACCGCATAATAACTACCGAAAGTACCTTTACGTCCTTTTTCGCCGATGGGCGTGATGGGCATAAACCAAACTATGCCGATACCCATTTTTTTTAAGCGCGGCAAATCGGCTTCGACTGCGGAAAAAGTGCGCTGTCGGAGTATTGGCGCGTATTGACCTCATAGATGCTCAGGTTACGCGCCCAGTTGGGAGCCTTATCCATTGATTGAGGTGCTACGGCAACTTTACCGCTTGGCTTGCAAGCCCAAAATAGGGCAAGGAAGAATAGAATGGCTATATAAGCAAAATGGTGGTTCATATTAATTATTGGTTTGCTAATGCAGCGATTTTGGCTTTATACAATTTGCGCTATACAATATACTGAAAACGAGCAATTTATGTTTATTTATAAAAAATAGTAAAATTTACAATTTTATAATTCGCTTGTCATCAACAACATGCAAATCGTTAAATTTTAATATTAAAAATAATTATTATTTGTTTATAGATGTAAATAATAGTGGTCCGATTTTTAAATTTCGATGGCAAATTTTACCCAATGCTGCTTTGTAGCAAGGGCGCAGGCAAGATGTTTCTGTTAATTTTTTACTCAAAATTAAAAAACCAAACCAACAGTGGTATTATTTTTAAATTTTGAGTATTAATCTTATCTATTATGTATCCATTTCCAAGCGTTAGGACTTAGGAAATAGCGTTAGATAATTGAGATATTAGTCCAAGAACTCCCCCTAACCCCTCAAAGAGGGGGAATTTATACAAGATATAATTTATTGATTATCAATAATTTACGATAAATTTTAAAAAATATTTAATATACATTATCTTTAAAATGCTGTAGACATATTATAGCAGTAACATCTAATAGACACAAGCCTGAGAATACCGTAGGCATGAAACTCGCGTAAGGTAGGTGGATAAAACTTAAAAACCAAATCAATAGTTAGATATACATATAAATTAATTTAACATTATTATAATAACACCTACGGCACAATACTCACACCGACCGACCCCGTCGTGCCGCCGCTCCACGATACAGTAATGCTATTGGTGCCTTGCCCCGACAAGATAGTGCCATTGCTAACCGTCCAAGTATAAGAGCTTCCGCCAGCGGGTGCGGTATAGGTTTCGGTTTGGGCGGTGCATACAGCATTATCGCCTGTAATATCGGGCAATAGCAATGGTTTGTTGTCTAATTCTATATTATCTACATACATATTATTTCCATAGCCATTAATCCCTTGTATCAATACCGTACAGACATTGCCTGCATAGTCGGCTAAGGGCAGGCATATCTTGCGCCATTCGTTGCAATTGTCGGGTGCAAACGATTCGTATTGATATAATCCGCCGTTATTGCCATTAGTATTGGTACTCATAGCTTCGCCACCCGAATAGTATAGCGTTTGAAAAGTGCTGCCGCAATCGTCCGAAATAAGTACGCGCAGCGAATCTGTCCAGACATTGCCGTCGTAGTAAGGCGAGTAAGCGAGGTCGAAAGTAAGTACGGGTGCGGTGCTGCTGGTCAGGTCTAAGTTGATGGGCAGGGCTATATTATCGGTTTGCCCACCGCTGCTGTACGCATAACAATTGAGCCATAAGGCTTGGTTGCCGTTGGCGGGGCAAGTATTAGTGCTTACTGTTGCCCAAGTTATATCGGCATCGGGGTTTTGCAGGTCGAGGCTTCCTATACTTGTTTCGATATTTTCGGCAATAGGTACGGTATTGGTTATTTGGGGCAATATGGTTATCATATCCGCAATGGTTTTGGTGCTGCTGCCCGCTGCATTGGTCACGGTCAGGGTTACATCGTAGCTGCCTGCGTTGGGATAGTTGACTTGTGGGTTGCGTAGGTTAGACGTAGCGGGTATGCCTCCTGGAAATTGCCAAGCCCAAGTAGCTCCGTCATGCGATAGTGCCGAGTAATCCTCAAAAAAGAAATTATTGTTATAGCAATCGGCGGTAGCTTTGTCTACCATCGGTTGGGCAACGGGTGCTGCGGTTTCGTAGAGGGGGCTTTCCCAAATACCTTTGCCATACGATGCCATGCGTATTTTTCCGTCTCGGTAAAAGGGTCGCAATATATTGGTATTGATAGTGGCGGGCAGCCCGTCGTCGAACAATTCCCAATCGAGCAAAGTATTATTTAGATAAAATATTTTTCTATCTGTGCCCACATAAATGCCGCCGTTGCTGCCATAGTGGTGCATCAGATAAGTGATATTTTCGTTATCTAAGGCATTGGTAGTAAGGTTGCTCCACGACGAGCCACCATTGGTGCTTTTAAATACTTTTTCGCCGTTTGCTCCATCAGAGTAGCCCAACCAGATGGTGTTGGCATCGGTAGCACTTAGGGCAATGACCATACGCCGGGCATAGCCTGTGGGTAAGGTCAGCGATGCCCATGTTGCGCCGCCATTGGTCGTTTTCCATAATTGCCCTTCTGCCCAGGTATCGGTATCGCGCTGTACGGCGTAGATGACATCGGGATTGCTACGGCTTATTTCGATATGGGTAAGGCGAGCATCGATATTAGTGCCAAAAGTATATAACAAGCTAAAATCGATACCTCCGTCTGTGGTTTTCCATAGTTTGTTCTCGTTGCCTAAATAGATGGTTTGGTAATAACGCGGGTCGAATTCCATTTCCGACGATTCGGCGGCGTAGTAGCTTTCGTTGGGATATTTGCCCATTGGTATCGAGATAGGTGTGCCATTAAAGGCGGTGGGTAAGCGTTTGCCGCCAATATCCGAAAAAAAGGCATCGCGGTTGCGTCCGGGATTGATATAGCCGGTGGGTGCTTCGCCGCCGCCTAAGCCCAAATGCTTGCCTTCGGGATATCCTTCTACGTAGCCGCCATTGCCGTTGTGATAGCGTCCGCCTACTAATACGTCTTCGTTCCAGCCCGTACCGAAACCCCAATAATCGCCGCTTGTGATGCCGTTGTTCAGTGCTTGGTGGGTGTCTCGAGGTCATTGCTATAATTAATGCCGCCATCAGATGCAAACCACATATCTTGTCCGTTGATTTCTATTTCTTGTATGTCGGGGTGCACGTAGTTGGTCTGAAAACCGCCGTAGCCGCCTACCCATTCGACAGAAGCGGCGCCGTCGGTGCTGCGCCATAGATTGAGGCAGCCTACGAGGAGGTCGTCGGCATCGGTATCGGAGGCGGCAATGCCCAAGTTATAAAAGCCTTGGTGGTAGCCGCCCGCATCGTCGGGCGTAAAGGTGGCTAAATTGGGGTGAGTGGTCGCATTATAAGGTCCGCCTGGGGGCGTATTGGGTAGTACCCAGCTATTGCCTGCGTCGTTGCTGCGCCATATCCCGATAAAGCCATTGTCGCCGCTTTTGGCTTGTCCTATCAATATGGCATAGATGCGGTTAGGGTCGGCAGAGCTGACGGTCATGCGTGCTCCCGCGTCGTCGCGGTTGGGGTCGGTCGAGTTGTACCAACCATTGGAGATAAGTGTAAAATTGGCACCGCCGTCTGTTGATTTAAAAAACTCGCAACGGTCTTCGGTGGGGTTATTTTTGAGTAGATAAACGATATTGGCATCGTCGGGCTTAAATTCGAGGTCGTAGGTGGCTTGCGCGTATAGTTGCGTCCAATTGGTGCCGCCGTTGGTAGAGCGATACAAACCCTTGAAACTCGACACCATAATGATATTAGGATTGGCGGGGCTAATGGCTATATCGGTAGGGTCTAAATTGGATTCGGTTAGCACGATATCCCAAGTCATACCGCCGTTAGTACTTTTATAGATGCGTTGGTATTCACCTACATATAGTATATTGGCATCGGTGGGATGGGCTTTCATAGCAGTAGGTGCGCCTATGGCAAGCAGGCGCGACATACAAGCCCAATTAAGCCCTTTATCCGTACTTCTAAAAATTTCGCCTCCTTCGGTGCCGCAGTACAGTACATTGGGGTTGGCAGGCGATTGTTCGAAACAATACACGTTAGCTTGTTCAGATTTGGCGAGTTGTACGCCGCCCGTTAGGTAGTCGGCAAAGGTTTCGTAGGGTCCGAGGCAGGTCCAAGTGCCGCTTCGCAATCCGTGTGTAGCTTGTCGGCTTTTCAGGGCGGCATACTTGTCGGTGCGGGCGCGTTCTTCGGCGGGGCTGGGGCGTTGAATATACCCCTCGGGCGCAATAAAAAAACGATTAGCCCTGCGCCATTTTTTGTAATATTGCGTATGGGTCGTTTTGACAAAGGAGTGGGTTTTGTAGTAATCGCGGTAGGCGGTTTCTACCTCCCAAACATTGGGGTTTTCGGCATACATCGAGATAGCCCATTCGGGCAGTATCTCGGCGGGGTCTATACTTGGATGTATTGTTTTTTGCGCCCACGAGTTTGTAGTATTTGCCATAAACAAATACAAAATAATATTAACAAATATACTGAGTCTCATAATGTAAAATTTGAAAGGTCTAAAATGGTTATCTGAGCATGTTATAAGCACATGATGCGGCGGAGGCATTGTCAGGAGATAATCAAGTTGCCCATATCCTATAAATAGATAAATAGCAATTTTGATTTTTGAAAGGCTTATGGACAAAGGACTTTAATGCATTAAGGTTTTTCGCATTTCTTATGTTTCGTTTTTTTTAAAAAAAATGTCACGACAAAGTAAAATAACAATAAAAAAATAGCTACCTTTGAGGCGTGCTATAATAAGATGACTTGCATAAAGTCAATATCATTTTTAGTACGCAACCCCACCCCCATATATTTCACCTCATACTAATCCCCCCCACAATTTCTCATGAAAATTAACAGTCTAAGTAAGCAACGCATCAAAAAAATCGTCAATTGCTTTGCTGCCGAACTGACAGCCATTGACACGGCGAACAAACTTAAGATTCACCGCAATACGGTCAATAAATATTACCGCATCATTCGCGAGATGATAGCGCAGCACGAGGAGCAGAATTTTAAGGACTATTATGCCGAAAGTGGTGCCGATTTTTACCGTTTGTGCTGGAACAAAAACACAGGTCTCAACCTACTGCCCGAAGACGATACGTTGGCCTATTATATGATGGCTTATCAAGGTAAGGTTCATATCGCGCCCGAAGATATGCCCATAGCCAACGCGCTTAATCCAGAGATGGTAGAGTCGGAAGACGCACGCAGCGCACAGTTTTTCTATAATTATGCCAAGACAAAGTTAATCAAGTTTTACGGTATTCGTCCTCAATATGCTTATCTTTATTTGAAAGAGTTGGAATTTAGGTTCAACAACCAAGACAAAAATATTTCATCTCTGATTTGGAAAGTTGTTTCGCAGCCCAACGGCAAGCGCAAACGCGGCGAGGGCGTAGGTGCTGACTTGGACGACGAATAATAGGCATTGTATTATTTATTTATCATCAAACGCCGCTATGCTCGTTTCTTCAGACGGAGGATAGCGGCGTTTTTTTTATTGTAACTAACGCGACATTTTGCCCTGTTCTAATCATGATGCTTTGGCGCAAGGCTTTGTAGCATAAATACGCACAGCCGCACTTAAACAAGTAACGCACCGTCTAAGCGTGGTCATCGCTGTTGTCAGATGCTGTTGTTTCGGTAGCATTATTTTGGGCTACCTCTTCGTTTAGGTCGGCAATGTCTTTATCGGGCAGGGCTTCGGGTTTCAGTTTTTGCTTTTTGGTTTCTTTGTATTCCTTAGCTTTGGCGGTTTCGTCGCGTTTGGCTTCGCGCTCCATCTCGGCAAGCACTTGGTTGAGCGTAGTGCGCATTTCGTTCAGTTTCTCGACTTTGCCCGCCAATTGCGATTGGGTAAGTTGCATTTTGGCTTCGCGCAATTGTATTTCTAATTGCCCACTCATTTGGTGGAAGCGACTTTGTTGGAATTTAAGTTCTTTTTCATCATAGGCAATTGATTTCTCCATTTTTGCGATTACGTCTTTCAATCCCGTTATGCGATTCTGATAGTAATCGTGGCGCGACTGTTTGCGTGCGTTTCGTATGGCTTCAAAAGCATGGTCTATCTGGTCGCGCAATTCGTTGCGTTGGTCTTTGGTGAGGCGTACTTGTATGGCGCGTTCTTGCAATTTTTTTAATTGTTCGAACACGTTCTTGATATTAGCATTTTTTTGGGCAATTTGTGCAGATAATTTAGCCAATTCGGCATTCAAGGCATTAGCATTAGCTTTCGCCTCTTGGTCGTGTCTACTATTATCTTCTTTGCGCAACGATTTTAGTTTGTTAAAACAAGCATTTAGGCGGTCGCGCAGTATGCCTGCATCTTCGCGGTTTAGGTCACGCGATTGGAAGTGTAGCCCGACTTTTGTCCAATAGCTTTGCACTAAGTCCCATACATCTTTGTCGTAGTCGTTCAATGCGTCGGTTTGGGCTTGCAATTGCTCTATTTCAGCAATTAGTTTTGCTTTCAATTTGGTCGATAGCACACGCACGAACCATTCCTTCTCGGTACGGCTTATTATATCGGTATCGGCAGTGCGCAGGTGGTCGGGCAATAGGCTGGGCTGCCCCATATCTTGTATGAGGTGGTTGTGGGGCTGTGGTAGGTTGTCGGGGTCTATTTTATCCCATTCCCTCACCATCGCTTCGGCAATATGGTGGTCTATTTTATTTTTTGGAAATGTCCATATATCTACACAATTGTCGTTCACGCGCAATCGCAAGGCGATTAGCACATCATTATCGTGTTCGTCGGTGCCCCAAAGTGCTATTTTATCTTTCATATTTTAGTGGTTGTTTGGTAGTAAGTGCTTGGTTGCAAAGGTAGCTAATAAGCGTGAAATATGGTTGTTATTGGCGATAAGCCACCATCGAAATTTCGACATTGACATTTTTAGGCAAACCTGCTACGGCTACGGTTTCGCGGGCGGGTGCATAGCCGTTCGGGAAATATGCGCCATACACGCCATTGACGGCTACAAAATTGTCCATAGTGCGCAAAAAGATACCCGTTTTTACTACGTCGTCAAACGTCAATCCTGCTTCGGCAAGTATGGCTTGTAGGTTTTTCATCACTTGCTCGGTTTCGTCGATGATATTATCAGTTACTAAGTGGTTACTTTTAGGGTCGATGGCTATTTGTCCGGAGATAAACAGCATATTGCCCGCCCAAACAGCCTGGCTGTAAGGTCCGATAGGTGCGGGGGCGAGGTCGGTAAATAAGATTTGGGGCATGGTGATGGTGGTGGTTGATAAGTAAAAATGGTATGGCGCAATTGTATTTTTTAGCCGTATAATTGATGCGGCACAAGGCAAAGAATCGCGGTAACTATTAGTTTGATTTTTTTGTTTTCAGTAAAAAAAATAACGCGAACATCTCGGTCGCGACCTTGCTACAAAACAGCATTTACCAAAATTTATGACCGAAATTTAAAACACAAACCATTAGGATATCGCCCCGAAGGGGCTTTTGTCGCTAGGTCGCCTTTGTTTTCTATTAGGATGTCGCCCCGAAGGGGCTTAAAAAACGGTTATTGCCGGTCTTTCTATTAGTGGTTTCTAATTTTGAGTAAAAAATTAACGGAAACATCATCCTTGCGACCTTGCTACAAAACAGCATTTACCGAAATTTAAAACACAGACCACTAATCATTAACCACTAATCATTAACCACTAATCATTAACCACTAATCATTAACCACTAATCATTAACCACTAATCATTAACCACTAATCATTAACCACTAATCATTAACCACTAATCATTAACCACTAATCATTAACCACTAATCATTAACCACTAATCACTAATGATTTGTATAATTTCTGTTTCTTGTTCGCCAATATATAATAGGTATTTTTCGGTTACGGTGTAGCCTACGCCTTTTAGCCATTGGGCATAGTGGTTCAATTGCCTGCTATATTTCTCGTCGTTGCGCTTGCCTGTTTTATAGTCAATAAGTATCGCTTTTTTTCCTTTTAGCAAGATGCGGTCGGGTATGCGGCGCGATTTTTCTTTCAATATCGTTTGTTCGCATAATATTTCGTCCCATAGTTGTGGGTCGAACCATTCGCGCACCTTTGGCTCGTCGAACAAGGCACTGACGCGCTTATGTACGGCACTTATGTCGGCTTCGTCGATAAGTCCTTTGGTTTGCAGTTGTCGCAGGGTTTTGTCTATATCTTGCGGGCGTTTCAATTTTTCCAACACTAAGTGTGCTTTTCTGCCTATTCTGATGGCTTCGGCTTGTCGGGGGTCTAATAGGGCGGCGTAGCGTTGTTCGTCGTTGCGGACAGCTACGGCTTGGGTATAATTGCGGCTGATGGGATATTGGAGGGTCTCGGCAGTTGTATTTTCGGCGGTTTTGTGGGTGGGTGCATCGGGTTTTCCGTGCGCAAAGATACCACTTTTGATGTCAAATTGTTCGGCATAGGCAAAATATCGCAGCGTATCGTATAGTAGTTTTGAAATAAAAGCGAGTGAGTTACTTGGTTTTTTTTCTGCTTGTGTCATGACATAGAGCCTTTGGGTGGGTCGTGTAAAGGCTACGTACAACACATTGAGGTTGTCGATGAGGGTCATTGCGTTTTCGCGCTGATAGGCATGGGCAAAGAAAGTATCGTTGAGTATCTTGCCGTGTTTAAGGGGTAAGGTGCTAAATTGGTCAAAAGGGGCTTGTGTGGTAGCAGCCCATATAGTTTGGCTACTCTTAGGAGACAATTTCCATTGGCATAGCGGCAAAATAACTATCGGAAATTCTAAGCCTTTTGCTTTGTGAATAGTCATTATAGTAATAGCGTTTTCGCCTTTGGGCACTACGATAGAGGTATCCGAATCGTTTTCGTGGTCTTTCCACCAAGCCAAAAACGTGCGTAGGTCTGAATTTTTGCGCAAGGTATGCGTTAATGCAAGGTCTTGGAAACGCTGTAAATAGGCATCGGCTTGTGCGGTTAGTCCGAGTGCTTGCAATAGCGATTCGATGCAGTCGTATAGGTTTAGTGCGGCAAAATCGTCTAAATGTGCACTAAACGCTTCGGGCAAGAGTTGGTCGAGCAAGGTAGGGCAATCGTCGGGTGCGGGCTGGTCGGCTTGGTGCGCCGCAATAAGTTGGTTGAGGTAGTGTCGGTGGTCGGTGCACAGCTGGTGGTAGCTATAATTAGTATGGTCGAGTGTGTTGGAAACAATTGGCAATAATTGACAATTGGCTCGGCGCGGGCAATATGGTTGCGGCGGTCGGCAATAAGATGCAAGGCACTAAGCAGCAATTGCACTTTGGGCGAGGTATTGAGTAGCAGCGATTCGGACGATATGACGCGAATGTGGCGGGCGGCTAAAAGTTGGGCTATTTGACTGCCTTCGACATTGCCACGGACAAGAATGGCGATGTCGCTATACGCAAATCCGTCTTGTTGGGCTTGTTCGATAATTGTTAGCAGGTAATTGGCGGCTGCTTGCTGCCAAGTTTTGGTAGTGCCTTTTCCTATAAGCGTGGCAATATCCGTATCGCTGGGGTCATCGCTTTGGTCGGTATCCTTATCTTCGCCCTCCATAAATGCTATTTCGACATAACCCCCTTGCGACTTGACAATGCCTTGCTGCACAGTATCGTAGGCGCGGCGTAGGTCGTGTAGCGCGTCGTCGGGCAATCCGCTTTGTTCGGCAAAAGTTTGGGCTGCAGTAGTAAAAAAAGCATTATTGAACTCAATAATACGGGCATGACTGCGGTAGTTATTGGCTAAGTTTTGTTCGGTTTGGGCATCAAAAAACGCCAATAATTGCTCGCGAATATCGTTGAGCAATAGTTTCATATTGCCGCCTCGCCAACGGTAAATACTTTGTTTAGCATCGCCTACTACCAATACATTTTGTTCTGTACCCAACGAATTGCGCACCAAAGGCAGCAAGTTGAGCCATTGAAAATCGGAAGTATCCTGAAATTCGTCTACTAAAAGATGTTGGTAGGTAGTGCCTACTTTTTCAAAGATAAATGGCGCGTCGTCCTTAGAAATAATGGCTCGTAGCAAGTTGGTAACATCTGCCATGAGCATCGTATTGTTCTCGCTGCGATAATCTTTTAATTTTTCGTGTACATCACCTAAGATACCGTAGCTATAAATGCTTTTGAGTGCTTCAATAGCTGTGAGGTAGCGCGTTCTTTCGCTATGATAATAAGCCACCGACTCGCACAATAAATCTTGCAAACCCTCGGCTACGGCTTGGTCTATCTTGTCGCGGTGTTCGCTTTTTTGGGTGCGCCATTCTTTTGTGTCGCTGCCCAATATTTTGTCTAAGGTTTTTGACTTGTATTCGTAGTCTTTTCTTTAATTTTGGCAAACCAAGTAAAACAGCCACTTTTAAAATTATCGGGTTTTAAGCCATAGCGGGCAATTAAAGCGTGTGCATCATCGACATATTGGTTCATAGTTTGCACTACCTCGCGTTTGATATGTTGCAATTGCATTACCAAATGCCGCAGGGTTTCGTAGCGGTCGGCGGGTATGGCGGGCGCGGGCAACGCATTGTCATCTTCCGCCCATTCATCGCCGATAGCGGTCGAAATATCGCTAATTGCCTCATCAGTCGCCGCCGCAATATCGTCCATGTCTGGCGTAGTGGTTTCGTTCACAAAATGGCGGTCATTTTCGGCTACTTTATCCCATATATGTTCTTTAAAAATTTCTTTGCCTAATTCTGCCATGTTTCTTTCTATATTCCAGCCCTTTTCATCGTCCATTTGGGCAAAAGTATATCTTTCGAGCCAATCTGTCAATCCTTCCGATTTGCCTATTTCGGTCATCAGCCGCGCTACTACTTGCTCTATGGCATATTGGGCGACATTTCCAATTCGTACCGAATGGGTATTTTGAGTTCTTTGGCATAATGGCGCAATATTTTTTGAAAAAGCTGTCAATCGTACTTACGCTAAATTCGCCGTAATGATGCAAGACGAGGTAAAGTGCTTTTTGGGCGTTTTGCTGCAGAACTGGGGCGGTAATACCCTTATGCCGCAGCTCGCCCAATAAATCGCGGGCTAATTGGGCGGTTTTGGGGTCGTCGCTGCTGCCTTCGGTATAGGCTGCCAATCGCGCTAATGCCTCTACAATGCGCGATTTCATTTCGTCGGTAGCCTTGTTCGTAAATGTAATGGCTAAAATATGCCGATACGAGTATGGATTGGCGAGTACGATGAGCAAGTATTCGCGCACTAAGGTATAGGTCTTGCCCGAACCGGCAGAAGATGTATAAACTTTTAGGGGCATGATAATAAGTACTCCTTATTTCGGCGTAGGAGCAGGCTGGGGCTTGGGATAGTTTAGTAGAGCAATAGAACGTATTTGTTTATTCGCCTTGCAAGCGCACTTTGAAAGAGATGGGTTTTTCGCTGCGCTTCACCATTACTTCTACTTCGTCGTTGGGGTGAAATTGCCCAATAACGCCCAAAGTTTCAGACGTGCTATTGACGGCTTTATTATCTATTTGTAATATAATATCGCCAGGACGAATACCGGCGAGGTATGCCGCACCATTGGGCGACATTTTAGAGATATATACGCCTTCTATTCTTGACAATTTGAGCTGGGCAGCTACATCGCTATCTACTTCTACGAGCGATACGCCTAAGAAAGCGCGTTTGACCTGCCCATTTTCGATGAGGTCGCCCGCTACTTTTTTGACAATATTGGCAGGAATAGCAAACGAATAGCCCGCGTAGGTGCCCGTAGGCGTAGCAATAGCGGTATTGATGACTATGAGTTCGCCTTTGAGGTTGATGAGTGCGCCGCCGCTGTTGCCCGGATTAACGGCTGCATCGGTCTGCAAAAACGATTCGATAGCCCAATTATTTTCCAGAATGCCGATATTGCGAGCCTTAGCACTAATAATGCCCGTCGTAACGGTAGATGCCAATTTGAACGGATTGCCTACGGCCATTACCCATTCTCCTACTTTGGTATTGTCCGAATTGCCAAAGTCGATAGCCGTCAGGTTAGGGGCATTTATTTTCAGGACGGCTAAATCGGTCGAGGGGTCGGTGCCGCGCACGAGGGCTTTCAATACGCGCTTGTCGTGTAGCACAACTTCGATTTCGTCTGCTCCTTCGATGACGTGGTTATTAGTGACGATATAGCCATCGCTACTAATGATAACCCCGGATCCCGAACCAAATTCCTGTTTTTGTACGGGTTCTTGGGGTTGTTGTGGTCGGTTTTGGTGCGGGTTGCCCCAGAAATTCCAAAAATTGTCGAGGTCTTGGTAAGGGTTGCGCCGATATACCTTTGTTTTGATGTGCACCGCAGAGGGCATAGCTTGTTCGGCTACTGCTGTAAAGTCGGCAAGTGGCAGGCTAAGGGCGGTATTGCCTATTGCGTGGGCTTCGGAGAACAAGGGGTGGGCACTACTTTTGTCAAATTGTTGGTATAAGACAAGGGCAATCAAACCGCCCAAAAGTGCCATGCTTAGGTTGGTCAATAGAGTACGCATAGAGTAGAGATTGAAAAAAGGGTATAAAATAGGTGGGGTAATAGAATGCAAAGATACGGCATATAGCCCGAATATAAACAAGCACGGCAACAAATATTGCATGGCTACGTTTGTAATAAAAGGCATTGCCAGCGTACTATCATTAGCACAAAATACGTACCTTTGCCCTATGTTACAATTTGCTGCCTATATTGTTCGGCACATAGCATTTAGCGAAAAGCGCAATCTATCGGCACTCATTATCCGCGTGGCGGTGGTGGCGGTAGCCTTGTCTATCGCTGTTATGGTCGTTACAACGGCTACGGTCAATGGTTTTCAGCAAGAAATTAGCCGCAAAATATTTGGGTTTTGGGGGCATATACACTTATCTGCCTACGACCTCAACTATTCTTACGAAGACCTAAGCCCCATCAGTGCCCAACAAGATTTTTATGCTTCCTTGAAAGCACTGCCCGAAGTAGCCCACATACAGCGATATGCCCGAAAAGCGGGTATTATCAAAACCGACAACGATATAGAGGGTATCATGCTAAAAGGCATAGGTCCCGATTTTGATTGGCGCGGTTTCTCGCGCTTTTTGCAACAAGGCGACTCGCTGCACCTTGCCGATAGCACCAAATCGAACGGCATTATTATATCCGAAACAACCGCCAAACGCTTGCACTTAGGCATGGATAGCAGCCTAATTGTCTATTTTGTGCAAGAAAAACCCCGTGCCCGCAAGTTTACAGTCACAGGTATCTACCATACGGGATTAGAAGAATACGACGAGCAATATGCCATAGTCGATATACGCCATATACAAAAACTAAACGGCTGGACAGACCAACAAATAGGCGGTTTCGAGGTAGTGCTGCACGACATGAACCGATTAGACGACATGACGCAGTATATCAACGATAATATGAGCAATACCGAGATAAAAGTGCAAAGCATGAAAGAAATCAACCCCAATATTTTTGAATGGTTAGCCCTTCAAAATACCAACGAACAACTCATCGTGGGTTTGATGCTGTTTGTAGCACTTATCAATATGGCAACTGCGTTGATAATATTAATATTAGAACGAACCAATATGATTGGAATACTCAAAGCACTGGGCGCAAATAACGAAGCGATACGCACCATTTTTTTGTGCAACGCTGCCCTAATAGTCGGAACAGGCATTTTGATAGGCAATGCCATCGGCTTGGGCTTGTGTTGGTTGCAGTACCAATTTGGTTTTATCACGCTTGACGAAGAGTCGTATTATATACATACCGCCCCCGTCGAAATTGATTGGCAATTGCTGTGGTGGCTCAATATGGGCACCTTGTTGATGAGTATTGTGGTGCTTCTCATTCCTTCGTTCCTCGTCACACGCATACAACCCATCAAAGCAATACGATTTAAATAAACGCCCGCGCTTATTCGCACATAGATAAGGGTTTAGGTAACTATTTAGCCTTGTAGGAAGAATAGCTATTTCTAATCGGATATGCAACGATATCACGCCTTATCAGATAGACATAGCTCAAAACCCCATGCCCTAAATAGCTACGGGTTTAGTATATTGGCGACTCCGAAACGGCTTCGACTGCTACTATTTCGGGCACAGCCATCCGGACGGCTTGTTCGATACCTGCTCGCATAGTCATAAAACTCATCGGGCACGACAAACAAGCCCCCAACCAACGCACTTGCAAAATATAGTCGTCGGTGATGCCCACAATTTCAATATCGCCGCCGTCAGAACGCAAATGTGGGCGAATGGTATCGAGCGACTGCTCTACTCTGCACAATAAAGACTGCTCCATGAAAGGTAGATAAAGGATAAGGCACAAAGGCGGACAACCCGCCAACGAGCAACAAAAGTACGGCTTTTTGCGCAATAATTAAAGGATTTGGGCGTATTAAATACTAAGCAAGGCTTTTCCCAAAACAAAACATCTATCTAAAATAGAAGCTCGCTGCTCAATAGAAACCAACAACTTACCAAATAGCAACCCAAAACTCACCACTCATCTATGAGTACATCAGGCGTTATACAGCAGCGCAACCGAACCGCTACCCAAAACATCTATTCGCGCAAAGACCGTTGGAAAGTGGCCTTGTTAATAGTCGGCTTGTTCATCGTTGCGGCATCATTGATATACAACTATATTCTAGCGCAGCAATTGATGGAGGAGGAGCGCAAAAAGGTAAAAGTATGGGCTACAGCACAGCAAAGAGTCCATAGTGCAGCACTTTCGTCTAATCGCATAGATGTCGATTTATTGAAACAGATAGTCCAAGAAAATGCTCCAAACGGCAAAATCGATGTGGAGGTGCTAACTCGCCTCATGGAAAGTGCGCCCATGTCTAACGATTCGGAGATGGAGTTTTTGCTCGACATTGTCCAGGGCAATACCAATATTCCTGTCATACTTACTGATGCCCAAAAAAACATCGTGGCTGCCCGTAATACTACCAATGATAGCTTGGGCATAATCGATACGCCGCAACTGAAAAAATATTTCGAATCGATGAAAGATGATTATCCGCCCGTCGAAATCAAGTTGCCCAAATTTTATCATGGCGACACAACAGACGTTAGTAACTTTGTGTATATTTATCGCACAGATTCATTTTTATTGAGCCAGCTAAAAATATACCCATATATTCAATTCGGTATTATAGGAATGTTTATTATAGGTGCTTACACGATGTTCAGTATATCGCGGCGTTCAGAACAAAACAAGGTATGGCTGGGTATGGCAAAAGAAACCGCCCACCAATTAGGCACGCCCTTGTCGTCGATGATAGCATGGGTCGAAATACTGAAATTTCAAGACGACCCCAGCGGGCAATCGCGGATGATAGGCGAGGAAATAGAAAAAGACGTGATGCGCCTAAAACTGATAGCCGACCGTTTTTCTAAAATAGGCTCCGAACCCCGATTAGAACTCGCCGACATTGTAGAAGAAGTACGCAAAGTAACCGAATACGTCAAACGCCGGGCATCTGCCAAAATACAATTCCAATTTGAGAGCAGCCACCCCCAAGTGATGGCACCCGTAAGCCCTACATTATTCGATTGGGTGATAGAAAACTTACTCAAAAACGCCTTAGATGCGATGGAAAATACAGGAACAATAGCAGTGCGCATCTTAGACGAAGGCAAACAAATAACAATAGAGGTGAACGATACGGGCAGAGGCATCGCCAAATCACAGTTTAATACCATTTTTGAGCCTGGATTCAGTACCAAAAAACGCGGTTGGGGCTTGGGCTTGTCGCTATCCAAACGCATCATACAAGACTACCACAAAGGCAAAATTTTTGTCCAAGAATCAATTCCCGAAAAAGGAACGACGTTTAGAGTAGTCATACCCAAAAATGCAGATTAGACCCACACAATAAGCATACAAACGCCAAAGTTGTGTAGATGGAGTGTTTTTTTGGGCAATATTCCGTACATTTGCCGCACTTATGGAGAGGAGACCTAATTGTATGCGATATCCCTTATGGTTATTATTAGTACTTGCCCTCGGCAATGGATTGATGTCGGCTTGCCAATCAAATGGCAACAACCATAACCCTAACAACAAAGCCAATCAAGATGCTAAATTTGAGGCATTCAAAGCGCGATTTATAGACGCACTCTGGGCAGAAAACCCCGAATGGGCTGCCGGGGTGGGCTATTATCGATATGCCGACCGCGTGAGCCTACCCGACGAAGCGACAAGGCAGCGCGGACTCGTTTTTGCCCAACAATACTTAGACTCGTTAGCAGCCTTTGACGGCACGCTGTCTGTGCCCAACCAAACCGACCGCCTGATGATGCGCAACCAATTGGAAGCAAACATCTGGTATACCAACGAATTTAGGAGCTACGAGTGGGACCCCTCTAATTATAACGTAGCCAATACGCTCAATACGCTGCTCGAAGCTGACTATGCACCACTGCCCGAAAGATTGGCGCATATCAACCAACGTTTGACCCAAACGACCGCTTATTATGCCGCCGCAAAAGCCAATTTGCGCCAACCCACCCAAGAACATACCGAATTGGGCATTCTACAAAACGAAGGCGCGTTGAGCGTCTTCGACATGCTGACCGATTCAATCAAAAAAGCCCCGCTTGCAGCCGACCTACGCCAAGGCTATATGTCGCGCGTCGATTCGAGCCGTGCCGCCGTAAAAAACTATATAGCACACCTACAAAAAATATTAGCCGACGGCAAAAAGCAAGGTGCGGACAAGGCATTTCGCAGTTTTAGAATTGGCAAAGACTTGTTTAGCCGAAAATTTGCCTATGACATCGTGTCGGATTATAGTGCCGAACAGATGTTTAATAAAGCATTAGAACACAAACGAGATTTGCACGAGAAAATGAAAAAAATTAGCCACGAAATTTGGGCTAAACACATGGGCAAAATGCCTAAACCCGACGACGATTTAGAAATGATAAAATTGCTGATTGACAAAATCTCGGAAAAACACGTACAGCCCAATAATTTCGTAGCAGCCATACGACAACAAATACCCGAACTATCGCGCTTCATCACCGAGCATCAACTCATATATATAGACCCAACAAAACCCTTAGAAGTGCGCGAAACTCCCTTGTTTATGCGCGGCGTAGCAGGAGCAAGTATCTCTTCGCCCGGACCCTATGACAAAAACGCACCTACTTTTTATAACGTTACTCCCTTAGACGGCTATACACCCCAAAAAGCAGAGAGCTATCTGCGCGAGTATAACCACTATATCCTGCAAATCCTAAATATACACGAAGCTATCCTAGGACACTACACACAATTGGTTTATAGCAATAATTCGCCCAGCCTGATAAAAGCTATCTTAGGCAACGGCGCAATGATAGAGGGCTGGGCGGTATATGGCGAGCGCATGATGCTCGAACAAGGCTACGGCAATAACGAACCCGAAATGTGGCTGATGTACTACAAATGGAACCTGCGCAGTACTTGCAATACTATCTTAGACTACGGCATTCATGTCCTAAATTATTCCGAAAAACAAGTAAACGACTTACTCGTCCGCGAAGCATTTCAGCAAAGTGCCGAAGCCGGAGAAAAATGGCGCAGAGCTACCCTCTCGCAAGTACAATTGTGCAGCTATTTTTCAGGATTCCGCGAAATTTATGACCTCCGCGAAAGCCTCCGACAACAACAAGGCGAAGCATTTAACCTAAAAGCCTTCCACGAACAATTTTTGAGCTATGGCTCGGCTCCCGTCAAATATATCAAACAGTTGATGAAAGAAACACCGTAACAAACACCCTCCCAATCCCATAAAAAAAATACCATTCACACCTAAATATACCATACCATTACCGCCATGATACAGCGTGCATTTAACCTCCAAAAATGGGTAGACGACCACCGCGACTTGCTAAAACCACCTGTGGGCAACAAACAAGTTTATATCCAAAACGATGATTTTATCGTCATGATAGTAGGCGGACCCAACGCCCGCAAAGATTACCACTACGAAGACGGCGAAGAGCTATTCTATCAAATAGAAGGCGACATAGTAGTAAAAATCATCGAAGACGGCAAACCCGTGGACATACCCATACGACAAGGCGAAATGTTCTTGTTGCCGCCTCACGTGCCCCACTCGCCCCAACGCCCCGCCAATACGGTGGGTCTGGTGATAGAGCGTTACCGCGCCCCCAAAGAAAAGGATAGCTGCATGTGGTTTTGCGAACAATGCCACCAGCCCTTGCACCAAACCGAGTTTACGCTAACCGACATAGAACAGCAATTGCCTGTGGTCTTGCAGCAATTTTATGACTCAGAACAACTACGCACCTGCCAACAATGCGGCACGGTCATGCAGCCACCCGTCAAATTGGCATAAACCTTCTGAGGCATATACACTCACCATCACACTTTGCCATTACTATGACCTGCATCAACGGTACTATAAACCCATATATACCCAGCGCACAACGCCCCTGGAACAAACAACGAGTAACACATATCTATCGGCGTTTAGGTTTTGGAGCTACTCATAGCCAACTAACAGCAGCCCTCAGTCTATCGCCAAGTGCGCTAATAGATAGCCTCATCGATACCGCTATCAGTATGCCCACGGCTGCCGCTCCTGTTTGGTATAACTGGACACGAAGCCCCATTGACAACTATACCGACTTCACCGCCGAATCGCGCGACCACCTCTACGAATGGTCGCGGCAGTGGATAAACGATATGATAGCCAACGGCTTTGCGCGAGCGGTTAGCCCTATTTTGGCACAACCATTTCGTAACCGAATGGGACGTTTACGATTGCTCGGCTTATTTATACGAATACCACCACTTATTACAACAATATGCTCTGGGCAATTTTAAAACCTTTACCGAACAAATAGGCAAATCGGGGGCAATGCTATTATACCTCAATGGAGCGCAAAGCACCAAAAATAGCCCTAACGAAAACTATGCCCGCGAATTGTTTGAGCTATTTACATTAGGCGCAGACAACAACTATACCGAAACCGACATACAACAAGCCGCCAAAGCACTCACGGGCTGGCGAGCCACGTCCAGCTCATGCGTAGCCCCATATTTCGATAGCACCCGATTTGATACGAACAACAAAACCATCTTTGGGCAAACAGGGGCTTGGAACTACGACGACCTACATAATATCCTATTCACCCAACGCTCTACCGAAATAGCCCACCATATCTGCCAAAAATTATACCGCCATTTTGTCTATGCCACACCCGACGAAACAATCGTGACGGCACTGGCGGGCACATTTATCGCCAATAATTTTGAAATAGCCCCCGTATTGCGCCAACTGTTTAAAAGCGAGCATTTCTTGGACGATACCACCATCGGCATCAATATCAAAAGCCCTGTCGAGCTACTCGTCGGGTTTTTGCACCAAACCGAAGTACCCACCGATACTACCGTCATCGACGCAATGCGTGCCTATCTTACTTCAATGGGTCAATCGCTGTTTACACCTATCGATGTAGCAGGCTGGGCAGGACACCGCACTTGGATTAACGAAACACAACTGACAAAACGGTGGGATGTATTGGGCGATTACCTATTAGCCAACCAAACCAATACCGCCTATACCGATGCGCTGGTCGAACTTGCCCGCAACCTATCGGGCGACAGCAGCGACGCGGCTTATGTCGTACAAAGCGTAATTGACTTCTTTATGCCCAATGGCATGTACGACCCCAACGCATACGACACCGCCACCGAAGTATTCAAGGGCGAAATACCCGAAAACTATTTTACCCAAAACTACTGGAATCTGGATTGGCCCGAAGCAGGCATACAAATGATAAACCTATTCAACCATCTCATAAGGCTGCCCGAATTTCAGTTGTCCTAAAAAATAAACCCAACTTGCCCACGATTTAAATCGCAGGTTATAGAATGCCATTATACCAAAATAGGCTTAGGCTATGCGCCGCCCTGCTTACACGACAATACTACCTATAACAAACTGCCGCTATGCCCAATAAATTAGGTATAGCGGCAGTAGTGCTTTGGTGTAAGTCGGGTCTAAAAAAATTTGGCTTGCGGGTCTATTTAAAAATGCTAAAATCATAGCCCAGCGTAATCTCGTGGGCACCATTACTAACTGCATTTAAACCCGATGTTGTGAGGTCGTAAGAATATGCGACATTAAAGCCGTTGTTGAGTTGTATACCCAACATGATAGCTAATGCGTCTTCGGTACGATACGACAAACCTGCCCAATATTGTCGGTCATAAATAGCGCGGGCATTGATTTCCGCCATGGGGATTAGCTCCTTGGCCAATTTTGAGCAACAATCCAGGCTCTAAACCAAATTTTTCATTGAGGTCGAACCGATAATTACCCATTAGGTAAAAGTGGCGGGCATTTTGGATATTTGCTTCGTCGTTGCCCAAGAAATTAAATTTGCTGGCAAATAATTGGTTAGCTGCCAAGCCAACCGAATAGTTAGTGCTGCGCAAATAAACCCCAAAATTGGCATCGCCGCCAAATTTGCTTTGCGAACCATTGCCCAATTGCGGGTCGCCTGCATCATCAATGACCAAATCGCTAAAATTGATAGCTGCCTGCCCCAAGATGCCGCTGATACCAAAACCCAAGGTCGTAGTACCTTCCAAATTGAGGGGCAAATGATAGGCATAAGCCAACTGTACGCCCAAACGACGTGTGGGACCAGTGACATCGCTGAATAGCAATGCCCCAATACCCGCAGATTTTTTCTGGCTCAAATTGCCATGTATACCTGCATATACTGTTGTGGGCGCACCTTCTATACCTGTCCATTGCTTGCGGAAACCGGCTTTGGTGATAAAATTATCGCGGCTGCCTGCTACGGCGGGGTTATAGGCAAAGTCGTTGAGCATATATTGGCTCAATTGAAATATTTGCTGCGCTTGCAGCGTTTCTGTTGCCACAACAAATAAGAGAGCGGCAGCAAGGAATATTTTTTTCATTATTGTATAGACAATTGATGGATAACGAATAAAAAACATAGAGATGTATTGATTTATCGGCAACAGACCTTATAGAAGTAGCGTACTTATAAGGTCTATTGTTCGATAATGATTTGTTTTAGCGCACAATGGTGAGGTTGCCCGATAGAGGTTGTGTAGCATCGCTAAATCGAATAACGAAATAATAGGTACCATGCGTGAGGTCGCCGCCATCGTTGTTCTGTCCTGCAAACGCGCTTCCGTTGCTATAAGATTGGCGATTATATACCAACTGACCCCAGCGATTGTATATCTCTACATCTATTTTGACATCAAGCAGATTAGCTTGGGGTATTTGCCAAGTATCATTATAACCATCGCCATTGGGCGTAATGACGGTAGGCAATTCGCAGGCATCTGCTACTTTCACTTCGGCAGTATCGCTTGCCAAACACCCGATAGCATCGGTTGCAGTAAGCGTATAAATTGTCGTTTCCATAGGCGTTACGGCTAAGGTTGGTTGGTTGCCCACTACCGTTGTGCCTACGAGCCACGCTACGGACAGGTTGGCGGTGCCTTGCGAAGTGAGTTCTACGGGGTCGCCAGGGCAAATTTCGCCGAAGTTGGCAATTATAGTAATATCTGGTCCGTCGCTTACTGTTACGCTTTCGGTACGGCTCAACTCGTCGGTAGCATTGCCACAAGCCGCTTGCACTTCGAGGGTAATGGTATAAACGCCTGCTTCGGTGAGGGCAATACTGGGGTTATTATCACTGCTGGTTTGTATAGTGCCCGTGATAGTATTGGTAATTGTCCAAGTACTACTACCCGCATTGGTCGATTGGTTGGTGAGTTGCAGGGTTTCGCCTAAGCACAATCCCGAACTACCGATAGCAAAATCAGCGGTCGGAATAGCGGCTTCGTCCTCTACGACTAAGAAACTATCGGTGCCTGTGCAGCCTGCTGCGTCGCTTACGGTTACGCTATACGTACCAGGGCTTGATACCGTGATACTCGCCGTAGTACTGCTGTTGCTCCAAGCATAGTTGGCATATTCGTCGCCTGCATCTAAGCTAACTGTTTCGCCAGGACAAATGGTAGCGTCGCCTGTAATTTCGGGTTGCAAGGCAGTGCCAAATATGATAAGTATGGCAACATCGTCGCTACAATTGTTCTGGTTCGTCACCGTCACGCTATAATTACCTTGTGTAGTAGTAGTAATGGTTTGTGTCGTTTCGCCAGTTGACCATAAATAAGTTTGGTAGCCACTGCCTGCATCTAACAAAGCACTACCACCGCAGAGGGTAGCTGTACCGGGTGCGGGTGCGCCATTCAGTTGCAAAGAGATAGGCGTAATTGTATTTTCGGTTACGGTGATGCTTTCAGAAGCCGTACAGCCATTGGCATCAACGATATTGACCGTATAAACCCCCGCATTAAATACCGTAGCGGTTTCGGTACTAGAAAATACGCCTTCCCATTGGTACGAGCTATAACCCGCCGTAGCAAATAAGGTTAGGGGTTGTCCGTTGCAGACTATGGCGTTGTTAGCAGCCGTAATTTCGAGGTTAGGTTCGATTAATTCGGTCACATCAAGTGCAGCACTCGCCGAGCAGCCCAAGCCGCCTTCGTTGCTTACGACTACGCTATACGTGCCGCCATCTGTAACGCTGATGGTTTGGGCTGTATTGCCTGTGTTCCACAAATAAGTCTCATAATCGCCTTCTGCGGTCAGTTCGGTGCCGCCACCTTGGCAGAATATCGCATTGCCGCTGATAGTAGGAACCGCGGGCAAGTTATAGATAGTCGCTTGGTAGGTTTGAGAAGTGTATTGGCAAACGCCGTTGAGTGTTACCTGATACACAATAGTGTGCGAACCTGCGCCCAAAGCAGCAGGGTTAAATTGTGTAGCCGCTACACCATCGACCAAGAACGAACCATTGGCAGGCGAACCTACCAAGGTAAAAGCAGGTTCGTTAGCGCAATAGATAGCTTCGATATTATCGACCGTAGCTGTAATAACTTCGCAGTTTTGAGCGGTACACGATTGGGTCAGCGAGGTATTGCTATTGCCGCAAGGAGCATCGCCCTGCGCAATAACTGATAGCGATACTGTTTCGCCCACAGTTAAGCCAGTCGCGGTATAGCTGTTGCCTACTTGCGAAATAATGGTGCCGTCTTGGTTGAGGATATAACCCGTTGCGCCAGGTATGGCATTCCATTGGAACGTAACACTATTGGTAGTTGTATTGCCGCAAGTAATAGCAGGTACTGCCAAAGGCGCACTTACTACTACATCAATCGTAGTAGGACTAGCAGCACAATTGCCCGTAGTGGCATTGAGTGTAATGGTTTTGGTGCCAGGTGTAGCCCAAGATACTTGGTATTCTTGATTGCCACCCGTAGCAGTTTCTGTGCCGCCGCCGAAGTTCCAAGTATAATTAGCAGCCGAGCTAAACGCTTCGGGGCTGACCGTGACGCTTTCATCTAAACAAATAGCCAAAGTAGTAGTAGCTATTTGAGTCGAGGGTGCTGCGTTCACAGTAATATTTGTAGTGCTTTGCCCAACGCAATTATTAGCATCGGTATATTGGTAAGTCAGCGTATTGCTGCCTAATTCGGCATTGTCGGGGTCGAAGCTATTTCCTGCTAATTCCGTGCCGTTGAGCAAGAAAATACCACCGGCGGGAGTACCGCTTAGGGTTACAGGGTTGGTATTGGTACAATATTGGGTAGCAGGCGCAAATGTAACCGTAGGAGGCGTACAATCCTGAATGGTGAGTTGTACGCTTGCCGTATTGTTGTTTTCGCAACCTTCGATAACGGCGTTGTTAGCATCTACAGTAATTGTAAAGGTATTAGTGCCGTTCATATCGCCCGAACTGATGGGTACGCTAAGGGTATAAGTGCTTTCGCCCAGCGGAGCCACTACGGTTTGTTGGGCAGCTGTTTCGCTGGTAGGTCCCAACTGTCGGTCGATGCGAATACTTATATTGCCCGTTACGGCTTGCCCAATATTATTGACCGTAATCACAAAATCGAGCGAGGTGGTACCTGCGGGCACAGAACCGGGGTTGCCCGTCACTTCGATATTACTTGGTTGGGCAAATACCTGAACATTGTTGTAAGTGGCGTTGTCGACCAAAATATAATCGGGTTGCGTAAAACTCGACACTAATACAACAGCAGGGTCGCCCTCCAAGGTATATTCTTGAGTGGTGATGCGGCGACCTTTGTAGTCGGGAGCCGCTGCGTCGGAGGTGTGCAATTGTTGCAGCGATTTCAGCATACAATAGCCCATAGGCTCGTTATAGCTGAGGTTAGAAAAACGCTCGTAAAGGTGGGTGGCGAATTGGTCTAAATAGGTAGGCAAGCCAAATTGCACAGTTCCCATATAACCAATAGCTCCTTTATTGTCTGCCAAAACGTATTTCTCTGCCATCGATGGGTTATTGACAGTAGGCGTATATTCGTGAATATTGCCTACAAAGCACGAACCCGCAAGCATAAACGGATATTTGCCCTCATTGCTATAAGGTGTAGCATCAGTACCAATACCAAAACTCCAACCATCTACCGTAGCGTGCCCCATTAACGATACCATGGCGTAGCCCGCATTATAGGCATTAGTAAAGTCCGAATTGAGTGGGAGCGGTGCGATCTGGGTGCCCGTATAGCTGTAATTGGTGACGTTGGCACTGAAATTCGGTATTTTCACAAACAGCCGAGTGGGAGTTGAGCAAGTCCTGAAATTCGCTGGTTTGGCTGCCTGTCCAACCGCTGGCTACGTGGGCAAAGCGTTTGGTCCAAGCGCGGTCGACAAGCGTACAAGGCTCTTCGAGTTCGTATTCTATGATTTTATCGTAATAAGCCTTTACGTGTGCAGGCGTAAGTGCGCTTAGGCGACCTATCGCAAGGCGTTGGTAGTAGTCGGTAGAGGTAGCCCCCAACATATTATCTGAGGCGGGGTCGCCCCAACTGGGCACTAAATTGGCATTATGGGCAGCGGGGAAGGTGCGAGTAGCCGAATAGCGCACCGATTTGCCGATGAGAAACAAGTATTCGGGGTCGGCTGGCCACACATTAAAGGCATAATCGACCAAGCCTCGCACAGCCCTGGGGTGAGTCGGGATACCGTAGGCAAATTGGTCGTATAGGTCTTCGATATCAGCAACTACTACGTTATGGCTGCCCCCTGCTACGGTCTCGCGGTAGTTGGCAAATTGTTGCACGCGGTCGGTAGCACCCGTGCGCAATTTGGCATTGCTCACGATGATATAATCGCCTTGATTAGCGGCGGTTCCGAAGTTGGTAAACTGCCGAGCATTGAGGTCGCCAACAGTCCAAGCAGCACATTGTGCCGGCACACAAGGAAAAGTACAACCTATGGCACAAGGCGAGGCAGTGCTTGCCAAATAGATTTTACGCGGCAGTGCGGGGTTCGCACCCGCAGGCAACAATACTTTATATTTGCCGTCAGCAAACACGGGTACGATGCGCAGGTTGTTAGTCATGTCATAGAGAACAAAGCTAGTGCCGCCATTGAAATTTTCTATTTCTAAATATTTCTGTTGGCTATTTGCCAAGCGGAACATAAAACGATTGGCATTGTCCAAATCAAAGCGACGCGGGTAGCTGAATCGCAAATAAGCCACCGAATTAATATCGGTATGATCTACTGTATCGGGCACAGACGCTCTGATAACTGTTGAGTTACCTGCCATTGTTGCCAAGAAAATACTATCGGACAACAATACTTGGTCGTGGGCATTATACGTGACAATATTATAGGGAGTGCCATTGACCATTATCTCTACGATATGGTCAAATACGTCAAACTCATCGTTTCGCCCTACGAGTTTGGTACCCAAGTGGGCGCGGGGGGCACCCGCTCCCGTATAGCGGGCAGGAGTAGATAGCGTGAAATCGCGGAACCAAGGAGTAGCAGAGGAAGTGCCGTTGCCAAATTGGAGCGAGGCAAAACCTTCGGCATCGTCAAAGTCGGGGTAGCGGTGATTAACCCCTGCTACGCGGAAAGGTTTGCCTGCTGCGTGCCCCTCGAGATAGGAAGACGTAATTGTATGAACAAAAAATGTTTCGGCAGGCACAGGCGGCGCACTTACATCGTTGTTGGTGTTGATATAGCGTTTGGGCGTGCCCGTATTGTCCCATACCAAATAATAAGCACTGGTATCGCTAAACAAACTTCGGTGGGGATTAAGTTGCCAACTGGGATTTTGGTACAAAGAGGCATCTTGCGACCCGTCGTTGATTTCGCCTATAAACTCAATATAGTCGCTTGTACCAAATGTGCCGTTGGTCGTCACATAAATCGGGACTTCTTGCCCGCGTGTAAACATTTTGTAGCCTGAGCCAGCATTGCTGCCCAATCCTTCGGCTTGGAGCGTAGAGAACGGAATGCGGTATAAACCCTCTTGTCCTACTTGTATTTTATAGTAGGTTTTGGAGTAATTAATCCATTCGTTGCCGTATGGCTGTGCCTGTACTTGTAGCTGTACACACAAGCAGACAAGGTAGCACAATAGCAGCCCTAAGAATTTCCTCATGATAAAGATTTATTTTTTATAAAAAGATATTTTTAATTAACTTTATGGGTTTCGGCTTCGCTAAACCCGACTTACTTGGCTTCGCCTGATTGGTGGTGTGGCGGTTGTCCTATTTAGCAAGACGGGGCTTGCTAAGTAGAAGCCGAAACGTCTTGTTGAGCCAAGCTAAACGTCTTGTTGAGCCAAGCTAAACGTCTTGTTGAGCCAAGCTAAACGTCTTGTTGAGCCAAGCTAAACGTCTTGTTGAGCCAAGCTAAACGTCTTGTTGAGCCAAGCTAAACGTCTTGTTGAGCCAAGCTAAACGTCTTGTTGAGCCAAGCTAAACGTCTTGTTGAGCCAAGCTAAACGTCTTGTTGAGCCAAGCTAAACGTCTTGTTGAGCCAAGCTAAACGTCTTGTTGAGCCAAGCTAAACGTCTTGTTGAGCCAAGCTAAACGTCTTGTTGAGCCAAGCTAAACGTCTTGTTGAGCCAAGCTAAACGTCTTGTTGAGCCAAAGCTAAACGTCTTGTTGAGCCAAGCTAAACGTCTTGTTGAGCCAAGCTAAACGTCTTGTTGAGCCAAGCTAAACGTCTTGTTGAGCCAAGCTAAACGTCTTGTTGAGCCAAGCTAAACGTCTTGTTGAGCCAAGCTAAACGTCTTGTTGAGCCAAGCTAAACGTCTTGTTGAGCCAAGCTAAACGTCTTGTTGAGCGAAGCCGAAACAAGGCTGACAAAATGAGTTATTAACACGCGCCGATGGGTCAATCTGGCAGGTGCTTTGGAATTGAGTGGTCATTTTGTCCGTATTGTAGTGCTTGGTATGCAAATTGCCGAATAGTCAATAAAATGTCACAAAGGTAAGGCGGTTTTGCCTTATCGCCAAATAATGCTTATGAATTTCAATAACTTCACTATCAAATCGCAGGAAGCCATTGTAGGAGCACAGCAATTGGCTTATGAATTATCGCATCCCGCCATTGAAACGTTACATTTGCTGAAAGGGTTGCTTGGTGCCGATGAAAATGTAGTGCCCTATTTGCTCAAAAAGGCAGGTGTGCAGCCTGCTCGCCTTTTGCAGCGCATTGATGGGTCTTTGTCGCGTTTGCCCAAAATATCGGGTGATGGTGCCGTGCAAGCCGCCAATCCCTCGCCCCAACTGACCCAAGTCTTATTCAAAGCGCAGCAGTTAGCCAAAAAAAATAACGATGAGTTTGTATCGGTCGAGCACCTATTGATTGCCATTGTCGAAAGCGGTGGCGAGGCAGCAACTCTACTCAAAGAATCGGGTTTGAGTGCCGAAATACTGCAAAAAGCCATCAAAGAACTACGGCAGGGCGATAAAGTGAGCGATGCAGGGGCAGAGTCGAAATACAATGCCTTAGCCAAATATGCCAACAACCTGAACGCCTTAGCCCAAGAGGGTAAATTAGACCCCGTTATCGGACGCGACGAGGAAATAAGGCGCGTATTGCATATCTTGTCGCGCCGCACTAAAAATAACCCTATTTTGGTAGGCGAGCCAGGTGTAGGCAAGACTGCCATTGCCGAAGGCATAGCCCACCGAATTATGCGCGGCGACGTACCCGAAAATCTGAAAAACAAAATTATCTATGCCTTAGATATGGGGGCATTGATGGCTGGTGCCAAGTACAGAGGCGAATTTGAAGAACGCCTGAAAGCCGTTATCAAAGAAGTGAGCCGGTCGGAGGGAAATATCATTCTGTTTATCGACGAGATACATACACTCGTCGGGGCGGGAGCTACCGATGGTGCTTTGGACGCTGCTAATATCCTAAAACCCGCCTTAGCCCGCGGCGAACTGCGTGCAGTAGGAGCTACGACCTTGAACGAATACCAAAAATTCTTTGAAAAAGACAAAGCCTTAGAACGCCGTTTTCAAAAAGTAATGATTGACGAACCTTCGCCCAGCGATACCATTTCTATCCTGCGGGGCTTGAAAGAACGTTACGAAAACCACCATAAAGTAAAAATCAAGGACGAAGCCATTCTGACCGCCGTAGAACTATCCACCCGCTATATCACCGACCGTTTTTTGCCCGACAAAGCCATTGACCTGCTCGACGAAGCAGCCGCCAAACTGCGCTTAGAAATGGATTCGTTGCCCGAAATGTTAGACGAAATAGAACGCAAAATAAGACAAATAGAAATAGAGCGCGAAGCCATCAAGCGCGAAGGCGACGAGCCTAAAATAGCCCAATTGAGCCAAAAATTGAGTAAATTGAACGAGGCACGCGACCAATTTATGGCAAAATGGAAGGCTGAAAAAGAAATTATAGAAGATATACAGACCCAAAAACGCGAAGTAGAGCGTTTTAACCTACAAGCCGAGCAAGCCGAGCGCATGGGTGACTATGGCGCAGTAGCCGAATCGCGCTATGGCAAAATACGCGACGCACAAGCCCGCATCAAAGAACCCGAAGCGCAATTGGCACAAATCACCGACACGCGCATTATCAAAGAACAAGTAGATGCCGAAGATATAGCCGCTATCGTATCGAAATGGACGCAAATACCTGTGAGCCGCATGTTAGAAAGCGAACGGCAAAAATTGCTGCGCTTAGAAGACGAACTACACCACCGCGTGGTGGGGCAGCACGAAGCCATAGAAGCCGTATCGGACGCTATACGCCGAAGTAGAGCGGGTTTGCAAGACCCGCGCCGCCCCATAGGGTCGTTTATATTCCTCGGCACGACGGGCGTAGGAAAAACCGAATTGGCAAAAGCCTTAGCCGAATTTCTGTTTAACGACGAAAATGCCCTTACACGCATCGACCTATCAGAATACCAAGAAAGCCACGCCGTATCGCGCCTTATCGGGGCTCCTCCGGGCTATGTGGGCTACGAAGAAGGCGGGCAACTGACCGAAGCCGTGCGCCGCAAACCCTATTCGGTCATCTTGTTCGATGAAATAGAAAAAGCGCATACCGACGTATTTAATCTATTATTGCAAGTATTAGACGACGGACGACTGACCGACAGCAAGGGCAGGACGGTCAATTTCAAAAATACTATTATCATTATGACCTCCAATCTGGGGTCGAATGTGATACAAGAAAATTTTGAGGGCATACGCGAGCGCGACCTAACCGCCACCTACGAAACGACCAAAATACAATTGTTCGAACTACTACGCCGTACCCTGCGACCCGAATTCCTGAACCGAATTGACGAGGTGATTGTGTTCAAACCACTACAAAAAAGCGAAATGCGCGGCATATTGCGCCTCCAATTGCAAGAAGTAGAGCGACTACTTGCCAAACAAAACCTACAATTAGAAGTGACCGACGAAGCATTAGATTGGTTGGCGGACTATGGTTATGACCCACAATTTGGGGCACGCCCGCTAAAACGCCTCATTCAAAAGGAAATTGTCAATGCCTTATCGAAACAAATTTTGAGCGGCAAACTACTACCCGAAAAACCAGTAGTAGTTGATGCCATAGATGGTGCGCTGCGCTTCTATACCAAGCAAACAACAGTCTAACCCGGGTAGAAAAAGCAAGCCTATTTTTACACGAATAAAGCAAGCACATAATCACTTTTAATCTCGCCTTTTGATGCACCCAATCACTTTTTGATAGCTGCTTAGAACCAAAATAAGAGCTAATAAAAGTGCTTGGGTGTTTTTTTATTTCTAATTGTTCCATCTTTTTATCATCATTTTACCCGTATAGCTTTTAGCAGCCAATGTTGGCTCTTTGGTGGTATGTTTGGGGCGTATTGTTGTTAATCAAAGCGATATGCATATCTAATATTTTTCATGCAATAACCAGCTCGCGCATCAAATTTCCTAAATACGGTAATTCAAAAAAAAAGTTTCGTTTTTCTTGAGATTTTTTTGAAAAAACAAGCAAGTTTCAAATTTTGGAGCGAAATTTGCAGCTATATAACACTCAAACACATTAGCTATATGGCACGCCTATTCAAATGCACTCCTCTTTACATAATTATTATGCTGTATTGCTTGCCTATATGGGCGCAAAACACGATAAAATTTACGCTTCCTAACGAAGAGTCGCCCGAAGTAGCCCGTATTTTTCGCGATTTGATTGGCGAGTTTAATACCACCTACCCAAACGCTATCACCTTAGATGTGCAAGATTCTTGGGACAAAGGGCTGCAAAGTTTTATCAATAATGTGCGCAAAAATAGCAGTGCAGGTATTTTATTAGCTAAAAATGCCGAAACGCTCGATTTACAATCATCGGGCTTAGTATCCAATGCCGAAACAATTATGAGCAGCGAGACAGCATTTTTTGACCGCTTTATTCCGCGTTATTTAGCCAATGCCAACGTAGCAAACAAACCTTATTGCGCCGTTCCCGTTTATTGCACAGTGCCTGTAGTATATTATAATATGGACAAAATAACTCCTGCTGTGTGCAATGACCGAAATTTTTCGCCCGAAAATCTACCGCAAACTTACCAAGAATTGGAAACCTTATTATTAACTTTGCGCGGTCGGAGCGATAGGGCACCCATGCTCATTGGTGGCGATTGGTACGAGTGGGTTTTCGAGTCGATGGTCTTGCAAAATGGTGGGTCCTTGGGCAATGCCAACTACACAGTCAAATTTGATAGCCCCGAAGCCTTAGCAACCCTGAAATATTGGCAAAAACTATGGGAATCCGAATTGATAGATACAGCAGGTTCTTGGAAGTCCACGATTAATCACTTCAAATACCAAAACTATCCCATAGCCATATATTCGTCAGGGGCAGTAGAAGAATTGCAGAAAGATGCCAAATTTACGTGGGCAGCGACAGCTATGCCGAGCAGCAAAACAAAAGTAGTGAGTTATAGTGGTGCCAATTTGTTCTTTTCGTCCAATATGACAGCTGCTCAACGACAAACAGCAGCCCAATTTACTGCATTTCTATACAAAAAAGACATCTCTGCCCAAATAGCAATGGCTACTGGACTAATTGCCGTAACCAGCGATCGCATGGGAGCAGCGGGCATCGGCAGCAGCAGTGGCAACAGAAGCGCACTACAACAAATACAGACTGCCAAACCCGGATTTATGACCCATCAGTATGACAAAATGCGCAAGATTTTGAAGGGTGCCATCAGCCGCGTCTTTAATGGCACCGTTACCGCCGACCAATCCTTAGCCCGCGCTCAAAAAGAAGCTATGCACGTATTAAACCCTGAGCCATAGGGCATGTCATGTGTGATATGGCACTGTTTTTGCCCATGCAATACCAAAGGCTTGATGCCTTACTGAGTACCTTGCTTGGTAAGGTCAGCAAGGTCTCAATTAATGCCATATTCCCGATATGAATACCCAAAAAAAATTTTTGCTGTTCACCTCACTGCCGATATTATTGCTAATACCGGTCATATCGCTATTGATAATACAGCAAGAACGCAGCAACGAAGAATCTCGGCTTTCTGCTAAAATCAATTATACGAATGACCTCATCAAACTGATTATCGAAAAACCACTTTGGGATGTTAATTACGACCAAGTTCAAATCAGTTGCCGTTCGCTGCTAAAAGACGAAGAAATAGCAGGTATTACAGTAACCGACGCATTAGATAACCCTATTTTCAATGAGCGCAAAGCTACTGCTAACAACCACATACGCACCAATACATTTAATATATTTCGAGAAGCGGAGCGGCAGGCTACTGTACAAACAATATATAGCACAGAAACTATGGAGGCGAAAGTAGCAGCCCTACGCAATTGGTTGCTCATGATGTGGCTCATTATCGGAGCATTGCTGGCATTGGTATATAGCCAATTATCTGGCATTATTACACGCCCCATTAGTAAAGTTGTCGAATCGCTTAAAATTATTGATAGCGGCGATTGGGCACACCGCCTTCAACTGAACACCAAAGGCGAGTTTACCCAAATTCAGAACCACCTCAATGCGATGGTGGCAAATATAGAGCGGCAACACACCGAATTAGACCGCCAACGCCGCGATTTGGAACGCGCCAACGCACAACTCAAAAAAGAAGCCCAAGAGCGTGAGGCTACCAATGCTTTGCTCAGTACCGTGATAGACGAACAACAAAAAACCGCTGAAATTGTGAGCAATATTATTGCCAACATACCCTATGCTATTTTTGGAAAGATACCCAATCTGTATTTATGGGCTGTAACGGCTATTTTGCGCAAACACTCGGATTAGGGACAGAACAAGTTATAGGAAAAAATATAATGAATTGGTAGGCGATACAAGCATGGTCGAATTTATGAACCGAATTGACAGCGAAGTATTGAGCCAACAGAAACCCGTATTTGATTTCGAATATGTGCGTACTATACAAGGCACTACCCAAACCGTATCGGTGAGCCAAGTGCCATTATTCAACAACGAGGGCAATATTATAGGCATGTTATGTATTAGTACTGATATTACAAAAAGAAAGCAGCACGAATTAGAACTCAAACAAGCCAAAGAAACTGCCGAATCTGCTAATTTAGCCAAAAGTATGTTCTTGGCAAATATGAGCCACGAAATACGCACCCCGATGAACGGCATTATGGGTATTACCGAACTATTATCACAAACACCACTCAACGAAGAGCAAATACGCTATGTAGGATTAGTGCGCAACTCGTCCGATGCACTCATGCACGTCATCAATGATATATTGGATATCTCGCGCATAGAAGCAGGCAAGGCTAACCTACGAAACGAGCCTTTCAATTTGGAACAACTGTGTAACAAAAGTATAGACTCGTTTGCCCTACCCGCCCACAGCAAATACCTAAACCTATACTACCAATTCGACCCAGCACTGAACATAGCACTCGTGGGCGACGAAGGCCGCCTCAACCAAGTGTTAATCAACCTTATCGGCAACGCCATCAAATTTACCGATAAAGGCGAAGTGAGCATAAGCATAGCCGCCAGCGGGCAAACCGACACTCATTGCTACGTGACGATTAGCGTCACAGACACAGGCATAGGTATTTCCCGCAGACAAACTCGGCAGTATCTTTGACGCATTTACTCAAATAGATGGCTCTTATAAGCGCAATACGGGCGGTACAGGTTTGGGGCTAACTATCTCGAAACGCTTAGTAGAACTAATGGGTGGAACAATTAGCGTAGAAAGCGAAGTAGGGCGCGGCAGCTCCTTTACGCTACAATTGCCGTTTGAGTATAACAAAATACAAGCTCCCAGTTTTGCAATACCACCCACTGAACTACAACAAAAACAGATATTATTGCTCGACGACCGCTTTACCGCTGTCAAACTATACGGCGATATGCTGCGCCACCTCAACAGCCAAGTAGTTGTAGCTGTACGGTTAGATAGTGCTATCGCTCTCATCGAAAAGCAATTGCATAGTACCCCCTACAATATGCTATTTATAACGCTGCCCTTACTCTACGATTTCTTACCTCAATTGCAGCAGATATACCCCGCTATCTTGCCGCATACCGTAGTGGTAATTAGGGCTACCGATTTCAAGGCTGCCGCCCCTCAAATAGCTGCCTGCCGCAATAGCGGAGTACGGCATTTTATCATCGAACCTATTAAAGGCAACGAATTGGCAGAAACCCTCAAAATAGCCATCAGACCCACCGATAAGGATGATGCCAACAAAGCCAACAAAAAAATATTGTTGATAGAAAACCATGCCATTCAACGCAATATTACCCGCGCCATGCTCGAAAAAATGAGCTATGATGTGCTATGCCCCGCCGATTATACCGACGTAACCGCTTATTCAGATAAGCCTATATCCTTGGTACTGATTGATTTCGGCACTGCTGCCGCCAATAACTATCAACTCTTATCTCAACTGCGCCAATACTCCCAACAAGATGTACCCGTACCGCTCATCGCCTTGGGTAGCACCAACGAACCTACTACTCAACAACAAGCCACCGAAAATGGCATCAGCGATTGGCTATCGAAGCCCCTAAAAGCCTTAGAACTACAAACACTACTGAAAAAATACCTCAAAGAATAACGACACACGCCCCAACAAATAAATATGCACCCTTTACAGCCGATAGCCTGTCTATACGGCAAAATAGCGCAATGGCGCAACCAACTGTATGACAATGGCAAACGAACAAGTATCCGATTTACTGTGCCTACCATAGCCATCGGAAACTTATGTACGGGAGGCACGGGCAAAACACCTATGGCGGCTTATATAGTTGAGCAATGGCAAGACCAATGCCAAATAGCCTTGCTAAGTCGGGGCTATCGACGGCGAAGCAAGGGTTTTGTATGGGCTAATGCCAATAGCATCGCCGACGATATAGGCGACGAACCCGCCCAACTCAAACGCCGATTTCCGCGCCTCGAAGTAGCCGTAGCCGAAAATCGCGCTCTGGGCATACCCTTATTGCTGTACCAACTCGATACTACCCCCGATTTTATCCTGCTCGACGACGCCTTTCAGCACCGCGTTGTGCAGCCGCACTTATCCATACTGCTCACTACTTACGACCAACCCTATACGCGCAACTACCTGCTGCCCCGCGGCACCCTGCGCGAACCCATAGCAGGAGCTACCCGCGCCGATATAATCATCGTCACCAAGGCACCCGTACAGCTATCGACTGCCGACCGCCAATCCCTTATAACCGAATTGGCACCCACACGCCAACAAATCGTATTGTTTGCCCATCTGCAATACGGCACCATCTATCCCCTCTTTGACGGCATACCCAACCCACCCAATCCCGACGACCCGCAAACGGGCGTGTTATTGGCTTGCGGCATAGCTCAACCCCGCGAATTGGAGCAATATGCTCGTAGCCGATATACAACCCTCAAAACAAGCTATTTCGGCGACCACCACCGATATACACCCCGCGACTGGCAGAATATAGAAACTACCTTAGCCACCCTACCCACTACCCAAAGCATGATATTGACCACCGAAAAAGACGCTCCTCGTTGGTTACAATTGCACCAACAACTCGGCTGCCCGCCTCCTCTGCCTATCTATTGCCTACCCGTCACCACAGCCTTTGCGCCCCAAGATGCCGCCATTTTGCGCCAAGCTATCGAAAAAGTCATCGCTAAATAACACACCAATATCCATTTGCCACCCTATGAACAAATAGTAGTATCACGATGAACAAAACGCCCTGTATTTATTGTACCAGCACTCAACATAGTTTTTGCTACGCCACCCACGACACCGACAAGTACCCTATAATCTGCATCGCTGCAACGACTGCGGCACTTACTTTTTATGCCCCTACCCTACCGATGAAGATTTGGCATGGGCTTATTCCGATGCCTACTACGGCAACCAAACCAGCAAATTTGATAACGACACCGAGCAAGTAGTGGATATGTTCAGGCAGTACCGCGCCGCTTGGGTAGCGAAACGAGTAGCCCAAAATGCCAAAATATTGGATATCGGCTGCGGAAACGGGCGTTTTCTGCATTTTTGGTGCAAAAGGCAATTTTGAAGGACACGGCATAGAACTACCCGGCAAATCGGCAGACCGCGCCGCACAACTCGACAATATCAACCTACATGTAGGCGCATTGCAGCCCGATACATTTGCCCCACAATCGTTCGATGCCGTCACACTTGTACATGTGTACGAACACCTACCCAACCCGCGCCAAACCCTCGAAACGCTGCAAAAAATTGTCAAACCAGGCGGCAAATTGTTTATCTATCTGCCCAATATAGATAGTTTTCAGAGCAGATGGTTCAAAGGGCTATGGCTGCATTTAGACCCGCCGCGCCACCTATTTTTGCAAGCCCCCGCCGACCTCATTCGACATTGCCGCTCTTATGGCTTTGAGCTTGCCGAAAAACAATTTTTTAATCCCGAATACAACCCCTTTGGTATGCAGCAAAGCCTGCTGAACATGGTCTATGCCAAGCGCGAGCTGCTATACGAACACCTAAAAGGCAATCAACAATATACCGCCGACTATGCCGCTTGGCATCTAATTTGGCAAAAATGGTTCTTTCGCCTCACTTTTCCCTTGTTTATCGCTACCGACTTTATTGCCGCCCTATTTGGCAAAAGTGCTACTTTCGTATTTGTATTCGAAAAAAAATAACGCGATGCCAATGGTCTGATTTTTTTAATTTTGGTAACTATTTTGGGGTATTGGGTTCTGGGTATAGCGTAATGGGCTATGCCTATCCAATAATGCCCGCCCTTGTTGCATCTGCGACTAGACCCCGATAAGAGTAAATAGTTATTGATAAACCGTTAAAACGGTTTGCGGTAAATTGGATATTTTCCATAGCCCACAATTTAATTCGTGGGCTATGGAAACACCCTCACGTTTTTAGGGATTCATTTAAACGAGATAAAACGAGATGCTCAAATACACAGTTTACTGCTTCACCAATCGCGCAACAACTATACCCTTATCCGTTTTGGCATGGACGAAATAGATACCTGCTTGCCAGCCGTTCAAATCCAATACTATTGGGTTGCCATGGCTATTTATTGGGTTTGACCAACGCAATTGCCCCAATACATTATACACCGCCACCGACGATACCTGTATATTGTTGTCGAAATAGAGTGCAGTGTAGTTTTGGACAGGATTGGGTTGTAGGCGCAATTCGGGGCGCAGTGGCGTGGTGGTGCTATTGCCCGTAGTATCGCAATCAACCACCGTAAGATTATAATTGTAGTATGCCGTTACCATTCCTATCGTAGTAAAGGTGGTAAGGGTATAGGTCGTACTAAGGGCGGGCGTTGCCCAGGTCTGATAACAACCGCTCGCACAACTTAGCCCCTCGGCGGGCGACCAATTATAGGTCGTATTGCCTTCGCCGCCTCCCAAGCCGATTAATATACTATCGCCCGCACAAACTTGATAATACTCGTTAAATATATTACATTCGCCCTCCGTCCATGACGTAACGCCGCCATAGTTCGTAGCCTCGCACGAATTGCCGTATGTAATGCCATTACAGCCGCAAACAGGTTGCCATACATCGGGGCAAGCAGCGGTAGAATCTATCAAAGCAATATCAACACAGGCAGTACCACAAGGACCGTCCGTCCATGACGTAACGCCGCCATAGTTCGTAGCCTCGCACGGTGCCGTATGTAATGCCATTACAGCCGCAAACAAGGTTGCCATACATCGGGGCAAGCAGCGGTAGAATCTATCAAAGCAATATCAACACAGGCAGTACCACAAGGACCGTCCGTCCATGACGTAACGCCGCCATAGTTCGTAGCCTCGCACGAATTGCCGTATGTAATGCCATTACAGCCGCAGACCGGTGCCCAAATCGTAGGGCAAAACATGGTCGTATCTATCAAACTGGGGTCTATGCAAGCAGTAGTGCCGCAGGGTCCGTCCGTCCATTCTGTCACACCATTATTTTCAGCTACACAATCGTTGTCGTAGGTGATGCCGTCGCAACCGCATACGGGCGCGTAAATCAAGGGGCAGAAAGGATGAGACCCAATAAGGCTCGAATCGATACAAGCAGTATTGGGGCAACTTACAGGACCAAATACTTCGATAAAATCTTCGGCACAACCCGTTTGTGCATCATAAGCATGGGCAAAATAGTTGGGTTCGGTATAAGCTACGGTGGTTTCCTGACCGTCATAGCTTGTAAGTTGGCGGGTATGCCATTCGTACTGACGTTAATCGAATTGGGGCTACCTTGCGCCAAGTAGGTGACGGTATAACTGCCGTCAGGTTTGCATACAGGACCATTAGTAATGGTTAAATAAGGTATCGATGTGCCCAGCACCAATTCGTTATCTCCATTGGCGGTAGATATGGTTTTGCAGCCACCCGACCCGATTAGGTCGTCTAAGGTAGCAGGGCTTAGGCTGGGCGGATTAGCTACTTCATACACCATAATACGGGTGTTGTAAGTGCCCGCAGGCAGGAGCGAAAAATCGAAACTTAGATTAGTGCTTAATGGCGTAACAATAGTACCGCTCGAATCGGTCAAAAATGCCAACCATGTGTATTCGGGCGTTAAGGCGGGCAGCGATACCGTAGCCGTGAAAATAGGCGGTAAGACCATGCCTACGCTACAAGCCTGATGCTGCGGCAAGGAAATAGTGGCAAATGGCGCATAACAACAGTTTGGCGGACTAACGATAGGCGTGAGTAGTTGTATATCGCTTAGGGTTTCGAAAAATAGCGGGCAATCCTGCCCCGTACCGCCTGCGATGCCGCCGAAAAAGCAAATCATTTCGCCACTACAATTATATACGGCGGTCATGGCATCGGCGCAAATAGGAGATTCAGGCAGGTTGTAATATACATATTCGCCATTGTATTGGGCTTGGTAAAGCGGTCCAAAACAAGGGTCGCATGTAAATTGTGCTTGCTCACTGAGCCAAGGTAGGTCGGTTATGGGATTGGCTACGCCGCAAGGCAGGTTTTGTGCCTGAATGCTGGCAGAGGTCAGCAGTCCCAATCCGATGTTCCACAAAAGAACACGAAAAAAAAATTTGGATAATAACATGGCTTAAAAGGTTTAGGTATTTCAAAGTACGACAATTAGCTGCTAATGGTTGCCCCACAGCCCAATAGATGTAGAGCAAATCGTTATCTACCCAATGGGGTAAAATATCGCGTGTGCACGAGGTTCTGAATTACTAAAAATTAAGCCTAAAATACGCTATTCGCTACGGGGCTATACGGTCCATCGGAGGCTTGGTCGCTTATGTGATAGTCGTTTTCGCACAAGGGCAGCAATTCGCTATTGATAAAGGGTTGTATGGCGGCTTCGGCTTGTTTTGGATAAAGCACATGCACATTAGGTCCGGCATCAAGCGTAAAACAGACGGGCAATTGGGTATCGGTGCGGAATTGCCGTATTTTTCGATGATATGCAATGTTGCAGGGCGCATGAGCATATACGAAGGCACGGAGGTCATCATCAAGGCATGGAGGGCGAGGGCTTCGGCTTCGGCAATGGCGATAATGCGGTCAAAATCGCCACTTTCGAGGGCATACAACATATCGTCTAAGTGTTGGGCGGCTTGGGCATAGCGAATAGGTGCGTAGGATTTCCCTCCATAAGCGCGTGTCCCGCACGGCTCGATACCGATTTTTCGGCACGGCTGACGATGAGTATCGTGTCGCGATAGTGGCGCACGCTGGGGTGTAGGTAGTCGCCAAAAGGCAAGGCGTATTCGTTGCTGCTATTTGCCAAGCGGCAGGTGCCCCATACCGCTGCCTGACCATATATGGAGCGGCAAGCACTACCCGACCCTAAGCGGGCTAATTTGGAGGCGGTAGTCCAAAAATCGGCATCTTCGGGAAAGTAACCGTATTGTGCCCGTGCGACTGAACATAAGCATAGTGCCAAAGCACCCATAGCCGAAGCCGACGAAGCGATGCCCGATGAATGTGGAAACGAATTGCACGTTTCGATATGCCAAGTATGTTGTAGCAGGAATGGCAGAAAAGTTGCCATTTTGTTCAGGTAAGCCTGAATTTTGGCGGCAAATGCCGTATTAATTTGCCCCCTCGAAACGAAACGACATAGCAACCTCGCCCGGTATAGGTCTGGTGGTCAAGGGCAAACATGATAGGGTTGTTTCGGTATAGGCATTGCCCAAGGTAAAACTTACCGAGGCATTGCGCGGAAATTGCTCGCCATATTTGCCCCAATATTTGACCAATGCAATATTTGAGGGGCAACGCCAAGTATAGGATAAAGGCATTTTGATGCTATAACTTTTTCAGATGTATTTCTGCGCTCGACGAGAGAGCGGCACTTACTAAATATACCATTACCAATCTTTCCCGCCTCTGTTTTGAGCTTTGCCTTGTGCTTGGCTTTTTCGGACGCGCTGCTGTACTTTCAATTCTTCGAGGCGCATGGCTTCTAACAAGCGTGCAGCCTCTTGTTTGGTCATGCGGTGGATAGTACCATTGGGCATTGTGGCATTGTTATCGCCCTTGGGTTCGCCTTGCCCTTCTTGATTTTGGTTTGCCCTTGCTGTTGTTGGTTTTGGTTTTGGTCTTGATTTTGGTTTTGCCCTTGCTGTTGTTGGTTTGGTTTTGGTTTTGCCCTTGCTGTTGTTGTTGGTTTTGGTCTTGATTTTGGTTTTGCCCTTGCTGTTGTTGGTTTTGGTTTTGCCCTTGATTTTGCCCTTGATTTTGCCCTTGCTGCTGCTGTTGTTGGTTTTGGTCTTGATTTTGCCCTTGCTGTTGCTGGTTTTGGTTTTGGTCTTTATTTTGTTGTTGTTGTTTCAATTTTTGGGCGTAAGCCAGATTATATTTAGCGTCAGCATCGTTGGGGTTTTGGCGCAGGGCATTTTTGTAGGCGGCGATACTTTCCTCTATTTTTCTCGCTTTCAATAGTGCATTGCCTTGGTTATAGTAAGCGTTGGCGCGTTGTGGTGCGTTGGGCAAGTTTTGTGCGGCTTGTGCGTGTGCTTGTGCGGCTTCGGCGTATTGTTGTTGTTCGTAGTGTGCGTTGCCGCTATTATAAAAGGCTTGTGCCGCCAATTGTCCATTGGCGGCACGTTCATAATATTGTCGGGCAATGTCATAATCGCCTTGTCGATAGGCTTCGTTTCCTTTGCGTATTTGGGCGGCATCGCTTTGGGCAGAGGCGATATTTGCGCCGAGCCATACGCAGCCGAGTAGGTAAAAGATTTGTCTGGATAGGCAGGTAGATACATATATTTTTTTATTCTCGTTGAACGCGAAACAGAGACACCCAATTATAATTCTATGGCAGACACGCGACTATTGATTTTTTTGACAAACGCGCTCAATACTGATTTTGGTCCTACTTCGACAAATTGTATAGCACCGTCATTGACCATATTTTCGATGGTTTGTATCCATTGGACGGGAGCGGTCAGTTGAGCAATTAGGTTTTCTTTGATAATTTCGGGGTCTTGTTCGGGTCGGGAATTGACGTTTTGATAAATCGGGCAGATGGGGGTTTTGAAGGTCGTTTGGCGGATAGCTTTCGCCAATTGTTCTTGGGCGGGTAGCATCAGTGGCGAGTGAAATGCGCCGCCTACGTTGAGGGGCAATACGCGCCTTGCGCCTGCTTCTTTGAGGCGTTCGGTAGCTTGGGCTATACCCTCGCGGCTGCCCGATATGACCAATTGTCCGGGGCAGTTATAATTGGCGGGTACGACGGTAGCTTCTATCGATTGGCAGATGATTTCGACGAGGCTGGTGTCTTCTAAGCCCAACACGGCAGCCATAGTGCCCGGCTGGGTTTCACAGGCGGCTTGCATTGCCATGGCTCTTTGGTACACCAAGCGCAGTGCGTCAGCAAATGATAGAGCGCGGGTAGCGGCGAGGGCAGAAAATTCGCCCAAAGAATGCCCTGCTACCATAGCGGGTTTAAAGTCGCGTGCGATACGTGCTTTGACGACAGAATAGACAAAAACAGCGGGCTGCGTGATGCGTGTTTGTTTCAGTTCCTCTTCGGTACCTGAAGTCATGATGCGGCTGAGGTCGAAATCTAAAATGCGGTCGGCGAGGTCAAAGTATTCCTTAGCCACACTCGACTTTTGGCACAATTCCTTGCCCATGCCAATGAATTGCGCACCTTGCCCCGAAAAAATGTAAGCCTTCATTGGGTTGGTAATGATTGTTAAATAATAGGGTAATGTCTATGTAAGGGTTATAAGTAGCAAAGGTAAGGCGGCTTGTCGGATTTTTTTAGTTTTTTTTACTCAAATAATTTATTTTTTGTCACAGAATTTTCAAATTATTGTACGTGCCAACGCTCCAAACATTTTTATGCTTGATTACATAATAATGACGCGCCAAGCAAGCCATTTTTGGAACTCATTTTTTGAGGGCGATACTTGCACAAGGCTTTTATTTTTACTGGTATGGGCTTAATAGGACTTAGGGCGTATAGACAATCACTTTGCGGTGCGAATCGTATGCCAATAATACCCAAGGAGACATCAGACTGCATCGGGCAATATTGTCATAATCATGTAAAATTTATTTATTAAATTAACAATTTATTTTTATGATTTTTTAAGGCTAACTATTTAGGGTATAGGGTTTTGGGTATGTGCCATGCCTAGATTCAAGTAGTAAATGCGACATTGTTTAGTTGGCTTTGGTGCAAGTTAATCGCTTCGATAGGCGATAAGAATCCGAGTCTTTTTCTTGGTCTGTTGTTTATTTTTTGTTGTGCTTCACTAATTTGTTCCTCTGAAATAGTATCAAAATCTGTTCCCTTTGGGAAAAACCTCCTGACTAATCCATTCGTGTTTTCATTAGTACCTCTTTCCCATGAGTGATAAGGGTTGGCAAAATAAATAGCAGCATTTAGGTCTTCGCTCATCTGTTTATGTTGGGCAAATTCAGTACCATTGTCAAAGTAATGGTTAAAATGGGCATATTGATAGTGTTATTCTTTATTAGGTCGACAATCGCATTTCTGACGATTTCTGCTTTTTTAGTTTCTACTTTCTTCATTAACAGGAAGCCTGTTTTTCTTTCTACTAAGGTGACAATAGCTTGTTTGTGTTGTTTGCCGATAATAGTATCGCCCTCCACATCTCCTATTCTGCTTCGTTGTGCTACAATTTCAGGGCGTTGGCTAATATTTATTTTATCTGTAATTGCCTCATTATCAGTATTTTGTTTTACTCTTTTGCGTTGTTTAGGATGTTGTCGGGGCAAGTATTTGTATAGCTCCCCCCTTTTTTTCTATCATCATAAATATATTTATAAATAGATGTTGCGCTAATCATATCTATGCCCTCTAAGCGACACCGACCCGCTATCTGCTCAGGGCTAAGACCATCACGAAGATACTGCACAATCTGTTGCTCCATCGCCGCACTGCGCTTGCGAGGGCGACTACGCCAGCGGCAACGAGTTGCAGCGCGACGGTCTGCCTCGGCTGCCTCGTATCGCTTGCCTGCACTATTACGCTCCAATTCACGATAAACCGTGCTACGATGTATATTTAAATAGTGCGCGATAAAAGTTGCGGACTTTTGAGCTACTGTCAGGCTTTATTTCATATCTTTGCGATAAGGTTAGATGCAACATATTTTGTTTTTTTGAGACGAGGGCAATAATAAGCATTTATTCCGTCAGTACCAAAGGGCGCGTCTTTTTTCGCGCTCTTGGTATTGAAAAATGTGATTATTATTGCGCCACAGAATGTCGCATTTACTACTTTAATTCAAGATGAGCTATGTCTATCCAATAATGCCCGACCTCGTTGCATATTCGACCAAAAGTAACTACTGATTTGATTTTCTAATTTTGCGTAGAAAAAAGTAAGGTGCGCATCTTGCTTGCGCCCTTGCTACAATTTATAACACAGACCCTTAGTATATCACCCCTACGGGGCTTTTGTTGCTATACCGTCTTTATTTTCTATTAGGATGTCGCCCATTACGGGGCTTAAAAAACGGTTATTGTCGGTCTTTCTATTAGTGGTTTCTAATTTTGCGTAGAAAAAAGTGAGGTGCGCATCTTGCTTGCGCCCTTGCTACAAAGCAGCATTGACCAAAATTTATGACCGAAATTTACAAAACGCCGACCATTAGATAAACCCTTAAAACGGTTTGGGGTAAATGGAATATTTCCATAGCCCACGCGGTTTAAATCGTGGGCTATATTAAAAAATCAGGCAAGGAGTTACGTTTTTTTAGTCCGTCGCTTTGCCTTATCTGCTACATTTTATGCTCCTTCGCTTTTTTCTTCCCAAATTTGGCAAAGATGTACGATAGTATCGACTGCTTTTTGCATATCCTGCACCGATACCCATTCTAATTTGGAGTGAAATGCGTGTTCGCCCGCAAAAATATTGGGGCAGGGCAAGCCCATATACGACAATCGCGACCCGTCGGTGCCGCCTCGTATGGCATTGAGCAGAGGAGTAACGCCTGCACGCCGTATGGCTTCTTCGGCATAATCGACTATTTGCGGGTATTGGTCGAGGATTTGTTTAAAATTGCGGTATTACGGCGTTAGGATGCATTCCGCTGTCTAGGTGGAGAAATGCGCAATTGCGTTTTGCACTATTTGGCGGATTTTAGTTTCGTGTTGTGCCAAGCCCGATTCGGTAAAATCGCGCACGATAAAATCAATCTCTGCACTTTCGAGCGTGCCTGCTATGCGGGTAGGGTGCACAAAACCCTCGCGTCCTTCTGTCGTTTCGGGCGATAGGCTATTTTTGGGCAATTGCGCTACGATGTCGGCGGCTATTTTAATGGCATTTTCCATTTTTCCTTTTGCAAATCCAGGGTGTATGCTCACGCCTTGTATAACAACGCGCATAGCGTCGGCAGAAAACGTTTCGTCTTCTATGGTGCCCAAGGTTTCGCCATCTATTGTATAGGCAAATTGTGCACCCAATTTTTGTAAATCGACATTAGCGGTGCCTTTTCCCACTTCTTCGTCGGGCGTAAACAATATTTTGACCGTGCCGTGCCGTAGGTCGGGGTGGGCGAGAAGATAGGCTATTGCGTCCATAATTTCGGCTACGCCCGCTTTGTTGTCTGCCCCCAAGAGGGTTGTTCCGCTGGCAGTTATTATGTCGTTGCCTATTTGTTGGGCAAGGGCGGGGTGTTCGGCAAAGCGAATAATTTGCGTGGGGTCGTCGGGCAATACGAGGTCGCTTCCGTCGTAGTTGAGGTGTATAAGCGGTTTTACACCCATACCACTACAATCGGGCGAGGTGTCCATGTGCGAGCAGAAGCAAATAACAGGTACATTTTTATGGCTATTAGCAGGCAAAGTAGCATATACATAGCCCCATTCGTCTAAATGAGCATCGGCGATGCCCATTGCTAATAGCTCGGCTACAAGTAGCTTGCCCAAGTTTTTTTGTTTCTCGGTCGTGGGGTAGCTATCCGATAAAGGGTCGGATTGGGTGTCTATTTGCACATAACGACAAAATCGGTCGGCAACGGTGTATTGGTAGGGCATAGTAGAGGCAATTAAGAAAGGGAATATGCGTTTAGAAACCGCAAAAGTACGATTTTATCGAGTATTTGGCAAAACAAAACGATTATCTGCTTACTTTTGTAGCACGTTTCGTAACTATTTAGCCTTGTAGGGGAACTAATGGAATATGCAGCGATGTCTCAGGCATTATTAGATAAGTATTGCTCATTACCCCATACCCAAAACCCCATACCCAAAACCCCATACCCAAAACCCCATACCCAAAACCCTATACCCTAAATAGTTACCACGTTTCTTTGATACCCGACACAACGAACTGTGTCGCCACGTATCTATCTAACACCTCCAAATTCCTATTTAATAATATGCCCTATTTTCGCACTATACAACTGTTCTGTTTGCTTGCCCTTGCTTTATGCTTGTGGAGTGGCTGCCTCAAACGCGGCGAAGACGACCCTTGGCTTAGCCTTGTAACCCGCGACGACCGCATCAGCCGCCTATGGGAATTGCAAACCTATACCTTAGAAAGCGACCACAAAACCGAAACCAGCACTGTATTTAGCAGTACTGCCTGCGATACGGCGGGCATAGGCGGCATTCGCATCAACAATCTATCGCGAGACGAAACACTTGCCGATACCGTACTCAATGCCGTTATTATCAAAACAGAAAATCAGATTGACCAAACACGTATTTATAATATAAAAATTACGTATTGGTTAGATATACAAGGCAATAGCACTTATAACGTTACGGGTACGTATAGCTATAACGATGCCCAACTGAATGCCAAAGTATCGGGCGATTTTGAGTGTACGCAGAATAGTTGGTATTGGGAAACGGGTATGCGCAGCGATTGGGCGGTGACTCTACTCAATTTCCCGACTATTGATGCCTCTGCTATTGCCGAAACGGGTTTGCCCGTGCGCTATATGCCACTCCAAACATTTGATGTGCGCGAATTGCGAAAAAAAGAATTGCAATTAGAAGCCGAATCTACTGCTGAGAATACCCTTGAGCAGATATTTTTGCCCTATACCGTTATTACGCCCTTAGATACGATATATAATTGCGAACGAACCGTAAATACTGCTACGGAGTTAAGTACTTTCCAAAATTGGTACTTTACCCACCCCGAACCCGAAGAAGAGTAATAATATCGACATCTTTCGACTTTATGCCCCAATGCGTAGCCAATATCGCATTACTTCGCCAATACCTTATAATTTTTCTGCTTAGTATATTTCTAAGCAAACCTACTGTATATGTATAAAACTTGGCTCGTTTTTTTGCGCGAATACCTCACACGTGTGCGCAAGCGTACCTTTATCATCACCACGCTATTAATACCTTTGGGTATTATACTGTTGTTGGCGGTGCAAGTGGTCATCTTGTTATACAGCAATTCGTCGCTGCGCATCGCGGTCAAAGATGATAGCCGCCTATTTCTAAGCGCGTTCAAAGACCAGCAAGACCTACATTTTATCCAATCTATGGGCGATACGGCAACGCTCAAAAAAACCTACCGCGAGCAAAATTTCGACGGCATACTCTATATTCCCGCCATTGATTTGCAAAACCCTAATGGCTTTGTGTATATCTCGGAGCAGCCCTTGGGCATGACTGCCAAAGCCCATATAGAGCGTGAAATAGTAGACGAAATCAAGCAATTGCGCCTCGAACAAGCAGGACTTAGCCGCCAGACCTTTCAGCAATTAGACAAGATAGATATATCGCTGCACGAAACCCTAAGTGCCGACAAGGGTGGTACCGACTTGGCTACTGCTATCGGGTTTATTATGGGTATGCTGATGTATTTAGTCATTTTTATTTATGGCATGATGGTCATGCGAGGCGTAGCCGAAGAAAAGACGAGCCGCATTGTAGAGGTTATTTTATCGTCTGTTTCGCCGTTCCAACTTATGTTGGGCAAGATATTGGGCATAGGAGCAGTAGGGCTGACCCAAACCCTCATTTGGATAGTATTTAGTCTATTGCTCAACATGACTATTGGCGTGTTGGGCGCGGGTCTGTTGGCGGGCAAAAGCTCATCTATGCCCGTTTCGAGTGCCGCCAGCAATGCCGATTTGGAGCAGACCATGGGCATTGTCCAGAGCATCAGCGAGCAAGTAGGCAATATACCTTGGGCAACGCTATTGCCCGCGTTTATTTTTTATTTTATCGTGGGCTATGTCCTATATGCCGCGCTGTTTGCCGCCTTGGCGCAGCCATCGACGACGAGAGCGACAACCAAACACTTACACTGCCTGTATCGCTACCCGTCATCATATCGGTATTTATCCTCAGTGCTGCTATCGAAAATCCCGCCACACCTATTGCTTGGTGGGCATCGTTTGTGCCGCTTAGTTCGCCCATCATCATGCCCTTTCGCATTGCCCTTGGGGTGCCTTGGTACGAACTGCTGTTGTCTATGCTGCTGCTGGTAGGAGGTGCCTTGGTCACGATATGGATAGCCGCCAAAATATACCGCACGGGTATTCTACTCTATGGCAAAAAAGTAAGCTTCAAGGAAATTGCAAAGTGGGCACTTAGAGCCTGATTGGTTATAATATCTATATGTTGTAGTGTGTGAGAGTAGTGTAATTCGATTTTATCGCGTCTAAACAAGCCCTTAAAATGCTTTGGAGGTATAGCCCGCGATTTTAAAAACCGCGGGCTATGGTTGTTGATGTTATTTGCCTTTGTCGGGGCTAATCGAATATGCAAGGAGGTAGGGCAAGGCGTAGCCATACCCAAAGCCCTATACGCCAAAGAATTACTATTTTTCTACCGTTTTGGCAAAATAGCCACATTCGTTCAGTACGTTGCGGTAATATTTGGTGTCGGATAGTTTTTTTAATTCTTTGAATCCGTCCCATTCGATAAAATCGATGACTTCTTCGTCGGGATTATACGCATACTCATTATAATCATCGGTAAATACGTTTTGATTATACCACTCGTTGCGCTGGCATTTAGCAATTAGATAATGACATTTGGCTCGTTGCTCGTTATCGGTCGCATTTTGTAGGGCTTGGCGGTAATATTTTTCGGCAGTATTGCAATTAGTGAGTAGGCTGCGAAAGGGTTTTGCGATGATATTGGGCTGGTAGTGTCCGTAACCGATAACTTTATTTTCGTAAAATACACGCGCATTGCCATGATGTGTCATATTATAATAGGCATTGCCGAGGTAGGCATTATTATACACGTCTTCGTTTCGGTCGATTTTTTGGCGCATTTCGAGCATTTTTTGTAAAAAGCTGACCTTATTGTAGGTGGTGCTTTGGGCGGCGGCGTGGTCGCAGTCGTGGCAATCCTTGATTTTGCCATTAAATGGGTTGCCGAGCAATTCTGTTTTAGCTCCGTCGCCTCCTTTCTGCATTTTGCCTACGGCATCGGGTAGTTTTTCGGCAAAAGCATCTAATACGGCTTCTAATTCCCAGATATCGTCTAAGGCTATTTCTGCCATTTTTACACATAATTGTTCGTAGGGGCTATGTGTTTTTTGGCTCAAAAAGGCTTTATAGGTTTTTAGTTTTTCGGGCTGCGTATACAAATCGATATTGTGACGCCAACATTCGGCTTTGGCGTAGTCTTTTTGGGCTTGGTAGCGGTCGGCTAAGGTTTTAGCTATCCATTGTTTGGCTTCGGCGCACCTAAATTGGTCGGTGCTATCTATGTCTTGTTGGTCATAGAGCCAAGTCAAATCGGCAAGCGAAGCATTTTCTTGCGTGGCACTGATGGTTTTGGCTTGGGCTATATTATTTAGTAGATTCAGCAAGCGCAATTGCTTTTTGCCCAATTTGCTGGCGGTGCTTCCTACTTGTTCTGCTTTGCGGTAGTAGAAGTTGGCTTTCTCGTAGTTATTGTTCAAAAAGTGGAGATAGCCCGCTGATATATGCCACAAAAACGGACTGGCGGTATTGCCTTTGTCGGCAATAGGGCTAATCCAAGCCAAATCGGTATTGAGTTGGCGGCTGCGTTTGGCGGCAGACAAGGCGGCGCGTTTTTTTTCTCTTTCTGCCGATACTTTCGGGTCATAAGGTTCGTCCGAGCTATCATCATCTAATTCGGGAAAGTATTCGTATATGTCGGTTCGCTCTATCTTATTGACTAAGCGCGTCAATAGCAAGTCGGTGCGTGGGCTTTTTGGGTCTAAGCCATAAATAGCTTGTATCGAACGGGCTTCGTCGGCATAATGTATGCCCAACAATTGCCAGAGGGTGGCTTTTTCGCTGTTATTGCGGGCTAATTGTAAGGTTTTGTTCCAATCGCTTTCTTCTTGTGGGTGGAAGCTAAAATGCGCTACTGTTTTCAGTTTGTCGCCTGCTGCAAACACCAACGAATAGTAATAATTGGCTTGGGCATAATTTTTTTGTCGATAATAAGCCCCTGCGCAATACGCCATCGTGCGATAAAATAGTTGATTAGCTTCGAATGGGGCGCGTTGCTGCTCAAACAAGGTAATTGCTTTGGCGGGGCTGAAATAGTAATAATAGCGGACGAGCTGGAACCAATAGCGTTGGCGCATAAAGGCATCTTTGGCTTGGGTCATCTCATTTTGCAATTGGGCAGCTATTTTTGGGTCAGCAGCCGTTTCGCTTGAGCGCGGGCGGGGCTGTATTCCCAATCTTCGCGCCCGCTCACGGCAAAGTCTTCGCAGCGTTTGGCTATCGGCAAATAAGTTGCGAATGCTGCTGTTTTTATCCGGTCGCCTTTGCCCCAGACCGACAAGTTAGCCCGCGCCTTGCTTGACAAGGGGCTTTTGGGGCTACTTGTGCTTTGTTGGGATAGGGCTGCTATATCGGCGGGGCTGGCTTTGTAGAGCCAATACGATATTTCCTTTGCGGTCATTGCCCCATTCAGGTAGCTTTGCCATTCTTTCACGTTGCTGTCGTTAAAGCGCGTGTCGTGTTCGGTATCGGTGCCGATGCCGTAGTAGTACAGATAGGAAAAGAAGAATGGGTGTTCGGCTCTGTTGGGCACAAAACTTTCGGGCGTATAGTTCGAGCTATAGCCCTCTGGCCATTCCATATCGATGCAAGCCCAAGCTACATAAGCCGAAATCCCAATTAGCACTGCGCTAAGGAATATTTTGACCGATTTGTTTAAAAATAGAGTGGTCATACTGTATGAGATTTAAAGAGTCCAAGTCGTAAAAGATAATTGTCGGCGGTCTGTGGTCGAGGTGTTTGCCCAATAATTGTGTCATGTCTTGCAAATCGGTGGGGCTTATATGCTCTACCTTTATGCGGTCGCCTGCTTTAAAATAGTAACCGCCTTTGAACAAAGCTCGTTTTGCCTCGAACAAGGCGGGTGCGCCGCCCAAATGTGCGAAATTGGTATCGGCAGCAAAATCTGCGAGATAGGTTTTGTTGAGCAATTGCACTACTTTGTCGTTGCGGCTCTGTATTGCCCACGAAAAGATGGGCAATGCCAAGGACAATTCGAGCGGATAATGCGGAAGGGCTGCCACATATCGGGCAGCGTCGGGCGTATTATAAATAGAGTTGCTACCTGTGGGCTTTATGGTGCCCATATTATAAAACATCAATACGCCTTCGTCTACGGGCGGAACACCCGTGCGCTGTGCATATTTTATTTGGTGTAGGCGTATCGTTGCCGAGATGCGGTGCGGGAAATGCTGCCGATATTGTTGCAAGAAGTAAAAAAAGCGGTCGCGGGTGCTATCTGTCCAATCGCAATCGAATTGCAAATTGTTAATGCTTAGGTCTTGGGCTGCTGCTATTTGCGCTACGAGTTGTGCTATTTGTGCGCACAAGTTAGGTATAGCTATGCTATCGGTCTGTTCAAATACGCGGTTTTTGATATATACCACAGGCACTATGGTGCAGGTGGGTGGTGGTGCTTCTGTCCATTGCAAAGCCGATATAGGACGCGCGAGGCTGTCATCGGGCGGTATATCTACATCAAAAAAGCGGGTAAATAAGCGCGTAACGCCTTGTTGCTGCATTGCCGATTGCTCGTAAGCATTGAGGGCAAATACAGTTTTCCAATAATAGAACGATATTTCGGGAATAGTTTCGCTGTGGGGTGTTGGGCGGCAAGCCATCAGCAGCAACAACCCAAACAACCCCATCATATTCCTGATAAACGGCGAGTGGCGCGGCATATATTATGGCTAAAAGGCAGTAATAAACCTATCTTGTCGTTTGCCAATACAAAGATAAATGGTAACTATTTAGGGTATGGGGTTTTGGGTATGGGGTAATGGGCAATACCCATCTAATAATGCCCGAAATCATAGCATATTCGATTAGAAATAGCTATTCTTGGGGGCTGCCCCTACAAGGCTAAATAGTTACGATAAATGGATTGAGCAACTCCGTGCTTAAAAATGGAAATTTTAATTTTGAGGCACCTTTTCGGGGTTTTAGGCATTGGGCTGCGGCTAAACAAACCGCGATACCGCTCTACAAATACGGCAGTGATGAGCATGACCAACAGCGTGACAAGCGTAGTGGTGATGACAATGCGCGAGCGCACAGGCGACGAGCGTTTGACGGCGGGGCGGGCGGCTTCGAGGATATAAATACTCGAAAATCTTGATGTAGTGCCGATTTATGCTGTTCGTAGGTGTTTTTGATATTCGTATACTCGCCCAAAGTATTTTTTAGCACGTCTTTCAAAATTTTTGCCATGACCGTATCTTTGGGGCTATTGCGCACGGTATTGAGCAAACTATCTTTGATAACATCAAATTCGTGGCGTTTATTGACGGCTTTCGCGCCTGTATAGCTTTTCGATATTGCGCTTTTTTTCGGTCACAACTTGCAGGTTTAGGGTATCGAGCCGCGCCACTATGTCGTTAGCCATCGTAGCGGCAAATTGTGGGTCTTTATCTGTTACGATTACTTGCAACATACCTTCGGGGTGCGCATCAATTGCATATAGCTGCGCAAGGATTCCTTTACCCAATATTCTTTTGCACATCGCTAGTATCTATTTCGTAGTGTTCGTATAAATTAAACTTGTCAATCAAATAATCCTCTACGCTGCGCGATGCCGTGAGGCTCATCAAGCGGTTCACGTCGTTGGGACCGCCAAACAGATAAACCGTTTCGTCGCCGCCCTTAGCACCAAATACGTTGCCCCTATCCATCATGTGCGGATTGGCGGGTATAAATGTAGTGCGCGAGGTAAAATATTCGGGCAGCAATAGCGATACTATCGCACTGCTTACTAAGGCAATGGCACAAGCCGCTGCTATGGTCTTGTACCATTTTCGTATAATGGCAATTAATTCTTCCAAAACTATACAGATTAAAATATAGTAAATTGGTAACTATTTAGGTATTGCGCCTCTATTCTAATCTATGTTTGTAGGTCGCATTTATTCCCCTACAGATATAATGTTAGATGCCATACCTACGGCATTTTAAGAATCGTACTTGCTATATGCTACTAATATAACATGCCTACGGCATTTTAAGAACTGATTAAGGTGTAATCTCTGCAACGCTCAAATTTAAGGTTAAATTTTTGATTTCTTACTTTTGCGCAGGAAATCTAATGAATAGCATAGTGGCGAAGTTGCCTAAATAGTTACATAAATTGATAGGATAGGGCGCGGGAGGCGGAGGCGAGTACTTGGCAGCAGGGGACTATTGCCTATTCTGCTTCGTCGGCATCGGTGGCGATAGGGCGGTCTAAGGGCAAAACAAATAAAATAGGCACAATGGCATATAGGCAAAGGGCTAAATAGGGGTGAATCCAAGCCGAAAGGGTAGCCACTCCAAAAAGCAGCGGTCCTATCCAAAAAGAACGGCGGACGTTGCGCTGTACAGCAGCCTTGTCGTAGCGGTGGCTAAGGTAGTGGGTCGTAATATAATGGTAGAACAAATTGAGCAGCAGAGACGAGAAAAGCATGACCATTCCGAACGAGGCAACAGCAAAGGGCAGGTGTGGGTAGCTACCCATGAGCGCGGCGGGAAACGGAATGAGCGACATAAACAATAAAAATATATTGTTAATCCAAATCATAGCATAATCAGCCTTGCTCGCCATACGCAATAGGTTGTGGTGGTGAAGCCAAAACGTGCTGACCACCAAAAAACTAATGACCCAACTGACAAGCGTAGGCAATAGGTGGTAGAGCTTGGCATATAATTCCGTCTCGGACAAATGCCCTTCGGTATGCGGTATTTTTAATTCCAGCACCAAAATGGTGAGGATAATGGCAAAAACGGCATCGCTATATGCTTCTATGCGAGTTATGTCGAATTGCCAATGTTTAAACCGGCTCATAAACAAATAGAAAGGATTCGAGGGTGTGTGATAAGGTGATTAATCGTAACTATTTCGAGTATGGGGTTTTGGGTATGGAGTAATGGGCGATGCTTATCTAATTAATGCCCGACATCGCTGCATATTCGATTAGTTCTCCTACAAGGTTAAATGTTGCCAATTTATATATTTGTGTAAAAAATAAGAATACGCATTAAGCGCAAAGGTAACGTTTTTTGCCGAAACAATGCCTTATTGCCGTATATTTGGGCGCGTTTTGCGATTTCAACCGTTATTTTTATACCCGTGCCGACATCAGACCTATTCAACGACACCCGCCGACAACGCCGCCCACTTGCCGAGCGAATGCGCCCCCAAACCTTAGATATGTTTGTAGGGCAACGCCATTTAGTGGGCAAAGACAAAGTACTACGCCGCGCTATCGAAAGCGGAAACTGCCCCTCTATTGTCTTGTGGGGACCGCCCGGCGTAGGAAAAACTACCTTAGCCATGATTATTGCCCGACACCTGAAAATGCCTTTTGCGGTCTTGAGTGCCGTAGATGCAGGCGTGAAACAGGTGCGCGAAGTGACCGAACGCGCCGAAAAAACAGGGAAAACAGTCTTGTTTATCGACGAAATTCACCGGTTCAGCAAATCGCAGCAAGATTCGCTATTGGGTGCAGTAGAGCGAGGTACGATATTGCTCATCGGAGCTACAACCGAAAATCCATCGTTTGAAGTCATTGCGCCGCTCTTATCGCGCTGCCAAGTATATACGCTCGAAGAACTGAACAAAGACGATTTGATGCAAATACTTCATTATGCCGCCCACAACGACGAATACCTACGACAAATCAACATCGAACTGCGCGAATGTGAAGCCTTACTCGCGTTGTCGGGCGGAGACGGACGGCGCTTGCTCAATACTTTTGAACTATTGATAGAAAGTGTCGGCTCAGAAAACGCTATTATCGACAATGCCCTGACCGAAACCTTTGCGCAAGAACGATTGACCCGATACGACAAAGGCGGCGAACAGCATTACGACATCATTTCGGCATTTATCAAATCGATTAGAGGCAGCGACCCCAATGCCGCACTATACTGGTTAGCACGCATGATGGCGGGCGGAGAAGACCCCAAATTTATTGCCCGAAGAATGCTTATCTTAGCTTCCGAAGACATCGGCAATGCCAACCCAACGGCTCTGGTCATGGCAAATACTGTTTTGATGCCGTACAAAAAATAGGCTATCCCGAATGTGACCTCATCTTGGCACAAACTACCCTACTTAGCTGCCTCTGCCAAAAGCAACGCCGTTTATACCGCCATTAGGCAAGCGCAGGCACTGGTTCAGAAAACAGGCAACTTACCCGTACCGCTACACCTACGCATTGCGCCTACCAAATTGATGAAAGAATTGGGATATGGCAAACAATACCAATACCCACACGAATTTGTAGGCAATTTTGTAGCACAAGAATATCTCCCAACCGAAATAAGCCAAAGCAAATTGTATAACCCGCATAATAACCCGCGCGAAAACGAATTGCGAAAACAACTGCGACATTGGTGGCAAGAAAAATATGGATATTGATTTAGTGGTTAGTGGTTAGTGGTTAATGGTTAGTGGTTAATGGTTAGTGGTTAGTGGGTAGTGGCGAACTAATCGAATATGCAGCGATGTCAGGCATTATTAGAGTATTGCTCATTACCCCATACCCAAAACCCTATACCCTAAATAGTTATCACTCTTCAAAAAAAAATTAACTCATGAGCAAAATAATCGCGATAGTGCTTTTGTTATGCCTTGGCATAAATAGCAAAGCACAAGACTTTACTTATTTTAACAAAACCTACGGCGGAAACGATACCATCAATATATTGGCACAAGCAGTACAGCCTATCGAAGACGGATATTTGACATTAGGCAATTATGCTGATATTAATAGCGTGTATGCTATTTATGTACGGAAAATAGATAAAAATGGCGATACTATTTGGTTTAAATATATAGAACAAGGAGATGTAGAGAATCTTGGCAATATAACGACTGGATTAAAAGTATTAAAAGATAGTTCGGAACTTACAACATCTCTGCCATTTAAGCGGCGTTAATGATGTCATTTGGGGACGAAATTAGCCACAAAATCGGGGTTTAAAAAACATTTAGGTTGTTTTTGTGCAATTTTAAAAATGCTTTCGAGGTTTTTTTGGGCTTTAATTATGGTTTTGAGGTCAAGCAGCGAGAGCTTGGGTTGTTGAGTTTTATTGCCCATTGTTGTTGCTAAACCTTAGCAGCAACAAGTGCCAGAAAAGCGAGATTGAACATATTATTGAGTTGCGTTTGATGATAATTTTTGAATTTGTGCAGTCCAAAATGTTGTTTGAGATCTCTAAAATCGAACTCAATTTGGAAGCGCAATGTGTAATATGCCATCATCGTTTGGGCATCGAGTTGGAGGTCGTTCGAGAAAAGATGACGGTATGCCACTTTGCCTGTTTTGAGGTTGGTGGCTTTTGTCGAAACTACGTTGAGCAAAAACGCAGGCATTTCTTTATTGTATGCCTGAAATTGATAGATGGTGTAGTGTATGCCGTTTTCTGTTTTTTCGGAGACGATGAGTGTATCGGGCAAGTTTTTGATGTCGACTTTACGACCGTATTTTTGGGGTCTTCCTCGTTTTTTGTTGGGCGTATCGGTGTCATTTTGGGGCGTATCGGGTAGGAAAAACAAGGCGGGTGACTGGCGCAATTCGGAAATGACGCATAGTCCTTTTTCTTTGGCTAATTGCAAGTATTTGCTATTGCCGTAGGCTGAATCGAGGATTAAGTACGACAAGTTTAGTCCGGGAAAAAGGCTTGATAATAAGCTCATTATACTTTCGGAAAAAGTTTTAAATGTACGAAATGACGCAGTTTGTTCGGGCGCATCTGCCGCAACATCGCTTTTTTGGGGGGCGTTCTTTGTGCCCTTTTTTCGCCCTTTGGGCTTACCTTTGCCCGCTGCTCTTTTCGCTTTTCGACTGCTATGCGTGCCTTGTCTTGTTCGTTGTGGTACTACTTGGTTTAGCCCCAAAAAATAGGATTTCTCGCTATCTACCTCTACCAAAGAAAAACCGAAAAAACACACCGAATTAATCGCCGTCTGAAGCACGGACGAATAGAAGCGTCCCTGACCGAAGGTCGATTTTCGCGATTTCGACTCAACCGTTTCATCGGCTACTAATAAATAAATACAGCCCTCTTTATGAATGAAACATTTAAATATTCTTAAAACAACGAATTCCAATTTATTGTTTGTCTGATAAATCGGAACAGGCTGCGTTCGCTATATGTCGTATAGCGGCTTAGGTGCGAATGCCGCCACCATAAGAAATACAAAGAAATGAATGCAATATCTCCATAAAATACCTACATTTGCACGGGACTATACAGCGCGAAAAGTTATTTCTATCAAGCATTGAATAGCGTTTTTTTAAGGTTTGGAAACTCAAAATTAACGCTTTTCAATGCTTTTTCATATTTGCACTGCCTTTATTTTGGCAGAGATGTTGAAGCAAAGTTTTATTTTTTATTATTCGACATTAGGTATTATGAACAGAACGATTTCCTAAAAACACGACCAACTGATTATCAATTATTTACATATTTATTTTTTATTGTGTTCATAAAATACATTATACATGATAAATTCTTTTTATGTATATGCATTTTATTTTACATTTATTAAAACCACAAAATCAACCCACTTGTGGGGCAATTCAAGGAACTTTATTATGCAGCAAATTCACGTATCTTCCGAAATCGGAACACTCAAACGCCTACTCATACACAGTCCCGATGGTGGTATCGGCAAGGTCATACCCGAAAAAGCCCAAGCATGGCTCTACGATGATATTGTAGATTTGGAAAAAATGCGCCAAGAATATGACTACTATGTGCGCCTACTCTTGTATTTTCTTGACCCCGACAAGGCGATTATGCTCAAAGAAGCCCAAGAACAAATGCCGTCGGGCAAACGCACCAACTTATACCGCCCCGATAAACCCGAATATTTCAATTCGGATAAGGTGATAGAAGTACAATTTATTTTGACCCAACTATTAGAGGACGAATATGCACGTATGCGTTTGATCTCAGCCGTATGCGGTATAGAACGGTGCAGCCATAGCGATACCGAAAAATTATTACAACTTCCATCGTGCGACTGGCAAAAACACTCATTTCGGGCATTATCACCGAAGAAGACCGCTATGTTTTTCCGCCCATCCCGAACCTCATTTTTACGCGCGATACTGCCGTAGTAGTCAACGACCACCTGCTCGTCACGCGCCCCGCTACCGCCGCACGGTTTCGCGAAGCGGTTATCATTACCCACTTGGCATATTACCACTTTTTTGGACATGACAAAGGCAAATCGTGACACAAAATCATCGAAATGACCGACGAAGAAGACTTTTTTCTGTTAGATGAAGAGATGCGCCAAGCACGTATTGTTACTATCGAAGGCGGCGATGTGATGATGATAGCCCCGCGCCACCTCATAGTCGGGTTCAGCGTGCGCACCTCGCCTCACGCTATCAATCAACTCATCAACAAATTATTTGACCGCGCTTTGGTCGATACCATTTCGGTCATCAAAATACCTCGCAAACGCGATTATATGCACATCGACACCCTGTTTACGATGGTCAAACGAAATGTGTGGGTATTATACGGACCGCTATCAGAACTCGAACTCGGCACGCGCTATATGCGCTATTACGTACACGATATATTAGACCCCGACGACAAAGCCGTTGGCGAAACCTTAGAAATTTTTCAGTACGACCGACACCAAGCAGACTATCGCATGCGCTATGACGAACAAAACCCACAACCGCGCTATTTAGAAGACTTATTTACCCAAATATGCCGCCGCGATTTCGGCTGCCAAGAACCGATGAAGTTTGTCTATTCGGGTGGCGATAAATTTCCGTATAACGAACGCGAGCAATGGACAGACTCCTGCAACTTATTAGCCCTCAAAGAAGGCGTAGTGATAGGCTACGACCGCAATCACAAAACCGCCGATTCGTTTGAAAAAGATTTGGGCTTCAATATCGTACACGCACGCGACCTACTCGCTGCTTTCGATGCCGAGGTAAGCAGCCCTTCGCAAATAAGCGATACACTCATATTGTTGCCGTCAAGCGAACTGTCGCGGGCAAGGGGCGGTTCGCATTGTATGAGTATGCCACTATGGCGCGAAGAAATAAAATAATCACTCAATTAACTGTTTAAATATATTGTAATGATACATTTCGGTTCTACTCGGCAGTTAGTTATCGGAACAAGCCCCTTGCTTTTTGCAGTAGGTATGTAACATTATCGAAACAAGGTGGTCTAATAGGTGATAGGATAAACACCTATCCGCATCTAATGTTCTAACAGAAAAGTTTTAAGACCATTTTAAAAATGCAAGTAACTGATTATCAAGTAATTATATTAAAAATTAGTACCTTAATTTTTTTGCCAGAACACTAAATATGTTATACGCAAAAAAAACACTATTTACCCTATTGATAGGGGCTATGATAAGCACTACTTGGGGCTGTTTTGGCACACTCACGCCCGACCCCGAAGATAATGTCTGCTTTGACAGCGAAATGCGCAGCATCTACGAAAATGATGCCATTCGCTTGGCTGTTCTTTGGCAACAAAGCAGTACCTTTGCCAATGCCATTGATATACCCGAAGGTAGCATAGAGCGCATTGGGGCGGCATTGGCTGCCGTACACGACAGCAAAAGCCCGCAGCGCGACAGCATCATAACGCGCTATCAGATACATACATTGCCCTATCCTAAATTTGACGAACTAACCGTCGAAATCGATACGGCTGTGGCTTGGACGCAGGCTTGGAAAAATGGACAACGCCTTACTAATAATGCCAATATCAATGCCCTGATGAATGCCTATAACCTACAATTAGATGGCTATTTCTCGCTCTCGACCAATTTCGTGATACTCAAAAGCCCCAAACCGCTCAACATCGCTGCTCTTGCAGCCGCCTTTGCCGATATAGCGGGCGTTACGAGTACAGATTTTGAAAATAGCGGTGGCGATGGCAACAATATTGACATGACCGACGATGGCACCGAAATCGTTTTAGAATACTCTGTGGGCTACGACGAGGTAGCTGCGCCCAATAATTGCAACGGTAATTGCGAATTTACCCGCACTTGGGTCTTTATAGCCACTTTCCCCGACAATAATATAGATTGCCCCAACGCTCAATTTAGCCACAGCTACGGCGACCCCGCACCTTAATGCGCCCACACAGTTTGGGATAGCATACGGGCTTTTAGGGCAATATATCCGCATACGCAATACTCATACACTTCTAAATATATTATGCACATGATACCAGCAAGCACTAACAACCCGTCCGAAAACCTGCTTCCCATTTTCCAAAAATGCTTCGATTTTACCCGCGCCGACGAGATAAAAGCATTGGGTTATTATCCTTATTTCCGCGCCATCGAAGATAGCGACGGACCAACTGTACACATGGAAGGGCGCAAGGTTATTATGGCGGGGTCTAACAATTATTTGGGTTTGACCGCCCACCCTGCTGTTAAAGAAGCCGCTATACGCGCTATCGAAAAATACGGCACGAGTTGTTCTGGCTCGCGCTATCTAACGGGCACAATTGATTTGCACAACGAACTCGAAAGCCGCTTGGCGCGATTTATGGGCAAAGAAGCCGCCCTATTGTTCAGCACGGGTTATCAAACGGGGCAGGGCGTTATTAATACCTTAGTAGGACGCGGTGATTATATCATTTCTGACCGCGACAACCACGCCAGCATCGTGGCGGGCAGCTACCTATCGAGCGGTATGGGTGCAAATGTATTGCGCTATAAACACCACGATATGGCGCACTTAGAGCGATTGATAGCCAACTTGCCCTTAGATGCCTGCAAACTCATCGTTACAGACGGCGTATTCAGTACTTTCGGGGGCATTGCCAAAGTGAATGAAATAAACGATATTGCCAAACGCTATAATGCCGCCTTATTGCTCGACGATGCCCATGCCTTGGGCGTTATCGGCGAGGGTGGGCGCGGTACAGCCAGCTATTTTGGCTTAGACCAAGAGGTAGATTTGGTGATGACCACGTTTAGCAAGACCTTAGCCTCCTTGGGCGGGTTTGTAGCAGGTAGCGACCGAGTTATCAACTATCTCAAACACCATTCGAGTGCCCTCATTTTTAGCGCGTCGCCTACACCCGCATCGGCAGCGGCTGCCTTAGCTGCCCTCAATATTTTAGAGGCAGAACCCGAACGAGTGCAAAAGTTAGCCTATAATGCCCAAAAGGTACGCAGCGCATTGCAAGGAATGGGCTACGAAATACCCCACGGCAAAACTGCTATTGTACCCGTCTTGCTGGGCAACGACACGGCTGCCTTTGTCATGTGGCGCAAATTGTTCGATGCAGGTGTTTTTGTCAATGCCTTTATCCCACCCGCTACACCGCCCAACAAATCTATGATGCGTGTGAGTTTTATGGCTACCCACGAAGACCACCATTTAGACCTTATCATCGATGCCTTCCAACAGATAGGCAAAGAATTGGGCTTGATTTAAGGGTATAAATCTGAGCAAAACCTCCGTTCTGAGTATCCAAACAGTTCGATAATTACTGAAATAAGCCCCTTGCCTTGTTGGATTGCAACAATACAAGGGGCTTATCCATATTATTCACCGCTTAACCCTTACCTTATTGCAGGTCGAAACGGTCGGCGTTCATCACTTTTACCCAAGCCTGTACAAAATCGCGCACAAATTTTTCTTGGTTGTCGTCTTGTGCATACAATTCGGCATAAGCACGCAAAATAGAGTTAGAGCCAAACACCAAATCTACCCTGGTGGCAGTCCATTTGGTTTTTCCTGTTTTTCGGTCGATGATATGGTATAAATTTTGACCTGCGGGCTTCCAAGTATATTTCATATCGGTCAGATTAACAAAGAAGTCGTTGCTCAATATGCCTTCTCTGTCCGTCAATACACCATGTTTGGTATTTCCATAGTTAGTGCCCAATACGCGCATACCACCAACCAGAACGGTCATTTCGGGTGCGGTCAGCCCCATCAATTGAGTTCGGTCTAATAGCAGTTCTTCGGGTTGCACGGCATAGTCTTTTTTCAGCCAATTTCTATATCCATCGTGTATAGGCTCTAAGGCTTCGAAAGACTCGGCATCGGTCATTTCTGCTGTTGCATCGCCCCTACCTGGGCTAAACGGCACCTGTATATCTATGCCTGCATCTTGTGCGGCTTTTTCGACAGCAGCACTACCGCCCAATACAATCAGGTCGGCAATACTAATCTTTTTCTCTAATCCCGCTTGAATTTCGGTCAATTTGTTCAATACTTTTGCCAATCTTTCGGGTTCGTTGCCTTCCCAATCTTTTTGTGGTGCAAGGCGGATTCGTGCGCCGTTGGCACCGCCTCGGTAATCCGAGCCTCTAAATGTTCGGGCACTATCCCAAGCCGTATTGATGAGTTCTGCACGGGTCAATCCGCTATTCAGCAGTATTGTTTTTAGCGTTTCTATCTCCTTATTAGATAGTTCATAATCGACAGTAGGAATGGGGTCTTGCCAGATTAGGTCTTCTTGCGGGACATCTGCTCCCAAATAGCGGCTTTTTGGACCCATATCGCGGTGGGTCAGTTTAAACCATACTCGCGCAAATACTTCTTCAAAATATTGGGGTTCTTTAAAAAATCGCTCCGAAATTTTTCGATATTCAGGGTCCATTTTCATTGCCATATCTGCATCGGTCATGATGGGGTTTTGGCGAAGTCCTGGAATATGTGCGTCGAAAGGTTTGTCTTCTTCTTTGATATTGATGGGTTCCCATTGCCATGCTCCGGCGGGGCTTTTTGTCAATTCCCATTCGTAGCCCAGCAAGAGTTTGAAGTAGGTATGATTCCATCGGTCGGGGGTAGTTGTCCAAGCCCCTTCCAATCCACTGGTGACAGTATCGGCTCCGTTCCCATTATTTTTCGGATTAGCCCAGCCCAGTCCTTGCTCGTGCAAGTCGGCGGCTTCGGGGTTGGGTCCTAAGAGAGCGGCGTCACCATTGCCGTGCGCTTTTCCGACTGTGTGCCCTCCTGCTGTTAGGGCTACGGTTTCTTCGTCGTTCATTGCCATTCGTTTGAAAGTAGAACGCACGTCCATTGCTGTTCTTAGCGGATTGGGCTTTCCGTCGACGCCTTCGGGGTTTACATAAATCAAGCCCATTTGCACGGCGGCTAATGGATTTTCGAGTGATTCGCTGCTATCGTCGGCATAGCGCGATTTTCCGAGCCATACTTTTTCTGCGCCCCAATAAATATCTTTTTCGGGGTGCCAGATATCTTCGCGCCCTCCTCCGAAGCCAAAGGTTTTGAATCCCATCGATTCGTAAGCCATATTTCCCGCAAGTATCAGCAAATCTGCCCAAGAGAGTTTATTGCCATATTTTTTCTTAATGGGCCATAACAATCGTCGGGCTTTGTCTAAGCTCGCATTATCGGGCCAGCTATTGAGTGGGGCAAAGCGTTGGTTGCCTGTATTGCCGCCGCCGCGTCCGTCGGCGAGCCTATACGTTCCTGCTATATGCCAAGCCATTCGAATCATCAGGCCGCCGTAGTGCCCCCAATCGGCGGGCCACCAGTCTTGGCTTTCGGTCATCAATTGTTTTAGGTCGCTTTTCAGGGCTTCCAAGTCCAATTGTTTAAAGGCTGTTTTGTAGCAAAACGCTTGCCCTAATGGGTTTGTCTTGGTGTCGTGCTGGTGCAATATGTCGAAATTAAGCGACTTGGGCCACCAATCTGTTACAGTGTGGTTGGTAGTGGTATTTGCGCCGTGCATGACGGGGCATTTGCCTGTTTTTTCGTTGTTCATTATAATTTTTTTTATTTAAAATATTTTATTTTACTTGGGTTGGTATTGCGTAATAAGCTACTAAAATAACAAATTTGCCTACCAAATAGTTGGTGTCTGTACAAAGTTTATCGGTACTTTGCTATTAATAAAACGTTGCCTTCGCTTTGAGCAAAGGCAACGTTAGTCTTTCTGTTAGGGTATGGTTTGTTTATCGATACTTATTTGAGCAAATTTTTGTAACTATTTAGGTGTCGCGCTCTGTGTGTAGATTTTGCGCATTTGGCAGTATTTTTATACCTTTTTTTACCACTCACTTATCTAAGGGCAGAAATAAATACGACCTACAAATAGGAACCAAAACAAAAGATGCATAGCCTAAAAGACCCCCAAATCATTTTGAATCTTTTTTATTTCTTGTGGTGAAAGACCGGTTACCTCACCAATTAATTCAATAGATAAGCCTTTTTTGATTAAATTTAAAGCAATTTCTAGCTTTCCCTTAGCTTCTCCTTCTATCATCCCTTCTATCTTTCCCTTAGTTTCTCCCTCAATCAAGCCCTCCATCTTGCCTTCGTCAAAGGCTGTATCAATCACATTTTTGAGGTCGCGATACGATTTTAGGCTCGCTTCGTACAAACCTTTTTCTTCGGACGTAAAACGAGCTATCTCGGCTGCTTCAAATAATCGCTTAAAAACCCGCTCTTGCAAGGCGGCGGGGCGTTCTGTTAAGGTCGGCAAATGTTTCAAAACATAGAGCCACTTATCATAAACCGTCTCTAATTCGGGCAGGGTTTTGGCGAAATGGGGCATCTCTAAATAAATAAACGTCAATTTGTCATAAAACACTTCGCATCTCTGGTCTTTTAGCTTTACTTCGTGCCTCACTTCCTTACTTGACCTGCTGCCACCCTCCTCCTCGCTAAACGCAAAATCTAAAATCCCAACGGTATAGATGGCTGCTAATTGGTAGTTCCAATCGCCGGTTTGGGCTTGTTCCTGAATTGGGAAAGTGGCATAAAATACGCTTCTGTCCTTGAAATAGTTTTGCTTGGCTTTTTGCATCTCTACGATAAATCGCTCGCCGTCTGAACTGATGCAATACAAATCAAAAATGGCTTTGCGGTCTAATTCGGTTTGCCCCATATGCACGGTGCTGCGGTAGCTCAGGTCGGCAACGCGCTGGTTGGGGGCAAAATTACTTCGTTCAGAAAATTGATCAATAGGTCTTTGTTCGGTTCGGTGCCGAATAGTTTCTTGAACCCAAAATCGGTAAACGGATTGATATAGCGGTCTTTGAGGGGCATTTTGTAGTTTTTTACTTTCGACAATGGGCATTTTTACCAAACGTAGCAGTACTGTTATTGCTGGACAAAAATGTAGGACGAACTGCGGAATTATTGAATATAATAATATTTACAACTATTTAGGTATCGCGCTCTGTGTGTAGATTTTGCGTATTTGTCAGTATTTTTATGCCTTTTTTACCACTCACTTATCTAAGGGCAGAAATAAATACGACCTACAAATAGGAACCCAAAACAAAAGATGCATAGCCTAAAAGACCCCCAAATCATTTTGAATCTTTTTTATTTCTTGTGGTGAAAGACCGGTTACCTCACCAATTAATTCAATAGATAAGCCTTTTTTTGATTAAATTTAAAGCAATTTCTAGCTTTCCTTCTATCATCCCTTCTATCTTTCCCTTAGCTTCTCCTTCTATCATCCCTTCTATCTTTCCCTTAGCTTCTCCTTCTATCATCCCTTCCATTTTGCCCTCGTCAAAGGCGGTATCAATCACATTTTGAGGTCGCGATACGATTTTAGGCTCGCTTCGTACAAACCTTTTTCTTCGGACGTAAAACGAGCTATCTCAGCTGCTTCAAATAATCGCTTAAAAACCCGCTCTTGCAAGGCGGCAGGGCGTTCTGTTAAGGTCGGTAAATGTTTCAAAACGTATAACCACTTGTCATAAATCGTCTCCAATTCGGGCAGTGTTTTCGTGAAATGGGGCATCTCTAAATAAATAAACGTCAATTTGTCATAAAATACTTCGCATCTCTGGTCTTTTAGCTTTACTTCGTGCCTCACTTCCTTGCTTGACGCATGGTTTGATTCGTCATCGCTAAACACAAAATCTAAGATGCCAACCGTATAGATGGCGGCTAATTGGTAGTTCCAATCGCCGGTTTGGGCTTGCTCCTGTATTGGGAAAGTGGCATAAAATACACTTCTGTCCTTGAAATAGTTTTGCTTGGCTTTTTGCATCTCTACGATAAATCGCTCGCCGTCTGAACTGATGCAATACAAATCGAAAATGGCTTTGCGGTCTAATTCGGTTTGCCCCATATGCACGGTGCTGCGGTAGCTCAGGTCGGCAACGCGCTGCGTGGGGGCAAAATTACTTCGTTCAGAAAATTGATCAATAGGTCTTTGTTCGGCTCGGTGCTTGAATAGTTTCTTGAACCCAAAATCGGTAAACGGATTGATATAGCGGTCTTTGAGGGGCATTTTGTAGTTTTTTACTTTCGACGATGGGCATTTTTACCAAACGTAGCAGTACTATTATTTGTTATATCCTTTTTTTTCAAACCATAATTCCCATTCCCTTTCTACTTTTTCTGCCATTCGCACTTCATTCGCCTTTTTCTGCTTTTCTGCTTTTTCCACTTTTTCTGCCATTCGTACTTCATTTACCTTTTCCTGCTTTTTTGCTTTTTTCGCTTCTTCTGCCATTCGCACTTCATTTGCCTTTTCCTGCTTTTTTGCTTTTTTCGCTTCCAAGTAATCTTCGAATAATTTTTCCCTCCTTGTGATGCCATTTTTTTCTTTCATGCTGGTCACGTGCCACCCCCCGCAAAAGAGACAGAAGTAACTTCTTTTGGGGGCTACACCTGTTTCCATTTCTATTTCTCCTTGGTTGAATGCGATGAAGTTATCTGCCTTTTTTTCTGTTTCAAAAAGCATTTTCGCTCTTCCACAACCATTGCAAAACACTCTATTTTTTGTGGGCTTCATGGCATTTTACTTTTCATGTTGTTATTAGGGGTGTTTTTTTTCGCTAAAGGTTAAGAAGTGCCCATCTTGCTTTTGTGGCAAGCTTTAGGCATAGATAAACAAGCTATTTTTTAGCTTTTTTATCTGAGCAATTGAGCCTTTTTTTATTTACGCACTATTTGCTCTTATAGGCAAAGCCCTGCAAATATACATCAAGTTTTGCAGAATCATTGAGTTTTTTCTCATTGTTCCTTATAAGATTTTTTTCTGTACTAGCACAAATAGCAAATTTAAGACGTGAATAGCATGTATGGCATTATCCATATCAACCATTCTGGGTCGAAACAGCATCTATTTGGGCAATACAAACAAATTGATGGGTGTGCCTTGCTCGATAGTAGTTCGTGGGGTTTGTTCGCCGTTGGTCAGCACTTTCACCACTTGGGCTATATATGCGTTTAGTTCGTCGGTATTGATAAAGCCGTCGTTGTTGCTGTCTGCGGTGATGGGTTGCCCGTTTGATGAGTTGTAATATTTTTGTTGGTTGAAGCAAGCCAAAATAGCTTCGGTAAAAGCTCCGTTAGACCATTCGCCGCCTTCTTGCGCCATTTCTTGGCTTCTGGCAGAGGCAAAGAAGTAGAGTGCTTTGGCACTGAGTGCTTGTTTTAGTTCGCTGATGGCGATGTCCATTCCTGCTGCGCCGCGCAATGCTATATCGCTGCCTGCTCCGCTGTGGCAGGCATCGATGAGTTGTATGGTGGTACATTTAAAATCGCGGATTTGGTCGGCGAGCCAGCGGTTTTCTAAGGCAGTTGCCGATAAATATTCGATACCTGCATCTGTTTCGTAGGTGCGGATATAGTAGTTGTTGCGGCTATCTACTTCGCCATGCGATGATATATGTAGTACGAATAAGTCTTTTTCGTTAGCAGCGCGTTTCATATCCAAAATAGCTTTTCGGATATTATTAGCGGTGGCTTGTTCGTTGGTTAGTTTTTGCACCGTCACGCGCCCGTATAGTTTTTCGGCATTGGATAGCTTGTTTTGGGCATCAAAAATAGCGGCGATGTCGTTAGCATCGTCATCGGCATATTTTATATTGTATTCTTTTTGTTCAAATTCAGAAATTCCTATTGTTAGTATATACAAATTGGGTTTTTCGACCAGAATTTCGGGTTGATATATAATTTCGCGGGGTTCGGACGTAGCACTTCCTTGTCGATTTACGGCTTTGAGCGTAATTTTATTTTTTCCTTCTTTTAGTTTGATGCGTATTGATATAGTTAGGTCGTTTTGGTTCATCTGCACAATTCGCGTCCCTTTTTGTGCAAGGTCGTTTAGGTCGTATAATTCGTTATTGACCAATACGCTTTTATCTAAGATGGGCGAAGCCGATTTAATGGTAGCTTTCAGGTCGTAATAAGGTTGTTGGCTTTGTAGCGGGCTTTCGGCAGGTGCTTGTACGATAATATGGGGCATTGAATTGGCGGTAGTTGTTACGCGCTGAAACGAGCCTGCGCTTTCGTAGATAGGCATTATTTGTAGTTGGTCTTTTGGAGTTACGTAGCCATAGCGTTGGCTGCTTTCGACCACTGCCAGCCCTTCGGAGAAATCGAAAATCCAGTCGTACTGCGGTGCTACTGCCCAATTGCCGCCATTGTCTATAATGCCGTATCTGTTGTTTTGTTTTACTTTTGCCAGGCCATTTTTGAAAGGTTGTGCTTCGTCATAGAGGGCGGGTATTGCTATGCTGCCTTTTGTATTGATATAGCCGTATCGTCCGTTTGATTTAACGGCGGCTAATCCTTCTGAAAAATGTTCGGCTTGTTCAAAGGCGGGCAATATGACAAATTTTCCGCTATATGCCATATAGCCGTATTGTCCGTTGAACGACACGGCGGCGAGGGTTTCAGAAAAATCTTTGGCATCATCGTATTGTGGTTCTATTTTAATATTGCCTTGCTGGTCTACGAAGCCGTATTTGCCGCGCAGTTGAATAGCTGCCAAGCCTTCGGAGAAAAACGGCGATGCTTCGGCAGATAGCGGCAGTTCGCGTATGCCTGGTTCTTTGCCCACAAAACCCCATTTGCCATATTGCATTACTAAGGCGCAGCCTTCCGAGAAGTTATACGCATCGTCAAAGATAGGTTCGATGACAAATTTGCCGTTTTTGTTAATAAATCCATATTTACCATAGTTGCGCACTAAGGCGAGACCTTCCATAAAGTCGTTGGCGACATCAAATTGCGGCGGAATGACCATTTCGCCCAAATTGTTGATATAGCCCCACATATTTTCGAATCGCACCCGCGCCATACCGCCCATAAAGCTATGTGCGTCTTGAAATTTAGCGGCGATTATTACATTTCCTGTTCCATCTATATATCCCCATTTGCCATTGATGCGCACTGCTGCTAAATTTTCAGAAAAATCGTTGGCTGATTCGTATTTTGGCGATATGAGGTATTTTCCTTCCATATCGATATAGCCCCAGCGGTCGTGCTGCTTGACGGGGGCTAAGAATAGGTCTTGTGCATGAGCGGGCAATAAAACCCAAAGGAAATTGAGCAGTAACATAATCCGTTTCATAAGAGTATATAGGATAGAGAGGATGTGGGATGTGCAAGCGAAAGTTACGGCATATCTGGCAAAGCAGGGGCTAATACAAACGAATGACGATATTTCGCGCTATATAAAGCACTCAAAATTAGTGCCAAAAGGTACGGCTTTTTTCTAATTGCTTGTATGGAAAGGTTTTTCGGTAGTGCAAAATTTGACGTGTAACGGACACTTGAATACATCAAGTTTGAAAAACGGCTACTTTTTTTACCGATGGTTCATATCTATTACTACGGGTACAATGGCATAATCGGCTATATTGGCTTCAAATCCGATACCTGTTGTAGCATATTTTATGAGTTGGCGATTGGCACGGCGGTTGTCGGGAATGGCATCGTAGAGGCGTTTTCGAAATTCGCCTGTTCCATTTTCTATACGGTTCAGGAGCTCGTCGATAGCTATTTCTTGTTTAGAAAATAAGAAGCAGTTGATAGTGCCGCTTTGTTCGTCTAATTGCATACAATAATCTTCGTGGGGTAGTGCTATGGTGCTTTCGGGTATTGGGATAAGAGGTGTAATGACCGTATTGCCCGATTCGGCACCATATAGGGCAATCACTTCGGGCTGAAATGGATAAAGAAGATCGGTTTTGCCGCTGGGGTCGTAGCTAAATGCATAGACGACCATATTTTGTTGATGGGTAGTGATATATGCTTGATAACCCGTATAAGAATCATACGCATTTATCATTTTATACATCATTTCGTCTTTGCCTTGTATAGCACTCATGCGCCCTATGCTCTGGTTTTGGCAGATAACGTCGGGCGCTATGCCTTCGGTTTCTAAACGTTTAAAATCGATGGAGGCAGATAGGGTAATTTGGTCGCTGCGATTTTTTGTAATGGGGCGGTCAAAAATTAGCACGTATGCTTCTCTTACATATTGATTAAAATCATCGTATTTTATATAAAAAAAGCCTTCATTACACCATTGGTCGCCCCAACTGTTCATCAGTTCAAATGTTTGTTCGGTATCGTCGTAGCCGACCACCACCATAGCGTGAGTTATGGCTTTGCTGGGGTCGCCTGATTTCGGATTCCATATATATTTTTCGTGTTTAGTATTTTTTAAGTTGTCTAATATTTTGATGCCTACAATGACGGGCATATCGTTTGCAATACATTGGCGTATTTTATCTGTTTTAGCGTCATCTTTGCTATAAAATGTGAGGCGTTGATAATCTTTGATGCGAAACGTATCGGCTTGCTGTAGTAAGTTTTCGTCGGGTAGTTGCGAGCAATCTTCGTTAAACGGAAAATTATTGATAGGCACTGCGCCTTGTTGTTTTAGTAGTTCAAGTGCATCGACAATATAGCCGCCTATGCTACAATCAGAAATACCTTCGTTGGCTAAAATGAGGTTATAGGTAAAGGAAGGCGAAAAGGCACTGTTGTTGATACGTGTCTTGTCGGATTGGGTGCTCCAACCATTCATGACCGCCTCGGCAATGGTGCGTGCGCCATAAGCCACCGCCCAACCCACACAAGTACCCGATTCGAGTTGGTCGCCGGGGCGTGGGCAATAGGGTTTGAGCGAATAGCGGGCGTTGTTTTGATAGCTGGCGTGGGTAAGAGGTGCGGCTAAGGGTATTTTTACATAGCGGCTTTCGTCGAACAAGGCACCACTACCACCACCTGCCTGCGCCCAAAGGCTGCCTATCGAAGCAAATAAAAGCAGCGAGAAAGCATATAAAAAACGGCGGGGCAGCCCGACATACTGTCCTGAACGAGGTTTTAATTGCGGCATGTTGCGGGTAGTACTTGGAATGGAATGAATTGGAATGCCCATTAGACGTTAAAATAGGGCAAATGTAACTCCAAACGTACTACCCGACACAGCCCGATGCCTATGAGAGTTATCGTCCCAAGTATTCTCTTATTTTTTTGCATAATGACAATAAATTCGTTATTCATTGTTTTGTGTCCCCCAAAAGTTGCATTTATTGTAACTATTTAGGCTATGCGCCTTTTGTTTCGACTTCTGCTTGTAGGTCGTATTTATTTAGCCAAAATCTTGCCAATTTTGCAGGCACGAGAGCAGCAAAATTGGCGCACACAAGTTAGGGCAAATACTGTACCAACTCGCAGGCGGGCGGGCTATTTTGTGGGGCTTATTCCCAATCGAATGTGTTGGGCATCGATTCAGGTTTTATTTTTTAGATAGCGGTTTATTGCGTAAAGTTAAAAGCGCGGGCAATAAATATCGTTTCGGAAACGCTTTTTGAATACGCCTACATGTACGAGCGATAGCTCCAAACCCCCACGGCTGCGCGAAGCCGTTTGCAATGCCGAAATATTAACATCATAACTGACTAATAAACGATAGTTTTTCCACTCCATACCTACCAAAGGGCTAATGGCATCGCCCCAGCGATACCACAAACCTGCATAGATTTTAGAGCCGCTTTCGCGTATGCCGTTTCGCTTATAATCGCCTTGGGTGCGCCACACGATATTAGTGCCCAAGACCCATTCGGAGGCGTGTTTTTGAGTAGTATAGTAGGCAGCGGGCTCGATAAGCAAGCGGCGCAAGGCAAAGCTTGCTCCTGCTTGTAGGGCAAAACGAGTGCCTAAGCGGTTATCATTGCCCAAAAACGTTTCGGTGGGTCGATTGAGGTGCAATATCGACGTGCCCAAAAAGATATTGCATATCTGCGGCACTTGATACGACAGATGGGCACCAGCAGCGATGTCGATATAGCCAAACGATTGCTGCGTGAGGTCTTCTTGGCTTACAGCACTTAGGTCAAAACCTTCGTCTGTCCATTGGCTACCAAAATAAAGGCGCGAAAAATCGATGCTCCGCTGCCGAAATGCAGCACTCGCGCCCGCTGATACATATAGATTGGGCGTAAATGCGGTATGAACCGCTGCATTGCCGCGTATTTCGAGCATTGATAGCCTGCCGTCACCAGCAGCGTCATAGAGCAAATTAAGCCCCGCACCCATCCAACGCTGCGTGCCATGGCGCGATTCGGATTTGAAGGGCACAAAATCGGCATAGACCGAGCCTGTTCGGTAAGGAACGGGTACGGATTGCCACTGGTTGCGGGCATTTAGCCCAAGCGATAATCGCCGCTAAAATTGCCCGTCATTGCGGGGTTGAGGCGCAGGGCATCGGTATAAAATTGGGTGTAATGCACGTCTTGGGCTGCGGCGGACAAATCTAATAAAACAGCCAAAACCAAGCAACAAAGCGCGTAGCTCGAACAACGAAAGAGTAAGTAAGCATTCATGGTATAGAATTAAGTATAATTATTTTGGGTATGGGGTTTTGGGTATGGGGTTATTGAGCCAATAATGCCCGACCTCGTTGCATATTCAACTAAAAACCCCGCCAAGGGTAAATAGCACGGTAAATTGAGAACATTCCCATAGCCCAGGGTCTAAATCGTGGGCGATAGAATTTTGCCCGCTGCGTATTCATTCCTCAGCGTTCGACAGACGGAGTGTAGTGTAAATCAGACCAATAGCCATTCTTGCCCCGATATGGGCAGATAGTTACAATTATGTCTAATAATAAAATAAAGCTACGCGCTAAGGCGTTATTTAAAAGGCATCTCGCAAGGCAAGATATAACGCTTATGCTGGGGCAATAATTGTCTGCCAAATAGCAAGCATTGGTAAATGCACAGGTTCAGGCATTGCTAATTTAGAACAAATTTAGTATTTTTGCCCCACTTTTTAAACTATAACGTACATTTGCTATCCTTACGTTGTTTGCCACATCATTTTTTGCCACATCAGGACAATTCATTTTTCAGTAATCAAATTTCTTATGAAGCAGTATATTATTGGCTTAGCCGCTTTTTGTTGTAGCTATTGCGGGGTATGGGCACAACCCACCGCTCCCGCGCTACCTTTCAAAACCGAATTGGTGCGCAATTTTACAGGGCATCAGGGCAGCAAGATAGAGCATATCGCATTTAGTGCCGATGGCAAACAATTGGCAAGCGCGGGCTTCGACGGTCTAATCCATATCATCGACCTCAAAAATAATACATCAGGCGCGAAAATACTCAATGGGCATACGGGCACGGTCAATCACGTGGTATTTAAGCGTGCAGGCAACCTATTGGCAAGCGCAGGTGCCGATGGCGGGGTCAAGGTATGGGACATCGCAAGTGCTACTGTTTTGTATGAATACGAAAACGCGCCCAAATCTGCCTTGTTCCGCGAGGCGTATTTCGTCGTATTTAGCCCCGACGAACGCTATGTTTATTTCGGAGGCAAAAATTCGCGCATCCAACGCGCTGCCTTAGCCGCCGATGCCAAACCCGAAAAAGTATATACCGATAATTATCATATCACATGTGGTATCATCTCGCCCGATAGCCGCTATTTGGTATTCGGCTGCGCCTACGAAGTGCTTCAACTCGATTTCCATACCGACAAATTATCGCCGCGCCGCTTCACGGGTGCTACCGATTTTGTGAATGATATCCAAATCTCACCCGATGGCAAAACCCTCGCCGCTTGGACAGAAGACGGCAATATTAGACAGTGGAACTATGTAAGCGGTAGATTTGAAAGTAGCATTGATGCGGGTTCCAAGGGCTATGCACACCTATCGTACTCAAAAGACCAACGCTTTTTGGCAAGTGGCAATGCCCCCCACAACGGGTTTAGGCTATACGATGTAGCTACCGAAAAAAAAGTGTTGGAAAATAATGAACATGCCGCCGCAGTTCGGATAATGCAGTTTAGCCCTACTGACCCCGAATTGTTGGCTACCGGAAGTTATGACGGCACCTTGCGCATCTGGCGAATTGTGCCCAACATTATAGAACCACCTACGCCGCCCACGCCCCCTGTCGTGCCCCAACCAGTTCCCACCCGCACACCCGAACCCATAGCCCAAGCCAAACCTACGCCCGAACCCGAAAAACCCAAAACAGAAGTCGCTTTCAATAAAGAAAATATACCTACAACCATCAATAACAGAGCCGTGCGCGTAAAATCGAATATTCCTGTAAGAGCCACCAAACTCAGTTTGGAAATATTTGACGACCAAGAAGAAGATGGCGACGTAGTAACAATATACATGAACGATAAAATATTGATAGAAAAACTGCGTCTAAGCAAACAAAAAAAGGTTATACCTGTCGAGATAAGCCCCACCGAACCCAATGTGCTTATTTTGTATGCCATCGAAATGGGCAAAAACCCACCCGCCACCGTAGCTATACGCATATTGGACGGCATTTTCCCACAAATGATCAACCTGTCTGCCGACCCCAAAGAATCGCAGTCATTCAACGTATTTCTGAAAAAATAATCGCTATTGCTCAAAAAATGCAGCTATGCAAGGTGTCAAGAAGGTAGTTTGTAGTTCGCAGCAATTTGGAGCGGTCGCTAATCATATAATTCAATAAACCTACATAATTAAATAAAAATTTTATGCAAAAAATAATCCCAAATCTCTGGTTTGACGGAAATGCAAAGGAGGCAACAGAATACTACCTTTCAATTTTCAAAGACGGAAAAATCATTAACACTACTTACTACCCCCTGACCGAAAGCGAAGGATTAGCCGATTTTCAGCAAGATTTTGCGGGTAAAGTTCTCACGGTCGAGTTCGAAATTCTAAGTATGCGGTTTATCGGCATCAATGCTGGACCCTATTTTAAATTCAATGAGGCTATCTCACTGATGATATCTTGCAAAGACCAAGCAGAAATTGATTACTACTGGGACGCGCTTACAAGTAATGGCGGAGCGGAAAGCGTTTGTGGTTGGCTCAAAGACAAATACGGATTAAGTTGGCAGGTCTGTCCCGACAATTGGGAAGAACTCAGCAAAAAACCAGGGGCATTCAAAAGAATGATGGGTATGAAGAAGCTAATAATCGCCGATTTTTAAAAATAACGTAACTATTGGTTTGGTTTGATTTTTAAGTTTTAAGTATTAATCTTGTCTGCTGTGTATCCATTTCCAAGCGTTAGGACTTAGGAAATAGCGTTAGATAATTGAGATATTAGTTCAAGAACTCCCCCCTAACCCCCTCAAAGAGGGGGAATTTATACAAGATATAATTTACTGATTATCAATGATTTATTATAAATTATAAAAAATATTTAATATATTTTGTTTTTAAAGTGACATAAACATATTACATCGGTAATATCTAATAGACACAAGCCCGAGAATACCGCTCCTGTAAAGTAAGTGTATAAAACTAAAAAATCAAACCACTATTTAGCCTTGTAGGGGGAATATGCAGCGATGTCAGGTATTATTAGATAGGTATTGCTCATTACCCCATATCCAAAACCCTATACCCTAAATAGTTACAAAATAACTCAATGATGACAAAAGTAAATCGCAAACCTTTTCTCTTGACCCAATTTATACCATTATACACATGACCACCACCGCCGAATTAACCGCCCTAAACGAGCGCATCAATCACGAAAGCGCATTTATCGAACAATTGACCACTGAAATAGGCAAAGTAATCGTAGGGCAAAAATATATGATAGAACGCCTGCTGATAGGTTTGCTCTCGTCGGGGCATATCTTGTTGGAAGGCGTGCCCGGATTAGCCAAGACCTTAGCCATCAAAACCTTAGCGCAAGCAGTCGATACCGGATTTAGCCGCATTCAGTTTACGCCCGACCTGCTGCCCGCCGACCTCATCGGGACGATGATATATAATCCTGCCAACCAAACTTTTTGGTCAAAAGGACCTATTTTCTCCAATTTTATTTTGGCAGACGAAATCAATCGCGCCCCAGGCAAGGTACAAAGTGCGCTGCTCGAAGCTATGCAAGAACGCCAAGTGACCATAGGACAAGAGACATACCGATTGCACGAACCATTTTTGGTATTGGCTACGCAAAACCCCTTAGAGCAAGAAGGCACCTACCCGCTGCCCGAAGCCCAATTAGACCGTTTTATGCTCAAAGTGGTGATAGGCTACCCAAGTCCCGCCGAAGAGCAGCAGATTTTGCGCCTCAATATGCAGCCATCTTTTGCCAAAATAAGTGCCGTATTGACACCTAACACGCTACTAAGTGCCCGCGAAGTAGTGCGCGAGGTATATATGGACGAAAAAATTGAACGCTATATCCTCGACATCGTATTTGCTACCCGACAACCCGACCAATATGGCTTTGCCGCACCTACGCAATTATATCAGCTATGGCGGCTCGCCTCGCGCCAGCATCAATTTAGCCTTAGCCGCCAAAGCATACGCCTTTATCAAACGCCGCGGCTACGTTATTCCCGAAGACGTGCGTGCCGTGTGCCAAGACGTATTGCGCCACCGCATAGGCATCACCTATGAAGCCGAAGCCGACAATGTAACCGCCGAAAGCATCCTCACCGACCTATTAAACCGTATCAAAGTGCCGTAGTCTAAGCCATGAACCGAGCCGAATTGCTAAAAAAAGTGCGCCGAATTGAAATTAAAAGCCGCAGTATATCCGACCATCTCTTTTCGGGCGAATACCATACCGCTTTCAAAGGGCGTGGTATGTCGTTCAGCGAAGTGCGCGAATATCACCCAGGCGACGACATCAAATTTATAGATTGGAACGTAACTGCCCGATTCGGTACTCCTTACGTCAAATTATTTGAAGAAGAACGCGAGCTAACCGTTATGCTCTTGGTAGATATTAGCCGCTCCGCATTTTTTGGCACCGTAGGACAACTCAAAAATGAATTGATTGCCGAAATCTGTGCAGTTCTGGCGTTTTCCGCTACCCATAATAACGATAAAGTAGGTGTTATCTTTTTTCATCAAAATATTGAAAAGTTTATACCGCCCAAAAAAGGACGCAGCCACGTATTGCGCATCATTCACGAATTGCTCGAATATGCCTACGGCGCACCCGACAACCCGCAGCCGCCCGCCGCAGCTACCCCAAATGCCAAGTTGCCCTCTAATAAGCACGACCTACCAAACACCCAAGGCAAAACTATCACTTGGCGCGAGCAGTTGCAGCATTTTTTTGCTGCTCCGCCGCCACCTACTGCCCAATATACCGACCTCAATGCCGCCCTACAATATTTTGGCAATGCATCAAACGGCGCTGCATCGCGTTTGTGCTATCCGATTTATGAGCAACGATTATGAAAAATCGCTCGACTTAGCTGCTCGAAACACGATATTATCGGCATTAGAATATATGACCCGCACGAAAAAACCTGCCCAATATCGGTCTGTTGCCCGTAGTAGATGCCGAAACCCAGCCATAGCTTGGCTCGATACTACTCGACGATTTAGCTGCACGCCTACCGGAATAAATGCATTCAGGCAGCAGAGCGAGAAATGCAAAAATGCCTTTGCTCGATGTGGTGCCGACCTCCTACAACTCAGTACCGAACAAGCCTATATACCCATTCTAACGGCTTTGTTCCGAAAAAGAAAATAATATACAACAAAAATATAAATATTATTTTATACCTCTCCCAATCAATGAAAAACTTATTGCTTATAAACTGCGTCGTCACGCTTCTGAACTGCTCTACCCTTGCGCAGGCGCAAGTCAAGTTTGTCTATGGCGATAATACCCCTGCTCCAACAAACATATCTACCGACAATGCAGGAGATGCTCCGATGATAGACAAAAGCATTGATAGCTCGACAGCAAATAATGGACGCGAAGTAGCTTTTATTTTGCGTAGCCAACCCGTAGCACTGCCCTCGCAACCAGCAGACAAGAGCACGCCAAACACTGAGCTTACCGAACCCGTAGCCTCTACACCCGTTCTTGCTGACCAATTAGATACAGTTTGGCAAATAAAAGTATTGCCGCCCGACGATATGGCGAAAACCCCCAGTTTGCAATTGTTTGTGAAACAACTCCTCGCCGCTGTTAAAACCAAAAATGCCGATTTTATTGCTGATGCCATACACCCCGAAATCAAGTTTAGCGAAGCCGATGGCTATAATTATGGCAAGACAGCTTTTATGCAAACTTGGCGCATAGGTAATCCCGACTCGCCGCTATGGTTGTATTTAGAAAAAGCCCTAAAAATAGGTGGCACACACTACCGCAACCCCGCCACCAACGAGTTGAGCCAAGAAGAATGGATTTTCCGCATGTTTGCAATATAGATATCGACCCCGCCCTAATGTATGCCGATGTATTGGCTGTGACGAGCGACCGCGCCAATGTGCGCTCCAAGCCCGATTTGAAAGCACCTGTCATTGCCAAATTTAGCCAAGAATTGGTCAAGGTCGATTATACCGCATCGGTGCTACCTTCGCAAAAAGAGGCACTCAAAGGCGTAAGCGGCAGAGGCGAACGCGATTGGTATAAAGTAAGTTCGTTAGACGGGCGCGTAAAGGGCTATGTCAATTGGTTGGTGGCTTGGAACCCGCGCGGGTTACGCCTGCATATTACGCACTCCTTAGATAAGTGGTATATCAGCACTTGGGTAGGCAGCGGCGATTAAAAAAATAGACGCAAATTTCGGCACTTAGGTTTGTCCAGCCTAAGTGCCGTTTTTCTTTAAAAAATTATTCCCAATATTTCTCCGCTTTTGCCTTTACCCATCTGCCTTGCAAGGATATTGATAGGTTTGGTCTCGACAAATTATGGCGGAAACAGAAGGGGTGTATCTAGTATTCGCACTCGTAACGCTTAGAATTGGCGCGTAATGCCAGCAAAATATTGCGTCCGGGACGAGCTGGTGCCAGAGGCAAAAACGCGATAGTTGGTATCTCAACAAGTTTTCGACACCTGCTTGGATAGTCAAAAGTCAGTTACTTGGTATGATGCTTTTTAGATTGAGCGTAAAACCAAGCGGGCAAACCGTTAGGTGTGGCATCTTCAAGTTGTCTTCGCCATCTAAGCGGTAGCGGTCTCATGTTTTTGCTCCGTTGAATAGGGCATAAAAATCAGCCTGCCAACGCGGACGCTCATAGGCTATCCCTACCCTACCAAACAAGGGGGCAATATGGTCTAAGGGTGTATTGAGGCTATCCGTAACCACGTCGCCATAAGTATAGGCAGCACGCGCCGATACAACCCAGTAATTGCCTATCCCTGCTGCCAATGACCCCGAAATGCCATAAATATTAGCTTTATCGCGGTTTTGGGTGCTATATACTGCCGCCAATTGTCCATCGTATAATATCTCCGATGCGCCATTAAAGGTAGAAGGTGCTAATACCAAAGCATCGTCCAATTGGGTAAAAACTTGTAAGCTCCTACATGACTGCGACGCGCAAATGCTTTTTTCGATGTTCAACTCGTAATTTATCGTTTTTTCAGGGCTTAAATCAGGTTAGGTACTACTAATATGCCCAATTCAGAATCGCGCCCACCGAGCTATCAAATACTTTCGCCAAGTCATCAATATTCGGCGGTGGTAGCCCGCGCTTAGGGTTGCACCCACTCTTAATCCGTTATTGGTATGATAATTCACACCCAAATTGCCCACCAAAGCACTATTTTTCTGGCTTGCCTCATCAAATGGGAAGTTGAAAAATGTTTTATCATCAAAAATACCTTTTTAGCGAGGCATAATTGAATCGAATACCTGCAAGTACATCAAAATTTTGATTAACTGCCCAACGGTCAGACAGATAGGCAGATGCGTTCCTGTCGCGCTGCCACCGCTCGGATAGCGCGTGTCGGCGGGTTCGGGAGCAGCGTCGGGGTCAGCAGGAGTAGTAAAATTAGCCTCCGAACCCACGGTATTATACACTGCTTCAACGCCATATTGCAAGCGGTGTGCCCCCAAGCGTTTGACCAAATCGGCGTTCAACGTAATAGCATTCACCGTTTCGTACTGATGTCGTGTCTGCGTTCGATTGCGGCGGCGCGAGTGGCGGCTCTCTTTAAACAATTGATAGGCAGCCGTCAATGCCATTTCATCGTGTAGGGCAGTAGCCTTGGTCGTGCGCAATTGGTAGCTCGCCGACAAGCTTATGTTTCGTGACCGTAATACCATTCGGCAAAACGCGGTAATCCGCCCGACATCTCAGCCAGACGGTCGTAGCGCGGCACGTCACCCAGGTTGCTATATTGCAGCGATAAGGCATGTGATACGTCATCGCTCGCCTGATAGCGAAACTTTTGCAACAAGTTCGCTTGCTGATAGCCCGTAAATACCTTGTACTGCGGGGTTGTCGTTGGTCATAACGGTATCTACGCCATTAATTGTCTCGACATATAAGGGGCGTTGCCATACTAATAAGCAGGTATCGCAAAATGGGTTTTCGCTCGCGCCTTGGGGCGCAAATCGCCAAACTTGCTAAATGTAACACCCCGTGAGCGAAGCAAATTTTGAACCACCCAAATTAATACGGGCATGCCTGGGTCATTTCGTTGTTCGTCGTTCCGTAGCGCAACATAGCCCCACCTGATGCCTTCATACCTCCGTCGAGGTTTAATTTTTGGCTGTAAGGTGAAAGTGCATCACGCCTCCTAAGACCAATTTCATATACGAGCGACCCCGTACCATAAACTACCTCGGCACGTTCGAGTACATTATTATCTACACGCAAGATATTTTGCAGAACTAATTTAAAAATAGCGTTATTCATGCGCACATCATCAACAACAATCAATACTTTATTAGCTTCAAAACCACGCAAAATAGGGCTTCCGCCACCTGCTTGGCTCTTTGAACAAAAGCAGCACCCGCATTTGACAATAAATCGGCTGTTGTCTGGGTGTTCTGAAATGCTATCCTGCGTTTGCCAATCACTTGTACTTGAGTTGGGGACATTAAGTTTGTTGTCTGCAAACTTTGTTACGGCTATCGTCACCCGTCCAACAATAAGGTATCTGCATCGCTATCTTGTGCCCATAGCAAAGGGGCATTGCATAAAATCGACCACAATAGGGTCAAATATAAAAAATGATGAAATATTCACAATAAAAAAGAAAAATAAATAATTATAGTTAAAAACAAATACACATACAACATCCAATACGGCAAGATTCCCGTTTAATCCAATGCCACGAGTGACGTGTAATACCATTTACAAAGCATTATCCGGGCTGCTTTTATTGCTGCCGAAACTATGCTTTATTGCCAACAAATGCCTTAGACAGTCGGGTGGCAACCTTTTTCATTAAAAAGAGAAAAGGTTTGCTTGTCTTGTAGTTGTAAAGCATACGCAGAGCCAAATCATAAACATTTAGCTGCATGAAAAACATACGCGATATACTAAATTGGTATTATCGATAGTTCAATAAACTCAAATCCTATACAAGGTTAAAGTCTATTCATAGCTCTTAGCAGCGGTAATGCCATCGGGCAGCCGCAGGATACGATACGCTGTATTACAAACTCAAAACCACTTCTAAAACAAGTCGCCATGGCGTGAGGGCTATCGCTGCCCAAATCTATGCTCACAAAGGTAGCTAAACGCTTATTGGGCAACGGTACAAAGCGCATCAATTGCCACAAATATAGGCAGAGGCAAGCCTACCACCATCGAAGCAATATATTTTAACGATAAATATTGTACTAATTGGTTCGCTTTTTGCCCCAATAGGAGAATCTACGGGCTTGAAATAGCTGTATAGATTTTCGTAAATACCTTCTGCTCAGGCATCATGCAACACGTGAGGCGTACTACTGCACACTCAGGAATGGTAATCAGAAGCTACTACATCATATAATTTGCCATCAATAACATATTCATCGTGATAAAAATGCCAGTATTTAGTCTTTTCATGCAAGGATATCTCCACTACTTGCAATGATTTGAGGTCGTATCGTTTGTTGGCTATATGCGCCTCGCATTGTTGAGCGTGCAGTAGTACGCGCCATCTCAAATGCTATGTAGTAGCCGCCGCTTTGCCAAGCAACGACTATCAGAAAACATATAGCCGAGTAGAGCGAAACAACAACATAAACCAAAACAAATATTATCTAAAATTATATTGTCTCTAAATACTCGGCAAAGATAGCTATTCCTCATAACGGAGGCAAATAAAGCTGCTAGAAGTTTGGCGCGACAACTTTGCAGCCGTCGCGCCAAATAGCATTTAACGAAAAATTTACCTCTGCCTATCTAACCAGAGTAACGTTACCACTCAATAGCATGGTTTCGCCATCATCAAAAGTCACGTAGATATAGTAGGCATATACCCCTATCTCGCAATCCAAGCGGTATCTACCATCCCAACCATCATTTAGATTATCGGTTGGAGGTTAAACACTTCATTGCCCCAACGATTATACAAGTGCATTTCAACCTCTTTGATATCCGATGCAAGCACTTACTAAGAACATATCGTTTTGTCCGTCGCCATTGGGCGAAAAAGCAGTAGGCGCAACGTATTATTTCTCTAAGGCTTGTATCACTCTACCACCACCGTAGCCGTAGCCGTACAACCATATTCATCAGTCATTACTACGGTATATGTGGTAGCGGTGTCGGGTGTGGCAACCGATTGCTGTGATGTGTTACAACTCAAACGTCGTCGTGACCATTGGTAACTCCAATGCACCGTCAAGGCTCGAGCAATGCTGCTAACTTACGGTTGTGCCTTCGGGGTATAGCAGCACCCGATGCATCTACTACGGCATTTACTGTCACCCCGTCTATGCTCAATTCTACGGCTACGCGCCCGCTTCGACAAGTAGACATCAACACTAACTGCTTCTGCATAGTAAATTCCTGCTTGTGTAGTCGTAAATGACCAACCCGTAGTAATAGCAGTGCCGTTTGTCGGTGTATTATACCAATTGACCATCGTACCGCTTGCTGCGGTTACTAAGAGCGTAGGTATTGGGTCGCCTGCACATATCAATATGTCTCCACTAATAACAACGGGTAAAAGCGGCAGTACATGGGTTACTCGCAATGCAATCCGTCACGCTAATCTTGATAGGGCGTCATCGTCGGGACAAAGTCCGCCGCCCGATACCGTGTGTATTCATAGACATAATCGCCCACGCTGCCGTTGCCCTCAAACCGTGTGCCCGACAAAGCGGGTGCGCCGCCCGTGGCACTGAACTGCCGCCCGGATACGCCGACCAAAGTCGATAACTCTACCGCACCCCTCGCGTCCCCTGTATTGTCGTTGCGTTACACTCGCAGTCTCATCGCCGTCCGCGTCGATGCTGTCTTGACCGTAACCGTCGTAGCATCAAGAGACGTACAGCCATTTGCATCGCTTACCGTAACCGTATAGGTAGTTGGGTAGATATAGGACTCAATTGATACGGGAGAACCCATACCCGCGCCATTATCCCAAGCATAAGACGTTCCACCGCTTGCACTTAGGCTTGCTGTTTCGCCCTGAACAAATTGAAATATCTGCGCCTGCATCTAGGTAAGGGCAGGGCATTGATGGTAAGGCTCGTCGTTGCACTCGCCGATGGACAGCCCCGATGCCGCTACAAAATTCGTCACCGTATAAAACGCCCGCAGCACTTGCAGCGATGGCTGCCCATCGCGCCAGTAGCCGCATCTATCACCAAGCCCGAAGGAACAGCACTGTATGCCCCGCCGTCGCCCCCCGCGTCTAAAATTACTGTTGCCGTAGAGACTTCGCTCAAACAATAAGTATTGTCCAAATAAGCAAAGTCTGCAACGACGGATTCGGACAAAGGCGCAATCCGTCACGCTAATCGTAATCAGGGCTATCTTGTCAGGGCAAAGTCCTGCCCGATACCGTGGATTCATAGACATAATCGCTCAAGACCAAGCTGTTGCTCTCAAAACCGTGCTCTCGACAAAGCGGGTGCGCCGCCAACAGCACTGAACACGCCGCCCGGGATACGCCGACCAAAGTCGATAAATCCCAGCACCGTGCCCCTGTATTGTCGTTGCATACACTGGCAGTCGCATCGCTGCCCGCGGTCGCGGCCAGTCTCAACCGTAACCGTCACAGCATCAAGAGACGTACAGCCATTTGCATCGCCATCGTAACCGTATAGGTAGTTGTAGATAAAGGACTCACCGATACGGGAGAACCTACACCCGCGCCATTATCCCAAGCATAAGACGTTCCAATCACGCTTGCAATTTGTGCTTGCCGTTTCGCCCGAACAAATTGAAATATCTGCGCCTGCATCTGCCATAAGTAAAGTACCGATGGTGGGGCGTTCGTCGTTGCACTCGCCGATGGACAGGCCTCCCGATGCCGCTACAAAATTCGTCACCGTATAAACGCCCGCAGCACTTGCAGCGATGTTCATCGCGCCAGTAGCCGCATTCATCACCAAGCCCGATGGAACAGCACTGTATGCCCCCGCCGTCGCCCCCGCGTCTAAGCTCACTGTTGCCGTAGAGACTTCGCCCAAACAATACAAGTATTGTCCAAATAAGCAAAGCCCGTGTCGACGGATTCGGACAAAGGGCGCAATCCGTCACGCTAATCGTAATCAGGGGCTATACTCGTCGGGGCAAAGCCCGCCGCCCGATACCGTGTAATTCATCAGCATTACAATCGCCTGGGGCTTTCGCCGTTGCCCCCAAAACTCGTAGCCCGACAAAGCGGGTGCGCAGCCTGTGCACTGAACACGCCGCCCGATACACCGACCAAAGCTCGATATAAATCTACCGCGCCCGTGCTCCTGTATTGTCGTTGCATACGCTGGCAGTCGCATCGCCGCCCGTTGTCGGGCGTTGTTTCAACCGTCACCGTAACCGTAATCGCTCGAAGTACAGCCATTTGCATCTGTCACCGTCACCGTGTAGGTAGTCGTAGATAAAGCGACTCACCGATACGGGAGAACCTACCCCGCGCCATTATCCTGCGCATAAGACGTTCCACCGCTTGCACTTAGGCTTACCGTTTCGCCCGAACAAAATTGAAAGGTCTAAACCTGCATCCGCTAAGGGCAGGGCATTGAGCGGTAAGGCTCAATGTTGCACCCCGCCGATGGACAGGGGCCCCGATGCCGCTACAAAATTCGTCACCGCATAAACGCCCGCCGAACTTGCAGCGATAGTTCATCGCGCCCGTAGCTGCATCTATCACCAAGCCCGCAGGAACAGCACCAGGCGCCTGCCGTCGCGCCCGCGTCTAAGCTCACCGTTGCCGTCAAGACTTCGCCCAAACAATAAGTATTGTCCAAATAAGCAAAGTTCGCAGTCGACGGATTCGGACAAAGGGCGCAATCCGTCACGCTAATCGTAATCAGGGCTATATCGTCGGGGCAAAGCCCGCCGCCCGATACCGTGGATTCATAGACATACTCGCCCAAGCGGTCGCCTCAAAACTTCGCCCGGCGAAAGCGGGTGCGCCGCCAACAGCACTGAACACGCCGCCCGATACGCCGACCAAAGTCGATAAATCTACTCGCACCGTGCTCCTCTGTATTGCCGCTGTATACGCTGGCAGTCGGACCGCCGCCCGCTATCGGTGCAGCCTCAACTGTCACCGTAACTGCATCTGCTCGAAGTACAGCCATCGTATCTTGTCACCGTCACCGTGTAGGTAGTCGTAGATAAAGGATCACCGCCGATGGGAGAACCTACCCGCGCCATTATCCTGCAAGCATAAGATGTTCACCGCTTGCACTAGGCTTGCTGTTTCGCCCTCGAACAAATTTGAAATATCTGCGCCTGCATCTGCTAAGGGCAGGCAGGGCTGATAGGCGTCTGTCGTTGCACTCGGCCGATGGACAGTTTCGATGCCGCTAAAGCAAAATTCGTCACCGTATGTCGCCGAACTTGCGTGCAGCGATGTTCATCGCGCCCGTAGCTGCATCTATCACCAAGCTCGCAGGAACAGCACTGTATGTGCCTGCCGTCGCGCCTGCGTCTAAGGTCACCGTTGCCGTCAAGACTTTCGCCCAAACAATAAGTATTGTCCAAATAAGCAAAGCCCGCGGCCGGTGGATTCCGACAAAGGGCGCAATCCGTCACGCTAATCGTAATCAGGGGCTATATCAGTCGGGGCAGCCCGCCGCCCGATACCGTGTATTCAGACATAATCGCCCAACGCCAAGCCGTTGCTGTCAAAACGTGCCCGACAAAGCGGGTGCGCCGCCAACAGCACTGAACACGCCGCCTGGATACGCCGACCAAAGTCGATAAATCTACCGCACCCATGCCCTCTGTATTGTCGTTGCATACGCTGGCAGTCGCATCGCCGCCCGCCATCGGTGCAGCCTCAACCGTCACCGTAACCGCATCGCTTCGAAGTACAGCCA
>JADJTE010000030.1 GCA_016711295.1 Sphingobacteriales bacterium | reverse complement strand
AAGCAGGTATCGCAATGGTTTCGCTCGCATTAGCGCAAATCGCCAAACTTGCTAAATGTAACACTCGTGAGCGAAGCAAATTTTGAACTACATCCTTAAATTAATACTGGCATGCTCGATATTTCGTTGTTCGTCGTTCCAGCGCAAACATACCCCACCTGATGCTCTTCATACCCGTCGAGGTTTAATTTTGGCTGTAAGTACGAAAGTACTCACGCCTCCCAAGATCACTTCCATATACGAGCGACCCCAAATATAAACTACCTCGCACGTTTCGAGTACATTATTATCTACACGCAAGATATTTTGGAAGTGGCCTGCCTCTAAAAAAATAGCGTTATTCATTGCGCACATCATCAACAACAATCAATACTTTATTAGCTTCAAAACCACGCAAAATAGGGCTTCCGCCACCTGTTTAACCTCTTTTGAACAAAAGCAGCACCCGCATTTGACAATAAATCGGCTGTCTGGGTGTTCTGAAATGCTATCTCGCGTTTGCCAATCACTTGTACTCGGTTGGGGACATTAAGTTTATTGTCTGCAAACTTTGTTACGGCTATCGTCACCTCGTCCAACAACAGGGTACCTGCATCGCTATCTTGTACACAGGTAGCAAAGGGGCATTGCATAAAATCGACCACAATAGGGTCAAATATAAAATGATGAAATATTCACAATAAAAAGAAAATAAATAATTATAGTTAAAAACAAATACACATACAACATCCAATACGGCAAGATTCTCGTTTAATCCAATGCCGCGTTATGACGTGTAATACTCATTTACAAAAGCATTATCCGGCCTGCTTTATTGCTGCCGAAACTATGTTTTATTGCCAACAAATGCCTTGTAGATGTCGGGTGGCAACCTTTTTCATTAAAAAGAGAAAAGGTTTGCTTGTCTTGTAGTTGCAAAGCAGTACGCAGAGCCAAATCATAAACATTTAGCTGCATGAAAAACATATGCGATATACTAAAATTGGTATTATCGATAGTTCAATAAACTCAAATCCTATACAAGGTTAAAGTCTATTCATAGCTCTTAGCAGCGGTATGCCATCGGGCAGCCGCAGGGATACGATACGCTGTATTACAAACTCAAAACCACTTCTTATAAACAAGCTCGCTCAAGGCGGAGGGCTATCGCTGCCCAAATCTATGCTCACAAAGGTAGCTAAACGCTTATTGGGCAACGGTGCTAGCGCATCAATTGCCACAAATATAGGCAGAGGCAAGCCCACCACCATCGAAGCAATATATTTTAAACGATAAATATTGTACTAATTGGTTCGCTCTTTGCCCCAATAGGAGAATCTACGGGCTTGAAATAAGCTGTATAGATTTTCGTAAATACTTGCTTCATAGGCATCATGCAATACGTGTAGGCGTACTACTGCACACTCAGGAATGGTATCAGAAGCTACTACATCATATAATTTGCCATCAATAACATATTCATCGTGATAAAAATGCCAGTATTTAGTCTTTTCATGCAAGGATATCTCCACTACTTGCAATGATTTGAGGTCGTATCGTTTGTTGGCTATATGCGCCTGCATTGTTGAGCGTGCAGTAGTACGCGCCATCTCAAATGCTATGTAGTAGCCGCCGCTTTGCCAAGCAACGACTATCAGAAAACATATAGCTATAGAGCGAAACAACAACATAAACCAAAAAACAAATATTATCTAAAATTATATTGTCTCTAAATACTCGGCAAAGATAGCCATTCCCTTTAACGTAGGCAAATAAAGCTGTTAGTTTGGCGCGACAACTTTGCAGCCGTCGCGCCAAATAGCATTTAACGAAAAAATTTACCTCTTGCCTATCTAACCAGAGTAACGTTACCACCTCAATAGCATGGTTTCGCCATCATCAAAAGTCACGTAGATATAGTAGGCATATATCTATCTCGCAATCCAAAAAGCGGTATCTACCATCCCAACCATCATTTAGATTATCGGTTGTGAGGTTAAACACTTCATTGCCCCAACGATTATACAAGTGCATTTCAACCTCTTTGATATCCGATGTGCCACTTACTAAGAACATATCGTTTGTCTCGTCGCCATTGGGCGAAAAAGCAGGCGCAACGGCTATTTTCTAAGGCTTGTATCACTTACCACCACCGTAGCCGAAGCCGTACAACCATATTCATCAGTCACTACTACGGTATATGTGGTAGTGGTGTCGGGTGGCAAACGGATTGCTGTGCATGTTACAACTCAAATCGTCGCTCGGCGACCATTGGTAACTCAATGCACCGTCAAGGCTCGAAGTAGCAAATGCTGCTAACTCTACGGTTGTGCCTTCGGGTATAGCACCCGATGCATCTACTACGGCATTTACTGTCACCTCGTCTATGCTCAATTCTACGGCTACGCGCCCGCTTCGACAAGTAGTATCATCAACACTAACTGCTTCTGCATAGTAAATACCTGCTTGTGTAGGCGTAAATGACCAACCCGTAGCAATAGCAGTGCCGCCTGTCGGTGTATTATACCAATTGACCATCGTACCGCTTGCTGCGGTTACTAAGAGCGTAGGTATTGGGTCGCCTGCACATATCAATATGTTCCACTAATAACAACGGGTAAAAGCGGTGCAGTACATGGGTTACTCGTAATGCAATCCGTCACGCTAATCGTGATGAGGGCTATATCGTCGGGACAAAGTCCGCCGCCCGATACCGTGTATTCATAGACATAATCGCCCAAGGCCAAGCCGTTGCCCTCAAAACTCGTGCCCGACAAAGCGGGTGCGCCGCCCGTGGCACTGAACACGCCGCCCGATACACCGACCAAAGTCGATAAATCTACCGCACTCGTGCCCTCTGTATTGTCGTTGCATACACTCGCAGTCGCATCGCTGCCCGCGGTCGCTGTCTCAACCGTAACCGTCACAGCATCAAGAGACGTACAGCCATTTGCATCGCTTACCGTAACCGTATAGGTAGTTGTAGATAAAGGACTCACCGATACGGGAGAACCTACACCCGCGCCATTATCCCAAGCATAAGACGTTCCACCGCTTGCACTTAGGCTTGCTGTTTCGCCCGAACAAATTGAAATATCTGCGCCTGCATCTGCTAAGGGCAGGGCATTGATGGTAAGGCTCTGTCGTTGCACTCCGCCGATGGACAGCCCCGATGCCGCTACAAAATTCGTCACCGTATAAACGCCCGCAGCACTTGCAGCGATGTCTATCGCGCCAGTAGCCGCATCTATCACCAAGCCCGAAGGAACAGCACTGTATGCCCCCGCCGTCGCCCCCGCGTCTAAGCTCACTGTTGCCGTAGAGACTTCGCCCAAACAATAAGTATTGTCCAAATAAGCAAAGCCCGCGGTCGACGGATTCGGACAAAAGGGCGCAATCCGTCACGCTAATCGTAATCAGGGCTATATCGTCAGGGCAAAGTCCTCCGCCCGATACCGTGTATTCATAGACATAATCGCCCAAGACCAAGCCGTTGCCCTCAAAACTCGTGCCCGACAAAGCGGGTGCGCCGCCAACAGCACTGAACACGCCGCCCGATACGCCGACCAAAGTCGATAAATCTACCGCACTCGTGCCCTCTGTATTGTCGTTGCATACACTCGCAGTCGCATCGCTGCCCGCGGTCGGTGCCGTCTCAACCGTAACCGTCACAGCATCAAGAGACCCGCGCCATTATCCCAAGCATAAGACGTTCCACCGCTTGCACTTAGGCTTGCTGTTTCGCCCGAACAAATTGAAATATCTGCGCCTGCATCTGCTAAGGGCAGGGCATTGATGGTAAGGGCCTGTCGTTGCACTCGCCGATGGACAGGCTCCCGATGCCGCTACAAAATTCGTCACCGTATAAACGCCCGCAGCACTTGCAGCGATGTCTATCGCGCCAGTAGCCGCATCTATCACCAAGCCCGATGGAACAGCACTGTATGCCCCCGCCGTCGCCCCCGCGTCTAAGCTCACCGTTGCCGTAGAGACTTCGCCCAAACAATAAGTATTGTCCAAATAAGCAAAGCCCGCGTCGACGGATTCGGACAAAGGGCGCAATCCGTCACGCTAATCGTAATCAGGGCTATATCGTCGGGGCAAAGCCCGCCGCCCGATACCGTGTATTCATAGACATAATCGCCCAATGCCAAGCCGTTGCCCTCAAAACTCGTGCCCGACAAAGCGGGTGCGCCGCCCACGGCACTGAACACGCCGCCCGATACACCGACCAAAGTCGATAAATCTACCGCGCTCGTGCCCTCTGTATTGTCGTTGCATACGCTGGCAGTCGCATCGCCGCCCGCTGTCACGTGCTTTCAACCGTCACCGTAACTGCATCGCTCGAAGTACAGCCATTTGCATCTGTCACCGTCACCGTGTAGGTAGTCGTAGATAAAGGACTCACCGATACGGGAGAACCTACTCCCGCGCCATTATCCCAAGCATAAGACGTTCCACCGCTTGCACTTAGGCTTACTGTTTCGCCCGAACAAATTGAAAGGTCTAAACCTGCATCTGCTAAGGGCAGGGCATTGATGGTAAGGCTTGTCGTTGCACTCGCCGATGGACAGGCTCCCGATGCCGCTACAAAATTCGTCACCGTATAAACGCCCGCCGAACTTGCAGCGATGTCTATCGCGCCCGTAGCTGCATCTATCACCAAGCCCGCAGGAACAGCACTGTATGTGCCTGCCGTCGCGCCCGCGTCTAAGCTCACCGTTGCCGTCAAGACTTCGCCCAAACAATAAGTATTGTCCAAATAAGCAAAGCCCCGCGGTCGACGGATTCGGACAAAGGGCGCAATCCGTCACGCTAATCGTAATCAGGGCTATATCGTCGGGGCAAAGCCCGCCGCCCGATACCGTGTATTCCGCAGACATAATCGCCCAAGCCAAGCCGTTGCCCTCAAAACTCGTGCCCGACAAAGCGGGTGCGCCGCCAACAGCACTGAACACGCCGCCCGATACGCCGACCAAAGTCGATAAATCTACCGCACTCGTGCCCTCTGTATTGTCGTTGCATACGCTGGCAGTCGCATCGCCGCCCGCTATCGGTGCAGCCTCAACCGTCACCGTAACCGCATCGCTCTGAAGTACAGCCATTTGCATCTGTCACCGTCACCGTGTAGGTAGTCGTAGATAAAGGACTCACCGATACGGGAGAACCTACTCCGCGCCATTATCCCAAGCATAAGATGTTCCACCGCTTGCACTTAGGCTTGCTGTTTCGCCCGAACAAATTGAAATATCTGCGCCTGCATCTGCTAAGGGCAGGGGCATTGATGGTAAGGCTCGTCGTTGCACTCGCCGATGGACAGGCTCCCGATGCCGCTACAAAATTCGTCACCGTATAAACGCCCGCCGAACTTGCAGCGATGTCCATCGCGCCCGTAGCTGCATCTATCACCAAGCCCGATGGAACAGCACCGTATGTGCCTGCCGTCGCGCCCGCGTCTAAGGTCACCGTTGCCGTCAAGACTTCGCCCAAACAATAAGTATTGTCCAAATAAGCAAAGCCCGCGGTCGGTGGATTCGGACAAAGGGCGCAATCCGTCACGCTAATCGTAATCAGGGCTATATCGTCGGGGCAAAGCCCGCCGCCCGATACCGTGTATTCATAGACATAATCGCCCAATGCCAAGCCGTTGCCGTCAAAACTCGTGCCCGACAAAGCGGGTGCGCCGCCAACAGCACTGAACACGCCGCCCGATACGCCGACCAAAGTCGATAAATCTACCGCACTCGTGCCCTCTGTATTGTCGTTGCATACGCTGGCAGTCGCATCGCCGCCCGCTATCGGTGCAGCCTCAACCGTCACCGTAACCGCATCGCTCGAAGTACAGCCATTTGCATCTGTCACCGTAACCGTGTAGGTAGTCGTAGATAAAGGACTCACCGATACGGGAGAACCTACTCCCGCGCCATTATCCCAAGCATAAGACGTTCCACCGCTTGCACTTAGGCTTACTGTTTCGCCCGAACAAATTGAAAGGTCTAAACCTGCATCTGCTAAGGGCAGGGCATTGATGGTAAGGCTCGTCGTTGCACTCGCCGATGGACAGGCTCCCGATGCCGCTACAAAATTCGTCACCGTATAAACGCCCGCTGAACTTGCAGCGATGTCTATCGCGCCCGTAGCTGCATCTATCACCAAGCCCGCAGGAACAGCACTGTATGTGCCTGCCGTCGCGCCCGCGTCTAAGGTCACCGTTGCCGTCAAGACTTCGCCCAAACAATAAGTATTGTCCAAATAAGCAAAGCCCGCGGTCGGTGGATTCGGACAAAGGGCGCAATCCGTCACGCTAATCGTAATCAGGGCTATATCGTCGGGGCAAAGCCCGCCGCCCGATACCGTGTATTCATAGACATAATCGCCCAGGCCAAGCCGTTGCCCTCAAAACTCGTGCCCGACAAAGCGGGTGCGCCGCCAACAGCACACTGAACACGCCGCCCGATACGCCGACCAAAGTCGATAAATCTACCGCACTCGTGCCCTCTGTATTGTCGTTGCATACGCTGGCAGTCGCATCGCCGCCCGCTATCGGTGCAGCCTCAACCGTCACCGTAACCGCATCGCTCGAAGTACAGCCATTTGCATCTGTCACCGTCACCGTGTAGGTAGTCGTAGATAAAGGACTCACCGATACGGGAGAACCTACTCCCGCGCCATTATCCCAAGCATAAGACGTTCCACCGCTTGCACTTAGGCTTGCTGTTTCGCCCGAACAAATTGAAATATCTGCGCCTGCATCTGCTAAGGGCAGGGCATTGATGGTAAGGCTCGTCGTTGCACTCGCCGATGGACAGGCTCCCGATGCCGCTACAAAATTCGTCACCGTATAAACGCCCGCTGAACTTGCAGCGATGTCTATCGCGCCCGTAGCTGCATCTATCACCAAGCCCGATGGAACAGCACTGTATGCCCCCGCCGTCGCGCCCGCGTCTAAGGTCACCGTTGCCGTCAAGACTTCGCCCAAACAATAAGTATTGTCCAAATAAGCAAAGCCCGCGGTCGGTGGATTCGGACAAAGGGCGCAATCCGTCACGCTAATCGTAATCAGGGCTATATCGTCGGGACAAAGCCCGCCGCCCGATACCGTGTATTCATAGACATAATCGCCCAATGCCAAGCCGTTGCCGTCAAAACTCGTGCCCGACAAAGCGGGTGCGCCGCCAACAGCACTGAACACGCCGCCCGATACGCCGACCAAAGTCGATAAATCTACCGCACTCGTGCCCTCTGTATTGTCGTTGCATACGCTGGCAGTCGCATCGCCGCCCGCTATCGGTGCAGCCTCAACCGTCACCGTAACCGCATCGCTCGAAGTACAGCCATTTGCATCTGTCACCGTCACCGTGTAGGTAGTCGTAGATAAAGGACTCACCGATACGGGAGAACCTACTCCCGCGCCATTATCCCAAGCATAAGATGTTCCACCGCTTGCACTTAGGCTTGCTGTTTCGCCCGAACAAATTGAAATATCTGCGCCTGCATCGGCTAAGGGCAAGGCATTGATAGTCAGGCTCGCCGTTGCACTCGCCGATGGACAGGCTCCCGATGCCGCTACAAAGTTCGTCACCGTATAAACGCCCGCTGAACTTGCAGCGATGTCTATCGCGCCAGTAGCCGCATCTATCACCAAGCCCGATGGAACAGCACTGTATGCCCCCGCCGTCGCCCCCGCGTCTAAGCTCACTGTTGCCGTAGAGACTTCGCCCAAACAATAAGTATTGTCCAAATAAGCAAAGCCCGCAGTCGACGGATTCGGACAAAGGGCGCAATCCGTCACGCTAATCGTAATCAGGGCTATATCGTCGGGGCAAAGCCCGCCGCCCGATACCGTGTATTCATAGACATAATCGCCCAAGGCCAAGCCGTTGCCCTCAAAACTCGTGCCCGACAAAGCGGGTGCGCCGCCCGTGGCACTGAACACGCCGCCCGATACACCGACCAAAGTCGATAAATCTACCGCGCTCGTGCCCTCTGTATTGTCGTTGCATACGCTGGCAGTCGCATCGCCGCCCGCTGTCGGTGCCGTTTCAACCGTCACCGTAACTGCATCGCTCGAAGTACAGCCATTTGCACCGGTCACCGTAACCGTGTAGGTAGTCGTAGATAAAGGACTCACCGATACGGGAGAACCTACTCCCGCGCCATTATCCCAAGCATAAGACGTTCCACCGCTTGCACTTAGGCTTACTGTTTCGCCCGAACAAATTGAAAGGTCTAAACCTGCATCTGCTAAGGGCAGGGCATTGATGGTAAGGCTCGTCGTTGCACTCGCCGATGGACAGGCTCCCGATGCCGCTACAAAATTCGTCACCGTATAAACGCCCGCTGAACTTGCAGCGATGTCTATCGCGCCCGTAGCTGCATCTATCACCAAGCCCGCAGGAACAGCACTGTATGTGCCTGCCGTCGCGCCCGCGTCTAAGCTCACCGTTGCCGTCAAGACTTCGCCCAAACAATAAGTATTGTCCAAATAAGCAAAGCCCGCAGTCGGTGGATTCGGACAAAGGGCGCAATCCGTCACGCTAATCGTAATCAGGGCTATATCGTCGGGGCAAAGCCCCCCGCCCGATACCGTGTATTCATAGACATAATCGCCCAAGACCAAGCCGTTGCCGTCAAAACTCGTGCCCGACAAAGCGGGTGCGCCGCCAACAGCACTGAACACGCCGCCCGATACGCCGACCAAAGTCGATAAATCTACCGCACTCGTGCCCTCTGTATTGTCGTTGCATACGCTGGCAGTCGCATCGCCGCCCGCTATCGGTGCAGCCTCAACCGTCACCGTAACCGCATCGCTCGAAGTACAGCCATTTGCATCTGTCACCGTCACCGTGTAGGTAGTCGTAGATAAAGGACTCACCGATACGGGAGAACCTATACCCGCGCCATTATCCCAAGCATAAGACAAACCGCCGCTCGCCGTCAAACTCACCGTTTCGCCCGAACAAATTGAAAGGTCTAAACCTGCATCTGCTAAGGGCAGGGCATTGATGGTAAGGCTCGTCGTTGCACTCGCCGATGGACAGCCCCTGATGCCGCTACAAAATTCGTCACCGTATAAACGCCCGCTGAACTTGCAGCGATGTCTATCGCGCCCGTAGCTGCATCTATCACCAAGCCCGCAGGAACAGCACTGTATGTGCCTGCCGTCGCGCCCGCGTCTAAGCTCACCGTTGCCGTCAAGACTTCGCCCAAACAATAAGTATTGTCCAAATAAGCAAAGCCCGCAGTCGACGGATTCGGACAAAGGGCGCAATCCGTCACGCTAATCGTAATCAGGGCTATATCGTCGGGGCAAAGCCCGCCGCCCGATACCGTGTATTCATAGACATAATCGCCCAAGGCCAAGCCGTTGCCCTCAAAACTCGTGCCCGACAAAGCGGGTGCGCCGCCAACAGCACTGAACACGCCGCCCGATACGCCGACCAAAGTCGATAAATCTACCGCACTCGTGCCCTCTGTATTGTCGTTGCATACGCTGGCAGTCGCATCGCCGCCCGCTGTCGGTGCCGGCGCTGCCGTCACCGTAACTGCATCGCTCGAAGTACAGCCATTTGCACCGGTCACCGTAACCGTGTAGGTAGTCGTAGATAAAGGACTCACCGATACGGGAGAACCTACTCCCGCGCCATTATCCCAAGCATAAGACAAACCGCCGCTCGCCGTCAAACTCACCGTTTCGCCCGAACAAATTGAAAGGTCTAAACCTGCATCTGCTAAGGGCAGGGCATTGATGGTAAGGCTCGTCGTTGCACTCGCCGATGGACAGGCTCCCGATGCCGCTACAAAATTCGTCACGGTATAAACGCCCGCCGGACTTGCAGCGATGTCTATCGCGCCCGTAGCTGCATCTATCACCAAGCCTTGAGGAACAGCACTGTATGTGCCTGCCGTCGCGCCCGCGTCTAAGCTCACCGTTGCCGTCAAGACTTCGCCCAAACAATAAGTATTGTCCAAATAAGCAAAGCCCGCAGTCGACGGATTCGGACAAAGGGCGCAATCCGTCACGCTAATCGTAATCAGGGCTATATCGTCGGGGCAAAGCCCGCCGCCCGATACCGTGTATTCATAGACATAATCGCCCACGCCGCCGTTGCCCTCAAAACTCGTGCCCGACAAAGCGGGTGCGCCGCCAACAGCACTGAACACGCCGCCCGATACGCCGACCAAAGTCGATAAATCTACCGCACTCGTGCCCTCTGTATTGTCGTTGCATACGCTGGCAGTCGCATCGCCGCCCGCTATCGGTGCAGCCTCAACCGTCACCGTAACCGCATCGCTCGAAGTACAGCCATTTGCATCTGTCACCGTCACCGTGTAGGTAGTCGTAGATAAAGGACTCACCGATACGGGAGAACCTACTCCCGCGCCATTATCCCAAGCATAAGACGTTCCACCGCTTGCACTTAGGCTTGCTGTTTCGCCCGAACAAATTGAAATATCTGCGCCTGCATCTGCTAAGGGCAGGGCATTGATGGTAAGGCTCGTCGTTGCACTCGCCGATGGACAGCCTCCGATGCCGCCACAAAATTCGTCACCGTATAAACGCCCGCAGCACTTGCAGCGATGTTTATCGCGCCAGTAGCCGCATCTATCACCAAGCCCGATGGAACAGCACTGTGCCCCCGCCGTCGCGCCCGCGTCTAAGGTCACCGTTGCCGTCAAGACTTCGCCCAAACAATAAGTATTGTCCAAATAAGCAAAGCCCGCGGCCGGTGGATTCGGACAAGGCGCAATCCGTCACGCTAATCGTAATCAGAGGCTATCGTCGGACAAAGCCCGCCGCCCGATACCGTGTATTCATAGACATAATCGCCCAAGACCAAGCCGTTGCCGTCAAAACTCAGCCCGACGAAGCGGTGCGCCGCCAAGCACTGAACACGCCGCCCGATACGCCGACCAAAGTCGATAAATCTACCGCACTCGTGCCCTCCGTATTGTCGTTGCATACGCTGGCAGTCGCATCGCCGCCCGCTGTCGGTGCAGCCTCAACCGTCACCGTAACTGCATCAAGAGACGTACAGCCATTTGCATCTGTCACCGTAACCGTGTAGGTAGTTGTAGATAAAGGACTCACTGATACGGGAGAACCTACTCCCGCGCCATTATCCCAAGCATAAGACGTTCCACCGCTTGCACTTAGGCTTGCTGTTTCGCCCGAACAAATTGAAATATCTGCGCCTGCATCTGCTAGGGGCAGGGCATTGATGGTAAGTGCTCGCCGTTGCACTCGCCGATGGACAGGCTCCCGATGCCGCTAAGCAAAATTCGTCACCGTATAAACGCCCCGCTGAACTTGCAGCGATGTCTATCGCGCCCGTAGCTGCATCTATCACCAAGCCCGATGGAACAGCACTGTATGCCCCCGCCGTCGCGCCCGCGTCTAAGGTCACCGTTGCCGTCAAGACATCGCCCAAACAATAAGTATTGTCCAAATAAGCAAAGCCCGCGGTCGGTGGATTCGGACAAAGGGCGCAATCCGTCACGCTAATCGTAATCAGGGCTATATCGTCAGGGCAAAGTCCGCCGCCCGATACCGTGTATTCATAGACATAATCGCCCAATGCCAAGCCGTTGCCGTCAAAACTCGTGCCCGACAAAGCGGGTGCGCCGCCAACAAAGTACTGAACACGCCGCCCGATGCGCCGACCAAAGTCGATAAATCTACCGCACTCGTGCCCTCTATGTCGTTGCATACGCTGGCAGTCGCATCGCTGCCCGTTGTCGGGCGCCGTTTCAACCGTCACCGTAACTGCATCGCTCGAAGTACAGCCATTTGCACCGGGCCACCGTAACCGTGTAGGTAGTCGTAGATAAAGGACTCACCGATACGGGAGAACTCATCCCGCGCCATTATCCCAAGCATAAGACAAAACCGCCGCTCGCCGTCAAACTCACCGTTTCGCCCGGAACAAATTGAAAGGTCTAAACCTGCATCTGCTAAGGGCAGGGCATTGATGGTAAGGCCTATCGTTGCACCCGCCGATGGACAGCTTCCCGATGCCGCTACAAATTCGTCACCGTATAAACGCCCGCCGAACTTGCAGCGATGTCTATCGCGCCCGTAGCTGCATCTATCACCAAGCCCGCAGGAACAGCACTGTATGTGCCTGCCGTCGCGCCCGCGTCTAAGCTCACCGTTGCCGTCAAGACTTCGCCCAAACAATAAGTATTGTCCAAATAAGCAAAGCCCGCAGTCGACGGATTCGGACAAAGGGCGCAATCCGTCACGCTAATCGTAATCAGGGCTATATCGTCGGGGCAAAGCCCGCCGCCCGATACCGTGTATTCATAGACATAATCGCCCAGCGCCAAGCCGTTGCCCTCAAAACTCGTGCCCGGACAAAGCGGGTGCGCCGCCAACAGCACTGAACACGCCGCCCGATACGCCGACCAAAGTCGATAAATCTACCGCACTCGTGCCCTCCGTATTGTCGTTGCATACGCTGGCAGTCGCATCGCCGCCCGCTGTCGGTGCAGCCTCAACCGTCACCGTAACCGCATCGCTCGAAGTACAGCCATTTGCATCTGTCACCGTCACCGTGTAGGTAGTCGTAGATAAAGGACTCACCGATACGGAGAACCTACTCCCGCGCCATTATCCCAAGCATAAGACGTTCCACCGCTCGTACTTTAGGCTTGCTGTTTCGCCCGAACAAATTGAAATATCTGCGCCTGCATCTGCTAAGGGCAGGGCATTGATGGTAAGGCCTGTCGTTGCACTCGCCGATGGACAGCCCCGATGCCGCTACAAAATTCGTCACCGTATAAACGCCCGCAGCACTTGCAGCGATGTTCATCGCGCCAGTAGCCGCATCTATCACCAAGCCCGATGGAACAGCACCGTATGCCCCCGCCGTCGCGCCCGCGTCTAAGGTCACCGTTGCCGTCAAGACTTCGCCCAAACAATAAGTATTGTCCAAATAAGAAGCCCGCGGGCCGGTGGATTCGGACAAAGGGCGCAATCCGTCACGCTAATCGTAATCAGGCTATATCGTCGGGAAAGCCCGCCGCCCGATACCGTGTATTCATAGACATAATCGCCCAAGACCAAGCCGTTGCCAAAACCGTGCCCGACAAAGCGGGTGCGCCGCCAACAGCACTGAACACGCCGCCCGATACGCCGACCAAAGTCGATAAATCTACCGCACCCGTGCCCTCCGTATT
>JADJTE010000029.1 GCA_016711295.1 Sphingobacteriales bacterium | reverse complement strand
CGTCCTCCGGGCGCTCGAGCTGCACGCGGGGGTGAGCTCGGCGCGCGACGCAGGTGGCGGTCGCGCAGCTCGACGTCGCTGGCGCGGTCGGCCCGCGCGGCCAACAGGTTCGCGAGCGACTCGTGCTCGCCTTGATGCAGTGGATGCGCTCGAAGCGCATCGGCAGCCTCGGCGTCGCCCGGCGCCAGCGCGAGCACGCGCTCGTAGGCGCTGCGGGCCTCGTCGAGCTTGCCGAGCCGATCGAGCGCGACCTGCCCCCGTCGACCGCAGCACGCGCTGCCGCAGCTCGGCCTCGAGGATGTGGTCGACCGTCGCCGCGTAGGCGTCCGACAGCCCTTGCGCGCGTGCGGCCTCGGCCCCAGCGCCTCGACCTTGGCGAGAGATCTCCGGTGAGCTCCGGCTGGTCGGCGGCCTCCGCCGTGGCCTCGCACAGCACCGCGAACGCGCGATCAGGATCGCCGATGCGCTCCTGCTGGAGTCTGGCCACGCGCAGCAACGCCGCCAGGCGCCGCCGGCCAGGCTGCTTGCGGGGCCTGCAGCTCCCCGAGCGCGAGGCAGCTCCCGGCCAGTTCTGCTCGGCCTCGTACAGCGGCAGCAGGATGCAGATGGCGCGTTCGCGGGTGTCGTCGACCTCGAGGGTAGCGCGTGACCTCGCGGCGGGCGGCCGCGTGGGTCGGCGAGAGATCGAGACGCGCTTGAGCAGATCAGGCGCGTCCTGCCCGCGACCGAGCGCGCTGCCCCACCACCACCGCCGTGCGCGTCAACAGCTCGACGCGCACCGGATCGCTGTCGGCCAGCGTGATGAGCCGCCGCAGGCCGTCGTCGACGTCGGCCCACCGCGCTCGAGCCGCTCGTTGATCGCGACCAGGGCCGACAGCGCGAAGATGTTCTCCTCTCGCGGCCGGGCTTCGGATCGAGGATCGACTGGAATGCCCACAGGGCGCGCTGCTGGTCCTGCGGCTGGTCGCGCTGGATCTCGCCGATCTGGCGGAAGATCTGCGCGCGGGTCTTCACCTCGGTGATGACGCCGACGCGATGCTCGAGCACCTCGCACAGTCGCTCCCACTCCTGCTCCTCGAGGAACAGCCGCTCGAGTGCGTCGAGGCCAGGGAGATTGCCGGGCTGCAGATCGAGCACCTCGGGTAGGTGATGGCCGCGCCGACGCGGTCGCCCAGCTGTACTCTGGATCTCGGCGATTTCGAGTCGCACCGCCACGTGGGTCGCCGTGTCGGACGAGAACCGCAGGAGCGCGCGCTTGGCCTCGACCAACGCCGGGCCGTCGCCGGCCTCGAGGTGCAGCCGGCACAACGCCTCGACGGCGCGCTTGGCCAGCGCAACGTCGTCGGGCTCGAGGGCGAGTAGGTCGGACCACGCGGCACGGGCCGCCTCGGCGTCGTGGAGCTTGCCGTCGGCGAGCTCGGCGAGCCGTCGGGTCAGATCGATGGCGAGCGCACGGTCGCCGCCGGCCTGGGCGAGCGCCTGCCGCCAGGTCTCGACCAGCTCAGTGGGCGCGACAGCGACAGCCCCAAGCGTTCGACCTCGGCGCGGTGTCCGCGCGGCGCACGTCCATCGCGTAGGCCTCGCGCAGCGTCGCGACAACCCACCGCCGTCGGCGAGGTCGTGCTCGCGCACGCGGGCGATCTCGACCAGCTGCGTGATGGCTTGGTCGAGGCTGCCCTGCTGCTCCGGCATGTTCGCGGCGCACCGAGAACGCGGATGCGGCCGGCGTGATCGCGCCGTCGCACGTAGACCGGCTCGAAAGCAACGGCCGCCTGCGGCTGCACCTCGGCGACCCCGAGCAGCTCCTCGGCAGGCCGCGTGCGCGCTCGTCGTCAGGATCCTCGCCCAGCACCTGACCCAGCAGATCGGTGGCGCCGAAGGCATCGCCGAGGTCCTGCATCCGCAGCGTCGCGCGGCGCACCTGCAGCGCGCGCGCGCGGGCCGAGTCGCGCTCGAGCTCGGCCCAGCGCCCGAGGGTCTCCTCGAGCTTGATGCGATCGCCGCGCTCGGTACTGTGCTCGTACATCTCGGCGAGCAGCTCGATGGTCGGAACGTCGTCGGGGATCAGATCGAGCAGCTCCTCGGCGGTCGCGATGGCGCGTGCAGGATCGGCCAGCCGATGGCGCGAGAGGTCGATGATGCGCGACAGCAGATCCTTCTGTTCGCGGGGGTTGAACGAGACGTCGGCGCGGCGGCGGTACAGCTCGCGCAGCTCGGCGTCGGCCGGGCGCTGCAGCTTGTCGCGCAGCATCGCGGCGTACTCGAGCAGCATGTCGCGGCGCAGCGTCGCGCGCTCGCGTGGGGCGTGCGGCCCTCGGACTCGGCGGCCTCGGCCTCGGCGGCCAGTGCGGCCAGCACGTCGGCGTAGGCGGCCGCGACGTCCTGTGGGCGCCCGAGGTCGTTGCCCAGGCGCGCGAGCACCTGACGCGTGTTCCACTCGCGGGGATCGATGCGGAACAGCTCGCCGCGGATCCGCAGCGCGTCGACGCGGCGCTCGGGCATCTTCTCGTAGATGCCCGCGAGCTGCTCGACGGGCCGTGACGGACCTCGGGATCGGTCTCGGCCGCGACGATGATCTCCATCGCCTCGGCCTCGCGCGGTCGATCCTCGACGCGGCGGTAGTACGGCAGCAGCCCGCATGCATCGCCAGCGCGCTGGTCGGGTCGGCGGTGCGCAGCTGCTCGAGCGCTGCGACCGCGCCGCGGTGCTCGGGCTCGAGCTCCGAGCACCGCCAGGAAGCCGGCGGTCGCGGCCGCGGATCGGCCTGTCAGGTGGCGCTGGATCTCGGCCAGCTCGAACATCAGCGGCACCCGCGCGGCCGCCCTCGTGGGCGAGCTGCTGCTGCAGCACCTCGGCCAGCGACGACCACTGTCCACGGTTGCGGTGGATGCGGGCGAGCGACTCGAGCGCGGCGGCGTCCTGCGCCGCGATCGCGAGGATGTCGCGGTAGGTCGAGACCGCCGCGTCGAGGTCACCGAGCTGTTCCTCCTGCAGCCGCGCGAGCTGACGCAGGGTCGGCAGGCGACCCTCGCCCGCGGGCTCGACCTCGAGTCGGCGGCGGTAGACCTCGGCGAGGTCGTCCCAGCGGTGGGTCGCCGTATAGATCGACTCGAGCGCCCCGATCGCAGCGGTGTCGTAGGGGATCGAGCGCGATGATGCGACGGTAGTAGCGCTGCGCGTCGTCGGGCTTGGACAGCTTGTCGCGGGCGACCACCGCGAGCTTGTCGAGCAGCACCAGCCGCTCGGCGTCGCCGACGGTGGCGTCGGCGATGCGCTCCTCGAACATGCGGCTCAGCTCGTCCCAGCCGTCGGCGCGCTCGGCCGCCGCCTCGAGCCCGCTGCGCAGCGTGGCGTCGGTCGGCCGCAGGCGGTAGGCCTCGGCGGCCCACTGCAGCGTGAGGGTCGGCGAGGCCAGCTTGTCGTGCGCGACCTGCCGCAGCGACTCGACCAGTGCAAGCCGCTCGTCGTCGTCGGACGCGGCGCCCAGCAGCACCTCGTAGGTCCCCAGCAGGCGGGCCCAGTTGCGTTGCTCGCGGTAGATCGGCACCAGCTCGCGCGCGACCTCGATGTTGTCGGGCTGGATCGCGAGCGTGCGCTCCGAGCACCGGACCGCCCGCTCGGGCTGGCGAGCGGACCCCTGGCACAGCTTGGCCACGCGGCGGTACAGCGCGACGCGGGGCTCGGTCGCGGCCAGGCGATCGGCGGCGCTCTGCAGCACCTCGACCAGATCGTCCAGCCGCCCCTGCGCTGCGTACAGCTCGTGCAATCGATCCCACGCGCCGTCGGCCACGAACGCATCGCGGAGCCGCCGCAGCGCCCGCTCGTGTCCGGGCTCGAGGCGCAGCAGCTCGGACCACACCGGCACCGCGTCGACGCGGCTCTGCAGACGGTCGCTGTAGATGCTGCCGAGCGTGGCCAAGAGCGCGGGCGCGGCCTCGACCGGCGCACCCGCGAGCTGGCGATGCAAACCTCGGCGGCGTCGTTCCAGCGCGACTCGCGTTCGTACAGTCGCAGCAGACCCGCCAGCGCGGTCGGCTCGTCGCCGTGGTGCTCGCGCACCTCGCCCCACGCGGCGATCGCCTCGCGGCGGTCACCGAGTCGCTCCTCGGCCGGGGTGGCGAGCTCGAGGCGCAGCGCGGCGCGGCCTCACCCCTCGCGCTCGTCGAGTTCCTGCCGACGCAGCGCGATGAGGGCCCGGAAATCGCGCCGCTGTTCGTGGATGCGCGCCAGCAGGCCGCGCGCGCCCTGGTCGCGCGGCGACAGCTGCAGCAGCGTCTGCAGCGGCTCGAGGGCGCGCTGGGGATTGCCCAGCTCCTTGAGCGAGATCTCGGCGACCTTGCGCAGCAGCTCGATCTGCCGCGGCTCGTCGCCGGCGTCCTGGCCGCCGCGATGCGCCGCTGGTAACTGAGCAGGTCATTGTTGCGACCCGCCTTCGCGTAGGTCTGCGCGAGCGCATCGAGGCTGGCCTCATGCCACGGATCGACGTCGAGAATGCGCTGCAGGGTCGCCAGCGCCATGGTGTCGAGCTTGAGGCGGTCGCGGTACAGCGCGGCGATCTCGAGCAGCTTGTCGATGCGCGCGGCGTCGGCGGTGGCACCCTCGCCGAGGCGCTCGCTCTCTTCCTTGAGCAGCTCGACCAACGCGGTCCACTTGCCGCTGTCACGGTAGAGCCGCTCGAGCGCGGCCGAGGCCCGCGGATCGTAGCCGTCCTCGCGCAGCACCGAGCGCCAGGTCTCGATCGCGCGATCGATCCCGCCCGGCTGCGACTCGGCCAGCGCCGAGACCTCCTGCGCCAGCGCGAAGCGGGCCTCAGGGTCCTTGCTGGCCCCGGCCGGGCCTGCACGAGCACCTGGATCAGCTGTGCCACGCCCGACTCGCCGGCGAACTGCTCGCGATAGAACGCCAACACCTCGGTGTGGGCCGGCTCAGAGCGACGCACGCGACGGAAGTACGGCTCGGCGAGCGCGGGCTGCTGAGCGTCGCCACAGCAACGCGCCGGCGACCAGCGCGACGTCGTTGCCCGCGTCGTCGCGGGGGGCTCGGGCCGCGATCGCCTTGGCGGTGTCCTGCAGCTCGGTGGTGTCGACGCCGTCGACGATCATGCGACCGAGCAGTCGCGCGGCCGCGAGCCCCGACGCGGGCTCGTCCTTCATCGCGATGCGGGCGGCGGCGAGGTCGTGATCGGCGACCGCGGCCGCGAGCGCCTCGCGGGTGGTGTCGTCATCGGCACGGAGGTGATCCAGCAGGGCAGCGCGCGCGTCGGCCATGGCTCGTCGATCCTGGGCCGGGCGGGTCGCGGACCTGGGCGGTCCGCCGCACCGGCGTGGTTCATGGGGATTCGAATCCCTGCCCCGTCGACCGTGCGGGCCTTCGGGTAGGGGGTCGAAACGTAATGGCGGCGGTGTTTCGGTTCAACGGCTTTGGTGCTCGGGTCGCACCGGGGCGAACCTCGCTACCGCAGCGCCGCGAAAGACGACCGCGGCCGCGGCCGGACGTTGAGCGAAGCGATCGCGCCACTGCGCTCGATCGTCACCTGGAAGTCGCAGGCTCGCGCATCGGCCGACGCATGCCGTCGTGTTCGCCACCGAAGACGAGCACGAGGGGCCTCTGGCGGACCCCAGGGCGTGCGGCCTCGGCCAGCGGCTGCCCGCCCTCGGCGACCGTGCCGACGATCCACAGGCCTTCGTCGCCTGCAATCCCGCAGCGCCCGGGCGAGGTTGCCGACCTCGGCCATCGCGAGGCGCTCGGTCGCGCCGGCCGACGCACGCACGGCGGCGGGCGAGAGCGGCGCGCTGCCATCCTTCGACCACAGCGCACCCGCGACCCCGAAGAACTCCGCGCTGCGGAGGATCGCGCCCTTGTTGTGGGGGTCGACCACACCGTCGAGCGCGACCAGGCGCGGGCGCGGCCGCGCCAGGGCGGCGGCCACGAGCTCGTCGAGCGCGACCACGGGCGGCGGATCGGCGAGCGCGACCATGCCCTTGGCAGGGCCGTCGTCGGCCAGCCGTGCGAGTCGCTGGGGATCGGCCAGCTCGATCGCGATGCCGGCCGCGCGCGCCTGCGCGACCACGGCCAGCTCCGCGCGCGCGGGCGCGACCAGCAGTCGACGCACGCGCGCGGGCACCGTCGCGAGCAGCTCCGCGATCGCGCGCTCGCCCGCGACCACGTGCGTGCCCGCGCCTGCGCCCGCGCGATCACCCAGTCGGCGCGTCTTCGACAACGAGCTGCCCCCCTGCACGCGTACGACGACGACCGGCTGCGCGCTGGCCTGCGCGCCGCCGTCGAGCGCCAGCGCGAGCGCGCGGGCCTGGCAGCGCGTGGTCCGGCGCCGGCTCGCCCTGTCGCCGGGCGTAGGCCTCGGCGAACGCCTGCCCCTCACCGCTGGCGGTCGCGGTCGGGGCCACGAACAGCCCACCCAGCACCTCGTGGCCGACGCTGGCCGCCGACTCGCTGATGCCCTCGGCGGTGGCGAGCACGAGCGGCCCGCCCTTGGCCCCCGGGCCCTTGCCGTCGCGGGCGAGCTGCCGCAGCAGCAGCTCGGTGCGCGCGATCTGATCGCCGATGACGATCGCGACCTTGGGCGACAGCGACCCGAGCAGAGGGTCGGTGGTCGGCGCGAAGCTGGTGGTCGTCTCGGCGTAGGTGAACGACTTCGGCTTCGCGAAGCCGACCTGCGTGGCGCGGTCGGCCGCCGCCGCCGACCCGTCGGCCGTAGCCGTTG
>JADJTE010000028.1 GCA_016711295.1 Sphingobacteriales bacterium | reverse complement strand
AAGGCGAATATTACAGGAATACCATAAGGTCTTCCTTTGTCCTTCTCTCCGCTTGTCGCAATCCTCATGACATTGGAAGGCGAATATTACAATCTCGCCACTAACAATGTTTGCGGCGTAGGCATTGTCGCAATCCTCATGACATTGGAAGGCGAATATTACACACAAACTTCTCTTTCTCTTCAATCCAATTTGAATGTCGCAATCCTCATGACATTGGAAGGCGAATATTACCTTCATACTTTCACCCATGCATTTTGCTTAGGGTAGTCGCAATCCTTATGACATTGGAAGGCGAATATTACTGCATTTGGGGTCCAATCTTTGGAATTGGGTGTCGCAATCCTCGTGACATTGGAAGGCGAATATTACATGAACGAGGATAGAATCAAAAACAGTTCGGTTCTGCGTCGCAATCCTCATGACATTGGAAGGCGAATATTACCATTAACCGAAAAAGGGCGCAGTAAAGCGTCCGTCGCAATCCTCATGACATTGGAAGGCGAATATTACCTATTTTTTGGTACTGCGCGGAAAAGGCGGTGTCGCAATCCTCATGACATTGGAAGGCGAATATTACTATCACCAAATTTCTCATTTAATTTTTCTTGTCGTCGCAATCCTCATGACATTGGAAGGCGAATATTACTAACGTCTCAACGTTTTTTCGATGGCAAACATGTCGCAATCCTCATGACATTGGAAGGCGAATATTACTAGATTCGAAGGGTCGAATGGTGACAGTTGTCGCAATCCTCATGACATTGGAAGGCGAATATTACTTTTAGATTATCTTAATGAGGTGAATTGTATGGTCGCAATCCTCATGACATTGGAAGGCGAATATTACTGCAACAGTCATTGTGCTACGATTGTCGATTGGGTCGCAATCCTCGTGACATTGGAAGGCGAATATTACTAAGAGAGTCTGCGGCGACAGGTTGGTACAAGTCGCAATCCTCATGACATTGGAAGGCGAATATTACCGACGGTCTTAGTCCCGTCGGGGTTTTCCACAAGTCGCAATCCTCATGACATTGGAAGGCGAATATTACATTGACAAAATCAAACCCTGCAAAAGCATGTCGCAATCCTCGTGACATTGGAAGGCGAATATTACAAGAGATCATCATAAAATTGGCGAGGCTGTAAGTCGCAATCCTCATGACATTGGAAGGCGAATATTACACAGAGACTACAAAAGGGGGGCTATATTGCCCTCGTCGCAATCCTCATGACATTGGAAGGCGAATATTACCATTTGTGATGGGGTCTTCAAACTTCGTCGCAATCCTCATGACATTGGAAGGCGAATATTACAAAGAAATTTTTACAGTGGATCAAACTGGGTCTTGGTCGCAATCCTCATGACATTGGAAGGCGAATATTACTCTTCTTTTAAAAGCGAAGTTTTCACAAGGTCGCAATCCTCATGACATTGGAAGGCGAATATTACCTGGTCACGCTTTGCGGGTGCTGTCGCAATCCTCATGACATTGGAAGGCGAATATTACTTATATGGGGGCAATTAGCCCCCTCTCAGCAACTGTCGCAATCCTCATGACATTGGAAGGCGAATATTACTTGTGTAAAGCCTTTAACGGCGAAAACTTTACAGTCGCAATCCTCATGACATTGGAAGGCGAATATTACGTTTAATTTCTTTTATATACATTTTAAGAGTCGCAATCCTCATGACATTGGAAGGCGAATATTACCGCTTGAAAGATGAGGGACATATGCTTTTTTGGGTCGCAATCCTCGTGACATTGGAAGGCGAATATTACCTTTTTTGTTGGGGAAGGCGAAATTAGCGTCGCAATCCTCATGACATTGGAAGGCGAATATTACATTATGTTCAGATATTGGCTCGATTCTAATAAGGGTGTCGCAATCCTCGTGACATTGGAAGGCGAATATTACGTTTTGCAATATTGCGAAAATTTGATTTGGGTCGCAATCCTCATGACATTGGAAGGCGAATATTACAAATTAGAATCAGGGGGACTCACTGGTGTCGCAATCCTCATGACATTGGAAGGCGAATATTACGCTAAATCCAAACCTAAATTTGGAGTGGTTGTGGTCGCAATCCTCATGACATTGGAAGGCGAATATTACGGAAAAGCCTTTAAACTGCAAGCCAAATTTTTCAGTCGCAATCCTCATGACATTGGAAGGCGAATATTACTGAAAGTGCATTCCTTTCCTGATACGCAATAGGAAAGGTCGCAATCCTCATGACATTGGAAGGCGAATATTACTTTGCCATCGAAAAAACGTTGATGTGTTGTTATGCAGTCGCAATCCTCATGACATTGGAAGGCGAATATTACTTGATAAGTCCTATTTTGAAAGGTGTCTTGTCGCAATCCTCATGACATTGGAAGGCGAATATTACCTAATTGCAAAATCCTTCAACGGTAAAGATGTGTCGCAATCCTCGTGACATTGGAAGGCGAATATTACATTTGGAATCAACTGGTATCGATGCTCTGTTTGGTCGCAATCCTCATGACATTGGAAGGCGAATATTACGCCGCAATCGGAGTTGCAAATGAAAGTGGCGGTCGCAATCCTCATGACATTGGAAGGCGAATATTACTTACAGGAACTGTCCTGACATGACATCGACATTTGTCGCAATCCTCATGACATTGGAAGGCGAATATTACTACCAATAACAAGCCGCCCGCGCTTCATTGACGCGAGTCGCAATCCTCATGACATTGGAAGGCGAATATTACCCGCCAGAAAAATCGTTGCGCTGGACGGCATTACGACGTCGCAATCCTCATGACATTGGAAGGCGAATATTACGAGCTGTTGGGCTTAATCACTTGCTCTGTGTCGCAATCCTCATGACATTGGAAGGCGAATATTACAATTTTAACACTTTAAAGCAATGGGTTCGTCGCAATCCTCATGACATTGGAAGGCGAATATTACACAAACAGATTTCCAGAAACGTGACAGATTGATGTCGCAATCCTCATGACATTGGAAGGCGAATATTACAAAGTAAATGCTAAAAAGTTATTTTATCAATTTGTCGCAATCCTCATGACATTGGAAGGCGAATATTACTAAATCTATGTCATTGGGCGTAGATGAGATTGACGGTCGCAATCCTCATGACATTGGAAGGCGAATATTACACTTTGATTATTATCGAAGGCATTAATATTTCTTGCGTCGCAATCCTCATGACATTGGAAGGCGAATATTACTAAATCGATGGCACGGTTATGAGGCGGCATTCATGGTCGCAATCCTCATGACATTGGAAGGCGAATATTACTTGTGATACGTAAATGTGGCGGCTGCTAATAAATGTCGCCAATCCTCGTGACATTGGAAGGCGAATATTACTGAATTTAAAATGGCCGAATGTTGTTGTATTGTCGCAATCCTCATGACATTGGAAGGCGAATATTACATTGAATTCTGGCGATTGTAGAGGCGTGCGATATCTTGTCGCAATCCTCATGACATTGGAAGGCGAATATTACTGCCTGCTCTATTAATAGGAGCGAGTATTTTCATGGTCGCAATCCTCATGACATTGGAAGGCGAATATTACCTACCACATGCTCAACGAGCCGGTATATGTGGGTCGCAATCCTCATGACATTGGAAGGCGAATATTACCAATTACGGGCGGTTTCTGCACTGTTAAAGTCGCAATCCTCATGACATTGGAAGGCGAATATTACCCAGGGTGTCCAGAGTATGCTGCGTTTAATTGTCGCAATCCTCATGACATTGGAAGGCGAATATTACATAAAGGACATCATCTAACTGTTTTAACTATCGAGGTGTCGCAATCCTCATGACATTGGAAGGCGAATATTACTTAAAGCTTATTTAGAGAAGTTTTTGAAGCAATTGTCGCAATCCTCATGACATTGGAAGGCGAATATTACAGCTTTTCAAAAAGCGATTTAACATAAGGTAGGGTCGCAATCCTCATGACATTGGAAGGCGAATATTACTCGATTATTTCTATGAGGCGGCACTTTCCTATCAAGTCGCAATCCTCATGACATTGGAAGGCGAATATTACTACTACTCTTTTTTTTAATGCGAGAAGAGGGCGAAGTCGCAATCCTCATGACATTGGAAGGCGAATATTACTTTGTAATAGGGGTGTCATAGCTAACACCTAAAGTATGTCGCAATCCTCGCGACATTGGAAGGCGAATATTACTTTGTGGATTGCTATACAGGTTAAGAATTGTTTCTGTCGCAATCCTCATGACATTGGAAGGCGAATATTACAGAGCTTCACAAGTCCTGACGCGAGTCACATTTCGTCGCAATCCTCATGACATTGGAAGGCGAATATTACGCGATTCAGGCACAAGATGCAGTGTGAAACTCGTGGTCGCAATCCTCATGACATTGGAAGGCGAATATTACGCAAAATCAAAGCCCTGCAAAAAAGCATCGCTTGTCGCAATCCTCATGACATTGGAAGGCGAATATTACCCTAAATTGAAACGCTTCTGAAGGTGTTCAAGTCGCAATCCTCATGACATTGGAAGGCGAATATTACAATTTTTGCGGCATCAGCAAAATTGGAAAAGAGTCGCAATCCTCATGACATTGGAAGGCGAATATTACACTCAATCGAACCCGTGTTAATCTCCAAGAGAAAGGTCGCAATCCTCATGACATTGGAAGGCGAATATTACTAAAAAAAAATAACCCTAAGAAAAAAATTGGTCGCAATCCTCATGACATTGGAAGGCGAATATTACAAATGGCAACATTCTCTTGTTGGTAGAGGGCAAAGTCGCAATCCTCATGACATTGGAAGGCGAATATTACAAAAAATCAGCTTAAGAAAAAATATAGTGGTCGCAATCCTCATGACATTGGAAGGCGAATATTACGGCGGCCATGACCCCACTTGCGATAGAGGAAATCATCGTCGCAATCCTCATGACATTGGAAGGCGAATATTACTCTAGAAATGCAAGTCCCAGAGTTTTTTGAAAGTCGCAATCCTCATGACATTGGAAGGCGAATATTACATAAACTGAAGCATTTGGCTGCAAATTTTTATGTCGCAATCCTCATGACATTGGAAGGCGAATATTACAACTCCAAATTGCAACCTCCTAAATCTGCAAGTCGCAATCCTCATGACATTGGAAGGCGAATATTACGCAACAGCTGCCTCTTCCGCTAACGAAGATCCAAGGTCGCAATCCTCATGACATTGGAAGGCGAATATTACTGTGTCTTCTAAATGGTCTTTTTTCGGCAAATTGTCGCAATCCTCATGACATTGGAAGGCGAATATTACCCGTCTTTAAAAAATATATATTTGGATTTTTTTCAGTCAGTTGTATATTTTTTTTTTTAAAATTCGCTTGCGAAAAAACAAAAAAAAAAAAATAAACGCCACCTACAAGCACACATGGCTTTTTTTTGCCATATCCGCGTTTTGCCGCCTAATAGCTATCTATCTCCCACCAACAAGGCCCCCACCCAAAAGGCACAACAAAGATACGATATAATAAGCAAAATAGCATTGATAATGCTTTCTTATCCCGCAAAAAAAATCTTTTCAAGTGCTGCTATATCCCAAAATCGACCATTTATGCGTAACTTTGCCCATAACAAAGCCTATCTCCGACTACACCGCTTTATATTATGCAGCCACACACCACCGATTCGGGTATCGCCATAGAACGGACTTATCCACCACTCGCGCCCGATTTTGCCCACGAACAACCCGCCCAATTTCCGTTTACGCGCGGCATACACGCCGATATGTATCGCAGCCAACTGTGGACTATGCGCCAGTATGCGGGCTTCTCTACTGCCGAAGCCTCCAACGAGCGATACCGCTATCTCTTGTCGCAGGGCACTACGGGCTTGTCGGTGGCTTTTGACCTGCCTACCCAAATCGGCTACGACTCTGACCACGATTTGGCAGAGGGCGAAGTAGGCAAAGTAGGCGTGGCTATTGATTCGCTGCACGATATAGAGGCACTTTTCGACGGCATCGCGCTGCAAAACGTCACTACTTCTATGACCATCAATGCCACAGGCTTTGTCCTGCTGTCGTTGTATGTGGCTTTGGCACGCCGCCAAGGTGCCGACCTCAGCCGCTTGTCGGGCACTATCCAAAACGATATTTTGAAAGAATATGCCGCCCGCGGCACGTATATCTATCCGCCCAAACCCTCTATGCGCATCATCACCGACATATTTGCTTGGTGTAGTGCCGAGTTGCCTAAATGGAATACGATTTCTATATCGGGCTACCATATCCGCGAAGCAGGTTCGACTGCGGTGCAAGAATTGGCTTTTACGCTTGCCAATGGCAAGGCTTATTTGCAAGCAGCCCAAGGCGTTGGTCTGGACATCAATGTGTTTGCCAAACGGCTATCGTTTTTTTTCAATGCCCATAACCATTTTTTTGAAGAAATAGCCAAGTTCAGGGCGGCGCGGCGCATTTGGGCAAAACTGACCCAAAGTTTAGGTGCCACCGACCCACGCGCCCAGATGTTGCGCTTTCATACCCAAACGGGCGGCTCGACCCTCACCGCCCAGCAACCACTCAATAATATCACGCGCGTATCGCTCCAAGCCTTAGCCGCTGTGTTGGGCGGCACCCAATCGTTACATACCAACGGCTACGACGAGGCTTTGTCTCTGCCTACCGAAGAGGCAGCACGCATTGCCCTGCGTACCCAGCAGATAATTGCGCATGAAAGTGGCGCAATTGATTCAGTAGATCCCTTGGCGGGTTCCTATTTTATCGAAACCCTAACCAATCAAATAGAAGAAGCCGCTTGGGTTTATATCGAAAAAATAGATGCTATGGGCGGCTCCGTGCGGGCTATCGAAGCGGGCTATATGCAAAACGAAATATCTCGCGCTGCTTACGAATATCAACGCGGGATAGAGAAAAACGAAAAAATTATCGTTGGGGTCAATAAATTTGGCATCGCCCAAGACCATAAACCCGATATTTTGCGCATCGACGATAGCATCAGGCAGGTACAGATAGAAAAACTAAGGGCATTGCGCCAATCGCGCCAACCCGAAACCGTAGCGCGTTGCTTGGCTGCTGTCGAACAATGCGCCAAAGATAGCCTAATCTAATGCCTGCCGTCATAGAGGCGGCAGACAATTATGCCACGCTCGGCGAAATAGCCGACACGCTACGCGGTGTGTTTGGCGAATATACGGGCGTGTGATAGATAAAGGTAAAGCTACCTTTTCTACGCACCTCCTTTGGCGGAAGGTGTTTTTTTCTCCATTTTTTCTATTTCTTTAAACATGTTTTTGGCGCGTTGGTCGTTAGGGCTTAGCTGCAATTTCATCTCGAAATAGTGGCGCGATAAGTCGTATTTTTTGGTTTGGAAATAGAGGTCGCCCATACTATCATATACGATGGGGTCGTTGGCAAATTTGCGCGAATTAGCTTTAAATATGGTTTCGGCGGTATCGTATTGTCGATTATACATAAATTCGTATCCCAATGAATTGAGCGACCATACGTATTCTAATTTTACATTTCGGGCAGCAAGTAGCGCGTCTATATGCTCGACGACATAATTTACGCCGTGGTCGGTGATTAAATCGCTGATGTAGTAGGCTACGGGGTCTTTGGGCACGATATAATCGCTTGTAAATAATGCGCGTTCAAGGCGTTCTGCTACCCATTCGGCTGTATTGTTATAATAATTGCACAATACGACTACGGTATAATCGTCGTTGTTGTAGCGGCGCAGTTGCGTACTCAGTCCGCCAAGGCTGCCGCCCTGAAAAATAACTTCGTTATTGTCCGCTATTTTTTTTCGTTTCCAGCCATATCCTATCCTTGTTCCGCTCGTGTCGGCGGGGTTTTCGCGTAGGGTATAGTCGTCATACAAGGCTTTTTGTGCTTCTAAGGATAGCATTTTTCCTTGGTGCAGGGCATAAGAAAATTTGAGCAGTTCGTCGGCAGAGCAATATATGCCGTCGGCACCAAACGGGTAGGCGCCCATAAAATCGGGGGAGGCTATTAGTTCATTTTTGGCATCGGGCAGATAGCCCACGGCTTTGTTGCTCACTACTTCGTGCCACATATATAGGTCGGTTTGTTGCAAATTGGCGGGTTTGAGCAAGTTGCGGCGTATATAGTCGGGATAGGTCATGCCCGATATCCGCTCGACAATAGCCGCCAACAGCACATATCCCGAATTGCTGGGCTGCTGCACATTAGTATTGCAAGGGCGGTCTTGTGTGCCGATGAGTTTGACCAAATCGCTTATTTTTTCTATTTTCAAGAAGTTTTCGCGGTATTCAGGCACTTGGTAATAATCGAGCAATCCCGATGTATGGGTGAGTAGGTTATGTACCGTAAGCGCATTGCCTATTTCTGCGGGTAGTTCGGGCAAATAGGATTTGATGGGGGCAAACAAATTGATTTGCCCGCTCTCGACCAATTGCATAATGGCAATAGCCGTGAATGCCTGCGTGATGTGCAGGGTATTGTAGTTGCAGTCTAAATTATTGGGTATGTTGTAGTCTAAATTGGCAAAGCCATTGATACATTTATAAATTGGCTGCCCTTGCTTGGCAACGAGTACTACGCCCGAAAATTGTTTGAGCGATGCTATGGCACTCATCACACCTTGTATTTTGATGAGCCGAATTTTGTCGGCTTCGGTCAATATATTGGTTTGCGTAGTAGGCATCGTCCATTCTTCCCATTTGGAGGCTTGGGGAGCAGCAGCGATATTTTTGGTCGAGGTTGGGCATAGCCGCATAACAATTGTCCCGTAGCCCAACAAAACAATAAGGCGATAAAAAATAAGCGGGGTTTCATAGGTGGTGGGGTGGTTAGTATTTGGAGGTTTTGCAAAGTTATGGGTTTTTTGTTTTTTGTGTAGCAAGCAATGCGCCGCATAATTTATATAGGATTCGCGCTCCTACATTGGCATCCCAATCGGTATCTTGGGCAATTCCTACTTCGCAGAGGTCGAATCCGACAATAGTTCTACCGCTTCGCGCGAGGGTACGGAGCAAATAAGCGGCTTCGGCAAAGGACAATCCGCCTGCTACGGGCGTACCTGTATTGGGGCATAATTTGGGGTCTAATCCGTCGATATCGAAGCTCAGATAGACTTGTTTGGGCAATTTTTTGATTATTTTTTGGCAATATTCTGCCCACGAATAGCGGCGCGTTAGTTGTACTTTGCGTTGTATTTGGTGGTCGTAGTAGGCGCGGGTCTTTTTTTCGTGCTTGCGCATCAGGTCTATTTCGGCATCGCAGGCATCGCGCACCCCTACCGATACCAAGTGCGTAACGCAGGGCAATTGTAGGGCGTTATACATAATAGAGGCGTGCGAGTAGGTAAATCCTTCATAGGCATTGCGTAGGTCGGCATGGGCATCTATTTGCAAAATGCCAAATTTGCCGTAGTGTTCGCCTATTGCTTCCATAAATCCCAAGGGGCTGCTGTGGTCGCCGCCCAACAAACCCACTTTTTTGCCTTGTTTTAGTAAATCGAGCGTTTGTTGTTTTAAGTCGGCATTGAGTTGGGCGCAGGCTTGGTTGATGTGGGCACAAATTTGGCGCATAGTTTCGTTTTGGTCTATTTCGCCGCCTTGCTCCAAGAATTGGATATACTGGGCAGCATCGGTGCGCAGGCGGTCGTTATGCGCCAAGCGGTCGGGGTCTATGGGCAGCATAGCTATACCGCGCCGCCAAGCGTTGGGGTAATCGGCATCGTAGAGGTCTAATTGGGGCGAGGCAGCAAGCACAGCTTCGGGGGCGCGTGCCGTACCCGCGCCATACGATACGGTTACTTCCCAAGTGACAGGCACAATGACCAATTCGGCGGTATCGGGGCTGAATGGCAATCCGTACAAATTGCCATTAGCCGCGCCTATGCCATTGGGGTCGAAAGTAGCGAGCAAGTCGGGTTCTGTGGTATCAGTATTGGCGGTTGGTTGGTCGTTCTTTATTTCTGGGACCGCCTCTTCGCGGGGCGGCAGATGGGTGTTGGGGCGTTTTGTAGGGGGCATAAGGGCAAAAAAACGTTAAATTGTAATTTCTCGATTTTATGGAATTGAAAAGCCTTGCAAAGCTACCATTTTTTTAAGCACTTTGCTGTAACCTTGTTGCTTTTAAGTAGTCTAAGGTCGATACTTGACTAAGTTATGCCCGGTATTTATTTGGGATATTCTGCCATATTGATACCTAAGAAAAAATTGGGATAGACGCGAATAAATGTGCTAAAACACAGGTATATTTATTGCGCAAAAACGAGCAAGCGGTAGTTCAGTTGTGTTAATTTGCCAAATAATAGCTATTTTTGCAGTTTTATGCCACTTAGACATCAGCAACACGCCCTACCAAGCACAAGTTGCCGCGTGTCTTAGTGCCAAATGTATCACATCTACCCACCCCACCCTATTATTATTATGCCCGTGCCCAAAATAAGCGACGAAGAAATATTAAACCTCTTCAAAGAAGAGAAAACCCGCGAAAAAGCGTTTAGTTTGCTCGTCAATAAATACCAAACTATGCTGTATTGGCATATCCGCCGCTTGGTTATCGACCACGAAGATGCCAACGATGTATGCCAAAATACATTTATCAAAGTTTGGAACAATTTGGCGCGTTTCAAAGAAAATTCTAAACTTTATACGTGGCTCTATCGCATTGCTACTAACGAATCGCTCACGTTTTTGGCACAGCGCAAACGCAGCGATGCCCTGCAATTAGAGACCGAAGACTACGACCTCTCCGAACAATTAGCAGCCGACCCCTATTTTGAGGGCGACTCGCTACAAATCAAACTACAAAACGCTATTGCCTCGCTGCCCGAAAAGCAACGAACCGTATTTTTGATGCGCTATTATGACGAACTTAAATACGAAGACATGGCAGAAGTATTAGATACGTCGGTAGGCGCATTGAAGGCTTCGTATCACCACGCCGCCAAAAAAATAGAGCGATACCTCACCGAGCGATAGCCCGCACAACCTCGATTGGGATATTCCTAAAAAGGTAGTAGGCTGCGCTTTGTTTTTCTCTAATAGCTCAAAACCCAATAAAGAGTGCGTCATGCAGTATTGCCCCAACTGCACCCAAGCCAGCTCATCGGCACAATTGTTAAGAAAAGCCAAAAAGAAATAAGAACCGTTAATAAACCGCCCAGCAATACCCTTGCATTTTTCTGAATCCAAGCATTAAACCTTTGCCCCCGACAAACATCTAAATAGAACAAAGCCACCCACCAACAGCACCTATGCCCACCCATTGCCCGCTATCGCGCACCATTTATTCACCCCCACCTTGAAAAGCCCCTCTACCATGACCCCTACTAACGACATATTGATAGAATTGCAAGAAGTAGCCCCTCGCTTAGCACAACTTCAACGCATTAGCGCATTTCGCGTTCCTGCTAATTATTTCGAGCAATTGCCCAACCGTATCACAGACGACTGCCGCGAAGCTACCGAACTCGCCCAAGCCGCCCCTACCCTATGGGCAATGCCTAAATATACGGCTTTCGATACGCCCACCGGTTATTTCGAATGGCTGTACGACGAAATCATGCACCAAACCACAGGCAAAGTAAGCGGCAATACCGAAATACCGCAATTTAATACCGCGATGAGCGTACCCGATGCGTATTTCGACCAATTGCACGACAATATATTAGCCAAAGTACGCGCACTCTCGACCAACAATGCACCCGCCGAAAGCCAACAACACGGCAAAGACGAAGAATTAGCCGACTACCCCCAGCTACAAAGCCTCCACCAAAGCCGCGCCTTCGCCGTACCCGCCAATTACTTTGAAACAAGCCGCGAAAATATTATCCAACAATCGACCCAAAAACAACAAGGGCGGTTAATCCAAATGCAACAATGGTGGTCTAACCTACAACCTGTTGCCCGATATGCCGCCGTTATAGCCATATTTGTAGCAGGATACCTCATCAGCAGCCGCAACGACAGCGAACAACACCAAAACGCCAGCATAGGACTCTCCTTAGCTGAAATAGACCGAATAATATACGGCATACCCCGGGAAGACCTCAAAAACTATGTCAATGAACGCCCCGACGATTGAGCAATTTCGAAAAGACCGCCGCGATGCTTGAATAAAGCCCTAACTCCTTAGTGGGCATTAGTTCGGCAGACATCAAAAGCTATCTCAATGGACGACGAATTTGAGCCAATTCTCGATAAAGAACTCGCCAGCGTCGATACCCAAACATTGAATAAAGCCCTAACTTCCTTAGTGGGCATTAGTTCGGCAGACATCAAAAACTATGTCAATGAACTCCCCAACGAATTTGACCAAATTCTCGATAAAGAACTCGAAGGAATTGACTTAGCCGATTTGGAAGACCTCGATTTGGCTGACCTACCCGACGACCTACCTTAAACCATTTTACCATAAACCATATTTAACCTACCGATTTATTCATAAAGCCATGAAAAACATCGTTTGCCTCCCCAAATCCTACTTCCTCGCCTTGATGTTGTTGATAGGTATATCATTAAACAGCTATGCCCAAAGCCAAAGCACCCGCGAAAAAATCGAATCGATGCGCGTAGCCTATATCACCAACAAAATAAACCTCAGCACCGAAGAAGCACAAACCCTCTGGCCCGTTTATAATGCTTACCAAGCCGAAATGCAGCAACTGCGCGAAAAAACCAACCTCAGCGACCTGCAACGCGAAGAAGCCGAATTAGAGGTCAAAAAACGCTATAACGAAAAATTTCGCAAAGCGATACCCAGTAAATTAGAGGATTTTTATGCTGCCGACAAAGAGTTTAAACGTATGCTCATCGAAAGAATGAGGGATAACTAAACCGAAACGCTTAATCATAAGCCGTTTATGAGACCACTCTAAAAATATCAATACCCCGCTCTGCTTCTCACCAAGCAAAGTGGGGTATTTTTTATCCTTTACCAAGCCTCAATTATTCACCCAAACCTTTAAAGCACTTTGAAATGAAAACATTATTTCAATCCGTATTGAGCATCGCCTGTATGCTATCGCTGTTTGGCACACAACTATCCGCCCAAAACACAGTTCCCCGCGCCCCCGTCACAAGCACCACCGACGACGTAGCAGACATGCAGTACACCAAAGCCATCAAATTTTCGCCGCTTGCGCCCCCTATTTGGGCACTGGAATGTTTCGTTTGAAAAGCGCGTATTTTGGCAAAAATTCTAATATGGAAATCATGGTCGGACTGAACACCAAACCGCTGCTGTTTGCCCCCAGTTTAGAGGACTAAGCATGATAGGTAGCAATATCGATTTTGGACCGAAAATTTATTTCGGCAAACAAGAATTTACCATCGACGGCATGCGCCGAACGCATTTATTGTATGGCAAATACTTCAAACCCGAATTGGGCGTTTCCTACATTTCCTATAAATATACCGATAGCGGCACATCTGCCAGCGATTATTTAGTCACTACCTCGCTACTCTTTTTATTAGGCAGGCAATGGGTATCCGACCGGTTTGTAGTCGATTTTAACGGCGGCGTAGGCTATGCCTACCGAGCCACCAGCGATTCGGACGTGAACAATGTTCTCGAAAACATACCCGTGGCTATCAAAATAGGCTTTAAAATAGGCTTTTTGTACTAATGCTGCCCTCTTGGATTAGAGAGAGAGGGATTATGCTCGTTTTCAGGGGTGAAAATTAGTGCCCAAAACCAAGCACTAAATCCCTCCAATAACGATGCCTATACCGCCTTTGCCAATATCAAGCAAGGC
>JADJTE010000027.1 GCA_016711295.1 Sphingobacteriales bacterium | reverse complement strand
AGATAGCAAAGGGAAGTTGAGGGTTTCAAGTGAAACGGTTTAGTGCCTCGTAGCAAGTGAAATTGCTGCGCACCAAGTTAATCGCGGATAGCAAAGTGACAATTGAAAGGGTTTAGTGCTTCGTAGCAAGCAAATTTCTACGCACCAAGTTAATCGCGAAATAGCAAAGGGACGGTTTAGTGCTTTGTAGCATGTGAAATTGCTGCGCATCAAGTTGAGTGAAATAAGGCGCAAGAGATAAATACATCGCCACTTTAAAAAAAAGTAATGAAAATATATACAAATATCAAATGAAATCTACTATCTTGTGGCGGTTTAACCCTCCGTAGCAGGTGAAATTGCTGCGCATCAAGGCGAAAACCACCGCCAACAATACACAGCGCCGTCCAAACCCGCACTAAGGGCGCGGGCGAAATTCGGGCAAAATCTCCCGCGCGAGGATATACGGCGGCTGTGCGGACGTTGGCGCAATTGTGCGAACTTTCCCAATCAGACGCGCAAAGCAGCGAAACCCTCCGTAGCAAGTGAACCCCGCAGTCAAGTTAAGCGCGAAATAGCAAAGGACGGTTTAGTGCTTCGTAGCGAGTGAACTTTTTCTCATCAAGTTAAGCGCGAAATAGCAAAGGGAAGTTGAGGTTTTTCAAGTGAAACGGTTTGACTCTTCGTAGCAAGTGAAATTGCTGCGCATCAAGTTAAGCGCGAGATAGCAAAGGAAGTTTAGGTTTTCAAGTGAAGCGGCTTAACTCTTCGTAGCAAGTGAAACTGCTGCGCACCAAGTTAAGCGCGAAATAGCGAAGGGACGGTTTAGTGCTTCGTAGCAAGTGAACCTTGCACATCAAGTTAAGCGCGAAATAGCAAAGGGACGGTTTAGTGCTTCGTAGCAAGTGAACCTTTGCACATCAAGTTAAGCGGGAAATAGCAAAGGGACGGTTTAGTGCTTCGTAGCAAGTGAAATTGCCGCGTATCAAGTTGAAAACCACCGCCAACAATACACAGCCGTCCATAACCCGCATCGGTGGCGCGGGGCGAAATTCGGGCGAACCTCCCGCGCGAAGGACATACGGCGGCTGTGCGGGCGTTGGCGGCGATTATGCGAAACAAGTGTACATAGTTTCGGAAAAACGCTAGCCAGCGGTGGGCTAACCCAAAACACCACTTGAAAGAAAGGAGTAGGGATTCATTTCAAACTTATTTTCAATTATGAAAAAGTTATTTTTTGCTGTGTTATTGCTTTTTACTACTTTTGCAATAACACAAACCGTTTTTTCGCTTAATGGCAATAGCGACGAACAAATGCTAAAAGTGGAACGAGAGTATTTAGATCTAACCAAAGACGCAGTTAATCCTAACGGAGTATCAGCAGAGAAAGAACGACAACTATTGGCATCCGGATGGGTGAAACGCACTTTGAGCAAAGATTTATATGTTGAGGGTGTGCAGTTTAAAAACGCCAGTGGTAACTTTTATACAAAAAATGGTTGGCTAAAAAGTGGAACAGAATATTATCTAAACATGCAAGCCTATAATGACCACCAAGATGGAGATGGACTATTGAGGGTTTGTGAAAATGTTTACACCCATTGGCGTTGGATGAATCGTTTAGAATAGTATTGACCCTATCAATGATTTTATTTTTTTATCCTTTTTTTGCAAGCGACCTATTAAAGGTCGCTTGCTTTAACAAAACAAAAACATGACAACAATAAATAACCATTTTATAGACAACCAAAACGTTGTTATACATTGCATAGAAATCAATAAGAGTAACACTGGAATACCTATTATCATAATACCAGGCGCAACTAACTCAGCAGAGGAATTGCAAGAGGATTTAAAAGATAAATTAAATCATTGGCATATAATAGTTAGTCTTAGGGGACGCGGCAAAAGTGGGTCTCCCGACAAGGGATATTCTTTGGACGACCATGCTACTGATATAACCGCGGTTATCGATTTTCTAGGTATTGGACATTATTATCTTTTTGGTCATTCAATCGGCTCTACTGTTGGCATTCGTGTTGCCAAACTACGCCCTGAAAGAGTAAAAGGTTTAATATTAGGAGATTTTCCTCCTTTCTTCCCTCCTTTTGATAAAAGTTGGGCAGATAGAGTTTTGCAAAATCCTAATATAGCGATTAGTAAGGCGGCACTTTACGGACTAGCCAAGGAAGGACGTTACACAGATGTTTCAAAAGATTTTGCATACATTTCATGCCCCATCCTATTAATAAGGGGAGGAAAAAAGGATAGTGCTTTTCCTGGTGAACAAGTGCCTGCATTCAAAAAAATTGCTCCCAACTGCCAAGTGCAAACTCTTGACGAAAGCGGTCATGATATTTTCAGACCTGAACCTGAACCGCTCATTGACATAATCTTGCATTTTTTGAATAGGATATAATATTCTAAAAGCTACCGCCAACGGTCACACGCCTATGTTGATAGCCCTATGGCTGTGCGGACGTTGGCGGCGATTATGCGAACTTCCCCAATCAGACGCGCAAAGCGGCTTAACTCTTCGTAGCAAGTGAATTTCTGCGTATCAAGTTAAGCGCGAAATAGCAAAGGTACGGTTTAGTGCTTCGTAGCAAGTGAAATTTCTGCGCATCAGGTTAAGCGCGAAATAGCAAAGGGACGGTTTAACCCTACGTAGCGAGTGAAATTGCTGCGCATCAAGTTAAGCGCGAAATAGCAAAGGAATTTGAAACTTTCAAGTGAAACGGTTTAGTGCTTCGTAGCAAGTGAATTTTTGGGTATCAAGGCGAAAACCGCCGCCAACAATACACAGCCGTCCATAACCCGCATCGGTGGCGCGGGGCGAAATTCGGGCGAATCTCACGCACGAAGGCATACGGCGGCTGTGCGGGCGTTGGCGGCGATTATGCGAACTTTTCTAATCAGACGCGCAAAGCAGCTAAACCCTCCGTAGCAAGTGAAATTTCTGCGCACCAAGTTAAGCGCGAAATAGCAGAGGGAAGTTGGAATTTTCAAGTGAAATGGTTTAGTGCTTCGTAGCAAGTGAAATTGCCGAATATCAAGTTAAGCGCGAAATAGCAAAGGGACGGTTTAGTGCTTCGTAGCAAGCAAATTTCTGCGCACAGGTTAAGCGCGAAATAGCAGAGGGACGGTTTAGTGCTTCGTAGCAAGTGAAATTGCTGCGCATCAGGTTAAGCGCAAAATAGCAAAGGGAAGTTGAAGTTTTCAAGCAAAAGACGGTTTAGTGCTTCGTAGCAAGCAAATTTCTACGCATCAAGTGAAGCGCGGAATAGCAAAGGGACAAGTGAAGCAGTTTAGTGCTTCGTAGCAAGTGAAATTGCTGCCCATCAAGGCGAAAACCACCGCCAACAATACACAGCCGTCCATAACCCGCATCAAGGGGCGTGCGTGAGATTCGGGCGAATCTCCCGCGCGAAGGACATACGGCGGCTGTGCGGGCGTTGGCGGCGATTATGCGAACTTTTCTAATCAGACGAGCAAAGCAGCTAAACCCTCCGTAGCAAGTGAAATTTCTGCGCACCAAGTTAAGCGCGAAATAGCAGAGGGAAGTTGGAATTTTCAAGTGAAATGGTTTAGTGCTTCGTAGCAAGTGAAATTGCCGAATATCAAGTTAAGCGAAATAGCAAAGGACGGTTTAGTGCTTCGTAGCAAGTGAAATTGCTGTGCATCAGGTTGAGCGCGAAATAGCGAAGGTAAGTTGAAACTTTCAAGCGAAGCGGTTTAGTTGCTTCATAGCAAGAGAAATTGCTGCGCATCCAAGTTAAGCGCGAAATAGCAAAGGGACAAGTGAAATTTCTGCGCACCAAGTTAAGCGCGAAATAGCAAAGGGACGGTTTAGTGCTTCGTAGCAAGTGAATTTTTGGGCATCAAGGCGAAAACCACCGCCAACAATACACAGCCGTCCATAACTCGCATCGAGGGGCGTCCGTGAGATTCAGGCGAATCTCCCGCGCGAAGGACATACGGCGGCTGTGCTGTCGTTGGCGGCGATTATGCGAACTTTTCTAATCAGACGCGCAAAGCAGCTAAACCCTCCGTAGCAAGTGAAATTTCTGCGCACCAAGTTAAGCGCGAAATAGCAGAGGGAAGTTGGAATTTTCAAGTGAAATGGTTTAGTGCTTCGTAGCAAGTGAAATTGCCGAATATCAAGTTAAGCGCGAAATAGCAAAGGGACGGTTTAGTGCTTCGTAGCAAGTGAAATTGCTGCGTCAAGTTAAGCGCGAAATAGCAAAGGGATAAGTGAAGCGGGTTTAACTCTCCGTAGCAAGTGAAATTGCTGCGCACCAAGTTAAGCGCGAAATAGCAAGGAAAGTTGAGGTTTTCAAGTGAAGCGGGTTTAACTCTTCGTAGCAAGTGAAATTTCTGCGCATCAAGTTGTGTGAAATGAGGCGCAAGAGATAAATACATCATCACTTTCAAAAAAAGTAACGAAGGCATATACAAATATCAAATGGAATCTGCTATCTTGTGGCGGTTTAGCCCTCCGTAGCAAGCAAATTTCTGCGCATCAAGGCGAAAACCACCGCCAACAATACACAGCCGTCCATAACCCGCATCAAGGGGCGTGCGTGAGATTCGGGCGAACCTCCCGCGCGAGGACATACGGCGGCTGTGCAGACGTTGGCGGCGATTATGCGAACTTTCCCAATCAGACGCGCGTAAAATAGGAAAAGGAAACGCAGAACGGCAGCCGGCGGGGTTTCATCAGGAGCGAACCGCCTTTGAATATACGAACTTGGCACAGGTAGCCGAAAATGGACTTGAGAGTAGGCAAGACTTTTCCTTTTTTATGAAAAAAATACCGCTTATCCTATTGCTTTTAGCAACAATAGCCCTGTTTAACGCCTGCAAAGACGAACTATCCGAAATGGAAGAAACCCATTTTGCTGCTAAAACAGACACGACAATATACACTATTGAAGAAATAGATGCTATTTTTGCCGCTAAAAACTACCAATTGGATTGGAAAACGGAGCGCAATGCCAAATTTATTTACAGTATTGCCATGCACACCGACTCAATGATAGCCATCGGCTACAAACCCACTAATATGGGCAATCTGAGCGAGGTAATTCATACCTTAGACCTCACTACTGCGCCTTGGACAACTATCGAGCAGATGATTATCGACTCTGTTGCTGCTATCGAACAACAAAATAGGGCTAATATCATCATCAAACCAAGCCCTAAATTACCCGCTTTGATTGTTAAGGTTAGCTCTATCAAAACCGTTCAGTACCTAACTTTGCTGCACGAAGCTGATTTTGAGCCAATGAATGATTATTTCTACGAACGCGGCGAAATGTTGTTGTCTAGCGGCGAACAAGTCATGCTTGGTTTTACGGGTTGTAGCTGCAATACACCCACACCATACCACCCCGACGATGCCTCTAATATAGCACCGGGTTGTATTCGCCCTTGGAACTATGAGTATCATCATATAAACGAGGAGACTTGGGCTATTTCATCGGGCGCAGGCATAGGCGTGGCAGTTATTGATTCGGGCGTATCTGACGACCAAGAAAATTTGGACGGCGGAAGCGGCGGTACATTCAATAGCGGCTATTCAGAAGAGCGTTCGCAAGATGAGTTTAACTATTTGCCCTATCGCTTAGTAATAGAAACGCCATCTATATCGCCCCCTAATTTACTGCCCTCCATTAGAGAAGAGCATGACCCCAACTTAACTGCA
>JADJTE010000026.1 GCA_016711295.1 Sphingobacteriales bacterium | reverse complement strand
GGGTATCATTGCTGCAAAACTAAGCGTTGCATTGATACCATCACCTTCGAGGGTATAAAGTATGCCATTCGTTAGGTCGGCAATTTCGCCGCCCACGGGCACTAAACCTATAAAATCTAAGGCAAGGTGTAAGCCCTCTGAAATGCTACTATAAAAACTCCAAAGCCTTTTTTTGATGCTCGACCATTCGGGGTAAGTTTGCCCATATAAGTAGTACTCAATACCGCAGTAAGTCGCAAAATCGGGATTAGCTATGTTGGGGGCTAAGTAGAGGTTTGTAGCTTGGTAAAATTCAAACGTTGTCACCTCATCAAGATGCTCAGTGCCTAATTGCTGGAGTAGCCTGCTTATAACCAAGGCACTCGTTTTGGCATCTGCCTCAAAACCTGTTTCGGCTATAAATTGCAGTATTTCGCCTATTACCTGTCTGTACGTGTCCGATTCGTAGTTAGGGTGAGAGTGGATGAAACCTAAAAAATTGTCTAATAAATCGGGGTTACTCTCTAAATAATTCTGATATTCTAATTCTAATTCAGTATCAAATAGCTGCAATTGTTGTACAAGATTTTCGGCACTGGGGTTGGCAAGTACTATTTGGGCAAAAGTTTGGGGCTGGTCGGGTGGGTTGATGGGTGGTGGCGTGGTGGTGTGTAAAGCAGGCACAAGGCAATCTTCCAAAATAGCTTGACTAATGCTACCATTAACCAACTCAAAACAACCCGAATTGATAGCAGCGCAATAGATGTCGGATAGGCTATAACACGCTGCACAATAATCACTCGCATTTTCAGGTACATTGTTCTGAACGGGCAAATCATACTCTTCTATGACAGACGCTATTCCGAGTATGAAATCGTGATATATGGGCGGAGACATACTATTCCAAAAAGCCGGATTCTCGCACAAAGGAAGCGTATAGTTAATACCGCTTAAATTATCGCTCTCCCCACTCCCAAAACTACTGTTTCCGCTATTGCTGTTATTGGTGTTAAATATGGTAGAAAAATCGCTATCGCCTGACCATGAATTCTCAAACCCTCCATACTCACCTGAGTTCCATTCGTTGCCGTCGTTGCCCAAATTCCATTCATTACCGCTCATATCTGTCATGGATGTTGCAGTTCCTTCCCAACCTTCACCACCGAAGCAACCACTTAAACCAAGACCGCTTACGAGGGTAATAGCGCCTGCTTCGTAATCGACGTAAATTAATGTTCCATCAGCAAATTCAATAAAATATCCAGATGTGGGATACTCTCTTGAACCTCCGCTATCGGGATCGTCCCGTCTTGTTCTCACTTTTTCAAATTCAGACAGTATATTTTCGTATGCCAGTCTATTTACTTCGTGGTCTGTTACCGCCCTTAATATACGAAAATAAGCCTCATCCCAAGTTCACTTTCCAAATGCCATTAGCAAATTTGAATAAAACAAGTAAAACTTCTACGCCTTGGCTTGGTGGGTGCTTTCTATCAGGACGACCACCTTAATAAAGCTATTGTTAGGATCTTCCGAATTGATAAAATAAGTATAAGTTTCGTCCCATTTAAGTACGCCGATTTCTGCTATTTTATTGCCTAATGTTCTGACAAAAAAAACCAAGGCACTAATTTTTAATATAATTACTTGATAATCAGTTATTTACATTTTTAAAATGGTCTTAAAAACTTTTCTGTTAGAACACTAATTGGGAGTTTTGTAACGAATCTTTAATTTCATTAATTAGCTCGTTGGATTTGGAACTTTCCTCTGATGTTGAATGGTCTAATAATTGCTTTTCACAAGCAAATAACGTGAAAATAATGCAAAAGATACCCAAAATGCCTAATGTTTTCATACCTGAAAAATAATTAAATTTTGCCTACTCTCAAGTCCATTTTCGGCTTCCTGTGCCAAGTTCGTATATTCAAAGGCGGTTCGCTCCTGATGAAATCCCCGCCGGCGGTTTGTCTTGCGTTTCCTTTCCCTATTTTACGCACGTCTGATTGGGAAAGTTCGCATAATCGCCGCCAACGCCCGCACAGCCGCCGTATATCCTCGCGCGGGAGATTCGCCCGAATTTCGCCCGCGCCCCTTGATGCGGGTTATGGACGGCTGTGTATTGTTGGCGGTGGTTTTCACCTTGATGTGCAGAGTTCGCTTGCTACGGAGGGTTAAACCGTCCCTTTGCTACGTTTCGCGCTTAACTTGGTGCGCAGCAATTTCACTCGCTACGGAGGGCTAAACCGTCCCTTTGCTATTTCGCGCTTAACTTGATGCGCGGCAATTTCACTCGCTACGAAGCACTAAACCGTCCCTTTGCTATTTCGCGCTTAACTTGGTGCGCAGAAATTTCACTTGCTACGAAGCACTAAACCGTCCCTTCACTATTTTGCGCTTAACTTGACGCGCAGCAATTTCACTTGCTACGGAGGGCTAAACCGTCCCTCTGCTATTTCGCGCTTAACTTGATGCGCAGGGTTCACTTGCTACGGAGGGTTAAGCCGTTTCGCTTGCAAACTTCAAGTTCACTTGCTACGAAGCATTAAGCCGTTTCCCTTGAAAGTCTCAACTTTCCTTGCTATTTCGCGCTTAACTTGATGCGCAGAAATTTGCTTGCTACGAAGCACTAAACCGTCCCTTTGCTATTTCGCGCTTAACTTGATGCGCAGAAATTTGCTTGCTACGAAGCACTAAACCGTCCCTTTGCTATTTCGCGCTTAACTTGATGCGCAAAGTTCACTTACTACGAAGCACTAAACCGCTTCACTTGCCCCTTTGCTATTTCGCGCTTAACTTGATGCGCGGCAATTTCACTCGCTGCGAAGCACTAAACCGTCCCTTTGCTATCTTGCGCTTAACTTGGTGCGCAGAGTTCGCTTGCTACGAAAGAATAAACCGCTTCACTTGAAAGTTTCAGGATGGGCGTTGTTGCAGGGCTGTTCAATCAAAAAACAAATTTTGACTATTTTAATTTTATAAAATACACTCTGCTTTGTCTAAACGCGCTTTATGTATTTTTTTAAACAAAATGGTCAAGGTGTATTAATGAATGTGGTTTAAAAAGTTTTATAATTACCTGATTGTCAAGACATTTAAAATTTGACTGAACCGCCATAGCAATGTTGGCAGGTTTTTAAATTTTAATGATTTTAGCTACTTTTTTATACAAACTACTTTCCATTACAACAAAATAAACACCTTGCGGAAGCCCGCCAGCATCGAAATGGATTTTAAAATTACCTTTTTCATAGACTTGCTCTTTGGCGATTTCGCTAACTTGTTTGCCTTGAACGTCATAAAGCCTAATGCTTGCTATCATGGGCGTATATTCTATATCAAAATCAAGAACAAATTCGTTTGTAGAAGGATTAGGATAAACTTTTAGCAAGGAGTTAGAGGTGGCAACCTGCTCATCTGGTACGTTAGTATGATTATTCACCACCCGAAATAAGCAAGTACTTGGCTGCTTTATACTTTGTGTCCTATTGCTTGCCTCATGACTTATCTTGAAAAAGAAATTTGGAGGAGCTACATTTTCTGTTTTCCCACTAACCTCTTGTGCCCTCACGCCTAAGGGCATTGTTTCCATAGGTTCAAAAGGAATATCTTTCAATTTTGCAATACTACAATCCGTTATACGCACAACATATGGTGCAATGATACTGATACCCTCTGCCTTTTTACCAGTGCTTTCCCATTTTTGCCACAATTCAGGACTAAGGACAAAATCTATGTAAAAGTCATTGCCACAGTTCGTATTGCTAAGATTCTTTACTAAACTTTCAGAAAGTAACGTTAAGGTTTGCACCAAATTCATCGCTGTTTTTTATAATAATAAATTTAACTATATCGCTTGGCGCAACAACACCTCCACCAGGAGGAATAGGGGATACTGGAACAATGAAAGAATTTCTCGTAACAATATTATTGTTATTTAATACATTTGGCTTTATAGATCCATTTTGCTCTCCTAATATGGGGTCTTGTTCTGATTCCAAGCGTGATAGTAAGCATACTTCAAACACGCCCATAAAATCCAAGCCATTATGCCCATCGGGTGAAATGCCACAAGACGAGAAGTCACTAGCGGAGGGGGGATTCCAATGGATGCCATACTTTTTACTTGAGCTGGGAGCTATGTCATTTTCAGGAATAAGAATAGTACCTATTTGGTCGCCCACAGTTATTGTTCCTACTGCACAATCATAATCATTTTGTACCCAATCATTGGAATTTGAGTCTTCATGCCATAATTCACCCGTACTTGCCAATGCCCAATATAGGTGTACATTAGCAGCGGGCGAACAAGTAGCACCTTGATTGCGCACTTCTATCATGGCGGTATTCACATTTGTTCCAAAAGAATTCTGTTCCAAATCTTGGTGTGTTTTTGGGGCAGTAGAAAAGTTGGTTACGGCATTGGTTCTATTCCACAAATCGGGGCTATCCCACATATCGCCATTGATGATTTCCCAGTAATCGCCGTCGCTGTCATAATCGCTATAATCTCTAATGAGATAGGCTGTGTTGGGTTCTATGCCGTTATCTTCTGTACCATCTTTCATATAAAGGTCATGCCATTTATACATTTGGCAAGTGCTATTGCCCAAGAAAGTAGTACACCCATTGGGCGTGATCATATCGTAACAAACCTCAAACGTTCCATTATTTCCATTATCGGTGTATTCAATTTCGGCGTATGGCGCAATAATGTTTTCATATAAAAAGGTAGGCGTCGCCGCTTATTGTCCAAAAAAAAGAATAATCAGTACCTATCGGCATAACGCTATTAACATTAAACGCACTTATGCTTGCTTGTGGGGTCACGCCCCCACTTATACATTCAAATTGTATTGGATTTCGAGTAGGAGCACTTTGTGGGTTTGTATTATTAGGGTCTAACCAGTATTTCAAGGCAGTAGCTGGTGTGCCCTCGCCTTCCCAAGCTATATCAAAACGTCCGTACCAATTATTGCCTACTACATCGCAGTCTGTTTCGCCACCTACAAGATGCCCTCGAACTATATGGTTTGCATCAAACAGAGGCGAGCCAGATGAACCATTATTAACTCTTTGCCCAATAGGGAACTGGACTCGCCAAAGATGACCCGAACCAATAGAACCAACAGGGCTGCCAAATTCTACGGCAACATCATTTGTTATTACCGTACTTTGACTTGGTGATATTTTCAAAGGAAAAGTACCTCCTACTGTTGGGTCGTCTGGGTGGTGTAAGCAGGTTATTGGTGTTAATGGCGGATTGCTGTCTCTTGTCCAGCCCATATAGGTTAGTTTGTGGTCATCATTAGCGGCAGGGTTGGGGTTGGGTTCTAACTCTAATAAGGCAAAATCATTAATGGTGCTTATTGCACGGATTGCTGTTATGGGATAAAATATTACTTCGTAGTTACTTGGGCTGTTGCAGGCATCTGATTTGAACAGAAAATTAACAGAAGAAAATTGTATATTAAAATCATCTAAATTAGATACAACATGGCGAGCAGTATATAAATAAATTTTATTATCACTTGCTACTGTATTTAATAATACACCTGTTCCATATTCGCCTCCAGAAATTTCAATATTGCCAATTGCCATCCCTTCACTATGCCAACAAACGCCTTCGGGGCAATTGATATCTATCTCGCAAGAACCGCCTTCGGCATCCTCAATACTGCGTAAAGATGTTCTTTTATTTAAAAAACGGTAAAAATGATTTTATTTATTCTGAATTGCCTTTCAGTATCATAAGGCTGAATCGGCTCTCTGTATTCTATGATTACTGAAGAAATAGTGCCATTTCTATTAAGGGCTGGCAGTGCAACGCGCCCTCGTTCGCCGAATATTTTATTTAAAAAAGGTATTTTAGATTTAGCTAGGTTTTTTTTATCAGAACTATAATAGTATAATTCGGCATTTTCAGGCAAATTCATTTTGTCGAACCCAATTAATACTTGGTCTGCACCCTCAACCTCGATTTCTACACTCCAAATGCGGTGTGTTTTTGTTTTTTTCCATTTACCCGCATTCTCCATCGTTATGTTCACGTCAATAGGCACGCCAATACCTTGTTGATATGGGTTTGTTGCTGCCGTGCGCATAGCGGAGTCCATTCGTACTTGTAGTGGGGCAACGCATATTTTGGGTATTTTTCTAAACACCCCATGCACTCCTCTTTTACCTACTAAAGGCTCGACAGAGTTTTGTATTCTGACTTGCGCAAAAACGATGCTGCTATTTAGTAGTAATAGTAGCAGAGCAACAAAGTAATTTACTTGTCTAACTTTTTTTGTTTTAAAGATTTTCATTTTTATATTATTTTTTATAAGTTTGTTTAGTAAATTAAAATAAATCCCTACTCCTTTCTTTCAAGTGGTGTTTTGGGTTAGCCCACCGATGGCTAGCGTTTTTCCGAAACTATACAACTTGTTTCGCATAATCGCCGCCAACGCCCGCACAGCCGCCGTATGTTCTCGCGCGGGAGATTCGCCCGAATCTCACGCACGCGCCTCGATGCGGATGGACGGCTGTGTATTGTTGGCGGTGGTTTTCACCTTGGTGCGCAGCAATTTCACTTGCTACGAAGCACTAAACCGTCCCTCTGCTATTTCGCGCTTAACTTGATGCGAGGCAATTTCACTTGCTACGAAGAGCTAAACCGCTTCACTCACAAACTTCAACTTCCCTATTGGCAGCGGTTTTTAGATATTATACCGATGAAATCATCTCGGATCTTCCCATACTATTTCGATAAATTCGGCATCTTCCCAACCATAGCAATCTGAACCAATAAATCCATTAAAAAAGCAAACCATCCAACAGTGTTCATTTCTTGGATTAAAAAAATAATTTACATTTTGATAATCGCTTTTAATATAAACATATTCATCGTTATAATAGTATTTCGCTAATTTAAATTTTGGCGTTGTTGGCGGCTTACTGAGCAGACTATCCAACTCTGCCTGAAAGCAAGAAGGATAAGTGCCCTGGTAATGGTCTTTTACCTTACCGTCACAAGAGGAAATGAATAATAAAATGACCGCGCAGATTGATAATTTGTTTTTCATTTTAGTATTTTTTTAATGATGACTTCTTGGTTATCTAAGGTAGCACGTACCATATACATACCTTGGGGCAGACACTCTGTATCAACTTGGTCTACATTTGTCTCGTGCTTTACTATTCGTCCAACAAGGTCAAAAATGGTTATCTCTTTAAAATAGACATGTTGTGCTATGAGCCCTCCGCCATTGCAGGGCGTGGGTGGATAAATTACCCCATTGAATGAAGCAATAGAACCACAAGGATTGCCGCCGCCTGATGAGCCGCCGCCTGTATTTGGGGTTTGAACATTGACAGTAATATATTGAGAACCAAGCAAGGTATTGCCTAGATATGCCCTACACGTAATGGTTTTGATACCCGTGCTACCCGCTCTTATGCTTACATTGCTGGTGCCTTGCCCCGAAACAATTGCCCAACAATAGCCCGTAGCGCAACCGCCGGGGATAGTCCAAACATAGTTAGTGGCATTATAATACGGATTAAGGGAGTAGTTAGCCACATAGCCAGGTGTCAGCTGGGTTGGTCCGACAATGTAATGCGAAGCGGTTGGGTCGTATCCTACACCCACCGCGTACCAAGCAAGGGCAACCGTCAACGACTCGGTTGAATTGGATCCATAGAGGTCTTGTGCTGCCGCTACGCACCTGCTCTTGCTTGAAAGTAATTAGTGGTCGAAGTAAAATAATTGCTTTCGGCACGGTAAACAATATTGGCTGCTTTTAGTTTGCCTATACCCGTTATATTGTAAGTGTCTCCATTGTCATTTGTACCGCTTCCGCCTTCGGCTAATAAGTAAAACCAATGGTTCATTACCCCACTATTGGTATGAACGCCCCAATCGTCGTCGGAATTAGTGCCATTAACATCAAACCAATTCGTTCCGCCGTATGTATCGGGTTGGTCAAATGATTTTGGGTTGGACATAGAACGCAAGGCATCTTCGCTAAGGCTGATATCCTCGGACATCACATAGGTTTGTTTTTCGGGAGCAGCAAAAAATTCGACAATAGCTCCCCAAATATCGCTTAATGATTCGTCAATAGCTCCCGATTCCTTTTGATATAGTAGGTTTGCCGTTTTGTCGCTAAATCCATGCCCAATTTCGTGTGCCACTACATCTAACGAGGTAAGTGGCGAAAAAGTTGTGCCATCACCATCGCCATATATCATTCTCTGCCCGTCCCAAGAAGCATTGTTTCCATTATTTGCAACTATTACATGCACATAGTTATTCAAAGCAGAACCCGCATTATCTATGCTATTCCTGCTATGTCGTTGTAAGAAATAGTCGTAGGTCATTTCTGCTCCCCAATGCGCATCTAAGGCGGCATTATCTTGGTTCGCATTGCCAAATTCTGCTGCTGTCCAATTGTCATTATTATCCGTAAAATGCACTGCCGCGTTGAAAGACATACTCAAATTATCTGCATTCCATGTAGTGATTCCCCCTCCTCGTGTAGCATCTACAAGGCGAAAAGAGCCACCCGATAGTTGTGTTTCGATAGTGCGAAAACCTGAATAGCGAGTTTCCGCCGTTGCGTGCTTCATAATGGGGTCGGTAAACACAATTTCGCCACAATTAGTGTCAACATAATACTCGCTTCTACCCAAAGGGTCTAAGGTGTAAATGTCAAAACGGTAGGCAAGAACGGGTGTTGGGTGCTCGCCTAATAAGCCCTTTTCGATAATGACAAGTTCAGCTTTGGGATAGTTAGTTGCTGCTGGGTCTTGGCGTTCATTTTTCAACATACCCTCAAAAATGGGGTCTTGCCATGCGTAGGTAGTAGCTCCGATTTGGTCTAAAACGCCTTCTAATGCCGCTTGCTCGCTTAATTGCGGGGTGGTGCTAAGGTCATTTATTTCGACAAAGTGTCCGTTTAAACTTTTTAGTGTTCTAACAGAAAAGTTAATACAATTAATTAATTATTAATTTGATTTAATTACGCATCTGTTTTTGTTTTATTTTTGCTACCAACTTCATTATATCTATTTTCTAATTTTTCTCTTGCTTTATCTGTGGTAAAAGACCAATGTACTTTTATAGCTTTTTTGTTTCGCTCATCTTGCCAAATTAAAGGCTTCTTGCCAGCATATCTATGTTGGGTATTCGTCGGTCTAAGCATTGCCTTGAAAGTGCCGAGAACTCTATCTCTGCCATGTTTAGCCACGAAGCATGCTTAGGCGTATAATGAAATTCAAGGGATGTTTTTATTTTTCGGGCTTCATCAAAGGGCAGATTTTCATAAAAGCTCCGTAAGAATGGGTGCTAAAATTATCTTGAACGAGTTGTATTTTACTTGCATTCGGATAATGGGTATCTCAAAGCCACTTCATAAATTGGGCATAATCCGCTTTGGTTTTGCTTTCCGTTACCATCAAATAGCGTTGCCCTGTATCTATGTCATAGGCTAACAAGACATTACAAACGCTGTTTCTTATATACTCCTGATGTTCTTTTTAGTGCTATTGGGTTTGGCAGGTATCGGAGCAAGTACGTTACCTATCAGCTGGCAAGGTCGCTCGTCAAGCAAATTCAGGGAGTGCCGCTGAACGAAGTAGCGTAAAGGTCTAAAATATCTTCCATATTGGCTAATATTCGCCATTTATCGTGCCAATACACCATTGCTTTTTTGCCAAGGTTTGAGTTTACTTTTTTTAAAACTAAACGAATAGATTCATCTGATAAACTATGCTCACAACCTAATTCAACTAATGTTCTGTCAAAAAAAAATTTATCACTAATTTTGCATTTATTTAATAAAAATCAATTACTATAATGGCACGTATTTCTAAGGTTATTAATTTAAGTGAATCTGACAGGTTAGAGTTACTTCGTATTACTAAAAGCGGCACTCATAAAAGTCGCAAAGTTACCCGTGCCCTTGCTTTGCTATCAATGGCAGACGGAAATGGTCCGCTTGTATTGGAACAAAGTTTGGGTCTTAATCGAAATGCTTATTACACGTTGAAACGTCGTTATCTTTCAGAAGGACTTTCTGCTGCCTTAGATGATCTCCCACGTAGCGGACGACCACCCAAGATAACCGAACACATAGAAGCCAAAATTACGAGCATTGCTTGTAGTGATGTTCCTGCGGGTTCGTCCAAATGGACTTTATCGCTTATTAACGATAAATTAGTTGAATTAGGTTGTGGAGCATAGTTTATCAGATGAATCTATTCGTTTAGTTTTAAAAAAAGTGAACTCAAACCCTTGGCAGAAACGACAATGGTGTATTGGTATGATAATGGCGAATATTTAGCCAATATGGAAGATATTTTGACATTTACGCTGCTCCGTTCAGTGGCATCCCTAGAATTTGCTTTGACGAGCGACCTCGCTAACTGATAGGTAACGTACTTGCTCGATACCTGCCAAAACCCAATAGCACTAAAAAGAACATCAGGAGTATATAAGAAACGGCGTTTGTATTGTCTTGTTAGCCTATGACATAGATACAGGGCAACGCTATTTGATGGTAACGGGAAAGCAAAACCAAAGCGGATTATGCCCAATTTATGAAGTGGCTTTTAGATACCCATTATCCGAATGCAAGTAAAATACAACCTGTTCAAGATAATTTTAGCACCTATCTACGGAGCTTTTTATGAAAATCTGCCCTTTGACGAAGCCTGAAAAATAAAAACATCCTTGAATTTCATTATTATACGCTCTAAGCATGCTTCGGGCTAAACATGGTAGAGATAGAGTTCTGGCACTTTCAAGGCAATGCTTAGACCGACGAATACCCAACATAGATATAAGCGCAAGAAGCCTTAATTTGGCAAGATGAGACGAAACAAAAAAGCTATAAAAGTACATTGGTCTTTTTACCAGATAAAGCAAGAGAAAATTAGAAAAATAGATATAATGAAGTTGGTAGCAAAATAAAACAAAACAGATGCGTAATTAAATCAAATTAATAATTAATTAATTGTATTAACTTTTCTGTTAGAACACTAAGTGGCTCCCTATAAACCAGCACCGCCCCCAACTTGAAAAGTTGGGGGCGGTGCTGTTGTAATAAGGTACACGCGCGTGCGAGATGGCGGCTAAGGCTGCGCCAACGGCAGCAACATCATGTCTTCGGTGGGCTTGTTGCAGCAAGGCGCAATCAAATACAGACTATACACCACATGCACATTACACAATACCATACCGTTGCATTATAGGCTGTACCAATAGTTGTAATAGGGCATTAACATAATCACATTTTAACGACTTATGTTTATGTATCATGATTAACGCTATGCTTTCGGTATGAAGCAATTTCAGACTGCCTTTCTTCTTGCCATGCACATACCACTTGTCAATCATGTTTTTGGTGCGAACATGAAAATAGTAGCATACAAACGAAGCTAATGAAACTGCCAAAGTTCCCTCCTCGCGAATAGCACTCAGCCTATTGCTTGTAGCACCAAGCAACTCCGACAATATTTCAAGCTCGTCTCTTGTTATTTTTATGGTAACGATTGGCGGTATTCGTTCTATTCTCATTTTAAA
>JADJTE010000025.1 GCA_016711295.1 Sphingobacteriales bacterium | reverse complement strand
GAGCAACCCGAAGTTGCCCGTATTTCGGTCTTAGACCTTGCAGGTCGTACTGTTATGCAGGTCGAGCAAAACGTGAGCAAAGAACAACGCCAAGCCGAGTTGGATTTCGGTGCATTGACCAACGGTATGTATATCGTTTATGTACAAACAAGCACAACCGCCATGTCGCGCAAGGTAGTGGTTAATCACTAAAAGCTACATAGCTAATAATAGTCGTTCTTTCTAAGCACTATAAAGGCATAGAATGCTATATATTTGCTGCGCTATTGATATTGCTATCGCCCATATAACCCTTTCGTGTTTGTATGGGCGATAGTTGTTTTTTGTCTTGTCTTATTGTATTGCTACAGGAAAAGCGACCTGAATATCGGTTTCGCCCGTATTGATACTATTGTTTTTGGTGCCGTTGGGTTGGTGTTTTAAGGTAATAGTGAGCGTGCCACTACTTGCTGCTCCTGCTGCCACCAAGGTATTCAGCCCTATGGGTGCGCCATTTGCATCAGCATCATTATAGGTTACACCGAGGTTGAGTCCTGTTTCTACGGTATAGAAAAATTGATGTTGGTCGCCTTCTTCTTGTATTTCGGCGGTAATTGTGTCGGCAGGCGTTTTCGATTCGTCTAACACCTCAATATACGCCTGATATGTCTGGTTGGCTTGCAGTGGATCCGTTGTGATAATAGGTGCATTACCGCCGTCGCCGTCGCTGTCGCTGAATGTGAAGTAAATGGCGTTGTTGCTATTGCTGCTTAACGGATTAACTAATTTTACTTTCAGGGTCGTAATTAGTTCGGTTTCTTCGTTGCAGTCGTCATTTTCGCAGGGTTCGTCTTTTTTGCAAGCACCCAACAAAGCAAGCAAACATAGGCATAATAGCCCAATAGAATGTTTCATTGCTAATTTAAGATTAAAGATTAAATAATAATGTTTATAGTTAAAATGAATTTAGCCGTTTGATAGCGTTATGTACCCCAAACCCAGTTAATTTTAAGCGATATATTAGTACCTATTTCATCGGCGAAGTAGCGTAGCCGGTTCAAGTAATCGCGATAACGGGTATTAAGTATATTTTGAGCGTTGAGGCTTAGATTGAGGTGGTGCTTGCCCCATTGCCATGTGCTGCTGGCAGTAGCGTTCAGCAGCCAATAGGCGGCGGGTGGTGGGGCATAGTCGAGGGTATCATCATACGGCGATTGGGCTACCCACATCGCACCCATTTTTACTTGTGTGTGCGTGCGTTGTTTTCCATCTTTTGGCATATTGCCAGCCTATTTCGGCACGGGCGGGCGGCATTAGGGGTAGCAGGGTATTGGCTTTTAGGTCGCGGGGGTGCAGCACAGCGGCTTTTGCCCAAGCACTCCATTGTCGATATATCGGTAGGCTGCCTGACAAGTCCGTGCCCAATAATAAGGCATCTGTTTGGTCGTAGCGAAAAGTCGGGAACGCGCCTCTGATGGTGAGTGTAGGCGGTAACACAGGAAGTATGGATGTGTAGTTATTTATATAATTGCAAAATGCGCTTATATTAAATTGTGTTTGCTCGTTTTGATATTGTAGGGCAGCAATGGTATTATAGGCGTGTTCGGGTTGTAGGTCGGGGTTTCCTATTTCAAACGAGGCTGCTCCGTGGTGTACGCCTTTGCTCAACAACTCGCTGACGTGGGGCGGTCGCCATGCTAAACCACTATTGACCGACAAACGCCATTGCTTATTAGGGCGATAAGAAGCCCCGATGTTTGCTGATAGGTTGTGCCAAGTTCGGATTTGCTCGGTTTGTGTGGGGTTGGGTGTTTTGGCATGAAGGTGTCTCATATCGTATCGCAGACCAATTTCCAACTCGTATTTTTGCCAGCGGCGGCGTTCCATTGCCCAGATACCGCCGTTATATGCAGTATAATTAGGTATAAAATAAACGCCTGAATAGCGATTTTTTTGCCACATGCCGCTCAGTCCCATACTACCCGCCCATTTTTTGAAGGCGCGGTGTTCAAAAACCAAATCGGCGGTATAGGTTTGTAGCGTAAAGCGCAGTTGCGGAGGGTCGGTCTGTGCTAAACTATCGTTGTAGGGGCGGCGGGCATCATATTCGCTGCGGCGGTTGAATTGGCGTGTTATATCAAGGCTCAATGACCCAATATGCTCAATTTTAAATCGATTTGACCATTTGATGGTCTCATGCTCGGCGCGTTGTCGTGGTCGGTCGATGGCATAGCTGAAATCTGCGCTTACTAATGGCACAAGGCTGGCTATAGCATTTTGCAAATCGGTGAGATTGCCAACATGCGACCCCGTAAAAATACCGATATCGGCGTTGTATTGGCTATAAAAAAGGTCGGAGGCATAGCCATCTTTTTTATAGCCTACTTGGTAAGAAAAATTGTATTCTGAAATACCTGTATTTTTCAAATAATAATCAGGCGTATGTAAATTGCCGCCACGTTTGAGCGTGCCCTGTAGCCGCCAAGCAAATTGAGGCAGAAAGCCCAGGTTTGCATTGATGCGCCCTGATACGACTCCAGTTCTACCGTTGCTAAACGCGGCTAAGGTCAGTTCGCCATCGGTGCCTTTGTCATAGCGCAAGGGTTTAGGCTCGACCAATATAACACCTGCTATGGCATCAGACCCGTAACGCACTCCGCTGGCTCCTTTCACTACGCTGAGTTGGTCGGCAGTGAAAGGGTCAATTTCGGGCGCGTGGTCTTGCCCCCACTGTTGTCCTTCTTGGCGCACTCCATTGTTTAGAATAACGATTCGTTGGCTGTGCAAGCCGTTTATGACGGGTTTTACTACGTTACTGCCCGATTGCAGAGCACTTACGCCACTGATTTGCAGGAGAGCGTCGCCCAGCGATTCGCCGCGTTTCTGCAATAGCTCTTGCGCTGATAGCGTGCTTTGTGCTTGAGTGGCTAGGGGTTGGGTGCGTGCTGCCTTAATGGTGGCGGCAGCTAATTCGTACTCGTGGTGGGGCAATAGAAAATCTAAACGGATATCGGAATTATGGATAAAAACTGTCTGAACAAGCGGGCGCAACCCAAATGCGAGCAAGAGACGGTATATGTGCCAGAACAGAGGTTGCTAATGCTATAATTGCCCGCCGAATCGGATACTGCTATGCACCGATTATCGCTTAGATGTAGGTGTGCGCCCCATAGTTGCTCGCCTGTATCGGCATCGCTGATACTGCCCGATATGTGATAAGTACAAGCAGCAACCGATGATTGTGCCATAAGCCCCAAAGGTGAAATTAAGCAGAGCCATATCATCTGCCAACATTTGATTGTGCCGTTTGACTGCCAAAATGCCATAAAAAAAAGATGCGCACCCTATAAAAGGGGGCGAGCGGTGCAAAGGTAGGGTATTTTTTTGTTTTTCTTGCAACATTGTTGCAAAAAACAAATTTTTATGTATTGTGTTGTTTCTTTTTAAATGTTCTTTGTTTTAAAAAGTATATAATGGCACTGAAACCAATAAGCCTTGATTTAGAAGCTATCGCGCAGGAGCACTCATCGCTAATTAGTGGTCTGATTTTTAAATTTCGGCAACAAATTTTGCTAAATGCTGCTTTGTAGCAAGGGCGCAAGCAAGATATCCAAGTTATTTTTTTACTCAAAATTAGAAACCACTAATAGAAAAACCGACAATAACCGTTTTTTAAGCCCTTTCAGGGCGACATGCTAATAGAAAATAAAGACGGTATAGCAACAAAAGCCTCGTAGGGGCGATATCCTAATGGTCTGTGTCTTAAATTGTAGCTCAAAATTAAAAAACCAAACCATTAGAAATAATCATCAGGATTGAGGTAGAACATTTTTAGGTGTCCTTGTGGGGCTTGGCTATCGTACAGCCAAGGGTAGGGTAGGAGGCTTAGGACAGCATAGTGCAGGTGTGGGGGTTTTCCAGCGGCATTGCCGCTATTGCCTACGCTACCAATGGGCTCGCCGCGACAAACCCATTGCCCTGCTTGCACGAGATTGTCTTGCAGGTGGGCATAATAAGCGATACGCCATTTGGCATTTAATACTGCAATGACGTTGCCGCCCAAGGGGTCTTGCCCGCTATACAAGACCCAACCACTATCGGCTGCCAAAACGGGTCTGCCCTTGGGAGCAAAAATATCGATACCCTTATGTGTTATCGATTTTCCCCAAGGATATGCCCAGAACGACCGCTGATTCCAGTCGCTGCGAGTGGCTTGGGCTACGGGTATAACGGGGCGGTAGGGCAAACAATAGCCTATTAGCAACACCAATAGCGGTAATAGCCAAGCACGGCGCAATAGGGCACGAATAATAACACGATGTGGCTTGATGGGATTAATTAGAGGGCTGAATGATACTTAGATTGATGCTGGCGGATGTGCGAAATCACTGATTATGTTCATCATTGTCGCGTTTTGCGTCTTCGGTATTGATGCGGTCAAATAGTGCGTCGATGCGGGCTACTTCGTCGAGGGTATCATCTAAATAAAATTCGAGGTCGGGAATACGGCGCACTTTGTTGCGGATTTGCATACCTAATAAATGGCGGATATGCCCTTTACTTTCTTCGATAATACCGACGATAGCTTGTTTGTCGGGCATATTATAGACGCTCAAATAAATGCGTGCCAACAATAAATCGGGGGTTAGGCGCACCTGCATGATAGTTACGAAGGCATTGCCATATATATTGCGCCCTTCGCGAATAAATATGTCGCCCAAGCTATGTTGCAATAAGGAAGCTACTTGTTGTTGTTTGATAGATGCCATTTGAAAAAAATAAATTTTTGGTAACTATTTAGGGTATGGGGTTTTGGGTATGGGGTAATGGACAATACCCATCTAATAATGCCCGAAATCATAGCATATTCGATTAGAAATAGCTATTCTTGGGGGCTGCCCCTATCAGGCTAAATAGTTACAGTTTTGGGTATATAATTCTTGGAATTTTAGATTTGCACACCGGTTTCATTTCATAATAGTAGGAAACAAGTGCGCTCGCTGCCCATCATTATGGGATTATTTCAATCCATTGACGATGGTACGCACATTACTTTGCAACATACCAATATAGGTGCCTTCGGGTGTATTATCGGCGCCCAAGGCATCGGAATAGAGAGTTCCGCCGATTTTGACGCTCCAGCCGCGCTCTTGACAACCCGCAACGACGGCTTCAAGTGATTTTTGTGGCACAGAACTTTCTATAAATACGGCTTTGATCCGGCGCGATACGATGAGGTCGACCATTTGGCTAATATCTTTTAAGCCAAATTCGGCAACGGTCGATATGCCTTGCAATCCTTTTACTTCTATACCATAAGCCCTGCCAAAATAATGAAACGCATCGTGCGAGGTGATTAGCAAGCGTTGTTCGGTGGGTATGGCAGCTAAGTCGGTTTTTATTTGGGTGTGTAACTGCTCTAATTGGGCAATATAGGATAGCGCGTTTTGGCGGTAAAAATCGGCGTTGGGCGGGTCTATGCGCTGCATTTCGTTGCTGATATGGGCTACTGCTTTGCTCCACAGCGATACATCGAACCAAATATGTGGGTCGTAGGCGGCATGGTTTGCGGTGCTGTCAGTAGCAGCAGCGGCGGTGGTACTATCGGCGTGTAGCAATAGGGCGGGGTCTATGCCGTCGCTGACAGGAATGACGTAGCGTTTGCGGGCTGCTTTTTCTAATACGTCCGACAATTTACCTTCTAAGAATAAGCCATTATAAAAAATGGCATTGGCATACGAAATTTTGCCCAAATCGCTTTGGGTGGCTTTATATAGGTGTGGGTCAACGCCTGCGCCCATGAGGGCACTTACTTCGGCGCGGTCTTTGACTACCTGCGATACGGCATCGCGCACCATGCCCGTAGTAGCGAGCAAGCGTAGTTTGCCGCTCGATGTATCGGGGGCATTACCGCCCGTACAAGCAGCTATCAAACTTAGGGCAACAGCCCAAGCAAAGAAAAAGCCTTGCCTACGCATACGGCAAATAGATAATGTATTTGTTTTCATGCCGCTAAATTACGGCTATAATGCGGTAATTTAGCTACCTGTGCCCGAAAAACGCGTCGTGCGTTAAACTTTTGGCAATTAGAGCGGTCAAATTCTGAAATAATACCTGTAACTATTGTTCTGTCAAAAAAAAATTTATCACTAATTTTGCATTTATTTAATAAAAATCAATTACTATAATGGCACGTATTTCTAAGGTTATTAATTTAAGTGAATCTGACAGGTTAGAGTTACTTCGTATTACTAAAAGCGGCACTCATAAAAGTCGCAAAGTTACCCGTGCCCTTGCTTTGCTATCAATGGCAGACGGAAATGGTCCGCTTGTATTGGAACAAAGTTTGGGTCTTAATCGAAATGCTTATTACACGTTGAAACGTCGTTATCTTTCAGAAGGACTTTCTGCTGCCTTAGATGATCTCCCACGTAGCGGACGACCACCCAAGATAACCGAACACATAGAAGCCAAAATTACGAGCATTGCTTGTAGTGATGCTCCTGCGGGTTCGTCCAAATGGACTTTATCGCTTATTAACGATAAATTAGTTGAATTAGGTTGTGAGCATAGTTTATCAGATGAATCTATTCGTTTAGTTTTAAAAAAAGTAAACTCAAACCTTGGCAAAAAAAGCAATGGTGTATTGGCACGATAAATGGCGAATATTTAGCCAATATGGAAGATATTTTAGACCTTTACGCTACTTCGTTCAGCGGCACTCCTAGAATTTGCTTTGACGAGCGACCTTGCCAGCTGATAGGTAACGTACTTGCTCCGATACCTGCCAAACCCAATAGCACTAAAAAAGAACATCAGGAGTATATAAGAAACGGCGTTTGTAATGTCTTGTTAGCCTATGACATAGATACAGGGCAACGCTATTTGATGGTAACGGAAAGCAAAACCAAAGCGGATTATGCCCAATTTATGAAGTGGCTTTTAGATACCCATTATCCGAATGCAAGTAAAATATAACTCGTTCAAGATAATTTTAGCACCCATTCTTACGGAGCTTTTTATGAAAATCTGCCCTTTGATGAAGCCCGAAAAATAAAAAACATCCTTGAATTTCATTATACGCCTAAGCATGCTTCGTGGCTAAACATGGCAGAGATAGAGTTCTCGGCACTTTCAAGGCAATGCTTAGACCGACGAATACCCAACATAGATATAAGCGGCAAGAAGCCTTAATTTGGCAAGATGAGCGAAACAAAAAAGCTATAAAAGTACATTGGTCTTTTACCACAGATAAAGCAAGAGAAAAATTAGAAAATAGATATAATGAAGTTGGTAGCAAAAATAAAACAAAAACAGATGCGTAATTAAATCAAATTAATAATTAATTAATTGTATTAACTTTTCTGTTAGAACACTATTTAGCCTTGTAGGGGAAACTAATCGAATAGGCAGCAATGTCAGGCATTATTAGATAAGTATTTGTTCATTACCCCATACCCAAAACCCTATACCCTAAATAGTTACCAATACCTATTATATATCGCATGAAAGCCTTGAAAAACCATTTGCCACAAGCCTTCTTTTTGTTCCTAACCTTCCTTTTAGGAACTGTTACTTTGATGGCTACGCCCAACGGGACGGGCACCTATCGTCTGCGTGCGGGCAAAAACCATGCCTTTTCCTTAGTCATAGACGGGCAACGCATACCCGAATTGCGCCGCGAACACGTATTACAACTTACGCCGGGCATACACCGCATCAAGGTGCGCATACCGCCGCCCTCTTACATGCCTTGGGCAGATTATAGAACCATTTACCGAGGTCGGATAGAAGTAAAACCTAATACGGAGATTTTGGCTTATATAAACCGCCACGGCAACCTGATTATATATAAAGAATTAGCTATGCAGCCAACTATGCCCCCGCGCGGGCAACATTCGCCACCACCCAGTGATAATCCCTATCATGATTACAATAGCAACAACGACAATAATAACCATCACCATCACGGTGGGCATGACAACCCCTACGGACCAAACTATTCGGACGATGATGCCTATTATGGACAGTTCCCAAGTGACGACGATGAGGACGACAGTCCGCGCCCTAATGCGCCTACCCAGCAGTATACTACGCCGAAACCTGCGCCTGCTGCTATGCCTGCCGACAAATTGACCGAGCTAAAATCTATTTTGCGCGGCAAAGCTTTTGACGACGAACGTTTAGCAATTGCCAAACAAGCGGTATCGGTGCAACAGCCTTTGTTGAGCGAGCAACTGCGCGAACTGCTGACCACGTTTAGCTTTGAGCAAACTCGTTTGGATTTTGCCCAATATGCCCGCCCTTTTGTGAGCGACCGCGAAAATTTTCAAGTCATTTATAGCGAGTTTAAATTTAGCAGTAGCATCAAGGCATTGACCCAATAGCCATGGGGCATTCAGTGCCTAAACAATTAAACCATAATAGCACCTTATAGCCCGTGCCTGCCGATGTATCGGGCAGGTATGGGCAAAGAAAAAACCGCTAAATGCTTAATATTAAAGCATTTAGCGGTTTTTAGTAGTCCGTAGGGAATCGAACCCCTGTTCCAAGAATGAAAATCTTGTGTCCTGACCCCTAGACGAACGGACCTCAATTGCTTTGAGTAGATGCCAATAGGCGTTTCTTTCAATTGCGGTGCAAAGGTACGGCGCGTTTTGGATTTGTGCAATAGTTGCTGCAATTTTTTTTGAAAAATTATGTTGCGATACGGATAAAATAGGATTTTTGCCCCATATACCCTAATTTTGCGCCTTTGCTGGCTCTCATAGATTAAACATTTGCTTGTATTACGCATCTAAGCAATGTTAAAGCAGCCTATATGTTTGCTCAAATGTCGGAGAGCTATTTGCTGTGTCTTTCAACTTTTTGTTTGTTTCTGTTGTATATTATTTGCTGATGCGCACTCTTATTACTTGTCTAACACTACCCTTATTGCCCTTATCGTTATTGAATCTCTTGCCCTCTGCTCATACGCATAGACAGAAGGTTGATGGCATTAATACTACAATTACATCTTTGGCTAATTCTGCCGATGATTGTGCGCCACTGCCCGCCTTTTCTTCGCAAGAGTGCGCACCCGTCGCATTGGACGAGACAATACCTTACGCCACCTTAGCGCAATGGGCTGATGCGTATGGTATTGCACCCGCCTTGCCCAAGGAGGGCTACCGCCTACGAAAAATAGTGATAGATGCGGGGCATGGTGGCAAAGATACGGGCTGCCAAAGCAAAAATGCCAACGAAAAAATATCACATTGGGCATAGCACTCAAATTGGGTGATTATATCAAAGACCTCATGCCCGGCGTACAGGTCATTTATACGCGCGACAAAGATTATTTTGTCGAGTTGCACGAGCGGGCGGCTATTGCCAATCGCAACGGAGCCGATTTGTTTATCTCTATCCACTGCAACTCTGCTCCCAAAGCCCCCGAAGTGCATGGCACAGAAACGTATGTGATGGGTTTGCACAAATCGCGCGAAAACTTGGAGGTCGCCATGCGCGAAAACGCTGTCATTGCTTTCGAAGCTGACTACCAAACCAATTATGACGGCTTCGACCCCAACGACCCGCAAGGGCATATCATTTTTTCGCTCTACCAAAACGCGTATATCGCCCAAAGCATTAAATTTGCATCGCTGTTAGAAAAACAATTTAAATACCGCGCGGGGCGCAGCAGCCGAGGCGTGAAACAAGAAGGCTTTTTGGTGCTATACAAAACAACAATGCCTGCTGTATTGATAGAATCCGGATTTTTGAGCAATAAGGCCGAAGAAAAATACCTACGAACCGACGAAGGGCAATCGCTCATCGCATCGGCAATATATCGCGCTTTTAAAGAATACAAACAGTTGGTCGAAGCGCAGTAACAAATTATAGTCATTTTTAGTCCAATAATGAACTTAAACTTGTAAAATTGCTCAGGAAAAAGACCTACCTTGTGCGCTATTAGCGTAGCTTGTTGGGTCGCTTATTTTTATTACTTTTTTATTATGAAAATATCTAACGAATTTAAGGTTGGTTTATTGACCATTGTTGCCATTGCCTTGCTCATATTTGGCTATAATTTTTTGAAAGGACAAAAAGTATTTAGTCGAAACAATACGTATTATGTCGTATATAAGCGTGTAGATGGCTTGCTCGAATCTAATCCAGTACTGCTCAACGGCTATCAGGTAGGCAATGTAGCACGTATAAGTATGACTCCCGATACATCTAACCTCGTTATTGTTCAATTAGATATACAGAAGCAAATACAAATACCCCTCAATTCGACGATGAGCATCAATAGCTCGGGTTTGTTGGGCGATAAAGCTATTTCGCTCAATCTTTGGAAGCCGCACACTGCCCAAGAGCGCGCCCAGACCCTCCAATATTACCAAACAGGCGATACCCTAAAAGGTAAAGAAGAAATAAGTTTGCTTAATATGGCAACTGAGCAGATACAGCCACTCAAAGTCCAAGCAGATAGTATCATGCGCAAAATAGACTCGACATTGACAACCCTCAATAAAATTTTGTCTTCATCGGCAATAAAAGGCATTATCAATAATCTGGAACGCAGCACCGCCACACTCAATACCACTCTGACCGATGCCGATAAATTGGTAGGCAACCTGAACGCCTTTACCCAAAACGACCTCCGAAAAGTAGGCGATATAATGAACAATGTCAATGATATTACGGCTACTTTGAAATCGAGTACAGGCAAAATGGGACCTATCATGGATAAAGTGGATAAAACGGTACTAAATGCCGAAAAAGCCACAGCCCAAGTAGCAGCGATGGATATGGCTACTACGGTCAAGAAGATTGATGGTACATTGAACGAAGTAAATGCGTTGCTTGCCAAAGTTAATAAAAGCGAGGGCAATTTGAATATGCTTCTCGAAGACCGCAAATTATACGACAACCTCGAAAAAATATCTGCAAATATCAACTTACTCGTAGAAGATTTTCAGCAAAACCCCAAAGATTATGTGGGATTTTCGCTCATCAATATCAACAAAAAGAAAAAAGACGAAAAACCTAAATAACCCATACTACGCTACGTAGCAAATAATGATTTGGGTATAAATCTTTGACTTTATTGAAGCAAAAGATGCCGATAAAATAACGCAATTACGGACGATAAAAACATTCATCAAATATATAATTATATATTATGCCCATTCAAGTAGGCGAAAAAGCCCCTAATTTTACCCTTTATAATACCCAAAAAAAGCCCATATCCTTAGCCGATTTTAAAGGTTCTACGCTTGTTTTACACTTTTTTCCGCAGGCATTTACGGGCGTTTGCACACAACAAATGTGTACCATGCGCGACGATTTGGCATATTACAACGACCTAAACGCCAAAGTAGTCGGCATATCGGTCGATTCCGTGTTTACCCTTGCCAAGTTCAAGGAGTTCGAAAGTATTAATTTCGACCTCTTGTCCGATTTTAACAAAACCGTTATTGCTGATTATGGCATAGTTTTGGAAGAATTTGTATTTGGCATGAAAGGCGTAAGCCGCCGTGCTGCCTTTGTCATAGATGCCGAAGGTGTCGTGCGTTATGCCGAAGTATTAGCCTCTGCTGGCGATTTGCCCAATTTTGATGCGCTCCGAGCGGCTGTTGAGACCTGCAATGGCACCATAATGGCGTAAATATGAGGTGAATATCTGTGTTTTGTTTTTAATATATATAAATAATCGCTGCGCTGCTCTTGAATAAATTTTCGAGGGCGGTGCGGCGGTGTTTGTGCCGACAGGGATTTGCCTATGCCATTTTGATGAGAGCAAAGATGGCATAGTTCAGTATGTCTAAATAGTTGGCAGCCAAGCCCTCAGAGGCGATCGTCTTGCCGCAATTGTCTTCTATTTGTTTGAGGCGAAAAATTTTCATCAAAATCAGGTCATTCAATGAACTGATGCGCATATCGCGCCATGCTTCGCCGTAGTCGTGATTTTTGCGCTGCATGAGTGCCTCGCTTTCGGCTGCTTGCACGTCATAGAGTGCGATGGCTTCGGATAGTGCTATGGCAATAGGTGCGTCGGGCGGCAGACCCAGTTGTATCAGTGCCATGATGCAATAATTGACAATTCCCACCCATTCATCGTGCAGGTTGTCGTTTATTTGTTGCTGACCTTTCTCGCCAATAGTTCTGATGCGTTGGGCTTTGATAAAAATTTGGTCGGTGAGTGAGGCAGGGCGTAAAATGCGCCATGCTGTGCCATAATCGCTGTTTTTTTGTATGAATACCTTGCGGCAATATGCCAACTGGTCGCGGTATTGTTGTAGGGTTTCTTGCACGATGTGGGGGGCATATTAATGGTTAATGATTAATGGTTAATGATTAATCATTGTGGGTTGATGATTGGGAGCGTACTTCTTTCAAATGGTTTGAAATGGAAATTAGTGCATAGGATTAATATTGTCAAACCATTAGTATCCTATCCAGCGCAGCAGCCCCAAGGCGCAAACGCTGATGATAAACACACCTGCTGCGTCAATCCAGCAGCCTGCTCGCATCATATCGGAGGTGTGGAGGCGTTGCGTACCGAATACGATGGTATTGGGTGCGGTAGCTACGGGCAGCATAAAACCCAAGGAGGCGGCAAAAGTAGCGGGCAACATTAGCAACATGGGGTCTATCTGTATAGAAGTAGCCATAGCCGCTAAAATAGGCAATGCTAACTGTATACTGGCTACGTTAGAGGCAAATTCGCTCAATACTGCTACTAATAGCCCGATAGCGGGAATGATAAGCCAAAGCGGTGCGCCTTGTAAAAAGCCGAGTTGGTTGGCTAGCCAAGTTCCCAAACCCGATACTTCAAAGCCTTTTGCCAGCGCGAATCCGCTGCCGAATAATAGAATAATGCCAAAGGGCAAGCGTTTGGCGTCTTCCCATTCGAGCAGGTTGCGCCCTGCTTGTTGGCGCGAAGGGATAAAAAACAATAAAAATGCCATACAAACCGCTACTGTACTGTCTTGGATATAATCGGGGCGGGGTAGGAGGTTGCTCCACCCGCGCCATTGGAAATTGCCCAATGCTATATCAGCGCGAAAAAACCATAACAGGGCTGTAAGGCTAAATATCGTGGCGATTATTTTTTCTTCGCGCGTCCACTTGCCCAATTGCCGGTATTGTTCGGCAAAACCTGCTGTATCAAGCTCAACGCCCGCATGTTGGCGCAGATGCTGCCAACGCAGCAGTGCAAACGTGAATACTAAGAGTAGCAAAGCAATGGGAAAGCCAATGATGAACCAGCGCATGAAGTCGAGTCCTTGGGCAGTAGGGTAGGTTTTGGCAAAATAACTCACAAAAATCATATTGGTTGGCGTGCCTACGGGTGTTGCCATACCGCCGATAGATGCAGCATAAGCTAAACCCAACAATAGAGCTATGGCAATGCTGCCCGATGCTTGGGGAACACGCTTGTCTAATTGGACGATAAGCGACGTAACTGCCGACAAAAACATCATTACCGTAGCGGTATTGGAAATCCACATCGAAACAAAAACGTTACTAACATTACGCCCGCTAATATCCGACTCGGGCTACCGCCCAATATCGATAAAATTCGTAGCGATAAACGCTCGTGTAGCTGCCACCGCTCTATGGCAAAAGCCAATAAAAAGCCTCCAATGAACAGAAATATGACCTGATCCATGTATTGCGCGGCTACGGTTTTGGTATCGCAGATACCCAAAATCGGCAGTAGAAAGAACGGTAATAGCGATGTTATTGCCATATCTGTTGCTTGGTGAGCCACCAAATAGCTACCCAAAGTGTAACGGCAGCCATGCGCGTCACTTCGGGGTGGGCGGGGTCCAAATTGCCCGATAAGAGTAGCAGAATGGCTGCCGATGGTCCAGCAAATAGAGAAATACGAGTAGGCAAGTTGTGTGATGAATATAGATGAGGAATTGGGAGTGTGCGGCTAATGCTCAATATTAGAACGCCCTATCTTTTAGTGCTTACTTACACTAAATAGATAGGGCGACAAGATTAGTTTACCAAATCACCAATTTACCTCTTGTGTCGCCTATGCTATAATAGTACAGACCTTGTGGCAGTTGGGGCAGCGTTATTGTCTGTTGGCGTTGGGTAAGGGTAATTTGGGTTAATAATCTGCCTTGTGGGTCGTGCAACAGTAAGGGCATGTTGGGATTCAAAGCATGATTGGGAGGTAATTGTATTGTTACGCGGTCGTGAGCGGGATTGGGGTATAGTTGCAACCCATTGTCGGCATTGGGTACTGCTGGGTTGATGCCGATATTTGTATCATCGTAAATAGCAAATACATCAATGCCCGCTTCTACTAAGTGCCCGCTGCTCGCGGCATCAGCCGTTTCGAACGATACGCGCATATTGTCGCTGGGAGCAATAAAGTCGGCAATGCGTATGTCGGATTGATGCCAAGTAGTAGCAAATGGATTATTTGACGGTACAGTTTGTACGATTACTTCGGTTGTGCCATTATTTAGGCGTACTATCAATTGGTCGTTGGGTGGGCTGCCTTGTCCGCCTGTGTTCAAACCAATAATAATAGGTCAAGTGCGGGTCGTCGTAGCCCGTTAGGTTAAATAGTGGCGAGCTAAGGATAGTATTGCCATTATCTACGTCATGCTCGTTATACGCACCTAAGCCGTTATCTGTCACGTAGCATTGTTTGCCGTTGTCGTCGGCAATATCGGCTTCTGGAGCTAATGGTTGGTCTTGGAAGGTAGTGCCGTTGGGTTCGCCGCGTTCCCAGTCGCCTACTTCGGCACTGCCGTTCACCGTCCAACCAAAATCGAAAGCAAAGTCGTCGTAGTAGCCCGTAGGCAGCGACAGCACGATATTGGCATTGTCGGCATTGATATATTCGCTTGTTCCTTGCGTTATATATCCCCAAGCCCCTGCGATAATTTCGTAGGATGCTGCCGCAAAATTGGTGATGACCACCATGCCTTCGGCATTAGTAGTTTCGTTTATTTCTATATCTATATTTTCAATATGCACGGGAATACCTGCTATTGGGTTGCCATCTACATCGTTTACAGTAATGCTAAATGTAAAAGGTATGGTAGGTACGAGGGCGATATCGAAAGGTAGGATAATGCCATTGTCGACTGTTACGGTAGTGGTATAGGGCTCGTAGCCGGTCAGATTGACGTTAAGGGTATAAGTGCCCGAATAGGCGATGCCCAAAGAATAAGAACCGTCAAAACCACTTAGGTCTATGCCTGTTCCGTTGAGCGTGACAGTGGCATTAGCAACGGGCTGCCCTGTTTCGGCATTGCTCACCGTTCCTTGCACATAACAAGCATGGATATAAGTGGGTTGTAATACAAATAAACCTGCTTCCATATCACTGACCAACAATTTGCCTGATGGCAAATAGGGATACACGCCCCAGGCACCATTAAAACCACCGCTTGGCGGAAACGGCGATGTGTCGTAATTGCCTACTTCTACGAGCGTATTCGGCGACATGGCATCAAAAACTACTACGCCGTCTTTATAATACGATGTGGGCAAAGCCGTTCA
>JADJTE010000024.1 GCA_016711295.1 Sphingobacteriales bacterium | reverse complement strand
CGACATCCCCATCGTCTATTAGAAACCAATAATGTGAGGTGAGTATTGTGTCTTCAATATTAGTTGGAAATATCATAGGATGTATTTTATACTTACCTACGTTTGTTGGAATAAAGTTAAAAGACATTGCCTCTCTAAGGACTATATTTTGATAGTAGGTTCGCATAGCTACAGTAAAGAATCTTCTTGGAGAATTTGATATACCGCAATAAGTAGATGCTTTCCAGTCCGCCCCATTTTTTTTTGCCGTAGCCATGCCGTATTCCATGTTACCAGGGTCATAAATTATGACATCTTTTTCGCAAGCCGAAAACAGTAAGGCAACAAATAATGATATTATAATTTTTTTCATGATTTAGCAAATTTTTATGGTGTAACAAATATCTTTTGCGTTTGTGTTCGAATGCCGTTTTGGAACGTACAAAAATAGATACCAGAGGGCAAATTGCCAACGGCTAAATGTCCATACCCACTAGCGTTTTCTATCGGGCTGCGTGTAAATTCCCTGCCGTTGGCATCGAATAAGCGACACAGTAGCCTAGTACCTATTGCCCAATCAGGAGTTTGAAACGTTATTTGCTGCTGATCTGCTATATAACTTATCCGAAAATCTGACGAGATATCTTCGGTCTTACCGCCCAAATCACAATCGGAACACAAGTCAGTATAAACATACGAAGTACAATTAATTATAACGCCGTCACTCGAAGTAACCCGCAAGTGCAAAAAGAAACCAGGACATGCAAGTACATTACCCAGAACGAGCAACTGCTCATTGTCAAGGTAAAGTGACTCGCTAAAAATACCCGATTCGCTCCAACGCCACTCATAGCTATACGGTCCAGTACCCGTATTTCCAGTACTTGGCGTTGTGACACTCGCCTCAAACATTCCCAGAACAAACCCCGTATTCGTAGTCTCACAGAGCGTAGCATACTGATAAATCGAAGCATTAAAGTCCTGTCTTGTCCTAAAATTGGCTACCTCGCAGGCATGATTGCGTATAATTCGGGCGTTATTATGGTCGTCGTCACCCGTGGCAGCACCATTAAAATCGACATCGGGGTTTGAGTAGTTCAAGATTCGCGTATCGTTGAGGTCATCGGGGGCAAACAAAGCCATAATCGTTTGTTGTTGATTGCCAGCAGCATCGTCAAAAATAAATCCATGCGAACAAACAGGCGTGTCGTCGCATCCCGTCAAGTTTAATAAATCGCAGGTGCTATGCCTTGCGCCCAATAAATGCCCGATTTCGTGCGCAAATGTCCAACGCGGGTTTGCCAAGAAAGGCACTGCCACTATGGCATAAGCATTGGGCGATTCGGTCAGTATTTGCCCTGCTATGCCCGCCGAAAAAGCATAACGGTTGTCTGCCAACAAAACCACGATATCAGCACCATAAGCGTCACGCAATGCTTGGGCATTAGTATTTGCTATCAAATTGTTCCTATCGGTGAGGATGTTATTGGAGTTAAGTAAGGGGTCGGCAAATGGGAAATCGAAGTTTTCCCAGTGATACCTTGCCTGTTTGTTGGGTATATCGCTATTTTGGAATGCCCAATTGACCGACAAAAAAGCAGTACCCACCAGAGCCACCGCATCCCAAGGATTAGCAAAAGTTGCTCGCGCTTCGGGCGTTCCTAAAACTAATATATCAATAATCGCATCACAATTGTTATATTCGGGTTCGCAAGGATCATCGTCCTGCTGACCTTGTGATTGGTGCGATTCGGCGTTCGTGAGGCAGTTAATAGGTTCGCTGCCCGATTGGTTATGTTCTTGCAGACTCACCACTTGCCGCCTAACGGGTATAAGGTATAATAACGTTGCGCAACTTGGATAAAACCTGCGACTGTGCCATGTTCAGCCACCAAACCCACATAGGCACCGGGCAAGCCTATTATGTCACCTGCCCAACTATATTTATTTTCGTCGGTATAATCCACCATCTCGGCTCGCGCTGTAAATTGCTGGCTTGGCAATCCCGGCACCTCAAATGACAAACTGCCATTTTGTTGCAATTGCGCTAAATTGCCAATTTCGACCAACTGTGCGCTTCGGGTATAGGGCAAGGAGCGGATATTGCTCAAAACGCGCTGTTGTTCGGCAGAAAGTGTAACAGTGTTTTCGTTGAGCAAGGTTAGCAAACGTTGGTTTTGTGCCAATACATTGGCGGCCAAGTTGCTAAGAATAAAGATGGCAAATACAATTTTTAGAAAAACTAACTTTTTCATACCTGAAAAATAATTAAATTTCGCCTACTCTCAAGTCCATTTTCGGCTTCCTGTGCCAAGTTCGTATATTCAAAGGCGGTTCGCTCCTGATGAAACCCCCGCCGGCTGCCGTTTTCTACGCTTCCTTCCCCTATTTTACGCGCGTCTGATTGGGAAAGTTCGCATAATCGCCGCCAACGTCTGCACAGCCCGCCGTATGCCTTCGTGCGTGAGATTTTGCCCGAATTTCGCCCCGCGCCACCGATGCGGGTTATGGACGGCTGTGTATTGTTGGCGGTGGTTTTCGCCTTGATACGCAGAAATTTCACTTGCTACGAAGAGTTAAACCCGCTTCACTCGCAAACTTCAAATCCCTTTGCTATTTCGCGCTTAACTTGATGCGCAAAAGTTCACTTGCTACGGAGGGTTAAACCGTCCCTTTGCTATTTCGCGCTTAACTTGATGCGCAGAAATTTGCTTGCTACGAAGCACTAAACCGTCCCTCTGCTATTTCGCGCTTAACTTGATGCGCAGAAATTTGCTTGCTACGAAGCACTAAACCGTCCCTTTGCTATTTCGCGCTTAACTTGATGCGCAGAAATTTGCTTGCTACGAAGCACTAAACCCTTTCAATTGTCCCTTTGCTATCCCGCGATTAACTTGGTGCGCAGCAATTTCACTTGCTACGAAGCACTAATGCGTATTGTTGGCGGCGGTTTTCGCCTTGATACCCAAAAATTCACTTGCTACGAAGCACTAAACCGTTTCACTTGAAAGTTTCAAATTCCTTTGCTATTTCGCGCTTAACTTGATGCGCAAAGTTCACTTGCTACGAATAGTTAAACCGTCCCTTTGCTATCCGCGCTTAACTTGATGCGCAGCAATTTCACTTGCTACGGAGAGCTTCGCCGCTTTGTGCGTCTGATTGGGAAAGTTCGCATAATCGCCGCCAACGTCCGCACAGCCGCCGTATGCCTTGTGCGCGGGAGATTTTGCCCGAATCTCACGCACGCCCCTTGATGCGGGTTATGGACGGCTGTGTATTGTTGGCGGTGGTTTTCGCCTTGATGCGCAGCAATTTCACCTGCTACGGAGGGCTAAACCGCTTCACTTGAAAGTTTCAACTTCCTTTGCTATTCCGCGCTTAACTTGATGCGCGGCAATTTCACTCGCTACGGAGGGTTTCGCTGCTTTGCGCGTCTGATTGGGAAAGTTCGCATAATCGCCGCCAACGCCCGCACAGCCGCAGGGAGCATTAGAGCCTTATCCGGTGGGCTGGTGTTGGCGGCTTTTTTAGTTATTCTAATATGCGTGAAATCATCTCGGATCTTCCCAAAACTATTTCGATGAATTCGGCTTCTTCCATCTTATCAAAGTTATCATTCCCAATCCCACCAACTTCAAATAGTGTTTTGCAATTTTCATCAAAAACTGGATAAGAAGGATGATAAATATCTGCCGTATAATCAAGACCATATACATATTCACCATTAAGTGTATATTTTTTTATTTTTGCATGTATTGTTGGTTGACTAAGAAGGTAATCAATAGTGGCTTGGAAGCAACAAGGGTAATTACCCGAAAAACGGTCTGCATCTTTATGGCAAGCCATAAGCGAAAATAGAAAAACAATAAAAATAAATATTTTACTTTTCATGGGATTATTATTTCAGTATTTTTTGGGTGATAACTTGTTGATTGTTGAGCGTGGCTTGAATAAGGTATAAGCCAGCAGGTAGGTCGTTGGTGTCCAATTGATCGATGTTGGTAGCTTGTTTCACCACATGTCCAAGTATATCGAAAATAGCAATGCGCTGGAAAATAGATGCTTTCGCCTTCTATTAAGCCGCCACCATTGCAGGCAGGGCTAATCAGTTCTATGATTATTTACTAAAAAGTAATAAAAGAAGCGGTATCTTTGCATCAAAAGAGATGGAAATACGTAGTTTGTATGATTATTTTCAGACATTGAAGATCATCGCAGGGCATCAGGTCGTCGCTTTGCGATGGCAGACATGCTGATGCTTCTGACCCTATCTTGCCTTAATCATAGCGTAGGATATCAAGCATGTCCCGCTTTTTTAAGAATAATCGTGCGGCACTGGTAGCCGCCTTATCCCTAAAGCACGGCGTTCCGAGCTATGCGGGTATGTATAATTTTGTAAATAGTTTGACATTTCCGCTGTGGTCGAAGCTATCAATAAATGGTTGTTTCAGTTCAGAGACTTGGGCGACTCTTCTTGGTATTCGGTAGATGGCAAGTCCTTATCGGGCACGATAACCGATGCTCAGGGAGCAGCGCAAAATTTGGTTTCAGTTGTTCGTTTAGTTCAGCATAATAGTCAAGCAGTTGTTCAGTTTGCCTATTACTTAACAGGCAAAAGGGCGAAAGTGAAACAGTTAAACTGTTGCTTAGGAGTGACGAGGTGGATATAGCCGAAAAGACCATTACTGCTGATGCTTTACACTGTAATCAGGCTTTTTGCAACTAATTTTGCAAAAAGACGCTGGTTATGTGGTACAAGTTAAGGATAATTGTGCTGCACTAAAAAAAAAATAGTAGCCACACAGGAGAAAGAACTGCCCATAGATACTTACACAGAGGAAGAGAAAAAATCGCATGGGCGAACAGAAACACGCAAAATAGCAGTCTTTAAAGCAAGCACAGAATTACCTAAAAATGGCAAGCATTAGTAAAGTATTTTATCGTTATTACCCGATCTGGCACACGAAATAATAAACCATATGAGCATACACATTATTACGTTTCTAATAACTATCAAAGTGCCAGATTATGGCAAAAGGTATTCGCGGACATTGGGGAATTGAATCCTATCATTGGATAAAAGATGTGGTTTGCAGAGAAGATGACTGCCTAACACAAACAACAAAAGGAGCCGTAACCATATCAATACTATACGATGCTGCAATGAACATTTTTAAACTAAATGGCTATACATCTATGAAGGCTGCCTTTGAAGAGCATACCAATAAAGTCGATAAAATGATACAACTAAACGGCTTGATAAAAAATAAGGTAAGAGACAAAAAAACTAAAATACAAAAAAACAAACAACAAAAAATTAGAACTGATTAGCCCTGCCCCACGCTTAATTCCGTTAAGCGAGTGTGCAATTTCCGCCCCATTGCAAAATTATACTGCCGTCTTGCAGCACCTCTACCTTGCAGAATATGGCTGAAACCACCTTTGTCCGGATCGTCGGTCCAATTTTGTGTAACAAAATCAATGAGTGTCTCACCTTCTATTGATCCACTATACACTGGAACAAACCCGTCAGGAGTAGGTATGTCGACGGACTCTAAAGGATTTTTTATGCCTGGCGAGAAACTTGGCAGGGTTAGCAGCAACATACATTTGCAATCACTACCTGAACTAGCTGCCATATCGGGTTGCGGATACTCACCAAAAGGTAAGTTGTCGGAAAAAGAGGCATCTTTGAATGCAATATCTTGCCAAAAACTTAATTTCTCATAATAGTTTAGTTTGCTTTCACTCTCCAAATATTCCGAAAGGCTAAAAATTTCCATTTTTGTAAATTCCTCCATAACATCAAATAGTTGATGAGAGATAGTTAGCCCTTCCATGCTATGGTTCTTGCCAGTATAAAAATTGGTTAAAATGGTTTCTTCGCCGCAACTATTTGCATATTTAATAGCATAGTTCGCATTTAAGGGCAAATTTTCCAGTAAAAAAGAGGTTTCCTGATCCGTATTTACTGTTTTTAAGTAAACACCATTTTTAAAGATTTCTAAATCGGTGTTTGGGAGTAGGTCAGTTCTTGTTATTTCAAGATAACATTTTGCGAAACTTTCATATCTAACCACGGCAACTGTGCGCAAGTCTAATTGTTCGCACTCCTGCTTGGCGGGGCTATAGCAGTAAAGGCTATCAAGTATGCTCTGCGATTGGGCAGATGTTTTAAGAGAAATTGTGCTCAAAGCTATGAAAGCACACAGGAACAATAATTTTTTCATACAATTTTCGCCCACTCTTGACGCTTCGTTTGGCGGTGTCTGCGCCTACTATTTTTCCAAAACGGAGGGGTGTTCAGAGTTAAGCCCCCGCCGGCTGCCGTTTTGCGTTTCCTTCCCCTATTTTACGCGCGTCTGATTGGGAAAGTTCGCATAATCGCCGCCAACGTCCGCACAGCCGCCATATACCTTCGTGCGTGAGATTCACCCGAATTTCGCCCGCGCCCCTTGATGCGGGTTATGGACGGCTGTGTATTGTTGGCGGTGGTTTTCGCCTTGATGCGCAGCAATTTCACTTGCTACGAAGCACTAAACTGCTTCACTTGTCCCTTTGCTATTTCGCGCTTAACTTGATGCGCAGAAATTCACTTGCTACGAAGCACTAAACCGTCCCCTTGCTATTTTGCGCTTAACCTGATGCGCAGCAATTTCACTTGCTACGAAGCACTAAACCGTCCCTCTGCTATTTCGCGCTTAACTTGATGCGCAGAAATTTGCTTGCTACGAAGCACTAAACCGTCCCTTTGCTATTTTGCGCTTAACTTGGTGCGCAGAAATTTCACTCGCTACGAAGGGTTTCGCTGCTTTGCTGGTTTAACATGGAAAGTTCGCATAATTGCCGCCAATGATAGCCCACTCGCAGAGCAATAGTCTTGTCAAGTGGGCGTTGTTGGCAGCATTTCATTACTCACTTTGCGTCTTCTTGTTGTTGTTTCAACAAATCCCAATACTCGGGCCTGACGTACTCGTTGGGTACGCATGACCATGTGTCTAATTTGGAACTAGGGATGATGCCTGGTATTTGGCAGGATTCGTATTTTAATAAAAACTCGTACCAATCTCGAAGCAATTTTTTAAAATATTCCGTAGAAGAATAAAAACCCCCTTCAAAATTGCCTATGTATTTAACAATATCGCTAAATACCTCTATTTGAATGTCGTTATTAGCCATTACAAAGCTTTCACCAGTACATTCAAGTAAGTCAATTTTTGTTATTATTTCTTTTACCGCACCGCTTTTGTTGTTCGGGATAACAAAAGCGTATTCTAAATAATTGTATGGCTCTCCTACTCCTACTCTTAAATAAGGAGTAAATCTACTTCCCCGTATATTAATACTATAATAATAGGTTAACCATTGGTCCGATAACTCTATTTTTTTCTCTAAGGATTCCATCTTGGCCATGCTGTTTTAATTTTATTACCATCCATTTTTATTTCAACTGGTATATTTTCTGGCGGACTTGTATAACCTAGATATTTCCCTGAACCCCATACGTCTTGTTTATCGACCATATTCCCCCAAGCGACTTTAATTTCATCAATTACTTTATTTTCGTCCCACTCATCAGGGAAAAAATCTTTGTTGTACATAAATGAGCCATCGGGTTTTAAAAGTTTTGCCTTATAACATCCCATATTTGTGGGTGTTCGTTCTGCTAGCCTATACGCGACCGGATCAGCCATCAAAGCGGAGATATGATGCACTCCGCCGCCGCTATCCCCTCTAAAAATATGTGTTACCGTAGCTTGGTCAATATAGGATACATTCGCGTGGGTTACTACTTCGTCTACGCTTTTTAACGTTCGTTGTAGTGCTTGTCGAATACCGTCAAGGACTTGCGGGTTGGTTCGGACGGTTAAGGGGCAGTTCTGGGCAAATTGCCAAGCTGCCTTTAATGCCGAGTAGTTCTTGACCGTTTTCCATGCAGCTTTTATTTATCTGGATTTGCGCCTATATCTACCATCTCGTCAAATGGGCACCAAAATACCTACTATTGCTGGGCACAAGCCCAAGATGCTTCACCACAACTCAAATATATATCGGCAACATCGCCTACTCCATAAGGCACAAAGGTAATACCTAATGGCAATAACTCGGCACTAAACATCTCAATATAAAAATGAAGTGTCTCGTTGTCGGGCACTTCCCACCAAGCATCGGGCGCGTGCATGGCTTCGTAAAGCACTGTCGCAGACAAATATCGTTCTAAGCCATATTCGGCTATAAAGGACTCAACGCTCGTAAAACCTGCTTGACTAAATTCGGTGGCGTAATCTTCATATTGGGCACTTAATTCGGCATGTTTTTGCCGAGCATAAGCCATTTTGGCACATTCTATAAACGAACTATTAGTACCTATTTCAGAGCAATCTTGGGTTAATATATCAAATTCCGATTGGCTCAATTCCAAATCCATATAGCCATTAAAATCGCTCAATGCTTGGGCGGCATTATAATTTACATACATCACCTCCCACAAGCAATTATCAAATGCCGAACCTGATATATAATCGTTAAACGGTGCATTGATACAATCGTTCTGAATTGCCAAATGATAAATTTCATTAAAACTGTAACCGCTGCCGCCTGCTTGCGATTCTGGAACTAATGCTATATCGTTGTTTTCAATAAAATCGTTTAGGTGTTGCATAAATTCGTGATAGGAAAGCCCTTGCAGTTGCGTCCAAAAATCGGAATACTCCTCAGTCCAACTTGACGATGAACCGCCGCCGCCGCTATTGCTGCCTCCTGAACTATCAGAGCCGCTACCCGAGTTATTGCCCGCCGTTCCACTATTATTGCCACTATTACTATTATTGTTGTTGCTCCCACCAGACCAGCCCCCTAATCCACCACTGCTAGGACTTGCTAGGCTGAAACAAACGGCATGTGTATGACCAGGATTAAACATATTACAACACTCAATACTAGTGCATTCTGTTTCAATACAAATTTCAATATATAAAAATGTTGAAAGAAAATCAAGCAAACTGTTTAGTTCATCGGCAAATAAATCGGCATCAAAATAATCCGTTACTTTTTCGCATTGCTCTCGATAAATCACTTCATTGCTAGGTAAATGCAACGAATCAGCTGCTGCCAATAATGTTTTATTATAACGACTATGCGTTAAAGTATAATGCAATATGCCGTTTTCCGAAACACACATTAGGATAGCATTGGTACGTTGGGCATCTAATTTGGCAAGCGGAATCCAAGCTATTTTTCGTCGTTCGGTGCTGTCATTAATCGTCACGGCTCGTTGCCAAATAGGATAACCCGATAGCCTGGTTAGTTGTTCGACAAAGGGTCGTTCAGTTTCTTTGTGTTGTAAATCGTCAATGATAGTTTGTACCAAGGTTGTATCTGCCCTACGGTCGTCTGTTTTTCCCGCACCTCTATTTTTGAGGTGGGGGTGGTTGTTTGCAGCAAAAGAAAGGTCAAAAAAATCATTTTTTTGTGATTGTTCGGCATAACTGGTTTCAATTTCGGTCAATAAATCCCGCTCGCAAGCATTAAACAAAAATGCCGAACTGAGTAAAAGGACAATAAAAAACTAACTTTTCCATATTCTGAAAATAAGTTTGAAATGAATCCCTACTTCTTTTCAAGTGGTGTTTCGGGTTAGCCCACCGCTGGCTAGCGTTTTTCCGAAACTATGTATACTTTGTTTCGCATAATTGCCGCCAACGTCCGCACAGCCGCCGTATATCCTCGCACGGGAGATTCGCCCGAATTTCGCCCGCGCCCCTTGATGCGGGTTATGGACGGCTGTGTATTGTTGGCGGTGGTTTTCGCCTTGATGCCCAAAAATTCACTTGCTACGAAGCACTAAACCATTTCCCTTGAAAGTTTCAAATCCCTTTGCTATTTCGCGCTTAACTTGATGCGCAGCAATTTCTCTTGCTACGAAGGGTTAAACCGCTGTTTTGCTCGAAGATCTAAACTTCTCTTGCAAATGGTGCTTCACTCGTTCAACTTGATGCCCAAAAACTCACTTGCTACGAAGCACTAAACCGTCCCTTCGCTATTTCGCGCTTAACTTGGTGCGCAGAAATTTGCTCGCTACGAAGCACTAAACCGCTTCACTTGTCCATTCGCTATTTCGCGCTTAACTTGATGCGCAACAATTTCACCTGCTACGAAGCACTAAACCGTCCCTTCGCTATTTCGTGCTTAACTTGATGCGCAGCGATTTCACTCGCTACGAAGCACTAAACCGTCCCTTTGCTATCCCGCGCTTAACTTGATGCGCAGCAATTTCACTTGCTACGGAGAGCTTCGCCGCTTTGTGCGTCTGATTGGGAAAAGTTCGCATAATCGCCGCCAACGCCCGCACAGCCGCCGTATGTCCTTCGCGCGGGAGGTTCGCCCGAATTTCGCCCCGCGCCACCGATGCGGGTTATGGACGGCTGTGTATTGTTGGCGGTGGTTTTCAACTTGATACGCGGCAATTTCACTTGCTACGAAGCACTAAACCGTCCCTTTGCTATTTCGCGCTTAACTTGATGTGCAAAGGTTCACTTGCTACGAAGCACTAAACCGTCCCTTTGCTATTTCGCGCTTAACTTGATGTGCAAAGGTTCACTTGCTACGAAGCACTAAACCGTCCCTTCGCTATTTCGCGCTTAACTTGGTGCGCAGCAGTTTCACTTGCTACGAAGAGTTAAGCCGCTTCGCTTGAAAACCTAAACTTCCTTTGCTATCTCGCGCTTAACTTGATGCGCAGCAATTTCACTTGCTACGAAGAGTCAAACCGTTTCACTTGAAAACCTCAACTTCCCTTTGCTATTTCGCGCTTAACTTGATGAGAAAAAGTTCACTCGCTACGAAGCACTAAACCGTCCCTTTGCTATTTCGCGCTTAACTTGATGCGCAGGGTTCACTTGCTACGGAGGGTTTCGCTGCTTTGCGCGTCTGATTGGGAAAAGTTCGCATAATCGCCGCCAACGTCCGCACAGCCGCCGTATGCCCTCGCGCGGGAGATTCGCCCGAATCTTACACACGCCCCTCGATGCGGGTTATGGACGGCTGTGTATTGTTGGCGGTGGTTTTCGCCTGATGCCCAAAAATTCACTTGCTACGAAGAGCCAAACCGCTTCACCTGAAAATTTCAACTTTCCTCTGCTATTTCGCGCTTAACTTGACGCGCAGAAATTTCACTTGCTACGGAGGGTTTCGCTGCTTTGTGCGTCTGATTGGGAAAGTTCGCATAATCGCCGCCAACGCCCGCACAGCCGCAGTATGCCCTCGCGCGGGAGATTCGCCCGAATTTCACGTGTGCCCCCGATGCGGGTTATGGACGGCTGTGTATCGTTGGCGGTGGTTTTCGCCTTGATGCGCAGAAATTTGCTTGCTACGGAGGGCTAAACCGCCACAAGATAGCAGATTCCATTTGATATTTGTATATGCCTTCGTTACTTTTTTTGAAAGTGATGATGTATTTATCTCTTGCGCCTCATTTCACACAACTTGATGCGCAGAAATTTCACTTGCTAAGGAGGGTTAAACCGCTTCACTTGAAAACCTCAACTTTCCTTGCTATTTCGCGCTTAACTTGGTGCGCAGCAATTTCACTTGCTACGGAGAGTTAAACCCGCTTCACTTATCCCTTTGCTATTTCGCGCTTAACTTGACGCGCAGAATTTCACTTGCTACGAAGCACTAAACCCTCACTTTGCTATTTCGCGCTTAACTTGATATTCGGCAATTTCACTTGCTACGAAGCACTAAACCATTTCACTTGAAAATTCCAACTTCCCTCTGCTATTTCGCGCTTAACTTGATGCGCAGCAATTTCACTTGCTACGGAGAGCTTCGCCGCTTTGTGCGTCTGATTGGGAAAAGTTCGCATAATCGCCGCCAACGCCCGCACAGCCGCCGTATGCCTTCGCGCGTGAGATTTTGCCCGAATTTCGCCCCGCGCCCCTCGATGCGGGTTATGGACGGCTGTGTATTGTTGGCGGTGGTTTTCGCCTTTCTATTGCTACAATAAAGTTGCCTTGCATCCTTTGATTTTTGCCTTTTAACGTTTTACAGCTAAGTCGTATTGCTTTTAATGTCCGCTCAATCCGTACCCACCCGCCAATGTTTCGTTCTGCGAGTAGGTACGGTTGGCAACGGTTGCTGTACCATTTTCAATGGTATGGCGCAAATTGAAAAGAACAACTAAGGCGTATAACGCAAATACACCAACTCATAGCTCTCTAAAACGGGATATTCTAACAAATGTATAATGTCGGTAGCAATAAAAGGTACAATTTCTACCTTCATACGAATAATACTCTCATCGAAATTGACATAAATATGAGCGTTCACTTGGTTACTATCTAACAAACAAGGCAAGGCTTTTGTATCAGCTACAAATTTTTGCAGATACGCCCACCCGATGTTGTATCGGGGTTAGTGGTTAATGGGAAAAAATTGAAATCATAGGATTGACCATAAGGAGTGTCCTCCTTAAACCGCAATAAGGTACTGAATCCCGATGAGGTATCTACCCACATCGCCGTTATATATTTAAAACAATCCGAATTGGGATTGTCTGGTGCAGGCAGGTTACATGTAATCTTTTATTGGTACGCATCCCTCGATACAAGATATTTCCTTCGGGGCAAATGCACTCTCCTGTTTCGGGGTCGCACACAAAGCCCATTAGGCAATGTGGGTTGCAAGACTCGATAGGCTCGTCGTTTTTGCATCGGCAACAGAGCAATGCCAATAGCAGTAAGGGCAAAAAAGCTTTCATGGCATTAGGGGTTGATGAGTTTAAAAGAATAAGGTTTATTATCGATATTAAAACTTACGACATAAACCCCCTTTTGAGGTAGTTTTTCGCGTAAAAATTGGGCTTGTCGCATTTCGCTGGTAGGGCTGTGCCGTGGTACACGGCACGTCCTACTAGGTCAAAAATCGTATAGGCAACCACCTCATTTGTAGCTATATTGCTGTTAATAGCCCATTTATTGCCCGTTTCGCACCAAGGGCGCAACAAAGCACCGTATTGTTCGCCATTAAACCCCAGCAGTAAGGCATCGAAAAAACCCTCTATCGGACTTAACAATGCCTCCATATTTGTAGGCGATGGGTAGGGGTCGGATACCGTTATACTATTGGGGATAAAAGGAGGCATGGGAGGCAAGGTAATTGTTTCAAAATTAGCTACTATCCAAGAACTCAAACCATGAGAACAGCAGTACTTGGGCTGGTCGCCATTAGACACTGGCGAAATACCCACAGCTAAACTAAATTCGCTTGAAATAGACGTTTCGCCCTCCCAACTCGTAGCACCCTGAACAGTAGTGTTGCCCATCGAAAAAAGAGTTAGATATGTAATGACATTAGCACCCATCGTAAATTGAGAATTTTGGTGAATAAGCGTTGCCAACTCGTCCTTAGAACTACAACCGGTTATATTTTGCACTGGCGTACTGATTAATGTCTGCAAACTGCTCGCTATCTCATCTACTGCATCGCCCCAATTAGTCGTTGAGCCACCACTCAAAATAGGTGTAGCAATGGCAGCAGCTACATCTACCAGGTTGAGAAAAAAATCGACATTCCAAGTTTGCTCACACTCCGACCCTACTGTGCCTTGTCCTGCATCTAAAACAGTGACCATTCCCGTTTGGTCGGACAAGGTCAAGACTGCCAAATCCTCCGCTTTGCTGCGCCCTTTTTTAGACCCACACAAAAAACAAGAGGGCAAAGCCATTTGCGACCGCTATGCGTATTGTATTTAGCTTTGTAATCGACCGTTTTTCGGCAGCCACAATCGGTAAAATGAAAAAAACCTTCAAAGCAATACCACAAAATTTGAATTTGGGAATAATTAATATCAGATGCTGATGTGTTTAAATCTGATATTCTGGTATGTATTTTTCTGCCCTTTGCCCAATTGACCTGCCTCCGCGCCGCTCCTTTATTGCCCAAAGAACGGTAAAATTTTCCCTTGTCGGGATTATCTTCTACCCAATTCTCTTCCTCGGACCAACCGTTAGTTGAGATATGCCCGCTATACACAGCTACATCGCCTGTTGGAACAGGGATAGATGCGCGGGTTCGATGTTATTCTCATAACCGGGAGCAAATGCTGGGCGTGTCAATAATAGGCGGCAATTGCATTCACTACCGCTGCTGTTAATAGACGCATTTTCTATGGGAAATTCGCCATAGCTCAAATTATCGGCAAAGGGCTGGTCATTAAAGGCTATATCTTGCCAAAAACTCAGTTTCTCGTAGTAGCTCAGGGTACTTTCGCTTTCTAAATATTCGGGCAGGGTAAATACCATTGTTTGGTAATAATCGCCCATCATTGTCATCAATTTGGGAGATACTACAATGCCTTCTAACTGATTCTCGGCTAAGGTAGTGAACGAGGTCAAGTTGGTAGTTCGCCCGCAACCATCGGCATACTGTACGATAAAATTGCGGTTTAGCGGTAAATTTTCGAGCAGAAAATCGCGCTCGCCCTTAGCTGTTATGGCTTTATAGATTTCGTTGTCGGAAAGCACGAGCAAGGTACTACCAAGCAAATCGGGATAGTCCTGTAATTCAAGATAACAGACTGCCGAACTTTCATAGCGAACAACCGCTCTTGCAGTGATATTCAGTTGGGAACAATATTGCTCTTGGTATGCCGCAAAAGGATACTCAACCAATGACGAATCACTGTCTGATTCTGTGGATTGCAAATAATACAAGCTATCAGCTACATTTTCAGATTGGGCAAATGTTTTGAGAGAGATTAAGCCCCAAGAGTCAAAATACAAAAAAAGAATATTCGTTTCATACCTGAAAAATAATTAAATTTTGCCTACTCTCAAATCCATTTTCGGCTACCTGTGCCAAGTTCGTATATTCAAAGGCGGTTCGCTCCTGATGAAATCCCCGCCGGCTGCCGTTCTGTGTTTCCTTTCCCTATTTTACGCGCGTCTGATTGGGAAAGTTCGCATAATCGCCGCCAACGTTTGCATCTACGCATACCGCCGCCTGCGTTGGCTTTGCGGGTTGGGCTTTGGCGGCGGTTGGCGTAGATGCTTTGTTCGGCGCATTGTTTTTTATTTTGTTGATTTTCAACTAATTATGAACAACAACTTTTATCTCCTGCTTGTATCGGTGGACATTTTACTGTTCCGTAACTACAATAAACGCAACAATCTCCATGCTTTGGTTTCAATACTTGCTTACAATTTTCGCACTCGTAAAAGTATTGGCAAGCATCCGTCGGCATGGTTTCTTCTTTTTTATGTCCACAATTAGGGCATGAAATAGTTGATACCAATATGATTTCGGCTGTTTTAGAGGTTTGAATACCCCCCCTCAGTATTTCCAAAGATTTTGGCTTTGATTGCGCCTAAAAATTGGCTGAAATTATTTTCTTTCATTGTTTTATTATTTTGTGATTTATGGCTTTATAGCCTGTCTGGTTGATAGCATTTTTGATTTTGTCAATGTCTGTTTTTTGAGTGTCAAACCTGACTGTTGCATTTCCTTTCTTGTAAGATACGACAATCTCCGTTATGCCATTGAGTTTATTTATTTCTGATTTGACGTGTTCTTCGCAACCTGTGCAAGTCATTCCTTCTATTTGCACTTCAATTTTTTGGATAGATGCCGTTGGATTGGCAATTTTTTGGACTTCATGTTTCGGGAAAAAAATATGAGCGTAACTTGGAAAGGATAAAAGCAATGCCGAAACAATGGTTATGATTCCCAAAAATGTTTTGGACTGAATAAAAGGTGTTTTTGTCGGGACATGACACCCACAATCATCTTTGGGCTGTGGTCTTAGTTTTTGATACCATGCGAAACCCAATACCAAAACAGTTGAGCCTATGAAATAAGGTCTTGCGGGTTCAAGCCATGAAAAAGTGGAGGCAAGTCCGCTTGTCCCTGCGATGATAGCCAAAACTGGCATGATACAGCAAAGCGAACTCGCCAATGCGGTCAAAATGCCCAAGTTTGGAAGTGAAAATGGCTGCTTCATATTACCAATTCTTTTTGTTGAATGTGATGAAATAACGGTTTAATGATGTCTGTGTGATTTGCTTTGAGTCCGTAAAAAATGGTCTGTCCTTCCTTCCTAAACTGAATGAGATTTGCGTCTTTGAGTTTTCGCAGGTGTTGCGAAACGGCTGGTATTGTCATTCCCAAAATATCCGACAAGTCGCAAGGGCAAAGTTCTGCTTCTCTGTCGAGCAAGTACAAAATCTTCAAACGCACTTCATTTCCTGCTAAGTTTAGCACTTGGGCAAGGTTGGTGAACGATTTTTCGGCTTCGATAAGGTGTTTTTTGCAGTTCTGAATTTGAACAGGGTCTGCAAGTAACCTGATGCAGGTATTGTCTTGATTGCTATTCATATTATTTTTTTGTCTTTAAACGTTGCAAAGTTATTTCTTATTTTATTATTTAAGCAAATTCTTAAATTTGTTTTCAAAAAATTACCCAACCTTATTTTAGGTTGGGTTACTTCTTTTATTTTTTCTTTTCGCTGTGTATTGTTGGCGGTGGTTTTCGCCTTGATACGCAGCGATTTCACTCGCTACGAAGCACTAAACCGCTTCACTTGTCCCTTTGCTACGTTTCGCGCTTAACTTGGTGCGTAGCAATTTCACTTGCTACGAAGCACTAAACCGTTTCACTCGCAAATTTCAAATCCCTTTGCTATTTCGCGCTTAACTTGATGCGCAGAAATTTCACTTGATACGAAGCACTAAACCGTCCCTTTGCTATTTCGCGCTTAACTTGATGCGCAGCAATTTCACTTGTTACGGAGGGTTAAACCGCCACAAGACAGTAGATTTCATTTGATATTTGTATATATTTTCGTTACTTTTTTTTGAAAGTGGCGATGTATTTAGAGCGTACTGAAAAAATCGATTAGTTGCTATAATTCCTTGTAAATCAATAGTCTATAACAAGGAATGCACGATTTTGGAACGCGAAACTGCACGATTTTGAATAGAAGTACCCGAAAAACCGTGCAGTTTTTTTTTAAAAATTCTCCGCGACTCATTTTGAACAAAAGTGCTAATTTGTAAAATTTTAATTTTTTAATGTGCATAAAAAATTGATTTACAGCAATTTACGAATACATAAAAACAGAAAAAATTGATTTTTAAAAACACCTTTGCTGGAAAAGACTTTTTCAGCACACTGTATTTATCTCTTGCGCCTCATTTCACTCAACCTGGTGCGCAAAAATTCACTTGCTACGAAGCACTAAACCGCTTCACTCGAAAGTTTCAAATCCCCTTCGCTATTTCGCGCTTAACTTGATACGCAGAAGTTCACTTGCTACGAAGCACTAAACCGTCCCTCTGCTATTTCGCGCTTAACTTGGTGCGCAGCAATTTCGCTTGCTACGAAGCACTAAACCGCTTCACTTGAAAGTTTCAACTTCCTTTGCTATTCCGCGCTTAACTTGATGCGCAGAAATTCACTTGCTACGAAGCACTAAACCGTCCCTTTGCTATTTCGCGCTTAACTTGATGCGCAGCAATTTCACTTGCTACGAAGCACTAAACTGCTTCACTTGTCCCTTTGCTATTTCGCGCTTAACTTGATGCGCAGCAATTTCACTTGCTACGAAGAGTTAAACAGTTTCACTTGAAAGTTTCAACTTCCTCTGCTATTTCGCGCTTAACTTGATGCCCAAAAATTCACTCGCTACGAAGCACTAAACCGTCCCTTTGCTATTTCGCGCTTAACTTGATGCGCAGGGGTTCACTTGCTACGAAAGAATAAACCGCTTCACTCGCAAACTTCAAATCCCTTTGCTATTTCGCGCTTAACTTGATGCGCAGCAATTTCACTTGCTACGAAGAGTTAAACCCGCTTCACTCGCAAACTTCAAATCCCTTTGCCATTTCGCGCTTAACTTGGTGCGCGGCAATTTCACTTGCTACGAAGCACTAAACCGCTTCACTTGAAAGTTTCAACTTCCTTTACTATCCCGCGCTTAACTTGATGCGCAGCGATTTCACTTGATAGGGTTATGGAAGGCTTAGCATCAAGGCTACTTCAACCGCCTCCGTACATACAAGTAATAATATAAAAAGCCATAGAGCCAAGCACCAGCATTGAATAACAACATATAAAAAAAGAGAGCTGCTAAACTATAGCAATCCGAGCGAAAATTAAAAAATAATAAACCCACCACAAACGGCAGTTTAAAAATTAAGTCGCACCAAAAAACATACCCATATGGGTTTTTATATTTTGGTAAAAAATGAAATAAAACACTCAGAATTATAGTTGCTCCTATATAAATAAGAATGCAGATGAAAATATCGTAGGTAATCATGACATTATTCGTTAGTACAAGGTAGTGAAAAGATATTGATAGGTTCGCCGCAATTCTCATACAAGTATTGCCTTAATAACTCCCATTCGGGGCGATAGGTCATTATTTCATAGTCAGAATCTATTGAGCCGCCATTGTCCGTTACTATGGTAGCTATTTGCCCCAGCATACAAGTCCAAAGTTCATCAGCTTTGGAAAAAGCATCAATGATGGTTGTATTTGCTAAGGCATGCCACACACCAGTCAGTTTATCCACTCCTTGCGTAAAAAAAGTATAAGACCCATCGCCATTATCGCGCAAACCAAACCGCCTATTGCCGCTTACAGGGTGGTAGCCGTCGTAGGAGTCTGCCTCAAACCAACCAGGAGCATTTAAGGTTGAAAATGTCCAACAGCAACTAGCGTAGTCCGATACGATAACAGAACCGTCATCTGCCATTTTTATTGAAAATATAGTACTCTTAGGGAACTCAGATAACCATAGCATTTCTTCCTCTTCCTCGTACCCTACGTTATACCTAAAATACCCGCCATATGGGGGAAAGGGCTGATAACATTCAGTACCCTGACCCAGCACACTTTCAGTTGCCCAAGCAACTCTGATACTTTCTAAAAATTCTTCGGGTGTCATGGGTTGGAGGAGTATGTTTAGGGGCATTTGGGTGATGCGAACACCAAAGAAATCCATATTTACGGCGGCGGTGGCTTCATGCCCAAAATCCCAATTGGTGGCATTATACAGCGTTTGTATCCAATACTCATCGCCCAAATCGGCTAATTTCGCGCTTACTTCGGGTACGTCGTTGGCATTAAAGGTAGCTAAATTTATCCAATCATCGACATATAGAGCATTGTTAGGGTCATTTTCCATACAATCGCGCAATAAGGCTAAGGGATCGTCTTTGATAGCGAATAGCCAATCATTCAGACGGCAAAAAACTTGACCCGCCTCACAATTTTCGCTCGACAAACTCGATATAAAAAAATCGTAATAGCGTGCGGTCAAGATGGGGTTGTCCGATAAATACGCGGTTTCGGTCTCACCCAAGCCTGAACTGTATACCAAAAACGATAATTGTACTTTTTCTTGGTCGGTAAAGTTGTCGGGGTTTATCGCTGCAAAAATGGCATCGAAAACACAAATCGGGTCGGCACAAGTGTAGCAATCAAAACCGCAGCTTTCCAACGCACTTTCAACGATGTATTCATAGGTCGAGTTGTCGGCAAATCCAATGTTGTTGATATAACGCCTAACGGTTTCTGCTTGTTCATAGACGCAACGCGATACAAAAAATAGGCTTCCTGCAAGCGTTTCATCTATCGAAATCACATCGGTGTATCGGATATACAGCGTTTCGTCCTGCTCGTGCAAGGTCGCTTTCTGCTGTAATTGCCCCGCATATGCGCTAATATTTGTGTTTTTGTTCTCTATCAAATGTTTTATCAAATATAATCCTTGCAAAGCGTTGTCTGCTTGCAAGCTATCCGAAAAACTTCGATAGTACCAATACGAAGTATTGGTCAGTACATACTCTTGCTCGTTTGGCAATTGTACGATAAAATCTGTTTGCCCCAATTGGTTTTTAAATGGAACAACCTGGTAGCTTAACCCTTGTGTATTGGAAACGATTATTCCGTTTCTCATAAGTGGCGTTTCGTAGGTACCACGGTCGTTTCTTGGGCAAAACTCGGTTTTAAAAGCCCGATATGTTTTGCAATAGTTGGCTTCCGATTCTCCCATTTTTTGGCTAATAGTGGGTTTCACTGCTTGTTCGGGCAATAGTTCTTCTTGTTCGTTGCAAGCAAATAGGCAACACATTAGAAACAATGCCCCAAATACCTGTACTTTTGTCATCTTGTTTAGCTTTGAAATTTCGCCTACTCTCAAGTCCATTTTCGGCGACCTGTGCCAAGTTCGTATATTCAAAGGCGGTTCGCTCCTGATGAAATCCCCGCCGGCGGTCTGTCTTGCGTTTCCTTTCCCCATTTTACGCGCGTCTGATTAGAAAAGTTCGCATAATTGCCGCCAACGCCCGCACAGCCGCCGTATGTCCTTCGCGCGGGAGATTCGCCCGAATCTCACGCACGCCCCTCGATGCGGGTTATGGACGGCTGTGTATTGTTGGCGGTGGTTTTCGCCTTGATGCGCAGCAATTTCACTCGCTACGAAGCACTAAACCATCCCTTTGCTATTTCGCGCTTAACTTGATGCGCAGGGGTTCGCTTGCTATGGAGGACTAAGCCGCTTCACTCACAAACTTCAACTTCTCTTGCTACGGAGGGCTAAACCGTTTCGCGGGAAAACTCACACTTCCTTATCGCAAGTGGTATATTAAGCAAAATTATAGTAAGGTAGGCAAATTGTGAAAGCGACAAACATATAATATATCTCTCATAACTCCTTAAATAATCTATCCAAAAATCAAACACACAAGTAAAAAGCAACCAAGCAATACCTATTTTTATAGATGGTTTTCTCAGGAAAAAGTAGGTTAATGCAAGCAATAAAACGCCTTGAAATAAGAAGTCATATATAGGAATTGGGTGAACATATTGCCCATTTATAAGCATTGCCCAAGGCACCGTACTCGCTTTACCGTAGCAGGCAGGGTGGCTAATAGTGCAACCAAGTTTAATAAACAACATGCCAATTGACACGGATAGCAAAGTTGCGGTATAGTTTTGTTCAAAATTTGGCTTATTTTTTAGCAAAAATGGCAATAGAAAAGTACCTACCAAAAGAGAACCCCAAAAACGCTCACCTAATTGCCACCAATTATGATAAAACCAATTGCTCAACAAACCAAAGAACAAGGAACTAACATTACCTATTAGCAGCAGTAAAAAAATATATGCAATGCCTTGTTGTTTGTTTTCAAAACTTGAAAAACGATATAAAAAAACACTGCTTAGAGCAAAACCTAATAGAGATAGTACTTGGTGCATGCTTATCATACGAAAAAGGAGACTATAATAGTAGGCCGGGGTAGGTAAAACCGAACTCCGACCTACTACCTAATAATCTAATACACAGAACAACTCGCTAAGGAAGGTTGTAGTAATGTGCATCGTCAGCTCGAAATACAAATCCTATTTTACCCTCTTGACTCACAAAATCAACTGCCGTGCCGCGCGTAATCATCAAAAAAATGCTCTTGGCATTAGGGTTGGTCAGTAGGTGGTCTATATTATAACTGCCATTGTCGGGCAAAAATAGAATCTTATCTTCAATTATATCTCCCTCATTTTCTATTTGGTTATATACGCGACATTGCAACATAACTAATTTAGAGGCATTGTTGGGGTCTGCCTGCCAAGTTAGGTTATTACCCGCCCGACTAATATTTAAGGATTGGTCATGCAACAACTTATTCATGGTTATGGTTTTGGGCACATATAAGGAATAACTTTGGGTATTGCTACCGTCACTAATCTGAAAAGTTTCGGTCTTGCCAAATGATGCCTTAATCGTTGGCTCATTGCTAAAAATTTGAGTGTTAGGACCGTCAGGAACATAGGTTTTCCCTTGCAGACTGATAGTTATATTTGCAGGTAATTTTCCCATAATATAATAGCCGTAATCATCGGACAAATTACCAAAATTAGCATTGGACTGTGCCCACGCCGAAAACTTATTATCTTGCAGTACCTCAGCCAAACGTTTTGTTTCAGCATTTAAGTTAATAACTTCTGAGAGTTCATAAGACGTTTTGGAACTGCTTGACTCATTGCTCAATTCACTGTCTTTTTGACAAGCGGCCCATAATAGGGTAAACGATAATAAAATTAATATCTTTTTCATAATAATTGAGATTTAAAAAGTTAATTACAAGCCCCAGTAGCCCCTTCGGGCGGAATTTGGGAAATACTTATTGGAGAGCTACATGAGGGAACTACCCCAGAAGGTATTAATTGATTATACCACCACCGATAGCAGCTATTTGTGCCCGTATTGCAAGTAGGGGTATTATACTCAATATAGCGCACTTGTGCCGTATAGTCGCCCGAACTCGGTACTTGAATAATAGCACAACAGTCTGGACTTGCCCCGCAATCAATTAGAGGCGAGGTATAATCCATAGTGGCAAACCAAGGGGATACTCCTGGTACTGATGAGGCAATAGAAACCTTTATCAATCCAACATTGTGTATTTTAGTTAATACCAAAGGTGCATTAAAAGCGCAATTATAGTCCCATGGTGAGGCAGTAAATCTTCCTGTCACAAGCGTCGGCGGGTCGCCACCTCCGCAAGCTGTCAGCACAATTTTAATGGGGATTAGTACGGCTAAAAGCACGCCCATAAAAATAATTTTTTTCATACCTGAAAAATAATTAAATTTTGCCTACTCTCAGTTCCATTTTCGGCGACCTGTGCCAAGTTCGTATATTCAAAGGCGGTTCGCTCCTGATGAAATCCCCGCCGGCTGCCGTTTTGCGTTTCCTTCCCCTATTTTACGCGCGTCTGATTGGGAAAGTTCGCATAATCGCCGCCAACGTCCGCACAGCCGCCGTATATCCTCGCGCGGGAGATTTTGCCCGAATTTCGCCCGCGCCCCTTAGTGCGGGTTATGGACGGCTGTGTATTGTTGGCGGTGGTTTTCGCCTTGATGCGCAGCAATTTCACCTGCTACGAAGAGTTAAACCCGCTTCACTCGCAAACTTCAAATCCCTTTGCTATTTCGCGCTTAACTTGATGCGCAAAAGTTCACTTGCTACGGAGGGTTAAACCGTCCCTTTGCTATTTCGCGCTTAACTTGATGCGCAGAAATTTGCTTGCTACGAAGCACTAAACCGTCCCTCTGCTATTTCGCGCTTAACTTGATGCGCAGAAATTTGCTTGCTACGAAGCACTAAACCGTCCCTTTGCTATTTCGCGCTTAACTCGATGCGCAGAAATTTCACTCGCTACGAAGAGCCAAACCGTTTCACTTGAAAACCTCAACTTCCCTTTGCTATTTCGCGCTTAACTTGATGCCCAAAAACTCACTTGCTACGGAGGGTTAAACCGTCCCTTTGCTATTTCGCGCTTAGCTTGGTGCGCAGAGTTCGCTTGCTACGGAGGGTTTCGCTGCTTTGCGCGTCTGATTGGGAAAGTTCGCATAATCGCCGCCAACGTCCGCACAGCCGCCGTATGCCCTCGCGCGGGAGATTCGCCCGAATCTTACACACGCCCCTCGATGCGGGTTATGGACGGCTGTGTATTGTTGGCGGTGGTTTTCGCCTTGATGCCCAAAAATTCACTTGCTACGAAGAGCCAAACCGCTTCACCTGAAAATTTCAACTTTCCTCTGCTATTTCGCGCTTAACTTGACGCGCAGAAATTTCACTTGCTACGGAGGGTTTCGCTGCTTTGTGCGTCTGATTGGGAAAGTTCGCATAATCGCCGCCAACGCCCGCACAGCCGCCGTATGTCCTTCGCGCGGGAGATTCGCCCGAATCTCACGCACGCCCCTTGATGCGGGTTATGGACGGCTGTGTATTGTTGGCGGTGGTTTTCGCCTTGATGGGCAGCAATTTCACTCGCTACGAAGCACTAAACTGCTTCACTTGTCCCTTTGCTATTCCGCGCTTCACTTGATGCGTAGAAATTTGCTTGCTACGAAGCACTAAACCGTCTTTTGCTTGAAAACTTCAACTTCCCTTTGCTATTTTGCGCTTAACCTGATGCGCAGCAATTTCACTTGCTACGAAGCACTAAACCGTCCCTCTGCTATTTCGCGCTTAACTTGATGCGCAGAAATTTGCTTGCTACGAAGCACTAAACCGTCCCTTTGCTATTTTGCGCTTAACTTGGTGCGCAGAAATTTCACTCGCTACGAAGAGCCAAACCGTTTCACTTGAAAACCTCAACTTCCCTTTGCTATTTCGCGCTTAACTTGATGCCCAAAAACTCACTTGCTACGGAGGGTTAAACCGTCCCTTTGCTATTTCGCGCTTAGCTTGGTGCGCAGAGTTCGCTTGCTACGGAGGGTTTCGCTGCTTTGCGCGTCTGATTGGGAAAGTTCGCATAATCGCCGCCAACGTCCGCACAGCCGCCGTATATCCTCGCGCGGGAGATTCGCCCGAATTTCGCCCGCGCCCCTTGATGCGGGTTATGGACGGCTGTGTATTGTTGGCGGTGGTTTTCGCCTTGATGCGCAGCAATTTCACTTGCTACGAAGCATTAACCCGTCCCTTTGCTATTTCGCGCTTCACTTGATGCGCAGCAATTTCACTTGCTACGAAGCACTAAACCGTTTCACTCGCAAACTTCAACTTCCCTTCGCTATTTCGCGCTTAACTTGATGCGCAGCAATTTCACTCGCTGCGAAGCACTAAACCGTCTTTTGCTTGAAAACTTTGCTATCTCGCGCTTAACTTGATACGCAGTAATTTCACTTGCTACGAAGAGCCAAACCGCTTCACTCGCAAACTTCAACTTACCTTCGCTATTTCGTGCTTAACTTGATGCGCAAAATTTCACTTGCTACGAAGCACTAAACCGTCCCTTTGCTATTTTGCGCTTAACTTGATGCGCAGAAATTTCACTTGCTACGGAGGGTTTCGCTGCTTTGCGCGTCTGATTGGGAAAGTTCGCATAATCGCCGCAACGCTAATCAATTTAAGAACCAAATTCAACTAAACAAGTACAGTTAAAAAACAACGAATTACCGAGGATCCTCCCATACTACTTCTATAAACTCGGCATCATTTTCCCATGTAACGTCTATATACTCGGAACCATCCTGCCTTGTACATCCAGCGGTTAGGAATCCAAGATAGGAACAAATCACTTCACAGTTTTCATCTACAATAACAGCAAAAGGCAATCGGTAAAAAGGGGGTGAAAACCTATAAATATACTTATTTTCATAAATAAATTTTTCTAATGTAGCCCTTGGTGTCGTCGGCGGGCTGCTTAGAACCATGTCAATAGACCCATCTAAGCAGCAAGGGTAGCCACCCAGGAAAATGGTCTTTTTCCTTGACGCAAGAGGAAATGAATAATAGAACAAGCACGCAAATTAAGATTAAGCATTTATTTTTCATTTTAGTATTTTTTGGGTGATAATTTCATGATCATTTAAAATGGCTCGTACTATATACATGCCTTGGGACAAATCGTTAGTGTCAACTTGTTCTACATTTGTCTTGTGCTTTACTATTCGCCCAGCAAGGTCAAAAATGGCGATGTCTATAAAATGGGCTGTTTCTGCCATAAGTCCACCGCCATTGCAGGGAGGCGGATATATTACGCCATTGAATGGCGCAATTCCGCCACATGGATCGCCGCCTCCTGTATTTGGGGTTTGAACATTGACGGTAATATATTGAGAACCAAGCAAGGTATTGCCCAAATATGCCCTACACGTAATCGTTTTAATGCCCGTGCTACCCGCTCTTATGCTTACATTGCTGGTGCCTTGCCCCGAAAGAATTGCCCAACAATAGCCCGTAGCGCAACCGCTGGGGATAGTCCAAACATAGTTAGAGTGTGCTTAAAAAGCAGGTGCTTTTATATATTTTTGAATATTAAAGAAAGTGTTATTTGTAAATATGATGTAATAGGAGAAATAATTTCGGATATAGTACCATATTTTGAATGGGCACAAAGACAGTGCTTTGAGCCATCGAGCAATGTTCGTGGCTATGATACAGCAAGTAACCCAAACACGGGTTGTTTCATTGGATTTTGCTGCAATACGGTCTAAGCCGTAGCGGTTTTTGGTTTGCCCGATTTTGCCCTCTACGATATTGCGTTGGTTTCGTTCAACTTGGGCAATTCGTTTTGCTTTGGCAGTTTGGTCTTCTTTTTGGGGCGACCGAGTGGCTTGCCGATGAGCCGAAAGCCGAGTTGTTTGGCGAGTGCGCGATTTTTCTGTGTAAGGTATATTCGGTCAGCATTGACGCTTTCGGGCAATACACCATATAGTTCTTTATAACGATTGATGTGTGTTTCAAGGTCTTGATTTTCGTTATAGGCTTCCCACGAAAAGTTATCTATGGTGGTGATGCCATCTACGGTGGCGATGCCGATTTTCGCTCCAAACTCTGTGCTTATATTTGTTTGCCTCGCACAATCGGACGCAATATAGGCTGGGAGATAGATACGATGCGGTTTTCACAAGTTCTCTTTTGGTTGTCATACATTTTCTTTTGTTGTTCATACAGTTTTTGTATCGTTTCATATTCTTTTAGTTCCTTTTTACGCCATCCTTTTAATGTTGCTTGGGGTTCATTGCTGCGAACTTGTTCGATTAAAGCCTTGACAAACAGTAAGTTACGTTTCAAATAGCCCAATTGTTGTCGGATACCTACTTGCAACTCTTTCTTTTTTTTCTTTTTCTTTTTGGCGATGTTTAGATAATTTTTATAGGCTATCCGACGGTAGGTTCGGAAGTTTTGGCGCGGTAAATTCAATTGAGCGCAGAGCAAATCAATATAATTATCTGTCTTTTTTCGAGCTTCATTGAGCAAATCAAGGTCGGTTGGAAACTTTATTTTTGAGGGGCTACGGTCGCATCTATTTTTAAATGCCCGCGATGAGTGACTTGGGACTCGGTTTGGGTGGTGGTGTCTTGCTCCGTTTCGTCTTGCGCTGATGTGGCGTTTGCACGCTTGTCTGCTATTGGTGGGTCTTGCTCCGGTGGGGCATCGTCCGAAGTAGCTGGGTTGTGCTACCTTTGGCTGGCACTTGGCTATCAAGGTAGCTGGAAGCGACGGGCGACCATTGTCGGCGCACATCTTACTAAGATAGGCTGTCTCAATGGCTTCCCAAGGAAATGAGCCTGCCAACTGAACCCAACGATTACTCGAATCTAAACTGCCCTCAAAAGGCAACCCAAACGTCAAAACTGGGAATTTAGGTAAGGTCTTTTTATCATGACGAAAAAAACTGCACGGTTTTAGACGTAAAGGTACGATTTTATGAGTAGTTTTCCTACTATTTTTAACCCATTTTTTTGTCATAATTCACTGAATATCAATAAATTATAATAGCGAATTGGCTTTTTCAGTACGCTCTAGTTAGTGGCGTTATAATACGGATTTGCTAATGTATAACTTGCCACATAGCCAGGAGTTAGTTGGGTTGGTCCGACAATGTAATGCGAACCTGTCGGATTGTATCCTACACCCACCGCGTACCAAGCAAGGGCAACTTGCAAGGACTCGGTTGAGTTGGCACCGTACAGGTCTTGGGCTGCTGCTATAGTACCTGCTCGTGCTTGTAGGTAGTTGGTGGTGGCGGTAAAATAGACCGTTTCAGCGCGGTAAACAATGTTGGCTGCTTTCAGTTTTCCGAGACCTGCTACATTGTAGGCATCTCCATTGTCGTTTGTATCATTTCCGCCTTCGGCGAGCAAAAAGAACCAATGGTTCATTACTCCGCTATTGGTATGAACTCCCCAATGGTCATAGGAATTAGTGCCATTAACATCAAACCAATTTGTTCCGCCGTACGTATCAGGCTGGTCAAATAGTTTTGGGTTCGACATAGAACGCAAAGCGTCTTCACTAATGCAAAAATCCTCGCCCATCAAATAAGTTTGTTTCTCGGGAGCAGCAAAAAATTCGACCATTGCTCCCCAAATATCACTCAAACCCTCATTGATAGCTCCTGACTCTTTACTATATACCAATTGGCTGTTCGCTCGCAAAAGCCATGTCCTATTTCGTGCGCTACTACATCTAACGAAGTAAGCGGCGAAAAAATTGTGCCATCTCCGTCGCCATATTGCATTCTTTGTCCATCCCATCTGGCATTATTCCAAGGTGAACCTCCATTACTTAGATGAACATAGTTGTTCAAAGCAAAACCTGCATTATCTATGCTATTTCTGCTATGTCGTTGTAAGAAATAGTCGTAGGTCATTTCTGCCCCCCAATGAGCATCTAATGCGGCATTGTCCTTATTTACATTGTTAAACTCAGTATCAGTCCAATTGTTATTAATATCGGTAAAATGTAGGGACGAAGTGCTGTATGAATCGGTAGTATTCAAATTATCCGCATTCCAAGTAGTTATGCCATTGCCTCGTGAGAGGTCCCTAAGGCGATGAGAGCCGCCCGATAGTTGTGTTTCGATTGTGCGGTTGCCCGAATAGCGCGTGGTGGCGGTGCCTTGTACGTGCATCATTATCGGATTAGTAAATACAATTTCACCGTGATTAGCATCGACATAGTATTCATTTCTACCAAGCGGATTTAAGGTATAAATGTCAAAACGGTAGGCGAGAACAGGTGTAGGATTTTCGCCTAATAAGTCCTTTTCGATAATAACAAGTTCAGCTTTGGGATAGTTAGTTGCTGCTGGGTCTTGGCGTTCATTTTTCAACATACCCTCAAAAATGGGGTCTTGCCATGCGTAGGTAGTAGCTCCGATTTGGTCTAAAACGGCTTCTAATGCTGCTTGCTCACTTAATTGCGGGGTGGTGCTAAGGTCATTTATTTCGACAAAGTGTCCATTTAAACTTTTTAGGTTATCCTGTTTTGAACTCACCGCCATTTCGCCGTACATTACTTTAATACCTTTGTAGTACTGTTGCAATTTTTGGTACTTGATTTCTTCGTGTTGTTCTTCATTTTTGATTTTAAAGTCTGCGTTTGAGTTAAAACGATACTGTTTTTGTAAAAACGATTTGATGTTGTTCATATCTGACTTAACTTTTGTTTGGTCAAACTGGATAAAGCATGCTTTTCCTCTTTCGTCTGTGAGTTGAATTTCGTGCTTTTGAGCTTGTGCAAAGATGTCAAAATAAAAGACAAACAAATAAATTATAACAAAAATATTTATTTTCATACCTGAAAAATAATTAAACATTTCGCCTACTCTCAGATCCATTTTCGGCTTCCTGTGCCAAGTTCGTATATTCAAAGGCGGTTCGCTCCTGATGAAACCCCCGCCGGCGGTTTGTCTTGCGTTTCCTTTCCCTATTTTACGCGCGTCTGATTGGGAAAGTTCGCATAATCGCCGCCAACGCCCGCACAGCCGCCGTATGTCCTTCGCGCGGGAGCTTCGCCCGAATCTCACGCACGCCCCTTGATGCGGGTTATGGACGGCTGTGTATTGTTGGCGGTGGTTTTCGCCTTGATGCCCAAAAATTCACTTGCTACGAAGCACTAAACTGCTTCACTTGTCCCTTTGCTATTCCGCGCTTCACTTGATGCGTAGAAATTTGCTTGCTACGAAGCACTAAACCGTCTTTTGCTTGAAAACTTCAACTTCCCTTGCTATTTTGCGCTTAACCTGATGCGCAGCAATTTCACTTGCTACGAAGCACTAAACCGTCCCTCTGCTATTTCGCGCTTAACTTGATGCGCAGAAATTTGCTTGCTACGAAGCACTAAACCGTCCCTTTGCTATTTTGCGCTTAACTTGGTGCGCAGAAATTTCACTCGCTACGAAGAGCCAAACCGTTTCACTTGAAAACCTCAACTTCCCTTTGCTATTTCGCGCTTAACTTGATGCCCAAAACTCACTTGCTACGGAGGGTTAAACCGTCCCTTTGCTATTTCGCGCTTAGCTTGGTGCGCAGGGTTCACTTGCTACGGAGGGTTTCGCTGCTTTGCGCGTCTGATTGGGAAAGTTCGCATAATCGCCGCCAACGCCCGCACAGCCGCCGTATGCCCTTCGCGCGGGAGATTCGCCCGAATTTCGCCCCGCGCCACTCGATGCGGGTTATGGACGGCTGTGTATTGTTGGCGGTGGTTTTCGCCTTGATGCCCAAAAATTCACTTGCTACGAAGCACTAAACCGTCCCTTTGCTATTTCGCGCTTAACTTGATGCGCGGGGTTCGCTTGCTACGAAGCACTAAACCGTTCCTTTGCCATTTCGCGCTTAACTTGATGCGCGGGGTTCGCTTGCTACGAGGGTTGAGCCGCTTTGCTTGCAAACTTCAACTTCTCTTGAATGAGCCAATTACAAACCTACTTAGAGCGTACTGAAAAAGCCAATTCGCTATTATAATTTATTGATATTCAGTGAATTATGACAAAAAAATGGGTTAAAAATAGTAGGAAAACTACTCATAAAATCGTACCTTTACGTCTAAAACCGTGCAGTTTTTTCGTCATGATAAAAAGACCTTACCTAAATTCCCAGTTTTGACGTTTGGGTTGCCTTTTGAGGCAGTTTAGATTCGAGTAATCGTTGGGTTCAGTTGGCAGGCTCATTTCGCCGGGAAGCCATTGAGACAGCCTATCTTAGTAAGATGTGCGCCGACAATGGTCGCCCGTCGCTTCCGCTCGCTTAGTGCTGGGTGCGTTGATAATCAAACACTATCTCAATATTTCGGATGCCGAGACCATTTTGCAAATTCAAGAGAACCCTATCTTCAATATTTTGTTGGGCTTGAAGTTTTCAAAAAGCCCCCATATTCGACCCGTCGCTCTTTGTAGCCATCCGCACCCGCTTGAGCGGCGACGGTATAGCTGCCATAGAAAAAGCAATAGCGCAATCGGTGCGTAGCTACCTTGATAGCCAAGTGCCAGCCAAAGGTAGCACAACCGCGGCTACTTCGGACGATGCCCCACGGAGCAAGACCCACCAATAGCAGACAAGCGTGCAAACGCCACATCAGCGCAAGACGAAACGGAGCAAGACACCACCACCCAAACCGAGCCCCAAGTCACTCATCGCGGGCATTTAAAAATAGATGCGACCGTAGCCCCTCAAAAAATAAAGTTTCCAACCGACCTTGATTTGCTCAATGAAGCTCGAAAAAGACAGATAATTATATTGATTTGCTCTGCGCTCAATTGAATTTACCGCGCCAAAACTTCCGAACCTACCGTCGGATAGCCTATAAAAATTATCTAAACATCGCCAAAAAGAAAAAGAAAAAAAAGAAAGAGTTGCAAGTAGGTATCCGACAACAATTGGGCTATTTGAAACGTAACTTACTGTTTGTCAAGGCTTTAATCGAACAAGTTCGCAGCAATGAACCCCAAGCAACATTAAAAGGATGGCGTAAAAAGGAACTAAAAGAATATGAAACGATACAAAAACTGTATGAACAACAAAAGAAAATGTATGACAACCAAAAGAGAACTTGTGAAAACCGCATCGTATCTATCTCCCAGCCATATGTGCGTCCGATTGTGCGAGGCAAACAACATGTAAGCACAGAGTTTGGAGCGAAAATCGGCATCGCCACCGTAGATGGCATCACCACCATAGATAACTTTTCGTGGGAAGCCTATAACGAAAATCAAGACCTTGAAACACACATCAATCGTTATAAAGAACTATATGGTGTATTGCCCGAAAGCGTCAATGCTGACCGAATATACCTTACACAGAAAAATCGCGCACTCGCCAAACAACTCGGCTTTCGGCTCATCGGCAAGCCACTCGGTCGCCCCAAAAGAAGACCAAACTGCCAAAGCAAAACGAATTGCCCAAGTTGAACGAAACCAACGCAATATCGTAGAGGGCAAAATCGGGCAAACCAAAACCGCTACGGCTTAGACCGTATTGCAGCAAAATCCAATGAAACAACCCGTGTTTGGGTTACGCTGTATCATAGCCACGAACATTGCTCGATGGCTCAAAGCACTGTCTTTGTGCCCATTCAAAATATGGTACTATATCCGAAATTATTTCTCCTATTACATCATATTTACAAATAACACTTTCTTTAATATTCAAAAATATATAAAAGCACCTGCTTTTTAAGCACACTCTAATTAATAATCAGAATCACCCATATACTTTTCATACGCTTGCGGGTAATCTTTTTTTGGAATCAATTCGCCGTCTATGGTTAGCAGGCTATCGGGTACATACTTGCCATTCTGCCACTTGTATAGGACTAAGGCATTTTCTAAGCGTGCTTTAACATCTTCGTCTGGTCCAAAATAAAATACTTCATCATGTAAGATAATACGTTTGTTGTCAAAACCATCTATATAATAACCTATAAGGGCAGCTGATAAGGTTTGTGTATTGTTGTAAATACCCGTATTTTTATCTTTGGTAAAAATTTCAGTAAAAATGCTACTGTCATTTTCATGTGGATAGCCATAATATTCAAATAAATGATTTGTAGTTCCTATTAGCGTGTCATTTACTTCCTCATTTAATAGCAGCATTCCATGAGCATAAGGATCACAAGGAACGTATACTTGTTCGATCCCGCTCTCATATTCAGCATCGCACAAGTCAAGTTTTATAAAAAAATCTTTCATCGTATCATTAGCATATTTCCCTTTATCTAAGAGATGAGTGTATACTATTCTGCCCAGCAAGGCGGTATCTGCCGAATTTTTGAAATAGCGCGACAAAGGGCGATTTGTTACTTTATAAAAAACGTCCTGTTTGCTTTTTTCCTTGTTTTGTATAACAATGGTATTGCTTCGCTTGCAATAAAAAGCAAGTAGGGCTATCATCGTCAGCAAAAGAATGTTTATTTTCATGATAATTTTGTTAATCTTTTAGGGATATTTTCGGCGTATGTTTTCATTTCGTTGAGTTTATCGGCAGATAATTTGTCCGATGCGGCAATTACGGCGGCTACTTTAAGCCAAGTAATATTGCGGTCTTCATTATTATATAGGCTCTTTATGGCTCGTATAATATGTTCTATGCCCGCGTTGTAGCCCGCAAAAAGCATCTTTTTTAGCTCTAAACAGTCTATCGGAATGCCGCTTAATTCTGCACAAACTTTGTTTTCGACATACCAACCCAAATAGGCAATAGTGAGTAAAATGGCATTTTTAGGTACCGTGCGCGGGTCAGGATTGTTTGGAATTTTTGAACCTTTTTTGTCCGCCCATGTCAAAGCATCTGTTTTTGAACGTTCCCCATGCTGCCCCAATCCGATATAGGTGGTATTTTTGGGTCTATCGACGGGAAAACCTTTGGTTTTGCCCTCCAAACCTGCTACGGTCTTATTGGTAAAATCGCCTGTTTCTTGCATATTGAGCGATTTTATTTCGGCGGCGGTGAAAAATATATACGGTATTTTATTCAACAAATTTGTTGCCTCACTGCTGGTATAAAATTCGTCAAAACGCAATATTTCTTGCTCTTCTTCCTTGTATTTTTTGGTGAAATCAAACAATGCTTCGTAAGCGGCATAAAACGCTGAAATAACTGCTTTCATATTTTTATATTTATCTGCTGTAAAAGCAGATAAGTCGCCTTGTTCGGCTGCTTTCAGTTGCTCATAAGTACTAAAATCCATGAGCGGAATACTTGACGGATGCTGAGGTAGCGTTGTCAGCATCGAAAGCGTACTGTCCCATCGAGTCATTAAACTGTTTAAAGTGGATTGCTGTGCGCCCTTTGCCCAACCCAATTTTTCTATTTCTTTTAATATACTTGTGCGAGCTTTCGTTTTTTGAGCTAATTGTTTAAACACACCGTTAGGCGAGGCATAGGACTCTGCTTTTGCCTCCAAAACTAAACTTCTTACTTGCGATATATCTGTAATATTAAAAGTTTCATAGCAGGGTTTATCATAAACCAGCAATTTTGCAGAAGCGGGGGCGGTTGATTTTTCATAGTGGTAGGTGGTGGATTCTTTAATAGCAGTTCCTGTATTTGCCACTTTTGTGCTTATCAAGGGCGCGAAAATATCCGCTACCGCACTATTGGCTACTTGGGTATTGGCAATCCAGTCTTCGACGGACGCAAAATCTTTCCACGATTTGAGCATGTTGGGCATGGCTTTGTTTGTTTTTTTTAAAAATGGCAAAAAAATAATACCTTAGCATTTTGCCGTTTTTTTAGGTAAACAAACGGCAAAATACAAAGGCAAAGATACAGCAAAATTAAGGAGTGACAACAGGGGCAGGCGGATTAAACATGGCGGCATACAACTGTGCGCGAAGGGCGGGGTCGGGTATAGCTTGCAGGGTTTCGAGTGCCAATTTTAGCTTTTCGGCTTCTAACCACAGTTGGTTTTTCTTTGCTTCTTGCACATGCGCATTGAAACAATCCAAGGCTTCGCCTTGACCCATCAGGGCATCAGCTACCACGCTATCGGTGCGCAAGACATGCTTGTCTACGTTCAATATCACGCCCGAACGCTTATTTTAACCCCGCCATCTGTGCTATATGTGTCGCTTAGGTTGGTCGTTTTTACAAAACGCTGGGTGGTGGTGCACCTAAATGTTGGGGCATCTACCTCTTGCAAGAACGCAAAACCTTCGCCGTTGTAGTTCGTTACAGAATCGGGCAAAGTATAGGCACAACGAAGCATTTCTTTTACCTCTTCTACGTAAGTGGCTGTGTTAGAGGTATTTAATACTTCATAGAGCAACAAATCTAACTCAGCCAAAGATACGATGCGAAAACTTTCGGGGTGTCCGTTGCTGAACGCTACTTTTAGGTCGGCAAGGTAGGTGAGCGTGACGTATTCTTGCAGCAATTGGCGAAACACAAAATTGAGTACTCGGCTTTGGTTAGGGTTTGCCAACTCGCGCACAATGCCCGTTTCAACGCTTTCGGTGTAGCTGTCTTGGGTATTGCTGTTGATAGTTACCTCGCGGTTGCTGTTCGAGTTTTGCACGTGTTTTGCCATAGCATTGGACAAATTTTTTACATTGGTCGAGCGTCCTGCGGCGGTTGATTGATTGGCTGCAACTGCTGATTCAGACGCGCTGCTATGGTTGGCACTCGCGCTGAAATTGATGCCAAAAAAACCGCCTGATGCCGACGCGCTCACCCCTGTTTGCGAACTTTGTTGCTCGAACTGCTTTGTTGGTTGCTCGTATTGAGGGTTGTTTGCATATTATTTCTTCTTGCAACAAATTTTCCATTTCTTGCCCGCTCGATTCGGAAAACGAATCGATGATGTTTTGCGAACTCGTTTTGCTCGATGTAATTTCTTTGAATGTTTTGACGGTAATGGTGGTTTTTTCGCCGGGCAATAGGCTGAATGTGTTCAAGGTTTTGCCTGCGCCGTAGCCGCCCAAAACGAAGCTACGCGGTATTCTTCTACGATAAATAGCGTAGGACGTGCCTCGAATCGCTTGCCGTCGGAGCTAAGGGGGCGGCGCAAGGGGCGCAAAAAGGGCCTGGTGGGCCCCATGCCTGGTACGTGTACGAATGCTTGATAATTATGTGTTATTTCATTGGCAATATAATCGTCAAAATCATCATGCGCCACATTATTGGTATCGACGCTGGGCACGTCGCTCAATTCGGGGTCGATAGTCGGGTCGCTGCCGTCGCCGTTGGGGTCGATGGTTCGGGCGGCGATGTCGTTGTTGTTGGTGCTGAGTGGCAATCCGTTTTGGTTGTATGCCGTAAGAATGTTGCCGCCGATGCCCGTCCATTGCTGGGCATAGAGGTTGGGCGTGTAATCGGCGTTTTGTACGCTGTGGGTCTGCGACACTTGCAGCAAGCCAGCATTAGCCACAAACCGGGAGTCGCCCATAAACAGCAAATCGCTGCGCACCGCATCGCCGTTGGTGGCTATGGCATCGACGGCGGGCAAGGAGTCACCTCTAAATTTGGTGAAGGCGAGGGGTAATTTAGTGTGTCCGTAGGCGGTAAATTCGGATTTTTGGGGAATGCTGTACCGCAAAATAGGTGCTTTGGAACTGTCGGTGTCCAAGACCGTAAATGCCGACTGGCTAAGGCAATTGGGTAGGGCGGGAATGTTTGTTTCTGACATGAAAAAGAACGGCTTTAAATGGTTGATTATTTTGCATTTTCCCTACTTCTTTTCCTAAGTGGTTTCGGGTTAGCCCACCGCTGGCTAGCGTTTTTCCGAAACTATGTACACTTGTTTCGTATAATTGCTGCTAACGCCCGCACAGCCGCCGTATGCCCTCGCGCGTGAGATTCGCCCGAATCTCGCCCCGCGCCACTCGATGCGGGTTATGGACGGCTGTGTATTGTTGGCGGTGGTTTTCGCCTTGATGCGCAGCAATTTCACTCGCTACGAAGCACTAAACCATCCCTTTGCTATTTCGCGCTTAACCTGATTTGCAGGGGTTCGCTTGCTATGGAGGACTAAGCCGCTTCACTCACAAACTTCAACTTCTCTTGCTACGGAGGGCTAAACCGTTTCATGCGGGAAAACTCACACTTCCTTATCGCAAGTGGTATATTAAGCAAAATTATAGTAAGGTAGGCAAATTGTGAAAGCGACAAACATATAATATATCTCTCATAACTCCTTAAATAATCTATCCAAAAATCAAACACACAAGTAAAAAGCAACCAAGCAATACCTATTTTTATAGATGGTTTTCTCAGGAAAAAGTAGGTTAATGCGAGCAATAAAACGCCTTGAAATAAGAAGTCATATATAGGAATTGGGTGAACATATTGCCCATTTATAAGCATTGCCTAAGGCACTGTACTCGCTTTACCGTAGCAGGCAGGGTGGCTAATAGTGCAACCAAGTTTAATAAACAACATGCCAATTGACACGGATAGCAAAGTTGCGGTATAGTTTTGTTCAAAATTTGGCTTATTTTTTAGCAAAAATGGCAATAGAAAAGTACCTACCAAAAGAGAACCCCAAAAACGCTCACCTAATTGCCACCAATTATGATAAAACCAATTGCTCAACAAACCAAAGAACAAGGAACTAACATTACCTATTAGCAGCAGTAAAAAAATATATGCAATGCCTTGTTGTTTGTTTTCAAAACTTGAAAAACGATATAAAAAAACACTGCTTAGAGCAAAACCTAATAGAGATAGTACTTGGTGCATGCTTATCATACGAAAAAGGAGACTATAATAGTAGGCCGGGGTAGGTAAAACCGAACTCCGACCTACTACCTAATAATCTAATACACAGAACAACTCGCTAAGGAAGGTTGTAGTAATGTGCATCGTCAGCTCGAAATACAAATCCTATTTTACCCTCTTGACTCACAAAATCAACTGCCGTGCCGCGCGTAATCATCAAAAAAATGCTCTTGGCATTAGGGTTGGTCAGTAGATGGTCTATATTATAGCTGCCATTGTCGGGCAAAAATAGAATCTTATCTTCAATTATATCTCCCTCATTTTCTATTTGGTTATATACGCGACATTGCAACATAACTAATTTAGAGGCATTGTTGGGGTCTGCCTGCCAAGTTAGGTTATTACCCGCCCGACTAATATTTAAGATTGGTCATGCAACAACTTATTCATGGTTATGGTTTTGGGCACATATAAGGAATAACTTTGGGTATTGCTACCGTCACTAATCTGAAAAGTTTCGGTCTTGCCAAATGATGCCTTAATCGTTGGCTCATTGCTAAAAATTTGAGTGTTAGGGATCGTCAGGAACATAGGTTTTCCTTGCAGACTGATAGTTATATTTGCAGGTAATTTTCCCATAATATAATAGCCGTAATCATCGGACAAATTACCAAAATTAGCATTGGACTGTGCCCACGCCGAAAACTTATTATCTTGCAGTACCTCAGCCAAACGTTTTGTTTCAGCATTTAAGTTAATAACTTCTGAGAGTTCATAAGACGTTTTGGAACTGCTTGACTCATTGCTCAATTCACTGTCTTTTTGACAAGCGCCCATAATAGGGTAAACGATAATAAAATTAATATCTTTTTCATAATAATTGAGATTTAAAAAGTTAATTACAAGCCCCAGTAGCCCCTTCGGGCGGAATTTGGGAAATACTTATTGGAGAGCTACATGAGGGAACTACCCCAGAAGGTATTAATTGATTATACCACCACCGATAGCAGCTATTTGTGCCCGTATTGCAAGTAGGGTATTATACTCAATATAGCGCACTTGTGCCGTATAGTCGCCCGAACTCGGTACTTGAATAATAGCACAACAGTCTGGACTTGCCCCGCAATCAATTAGAGGCGAGGTATAATCCATAGTGGCAAACCAAGGGATACTCCTGGTACTGATGAGGGCAATAGAAACCTTTATCAATCCAACATTGTGTATTTTAGTTAATACCAAAGGTGCATTAAAAGCGCAATTATAGTCCCATGGTGAGGCAGTAAATCTTCCTGTCACAAGCGTCGGCGGGTCGCCACCTCCCAAGCTTGTCAGCACAATTTTAATGGGGATTAGTACGGCTAAAAGCACGCCCATAAAAATAATTTTTTTCATACCTGAAAAATAATTAAATTTTGCCTACTCTCAGTTCCATTTTCGGCGACCTGTGCCAAGTTCGTATATTCAAAGGCGGTTCGCTCCTGATGAAATCCCCGCCGGCTGCCGTTTTGCGTTTCCTTCCCCTATTTTACGCGCGTCTGATTGGGAAAGTTCGCATAATCGCCGCCAACGTCCGCACAGCCGCCGTATATCCTCGCGTGGAGATTTTGCCTGAATTTCGCCCGCGCCCTTAGTGCGGGTTATGGACGGCTGTGTATTGTTGGCGGTGGTTTTCGCCTTGATGCGCAGCAATTTCACCTGCTACGGAGGGTTAAACCGCCACAAGATAGTAGATTTCATTTGATATTTGTATATATTTTCATTACTTTTTTTTAAAGTGGCGATGTATTTATCTCTTGTGCCTTATTTCACTCAACTTGGTGCGCAGCAATTTCACATGCTACAAAGCACTAAACCGTCCCTTTGCTATTTCGCGATTAACTTGGTGCGTAGAAATTTGCTTGCTACGAAGCACTAAACCCTTTCAATTGTCCCTTTGCTATCCCGCGATTAACTTGGTGCGCAGCAATTTCACTTTGCTACGAGGCACTAAACCGTTTCACTTGAAAACCTCAACTTCCCTTTGCTATCTCGCGCTTAGCTTGATGCGCAAAGTTCACTTGCTACGAAGCACTAAACCGTTTCACTTGAAAACCTCAACTTCCCTTTGCTATCTCGCGCTTAGCTTGATGCGCAAAGTTCACTTGCTACGAAGCACTAAACCGTCCCTTTGCTATCCCGCGCTTAACTTGACGCGCAGCAATTTCACTTGCTACGGAGGGTTTCGCTGCTTTGCGCGTCTGATTGGGAAAGTTCGCATAATCGCCGCCAACGTCCGCACAGCCGCCGTGCCTTTGGCATGGACGGCTATACGGGCGTTGGCAGGATTTACTCCCTTACATAAAAGCAGTAACCGCCAAATATATGAAATTGATCATCTTGTCGCTCCCATATTTTTATTTGCCCTTCGTCGGGACTTGCCAATAAGAAATCAACATTATTATCTCCTCCTTCATTCATAGTTACAATTACGTCAGAAATTAAATTTTTGCACCTACCTTCAAAATCCTGGTCTTCGCCCAATGCGTAAATGGAAGAGGAATGCGTTAGTTTATACAACCCTTTAATTTTTGGAATTACTTTATATTCTAAATCATATGTACCATTTGTGTAGCTATATTGCCCAAAAAGAGAGCGATTACCACTTGAGTAATTAAAAAACGTATAATTGTATTTTGAATCAACAATAAAATCAAATTCATACATATTGTTTGTCTCTCGAATAGTATCTATTTTTCGAATCATGGTTTTAGGATAAAACCTAAAATTTTCTAGTTTATAGTATGATTGCGTTTTTGTTTCATACACAAGGTCTGAAAAAACAGAACTAATTGTAATGGTGTCACCTATATTAAAGGTGTCTTT
>JADJTE010000023.1 GCA_016711295.1 Sphingobacteriales bacterium | reverse complement strand
GTAGTGCGCTATGGGCGGAAAGGGGGTCGTAAGGATTTTTCGGCGCAGTTCTGTTTGTAGATAGCCTTTATGGTTGTATTGCTTTGGAAAAGCCCTACCTGAAATGTTTTCTTTTGCCAATTGTGCGCGGTTATAGGTGGGTTTAGTCGTCTGACTTTCGGTAATTTCCAAGAGAGAGCGAGCAGTTCGCTACTTGTTTCGACGAAGGTCCACATCGGCGATACGGCGAATCATTCGGTTCGTTAGTTTATCGTTTCGGGTGGTTTTCCTGGTAAAATGCTGAAAAACGCGCCGCCGTATATCGGCACTTTTTCCGATATAGATAACTTTGCCTGTAGCATCGATAAATTGATAGATACCTGCTTCTTCGGGCAATTGTTCGACCGACGATAGTGGTATATTTTCGGGCAATGCGGGGTTATGATTGGTTCGCAGCAGCAATTCGTCGAGGCATTGCTGGCTATGGTCTGTTGCCAATAATAGTTCGAACAAGCGGACGGTAGCGCGGGCATCGCCCTCGGCGCGGTGGCGGTCTTCTACGGGTATGTCGAGTTCGGCACTTAGGTTGTCTAAGCCGTAGGAGGTCATGCCCGGTAATACGCGCCGTGCCGATCGATAGTGCCTAACTTGGGGGCGCATATAATTGAGTCCCAATCGTTTAAATTCGTTGCGGATATATAGATAATCGAAACCGCGAATTATGGGCAACAAATACGGCATCTTCGGTCATGGTAATTTGTTGGCTATGTCGGCAAATCGCGGGCCGCCTGTTAGTTTGGTGATAAATGGCGGTATATGGGCATCGGGATTGACGAGGGTAGCGAATTGGTCGATAATTTGGGTGCCGTCGTGTATAAAAACGGCGATGTCCATTACGCGGTCGCGCTTGGGGCTGCCGCCCGATGCTTCTATGTCGATGATAGCATATTTCATAGGGGAGTACTCCTCCATTTATGGCATTGCGAGATTATATAGCGGTTAATATTGTGCTGTTGGCAGTTTATTTTGCCTTTTGTAACTATTTAGCCTTGCAGGGGAAATAGCCATCTCTAATCGGATATGCAGCGATGTCAGGCATTATTAGATAAATATTGCTCATTACCCCATACCCAAAACCCTATACCCTAAATAGTTACTGCCTTTCCTTGTGTTGGGTAAATTTCTTGGTCAAGAGGTATAACTCGGCAAGGCATAGATAGCCATAATATTTCTATTACAAGCCCCATGCCGCTGCTTGTAATATCTTATGCAGGGATATACGTATTGGCGGAATATTTTTTCGTAAGTCTATTATTTCGCCCCCAACCCAGATAGTTTGTTGTTGGGTTGGGGGCGTTTTTGTGTGGGGCTAATAGCATTAATCAGCACCGTTGATAGTAGCAAGTTTGATGGCGTTGGTTCGTCCGCCTTCGCTGAGGGGTATGCTGGCGGTATGCACAACGATATCGCCCGATTTGATATAGTTTCTGCCCTTCAAAAACCGCCTTACGGTGGTCATAGTTTCTTCCGTATTGTGGGGGTGGTCGTAGAAAAATGCCCTTACGCCCCAAATAAGGCTAAACATATTGAGCATTTTTAGGCTTGACGTAAAAATAAAAATATTGGATTTGGGTCGGTGGCTCGCCAGCATAAAGGCGGTATATCCCGATACGGTGAGTCCTAAGATAGCGGCAGCTTGTACGTTTTCGGATATTTTGCAGGCATTATAGCACACGGCATCGGAAATAAACGTGGGCGAGGCGGGCACAGGTACAATGGTAGTGATTAAAAACCTGGCTTTCTTCTTCGATAGTCACAATAATGCGTCCGAAGGTTTGGACTACTTTTATCGGAAATGCACCCATAGCTGTTTCGCCGCTCAACATTAGGGCATCGGCACCATCCAGTACGGCGTTGGCAACGTCTGTGATTTCGGCGCGAGTAGGAGTGGGGCTGCTAATCATGCTTTCCATCATTTGGGTAGCGATAATGACGGGTTTGGCAGCGATACCGCATTTGCGCACGATAGATTTTTGTATCATCGGCACTTGTTCGAGTGGTATTTCTACGCCCAAATCGCCACGTGCTACCATAATGGCATCGGAGGCGCGGATAATTTCGTCGATATTTTTGACGGCTTCGGGGCGTTCTATTTTTGCAATAATCTTGGCGTGGTGGCGGTTGAACGCAATAATGCCTTGCAATTGTACGATTTCGGCAGCCGAGCGCACAAAGGATAAGGCTATCCAATTGATATTGTGTTTGAATATAAAAGCCAAATCTTGGCTATCCTTTTCCGACAGAGATGCTGCTGATATTTCGGTTTCGGGCAGGTTGATGCCTTTTTTTGAGGATATAGCACCGCCGTGTACTACGATAGCGCGTACTTCGTCTTTGCCGTTGCTTTCTATGACGCGCAGCTCTATTTTGCCATCATCAATCAATATTTTTTGTCCGGGACGCACATCTTCTGCAAAAAGCTCGTAGGTGACGTAGAGCAAATCGCGGGTACTATCCTGTGGGAGTTTGCGGGTCGTGAAGCATAATATATCATCGCGCTGAACCTCGAATTTTCCTTCTGCTAATTTGCCCAAGCGGATTTTTGGTCCTTGCAAATCGGCAAGTATGCCCACATGCGTGCCTAAATCGTGATTGGCTTGGTGGATGATGTTGATAACCTTTTCGTGTTCTTCGTGCGTGCCATGCGACATGTTGAGCCTGAATACATCAACGCCTTCTTGAATAAGGGCTTCTATGGTTTCTTTGTTGTTAGATGCTGGTCCTATGGTAGCAACTATTTTAGTTCTATTGAACATGGTGTTAGGGTTGGTATGACCCGCAAAGATACGGTTTTAGGTTGGTATTTACTTTCTTTCTACGGCGAATTGTTTATCCTACGGCGGTTTTGGGGTTGATATGTTGATGGTATGGGGCGATACGGAAATAATATTTCGTTTATTGCTCATACAATCCTCTGAACTGCAATTGCTCTTCGATGTCGTCTTCTTCGCGTTTTATTTTTTCTACTTCGCGCATCAATTGTTCGCGTTTTTTGCGCAATTTTTCTTGTTGTCGTTTGAGCGATTTAGAATCGGGTAGATTTTTCATATATTCCGTATTTAATCCTCGTTTTTTCAATTCCTCCATCCAAGTGAGCCCTGTTTGAGGGGGGGCTGTGGTAGATTTAGTAGTAGGCGTTGGTTCGGGGTTAGGATTGGAAGTGGGGGTGGTAGAGGTGGTTGTGTTTGCTTGGTTTGACGGTTGGGTCCCTGATGTCCATACATTGTTGTTGTCTTGGTCGCTTGTCGTGTTATTGGTATTGTTTGCAGGGCTTGGGCTATTGGTGGGCGTTGGAGTAGTGGTAGCAGGGGGTCGGTTGCTTGGTGGGGTTGTTGCCGTTGTTGAATAGGGCGTGGTAGTAGGGGGTCGGTTGCTTGGTGGGGTTGTTGCCGTTGTTGAATAGGGGTTGGAGTAGTGGCGGAGGGGGTGTAGGTTTTTGTGGCATGGTGCTGTATTGCTTGTGGCTCGTATAGCCTCACGTATGTTTCGGATATCCCCACATTAGTGCTTGGTGCAGGTGTGGTATTTGCTTCGCACGACGACAGGTTGCTCATTTTGCATTGTCTATTTTTGCATATATATATCCATTGTTTTTGACGTGCTGCAATACGTTCATAGCTTCGTTATAATTATTAAATTGCCCGATATAGGCAGTTTCGGTGAGGTTGCCATTATCTATTTTGCTCACGTTGCCTAATTGGGCAACTTTTTCAAAACTATGGAAATTGGGTTTGCCAAAAACACCAAGCATGACGCGATAGCCACCCGCATTGCCGCCACTTACTGCTGTAGCGGACTGGCTCGTCGTCCAAGTAGCGTTGTTGTTGGCAGTAGTAGTTATAACTCGTGCTGATAGGTATGCGTCCAATTCGCCGAAATTGGGGTCTTTCAGCACTATCTCGCCTTGGGGCGATATCAAAAATGAACTAGGCAACATCGTGATACCATAATTGAGGGCAAGCAGCGAATTATATCCTTCGGGTTCTATACAGTGAAATTTCCATGTCTCGCCGTAGCCATTCAGGGTTTTTAGCCATGTGTTTCTATCGTTTTCAAAGGAGATACTCATAATTTCAAAATTGCCCGAAGCATCGGCAAAACTCGCACGGTTATATTTGTCGTACAAAGCGCGTAAGTTGGGCATTTGGATAGTAGAAACGGGACACCAAGAAGCCCAGAAATTGAGGTATATATATCTACCCTTCATCGACCCGAGCTGGATCATGTAGCCATCTTTATGCTGTACCGAAAAATCGGGCGCGGTTTGGTGAAGTTGCTGCGCATTGGTATTGAGCGTCAATAGGCAGGCTGTCAATAATACGAGGAGATAAAGGTACAGGTAGCGGTGGCTCATGGCAAGGGTTTGTTTGTTACTTAAAAATAGTCGTATGCAAGCAATATTGCACAAAGGTAATAAAGGTATGGCATATTTGTTATGTGACTTAATATTATAGTCCTTATTTGACTTTTATATGACAACTATGCTTGCTATGTTTCATCAAGTTTTAAAGATAAATATCACGGTATTGTCATTTTTGCTTTTTTTATCGGGCAATAAAAAAGCTATGCCTACGTTAGCACAAAAAGGGCATAGCTTTTGATGCTATTTAGTAGCGGCAAAATGAGCAGCGCTTTGGGGTCGATATGGCAGTAGGCTTGCGATAATTTGCCCACTTATTAACAAACACATCATTACATAACATGAACAAATTCACCCTACTCATTGCGCTGTTATTGCCACTGTTGGCAGCACAGCCCTTGATGAGTCAATGCAGTATTACACAAGGCGGCGCACCGATAATTGCCACCGATTTTTGCAGTTCGGAGCTACCCTTACAATTTACGGGGTCGCCTGCGGGCGGGATTTTTTCGGGACCGGGCATTTTTGGCAGTGGCTTTTTTAATCCGTCTGCCGTTTTGTTAGACGAACCCGTCAATACATTCAATATCACGTATGCAGCACCTAATGGCTGTATTGCCACTCAAACATTCAATGTCCATGTACCGCAGCAAGCAATTGCCTCGCCTACGATACCTTCGTTTATGTGTGCCAACGACGAAGCCTATCCTTTGACGGGCAATTTTGACAGCGACGGAGCCGTATTTATCATCAATGGCAGCACCATTATCGATGAGTTCAACCCTACATTTTGGGGAGCAGGTGCGCACCAAATTCTCTATACATATACGCAGAACTTAGGCGTTGCTACTTGTTTTAGCTACGATACCGTTTTTATCAACGTATTAGCTGCGCCCAATACCACATTTAGCGGTTGGTTGCCTCAATATTGCCTCTCTGACCCGCCCACGACCTTATTGCCTACCGACAATAGCATAAGCGGCGTGTTTAGTGGTTCGGCGGGCATTACTGCCTCCTCCACTTTCGACCCCATGCTGGCAGGAGTGGGCACGCATCAAATTATTTACAGCTACCAAGATATATCAGGTATTTGTGCCAATGCCGATACTGTTAGCGTTAGTGTTATTGACACCATCAGTGCCGATTTTATTTCCCTTGGCTCGCCTTGCTTGGGCGGTATCGATACCTTGATATATAGCGGCGACCCCGCAGGCAATAATGCCGTATTTACGTGGGCTGCCGACAATGCCGACATCCTCTATGACGGCGGCGATACGCTCGTCTTGCGTTGGTTAGATACGGGAACACAAACTGCCACCCTCGATTTGTCGGGAGATGTATGTGCTGGCTCGATAGTAATACGCCATTTTGATATAAGCAGCATCAGCGTAGAAGCAGGCGACAACCAAACTGTCATCAACGACTCACCCGCCCAACTCAATGCTACGGCTATTGATAGCGAAGGCGGCGAAGCCAGTTTTACTTGGTCGCCCGATATGACTATTACTTGTACCAACTGTCCGAACCCCCTTGTATCGCCCGAAAACAGCACTACTTACTACGTAACAGCCACCAGCCAATTGGGTTGTACTGCCACCGACAGCGTGCGCGTGAGTGTAGTCAAGCAACGCAGCCTATTTGTGCCCAACATTTTTACCCCCAACAATGACGGCAAAAATGACGATATAAAACCCTTGGGCAACGAAATAGAAATCCTGAAATTTAGCATTTTCGACCGCTGGGGAGCTTTGGTATTCCAAACCACCAATACATCTGATGCTTGGGACGGCACTATCAACGGCAAGAATGCCGCAGCAGGCGTATATGTCTATGTATTGGAAATAACATTCAGCGACGGCTTCGACGATGTTTATAAAGGCAGCATTACGCTGGTCAGATAAAGATGTAGCGGCATATATCCGCTAAAAACACACTTACACAAAGCCACTTCTTGCTTTCTACTTCCCACTTTTTACCTCATAACTTATATTTTATATCTATCGCCGTTTATGCCCTACACCGAGCGGCAGCGCGGCACCCATATACAGCACTAAATCATGAACCGATATACTTTTTTTACCCTCGCCTTGCTATTGTCGTTGGGCTTATTGCCCGCACTGCTTAGGGCACAAGATATTCATTTTTCGCAGCAATATGCCGCACCCTTATTCGTCAATCCTGCCATGACGGGCTTGATGCAGGGCGACGTGCGTGGCTCTCTCATCTATCGCAATCAATGGGCATCGGCTATGACGGGTACGCCTTTTCGCACCATATACGGCTCGGCAGATATGGCATTGAGCGGCTTGGGCGACTATGACCGTTTGGCAATAGGCTTGATGATTTATAACGACAAAGGCGGCGCAGTTAGTTTTCAGACCAATTATATCGACCTCGCCTTAGCCTATAACTTAGCCCTTGCCGAGCGCACTTACTTGTCGTTGGGTATAGAAGGCGGTATGTCGCAACGCGGCTTTGACCTAAGCAAAGCCCAATTTGGCAACCAATTTGATGGCAGCGGTTATACGCCCGACCTGCCCTCCGACGAAGTGTTTGCAGCACAAAGCCGCTGGCGTGCCAATGTAGCAGCGGGCGGTATGTTTTATATGGGCTTAGGCGTGCGAAGCAATATCTTTTTGGGCGGTGCAATGTACCATTTTACAAGCCCCGATATATCATTTACCGATTTAGAACGCGACCAAGTGTCGAGCAAACTATCCTTACAAACGGGAGCGACCTTAGCCCTCGGCGAACAATTCGATGCCGTACCTACGTTCTATTATCTCAAACAAGGGCAGCATAGCCAATTGAATGTAGGGTCCTGGGTGCGCTATATTTTTGACCGCAACCGCCATACCAGCCTCGAAAAAGCCTTCGGCATAGGAGCTTGGACGAGATTTGCCAATAGCGTCGCCTCGTCTATGGGTATAGATGCAGTTATTTTGGGTGCCAAATTTGATTATAATAATTTCGGGGTGGGGCTTAGTTACGACTTTACGGCTTCGGGGCTATCAGTAGCCAATACAGGTGGCGTAGAAATAGCCCTTACTTATACAGCACCTATCCGCGAGCAGCGAGGCCGCGCCATAGAATGCCCTAAGTTTTAATCTAATACGTGTAAGCACTGACTTTTTTCAACGATAATAAAAAATGACTTAACTTATTGATTGTCAGGAATTTAATACGTTTGTTGTTTGGCTTTAGTACAAATAAAATTTGGTCTATCAATCATAGCCCACGATTTAAAATCGTGGGCTATATTATTTTCGGCATTAAAATTTAATATAAGGCTGAATAGTTACGTTGGTTTTTTTTAAGGGGCTTTTCTGCTTTTTTGATTACGTCTGTTCAGCCGCGAAGTGGCTAAACGAATGGGTCAATTTGGGTTTCTATAATTGTAATGCTGCTCGGTAAGAGCGGTATAATAATGGCTCTGGCTGTGTTATTGTTGGCTTCATTGCAAACTGGTATAGCGCAAATTGGATAAAACGCAAATTGCCGCGATATTCGTCGCGCTCAAATCGTCCATCGTAGGGCTACGGAAACGGAATACAAAGCCCATTCAGGCGGGCTACGTTTTTACCAACTAACTTAGATTGTTTTTGGGGGCTTTATGGCGTACCTTTGCATGAGTTTTTACTCATATTGAACAAGTGATTGTAGTATATAAATATTTTTAATTATAAAAATGGCACTTGCTACTAAGCATATAGGATTATTGTTTGGTTCGTTTAATCCTATTCATATTGGACATTTGATTATTGCCGAAACAGTTGCATCTATGCCCGACGTACAGGAAGTATGGTTGGTTGTATCGCCGCATAATCCTTTGAAAGATAAAAAGGCACTGCTGAACCAATACGACCGCTTGCACTTGGTGCGTTTATGTATAGAAGATAATCCGCGCTTGCGGGTGTCGGATATAGAGTTTGGGCTGCCGCAACCCTCCTATACCATCGATACCTTGGCGTATTTGCACGAAAAATACCCGCACTACGAATTTAGACCTATTATGGGCGAAGATAATTTGGCACACTTGCACAAATGGAAAAACTACGAACAATTGTTAAAATATTACCGCCTAATTGTATATCCACGCCCTAACTGCACTAATACGCCCGCCGAATACCGCCAACACGACCGTATCGATTGGCTGACCGTGCCCCTGATAGATATTTCTGCCACACATATCCGCGATTTGGTGCGCCAACGTCGCTCTATCCGCTACCTCGTCCACGACCGCGTACATGATTATATCAATACCACTAATTGGTGGCGATCTTAGCTGTTTTTTGTCGGGAAAACGTAGCCTATCCGTGCCCTTGTATTGATAAATTTGTTTTATATTGTCCTAACCCACGACTTAGATGTAATGTATAAGGATAAAGTAATTTATAAAAAATTTATAATATTCTTTTAATTTGGTTACGTTTTTCGCTTTTATCAACCGCTCTCTTTATTTTCCAAAATACCATGCCACCATTTCAATTAATATCGGACTACCGTCCTTCGGGCGACCAACCCGAAGCTATTAGGCAATTGGTAGAAGGTATCAAGCGGAACGAAAAAGCCCAAACCTTATTGGGTGTTACGGGGTCGGGCAAAACTTTTACTATGGCTAATGTCATAGAACAATTGCAGCGACCTGCCTTGATACTGAGCCACAACAAAACCTTAGTAGCACAGTTGTACGGCGAATTTAAGCAGTTCTTTCCGAACAATGCCGTAGAATATTTTGTGTCGTATTACGATTATTACCAACCCGAAGCCTATGTGCCTGTTTCCGATACCTATATCGAAAAAGACCTCGCTATTAATGCCGAGATAGAAAAACTGCGCTTGCGGGCAACTTCCGCGCTTATGTCGGGGCGGCGAGACGTATTGATAGTGGCTTCGGTTTCGTGTATTTACGGTATGGGTAATCCCGAAACCTATAAAGACAGCATTATTTACCTCAAAGTAGGCGAAAAAGTACCGCGCAATCCATTGCTGTTCCGCTTGGTCGATAACCTATATGCCCGCACCGAAACCGATTTTGAGCGCGGTACATTTCGGGTCAGGGGCGACACCCTCGAAGTATATCCGCCCTATGCCGACCTCGCTATTCGAGTCGTATTTTTTGGCGACGAAGTAGAGAGTATATGCACCATAGACCCACAAAGTGGCAAAAAGATAACGACGCAAACCGACCTCGTGCTGTATCCCGCCAATTTATACCTCACCTCGCGCGAAGATACTTTGACCGCTATATACGCCATTCAGGACGAACTGCGCGAGCAAATCGAATACTTTAAGCTAAACGGAAAACTCTTGGAAGCCCAACGCATAGAAGAGCGCGTCAATTTTGATTTAGAGATGATCCGCGAATTGGGCTATTGTTCGGGCATAGAAAATTATTCGCGCTTTTTTGACAAACGCGCACCAGGGACGCGCCCATTTTGTTTGTTAGACTATTTCCCGCCCGATTTTCCGACTTTTATAGACGAAAGCCACATGAGCATACCTCAAATAGGCGGTATGTCGGGCGGCGACCGCTCGCGAAAACTAAACCTCGTAGAGTATGGATTTAGGTTGCCCTCGGCATTAGATAACCGACCACTCAAATTTGCGGAATTTGAAGACATCATACAGCAAACTATTTTTGTGAGTGCTACGCCCGCCGATTACGAACTGACCCAATCGGGTGGGGTGGTCGTAGAGCAAGTCGTCCGACCTACGGGCTTGTTAGACCCGCCCATATCCGTGCGCCCAAGCCTCTCGCAAATAGACGATTTGATTAGCGAAATCAATCAATGTGTTGCCCTCAAAGAGCGGGTATTGGTCACGACACTAACAAAGCGCATGGCAGAAGAACTGTCGAAATACCTGACGCGCATGGCTATTAAATGCCGCTATCTGCATTCGGATATCGATACCTTAGAAAGGGTAGAGATTATCCGCGATTTGCGGCTTGGCGAGTTCGATGTATTGATTGGTGTCAATTTGCTGCGCGAAGGATTAGACTTGCCCGAAGTGTCGTTGGTTGCCGTTTTAGATGCCGACAAAGAGGGATTCTTGCGCAACGAACGGTCATTGATACAAACCGCAGGACGCGCCGCTCGCAATGCCAACGGCAGGGTAATTATGTATGCCGACAAAGTGACCAAATCTATGCAGCGCACCATAGACGAGACCAACCGCAAACGCGCCAAACAAATGGCATACAACGAAGCCAACGGCATAGTGCCTACGACGGTATTAAAATCGCGCGAGAAAATAATGGAACAAACGTCGATATTAGACATTAGAAAGGAAAATAAAGCCTATATCGAACCCGAACCTATGCCTAATCTGGCTGCCGACCCCATCATACAATATATGAGCCGCGCCCAATTGGAAAAGTCTATCGACCAAACGCGCAAAAAAATGCAGCAAGCAGCCAAAGACCTCGATTTTGTGATGGCTGCCCGCTACCGAGACGAAATGTTTGCCCTACAAGAGGTATTAAAAGACAAGTACAGCGCGTAAGTGCTTAGTGTCTTTATGTGATTTTAGGTTCAATTATTATTATGCCCAAAAGTAATCATTTTATCCGTATTTTGATGGTTTATTTCTTTACTGGTAACGATTTAGCCTTGTAGGGGGAACTAATCGAATATGCAATGATTTCGGGCATTATTAGATGGGTATTGCCCATTACCCCATACCCAAAACCCCATACCCTAAATAGTTACACTGTTTCTTAGGTGGTTTGTTGTTGTACGTCATACACTCGTTTATAGAAGCCTTCTTGTTGCAGCAATTGCCGGTGGGTGCCGTGCTGCACGAGTTTGCCTTTTTCAAACACTAAAATTTGGTCGGCATCTGCTACCGAACTGATGCGGTTGGCAATGATAAAGGTAGTGCGGTTGGACATTTGCGCTATCAATTCTTCTTGTATGTGGCGTTCGGTTTCGGCATCAACGGCAGAAGTTGTGTCGTCTAAGACCAAAATATCGGGTTTTTCCAATAATGTTCGCGCGAGGGCGATGCGTTGTTTTTGCCCGCCCGACAGCGTTACGCCCTTTTCGCCTACGAGGGTGTCGTAGCCGTCGGCAAATATGTCGATGATATCGTGAATGGCTGCCGCCGAAGCTGCCGAATAGATATCTTGTTCGTGGCTGCGTGGTCGTGCATAGGCAATGTTTTTGGCAATAGAAGTAGAGAACAAAAATGGCTTTTGCAATACGACCCCTATACGGCTGCGGAGGCTTGTTTTGTCGTAGCGGTGGCTCGCTGCGTCGTCGATGAGAATAGTGCCGCGCTGAGGTTCGTAGAAACGCATCAGTAGGGCAATGATAGACGATTTGCCCGCGCCCGTAGCACCCATTAGGGCTATTTTTTCGCCTGCTGCTACGCTAAACGATACGCCTTGTAGGGCATATTCGGGGTCATCATCGGCATATTTAAACCAAACATCATCAAATTGTATCTTGCCTTTCAAGGATTGTGCTTGTAATTGCCCCTCATAAGTTTCGGCGGGTGCGTCTAAAATGGCTGATAGGCGTTCTAAGGCTACCTTAGTCATACCCAACTGCGATATCACGCGCCCTAATTGGCGCATCGGCATTGTTATCATCCAAGTATAGGTAAAAAATGTCACCAACTCGCCCACCGTAATTTGTTGTTGAATGGTCAAATAACCACCGAAGCCCAGCGAGAGCGTAGATTGTAAAAAGATGGTCAGGTCCGAAAATGTCCAGAAATTGGCAGGTAAATAGATGTGTCGTACTCCTATGCTGCGCGTAGCGGCATTTTGGGCATCAAATTTGCTTATCTCGAAATCCTCTTTGGCAAAGGCTTTACTACCCGAACACCCGATAAATTTTCTTCTACCAATGATGTTAGTTTGTCTTGTTCGGCTTCGTGGGCTTCCCATATCTTGTTTTCGTAGCGAAAAAATAAAGATGCCGACAGAATGATAAACGGAAATAGGGCAGCCGTCACTAAGGCATATTGTGGGTGTATTTGCCACATCATCGCAAATGCAAACACAAATGTAGCTGATAGCAGGACAAACTCGGTCACGTGCGTATTCATAAACCCTTTAATGGTATCGATGTCGCCGGTGCAGCGTTGTATAATCTCACCTGTTTTTATTTGCCCGAAATAAGCCACGGGCAGACGCTGTAAATGATTGAAAAGGCGATCGCGGAAGCGTTTGATGCCCGCTTCGGTGGCATAGGCGTTGAGTGCGCCCGACCCAAGCCCGCTCAAACCCCGCAAGACCGATACGGCGGTAAATAATAAGCACAGCAAACCCAAAGCCCACACAAAGGTATCGGCACTGAGGTCGGGCAATAAATTATAAATGGCTTGGGCAAACGCATCGGGCTTAGTAGCGGTATTATTGGGTAGGGCATTGACCTGTTGCGTCATTTTGCCCACTACGCCGTCAATAGCAACCTGCACAATGCGCGGTTCTACTGTGCGTGCTAAGGCTGATAATATCAACAAAAAAGCCGATAAGGCATAATATCGCTTTAAACCCGATAGAATCTCAAATAAACGGTACAAATAATTCACTATCTTGAATTTAATTTTTATTTATTTATATATAAATATGTTGATAACATATTGTTTGTTAAATTTAAACAACTTTTTACCAAGCGAAAAAATGATAAATCCTTGATTTACAGGAATTTAAAATTTTTAGAAACTTGCTAATGCTTACTTTACGATGTGCTATTGGTCTGTTTTTTTAGTTTTATCCACTTACCTTACACAAGGTTTCATGCCTACGGCATTCTCAGGCTTGTGGCTATTAAATGTTATCGATGTAATATATTTATGTAATTTTAAAAATAAAATGAATTAAATATTATTTATAAAATATCGCAAATTATTGATAATCAGGAAATTATATCTTGTATAAATTCCCCCTCTTTGAGGGGGTTGGGGGGAGTTCTTGAACTAATATCTCAATTATCTGACGCTATTTCCTAAGTCTTAACGCTTGGAAATGGATACATGTGCTACAATTTATAACACAGACCATTAGGATATCGCCCCTATGGGGCTTTTGTTGCTATATCGTCTTTATTTTCTATTAGGATGTCGTCCCTACGGGGCTTTTGTTGCTATGCTGTCTTTATTTTCTATTAGGATATCGCCCCTATGGGGTATTTTCTATTAGGATGTCGCCTAGGGGTGTCGTCTTTATTTTCTATTAGGATGCCGCCCCTATGGGGCTTAAAAACGGTATTTCTATTAGTGGTTTCTAATTTTGAGTAAAAAATTAATGGGAGCGTCTGGCTCGCACCCTTGCTACAAAGCAGCATTTAGCAAAATTTGTTCCCTAAATTTAAAAATCAAACCACTAATTTTCAACATTCAAAAACAGACACACATGCCAATTCTCAATCGAAAATGTCCAGCCCAAAATCGTCAATAATCAAAATTGGTGCTATTATCCTTTAAAATACCCAGAAGCGGCTTATGAGTTCAGACAGGTGGCACAAAATTGCTTTTTTGTTTGAGATAATGCAGCAAAATAGCTAAAGCTATGCAAATATGCCTTATTTTTGGGGCTTGCATAATACAACATTTCGGCATTACTAATCGTATTTTGTTCTAAATAAATATACCGCTTATGTTTTTGATTATACTTGGTCTTGTGTTACTGGCGGTCAGTCGTGGGCTACCCGAACGCCTAACTAATGGCAAACCCGTTCCGCGCACATTGGTTCGCATAGTGGCAATGGGGCTGATGTTGCTTGGATTTTTTACGTCGCTCATTGTACAAGTAGATGTTGGTCAGGTGGGCGTACCCGTGCTATTTGGCAAAGTAACGGGGCAGGTATTGTCGAGCGGTCTTAGTATGGTCAATCCTTTATCGCAGGTAGAAATATTTGACATAAAAACACAGAACTATACCATGTCTGCTATACATGACGAAGGGGGCGAAGAGGGCGATGGTGCCATTCGCACTTTGTCTGCCGACGGTTTGGAGGTCACGCTCGATATTACGGTGCTGTTTCGCCCCATAGCCGAAGAAACCCCTCGCATTTTGCGCGAAATAGGCAAAGATTATCTCAATGTTATTGTACGTCCCGTTACACGCACCAAAATTCGCGATAATGCCGTCACTACAATGCCGTAGATTTATACTCGACCAAACGCGACGAATTTCAGCAGCGCGTTTTTGCGGGCATTGAAAAAGATTTTAAAACGCGCGGTTTGTTTTTAGAACAATTGTTTATCCGCAATATATCGCTGCCCGAATCGGTAAAGCAAGCTATCGAAGCCAAGATAAACGCCGAACAAGAGGCGCAAAAAATGCAATTTGTCTTGGATAAAGAACGCCAAGAAGCCGAACGCAAGCGCGTAGAAGCACAAGGCATAGCTGATTACCAAAAAATCATCAATTCGCAACTTACCGATAAACTTATTCAGTACGAAACCGTAAAAGCCTATAAAGACCTATCGGCATCGCCCAACAGCAAGATGATTATTATGGGCAATAGCAAAACCCCTATCCTGCTTAATGGCAATTAAACACCGCCGCCTCCTTGTCGTTTGCCCGCACCCCGTTGGCTATGCACCCGGGCAACGCCTCAAATACGAACAATATTTTGATGATTGGCGCAAGGAAGGCTACGACATCACCGTAGCGCCTTTTATGTCCGAACGCTTGCAACAAATTGTATATCGCGAAGGGCATTTTGCCCTTAAAATCATCGAAACCCTAAGTGCCTATTGCCGCCGTTGGCTCTTGTTATTTCGCCTGCACCGCTACGACCTCGTGTATTGTTTTTTATGGGTTACGCCTTTTGGCACTACGCTATTTGAGCGGCTATATTGTCGCTGGGCAAAAAATATGGTTTATGATATCGACGACTTGGTATATACCAAAAACCAAGCCACGCCTTGGTATATTCGTTGGTTCAAAGGCTATTCTAAGCCCGTCTATTTGATTCGCCGCGCTCGGCATGTTATTACTTGTACGCCTTATTTAGACCAATTTGCCCGCCAATACAACCCCCACACTACTGACATATCCTCGACCGTAGATACTGATACGCGCTATATACCTATTAATATGTACCAAAACGCGGATAATATCGTCATAGGTTGGAGCGGTAGCCATTCCACAGTGCCGCATCTACTTAGCATTGCTAATGTATTGCGCCGCATACAACAAAAATACCCCCATGTCATTATTCGCGTTATGGGCACTGCCCAACCCTTAGACCTGCCCGATTTGTGCATAGATAGCCGCCCTTGGCGCGAAGATTGGGAAATAAGCACCCTCCAAACCTACGACATAGGCATTTATCCGCTGCCCGACGAGCCTTGGGTCTATGGCAAAAGCGGTCTGAAAGCTATCCAATATATGGCATTGGGCATACCCACCGTAGCTACTGCCATAGGCACTAATTTTAGGGTTATAGACGACGGCGTGTCGGGTTTTTTGGTACGTACTGAAGACGAATGGATACAACGCCTCTCCGAATTGATAGAAAACCCCCAATTGCGCCGCAAAATAGGTGAAAAAGCCCGCCAAAAAGTGGTAGCAGAATTTTCGATAGCTGCCAACCGCACCCGATACAGAACCGTGCTGGCAGAAGCTATGAGAGAATAGCCCCTCCGCAGCACAAACAACAGACTTTTATCGTTATTCCAACCCATTTTTCCTTAAAAAAACTATTAATTCCAGCTGAAAAAAATACTCTACATTTCTTATGACGGCATGACCGACCCCTTGGGGCAAAGCCAAGTATTGCCCTATTTAATAGGATTATATGCCACCGAAGGCTATCAATTTCATTTGATAAGTTGCGAAAAACCAGAGCGATATGTGCAACAAAAAGACCATATCGCCCAATTATGCGCCGCACACCATATTATATGGCATCCACTGCCCTATACCAAACGCCCACCCATAGCCTCTACACTCTACGACCTATACCGTATCGGGCACTTAGCCCACCGCCTACACCAAAACGGACAATTTGATGCCGTTCATTGTCGTAGCTACCTGCCCGCATTGATAGGCAAACGATTGAAGCAACGATACGGAGTAAAATTGGTTTGTGATATGCGCGGATTTTGGGCAGACGAGCGCGTAGACGGTAATCTATGGCAGCAGAGCAACCCACTCTATCGCGCTATCTATCGCTATTTCAAACGCCAAGAACGCGCTTTCCTCACCCAAGCCGATGCCGTAGTAAGCCTAACCCACGCTGCCGTGCGCGAAATGGAAACTTGGAACCTGCCCCCCTTGCCAATACACGTCATACCCTGCTGTACCGACACTAACTTGTTCGACCCTAATACCATAGACCCCTCTACTCGCCTGCAATTGCGCCTACAATGCGACATTAGCCCTCAAACCATTGTATTGGGCTATGTAGGCAGCATCGGTACTTGGTATATGCTCGATGAAATGCTCGATTTTTTTAAAGTATGGGTACAATATCGCCCCGACAGTAAGTTTTTATTTGTCACGAACGAAGGCGACTTAGTGCGTCAAAAAGCAATTCAAAAGAACATTTCGCTTGAACAATTTGTTATCGTCTCTGCCCTACGGCACGAAGTGCCCGCATATCTCAGCCTATTCGATTATTCGGTCTTTTTTATCCGACCTACTTATTCTAAAATATCTTCGTCACCTGTCAAGCACGCCGAAATTATGGCAATGGGCATACCCGTAGTTGCCAATAGCGGCATAGGTGATACCGACCAACTTGTGCAGCCCGATACAGGTGCGTTATTGCCCTTATTAACTACTATCGAGTATGAGCGAGCCGCAACCCAATTGCTGAATAGCCAATTCGACCGCCAACATATCCGCGCACAAGCCCTCTGCCATTTCGACCTCCAAAATGGCATTCGGCAGTATGCTTGCCTTTATCGTGCCATTTTACAGCCATAGCATTTCTCTGGTATGACAACTGCCCATTTTCATATTCAAATACCATCTTGCCCCGACAATATTAATCGGGTAGAACCGTTTGTTGCCCAAATCAAAGAATATCGCATGTTTAATGATGTTAAATATTACGATATATTGTTGGTATTGACCGAGGCGGTGAGTAATGCCATTTTTCATGGCAATTGCACAGATATACAAAAATACGTCGAGATAGACCTTCGTATTTTGCCCAACCAATTAGAATTTACAGTAACTGACCAAGGCGGCGGATTTAATCCCGCTACACTACCCGACCCTACACAAGCCTCCCGCCGAACACAACCCAACGGCAGAGGAGTGTATCTGATGCGCCAGCTTGCCGACGAGCTACAATTTGCCGATAATGGGCGAAGTGTAAGAATTAGATTCAATGTCTAAATGCCAAAATAGACACCAAATAGCACGATGTAGGTCTTTTGTTTAGAAAGGTTCTAAATAACAAAAAAAAACGAGATTTTGTTTTATTTTAAAAGCGCGACTTCCTAACTTTGCGCTTTCAAAGTGTGCATACGCTAAAATGTTGCACCTAAAAATAACGCCACAAATCTACGATATGAACCTGAAAGATACACCCCGTAGCCTTCGGTCTTTTGCTTTTTTAACACTTTTTTGCCTGAGTGCATTGTGTTCTTCTGTGCAAGCGCAAGATCCGCGCACCGATGCCGCCTACCAAAAAGGTGCTACTTTGTTTAAGGCGCAATGTACGAGTTGCCACCAAGTCCACAAAAAAGTCGTAGGTCCGGCATTGGCGGGCGTATATGACAAATATAGCAAGGAATGGCTTTATTCGTGGGTTAAGAACTCGCAGTCAATGGTCAAAGCAGGCGACCCGCAAGCCATAGCTATCTTTAACGAGTACAACAAATCGGTGATGACGGCATTTGCCCTCAGCAATGAGGAAATAGATGCTATGATTGGCTTACGTCAAAGTAGAAACGAAGTTCCTGCCGTTGCTGCGCTGCTCCTGCCAGGCACTACCGAAGTAGCTGAGAATAAATCAT
>JADJTE010000022.1 GCA_016711295.1 Sphingobacteriales bacterium | reverse complement strand
TATATGCTTGTATGGTTCAGGGATAAATCTCGGGGGGCGTTATGCAGGTTCTTACACAGAAGGAGCGTTGAGCTACGACTCGGGCAATCGTTGGTCGACATCTGGCACGCCATCTAGTGCGTCGGGCGGCCATAGGTTTTGCTGTTGGTGGTATAATCACGCCGTAGTTTCTAAGAGGCAGGGTTTCCCTGCGGGCAATTATTCATTGAGCATACCTGCCCATGACGACGATGTTAGGGTCTATATTAATGGTTCCCAAGTGTTTGAACATATTGGTTGTTGCGATGCCCACAATAATTTTTGGTGTGGCTATTTAGATGCGTCTTCTACAATAGAGGTGCGCCATTCGGAGGGTGGAGGCGGTTCGCAGCAAGCCCTTACCCTTACCCCCACAGGGTCGCCTTCTGTTTTTGGTCCTAATCAGTGGAATATCTATACTTATGCTGGTTCCGCTTTTAACACCTATTATGGCTATGCCACCAACAGCACTGCCAGCGAATTTAATTTGGGCACATTTGGCATGGGTGCTACGTCCAATCCCAGCGTATTGAGCGGCTATATCGGTTGCAATCCGGGCAATGATAGTTGGAGCATACAAGCCATGCGCCAAGGATTTACCTGCGGCGTTTATAATATCATCGGTCGCAGTCACGACGATAATGTGCAGGTGTTTGTCGATTATGATGGCAACGGCACTTTTGATTTCACCTCCACCAATTTTCCTTGTTGCGACCAAGCGGGCTTTGTCAATCAAACGCTCTGGTCGGGCACGCTCACTAATGCGTCGCGCGTGCAAATCAACCTCCAAGAAGGCGGAGGCAATGCTTATGTAGATATCGATTTTGTGAATATTACGCCCTCAGTATCGGCAGGTGCTATTGGCGGCATTGCCAATGGCACAAATATTTGCACGGGCGGCGACCCTGGTAATTTTAACGCCAATAGCAATGCGTCGGGCGGAACAGTAGGTACTACCAATGGCGGCTCATTCACGTATAGTTGGGAATTGGACGACCCCGGCGGAGGCGGTTTTGTACCCGTCGCCTCTACCACCAATTACGACCCACCTGTTCTAACAACTACAGGCGCATACGTCTATCGCCGTCGCGCTACCGACCAATGCGGCAATACGCAAGTGACGGCTACCGTTACCGTGAACGTAGCAGCCGACCCCGTCATCAGTACCCAACCTACTACCACCCAAACCTTATGCGTGGGCGGAAGTACTACATTATTTTTCGGGTGGTTCGGGCGGTACTGGTACAATAAACAATGTGTATGAATTTAGTACCAATGGGGGCGGTGCTTGGAGTGCTTATACGCCCGGTAGCAATATAACAGCTACCACAGGCATGTTGGGCGTTAATACCATACAAATCAGAACACGCCGCACCGCCACAGGCACCGGTTGCGATGCAAGTGCTTATAATACGGTATCTTTTTCGGTCAATCAGTTGGATTATGCCAACTTACAATTTCCTAATACCGCAAGCATCTGCCAAGGCGGCACTGTAACTATTTATGGGCAAGTATATGAACCAGGCGTAACACCTGGCGCGGGTGTGCAAGGCGCGGGCATCACGGCAGAACTCGGATATAGCACTACCAATACTAATCCCAATACTTGGACAAATTGGCAAACAGCTACCTTTAACAGCGGCGGCGGCGGTGCCAACAACGACGAATATCAATCCAATTTGGGTGCAGCCTTATCGCCGAATACCTATTATTATGCTTTCCGCTACTCGCTCAATGGTTGTCCTTACCAATATGGCGGTTATAGCGGTAGTGGCGGCGGTTTCTGGGACGGTTCGAGCAATGTCAGCGGCGTATTAACCGTAGTTGCCGACCCAAGCATCACCATATCGGGCAATGCCGAGGTATGTGTAGGCGGAAGCGTCACACTAACCGCCAACGTCAGCGGAGAGCGGAACCGTAACTACTTACCAATGGCGAAGAAATGGCAGCAATGCGGTACGAATAGTGCTACCTATACCACCGATAACAGTTTGGCGGCGGAAGCTATAACTACGATGTCATCGTAACCCAAAGCGGCAGCGGTTGTACCAATACCGCTACGGCAGTTGCCGCCAATGTCGTTGCCGACCCAAGCATCACCATATCGGGCAATACCGAGGTATGTGTAGGCGGAAGCGTCACACTAACTGCCAACGTCAGCGGAGGAAGCGGAACCGTAACTACTTATCAATGGCGAAGAAATGGCAGCAATGTGGGCACAAACAGTGCTACCTATACCACCGACAACAGTTTGGCGGCGGGAAGCTATAACTACGATGTCATCGTAACCCAAAGCGGCAGCGGTTGTACCAATACCGCTACGGCAGTTGCCGCCAATGTCGTTGCCGACCCAAGCATCACCATATCGGGCAATGCCGAGGTATGTGTAGGCGGAAGCGTCACCCTAACCGCCAACGTCAGCGGAGGAAGCGGAACCGTAACTACTTACCAATGGCGAAGAAATGGCAGCAATGTGGGTACGAATAGTGCTACCTATACCACCGACAACAGTTTGGCGGCGGGAACTTATAACTACGATGTCATCGTAACCCAAAGCGGCAGCGGTTGTACCAATCCCGCTACGGCAGTTGCCGCCAATGTCGTTGCCGACCCAACATTAGCCGCTCCTAATTTGACCAACTCCACTATTTGCGTAGGCGGAAGCACTATTATCAGCACTTCGGTATCGGGCGGCACGGGTACATTTAATTATCAATGGCAATACTCTGCCAATGGCAGTAGCGGTTGGGCAAATGTCGCCAACGGCACACCCGTAGGATATACCTATACCAACGCTACCAGCACAACGCTCAACATAGCTACTACCAATAGCTCGCCCGCAGCAACGGCATATTATCGTTGCCTACTCAGTACCAATACTCCTGCGGGCGCAGGCTGCGATGCTATTTCCGCCAATGCCATATTCACCTTAGTAGCCGACCCTGTATCGCCTACTTCTGCTACCAAATTGCCCAACGCCACCTCAGTTTGCGAAGGCGCGAGCCTCAGCGTCAGCAGCCCAACGGGTGGTAGTGCGGGTGTAGGGTGTAGCTTAGAATACCGATACACCCAAGACGGCGGCAGCACTTTTTCTACTCCCGGCGGCAGCATTCCTACCTTAACCGCCAATCTAAGTGGCTACGATGCTATTGAAGTACGCTACGCGGGTTGCGCGGCGGGCTGCGAAACATCGGCTTGGCAAGAATTGGCGCGTTGGACAGTTATCGCCGACCCCGCCATTAGCACCACTACACAACCAAGCAACCCTATTTGCGCAGGCGGCAATGGCAGTTTCTCGGTGACAGCAACAGGCGGCACAGATGGCTCAGGCGCAACAGTGCGTACCCACCAATGGCAATATTCTGCTGATGGTAGTACAGGTTGGGCAAACGTCACCAACGGCACGCCCACAGGCATAAGCTACACAGGCGGTACTACTGCCAATCTAACTGCTTCTACAACGAACGCCTCAACGCCCGGGCACCTATTATTATCGCGTCATTGTGGGAGCAAGCGGCAGCGATTGTGCTTCGGTCACTTCTGTGGTATTGTCCATGACCGTCAATGCAGAAGCTAATCCGCCCACCGCCACGCAATCCCCATCCAACACTATCGTATGCGCAGGAACAAGCCTTACGCTCACCAATCCCGTATTAGGCAGCGGTGGCGCAGGCACACAGGTTTTTGAATACAGCATAGTGAGCGGTTCATCGGGTTTTAGCACCACTGTCCCAACTATTACCGCTGTTGTAGGCAGCAATAGTATCTGGATTAGAACCAATCCAAGCGGGTCAGGGTGCAATATATCGAGTGCCACTCAATACACTTGGACGGGAATCGCCAATCCAAGCGGTGGCACCATAGCCAATACCGCTTTCTGCGAAGGTAGCTCAGCCAGCGTATCCGTGACAGGCGTTAGCAATGCTACGCAATATTTATGGGCACTACCTGGTGCCTTGTCTGGTAGCTCTACTACATCAAGTATTACTATCTCAAGTACAACGCCTGGTACTTATACCGTTACCGTAACACCCCAAAATGTATCGGGACCTACAACTTGTAACGGAACTCCCGTAAATGGAACGATTACCGTCAATCCCAACCATACATTAAGCCTTACCTCTGCTCCCGCTACCGAAACCCAAACCCTATGCCAAGGGGTCGCCATTACCGACATCACCTATTCCGTAGGCGGTGGCGCAACCAGCGCGGGTGTGACGGGATTGCCGCAGGCGTAACGGGTACATTCGGCGCGGGCGTATTGACCATTAGCGGTACGCCTACCGCATCGGGAACATTTAATTATACCGTCACCACAACAGGAAACGGTTGTACCGTAGCCACAGACGGCGGAACGATTACCGTCAATCCCAACCATACATTAAGCCTTACCTCTGCTCCCGCTACCGAAACCCAAACCCTATGCCAAGGGGTCGCCATTACCGACATCACCTATTCCGTAGGCGGTGGCGCAACCAGCGCGGGTGTGACGGGATTGCCCGCAGGCGTAACGGGTACATTCGGCGCGGGCGTATTGACCATTAGCGGTACGCCTACCGCATCGGGAACATTTAATTATACCGTCACCACAACAGGAAACGGTTGTACCGTAGCCACAGACGGCGGAACGATTACCGTCAATCCCAACCATACATTAAGCCTTACCTCTGCTCCCGCTACCGAAACCCAAACCCTATGCTGGGGGTTGCCATTACCGACATCACCTATTCCGTAGGCGGTGGCGCAACCAGCGCGGGTGTGACGGGATTGCCCGCAGGCGTAATAGGCTCATTCGGCGCGGGCGTATTGACCATTAGCGGTACGCCTACCGCATCGGGAACATTTAATTATACCGTCACCACAACAGGAAACGGTTGTACCGTAGCCACAGACGGCGGAACGATTACCGTCAATCCCAACCATACATTAAGCCTTACCTCTGCTCCCGCTACCGAAACCCAAACCCTATGCCAGGGGTTTGCCATTACCGACATCACCTATTCCGTAGGCGGTGGCGCAACCAGCGCGGGTGTGACGGGATTGCCCGCAGGCGTAATAGGCTCATTCGGCGCGGGCGTATTGACCATTAGCGGTACGCCTACCGCATCGGGAACATTTAATTATACCGTCACCACAACAGGAAACGGCTGTACCGTAGCCACAGACGGCGGAACGATTACCGTCAATCCCAACCATACATTAAGCCTTACCTCTGCTCCCGCTACCGAAACCCAAACCCTATGCCAAGGGGTTGCCATTACCGACATCACCTATTCCGTAGGCGGTGGCGCAACCAGCGCGGGTGTGACGGGATTGCCCGCAGGCGTAACGGGTACATTCGGCGCGGGCGTATTGACCATTAGCGGAACGCCTACCGCATCGGGAACATTTAATTATACCGTCACCACAACAGGAAACGGTTGTACCGTAGCCACAGACGGCGGAACGATTACCGTCAATCCCAACCATACATTAAGCCTTACTTCTGCTCCCGCTACCGAAACCCAAACCCTATGCCAAGGGGTCGCCATTACCGACATCACCTATTCCGTAGGCGGTGGCGCGACCAGCGCGGGCGTGACGGGATTGCCCGCAGGCGTAATAGGCTCATTCGGCGCGGGCGTATTGACCATTAGCGGTACGCCTACCGCATCGGGAACATTTAATTATACCGTCACCACAACAGGAAACGGCTGTACCGTAGCCACAGACGGCGGAACGATTACCGTCAATCCCAACCATACATTAAGCCTTACCTCTGCTCCCGCTACCGAAACCCAAACCCTATGCCAAGGGTTGCCATTACCGACATCACCTATTCCGTAGGCGGTGGCGCAACCAGCGCGGGTGACGGGATTGCCCCGCAGGCGTAACGGGTACATTCGGCGCGGGCGTATTGACCATTAGCGGAACGCCTACCGCATCGGGAACATTTAATTATACCGTCACCACAACAGGAAACGGTTGTACCGTAGCCACAGACGGCGGAACGATTACCGTCAATCCCAACCATACATTAAGCCTTACCTCTGCTCCCGCTACCGAAACCCAAACCCTATGCCAAGGGGTTGCCATTACCGACATCACCTATTCCGTAGGCGGTGGCGCAACCAGCGCGGGTGTGACGGGATTGCCCGCAGGCGTAATAGGCTCATTCGGCGCGGGCGTATTGACCATTAGCGGTACGCCTACCGCATCGGGAACATTTAATTATACCGTCACTACAACAGGAAACGGCTGTACCGTAGCCACAGATGGCGGAACGATTACCGTCAATCCCAACCATACATTAAGCCTTACCTCTGCCCCCGCTACCGAAACCCAAACCCTATGCCAAGGGGTCGCCATTACCGACATCACCTATTCCGTAGGTGGTGGCGCGACAAGCGTTAATATTTCAGGACTGCCTTCGGGCGTAACGGGTACATTCGGCGCGGGCGTATTGACCATTAGCGGTACGCCTACTGCATCGGGAACATTTAATTATACCGTCACCACAACAGGAAACGGTTGTACCGTAGCCACAGACGGCGGAACGATTACCGTCAATCCCAACCATACATTAAGCCTTACCTCTGCTCCCGCTACCGAAACCCAAACCCTATGCCGAGGGGTTGCCATTACCGACATCACCTATTCCGTAGGCGGTGGCGCAACCAGCGCGGGTGTGACGGGATTGCCCGCAGGCGTAATAGGCTCATTCGGCGCGGGCGTATTGACCATTAGCGGTACGCCTACCGCATCGGGAACATTTAATTATACCGTCACCACAACAGGAAACGGTTGTACCGTAGCCACAGACGGCGGAACGATTACCGTCAATCCCAACCATACATTAAGCCTTACCTCTGCTCCCGCTACCGAAACCCAAACCCTATGCCAGGGGTTGCCATTACCGACATCACCTATTCCGTAGGCGGTGGCGCAACCAGCGCGGGTGTGACGGGATTGCCCTGCAGGCGTAATAGGCTCATTCGGCGCGGGCGTATTGACCATTAGCGGTACGCCTACCGCATCGGGAACATTTAATTATACCGTCACCACAACAGGAAACGGTTGTACCGTAGCCAGACGGCGGAACGATTACCGTCAATCCCAACCATACATTAAGCCTTACCTCTGCTCCCGCTACCGAAACCCAAACCCTATGCCAAGGGTTGCCATTACCGACATCACCTATTCCGTAGGCGGTGGCGCAACCAGCGCGGGTGACGGGATTGCCTTGCAGGCGTAACGGGTACATTCGGCGCGGGCGTATTGACCATTAGCGGAACGCCTACCGCATCAGGAACATTTAATTATACCGTCACCACAACAGGAAACGGTTGTACCGTAGCCACAGACGGCGGAACGATTACCGTCAATCCCAACCATACATTAAGCCTTACTTCTGCTCCCGCTACCGAAACCCAAACCCTATGCCAAGGGGTCGCCATTACCGACATCACCTATTCCGTAGGCGGTGGCGCGACCAGCGCGGGCGTGACGGGATTGCCCGCAGGCGTAACGGGTGCATTCGGCGCGGGCGTATTGACCATTAGCGGTACGCCTACTGCATCGGGAACATTTAATTATACCGTCACCACAACAGGAAACGGTTGTACCGTAGCCACAGACGGCGGAACGATTACCGTCAATCCCAACCACACATTAAGCCTTACTTCTGCCCCCGCTACCGAAACCCAAACCCTATGCCAAGGGGTCGCCATTACCGACATCACCTATTCCGTAGGTGGTGGCGCGACAAGCGTTAATATTTCAGGACTGCCTTCGGGCGTAACGGGTACATTCGGCGCGGGCGTATTGACCATTAGCGGTACGCCTACTGCATCGGGAACATTTAATTATACCGTCACCACAACAGGAAACGGTTGTACCGTAGCCACAGACGGCGGAACAATTACTGTTATGCCTACTGTCAATTATGGTACAGTCAATTCGAGTAGCGAAACAGTTTGCGTAGGCGGTAATCCCTCCAATATACCGTTCAGCACGGCACCAAGTGGCGGTGCGGGAACATTTAGCTATCAATGGTATTATGCCGATGGCTTGATAAACTGCCCAACAGGAATGATTTAACTGGTTGACCTTGATTGGGGTGCTAGCAATGACAACTATACCCCGCCACCGGCTTAAACGCCAGCCGTACTTACGCCTGCTTAGTCGATGCAACAGGGTCTCCTGACTGCGGAGCAGCGCAATGGGCAAGCAATTGCCGTCAAATAACAGTAGTTGCCGACCCAAGCGTCTCAATAAGTGGTGCAACCGATGTATGCATAGGGGGTAATACTACCCTAAGTGCCAATATAACAGGCGGTTTAGGTACGCCTATCTATACATGGGATAGAAATGGAACAGTACTTAGTGGCGAAACCAATAGCACCTATACGACTGACAATGCCTTATCAGTGGGCAATTATGCCTATATCGTTACGGTGACACAAAGCGGTAGCGGTTGTTCGGCTACCTCTGCGCCCACCAATGCTAACGTAGTGGCGGACCCCGTAGCACAAACTATCGTTCCCAGCGTGGCTGATGGTACTGTTGTATGCGAAGGTTATGCGCTATCAGCGGCTTTCAGCGGTGGAAGCGGTGGGACAGGTACTATTAATGACGAATACGAATACAGCATCAATGGCGGCGGTTCTTGGCTGCCTTATGCTCCAAATGCTTCTATTTCTACAGTGGGCATTACTGGTACTAATATTATTCAAGTGCGGACTCGCCGTACAGCCACAGGCTCAGGTTGTGGTGCATCATCCTATAATACGGTTTCTTGGTCGGTAGCAGTAAATCCAAGCATTACCTTGACATCAGGGGGTACCAATCCGAGCGTTTGCGCGGGCAGTACTTTGTCTTGGACAGTGAGCGGTACGCCTGGCACGGGTGCTTGTGGCTATCAATGGCAAAGCAGCCCCAACGGTACAAGTGGTTGGACGGATATCAGCGGCGAAACAACCGCAACCTATAACCATACCTTTGCGACCAATGGAACTTATTACTACCGCGCCGTATATAGCTGCAACGGATTGGGTTGCGCGACAGCGACAAGTAGTGTTATTACTGTTACAATATATGCCAACCCCACTCCATCGTTTAGCAGTCCCGATTTATCGGTATGCGCCAACGAAACAGGTGTCACCTACACCTTATCTGCTACCTACGTAGCTTATGCGTGGACAGTAAGCGGCGGCACTATAGCAAGCGGCGGCGGCAACACAGACAACAGTGTAACGGTCAATTGGGGGGCAGCGGGAATAGGCACAGTAAGCGTAGCCGTAACAGATGGCAATTCGTGTAGCGGCACAGCTACCGCTAATATTACGATTCATGAACGCCCTACCGTCACCTACTGCCTAACACCTGACTACTGCCTAAGCGATGTAGGTACAGTATCGCTCGATATTCAGAATGGGACAGCGCCCTATACCGTATCATGGACACCTGCCGAAGGCACGCCCAGCACACCCGCCACCCAAAACGCACCGGGTATATTTACAGTATCGGGGCTGAGTGGCAATTCGGGCTATACATTCACCGTAGTAGATGCCAATAATTGTGCAATTTATTAAAAAATAAAATACAATAACTTCCAAACCAACACATGTAACATGAAAAAGTTAGCATTACTTTTTTCGTTATCCGTTTTAACGGCAACAGGGCTTATGGCTCAAACAACCCCATCTGCTGACCAGTGCGGCACAGCAACCAATACCTTGGGCAGTGCAAACAGCACCTTTACCGCACCCAATTCGTTCACTATCACTATCCCTGGTCCTGCGACGGGTACGGTATTGACCTTTGATGCCAACTTAGCCAACACCGACAACGACCAAGGTATCACGGGCTTAGTGGTCAAAGAGTATTTGGGTGGCGACGAAATTAGCTGTAATGGACTTACTGATGGCGAAATAAAAGCATATATTAGCGGCGGTACGGGTCCTTATGACTATTATTTGTATAGTGGTGTTACTTGTAGATGCTACACCTACGGCAGGCGAGGCAGTAGCTTCGGCGATGGATGTAGCAGCACAGACCAATACATTTAGCAATGTTGCTCCTGGGTCTTATCATGTCGTAGTAGTTGATGCCAACGGCTGTTCTATCAATACAATGACCGTACCTACCTTTACGGGTGGTTCTGTAACACCAGTAGTGGGTGTAACAACCCTCGAACAACCCGATGCGTTGCATGTCACTTATTGCCAAACACCTGACCTCTGCTTGTCGAGCAATGGCGTTATTACGCTCCAAATCAGTGGTGGCGCACAACCTTATGCTTTGGGCTGGACACCAGGCGCGTTCACGGGTTCGTCAGGCTCGTCAGGAGCTACACCTACCGCACAAGCGGGTACGATGGCAGCGACCTGGTCCGCAATCGGGCAGCTCATCTACGGCTAACGTAGGTATCCAAACCGCTACTACGACTACGTTTGACGATAACACCGCTGCATCGAGCGATTACGCTACCGAAACCGAAAATACCCAAGTGAACCAAACTGCTACGATTTCGGGCATCACGGGTAGCTATACCTATAACTTGTCATTGAACGATGCTAATGGTTGCGTTGTTGTACCATAATAGCACAACAATTGCACGATACTGTGCGTTGAATTACTATACGGAAAAGAATAAATTGGCAACTAAACCTAAGCCAAAATGAGTTTAATTTATCCGCAGACTTTTTAGTAAGTAAATACGCGATAAAATGCGCTAAAAGCAGGCAAAATTATTCAATTTAATAATTTACGTATAATTTTAATTTGCTTTTTTATTCTTTTGGGGCTAATGCTGCCGATATGCTAAGGTCGGCAGCATTATACCCTTAGTACTGAAATATGACTCTGTTTATCAATCTCTAAGAAAATAAGACAATAAAAGATAAGGAGCGATAAGAAGTTTGGGCAATGCAAATTCAGAAATTTTACGAATTAAGTAATTTGCGTTATCTAACACATTGAAAATGAGCAATTTAAATTCATTTTCAAAATTTTAACAAAAAGTTAATAATTTTATATTTTGCTTGTTATGAACAGAATACAAATTATTAAGTTTTAATGTAACTATTTAGCCTTGTAGGGGAATAACTATTTCTAATCGAATATGCAATGATTTCAGGCATTATTAGATAGACATAGCCCAAAACCCCATACCCAAAACCCTATACCCTAAATAGTTACGTTTTAATACCGAGAAATACTGTGCTGATGCAGATTGAATTATCATTAGCCAATAATCAATCTGCGGTAATGATAGGGTTATAAATTGCAGCCTACCCAGCTATGAATTAAATGAGTTAATTGTTGAGAATTTTTTGCTAATGCCCCATAGACAATTGCCTGTGTTTGGCATTATTTTAGCCATATCCCATAAACCCCCAACAGATGCAACTAAGCGCAACTAAAATAGTAGTACTGTTGATGTCCATGCTGATATCATTGACTTACGCACATAGCCAATGCGTGGACTGATGATTAGTGCCACCGACAATGATTTTGATATCAACGTCCACGCCCAAACGACGGGTGCCGTTTTGCATGCGATAATCACTTCCATTACCTACGTATCGTGTCCGGGCTACAACGATGGAGCCATTGATATTACGGTCAGTGGTGGTAGCCCACCCTATACTTTTGCATGGAGCAACGGCAGTTTCGACGAAGATATAAGCAACTTAGTAGCAGGTACTTATGCAGTAGATATTGCCGATGCCAATAATTGTACTTTCTCATTAAGCAATATTGTCGTGATAGAAGACGACCATACCTTGCCCGTCATCTCTTGTTCTGCCAATATCACCCAAACCGCTGACGCGGGGCAGTGCGCCGCGTTTGTAACCGTTCCTCAGCCTACCGCCAGCGATAATTGCATCGTCATTACCCTCAACAATAATTATAACAATAGCAATAACGCCACTGATACCTATCCCGTAGGTACGACCACCATCGTTTGGACGGTGACAGACGGCAGCAACAATACGGCTACTTGTGCCCAAACCATTACCATCACAGATGACGAATTAGCCACCTTTGCCAATTGCCCCGAAGACAATACGATTATTGGCATCAATGCTCCCTGCGGAGCTACGACAACTATAATAGCTCCCGTAGCAATAGATAATTGCGGCGTATCCTCTGTTATTGGCACGCGCAGCGACGGACTGTTGCTTACAGCGGTTTATCCGGTAGGTGTCACCGATATTTCGTGGATTGCCACCGATATTTGGGGCAATACATCCGAATGTAAGCAGCACGTCATTGTAGAAGACAATACCCCACCTGTGTTTGCGGTGTGCCCCTTGCCCGATATAAATGCCAATACGGACAATAACTTATGCGAGGCTTTGATGATACCCATCAGCCAACCCATTGCCACCGACGACTGTTCGGGCGTGGTGCTAACACACCTACGCAGCGACGGCAAAGCCTTAGCCGACCCTTATCCCTTGGGTACTACTGTTATTACTTGGATAGCAACCAATATCAACGGCGATGTGAGCACTTGTACGCAAAACGTAGTAGTGAGCGACACCGAAGCACCCGTATTTGACTGCCCTACTGCTGCCTCCATAGCAGCCACAACGGGCGGCTGCAATGCTATCATGTTGCCCGTTACCGCCCCAACAGGTGTCGACAATTGCGGTACATTTACCGTTACGAGTGGGGTGCGCAGCGATGCCCTACCGCTATCGGCAGCTTATCCATTGGGCGCAACCACCGTCACTTGGACGGCAAGCGACGGACATGGCAATACGGCTACTTGTGCCCAAATCGTTTTAGTACAAGATACAGAAGCACCTGCTTTTTTACAACTTGTCCCCTACCTGCTTTAACCGTCTCGGCAGCAATGGGTATGTGTACTGCCAACATCACCCTCGTCGCTCCTGCTACTACAGACAACTGTTCGGGCACGGTCAATACGAGTGCTACGCGCTCAGATGGGCAAGTTTTAACAGCCCCCTACCCGATAGGCAATACCCTGCTCACTTGGTTAGCCACCGACGCAGCGGGCAATACCATGACTTGCTCCCAAGCAGTAATAGTCACCGACAACGTAGCTCCTGCTTTTGTTAGCTGCCCCTTAGCCGATGTAGTACTTACGGGCTGTTCGGTAGTGGGTGCAATTGTCGCACCCTTAGCCAACGACAATTGCAGCACGCCAACCATAAGCGGTACGCGCAGCGACTTATTGGCAATGAATGCCCCTTATGCCGCAGGCACGACCGTCATTACTTGGACGGCAAGCGACGCGGCAGGCAATACCGCTACGTGTACTCAGAATGTAGTGGTCAATGGGAATAATCCGCCCCAATTTACGAGTTGTGGTAGCAATACCTATACTGCTACTGCCAACGGAGCATTGTGTTGGGGAATCTATTACCCCACCCTACCCGCCGCTACGGACGATTGCGGCGTTCCTACCGTAAGCGGTACGCGCAGCGATGGGCAAGCCTTAGATGCCCCATATCCCATTGGCAATACGCTCATCACTTGGACAGCTACCGATGCTTCGGGCTATACAGCAACTTGCCAACACACTATTACCATTGTCGAAACAATAGCTCCTGTATTTGCACAATGCCCATTGCCCAATATTATTGTTAGTACCGATGTAGGCACTTGTTTTGCCACACCTGTCGTGCCCGCACCCGCAGGCTCTGATAATTGCGGAACGTTTAGCGTGAGCGGGGTGCGAGACGATGGTTTCGCGCTGACCGACCCCTATCCCAAAGGTATGACCCATGTGTTCTGGACTGCCATAGATGGAAATGGCAATACCGCCATTTGTACGCAAAACGTGATAGTGAACGACTTAGAAGTGCCTCCTATTCAGCCAATGCCCATTGCCTACCCTCACTGCCACTACAAGCAGCAATGATTACCAAACCTTAGTGACAGTAATCCCGCCCATTACGACCGATAATTGCGGAGCTACCCAAGTAGCGGGCAACGAAACGATGGGCAAGCCCTCAACGTGCCTTTACCCTGTGGGTACTACAACTATTTCTTGGGTGGCTATGGATATGAATGGCAATAGCAATACTTGTACGCAAGATGTCATAGTAAGCGACCAAACCGCTCCCCATATTTTCAGTGACTTGCCCCCAAGCAACCCATAAGTGCCAACGCAGGACCCGCTTGTACGGCTAACGTAAGCGTTACTGTACCGACAGCAACGGATAATTGCGGCAGCGTAGCAAGCGTAATAGGCGTGCGTTCTGATGGACAAGCCCTTAGTGCCGCTTACCCCAATGGCATAACAACCATTACTTGGACAGCTACCGATAACATGGGCAATTCGGCTACTTGTAGCCGCTTAGTACAAGTAAACGACGTAACACCGCCTACCTTAGTGGGTGTACCGAGCAATAGCACCGTTAGTTGCCCCGCCCCTGCCCTGCCTACGGTAACGGCAACAGACAACTGCGGCAGTGCCAGCGTAAATGTCACCCAGAGCGTTTCGTCGGGCAACTGCACGACGGGCTATACTACCACCGTCACTTGGACGGCGACCGACGTCAGCGGGTAATACCTCAGCACAAACTCGTACTATTACTGTTTCGCCGTCTGCGCCTGCCCTTGCTATCTCTAATTTTGTTGTCACTAATGCAGGTTCAGGGCAAAGCAATGGCGGAGTGAATATTACCGTAGTAGGCGGCTCCTGCGGCGGTGCGTATACCTACCTATGGGGTAATGGTGCTACTACGCAAGACATCACGGGCGTACCGGGAGGGCTTCGGTATAGCGTAACGGTTACTTGCGGCGCACAGAGTGTAACGGGCTGGTATTGGGTTAAAAACGGAAGTGGCAGAACCAAAGCCGACGAATTGAGCTTAGAATCGTTTGAAATTGCACCCAATCCGTTCAGCGGTCAAACAGTTATTAGCTTATTGGGTAGCCATGCTCAACAAATCAATTTGACCGTATATGACATGTCGGGTAAAGAAATTGCCGTTTTGTTCGAGGGTTTGCTCGATGCCAATACGCGCAAGGAGGTCATTTTTGATGGTTCGGGCTTGCCTGCTGGTGCCTATCTGTGCCGCCTCACTACCGAAGCGGGCGAAGTGCTGACCGAAAAAGTGGTACTTATTCGATAGGGTAAACTAAACCTTTCATATACAAAATAGCGTTGTCGCAAGGAATATGCGACAACGCTATCGCGTTTTGTGCGATATGGATTAGGTCGGTTTCACCTTAGCAATGCCTTCCTCAATCGGGCAATATACGCCTCAATTCCTTTCTGTGTTTCTCGTCGAGGGTGTCGGCGGCGGCACGTATGCGCGTATGTAGATAGGGTATTTTTTGTTGTTCGGTATAATACCTAATTAGCTATTGAAAAAAGAAGGATTTGTGCGGGTGGTGCATCATAGCGCGTATGAGGTTGTAAGTCATTGCAGTAGTATCGTTTCCTGTGCCATAGATATTGTGCAACGCGCCAAAGCTACCCAAACCCGCTTCCGATTCTGGTTCGTAGCGAGTAGCTTGCTCAAAGTAGCCTTTCGCCTTATCGTTAATACCCAATTTGAGCGACGCGCTGCCCAGATTATACAGTACTTGTGCCGATTGAGGTGCATGGGTTTGGGCTTGGAGCAATACTTCGTTAGCTTCGGCAAAACGATTGGTTTTGAGGTAAAAGAAGCCCAGATTGTTATAAGGGGCGTAATAATTGGGATAAATTTCGATGGCGCGGCGATAGTGCTTCTCGGCGAGTTGCCATTGTTCCAGAGTAGCCTTGTCTAAGTCTTTTGTCAATATATCGGCATATAGCAAATTAGCCTTGGCAGAACGGTCTAAATTGGGCATATCGGTTTGGCAGAGCGTCACAAATTGCGCCATGCAGGAATACGCACTTGTATCATCACTCCTCCCGCCAAGAGCAAAACCGCTGTCGCTATCCAAAACATCGGGCGCAAAGTAAGGGTTGCAGTATTCGTTTTATTGCTATTTTTAACAGAGTCCTTGTTTGTTTTGGTCTGTCGTTTTTTGTCGCTTTGCAGGGGCAAATTCACAGCATTGGCAGGTTGTTGGGTAGCCTTTGTCGCAGTTGCCCACCAAAGCAAGCCGTAAGCCAAGACCCAACAAAAGCCTACACTTCCACCATAAAAAAAACGCTCGGCAACAATACCAGGTCCCACTTTGAAAATATTGGAAAACGCTAAGGCGTGAATAAGGTAATATGCCACTCCCAAAGCAAGCAAGGGACGTTGGCGGTATTGTCGTATTGCCCAATAAGCCAATCCGAGATGTAACAAAAGTGAAATCCAGGCTATGGGACTTGCCCAAGTATACAGCGGCACATAGTTATAGCCATAGTAATAGACCAAAGGTGCGGGTATAAATAACAATTTTAAGTAATAACCCATCACCGCCCAGCCCATTGGCAGGCGTTCTATCAACGACATAGCATAGAGTGGATTTTCGATATATTGCCAATAATTGCCGGGATTTTTGTCCGTCAGGAGTTCGTCCCAATATTTTGTAGGTCGCTACTGCTGCAAGAACTACGCCTACTAACAGCAGCCATCGTTTGGGTCTAAAGCCGCGCAATAACGCAATACCAAATAGCCAAACCGCCAAAGTTGGCAAAATAGTAATTTTGCATAATAGCGCAGCGGTGCTACACAGCACTATCCCTAAACCGCTCCACAAGCCTAAACGAGGTCGAAGCAGGCACCATGCCGCGCTTAGGGCAAAAAACAATGCTAATAGCTCGTCGCGCGATTTGATATTGAGTACTACCTCTGTGTGCAAGGGATGAATAACAAACAGCAGGGTTGCCAACAGTGCCCATAAATGTGGCAGTGGGGCAGCGGAAGGTAGCAAGAATTGGTCGTGATGGCGCACTTGTGTCAGTAAGGCGCATAAGACTACGTATAACAAAGCCGCCGTCAAGCCATATAACACGATGCTAACAGCATGGCTCACCGAAGCATGTTTGCCCACTAAGGCTACTTCGAGCGCAAATGTGGCAAGGTAAGTGGGCGATAACGCCGCTTTTTCGCCATTTTGATTGTTTTGTAGATAGCTACTTTTGAATGATTTGATTATACCCTTAAAACCCAGCTCGGTGGTGGGCGTAAGCACTAAATGATCATCTAAGGCATAACCATTATTCAGACTTTTGCCGTAGAGTAAAAATGCCAATAGCAACATCAAAATACCTACTCGCCAAGGGTGCAATAATAAGAATGACATACGAATAATTTTGTAACTATTTAGGGTATAGGGTTTTGGGTATGGGGAAATGAGCAATACTCATCTAATAATGCCCAACATCGTTGCATATTCGATTAGAAATAGCGATTCTTGTGGGCTACTCCTACAAGGCTAAATAGTTATATAATTTTTTCAAAAAAAAGATAATTATCCACATAACACAAAAAATATATTATAAAAAAATAAAAATTCAATTATTTTAAATATTATTATTTTTAACATAAAAATATACTTAACATAATTGACGCAC
>JADJTE010000021.1 GCA_016711295.1 Sphingobacteriales bacterium | reverse complement strand
CCATCGATGCCACCGACGGCAAACCAAGCTACCGTATGGGTGGGCTAACCTGCTTGGCAGGCGATTTTATGGGCGATTATAGCTTCGACCAAGCCCTTGAAGTAGGCAGCACCATCGTTTTTGACGATATGATACATTATACAATGGTCAAAACTACTACTTTCAACGGCGTAGGACTGCCCGATATAGCTATTTGGCGCGATGACAATACCTACCACCGTCTGCGTCGATTTGGCTACGAAAGTTATAAAGACCGATTGGGATAAGTAACTAAGAATAGACCTATTGCCGAAACATTATGAACTAACACAAATCGCACTACTACATCATATCTATCTATTATTGACCCTATTTCCTCCTTTTACCAATACCATGACCCAATTTTTTACTACCGCCGTCGGGCGTTTGCGCCTATTGGCTTTTTTTGAAGGAATTTCGCTGCTCCTGCTTATTTTTATTGCTGTACCTATGAAATACGTATGGCATAGCCCTGCTTTGGTGCAGGCGATAATGACCCATACACGGTGCTTTGTTCTTACTCTTTATATTCGAATCGATTCGTCTAAGTGCAGAGCAAAAATGGTCGTTTAAGCAAACAACTTGGAAAGTCATCTTATCATCGTTTATACCCTTTGGCACGTTTTATATCGACCACCAAATATTGCGCCCCCTCGCAAGCAGAAGTAACAAATAGGCGCGAAAAACACCACTACAAAACTACAACTCCTCAATCGTCTCCAACCCACCCATTTTGGCAAAAGGAGCGAGATACTCATGGCTGTTCTTTTTCCGACAACCATTGCCCTATGTCGCCTATTTCGCTTTGCGCAAGGGTAGCAAAACGCCCTTGTTGCGCTAAATAATGCGATAGGTAAACTTGCTCGGTTTGCCCTGGTGTAGGTATTAGTAGGGCAGTTTGGCGCAAGGCAACCAAATCCATAATAGTGCTATAACCCGCACGAGCAACGATATGCGTAGCAACTTTCAACAAGGGCGCGAGTTGGTCGGCGGGTAGGTGGTCGGCTACCCACACATATTGGCTATCGTAGCGGGGGGCTTGGGTGCTGTCGGCAATACCCCGCAAGAGGCAAACCCAACCCGAATAATTGGCTACGGCAGTAGTCAATTGCCGCTCAAAAGTGCTGCGCATTGGCTCTACACCCGACACGAGCAACAGCAACAAAGGTTTGTCCGTTTTGCGCACACGAGCCAAAAAATCATCAACGGCGATGTTTGTATTTGCGGGGTTGCTGCCGTCATTAAGCATTGGAATATTGTGAGGCGCGGAACTATTGCTCCAACGCTGGTCGTCTAAGGAAGCCCGATAGTCTGATAGCGGAGCAAAACGCGACAAAATGCCAATAAAGCGATATTTCTCGGGGGGCAAAGGTCGGTAATGGCTTAGGTTTCCGCTCAACGACTGTGCGGCATCGGCAAAATCGGGTATCCAGCATTGGTCGAAATGTCCTAAAAATTGCCGATGCAACCAAGCAAGGCATGGCATAAAAGCGGCAAACGGCGGCGGTAGCTGTATAAAAATTTGATGACAAACGATAATGCTCCGCACGCGAGGCGAGCGACACCCATAGCGGTTGTCCGACACAATACAATCGATATTCCAACGGCGCACCAATGCTTGGGTTTGTTTATACTCGTTATAGATACGGTATAAGATGCGCGGCGTTTGGCAGAGCATTGCCCAAAACATAGCCCAAGTAGCCCCGCAACTTGGCGCAGAACCATCGGGATAAGATATTTCGTAGCCTGCCATTTCGGTATAGGGCAAATCGGGAAATTCACGCCGCAACAGAGCTAAGGCACGACCATTAGCAGCAATATAAACGCGGTGGCGGCGGTGCAACAAATATCGAATAATCGGAATGCAGCGCGTGGCATGACCCAAACCCCAATCGAGGGGCGCAACGAGGACGTGCATGATAAAAAAGAAAGGGCCTAATTCCGTGGACAAGGAGAAAATACTAAGGCAAAGCGGGATTTTGGCTAAACTCCCAATCGGAGAGCGACTCTAAAAAGCGATAAGGGCGGCTTTCTCCGTTTCGCTAATATCAAAAGTTTGCAAGAGCGGGCTTTGGTTCGGGTGATTTTGTAGCCCGTGTGCATAATGGTCGATAACAGCGGATAGCGTAGCTACGCTGCCGTCGTGCATATAAGGCGCAGTAAGAGCTACATTGCGCAGCGAAGGCACTTTGAATTTGCCAATATCTTCATCTTTGCCCGTCATGCGCTGCCTGCCATAGTCGAGATAAACGGCATATAGTCCGTTGTTTTCGTAGCCGTAATTGGTAAAATTAAAACCACTATGACAACGGTCGCAGCCTAACGATTGGAATAATGCGCTGCCTTTGTAGGGCTTGCGGACTTAGGGCATTGCTCTGCCCGTTGTTGTAGCGGTCGTAGGCACTATTGCCGCTCAATAGTACGCGCTCGAAAGCGGCTAAGGCGCGAGTAATGACATAGGGGTCGGGCGGGCGGCCATAGGCGCGTTGGCTTAGGTCGGCATAGTTAGGGTCTTGCGCCAAACGCTCGGCGGCATCTACGAGGTTAAAATCCATTTCGAAGTGGTCGCTGATGGGAGCTAATACTTGCATTTCGAGAGTAGGCACACCACCTTCGCGCATTAGATTTGGGTGGTAAGCTACATTGAACAAGGGCATAGCATTGCGAACACCTAAGCGCTGCTCTACGCCTGGGCTGATAGCTATGGTATCGCTAAAAGCGCGGTCAGGAAAATGGCACGAAGCGCAGGAAATTGTAGCGTCGCGCGATAGAATGGGGTCGAAAAATAAGAGTTTGCCCATGGCTACCCGAACATTAGTGAGGGCATTGTCGGGAGGTATGTCAGGCATCGGAAAACCCGCAGGCACGACCAACGCATAGGGTGCGTCGTCAATTTCATTAGGGTCGGGCAATATAGGTTCATGCTGACAAGCATACAAGGTTCCAAGTGCTATCGCCAACAAGCACCAAAGGTATGGTTTCGTGTTTTTCATTGCCACAAAGTTACTGCAATAAAGTGGGCGAGTCAATAGCTTGGGGCAAATACTTAGGGCGCGTAGGTTTGTTTGTTCCAATAAATTTCGGTATCGCCGTTGTTGGTGCCCGACTGATTGAAACTATATACAATGCAACGTCCCACCAAGGCAAAGCGATGGACAATTTGGGGCGATACGCGCACTTGCTCGCCTTCGTAAAAGGCATAGACGCGGTTGTCCAAATCGGTATAGGCTACTATGCCGCCGCCTTGTTCTATTTGGCTCGGTTGATAGGTTTCGAGTACATAGTTTTTGCCGCGATAAAAGACATTAAAAAACCGCGATTGTCGGTATAAGACAAGATACTATCGGTAACAGCATATTGTTTGGGAGCTACTGATGATAACTCTTCTATCCTGCCTTGGCTATAACACTTAAAAACGCCGTTTATGTCTACCCAAGCCAATAAGTTAGTACCCATTGCCCAGGACTGAGGGCGCACAGGGCTAAGTTGTTGATTGTCGTTTTGGTCAAATACCCATAATTCATTAAATCGATTGATGTAACCCACCATACCATTATTGCCTACTTGGTATTCGTTGGGCAGGGCGGTATCTATTTCGTGATTATTAGGAGGGCAATACACATTGAGCGTTTCGCCTTCTGTGAGGTAGGCTACGCTGTTATCGCTGGTGCGGTACTCGCGCATATCTTGGACGCTGATGTCGTATAGCTCGCCGTGATAATAAGCTTTGAGGTAGCGGTCATAATCGATAAATGCCAAGATGCTATCGCCCAAAGCATAAGTGAAAGGTTGGGGTAGGGTAGCGGTAAGGGTTAGAATATCGGTTTCTTGGTCGGAATAGACCCGCAAAGCTCCTAATAAATGGCTCGCCATCAATTGCTGCTCTACGCGAAACGAATCGGACACAGGCATATAGTCGATAATTCGGGTTTTGCCCCCTCTATATTCTTTTACCTGATGCAATTGATCTTCGTAAATGACATAGTTGCCGCCTTGCTGCACTTTGGCTACGGGCAAATGTTCTAATCGATGGAACTGTCCCGCATCGAATACCCAAAAACGCTGTAATTTATCGGTAAAATGGGCTACATTCTGCGCCCTGACTACAGACAAAGGTAGAAATAGAAATGCGAAGAATACAAAATAAGAGGTAAGTATGGAGGATAAAAGGAAGGAGCGTTTCTTATTCATGTTACGCAGATGTATCATTTTAGAGGATATTGCTTGAATATGCCCTATATTCAAGGGATTTAGAGGGAGTAAGTTCGCCTAATATTTATTTACCAACAAACGCATTAATAGCGCAGCGTATTGCATGAATAGAATATTTGCGGTACAAAAACTAAATCTATGCCCATACTCCTGACCTAAATGCGGCATTGCCCCACTTCTACAAAAGCGAGGCAATGACAATTAGGAAAAGTTGGGTGTGTGCTTAGTCGCAGGCAAATGGGTAGCGCACGTCGTTGGGGTGGAGCGTAAATTTGAGTTGCTTACCTTCGGGGCTACAAGATAGCGGTTCGTAAGATACCACTTCTACGGGTAGGTCGGTGATAAGTTTGCTGTAACGCGACGCAAATAAACCCAAACCGCCTTCAATATTGGTATAACTCAATAGGTTTTGGCTGGCGGTGATGCCCAATTGTGCGCTTGCTACCGAATTAAAGGTTTGCAATTCTTTATTGCCCGCATGAATAGCTACATCAATATATTCTAAATCGCGGCGAATAACGTTAGGGTCATTGGCGGCTTCTGTACCAAAATCGCGCAGCATAGCAGCAAAGAAGTCGCGTACATTGACATCGAAACGGATAATTTCGTTTGCTTGTACGCCGATAGGCTCCCAATTAGTAAAAACATTGACGCGCACTGTTTTTTTGATAGCTTGCGAGGCATCGGTGCGAAGTTCGGCAAATTTGAGAATAATATCGCCGTCATAAAACGCCGATTCAGGGTGGTGTTTCCAACGCAAAAGGAAAGTACTGTCCGATAAGTTCAGCCCGTTGTCCGCCGAGGGGCGTGTTATCGGAAAATCGCCGATAACCGAAGTGCGTGCGCTGATTTCTGTGCCTTTGCCCGTTGTTACTTTTAAGTTATACCATTTGCTGCTCGAAAGTGCTTGGGCGGTTGTATAGAGATAGTAGGGCGAAGTATAGAACGTACCATCGTCTTTGACAATGCCTTCTTGCATGGCATCGATTTTGGCGAGTGGGTAGGTCGTGCTGAGGCTGTTATAATTGGCATCGTTATAGACCTCTAATACAGCGGTGACGGGTTCGATAAGTGCCGCCGAATCTGCTATTTGGGCTACGGCATTGGCATTGATATCTTCGCCCAAAAATGCTTTGTTCAGGCGAATATACTGTTTGGGTTGGCTTACGTCGAGCAAGCCATAGGCAATGATGGTTTCTTTCCAATTGCCCGCAACATCAAAATCGGTTTCGCAAGCAGTCGTGAGGCAGGCGGCTACCAATAATGCCGCTGCACAGAGGCGTAATCTCATGTTAGTTTAATTAGATGATGTGGTTTTTAGGGGCTAAATATTATTAGCGCGGCAAAGGTAAAGGTTTTTGGGCAGAAAATTTCCCTTGCCGCGCTATTTTAGCGAAATGCTCAATCGGCTATAATTACTTTTCGGTTTAGAATTGTGCCGTCGGCTAAGGTGATTTGCACAAAATACATGCCCGCTGAGAGGGCTTATGTCAAGCGTGCTTTGGTTGACACCTGTTTCCATAGCAATACTTTGTTGGTAGGCTACCTGACCATTAATGTCTAATAAGGCTACGGCTATGGTTTGAGGGTTTTGCAAAGCAATGGTCAAGGGCAGGGTTTGATAAATAATGTTTGGATTGATAGTCATGCCATTGGCGGGCGGCGGCTCGACCGTTACTACTACCGTTTGGCAAACCTCATCGGTGCAGCCATTATCGGTCGTAATGGTCAGGCATATATTATAGGTACCTGATGTGGCAAAATTAAGTGTAACAGTAGGCAAAATACCCACTAATGAACTCCCGCGCCACCACGAATAAGCGATGATATTGCCATTGCTCGTAGAAGCCGCTGCGCTGAATATACCTATTCCGTCGCTAAGAGTATAGGTGAAATTTGCATTACACTCGCCAGTGGCTGCGCTAACCACTACTAATTGGCAATATTGTTCGGTGCAGCCGCTATCCGTGGTTACGGTAAGACAAACGCTATACGTGCCCGCCGATGTGTATATGTGGGTGGGGTTGTTGGTGGTGCTATTGCTGCCGTCGCCAAAAGCCCATAGGAACTGTGCCCCTGCACCTGCGCCTTCTGTAAATCGAATAAAATGGACGGATAAGGGATTTTCGTTAAATTCGTAGGTAAAATCGACCGAAAGCGTGGGACATGGGTCATCGCCACTATTCACTACTACCCCGTGGCAATATTCGTCGGTGCAGCCGTCAGCGGTATTGATAGCCAAGCAAACCGAATATTCGCCTGCTTCGGGGAATGTATAGGTTAATATAGAACCGTCGCCAATCATCGTTCCGTTCAGCCACCATTGCCAGCCGATTATTTCGCCGCTTCCGCCCGATTCGTTCCGTTTAGCGTAGCGGTCAAGCCGTTGGTTTGGTAGGCAAAATGCTTCGCAAGTGGGTGTAGTGGTCTCGTTCAGGGTAATGGTTTGGCAATAATCGTCTTCGCAGTCGGTATTGTTGTTCCAAATGAGTAGGCAGACGGTATAAGTTCCCGCTTGTTCGTAGGTATGAGTCACCTCAAAATTGTTGTCGTTGGCAGTTCCGTCTCCGAAGTTCCAAGTGAATCCGGACAGGTCGTTGGGTACGCTTGGGTTTCCGTTTAGCCAAATGGTCAAGCCATCGGTTTCGATATTAAAAAATGCTTCGCAGGGTTGTGGTTCAGCCTCTACCGCAACTTCGTGGCAATATTCGTCGGTGCAGCCGTCGGCGGTATTGATAGCCAAACAAACCGAATATTCGCCTGCTTCGGGGAATGTATAGGTTAATATAGAACCGTCGCCAATCATCGTTCCGTTCAGCCACCATTGCCAGCCGATTATTTCGCCGCTTCCGCCCGATTCGTTTCCGTTTAGCGTAGCGGTCAAGCCGTTGGTTTGGTAGGCAAAAAATGCTTCGCAAGTGGGTGTAGTGGTCTCGTTCAGGGTAATGGTTTGGCAATAATCGTCTTCGCAGTCGGTATTGTTGTTCCAAATGAGTAGGCAGACGGTATAAGTTCCCGCTTGTTCGTAGGTATGCGTCACCTCAAAATTGTCGTCGTTGGCAGTTCCGTCTCCGAAGTTCCAAGTGAATCCGGACAGGTCGTTGGGTACGCTTGGGTTTCCGTTTAGCCAAATGGTCAAGCCATCGGTTTCGATATTAAAAAATGCTTCGCAGGGTTGAGGTTCAGCCTCTACCGCTACCCCGTGGCAATATTCGTCGGTGCAGCCGTCGGCGGTATTGATAGCCAAGCAAACCGAATATTCGCCTGCTTCGGGGAATGTATAGGTTAATATAGAACCGTCGCCAATCATCGTTCCGTTCAGCCACCATTGCCAGCCGATTATTTCGCCGCTTCCGCCCGATTCGTTTCCGTTTAGCGTAGCGGTCAAGCCGTTGGTTTGGTAGGCAAAAAATGCTTCGCAAGTGGGCGTAGTGGTCTCGTTCAGGGTAATGGTTTGGCAATAATCGTCTTCGCAGTCGGTATTGTTGTTCCAAATGAGTAGGCAGACGGTATAAGTTCCCGCTTGTTCGTAGGTATGCGTCACCTCAAAATTGTCGTCGTTGGCAGTTCCGTCTCCGAAGTTCCAAGTGAATCCCGGACAGGTCGTTGGGCAGCTTGGGTTTCCGTTTAGCCAAATGGTCAAGCCATCGGTTTCGATATTAAAAAATGCTTCGCAGGGTTGTGGTTCAGCCTCTACTACTACTTCGTGGCAATATTCGTCGGTGCAGCCGTCAGCGGTATTGATAGCCAAGCAAACCGAATATTCGCCTGCTTCGGGGAATGTATATGTCAAAGTAGATTCGTTTCCAATCATCGTTCCGTTCAGCCACCATTGCCAGCCGATTATTTCGCCACTTCCGCCCGATTCGTTTCCGTTTAGCGTAGCGGTCAAGCCGTTGGTTTGGTAGGCAAAAAATGCTTCGCAAGTGGGTTCAACAAGCGGAGTTATGAGAACAGTTTTGCAAGTGCTGCTTTCACACCAGTCGTTACTTATCGTCAGGCATATTTGGTACATGCCTACGGCGGCGTAGGTGTGGGTGGGTTGTAGGTCTGTAGAGGTGCTGCCGTCACCAAATGTCCAAACGATGTTAGTATAGTCGCCATCTGATTGGTTGATGAACGCCACGCTCAGGTTAGTGCCTGGCGGGTCGAACGTAAAATTGGCAGCGAAGTTTTGGCAGGGGTCGGTTTGCGCCCATAGGTTAAGGGGCATCATGGCGGCTGCGCATAGTAGGGTAAGTGTTTCATCGATTTTTTTTGTGGAAGATGATGAGGGGGACGGGGATGATTGGTTGAACAAAATGCCCTTTATCAGTACGCAAAGGTATGTAAAAGGGTTGTGTTTGTGGGCTAATACTTAGATAAGTATTGCTCATTACCCCATACCCAAAACCCTATACCCTAAATAGTTACAGATATTGTATGCAATACTTGGGCTGCTGCCCTATTTTTTTAATCTTTGGGGCATCTTTTGGGTCTAAGCAAGCATTGTTATATAGGGGGTTCAAAATAAAAAAGACCCTTAATTGTCTAAGTTTTGTCAAAAAGCCTTAATATTGTCCGTCCAAATGAAAGAGCGGCAATATCCTCTCAAATTGTCTATTTATTCTAAACCATACATCATGAGAAAATCCGTTTTGAGCTGTTTATGGCTCTTTTTTGCCTGGGCAACTATGTCGTTTGAAGGTGGCTGCGGTAATCGCGAAGCGAAAACTGACCCACTCTCGACCACTACCACTACTAATACTACTAACCCCAACAACGAAACCGACATGAAGTGGATAAATAATTTGCTTGGAGGCGGCAATTACGATGCCGCTTGGAAAGAGGTGGATAAAGCCGAACAAAACGGCTTGACTGAAGATGCCCAGAAATTAGTACAAGCTATTTATGAGCGGGCTAAGGCAGAAAACCATACTGTTCAGATAATCAAGGCTTTATTGCACCGCTATAAATTTAGTGCGTACAATGAAGAAAACAGCGATACCAAAGCTATACAATCATTGCGCGATGAAATAAGTGCGGCGACAACCGCACCACTCAAGCCTATTTTGCAATCAGTATTAGCCGAAGCATATTGGCAATACTTCGAGGCGCAACGTTATGCTATCTTGCAGCGCAGCGACGCGCAAGGTATCGGCGACGATTTTAAGGCATGGGACGCTAATCGTTTTACAACCGAAATAACCGCTCTGCACAGGGCTGCCTTGCAACAACCCGAACAACTACAAAAAATATCGCTCTCCGACATAGACCCTATTGTGGTAGATGGCGACGACGATAGCCGCAAGTTGCGCCCTCCACTCTACGACTTTTTGGCACATCGCGCCTTAGATTATTTTATGAACGACCAAGCCGACATTACCAAAGCCGCCGACCAATTTCAGATAAGCGATGCCGCCGTTTTTGCCGATGCTAAAACCTTTGCCCAAACCCAATGGAGCAATACCGACCCCTTGTCGGTCAAATATTATGCCTTGCTATTGTTACAACAACTCTCGCAATCTCACCTCCGCGACAATCAACCCGATGCCCTCATCGATGTATCGCTCAAACGCCTAAGCTACGCCAAACAAAAAAGCACCCTGCCCGACCGCAGCCAACGCTATCTCAAAGCCTTAGAAGTAATGAGCGAACAATACAAAGCACAAAAAGCCGCCGCCGAAATATATTATCCTATGGCACAATGGCACTACGATAAAGCCGCCGAATATGACCCCTTTGCCCGAAGCCAATAGCCCCGCCGCCGCCGCTAAAACCGAATACAAAAAAGCCTTGGAAATATGCTATGCTAGCTCCCGACAATACGCTGGCACGAGAGGAGCTAAAAATTGCGATGCCTTATCCCGACAAATCAACCAGAAAGAACTGTCGTTTCAAGCCGAACAAGCCAACCTACCCGACCAAGCCCTACGCGCCTTAGTGTCGTATCGAAACATCAATCAAGTATATGCCCGCGTATTGCTGCTAACCGACGACATCAGCAAAAAAGCCGATGCTATGCGCGAAGAAAGAGACCGATTAGAATATTACCGCTCCTTGGCTCCCAACGAAAAATGGACAATAGAACTACCCAAAGACGACGACCTGCACCGCCATAGCACCGAGATAAAAATACCCGCCCTGCCCATTGGCAACTATTTGCTTATGATAGGCACTGCCGAAGATATGTCGGGCAAAAACAATGCTTTTGCCTCCCAAAGAATGAGCGTGACCAATTTAGCCCTGCTCACCCGCGAAACAAGCTATACCAAAACCACCTACCTCGCGGTACATCGCAATACGGGCAATCCCTTAGCCAATATCGACTACGAAACCTATTTGAAAACATGGGACTACCGCAGCAACCAATATAAAGACCAAAGGTTAAGCGAAGGAAAAACCGATAAAAACGGTATGTTCGAAGCACCCGCACCCAAAGACCAATACGGCAACCTAAAAGTAGTTATTAAGAATGGAAAAGATAGGTATGAACATAACGACTACCTACGACAAGACGGTGAATATACCGAATACGACCGCCACCAAACTTTCTTTTTTACCGACCGAGCTATCTATCGACCAGGGCAAACCGTCTTTTTCAAGGGCATTACGCTATTGCTCAAACCCAATAACCAACACGAAGTAGCCGTAGGGCAAGCTACGACCGTAACGCTCTACGACGCAAACCACCAAGAAGCCGCCAAACTCGACCTCAAAACCAATGAATATGGTAGTTTTAATGGCAAATTCGTATTGCCCAGCAATCTGCTCAACGGCTCATTTAGCCTTAGCAGTGCCTATGGTAGTGCCAACTTTCAGGTAGAAGAATATAAACGCCCCAAATTTGCCGTCAGTTTCGAGCCCATCAAAGGTAGCTACCGCCTCAGCGAAAGTATTACAGCCAAAGGTAATGCCAAAGCTTTTGCAGGTAATAATATCGACGGGGCAACGGTCAAATATCGCGTTGTGCGCACAGCCAGTTTCCCTTGGTGGGGCTGGTGGTGCTGGTGGCGTATCCCCGACGCAGCCAGCAACGCCCTCGAAATAGAGCAAGGCTCCACTACCACCGATGCCGACGGCAATTTTAGCGTTACATTCACTGCATTGCCCGACCTCACACTCGACCCCACACAAAAACCACAATATACCTACCAAATCATCGCCGATGTTACTGATATAAACGGCGAAACCCGAAGCCAACCCGCCAATGTCGAAGTTGGCTACGTATCGCTGTTGGTCAATGCCGATATAAGCGACAATTTTAACCAGCGCAAACCCGATGCTGTGATAGGTATTAGTAGTACCAATCTAAGCGGGCAGCCCGAAGCAGCCAGCCTCAATATAGTGGTCTATGAACTACAACAACCCAAGCGCCTACTGCGCCCACGCTTATGGCAACGCCCCGACAAATTTTTGATGACCGAACCCGACTTTGTGCGCTATTTCCCGAACGACGTGTATGACAACGAAGACAACTACGCTACTTGGAAACGCGGCGAAACATTATTAGATAAAAACATCAATACAGCTACTGATAGCACCATCAACCTAAGTTCATTGCGTGCTGCCAAAGTAGGCAAATATGTATTAGAAATAACGGGCAAAGACAAGTTCGGCGAAAAAGTAACTTGGAAAAAATTGTTTACGCTCTACGACCCAAGCGACTCCAAAATGCCCGAAACAGCCTTGCTATGGTCGATAATGGACAAAACTACCCTCGAACCCGCCGAAACCGCTCTGCTCGCCTACGGAAGCAGCGCGAAAGATGCCAAGATATGGATAGAAATAAGCCGAAACCAAACGGATATACGCCACGAATGGTTATCGGCAAGCGAATCGCTACAACAACTATCCAAAAAATACCCGAAGATTGGCGCGGGGGCTTTGGCATACGCTTGGCATCGGTACGCCTCAACCGCTTCCAACAGCAAACCTATACCGTAGTAGTGCCTTGGACAAACAAAGAATTGACCATCGAAAAAGAGCTTCCGCTCCAAACTATACCCAGGACAAGCCGAAGAATGGCGGCTCAAAATCAGCGGAGCTAAAAGCGAGAAAGTAGCCGCCGAAATGGTAGCTACCTTATATGATGCCTCCTTAGACGAATTCATCACCCACCAATTCGGTCGCTTAGACCTATATCCAAGCTATGGCAATTGGGGCAATGTGTCGCCAGACCACGGCTTTTCGGTTGGCCAGTCTAACTTGCTCGCCGACGGCTGGAACAACTACGGCGGCAACTACGAAACACTACAATACGACTACCTCAATTGGTTTGGATTTAATCTGGGCTACGGTGGAGGCTATCGCCATTATGCCATGCAAACACGCGCCTTTGGACGCAGTCGCAATATGGACGACGGTAGAGTATATAAAAGTGCGCCCGCAGCGATGCCCGCACCCGTAGGTGGTGCCATGAAAAACGGCGAAATGGCAGACATGGCGCAAAGAAGAAGCTAAAATGGCGGCCCCGTTGCGAAAGCAATGAGGTGGTGAAAGTAGGCGGCGATAAAAAGACAGCTACCGATTTCGGCGACGTAAAAGTGCGCAGCAACCTACAAGAATTAGCCTTCTTTATGCCCGAATTGCGCACCAACGAAAAAGGAGAAGTAATTATGGCATTTACCATGCCCGAAGCCCTAACTAAATGGCGGCTTCTGGGCTTGGCGCATACAAAAGATGCCAAAATAGGACAGATAGACGCAAGTACCATCACCCAAAAGGATTTGATGGTACAACCCAATCTGCCGCGCTTCCTGCGCGAAGGCGACCAAATGTACCTAAGCACCAAAATTGCCAACCTCACCGAACAAGACCTGAAAGGCGAAGCCGTATTACAATTGTTCGATGCCACAACGATGCAGCCCATCGATGCAGCCCTGAAAAACACCAACAATGTATTGCCATTTACCGCCAAGGCAAAACAAAGTACAGCCGTCGAATGGTCGATACAAATACCCGCCGACATTCCTGCTGTGGTCTGCCGTATGGTAGCCAAATCGGGCAAAGTATCGGACGGCGAAGAAACGCCCCTGCCTATACTCACCAACCGCATGTTGGTAACGGAAAGTATGCCCCTACCCATACGCGGCGCAACGAGCCGACAATTCAAATTCGACAATTTGGCAAAAGCCGATGCCTCTAATACCTTGTCGCACCACAGCCTGACCGTAGAAATGACATCAAACCCCGCATGGTATGCCGTACAAGCACTACCTTATTTGATGGAATATCCCTACGAATGTACCGAACAAATTTTTTCGCGCTATTATGCCAATAGCATCGCTCAGCATGTGGCGAATAGCAGCCCCGATATTAAAAAAGTATTCGATACGTGGCTGGCAGAAGCCCGCGCCGCTGCCGAATCTGCCAAGGGAAAAGACGCGGCAGGGGCTTTGCTGTCGAACTTAGAAAAAAACCAAGAACTAAAACAAGTGATGCTCGAAGAAACGCCTTGGGTCATGCAAGCCAAAGACGAAGCCGAACGCAAACGCCGCGTAGGGCTACTGTTCGACTTAGAACGCATGTCGAGCGAGATGGAACGAGCCGAAAAAGAATTGCTCAAACGGCAAACCCCAAGCGGCGGCTGGACTTGGTTTCCCGGTATGCCCGACGACCGCTATATCACCCAACACATCGTTTGCGGATTAGGACACCTCGACCGCTTAGGCGTGCGTACCGTGCGCGAGAACCCCGAAATTTGGGCTATGTTGCAGCGTGCGGTGAGGGTATTAGACCAAAAAATGCAAGAAGATTACGATTGGCTGATACGCAACAAAGCTAACCTAAGCGAAGACCATACGGGCTATACGCTACTGCATTACCTCTATACACGTAGCTTTTTCCGTGACCTGCCCCTCGACGATGCCCACCAGAAAGCATTTAACTACTACAAAGGGCAATCCGAAAAATATTGGCTCAACAAAGGTACGTATATGAATGCTATGACCGCCCTTGCCTTGCACCGACAAGATAACGGCGACAATAAAACAGCCCAAGACATCATAAAATCGCTGCGACAAAATACCGTCAAAAAATGAAGAAATGGGTATGTATTTCAAGGATAACAGAGGTGGTTGGTATTGGTATCAAGCACCCATCGAAACCAAGCCTTAGCCATAGAAGCCTTTGACGAAGTAAGCAACGATGCCACTACTGTCAATGAACTAAAAGTGTGGTTGCTCAAACAAAAACAAACCCAAGACTGGAAAACGACCAAAGCCACAGCCGAAGCCTGCTATGCCTTATTGCTGCGCGGTGGCAAATGGCTGGCGAGCAAAGACATTGTAGAAGTGGTGATAGGCAGCCACCAACTGCCCAAAAGCCAGCCCGACCTAAAATTAGAAGCGGGCACAGGCTACTACAAAACTCGTTGGGATGCCCCTGACATAACAGCTAATATGGGCAATATAAGCGTGACCAAAAGGACGAAGGTGTGAGCTGGGGAGCAGTCTATTGGCAATATTTTGAACAATTAGACAAAATAACCCGCGCCGAGACACCCCTCACCATCACCAAACAACTATTCAAAGAAACAGCTACCAAGTCGGGTTTACAACTCCAGCCCCTTAGCAACGGCGCGAAACTAAAAGTAGGCGATATGCTAAAAGTGCGCATCGAGATACGAGTAGATAGAGATATGGAATATGTACACCTCAAAGATATGCGTGCTGCGGGGTTTGAACCTACCAATGTATTGTCGCGATACCGTTGGCAAGACGGCTTGGGCTATTACGAAAGCACCAAAGATGCAGCTACCAATTTCTTTATGCACTGGCTGCCCAAAGGCACCTACGTATTTGAATATCCCTTGCGCGTATCGCACAAAGGCAATTTCTCGAATGGCATAACCACCATGCAAAGCATGTATGCCCCTGAATTTACGAGTCACTCCGAGGGCATTCGCGTAAAAGTGGAATAGACCTGCCCAAATTATACAACTTACCGCCGATTTTTTCTTGCTTTGGAGAAGTCGGCGGTATTTTTTTGAGCAAAAATAGTGTTGCGAAAACCGTATAAGTAAGGACTATCGTAAGTTATGGCATATAAAATCAACTAACACATCACTCATTTAACTCCTCTATTTTTATGAGCCATTCAGACACCATCGCTGCACTTTACAGCGCATTTGCGCAAGGCGATGTACCCTTTATCCTATCATCAGTTGCCGACAATTTTTCTTGGACCGACCCCAGCGACCGCGCCATTACCCGCCAAGGAGGTACTTTCATAGGACGCACTGGTTTTGGCAGTTTTCTCCAGCTACTTAACGAAAATAGCCAAACCACTCATTGGGAAGTAGCAGATTACACCAGCGAAAGAGATATAGTAGTTGCCACGGGCAAGCACGGCGTTACGCACCGAAGCACAGGCAAATCGTGCCTATTAGATTGGGTAATGGTCTGGCGTTTCTCTGACGAGCAGCTAATTAGCGGACGTTGCTATTACGACACTGCCCGCCTCGAAGCTATTTTTGCAGCCTAACTCACTTCACACGCTTTTCGTCCCCATTTTTTATCCACACTCCACTCTATGGCGTTGCTTGCGTACTAATTAGGTAGTACAAAGGCAACGCTATTTGTTTTTGCTCTTAGTGGGGCGGGGTAATCTTACTTCGCATACCATGCCTTTGCTAAAAGGCAATTTGGTATACTATATAATTTCTGCCTTGGACACCCGACATTACAGTACCCGGCTCTATTTTAGAATGTCCGAATCTGATATTTTGGAGTTACGTTTTGCCGCCATTGGCAGCCCGTCGGCTGTGTTTTTTGTCAGCTTGCCTCAATTTGTTGTCGTTCTTCGGTGGTTAGCTCGTAAAGGTCATAAACGAGTTGGTTGATTTTATTTTCTGCATATAAGATACGGTTCTCTATTCGCTCCTTTTCACTCGCTAAATGTACCCTTAGCTTGTCCTTGTTGAGTTGCAAAAGTTGTTCAACTAATTTGATGATTTCGCTTTCTTGGTTTTTGGAAATATTTTTGGGAATGGGCAACTGCTCAACATATGTGTTTTTTTTACTTCTGCTAGGGCTTCACCGCGCTCGGGATTGATTTGAAAATAATAGAAGTCTATGAGTTTAGCGTTTAAAGTCCAAGAATAAGCTGTGATTCAGTTTATTTGAGATAATAACATGTAAATTATTTCTACAAATTATATTTGCACCAATTAGTGTTGCGATAATTCTGTCGCTTGTTTGACGAACTACAATTTTTTCTTTCGCATCAAAAACTTTCGGATCTCTTGGTGCCGCGAGCCAAACACCGTAATCAATCCAACTATTCTCATCCCAAAAATTGGTGTAGCGGTTTATGAGACTACCTCGTAACAAAGGTAGCCAGTTTTTGCCTTTTTTAGGCTTTGCTTGATTTTCTGCAACATAAGGTTTTGCTTGCATTATGTCTGCGGTTTGCGGCGGGTTTCCTTTACCTTTTTCAAATGGTTTTACCCCATTATAGACCGTGCTTATTTCTTGAATTGGGTTTGAAAGCTCTTTAATTTTCTCAAACAAATTTTTATCATTTTCTTTTGTTAGTATATTGATAATATCACCGTTGTTTGGTAGAGAATTTTGTTTGATTTTTTGATGTTCATTGAATATGTTTTTCTCAAATATATCGATTACCACTTCGTTATTTTTGGGTTTAGATTTTTCAAAGACCAGGACGTGTGTATCTACCACTGCTTTGAATATATGTTCGTTAATGTGTAATATTTTTTGCCAAACATATTCGGTTGTTAAATATTTTCTTATATTACAAAATTTAATGCTTTGCAACCAAGTGTTGGGAATAATGACACCTAGCTTTCCCTTTGGTTGGAGCAGATACTTGTATTGTTCAAGGAAAATTAGATACAAATCTTGTTGGTAATCTTGATGAATAAATTTTCGGTTGAAATAATCAAAAATCTTTTTGTCGGAAACTTTCACATACGGAGGATTGCCGATGACGCAATCAAAACCGCCTTGCTGGAAGATGTCAGGAAAAGCATTTTTCCAAGAGAAGGGTTTTATTTTACGTTCTTCGCCAAAATCTAATTCATGGTCGTAATAATCCAGATCTATCAAACTATTTCCGCTTTTGATATTATTGTCGAGGGTTGGCAAAATTCGGTCGTGGAAGAGTTTGGCTTGCGCTTCAATTGTTTCTTTGGTCTCGCCTTCCATACATTTGAGGAGCAAGGAGAGTTTGGTCACTTCCACGGCGTTGCTATCCAGATCCACGCCGAATATATTATTGAGCAAGATACGCTTTTTTTCGGCGGTCGTGAGTTCGCCTGTTGGGGTTAGAACATTATCCTTTTTGCTTCGAGCGTTGAGCGAAGTCGAAACTCCGTTTTGTGTATAAAAATCTTTGTGCCAAGAGAGCAAAAAATGGTATGCACCAATCAGAAAACTACCACTACCGCAGGCGGGATCGACAATTTTAATTTTGCTTATTTCTTTTGGCGTTAATGACGAGCCTACAGAAGTATCAAGCAGTTTCCCGATGGTATTTTTTACGATATAATCAACGATATATTGCGGTGTGTAATAAACACCGCCCGCTTTGCGCACTTCGGGTTTTTCGTCAATTTGAACTGTCCCATTTGCAGATAGCGTAATTTGTTTGCCTAAAAATTGTTCGTAGGCACTTCCCAGAATTTCGACGCTCAGAACCGAAAATTCGTAAGGCGAAATAGGGTAATAGAGTTCAGTAATAATATTTTTGATAACGCTGCCATCTATTGAGATTTTATTACTTATTTTGTCTTTTTTAAAATCAAAAAGCCCCGAATTGTATTTTTGGTCGGCAGTGTAAAAACATTCCAAAAGTTTTTGGTACAGATTTCCGCTGTTAAGGGTTTCGAGCAGTTGGCCGTAACGTTCGGCACTGCTGTCCTCGGCGATGCGCAGAAAAATAATGCGGTCGAGGGTATGTTGCACTACGAAATTTAGCTCCTCCTCGGAGATGTGTTTGTTGCGTAGCGCGATATTGAGTGCCAGTTCAACGCGCCATTTATCAAGTGAGAGCAAAAACTCGTGGTCGACGGTGGTAGTGCCTTTTTTGTTTTTGTTGCTAATGGCGTATTTGTCCAAACTGCCCTTCAGGACTTTTTCTTTGCTGAACGTATCCCAAATAAAATCAAATTCGGCAATGTATTTGTCATATGTCAAATATTTTATTCGTCCGTTGCTGGCTTTGTCGGTTTCCTTTGGTTTTGTGGTGCAGTCGTAGATAGCAAACTCTTCAAAGTCCATGATAACCGAAATGGGCATATTGGCACTCCACCCGTATCGCCGAATTTGGTAGGCGGGTGCAATTTCGTCTTTGATGAAGATGCTTGGCTTTTTGGCTTCCAGAAAGAAGAGTCGTTTTCCGCCACTCAGTCGAAAAGAGTAGTCGGGGGCTTTTGTAGCATTGCCTACTTTCACACGGTCTTCGTGAATTACCTCGCGATAACTTTCGGGGAGTCCGTTTTCGTTGTCCACGTCCCAGCCAAGTGCTTTCCAGAAAGGGTCAAGGAAATCGCGCCTTGTTTGGGTTTCGTTATAGGTTTTGCTTTTGTAATCTTCTTTTTGTGCGTCAAATCGCTGCACTAACGATTTTATTTTTTGTAGGGCTTGCTCTTTTGTTTGCATTGTCGGGTATGGTTTGTGGTAGTTCACTGTTTCAAGTTCCCTGATTTGCAGGAACAGGTCTTGAAAGTACTACAAGAATAAAAACCGATAGGAAAAGTCCTCAACAATAGGATTATTACAGTCTTGAAATTATGCCCAAGGTGAGCCACGGGCTTCAGGGCGTTCAAATTTATTCAGACCGTATAAATCAATGGTTGTTTGGGCACGCTCTTGGTTGGTGGTATTAGCACGTGGGTTAGCTTGGATAAAAATGCGCTTGTTGTTTGTTCTGCAAAAAAAGTGTCGAATTGATAATCTATTTCGTCTGCTTTGAGTAGAGTGCCATCGAATCTTTCGCCTTTTTCTTGACATCTGTGACAGCAGTAAAATAGATTTTCCCAAACATGAGAGAGTAGTGGAAATTGCTTTTTGGGTCTAAAGTGCTCAATCGTCCCGCCACTTTGTTGCAAAGGAAAATATCGCAGAACGAGCAATGATTATTTGTAATTTTTCGTAAAAGCGGGGCCAACAAGGAATTTACACGCTTCCCTTGATAAGTAGCCCATTGAAAATCATTCTTTTTGTTTGGGTGGTTTAATTTTGCTTGGTACTGCAAGCCCCATTTTTCTTGATTTTCTATTTTGCCCCATCTTAAAGTAGTAGTTTCTTGGGTCAAAAAATCGGGTGCTTGGGGGCGTTCTTGTGGCATCATAAGGCATAGTTTTTTTGTGTTTGTCGGCTGATTTGTTTAAGTTCAAACTGAATGATGATTTGTAGTTCGGTGCCTTCTTTGGCTAATTTTTTGGCTAAACCTCGTAGTTTTTTTCCTCTGCTTGGCTTAGATTATCGGTTTGCGCTTTGTCGCGCAAGGCATAGAAGGCTTGCAATTCTTCTGCTACTTGCAGTCCAAACATCTCTGTTACTCCGAAAATATCGTGCAAAACATTGGTTATGCTATGCCCGTCTTGAGAAAGCGTGGTTTTGCGCACTTTCGCTTCGCCATTACTCACTTCCAAACTATAGACCCATGCGCCGTCAACCGAATTGACAACAAATGGCGAATGAGTAGAAATAAAAATTTGTGCATTAGGGAATAGTTTTTGGACCACAAACAAGATTTTTCGCTGCCATTCGGGGTGTAGATGTACTTCTATTTCGTCTAAAAACAGAATAATATTTCTTTCAAAAATGGGAATATCGTCAACCCAATCCATATCGTCTAAACGCATACAAAGGTCGGCTAACCAACTAACAAATGATTTTAAACCATCGGGCAAGACCTCAAAATTGTGTTCTCTATTATCATAAACAATAATAGGATTTCGTATTGAGGCATCTAATCTAAACTGAACAGACTTGCCCATCAATTCAGAAATAGCATATTCTAATTTTTTTATTATATCATTGTAATTAGTTTGTTTTTGGACTAATTCTTCTCTTTCTGCATAAGCGCGTTTTAAGAGGGAGGCTTTTATCCAGTTTTCTATCGTATAAGCAGCATTTGGTTCCTTTATAAATTCCAGAGATTGATACAAAGGGTTTCTGCTATTTTGAATCATACCAACTCTATTATTTGAAAAGTTGATAGACCGATAACCTGAATAGGCAAAAAGGGAACTTGTAAACACTTTTCCTGTTATACTATAATTCATAGCAAGTGCAAGCCTACCAATTTTGATACTTTCTGGTTCGTTGCTGGTCAGATGTATATGCGGTTGGCCATGCGGGCAGTTATGATAAGTAATACAATAAGGCTTTTCTTTCTCCTCAATACAAACAGTTGCGCTACTTGACTCGCCTTTAGTACGCATATACTTGGTCAGGTTATTGGTATCGGTTGGGCATACTAACGAGTTGTCAGGTATCGTAGCAACTTGTTCAAACGCTGCTGCCAATGCTTTTAGCACCGTACTTTTTCCGCTCCCATTTGTTCCGGTAAAAATATGGATTTCTGCCTTACCTTCTACTGGGCAGGGTTGAAAATCAATACGTGTATCCGTGAATACGCCGATATTTTTGAGATTGATGCTGGTTATTCGCATATTTTTTTAGAATTAGACGATTCTTCGTGAGATACATTTTACAAAATAATGCCTTGTTTGGCAAGGCAAAGATAGGCTTTTTAGCATAATTGTAGTACAGAGGCATTAAAGTTTATGCTCCTTATTTTAGATATTTTCCTTTGCTATAGCAGATGCCACCCCGCAGCCCCATTTACTCCTGTATTTTTTGGCTAGCCCCTGCCAGATGGTGCATCTTGCGCAAATGAATGCAGCATTATTTGAAATACAAGCCCAATCCTTTTAGGAGATAGACATAATACTTTCCTAACTACCGCCAGCGTCCTGTATAATTAAAAGGCGTTAATTGCTCTAATTCGGCTTTGAGGGTGTCGTTGACAGGCAATTGTCTGATGAATTGGTGCAGCAAATTGGGTGTTACGCGCTCGTGGTTGCGCGTCAGGGTTTTTAGGGCTTCGTAGGGTTGTTCATATTGTTCGCGGCGCAAGATAGTCTGAATGGCTTCGGCGAGTACCTCCCAATGTTGGTCTAAATCGCGGTGTAGGGCGGTTTCGTTGAGCAATAATTTGCCCAAACCCTTTTGCAACGAGCTTATTCCGATAATTGTATGCGCCAGCGGCACACCTATATTGCGCAGTACTGTCGAGTCGGTGAGGTCGCGTTGTAGGCGCGAGATGGGCAATTTGGCGGCAAAATGCTCGAACAAGGCGTTGGCAATGCCAAAATTGCCCTCTGCATTTTCAAAATCGATGGGATTTACCTTGTGGGGCATTGCCGACGAACCTACCTCGCCTGCTACAATTTTTTGCTTGAAATAATCGAGCGAGATATAAGTCCACATATCACGACAACAATCAATCAAAATGGTATTGATGCGGGCATACGCATGGCACAGAGCGGCTATATTGTCGTAAGGCTCTATTTGGGTAGTGGGGTAGCTGCGTTTAAGCCCCCAGCTACTCAATAGGTGTTGCGCAAAGTCATGCCAATCAACTTGTGGGTAGGCGGCGTAGTGGGCGTTGAAATTGCCTACTGCTCCGCCAAATTTTGCGCTATATGGTACGGCTTCTACTTGGGCGAATTGCCCGCGCAGGCGTTCTACAAATACGGCTATCTCTTTGCCCAGCAAGGTAGGCGAAGCAGGTTGCCCGTGTGTGCGCGATAGCATGGGCACATCAGCCCAACGTTGGCTTAGGTCGTCCAATATGTCCGTCAATTGTGCAAAAGCGGGTTGGTATTGTTCGGTAAAAAATGCTTGTAACGACAGCGGTATAGCGGTATTATTGATGTCTTGCGAGGTTAAGCCGAAATGCACCCATTCGGCGTATTGTGCTATAATGCCTTCGGGCAATTGTGATTTGAGGTAATATTCTACGGCTTTTACGTCATGATTGGTCGTTTTTTCGATGTCTTTTACCTTTTGGGCTTCGTCGGGCGTAAAGCGCGTGCAAATTTGGCGCAAGGCTTCGCGCCAGTTAGGTTGTCGGTCAAAAGCCGCCGCTAAGGGCAGTTGTGGCAATTCGGATAGGGCAACTAAGTATTCAACCTCTACCCAAAGGCGGTATTTAATCAGGGCGTATTCCGAAAAATAATCAGCTAAGGCAGCAGTACTGCGCCGATACCTGCCGTCAATCGGCGAAATGGCTGTGAGCATAACAAATAGAAAGTTATTAATTTTTTGAGATTCTTAGGTTAGGAGTTGATATTTTAGGGTTATGCCGCAAAAATAGGGCTATTTTGGCAATAAATGGCGTTATTGGGCATGAAGTAGGCTGCCTAAGTGCATAGTGATAGGTTTATCGAAAAATAATCTTTCAATTTTTTCTGAAAATAGTGAAAGATTGTTTGAACTTTAGCGTACCTTTGCGTGTAAGATAAGCGTATTTAAGTGCGATTTACCCACCTTAGCTATTGCCCGACGGGTTATATTAGCGGTTTGGAGGGGGATATGCGCTATTTTTGGGCAAAAAAACGTTTAATTGTGCTAAATCACAATAGTTAGTTTTACTTTTGCGGCTTGTTTTTCATTTTTTTAGTCTCAAACAATGAAGACCAAAGACAAAATGATTGCGGGGTTTTCAAATTTTCAAAACCCGAAAAATTGGCATGGTTAGCCAAGCATTTTTTTACCTCTAACCCGATGGAGGTAGCTCGCGAGTTTGCCAGCTTTTGGCATACCAATGTCGAGGCGCAACGCCTATTTGACGGTATCAGCGAAAATACCATTACCAATTTTTATATGCCTTATGGCGTAGCACCCAATTTTATCATCAACAACCTCATCTATTGCGTCCCGATGGTGATAGAAGAGAGTTCGGTGGTGGCGGCGGCATCAAGCGGGGCTAAATTTTGGTACACGCGCGGCGGCTTTCATGCCGAGGTAAGCAGTATGACCAAATTAGGGCACGTCCATTTTATTTGGGAAGGCGACCCCATCAAGATGTACGGATTTATCAATTACTTGCGTCCTTATTTGATGGATAGTGTGCGCCCGATTACCGCTAATATGGACGAGCGCGGCGGCGGTATCACGCAAATAGAGCTATTGTATATGCCCGAAATAGAGAGCGGTTATTATCAACTGAAAGTCAGTTTTAATACCTGCAATGCTATGGGGGCTAATTTTATCAATTCGGTACTCGAAAGTTTTGCCCAAACCTTAGTGCAAGAAGCCGAATGTTATGACGACTTTGACGAGCGCGAGCGCGATTTGCAAATCATTATGGCTATTCTGTCGAATTATACACCCGACTGCTTAGTAAAGGCTTGGGTGACTTGCGATATAGACCAATTGGGCTGCTGCGGCGACTTGAACGCCTACGAATTTGCCGAAAAATTTGTGCGTGCCGTGCGCATCGCCGAGAACGACCCTTATCGCGCTACTACACACAACAAAGGCATTTATAATGGCATTGATGCCGTGGTCATTGCTACGGGCAACGATTTTAGAGCTATCGAGGCTTGCGGGCACACCTACGCCGCCCGCAACGGAAAATATGCTTCGTTGAGCCACGCCGAGATAAAGGGCAATACTTTCCGATTTGAGTTGGAAGTACCTTTGGCAGTAGGCACTATCGGAGGGCTGACCAAAATACACCCATTAGCCAAACGCTCGCTCGAATTGTTGGGCAACCCCGATGCCGAAACCCTTATGCACATTATGGCTTCGGTAGGTTTGGCACAAAATTTTGCAGCGGTGCGCTCCTTAGTCACCACAGGTATACAAAAAGGACACATGAAAATGCACCTCAATAATATCTTATCGCACTTCGAAGCCAACGAAGTAGAACGTGCAAATGCTTTGAGCTATTTTAGCGATAAAGTGGTGTCGTTTTCTTCGGTGCGGCAATTTATAGAGCAATTGCGCAATTTTCCCAATACTCCCATTATAGCTTTGGGCTAAAAAAACAAAAAATACTTCATAATCATAAAAAGGCGAGCAGTGGTATGTTTATTGCCTACCAATAGTCTTTAATATATAATTTTGAAGTAAATAAATTAAACGAAGTATTTTAAGCGTCAAAAAAAGTGTTAGATTTAAACAATCAATCCATACTGATAACGGGCGGCACCGGCTCGTTTGGCAAAAAGATGGTCGAGATGGTGCTGCACCGCTATCCTAATGTGAAGCGTTTGGTGGTCTATTCGCGCGACGAGTTGAAGCAATTCGAGATGTCGCAGGTATTTTCGGCGGCGCGTTATCCCGCTATTCGCTACTTTATTGGCGATGTGCGCGATGCCCACCGCCTACAACGCGCCTGCGAAGGGATAGACATTATCATACATGCCGCTGCCCTCAAACAAGTACCCGCCGCCGAGTATAACCCGATGGAGTGCATCAAAACCAATGTTTGGGGTGCCGAAAATGTCATTAATGCCGCCTTAGACAATCAGGTCAAAAAGGTAGTAGCCCTCTCGACCGACAAGGCAGCCGCACCCATCAACTTATACGGAGCTACTAAGTTGTGCTCTGACAAGTTGTTCATTGCCGCCAATAATATGAAAGGTAGCCGCGATTTGGCGCTATCTGTTGTGCGATATGGCAATGTCATTGGGTCGCGTGGGTCAGTCATTCCGTTTTTTTTGGAGCAACGGCAGAAAGGCGTATTGCCCATTACCCACCCCGATATGACGCGCTTCAATATATCGCTCGAACAAGGCGTGGAATTAGTGCTATATGCCCTCGAACATGCTTGGGGCGGCGAGTTGTTTGTACCCAAAATTCCGTCATACCGCATTACGGACGTAGCTACTGCCGTAGCACCGCAATGCGAACAGCGTATTGTAGGCATACGTCCAGGCGAAAAATTGCACGAAGACTTGATAACGGAGACCGATTCGTATCATACCCTCGAATTGGATTATTGTTATGTTATTTGCCCTTCGACCGCGCGTTGGACAAAGAACAATATGCCGATGCCAAGAACGGCAAAGCCGTACCGTTTGGCTTTACCTACAATTCGGGCACTAACGACCAATGGCTCAACGTCGAGCAGCTACGCGAGCAAATCGCACGGCATATCGACCCCAATTTTGTGGCATAAAGCTATTTTGGTCTAATCTCCTTTGCTGTTGTAGCGTTGGGTTTTCATTTTGCCATTGGCGCGGTATTGTATTTCGAGCGAGCGTTGTTGCTCTAAATCGGCTATGATGCTGTCGTTTGCCTCCGAGTCTTCGAATAGGTTATAATTAGTCCAGAAATCGGGGTCGTAGCTGCGATATCGAGGTTGATAAAAGATGCTTTTTTCGTTCATAGTGGCTTGGGGCGGTGGCGGCTGTACCCTATTTGTCTGAACATTATTTATCAATAGTTCGGAAAAAAACACCAGATTATAGGTTTGTGCGTCGTTGGTTCGGTACGATACCTCGTGGCTGGCATTCAGATAATTGAGGTATAGTTTGCCTTGATGCTCGCGATAAGTCATGATGGCTTTCGATTTATAGGGTGCGCCGTTTTCTTCTCTTCCCCGAAGCGAATTGATAGCGGTGAGTTCTATGCGCAATACGGCATAATCTTTGGTGCGTATAAACAACCTACCTTCATAAGTGCCATATTTATTGCTGCGCATTTTATATCCGATACAAAAAACGGTATCGCGGTCGGCAGCCGTGATGCTGTCTATTTGCAAATATTCGGTATGGTATTTGCCGCGCTTAAAATAGCGTTGCCAATAATCGGCGTTGCGCAGCATATTGCCTCGCAACGCATAATTTATATCTATATACAATACATAATTGCCCTTGTTGCAAATATCGCTCACACGCATTTCGTTGAGCTGTACGATTTCCTTTTTTTTGGTTTCGTCGTTGGCTACGCGCCCATAACCGTTGAGGTCATAAACGGTGAGAGCAGCTTCGGCAAAAGCGGCATATTGCCCATTTTCTTTAAAGTATTCGCGATAAAATCCATCGCCCATAAATGCTTGGTCTATATAGTTTTGTCCTATTCGGTCGATGGCTTTTTGTACAATTTCTTCGGCACTGAGGCGGGCTTTTAGGATAGCCACTTCGGTCAGGAAATAAGCGCGAGCTTGGAGGCGCACATTAAACGCTTGCGGATTTTGGAGGTCTATAAGCGAGTAGCTTTGGTTGTAATAACCTATTGAACTGACGGTCAAACTATCTTGGCGCATATCATTGGGTAGATGCAGTTCAAATTCGCCATTTTCGTTCGAGACAGTGCCCGTTTTTCCTGCAATACCCAAGGTGGCAAACGGAATGAGGGCATCGGTAGCGGCATCTAATACCTTGCCGCGCAATACTGTTTCTTGTGCCCGCAGGTGCAAGGGGCTAAACAAGAGCAGTAACCATAAAAAATAGTATAAACGATACATTAGTTAAAGCAAGAGGTTAAGCGATGGAAAAGTGGTAACTATTTAGGGTATAGGGTTTTGGGTATGGGGTAATGAGCAATACTTGTCTAATAATGCCTGACATCGCTGTATATTCGATTAGTTCTCCCTACAAGGCTAAATAGAGTTACGAAAAGTGATTTAGTCAAACCACCTACTCTTTATTGATGCCTTTAAGACGCTGACGCACTCTTGTGGTCATTGCCTTTTGATAAGGGCATAAATTTTACAGCCAAAATTATACCAATTACACCGAATAGCCGTAATTTTGCTAATAATTATGCGTTATACGATAGGTCAAGTATTTCGGTAACGCATCAACAAACATCATAAAATCAAAAATATATCATGTTCAAAAAATCCTTTTTATCTGCTGCTTGCTAGCGGGTATGCTTTCGGGTATGAATGTCTTTGCGCAGGACACCCCCGAAAAACAGCGCGAAGCCGTAGATAACCAAATGACAGGTATCCGCAACTTTAATGGTACGGTCAACGAAGCCATTTCTGCCAACAAACTCTATACCCACCGCCTGACCCTAAATAGTGCTGATGCAGGGGCTAAAATATGGGGTGGATTGAGTAAGTACCAAGAAAACATCAATTTTTATTTTGACTTGCGCGAGGGCTTGCCCGTCCTGAAAAAAGTTATCGTACTATCGGAAATAGCCAGCCGACAAGCCTATACCGATTTCTTGTATGACGAACAAGGCAATACCAGCCTTTGTATGTATCAATATAACGTAGCTAATGCGACCGATGCAGCATCGCGCTACTATTATTACAACAAACGCCTCATTCATGTAGCTAAGGGTACTATCGAAAATACGCAGTATTTGTATGAAACCGACTTTGGCACCCAAGACGTGCAAAGCGGTATAGAAATGATTGCCCGCGCCGAAAGTTTCAAAAAAATATTCGATAGTTTGGTGCGTGTGCAGGCTCCTGCTACGAAATAATAGCCTTGTTGCTATTTGTATTGTGTACTACTGTTGCTGTATGTAGATTTTAGCCAAACTCATACCCCTTTCAAAAAAATGCTGCTGATAATAAATTATATCGGCGGCATTTTCGTTTATTATAGATAAATTGATTGTTAAAACAAAATGTAAAAAAGTTGCCACGAATTACACAAATTTACGCGAATATTTTACTATATTTGACTTTTTTAAATCGTTTACCTATAATAATGAACAACACCATACTTATTACGGGCGGTACGGGTTTAATTGGCAGCCGCCTAAGTTATTTGCTGCGCGAGCAGGGCCTATGGCGTGCGCCACCCAAGTCGTCGCCGCAATACAAGTGCCGAATTTCCCGCTTATCGTTGGGATATAGACCAAAACTATATCGACCCTGATGCGATAGATTCTAAGGTCTCGACGATAGTGCATTTGGCAGGAGCGAGCATTGCCGACTGCCGTTGGACTACGTCGCGCAAAGCCGAATTGCTGAGTAGCCGCACAAGGGGCATCGCCTTATTAAGCACCTATCTGCGCGAACAGCCCCAGCACCAAGTGCGCACTTTTATTGGCGGTTCGGCAACGGGTTATTACGGCAACAGCGGCGACCGCCCTATGACGGAGAATGACCCACCCGCCGACGACAGTTTTTTGAGCCAAACAACCCAAGCGTGGGAACAAGCATACGCCCCTTAGACCAAGTGCGCCGCGTTGTGCTGCGGATAGGCGTGGTGTTGAGTGCTGCGGGCGGTGCTTTGCCTCAGATGGCATTGGCAGCCCGTTGGGGTTTGGCTACTTATTTTGGCAAAGGTCGCCAATATGTACCTTGGATACATATTGACGACCTTTGTGCTTTATTGCTATATGTTATTGCCAATCCTGCTGTTGAGGGTACGTATAATGCCGTTGCACCGCAAGCCATTACCAATGCCGAGTTAATGCGCACCTTGGCTCAAACCCTTAGCGGACGCGCTTGGAATGTGCCCATACCCGCAGCAGTATTGCGCTTGGGTATGGGCGAAATGGCGGACGTAGTATTGCACGGCTGCCGTGCTACATCGGACAAAATATGCCAAGCGGGTTTTGTATTCCTATACCCCAAATTGCGGGAGGCGGTCAGGAATTTATTCGTAGTCTAAACCCAAGTTAGTGATGAGTTCTTCGCCCGCTATATGCCTTACGGTATTTTCGAGTTTATTTAATTGTTTGAAAATATCGTGTATGGGGTGCAGACCTTTGAGTGTTTGCGGCGATTTGAGGTAGAACGACAACCATTCTTGTATGCCCGACATATTGGCGCGTTTTGCCAAATCGAGGAATAGGGCTAAATCGAGTACGATGGGTGCGGCTAAGATAGAGTCGCGGCACAAGAAATTGACTTTGATTTGCATTGGGTAGTTGAGCCAACCGCTGATGTCGATATTATCCCAACTTTCTTTGTTGTCGCCACGCGGTGGGTAATAGTTGATGCGCACTTTGTGGTATAGATTGCCGTATAGTTCGGGATATAGTGCGGGTTCGAGGGTTTCTTCCAATACGCCCAATTTTGATACTTCTTTGGTTTTGAAGTTATCGGGGTCGTCCAATACTTCGCCGTCTCGGTTGCCGAGTATATTGGTTGAGAACCAACCATCTACACCCAGGCGCGTGCTTTCAAGCCCGGAGCGATGACGGTTTTCATCAAAGTTTGCCCGGTTTTGAAGTCTTTTCCTGCGATAGGTGTGCCTGTCAGTTTTGCCAACTCGACCATAGCGGGAACGTCGCACGATAGGTTGGGTGCGCCGTTGGCATAAGGTATGCCCATTTTGATGGCAGCGTAGGCGTAAATCATGCTTGGCGGAATATCGGGGTGATTTTCTTCCAAGCCTTTTTCAAAGGTAGCGATAGATTGGTGTACAGCAGATTCTTCGATATAGATTTCGGTCGAGCCGCACCATACCATTGCCAAGCGGTCGCAGTTATTATCTTGTTTGAACTGCTCCATGTCGCGCATGAGGGCTTGGGCGAGTTCCATTTTAGTAGCCGCTTTTTTGATGTGCTGCCCGTCGAGGCGTTTGACGTAGTTGCGTTCAAAAACGGCGGTCATTGGTTTGATTTGCTCTAATTCGGGCTTTAGTTGTTGCAATAACGATGCGTCGAGTACTTGGGCGTGCATAGCCGACTCATAAACGTTGTCGTTGAATATATCCCAGCCGCCAAAAACGATATTGTTTAGGTCTTGCAAGGGCACTACATCTTTGATGAGGGGTTGGTGATTAACGGTTCGTTTGCCAATTCTGATGCGCCCCATTTGGTGAGTGAGCCTATGGGTTTGCCGATGCCTCTATTGACAGCAAATACACCCGCTATCATAGTAGTGGCTACTGCGCCCATACTGGCAGTAAAATCCCCAATTTACCATTGGGCTTTTCTACATTAAGATTTTTTGACATAAAAATGAATGATAAAATGAACTATTGTAGTAATTAAGGGTTGAGCTTGTTTTTTTCGGCAGCGGTTTCGCTAAACATTTTTTCGGCGGCGCGTAGGCGAGCTATGGCGGTGGCATTGGCGGTTAGTGCCAAAAATCCGATGGGTATAGTAAAAAACTAATGATTTCGAATAGTGGAATGGGTAGCCAACTGACGACTACGATACATTCGGGTCCGAGTACTTTGGACATTAAACCACAAATAATGCCGCTGATACCGATGAGCAGAATGCGTTCGGGGCGTTGCATGAAGCCTATCTTCTGCCATTTTTAAGCCCAAACCTTCGGCGCGGGCGCGGGCATAGCTAACCATAATAGAGCCTATCATAGCAATAAAGGCTAAGAGAGAGCTAAAAAATAATCTTGGGCGATGAGATAATAACAAATGCCCAAAAACATGAACATTTCGCTATATCGGTCGAGTACCGAGTCGAATAGGGCACCGTATTCGGAAGCCATTTTGCCTTCGCGTGCCAACCTGCCGTCTATCATATCCATCAAGCCCGCTAATAGCACCACAGCACAAGCCCAGCCTACTATTTGGTGGTCGTTGCGCCCGTAATATTCCGCGCCAAAAATGAAAATAGCTGCCGCTACTAAATTGAGCAAAAAGCCCACTAAGGTAATGACATTGGGGGTGATGCCGCAGCGAATACACCAACGAATAAGCGGGTCTATCAATGAATAAACCAATCGCTGTCCCGTTTTTTTCCAGTCCGTAGTTGTGCTATTGGATTGGGGTACAGTGGTAGATGTCATTTTTTCTTGCATAGCCTTGAAAATTTAGCTGCAAAGGTAGGTATTTTTTTTAACGCCTGCATTACTATTATTTAACAGTGCCTGAAACACGCTCAATTACTCGCCTATAAATTGGCGGGGGCGTTTCTCGACAAAAGCGGTAGTACCTTCTTTAAAATCTTGGGTGGCAAAGCAATCGGCAATAAAGTTATTTCGGTATCAAAACCGTCCATGCCGTCGGTATATCCTGCATCTACTGCTTCGATGACCTTAGCAATAGCTAAAGGAGCTTTGGTGGCTATTTTTTTGATAATTTCGGTGCATTTGGGCAGTAAATCGTCGGCATTTGCTACTACATGATTGACCAAACCCAAGCGCAGTGCTTCTTCGGCATTGATGAGGTCGGCGGTCATTAGCAGTTCTAAGGCTTTGCCTTTGCCGATGAGCTGCGCCAAACGTTGTGTGCCGCCGTAGCTGGGAATGATGCCCAAATTGACTTCGGGCTGCCCAAATTTGGCATTAGGCGTAGCTATGCGCAGGTGACAAGCCATCGCTAACTCGCAGCCGCCGCCCAAAGCAAAGCCATTAACCGCTGCTATGACGGGTTTGGGGTATAGCTCGATGCGTTTAAAAATGGCGTGTCCTTGTGCTGCTAAATGTTTGCCCTCGGCGATGCTGAAATGGGCAAATTCGGCAATATCAGCACCAGCAGCGAAGGCTTTTGCGCCCGCGCCAGTTAGGATAACACCTTTTAGAGTGGGGTTGTTTTGGTGCTGTACTAAGGCATGGCCTATTTCGCGCAGTAAGGCAATATTCAAGGCATTCAGCTTGGTCTCGCGCTGAATGGTGAGGTGCAAAATGCCTTCGCGTAGGTCGGAGCTAATGTTTTCGTAAACCACAGTAGGGTAGGAGGTGTATAGATTTATGGGTATTGTTTTTGGAATTTGGTACTTGGCAGCGTGTTGTTATTGGGTCAAAGATTTTGTTGAGTATTGGGCAACGTGCTATCAGAGTTGTCAATGCGCCCGTAACGCAGTAAAGCTAATATGGCCACTACGAGCAACAAACCGCCGACACCTGCTATACCTACGGGCGAGGCATACAACTCGGTGCCGCCAACAATATAGACAAAAAATAGCATAGCGCAACCGCGCAACATGCCCGACAAAATGGCTGCTCCCCATACCGAACCTACGCGCCTACGCGCCGCCGTAAGCAAGAACGAGCTTAGAATACTGCCCAATAGCGTGAGCAACGCGCCGAGATAAGGGTGATTAGGAAAATTGACACCTAATAGGCTGACTAATGGCAATAGCCACAAACCTAGTGCTACACCGATAAACAAACTGCTTTTCCCATAGCCCCAGTCGCTGATATATTGGTATAAATAACCGCGCCAACCCAATTCTTCCGCTACCGACTTGATGGCATTGAGCGTAAAACCTGCTGCAATAATACTGCCCAAACCCCCGAAAAATAGCCAGAGACTACCCAAAAAAATGGGCTTGCTGTAGTTAGGTTGGCTATTCGCAAACTGCGCCAATCGATATTTGACCGAGCCTTCGCTCCATTCTAAGGAGCCTACATTGGGCAATTGGAGCGTATTGCCCAGCAGATATACCACCAAGAACGATGCAATGATGAAGCCCACAAAAATAAGAGGTAAGTAGGCTATTTGCCGCCAATTGATGTGCCGCCAGTGGAGTAATGGCAATATGGGCTGCCGGCTGATAGACGACAATAATAAGGCTGCTATCCCAGGAGCGGGTAAGTACAAAAGAGATATCAACCAATTGGCGGTACTACCGTTATAGGGCAGACCAACGAACCAAATAACAGCGGCTACAAGCCAACTGATACCAAAAGTAAGAGCTAAAAATCGATAAATGCGTGTGTCCATGCTGTTTAAATGCGCGTTTGGGGCGGCAAATATAGCACTAAATTGCCCTTGTAAGGTGCTTTTGCCTCAAAAGCTGCGATAATTAACTATTACTCTGATTGATAGCCTTTAAGATACGGTGTTCGTGGGGCTATGACTGTCGAAACTGATGGGTTAGCTGCTTGGTTTTGGCTATTAACCGATGTTACACTTTCAAGGGTTCGGGCTTGGTACACAGGACTAAATCGTTAAAACGGTTTGAGCTGAATCGGGTGCTATGATTGATTGTTCTCTCTAATGAATGGATAAATCCATTTTTTTTCAAATATCGGAGCTGTTCAGTTTGACAAAGGACACTTTTTGATTATTTCTATCTTTTATTTGCGCCACTTTGTACGCCTGCGTCTAAAAAAACGAGAGCAGATGCCATAAATTTACCCTAAAAATCGCACTATTCACCTGATTATCCCCTTTTACTCCTATGAATTTTGGATTAATTAAATATTTAGCCATCTACATTGCCCCATTGGTTGTTATTATATCTCTTTCTTGGGGCGGTATGTGGGCATATTTTGCCCTATTCTTTGTCTTTGCGTTTATTCCTATCCTTGAATTATTGCTGCCTGCATCGAGCAAAAATATGAGCAAGGCGCAGGAGGAGGTAGCTAAAAAAGAGATACTTTACGACGTGATTTTGTATGGCTTAGTGCCTTTGCAATACTGTTTGATGGCTTATTTTTTGTGGCGCATCGCTACACCGAACATACCGCTGTTTGAGCAAATAGGTATGGTCACTGCTTTTGGTTTGTCGTGCGGAATATTGGGCATCAATGCAGCCCACGAATTGGGGCACCGAAATACTTGGTATGAGCAAGCCATGAGCCAATTATTGCTGCTTACTACGCTATATATGCACTTTTTTATCGAGCATAACCGCGGACACCACAAAAACGTATCGACCGACGAGGATCCTGCATCGGGGCGTTATGGCGAAACCTTGTATGCGTTTTATGTGCGCTCGGTGCGCGATAGTTGGCTATCGGCGTGGAATTTAGAGCGCGAGCGATTGAATCGCGAAGGGCAAGCGTTTTTTAGTTGGCACAACCAAATGTTGCGTTTTCAGGTCTATCAAATCGGATTGATAGCATTGGTAGGTAGTATATTTGGCGGTCGAGTACTATTGTGCTACCTATTGGCAGCAGCAATGGGTATTTTGCTCCTCGAAACGGTCAATTATATCGAACATTATGGGTTGCGCCGCAAAAAAATAACGATATTTATGAGCGCGTACAGCCTATCCATTCGTGGAACTCCGACCACCCGCTTGGACGATTATTCCTCCTCGATGTAACGCGCCATTCCTGACCATCATTATGTAGCTACGCGCAAATATCAGATATTGCGCCATTTTGACGATAGCCCACAGATGCCCACCGGATACCCCGGCATGATGCTATTGGCATTTATACCGCCGCTTTGGTTTAGGGTAATGCACGCGCGTATCGAACGTTATCGCAAGACCCAAGATGGCGAGGCATTGGCTTAACGGACGGCGCATACTGTCTATATAGCTAAGGGTTTTTTCTGCGCAATAGTTCGTTGCCTATTGTGCAGGATAGGCAGCGTTTGGGCTGGCAATACGCGCTATACAGTTGTAAGAGGGCTTGGGTATCAAAAGCGTGTTGTGTTTTGATGCCTACTGCGTGCCACTCGGCGATAATGGCATTTTGTTCGGGCGGCAATTGTGCTAGCAAGCGCAAGGCGCGTTCTTGCAAGTCGGGCAGGGCACGTTCTTTGCCATACAAAAATATAAGCGGTACTACGGTATTGATAATAATCAATTGTAAGGTGGTATCGCCTATGTTTTGGGGCTTCGCCGCGCTGTTGTTTTATCTAAGGTATAATGCGTATCCCAATACTCCGAGGCTTGGGCGGTAAATAGCTCCAAAAGAGTTGATGGGTCTTCGGTTTGGCATATCTTGGAAAATAGATGGCTCGATTTATAGACCAAAGCCGCCAACTGAGCCAAGCGTATGGTCGGGAAATTGGGCGGACGCAAGCCGCCAAACTTCCAAATATGTGTTGCTAAGGGGCGTAGTTGGTATTTGTGGCGCAAATGTCTATATTCGCGTTGTAGTAATAATACGTAAGGGTCATCGTTATTTAGTTGGTCATTGTCTAACCATCCGGCTTGTCCCAATAGTAAAGCCTCTAATTGCACGAGTTGGTCTTTGTGTTTTGCCAATACTGACAAGGGCAGCGACTGCGCTACTTGTTCCATCGCATCGCTGTTCGCTTTCGCGCCCAAAGCACGCGACAGTAGCCGATAGAAGGTTTCCTCCCAATGATATTGATTTTGTGCTAATGCCGCCATGATGGGCACCGCTTTCTGCTCTAATCGCTCGACCAACATGCGGTCGAGGCACATCGTCACCGTAAATTCGTTGGCGTGGGGCAGCAATTGGGCGCAGGGAATTTTTTGTGTGCTATACCGCAGATATTGGTAGTTTTGATATACAGATGCTTGTACTCGTCCGTCTAAGACCAAGCAAGGTATAGCTTGTCCTGTGGTGCTTTGCGAGTCGATATCTGCCTCCCAAACCACGTGCAACACTACACTATCGTAGCTCTTATCGTGTTGGTGCCCATGCCGTAGCCAATCCGATGCTTTTACGTGCAGCTCGACGTTGCCTGCCCAGATGGTGTCATCTATCATTACCCGCGCATTAAAAAAATCAGGACCCGACTGGCTATTGCGCTCGCCCGTCGCTATGATATGTAGGCTTTTTCCGTTAGTGCAGCGCAATTCGCGTTGTTCAAATAGCCCGAACTGCCAGATATAGGCAATAAATTGTTCATCAACCATAATTGTGTATCATTGTACCGTTTGCCAAAGTTGCATACAACAAAGATACGATAAAAGAAGTGTTTATTGCGTCTTAAAACCTCAAAATCTTGTGTTCTCAGGCATTTTGGGGCGGTTTTTTTCCTACGATGAGGTAATGGTCAAACAGCCATTCGCTTTTTAGGCGTAAGGTTTGAGTAATCTGCAAGCCTCGCTGTTCTAACATCGCGCTATATTCGCCTAAGTCGTGTTGGTGTGGGTGCAGTATATCGCCTGGCAGGGCGCGAAAGAGTTGTTTAAACGCTGTATAATTGTGCGCATCAATGCTCATTACCAATTGTCCGTTGGGAGCAAGTGCGCTGCACAACTTGTCGATACACAAAGATAGATTAGCTACGTGATTGATGGCATTGAGGCAAAAAATGAGTTGGTACTCTGTTGTGGGAGGCTGCCATTGTTCTATACTTACCGCCTCGAACTGCACATAAGGGTAGTCGTTGGGGTCGAAATGCGGTAGATTTTTTTGGTATTGTTCTAATAGTGGGTCTATGGCATGTACTTGGCATTGGGGCAGGGCAATAAAAATGCCTGCCGGTCCGCAGCCGGCATCTAAGACCGGTGTTTGGGCAGGCAGGCAGAGGGGGGGCGATAATTGTTGGAGCAACTGCGTCCAATATTGGCGTTTCCAAGCCAAATATTGTGTTTTGTCTTTGTGTTGGAGGTATTGTTTCCACCAACGTTGTTCGGCAAATTGGGCGATACGCCAGCGCAGTTTGTTCATGGTTGGGATGGGTGGGCTTTATCGCTTTGCCCAGTAGGCTTTCCCGTAGCTCTTTTTCATTTTATTTTTCACATCGCCTACGGATACTTTACCGTCTTTGTTGAGGTCTAAGCCGCTATTTTGGAGGTAGGCGCGGGAAGGTTTTTGAAACAAGACATGCCAATTGGGTTTGCCAATGGCACCGGGATATAGAACGGCTAATTTTAGGTCGGTGAGATTATTAAATTTGCCGTATTGTTCGCGTTTGTCTAAGAGGTAACGCTTGGCATAGTCTAATTGTTTAAATGGCGATGAGGGAACGCTGCTAATGCCTAAATCTTTATAAATAATAGGCATTATTTGTATCAAGCCCCTAGCACCTGAACCTTTGGCATTTTTCTTTTTAGGATTAAAATTAGATTCGGAATGAATCAGTGCCATTACCCAAGCACTTGGAATCTCTAAGGAATTGGCTATGGCTGTTATCTTTTTTTCAAAAGTGACCATATCCGTGATGTGTTTCTTGGCTTCGTCGGCTAAATACAATTTAGGTGCTGCGGCGGGTTTGGAGCTTTCTTTTTCGGGTGGAGTTGCGGGGCGAGGCAGTGTTAGCGTTGGTTTATTGCTCGATTTTGCCGTGGGTTTTTGGGGCGGAATAGCGGTTGTTTTAAGCGTAGGTTTAGTGGAAGGGGGAGTTTGTGAATGGGACTTTTTGGGACTGTTTGAAGCCAGCAAACCTAATGCTGCATTAGCTTGCTGACGTGCTTTTTGGGCTTTATCTGTATGAGCTATCAGGGGTAAAGCAGAAAAAGCAACAATCATAAATAATTTTTCATGCGTTATGCAATTAGTTAAACAATAAAAATGCTTATTTAGAGCATTCCATTTACAGAGGCGTGAAAATGATTTTTAGCGATAAATTAGCATTAAAACGCCGCAAATCTACGGTGTTTTTCTTTATTTACCAACTTTTTGCCCCTTTGAGGTCATCATTGACTGAATTTTAGGGCATGCTTGGGCAGCAATTCTTGCATAAGATTGATATTGCATTATGAATTTTGTTTTTTTTAAAATGATAAAATAGGCATACAAGAAAACGGCGCAGATGCCAAACCATATCAGGTTTTGCGACTGCGCCGTTGTAGTAGGTACTGGATTAGAGTGGGCGGTTACTGCTTATCTATAGGGGTTAAAATTTTGCTCAGAACAAGGGGCTAAATTTTTTTTGAATTTTTATGTTATCAAGGCTACTCAACGCCACTAATAGCCTCCTTTTTGCGTACAACTATCTTTGAATCTTCGTCGATATCTATCTCAAAAATGTCGCCTTCGGTGGGCATTAAATTGAGCATTTCTTCGGCTAATGGGTCTTCGATATATTTTTGGATAGCACGGTGCAAGGGGCGTGCGCCGAACTGTGGGTCGAAGCCTTTGTCGGCGATAAAGGTTTTGGCTTTATCGGTCAATAGTAGGTCGTAGCCCAAATTGCCGATTCGTTGGCGTAGGTCGCTTAGGGCGATTTCGATGATTTGGAAGATTTCTTCGCGGTTGAGGCTGTTAAAAATCACTACGTCATCGATGCGGTTCAGAAATTCGGGGGCAAAAGTGCGTCTAAGGGCTTTGTTAATGACCGACTTATTGCTTTCTTCGGCATCTTGTTGTCGGGCGTTGGTCGAGAAGCCCACGCCTTGCCCAAAGTCTTTTAACTGCCTTACCCCGATATTGGAGGTCATGATGATAAGTGTATTTTTGAAATCGACTTTTCTGCCTAAGGCTGTCGGTTAGTATGCCTTCGTCTAACACTTGTAGCAATATATTGTATACGTCGGGGTGTGCTTTTTCTATTTCGTCTAACAATATAACGGAATAGGGTTTGCGGCGCACTTTTTCGGTTAGTTGTCCGCCTTCTTCGTAGCCCACATAGCCCGGAGGCGCACCAATGAGGCGCGAAACCGAGAATTTCTCCATATATTCGCTCATGTCTATGCGTATCAGCGCATCGGTGGTATCAAACATATAGCGGGCTAAGGCTTTGGCGAGTTCAGTTTTGCCTACGCCAGTGGGACCGAGGAATATGAAAGTTCCAATAGGTTTTTTGGGGTCTTTTAGTCCTACTCTGTTGCGGCGTATAGCTTTGCTAACGAGTTTTATAGCTTCGTCTTGTCCGATAACGTTTTTGCGCAGGTCGTTTTCCATTGTCATTAGCTTATTGCCTTCGCTTTGGGCTACTTTTTTGACCGGAATGCCTGTTATCATCGCCACTACTTCGGCTATATCCTCTTCGGTGACGGGATATTTGCGGTTGCGTGCTTCTTCTTCCCATTGGGCTTTGGCGCGTTCCAATTCTTCGATGAAGCGTTTTTCGGTATCGCGCAATTTGGCGGCTTCTTCGTATTTTTGGCTTTTCACCACCCTATTTTTTTCGGCTTTTACGTCTTCTATCCGTGCTTCGAGGTCAATGATGTCTTTGGGCACGCTGATATTTTTGAGGTGTACGCGTGCCCCGACTTCGTCCATTACATCAATGGCTTTATCGGGTAGGAAGCGGTCGGTGATATATCGATTGCTCAACGACACGCAGGCACGTATGGCATCTTCTGAATAATTGACGTTGTGATACGATTCGTATTTTTCTTTGATATTGGTCAATATCATGATTGATTCCTCTGTACTTGGTGGGTCTACCATTACTTTTAGGAAGCGGCGGTCGAGGGCACCATCTTTTTTCGATATATTGGCGATATTCGTCTAAGGTCGATGCGCCGATACATTGCAGTTCGCCGCGGGCTAAGGCAGGTTTGAATATATTAGATGCGTCGAGCGAGCCAGTAGCCCCGCCTGCGCCTACGATGGTATGTATTTCGTCGATGAACAAGATAACGTCGCGGTTTTTTTCGAGTTCGTTCATGATGGCTTTCATGCGCTCTTCAAATTGCCCGCGATATTTGGTGCCTGCTACTAAGGCGGCTAAATCGAGCATTACCAATCGTTTGTCGAACAACACGCGCGACACTTTGCGTTGGTGTATGCGCAGAGCCAAACCCTCTACGATAGCCGTTTTGCCGACACCGGGTTCGCCTATCAAAATGGGGTTATTTTTTTTGCGGCGGCTCAAAATTTGCGACACGCGTTCTATCTCGACTTCGCGCCCTACAATGGGGTCTAAACGGTCTTCTTCGGCGAGTTTGGTGATGTCGCGCCCGAAATTGTCTAATACGGGCGTGCGCGATTTGTTCACTGTTTTGCTGCTGCGCCCTCCGCTGATGCCGCCGCCGCTGCTACTGCGTCGGTCGTCGTCGTCGTCATCGTCATAGTCGCTGGCTGCGCTGATATCGGTTCTCGGCTCGTTGTTTAGTTGGTCTTCGAGTTCAATTTTGAACGTTTCGTAGTCTACATCTAACTGTGCCAATATTTGAGTAACCAAATTATCTTTGCCTTTGAGTATAGAGAGCATGAGGTGTTCGGTGCCGATCAATTCGCTTTTGAGCGATTTGGCTTCTAAGACCGTTACTTTCAATACCTTTTCGGCTTGTTTGGTCAAGGGCAAATTGGCGGCATTGACCGCATGGTGCGATACGCGCCCTTTGATATGGTCTTCTATAGTACGGCGCAGGCGCACAGAATCGACCTTCAAGGCTTTCAGTATTTTGATGGCGAGGCTGTCGCCGTCGCGCAATAGACCCAATAGGAGATGCTCGGTGCCCATTTCGTCGTGCCCGAGCCTTAATGCCTCTTCTCTGCTGTGAGAGATGACATCTTTGACTTTTTGCGAAAATTTTGCTTCCATAAGTTATGGGTATCGTAATCAAAAATTAAGCCGTTTGTGCTTAGTGTGATGGTGTGGGTGATTAGAAAGCTAAAAAAATATTTTCTACGCAATATTGGCAGTCATGTATGACATTTTGTCGCGCCTGACGAGCAAATAGTAGATGTTAAACTTAAACGCATATACCGCCTCTCTTGTTTTAAAAATTGAGTTTATTGCGAATAATTTCTTGTGGAGGGTAGTAGCAAGGAGTAAGGATTATGGACCTACTGGTTTGGTTTTCTAATTTTGAGTAAAAAAATAACTTGGACATCTTGCTTGCGCCCTTGCTACAAAGCGGCATTGAGCAAAATTTGTTACCGAAATTTAAAAATCATACCACTACCAACCCCTTATATTCTCTTGCTCAACACAAAATAAAGACTTGTCTAAATGTGGTAGCCAAGTATAAGGCTAATTGAACAGCGAAAATACGGCATTTTTGAATTACACCCAATACATCGGCAAAAATAAATGTAGCCAACTAAAAATTAGAGATGGAAAGTGCGTTTTACCGCTAAAATACCTTACCTTTGACGACTTATTGCCTTAATTGTTACATGAAACAGCTTAATTTTAGCATGAAACATATCCTTTGTCTTAGCCTCGTGTGCTTGGCGATATGCCTCAATGCCTGCCAATCGAATACAGCCGAAAACTCCAATTACCACCAGGTAGAACACGGTATGCGCGGCAAGATGAACGACCAAGAACGCTCAGGGGTCGAAAGCCTCAAAAAATTGATGGATGAGGGTATGCTCGCCGAAGCAATTGAAGATGCTAATAACCTATTAGCCAAATATCCCAACAACGTCGAAGCCCTCAATTATCGCGGATTAGCCCGCGCCCGCAACGAAGACCTGCAAGGCGGCATTAAAGATTTTGACGAAGCCATACGCATAGACCCCGCTTTTGTGCGCCCCTATTGCAACAAAGGATTAGCACTTTATAAATTGGGCGACAAAGCAGGTGCTCGCTCTCATTTTGACCAAGCCATTAAGATTGACCCCTACGATGCCAAATCGTATTTTAATCGCGGCATACTCAATTTTGATGAAACCAAAAAAGGCGAAGCCTGCGTCGATTGGCGAAAAGCCAAAGAATTGGGCTACGAAGATAGAATGGGCTATTACGAAAAATATTGCGAAGGAGAAGGCGTGCCTATAACGCACAAAAAATAACAGCACGCTATGAACCTACCTATCTTATCCATAGCAGTGCGCCGTATCGCTACAATAGCTTCCTTATTTGCACTGCTGTGGCTTGCGCCCTTGTCTGCACAGCCCACCCCAGCCAGCCTACCCACACCCACCGCCGATTATCCGTTGCGTAGCCCACAAGTCGATACGGCACAGTTGCACCAATGGCAGGCAAACTCCGATTTTGACTACAACGAAAAAAAAATGAAACTTAATACGCACCTTTGGGAGCGTCTGTTGGCATGGATTTCCGAGAAGATAGGCAAGGTATTTCAGCCCTTTGCACCTGTCACAAACAGCAAAACCTTTTGGGACGTGATTGGATACGGCATAGTGGCGATTGCCTTGGGGTTGGTAGTCTCCAAATTAGTGAGTGCCGACCTAAGCCGATTGTTTTTTAGGCGAAGCAAAAAAATAAAATCGCTTATGATGCTGTCGAAGAAGATATTAATGCAATTGATTTTGGTGCCGAACTGAACCAAGCTATTGCCCAACACGATTACCGAAAATCAGTGCGGCTCTACTACCTCCAAACCCTTAAAGTACTCGCCGACCGACAACATATCAATTGGCAACGCTACAAAACTAACCGCCATTATTGGCACGAACTCCGCAATACCAATTTGCAGCAACCTTTCAATCAACTGACGCGCCTGTTCGATTATATTTGGTACGGCGAATTTCAGATAGATGACCAGCATTTCCGCCAAGCGCAACAAGCATTTAAAACCTTTGAGCAAACCATTACGCGCAAAGCAATGCCATAACCCCGCCCCCATGCCTTAGCCGATATGCTCGGTTGCGCGTGCTGCACTTTGACCCATGCCCCGTATCGAGATTTGCCCCGTATAATTGCCAAACAAGCGCACATTTGCCCAATCGCGTTGTAGCTGCGCCGATATTTGTGGTAGCAACCCGTTAAGTTCGGGGCTATATAAAGGAATGCCGTGATGATAGCGGCGCAAAACGCTGTATAATGGCGGCGCGTCAAGCCCCAATAGACGCTCTAATTCGTTGGTCAGCAAATCTAATATACTTGCTTCGTCTAAATGTTGGGTGGCGGCACTATCTTGGGCGATGCACGTAAGGCTTGCTAAGTTGGGTTGGGCAACGCGCCCCTCAAAAATGCAATGATTAAACAGAACGCCCAAGGTATGATAGTTTTCGTTGCGCGGAATGACGCAGCCAAAACCCGCTTTGAACCGCTTTAAAGTTTCTTGCGACACGAAAAACGTAGCACTAAGCATGGGTATATAGCGCACTTGGCGCAGCAAATCGGCAAGGGGGTGTTGCCCAAAGAAACGCGCCGATTCGTAGGCGGGCGTACACAACACCCGCACATCATGCGGGGCAATATTATCGAGATTGTTTATGCCATCAGTATTATAGCGGATATGTGCTTGCAAACGCCTTTCGAGTGCGTCGACGAGGCTTTGCATTCCGCCCGCAAAACTGACCGTGCCTCCCGTAGTGCGGCGGCGGCGGCGGTAATCGCTATCGACGAGCATAGCCCAAGGCAGGGACGCATAGCGCGGCTGTATGCGAGCGAGGTCGGGCAGCACCAGCGAAAAACTCAACTCGCTAAGTGGTGCGGCATCGATGCCCAACATAGCAGGTTCGAGCAACTGCAGGGCAGCAACGGGCGATAGGTAGGTGTCGACAAAATCGCGCAATGTGGCGAGGGGTTTTGTAGGGCGGTGCGGCAACAGAAAACGCGCTGCCGCTTGTAGTATTTCGCTTATCCCCAAGGGCATACGCCGCAACTGCCCACCGCGCACTACATATCGTTTTGTATTGGTGGCTAAGGGCATTTGGTATGCCAAGCCTAAATCGGCAACCATCGCATCCAATTCTATACAGCGCATTAGTCCATTGGCTGCCCCTTCTATAATGCCATAAGGGCTTTGTCGGGTAGATAGCCAACCGCCTACGCGCTCGCTGCGTTCATACAATATAATAGGTATACTGCGCCGATGCAATTGGTATGCCAACATCAGACCCGATATGCCGCCGCCTACAATATGCACCGTAGCTCGGCTGCGGTGTAGGTCGGCAGGTAGGGCTGTGCCTAATAGCGAGTGGGCGGGTGGTGGCATGAGATATATCGGGTATACGAGTGGGTTGGGTAGTATTGCCATATAGCCCACGATTTAGATTGTGGGTTATGATTACACAGACTGTCAAAAGTGCTATTCGATGCTTAATTTTGCGCCCCGTGCAAATGTAGGTATTTTAGGGTACTTATTGCCTATATGTCTTTATATTTCTGCAACGCAACTATTTAGAGTGTGCTTAAAAAGCAGGTGCTTTTATATATTTTTGAATATTAAAGAAAGTGTTATTTGTAAATATGATGTAATAGGAGAGATAATTTCGGATATAGTACCATATTTTGAATGGGCACAAAGACAGTGCTTTGAGCCATCGAGCAATGTTCGTGGCTATGATACAGCAAGTAACCCAAACACGGGTTGTTTCATTGGATTTTGCTGCAATACGGTCTAAGCCGTAGCGGTTTTTGGTTTGCCCGATTTTGCCCTCTACGATATTGCGTTGGTTTCGTTCAACTTGGGCAATTCGTTTTGCTTTGGCAGTTTGGTCTTCTTTTTTGGGGCGACCGAGTGGCTTGCCGATGAGCCGAAAGCCGAGTTGTTTGGCGAGTGCGCGATTTTTCTGTGTAAGGTATATTCGGTCAGCATTGACGCTTTCGGGCAATACACCATATAGTTCTTTATAACGATTGATGTGTGTTTCAAGGTCTTGATTTTCGTTATAGGCTTCCCACGAAAAGTTATCTATGGTGGTGATGCCATCTACGGTGGCGATGCCGATTTTCGCTCCAAACTCTGTGCTTACATGTTGTTTGCCTCGCACAATCGGACGCACATATGGCTGGGAGATAGATACGATGCGGTTTTCACAAGTTCTCTTTTGGTTGTCATACATTTTCTTTTGTTGTTCATACAGTTTTGTATCGTTTCATATTCTTTTAGTTCCTTTTTACGCCATCCTTTTAATGTTGCTTGGGGTTCATTGCTGCGAACTTGTTCGATTAAAGCCTTGACAAACAGTAAGTTACGTTTCAAATAGCCCAATTGTTGTCGGATACCTACTTGCAACTCTTTCTTTTTTTTCTTTTTCTTTTTGGCGATGTTTAGATAATTTTTATAGGCTATCCGACGGTAGGTTCGGAAGTTTTGGCGCGGTAAATTCAATTGAGCGCAGAGCAAATCAATATAATTATCTGTCTTTTTCGAGCTTCATTGAGCAAATCAAGGTCGGTTGGAAACTTTATTTTTGAGGGGCTACGGTCGCATCTATTTTTAAATGCCCGCGATGAGTGACTTGGGACTCGGTTTGGGTGGTGGTGTCTTGCTCCGTTTCGTCTTGCGCTGATGTGGCGTTTGCACGCTTGTCTGCTATTGGTGGGTCTTGCTCGGTGGGGCATCGTCCGAAGTAGCGCAGGTTGTGCTACCTTTGGCTGGCACTTGGCTATCAAGGTAGCTACGCACCGATTGCGCTATTGCTTTTTCTATGGCAGCTATACCGTCGCCGCTCAAGCGGGTGCGGATGGCTACAAAGAGCGACGGGTCGAATATGGGGGCTTTTTGAAAAACTTCAAGCCCAACAAAATATTGAAGATAGGGGTTCTCTTGAATTTGCAAAATGGTCTCGGCATCCGAAATATTGAGATAGTGTTTGATTATCAACGCACCCAGCACTAAGCGAGCCGGAAGCGACGGGCGACCATTGTCGGCGCACATCTTACTAAGATAGGCTGTCTCAATGGCTTCCCAAGGAAATGAGCCTGCCAACTGAACCCAACGATTACTCGAATCTAAACTGCCCTCAAAAGGCAACCCAAACGTCAAAACTGGGAATTTAGGTAAGGTCTTTTTTATCATGACGAAAAAACTGCACGGTTTTAGACGTAAAGGTACGATTTTATGAGTAGTTTTCCTACTATTTTTAACCCATTTTTTTGTCATAATTCACTGAATATCAATAAATTATAATAGCGAATTGGCTTTTTCAGTACGCTCTATTTAGGGTATAGGGTTTTGGGTATGGGGTGTCTATCCAATAATGCCCGACTTTCGTTGTATATTCGACTAAAAGTAACTACTCTTGCCCGATAGTCACTATAAATCAGAATAGAGAAGTACAGTGCCTAAATGGTTGCACTTTAGTACGGTTAATGCAAAAAAACGGCAAAATCGCAAAAAAGCTTGCCTAAAAGTTTGGAGTAATAAAAACGATGGATTACATTTGCCTCATTATTATTGCGCAAGGGTCTTATGTTTTTTTATTTTTTATATCTAACCACATAATGCTGCCCGCCATAACGCTCAAACCCACTGGTCGACAGTATTGTTACGGAATATTTTTTAATATGTTATCTATTTATCACGTCAACCATAAATATAATATACATAAAAAATGTAAATTATTTCTTAATTTACGTTTTTTAATTTACTTGGCTTTTATGCTAAGTTGCCTCTTGTTGGGCAAAATTGCTTTGGTAGGGCAGCTGACAGAATATTTCGAGTGTGGAACAGAAAGCAATTTTCCAAACTTAATGGCAGGCATTAGTATGCCTGATGCCTCAGCAATCATGATGACAGAGTCCGTCCCACTGACAGTAAGACTCTACCTACATATCATGCGGCAAAGTGACGGCACAGGTGGGCGTAGTGATGAGGAAATCGCTACTGCACTCAACAATTTGTATAGTGTCTATTCCCCGCACGGTATCTTTTTTGAAGTGGGCTGCATAGACTATATAGACAACGACGATGCTTATTGTGACCCCGCAATAGACCCATTATTCCCCTACGTGACTACAGATAACGCGCTTAATGTGTATAAAAATTTCCCTATTCATTCAGATGGCATTGACGCCTTTATCTTTTGCCCCTTAAATGGGGAGGCACACTGGTCAGGTCGGGCACCCACTATTCCTAGTGCTGTTTTTTCAGTTATGGGGCTTAACAGCGACCCTTCTATTGACGGTTTTACTTCTATGACATTTGCCCATGAAATAGGACATTGTTTTGGTCTATTCCACACCCATTATGGGACGTGTAATGACGGAGTACCAGGGACACCAGATGGTTTAGGGGGAATAATTTGCGCAGAACTTCCCGTACCTTTGGGTATGGAAGATGCCTCTTTTGCCAATGGTGCTATTTGTGGCGATTATTTGGCTGATACGAGAGCCAGTAAAATGCTTGACAGCCGCGATATGGATTGCAGCAGTGCTAAGACACGCTCATGCGAAGATGTGCCGCCGACAGAATACCCCTATATTCCTCAATTAGACAATATTATGTCTTATAAACACCCTAATTGTATTACAAATCTTACATCTGGGCAAGGATACAGAGCGCGTTGGCATTTGCAAAATGTACCTATCTTACAGGCTTGTTTGGTGCAATCTGTCACACCAATGCCTATAGATATAGTTATTGAGCCAGGCACAACGGTTTGGGATGGTGAGTATAACATAGCCATTACGCAAAATGTCATCATACCTGACGGGGCAACTTTGCGTATTGAAAACACACGCCGCACTTTTCAGGGCAGTCAACTCAGTATTACTGTGCAGAAAGGTGGCGTATTGCACCTAAACAATAGCACCTTAATGGCGGGATATGGCTGTAATGGCAGTTCGTGGCAGGGCATTCGGGTAGAGGGTAGCAATACGCCACACCCCAGCGACTACCTCACTAACGGCAGTAGCGAACATGGCATTGTGATAGTAGAGCATAATAGCAGCATACAAAATGCAACCATCGGTATTTTAGCCTATCAAGAGGAAGGGATGGGTTTAGCTGGACTTGGCGGTGGTATTATATATGCTAATGAAAGTACGTTTAAAAACAATCAAACCGCTATTAGCATAATGCCCCACATCCAAACACAAAGAAGCCAAATAAGCGAGTGCTACTTTATCAACGAAATGCCCTTTTTAAATGCCAACGGCACCATTAACACCGAACCTTATTGCCAAATACTGTTGTGGGGAAGCGGACCAGTTGCCATAACTGACAATGTATTCGAGACTGCCAGCACACAAATTGGTATACAAGGTACAGGCATACGTGCTATTGACGCCGATGTGCGCATTGGTGTTGATAGTGCGGGCGAAACATTGGGCAACCTTTTTAGCAATGTATTTAGAGGGGTCGATATCTATGGGTTCTTTTCGGCAGCAGCTGCTACCCATGTAAGGGGTGCAGTTTAATGGCGTAAAAAAAGGCATTACATTAAGCGGTACAACAGCAACTGTTATTGCCGAAAATACCTTGATTGTACCACCCGGAAGCCCTTTCCTAAACTACGAAACCTATGCCATACATGCCGAAAAATCGTACGCCTACCAAATACGGCAAAACAGCATTCAGGCAGCAACAACCCACAATATATATTCAAAAGGTTTGGTACTCAAAGACAGCTATGTAAGCGAAACCGAAGGAAATGCCCACATAAACGATAATCTATTTTCGGGTACCTTTCGGGCGGCTACTTTTATAGAAGGCAACAACAGCCAAGTAATACTGAACTGCAACCACTATACCAACAACCCAAAAAATGATTGGTACCTAAACGAAACCGCCATGATAGACTGGCAAGGGGAATGCGACCTTCTCAATTACAGCGTTTCTTTTGCCAACGATTGGAATGCCACGCCCGGTGCCGAACAGGTAAATATTCGCAGCTATTCGACCCACGAATTGCGCTTGTTTCACGATTATAACTCGCACGCCAACGAAGTATTTAGCGACATTCCCGACAAAGTAATACAAACTGATTGCTCTGACGGAAATCCCAACTACGTAAGCGGTGCTTGTGCAATGGGCTACGACGGCGGCGAATGGATGGCTAGCCCCAACACCGATTGTGGGGCAGACGACGATATGGCAAAAACTATTGCCCAACTCTTGGAACAAGGCAATAAGGCGGCTGCTAAGGCTTTGTTGCAATGTGTAAACCAAGAATGGGCATATAAAATATTGGTAGGCACGTATGTGAGTAGTCGCGAATTGGACAAAGCCTTGTTAGAATTGGATAAAATAAGCAACAGCAGCAGCGAAAATATGCAATTTAAAGCTCTATTCCAAGCCATGATAGCCCAATTGAGCGGCGATAATAGCAGCGGCAAAGCCGACTGGTATGCCCAAGTAGTGCGCGAAACCGAAGCGCAAGGAGGCATGAACGGGCTATTGGCTCAATCGACAAATGCGGCATTATTCGGCAATAGCTATGTGCGTACATCGGCACCGCTCAAAACCGACGAAGCCGACAGCACCCCATCACCCGCCTTTGTTGTGCACCCCAACCCCGCCACCGTTGATTTTAGGGTTGATTGGCGCGTAGGCGACATTCCCGTATCGGCACTGCTGTATGTGTATGACCTAAACGGCAAAATAGTAGCACAAAGCCCGCATAACGCGACGGTATCGGTGCGTCACCTGCCGCGTGGCATCTACTACATTAAAATAGACGGCTTTAATCAAGTACAAAAATTAGCCATTTTCTAAACCCACTTTTTGCTTACTATGACACGATTTTTTTACTGCTGTTTATGGTGTTTGGGTGTGCAAGCCCAAACAACGCTACCCTTGTTTAACCGCACTTTTTGATTTATATGCGTAAATTGACTTTAACGGCTACCCACAATGGCTGCGGGTGATAGACGACGAATGGATGAAAACCAAAATATAGATGCCGAATTGGGGATAATTGAGCGCGGAACACAAGTTACTACGACTACTGATAATCATATAGTTCTTGCTTATAGCAAAGATACACTTTCTTTAACGGGTACTACGCGCAATGTTTATTTAACCAAGTTGGACATGGGCGGGGAACGAATATGGCAACATAATTATGGCATTAGCAATAGGGACGAGATTTGCCGTCATGTTATCCAAACGTTAGATGGGGGTTTTATGTTGGTAGGCACGCAAGGAGCCTTGAACAACGAGCCGGGTGCAAGTTTTTATGTTATCAAGACCGACGCATCGGGTGTTATGGAATGGGATACGACGTATGTAAGCAATTGGGGGCAAGCGTTTACCGTGCAACAAACCCCTTGGGATAATGGCTATATTATAGGTGGCGTTGGCTTTACCGATACGACCTTGTACGATATGTGGATAATAAAAATAGGTGCAGCGGGCGAGTTGGAATGGCAACGCAATTTTGACCGTTACCACATTAGCGATTGTGCTGCACAAGTTAGGTCGCTGACTACCTTAGAAGAATATCAAAATAACCTACCTATACAGTACCTTATGTTTGGCTGTGGGAACGAACCCGATGAAACCCATGCATATATTAACCTATTAGATGAAAACGGCGATATAATATGGGAGCGAAGCGATTATGACGACTCATTGCCAGGATTTAGGAGCTTTATTACGTACCCAATTATTCGCCCCGATAAAAGTTTTGCAGGGGTAACTTTTGTTGGTGGGGTGCATGACAATAGGTTTGTTGATTTTGCCTCCAACGGGGATATCAATTTTACCCGACTTATTACAATTGACACGATTCAGGATTTAGCAGGTCTTGCGCTATATTTTCAAGATATTAAGCCCACTCCCGACGGTGGTTATGTATTTGCAGGTTATCAGTTTGCTCGAGTCCTGTAAAGAGTTGGATAGTCAAAACCGACAGTTTGGGCAATACCGTGCCCGTAGAAGATTGCGAAAGCGTAGATACGGCTATTGACACGGTATTGCCCAGCACCCCATCACCCGCCTTTGTTGTGCACCCCAACCCCGCCACCGTTGATTTTAGGGTTGATTGGCGCGTAGGCGACATTCCCGTATCGGCACTGCTGTATGTGTATGACCTAAACGGCAAAATAGTAGCACAAAGCCCGCATAACGCGACGGTATCGGTGCGTCACCTGCCGCGCGGGATTTACTACATTAAAATAGACGGCTTTAATCAAGTACAAAAATTAGCCATTTTCTAAACCCACTTTTTGCTTACTATGACACGATTTTTTTTACTGCTGTTTATGGTGTTTGGGTGTGCAAGCCCAAACAACGCTACCCTTGTTTAACCGCACTTTTTGTAGCGATACTGTAAGCACCATTACCCCGCGGTTCAGGTACTTAGCGATGGCTATTTGCTTTTTGGCAACCATACCGATTATTATAACAACGAGCATATTTATGTGCGTAAATTAGACTTTAACGGCTACCCACAATGGCTGCGGGTGATAGACGACGAATGGGATGAAAACCAAAATATAGATGCCGAATTGGGGATAATTGAGCGCGGAACACAAGTTACTACGACTACTGATAATCATATAGTTATTAGTTACCCCAAAAGTAATGCCGCTACTAATTGGAAAAACGATGTTTTCTTACTTAAACTTACCCTAACCGGCGATACTGTTTGGTCGAAGCATTACGGCGAACTGGGTAGGGCAGAGATTTGCCGTCATGTTATCCAAACGTTAGATGGGGGTTTTATGTTGGTAGGCACGCAAGGAGCCTTGAACAACGAGCCGGGTGCAAGTTTTTATGTTATCAAGACCGACGCATCGGGTGTTATGGAATGGGATACGACGTATGTAAGCAATTGGGGGCAAGCGTTTACCGTGCAACAAACCCCTTGGGATAATGGTTATATTAGGTTCTTTTAGGTTTGTTGTGGAATGATTACCTTTGCGGTATACTATTTAATTTACACATATGGAAGATTGCAAATTTTATGAATTACTTTTGGACTTACCTTTTCTATCAGTGAGTTCTGTTTCGTTTGATAGCGACAAATTGGTCGTCTTGTCACTCTCAATTAGGCGAAGGGATTTGTCCTTGTTGTAAAAAGACGACAAAAGTAAATCAACGTTATCATCGCAGTGTTTCGGATTTGCCTATTTCTGGTCGTTCTTGGTGTTGAATTTAGGTACGCCAATTGTTGCCTCGATTGCAATCGCGCATTTAGCAGACGGTTCGATTTTGTCAGTGAATCGACCAACACAACGCACCGCCAGGCGAAGTGGGTGTTTATGCTTTGCGAAAAACAACCTATTAGTCAGGTGGCTGCTTTGCTGGGCATGGGTTATTCCCAAGTAGCGCATATTTATCAATTGGGTGCTGAGTCACTTATCTCTGCTTGCGACC
>JADJTE010000020.1 GCA_016711295.1 Sphingobacteriales bacterium | reverse complement strand
AATGCGAGCAATAAAACGCCTTGAAATAAGAAGTCATATATAGGAATTGGGTGAACATATTGCCCATTTATAAGCATTGCCCAAGGCATCGTACTCGCTTTACCGTAGCAGGCAGGGTGGCTAATAGCGCAACCAAGTTTAATAAATAGCATACCAATTGACACGGATAGCAAAGTTGCAGTATAGTTTTGTTCAAAATTTGGCTTATTTTTTAGCAAAAATGGTAATAGAAAAGTACCTACCAAAAGAGAACCCCAAAAACGCTCGCCTAATTGCCACCAATTATGATAAAACCAATTGCTCAACAAACCAAAGAACAAGGAACTAACATTACCTATTAGTAGCAGCGAAAAAATATATGTAATGCCTTGTTGTTTATTTTCAAAACTTGAAAAACGATATAAAAAAACACTGCTTAGAGCAAAACCCGATAGAGACAATGCTTGGTGTGTGCTTATCATATGAAAAATGGGATTATAATAGTAGGTCGGAGTGTGGCTTTACCTGCCCCGACCTACTACCTAATAATCTAATACACAGAACAACTCGCTAAGGAAGGTTGTAGTAATGTGCATCATTAGCTTGAAATCTGAAATTTATTTTACCCTCTTGGCTCACAAAATCAACTGCCGTGCCGCGCGTAATCATCAAAAAAATGCTCTTGGCATTAGGGTTGGTCAGTAGGTGGTCTATATTATAACTGCCATTGTCGGGCAAAAATAAGATTTTATCTTCAATTATATCTCCCTCATTTTCTATTTGGTTATATACGCGACATTGCAACATAACCAATTTAGAGGCATTGTTAGGGTCTGCCTGCCAAGTTAGGTTGTTACCCGCCCGACTAATATTTAAGGATTGGTCATGCAACAACTTATTCATGGTTATGGTTTTGGGCACATACAAAGAGTAACTTTGGGTATTGCTACCGTCACTAATCTGAAAAGTTTGCTGACTTCCCCAGATGGTATTTAATTCGGGAGAATACTCTTGCATATATTGACCTTCGGCAGTAGGCGTATAAGTTTTGTTTTGCAAGTTAATGGAAATATTTGCAGGTGTTTTGCCTGATACGTAATAGGCAATATCAAGAGGAAGACTACCAAAATTAGCATTGGCTATTGCCCCTACTGTAAACTTATTATTTTGCAATACATCAGCCAAACGTTTTGTTTCAGCATTTAAGTTAATGACTTCTGACAGTTCGTAAGAGGTTTTTAAACTGCTTGGCTCATTACTCAATTCGTTGTCTTTTTGACAAGCGACCCATAACAGGGTAAACGATAATAAAATTAATATCTTTTTCATGATAATTGAGATTTAAAAAGTTAATTACAAGGTCCAATAGCCCCTTCGGGCGGAATTTGGGAAATAGAGATTGGCAAACTGCATGATGGGATTTGACCAGAATATATGGTCTGATTATACCACCACCGATAGCAGCTATTTGTGCCCGTATTGCAAGTAGGGGTATTATACTCAATATAGCGCACTTGTGCCGTATAGTCGCCCGAACTCGGTACTTGAATAATAGCACAACAGTCTGGACTTGCCCCGCAATCAATTAGAGGCGAGGTATAATCCATAGTGGCGAACCAAGGGGCACTCGCAGTACTGATTAAGGGCAATAGAAACCTTTATCAATCCAACATTATGCATTCTAGTTAATACCAAAGGTGCATTAAAAAGCGCAATTATAGTCCCATGGTGAGGCAGTAAATCTTCCTGTCTCAAGCGTCGGCGGGTCGCCACCTCCGCAAGCTGTCAGCACAATTTTAATGGGGATTAGTACGGCTAAAAGCACGCCCATAAAAATAATTTTTTTCATACCTGAAAAATAATTAAATTTTGCCTACTCTCAAGTCCATTTTCGGCTACCTGTGCCAAGTTCGTATATTCAAAGGCGGTTCGCTCCTGATGAAATCCCCGCCGGCGGTCTTTCTTGCGTTTCCTTCCCCTATTTTACGCGCGTCTGATTGGGAAAGTTCGCATAATCGCCGCCAACGTCCGCACAGCCGCCGTATGCCCTCGCGCGGGAGATTCGCCCGAATCTTACACACGCCCCTCGATGCGGGTTATGGACGGCTGTGTATTGTTGGCGGTGGTTTTCGCCTTGATGCCCAAAAATTCACTTGCTACGAAGAGCCAAACCGCTTCACCTGAAAATTTCAACTTTCCTCTGCTATTTCGCGCTTAACTTGACGCGCAGAAATTTCACTTGCTACGGAGGGTTAAACCGCTGTTTTGCTCGAAGATCTAAACTTCTCTTGCAAATGGTGCTTCACTCGTTCAACTTGATGCCCAAAAACTCACTTGCTACGAAGCACTAAACCGTCCCTTCGTCTCGCTACGAAGCACTAAACCGTCCCTTTGCTATCCCGCGCTTAACTTGATGCGCAGCAATTTCACTTGCTACGGAGAGCTTCGCCGCTTTGTGCGTCTGATTGGGAAAAGTTCGCATAATCGCCGCCAACGTCCGCACAGCCGCCGTATGCCCTTCGCGCGGGAGCTTCGCCCGAATTTCGCCCCGCGCCACCGATGCGGGTTATGGACGGCTGTGTATTGTTGGCGGTGGTTTTCGCCTTGATGCCCAAAAATTCACTTGCTACGAAGAGCCAAACCGCTTCACCTGAAAATTTCAACTTTCCTCTGCTATTTCGCGCTTAACTTGATACGCAAAGTTCGCTCGCTACGAAGCACTAATGCGTATTGTTGGCGGCGGTTTTCGCCTTGATACCCAAAAATTCACTTGCTACGAAGCACTAAACCGTTTCACTTGCAAACTTCAAATCCCTTTGCTATCTTGCGCTTAACTTGATGCACAAAGTTTACTTGCTACGGAGGGCTAAACCGTCCCTTTGCTATTTCGTGCTTAACTTGGTGCGCAGCAGTTTCACTTGCTACGAAGCACTAATGCGTATTGTTGGCGGTGGTTTTCGCCTTGATACCCAAAAATTCACTTGCTACGAAGAGCCAAACCGCTTCACCTGAAAATTTCAACTTTCCTCTGCTATTTCGCGCTTAACTTGGTGCGCAGCAATTTCACTTGCTACGAAGAGCCAAACCGTTTCACTTGAAAACCTCAACTTCCCTTTGCTATTTCGCGCTTAACTTGATGAGAAAAAGTTCACTCGCTACGAATCACTAAACCGTCCCTCTGCTATTTCGCGCTTAACTTGGTGCGTAGCAATTTCACTTGCTACGAAGCACTAAACCGTCCCCTTGCTATTCCGCGCTTAACTTGATGCACAAAGTTTACTTGCTACGAAAGAATAAACCGTCCCTTTGCTATTTTGCGCTTAACTTGATGCGCAGAAATTTCACTTGCTACGAAGCACTAAACCGTTTCACTTGCCTCTCTGCTATTTCGCGCTTAACTTGATGCCCAAAAATTCACTCGCTACGAAGCACTAAACCGTCCCTTTGCTATTTCGCGCTTAACTTGGTGCGCAGCAATTTCACTCGCTACGAAGCACTAAACCGTCCCTTTGCTATCTTGCGCTTAACTTGATGCGCAGCAATTTCACTTGCTACGAAGCACTAAACCGCTTCACTTGAAAACCTCAACTTCTCTTGAATGAGCCAATTACAAACCTACTTAATAATCAGAATCACCCATATACTTTTCATACGCTTGCGGGTAATCTTTTTTTGGAATCAATTCGCCGTCTATGGTTAGCAGGCTATCAGGTACATACTTGCCATTCTGCCACTTGTATAGGACTAAGGCATTCTCAAAGTGTTCTTTTGGATTGTTTTTTTCTCTAAAACGAAATATTCCGTGTAAAACAATACTTTTGTTGTAAAAATTATCCACATAATAACCTATAATGGCAGCTAATAAAGTTTGTGCATTGCTGTAAATACCCGTATTTGTGTTTTTTGTAAAAATTTCTGTAAATATGTAATCGTCATCTTCGTATGGATAACCGTAATATTCTGGCAAATGATTTGTAGTGCCTATGATGGTGTCGTAATTTTGATAATTATCATTTATCTTAATGATAGTTTCAAAGGCAGGTAGGCATGGGACATAAACTTGTTCGGACATATCATTATTGCAAAGCCCTAATTTGATTAAGAAATTTTCAAGCGTATCATTTTCAAATTTTGTCTTTGATAGGTATCCCGTGTATACTATTCTACCCAGCAACGCAGTATCTGCCGAATTTTTGAAATAGCGCGACAAAGGGCGATTTGTTACTTTATAAAAAAACGTCCTGTTTGCTTTTTCCTTGTTTTGTATAACAATGGTATTGCTTCGCTTGCAATGGAAAGCAAGTAGGGCTATCATCGTCAGCAAAAGAATGTTTATTTTCATGATAATTTTGTTAATCTTTTGGGAATATCTTCGGCGTATGTTTTCATTTCTTTGAGTTTATCGGCAGATAATTTGCCCGATGCGGCAATTACGGCGGCTACTTTAAGCCAAGTAATGTTTCGGTCTTCGTTATTGTATAGGTTCTTTATGGCTCGTATAATATGTTCTACGCCCGCGTTGTAGCCTGCAAAAAGCATCTTTTTAACTCTAAACAGTCTATCGGAATGCCGCTCAACTCTTTGCAAACCTTGTTCTCGACATACCAACCCAAATAGGCAATGGTAAGTAAAATGGCATTTTTAGTACCGTGCGCGGGTCAGGATTGTTTGCAATTTCAGCGTTTTTCTCTTTCGACCAAGTCAATGCATCTTTTTTCGAGCCTTCCCCATGCTGCCCCAATCCGATATAAGTATCATTTTTGGGTTCATCTACGTGAAAACCTTTGGTTTTGCCCTCCAAGCCTGCTACCGTCCTATTGGTAAAATCGCCTGTTTCTTGCATATTGAGCGATTTGATTTCGGCAGGGGTGAAAAATATATACGATATTTTATTCAACAAATTTGTTGCCTCACTGCTGGTATAAAATTCGTCAAAACGCAATATTTCTTGCTCTTCTTCCTTGTATTTTTTGGTGAAATCGAACAATGCTTCGTAAGCAGCATAAAACTCCAAAATAACCGCTTTCATAGTTCTATATTTATCTGCTTCAAAAGAAGACAATTCGCCTTGTTCGTCTGCTTTCAGTTGCTCATAAGTGCTAAAATCTATGAGCGGAATAGTTGATGGATGCTGAGGTAGCGTAGTCAGCATCGAAAGCGTACTGTCCCATCGAGTCATTAAACTGTTTAAAGTGGATTGCTGTGCGCCCTTTGCCCAGCCCAATTTTTCTATTTCTCTTAATATATTTGTGCGAGCTTTCATTTTTTGAGCTAATTGTTTAAATACACCATTAGGCGAAGCATAGGACTCCGCCTTTGCCTCCAAAACTAATTTTCTTACTTGTGATATATCTGTAATATTAAAAGTTTCATAGCAGGGTTTGTCGTAAACCAGCAATTTTGCAGAAGCGGGGGCGGTTGATTTTTCATAGGGATAGGCGGTGGATTCTTTAATAGCGGCTCCTGTATTTGCTGCTTGTGTGCTTATCAAGGGCGCGAAAATATCCGCTACCGCACTATTGCTTACTTGTGTATTGGCAATCCAGTCTTCAACGGACGCAAAATCTTTCCACGATTTGAGCATGTTGGGCATGGCGTTTGTTTGTTTTTTTGAAAAATAGTAAAAAATAATGCCTTTGTATTTTGCCGTTTTTTATGGATACGTCAGCCCTTTGGTGGCAAAACACAAAGGCAAAGATACAGCAAAATTAAGGAGTGACAACAGGGGCAGGCGGATTAAACATGGCGGCGTACAATTGTGCGCGAAGGGCGGGGTCGGCTATCGATTGTAGGGTTTCGAGTGCCAATTTTAGCTTTTCGGCTTCTAACCACAATTGGTTTTTCTTTGCTTCTTGCACATGCGCATTGAAACAATCCAAGGCTTCGCCTTGACCCATCAGGGCATCGGCTACCACGCTATCGGTGCGCAAGACATGCTTGTCTACGTTCAATATCACGCCCGGAACGCTTATTTTAACCCCGCCATCTGTGCTATATGTGTCGCTTAGGTTGGTCGTTTTTACAAAACGCTGGGTGGTGGTGCACCTAAATGTTGGGGCATCTACCTCTTGCAAGAACGCAAAACCTTCGCCGTTGTAGTTCGTTACAGAATCGGGCAAAGTATAGGCACAACGAAGCATTTCTTTTACCTCTTCTACGTAAGTGGCTGTGTTAGAGGTATTTAATACTTCATAGAGCAACAAATCTAACTCAGCCAAAGATACGATGCGAAAACTTTCGGGGTGTCCGTTGCTGAACGCTACTTTTATGTCGGCAAGGTAGGTGAGCGTGACGTATTCTTGCAGCAATTGGCGAAACACAAAATTGAGTACTCGGCTTTGGTTAGGGTTTGCCAACTCGCGCACAATGCCCGTTTCGGTGCTTTCGGTGTAGCTGTCTTGGGTATTGCTGTTGATAGTTACTTCGCGGTTGCTGTTCGAGTTTTGCACGTGTTTTGCCATAGCATTGGACAAATTTTTTACATTGGTCGAGCGTCCTGCGGCGGTTGATTGATTGGCTGCAACTGCCGATTCAGACGCGCTGCTATGGTTGGCACTCGCGCTGAAATTGATGCCAAAAAAACCGCCTGATGCCGACGCGCTCACCCCTGTTTGCGAACTTTTGTTGCTCGAACTGCTTTGTTGGTTGCTCGTATTGAGGGTTGTTTGCATATTGGCTTCTTCTTGCAACAAATTTTCCATTTCTTGCCCGCTCGATTCGGAAAACGAATCGATGATGTTTTGCGAACTCGTTTTGCTCGATGTAATTTCTTTGAATGTTTTGACGGTAATGGTGGTTTTTCGCCAGGAAGCAGGCTGAATGTGTTCAAGGTTTTGCCTGCGCCGTAGTCGCCCAAAAACGAAGCCACGCGGTATTCTTCTACGATAAATAGCGTAGGGCGTGCCTCGAATCGCGTGCCATCGGGACTAAGGGGGCGGCGCAAGGAGCGCAAAAAGGACCTGATGCGCCCCATGCCTTGTACGTGTACGAATGCTTGATAATTATGTGTTATTTCATTGGCAATATAATCGTCAAAATCATCATGCGCCACATTATTGGTATCGACGCTGGGCACGTCGCTCAATTCGGGGTCGATAGTCGGGTCGCTGCCGTCGCCGTTGGGGTCGATGGTTCGGGCGGCGATGTCGTTGTTGTTGGTGCTGAGTGGCAATCCGTTTTGGTTGTATGCCGTAAGAATGTTGCCGCCGATGCCCGTCCATTGCTGGGCATAGAGGTTGGGCGTGTAATCGGCGTTTTGTACGCTGTGGGTCTGCGACACTTGCAGCAAGCCAGCATTAGCCACAAACCGAGTCGCCCATAAACAGCAAATCGCTGCGCACCGCATCGCCGTTGGTGGCTATGGCATCGACGGCGGGCAAGGAGTCACCTCTAAATTTGGTGAAGGCGAGGGGTAATTTAGTGTGTCCGTAGGCGGTAAATTCGGATTTTGGGGAATGCTGTACCGCAAAATAGGTGCTTTGGAACTGTCGGTGTCCAAGACCGTAAATGCCGACTGGCTAAGGCAATTGGGTAGGGCGGGAATGTTTGTTTCTGACATGAAAAAGAACGGCTTTAAATGGTTGATTATTTTGCATTTTCCCTACTTCTTTTCCTAAGTGGTTTCGGGTTAGCCCACCGCTGGCTAGCGTTTTTCCGAAACTATGTACACTTGTTTCGCATAATCGCCGCCAACGCCCGCACAGCCGCCGTATGCCCTTCGCGCGGGAGATTCGCCTGAATCTCACGGACGCCCCTCGATGCGAGTTATGGACGGCTGTGTATTGTTGGCGGTGGTTTTCGCCTTGATACCCAAAAATTCACTTGCTACGAAGAGCCAAACCGCTTCACCTGAAAATTTCAACTTTCCTCTGCTATTTCGCGCTTAACTTGATACGCAAAGTTCGCTCGCTACGAAGAGTTAAGCCGTCCCTCTGCTATTTCGCACTTAACTTGATGCGCAGAAATTTCACTTGCTACGAAGAGTTAAACCGTCCCTTTGCTATTTCGCGCTTAACTTGATGCGCAGAAATTTCACTTGCTACGAAGAGCCAAACCGCTTCACCTGAAAATTTCAACTTCCTTCGCTATTTTGTGCTTAACTTGATGCGCGGCAATTTCACTTGCTACGAAGCACTAAACGGTTTCACTTGAAAGTTTCAACTTCCTCTGCTATTTCGCGCTTAACTTGATGCGCAGAAATTTCACTTGCTATGAAGGGCTGAACCGTCCCTTTGCTATTTCGCGCTTAACTTGATACGCGGCAATTTCACTTGCTACGAAGCACTAAACCATTTCACTTGAAAATTCCAACTTCCCTCTGCTATTTCGCGCTTAACTTGGTGCGCAGAAATTTCACTTGCTACGGAGGGTTTAGCTGCTTTGCTCGTCTGATTAGAAAAGTTCGCATAATCGCCGCCAACGTCTGCACAGCCCGCCGTATGCCTTCGTGCGTGAGATTTTGCCCGAATTTCGCCCCGCGCCACCGATGCGGGTTATGGACGGCTGTGTATTGTTGGCGGTGGTTTTCGCCTTGATACGCGGAAATTTCACTTTGCTACGAAGAGTTAAACCCGCTTCACTGCAAACTTCAAATCCCTTTGCTATTTCGCGCTTAACTTGATGCGCAAAAAGTTCACTTGCTACGGAGGGTTAAACCGTCCCTTTGCTATTTCGCGCTTAACTTGATGCGCAGAAATTTGCTTGCTACGAAGCACTAAACCGTCCCTCTGCTATTTCGCGCTTAACTTGATGCGCAGAAATTTGCTTGCTACGAAGCACTAAACCGTCCCTTTGCTATTTCGCGCTTAACTTGATGCGCAGAAATTTGCTTGCTACGAAGCACTAAACCCTTTCAATTGTCCCTTTGCTATCCCGCGATTAACTCGGTGCGCAGCAATTTCACTTGCTACGAAGCACTAATGCGTATTGTTGGCGGCGGTTTTCGCCTTGATACCCAAAAATTCACTTGCTACGAAGCACTAAACCGTTTCACTTGAAAGTTTCAAATTCCTTTGCTATTTCGCGCTTAACTTGATGCGCAAAGTTCACTGCTACGAACAGTTAAACCGTCCCTTTGCTATCCCGCGCTTAACTTGATGCGCAGCAATTTCACTTGCTACGGAGAGCTTCGCCGCTTTGTGCGTCTGATTGGGAAAGTTCGCATAATCGCCGCCAACGCCCGCACAGCCGCCGTATGTCCTTCGCGCGGGAGATTCGCCCGAATCTCACGCACGCCCCTTGATGCGGGTTATGGACGGCTGTGTATTGTTGGCGGTGGTTTTCGCCTTGATGGGCAGCAATTTCACTTGCTACGAAGCACTAAACTGCTTCACTTGTCCCTTTGCTATTCCGCGCTTCACTTGATGCGTAGAAATTTGCTTGCTACGAAGCACTAAACCGTCTTTGCTTGAAAACTTCAACTTCCCTTTGCTATTTTGCGCTTAACCTGATTCGCAGCAATTTCACTTGCTACGAAGCACTAAACCGTCCCTCTGCTATTTCGCGCTTAACTTGATGCGCAGAAATTTGCTTGCTACGAAGCACTAAACCGTCCCTTTGCTATTTCGCGCTTAACTTGATATTCGGCAATTTCACTTGCTACGAAGCACTAAACCATTTCACTTGAAAATTCCAACTTCCCTCTGCTATTTCGCGCTTAACTTGGTGCGCAGAAATTTCACTTGCTACGGAGGGTTTAGCTGCTTTGCGCGTCTGATTAGAAAAGTTCGCATAATCGCCGCCAACGTTTTGGCGCTTGGCGCAGTGGCGGATTTCGGAGCACAAAACTGTCAATGTACCACAAAAGTTGATGCGTGGTAGAATGTTCAATTAACCACGTCACCCGCCATTGAGCCAAACGCCTGTTGGCAGTAGTTTTTCTAATCGTCATTTTCGGTTTCATTGTTTTTGCTTGTCGCTGGAACTTGATAATCCGGTCTTATTTCAGTGTGTCTTATTTCACCACCTGTTGTTCCTGTCTGTTTACCGAAATAGATAACTACAAAGGCAAAAATCAAAATTCCAATATTTAAGAAGTTTGAAAATGATTTTTGTTTAATGCTTGCCCAAAGTCCAATTAATGAAAGTCCACCTAAAATGTAAGCCAGAATTGAAAAAAGCTCCGCAGACTCTTCGTGTCTTTCAATGTAATTTTCTGTCACTCCACTAATATTCTCAACAATTTCTTCCGCTCCTTCTCCACTTGTCATAGCTGCAATAGAAGTCAAAGAACCAATAATAAAAATCAAAAATGCCGTTCGTTTTACTGCATCTGATTTAAATATCAAACCTGTAATCATAACGATTATGCCCACAATTGGGAAAATGATAGGTAAATGATTTACCACCAAATGAAAATGTGCTCCGTTCATATTATTTGTTTTTTAAGATTATACATTAACGCCAAAAATATATCCAACTAAGGCGGATAAACCCATTGCAATTGTCCCCCAAATTACAATTCTTATAATTGCTTTTGCTATACTTGAACCGCCAGTCTTTGCCGAAACTGCTCCAAGAAAAATAAGGGAGAGTATTGTAAAGCCATAAAGGAAATATTCCATATTTAAAATGGGAGCAAAGATTGTTACTAAAAGTGGCAAAAGTCCACCAACTGTAAACGCTGCACCCGAAGCAAAAGCCGCTTGTATTGGATTTGCTTGACTAATTTCATTTATGCCTAATTCGTCACGAATATGTGTTCCAAGTGCGTCTGCTTCTGTTAATTCTTTTGCTACTTGTAAGGCAGTTTCCTTTTTCAGTCCACGTTTTTCATAAATCTCTGCAAGTATTTTCAATTCGGCTTCGGGCATTTTTTTTAGCTCGTCTTTTTCTCTCTCAATGTCAGCTTTTTCAATATCTGTTTGAGAACTTACTGAAACATATTCACCTGCTGCCATAGACAATGCACCTGCCACAAGTCCTGCGATTGTCGCCAAAAGAATAGGGTCTCTTGTCGTGCTGGCTGTTGCAACTCCGATTGCTAAACTTGAAATAGAAATAATACCGTCATTTGCACCTAAAACAGCAGCTCTCAACCAGTTGCTTCGGTGTATGTAATGACTGTCTAAATAGTTGTCAATGGTTATCATTTTTTTGCTGTTAGTCTGTCTTTTAAAATTACTGCCAACTATTATTTATACGAACATTAGTTCGCATTTTTTGATTTTATTAGTGTATCCAAGGGGCTTTGCACCTGTTGGATAGTTCTGCTACTGACGTGTGTATATCGCTCGGTGGTTTTAGAACTATTGTGCCCCAAAAGTTCCTGAATAATACGAATATCAGTACCTGCCTCGTGTAGGTGGGTTGCGAAACTATGCCGCAAAGCATGAAAGCTCACCTCTTTTTGTATCCCAACTTTTTGTTTAGCACGTTGAAATATCTTCTGTATGCTTCGGGTACTATAACAATCGTAGCTCTGCCCCTCAAATAGCCATTCTTTGGGCTTATAGGCTTGATAATACTTTCGCAAGTTTTCCAATAATACCTCCGATAGCATCACGCACCTGTCTTTCTTGCCTTTGGCAGCCTTGATATGGATAATCATCCTCTGCGAATCTATATCTCTCAGGCGCAAACTCACCACTTCGCTCACTCGCAAGCCCGCTGCATAGCCCACCAAGAGCATCATCTTGTGTTTTAGGTTATCTACTGCTTCAAACAAAGCCTGCACTTCTACCAGGTTTAAAACTTTGGGCAGCGTTTCGGCACGGCGTGGAAGTGGCAAATAGAACACCCAGTCTTCGCGCCTTTCTATTTGAACATAGTAGAACCTCAAAGCGCAAATCGCCGTAACCAACGATGCCCTACTCCATCCTTCTTTTACTTTTTGCGTGAGCCACAGTTGGGCTTCTTTGGGGTTTATCTTATCGGGGTGTTTCGCGCCAAAAGCCTCGCAATATTCTTTCAAAGCAAAGCGGTAGTTTTTGATGGTGTTCCAGCTATACTGCCTCAGCATTAGGGCATCGGTGTATTGTATCATCACCATTTGCAGTTTGGTGGGCATCGCCATTACCCAATCTTCATTTTGTTTTATTTCGGCATATTTTCCCTCTCTCACTACGTCTTGCTTCACATCGGGCAACACTTCTACCTCTATTTGGGCGGCTTGCAGTCTTGTAACGAGTCCCTCTCGTATGGAATTTTGGTTCAATATCCGCCAGCATTTTCTGCTCTTGTCGTAGTAACGAGTTTTGGTTGTTTTGATGATTTGGTAGGCTGCGGCATTGTAGGGCAGTTCTACTAAGACAAAGTCGTGGCTCTCGGGATGTGGTTTGATAATAGCTTTTTTGAGAAAATTTCTTCTCTCAAATTGCAGATGCGGCACTTCCAAGCCCGTAATAGCCCGAAGTCTATCAAAATTTCCTTTTCGTATAGGTACAAACCACTGCTTTTGCCCGCCTATCCAAATAGCTCGTTCTGTGCCCGTCTTGATTTTTTGCCCTATCTTATAATCGCAACTCACAAGCCAACCTCTGTCTTCATGAACAACTATGCGCAAGTCTAATTTTTTGGGTATTTCGGAAACAGGAGGCTTACTCCTTATTTGTTCCAAATCACTTGCTATGTCGGTATGTTGAACCGAAGGTTCAGTCCGAGTCGGGGCGTTGTTTGGGAGGACTTGTAGGTCTTGGAATTGATTTCTAAGCCGAGCAAAAACATCTTTATCGTAAGGCAGATACCAAGTGCGGTAGGTTTTGCTGTATTTGAGTTCTCCGCATTTTCTTAGCTTATCTTTCAACGAAGCATCGGGATAAGCACTTATGCCTATTTTTTTGCCTTCGTCTTTGTAGTAAAGTGGAAAAATTTGGATATTCATGGTTTAGCCTTTTGCTCCTTGTTGGGTACTATTTCTCGCTCTTTCATTTTCTAAATCAGCAACTCTGTATTACTGCGCAAATATAAACGAAAAAAATCTAACCGTCCAAACATTTTCATAAATTTTTTTTCTATGCAGATAAAAAAAATAAATATGCCGTTGGCAAGGAGAAATAGTTCGCCAGGCATTTGCCAATATCGCAAAGCGAGCTGCAAGGCACAGCACTCATTACTTATTTTGACATCTTGTTTTTTTGCAACTATTTATCTGCCTCGAAATAGGGTTAAAATGGGTGTAGCTATTTAGCCGCCCCGATAATAAGCCGAAACAAAGCAGCATCTTGTTACTGCAACCCCGCAAAAACGATTATTAAGTTCCCATGCTCCTAAATAGTTGCGAGCAAAAACAAAGCTCTGCGAAGTTTTCAGTACTTAGTTTCCTTTAATCCTGAATCTAAAAGGTAACTACCAGTTTTGCAACTGTACCGCGCTAAACGAATAGGCATTGCCGATACGCTGTTTTAACTCGGCTATTTGGGTTTGGGCAGCGACATTTTCGGGCGTGCCCGTAGCTGCGTGGGGCGGCATATTACCTACAAGTGCCAATAGCGTATCCATTTCGCCGCTTAGGGCGTGCCCGTTTTTATAGCGCAATGTTTCGATACTGCCGCGCAAGGCTGCCCAAGCCTTGTTGAGAAATGGCAGGTTAGGGTCGCCCGCGCCGCTGCTATTGGGCAATAATGCCAACAAATTATTGGCGCAATGTATAGCGTTAGCAGCCGCCAACTGCTCCCACAAGCGCAATATTTCATCTTTCGCCTCTATACGGAGGGTATCGTTTCTGCCCGTTATAGCAGCCCTACCTTCGATTAGTTTGGCTTCGAGCAAAGTGCGAAAATCGGTATCAGGCACGGCGGCACTGCGCACAAGGGCATCTTGCGCCCACGAATAGGCATATTCGGTATCGTAATCGATGCTGCCGCTATTATCCGCATCAAAAAATGCTTGGTTGGGATTGTGTTGAGCGTCGTCGATAGCCAAGCCAAACAAACCCGCTATGCCGTCCCATTGTTGCTCCATCGCTGTATAGTTGGTGCCGCTCACTAACTCGGTATTATTGGCATTATTCAGCGCCTTGAGTCGGCTGGTGCCTTGGGCATACAAGACCGCTCCGCGAAGGGTTTGGTAAATCCACTCGGCGAGGTCTATGCCGTTGTCAAGCGTATAAACGGCAGGCGTAGCAATGTATTGTGGCAATTGGGCGCGAATAGCTATCGTATCGAGCCAAGCCGATATAAGGCTATCCGCTCCGTAGGTATTGATAATCCGGCTGCGCAATACTACGCCACTTGCTATGTCGTTATAGGTGTCTTGTAGTGGCGCATAAGTTCCTGTGGTCAAGACTATGGCTTGGTCGTCGGCCTTTGTATAGCGGGCAACGAGTGTAGCTGCTATATCGGCAGTAGCCCCTGGCTCGCCCAATTGCCTAAGAAGGGCATACAAATCGGCAATGCGCAATTGGGCAACAGTTTCCTGCTTTTTGTTCACCGACGAGCTTTGGTAGCGGCTAAACGCATAAGTCGTAGGTAGCTCGGCGAGTTGATACACGCAACTACCGTCGTTACCTTCGGCATCGGGGTTAAAATTAAGTGCCGAAGGGTCGGTACAGCCCTGCTCGCGAGCGCAGCCCCAACACAAGAGAATGTTCGCAAATAAAAATAAAGTATATTTTTTATATTTACAATTTATTGCAATGGGAATACGCTTTGTATATTTTGATATTTTTTGCACTTTTGAGTTCTATCTTTGCGCGGTTCATCTCGGTGCCAAACCTTGTTTTGCACCCCAAGCACGAGGTGCTTTGTTTGTTTTGCTTTCCTCTTCCTCCTCTCCCGTTTTCTACTTGGGAAAATAGGTGTGGTGGCTTTAATAGCGCAGCAGCCAATCGCAGAGCCTGCCTGTGTTGGGCGAATTAATGCCGAAGTCAGCAGCGTTACAATCTCCGCTTAGGTCGGTATCGGCTATATGATATTGTAGGCTGCGCCGCTGCCAATGGCGGTAATTACCCTATTGGCATCGGCAAAATTAATTACGCCATCGGCATTGGTGTCGCCCGCACACATACCCATAATATTTGCCAATAAATCTTTTTGCGTCCCTTCTGTGACAGGGGTTAGGCTGCTATTGCTAAAATCGCAAGTAATAAGGTTGTTATTTACGATTATAGCGTTTTGCGTCACAATAGGCAGGTGATTGCGGTGTCGGACGGCGACGCGGTAGCTCCGTTGGTTCTGTAATTGATAAAATAACAAGCCATTGACCGAGCCGTCAGACTTTCTAATGTCGCCATATTTGGTTATAATTCCTGCTTGGCGTTCTATCATATTGCCCGTTGTGTCATAAACCTCTACCAATACCCAGTCGGTGGCTATATTGCGTATCGTGCTATTCATAGCCATAGTTTCTGCTCCGCCATAGCCAAATGGTGCGGCGTTGTAGGGTTGGTTGTTGGGCAGCAAGCTATTGTTCAGTAAGTTTGTGTTCATTTCTTGCAAGGCGGTACTATATGCCCCTTCTAAATAGGCTTTTATTTGTAGCCGCACGATGCGCATCGTATCGCAATATGTAGCGGCATCGCAGGTATTAATTGCCCCCAAGCATACGGCATAATTGCCTTCGTTGGTATAGGTATAGCTCGCCGTTGTGCCGTTCTGCACGGGCGAATCGTTGCCCATGCTCCACGAATAGCTCACTCCATTCTGTACGCCGCTTACGCCGAAGTTATGCCTTCCCGCATCGATGGTATAATAGAAATCGGGCGATAAGTTCGGGCAATTGAAGGTCAGGGTTTGTTGGGTAGACGTAGTGCCGCAGCCGCCCGATATGGTCAGCACAACGGTATAGGTGCCGCTTGCGGTATAGGTATGTGTGGGCAAAACGCCGGTAGCTGTATTTCCATCGCCAAAGCTCCAACTATATGAAGACGCGCCTATGCTGTTCGAGGCGTTGAACGTATAAACGCCCGAAGTAGTATTGCTATAATTAAATGACGCACTCAAAGCGCAAGCCACGCCTAATGTCTGTTGCGTACTTGCCGAGCCGCAGGCACTGTATATTGTAAGTACAACCGTATAATTGCCCGATGCAGCATAAGTATGCGCAGGGCTGATGCCTGTGCCCGTTGTACCGTCTCCGAAATTCCAGCTATAACTCGTAGGGTCGCCTGTGCTGTTGGCGGCATTAAAGGTATAGCTTGTTCCTGTATTATTATACGTAAACAATGCCGATAAAGGGCAATTGTAAGTAATAACTTGGGTCTCGGTTTTTGCGCCGCAAGTGCTACCCGTAATAAGTGTTACGTCATAGTGCCTTGGGTGTCGTAGGTATGATTAGTAATTATGCCCGTACCCGTTGTGCCATCGCCAAAATTCCAAGTATAACTCGGGGCGTATAGGCTATTTTGTGCGTTGAACGAGTGAGCGGGTCCGTTGGCGGTATAGGTAAAGGCGGCATCGGCAGGGCAGTTAAAATTGATGGTTTGGACAGTAGACGTGCTGCCACAGGCACCTGTTATAGTGAGTGTTACGTTATAGGTGCCGCTGGCGGTATAGGTATGGCTGGGTGTAGCACCCGTACCGGTCAGCCCGTCGCCAAAGTTCCAAGCATAGCTCGTTGCGCCTACACTGCTCGATGCGTTGAAATCGTATTCGGTTTGGTCTAAGGTATGCACAAAACTTGCCGTCAGTGGGCAAGTCGAAACGATAGTAACATTGACAAAATTGCTACTCAAATCGGCGCAGAGGCTGCCACTTGCAATATTGTTTTGCAAAGTAGTTAGCGACATACCTACCAAGGAATTGGGGTTGCTAAGTGCAGCGGTCAAATACGACAATCCATACACATAATAAGTACCTGTGCCCAAAGTGGTCAGGTTAGAACTCGCATTGACCAAAGCAATATTATTAGCCGAATTAACAGCGATATAGGTATAGCTGTATGCCGCAGAAGGCGCGGGTGTGCCGCCCGTATAGACCGCCGCGCCCACAGGCGGAGTTATATTGACGGTATAATTGCCTACATTACTCGAATTTAATCCCGATACGACCAATATATAAGTAGTACCGCTATACAAGGTATGGGTCATGGTGCTGGATAGCGATACCGATGAACCATTATATGTGCCGTTAGAGTTGAGCCAATTGCTGCAAGTATTAGTAGTACTGAATGCGGTTTGGTATAGGTTCATCATTTTATTAGTCAAACCTCCGCTGCCGCTCGAATTGAACGTAAAGGTATAATTGCCCGATACATTGACGCTAAACGATACTGTTTTATGGCGAGGCGTATTGCCTGCCGTTTGGCAGTTGCCGCTCGTATTTTTGAATGTCACGCTCATGGTCGGGTCGGTGCTGGCAATGGTTCCAGTAAAGCTCGTGACCGCCGTACCGTATTGAGGTGCTAAATTGAGGTCTAAGCCCGCCGCGCCTGCATTGCCCGATACATTGATGCTCGGAGATATGCTGCTTGCCTCTGCTGTACAAGGCGCGGTAATGGTAATATTGCTGTTGTTGATGTCGAAAAGATATTGCCTACCGCCTCCACCTTGACCCGCCCCGAACCAGTAGCATAAGAGGGCACGATAAAGGTTTCGCGCCCATCATTGGGCGTATTGGGCACTAAGGTATAGGGAAAAGTAAGCCCGCCATCGGTAGAAAGAGAAATTTTGACGTTAGCACAAGAAATAGGCGATGACATAGTATTTGCCGTATTCCAAGTGACGGTAGCATTGGTGCCTGCCGACCAAGTGGTCGCTGAATTTTGGGTTGTAATGGCAAAAGCCGAACCCGTATTGACTACTTGTACCGATGTAGCGTCGCAGTCGATACCGCCGCTGCCCGAGTGGTTGTCGCGTGCAATGACCTTAAAATTGAGTAGTCGCGCTACTTGTGGCAATATTTCGCCCATTGTTTGCGTGTTATTCAAAATATCGGTCAATTGTGGGAATAGGCGCGTGGGGTTAGTGCTGGGCAAAAAAGAACGGAATAGCGGAGCCGTTGTGCTGGTAGCCGCGCTGTTGGGTGCGCTGCCTGTAGTATTGTCCGTATCGCTTTGTTCCCAACAATAGGTCAGGGGGTCGGCATTGGTATCGCTGCCAAAAGCCGTCAAATAAAAAGGCGTACCCGTAGGAATAATATAGTTTGAACCAGTAGGATTGGCATTTATATCAGGTGCTGAATTGCCGTAGTTATCAATAGTATGGCAAGTAGCCGTATTATCGATATACGTCACCATCTGTTGCAAATTGAGGGCATTAAAATAGGTATCGCCTTCAAAGCTACCTATATTTTGCGAACCACAACTGCCCGAATAGCCCATGATAGTTGTACCGCTGCCCGCCTGCACGCACTCGATGCTGTGCGGTTGCTACAACTGCTCCTCGTTGCCATAAAAAGAGTGTGTAGCACCAAATTGGTGTCCTATTTCGTGCATCACCAATTTGAGCCATTGGTTATAATTATTATTTTCAGAACACCACGCGCCTGCTTTAATCGAGTTTTGGCATACCGCACCGATATTTGCCACACCGCCGCCGCCGCCTGTGCCGCCATAATGAAATACTACGCCCAAATCGTAATTGCCACTTGACACTAAGCCCGAAATAGTAGTCTGTGCTTGGGTGAGCAGGTTGTTTGCGCTGGCAGTAGGCGTATAGGGGTCGCTTGCTGATGAGGTGTAAATCAAACCGTTAGCTGTCACCAAATCGAGATGAACGCCCAAATCGCGCTCATAGATAGCATTTAGGGCATTGACTACCGTTGTAATATAGCTCACCGCAGATGATAGTGTGCCGCCGTGTTGGGCTGTAAATTCGCCCGTAGTCGATACTACTAAGCGGTAATTTTTGCCAAAAATGCCGTTATCGCCGCATGAACCTTCGCGCAGACCATCTTCGGGGTCATATATGTGTGGGTCGAGCCAAGCACTACACGCCGAAATTTCGTTGTCGGCGGGCAATTGGTGTTCGTAGTAGCATTGGTAGCGGTCAGAATCGGGTGTTGCAAATGATTATCTGCGGGGTGCGCAGTAGCTAATCCGGGCAAACAACGGATAAAAATATTGCCTTTTTCGGTCAGAATGAGCGCGTCAAAACCTTCTGAGGTCAAGGCAAAACGCCCCGTAGCAGTAGGGTCGTCAATGCCGCGCAGGGCGTATGTTTTGATATCGGGATATTGCGCCGACATTGCCTCGTCTAATACGGGCGATTCATAGACGCGATACCGCGCTGCACCGCCGTTGGGCAGCGGTAATGAGACAATTGGCACAGCAGATGCCGTACTTAGGTCGCGCAATTGGGGAGCGCGGGCAATATCTTGGCGCAATTGATTTACTTCAAGAGCAATAGGAACATCGGGTTGGGCGAGAATAAGGAAAGGTGAGCAAATTGTCCAGCAAAAAAGCAATAAATTTGACAAAAAATGACTTTTTGGCAAGTAAAATAGGGGCATAAAAGTGGTAATTGTTTGTTTTGGTAAATTATCGCAACAATAGACCTAATTTTTAAGGGGCAAAGTTAGCACATTTTTCTATTATTATGGTTACTTGTCGGTCAAAAGAGGCGAAATCAGTCGTTTTACTTTGCACAAATACTATACCTAATATAGAAAGCACAGCCTTTTTGTCGTATTTTTGTGCGCTCATCAAGTTTTCTAAGCAAAATCGGACATTTAAACTATTTATCTCGCCAATTGTCTTATGTCGAAATACATAGGCAATAATCCCCACACGTCTATCTCATAGGACATGAAATTATTATCCCATCTTCTTTTCAGCCTTTCTGTAGCAGGCTATTCTATCGCATTATCGGCGCAAGCACCCCCACCCCCGCGAACAGTCGTACAAGGCATCGCAAACGGTTTGAATGGTAATCATACCGCGTCTGTACTCGTATTTGCCAATCCGTTTGTCAATCAGCCTTTCCGATTCGACGCGCCCATACAAGCCGATGGGTCGTTCAAAATCGCGTTCCAATTGCCGGTCAATTATACCCGCAACACTGCTGTTTTCTAATGGTTTGCAATATCCCATTTTTATCGAACCCGCCGACAGCGTTGCCTTCCATTTCACGCTCAACGGCAAAAATATCGATAATTTGCAGGTGAATGGCAGAGGCGCGGCTAATAATAAAATACTATCTGCCCAAAACACTCGTTTTCCGACAGGCGCAGCAGCCTATAACCCTTATGACAAGGTAAAAGACCTAAATGCACCTCAATACCGAAATTTTACCGACAGTTTGCGCAAAATACAACGCGATTATTTCGCCGACCTCAAAAAAAAGACGACAGGAGCCACGCCCGCCCTCGACAATCTCATATTTGCCAATATCGATTATCCTTGGGCAGCCGCCCTGCTCGATTACCCGCAAATGAACGCTCGATTTAACAACCGCAATACGTATAATGTAGATAACAACTACTTTTCGTTCCTCAACGAAACAGTAATAGCTAATGATGGCAGCATTTTTATCAAAGCATATACCGATTTTGTCGACAAATTTATCAACGAACGATTTGCCTTAGAGGTCATTAACGCCACCAAAGATTATGATTATGAAAAAATGTATGCCGACCGCTATGAGTTTGCCAAAAAATACTTGCAAGGCGAAGCCCTACAATTTGCTACCTGCAAAGCTATCTTGGAGGGCATGATGCACGGGCGAGTAGAGTTGGTGAAACCCAAATTGGAAGAATTTATCAAAAGCAATAAGCGCGTAGAGTATTCCCAAGTATTGCAAAACGTGTTTGAACAACTCAAACACTTAGAAGCAGGGCAAATAGCTCCTGATTACAAACTAAACTCAATTGACGGCAAAGAAGTATCACTCAGCAGTTTGAAAGGCAAAGTAGTTTATCTCGATTTTTGGGCTACTTGGTGCGGTCCGTGCAAACAACAATTGCCCCATTCCATTGAGCTAAAAAAGAAATTAGCAGGGCAACCCATCGAATTTGTCTATATATCAACAGACAGCAACTTAGACGCTTGGAGAAAAATGGTTGCCGAAAAACAACTGCCAGGGCTACACTTATTGGCAGGTACATCGGGCATACAAAACAAATACCACGTAACAGGCATTCCTAAATATTTGGTGATTGGCAAAGATGGAAAAATTGCCAATAGCCACGCGCGTCGCCCCAGTGACCCGCGCACCTTTGATATGCTCAAATCCTTAGCAGAAGCCAAGTAATATTCGTTTCTGTATTCATTCAATAACAAGCAGTGGTCGTTGTAGTACAACCGCTGCTTGTTTAGTGTCAATATTAGGAGCGTTTATTGATTTCGTCTCTAATGCGAGCGGCACTTTCGTAATCCTCTTTATCTATGGCTTGCATCAGCATTTCGTTCAGTTTTTCTATCGAAGTGCGCGTATATTCGCTGCTATGATTGGGGGTATGACTTTTCTCTTCCATTTCGATACCCACTTGTTCGATAATAAAATCATACACATAAATTGGACATTCAAATCGTGCGGCGAGTGCAATAGCATCGGAGGTACGCGCGTCGATATGTGAAATTTCGCCCAAGCGTTCGCAAATAAGGGTGGCATGAAATACGCCTTCGACGAGGTTGCTAATCACTACTTCTTTGAGTTCGACGCTAAACTCGAAACACAAATTGCGCAATAGGTCGTGGGTAAGCGGGCGGGCGGGCTGCATACGCTCCAAGGCAGCGGCAATAGCCTGCGCCTCGAATGGTCCGATAATAATAGGCATACGCCGATTGCCCTTGCGCTCGCCCAACACAACGGCATACGAGTTAGTCTGGGTGATGCTGTGCGAAAGTGCTATAATTTCGAGTTCTACTTTGTGTTCCATGGCAAATAAATTACGCCTTAACGATGCAATAATAGCAAGGCAGCAAGGCGGTATATCTATCGCGTCTTTGCTGCCCTGCCCTTAGAGATGGGATTAGTGTTGTTCTGCTTTAAACTTTTTAACGGCTTCGGTAATAGCGGGCAATACGTCAAAGGCATCGCCTATTATGCCATAATCGGCTACTTTGAAAAACGGAGCCTCGGCATCTTTATTGATAACCACAATTACTTTGCTGTTGTTTACGCCCGCTAAGTGTTGGATAGCACCAGATATACCGATAGCAATATATAGGTTTGGGCGAATAGTGATACCCGTTTGTCCTACGTGTTCGTGGTGAGGTCTCCAACCCACGTCGGCTACGGGACGCGAGCAGGCTGTGGTAGCTCCGAGTGCTGCCGCCAAATCTTCGACCAAACCCCAATTTTCGGGACCTTTCATGCCGCGCCCTGCCGATACGACTAATTCGGCTTCGGGTAGCGGTGTTTTTTCGCTCAACTTTTTGGTTTCGAGTACCTTTACTTTAAAATCGGCAGTTCCTACGGACGTAGCAAATTCTTCTACGGTAGCCGTTCCGCTACCTTTGCTTACTTGTAGCGAATTGGGATTGACCGATATAATTTTGATGGGTGTTTCGAGTCGGTAGTCGGCAAAGGCTTTGCCCGAAAAAACCGACTTGCGCACCGTAATTGCAGTTCCGTCTTGCTGGGGCAGTGCTATGGCACCTGTCACCAAGCCCGCTTTGAGGCGTGCGGATAAGCGCGGCGCAAAGGCTTTGCCCGTGCTGTTATGAGAGCAAACGATGAGGTCGGCACCAGCGGCGGTAGCTGCTTCGGCAATGACTTTGGCGTATGCGGCGGCATCGAATTGGTCAAATTCGGGTTTTGATACCGTCCATACGCGGCTTACGCCATAGGCACCCAAACTTTCGAGGGCTGCACGGTCGGCAGTGCCCAATACTAAGGCGGTGACGTTGCCTCCTGCTTGGGCGGCATAGGTAGCAGCCTCTAAGGAAGATTTTTTGGGCGTGCCGTTTTGATGGTCTATATATACTAAGGTAGGCATGTTATGCTTTATAATAATGATTGGTGGTGAGCCATTCCGTCCGAAATATCAATATTAATAGCTTGCGCACAATTGTTGGTGGCGGCTATTAGTAGCAGGTTCGGAATAGCACTATGGGCAAAAAATTAAATTAGGTGCTGTGGATATTTTATTATAGTGTTCTAACAGGAAAGTTTTTAAGACCATTTTAAAAATGTAAGTAACTGAATATCAAGTAATTATATTAAAAATTAGTACCTTAATTTTTTTGTCAGAGCAATAGTATGGTGTAGGTTTGTAGCAGGTATTATTGCCGCTATACGTTGTCTATACTGATTTAAATTACCTTAGCCTCTTCGTGCAATAGGCGCACCAAGTCGGCGGCATGTTCGGGAGCTATCAGTTTGACCGTTTGGCGTTTGGCGGGCAATTCGTAATAGGCTACGGTAGCTAAGGGTTTAACGTCTTTGGGTGCTACCACCTGCAAGGGTTTGGTACGCGCCGACATGATGCCTTTCATGCTGGCGATGCGCTGTTCTGCCATGCCTTTTTGCGCGCTGACTAAAAACGGCGTACTCACTTGTACGCGCTCGATACCGCCTTCAATTTCGCGGTCAATGGTAGCGGTATTGCCGTCCATAGTGAGGTGGGCAGCCAACGATACTTGGGGTAGGTCTAACAGTTCGGCAACTACGCCGGGTACGCTAAATCCGTTATAGTCGATGGTTTCTTTGCCCGTAAAAATAATATCATAGCCTTTTCCAGCGGCATAGTCGGCAATATGCGTTCCTACTACGTAAGCGTCATCGGGGTTGGCATCAATGCGTACGGCATCATCAGCACCAATCGCTAAGGCTTTTCGGATATTTTGTTCAGTATCGGCTTTGCCTACGGTGACGACCGTCACACTACCGCCGTTTTGCTCTTTCAGTTCAAGCGCACGCACCAAGGCGTACCACTCGTCTGTCGGATTGAGGATATACTGCACCCCAGAAGTATTGAATTGCGTATTGGCATTCGTAAATTCAATTTTTGCTGTCGTATCGGGTGTCTGACAAATACAAACTAATATTTTCATTAATGTAAACAATTGTTTTTTTGAAATTTGCCGCAAAGGTAATGATTTCAAATAGGATTTTTAATTTTTGAGTCCGGTTTTTTGTAGGTCTTATCTCAACGCAGTTGGCAGTTCTGTTTTTTTGGCGTATCTTGCCCGCCTTATGCACCTGCACATTATTAACGGTCCCAATTTGAATCTATTGGGCAAACGCGAAACCGCCTTGTATGGGCAACGCTCGTTCGACGATTATTTGACCGAATTGCGGCAAATATTCCCGCATCTACACTTGTCGTATTTTCAAAGCAACCACGAGGGGGCATTGATAGATTATTTGCACCAAATAGGTTTTGCCCCAACAACGAAAGGCATTGTATTCAATCCTGGCGGCTATACACATACTTCCATTGCCCTGCGCGATGCCGTAGCCGCCTTGCCTGTCCCCGTGATAGAAGTACATATCTCCAACATTTTTGCCCGCGAAAAGTTTCGGCATCATTCTTATATTTCGCCCGTGGCGCGAGGAATTATCAGCGGTTTGGGGCTATACGGCTACCGATTAGCCCTGCAATACCTCATCGATGTAACCCAATAAGCAAGCCTACGTCAAATATAGCATATTAGTTTTTAGTGGGTAGTGGGTAGTTTTCTTAGTGAAAATTCGTGCAATTCGCGGCTTACATTACCGATTAGTTTTCAGTTTTTAGTTTTCAGTTAAATTTAAAAAAAATCATCTGTATTATGCGCATTAATCCCCGCATTCTGATAGCCTTAGTCATGGCAGTTGTGGCAGTTATTGGCTATTATGGCAAACGCCAAACAAATCCTATCACGGGAGAAGTACAACATATAAGCCTTACTCCCCAACAAGAGATAGCCTTGGGGCTACAATCAGCTCCCGAAATGGCACAGCAGTTTGGCGGTTTGTATCCCGACCAGCGAGCACAAAACCAAGTAAAAGCCGTAGGGGAACGCTTAGTACGCGATACCGAAGCGTCAAAATCGCCCTATCAATTTGATTTTCATGTGCTTGCCGACGACCAAACCATCAACGCTTTTGCTCTGCCAGGCGGGCAAATCTTTATCACTACTGCCCTACTCGAACAACTCGAAAGCGAAGACCAATTAGCCGGTGTATTGGGGCACGAAATCGGTCACGTAATAGCGCGGCATAGTGCCGAACACATGGCGCAAGGCGAGTTGATGCAGGGCTTGGTCCAAGCTACCACAGTGGCTACCTACGACCCCACTACGGGCGGACAGTCGGCAGCTATCGCCCAATATGTAGGGCAAATTATCAATATGAAATATGGGCGCGACGATGAGTTAGAGTCCGATAAATTTGGCGTAAAATATATGATGCAGTGTGGCTATGACCCCGAAAGCATGATAGGTGTGATGGAGATATTAAAACAAGCATCGGGCGGACGAGCGCAATCGGAATTTATGAGCACACACCCCAGCCCCGAAAATCGCATGGAATATATCCGTCAATTGATAGCCGAATATCGCGCACAAGGCATCGGCAAAAAATAGCCTGCATTTATGGGTATATCGTATCGTGCTTTTCCTCGCAAAATCTATACACAAGAGATTAATATCGTGTGATTATGCAGTCATACCTCAACGGTTTTAGGGCATATCTCCATTTAGAACGTTCTTTGTCGCCGCATACTGTGGAGGCTTACTTGAACGATGTCGAAAAATTGATGCGCTATATAACCGAATGTTATCCCACGTTATGCTTATCCGATTTGGACTTGGCGCATTGCGAAGAATTTTTGGGCTGGTTGCAACAATTTGGCATCGCTGCCAGCACACAAGCCCGCATCATATCAGGTATTAGAACGTTTTTTAAATACCTCTGCGCCGAAAATATACTATCGCGCAATCCCACCGAATTGTTAGACAGCCCCACCATAATGCGGCAAATACCCGATGTATTGAGTGTTGCTGAAATAGATGCGCTGATAGCTGCCATAGACCACAGCCGCCCCGACGGTATGCGTAGCCGTGCCATCATCGAGACGCTATATGCCTGCGGGCTGCGCGTATCAGAATTAGTAGGGCTACGGCTATCGGGCATTTATCCCGATTTAGGCGTTTTGCGCATTATGGGCAAAGGCAGCAAAGAGCGTTTAGTGCCTATACACCCCGAAGCAATGCGCCATCTACAATTGTATATCGACACTACCCGCCAAACATATCCTATCAAAAAGGAAAGTATCGACATCGTATTTCTCAACCAACGCGGAGGGGCTTTGTCGCGCATATCTGTTTTTAACCTCATCAAACAATTAGCCGATGTAGCAGCTATTGGCAAAAACATAAGCCCGCATACATTTAGACATTCATTAGCTACACACCTCTACGAAGGTGGTGCTGACCTGCGCGTAGTACAAGAAATTTTGGGGCATGAGCATATCACTACTACCGAAATCTATACCCACGTTCAGCCGCAATATCTACGCGAAACGCTATTGTTATATCACCCGCTTAGTCGCTTGTAGTAAAATGAAAAAGGGAGTGCCGAATAAAACAGCACTCCCCTCGAAGTAAAACTTCAAATCACTACACTCAACTCGTACATAAAGACGCAACGCATAGTCCAAGGTCACAAAAAAGCAACAATTTTCAGTATTAGAGTTTAACAATTCAGGGCAAATGCATTAAAAAAGCAAGTAACTATTTAGCCTTGTAGAAACAGCCCACAAGAATAGCTATTTCCAATTGTGGTTTCAGGCATTATTAGATAGATATAACACATTACTCTATACCCATTACCCTATATCCTAAATAGTTACCAAAATTCTAATGCTCTATTTAGCCACAGGAAAGCAAATACGGGTGAGCCATTTGGCGGTATCTTTTTCCATCATCGGGTCGGTGATGTATTCTTCGGTGGAGGGGCTACCCGTTCTGAGTTGTTTAGCGCGCACATATTGCTCTATGGCATCGTAGGCGGGTGCGGATTTGGTGTAATCGCCGTAATAATCGACGCAAAGGTTTTTGCCTGCGGGCAGTTTTACGGCACTCACGCCATTGACAAAAGCCGCTTCTGCGCTTACGGGTAGGGCGGCTGCCATATCTGCTTTTTGGGATCTTTCGTCATAATTGTAGAAAAAACCCATGGGATTGCCCGCCATCGTAGTTTTGTTGCGTGCCATTTCCTTATTGATGAGGGCATAATTAGTCGTGTAGAAAGAGACTATATCTTTGAATGCCACCGTTTTTCGGACAGTGGCGTAGTTGCCGCCCGCAAAATCTATCTCTCTGACCGTCAAGGTTTTAGGGCTATTATTACTTGCTTGTTCGCAAATAGCTTTTAGGTTGTTCAAACCATTCTCATAGTCCTTGCCTACGCCGCTTTCTATATCCATCAGCAAGCCCATCACATTAAACGGTATAGCCATATTGCCTTTCATGCCCCAAGTAAGGCGCGTATCGCCGTCGGCATCGGCTAATTTGAAATAGGAGTCGGATTGTGAGTCAAAAGGTTCTAAAAAATGAAGTTTGACATTCACTTCTTCACCTTCTTTGAGCGATACAATTTCCTGCGAACCGCTGCCCGCATCTGCATTGCCTTTCCAAGTATATTTCGCGCCCACTGCACCATCAGTGCCTTCGATATTAGTGGTCATATTGGGGTCTAAATGTTGCCAAGGCGACCAAGCGGCAAAGTTTTTAAAGTGACGCACTTGGTCATATACCACCGCACGAGTGCCTTGATAAGGGTCGAGCGTTCAACAGCAAAAGATTTGGGGGCAAAAAGGGCTGCTATCAGCAATAAACCGATAAACACCACCAGCACCAACAAGATAATTTTTAAAATACGCATAAAAATAGAATTTAGAAGGTGAAAAATATACGCTTTGGCTAAAAACAAAAAATCCCCAACGCCAAGTAAATACTTTTCGTTGAAGGAGTTTATAATTACCTAACAATGAGCTAATTACAGATATGAAAAATGATTTAGCGTAGTGTATCCAAGGGGGTTTGTCGTGATAATAATTGCGGGTTTATCGTTTTGTTGTGCGGCGTTGCCACTGATGGCACGGTATTGAGAGAGCCTTCCATGGGACTCGAACCCACGACCTACTAATTACGAATCAGTTGCTCTACCAGCTGAGCTAAGAAGGCTTAATTGCTTTGCAAAGTTACGGCAAGTTGTGTGTATTTTCGCTGCTGTGCGTTCATTTTTTTTCTTTTTTCGAGGCTTGTTACTCTGCCAAAATTTTATCTCACCGATATTCCGCGACCAATAGGGCGCGGAGTATCGGTGAGATAAGTTGAATATGGTTTATCGTCCGTGGCAATGTTTAAATTTCTTTCCGCTACCGCAGGGGCATGGGTCGTTTCGCCCTACTTTGTTGAACATCGCTTTTTGGCGAGCAATAGACTCAATTAAGGCGCGGCGGCGTTCTTGTTCTTGTTGTACTCCGCGCACTTCGGCTTCGTCTATGCCTGTTGTATTGTCGTTGCTTGGGTCGTCATCGTCATCGCGGGTATTTTGTAGCTGGGTGCGTTCGCGCTCTTCGGCACGGCGTTGCTGCTCCAATCGGCGTTGTTGTTCTTCTTGCGAAGGCACTTCTACAAGGATAGAGCAGCCAAACAAGAACGAAGCTATATCGCGGTTGAGGTTGCCCAACATTTCACTAAAAATGCCAAATGCCTCTTTTTTGTAAATCAGAATCGGGTCTTTTTGCTCCCAAACCGCACCCTGCACCGATTGTTTTAGGTCGTCCATGCGGCGTAGTTGGTCTTTCCACATCTCGTCGATATAGGCAAGCGAAACGGCTTTTTCCAATTCCTTAACCACCAACTTACCTTCGCCGTCTACTGCTTGTCGCAGGTTAAAGATAACTTGAATGACTTTGCGCCCGTCGGTAAACGGAATAATCATGCGTTCGTATACGTGTCCTTGTTCTTCTAACACTCTTTGTACGTTGGGCAATATGGTTTGGCGCAATGCCTCGCAGCGGGTATGGTAGTTGTCTATTACTTCGTCATAGAGGCGGTCGGCTATTGGTTCGCGTTTTTGGCGCAGCAGCTCAGTTTCGGTAATGGCAGTATCAAGGGAAAAATATTTGATGACCTCCAATTTGAAATTTTCGTGGGCATTTTTCTGTGTATCACCCACAAAATTGGCGGCGATTTCGGTGCATAGGTCGTGCATCGAGTTGTAGAGGTCTAAGGTGAGCCTTTCGCCAAACAAGGCGTGTCGGCGTTTGGCATACACTACTTTTCGCTGGGCGTTCATCACGCCGTCATAGTCGAGCAAGCGTTTGCGGATACCGAAATTGTTTTCTTCTACTTTTTTCTGTGCGCGTTCTATCGATTTTGAAATCATCGAATGTTGTATCACGTCGCCTTCTTGGTGTCCCATGCGGTCCATGACACCGCTCACGCGGTCAGAGCCAAACAAGCGCATCAAATTATCTTCGAGCGATACATAAAACTGCGACGAGCCGGGGTCGCCTTGTCGTCCTGCACGTCCGCGCAACTGTCTATCTACGCGGCGCGAGTCGTGTCGTTCTGTACCGATGATAGCCAGCCCACCGGCTTCTTTTACGCCAGGACCAAGTTTGATGTCCGTACCGCGCCCTGCCATATTCGTAGCTATCGTAACCGCACCTGCTCTGCCTGCTTCGGCTACTATTTCGGCTTCGCGGGCGTGTTGTTTGGCGTTCAAAACATTATGTTTGATGCCGCGACGCTCTAAGAGGCGGTGCAAAATTTCGGAATTTTCGACCGATGTAGTACCTACCAGCGCGGGTCGTCCTGCTTGTACTAATGCTTCTATTTCATTGACAACGGCATTATATTTTTCGCGCACCGATTTATATACGAGGTCTTCGCGGTCGTGGCGGGCAATGGGTCGATTGGTGGGTATAACTACTACGTCTAATTTATAGATTTCCCAAAATTCACCTGCTTCTGTCTCTGCCGTACCCGTCATACCTGCCAATTTGTGGTACATTCTGAAATAATTTTGCAGCGTAATGGTGGCATAGGTTTGGGTAGCGGCTTCTATATGTACGTTTTCTTTGGCTTCGATGGCTTGGTGCAAGCCGTCCGAATAGCGGCGACCCTCTAAAACGCGCCCTGTCGATTCGTCGACAATCATCACTTTATTATCCTGCACTATATATTCTACATCTTTTTCAAACAAAGTATAGGCTTTCAGCAATTGTTGTATAGAGTGTACGCGGTCGGCTTTTACTTCAAAATCTTGCATGACCTTGTTTTTCGCTTCCAATTTCTCTTGTGGGCTTAACGAACTGCGCTCGATGCGGGCAACTGCGCCGCCTATGTCGGGCAAGACAAAAAATTGCGCATCTTCGCCTGCTTTAGTAATGGCGTGTATCCCTTTTTCGGTCAAATCGACCGAATTATTTTTTTCTTCAATCACAAACAGCAACTCCGCATCTACTTGGGGCATGCGTTTGTTTTGCTCCTGCATGTAGTAGTTTTCGGTGGCGGACAATATCGCTTTTTTGCCCGTTTCGCTCAGATATTTGATGAGCGGTTTATATTTTGGCATACCGCGGTGGGCACGCATAGGGCAAGCCCGCCCGTTTTTTCGTCGGCATTGCCCGCTTCGATGGCGCGTTTGGCTTCGTTCAGAAAACCGCGCACCAATTCTTGCTGTTTGCCGACAAGCATCTCGATACGGGGTTTTAGTGCGTCAAACTCTTGCTCTTCACCTCGGTCGGCGGGTCCGGCTATGATAAGTGGCGTGCGGGCATCATCAATCAGTACCGAGTCTACCTCGTCGACCATAGCATAGTGGTGTATGCGCTGTACCAATTCGGCGGGCGTGCGCACCATATTGTCGCGTAGGTAATCAAAGCCAAATTCGTTATTAGTTCCGTATATGATGTCGCACATATATGCGTTGCGGCGTTCGGTGCTATTGGGTCGGTATTTGTCGATGCAATCGACTGTCAAGCCCAAAAATTGGTGTATTGTCCCCATCCATTCCGAGTCGCGCTTAGCTAAATAGTCGTTTACTGTAACAATATGTACGCCTTGCCCCGACAAGCCATTGAGGTAGGCGGGCAGCGTAGCTACGAGCGTTTTACCTTCGCCCGTGCCCATTTCGGCAATTTTGCCTTGGTGCAAGACGATGCCGCCAATGAGTTGTACGTCGTAATGCTGCATGTTCCAAGTAACGGGGTTGCCTGCTGCTATCCAAGTATTGCTATACCGCACTTGGCTTCCGTCGATGACGATATGCGGGAAGCGTAGGGCTAATTCGCGGTCGAGGTCGGTGGCAGTGGCTACTATTTCGGTATTTTCCGCAAATCGGCGGGCAGTTTCCTTGACTACGGCAAAGGCTTCGGGCAATATTTCGTTGAGTATCTCTTCGAGGCGTTGGTTGCGAGCCGTTTGTAGCTGCTCTATTGCTTTGTAATACCCTCTTTCTGGTTGGGTTCATGTCGGGATTATCGGCAACGGTTTGGCGATAGCCCGCTATTTCTTCGTCTATTGCCGAGAGGTATTCGGCAATTCGCTGGCGAAAATCAATGGTATGGTAGCGCAATTCGTCGTTGTCTAAATGGCGCAACCCCTCAAATACTTCGTTGGTTTTTTGCACAATGGGCTTGATAGCCGCCACATCTTTGTCGTATTTGTTGCCAAAGATGCCTTGCATAATTTTGTTAAAAAAACTCATTGTATAGTAAAAATGATGCTTTTGCTGCGTTAAATTGTCTAAATGATAGGGCTTAAATTATTGTTTGGTAACTATTTAGGGTTTTGGGTATGGGGTAATGGGCAATACCCATCTAACAATGCCCGAAATCATGGCATATTCGATTAGAAATAGCTATTCTTGGGGGCTGCCCCTATAAGGCTAAATAGTTACATTGTTTGCTTGAATATCCGTATTTTTATCGGTATTTGGGGCGTAACGAACCGCAAAGGTAACACAAAAAAGCGGTTTAGCCCAATGTTTGGCATATTAGCTTTTATATTATTGGATAGTTGATGGCTAATAATGCGAAAAATCGTACCAATTGCCGTATATTCGCACCATAAATGCCTAATTGTCAGTTATTGGGCGGATTACCTGCCTTTCTACCTCTGTTTGCTGTTATTTTGACGCATTAACCCTTGCTTTATGCCCTCTCCTCGCCCGCGCCCTGCTGTCAAAGCTGTTATCTTAGAAAACGACCATTTGTTAGTCCTCGAAATGCGCGATACCGAAGGCATCTATTACAGACTACCAGGCGGCGGGCAAGATGCTTTTGAAACCATGTCCGAAGCACTAATGCGCGAGTGTGCCGAAGAAATCGGTTTACAAGTGCGAGTGGGCAGTTTATTATGGCTCGCCGACCATATCATCTATCTATCTCATGATCAAAAAAGTTCCCAATTACATCAAACCGAAGCCTATTTCCGTTGTTATATACACGGCACCGCCACGCCCCAAGTAGGCAACGTACCCGACGACGGGCAAATAGGTGTTGTTTGGCTGCCCTTAGCCCAACTGCCCCAATTGCGACTATATCCCATTGACCTACTCCCTTTGTTAGCACAACTCAACACCGCCCAAACCGATAATTTGGCATCTTATTTGGGTAAAATTAGCTAACGGTCTGATTTTTTAGTTTTAACGCTAAGCATTATCTATTCAACGCTGAGAAATGAATACGCAACAGGTGAAATAATATACCCCACGATTTAAATCGTGAGCTATGGAAATATTCAATAGGTTCTCCTTAGCTCACCCCCTGACCGCCGCTCACCGAACAGAAGCAGTAGGAATAGCGTAGCCGAGCGGAAGTCGGTCTGTTTCGATAAAAAAAATAAACATAATGAATAAGCGATGGTTTTTACAACAAACCGACCAACAATCGGTGCAAAACTTGTACGAATCGCTGCGGATTAATCGAACCTTATGCACGTTACTTGTTCAAAGAGGCATTTTGACCTACGAAGAAGCGAAAAAGTTTTTTCGCCCCTCCTTAGACGAGCATCTCTACGACCCTTTCCTAATGCAAGATATGGACAGGGCTGTGGAACGGATTGACCGCGCCATTCGAAACAAAGAAAAAATTTTGGTCTATGGCGACTATGATGTCGATGGCACCACCGCCGTCGCGCTCGTGTATAGCTTTTTGAAAGACCTCTATTACGACGTAGACTACTACCTACCCGACCGATACCGCGAGGGGTATGGCGTATCGTTTGAAAGCATTGATTGGGCGCACCAAAACGGCTTTACGCTCATCATTGCGCCTGGATTGTGGCATAAGCATATCGACCAAATCGACCGCGCCCTTGAATTGGGCATCGATTTTATCGTGTGTGACCACCACCGCCCCGACAAACAATTGCCCAACGCCCACGCCGTACTCGACCCAAAACGCCCCGATTGTACCTATCCTTTCGAAGAATTGAGCGGCTGCGGCATCGGATTCAAACTCATTCAAGCAATTGCCTCGCTGCACGCAATACCTTTTAAACGCATAGTCCGCTACCTCGACCTCGTAGTAGTGAGCATTGCTGCCGACATCGTATCCATTACAGATGAAAACCGATTGCTGGCACACCATGGTTTGAAAATTCTGAATAAAAGCCCGCGACCGGGCTTGCGTTCGCTGATAGAACTGAACACCCCTAACCGACAAATGACCATCTCGGACATCGTATTTACGATTGCGCCGCGCCTCAATGCCGCAGGGCGCATCGACGATGCCAAACACGCCGTCCGCTTGCTCATAACACAAGAAGGCAATATCGCAAAACAAAATGCCGATGTGCTGCAAGAACAAAACACCAAACGCAAACTTATCGATAGCGATATTACCGAAGAAGCATTTAAACTCATCGAAGATGACCCTAACTATAACGAACGCAAAAGCACCGTCATGTACCAATCTCATTGGCACAAAGGGGTTATTGGCATCATAGCGTCGCGCTTGGCAGAAAAATATTATCGCCCCACTATCGTCATGACCCTATCAAACGGAATTGTGGCGGGGTCGGCGCGGTCTATACCCGGATTTGACATATACAATGGCATAGAATCGTGTAGCGACTTGCTCACACAATACGGCGGGCACAAATACGCCGCAGGATTGACGTTGTTAGAAGAAAACGTAACCGAATTTATAAGCCGCTTTGAGGCAGAAGTAGCACGCACCCTCAACGATGATATGCTGATACCCGAAATTTCGATTGATGCAGAGCTACATGCTCGCGACATAAACCAAACCTTTTATAATATCCTGAAACAGTTTGCACCTTTCGGACCGGGCAATATGCGCCCCGTTTTTATGATGCGCCACCTAAGCGATACGGGCTGGAGTTCGGCAGTAGGTAACAACCATCTACGCCTATCGGCAAGGCAAGAAAACAGCAGTATCATACTAAAAGGCATCGGCTACAATATGGGCGACAAGCTACCTTATATCAAAAGCGGTGGTTTGTTCGACATTGCCTTTACGCTCGAAGAAAATACCTATAATCACCAAACAACACTACAACTAAACCTCAAAGACATCAAAGAAAGCACCTCGCAACCCTTCGACGGCGAAGTGCACTATATCGATGACCTAAGTTTTGGGTAATAACTGTTTGGCGTAACTATTTAGGGTATAGGGTTTTGGGTATGGGGTAATGAGCAATACTTATCTAATAATGCCTGACATCGCTGCATATTCGATTAGCTCCCCCTACAAGGCTAAATAGTTACTGTTTGGCAAAAAATAACAGAAAAAACGTAGCCGCGCCTACTTCTAAGCAGAAAGTAAGCACGGCTACGTTTTTATTTCAAAAGTTTGGTAAAAATTTGTATTATTGGTCTTCTGCAAAGGGAATAATCGGCACTCTGCCATTGTTAAATTCTTCTTCCCATGCCTTATCGTGTTTGATAAACCCTTCGTTCTTGTCGTCTTGGCGCAACACAATGGTATAATGCGACTCGCGGGTATTGGTTGCCCCCTTAAATGGCATTAATTGCAACTGAGCTACCTCATTATAGTAGTGCTTACCTTGCGCTTTTTCTATCCGAAACGACAATTGGTCAGGGGTTTTCGGCGCACTATTATCGATGAGATATTGGCGTGCCCCAAACCACATTCTGCCGCCTTCTTGCTCGGCATAGTAAAAGAAGTTGGTTTTGGTGCCGATATTGCGGTCGTAGCCAATATGCGAGCTTAGTTGTATGGTTTCGCTGGGAGCTATATAATACCACCCCTCGCTAATCCAAGTATCACCCGAAGAAACCATCTGTATATTAGGCGGCACAAAATTATAGACCAATGCCAACCAAACAGGCTTGGCGGTTTCGTTGCGGCAATACACTTGTGCATAGACATTCGTATTAATAGCTATCAGTATGGCTATACAGAAAAAAAATATTCTAGTCATGCCCAATTATTTTAATGGTGATATTGTTAACACCACAAACATAATGCCAACTATTTAGGGCATATTCAACCACTTTTTAAGGGCAGGTGCAGCCAGCAGTTGTCGCTCTTCTAATTCGTGCAGGGCAATTTTGAACCAAAGTGAAAATTTTTCCAGGTTCTATGCTTAGTTCGATATACAAATCGGGCAAACTGATAAAGCGTATGGCATTTATTTCGGCTACATTAAAATTGATGACAGGCAACTCATAAAAGCCCAAAAGACGGTATCTAATTCGTGTTCTATCAAGCCCGTAACAGGGTCTTCGGCGCGATATATGAAAGGAAATGCTTGTTTTAGGGTTGTGTCAAATCCCAATTCTTCTTGTAGGCGGCGATGTGCAGCCGCTTCAAGCGTTTCGCCCAAGCGCGGGTGACTACAGCAAGTATTGCTCCAAATACCGCCAAAATGGTATTTAGTCATAGCACGCTGCTGCAATAACATTTCGCCTTTTTCGTTAAAAATAAAATACTGGAATGCCAAATGGAGCAATCCCTTTTGGTGGGCTGCCATTTTTCTTCGATGCCGAGTATCTTGCCTTGTGTATCGGTCAGCACTACGTGGTCGGTGGCGTTGGTCATGGTCGGTGGGCTTTTATGGTTTGGTAGCTCTGGTCATCTCGCGCTTGCAGGGCAGTCCAAGGCAAGGTTTCTAAAGACAAACCCGCCTCTTTCAGCGCACGCTTGACGCTGCCTTTGGCGCAATATGTCACCAAAATACCTTGTGGCAATAAAGCGTGGTATAGTTGTTCAAATACGGCACTCGTCCATAGTTCGGGCTGCGACGTGGGCGCAAAAGCATCGTAGTACAGGAGGTGATAATGCGCTTCGGGTAGCGGGGTGGTCAATAGGTCGCCTATTTGTTGGTGCAAGCAAAAATGGGGCTGTATAGATACTTGCTGGTTAGGCGCGGCGCGGTGCAAGGCTTCAAATAGCGGTTGTTGGTCGGGCAAACCCAATTGTTCGGCATAATTGAGGCGCAAGGCTTGCTCCGTAGCAATTGGGTAGGCTTCTATGGCGGTATAACAAACGGTTCGCCTTTGGTTCTTGGCTGCCAAGCAGGTCAAAAATGCGTTTAAACCCGTACCGAAACCCATTTCTAAGATGCGTACAAGGGGCAAATGCTTGGGCAAATGGGCAAAGCCCGCGTTTAGGAATACATGCTCCGATTCGGCGATAGCCCCATGCACAGAGTGGTAATGCTCGTCGAATTGGGGCGCGAACAAGGTATGCGAGCCATCGGCAGTAACGATGAGTTGGGTCATAATGATCGGGCTATCTATAACTCTATCGTATGCCCCAATTTGTCGCGTTTGGTTTGCAAGTATTTTTCGTTGTGTGGGTTAGGGCACGTTTGTAGCGGCACATTGTCTACAATTTCCAAGCCATAGCCCACTAATCCTATGCGTTTTCGGGGATTGTTGGTCATCAGACGGATTTTGCTGATGTTGAGGTCGCGCAGTATTTGCGCTCCTATGCCATAGTCGCGTTGGTCGGGTTTGAAGCCGAGCGAGTGGTTTGCTTCTACGGTATCCAAGCCTTCTTCTTGCAATTTATAAGCGCGTAACTTGTTCAGCAGACCTATGCCGCGCCCTTCTTGGTTCATATACAAGACGATACCCCTTACCCTCTTGGCTAATCTGTTCGAGGGGCTAAATGCGGTTGGTCGCCGCAGTCGCAGCGCAAAGACCCCAATACGTCGCCCGTCAAACAGGACGAATGTACGCGCACTAATACGGGTTCGTCTTTTGCCACGCCCCTTTGATGAGGGCAAGATGCACAAAATCGTTGCTTAGCTCGCTAAACGCAATGAGGTCAAAATCGCCGTATTTGGTGGGCAGTTTGACATTCACTTCGCGTTTGATAAGGCGTTCTTTCACCAATCGATAAGCTATCAGGTCTTTGATACTGACTATTTTCAAGTCGAAGCGTTCTGCTACTTTCAGCAAGTCGGGTAGGCGTGCCATTGTGCCGTCCTCATTCATAATTTCGACCAAGGTGCCTGCGGGTTCAAAACCCGCTAAACGCGCCAAATCAATAGTTGCTTCGGTATGCCCTGCACGGCGCAATACTCCTCCGCGTTTGGCACGAAGGGGAAATATATGTCCGGGTTTGCCCAATTCTTCGGGGCGCGTATGGGGGTCTATCAAGGCGCGAATGGTTTTGGCGCGGTCATGTGCCGATATGCCCGTGGTGCAACCATGCCCTATCAAATCGACCGATACGGTAAAAGGCGTTTCGTGTGAGGCGGTATTGGAATTTACCATCAATTCAAGCCCCAACTCGTCGCAGCGGTCTTCCGACTATGGGCGCACATATCAAGCCGCGTCCGTGCGTAGCCATAAAATTGATGAGTTCGGGCGTAATATTGCGTGCTGCCGTAATAAAATCGCCTTCATTTTCGCGGTCTTCGTCATCGACAACAATGACCAATTTGCCCGCGCGAATATCGGCAATTGCCTCCTCGATAGTATTCAACATATTATGTTATAATATTTTGTATTTATAAATGAAATTTTTAGTGCTGTGACTTGGGTGCAAAAAACAAAATTAATACAATATGTATTCATTTTCAATAAATAAACAATTAACAATCAATGATTTATACATTTTTTAATTATTAAATACATAAGCAAAAATGATTTTTCGCATTATATTTATTTTGTTAATTTTAAATATTATCATATTTTAATTTTTAAAATAAATATCATCAAACAAATTCGAGGCTAATTGGGCATTATCATAGTTCACGATTTAAATTATCGGCTATAACCGTTTAATTTGGCGGCTATTTATTCATCTTGAAGGCTTAGTGCTTAGGGCATAAAATTAAATTTCGGGCTGTTTTTGTGTTTGCAGGCGCAAAGATACGGCTTTTTTGGCGTACTTTTGTGCCTAAATCAACACCTATATTGCCGCATGACAGAAGCCTATATCTACGACGCTTTGCGTACTCCGCGCGGACGGGGCAAAAAAAACGGTTCGCTCTACGAAATAAAGCCCATTGATTTGCTCCAAACTTTGTTTCATGCCTTACAACACAAACACCACCTCGATACGGCTCTGGTCGATGATGTGGTATTGGGCTGCGTAACGCCTGTAGGCGAGCAAGGTATGGACATTGCCAAAACTGCCGTCTTGTATGCGGGTTGGGATACAAGCGTAGCAGGCGTACAGCTCAATCGGTTTTGTGCTTCGGGCTTAGAAGCAGTCAATTTGGCAGCTATGAAAATAAGGTCGGGTTGGGACGAATTGGTCGTAGCAGGAGGCGTAGAATCCATGTCGCGCATTCCGATGGGTAGCGACGGCGGGGCTTGGATTAGCGACCCCGAAGTCAATAGACGCTTGGGTTTTATACCACAGGGCATTAGTGCCGACCTCATCGCCACCCGCGAGGGCTTTTCGCGCCTCGATTTGGACAATTATGCCTTGCTATCACACCGCCGTGCAGCACAAGCGCAAACCGAAGGGCGGTTTGCTACTTCCTTAGTAACAGTCCGCGACCAAAATGGTTTACCCGTATTATCACACGACGAATTGATACGCACCGATGCGAGCCTCGAAGCCTTAGCCGCTCTTAATCCTTCCTTTGCCGCTATGGGCGAGATGGGCTTCGATGCAGTAGCCATGCAGCGTTACCCCGCAGTCGCCCGCATCGACCACCAGCATACGCCGGGCAATTCGTCGGGCATTGTCGATGGTGCCGCGCTCGTATTGGTAGCCAACCGTGCTATGGGCGAGCGTTTGGGCATCAAACCTCGCGCCCGCATTGTAGCCGCCGCCGCTACGGGTAGCGAACCAACCATTATGCTCGAAGGACCAGCACCCGCCGCCCGCCTCGCCCTACGCAAAGCAGGTATGCAAGCATCAGACATAGACCTATGGGAAACGAACGAAGCCTTCGCCGCCGCCGTACTCAAATTTCAGCGCGAAATGAACCTATCGCCTGAGCAACTAAACGTCAATGGCGGTGCTATCGCGATGGGGCACCCCTTGGGAGCTACGGGTGCAATGCTCGTAGGTACGGTATTGGACGAATTAGAACGGCGCAATCTGCAAACAGGTCTCATTACGCTATGCGTAGGCGGCGGTATGGGTGTGGCTACAATTATAGAAAGAGTGTGAGGAGGCAATAAAAAAGTCGTGCCATTCGTGGCAATTTCTTTTACCTATCGAAGCGTCTATAAACCACAAATTCCCGATTTTGCAAAATAGGTTTGATGAAAAAAACCTCCTAAGCCAAGCATTTTTAGAAGTAAAATTGTAAAAACTTCGCCTAAAAAACGAAATCGATAGACCACTAAATCCTTACTGTTATGATTCCGCCCGCCACCGTGCAACAAATCATCGAAACAGCACGAGTAGAAGAGGTTATCGGCGATTTTTTGACCCTCAAACGCCGAGGGGCTAATTATATCGCCAATTGCCCCTTTCACGGCGAGCGCACACCCTCGTTTTATGTATCGCCTGCTAAGGGCATTTATAAATGCTTCGGTTGCGGCGCGGCGGGCAATTCGGTCAAGTTTGTGATGGAGCATGAAAAACTGAGCTATCCCGAAGCCTTGCGCTATATTGCCCAAAAATATGGCATAGAAGTAGCCGAAGCACCCGCACCCGATGGCGAACAACTTGCCGAACAACAATGGCACGATAGTTTATACCTCATCAACCGCTTTGCCGCCGAACATTTTCAGCGCAACCTGTTCGAGACAGACGAAGGGCAGTCGGTTGGCTTGTCTTATTTTAAAGAACGCCACCTGAACGAAGCCACTATCCGCAAGTTCGGCTTGGGATATAGCATAGAACGCAATAACGCCCTGCTGGCCGAAGCCCGACAAAAGGGCTATCAAGCTACTTTGTTGAAAGAAGTAGGTTTGATAGGCGACCGATTTGAGCGCGACACCGATTTTTTTCGCGCCCGCGTGATGTTTCCGATACATAATACATCGGGCAAAGTAGTGGCATTTGCAGGGCGAACACTACTAAGCGACAAAAAAACCCAAATACGTCAATTCGCCCGAAACGCCTATTTACCACAAAAGCCAAGTGCTGTATGGCTTGCATTTAGCACGTACTGCCATCAGGCGGCACGACGAATGTTGGTTGGTAGAGGGATATTTAGATGTTATTTCGCTCGTGCAAGCAGGCATCGAACACGTAGTAGCCTCGTCGGGCACTGCTCTGACGCAAGAGCAAATAAAACTCATCAAGCGCTATTCCGAAAATATCGTCATATTGTACGACAGCGACGCAGCGGGTATCAATGCTGCCTTGCGCGGTATAGAACGCATCATCGAAGAGGGGTTGAACGTGCGAATAGTATTGCTACCTATCGGGCACGACCCCGACTCGTATATATACGAGGTAGGTAGCGAGGCAATGCTGCAATACGTAGCCCAAAATGCCAAAGATTTTGTCTTGTTCAAAACCGATTTGCAATGGAAAGCAGTGCAGCACGACCCCATCAAAAAAGCTGCCCTGCTGCGCGATGTCATTCGCACCATTGCCAAAGTGACCGACAATATCAAACGCGCCTTATACGTGCGCGAGTGCAGCCGCTTGTTTGACGTAGCAGAACAACTGATTATCGCCGAAATCAATCAATTGAAATTGACGCAGTTGCAACAAAAAAAACAAATTGACAACAACAGCAATAACCCAACACCCAAACCGCCTCCCAAACAACAAGGCACCGACAAGCCCCCTACCCCACTACCCGACGAATATGGGCTGATGCCAATAGAAGCAGAAGACGAGGCAAACTATACGGATTGGACCCCGCACAATACCGACGTGCCGCCACTGCCACCAAGCCCCCTCGACTTGGGTGCGGCAGATAAACTATCGTTGAGCAACGCAAAACGAATAGACAAGCTCGAAAAAAAAATGGTGGCTTGGCTGCTCGAACACGGACAACGCGATATGTTCGAGGGTATTCCCGCTGCCGCTTATTTGGTGTTCCAACTCCAAAGCATGCCCCCGCTGCGCAACGCATTATGCGTCAAAATTATCGATGTTTATCGGCAAGGTTTAGAAAACGGCATAGTATTGCCCATGTCCCATTTTGTCCAACACCCCGACGATGATATAGCACAGCTATGCGCCCAAATAACAGCCCTGCCGCACGAACTAAGCGCAAATTGGGAAAAGAAGCATGGCATTGTATTGGCAGATGCCAACTTCCGCTACAAAAATGAAATAAAACAAATGCTACTGCACTACCAGCTTTTGCTCATCAATGAGCGTTTGGAAGAAATAGGCACATTGCTACAACACAATAACAATACGGCAGAGCAAGCCGATTGGCGGCTGTTGCTGACCGAACAAAAGCAATTGCAAGACCAACGCCGTAGCATCGCCAACGAATTGGGGATAGAAATTTCTCACTAAGTTCCCCAAAATTGTCATTTTTTCGTAAAATTAACATTTATTAAGTGTCACTTTTGCTGTTCCTATCAATATTTTTAGTAGGGTCTTATGTGTTGTAATGCTTATGGGGCAAAGGCTCTAAGGCATTAACATGGCAATTAAATTTTATGTTATGTTTTTGCACAAAATCTATTAGGATGTCATTTTTTTTTGCCCTATAAAATATTAAGAAAAACAATTGTAGCTTTGCGCACCTAAACTTGCCCATTTCCTACCATTATGCACCGTATCATTTGCTTGTTTAGTGCGCTTTTGTGCGCCGCCTTGCCCGTGTTTGCCCAAAACACGACCACCACTCCTGCCCTACCCACCGATTTTCCGAAATTCGTAAATACGGGCGATACCAAAGCAGATAATGCCCGATATGATGCCGCCAAAAAAGATTGGGTCGAAGCTAACCCCAAAGCCTATGCGCGGTTGGTGGGGATAGAGGAGGTAATAACAAAGCCCGCCGAACAAGAAAAAACAAGCCCTGCACTGCCTCCTGCTCCTGAAAACAGTGCCGCCAACAGCCCTGCCCCAACAAACACCGAGCCAGCACACCCATTACCCGACCACTACCCCCGCATAGTGGCTACGGGCAATATCGCTGCCGACGAAGCCGCTCATATCAAAGGCAAAACGAGTGGATAAAAAATTATCCCTAAGAATACCAAAAATGGGCGGCAATCCCAATGATGCTTCGGGCATACCAAACAATGAACAAGCAATAGCTCCTCCCAAAGTTGCCTCTATTGTTTTGCCGCCATTCGAGGCGCAAAAAAAATATAAACTAATTCGCTATGAGGTACTTGCCGCTAACGGTAGCCAACCCACCGATGCGCAGATTGAAGAAGAAACCCAAAAACTTGAAAACGACTTTATCGGATATGATACTGAACTACAAATTGCTAAAAACCACAAAAAATTAAGCAAGAGAAAATCATCCCTTTGTTGCACCAGAGTCTAACAATCATGGAGAACATCAGTCTACTAAATGTTTGCCTATAATAATAGCGATGTATATCTCTATTGAGCAGCTACAAGCCCAATGTGGCTGTGCAGCAACAGACTATGCCTCCATAAATGTTGCAGGTTGGACAGTAGGGCAGAGTGGGACTATTTCGACTTGTATCTATGCAGGAGAGCGTTCTACCATACTGAACACCGTAGCAGGTGCAGTGTATAGGGTGTCGAGTTGTAGTGCTCA
>JADJTE010000019.1 GCA_016711295.1 Sphingobacteriales bacterium | reverse complement strand
GCCGTTACAAGCTACGTATGCGGTTTGGTTTCCGTTGCAGATATTGCCTTGTCCCTGCATTAGATACGCTAAAATTATTAGTTGTACCTGATAATACAAAACATACGTCCATATCGTCGCCCGCATTACCACAAGGGCACACTTCGGTGCCGCCCAGCGTACTGTCATTATTTCCGTCGCCGAATAACACGACTTGCGTGCCGTTGGGCGATACGATGGTAATATCCAAGTCGCCAATCCAGTCGTGTGTAATATCAATGCACACTTGCTGTAAGGTATTGTTTGTTCCTAATATATTATTCGTAGCACCCATCACCGTGAGGGTACCCGTAAAAGTTTGGTTCAGTTGGTCGGGCAGTGCCAAAGGGCATTCGGTACAAGCACATGGCTGCGCCGACAGCAGCGATGCTGCCCATAAGCCAAATAGTAAAAAAAATATAATTTTTGATATAAAATCTTTCATATATTGCAATTAATTGACTGTTTGTGTTTTAGTGTTTGGGAGAACATTCTTTTTCGTCGGAGAGCCGCTGACGTGCTTCAAATAGTTGTTGTTCTAATTGGGTGCGTTCTATGCGGTGGGCTTCGGAGTTGGGTAACGATTTGAGGTAATCCAATTTGCTTTCGAGGAGTTGGATTAGCTCGGCAGTACTGCGGCGGTATTTGGGTGCTACGGGTACGATTTGTGCATCAGTATTGGGTAGCGGTGCTGTGGGCGGGGGCGTACTGAAATGCGCATTTTTGGTATGAGGCAGTTCATTACCACTGTGGTCAACGCGCTTATATTCGCTATTGGGCATAAACACCTTTTTGGTATTGGGCGATGCCGTTTGTGGGCGTAGTGCCGCGCGTTGCTCGGGGCTAAGGGAATTGTTTTGTTGTGCCCACGCGCATATAGGTAGGAGTAGGAGTAGGTAAAAAGCGGATTTCATAAGGGGTATTATTAATTATTTTAATGATTAAGTAAATTTACATACAAAGCTACTGAATTTTTTCTTTAAAAAAGCAACTTTTTTTCTACTTGCCGTTTTTTGACATTTTTACTACTTTTGCCGCCCTATTTGCCGTATATTGCGCCTCCGTAGAGCTATTTAGGAGGGCTTTTTTTCTCAGCAGACAATAATTCTCGGCTTATTCCATTTATTTATGCGCGAACTTTTAGAAAAATATACCAATCGCTTTTCGCGGTTTTTGGTCATTGATGGTATGCAAATCCATTACCGAGACGAAGGCGAGGGTACGCCTATTTTGCTCCTGCACGGTGCGTTTTCGTCGTTGCATACGTTCAATAGCTGGGCGGCAGAACTCAAAAGAAATGGATTTCGCGTGGTGCGCTTAGATGCACCGGGATTTGGGCTAACAGGACCGCACCCCGACCATATCTACACCATACCCAATCATTTGCGCATCTTGTCTATCTTTTTAGATATGCTTGGCATTCAGCGATGCCATATAGCGGGTAGCTCCTTGGGTGGATGGCTCACTTGGGAGTTCGCCCTCAAATATCCCGACCGAACCGACAAAATTATCCTCATCGATGCAGCAGGATTTTTAGACCCGCAGAGCATTCCGCTACCATTTCGCATGGCGCAAACGCCCTTTCTGAGCCGTGTCATCAAGTATGCCATCAACCGCCCAATGCTCGAAACCTTTGTCCGACAGGTCTATTTCGACCAATCAAAAGTAACTGAACTATTGATAGACCGCTACTACGACCTCGTGACCCGACCGGGCAACCCTGAAGCCTTTATGATACTCGTCAATGGCAAATTTAAAGACAATACACCCCACTTGCGCCAAGTAAAAGCACCCGCCTTAGTTATGTGGGGCAACGATGACAAATGGCTACCCGTCGAAAACGCCTACCGATTTCATAAAATGCTACCCGATAGCCAACTCATTGTCTATAAAAACGTAGGGCATTTGCCGATGGAAGAAATACCCGAAATCACGGTAAAAGATGCACTGCGTTTCTTATTGCCACCGCCAACCCTTTCTAATACCAAACAAACCATTGCAGGACTCAAAAAAGCACCTTAAAAGTACCCACAACCCCTCCAATTACGGTGCCGATAGTATTCAGGTATTAGAAGGATTAGAAGCCGTGCGCAAACGCCCCGCCATGTATATCGGCGACATCGGTTTCAAGGGCTTGCACCACCTAGTATATGAAGTAGTAGACAACTCCATCGACGAAGCCTTAGCCGGCTATTGCAAAAACATCGAAGTCTGGATTAACGAAGATAACTCAATTACTGTGCGCGACGACGGGCGCGGCATTCCGGTCGAGATGCACAAAAAAGAAAATCGCTCTGCCTTAGAAGTAGTTATGACCGTATTGCATGCAGGCGGAAAATTTGACAAAAATACCTATAAAGTATCCGGCGGCTTGCACGGCGTAGGCGTTTCGTGCGTCAACGCCCTGTCTGAACACCTAAAAGTAGAGGTAGAGCGCGATGGCTACTACCACATACAAGAATATTCGCGGGGCGTACCACAATATGCCGTCAAAAAATTGCACGAAAGCAAAAGACGTGGCACAACAGTGACATTCAAACCCGACGACCAAATTTTTATTACCCTCCAATATAACTACGATACCCTCGCTGCACGTATGCGCGAGTTGGCTTACCTCAACAAAGGCATAAGCATTACCCTTACCGACCTACGCGAAACCGACGAAAAAGGCAATGCCATAGTCGATATATTTTATTCCGAAGGCGGCTTAATCGAATTTGTCCAATATTTAGACAGTACCCGAACCGCCATTACCCAGAGCTTTCACGTAGAGAAAGAGCGCGATATGGTAGCCGTAGAAGTGGCTTTTCAGTACAACAATACATTTAACGAAAATATACACTCTTACGTCAATAATATTAATACCATCGAAGGTGGCACCCACGTAGCTGGCTTTCGCCGTGCTATTACGCGCGTATTCAAAGCCTATGGCGACAAAAACAAACTATTCGACAAGGTAAAAGTACCTATCACAGGAGACGACTTCCGCGAAGGTCTGACGGCACTCATTTCGGTCAAAGTGCCCGAACCACAATTTGAAGGGCAAACCAAAACCAAATTGGGCAACAATGAAGTAATAGGCATCGTCGATACCTTAGTCAGCGAGGCATTGACCAATTTTTTGGAAGAAAACCCAAAAGAGGCAAAAACCATCATCGACAAAGTAATTATAGCTGCCACTGCCCGACAAGCAGCACGCAAAGCCCGCGAACTGGTGCAAAAGAAAAATATATTGGGCATATCAGGGCTACCCGGCAAATTAGCCGCCTGCTCTAACCGCGACCCCGAACGCTGCGAACTGTTCTTAGTAGAGGGCGACTCAGCAGGCGGGACCGCCAAACAAGGGCGAAACCCCGGATTTCAGGCAATATTGCCCCTGCGCGGCAAAATCCTGAACGTCGAAAAAGCAATGGACTATAAAGTGTACGAAAACGAAGAGATTAAAAACATATTTCAAGCATTAGGCGTTTTTCATAACGAAAATAAAGAACTAAATACCGACAAACTGCGCTACCATAAAGTAGTGATTATGTGCGACGCGGACATAGACGGCAGCCACATCGTGACGCTGATTTTGACCTTCTTCTTCCGACAAATGAAAGAACTAATAGAACAAGGATATATATATATAGCCGCACCGCCACTCTATTTGGTCAAAAAGGCAAAAACCAACAATATTGCTGGACCGAAACCGAACGCGAAGAAGCCGTGCGCCGCTTAGGAGGCAACGACGGAAAAGCCGATATACAACGCTACAAAGGTCTGGGCGAAATGAACGCCCAACAACTGTGGGAAACCACCATGGACCCACAAGTGCGCACCCTGCGCCAAGTAACTATCGGAAGCGCAGCCGAAGCCGACCGCATTTTTTCGATGCTCATGGGCGACGAAGTGCCGCCACGCAAAGAATTTATCGAAAGCCACGCCAAATTTGCACGAATAGACGCATAGACGAGGTTTTGTCGTATGATTTCTAATGAAAAATATATTTTTTTATATAAAAACATCGCAATACAACAATGGCAAACGAAAAGAAAACAGAAAAATTGGTTAGGTAACGGTAAAATAATAATTTAGCAATTAATAGCCCAAAGGTACGCCGCTTGCTTGGCTTGTATCTTGGCTTTCGCTAAGTTAATCTTTAAGTATCACTAATAGTGTTCTAACAGAAAAGTTTTAAGACCATTTTAAAAATGCAAGTAACTGATTATCAAGTAATTATATTAAAAATTAGTACCTTAATTTTTTTGCCAGAACAATAGTTTGATTTTCTAATTTTGAGTATTAATTTTGTCTGCTGTGTATCCATCTCCAAGCGTTAGGACTTAGGAAATAGCGTTAGATAATTGAGATATTAGTTCAAGAACTCCCCTAACCCCCTCAAAGAGGGGGAATTTATACAAGATATAATTTACTGATTATCAATAATTTATAATAAATTACAAAAAACATTTAATGTATTTTGCTTTTAAAGTGACATAAACATATTACATCGGTGATATCTAATAGACACAAGCCCGAGAATACCGCTCCTGTAAAGTAAGTGTATAAAACTAAAAAATCAAACCACTAAGTAACTCTAAAAATGCATACGCCATAAGCATTTCCCCCAAAAATCAACCTTACATTTAGCATACTACCAAATAACCTTCCTATTAAACCCCCAACCTGCTACAAAGTCTAAGCAGAAGGGCGCGAAACGCCACCTATTTTATCTACTATAACTTTTCAAAAAAATACCCCCTTGTAACGCCATGAAAAAAATAGCGTTGATGCTCGTAACCTTGCTGTTTGCCGCCACTACCGCACAAGCGCAAAGCAAGGAAATGAATACCGCCAAAAACTATTTCGACCAGTATGTGGGCTACGAAAAAGCAGAAAAAAAGACCGAAAGTCTGGTCAAAGCCAAAACAGCTATCGATGCCGCTTTCGAAAACATCAAGTCGAAAGAAGGTACTGAGAGTCCAGTAAAAGAATCGGTATTGGGCAAAGCCTACTTCTACAAAGCCCTTATCTATAGCGAAATGGCTAACACTCCCAATGCCGAATTTGCCAAAGGAGCAGCCCCAATAGCCCTCGATGCGGTCGAAAATGCCATCAAATTAGATGCAAAAGGGCTTAATCTGGTCGATAACTTGCGCTGTCTCGAAGTCCTGAGAGCAGTACTCTACAACGAAGGCATTGCCGCCTTTAATGGTAAAAATCATGCCGCCGCGCTCGGCAGTTTTGAAAACGTATTGCGCGTGGGAGCATTAGCCAACAAAACCACCAAAAGCACCGAAATCGATACCGCAACGGTTATTATGGTGGCTTACTCGGCACAGAATGCAGGCAATACCGACAAAGCTATCGAGTATTACCAACAAGGCGTAGACGCTAAGTTTAAAGACGAAAGCATCTACCAAAACCTATCCAACATCTATATGGCAAAAGGCGATGCCGCCAAAGCCAACCAAGTAATCACGGTAGGAAAAGAGGTATTCCCAAACAGCAACGCTTTCTTGATAGGCGAAATCAACTATTTGCTCAAAGAAAACAAACAACAAGAAGCCATAGGCAAAATGGAAGATGCCGCCCGCTTGTATCCCGACAATGCCAGCCTGTTGTGCGTATTGGGCAATACTTACGAGAGCTTCAAAACCGACGAAATGGACAAAAAAGCCGAAGCCTCCTATAAAAAAGCCCTCGAATTAGACCCCAAATACTTCGACGCACTCTATAACTTGGCGGCTATGTATTTCAACAAAGGCGCAGATAAACTGAAAGTAGCCAACGACCTGCCTTTGAACCAACAAGCCAAATTTGACGCGATGAAAAAAGAAGCAGAAGCCCTATTCAAATTAGCCCTGCCCTATTTTGACCGCGCCTTAGCCATCAACCCCAAGGATTTGGGCACACTAACCGCCCTCAACGGAATCTATGCCACAACAGGCGATATAGCCAAAGCTAACGAATATAAAAAGCAATTAGAAGCCGCTAAAGCAGGTAAATAGTTGTCAGCCTTTCTCAATACATCATCAATTTATTCCCTTTTTGAACCATGAAAAAGTTCGTTATCTTGGCAATAACTGCCCTCTTCCTCGTTTCGGCACCCGCTTGTAAAAACAGCAAAAAAGCCCAAAAGCAGCCGCAAAAAGTACAAGGAAAAGTGAAACAGCGCAATTAAACCTGCGTGAAAACACTGCTTCGGCATACAATCCTACTGTATAGATTAGTTGTTGCCGATAGATAAGATATATAGCCAACAATGGTCATTATATGCTATAAAAGCCTATAAAGATTGTTGTTGGCTATTTTTTTTAGCCTGCCTTGCTCATCGACTTAGCCCAATACGTAGCCACACGCAATATTTCGATAGCAGGTGGCTATTAGATAAAAATACTAAGGGAGCACGCAATTGTCATATCTAAGAGCTGCGCTTATTGGTGTAATGATGCCGCAATACGCCATAGCCGTGGCTAACTGCCTTGCCAATACCCAGCAGGTTGGGCAACTGCATCTGGGTTTGGAATACGACATCAAAAGTAGTGGTTCTGATACCGTGATATGACGACAAACGCTGCTTGGGTGCCTCTACTATGCGGGTATAAATGCGCTCGGTGGGTACGGCATTAAACGAGCGCAAGACCGATACGAGGTTATTGGTCAATATCTGTTCTAATTTGCTTGTTTGTTCGGCGGGGTTCAGGCTATTCCACTCGCGGTAGTTCTGTTGGTTGAGCGCCATCCAATTAGCCAAGTAATATGTTTGGGGTTGCTCAGTGGCTACGAGGTGGTGTTCGCGCATTTTTAGGTCGGCGATACGGAGTTGCGTAGGTCGTCCGTTGAACAGTATTTGCCAACTATTTATTGCCAATACATCGCCCAAGGCATCTGCGCCTTCGTTGAGGGCAAATAAGGTGGCGTTATTTTTATAGCTTCGATACTGCACCAAGGGATAGCGATAGCTAAAACCGCTTTTTTGCGAGTCGGCACCAGCTTCGGGGTTTAGGTGGTTGTGTAGTAGGTCGTGTTCGCGCCCTGCCCATTCTATCATAGCACTTCTGAAAGAGGCTATGCGGTCGGCGTGCAAGGGAAAATCGAACATTATTTGTAGGTGTCTTAGAGTCATGGTTAGATTTGTTCAAAATTGAGGATTGGCAATTATTTTTGTCGTTTTATCGTAAGATTATGCCTTGGTGTTTGCCGTTTTGCTTACGTTGCAATCTTAGCTATTTAACTATATCAGCATCTTTTGCCCAATAGTGTGCGCTGGCTTGGGCTACGGGGGTCAGCACAATGTCTTGTATGCACAAGTGGGCGGGGCGCGATACAATATACCAAACAGCATCGGCTATATCTTCGGCGGTCATTGGCGTATAGCCTTCATAAACGCGGGTAGCCTTGTCTAAATCTCCCTTGTAGCGCACAATCGAAAATTCGGTTTCGGCAGCACCAGGGCTAACCGACGATACTTTGATTCGGTGCTTTAATAGGTCGATGCGCATAGCTTGGGTGAGGGCATCAACCGCAAATTTGGTGGCGCAATAGACATGTCCTTTTGGATAAGTCATTTTTCCTGCAATCGACCCTACATTGACGATATGCCCGCCCGCAGCGCGTTTTATCATCAAGGGGGCTACCAAGCGGCTAATATAAAGCAAGCCCTTGATATTGGTATCTATCATTACTTCCCAATCATCGATATTGGCATTCTGAAATTCGTCTAAGCCTTGTGCCAGACCTGCATTGTTAATCAATACATCGATGGCTTGCCATTCGGGGCTTAGGGTATTGATATGTTGTTCGACTGCGGCGCGTTGCCTGATGTCGAAACACAGGGCAAGGGTTTTTGTGCCGTATTGTTGCGATAACTCCTGTTCTAAGGCGTGCAGGCGGTCGGCACGTCTGCCCGTCAGTATGAGTTGGTAGCCGTTTTGGGCAAATTGTCGGGCGCATGATTGACCGATGCCTGCCGTGGCTCCGGTAATGAGGGCTATTTTTTGATTTGGCATTATTGATTGATGGGTCTGTGATTTTAAAAATATGTGTAGTAGTCTTTCAAAGATGCGAGTTCATCTCTCCAACCAAGGTACAGCATCTGTTCTATCATTCTCCGGTCAAGATATGTAGGGTGCTATTGCTTCTGTCTTTGCGCACCTCTATGCGGGTTGTAATGCTCTCTTTGAGTTCTTTGACGTGCGACACTATACCTACGGTTCTGCCTTGTGCTTGTAGCGATTCGAGCGTGTTGATAACTATGCGCAAGGTGCTTTCGTCCAATGTGCCAAAACCTTCGTCGATGAATAGCGACCGTATTTGAGCATTTCTGCTTGCAAGGTCGGATAAGCCCAAAGCGAGGGCGAGGCTCACCAAAAATGTTTCGCCACCCGACAGGCTGCGCATAGACCGGGTTGTATCGGCATAATAATGGTCGATGATTTCGAGTTCTAAGGGTGGTTCTTCTTTATCTTTACCTATTTGCAGTAGGCTATATCGGTCGTTGAGCAGCGATAGATGTCGGTTGGCTAATTGGATTAGGCTTTCTAAGGTGAGGCTTTGGGCAAAACGGCTATATTTACTGCCATTTGCCGAGCCAATGAGTTTGTTGAGCCGCTCCCATCGGTCATATTCTTTTTGTTGGGCATCTACTTCTATCATTTTTTCGCCGTATTTTTCTCTCTGCACCTCATTGTTGGTCAATGTTTGGTTAAAACTGCCTATATCGCGGTGTATTCGTTGGTGCTCTTGGCTGAGTTTGTCCAATTCGGCTGCTAAGGTGTCGGTTTCTTCGGCGGGTAGCTCGGCTGCCAATCGTTCTATGTCGGTTCGTAACGTTTGTAGGGCGGCTTGTGCTGTGGCGAGGGCTTGGTCGGCGGTTTGTAGTTCTTGGCGTAGGCGCTGGGCTTCGTGAGGGTCTAATATAGCTTCGCGAAGGGTGAGCAGCGTAGCAAATCCTCGTTTTAAGGATTCTTCCTCTGCCTGGCTGCGATGGAAATTGTATTGTCCGGCGATATTTTCCATATCTCTATGCAGTTTTTCTATCTCTCCTTTTAGGTCTTGATAGCGCTGCCTTAGCAAGTCATGTATTCTGCGGTTCTCGTCGTATTTCTCTCGTGCTTCTCGTAGCGTTTTTTCCAAGCGTTCGCGCTCCTTCTGTGGATTTTTCAGTTCCATGCCCCGCAATAATTGCTGGTAGCTGTTGTCTAAGTCGTCGCGCTCTCGACTTTTTTGTTCCAATTCTGCTTGAAGTTTTTTTGTACTCTCTTCGCTTCGCGCTATTTCGGCATCGAGGGTATCCAGAGCAGCGCGGCAGGTGTCGATTTGGCTTTGGGCATCTTGTTTATTTTTTTGGTAGTTTTCGTACTGTTGGCTTTGTTTGCTCAGGTATTTCAGCAGTTCGTCGATACGGCTAAGGTGTTCGGGCGATAGTTTTTTGTTTGTCTCGGCATATTTTTGTAGTTGTTGCAGCAATATCTCGGTTATTTTCTCCCATACTTGTTGCTGCTCGGCTGCATCTTTGAGGCTTGTGTCATACTTTTCTTGGGCATATTGTAAGTCTCTTATCGCCTGCTGGTGGGATTTATGTAGGTCTGCTTGTCGGTCTTTGTTTTTTTGTAGGTCATCTTTGGCTTGTTTCAAATTTTTTTCTGCCTCATCTATCTGCCCCAAAATACCTTTTAGCTCGTTGGTTCGTTGTTGTTGTTTCTGGTCATATTCGCGCAATTGTTCGAGTTGGTCTATGGCGGGTAAATTTGGGAGTTTGGCGGCTTGCTGTTCAAAGGTTTGGGCAGTTGTTTTGTTTTCCTCGTCCTTTTTTTTGCCCTCTTGGACAAGGGCATCTTTCTGGGTTTCTAATCGGACGGATTGTTTCCCTTTTGCGTCTAATTCAGCAAGCAGCTTTTTTACTTTGTCATCTTGATTTTGGTAGTTTGTTTCGGCTTGGCTACTGCGGTTAGGCGGTAGGTTTTCGGTATAGGGATGGTGAAGCGAGCCGCACAAGGGGCAAGGCTGCTCGGCTTGTAGGCTATGGCGGTCGGTTTCGTAGGCAGCGATTTTATCTTGTAATTTCCTGACTTGGTCATAACTTGTCAGCAATTGCTTTTCTGTTTCGAGTTGCTCGTTCAGTATCGCTATTTCGGCATTTACATCCTGCCATTCCTCTTTCTGCTTTTGGTATCTGGTTCTTAGTTGAGCAATTTCTGCTACTCCCTTGCTATATTGTTCGGCAAAGGATAGCAGCCCCGCGAGTTGCCGAACAAAATCTTGCAGCGTGTCGCGCTCTTGCTCTATGGATTCGCGGGTGGGCAGTTGGTCGAAAGCGGCTTGCCCCTTTTGCACTTGCTGTTGGTGTGTTTCAAGCTCGCTTTGTGCTTGCTCCCATCGTTCTTTTAGCTGTTGGCAGGTAACTTCGAGGGTAGTTATTTGCTTGGCTGCAGCGTCTTTATTGCGTCTCGCTTGTTCGGTTTTCTCTTGTGCGGCGGCATATTGTCGGGCTTGTTCTTGCAACAAGGGCAATTGTTGGGCGGCATCGGCGTATCGTTCATTTTGTGCCAACCATTGCTCGGCATCGGATAGCCGTTTTTGTGCTTCATCTTGCTCCTTTTGCTTTGTTTTTTGTTTTTCTACTTGTTCTTTATGGTGTTTTTGGGCTTCGTCGAGCGATTTTTGGGCATTGGTGGCTGTTTCGTTAGCAGCATTTAGGGTAGCTTCTAACGTCATGGCTTGGTCAATAATGGGTTGGGCTTGTTTGTAGATTGCCTCTTGGCTGTCAAAGTTAGCTTTGCTATTTTTTTCTATTTCATTAACAGTAGCTTTATTTTCGATGATTCGTTGCTGTTCTTTTTTCTTTTCGTTCTGCTCTTTTTCTTTTTCCTTCATTTGGTGGTGCAAATTATCAGATTCGCTGATAATATCTCGCAGGGGTTCGGCTTTTTCGTGTTGCGCCAATTTTTCGCGTTGGGTTTGCAGTAGTTCGCTGTTGTTTCGTGCTTGTTGCAATATTTTTTCTTGTTTTTGTTCATTTTCTTGCAAATCATTGAATTGTTTCCGATGACCCAAACTTTCACGGAGGCTTTGGCTCCGTTTATCTATTTCTTTGCCTTGCCCCTCATAATCAGCGATGTTTTGTTGCAAGGCAGCAATCTGGTCATCTGTCAATAGGTCGATATGCTGCAAGCCATCTTTGAGTTGTTTTAATGCCTCGTATTTGGCTTTGGTGATTTGATAGGCTTTTGCCGAAATGTGTCTAAAAATATCGCCTCCTACTATTTTTTCCAATAATTCGCCGCGTTCATCTTTATCTGATTTGAGGAAGGCGGCAAAGTCGCCTTGAGACAATATGACGGCACGAGTAAACTGGCTGTATCCCAAGCCCGTCAGTTCGGCTATTTTGTTGGGTACTCTGCTGCCTTCGATGATAAGTTCTTGGGTGGGACTGAGTTGGTACAATTCCATTTTGGCAGCTTGCGGCTCGCCATCGGCTTTTTTCCCTGCCCGATGTCGCCCCCACCGCGAGCGATAACACACGCCGTCAACTTCAAATTCGATTTCTGTCCATACTTCTCCCGTATGGCGCGTCATGACATCTTCTAATTTTTTGCCCTCCGCTTGTTTGGCTTCGTAGCGGGGCACTTTTCCGTATAAGGATAATGATATGGCATCGAGTATAGTCGTTTTGCCCGCGCCTGTTGGTCCTACGATAGCAAATATAGACGCTTCGGATAGTGGGGCTTCGTCGAACCTAATACTATGTTTGCCTCGAAGCGACTGCAAATTTTGAAAAGCAATAGATAATATTTTCATGGGTGAATTAGCGCGAAATAATACGGCAAAGGTACGCAATAATTTTAGGCTACGGCGGCTTTTGGAGAGATAATTTTGGCAAATACAAGGTTGCATTTTTGCTTTGAAGCCATAAGAAATACAAGAAATAGACAAACATCAAAACGATAAAATTGCGTACCTTTGGGCATACAAAACACGTATAACAATAAGCAAGCCTAATACAGCCGAATATACTTGTCTAAGGCGTTTTTAGCACATTCCGACACTATTTGCTTTGGACTACAAGGGAACTGCTCAATTGTTCAAGGAGTAAGCCACGTACCCATTAGCCGCAACTTTATGTCTGACACCATACCAAGAAGGCACTATAGTTGTATTGAAATACCAAAGCAATTGGTAGTTTTAATTAACAACCATACCGCAGCATTTGCATAGAAACGAAATTCTGTTTTTTGGGTGCTATTATTTAACGTTCAGCAAAAATACTGAACGCATAAGAAAGCAACAACGATCCGTTTGTCCATGTTTTGACTATACGCTAATTTTGTGTTAATAAACCGCTGCACAGTTTACTCCATACCACAACTAATTTCCCTCCATCCCACCCCTCAAAAATATTGTTCGTTTATGACTTTACGGTTTGTCATTGCCAGTTTATTATGTTCGCTGTTGTGGTTGGGCTGCCATGAAACGGAAGACTTGGGTTTTCCTATCCCGCCACCACCCCTACAACGGGCATGCCCATAGGCATAAGCATTAATGTTGCCGAGCTACCAGCTGCGATACAAACCTATATAGCTACTAACTTTCCTACACAAAGCATAGCTGCCATATTTTATAACGAACACCCGCCTCATCGCTACTTTCGCTGGAGTGCGCCTCCGCCAGGCGGCAATCACCACCACGGACACAATGGCGGCGGCGGCAACGACGATTGGCACGACCATAATGGCTCGGCACACGACGGCGGCGGCGGCAATAACGATGATTGGCATAACCATAACGACTCGACATATCACGACTACAACGGCAGTAGCAACGAGACCGACACTCTTTCTAACCACCACGGTGCTTGTCACGACGACAGTGGCTCTGGCGATAGCCCAGCTCTGCCTACATCGGGAAACAACGGCGGCATTTACCAAGTAGTATTGAGTGACGGCATGACCTTGTTTTTTGACGAAAACGGCAACCTTGTTTATATAGAAACCCCGCAAGGCGAATGGTGGGAAAACGACCACGACCACGACGAGCTACCAATAGCTATATCTGACCTACCCGATACCATCATCAACCATGTTGCTGCCTACTACCCCGACCACTTTATCGTAAAAGCCGAATGGCAACCCAACGAGCAGTACGAAATAAGGCTCAATGGCGGCATAAAGCTCTATTTCGATGCAGACGGAATAGCCCTCAACCTCGAAAACGAATATGGATTGCGCGTCAGCAGTATTAGTTTTCCGGATACGGTGCAAATAGGTCAAACCGTTCTGATGACGGGCTATATCGTCAATGAAAGTATCTATCCCTTTGCGGGCAATACGCTGCGCGTGGGCTACGCCATCGAAGACGAAATGCCCGACTCGCTGCTCGCCCTGCTTCCCTATGCACAACCTTTTGATAGCGACCTGACCATCGCGCCCAACGACTCCATAGCATTTGAATTTCCGATAGATATCGAAGCCGCTTTATTCGCTCCCGGATTTGATATTGCCATTGTTTGGCCCGATGTACCTACCTCTATCAACCCCGTATTTACGAATAATCCTGTCATGAGCAAAAGCGTTTGGGTCATTCCATAAACACAAACATCTACTACCCGCCAAGAGCATTAACCAATGCCAACACCGCTACGACACATTATTCCTTTGCACCATATTTATTTTTAATTCTTTTTCTGTTATGAACAAACGAAATTTCTTAAAAGCAGCAGGTTTAGCGGGTATCGCAACGCTAATACCCTTTGGCAAAGCCAAATCAGGCGCAGACGAAACCAATACCTGCACGCTTATCCCAAGCGAAACCGCTGGACCCTTTCCCTTAGATTTATCCACTAATACTTTCTATTTTCGGCAAGACGTGAGCGAAGACCGCACAGGCACACCGCTCAACCTAAGATTGCGCATCATGGGTGCTAACAATTGCGCTCCTATGCCCAACGTGCGCATCAATATTTGGCACTGCGACAAAGACGGCAATTATTCGGGCTATAGTTCAGAGGCGGGCTTGACCTACCTGCGCGGCTACCAAATGACCGATGCTAACGGCGAAGTTAATTTTACTACTATTTTTCCTGGATGGTATCCTGGTCGCGTCTGCCATATACATTTTCAAGTATACGTAAGTTCTGCTTATGCCGCTATTTCGCAACTCACTTTCGACCACGATGTAGTCAATGAGGTATATGCAGCTAATACGGCAGAGTATACCAATGGTGCTGACCCCAAAACGCCCAATACAGACGGCATTTTCTCAGATGGCTACGCTTTTCAGCTCGCTTCGCTAACCCCCAACTCAACAGGTGGCTACGATTCGTTCCTCGAAGTGACCGTACAAGGCAACGGCACAGTGGGCGTAGGCTATATAGAACAGCAAAACGCCCAACAATTTGTATGGCGCAAAATTATCCCAACCCTGCCGAAGGCAAAACAACTATACCGCTCACGCTAAAAAAAGATGCCCAAGTAAGCCTCGAAATCTGGGATACTAATGGCAAACAAGTGGCAAATATAGAACAAGGCAAGTTAAGCGCAGGCGAACACCACCTTAGCCTCGACCTAAATACATTGGGCTTGTCGCCTGCCGTCTATGTCTACCAAATTAGTGTCACCAACCAAGAAGGAATATTCAAAGATTGCAAAGCAATGACTATCTATCGCTAAAACTAAGTTTTTTTATATTAATTATATAAAAAATTATTTCTTATGCTAATTCATCAATTGCAAATTTACTTTTAACTCTATTTACCAATGAACAAGTTTCTTTCATTTGTAGCCCTATTAGGCATTCTGCTATGGGCAAGCTGCCACGATGCCGCCGATTTACCCGGCGTAGGTACGGGCGGCGATTGGCCCTTCGGTAGCGGCGACACACTCGGCTGGGGCGGGGGCGACACATTGCCTCCTTGCGATACCTGCCACCATCACGGCGGGCACGGACACGGACATCATGACAGCATTCCTGGCGGCGGCCTTGGGGCGGCTGGGACTCGACCCACACACACCCACACGATAGCCTACCCGGTGGCGGTTGCTCTGGTGGCGGCATCTTGGGGCGGCTGGGACTTGACACACACACACCCACACGATAGCCTACCCCGGTGGCGGCGGTTCTTGGGGCGGTGGAGACTCGACCCATACGCACCCGCATGACAGTATTCCTGGTGGCGGTCACGGCGGCGGACATCACGGCGGTGGCGGGCATGGTCATGGCGGCGGCGGTCACGGTCATGGCGGCGGGTAGCCCAAGGTCCACCAAATCCGTTATCAACCAATAAAATGCTTGGGGAGTGTCGTATTATAGGCAATCCCCAAGCTGTTTTGTTTTAATCTCATCACATATTGGTAGCTCTAAGAAGGAGAATATCCAAATAAATCAGATTTAAAGAACCAATAGAAGTACTCTATTTTTTTGTTCCGAAATGAGCTTTCTGCATAACATAAGCAAACAAAATATCGATTTTTTAACAAAAATGCCTTTTTATTTATCCATAACTGAATAAAATTCCATTTTATTTTGTCCATAGCTCACATAGCCTTAACTTTCGGGCTTATTGTTATCATTGTACATTTATCGCTCAAAAAGCAAATTGCAAATATTTTTTTTACTATATCATGAACAGACAGCTACCTTATACCCGCTTGGCTTATTGGTGCTACTTAGTGCTAATAAGCACTACTTACTTAGCCGCGCAAACCCTACCCGACGAGATGTACCTATCTCCTGACGGGCGGTATCTTTATACTGGCGGACGCGCCTCGACGGGTTTGTACGACTCTACGCTTATCCGCAGCGTTTATCTCGATTTTCCGCAAAGCGACTAGTGGACGTTGCTCACCCAGAACGAGCAAACCCACACCGACCTACTCGCAAATATGACGGTCGATGGTCTTTTATACGATAGTGTAGGGGTTCGTGTCAAGGGGCAAACGTCTTATTCGCAGGTAAGTTCGCAAAAAAAATCGTTCAATATCAGCCTCGATTTTGTACATGAGAACCAAGATATAATGGGCTATAAAACGATGAACCTCAACAATTCGTTTTTGGACGAATCGTTTATCCGCGAGGTATTCTACCTACACCAAATCCGCCGACACATACCCGCAGCAAAAGCTAACTATGTGCGCTTGTATATCAACAACCAAGATTGGGGTTTGTATCCTAGCGTACAGCAAATCAACAAAGATTTTTTGAAAGAATGGTTTTTGACCAATAACGGCATCAATTGGCGTGCCGACCGCCCAACAGGAAGCTCAGGCGGCGGACCGGGCGGTGGCGGACCGGGCGGCGGCGGTGGCTGGGGCGACGGAACTGCCGCTATCAACTATTTGGGAGACGATACGGCTACGTATAAACAATATTATACCCTCAAAAGCACCGAATTGGCAAATCCTTGGGATTATCTGGTCGATGTATGCGACGCACTGAACAATACCACTTCGGCAAACCTACCGACGTACTTGCCCAATTTTAGATATTGACCGAACACTCTGGTTTTTAGCCTCCGAAATTGCATTTACCGATGATGATGGCTATGTATATAAAGGAAAATGGATTACTATGCCTATCTCGAAGCCGAAACCAACCGCCTCACGCCCTTAGAATATGACGGCAATACGGTAATGGACCCATCACATATTACTTGGAGCGCGTTTTATAACGCTACTAATGCCAACTATCCATTGCTAAATAAAATTTTGAACGTTCCGCAATGGCGACAACGCTACTTGGCACACCTACGCACCCTCATCGAAACCGAAATGAACCCTACGGCTTGCAATACCATTATCGACAACTATGTCGCACATATTGGCACCCAAGTGCAAAGCGACCCCAAAAAAATATATACCTATACACAGTTTCAGAACGAAATACCCGTACTGAAAAATTTTATTAACAATCGCCGTACCAACCTGCTCGCCAATACCGAAGTAGCACAGGTAGCCCCAACTATCAGCAACGTATCGTATAGCAGCCCCAACGGTATGTGGTCGCCTCCTAACGACGCGCAAACCGCCGATGTCACCGCACAAGTAACGTCCAGCAACGGCATTTATCGCGTCAATCTGTATTATGCCAACGGCTTAGTAGGCAATTTCACCCCGCTCCAAATGTTCGACGACGGTGCGCACAACGACGGCGCAGCAGGCGACGGAGTATTCGGCGGAGCAATACCCACACAAGCAGCAGGCTCCTGGGTGCGCTTTTACGTAGAGGCTCTCGCCAATAATACGCCCAAATCGGCATCGTATTATCCTGCCGGCGCTGAACATGACGTAATGATATATGTAGTACCGCCCCAAACCACTACGTCTGATGTGGTGATTAACGAGGTAATGGCATCAAACTCCACGACCATGCCCGACGAAGCCGGCGAATATGACGATTGGATAGAACTTTACAACAAATCAGCCAACCCTATCAATATAGGCGGCTACTACCTGAGCGACAACCCTACTAACTTAGACAAATGGCAAATACCCACCGGGACAAATATTCCCGCATTTGGTTATGTCATTTTTTGGGCAGATGAAGACAGCAGCCAAGGACCGATGCACGCCAATTTTAAACTCTCAGCCAGCGGCGAAACCTTATTGCTGATGAATAATAATCTGCAAATGATTGATTCGGTGAACATCGGACAACAAACTACCGATTTGGGTTATGCCCGCGTACCCAATGGAACGGGTAGTTTTATCATTCAAGACCCTACGTTTATGGCAAGCAATACGCCCGTTGTGCCCGTTGGCGTGCGTGCGCATATCAAAGTATTGTTACAAGGCGCGTATAATCCCACCACAGGGCTACTCAATACGGGTCTGAATGACATCATACCCAGCGCACAGCCTTATAACCGCGCTCCTTGGGCTTATAATGGCGATGAATCGGCGACAAGCATCGGCAATAATATCAGCGATTGGGTATTGGTAGAGGCGCGAGAAAGCAGCAACGGCACAGCCTTAGAACGCCGCGCCGCCTTACTGCGCAACGACGGCGTATTGCTATCGCCCGATGGCACCGAAGGCGTATTGTTTAGCACCCTTACGGCGGGCAATAGCTATTATTTAGTGGTGCGCCACCGCAACCACTTAGCTGTGTTATCTAACAACGCTACTGTATTGCCCAATACGACCGCTACCGCCTTAGATTTTACAGATTATGCCAATGTATCTGGCAGCAACCAAGAGGCATTGATGAGCGATGGCAAATATGCCATGTATGCAGGCGATTTTATTGCCAACGGTGTAATGAGTGTATTAGATTATAACCTATACGCTACTCAAGCAGGCAGTGCCCCCAACCAATATTTAGATGGCGATTGCAATTTGGACAAAAACGTCACCGTAGGTGATTATAACCTCTATCAGCCCAATGCATCGATAATTGGGATAACAGAAATACGGTACTAAATTGCAGCAAGTGCCTGCTGGAATATAACTTTATCGAACACGCCCCCGCACAGATGATAAAAATCTGTGTGGGGCGGTCGGGGTTAGCCTACACTCTCTCCTACGTCTTGGATAGGGCGACAACTTAGGATTGTATATACCTTGCCATTTGTTCTTGTTTAGTCCAAACCGTCTCTCCTACCCTACCATCGTTGTTTATTATCGCGCTGCCACAATAGTACTGCGCCAATAATAGCAATAATACCCGTAACAAGCACGCCTATTTGCCACGAAGTGTCGGTCAGATAAACGCCAATGAGCCAATAGCTAAACAAAGCATAACCCAAAAAAATGCACACGGCATCGAACCACTGAAAATGCTTGGGACGCAATACAAGGGGCAAGGCTATACATATCAAGGCGGCAATAGGATAGGTAGCTGCAAACGAATGGTCGGCAAATTTGAACGTAAAACCAGGAACACCCGAATAGTTGCGCTCTAAAATACCGCGTACCAAATAATAAAACAGCGATAAGAACGAAAATAAGTAAGATGAAGCGGGAAAACGCATTTTTTGGGCACAAATACCGTTATTATATTGAGTACCAACAACCACCACATAAGATAATGGGATATAATACCAATTCTTGAATGGGCACATCATAGCCAAATATGGTTTGTTTGCTGTTGTAAAACGCCCACCCCGCTAAACCTGTAGCAATGGGGAGCAGTTGCCAAAAAACGAAAAGCTATTAGCGGCAGTATTAGACGAAGCCGTTCCTTCGCTACTGTTGTTATCGCTATTGCGGCGATTATAGTTAAATTGCGGCGGCACGGCTTCGGTCTCGAAACGCTCGTCGTAATTAGTCGGATTTTTGCTTTTGTCTTTGGGCTGCTTGGCATCGAAGGGCGGCGGCACGCTGTCTGCAAAGGTATTGGCATGAGATTTGGCAGCGGCGGTATTGCCATATAGTATCATCATCAGCTCGTCAATGTTGAGGGCACGCTGGGCGGCATTGCGCACCAAACATCGCTTGGCTACTTGGCGGAATGGTTCGGGTATTTTTTGCCAAGGTGGTTTCGTTGAGGTCTTGGGTCAAGATATTGCGCATAATCTCGTCGCGTGCCATACCTTGTTGTGTTTTGCCAAATGGAGCCTGCCCCGTAAATGCTTCGCAAATCATCACGCCCAATGACCATAGGTCTAAATTAGTATGCAACTGCTTGTTGATACCATATTTCTCGACATTAAATTGTTCGGGAGCCATATACTCGACCGACCCTATCACCAACGACGATGCGCCTGCGTCGGCATCGCGCAATGCTTTGCTAATGCCAAAATCAGCTATTTTGGGTGTCAATACGCCTTGTTCGTCCTGAATGAGTATGTTTTCCGGCTTCAAGTCGCGGTGTGGCGATGCCATGGCGAGCAGATAGCGCAGCCCCTCCATGATACCTGCAAACAATTGTTTGAGCGTTTGGATATCGGCCTTTTTTGCGGTACAAACCCATTAAGTCGCCGCCATTGATGTATTCCAATACGCCCATCTGTATTTTATCGCCAAATGCCGAGGCTTCTTCTAATTCAAAGGCATCGTAGTAGCGCACCAAATTGGGGTGGTTGAGCCGTATAGCGCGTTTTATCTCCTCAAATAAACTATATTTAGCGGGTAAATTGCCCGAATATTTTTTTATCGCCACCTGCATATTTAGGTTGCGGTCTAAGGCACGGTAGACCTTTCCGAAGCCGCCCTTGCCAATGAGGTCGGTATCAGGATTAAATTCGTAGGTTTTTTTAACAGTAATCATAGGTCAAATTAGGCTGTGGCGGTCGGTGGCAAATAAAGGGGCGAGGGGGCTGTATATCGAGCTAATCAGTTACATCTATGTTATGCAGAGTAGCACAAGCGGATAGCGTGTAATGGGTGGTCTTATGGGTAATTTTGGTCTGCTTTTATTCTGTTTCGCTACTATATAAGTCCAAATTGACGAGCATAGCTACGCCCATAAAAAACAGCGAGCCTATTTCGTCGGTTTCGAGCAAGTCGCCCACCAAACAATTGATAATCACGATACTAAGCGATACCAAGATGGTCAGGGCGAGGGCTTTTTCGTCAGGGTTTTTCAAGCGATGGTATAATTTTTCGCCGTGCGCAAACAAAATCGCCAAAAAACGATAAATATAATTAGCCCTATGAAACCTTGTTCTACTAATATCATCAAAAAATAGTTGTGTACGCCTGAGCGTTCGGGGTTGTCGCTCACATAGGTTTCAAAAATGGCAACGGTATATTGTTTATAAAAGTTGTAAAAATTATTGGGACCGAAGCCCGTCAGCGGGCGGTCTTGTATCATGTGCATAGCCGCGACCCAGCGATAGATGCGCTCCATAAACGACATGTCTTTGCCCTCGAAAGTGGCATTGAAGTGGTCGCTCAAATTTTCGTGTTGTATCGTATGTTCATTATCGGGTGCAAAGCGGAGGTAATTATCGTCGGCAGCCAATTGTATGCCTATCACTACCATAGCAATAATGCTGCAAGCCACCACCAGAGCCGTAAACCGCTCGCGGAAGATAAACAGTAGCATCGGCACAGCCAACAGCGAGGCATAAGCAGCCCTCGTGTAGGCAAATACTATGCCGACTATAAAAACGACGATAGCCATATCAGTCAGCAATTTAGCCCGCGACCCATTGGCATATAAACGCCTGATATAGAACAGATAAGGCAGCAATACGGTGAGCATCACACCATAATTGACATGGTTTCGGAAATATGGAATTACGCAGCTGCCTATATCCAAAAAGCCAAATCCCGTTTGGGCATGCAAAATAAATGCGCGTATGACGATATACAACAAGGGCACTACCAAACACCAAAGCCAGCGTTTAAGGTCGGTGGGGCGGCGCAAAAATACGCCCGTTAGGACAAAAAACACAGTGAGATACCACGTTTTGGCAAACCAAAATTTGAACGACACAAACGCAGATGCCGAAAATACGGCTGCCAAACCTATCCATATCCAATGCGCCGCCAAAGCCTTAGCAATGGGGTGGCGGAAGAATTTTGGATTTACCCACCCTGGCTTGACCAGTACATAGAGCCAAGTAGCCCCCATGAGCAGTATGGTGAGGGGTTCGCCGGGCAAGTCCATCGCCCATTTTTCGCTAAAAACGGTTTCGGCAGATAGCGGCAGAAGAAATAATAGCAGGAAATAGGCTCTTTTGATATCGGTTAGCACCCACATCACCAACAGTACGGCTAAGGGTGCGGCGTAGAGGTAGGTAATATCGGTGGCAATGGCACCTTAAGGCGCAAGCTCAAGCTAAGCGCAGCCATCGCCCAGAGGGTGTGGCGCGGCGACAATTTGCCGTTGAAAGGTGCTGTTGTTTGTACCGATGAGTTCATGAATAGTACCAATAAGTTGGAGGGCACATATTGAGGTTGCGAGGGCCTGTTGGCATCAATTCTTATTGACAGCCACCCTAACTGCTCAGAATACGCGCTTAGTTGAGGCTTGGATTTTCGGGATAATTGGCAATTTCGCGGTATTCGCCGCCCATATCGCGCAGTATGTCGCGCCATAGTTCGTCGCTATCATCGGCAAATACGTAATCTGCTGCACTTTCGGTTACAAACCACGAATGTTCTTTTTAGTTCGTCGTTGAGTTGCTGCCCGTCCCAGCCCGCAAATCCGATAAAAAACCGAATGCCGTCGGGGGTTATATCACCGCTTAGTATATAGGATTTAATTTGCTCGAAATGCCCGCCCCAAAATATGCCATTGCCCAAGTTGACGCAATCATCTATCAGTTTGCCGTAACGGTGTAGGTAGTGCATGGTTTCGGTGCGGCAGGGTCCGCCGTAGTAAAGTTGTGCCTCGAAATGGGCAAGTTCGGGCAATACGTTGCCCAACACTGCATCTATGGGTCGGTTCAGCATTAAGCCGAATGTACTTGTTTCGTCGTGTTCGCACCGTATCACCACACCACGCCTAAAATTGGGGTCGTCCATAAAGGGTTCGGCGAGTAGCAGGCTGCCTTTGCGCGGTTTAGCTTGTCGGTCGAAGATGGTCGGCATAGTTAAATAGGCAAATGCTATAAAATATTTATTTGTTTATAAAAGACAATTATCCTGTATTGATGTATTATTATTATTCGTAACTATTTAGCCTTGTAGGGGAAATAGCCATTTCTAATCGAATATGCAGCGATGCCAGACATTATTAGATAAGCATTGCTCATTACCCCATACCCAAAACCCTATACCCTAAATAGTTACTATTATTCATTGTGACGAGGTTCGACACAAATAATGGGTTATAAAAATCCTTTTTCGTTCATCCAATCGTCGTTGAATAGCTTGCCCACATAGCGGCTGCCGTGGTCATGAAATACGACGACTACCACATCATTTTCGGTTAGGCTGTCTTTTATTTCGTGAATGCCCTGCACCGCCGAGCCGCATGAATAACCCAGAAATAACCCCTCTTCTTTTGCCAGCCTACGCGCCATAATAGCTCCATCTTTGTCGGTCACTTTCACAAAGCGGTCTATGAGGTCAAAATCGATATTGAGCGGTATGATGTCTTCGCCTATGCCTTCGGTGATATAGGGATATATTTCGCTGTGGTCAAAAATGCCGGTTTCGTGGTATTTTTTGAGGGCGGAGCCGTAGGTATCTACCCCTATCACCTGTATATTGGGATTTTGCTCTTTCAGGTATTTCGCCGTACCCGAAATAGTGCCGCCCGTACCCACACCCACGATAAAATGCGTAATTTTGCCTTCGGTCTGTTGCCAAATTTCAGGACCGGTGGTTTCGTAGTGGGCTTGTCGGTTCGATAGATTGTCGTATTGATTGATGTGTATTGAGTTAGGTATTTCGCGGCTTAGGCGGGCAGCGGTGGCGTAGTAAGAGCGTGGGTCGTCGGGGGCTACGTTAGTGGGGCATACAATCACTTCTGCACCCATAGCTTTTAGTATATCTACTTTTTCTTTTGATTGTTTATCGGTTGTTGTAAATATACATTTATAACCTCTTACTGCTGCAACAATAGCCAATCCCATGCCCGTATTGCCCGATGTGCATTCGATAATCGTGCCGCCGGGTTTCAAACGTCCGTCGCGTTCGGCATCATCTACCATTTTCAGTGCCATTCGGTCTTTGATAGAGTTGCCAGGATTAAAAAACTCGACTTTGGCTAAGACAGTAGCTTTGATATCATCAGTCACTCGGTTGAGTTTGATGAGCGGTGTATTGCCGATAGCTGCTAATACGTTTTGATAATACATAATTTTACTTTTAGGAACGCAAAGGTACGTTTTTTTGCCTTGTTTTTCTGTTAATTCGCGCCCTTATCCACAAAATATCATTTTGAAGTTGTAAGAAAAAAACAAATTGCACTTTTAGATGCTGCGATTACTGCCTACTTTTGCAGGGCTATTCACATTTTTAATCACCACACCACAAACGCATAAATTACATAAATGTATTTCCTCAAATTTATTGTCACGACCTTCGCACTTTGCTCTGGCTGCCTTTGTTCGGGCAACTACTTAGCCGCCCAATGTATGCTCGACCACTTATCACTTGCCCAACGCGCCACTCAAGCACCTTATATTTTGGAAGGGCGTGTAGTAGCACAATATGCATTTTGGGATAATGAAGGTGCGCATATCTATACGCTCAATACCATCAAACTGACCAAAGATTTTAAGGGTAATTATTGCTCCCAACAATCGTCGGAAGCCTATTTGCTGTATCGCGGCGGCACCGTAGGCGATATCACCGAAACCGTAACGCCCGAATTGTCGCTGCACATAGGCGACATCGGATTGTTTTTTGCCCAAACCGCCGACATCGACTTGCCCAAAAATTATACCTCGTCCATAATAGCACTACAAGCCTACAGCGGCGTGCAAGGCTTTATCGCCTACGACCTAAGCGACCAAACAGCAGCCGACACCCGTCAAAATTATTATAATTTGGGCAAAGACATCTATCAAGCCCTCGCTCAATTATTGGGCAAATCCTACGAAACCATTGCTCCCATAACACCAACCGCTGCCAAAGCCGAACAAGTGCTGCCCAATATCACCGCCATCAGCCCTACAACCGTCAGGGCGGGTATGCGCGATACCATCACCATCACAGGTACCGATTTTGGTACCTACACGGGGTTATCTGCCGTAAGATTCCGCAATCCCGACTTTTATGGTCTTTCGGTCGCCTACCAAAATGCGCCCGCCAACCATATCGTTTCGTGGACAGATACGCAAATCCGCGTTGTTGTGCCCGGAAGCGACATAGTGGGCGGTACGGCAGGCGCGGGCAGCGGGGCTATCCGCATCAAAACAGCAGCGACGCAACGGGCGAATCGATAGACGAAATAACTGTATTATACAACAAAAATGTAGCGGGCTTTGCGGCAGTCAATTTGGGCAACGATAATACGGCAGGTGGTTATTCGTTTCGGTATAGCACTACTATCAGCAGCAATACCGCTGCCAAAAACGCCATACAACGCGCCCTACAAACATGGCGTTGCGCCGCGCTCATCAATATGATTACCGCCGCTACACCCACCGAGACCACCTGCGCCGCCAACGACAATATCAATATACTATCGTTCGACAACAATTGTACGCTACCCGTCGGCACTCTGGGACAAACTACTCGCTGGTACTCTTCATGTACCAATGGCGATAAATACATTATCGAAATAGACATGCTATTTTCAACTGCCGTTACATGGAATTACGGACCTGGGGCTACGCCCGCTGCCAACAAAGATTTTGAATCTATCGTCGTACACGAATTAGGGCACGCTAACGGACAAGGGCACGTATTAGACTATGGCAAACTGATGTATCCTTCGCTCGTATCGGGTGTCGATATACGACAAATAGACGATGACGCACTTACTTGCGCCCATATCGCATTGGCACACAGCGCACAAAATAACGGTTGTACGGGCGGCAGCTATCAGCCTAATACCAGTGCCTGCGGCATTCGCGCCCGCATAAAAGTGTTTTTACAAGGACCTTATAATACTACTACGGGCTTGATGAGTACCACATTAGGCAGCGTCATACCCACCGCACAACCCTTCAATCGCGTACCATGGCTCTATACAGGCACCGAAACATTTAGTGCACTACCTACCAACACCACCGATTGGGTATTGGTAGAAGCCCGCAGCACACTGAACGGTGCCCCAATAGAACGCCGCGCCGCCCTACTACGCAACGACGGCACACTGCTAGCAACCGATGGCGCCATAGGCGTACCCTTTACTGACCTAAACCCATATATGCCTTACTATATAGCCATCCGCCACCGCAACCACTTGGCTGCTATCTCGAAAAATGCCATAACACTACCCAACGCTGCCGCCTTAGATTTTACCCAAGCCGCTAACATACACGGCAGCAACCAAGTAGCCTTGATGAGCAATGGTAAATACGCACTTTATTCAGGCGACTTTATCGCTAATGGAATAATAAATATATCAGACTATAATTTGTATGCCACACAAATAGGCAGTGCGCCCAACCAATATTTAGATGGCGATTGCAATTTAGACCGCAATATCACCATCGCCGATTTTAATCAATACCGCCCCAATGCTGCCGTCATAGGTGTAAATGAGATAAGATATTAAATCCTAAATTCCCGATTTTGGGGCATTGACCCCCATCATTCTGCCGCCAAAATCTCTATTCAGGCTTTGTAAAGCGGTTTGTAACTATTTAGGGTATAGGGTTTTGGGTATGGGGTAATGAGCAATCCTTATCTAATAATGCCTGACATCGATGCATATTCGATTAGAAATGGCTATTCACCCTACAAGGCTAAATAGTTACAGCGGTTTTTACCAGCTACTATCAAGAGGAAGTTACGGATTAATTTTTGCCCAATCCCTTTTAGCCCTCACCACCGAAACAACTTACCCGTAGCCCTATCCCGCGTAGTAGCTGCTTGTACTACATACATACCCACTGGCAATTGCGCAACGGACAAAGCGATAGGCTCGGCAGCGGCAGCGGGGTCGATATGTTGCGAAAAGTGCAATTTTCCATTTAAGTCATATATATCAATCCGGCAAGAGCTGTTGGACTGAAATAGCCATTCAGACGGCAAAGACAGGTAGGCTGTCGATGTAGCGGGGTTGGGTTGTATGCCTAATGCGGTAGGTGTGGTGCTGGGGCTGCTGACGCCTACTGTGGTATCGGCTACTTCAAGCCAGACCAAACCACCTTGATTGATGCCCACAATGAGGTCTAAAAATCCGTCGTTGTCCAAATCGGCGGCAGCGGGCTTAGAAAACTCGCCGTATAGGTGGCGCGTAGTACCGTCGGGTTGGGTAATACCCACAGTTGGCAAAGTAATTTCGGAGAACAAGCCACCGCTATTAATATTGCCTTCAATATTGTGGTATAAGCGCACCAAGCCGCTTTCGGAGCCTACTATCAATACGCGCTCGCCTTGCAAGGTGGTCAAAATGGGTGTGGCGTGTCCGGTTGGCGAACCGAGTTGCCGCACATCTATGCCGCCAAAAAAGCCATTGGTATTGGTATTGAACAAGGGGGCATTTGCTGTGCCCATATTGCGTCTATACTGTATAATGCCATTATGTGTGCCCACTAACAAATCGATTAAGCCGTCGCCATCGACATCGGTGAGCTGTGGCGAATTGTTTTGGGCAATATCAATGCCTTGGTATTGTTCGCCCATCAAGACCCAATTGGCAATGCCGCTTATGGGTTGGTTATTAAAATAGTGCAAAAATCCGTCCTCGTCGCCGATGAGCATATCTTGGTCGCCGTCGTTGTCCAAATCGCCAAAAGCGGGTTTGAGGGCACGGCGCGGCAGCGCAAATTGCTGATTGACCTGCGCATAATTGCGGCTAACCAAACGGAAAGCAGGTGCCGTAGCCGTTCCTATATTCTCGAATAGTGCTAAGGCGGCGGTAAATGTTTGGTCTTCGTTCATATAGCCATAATTGCCCACAACGAGGTCTAATAAACCATCGCCGTTATGGTCAAATAAGGCGGGCGCGGCACGGCGGCTTAGGTCTATCATATCGCGCACCAAAAATGTATCGGTTTCGTAGCTATACTGTGCCCCTAATGTTTGGCTGTTGCGATAAAGCCATACGCAGCGGTAATGGTCTGCCTGCACTTTGGCATTGCCTGCTACTAACATATCTTTTGTACCATTATTGTCTATGTCTGCTTCAAAAGCTGCGGGAAAAATATAGAGGTGCGTGCTTTGGTCATAAGCAGGAAATAGCGTGTCTTGTACCGATACGTGGGCGTCGTCTGCTGTTCCATCATTAAAGGTAGCCACGAGGTTGTCGAATGAAATATCGCCCAAGACCAAATCTACCGTGCCATTGCCGTCCAAATCGGTTGTAAGCAAGGTAGAACCAGGGTGCAAAGTCGATTTTTCGGCATCAGCGTTGGGCAGATGGATATCGGGCTGGGGATTAGCAGTGGGTTTTTCGGGCGGCATGGGCGTGCAGGGTGCGTCCAAATCTAAGGAGGTAGTAAGCCCCGATTCGTAGAAATCGCCCCAACAAGGGTCGGCGAGTACATAGGTAGGCAGGGCGCAAGGCGCGGCTATATTGCGATAAAACATCACGTGCCCACCATTTTGGGCAAAAGCCAATATGTCCAAGTCACCATCGTTGTCCAAATCATCTATGGCAGGAATGTCGTAGCCCGCTACTACTAATTTTGCGTCGTTTGCCAAAACTGTATCTATCGACAGGGCAAAAGTTAATTGACTGTCGCTATTCCACGCGCCGCGATACACGCGAATACCACTACCGCCTACCGATGTAAAAATATCGGCAGCCCCATCGCAATTATAATCGCGCAGCAAGGCCCAATCGCTTAGAGCGGGAAAATGGCGCACCGTCGCGAGCGACAAGGTATAATCGCTCGTATTGGGTATGCCGCTGTTGAGTAGCGGCAGTAATTGATTGCCATTTCGGTCAAATATAAATAAATCTAATATACTGTCATTATCTAAGTCTATTTCTGAAAATTGGGGATTGTTTAGCCCGCCCGCCCAAGCAAACGCTAAGGCGTTGCCGTAGGCTTCTACGGGTATATCAGTTTGGCGGGTAAAGGAAATTTGTGCCGACAAAGCCAATGATAAAGTCATACAGCAGCCGAACAACGAGAGGCAATAAATACGAGCTAATGGCGACATACGGTTTTTGGTGGATTAAGGTCGGATTGGCATAGCTATGCGCAAAGGTAGCTATTAATCGGTGATAATGTTTGCCTATAGCTATTTTTGCTCTATGCAAGCGTAGGCGTGGGCTTTTATGCACGTAAAGTGGCTGCTCTTCGGCAATAATGGGGGGTTAAATACGTTTATTTTCTTATTTTATATTCAAAAAATAAACAATTAATGTCAAAATTTAAATAATATTGAGACATCAATTTATTTGGCAGAGTTCTTGCTGCTTGGTGGCAAAGCTATTATTGAGCCACTGCTTTCTCTCTCAACAAAACACACAATTATTATATATACAAAAAGGCGTATTCCGAATGGGAATACGCCTTTTCTGCTCTGGCAGAAAGGTCTATTTGCTATCTTGCAGTTTGAACACTTTTTTGAGCAAGGCAGTAACGCGGGCTAATGGGTCTTGCCTAATTTTTTGCTCTTCTTTTTCTATCATCATAAACAGTCCGTCCAAAGCTTTTTGGGTGACAAACTCGCTTAGGTCGGGGTTTAATTTTCTCACCAGCGGGAGTTTATTGTATTCGTTGATGATATTGGTATAATTTTTAGTCGCCAATGTTTTGTCTAACGATTTGGTAATGACGGGCTTAAAGGCATTATGCAATTCTGTGCCTGTGGTGCGGCGTAGGTATTTGGTGGCAGCGGTTTTGTCAGTGCCTTTCAAAATATTCATCGCATCGCTGATGGTCATTTTTGTAATCGCACTCACAAAAATTGGCTTCGCACTTTTAGCCGCATCTTCTGCCCCTCTGTTAATAGTGAGTATGGCTTTATCTACTTCTGCTCCTAAGCCCACATCGCGCAGTGCTTTTTCTACTTTGGCGGCTTCGGACGGCAGTGGTATTTTGATTTGAGGGTTCTTGAAATAACCGTCGGTTTTCGACACCACATCTGCGCCGTTAGTAATGCCTACTTGCAAGGCTTCCTTCAAACCCATAATTACCTCGTTCTGGGTAACATTGCCGCTGCCATTCTCCAAGACATTAGAGGCATCTTTGACAATTTGGTTGAGCGAAGCGCAGGCATTAAAAAATACCAATACGAAGCCCAAGGCAAGGGCAATACTCGTTTTTTCATGACTAAAATAATTTTTTAGGAAAATTATAAGATAATAATGCAATGGGTTGAGCCGAGTGCAAGGGCAGAAACTGCGGGTATGGCTTAGATAGTATCGGAGGCAATTGGTTTAAACGCCGTTTGTATTTTTTTGCCAAATAGATACGGGTCTGATTTTCTAATTTTGAGTAAAAAAAACAACGCGAACATCTTGCTCGCGACTTTGCTACAAAGCAGCATTGACCGAAATTTGTTCCCGAAATTTAAAACACAGACCACTACTTGCGAGCTACGGTAGTTGGCATTTATTTCTGCAAGCGTATCGTCTGGGTAGCGGTATTGAAGGTACTATTGATGGGTTTGCCTTGTGGGTCTAAGAGAGATAGCTGTATGTTTGTTTCGCCGTCGGGTAGCCCTTCTATGAAATAAGCCGTCCATCGGTTGAGGACGAAGGGCGTACCGTTGATAGTAGCTTGTACACGATTGCCATCTTTTTGCAAGTCGGTATTGATGAGAAAAAAATCGAGCAGTACGCGGCGTGTGTCATTGCCTCTATATTCGCCTTGTGGTTGGTTATAAAACAGCAAGGGACGGGTGAGGTCAAAATCTTGCCCATTGGCAGGTTTGCCCACATTAAATTGGTGCAATACTACGGCATTAATGTCTTTGACGCTCTCGCCATACGAACGCGCCAAAAATGCCATTGAAGCATAATGTCCTTCGGGTAATACCTGCGAAGCCGTATCGATATAATACGACTTGGGCGGCGCACCGTTGAGGCTGTGGCGTATGTGTTGCCCGCGGGGGTCGTTGGCACAAGCCTTTTGAGCAGTATCGGGCGTTATTTGGGTTAAGTAAAAATTTTCCAATTCAAAATCGAAAACTACTTTAGGGCGTTGTCCCGTATCGCGTAGGCGGTGCATACGCAAGGAGGCGTGCGGAAATTGTGGCGAGTCGGTAACGGGTACGAGTGTTATGCCGTTTTTTGATAAGGCAGATTCAGACAAATCATTTTTTTGCCGCGTTTCTGTCGGAGCGGCAAGCCCAGAGCAAACATAAGCAGAATGGCAAAAGGGCATATAGTGTTTTAATAATCATATATACAAATTCAGTATGGATTATGAGGCAAAATAGGATTCCTAAATTCAAGTAGCAACTGCGACATTTGTCCTAAAAGTTTTGCCGGATAGCCTCTACGGATTCATGCGGGCGGCATTGAGGGCAGGAATAAATCCTGCAATAATACCGATAACAAACGATAGCGCGAAACCGACGATGATATTTTGGCTACTCAATAGCAGGTCGAACGAATCGATATAGGTATTGCCCAGCAAGGAGAGCAAAAATACAGCCGCCAAGCCCAAAGTACCGCCCAGTAAGCACAAGAAAATGGCTTCGGTCAAAAATTCGAATAGGATAAAATAGCTTTTCGCGCCCAACGATTTTTTGATGCCGATAATGCCGGTGCGTTCCTTGACGGATACAAACATGATATTGGCAATGCCAAAACCACCTACCAAAATAGAAAAAATGCCGATGAGCCAACCCGCCAAATCGATGACCAAAAATACGGCATCTATTAGCCCCGTGAGTAGCGAGATGCGATTAATGGCAAAATTTTCGGTTTCGCGGGGGCGCAACTTGCGTTGCCCGCGCAGTACGCCCGTGATGTCGTCTTGTACGCGGTCGAGCGATACGCCGGGTGCTGCTTTCGCTATGATAAGGGGCATAAACGCTTCGCTATTAGTATCAACATAGCGGCGCATATAGTTATACGGCAATAGAACTAACTGGTCGAAGCCCTCGCCCAGCAGACTTTTGCCCTCTTTTTTGATAACTCCAATGATGACCATACGCCGCCCCATAATACGTACTTCCTTGCCTACGGCGGCTTCGGCTTGCCCAAACAACTCTTCGGCAACATCGTAGCCTACCAATACCACCGCAGTTCCCAATTGCGATTCGATAGGCGAAAAAAAGCGACCTTCCGCCAATTCCATGTCCAAAATTTCGGAAAAATGGTGGGTAGAGGCTACCATCAGCACATTATCCAAGGTAGTGCCGCGATATTTGATTTCTTGCTGCATCAAAAACGACCTAATGGCTACTTTATCAACAGTAGGTACTTTTTTTTCAATAGCTTGGTAGTCCTCATAGCTTGGCACGGGGCGTTTGGCATATTTCCACCAATTCATGTCGGGGTCCTCTGCCCAAGGTATGCGGTCGATAAACAAAACATCATCGCCCAATTTTTGGAATGATTGTCTGACATTTCTCTCCACGCTATCGAGCATCATTTGCACCGAAATAACGCAAAAAATACCTATAGTAATGCCCAACACCGACAAAAAGGCGCGTAGTTTGTTGTTCCAAAGTTCTTGCAAAGCCTGTACGACGGCTTCGGTCAATAGGTTCAGGAGCGATAGCATATAAGGCGGGGCTGTTGGCAATAAGGCAGCTTAGTGCTTATCGGGTAGGCTTATTAGTACAAAAAAGCCCTCGACCCGCGCTATTTGCCAATTGGCGGTGCAATTATCGCTATTTTTGCCGAAATAGCCAAGCATAGCACAAAAATTGTGCGCCTTGCAAGGTTTATAAACCGACCCATGCCCACCAACTCTCTGCACTTCTTTTGTCTTTGAAGTAGGCAGTCGGGAACTGTTCTTTCAAGCGGTCGTCGAGGTCTTTGACGGTAATGCGCCCGTCGGTGTTAAAATCTAAGGGGGCGTAGCGGGTATAGTTGATTTCGCCCGATTGGAACATCGCATAACAATAGTCTTCGCCTAATGCTTGGGGATAAAATGCCGCTAAGTAGAGGTCGGTGAGGTCTTCAAAATCTCTGCCTTGTTGTTGTTTGACGGCTTTTAGATAGTCGGCAATAAGGTCTAACTGCTCAATTGCGTCCATATTTCTAATTTTTTCGGGCGTAGATTTGACTAATTCCGCTTCTTCGCGTTTCCACTGCAACAGCCCCGTTGCTCCCGACCCCTTAGTATTGACGGCAGTTGGGTCAAATCGCGATTCGAAATAAATGACGGTCATTAGCCATTCGGGGGGTATAGCTAATTGTCGGCTGACGCGGCGCACTTTTTGTTCAAAACTGCCTAAGTCGTCGACATACTTGGCGGCTTGATCGGACAGATAAAATGTGTTTTCGCCAACAGTCGCTGCTTCGGTTGGGTTAGTGGCTTTATTGCCAAAGTTCATCATCATATAAGTAATGATATTGGTAGCTGCTACCAATACGAAGATAAGGCTCGCACCTTTTAGGTTGAGCGTTACTTTGCGGTCGAATAACACAGGAAAGGCGTTCATAGTATATATTGCGGGTTTAAACAGTTAGTTGTTCGTTACTTGAAAGAGGTTATTTGAAGTGGTACGAACAATCAAAGCAATAGGCACTAAAAAATCCTTCAAAGCCACAAAAGCCATTGTCGTTGGCATTTTGCTAACCTCAACCGCAAAGATACGACTCAAAATTCGATTTACTATATTTTTTAGTATTTTTTTTAGATTTTTTTTATTATCAATTAATAGCGCAAAAAAATAAAGTCCTTTTTTAGTCACACAGATAACAGTTTTACACTTTTTTTTGTACCTTTGCTTCGCCTATTTCAAGATGATAAGTCTAAGACCCTTATGTAGCAAGCATTTTATAAAAATAATTATTTCATGTATTTTATTATAACAAAATATTTATTTTATACATTGATATTTTGCTCTTCTTTTTCGTTCTTGCACAGTTTTGCCATTTTTTTTAGTTTTTCTATCTCTTTTTTCTTGGTGTCGCAGTTGTTTGGTGGCCGTTTGCCCTTTGGTAGTTGCTTGTTCTGGTTAAATTGTTTGTTATTACATTAATGTATATTTATTCATTTTTTATAAAAATTCTTTTTCGACAATTTGCCTGAAATCGTATCACTATATTAGTAATTGTTTTGCCTCATTTCGTACCTTTATAATATAGGTGCCGAAAAGGCAACAGCTAATATATTCATTGCACAACTATCTACTTTTACCGTCCGAATCAGATTGCTGCGGTATCGTTATCCATTAACGAATTACCGCATATATATAGATGTTATTTAAAAAAAAGCCTCGGGGACTATCCTTTAAAACCGATAAACATAGAAAGCAAAAAGCCATTTTTCGCGAATGGCTATCCGCCGCTTTGTTGGCAATTGTAGCTGCCACTCTGATTCGAACCTTTATCGTTCAGCTATATATTATTCCTACCCCTTCGATGGAGCGCACCTTATTGGTGGGCGATTGTGTGATGGTGAGCAAACTCGCCTACGGCGTTCGTATGCCCATTACACCACTCACTATGCCGCTCACCCACAATACGATACCGATTATCGGTACGCGCTCTTATCTCGATTGGATACAACTACCCTATATGCGTTTTTTTGCAGGGCAAGGCATACAGCGCAATGACGTAGTAGTGTTTAATTATCCAATAGAATACGACCGCCCTATTGACAAACGCGAGCATTATATCAAACGCTGTGTGGCATTGCCCGGCGATAGCTTGCTCATTATAGACCGCCGTTTGTTTGTCAATGGTATAGCCGCCCCTAATCCAGAAGGCATACAATTTGATTATTTAGTACATACCGACGGCAGACCCATTCCAAGCCCTACCCTGCGCGAATTGGGCATTGAAGCGCAGAAAGGCGATATGTTTAACGAAGAAAATACAGTTGTGCTGCCAATGGACCTAAACACGCTATCGCGGCTACGCCAATTGCCCAATGTGCGCCGAGTAGATACTATATTGCACAAACGCGGCACCGTACTGCCTTTTGAGCAACCCGTTTTTCCCAAAGAAACACATCTTTTCCCTTGGAACGTAGATAATTATGGGTCGATATATATACCCAAAAAAGGCAAAACTATATCAATAAACACAAAAAACATTCTATTATACAAACAGATAATAGAAAATTACGAACACAATACATTGCGCATAGAAGCAGACAAAATATTTATTAACGACCAAGAAGCTAACCGCTATACCTTTCAACTCAACTATTATTTCATGGTAGGCGATAATCGACACGACTCGCTCGACTCGCGTTATTGGGGTTTTGTACCCGAAGACCATATCGTGGGAAAAGCTAAATCGGTATGGTTTTCCATCGCCGAAGGCGACGCACCTTTTTGGCAGCGAATCCGCTGGAATAGAATAGGCAATAGAATAAAGTAGCTCCCAAAACACAAAGAAAAAATAGCACATAGCCATTTTTGTTTTACTCCTGCTAATGCAAGGGCATTGTTTTGTGCCCACCAATTGCCCCATTATGCTGCTTTCGCCCCAAGATTTATATAAATCTTGGGGCGAAAGCAGTAGTATAAGCAACGGAAAGTGTCATTTATCTGGTTTATTGACCCTAAAATTGATGCTATCGCTGTTGCGCAGGCTCGATGATAGGGCAAGTTTGCGTTCGTCTTTTCCGTCAAATACCGTAACGGCTACCGTATTGGGTGGGCGCGTACCTAAGTTGTGGGCATATACTACGAGGTGATTATCGCCGTTGGGGTCGAGGTGTAGTGTAATTTTTCGCTTGATGGGTTTGAGGGTATATTCTTTCAATACCCACTCGCCATTGAAATAGAGCGATATAATGTCGCCGTCTTCTACTTCTTGGTCATAGACCGAAACCTCAATAACATCGGTGCGTACAAATTCTTTTTTGCCCGTATTCACACGGCGGTCGCCGAGCAAATCAGGCATGCCGCGGGCGTTGAGTTTGAGTTTTACGGTATCAAATACAGTGAGTTTGTTGCCTAAGCGCGTAGTGTCGTATTGTTCGGCTCTGCGCTTAAAGTCAGTACTTATATGAGTGGGCGGCGTGTCCTGCGTTGGCTGCTGCTTAGGCACAACAGGCGGCGGTAGCTCGGCAATAGGTTCAGACTTGTTTTTTTGTATGTCGGGTTGGGGTGGTGCAGGAGGTGCAGGTGGTGTAGGTGGTGGGTCGGGTATTATTGCTTCGTCGAAGGTTTTTTTCCAACGCCATACTTTGATAAGTCGGTCGTTGGCACCTGTGATGATATATTTTCCTGATGGGTGAAAATCTACTGAGCGCACCGACTGGCGGTGTCCGAGCAATGACGATAGTAGTTTGCCGCTTTTGGCATCATATACTTTGGGCGTGCCGCGCGAGTCGCCGATAACTAAATAATTGCCGTCCTTGGAATAAGCCAATTCGGTGCTTGGACCCGGCGGCGAAGCCATCCAAGTGCGCACCTTTGCGTCTGTTTCGATATTCCATACCGTAAAGTTGCCATCGTCGCAGAGGCAGCCTATTTCGGTTCCGTCGTGATTGTAGCGCACATCTTGCACCCAACCGCTGCAAGTTTTCATTACTTTCAATACTTTTTTGGTAAAGTAATCTAATAATTGTACTTCGCCTTTGGACCCTATTGCCAAATAATTGCCATCGTCATAATAATAGTCGGCACAAGTAAATCCGTTGTTATGCTTAAAAATCAATCCTGGGTTGGTATTGGCTGATAAGGGTCGATTGACATAAATCTCGCCTTCGGAGCCGCCAAATACCATTGCCTGCCCATCTATGCTGAAATAAGCAAACGTAAAAATAGGTTTATTTCCATCTTTGATAATTTCTTTTGCCGTGATGCTATATACCGTTTTTTTACTTTTCAAATCCCAAACATTTAGTACCCCCGATATATCGGTGCTGATAAGATCTTGCCGTCGGGGTGAAAACTGAGGTGGTTGATTTCGGCGGTATGTCCGTGCAAAAAGTCGGGCATCGAATCGCGGGCTACCTCGCGCAGCGCGATAATGCCTTGTGCGTTGCCTGCCGCAAAAGCAGTGCCCCCAAGATTATATTTGACACAAGTAATACCTGCTTGCCCGCTGCTGTAGGCTTTAAAATCTTCGAAGCGTTGTGCCCAAGCAGACGGCAGCCCAAGAAGGGCAAAGCACAATATAAAAAGTATTTTTTTCATATACACATAAAATAATGATTAATTTTTACAATATATTTATTCCGCTACAAGTATTTCAACAACATAGACCTCGCGCGTTATGTCGCAACATCGACCCAGTATTAGGTCGGTATCTGATTATTTCGCCTTTGTTCTTAACTTCATAGCGGCTTTACTGCTATGATACAACTATTTTGTGATTATACACAGTTTATTGCGGCACAAAGTTAGGGCAGTTTGGCAAAGTTTTACTACTTTTGCGCACCCCAAACACATTTTAGCTTAGAATAGCCATAGCCGCCAATAGTTTAACACTTCTTATTCATTGGGCAATTATTGCATTTTATCCCTTTCTGCCCTAAAAACATAGCCATCGCTTCTATAAGCGGGTAGCCACCCTATTGTAATGGACGTATTATATCGGATTTTTAGTTTTATTCTTCATATCGATGAGCATTTGGTCGAGATGGTCAACCAATACGGAACACTCACCTACGCCATTTTGTTTTTTATCATTTTTGCCGAAACAGGTTTTGTGATAACGCCCTTTCTGCCTGGCGATTCGCTCTTTTTTGCCGTAGGAGCATTGGCGGTTACAAGCCAACTGAATATTGTAGTGCTTATTGCTTTGCTGTTTGTAGCAGCAATATTGGGCAATACGACCAATTACTTCATCGGACGCTATGTAGGACCCAAAGCATTTGACCAACAACGAATCCCTTTTCTGAAACGCGAATACCTGACCAAAACCGAAGCTTTCTACGAAAAACACGGACCCAAAGCAGTAGTCATTGGTCGTTTTTTGCCCTTTTTTCGCACCTTTGTCCCTTTTGTAGCAGGCATAGGGCGCATGGACTTTAAACGCTATACCTTATATAATGTTATAGGGGCTGCGCTGTGGGTGATACCGTTTTACCTTAGCGGGCTATTTGTTTGGCAATATCCCGTGGTCAAAAACAATTTTTCTCTCGTAGTATTGGGCATCATCGCTATCACAGCATTGCCCGCCATTATCGGAGTAGCCAAAGAAATAGCAGCAAAACGCAAAGCAGAATAGATATGAGACGCTAACATACATTTTTGCCCAATAACCTCAAAACACCATTATCGAGGCACTGCACAACCCAATCGAAACGGATAAAAAAATTTCTCTCAAAAAAAATACCCTCAGACACCCCAACGCAAACCTACCGCATTATAGCTATTGAAATTCGTTGCGGAATATGCTTCAGAACACCAATCAAGCACTTGCTTACCTCTAAAAGGCGTTTAATTGTTGTTTTATTGTAAGAATATAGCCGCACCATCAAAAAAATAGTCATAAAAAAGGTAGAAGGTACTTGTTTTTTTAGAAAAAAGGTATCTTTGTGATGAATGAACAAAATTCATAACTTAAACTAAATAAAAGCACAATTTTTTATGACTACAAATGCTTCTGCCAAGCCCGCACAAGCGGCACAAACCAGCAATAGCGAATCGATTTTTCCGCTAATTGTCATTCCCGCAACGATGGTCGTTGCTGTCTTATTCTACCTGTTTTTCTTGGGCAACGGTGCCAACTTCAAAGGCGGCGACTCTGCTAACGAACCAATCAATGTATGGGGTATTATTTTCAAAGGAGGTTTTATCGTTCCTATCTTGATTACCTTGCTTCTATTGGTTATTATTTTTTCTATCGAGCGTTTCTTGACCATTTCTCGCGCCCAAGGTGCAGGTAAGCCCGACGCATTTTTGCGCAGTATCAAAAAGAGCTTAGATGCTAACGACGTGAATAGTGCCATCGCGCTATGCGACAAACAAAAAGGTTCGTTAGCTAACGTAGTACGCCAAGGCTTGGGCAAATACCGCGAAATGCAAAACGAAACCAAGTTAGAAAAAGACCAAAAAATGGTGGCTATCCAAAAAGAAATCGAAGAGGCTACTACCCTCGAACTACCTATGCTCGAAAAGAACCTCATTATCCTCGCTACTATTATCTCGATAGCTACGCTATTCGGTCTTATCGGTACGGTGTTGGGTATGATTCGTTCTTTTGCAGCCATGTCCGAAGCCGGTGCGCCTAACCAAGCAGAATTGGCAACGGGTATCTCAGAAGCCCTTATCAATACAGCACTCGGTATCTCTACATCGGCTATTGCCATCATCGCTTACAACTACTTTACCAGCAGCATCGACCAACTCACCTACCGCATCGACGAAGCAGGATATAGCTTGCAACAAACATTTGCGGCGCAAAACCACTAATCAAACCTCATGCCTAAACACAAAATAGCCCGCAAGAGTACGAATATCGACATGACCGCCATGTGCGACGTAGCGTTCTTGCTGCTGACATTCTTTATCCTAACCGCTAAGGCAAAACCCGAAGAACTCGTCACAGTAACTACGCCCTCGTCTATCTCCGAAATTCGTATGCCCGACGTGGATATGATACTCATCACCGCCGATACCGCAGGTAGGGTCTTTTTTGAAATGGACGGGCAGCCCAAACGCTTAGACCTCATCAATGCCATTGACGAGAAATACGCTTTGCAGCTAACCGATGCCGAAAAAAAGATGTATAGCATACGCGGACCAATGGGATTGCCCGCAGAACAGCTCAAAGGCTGGCTCAACGACCCACATAGCATCGAAGCCGACAAAATGGCAGGCATACCTTACGACTCGCTCAACAACCAATTGGATAGCTGGATTATCTATGCCCGCGTCGCCAACCCTATGGCACGCATCGCTATCAAAGCCGATGCTAAAACGCCCTACCCCACTATCAAAAAAATAATGAACGTGTTGCAAGACCGAAAAATCAACCAGTTTAACCTCATTACCAACCTCGAAGCCAACCCCAATAAACCCGAAGGCGGAGAGACAGCACACAAAGAGTAATCAACACCTATCCGTTCACCTACCAAATATAACCTAATTCAATGGCTGAATTATCCGATAGTGGTGGCGGTGGGCATAAGAAAGGCGGGAAAAGCGCATGAAAAAAGTTCTACGCGCATCGACTTTACCCCCATGGTTGACCTGGGCTTCTTGCTCATCACCTTCTTTATGCTAACAACCACCCTCAGCAAACCGGTAACGATGGAAATCAATATGCCGGCAAAACCCGAACCAGGCGACCCACCACCGCCCGAAGTCAAAGCTTCCAAAGTATTGACGCTCATGCTAAGCCATGCTGACCGCATCGTCTATTATAAAGGTGTAGAAACCGAAAGCCCCACCGTAGAATCGACCGAATTTGGCAAAGACGGAGTGCGCAAACTGCTATTGGAACACAAAGCCGACGTACAACAACGATTTGCCGACGAAGACAACCCCGCCATCGTCATCATCAAACCCGACGAAGACTCGGTCTATAAAAACGTAGTAGACATATTGGACGAAATCAATATCACCGATATACAACGCTACGCCTTAGTCGATATTACACCCCAAGAAAAGATTTTTGTCAAAAAGCTTGGGAAGGCGGAAATACAGGTGAAGTTCCCGCCGGAGGCAGCTAATAGCCCAAAATGGGGTGCCCAACCGCACCATATCCGCCTCTTTGCACGGCACGATAACCATATCCGGAATGGTTTGGCTGTTCAATCTCGTGTTTTTTCTACCGGCAACTTATTGCTACAAACCCAATTTGAGCCACTTGCTATAAATGTAGTATATCCAAGTACCGCCAAGGCAAAATACTTCTATCATTTTTTTATTCCGACTATTCATTTATCAATTAACACACTAATAATATGGCTTCCGAACAAGTCCAACAATACCGCGATGTATTAGACATCGTGTTTACGGACCGCAACAAGGCTTACGGGGCATATGAACTACGCCGCAGATATCCGCGACACGTGCGCAACGCTATGCTAATTACCCTGCTATTAGCTACCGGCTTAATCGCCTATCCGTATATCAAAGGCATCATCAGCCCCTATATCGAGCGGGCAGAGGAAGAGAAAAAAGTGGTGACACTCGAAAACCTTCCCGCCCCCCGCCTATAACCGACAAACCACCGCCCCCACCACTCAATTACCACCACCACCACCACCTGAAAGACCGTAATCAAATATGTGCCACCTGTGGTGAAAAAGACGAGGAGGTGCGAAGAAGAAGAAATCGTCAAAAAGACGAAATCAAGACGTTGAAATCAGCACCAAAACCGTCGAAGGCGACAAAAACGCCGTCCGTATCGATACCGCCAAAGTAAAAGTAGAGGTAGTAGAGAAAAAGGAAGAGGTCAAAGAAGAAGTAGCCGTCGAAGAGAAAAAACCCGAACCCGAAAAACCCTTGTTGGTTGCCGAGCAAATGCCCGAATTTCCGGGCGGACAAGCCGAGATGATGAAGTATGTGCAGAAAAACATACAATATCCGCCAATGGCCTGCGAAAACGA
>JADJTE010000018.1 GCA_016711295.1 Sphingobacteriales bacterium | reverse complement strand
GCGGATAAAAGCGTTTCTCGGTCATAAACTAAGGCAGTGCGGAAGGAAAATGAATTGGGTTTAGTGGCTATGGCTGCTATCGGAATATAGCCTTGCCGCCGGTTCATAGCGATTGGTGGCAAGGCTATGTATAGATTTTGGCAGGCGCAATTGGGGTAAAGTTGCCTTTATTGCCCCAAGCAATGTTTATTTGCCTTTGATGCGCGAGCGATAATTTTTTTGAAAACGCCCCAAGCGTATATTTTTTCGTAAGACCCCGCAGCAAAGTAATGCAAAATAGCGTCCATAAGTCAGTTGGCTCTTGGTAGCCTGGGATGATGCCCATTTGCGCCATTTTGCTGCTGAGTACAACCATCGTAGGCAGCGACATTTGCCCGTTGGTGAGGGCTAAGGCTAATTCGTGAGTGCCGCGTCTTCCGTCAGTGATGTATTTATACTCGCGCCCTGATACTGTGACGGGAGTGCGCATTTCGGCATCGAGTTTGACGGCATAGAAATTCTCGTTCACATACTCTACAATATCGGGGTGTTGGAAAGTATTTTTGTCCAATTTTTTGCACCAGCCGCACCAGTCGGCATAAATATCAATGAGAATGGGCTTGATTGGTTTTGGTCAATTTTTCGGCTTCTTGGATAGATAACCACTGGATGGTGGTAGCGGGTTGCTTGGTGGTGGTGGTGGGATTTGCTGCTTTGCTGTTTTCGCCGCCGCCTGCCCAGACGGGGTTGCTTGCCAAGACCAAAGAAAGGCATACTGCCAAAAGGTGTTTCATGGATTTTTTTATGAAAAGTTTAGTTTCCTCAAAAGGGAGGCGATGATTTGTTTTTATAGGGTAAAAGTAGATGAAATAAAGAAATTATATTTTTATTTTAAGCCATTATCGGTGGCATAATTGCGCCATGAGGTTTTTCTGTAATGATCTTCGGCGATAAAACGCATATTGATAGCCATTGCGTCGGGGGGCTTGAAACCCGCAAAGGCTTGTATGGGTTGTAGTTTTTCGTCGATAAAGGCGAATGAGGGGTAGCCCATTTGATTGCTGAGTAGGTATGCGGCAAAGGCGTGGTAGCCGCGTCGTCCGTTATTGACAAATTCGTATTTTTTGCCGTTGAATGTGATAGGCGCGGGGTTTTCGGCGTTCAGTTTGACGGCATAAAAATGGGCATTGATATATTTTATCACTTCGGGGTCGCTAAATGTAACGCTGTCCATGCGTTTGCACCAGCCGCACCAGTCGGTATATACATCGACGAGTATTTTGCGGGGCTTTTTTTTCATCAATTGAGCCGCTTCTTCTATGCTCAACCAAGTGAGTTGTTTGGGGTCGGGTTCGGGGGCTTTGGTAGCTGTTTTCTGGCTGCCGCAAGCCACAGTCAAGATGATACAAAGGCAAGTGGCAATAGTGGTGAGGATAGAACGGATAGACATTGACGTATATGCTGTTGTTAGGTAGGTGTGGGTACATCTCTAAGCATCGGTGCAACTTTGAGAACGAGATGCCGAAAGTTACACCTTACCGATGAACTTGCAAAGTTACGTGATTATTGAACAATAGGTTTGTTGGAAGCAAAAATTAAGCCGAATTTAGTTTTTTTTATGCTTTTTTAGCCGTCTTATTATAATAGGTGTGGTAAAGTGTGTAATTTTACCGCTTGTTATATCTATGCAAGCACAGGCTCCTACTTTCATTATTGACACCACAAGAAGCATTGAATATATAGACGCAAAAAAATGCGTCGAGTATCGTTTTGCTCGTTTGCACCAATGGATAGAGAGCTAAGTTGTGCCGAACACATTATTTAACCCACTTTATTTATGCACACTTTTTGTTTACGACATTTTGAAGCGTTGGGCTTGCGCCGCGTGCTATTGCCACTGCTCTGTGCTGCGTGTTGCTGGACTGCAACGAACCAAACGGCACTTATTGCTCAATGTATTAGCAGTACGCCACAAGACGATATTGCTGCGACATATGACTCCGTAACACTACATGCGAGCCTGCCCTCGTACATGTCGGGGCTAAACAGTACCATTTTTTGGGCGGGTACTTCGCCCCTGGCGACTGGCACAAGCTATACTTTTGCGCCTAATTGCGCCGCCTTGGGCGAAAAATCGTTTACTCCTTGTTTGCCGGCAGGGTCAAATATCCCTGCACGCAGCTTTACGCTGGGACCATTTAGCGCAACTATTCCCGTAGGTGGCATTAATATTCAGACTTTTACTGTGTCGGATATTTGTTTCCAACAAGGCGTTTCGACCTATACCGGCAATTTATTATTGACGGTATCGGGCAATAGCAGCGATTTGGTCGAAATATGTCTTACGCTGCCAAGCGGTACGCAAATATGCACGGGTGGTATATCCGTTGGTACAATACAAGGTTTGGGCGGTTCTATTCCTATTTCGCTGCTCCAACTAACCGAGCCACCTAACGGCACTTGGACAGTAGAAATAAGAAATTTGGCAGGCAATAGTGGTCCGGTCAGCTACAACTTAGCTGCCTCGACCATAACCGTACCCGCTTATACAACCACTACTGCTATTTGTGCCGACCCCGTAGAGTTTTTTGTGTTCGGCGGCTGCCCTGCGTTTATTTCAGCGCAAGCCAACCAAAATGCGGTTTGTTCAGGTACAGCTATTACCTTGTCGGCTACGCTAAACCCCGCGGGCGCACCCAATGTCACTTATTCATGGACGGGACCCAACGGATTTGCGAGTAGCCAAGCCAATCCCAGCATCACGTTAAGCAATACAACCTGCGACCCACAAACGCTGACATATAGGCTGCAAACCTTAACTTGTACCAATAACGGCTCGGTGATTACGAGCAACCAAAACTTTAATGTGACGGTCTATCCCGAACTGACTTTGGCAGATGTAATCATAGATAATACAACTAATATACAAGACCCCGATTGTTCTATTACGGTGTCGGTAGCCTGTCCCAACTTTACCGTTAATGGGCAAATAGGGCAAAATACGACCGATTTTTTGCCCGGCGACAACGGCACACAAGGCGAGTTTATTATATCTAACGGCTTGGCATCTTGTAATTTGGTCGTTACGCCACCTATCACCTGCCTCAGCAATTGCAACCCACCCGTTGCCACAGCTACGGCGGTATGCCAAGGCAGCAACCAGTTTAATATTAATGTAAGTGTAACTGCCTTTGGCGATGCCAGCAGCTATACCATCATACCCTCGCAGGGGTCGGCATTGACCATCAATGCAGCAGGAAATTATACTTTCGGACCTTATCCCAACAACACATCGGTCAATATCAAAATCCTGAACGATGTAGATGTCAATTGTAACCTCAATTTAGGCAATATCCAACAAACTTGCAAAATCTGCCCCGAATTGCTGACCGCTACCGCATCAGGCAGCGGCAATAGCCGATGTGCGGGCGATGCAGTCACTTTTACCGCAACTGTAACAGCAGGCGCACAACTCAATACCGACTATCGCATCCAATGGCAATTGAATGGCGTAAATATCGGCGGTGCTACGGGGCTTACCTATAATCGCACCTTGACAAGCAGCGACTATTGCGCTGCCGAGAGCCAAGTTTATACTGCTGTTGTCACCTGTTTAAATGGCGGTACGCCTGCCGCAGTAAGCACCTTAACCGCCGCTACGCTAAGCGTATATAACCGTCCGCGCTTCGGTGTCGAGTTTACGACCGAAGCATGTTCGGCTATGCCTATTGATAATTGCAACGATAATTTGACGATTACTAACGGCGGCGCGGCAAACCCTGCCCCAGGCAGCGCTGTTACGGTCAATTATAGCGCGTCTATTACCGGTGCGCCCGCAGGCTGCGCCGCAACAGGGTCATTTACGGCAGGTTGCCCATCTTGTAACGACGACGACCCAGGTAGTGCTACTACTACCGCCCAAACGGTTTGTTGGGGCAATAATTTTAGCATCAGCAGTGCAGGGGCTTTGGTCATCAAACCCGGATTTGTGGTAGGGCTTGCCGTATCAACACAGCCCATTACCAATGTCAGTAGTACTACCGACCTGCAATCCAAAGCCGATGTAGCCATTTTAGGACCGTTTAACAGCCCAGGTACCATAAATCCCGCGCAGATATTCAACAACAACGGTATAAACTTGCCACAGCCTACTAGCACTTGCGGGCAAACCTATTTCTTTACACCTTTCTTGTCATTCCGCGCTACATCGGGTTTTAAACAAGACATAGAAGGCACTTATACGGCGGTAGGAGACGGAATTGGCTGCAATGGTTTCGGGTCTTTGCCTGTGCCAGGTATAGGTGGCGGCGTAAGTACCGTATCGGGCGTGCCTTTTTGTGCAGGACTTACAACCTATAATATCTCTTATAATAGCGTCAATACCGACGGCTATAATATTAACCCGAACAGCTGCGAGGTATTGGGTAATCAGATACCCAATGGCGGTATCAACTCTAATTTCCCGAACATCAACGCTTGCCAGACGGGACTCTATACGCAAAACAACTGGACACAAGACCCCAACGGCGAAAATATTTCTAATACCATCGTCATTGTGCCGCTAACGCCCTTAGCCTGCGACCAAACCGGACACGTCGATTGGGATTTGACCGTTTTCTTGAACGAAACCTACAATTTTCCAACTATTTGCCCCTCCTGCAATAGCTTGGGCGAATCGGAAGCCGTGACCATATTGCCCAACGTAACTATTGCCAATGTGGCTGCTCCTACACCCATTTGTTCGGGTCAATCATTTGACCTCAGTACGCTAAACCCCGCACCTACCCCTGCCACAGGCGGTACTTATCATTGGTATGAGGGCAACCCCAACAGCGGTGCGCCCGAATTGACTTCGACCGTAGTAAGCCCTGCGTCTAATACTATGTATTGCGTAGACATGGAGTTTTGTGACAACGGCACCTGCCGCACGCCCGCCAAATGTTTTACGCTGACGGTATTGGGTGTCAGTTCGCTTAATGATATAACTCCCGCACCTATCTGCCCAGGCGAAAGTGTAGACCTTACTGCATTTAATGACCTGCTAACCGGGCAAAGCGGTACTTTCCAATGGTTTGTAGGCAACCCCGATGCCGCTACGCCACCAGCCGGCGCGCTCATTGCCGACCCCACCAATGTAACCCCTATCGGGTCGGAGCGGTATTATGTGCGCTATGTGCCCTCTAATGGCTGTGCTGCTACGAGCTATATCCAATTTAGCTATCATCCCATACCCATTTTGTTAGCCGCTGCTCCCGAAAGTTGTAGCGGGCAAATGGTGAACCTACGCGACAACCAAACCGCCCTGACTACTGACGCAGGAACTTTCCAATGGTATAACGGCGACCCCGATAACGGCGGCGTAGCTTTGGGCAATACTAATAATGCCCAGCCTGTGCCTGTCACGCCCACCAACGGCAGCACCTATTATGTATTATTTACCAATGCCGCTACAGGCTGTTCTGCGGAGGCGAGCATTACCTATACCGTCAATCCATTGCCAACTATCAGCACTCCTACGCCTACACCTGTATGCGTGGGTACTGCCGTAAATCTAACCCTATTGCAAGCACAAGTAACTACGGCAGCAGGTACCTTTGCTTGGTTTACGAGCAATCCTACTTTTGGCGGCGTAGCCATACCCGACCCTACTGCTTTTGTGCCTACAAATGAACCAATTTATGTAGAATTTACCGACCAAAATGGCTGCCGCAATAATGTGGGCTTTACCTATCCGACCCAAGCCGCACCTGCACTCAATACCGTAGCCGCCCAAAACTTATGTGCTGCTGTCAGCCCTGCTACTACGGTCATCAATTTGCCCACGCTCAATACTCAATTCAGCAATGCCGCCAACCTCACCTTTACTTGGTATAACGGCAACCCCGCAGCAGGCGGAACTCTCCTAAATGCGAGCAATCCGAATAATGACCCCGCTAACCAAACCTTAGCAAATGGGCAATCGCGCACTTACTACGTAGTGGTGAGCAATGCTTTGGGCTGTACCTCTACGGGGCAAGTAACCTATAACGTCTATGCACCTGTATCGGGCATTACGGCATCGTATAATTGTACGACAGGCTTGCAGGTCAATTTTACCAATGCCCTTGGTGGTTCGGGAGCGGGCTACCACGTAGCTACAAGTTCGCCCAACCAAAATGGACAAATTTTGGCGCATGATACCGATTGGACGATTATTGTAGAAGATGGCTCAGGTTGCGACCAAACAACAGCCTTAACGGGTACGGTCGATTGCCCGATTTGCGATGCGGGTGCTGCTGGAACAGTGAGCAATAGTGTGTTGTGCTGTGATGAGTCGGTTACAATTAATAATCCGACTGCTAATATTACCGAAACCAACCGCTTTACACTGGCTTGGGGCTTGTCGCCTTTTGCTGACGGTGCTATTATAAATACAGACCAAGTGCAAACTGCCGCCGACGCAGGTTGGGTTTATCAAGCAAGCCCTGACAATAGCCTAACCTTAACGCGCGATTGCTTCGAAGGTAGTGGCACGATACCTCCAGGACGCTACTATGCTACACCTTTTATCTCGAAAGTGCCGCCCCAATTAGGTCCGCCCGACCCCATCATATTTGACCCCGCTAACAATTGCGACCCCTACGCCCAATTATGCCCTACGTTTAGCGGTGATGGTTGGACACTATTCCCGATGTTGGTGACATTGCCCAATGGTACAACCATCAATGTAGCCGAAGTGGTGACAGCCGCCCTCTTAGGCGCACCCGCCAATGTTCCTATCAACCAAGCCTTGCTAAACAGCATTCCGCAATTGAGTGACTTAGACGGCGACGGCAACAACGATATACCTTGTATCGCCCTTTCGACCCTCTATAACGGCGACCCCAATGGCACTTGGACGATTTCATTTACCAATACAGGTACAGGCGCACTCAATTTTAATATACCTGATTTTGAAGTGAGCGTCAGCGCAGATAGCTGTACCTTGATTACAGAAGACCAAATTAGTTTTGTGAACGGCATTAGTGGCACGGTAGTACCAGGGCAAACCCTAACTGCCGACCTAATCATTCCGTCGCCACAGGTGAGCATACCCGTTATTACCTACGACCCCGCTAACAATTGCGACCCCTACGCCGCACTATGCCCCACCATAGGCGGTTCGGGCTGGGAAATTTGTGAGTTTTTCATTCAATTTCCCGAAGGCGACCCCGTCAATGTCATTGAAACAGCAACAGCAGCCCTCACCGGTAGCCCGCTCAATGTGTGCATCACGCAATCGTTCTTGAACGGCATACCGCAATTGCCCGACTTAAACAGCGACGGCAATAACGATTTGCCCTGCATACCCTTGGGCTTGCTCTATAACGGAAATCCCAATGGCGAGTGGTGTTTTAGGGTCAATAATACGGGTAGTGGTACGCTGCAACTGAACTTGCCCGATTTTGAATTGAGCGTAAGCGCAGATAGTTGTACGCTGATTAGTGCCGATGAAGTCTATGTGGTAGAGGGATTGAATGCGATAATACCAGGGCAATACCGATACTACGATTTGTATCAATGTACCTTCGTTGCCTACCTTGTTCCCATCAGTCAGCGATGAATGTAGCGATTATGGCACACCTGCCGTAGTGACCGTATTGGACGATATATCCTATACGAGTGTTACGGGGGAATGTGCCAACGAAACTGCCAACGTATATGTCGTACACGTACAAGGCTTGCACGGCGGCGCACCGGGCGTGATAGCAGGTGCTACCTACCAATTCCCATCGGCTGCTACGTATAATTCGGCAACCGATACTTATACATTTACGACTACTATCAATAGTTTCCCTTATTCCTTTAATATCAATAGTAGCAGCGCAAACGGACCTTCGGGTGCGGCTTGCAATGGCATACAAGGCGTATTGGCTAATGACCCTTGTATTTGCATACCACCTGTGGTATCGTTTAGCGGCGAATGTATAGACGACAATACGTGGCAAGCAAAGGTTATCTTATCGCAATTGGGTAGCTCGGCTACTTATACGCTACAAGACAACCAAGGCAGTACTGCTATTACGGGTATAGCTGTCGCCGATACATTCTATATTGGCACCTATGCCAATTTATCAATGCCCACACTGACCCTCGTATCGGTAGCTGATGCGGATTGCAATACGGTATTTACCTATGATGGCACGATTGACTGCTCGGAATGTTCGGCAGGTTCGGCGGTGGCTTTGGCTAACAATATTATCTGCTGCGACCAAACAGCGCATATCAGTTTAGTTAACGACAACGTAAAAGAGGATTTGGACATCATAGGTTGGGCGGTGGCACCGCAGCCCATTGAGTCGGAAGCCGATTTAGACCAAGCCATTTTGATAGAACCAGGCAATGCCGATTTTAGCTACGACCTAAACAACGATTGCCAACTACCAGCAGGAAACTATTTTGTGACACCTTTCATTTCGCGAGCCGCAGGCGATGCTATTGAGCTACCCATACCTTATGACCCCGCAGCAGGCTGCATACCCAATGCCTTGTTAGCACCTACGGTCAATTGCCCCGCAGCATGGGGCATCAATCCTATCGTGCTACACTACCCCGACGGCACGTCGGAAGACCTGTTGATTGCGGTAGGGCAGCCAGGTTTGGTAGGTACGGTAATTAACTGTACGCTATGGGATGTAGTAGACGACCAAGGGCTATTGCCCCTAAGCACCAACGCTATTTATGACGGCGACCCCAACGGAACATGGTGTATCGAAATTACCAACGTGGGCACCGACCCATTAGTGTTTAGTTTGCCCGATTTTGAATTTACGGTCAATTGCCAAGGGCAAACCTTGACCTATCCGATACAAGGCACATCGGGCACGATACCGCCCGACGCACAGGCTCATCAAATTTGCTTCGAGGTCAATGCGGGAACTATTATACCCAATTTCCCTGAAATAGACCCATTATGTACTGATTTTGGTGATGCCATACCCGTTACTTTGGTCAACGACCTCAATTTTGATTTCGCGCTTTCGTGTCATGATGCCAACAATGATGGCTTGACCGATAGCTACGAAGCCACTATCAGCAATATCACAGGCGGTGCGCCTGGTGTAGTGAGTGGCGCAAGCTACCAATTGCCCGCAGGCTATACGGATATAGGTAGTGGCTTTTGGCGCAGTATCTTGCCTTTATCGGTTGGCAATTCGGTGAGTGTTACGGTAGGCTCTACTGCTAATGGCGCGGAGTCGTGCGAAGCCACTCGTACCGCCGAGGCACCCACAGACTGCCCAACTTCGTGCGGGTTCAATGCGGCAGTTGGTTCTAATTGCTTGCCTTCGGGTGGCTACGAAATATTGGTCAACGTATTGTCGGTAGGCACTATCAATAGTTCGTATCGCGTCAAAGTGAATGGCACAAATACAGGTGCGCCCCTCACAGCTGCTGCACCTACAGTAGTACTTGGTCCTTACGCCAATGGCTCGACCCAAACTATTGCCATAGAGGGCATACAGTTTGCAGTATGCGACACGACGGTGCTTGTCAATCCTGTTTGCGTCACTTGCAACGGCGGTACGGCGACAGCAGCAACCGCGCTGCTTTGCGAGGGCGACAGCACAGTAGTGAGTACAGCAGGTAGCACCGTCAAACCGGGCAATATTATATCATATATCATAGCCCCAGCAGCTGCCGACGATAGTACGGATATAGCCAATGCTACGCGCGTAGTGCCTTCGGGCAGCGGCGGTAGCTATACTTTGCAGAACGACGGCTCTATCCCTGCAGGTGTATATCAAGTGACACCTTTTATATCGCAACCCGCAGGCGCACCTGTTTGTCCACAAATACCCTATAACCCCGCGGCGGGCTGCGTACCAAATGGCGGTATTATGCCCGGCGTAGGCGGCACGGGTTGGATTATAGACCCACTTATCTTGACCTTCCCTGACGGAACGAGCAAAACCATTTTTGAGGCAATAGGGCAAGCCTCTTTGGAGGGTACGCCCATTACGCCCAACTTATGGCAAGTAGTACAAAGCACGCCAGGTGTATTGCCACTACAAATGACTACGCTATTTTCGGGCAATCCCAATGGCGAATGGTGCTTGACCGCAACTAATGTAGGTACGGGCGACTTGCAATTCTTTATCGAAGATTTGGTCGTGAGCGTTACATGTGACGGTGTTACGCAATCCTATGTGATAGAAGGTGTATCGGGCACGGTTGCCGCAGGCACAACGCAAGATGTATGCTTTACTATCAGTGCAGGGGCTTGCTTTATACCCGATTTTCCGGCATATAGCGATGATTGTTACGATTTCGGTACGCCTGCCCAAGTAGTGCTAACCGATGCCATAAACTATACGCTCAACTCGGCTTGCTACGATGCTAATACCGACGGCGTTGCCGATGGATATAGCCTAACGATTAGCAATATTACAGGCGGTGCCCCTCAATTTACGGCGGCTACCTATACTTTGCCTGCTGCATTTACACCTACAGGCGGAGGTACTTATACGCTCATCTTACCTGCCGCAGCTACGGGCACGCAAACCGTATCGGTAGGTAGCAGTAATGCCGCCGATTGCGCGGTCGAGAAATCGATACCTCTGCCGACTAACTGCCAATTTACACCTTGTACGCCGCCTACGGGTATCAATGCTGATGGCGTATGCAACGGCTCCGAGTCGTTCAGCGTGAGCGTACAGATAATAGGCGGCAGCGGCAATACGAGCTATACCCTAAGCGGCGGCGGACAAACGATTACTACAACGGGCAATAGCGGCGTATTAGGACCATTTGCTTTCGGCACACCCGTGACGGTGACGGCTACCGGCGTGCAGTTTGCCGATTGCAGCCTGACCGACAACGAAACCTTGACGATGACTTTTGATGATTGCACCTCATGCCAAGTAGGTATTGTAACGCTTAGCAACAATGCAGTATGCTGTGGCGAGGGCATTACATTCGATTACGACGAGGCTACATCGATACTCGATACTAATTCTATTATCAGTTATGCCTTAGCGACCGCCCCTATTACCGATGTGGCGGGTTTGGAAGGTGCTATTAGTACTACGAATGTTGATGAAAATAATATGTATGTGCTTGAAAATGAGTGCGACCTAACACCAGGCACATATTACGTAACGCCCTTTATTGCCCAAGTAGGTGCCGAGCCTATTTGTCCCGAAATACCCTACGACCCCGATAACGGCTGCATACCTAATGGCGCATTATATCCGAATGTAACGGGCACAGATTGGATTTTGAATCCGTTATTGATACACTTCCCCGACGGTACGACCAAAACCATTTTTGATGCAGTAGGGCAGCCTCTATTGAATGGTACGCCTATAACACCTGCCTTGTGGGGTGTGGCAGCCAGTTTATTGCCTTTGCAATTGAATACCTTGTTCCAAGGCGACCCCAGCGGAGAATGGTGCATAGAAGCCACTAACGTAGGTACGGGCACGCTCACGTTCTCTATTGCTGATTTTGTCATCAACGATACCTGCGACGGTCAGATTTATTCTTTCCCCGTAGAGGGCATAACGGCTGATGTACCAGGAGGCACGACCACGACAATTTGTTTTGAAGTGAGCGCGGGCGAATGTGAATACCCCGACGGCGAATTAGTATGCCCCGAAATACCTTATGACCCCGATAACGGATGCATACCCGATGCCGACATATATCCCGATGCGCAAGGGACAGACTGGATACTCAATCCTTTATTGATACAATTGCCCGACGGCACGACCAAAACCATTTTTGACGCGGTAGGACAACCCCTTCTGAACGGTACGCCCATAACGCCCGCGCTATGGGGCGTAGCACAAAGTCTATTGCCACTTAAACTGACCACGCTCTACAATGGCGACCCCAATGGCACTTGGTGCTTACAAGCCACTAACGTCGGAACGGGCGATTTGTACTTCTCTATTGCCGACTTTGTGATCAATGATACTTGCGACGGGCAAATATTGAGCTATAATATAGCAGGTGTAAGCGATACGGTACCGGGCGGGCAAACGGTGCAAATCTGTTTTGAGGTCAATGGCGGTGAGTGCTATTACGAACAACCCACTACGGTGGACGAAGATTGTAGCGACTTCGGGCAGGCGATACCCGTATATTTGCTTGATGATATGAGCTACGTAACTGCTACCGTTGCTTGCAACGACCCCGACAACAACTTGTATACCATCACAGTAGACGGCTTGACAGGTGGCGCACCTGGTATAGTACCCGACGCAGCTTATACATTCCCCGCTACTGCCTCGCAGGTGGGAAGCACCTATCAGTTTAATGCTGTCATTACCCAATTCCCCTACTCGTTTGTAGTGGGTAATACAGCCAGCGATTGCAGCCTAAGCATCGGCGGATTGGCACAGCCCAATTGTTCGGCGAACTTGCCACCGGTCATAGAACCCAATATAGCATTGGGCGGTATAGACAATGGCGGTGCGGCAGTAACTATTAATCTACTCAATTTTGTGAGCGACCCCAACGGCGACCCCGTGGTGCTGACCAATGTAGAGCAACCCACTATGGGCGGCACACTCACTTTTGAACAGGACGGAACAGTGACATTCACACCGGACGAAGGTTTTACCGGCGATATCGTCATTGTATTTACCGTAGCCGATGTACCTGCGGGTGCTACCAGCACGGGTACATTTACATTGACCTTAGTAGATGCGCTTGCTTGTGCCGACCTCGCACCGCTGACGATAAGCAATTTTGACTACAACAAAACGACTGACCCCGTGACGAGCATTAGTTTATATAGCCCAATTTTGGATATTACGGGAGGTTTGCCTACCTACGACCCCGAAACAGGTTATATCGCTATTATTGACGACGGCACCAATCAGCCCTATGAGGCTCCATTGTTTGCGATAGACTCCGATACGTATTATATACCCGACCTCGTATCGCCCTCATCAGCATTTATGGTTACAATAACCATTTACGACGAATTGGGTTGTTCGCAGAGCATTATGGGCGAGGTGACGGTAACGGTTGCTGTATCGCTGCTACATTTCGATGGAGAGGTCATGCCCGAAGGCAATTTGTTGCGTTGGGCTACTGCCACAGAAACGAATAGCCACCATTTTACTTTGCAACGCGCTACAGACGGCATCAATTTTGTGAGCATTGCCACCCGCGAAACGGCAGGCAATAGCCACCAAACGCGCCATTATAACCATATAGACAAAACCGCCAAAGCAGGACTGAACTACTACCGATTGTTAGAAACCGACCTGAACGGCAATACGCGCTCGGTAGGGCAGACCATCACGCTGCTGCGCGACGCTGTATCCTTGGGCATTACGGATATTGCACCCGTACCCGCTACTGATTTTGTGACCATCGGTTTTAACGCTGTGGGCAGCCAAGCGGTGCGCTTGCAATTATACGACGTGACGGGCAGATTGGTGTATGCCGAAACATTAGCCACACCTACTGCGGGTGCTAACTTACATGTCCTGAATTTGCGCTCGGTGGCATCAGGGGTTTATTTTGTGACGCTCTCAGACGGCAGCCACACTACCACAGGCAAGGTAGTTAAGCAGTAAGCCATAGACACACTCTTCAAGAGAAGAGTAGATAAGCAAAACCGCCGCGTTGTACAAAATACAGCGCGGCGGTGCTTGTTTGGAATAGGGGGCTATAACTTTTGTTAGAACTGTACAAACTTTCTGAAAACGGAACGCCCGCGCCCCGTGCCCAAGCAAACCTAAATCGTCAAAGGGCACCACTCACTCCACCGATGGAGTGAGTGGCAGGGCTGTGTGTTCGCATTTGCCAAGCATGAATAAGAACCATTTACAGATAATCGAGCCGAAAGAGATGCCAGACCCACAAAAGTAAAATCAAAATGGCGGGTTGTTTCAGAAAAAGAAGGATCTGCTTTTGACGAAATTATAAATGCACTAATGGGGATACCTTTATCACCCAATTGTACGCCCATGCCTAAATAGCTACAGAAATACAAAGAGAGGAATACAATATCTCCCATAACATACCTACATTTGTACGGGACCTATACAGCGCGAAAAGTTGCTTCTACTAAGCATTGAATAGCGTTTTTTAAGGTTTAGAAATTCAGAATTAACGCTTTTTTAATGCTTTTTTCCTATTTGCGTAGTTTTTATTTTGGTGGAGATGTTGAAAATACACATTTTAAAAATAATACACGGCTATCCGCCAAACTACAATGCGGGTTCAGAAGTTTACAGCCAATCAATCTGTAACGAACTTTCCAAGAAACATAAAGTTTCCGTTTTCACAAGAGAAGAAAATCCGTATTCTGCTTGTTTCAGTATTCGTGAGCAAAAAGTAAACGACAACTTAACGCTTTACTTCGTAAACAATCCGCAAGGCAAAGACGGTTATCGCCACAAACAAATGGACGACAACTTTGCTGAATTGGTGAAACAACTCAAACCCGATATTGCACACGTTGGACACGTTAATCATCTTTCAACAGGTTTGATTGATGAATTGAACAAACTCAAAATTCCGATTGTTTACACGCTTCACGACTTTTGGCTAATGTGTCCAAGAGGGCAATTTTTAACCCGAAGTATTGGGGTTTTGGCAGGCTCAACCCAAGATAACTTTCAGTTGTGCGAAAAGCAAGACGACAAAAAATGTGCGACTGATTGCTACAAAGTGTATTTCAGCGGACGAGAAGAAAACGAAAATGCAGACATAGAAAATTGGAGCAGTTGGGTCCATCAACGAATGATTGAAACAAAAGCAATCATCAACAAAGTTGATTTGTTTATTGCACCTTCAAATTATTTGCGAGATAGATTTATCAATGACTTTGCAGTTCCCGAAAACAAAATTATTTATTTGGACTACGGTTTCCCTACAGAATACTTAACACAAACCGAAAAATCAAAAGCGAAAACAAATTACACGTTTGGTTACATCGGAACACACATTCCAGCAAAAGGTGTGAATATGTTGATTGAAGCGTTTAATCAACTTGAAGAAAATGCAACGCTGAAAATTTTCGGCAGACCAAACGGACAAAGCACAAATGCTTTGAAAGAATTGGCAGCAACTTCAAAAAACAAAATTGAATTTTCGGGCGAATACATCAACCACAATTTAGCGAACGATGTTTTTTCAAATGTGGATTGCATTGTAGTTCCGAGTATTTGGGGCGAAAATTCACCGCTTGTAATTCACGAAGCACAATCGTGCAAAGTTCCTGTAATTACTGCCGATTTTGGCGGAATGAAAGAATATGTTCAACACAATGTAAACGGACTTTTGTTTGAACATCGCAACGCTAATTCATTAGCAGAACAACTAAAATTCGCTGCTTCAAATCCCGAAATAATGAAACAATTAGGCGAAAGAGGATATTTATTTTCCAAAGACGGAAGAGTTCCAAACATTCAAAAGCATTGCAAAGAGTTAGAAAAAATGTATAACAAATTTATTCCGGAGAATGATTACAAACTTTGGCGTGTAACGCTTGACACCAATCCCGAAGATTGTAATTTGAATTGCACAATGTGTGAAGAACATAGTCCATTTTCAAAATACATCAAAGAAAAATTGGGCGGTAAACATCGTAGAATGCCAAAAGAATGGTTAGAACCCATTTTTGAGCAAGCGAAAAAAATCGGTGTTACGGAAATGATACCGTCCACAATGGGCGAACCTTTAATCTACAAGCATTTTGCCCACTTCATTGAGTTGTGTTACAAATACAACATCAAAATGAATTTGACAACAAACGGAACATTTCCAAAAACAACAGAGAAAACCGTTACAGAATGGGCGAAACTAATTGTGCCAATTACAACCGATGTGAAAATAAGTTGGAACGGTGCTACTGCTGAAACTTCGCAAAAAGTAATGTTGAAAATAAACTTTGAAGAAGCAGTTGCAAACGTGAAAGAATTTATCCGTATTCGTGATGAACATTTTGCAAACACCGGTTATTACTGCCGTGTAACGTTTCAACTTACGTTTATGCAAAACAATATGCACGAGTTGGCAGACATTGTAAAATTGGCAGCTTCGTTGGGCGTGGACAGAGTGAAAGGACATCAACTTTGGGCGCATTTTGATGAAATCAAACATTTATCAATGAAAGCAACACCCGAAAGTATTTTGCAATGGAACGAGTATGTAAAAGAAGCCCACGAAGCACAGGAAAAATCTCGCAAACCAAATGGCGAAAAAGTGCTGCTTGAAAATATTATTCCGTTACATATAACAACAACGGAGAAATTCCAGAGAGCTACGAGTGTCCGTTTTTAGAAAAAGAATTGTGGGTTTCGGCAACAGGAAATATTTCGCCTTGTTGTGCCCCTGATGAAATGCGTAAAACACTTGGTAACTTCGGAAACATTGAAAACACAAGCATTGAAGAAGTATTGCAAAGTGAGATTTACCAAAACCTTGTGAAGAATTACAAGAAAATAGATTTATGTAAAACCTGCAATATGCGTAAACCAAGATAAAATGAATACAAAGGATAAAATATCACTTTTAATTCGACATTCTGACAGGGACGACATTCCGCAAGGTTCTTTCGGAAATGAAATTTTATTGAACGAAAAAGGAAAACAAAACGCACAAAGTTTTGGCGAAAATTTATCGGGAAGTAAAATCAATAGAATTTTTACAAGTCCTGTTGGGCGTTGTATTCAAACGGCTGAATTTATAACGAAAGGTTATGGAAGCTCGGTAGAAATAATTGAAACAACTGCGTTGGGTGCGCCCGGACTGCATATTACAGATGAAAAAATTGCAGGAGATTTTTTTTTACAACACGGTTTTGATGAAATGTATAAACGATTTATACAAGGCGAAAAAATTCCAGGCATTCCGAATATTGGCGAGTTGAATCATAGAATAACGAGTTTTATCAAAGAAAACTCAACACAAAATGGAACAACAATTTTCATTACACACGATATGTTGATTGCATTTTTCCGTTACAGCATTGACAAAACAGTTTACTCAAAAGATAATTGGATAAACTATTTAACAGGATTAACTTTTAAGAATGGTATTTATGAAAGATAAACTCAAATCATTCTTTACGGAACACTGGAAATATCTTGCTGTTAGCACAGCTTGCAAACTCAATTTGTTTGACCATTTACAAGAAGAAAAAACTGCAAAGCAATTAGCAGATGATGCCTTGTTGAATGAAGAAAAACTATTGTTGTTGCTAAACGCTTTGCACAATGCCGACTTTTTAGGCAAAAATGCCGATTTTTTCAAGGTCAATTCGCTTTCAGAATTTCTTACAGAAAAAAATCCCGAAAGTTTAAAATACGCTTGTTTAAATTGGAGTTCAGAACATTTGAACGCTTGGCAAAATTTCGACTTTTCAATTCAAACAAGCAAAAGTTCATTTGAGAAAATTTACGACTTGCCGTTCTTTGATTACCTAAATGAAAATTCCGAAAGACTACACGCTTATCACCAAGCAATGTGCGAAAGCTATGAAAGAACAGCAACACAATATATTTCGCTTGCTGAAAACACAGGTTTTCATTTTGAGGGCGAAATCAAATTAAGCGAATTACAAACCATTTTGATTTTTAAAAAATGAATTAAACTTGTCAAGTTTTTAACGCGAAAAACTTGACATTTAAAAATTATGCTTATCTTTGTACCTATGAATTTGACAACTCAAATACGTAACAGAATAAAACAACTTCCCGAAGGAAAAACCTTTGGGTATGATGATTTGCGTATTGCCAAAGAAGATTACACCACAGCAGCGAAGGTGTTGGAACGTCTGCAAAAAACAGGTCTTATCAAAAAAGTTTCCAAAGGCGTTTTTTACAAACCAAAACAAACTGTTTTTGGGGAATTAGAACCTAATTATGAGGAACAGCTTCGCCTCTATTTGTTTGAAAACGGGGAACGCATTGCTTATGAAACAGGCGTTTCTTATTATAGGCGTTTAGGATTGACTACGCAAATGGCTTTTACTATCAAAATTGCGAGCAGAGGAAAACGCATTAACATCAACAGAGGCTCGTTAAAAGCCGATGCTGTAAAAAGTTATACGGAAGTGTCTGAAAGTAATTATGAAGTTTTGGGTTTGTTAGACGCATTTAAAGACATTAAAAACATTCCCGACACTTCGGTTGCCCAATCTGTGAGAAGATTGAGGGCAATTTTGAAGACGTTGGACAAAAAACAAACCGAAACTTTGATAAAATATGCCTTACTCTACCCTGCAAGGGTTCGGGCTTTGGTGGGTGCTATTCTGCAAAATATTGATTACACAAGTAAGGCATTAGACAACCTTAAACAAAGCTTAAATCCGCTTTCTACTATCAAATTAGGTTTAAAAGAAAGCGACTTGCCCACTAAAAATAATTGGTACATCAAATGAGATTGCACGAAAACATATCGTTGTACAGAGATGCCATTTTATTTACGGCACAACATAAGGATTTACCGCCCGAATATGTTGAAAAAGATTATTGGACAACGTATGCTTTGTATATCATTTTCAAGAACAAAATTGGTGAAGAAGTAGTTTTTAAAGGCGGAACGGCATTATTGAAATGTTACAATCTGATACAACGTTTTTCCGAAGATATTGATTTGGTTGTGCTAAGACGAGAAGGCGAAAGCAACAACAAGCTGACAACCAAAATTAGACAAATAAGCAGTGTAGTAAGTGGTATTTTGTCCGAAGTGGAAGTTGCCGAACTAACTCAGAAAATGGGGATGAACCGCACAACGGCTCATACTTATGCAAAGGAATTTACCGATAATTACGGACAAGTAAGAGATGTGATAGTTGTTGAGGCAACTTGGTTGGGTTATTACGAACCATACACAACAAAATCCGTGAGTTCGTTCATATATGAAATGATGATGAAAACAGGACAACAAGCAATGACGGAAGAATACGGCTTGCAACCTTTTGAAGTAAAAGTATTAGAACCCAAGCGGACACTTTGCGAAAAAATTATGAGTTTGGTAAGGTTTTCTTACACCGAAGAACCTTTGAAAGATTTACAGGCAAAAATCCGACACACTTATGACTTACACCAACTTTTGCAAGATAAAGAGCTTTCCAATTTTTTCAACTCATTATCGTTTGACGAAATGCTTTTGAAAGTAGCTAACGATGATGTCGCAAGTTTTAAGAACAACAACGACTGGTTAGTTCGTCACCCGAACGAAGCATTGATGTTTCGAGAACTTGAAACGGTTTGGAACGAGTTACAACCAATTTACAATGGTGATTTTAGGAAATTGGTATTTGCTGACTTACCAAATGACACAGACGTTTTAGCGACATTGAAACAAATTAAGGAACGCTTGACATATATCAAGTGGACGATAAAAATTGAGTAAATTAAAAAAGGTAAAAACAAAAATGAACTGGCAAGAAATTAAAGTATCAGCAGACAGCACGCATTTTTTGTTTGACGGAAAACCAATTTTCGGAAAAACATTTATTGAAGTTTTAAAATTTCATTCGCCAGCACTTGCTCCTGTATTAGACAATTCGGGTGCTTATCACATTGATATTAACGGAAACGAATTGTATCAAAATCGCTATTCACGAACATTTGGTTTTTACTGTAATCGTGCTTCTGTTATTGAAAATAATCGTTGGTTTCACATTGACGAAAAAGGCGAAAGAGTTTATCAAACTTCGTTTTTGTGGACAGGAAATTATCAAGAAAACATTTGCACCGTGCGGAACGAAAGTGACCAATATTTTCACATTGACCTTAACGGAAACCGAATTTATCAAGACAATTACGTTTACGCAGGTGACTACAAAGACGGAATTGCTTGCGTGAAATCACAAGACGGTTTTTATAGACACATTGATAAAAAGGGGAATTTCATTAACGATAAATCATTTCTTGACTTGGGAATTTTCCACAAAAACTTTGCGACAGCGAAAGACCAACAAGGTTGGTTTCACATTGACAAAAACGGAAACGAACTTTACAAAGAACGTTACTTGACAGTAGAACCATTTTACAACGGTTTTGCGTTGGTAACACAACTTGACAGCAACAAACTAATAATTGACGAACAAGGACGAAAAATAATTGAAGTATAACGACAGACCGAAATTCTGCCTACTGCCAACAGCGGTTTGGTCTAATGGCAGGTTCAGTGCTTCGCATGGCAGTTTTGTGGCAGGTCAGAAAACAAATAAACGTAATTTTTATCGTAAAAATTAACTATCGAAGCGATTAACTTGCATCAAAGCCAACTAAACAATGTCACATTTACTACTTGAATATAGGTTTAGTGTTTTTTTGCTATTTCGCCTATTTTGGGATAAATAATTGTAAATATTTATAGGTTAGCGTCAATTATCAATGTTTCCATCGGCGGTGCGTCCACAGCCAGTTGGCGGGTTGTACGGCGATTTGGTCGGATAGGGCTTGCATGATGCGCCGCGTGATTTCGGTAGGTTCTATTTGGCGGGGTTGTTCGGCGAGTAGGATAAATTTTCCGCTGTATTTTCCGCGTGCTACGCGCTGAATTGCCAAATACAACACGGGCAAATCGTGGGCTTGGCTATGTTTAGCAGGTCCGTGAATACATGCCGTTTCGCGCCCCAAAAATAAGATGCGGTGCGCCGATTCGGGCTTGGCGGGGCTTCCGTCCGGCATCATAAATAGGGCATAACATTGGTCGGCATATTCTATAAAGGCGCGGTGCGTTTCGCGGGTGGCGAACAAGCGCATACCGTAGGCGGTGCGCGACCGGTGCAGGTATTGTTCTATTTGTGCTTGTTGTAGCGGGCGATAGGTGGCGATGCAAGTATGCCGTAGCACGGAGGGCAGGGTTTTTACTCCCCATTCCCAATTGGCATAATGCGCCGCCGTTATCAACACACTGCGCCCTGCTTGGGCATATTGATTGGGCAATTCAGGATTTTCGAGCGTATAACGCGCCAAAATTTGCTGGTCGGTCATACCAAAACTCTGTATTGTTTCTAACAGCACATCGGTCATATTGCGGTACGATTCGGCGGCTATGTTCTGAATCTCGGCATCGGTAGCCGTAGGGAGAGCGCGGCGCAAATTGTCATATACTACCTTGCGCCGATAGCCCACTCCGCGATATAGCAGCCAAGCCATAACATCGGACAAGCGATAGAGACACCAAGCAGGCAAACACCGCACTACAAAGGCGAATAAGCGAAATATATAGTAAAAAAACATGGCGACGGACGATTGAGGGCGCAAAGATAGTATTTTTTCAATGCAGAAACGCCGTTGGGCAGCGACACTATCCAACGGCGTAAAGGATTTTGGGCTATATGCTTATTTGATAAACAGCAATTCGCGGTATTTGGGCAGTGGCCAAGCGCGGTCGTCGGTTATTTGTTCTAAGCGGTCGGCGAGGTGGCGAATTTCTTCAAAATAAGGCTTGACCTTATGGCAATAATCCAATGCTATTTTTATGGGCATTATCTAAACCATTCGCTTTTTCGCGGGCTTCGTCCAATTCGTCGCATTGGCTTTTGAGTTCGCCAAGCGTTTCGGTAATCGTTTCGAGCAAATCGTTTTGGTTTTTAAGCGATTTTTTCTTGATGCCCAATTCGGTCAAGCCGCGCAAATTGGCGATAAGTTCATTTTGGTAGCGCAATACGGCGGGGATAATTTGGGTATTGACCATATCCGTCAGCACGACAGCTTCAATTTCGAGTTTTCGCTTATAAATTTCGAGTTGCACCTCGTGGCGGGCTTCTAATTCGCGTTCGCTATAGATATTGTTGCCAGTTAATAATTTTTTAGCTTTGTCGGTCAAGAAAAAGTCCAAGGCTTCGGGCGTAGTTTTGACGTTGTTCAATCCGCGTCGGGCGGCTTCTTCTGCCCATTCGGTGCTATAATTATCGCCTTCGAACAATACTTGTTTGGCTTCGCTTGCATAGCGGCGCAAAATTTTCAGTATAGCGGGGTCGCGTTTTTCGCCTGCGCCCAGCAATGCGTCCAATTCGGTTTTGAAATCAACCAATTGTTGTGCTACTATCGTGTTCAGAATGGTCATTGGTAGGGCACAGTTGGCAGACGACCCGACGGCGCGGAACTCAAATTTGTTGCCCGTAAAGGCAAAAGGCGAAGTGCGGTTGCGGTCGGTATTGTCGAGCAATACATCGGGTATTTTAGTATGTATGTCTATTTTGCCTTCGTCTGTATCGTCTTTTTGTTTTGCCTGAACCGTTTTTCCGTCCAATTCGTCGAGCAATTTGGCTAAGGTCGAACCCACAAAAACCGAGATGATGGCGGGCGGTGCCTCATTAGCACCCAGGCGGTGTTCGTTGCCTGCCGAAGCAATAGCAGCGCGTACCAAATCGCTGTGTTCATGGACGGCTTTGATGATAGTGATGAAAAAGGTCAAAAATTGGAGGTTAGTTTTAGGCGTTTTGCCCGGCGAGAGCAGGTTTTTGCCCGTATCCGTGCCCATCGACCAGTTATTGTGTTTGCCCGACCCGTTAATACCTGCAAAGGGTTTTTCGTGAAACAAAACGCGGAAATTGTGGCGGCGGGCTATTCGTTCCATCAAATCCATCAGCAATTGATTTTGGTCGACGGCTAAATTGGCATCTGTAAATACGGGGGCGCACTCATATTGTCCAGGAGCTACTTCGTTGTGGCGTGTTTTGATGGGTATGCCTAATTTATGGGCTTCGGTCTCAAAATCGAGCATATAGGCATATACGCGCTCTGGGATAGAGGCGAAATAATGGTCTTCGAGCTGTTGCCCTTTGGCGGCGGCGTTGCCCAACAGGGTTCTGCCCGTACTCATCAAATCGGGGCGCACATTGAACAAGGCAGCATCGACCAGAAAATATTCCTGCTCCCAGCCCAAGGTAGGGGTTACTTTGCGCACGCTGCGGTCGAATAATTGGCAAACGGGTACGGCGGCAACTTCCAAGAAATGTTGCGATTTGAGTAGGGGCTTTATAGTCTAAGGCTTCGCCCGTATAAGAAATAAAAATGGTGGGGATACAGAGCGTTTTGCCCGTTCCAACCTCTACGATAAAGGCAGGCGACGAAGGGTCCCAAGCCGTATAGCCGCGAGCCTCGAATGTAACGCGCAAACCACCCGACGGAAAACTCGAAGCATCGGGTTCTTGCTGTACTAAGGCATCGCCGCTAAATTTTTCTATGCCGCTGCTATTGTCTATCGGCGTAAAAAGGTATCGTGTTTTTCGGCGGTATTGCCTGTCAATGGCTGAAACCAGTGCGTATAGGACGTAGCTCCTTTCGACATAGCCCAGGCCTTCATCGAGGCAGCTACTTGGTCGGCTATTTGGCGGTCAATTTTTTGTCCGTGTTCTATCGAATTAGTAACGCTCTCGTAGGCTTCTTTCGAGAGGTATTGGCGCATAGTAGCTAAGCTAAAAACATTAGCAGCAAAAAAGTCCGAAATTTTCTCGGACGGCAATTTTACTGCCACAGGCTTGCGCGACAAAGCAGTTTCGATGGCATTAAAACGGGTAGTTGCCATAATAAAGCAGAAATGATAGGTTTAAATTAAAAGATGCGCAAAGGTATAGCAATTTTTTTAGAAAAAAAATAGTTTAACCCATTTCAGCTTAATTTTTATGACTGAAAATCAATTTTAAAATGTTTTTGAGCTTAAAAACGCATTTTTTTGACCCATTTAACTTAATTTCTCTGTATTTTTTTATTGATAATATAATTACAAAGAGGCTAAACGAACCTTTTTGGGAGTTAGTAATTGTTTCTATTTATTGTATTTTTTTATTTATCAAATGTTTTGACTGATTTATGCCAGCACTATTTTCTCAAAAAGTAACTATTTAGGTGGTGTACTTCTTTGCTCTGATTTATGTTTGTAGGTCGCATTTGTTCCTCGCCCTTATTTTGCTCGCGTTAAGAAATGCGGAATGAAAGGCGTGGCTGTTTCCTAAATCCACAGCGACAACTCAAAACATGCCTACGAAGCCCTGCAAGAACTTCGCCTTGGATTTAGGCACGCCTGTAATGCAGCATTTTAGCGAAAGCAAAATCAAGGCTTGACTTTTTTTTTGCTTCTTTTTTTTGTGTCAAGACAAAAAAAAGAAGAAACAGCACTACAAAGCAACAATAGACAAGTGAGCGGCAAAACCGCCTAAATAGTTACCTCAAAAAAAAACCGCTTTGACGGAGTGGTGCGTCAAAGCGGATTATGGGTTAGCCGTGCTATTTTTGATAGGGGCTTAGGTTGTATGTGGCATTTATACCTGCAAAACACCCGTTTTGAAGGTTTGGTTTAGCGGCGCGTGGTTAGCAGCTTCTATACCCATCGAGATAATGCGGCGCGTTTCGGCGGGGTCTATAATAGCGTCTACCCAAAGGCGGGCGGCGGCATATTGGGGTTTCGTTTGGCTGTCGTAGCGGGCGGTAATATCTGCCAATAAGCGGGCTTCGTCTTCGGGGCTGGGATTTTCGCCGCGTTTCTTTTGGGCGGCTACTTGTATTTGTAGCAGCGTTTTGGCGGCTTGTGCCCCGCCCATTACTGCAATTTTTGCGGTCGGGAATGCCACCATCAAGCGCGGGTCGTAGGCGCGTCCGCACATGGCATAGTTGCCCGCACCGTAGGAATTGCCCACCACCACCGTAAATTTGGGCACTATGCAGTTCGACATCACATTGACCATTTTAGCACCGTCTTTGATGATACCGCCCTGCTCCGAGCGGCTGCCTACCATAAAACCTGTCACATCTTGCAAAAACACCAAAGGTATTTTCTTTTGGTTGCAATTCATCATAAAGCGTGCGGCTTTGTCGGCAGAGTCCGAATAGATAACGCCGCCCAATTGCACCTCACCTTTACCGCTTTTGACCACTTTGCGGTTGTTGGCTACTATGCCCACCGACCAACCATCGATGCGGGCATAGGCACAGATGATAGTTTTGCCATAACTTGCCTTGTATTCTTGTATCGAATTGGCATCGGCAATGCAGCGCATCAGTTCTAAGGTATCGTAGGGTTTAGCACCGCCTTCGGGATATACGCCGTATATATGCGATTCGGGTAGTTCGGGAGCGGCGGGTTTGATGCGGTCGAAGCCCGCCAAATCGGGTTTGCCAATGCGCCCTACTATATCGCGGATAGTGGCAATGCAAGTAGGGTCGTCGGGCATATTGTAGTCGGTAACGCCCGAAATCTCGCAGTGCATCGCCGCGCCGCCCAGCGACTCTTGGTCTATTTCTTCGCCTATGGCGGCTTTGACCAAATAGGGACCTGCCAAAAATACCGAGCCTGTTTTATTGACTATCAATACTTCGTCGGACAAGATGGGCAAATAAGCACCGCCTGCCACGCAACTACCCATGATAGCCGCTATCTGAACGATGCCCATAGCCGACATGACCGAATTGTTGCGAAACATGCGCCCGAAATGGTCGCGGTCGGGAAAAACTTCGTCTTGCAGGGGCAAAAACACACCCGCACTATCGACTAAATAGATGATGGGTAGGCGGTTTTCGATAGCAATCTCTTGGGCGCGTAAATTTTTTTAGCAGTTATCGGAAACCAAGCACCCGATTTGACCGTAGCATCATTAGCTACTATAACACACAATCGCCCTTTTACATAACCCAAACCACATACCACGCCACCCGCAGGGCAGCCGCCATATTCTTCGTACATCTCGTAGCCCACATAAGCCCCAATTTCCATAAAATAAGTATCAGGGTCGAGCAATAACTGAATCCGCTCGCGAGCGGGTAATTTATTTTGACTTTTTAGCTTTTCGAGGGCTTTTGTGCCGCCACCTTTGTATATTTGCCACAATTGGCGGCGTACTTGGGCAACTGCCGTTTTCATAGCATCTTCGTTGCGGTTAAAGGTCAAATCGAGCATATAATAGATATTGTGTAAATGTGAGTTTCGAGGCTGAAAGATACGCATAAATAGGCGAACTGCCCAACATTTACCTATTTATGTGACTAAAATTAAACCTTGTCGTCTGCTTAAAGTCAAAACCAAGGCATGGTTTAGTCGAATAAAATGGATAAAAAATAAAATATTTGCGATTTATATTTTTTAATAAACAAAACATATTGTTATGAAAAGGTTTATCTTTTTATTCATTTCTCCCCTAAGCATCTTGTTCGCTTTGGCTGCTTTTTGTTTTATCGGAACTTCAAGCCCTATATTGGCGCAGAAGGCTAAGGACAAAAAAAAGTGGAGAAAAAAACGGCTACCACAACCCCAAGCGATAAGGCTAAGGCAATATCTACAACGGCAGACACGCTAAAAGTAGAGATTGTAGTCGAAAAAGAAGAGGCAACTGAGCCTTATGCTGTTATTCCCGACTCATTACTCAAATCAAATAGACCCGCATTAGTTGCCGAAAAGATGCCCGAATTTCCGGGCGGGCAAGCAGAAATGCAAAAGTATGTCCAGCAAAACCTCGTTTATCCCGAACTGGCGCGACAAAAAGGAATATCAGGCACGGTTGCGGTGCGCTTTGTGGTGAAGACAGATGGGCAAGTTGATAATATCGAGGTCTTGCGTAGTGTGGGTGGCGGCTGCGACGAAGAAGCGGTGCGTGTAGTGCGCTCTATGCCGCGTTGGTCGCCAGGAGTGCAGAATAAAAGAGCCGTCCCCGTTTATTTTACGATACCCATAAGATTCAACCTCGCCACTCCCGCCGAACCGCAAAATACGAGTGCGACCGAACCGCTATTAGTTGCCGAAAAAATGCCCGAATTTCCGGGCGGGCAAGCAGAAATGTACAAGTATATCCAACAAAATCTCGTGTATCCCGAAATTGCGCGACAAAAAGGAATATCAGGCACGGTTGCGGTGCGCTTTGTGGTGAAGACAGATGGGCAAGTTGATAATATCGAGGTAACACGCGGCATTGGTGGCGGTTGTGACCAAGAAGCTATGCGTGTAATACGTTCTATGCCGCGCTGGACACCAGGTATGCACGACGGAAAAATTGTAGCGGTTTATTTCATACTACCTGTTAAATTTAAATTGTAATATTTTGTAACTATTTAGGGTATAGGGTTTTGGGTATGGGGTTCTGGGCTATATCTATTTAATAATGCCTGAAATCATTGCATATTCGATTAGAAATAGCTATTCTTGTGGGCTGTTCCTACAAGGCTAAACAGTTGCAATATTTTGTATATTCATAAGGTCTGAAATTTTTTAATTTATGTCTTATCCAAGTGCGATGCTTTCTTTATTCTTATTTTTTTGTGCCTTATTGCCTACGAGTTGCAGCAATCGCCACAAGCCTGTGGTTGAAAAGGGCAACGATATTGCAGTAAAGGTATATTCGGTCAATGGCAGCATTAATTCTACCAGAGCCTATTGTGGTGGTATCAGACCGAGCGAGAAGCAATTAGCCGAGCTAAGACGTCAGCAACCATATAACAATCGAACTTTATTTGTCAAACAAGGCGATAAGACCGAAAAGGATTGGGTAAGCAAGCCCGCTTTTCATAGTTTCAGCACCGACGATAACGGCAATTTCGATATCAAATTGCCCGAAGGTACTTATGGCATTTTGTCGATAGCAAAAATAGCCGATATGATACGCCCTACGCACAAGGTGCGGGCAAAACATTTTGCGACCAATGGCGCAATGCACCCGATATGATTTGGACGGTCGGTAAATCGAGCAAAAAACAAGCCTATACCATTCATATTTCTTGTAACCCCTGCCGCGAACCGGCAAAATAAACATTATAAACATGAAAACATACCGCACCACAAGCAGCTTATTGCTAATAGCGGCTGTTACTCTGACCATTGTTGGCTGCTCCAAAGTGCCACTTACAGGACGGCAGCAATTCAGCCTCATTCCCGAATCGACCCTTGCTCAGATGAGCGATAGTGAATACGATGCTTTTTTGTCAAAAAATAAAGTGATAGCGAGCGGCACAGACGCGCAAATGGTCAAGACAGTAGGGCAACGCATCTCTCAATCGGTGCAAACCTACCTCGCCCAAAACAAGGCAGCCGACCGCGTAAAGGGCTTTAAATGGGAATTTAACCTCGTCGAGAGCAAGGAACAAAACGCTTGGTGTATGCCAGGAGGCAAGGTAGCCGTCTATACGGGTTTGCTGCCCGTCACCAAAGACGAGACAGGTTTGGCGATAGTGATGGGGCACGAAATAGCCCACGCCGTAGCCCAGCACGGCAACGAGCGTATGACACAAGGATTATTGCAGCAATTAGGCGCGATAGGTCTGGCGGTGGCATTACAAAGCAAACCTGCACAGACCCAAGAGATGTTTATGCAAGCCTATGGCATTGGGTCGCAGGTAGCTGTATTATTGCCTTTTTCGCGCAAACAAGAAAGCGAAGCAGACCAATTAGGACTCATATTTGCGGCTATGGCGGGCTACGACCCTAACCAAGCCATTCCGTTTTGGGAGCGAATGGCTAAAATCGGCGGTGCAGCCCCACCCGAACTGCTAAGCACGCACCCCAGCAATAGCACACGTATAGCCGACCTAAAAAAGTATATGCCCCAAGCACTTAAATATTACAAAAAAGGTAGCTATACACCTTCTACTACACCCACAGGCGGCAATACGGGCGGCGGTGCCGTTACTAATGGCGGCAGCGGCGGCGGACGCGGTACTAATACAAGTGGTACTACCAACACCGGAGGTACGCGCACTACTACCCCCTCGCGCGGAAGCGCGACGGGCGGCGCGGTCAAACCTTCCAATGCCACCAACAGCGGTTCGGGTACTACTACGCCCGACACCCGCCAAAAGGTAAAAGGCAAGGTCAAACAACCTAAATAGCCATTGGGGTTTTGTTGTCCTATAAAGCAATTGCCGCAGCAACTATGTCAGTTACTGCGGCAATTGTCTTGCTTGATATATAGCTTTATTGGAATGTGCCTTTTATTCGGCAACTACTTCAAAGGCTACTTCGTAGCGGCGGCCTTCGCCAAAATCGACTACGGCGGCATATTCGCCTAATACTTTCACGTCGTCGGGAATAGTGATACGGCGGCGGTCAATCTCTATGCCTGCTTGCTGTTTGATGGCATCGGCTAATTGGACATTGGTGACGCTACCAAAAATTTTGTCGGTAGCACCCACTTTTGCTCCAATTTTGAGCGGGTTTTGCTTGATGCGCTCTACGACAGCCTCAATCCCTTGCAATATACGCATCTCTTTGATTTGTATTTGTTTGGCACGCTCGGCAACAGTGGATTTGTTGGCGCGGTTGGCAATAACAGCCATTTTTTGGGGAATGAGGTAATTTCGGGCGTATCCGGGCTTGACGACGACAGTTTGGAATTGCTCGCCTAAGCCTTTTACGTCTTGCAATAAGATAATTTCCATGATATACGTCTCCTTTCTTATTTTAACAAGTCAGTTACATAGGGCAATATCGCCAAGTGACGAGCGCGTTTGATGGCTTGCGCCACACGGCGTTGGAATTTGAGGGAGTTACCCGTAAGGCGGCGCGGTAAGATTTTGCCTTGTTCGTTCAAGAATTTGAGCAAAAAATCGGGGTCTTTGTAGTCAATATAGCGAATACCTGCTTTTTTGAAACGGCAGTATTTTTTGGGCAATTGACTCAATTTCGGGGTGGTCAGATAGCGAATGTCTTTTGCGGTTGCCATAGTTTATGCCTCCTGTGTTGTGGGTTCGGGGTTAGACGATTCGGTTACTTGCTCGACAACTGCTTCGGCAGCGATTGTCTCTTCGGTGCTTGCTTCTTCGGCAGATGCTTTTTGTTTTCTGCCAATTAAGCCATTGCGTTTGCGGGCGTTGTAATCTACCGCAAATTTGTCTAAGCTCACGGTAAGGAAGCGCAAGATGCGCTCGTCGCGCTTATACAATACTTCCATGCGTGCCACCGTATTGGTTGGTGCCTGATACTCGGTGACGATGTAATAGCCGGTTGTGTGTTTGTCAATCGGATAAGCGAGCGGTCGCAACCCCCAGAAATCTTCGTGTATGATTTCTGCTCCAAGGGATTGTAACGACTCCCGGTAACTGCCTATCGCGGTCTTTACGGTCTCTAAATCAAGAGTGCCAGTAAAGATTAAGACGTTCTCGTAAGAAGCCATTGAATAAAAAAATAAAATTGAAAATTGGTTGTTCGATAAAACGGGCACAAAGGTACGATTTTTGGGTATTATATGGTAGCGTTTGCCATTTTTTTTGCCCCGAAATGTTTGTTTTATGGTAGAAAGTCGGGGCGATAGGGTAAAAAAACGCTAATCTGCCTTCAATTGCTAAAAAAAGCACCGCAGAATAACCCGCATTTGCCTACTAAATAGTACTTTTGTTGGCTTGTTTTGGCTTTCTCCCAACCTATTCCGCCTTATCGGATTAGCCACACCTACCCTCGCAATACCTCTATGCTATCTTTTCTTATCCGCAAACTCTATCACGGCATTGCCATACTTATCAGTGTTACGGTGGTTGTATTTTCTTGTTCAATGGCTTGGGCGACCCCGCCCGCCTTACTGTTGGCAGCGCACCGACGTAGCTACTGTTGAGGCGGTCAAAGGAATTGGGCTTAGACCAACCGCTGCACATACAATTTGGCATGTATTTAAACGATGTCTTGCCGCTTTCAATCCACGATAATACGCCTGACAACGCCGCTAAATATAACTATTTGCCTATTTTGCCCTTGGGCAATCACGTGTTGGTACTCAAAACTCCCTACTTGCGGCGTTCTTATCAAACCAAACGCGAAGTAACCGATATTTTGCTCGCTGCCCTGCCCAAAACCCTCGTATTGGGGCTTACGGCTATGACATTTGCGGCTTTGCTCGGCATTGCTTTGGGCGTACTTGCCGCCATGAAACCTTTTTCGCGTTTAGATAATTCTATCTTGGTCACGGCAACACTTGGTATTTCGCAGCCTTCTTATTTTTCAGGCATTTTATTGGCTTTGATATTTGGCTATTGGCTGCACGATTATACGGGTCTAAATTATACAGGTGGTTTGTATGAACTGAACGACATGGGCGACGAAGTATTGCAGCTACGCAACCTCGTACTGCCCGCTTTTGCTTTGGGTATCCGTCCTTTGTCTATCATCGTGCAACTTACGCGCAACGCAATGCTCGATGTATTATCGCAAGACTACGTGCGTACTGCCCGCGCTAAAGGACTTTCGAGCGAATTGTCATCGGTGCCATGCCTTGCGCAACGCCCTCAATCCCGTCATGACGGCTATTTCGGGTTGGTTAGCGGCTATTTTGGCAGGTGCCTATTTTATCGAAATGATTTTTGACTATAAGGGTTTGGGCTTTGTCACTATCAATGCGCTCAACAACCTCGACTTTCCTGTGGCGATGGGAGCTATTTTGTTCACGGCAAGCCTATTTGTCGTTGTCAATATCATTACTGATATACTCTACGGTTTCCTCGACCCACGAGTGGCGGTGCGCTAAATAGCTTGCCCGAAGCCCGAATTTACTTTTAAATCCAATCCATTCGCCTATGAATATTGTCGTTACAGGCGCGTCGCGGGGCATTGGCAAGGCATTGGTACAAACTTGGACCCAAAGCACCACAGTACCGCACCATATCATAGCCATATCGCGCCAGACTGCCGCATTGCAAGACATTGCTACCACACTCGCCGCAGCCCATAGCCCGCATAAACTATCGATATTGCCTTTTGATTTGAGCTGCGATAATTACGACCTACTTTATCAATTTGTCGTAGAGCAAGTGCCCCATATCGATGCTTTAGTACATAATGCAGGCAGTTTGGTCAATCGTCCATTTTACGAATTGACCGACGGCGAAGTACATAGCCTATTCCAAATCAATACTTTTGCAGCTTGGAAACTGACCAAATACCTATATACCTATATGCCCGCAGGCAGCCACATACTAAACATTGGCAGCATGGGCGGCTATCAGGGTAGTGCCAAGTTTGCGGGGCTTTCGGCATATAGCGCGTCTAAAGCGGCTTTGGCTTGTTGGAGCGAATGTTTGGCAGAAGAACTCAAACCGCGCCGCATAGCGGTCAATTGCCTATGCTTAGGGGCGGTACAAACCGAAATGTTGCGCCAAGCCTTTCCCGATTTCGACGCGCCGTTGTCCGCCGACGAAATGGCGCATTTTATCGGCGATTTTGCACTGAACGGACAACGCTATTTCAACGGAAAGGTCTTGCCCGTATCGGTCAATACACCATAAATATAGCCATGGGTTTACTTAATCGGACAAGCATTTAATATGATATTGAGGGCTTGGTTCAAGCTATCAATAGCACCCGCTAAATCCCAATTATCCGTATTGCGCGGCTCGACGTAGTTCGATATGGTGCGGATAGCTGCAAACCGTGCATTTATTGACCGAGCGGCATAAAAAAACGCTGCACTTTCCATCGTTTCTACTTGTGCGCGATACCGTTTTTTGCAATTGTTTTATCTGCCGCGCATTACCCGATGTTTTATTGACCGTAATGCCAGTGTACTTGGAGCAGAGGGATTATCTGTTGGAGGGGCAAGTCTATTTTTTGGCGCAATATCCCTTTCTCATAGGGCGGTTGGTTGGCATCAAAAAAATCTAATTCAGCCATTGGGATAAAGGACGAATCGGTCTCGGCACCCCAGTCGGCAATTTCGTCGCTTGTAATTTGCAGGGCAGTTCCGAGCGGTATATCCCGATTAAACGAGCCGCAGACACCTACATTGAGTAGCAAATCGTAATTGCGGCGCGATAGCCAAAAAGCCATTTCGTAGGCAGTAGCCACCATACCTACACCTGTAATCAAGGCATCGATATGGCAACGCCGATGCGAAAAACTAAATACTTTATCGCTTAATAAACTTTTCTGTGCCTGATATTGGGTCAACAGCGATTCTATTTCGCCACGGGTAGCAGCGACAATTAATACTTTGTACATAATTTTTGAGTGTGGGTGATGAAGTTTGAAGTGTAATATTTTACATATAAAATTATTCGTGAAATGATTTAAAATGATTGTTGGGCAAAAAACGTTTTGACAAATTATTTGTCAATTAAAGAATGTATAAATTATTGATAGTGCGCTATTTGTTAATTTAAAATAAATTGTATTTGTTTTAGTCTTGTTATTCTAAATAATGAGCTTATCGGGCAGGTTATATATCGGTTGCTATCATGCAATATAACCACAAAGCACAGTGGCGGATAGAATTATAACTCCGCTCATTTGTGCGGCGCGTCCTAAGCGTCATCTGACAAAGGGGTATAATATGGGCAGGCTTTAAAGGCATAACCTAATTCGGCATAGTGTTTGAGTACGCGAGGCAGGGCATAGCTCATACGCTCGTAGGCGGCTTGCGTATCGTGAAATACTACTATCGAGCCTTCGCGGGCATGTTTCAATACATTATTTAGGCAATCGTCGTTGCTCAAAGTAGGGTCAAAGTCGCCGCACATGACGTTCCACATCACGATTTGGGGCGGCAATAAGTGCCGTTCCTCCTCGCTAAAACACGGCAACAATAGGGCTTTGTTGCGGCGGATATGCGCTATTTGGCGGGGTGTGATTCGTCCGTAGGGCGGGCGAAACAAGGGTGAATTGACTTGTTCGGCGCAAGCAGCTATATTGGTAATATAATCATCTAATGACGTATGCCAACCATTGGGGTGGTCATACGTATGATTGCCGACGGCATGACCTTCTGCCAAGATGCACTCAAACAAATCGGGGTGGCGCACTACTTGCCTGCCCAAACAAAAAAAAGTAGCCGAGGCATGGTAGCGGTGCAATTGTTCAAGCACAAAATCAGTGACATTGGGTGTGGGACCATCGTCGAAGCTCAGGTATATCGCTTTTTCGTCGTTGGGGTATTGCCAACGCAAATTGGGATAGAGCCAACGCAACAATGGTGGCATCGCTACGGCGTACATAGTATAAATAATTGTAATTTATAAAAAATAAACCATAATAACGCAAATGCCTTAATACTCCTTCTTTTGTTCTAAGGAGATAGGCAGCCACCAGGGTTATATTGTCAAGGCAATTTGCAATCCATAAACACTTTTATCCGTAGCATGGGCACTTTGTCACATACTACGGATAAAATCGCGATAATTAATCGTTTAAGGTGTGTTTATTCGGTAGCCATCAGTCCCCAGGTGGTTGGGGTTGATATAGCTAAATTGCCATTGTTCCCAATTTTCGACCAATCCTGCTTTGACGGGGTTATGCAGGACATAGGTAATAATGTTCTGCAATTCTTGTTCGCTTCGGATATAGTGGTCGTAGTTGTCGCGCTGCCAAAAGTAAGAATTGAGGTTCAGGCGTTCATTTGCCTTAGCTGCGGTATCATTTTTAAGGCGTGACATCATCGGAAATACCTGCACATAGTTGTCGTCTGTAACTGGCTCATTAGGGGCTAATTTGTCCAGCTGTTTTTGGGTGTCGATGATGATATGCACGTGGTTGGGCATGATGCAGTAGGCGATGAGATGATATAGTCCGTCGTTTTCCAAGTCATGGATTTTATCGGCTACAATTTGGGCTACTTCATCGTGTTTGAGCCATGTATTGCCGAATTGTGCCTTGTCTAATAGGCTATCCAATTTAGCAAAGTAGCGTTTGTGTTCGTTGCGAATCAGCTGCATACGCTCTTCGCGGCTGGCTTGTCTGCCCATTTCTATTTGCTTAATGGCATCGTTGCGTCCGGCTTGTAATTGCTCGATGATATGCAACGGAATGGACTGAAACAAGCGGCAGGTAATAAAAAACTTGGCACCAATGGGGTGCGAATGGGGGCGAGGCTTGTTTTCTGCGGGGGTAAAATAATTCATGTTTCTAAAAAGAATTTATAACAGGCTATCATTCTGTTTTAATAGGTGAAAAATAACAAAAAAACCTATAAGGCGCTTACTGCACCTCATAGGTTTTGGTAGTTATGGGATTAAATCGGTCATTTGGATAAGCTCTGAATCTATTATTGACCAATTTTCAAGCGGTTATCTACTACTTTTGCCAATTTGCCGAGTGCTTGCAGCACGCCAAAATCGACACGGCTTTGCATCGGCTCTAACAAAGTATTTTTGGCAGTGGCTATATCGGTCAGTTCGGGGGCGGCTGTTATGTTGTTTACTTTTACGACATACACACCGCGATTGCCCGCAATAGGTTTGGTAGTTTGTCCATTGGCAGCGGCAAATATCGCGGCTTGTACTTTCGGTTCGGGACCCATCGAGCTTGCTGTGGGTGCGCCAAAACTGATGTCGGCGGCGTTTTGCACTTCTTGGCTATTGGCGGCGGCTATTTGTGCGAGGTCGGTATTAGCACCTAATTTGGCAATCAGTTGTTCGCCTTTTTTCTGTTTTTTGACCTCAGTGGTAAGGCGTTCGCGCACGTCGTCGAGTTGTGCCATACCTTCGGCTTTGGCTTTGGCTACGGCAGCCACCACATAAGTGCTTGTGATACGTCCGTCGGGCAATTTGGTATCTACTTTAAATACGCGGTCGCTGACTGTATTGGCACTATTTGGAATGCCCATTTGACTATTTCGTCAGCTATGCCCAAGCCATCGATGCGGAACGAAGATGATTCTAAGTCGGTAGATGATTTGATGGGCAATTTTTCGGCTTCGGCGGCTTTTTTCAGTGCGTCTAAGCTGCGATTAGCACCTGCAAGTTGTTGTGCCTTAGCATAGGTAGCATTGATGGTAGCTTCGCTTGGCTCTACGTTTTTGGTCAAAAACGCTACTTTTGCTGCTTCTTTGCTGCCGCCTGTTTGGACAATTTTGGTCAGGAACAAGCCTCCGCCCGTTTCGACCGTAAACATATCGCCGCTTTTGTGGTCGTAGAAAATGGCGTTCAATACTTCTTGGGGCAAACGCGGGTCGTTGCGTTTCAAGTAGCCCATATCGCCGCCTTTGCCTTTGGTTGTGGGGTCGTCGGTGCTACTATCGGCAACGCTGGCAAAACTTGCGCCTTTGGCAATAACTGCTTTGATGCTATCCATTGTCTTTTTGGCTTTGTCTGAGCCTGCTTGCCCGAAAGCCTTGAATATAAGGCTTACTTTGGCAGAGTCGGCAATAGCTTTGCGGTCGATGACGCGGAAAGCGCGGAAGCTGCCGCTTTCGTAGTAGGGACCCATGGTAGTGCCGAGTGGCAGGCGGAAGAGGGTATCGCGCATAGTGCCCGCACCTACCAATTCGTCTTTGGTCAAGTAGTCGCCGGTATATGGTGTTTCGGAGTCTTGTATTTTGATAAAATGCTCTACGTTGTCGGTACTGCGCAATTCTTCTACCTTAGAGGCTACGGCATTGAGAGCTACGCTGCTATCTTCTTTGGTGGCTGCAACAGGAAACGATACGTAGTCTACTATACGGCTTTCTTTTTGCTTGAACTCGTTTTTGTGGGCGTTCAGGTAGTTGAGCAATTCGTTGTCGGCAACGGTTATAGAGGCATCATCAACCGTAGAATAGGGTAGCATGACGTAGCTCACTTCGGCTTTGGCGTTTTTGTCGGCGTGGTCCATTTTGGCATACCATGTTGGCACATAAACCGCTTTTTTGATGAGGTTGGTATATTTGCTGCGCAAGGTTTGCTCATAGATGCCGTCTTCGAAGCGTTTCCATTGTGCTTTGCGCTGTTGTGCTTCGGGGTTGTCGGCAGAAAAACCTTGTACGTATTGCTCCAATTTGCTGCGGTCAAATTTGCCGCTATCATTCAAAAACACGGGTGCGCTTTTGATAGAGCTGTGCAAAATATCGTCGCTGCCCTCGTAGAGCATAGCACGCAATTCGGCATCACTGACCATAATGCCCAATTTGTCGTATTGTTCTTTGGCAACCATTTCTTCGACATATTGCTTCCATGCTTGCTCGCGAGCTTGCAGGCGCGTCTCTTCGGTCACTTCCATGCCGTTCGATTCGTAATTGCTGATAATCTGATTGATTTTTGATTCGTACTGCTGGGGCTGTATGTCTTCGCCATTTACGCTACCTAAGCCGGTAGGGTTAGCCGCACCCAAAAAACCCGTGCGCGAGTCCAGAGCGTCCATAAGTAAGAACAATACCATGGCTAAGGCTATCACACCTACTAATAAGCCTACGCGGTCTCTAATCTTGCTAATTAACATAGTTTGGTTATATGATGATGTTTTATTAAAATAAATAATGGTTTTAATTTCGAGAATACTTTTATCCGTATTGGAGTTCTAATTGACCCAAAGCAATTTTGGTGTTTTTATCCAAGTCGGTGATGTATTCTCTAATACAATTTGCTACAAACTCGCCAAGTTTAACGGGTACTGCATTCCCAATTATCTGTTCTATTTCGGTCTTATTGCCATTAAAAACAAACTTTTTAGGAAAGGTTTGTATCTGACTTCTTTCTTCTGTTGTTAATGGTCTAATATTTTCAGAGATGCTGACAGGGTCGCCCTTATGTCCCAGATAGCCATTAGGAACGGGTCTATTTACGCCTCTTATTGTTGGGCTTGGCTCGTAAATACTAAAAATTCCTCGTCTTGCATAACTTCTTGGATGCCTATAATAATATTCGATACCAAGTGAATTGCCAAAATAATCATGCAAAGTCATTGGGTGTTTGGATTGATTTTTTAGGAAATATGGATTTAAAAAATTATCATTACTATTTTTACGTCCAACTAAAAAAAAACGTTTTCTTGATTGGGGGACACCGCAATAACTTGCATCTAAAATCTCATAGGAAATGCCATATCCTGCTGCTTTGAATATTTTTATAGCGTCTTTTAATAGTTTACTTTTTATTATTCTATCCACATTTTCCATAACAAACCATTCTGGCTTGGCGTATGCCACAATTTTGGCATAGGATAAAGTCAAATCTGCCCTTCCCAAGGTTTCGTCCCTCTTCCCTGCGCTTGAAAAATCTTGGCAAGGGGACCGCCTATGATAAGTTCGGGTTTTAAATCAGCAATAAAATTTTTACTTTCATCGGTCGAAAGGTCAAAATTATAGATTGGGTGGTCAAAATTTTCTTTATAAACCTTTACGGCGGGTTCCATTTATCAAATGCGGCAATTACTTTAAATCCTGCGTTCTGAAACCCCAATGACATCCCCCCGCAGCCTGAAAACAAATCGACAGTTCGCATAATATTATCTAAGTTTATTTAAAAAAGTTCGGGTGAGTTGTAGATTATGGCATCAAATCTTCTTTCGGGGCTTAAAAGATTTTGCCCACCTCCTATGATTATTTGTTTGATTTCGTCTTTCGTGATTCGAGGTTTTTCAAGTTCTATACAAGCCATGTATGGCTGTGTGATTCGACCGCTTACGGCAAAAGCCTTATCATTTTTAGTGTTGTATGATAGTTCGTCAATTATTTTATGGTGGTTCATTTGACCGTTCTTTGAAAAGTCGTACAGCATTTTAAAAAGCCAAATGATTGTGCGAACTTGTCTTGTTACTTTATTTTCGCCCTCTTTTAGCTCGCCCCTTGCAACATCTAAAAATAGTTGGACAAATGCAAGATTAGACCAAACAAATACATCAAGACAATTTTTTGATAAAATTGGTGATTTACCCGCTGTTTTCCAGATTGGTTGCATTACAAGAGGTTCTTGCACATCAATAATTGAAAGCACTACTTTGTCAATCGCTACAATCATTTTGGGAATATATTGCCAGACTATTCGACCGTCTGTCCAATCACTGATATTTTCAAATTCGTTTCCGATTAGTGTACGTAGTAAGTCCTGAGTGTCTTTAAAGTTTATCGCTATACTGCAAGCTAAGTAAACGATAGTATCGGGTCGTATTACTATTTCTGTTCCGAACTTGTTCTCTAAAAAACCACAGGTTGAATTGTCGGGCAATGCAGTCAATTTTATTTCGATTGGTTTCAATGCTTGCCCGCTACTTTTTAGTTGAGTAACTAAATCAACTCTTGGCAGATGTCCAAGGAGTAGTTGTTGATACGGCATATATGGACTTTCAAACGCATAAAAAATGTCACTTGACAAAGGCGAAGCTCCATAAAGTTTTTCTGTTGAAATCAGCCCATGCTTTACTTTCAAATCATTTCCCAAATGAAGGTATATGTTGTCAAGTCCTTTTGAGCTTAAATATGAACTCAAAGCCGCTGGAAACGATGAGTTGAATTGATTTTTACCCCAAGTTTCTCTTTGGGCAAAATCTCGGTTTGAGTATTCAATACCAAACAATCCGGGCTTTTGATTATCCATATCCTATTTTTTCTTGCTCCATTAGCATGAACCCCAAAAATGTGCGCAAAGATAAGGCTATTTTGCACACATTTATACCCTTATTCTCATTTTTTGTTATCAAACCCAAGTAATTTCTGTGTTTTGGTTTCGCTCAACACGACGATTTGTGTTTTGGCTTCGCTCAGTGTGGGGGTTCGCTCTTTGCTTCTTGTTTCCTGCGTCCTGCCGAGCGAAGTCAAGGCGCAATTCCTTCCGTCACGTCAAGCGAAGTCGAGGCGAGGCGGGCATAGTAGCCATTTTGTGCTAATAGGCTTTGGTGGGTGCCGCGCTCAACTACTTCGCCTTTGTCGAGTACCAAAATTTGTTGGGCGTGTTGTATGGTCGAGAGGCGGTGGGCTATGATAATGGCGGTGCGGTTTCGGACCAAATGACTTACGGCTTGTTGTACTAATTGTTCGGTTTCGGTATCGATAGATGAGGTAGCTTCGTCCAAAATCAAGATACGCGGGTTATAGACCAAAGCGCGGATAAACGAAATTAATTGGCGTTGTCCCAACGACAAGGTTGCGCCGCGCTCCATGACTTGGTAGTCGTAGTTGCCGGGCAATTGCATGATAAAATCGTGTGCTCCTACCATTTTAGCGGCTTCTATTGCTTGTTGGCGGCTGATGTCGTAGTTGCGCAATACGATATTGTCGTAGATAGAGCCTGCAAACAAGAAAACGTCTTGTAGTACTAATCCTATTTGTCGGCGCAGGGCATATAGTTCGTATTCTTTAATATTGCGTCCGTCTATGCTCACTTCGCCCGACTGTATGTCGTAAAAACGGTTGAGGATATTGATGATAGACGATTTGCCCGCTCCCGTAGCACCCACTAAGGCGAGGGTTTGCCCTGCTGCTACCTGAAAGCTAATACCGCGCAAGACTGCATCTTGGTCGCTATAGGAAAATACGACATTCTCAAACGCTATATCGCCGCGAATAGGGTCGGTATGGGTGCCCTTGTTGGGTAGGCTTTGGTCGGTATCGAGCAGGGCAAAGACGCGGTCGGCAGCCACCAAGCCCATTTGTAGGGTATTGAATTTGTCGGCGAGGGTGCGGGCGGGTCGAAACAGCATATTGAGGTACATGATAAAAGCCACGAGCATACCTATGCTGGTTTGGTGCCCGATAACCCAATTAGCACCAAACCATACGAGCAGACCTTGCCCACAGGCTATGAGTACTTCGACAACAGGAAAAAACACCGAATAATACCAGATAGATTGTAGGTGCGCTTGGGTATGTTCGTCGTTGATGGCTTTAAATTTTGCCAATTCTTGTGGCTCGGCGGCAAAACTCTGTACGATAGACATGCCCGTAACGCGCTCCTGCAAAAAGGCATTGAGCCGCGCTACTTGGTTGCGCACCGCCTGAAACGTCGATTTGATGCCCTCTTTGAATTGATACGTAGCATAGACCATAAATGGAAATGGCAGTAAGGCAACGAGTGTAAGCCGCCAATCGCTATAAAACATCAGCGTAAGAACGGTGAATATAGTGAGTAAATCGGCTACGATGCTGATGAGTCCTTCCGAAAAAATATCGTTGATGGCTTCTACATCGCTGATGGCGCGGGTGGTGGCTGTGCCTACGGGCGTTAGGTCGAACCAGCGCAAACGGTAGTGGAGCAGCCGCTCGAACACGCGCACGCGCAATAGTTTGATGACCGATTGACCCAGCAAATTGCTCGAATAGATAAAGCGATATTGGCATAATACCTCTATGCCCAACAGGAGAATAAGCCACAAAGACATGACAGCTACGCCTTGTGTATTGCCCGACAATACGTAGTGGTCGATGGTTTGTTGGGTCAGATAGGGGCGAAACGCGCTTAGTAGGGCTATGGCAATAGACAGCAATGCCGTAGTCGCAAATAGAACGCGAAAAGGCAGGGCAGTTTGCAGAACACGCCGTAGCAAGACGCTATCGAATATATTGCCACGCGATTCGGCGGCTTGGGTGCTTTCGGACATACTTTGGTGAGGCGGGGCTATAAATCAAAACTGCGCTGTATGTGCCCGCCGCCTATGACATCGTTGTCTTCGTAAAATACGGCAGATTGTCCGGGCGCAATGGCTTCTATGGGCTGCATAAATTCGACTTGCATCGTTTCGGGGTCTGTTTGTAGGATATAGGCAGGTGCGCCCTCGTGCCGCGAGCGGATTTTGGTGATGGTATCTAAGCCGCCGTAGGCATCGGCATATTTGACCATATTGAGGCGGCAGACGGTCATGGCGTTGCGCAGCAGGTCGTCAGTATCGCCCAATATGACGGTATTGGTTTCGGGTACGATTTCGGTGACAAAAACGGGCTTACCCAAGGCGATACCTAAGTTTTTGCGCTGCCCGACGGTATAGAATGGATAGCCGCGATGTTTGCCTAATATGGTGCCATCGACAGCCGACACAAAATTGCCGCCTGCTACGCGCTGCTCTAAACCGTCGACGCGACGGTTCAGAAACCCGCGATAGTCGTTGTCGGGGATAAAACAAATTTCATAGCTCTCGGCTTTTTTTGCCAAATCGGTATAGCCCCATTCTCGCGCCATTTGGCGGATTTGGGGTTTGTGGTAGCCGCCCACAGGAAACAAGGTGCGGGCTAAGTTTTCTTGTTGTAAGCCCCACAATACATACGATTGGTCTTTGTTGGTATCTAACCCTTTCGATACGATATAACGTTGGGTATCGGTATCGCGGCGCACTTGGGCATAGTGTCCCGTAGCAATAAATTCGCAGTCGAGCGCATCGGCACGGCGCAGCAAGGCAGCCCATTTGATATGCGTATTGCACAAAATACAAGGGTTAGGGGTGCGCCCTGCCAAGTATTCTTCTACAAAATTGTCGATGACCCAATCGCCAAATTCGTCGCGTATATCGATAATAAAGTGGTGAAAACCCATATCAACGGCTACGGCGCGGGCATCGTTGATAGAGTCGAGGCTGCAACAGCCCGTTTCTTTTTTGGAACCGCCTGATGTGGCATAGTCCCATGTTTTCATGGTCATGCCAATTACTTCGTAGCCTTGTTGGTGCAACATAGCTGCCGTAACAGTGCTATCTATGCCGCCGCTCATGGCGACTAATACTCGTCCGTGTTTGCTCATAGTTCTAAGGTGTGGGCGGTAAAAGAAATTAAGCCCTCCAAAAAAACGCTATATGTTTTTGGAAGGGCACATGCTAAGCAATAGGGCGCAAAGGTACGGCGAATTTACCAACAAACATCGGTTGCATGTAACTATTTAGAGTATAGGGTTTTGGGTATGGGGTAATGAGCAATACTTATCTAATAATGCCTGACATCGCTGCATATTCGATTAGTTCCCCCGACAAGGCTAAATAGTTACGCTTGCATCTAATAAATTCAATTATTTTATCATATTTAAATATGTGTAGTTATATTGTATTAATAATTTAATGCGCCTATCGCTTTGCCGAATACTTCTATGAATGGATCTCGGCTTAGTACCAAGTAATAATACAAACAGCCTAAGCACCCATGATAAATGCCCAAAACCCACAAGTTTTTTTCTGTTAAGTAAGTTATCGTATAAATTATAGCCAATATGAATGTCCCGATTATTAGCATTTTTGAGGGGTAATGCACCATCGAAAACAATACGGCGGTTATAATAATTATGACAATATTTGGGATATTGAATCGCTTCTGGTCTTTCAAGTTGCCTGCTACTAACCCGACTACTAAGTATTGTTGGATTACTCCCCATATCGGATATACCATTAATATCGGAATTATATGCCAATTTGTTATCATTGTTTGCTTATAAATCCCGTAAGCTACGAACAGGAATATGCTCGCTAAGGCAAATGGCAATAATCTTAGGAATGAACTTTTAAAGTTATTTTTGGTAAATCCCCAATATTTGAGGTTTTCGGGGTTTTCTTTGAGCCTGAACAGCAAATACCCCAACCAAAACAAACAGGCAATGAGGATAAAAATTAGTTTTTGCGCCCATATATCCACCATTACAATTTTGCCTATGCCCGTAATGGCAGACGCGAATACTTCAAAACACCTTCTTTGGTCGCTTATCGCCAATTGATTAGAGTTCATATAGTTGATTAAATTTTGAGATGATATTTTGATGGGCGAGTTGTTTATGCAGAAGTCGAGAGGGCAATAGGAGGCTGTACATATTGCGTTTGGTCGGGTCGAAAGCCCAAAAGTAAAGCGAAATAGTAATTGAGGGGCAAAATTCTTATTGCCACTGCAATATGATGCGCAAAAATCCCATTTTTTAGCTTGCATAGTTGTTTTTACTGCTATTAATTGTATATTTGTTCCCCTTTGCTGTATTTCGTGCCTCGACACAGTAATGATTTTATTTGTATCGAGATGGATTTGCCGCAAAGCCATAAATCACCTCCTTATATATATGATGCCCTTTTTGCCCTTCGGATTTAGCTGTATAGCACTATGCCTTTGTTGGATACTGCCTTTGTGCGCCTCTGCCCAGACACCCTTATTTGCCGCTGACGGTACAACCACCCATTATGACGCGCTGTTGGCTGCCGTGCAGCGCAGCGACGTAGTGTTGTTTGGCGAATTGCACACCGACTCGCTGTGCCATGCCCTCGAATTGCGCCTTTTGCAAGATGCCCATGTCTTTTGGGGCAATAAATTGGTCGTAGCGGCAGAAATGCTCGAAGCCGACCAGCAAATGGTATTAGACGAATATTTGAGCCAACTAATTACCGAAAAGAACTTTCAAGGTGCCCTACAACTCTGGAAAAACTATGCTGCCGACTATGCCCCGTTGGTCAATTTCGCACGCCAAAAAGGATTGCCTTTTGTAGCGGCAAATATACCGCGCCGTTATGCCTCAATGGTGTTTAGGGGTGGTTTTGAAGCCCTCAATGGATTGAGTAAGGCTGCCAAACGCCATATAGCACCCTTGCCCATTGCTTTCGACCCCGACCTGCCCAACTACCGCGCTATGCTTGATATGGGCAACGGCATGGGCGGCGACCACCAGCCCAACCTCAATTTTCCGCGTGCCCAAGCTATCAAAGACGCTACAATGGCACATTTTATTGTCCGAAATTGGCGGCGCGGCAAATGCATATTGCATTTCAACGGAGCATATCATAGCAATAATCGCGAAGGCATTGTTTGGTATTTGCGCCGCTACAAACCCCAATTGCGCATACTCACCATCAGCACCGTGCAGCAAGCCCAGCAAGATACCTTAGACGAGAAAAACCGACAATTAGCCGATTTTATCCTCGTAACACCTTTGCAAGAAGAGGAATAAATGCCAATTTGACCGTTTGGTAGGTATGCCACCAACCTACAAGACCCTAAGCGATATGCCGAAGCGCGGCAGTAATATGAGGCATTTGCGAAAAGTTGGGCAAAAAATTGTAAAAAGACAAATCAAAATCGTACCTTTGCGCCCGAAATCCAAAAACATTAAAATTTCGTACCTAATTTTACGATAATTCACTTATTTTCATGGCTAACGTAGGCAAAATCAAACAAATCATCGGCGCGGTATTGGACGTAGCGTTTGAAACAGGCAAACTACCCGATATTTATAACGCATTGACCGTTACGCGCGAGAACGGACAAACACTCGTATTAGAATGTCAGCAGCACTTGGGCGAAGACAGCGTCCGGGCTATTGCGATGGACTCGACCGACGGCTTGGCGCGGTATGACCGTAACGGACACGGGTGCGCCCATCAAAATGCCCATCGGCGACCAAATCCGCGGACGCTTGTTCAACGTAGTCGGCGAGGCTATTGATGGTTTGGCACCAGTCAGCAATGCGAAAGGTTATCCCATTCACCGCCAACCACCTCCCTACGAAGACCTTTCGACCGAGATGCAACCTTTGTTTACAGGTATCAAAGTTATCGACTTGCTCGAACCCTATGCCAAAGGCGGCAAAATCGGTTTGTTTGGCGGCGCGGGTGTAGGCAAAACGGTATTAATCATGGAATTGATTAATAATATCGCCAAAAGATATTCAGGTTTGTCGGTATTTGCCGGTGTAGGCGAGCGTACCCGCGAAGGCAACGACTTGCTGCGCGAGATGGTAGAATCAAATGTAGTGAAATATGGCACCGACTTTGTTCATAATTTAGAAAAAACAGGTGCTTGGGACATCAAAAAAGTGGACCAAAAAGAAGTTGAATCGTCCTTCTGCACGATGGTGTTCGGGCAAATGAACGAGCCACCTGGCGCACGTGCCCGCGTAGCTTTGTCGGGTTTGACCGTAGCCGAATATTTCCGAGACGGCGACGAAGGCAGCACCAGCGGTCGCGACATCTTGTTTTTTGTCGATAACATTTTCCGATTTACCCAAGCAGGTTCGGAGGTATCTGCCTTGTTAGGACGTATGCCCTCGGCGGTAGGCTACCAGCCCACCTTAGCCACCGAAATGGGTTTGATGCAAGAGCGCATCACTTCTACCAAACGCGGCTCTATTACATCAGTGCAAGCTGTATATGTACCTGCCGACGACTTGACCGACCCCGCACCCGCTACCACCTTTGCCCACTTAGATGCCACTACGGTATTGAGCCGCAAATTGGCTGCCTTGGGTATCTATCCGTCCGTAGACCCGCTCGATTCTACATCGCGTATCTTAGACCCCCACGTCATCGGCGAAGAACATTATAATACTGCACAGCGCGTAAAAATGATTTTGCAACGCTATAAAGAATTGCAAGACATCATCGCCATCTTGGGTATGGACGAGTTGAGCGAAGAAGACAAAACCGTCGTAGCACGCGCCCGCCGCGTACAGCGTTTCTTGTCGCAGCCTTTCCACGTTGCCGAAGTATTTACGAACTTGCCCGGTGCTTTGGTATCTATCGAAGAAACCATCCGCGGTTTCAATATGATTATGGACGGCGAATTGGACGAATACCCCGAAGCTGCGTTCCACTTGGTAGGTACTATCGATGACGCTATTGCCAAAGGTAAAAAAATATTGGCAGAAACAGAAAGATAAGTTACTGTACTGCTCTGAGCAAATGATGTTTTCGTAGCGGCAATTTTTAGAATATGCCGCTACGAAAAAAAGCTATAAAAAGCCAATTCATAGCTCGCGTGCGCTTGGACGAAATATAAATGACCACCCAAAAAATCATCAAGGCGAATAATCTCGCCATCGTTTTTATCAATGCTGCCATACCATGCACTTAGAACTTATTACTCCCGAAAAAAAAATATATAGCGACGAAGCCATATCGGTCAATATGCCCGCCATCGATGGTATGGTAGAGGTATTAGACCGTCACGCCCCGATGATTGCCGCCCTCAAAAAGGGGCGCGTGAGAATCAGCCAAAAAAATGCTACCGATAAACTGATTGACATCACAGGCGGTTTTGCCGAAGTGCTGAACAACCAAGTTGTTATCTTAGCCGAAAGCGCAACCGAACTATAAAAAATATTGCCATTGGCTTGTCGTCTATCGCTACCTTGCAGCTCAAATAGCTGTAAGGTAGCGATAGCTGTTTTATGACCTGCACCAGAGAAACAAAGCAAACTGCGCGGATACGAATATCCTTAGTTCGCATGGGCTTTACCCAAGCAAAAAACGCCCTTAGTATTGTGCAATACTAAGGGCGTTTTGTATGACGTACTACCAACAGAATGTAAGGCAAACAGCTGTGGCGCATTACAGGTAAAAAAGGGTGGGTTATACTGGGCTCGAACCAGTGACCTCTGCTCTGTCAAAGCAGCGCTCTGAACCAACTGAGCTAATAACCCGCGCAATTGGGTTGCAAAGATAGGCAATAAATCGATTAGGGTGTAATATTCCCACCATTATTTTTGCTCGATGAGGCACAAAATTATTTTCAAGGACAACTTTGTGCCTCATTTTGCGTCTAAAAGGAAATTTTATGAGTATGCTTGTTTTGGGTAGGAGAGTGGGGCGGAGCAGAAAGTTGCTGCCTAATTAGCTGATTTCACATTATTGACTTACTTTTGCCTTGCCTTGCCGTTTTCTATGCCGCATGGCTTTGTCAAAATTTGCGACAACACAACAGCCGCCCTACTATTTATGCTCCATCACGCAACTATACCGCCACCTATCCGACCTTGAATTAGCGGCAACTTTTTCGCCGACAACCCGATAATGGCATTATCGGTGAGTTGTACAAACGCTATCGACGCGAAGTATATCGATATGGCGTTTATTGTAATTATAGATATTGTCAGAACGCCTTGAATCGCGAAGTACTCGAAGATTTTACCACTGATGTATTTGTGCGCTTGTTTCAACAACTACAACAATATGACATTAATCAGAACTTTAAGAGTTGGCTCATGCGCTCGGCACACAATTTGTTTATAGATATGATGAAACATGAGATACGATACACCTTGACTGATAATTTGCCAGATAAGGAAAAAAAGTGGCATCAAGAAGTGGAAAATGAAGCCTACAACCGTCTGCTACATATACCGCCCCCCCGTAAATAACACCCCCGAATCTATCATAACCGCACTCAATCATCGACAAATAGATATCAATGCTTTTATTGCCCGCGCTATCGAAAAAATAGCTAATCACGAGCAAAAAACATGCCTCTATCATTTTTATATCGAACAATGTTCCTATAAAGATATTGCACAAATAACTGATTTTGATTTAAAAAAAGTTAAATCTGCCCTGCAACACGGCAAGCGCACACTACAAAATACCATCATTGCGTTAATAAAGCAACTTGATAATATCTAACCCGACTTTTGCACTCTCAGCCATGATAACCACCCTATTCCAAAAAACCGTATGCCCTACGCCTTATACACTTGACCTATATTGCCAAGACCTGCTACCCCGAAAAATGGCTTGGCAAGTAGAAAATCATTTGTGCGATTGCGAGGTTTGTAGCCTCTATGTCGAAGAACACCAAGCCGATACAGATATAATAGACCAAGCCGATGCTGCCTTTGCCGTCCGGTTGTTTTTGCGCGAAGAACAGTGCGCGCCCATACCCGAGTACGAATCCATGCTCGATATGGTGTTGATGTCGGCGGCTACGACCACCGTACTTGCACCTACGGACGGCCTAATGATATACCAGCAACAGATACAATTTAGTTGGAGCGACGAACAATTGTCCTCGCTGTGGCTTACTATCGAAAATAACCAATACGAGGTACTCTACGAAGGTGAGATTCGCAATCGCGCCACTTTCCCTGCCTGCCGATGGGTTTAGCAATGGCGTATATTATTACAAACTGATCAATGGCAATGATTTGGTCAAAGTGGGCAAGTTTTATGTCTATCGTTAAGGCTTAAATTAGATGATTTTTGATATTTATGCGCATCTGTATTGCCTAATACAGATGCGCATTTGCTTTTTATTCGCCTAACAAAACCCAGCCTGCCCAGGCTAAGGGCGGCACCCCACTTGACTGCTGGACTATTTGCAATTTGGCTTGGTGCAGGGCTTGTGTATATTGCTTGGGCTGGGCGGCGAGTTGGGCAAAAAATGCTACGAGCAATTGAGCCGCCGATTGTTCGGGTATTTTTAACAAGCTAAACAGAATATGGCGTGCGCCTGCATATAAAAAACCGCGTGTCATGCCCACCATGCCTTCGCCTTTCCTGAGTTCGCCCATACCCGTTTCGCAAGCCCCTAATACGAGCAAGTCGGCTTGCAGTGTGAGGTTGTAGGTATCAGCTAAATAGCAACTATCTGTCTCGTCGTCGGGGTCGGTTGCCCACAAAATGCGCGACAAATTGGGTTGTGCCTCGTTAAAATCGGCATGGGTATAGAGCAATAAATGGTGGTATTGGGGGGATTGTTGCTTGAAATTGCGCCACGTAGCCGTTTTGCCGATTACGGTATGCGTTTTATAATGGTTTTGCTCGTACAACTGTTGAATAGCTGCCAGCGTATTCGCAGATGATGAGAGGGCGCGAAATGCGGGCATATTATCCTTGCTCGCAAACTCGACAGGGGCAAAAGCCAATAGGTTAGTGGACGAAAGCGGGGCGAGGTTGGGGCGTTTTTGTAGCCATAGCGTTGCCGAATAATGATAGCTACAACTATACTGATATAGGAAGTAGGGCATATCGGTATAGGGAGTAGCCCACTGCTCGACGGCTTGGGTGAGCAATGCATCGAAGGGCAAATAAAGCAATTCGCGGTCGGGCAAGATAGTGAGCAACGGCGGCGTGCTATTGGCTTGGCGCAGGGTAGTAGGTAGTAGGTTTTGGTAGAGCCAATGGGCGGTTTGGCAATACGCGGGTTTGTCTAAGGTTTTTAAGGCGCGCAAAAAACGCGCTATTTGCTGCTTATATTCGTCGGTTTTGCTTTGGCGGCAGGCATGAATACTTTCTGTCGTGATATAAAAAATATATAATTCATGTTCGCCGCTACAATAGCTTAGTAAGGCAGATGCTTGTTCGTTTGTAGATAGTCGTGCTTGTACATCAGCAACTGATGCTGTATGAGTTTGGTATTTGAGCCGATAATAATCGGGGTAATTGGTTTCTATCTGTGCTATCAACTGTTCGTATTGGGTTTGGCAGTGCAGGCGGCGTGTCTGCCATTGGGCAATCAGGGCGGTATCGCCTTTCATTTGCTCTGCTTGCAAATGGTGAGTAAGTACGTTCAAATCGCTGTTGAGTCGTTGCTCTTCGGCGAGCAGTTGTGGGTCGATATTGCCTTGTTGTTTGGCTTCGGCGTGGCGCAGGTTTGCCAGTAGTGCTAAGGCTTTGCTCTGCTCGGCAATATCGAATGCCAGGGTGTGGTATTGGCTTGGTTGTTTTGTTCGGCTTGTCTGAACAGCAGGGCTATGGTTTGTTCAGCTATACCAAAAGCCTTTTCGGTTAATTGTATTTTGGCGTTTTCGGCGCGGTAATAGTGGCGCAATCGCTGCAAGAAATGTAATGCGGTTTGGCAAGTATGCGCGGCTCGTGTTGCGTATTGTGCTTGTAGGTCAGGTTGTTGCTGTGCTTGGTCGTATAGATGGATTAAGGCAGTTATTTTTCCTTTCCAGACTTGGATAAGGGTTTTGGGGTCGGCATGTTGGTCGGGTATGGCTTGACTATGGCTCGTAGGTGTTGCGGGCAACAGACATTCTAAGGCTTGTTTGTAGCGTTGTAGGGCTTGTTCGGCTTGTCTGTTTTGCAATAGGCAATGAGCCAAGCCCCGATGAGCGATGGCATTATAATATTTGGGAGCAGTCGATTGTTGAGCGATGTCTAAGGCAATTTCGTACTGCTCTTGTGCTTTGTCGTATTGTTGTAATTCTATGTATATCTCTCCTAAATTGCAATAATTGGGCATTTGCTGGGCTTCGCCTAATTGTGCCAAGACTTCGATAGAGGCTTGGTGTTGGGCTATGGCTTGTTTGTATTGGGCTTGTTCGCGGTAGCATACACCCAGGTTATTGTGGGCAATAGCTATTTGTCGGCGGGGGATTTTGGCTTGTCCTTGTGCTTGGGCAAACAATAAGGCTTCGGCAAAATAGCGTTGTGCTTCGGCATATTGATAGCAGTGCAGGTGGTCGTAGCCCAGATTATTGAGGCTTGTCCATAGCTGCGTGAGCGTTGTATTGCTTAGTTGGCGACGATAGTTAAGGGCTTCGGTATGGTAATTGAGGGCATTTTCATAATCGCCCATCTCACTATAACAATTGCCGATATTGTTGTAGCAGGTAGCCAAATGGTTTCGTGCTTCGGGGTATTGCTCAAAAATGGCAAGAGCTTGTTTGAAATATTGCAAGGCTTGTTGGCTGTCGCCCATCTTTTCGAAAGTATACCCCAGATTATTGAAACTTTGCCCTATGCTAAGGTCATTGGGGGATAGATGTTGTAGGCGCAGCGACAAAGCATCTTGTTTGTAGTTTATTTCGCATTCGTGTTTGCCGAGTTCGCCGTAGCAAATACCCAAATTTTCATACGTATCGGCACGCAGCGCAAATTCGGTGGGTAGTCCTGTTAGCAGGGCTAATAACGACTCAAATTGGGCAATAGCTTGTTCGTATTGTCCTAAGTAATAATAACATTCACCGCTTTCTAAGAGGCAATTGGCTTGTTGTTGTGCTTGTTGGGATAGGGCATACTGGCGCGAGGTCGTCCCATAGTGCGAGGGCTTGTTGGTATTGCTGTTTTTGGGCTAAGGCTAAGGCAGTTTGGTATTGCGTTTCTAATTCGGTGGTCATTGTGGGGTTGTCGGGCAAAATAGGAGTTTGAACGCAAAAGTGTCGCCATCGAACAAGCCTTTATCGCTTAGTTTGAGGCTTGGAATGACGAGCAGAGCCATAAATGAAAGGGTCATGTAAGGTGCGGTTAGTGGGCTTCCCAATTGTTTGACGAAATGGTCTATCTGTTCGTATTGTTGGGCTAATTGGTAGCCGTTGCCCGTACTCATCAAGCCCGCTACGGGCAGGGGCAATACTTGTTCGCTGCCATTGTCAGCTACTGCGGCTAAACCGCCGCCGTATTGTATAAGGGCATTGACAGCGCGGCAGAGTGCCTCGTCGTTGGTGCCTACGGCGATGATATTGTGCGAATCGTGGGCAACGCTCGATGCAATAGCTCCCTGCTGTAGTCCGAAATTGCGGATAAATCCTACCGCAGGCGGCACGTCGGCATAACGATTGACAACCGCTATTTTGAGCATATCGCGCTCTACATCGGCAATAGCCTCTCCTTGAGCGTTGGTGGCAAAGGGCATGGTTTGGCAGCGGGTAATTAGTTGCCCTTCTAATGCCTCTATGACGTTGGCGTGGGTGCTATGTGCGGGTGGGTATAGGCAAAAGTCGCGCTCGGTTTTGGGTGAAGTACAGAACTGATTAGGAGCGGTTGCGTCGCTATATGCTAATAAGGTTTTGCCATTTTCAGCCACTAAATTGCCATTTATATAGGTTTGCAGCACTTTCATACGCGCATCAACGCGGTTAGTGACGATGCAGTCGGCGGGGTCGCCTATTTGTAATAAACCGACAGACAAGTCATAATGGCGCACGGGATTGGCACAAGCCGCTTGCAATACGTCAAACAGATCGTAGCCTTTTGCCAAGGCGCGGCGCACCAACTCGTCGATATGCGATATAATCAAATCGTTGGGGTGTTTGTCGTCGCTGCCCAGCATGAGGTGGTCGGCGTATTGGGCAAAAAGAGGGGCAAGTGCCTCAAAATTTTTGGCTGCCGACCCTTCGCGAATGATGATTTTCATGCCGTAGCTCAATTTATCGAGTGCTTCGTCAAGCGTAAAACATTCGTGGTCGGTGCTGATGCCTGCGGCAATATATTGGCGGGCTGCCTCGCCGCGCAGCCCAGGCGCATGTCCGTCAATGACTTTGCCATAACGTTTGGCAATGGCTATTTTTTCGTATATGTCGGGGTCGGCATTCAGTACGCCGGGATAATTCATCACCTCGCTCAGGTAATGTAGGTCGTATTGGGCAAATAGTTGGTCGATATCTGCGGGGCTTAGGATAGCTCCTGCCGTTTCAAAGTTCGTGGCAGGTACGCAAGGCGACGCACCGAAATAGATTTTGAGCGGTGTTTGTCGTGCATTGTCAATCATATAGCGCACCCCCTCGATGCCCAATACATTGGCTATTTCGTGCGGGTCTGATACCGTAGCTATTGTGCCGTGCACGTTTGCTAAACGCCCAAATTCGGCGGGAACGAGCATCGAGCTTTCGATATGTATGTGTGCATCTATAAAGCCGGGCAATATATAGGTGTCATACTGCTCGTCGCTGGGCACAATATCGCTTATGATGCCGTTTTCGACATAGATGGTGGCTGCGCGTATTGTGCGGCTGACTACATCGACGACGTTGCCCGATAAAGTATGTAGGCATTGCATAGGGTAAGAGTGGTATTAGGCGTTATCGGTTAAAAGCCACTCGGCATAAGAATTGGGGGTTTCTTCTAAACGCATAGCTACTAATTGGCAGCGGGGCAAAAATTGGTCTTTCAGCAGGGCTACGAAATGAAGCAATAGGTTTTCGCAGGTGGGTTGGAAAGGCGTGACGATAAAACGGTCGAAATGTTCGCGCAGCAAGGGGTCATGGGCATAAGGCGCGTGTTGGTATACCACTAAGGCATGGTCAAATTGGTCGATAACCGCCGCATTGACCGCTTGTTTGAGGTCGGAAAAATCAATTACCATGCCTAATTTCACATTATCCGTATCGGCAATAGGTGTGCCAATGAGCGTGATGCTCAGGTAATAGGTATGTCCGTGTATGTTTTTACAGTCGCCATCGTAGCCATATAGGGCATGAGCCATGTCGAAACTGAATTTTTTGGTCACACGCACGCGAGATTTTGGGTCGTTGGTCGGCATAGTCAGAATGGCGATTTAGGTAACGGAGTTGGGGGGTAAGAAAGGCATTTAGTCTTGAAAATGAAACTTGAAACTGCAAAGATACCACAATAAACAGTAGCGATTGCTATTGCGGGCTTTGAATTATATCTTTCGGCTATGCATATCATCGGCTATTCATGATGCGATTGGCGTAACTATTTAGGCTATGCGCCTTTTGTTTCGACTTCTGCTTGAGGTTGTATTTATTCCTAACTTTATTTTGCTCGCATTATTCGACCTCGCTCACAATAAGAAATGCAGAATGTTGTTCGGCATAAAATACTGATAAACAGAACTTGGCGAATTACTACCTCTGCCATTGTAATTGCCTATTCTCATCGCCGCTTTGATAAGGGCTGCCGATTAAAAATAGCTCCATCATCTCGCTATTAGCATCGAACGAATAGCCCACTTTTTGGGGGTGGTCGGTATGGGTTTTCTGGATTATTGACCGTATTATCGTATGTTACCCAAAAATGGATAACGCTGCCTTGGGGCAATACCAGCAGTTGAGGTAGTTTGTATTGCCATTGCCAAGCAAACCGCCATCGGTCTATTTGGAGCAATGGTATCGTGTCGCGGGTGGGTGTTAGGGCATAAGCTCGCATTTTTTGCGCCAAGTGGTGGGCATGAGGCAGTATGGCAAAGACTGAAAATGGGCTATCTACGCGCCGTTGGTTGTGGAGGGTAATGATGGTATCGGGTGGTATGACGAATCTATTTTTGCCAAATGCTTGCGTGCCATGCAAATCGATTGATTCGACGGGACGCAAGGGGCTATTGGTAGGTACTGTATAAAGCAATACGCCCGCCGAGTCTGTTTGGTCTATGGGACTTGGACCGTAATGGAGGAGGTATAAAAAGTTGGTTCGCGGAGGCAGAATTTTGGCAAAGCCAATAGGGAAAAAATCGCCATTGAGCGTGCTTTGCCCTGGTAACCAGCCGCTTAAATAGCTATAATTGCCACCTATATCGCCGCCCTCATAGCTGCGTGAATTACCTACGCGCTTATCGAGTTTACTTGTGGTAGCACAGTCATCGGTGCTACAAATCATCAATTCGCTATGGTGTAAGGCAGGGCGATTGGTATTCCGAAATGCGAAACCTACGACGGCTGTGCTGTCGCTTAATTCGGTTGGCAGCAATACTCGTTCAAATCGGTCTTTATTATCTCCTAAAATGGGCAATGCTTGGGGTACGCCAATGGCATGAACAGCAGACTTGGCAGCGGCTGTAGATTTGGGCAACTTTGGGCGTTTGCGCTTGCGACATAGAGGTTTATTGCCCAAATATTTGCCTTCGGCTACCCATTGCGCGATTTTTATAAGAGCGCATTGGGACGGAGAGTTTAAGCCAAGGAAGGGTAATTGTCGGCAAATCTTAGGGGCAAAGCCTATTCGATGAGGCATCCAATGGCTTTTTGTGCTTTATAGGGCAATGCTTTGTCGAGAAGCAAACTATCTATATTAGCTTGTAAGAAAAAATAGCTTGGTTCGGGTCGCTTTACGCCTATTTCGATATATAAATCGTTGATGGCACCACGATAACGCAGGATTTGTTGCGCGTCGTATAGCAATGCTTCGGGGGTGATGCTTGCGCCCATTTGTCGCGATAGCGCATAGTGCGAATTGACCGTGTAGGGCAATGGCAGGTCAAAAGTGGAGAGAAAATCTCGGATTTGGGCACGAGAAGCGCGGTGTTGAAATACGAGTTGAATGGCAACGATGTGAGCGTCGTAGCGAGCAGCTAACTGCCGAATGTATAAACACATCTGGCGGCTGATGGGACAACCGGTATCTAAAAAAATAAATACTTGCGCCTGCGGGGTTTGTACCTTGGGCAATGAATTGGGCACTTGGCAAGCCAAACCTACCAACAACCAACAAGTAATCCAAACAAAAATGGAACGATACGGCATATCCTCTTAAATGTGTTGCTGCTAAATGGCAAAGGTAGGAACATTTTTTTCAATTTGCTGACAAGAATAGAGGAAAGAAACTATCATCATTTAGACTTTTTTATGCAAAAAAATTAGTCGTATGTTTTAAAAAACGTGCAGCTTGATTAGTGCAGGCGTAAAAAGATAGAAATATTTTGTACTTTGGCTTGAAGTTTATTGCTTACCATAGTGGAAGAAAAAAAGGTCGATTTTTTGTTTTGTAATAGATTGATAACTATCGTTTTATGAAAAAATAAAAAACGATTATGTTATACCTATTTACCTAACCCTTAATTATAAGACCTAAAAATCGCCTTTTATGCCTATGAATGTGTATTGGCAATATTAATTTTATTTTTTTTACAAAAAAATGACGATTTAAGTGAATTATTATGAAACCATACCTTTTTCTCATCGGCTTTGCCTTTGCCTGCCTTATCCTACAACCCTACGCATTAGGGCAAGAAAAAATAACGCGCCCAACTACTACCAACCAAAAACAAGGGCGTACTATCGTTGCCGAACAATCTATGCCATTCGAAGCTGATGCTGATGCTTTGGCAGCAGCAATAGCTAAATTAGAGGCTATTCTAACCTGCAAAGAGACTTTTGAGGACTTAGACGGGCTTATGCTATCTGATTCCGAAACGCTCGATGTATTGCAAAACTCCGGACAAGAACACGCCGAACACGCCATACCGTTTTTTATGGATTTGCAAAAACAACTCAAAGAGGCATTAAAGCCCCATTACAGCCAAACAAAATCGGTCAAACTTATCTATCATAATCAACGATATGGCGTTAGCAGTAATATGAAAATTATTGGCATTGGCATACATATCGTACAAAAAGATGGCACTCCTATTCCTTTCCGTTTACAACTCGTAGAATATAACGGCGCGTATCGGCTTTTTAGCTTAGATGCATAACCCCACCACCACTTTCTTAACCCCATATCTACCCCACACACTAAAAAAAACCGCCTGATACTATGCACAACAACTATACCCATCAGCTAATTAGATTTATTACATATATATTTGTGTTTTTCAGCTCTTTTGCTATTGTTTTGCCTCGTTTGAGCGCACAGCCTGTTTTGAATGACGGGCGTGTCCGCTTAGAAGTATGGGTACACAAGGTCTGGACTAATGCCAATTGCGACGACCTCGGCGGGCAAGAATATGTATATCGCGGACTTCGCGTCCGACCAAATGGCGATGTTGCAGGCACGGGTTGGTCGCCTTTGGGCGTGAACATACGCGCCGACGGCACCGAAAATCGCTGGTGGAATCGAACAGAATGGTCGGGTCTGCAAACCCCCGCAGGCGGCGGCGTATGGCCCATGACCCAAGACGGCAATGGTCTCAAACTACTCGATATTTCATATAATACCACCCAAGCCCCTACGGGCTTTGATTGGTCGATAGAGCAAATGTGGGAAGACGACCACTTCAGTTGCCCCTGGCCCTGTGACGGAGGCACCGACCCTTGGCAATACAATACAGCGTGGTGTTGTGGTACGCTCAACGATGATAATTATGTGGGATACAGCGAAGACTTAGCCGTCAATTTATTCAGAGGCGGCCCGCTTGGACAAGTCCATTATGTACAAACCGATATCTTGGGCGGCGGCGAGCAACAAAGTTACTCCATCTTATTTGCTTTTCGCTGGACTTGGTTAGACCCCCTGCCACCACTACCTGACCTCTCTGCCAATCAGTCGAGCGGCGGCATACGCTACCAAGACGGACCACTTACCTTAGAAGCGCAACTCATGGGCGTTTGGAGCGATAGCGATTATGACTGGGGCTTCAATTGTGTGTTTGGCGTAGCCGACAACGAAGACCTGCGCGTGCGCTGGCGCTCGCGTACTGACGGTGGGGCATATAATGCATTCACTTGTATCAATACCCTATCACAACCCGCACCACAATGGAATACAGGCAACCCCATTACCACCCTATTGACCCGAAACTATACGACAGGAGATACCAATTTGAAAACTTTGAAATAGATTTTGAACTATGGGAAGAAGACTGTAACGGCGATTGTACCTACGACCCATCAGGCTGTTTCTTAGGTGTGGGCAACGACGATGCCCATTTTTCAGGAACCACAGGGGCTATTAATTGGCGAAGTAGCATTCCCAATTTAGCACCAAGCAATAGTACATGGAACTATTTAGACATCCCACTGCGGGCGGGCAATACCAGCTATAACAATTGGACGGTATGGATTAGATATCGATGGATACAAGCCGCACCCTCAGTCAGTGCTATTGTCAATAGAGATAGAACGCTTTGTATAGGCACACCCACCACGCTCTCTGTTACTACCCAATGTGTTACTTTTTACCAATGGGAAACTACTACTGTAACAGGCGACGACGACGGCGACCCCTTTACTGCTTGCCCTTCTGCTGCTACATGGACAGACGTGCCAGGGGCTAATTGGCGCGATTTTATTCCCCCACAAACACCAGGCACGCGGCTATATCGCTGCCGCCTGAGCAATCGGACGGGAGCGGGGAGCCGCACCAATAGCGGGCCACGGCTCAATACAGTTTATTCTGATTGTTTTAGGGTTACTTATTTCCCCTATGCCCCGCCCATAACGAGCATCGTATGTGGCGGCGCGGCAGTCGGCGGCGTGGCGTATCCTTTCAGCGTGCCCGTACCGCCTGCCATAGGTGCAGTGGCTAACCCTACGTCTTATACTTGGTCGGCGCCAGGTGGTAGTACTATCTCTGCACCCAATTCGCCTAATACAAATATTACTTTTCCCACTACACCAGGTACTTATACTGTTACCATAACTGTGGCGGATGCTTGTGCGGCTGCCAATGCTACGGCTACTTGTACGGTCAATGTTACCGCCGATTATTGCGGCGATATCTACGTGGCTACTACAGGTAATGACCTCAATATAGGTTCGCCCGCCGCACCTGTCCTTACCTTGGGGCGTGCCATGACCTTAGCCGCTGGGTCGGGTGGTGCCCGCCTACACACAAAGATGGCAGGCGGAAACTATAACGACGCAACAGTCGTCAACCTCGTCAACAATGTAATTGTAGAGGGTGGGTTTGCAGTCGGGATACCCGATTGGGTTAAGAGTTCGGCGCAAATAACTAATATATCTATGTCGGGATTTGAAAGTGTTAATAACGACATTGAACACCGCGTGGGCATCAAAGCCAATGCCGTATCGGGCTGGACACTGCAAGATATTCGCGTAACAACCACTGCTGTAGCAGGGCTAACGCCCAGCAATAGAGGACGCTCGAACTATGCCCTCAGTATCATCAACAACTGCGCCAACTATGACATCGTGCGCTGCTCATTCACATCGGGGGCGGCGAGTAACGGCGCAGGAGGCACTACTCCTGGCGGTTCAGGCGGCGGTAACGCAGGTGGCGGTGGCGGTGCAGGCGGTTGGGGCAGCCTTAATGGTTGCGGTTGTAGCGGACAGACAGCGGCAGGTGCGGGTGGCACAGGTGTAGGTGGCACAGGCGGCGGTGGTGGCGGAGCAGGCTGCTGTGGGTCGGGCTGTAATTGGTATGGTTGCGATGCTAATGGCTGTACGGCAAGCAATGGTGGTCCTGGTGGAACTGGTGCAGTAGGTGCGGGCTTTGTGCCTGGCAATCGTCCGGCCGCACCCGCCACTAATCCGCCTTACTATGCAGCAGGCGCACCGAGTGCCAACGGCAGCAGTGGTAATGGCGGCGGCGGCGGCGGCGGCGGCGGCGGCGGCGATACGGGCACTTGTTGTACTTGTGCTGTGGTTCGGGTTGGCCTGACGGCGGCACGGGTGGAATGGTGGTAATGGTGGCTTGGGCGGTAATGGCGGTACGGGCGGCGGTGGCTCATTTGCCATTTGGCGTTTCAACTCCAATACTGGTGCTAACGTGCAGGAAACGACATTGGTAGCAGGTGCTATTGGTACAGGCGGTAATGGTGCCAACGGACAGCCAGGTAATGCAGGTACAGCGGGTAATCCGGGGAATAACCATGGCGGCTGCGACGGCGGCGCAGGAGGTAACGGTGGTAATGGCGGCGCAGGTGGCACAGGCGGTCGTGGTCGCGACGGCTCTAACGGTGTTGCCGCACAAATGGTTATTAATGGCGTAACGAGCAGCCCTTCGGCAGCTATTCCATTAGGTACTCCACTGACAACGACATACACACGCGGTTGTACCAATTCAGATTATGCATTTACTGGCACAGGTTTTCCGCTTACTGGTGCAGGTGCGGGCGGCGCAGTAGTCAATAACGTTACATCTGTATTATCTACCTATATCTTGGGTGCCTCTAATCCCGTTAGTATATGGTATAATAGCTTAGGAAAAAAAGATGTGACTATTAATGGCACAACCTACCAAGATTTTGTTCATATCGTCACTAACCGCGTATTGCCCGTTATTGACGGTGCGCCATTCAGCAATATTTGTGTGGGTACAGCCATCAATTTGACTTGTACACCCAATCCTTATTCGACAAGCACGGCTTTTGAGTGGACAATTCAACAGACACCCGTTACTACACCTATTTTACCAGTACCCATCTATACCTCTACTCTCGAAGACCCAGGGCAGGTCATTTTACCTAATCTAACGGCTTGTCCTATTACCTACCAAATTCGTTTGCGTGTGCGCGACAACTGCTGTGGTTGGTCTATTCCCGTTTATGCAACAGTTAGGATAGACCCACCCGTAGCTAATAATACTATTGTTGCGCCTTTGCCTACGAGCTTTTGCGCATCGGGCAATCCAAATATTATCAACGGTACGCTACCCACCGGCGGCGATTGCGCGACTTACGGCTATCAATGGCAATTAGATAGCGGCAGCGGCTTTGGCAATATAGCCGGAGCTACCTCACAGAATTTTGACCCTGCTAATATCACTACACCAGGACAATACCAGTTTCAACGTGTGGTTACGTCAGGTGCTTGTGCGCCAAGCATTAGCAATATCGTCACTATCAATGTATATCAACCGCCTACGGTATCTATAGCCCCCGACCCCGCTACGGTGTGTGTCGGGCAATCCGTCGCGCTCAATGGCAATCCATCGCCCGGCACGGGTGCTATAACCAATTATCAATGGACGGGAACGGGCGCGCCTTTCCTCAATGCGACCAATACGCAAGATGTCATTTTTAGCGGTACTGCGCCCATAGCAGGAAGCCCTTATTCGCTGACCTATACCGTCACAGATGCCAATAACTGCACGGCAACAGATGCCGTGGCTGTAACGGTTGCCCCCGTACCCACTATCAGTAATGCTCCTGCCAATACAGCACTTTGTTCGGGCGGTACAGCTACTTATACACCTACGGGTACGCCTATTGGCGTAGTGCAATTTACGTATGAATCGGTTGCTTCATCGCCAAGCATTACAGGTAATACGATACTTGGAACAGGTAATATAAATGATGTATTGAGCAATAGTGGTGTGATACCTGGCACGGTCACTTATACCATTACGCCAGGAACACCTGCGGGCTGTGCGGGAACACCAATTACTTGGGTAGTTACCGTCAATCCGCCATCAAGCGCACTTACCGCCACTACCGACCGCAGTGGCTTTTGTGCCGATGACCCCAGCAATGTATCGTTGGCGGTAACAGGTGCGGCAGGGCAAGCTACCCTCGAATGGTTTACGGGTAGTTGTGGCGGTACGTCGGTCGGCACAGGGTCGCCCTTATTGCTACCGTCACCCACCGCTACTACTACATATTATGTTCGATATCCGGGCTGTAACACTTGTGCCTCTGTAACGGTCAATGTCAATCCATTGCCTACCGCTAATATTACGCCCGCTTCGCCGTCTGCTTGTTCGGGAGTACCATCAACCTAAACGGTAATCCCACGGGCGGTAGTGGTACTTATGCCACCCATAACTGGACAGGAGCAGGAGCGGCTTACTTGTCGGCTACTAATATAGCCAATCCTGTCTTTAATGCTCCCGTAGTAGTTTCGACTACTACGTATGCTTTGAATTACCAAGTAACGGATAATCTGGGCTGTGCTTCCTCCTTAGTCAGCACAACTGTCACCGTCAGTCCTATACCGACTATATCTGCCGCACCACCCGCACCCTCTATTTGTAGCGGACAAAGCACGGGCATCACCCTTAGCAGCAGCGCGGCTACTCCTACATTTACTTGGACTATAGGAGCTATCACAGGCGGCATAACGGGCGCAACGGCAGGCAATGATAATAGCGCACCTTACCAAATTAGCCAAATGCTCACCAATCCAGGCACAAGCAATGGCACTGTAACGTACAATGTGACAGTATCGGGTGCAGGTGGCTGTACGGCTTCAACAGCAGTAGTGGTTACGGTACGCCCACTGCCCGATATAATTGTCACTAATAACGCCCCCACTATATGTAGCGGGCAAAACACCAATATCAATCTTTCAGGTAGCATAGGAAGCACTAACTTTGCTTGGAGTGCTACCAATACCGGTACAGCTACAGGCAGTTCGGCAGGTTCAGGTGGCAATCCTAGTTCTATTACTCAAAACCTGACCGGCAATGGCACCGTTACATATACGGTTACGCCTACAGCAAGCGGTTGTACGGGTAATACTGCCAATACAATTGTTACAGTAAATCCTAACAATACAGCAAGTATTGCCAATATAACAGCTTGCCAAAATAGCGGTACGGTTACACCTACTGTTACGGGAGCAACTGGTGGTACATTTAGTACGCCCGCAGGTTTATCTATCAATCCTACTACAGGCGACATCAATACCAATACTAGTACGCCTAACACATATAATGTAACTTATACGCCGCCGCCGCCTTGCTCGGTTGTCACCAATTTTACGGTTACAATCAGCCCAACAGTAGCAACTACAGTCCAACATGCTACGCGTTGTACAACCGCACCTACTTTTACACCCGTTATTACAGGCGTAGGCGGTGGTACATTTAGTAGCGGCACCCCTGCTGGACTTAGCATTAATACCACAACAGGACTTATTACGCCAAGCACTAGCACGCCAGGTACTTATACCGTTACCTATACACCTCCTCCCGCATCTTGCTCGCCGCCTACTAATTTCACCATTACTATTAATGCCCCAACTACGCCTACAGTACCCAATATAGTGGCGTGTGTCGGTGACGGCTTAACTCCCATCACCCCTTCCGTGCCGGGCGGTACTTATACGGTGCAAAGTGCTTCTAATGGCGGTACTTTGACTATTTTGGGCAATAATGTCGACGTAGATGGTAGCGATTGGGATAATGTTTATACCGTATTATATACGCCACCCGCAGGCTGCTATACTACTACTACTTTTACAGTCACTATAAACGCCGTCATCGAAGCCGAACTATTAGCCGCACCTACTACTATTTGCGCAGGACAAAGTGCGACACTTACTTTCAACGTAATAGGCAACGGACCCTTCGACATAGAATATACCGACGGTATTACTACTTTCCAATTATTTGGTGTTAATAGCGGACATACGGTATCCGTATCGCCCAGCACCACTACCACCTATTCCTTGGTGTCGGCGGTTAGTGTTGCGGGTTGTGGTACGGGTGTATTTATGGGAACACCTACTATTACGGTCAACCCTGCCCCTGGTACGCCAGGTGTCATTTCGGGCGGACCCAATTTCTGTGCCAATGGTACGGGTACATACAGTATCGCTGCCGTGCCCAATGCGACCAACTATACTTGGACGGTAACTGGCGGTGCTATCAGTAGCGGACAAGGCACCACAAGTATTAATGTAAACTGGAACCCAAGCATTACTACTGCTACGGTCTGCGTGACAGCATCGAATACTTGCGGCACCAGCCCTCAGCAATGCCTCAACCTAACCGACCCAGCCCCAACAATAACTTGTCCCGCTGCTACCTCCGTGACCCTACCTACTATTTGCCAAATAGCCATACCCAATATAACACCTATAGACGGTGCGGTATTAGCTAACTCAGTTAGCGAGTTCTCTAATACACAAGGTACAAATAATTGGTATTACGGGCAGTATTTTGCCAATTCGTCATGCAATTTTGCTCAATTGCCTAATTATAATGGCGGTGCAGCCCAATGGCAAGACTCGCAGCCATTTAGCACGCCTTATTTAAACAATAATAGCGGACACCCCGGTGTATCGGATTATAAATGGGCTGTACGCCGTTGGGTAAGCGAATATACGGGTAACATAACCCTAAATCTCGGATTTCAAGACCTCAATACGGGTTGTGGCAATGGCGCACATATTCGTATTTTTGTCAATGGCGTTGAAGTTTGGCAATATTTTAATGTTCCTGCTGTATATACAACTTGGACGCTCCCCAACATATCTGACATGAAGGCGATTTTGTCGATTTGGTCATCGACCCCAACGGCACCGATACAGGCTGTGATGCCACTCTTCTGACCGCACAAATCGTAGCGGCAGGAGGATTAACTACTACTGATAGCGGAGGGTGCCCCGTTATAATTACCCAAAGCCCTGCTGCTGGAACTATGGTAGCGAGCGGTTCTCCTGGCTCTCCCGCCGTACATACTATTACGCTAACGGCTACTGATGCTGCAGGCAATACAGCTACTTGTAATACTACTTTTACTGTTACACCTCTTACCAATGCCGATTGGACTCCTCCTTCTGCACAGTGTGCTAATGGCTTGCCCATAACGCTTACGCCTACCTATCCGCAGGTAAACCCCTACTATTGTGGTCCCTTTTATGGCACTTGGTCGGGTACGGGTGTCACGGATACTGGTACGGGTGATGGAATAGGGGCATTCAATCCTACGGGTTTGTCTGGTAATATACCCATTACCTACACCATTGGGGCGGGTGACAGACAATTTGGGCTGCAACCCAGAATATCGCGGTAAGCCCATTAATAACCTTATCCGAAACGCATGTAGATGTATCTTGTAATGGCGGTTCTAACGGTTCGATAGACCTCAGTGTATCGGGCGGCACGCTTCCCTACACCTATAATTGGGGCGGTGGCATCGTTACGGAGGATAGAAGCGGTTTAATTGCGGGTAACTATACGGTTACTGTGACGGACAATTTGGGCTGCACGGCGACCTTAATGGTGAGCATAGCCGAACCATTGACCTTGACCTTATCCGAAACCCACGTTGATGTATCTTGTAATGGCGGAGCTAATGGCAGTATAGATTTAACGGTTTCAGGCGGCACAAGTCCTTATACCTATAATTGGGGCGGTGGTATCGTTACGGAGGATAGAAGCGGTTTGTCGGTAGGCACATATACGGTTACTGTGACGGACAATTTGGGCTGCACGGCGACCTTAATGGTGAGCATAGCCGAACCATTGACCTTGACTTTATCCGAAACGCATGTCGATGTATCTTGTAATGGCGGTTCTAATGGCAGTATAGATTTAAGTGTATCGGGCGGCACGCTTCCCTACACCTATAATTGGGGCGGTGGCATCGTTACGGAAGACCGCAGCGGTTTGTCGGTAGGCACATATACGGTTACTGTGACGGACAATTTGGGCTGCACAGCGACCTTAATGGTGAGCATAGCCGAACCCACGACCTTAACCTTATCCGAAACCCACGTAGATGTATCTTGTAATGGCGGTTCTAACGGTTCGATAGACCTCAGTGTATCGGGCGGCACGCTTCCCTACACCTATAATTGGGGCGGTGGCATCGTTACGGAAGACCGCAGCGGTTTAATTGCGGGTACATATACGGTTACGGTGACAGACAATTTGGGCTGCACAGCGACCTTAATGGTGAGCATAGCCGAACCCACGACCTTGACTTTATCCGAAACCCACGTTGACGTATCTTGTAATGGCGGAGCTAATGGCAGTATAGATTTAACGGTTTCAGGCGGCACAAGTCCTTATACCTATAATTGGGGCGGTGGCGTTGTGACAGAAGACCGCAGTGGCTTAATTGCGGGTAACTATACGGTTACGGTGACGGACAATTTGGGCTGTACGGCGACCTTAATGGTGAGCATAGCCGAACCCACGACCTTAACTTTATCCGAAACGCATGTCGATGTATCTTGTAATGGCGGTTCTAATGGCAGTATAGATTTAACGGTTTCAGGCGGCACGCTTCCCTACACCTATAATTGGGGCGGTGGCATCGTTACGGAAGACCGCAGTGGTTTAATTGCGGGTAACTATACGGTTACGGTGACGGACAATTTGGGCTGCACGGCGACCTTAATGGTGAGCATAGCCGAACCATTGACCTTGACCTTATCCGAAACCCACGTTGATGTATCTTGTAATGGCGGAGCTAATGGCAGTATAGATTTAACGGTTTCAGGCGGCACGCTTCCTTATACCTATAATTGGGGCGGTGGCGTTTTGACAGAAGACCGCAGCGGTTTGTCGGCGGGCACCTATACGGTTACGGTGACGGACAATTTGGGCTGTACGGCGACCTTAATGGTGAGCATAGCCGAACCATTGACCTTAACCCTATCCGAAACCCACGTAGATGTATCTTGTAATGGCGGTTCTAACGGTTCGATAGACCTCAGTGTATCGGGCGGCACGCTTCCCTACACCTATAATTGGGGCGGTGGCGTTGTGACAGAAGACCGCAGCGGTTTGTCGGCGGGCACTTATACGGTTACTGTGACGGACAATTTGGGCTGCACGGCGACCTTAATGGTGAGCATAGCCGAACCCATTGAGC
>JADJTE010000017.1 GCA_016711295.1 Sphingobacteriales bacterium | reverse complement strand
ATTGGCAAAGGCTTTCTTTTTCCAACTCGCCCACCAACACAACAAAGCCGCTGCACCCAAAATATAGCACATAACGACAAACGTTTCGGCTGCTTCTTCGTGCGCATGTATCCGCTGCGAATCAAAATCGGGGAGATGTTCGACTATTTCTTCTGATTGTTCGCCCGTAAAACTACTTGGGAACGCGCTAATTGCCCCAAATAGCAACACTAAATAGCCTATTTGTTTGGCTGTTTCGTTGCGAGCCACCCAAGCACCTATCAAGATGAGAAGTCCGATGATGGGCGTAATAGTTGGCAGGTGATTAAGTACTAAATGCCAATAAGTATAATCCATATTATGCAGGTTAAATGAGACACATCCAATTATGTATTTGTCTTGTTTGAATGAATTGGTTAAGTCCTAACTTTGTAACTATTTAGGCGCGCTGCAAACTTAGTGCTAAGAAATGACTTCTCAATCCCGCTATGGATAAAATATCGGTAGTATCACGCAGGGGTGTGATGTTAAATGCCATACCTACGGCATTCTAAGAATCGTATCTGCCTGATGCTACCGATATAACATGTCTACGGCATTTTAAGAAACGATGAAGGTAATTTCTGCATTTCCCAAATGTAGGGGCTAAATTTTCGATTTTTTACTTTCGCAAGAGGTCTCTTATAAAAAGCAGCACATCTTACACCAAGCAAATTAGTTGTATTTGTTTCTTTATCTAAAAAATTTGTAACTATTTAGCCTTGTAGGGGGAACTAATCGAATATGCAGCGATATGTCAGGCATTATTAGATAAGTATTGTCCATTACCCCATACCCAAAACCCCATACCCCAAATAGTTACAAAAATTTTACTCTTTACACCGCAATCAAATTATCTCACTAAGGTCACATTGCCCTTCAAAAACTCTTGCGAGCCGTCTGTAAAGGTGACAGTAGCGTAATAGACGTATACTGCCATATCCACGTCTTTGCCGTCAAATTTGCCGTCCCAGCCTTGGGTGTTCAAATCGGTGAGCGTTTCGGCATAAATTTTATTGCCCCATCGGTTGCGGATTTCTAAGTATACATCTTGGATATTTAACCCTTGCGGTCGGAACAATCCGTTCAAGTTGTCGCTGTTAGGCGAGAAGGCATTGGGTATTATCACTGCTTTGGTATAAACCACATCGACCGAGACCGTCGCCGACGCTTCGCAGCCATATTGGTCGGTTGCTACTACGGTATAAGTTGTCATTGCGCCAGGTGTAGCCGTTGGTTCGGGGCAGTTATTGCAACTTAGGCTATTGTCGGGTGTCCAAGCATAGGTCACTTCGCCATCTAAGCCCGACAAGGCAGTAGCGGTCAATATTGTACTCGTACCCAAATCAATTACCGCTGTCGCACTGCTTGCCGCCACGTCCATATCTGACACGGGTATGGTGTCCATCGCCGTAGCTACGCAACCTTCGGGGCTGGTCATTGTAAGCATCACCGTTTGTTGTCCTATACTGTTCCAAGCCACGCTATGCGGTCCTACTCCAATTTGTGCGCCCGCCGAACCGAAGTTCCACAAATACGATGTTCCAGCTACGGGCACGCCGCTAAACACAAAGCTACCGCTATTGCCCGTGCAAAGCCATTCGGGGCTGGTAAAGGTAGGTTGAGGCAGTGCTATGACTGTTGTAGTGGCGGTAGTCGTATAAGGACAACCGTCGGGAGCTGTATAGTTATATGTTATAGTATGCGTACCTACTCCTGCTATTGCGGGGTCAAATACATTGCCTGTCATACCGATACCGCTAAACGTACCACCCGTAGGCGTGCCGCTCAACGTTACGCTATTATCATCGGCACAATATACGTCACCCAGACCACTAATACTCAACACCATATCGGGGCAGCCCGTACTGGTACAAGTCCAAGTAGCAGCACTGCTTTCGCCGCAAATTGCATCGCCTATGGTGACAATACTAATCGTCACACTTTCATTCACACCTAAACCGCTTACGACATAGCTTAGTTCGGTGGCAGCTACGGTGGTAGTGGTGCCGTTAACGGTTATTTCGTAGCTCACTGCGCCAGGCACCGCTTCCCAAACAAACTCGACCGAATTATCGGTAATGGTGCCACAAGCAATAATAGGCGGCGGAATACTACCTACTACGGTGGCTACTACCGTCACTACGCAACCATTGGCATCGGTCACGGTAGCGGCGTAATCGCCCGGGTTCAAGCCCGTAGCCGTAGCCGTACTCGATACATTGGGCTGCCACTCGTAGGTATAAGGAGCCGTGCCGCCTGTGGTGGTAATGGTTGCTGTACCTTGCTCCAAGTCGCAGACCGATGCCGTTGCGGTCATTTCTGCCGTTGGTCCGTTTTCGTTGCCTACATTCAATGCTACTACATCGCTACAACCCGCTGCGTCGGTTACGGTCACGCTATATGCCCCTGCGGCTATATTGCTTGCGTTATCGCTGCTCGATACGTTGGGCGACCAAGTGTAGGTATAGGGTGCTGTGCCGCCTGATGTCACTACACTTGCCGCACCGTCGGCTTGCCCGCAAGCGGCGGGGTCTATAATGCCTTCTGTTAGCAATACGCTTGGCGAATCACCGACTGCGAATGTTACGCTTGCCGTACAGCCCATATCGTCTGTTACGGTTACGGCATAGTTACCCGCTGCCATATCGCTCGCTGCACCACTCGTCGTTACGCCCCCAGGCGACCATGTATAGGTCGTATAAGGGGCTGTTCCGCCCGATGCTACTACTGTAGCCGTGCCATTGGCATTGCCGCACGTAGCGTCGGTGCTACTATCTAATAACAAGGTCGGATTAGTAGTGCCAGGCACTGTAATGGTTGCTACTGCTTGGCAATTGTTTGCATCTGCTACGGTTACGGTATAATCGCCTGCTGCTAAATTGGTGGCTGTATTAGTGTTTGATACGCCGCCTGTCCATGTATATGTAATGGTACCCGTGCCGCCTGTTACTGTTACACTCGCTGCGCCGTTGGGCAGTTCGCAGGTAGCTTGGGTATTGTCTGTAGCGGTTATTTGAGGTCCTCCTTCGTTGCTTACTGTTATCGTAGTCATATCGGTACAGCCGTTTTGGTCGGTTACAGTTATATTGTAGCTGCCTGCTGCTAATCCTGTGGCGGTTTCGGTAGTACTGCCATTGTTTTGCCAAGTATAGGTATAAGGTGCGGTGCCTCCTGTCGCTACTACACTTGCTGTTCCATCAGCCTGTCCACAAGCAGCGGGGTTGGTAGTATCTGGTGCTAAATCAGGTGAGGCGGTGGCAGATATGGTTAAAGTAAGTATATCATTACAGCCAGCGGCGTCGCTCACTGTGATCGTATAATCACCACCTGCTAAATCGGTTGCACTCGCACCATTTGATACACCGCCCGTCCATGTATAGGTAAAAGGCGCGGTTCCTGTATTAGCAGCTACTGCTACGGTTGCCGCACCATTATCGTTGCCGCAGGTAGCCTCGTTGGTATTGTCCAATTGCAAGTCGGGCGGTATGGTATTGCCCACACAAGCTTCGGCAGTCGCCATACAACCGGAACCGTCTGTAACCGTCACCGTGTAACATGCCTCATCTACGTTACTCAAGTCTTCGGTAGTTGCTGCATTAGACCAAGCAAAGCTATACGGTGCAGTGCCTCCACTCAACGAAATATCAACGCTACCGTTGGTATTGCCACAAGTACCGTCTGTTATATTGTTCACGTTAATAAATACGCTGGGTGCATTGGTGATAGCGATAGTTTCGACATCTTGGCAGCCCAAGTCATCGGTAACGGTAATGGAATAGTCGCCTTGGCTCAAGTTAGTAGCGGTTGCTGCATTTAAGGTAGCATCGTGCGACCAAGTATAGGCATAAGGTGCGGTGCCGCCATTGGCAGAAATTGTAATCTCGCCATTGCCATTACCACAAGTTTCGTCAATGACATTATCCACCGTTATCGCAGGTGCATTGAGCGATGCCACGCTAACTGTTGTGGTAGCTTGACAGCCGTTGGCATCTGTTACTGTAACACTATAAGTGCCCACGCCTAAGTTAGGGGCGGTAGCGGCGTTTATGGTGGCGTCATGCGACCAAGTATAAGTATAGGGCATAGTTCCATTACTTGCCAATACGCTTGCCGAGCCGTTGCTTTGCCCGCAAGCAGCAGGGGTAGTGCCGTTAGGGACTAAGGCGGGGGCGGGATTATTGGTAATAGTAAAGTCGATGGAGGCAGTACAGTTATTTTCGTCTGTAGCGGTCACGCTATAATCTCCTGCAGCTATATTGCTTGCACTATTAGTAGTAGATACGTTGGGTGTCCAAGCATAGCTTATTGTGCCTGTGCCTCCGCTCACGCTTACCGTAGCAGTGGCATCATCATATCCGCAGTTAGAGGGCGTTAATGCCGATACTGCTATGGTGGGTGCGGCTTGGTTAGCTACTGTAGCGGTTGCTACTGCTTGGCAATTATTGGCATCAGATACCGTTACAAAATAATTGCCCGCTAATAAGTCGGTTGCCGTATTGCTATTCAAAGCAGCATCGTGCGACCATGTATAAGTCAGGGGTGCGGTGCGCCTGATGCGGTTACGCTCACACTACCTATGGCTTGGTCACAAGCGTCGGGTATAGTGTTATCCAGTGTAATACTAGGTCCGCCCGCGTTGGTAATAGCTATGGGCAATACATCTTGGCAACCATTAGCGTCGGTTACTGTAACACTATAACCTGCTGCTGCCAAACCTGTAGCTGTAGTTGTTGTACTCGCGCTACCGTCCCATACATAAGTATAAGGTGCTGTACCGCCCGTTGCGCTTACAGTTGCCGTTCCGTCGGCATTTCCGCAGGTAGCTTGGGTGCTATTTACCAAGCTCAATTCAGGCGAAGGGGCATTAGTCACTGCCGCTGATGCCGTAGCTGTGCAGTTATTATTGTCTGTCACGGTTACGCTATACAAACCCGCAGCCAAACCCGTGTTAGCAGGGTTGTTTAGCAAGGCATTGTTGCTCCATGTATAAGTATAGGGTGTAACACCGCCCGATGCCGTTACTGTTAGAGTACCATTAGCATTACCACAAGTTTCATTTACTACTACCGGAGCCGATAAACTTACACCTGCGATATTAGTCACAGTCATAGTTTCGGTATCCGTACAGCCATTAGCAGCAGTGACGGTAATCGTATAATTACCTGCTGTTACATTAGAAATGGTAGGTGTGCTACCGCCTGGTGCCGACCACGTATATGTCAAAGGAGCTAAACCGCCCGCAGTAAGGACTGTAGCAGAGCCGTTGGAATTGCCACAAGTGCTTGGCACTACTGCACCTGGGCTTAATACAGGAGCAGGCGTATCGGTAATAGTATAGGTAGCTGTATTTTCGCAGTTATTACCATCAGTGACGGTGACGGCATAAGTTCCCGCAGCCAAGTTATTTATATTGGCAGTATTTTGAGGTGTGCCCGCCCAATCATAACCGTAAGGCAGTGTGCCGCCAAACGCCGTAATAGAAATAGCACCATTACTATTACCACAATCGGTATTGGCAAGGCTATTGAGCAAAATTTGGGGTGCTGGCGAGTCGGCTATCACAAAGCCCGCAAAGCTCGAACAACCATTGCCGTCGGTGACCGTAACACTATAATTGCCCGCCGAAAGGTTAGAAGCTAAGTCGCCCGTCGCTACGTTGGGCGACCAATTGTAAGCCAAGGGACTAACTCCGCCCGTCACCTGCAACGATATATTGCCATTATCATTGCCACAAGTAGCGTCACTTACAAAACCGCTCACATTGGGCGCGTCTGAGGCACTCAAATTGATGCTCAATTCATCGGTACAGCCTGCCGCATCGGTGACCGTAACGCTATATGTACCGCCCGACAAATTGCTCTGGTTCTCGCCCGATGCGTTGAGAGGAGCACCCCATTGGTAGTCAAGCGCACCTGTGCCGCCATTCGCTATTACCGATACCGCGCCATTGTTCATATTGCAAGCAGCCTGCTCGTTGGCTCACTATTGATAATACAGGCAGGGGCGTATCACCTACTGTAACGCTTTCGGTGCTACTACAGCCATCGGTATCGCTGACCGTAACGGTATAAATGCCCGACGGTACAAACAAAGGCGTAGCCGTGCTACCCAATCCGCCTGACCACGTATAAGTCAGCGTTCCCGTACCCGTAGCCGAAATATTAATACTGCCATTATCTTGCCCGCAGGTAGCATCTTGCACATTATCAACTACAATTTGAGGCGGTGTCGTATTTTGGACGACAAAACTGTCGGTATCCGTACAGCCGTTGGCATCTGTGACGGTGACGCTATAAGTACCTGCATCTAAACCCGCAGCCGTAGTTGTATTGCCTATCGAAGCGGGATTCCAAGCATAGTTAAAAGGTGGCGTGCCGTTAGCAACACTTAGGCTGATATTGCCATTAAGCAAACCGCAAGTAGCATTAGTGAAATTGCCACTCATAGCCGGATTGAGCGAGGGTGCGAGGGTAGCCGTTGCCGTGCCCGTACAGTTATTAGCATCGGTGACAGTAACGCTATACGTACCCGCTGCTACGTTATTGAGCGTAGGCGCGTTGGTAGCTCCTGCTATTGACCAAGCATAAGTAAATGGGCGCTATTCCGTTGCTTACCGTAACTGTAATATTGCCGTTGGCTTGTTCGCGTAGGATTGTTCTGGTCTGATACCAATACGGTGGGTGGCGGTGCGTCAGTCAATACCACGCTTTGGTTGGTTTGGCAGCCATTGCCATCTAAAACGGTAATGGTATAGTTGCCCGCTGGTAAATTGTTGGCAGTAGTACCACTAAATGCGGCATCATGCGACCAAGTAATCGTCAAAGGCGGGGTCCCGCCACTTGCTGTGACCGAAATGCTACCATTAGCTGCCGAACAAACAGCATTGACTGCATTATCTATAGTGAGTTGCGGTCCATCGAGGTTGCTCACAGCTACAGGTATCTCTACGGTACAGCCGCTGGCATCTGTGACGGTGAAGGTATAAGAACCCGCAGCTAAGTTGGCTGCGCTTGCTGTGCTACTCACCGCCGGAGGCGACCAAGTATAGGTATAGGGCGCAGTACCGCCTGATGCAGATACCGTAGCCGTACCATCATTCTGTCCGCAATTGGCAGCAGTCGATGACGCACTGCCCGCCAGAGCAGTCGGTTCGCTGATGCTGATATTGGCTTGTGCCGAACAGCCATTTCCATCTGTGACTGTAACAGCATAATTACCTGGAACTAAACCGCTGGGGTCTTCTACGGGAGGCAAGCCGTTATTCCAGTTAAATGAATAGGATGGTGTGCCGCCTGTAACCGTCGTAGCGATAGACCCGTTATTACTTCCATTACAAGACACAGGCGTAGGTGTTAGCACGATATTCAAGGGATTGGGCTGCCCAACAACTGACGGTGTGACCGCCGTACAGCCGTTAGCATCAGTGACGGTGACAGTATAACTTCCGCCGTTCACGCCCGTAGGATTAGCAATAGGCGGCAGACCGCCCGACCAAGTATAGGTATAACCAGGCGTACCACCCGTGGCTTCGGCTAATAACTGTCCATTGGCTGCGCCATTGCAAGTAATATTGGTAGGTGTAACGGTTAGGTTTAATTCGGTAGGCTCGGTGACTGTGGCATTGGCTTGTGCAGTACAGCCGCTGGCATCAGTGGCAGTAACCGTATAAGTGCCCGCAGACACTTGGTTGGGCGATGCACCTGACAAAGTAGCATCGGACCATGTAAAGGTATAGTTAGGCGTACCGCCCGATGCTGTTGCACTCAAAGCACCGCCAGGTAAGCCGCTACAAGGGGCAGGAGTAGCTGCTAATGCTACACTAAGAGCGGTAGGCGCAGTAATAGTTGCCGAAGCAACAGCCGTACAGCCATTTGTATCGGTGATAGTAACGCTATAAGAACCCGGTGCTACACCGCTTGGATTAGCTCCCGACAAAGCAGGGTCAGACCAGTCGTAGGTATATCCTGGAATGCCGCCCGATGCCGTTACGTTCAGCATACCATCGTTTTGTCCCGCACACGAAGCGGGCATAGGCGTAATGGCAGCCGATACGGGCGCGGGTTCGCTCACATTAACCGTCCCCACGGCTGTGCAGCTATTGGCATCGGTAACGGTAACGCTATAGTTACCTGCGGGCACATTGAGGGGATTAGCACCGGACAATGAAGCATCTGACCAAACGTAGGTATAAGTAGGTGTGCCACCCGATGCCGTAAGCAAAATTTGCCCATTGGCTGCGCCACTACATAGAGCGGGCGTAGGTATAAGGTTGGCATCGACAGGCGTGGGCGAATCGACCGTAGCAGAAGCCACAGCCGTACAATTCTGGCTATCCGTAACCGTAACAGTATAGCTACCCGCAGCAACACCCATAGGATTTGCCCCCGACAAAGCAGGATTCGACCATGTATAAGTATAGCCCGGAGTGCCTCCGCCCGCTGTCACTGACAGACTACCTGTATTGTCCGATACGCACAAAGTTGGTGTAGGCGTTACGGAGGCTGTTATAGCAGGCGGCTCGGTAACAGATGCTGTGGCTGTGGCAGTACAGCCTTGGCTGTCGGTGATAGTAACCGTATAGCTACCCGCCGCCGCCGAAGTAGGGTCTTCGACAGCAGGCAAGCCACCCGACCAAGCAAAAGTATAAGGCGAAGCCCCTCCACTCACACTGAGATCAAGTGTACCCGATGCCGCTCCACTACACAAAGCAGGTGTAGGCAGGATAGATGCGCTCAAAGGCGTGGGTACTGTTATGGTAGCCGATGCTACCGCTGTGCAACCGTTGGCATCGGCTACGGTGACGGTATAAGAACCCGCAGGCACGCTGGCATGGTCTTCTTGAGCGGGTAAGCCGCCCGACCAAGCAAATACATAGGGGCTTGTACCTCCACCTGCGGTCAGGTCAAGTGCGCCATTGCCGCCGCCGCTACAAGTTCCGTTCGTAGCTTGTATGCTGGCAGTAATAGGCGGGGTAGGCGTAAGCGTGGTGCTTGCCGATCTCCGAACAACCATTATCTGATGTGTAACCGTAACAGTATAAGTACCTGTATTCAGACCCGTGGGATTGCGGATTAGGTGCGCTATTGAGGGAGGGCGGATTCCAATTAAAATTGTAGGGTGCATTACCGCCGCTTGCTTGTACGCTAATCGTACCATTAGGAAATCCGCAGGTAGGCGGGGTAGGCGTAAGGCTTACAGAAATGGGCGGGCCTGGGCTACGACTGCCGTAGCCGATGCCGAGCAGCCATTGGCTTGGGTAATGGTAATATTATAAGTACCAGGGAACAATCCCGTGCCTATGGTCGTATTGGGTGCAGGGGCTGCCCAAGCAGGCGTACTCGTCCAAGCGGTAGTATAAGGTGGTATAGCATTGGTAGTAAGTACCGCCGACCCATCGGGAGAGGTATTACAAACCGCAGGAACAGTTGTAAGCGATGCCGTAATATCGGGTCCAATAGGAATAGTAGCTGATGCAATAGCTGTGCATCCATTGGCTGATGTTACGGTGACAGAATAAGCACTGGCAATAATCCCGTGGGGTTTGTGTTCCTGGTGGGATAGCTGTTGGTCCAGACCATTGAGCCGTTCCAAAGGTGGCACCGCTAAATGTAAGCGATAATTGCCCGTCGGCGCCCCGTTACACGAAGTAGTGGTAGGTATGAGCGATGCCGAAACCGAAGGTCCTGGCGCGATAGTGGCAGTAGCTGTGGCATTGCAAGTGGCTCCCGAACTGACTGTGACGGTATAAGTGCCCGCCGCCAAATTCGTGGGGTTGGTCGTACCTAACGGAATAGCGGTTGGCCCGCTCAAGTAATGGAAGGCGTACCTATAGCAGTAGTAGTGAGCAACAAACTGCCATCAGCAGCTCCGTCGCAGGAAGTAGGCGATGGTGTGAGAGATGCCGTAGGCGTGGGTCCAGCAGTAATAGTAGCTGTGGCAGTAGCCGAGCAGCCTCCGCCTGCTGATACTGTAACGGTATAAGTACCGACCGCCAAACCCGTAGGGTTGACTGTGCCCGATGGAATAGAATTAGGACCACTCCAAGTAATGGTAGGGCTGCCCGAAGCATTGGTATTGAGCGACAAACTACCGTCAGGTGTATTGCCGCAGGAGGTAGGGGTAGCGTTGAGTAGGGCAGTGATACTGCCCGATGTAGCAAGTGTAGTGTTTACAGAGCCAGTACAACCGCCCGCACCCGTCACCGTTACGCTATAACTGCCAGGAGCCAAACCCGTCGGATTGCCATTATTGCCTATGCTCGATGGATTCCAAGCATAGGTATAAGGGGCTGTGCCACCTGTGACGCTCACCGCTATTTCGCCATTATTCTGTCCGCAAGCGGGATTGAGGGGCACTAAACCTACATTAAGCGAGGGGTTGAGGGTAACGGTTGTATTGGCGGTTGCTGAGGTGCCGCAAAGGTCTGTCACCGTAACCGTATAAGTAGTAGTACCCGCAGGCGTTACGATTACAGGGTTGGTAGTAGCGCCTGTACTCCACGTATAATTATAGGCAGGAAAAGCAATACCACCCGTCACATTAGCAGTTATAGAGATGGCTTGCCCGCCACATGCGGGCGCAACGGGCGGTATGGTTACAGCTACGGGTGTATAGTTAAAAATATTCATAGTGACCGGTGCAGGCGGACCAGTACAATTGCAATTATTGCCTGGTAGCTGTAGCGTGATGGTTTCTACGCCCTCTGGAATGCCGTCGGCAAGGGCTGTGATAGAAATACTGACACTTGTCTGCCCTGCGGGAATGGTGATGGTGCCAGTAAGGGCGGGGCTGGCGGTATAGTCGGCACCCCGCCGTAGCTGTGCCGCCCACGGTATAAGTAAAGGTAAGTGGCGTAGAGGTGTCGGTTATATCGCTGCGCGTAAATGTGAATGTACCATTGACACAACCCTCAAACGCGCCCGTAGCACCTGATTGGGAATAAGTCGCCGATGCCACTGCCGTAGCACCCGCTAAGAAGCTATTAGATTCTAAAAATACAGCCGAGTCGTAAGCTCTATCTCCACGGTCGGCAATGGCTAATTTGATATGATACCATTGGCAGGTTTGCACCGTAGCGGCAGCTGTCAATACATCGGTAAATCCATCAAATACAAAATTGCCTGCACAGGAATTGTAATAAGCGGTATTAGTAGTTTGATTAACGCTATTAATCTCTACTGCTGTGGAAGTACCTGGTATCAAGGCTATGTTTTGCACGCCTGCGATGCCCGGTCCGCTAATAAAGAATCCAAAAATGTCGTTAAACGACGTTCCTACAAATTCGGGGTATTCTTCAGAAGCAAAGGCATAGCGGAAAGTAACATTGGGAATAGTGGGGCGGAAGTCAAATTCAAGAACCGCTGCGTCAAGAGAAGGGTTAGACGGTGTTAGGGTATTAAGTGTAGCATCGCCTGGAGTACCCATATCTGCAGTGGCAAATGAACTACATCCCACCAAAGCGGCATTAACAGCACTGCCCGATGACAATATTACCCCCGATGCCAAGCCAATGGCTGCCGTGCCGTTAGCAAAATAACCGCGGGCACCCGCCGCGCCTGTATAAGTAATGTTCTGAATAGCTACACAGCCGCCACCTACCAATACGTCTTGCACTAATTGAGTGGGCGTATAACCGTTATTGACCGTTATTTGCGCACTCAGTTGGGGCAAATTGCCCAAAGAGAGAAATACAAATAAGCCAAAGAATAATGTATTTTTTAATAGTGGTAGATGTTTTTGCATGCTACAAATACTGATAAAAGAAATGAAATGATGTTCGTATTAACGACAATAGCAACAAAAGCGTTGCCAAGGTAAAAATAATACGATAAGGCAAACCTCGCCCATAAACTAAGATGAGTGCCGAAAGGTAGGAATTATTGCCCAAATTATTTCATTTTTACCCCGAATTACCCAAATATTTTCAGTTGTCATGTGTATACCTACTCCCGTAAGGCAGAGACGGTATCACAATGAAGTCATTTCTTATCCAATAAAAATACCTAACTTTGCTGTGTCGTACAGCGAAGCAATATGACTGTAGTCAGTTTATTATAATAAAAATATAACTGTTTTGGGTCTGGGGTTTTGGGATATGCCTATCTAATAATGCCTGACATCGCTGCATATTCGATTAGAAATAGCTATTCTTGCGGGCTGTTCCTACAAGGCTAAATAATTATATAAAAATAAAATATTAATACATGAAATCAAATTTATATATTATTTTCGTGCAATCATTATTCACAACCATCTTTGCATTATTGCTTGCGTTTTGCTCGCTACATGGTATGGCGCAAAATACCGTTCAAACACCACTCATTTCGGGTCCATGTTGGGCTATGCCGAACACCGTGAAGTGCTGATTTGGCTCGAAGTAAGCCCCGGTGTGCAGCGCGTCGAGCTACGCTATTGGGCACAGGGACAGCCACAAACAGCCCGCACCGCCGCCTACCAAGGCGCATTACAACAACCCTTTAACCCGCTGCGCATAGCAATAGGTGGGTTAGCACTCGGAACTACTTACGAATACGAAGTTTGGCTCGACGGGAAACACCAAAACTTGCCCTATCCTTTGCGTTTTGCGACCAAAGACCTTTGGGAATGGCGCAAACCTGCCCCCAACTTCTCGTTTCAAATGGGGTCGTGCCTATACGTAAACGATTCGATATACGACAGACCAGGCAAACCCTACGGCGCAGGTTTTGCTGTAACTAACGACATGACACGCCGCCCCGCCGATTTTGTACTGTGGTTGGGCGACAATACCTATTTGCGCGAAGCTGATTGGTCGTCGGGCTACGGCATACAGTATCGCTACCAACATACCCGCCGCCAACCCGAATTGCAAGCTCTCTGGGCTGCCCGCCCCCACTACGCCACTTGGGACGACCACGACTACGCCTAATAATGGCAACCTTTCGTATCATGGCAAAGAAATTGCCCTGCAAACTTTCAAAAATTATTGGGGCAACCAACAATATGGCGAAGCGGATAATGCAGGCGTTTATAGCTATTTTTCGTGGTCTGATGCCGATTTCTTTTTGCTCGACAACCGCTATCACCGCTCCGCCGAAGACCTACCCGCCACTTCAAGCGACAAAACATATTTGGGCAAACGGCAAATGGATTGGCTCAAAAATGCCCTGCTCGCCTCCAAAGCTACGTTTAAATTCGTAGCATCAGGTAGCCAAGTGACCAACGAAGCCAATAAGTACGAATGTATGCGCCAATACCAACGCGAATTTGATGATTTGCTCGGATTTATCGCCCAACAGCATATCGAAGGAGTGGTATTCCTGTCGGGCGACCGGCATTTCAGCGAAATATTGCGCTACGCGCCCACAGGAAGCTATCCAATTTACGAAATAACAGCATCGCCGCTATCGTCGGGTGCCTTCAAAAATATCGCTACCGACAAAAAAGAGGGCAATAATCCGCAGCGCGTAACCAACGCGCTATGTAACACGCAAAACTATCTACAAATAAGCATAGACGGCGAACCCAAACAACGCCGACTAAGTGCTACCTGCTACGACGGCACAGGAAAAGCCATCTTTACGCATACCATCAATGCCAATGACTTGCGTTAATTGTACTCGGAGGTGAGATAAGAGATGGTTTGCCCATGAAATAAAATAAAAAATTGTACCTTTGCAAAATGGAAATAAACGCCACAATAGAAAAAATACAGTATGCTGCCCTGCTGCCTGAAACATTAAAAACCTTCAATATCAAAGATTTTGACATCAATAATGTTCCCACTGCTTGCTTGGTAAAAATTGCGAGGACAACCTTTGCCATCTCTAAATGGGTTTCGCCTAAGCGTACCCGTTCTTATCCGTATGAGCGCGTGTATAATACGCTTGGGAATAGCAAGCGTATTACAGTTATTCCAATTGTCAAAGACGAGGGGCAAGCAGGCGACCGCGATTATTTGCAGTGGGATACCGTTTCGTTAATGTCATTGCTGGATGTTTTTGTTATTTTCGCCTATTACAAGAAAGCAGATGCTGTAGGCAATAAAATAACCAATCAAGAATTTGACAACGAGTATGTCATTCAAAAGAGAAATGAAATAAAAAACTGTCATAGCTCCGCCTTGCATTGGAATTTAGACGAATTAAAAAATAATTTTGACAAATTACTCGTCAAAGTAAAATCAAGCTATACACAAATACAAAAACAAACAGGTATAATGCTTCACGATTTTGCAGGTATTGATAATTTTCGCAGAAAGATAGGCAAGGATATAGAGAAATTTAAGCAGTTTTCAAGGGAAAAAGCCGAAAAAGCACAAGCAAGAGAAGTAGTAACTACGCAGCCTAAAGAAGCATTAAGCACATCTACCAAAGCTAAAATAACAATTACCAATTATTTGGGCGGCGAGTATCATTTTACGGTAGATGAAATAGAAATATACAAGGGGACAGTATCTTTAATCGAAAGCAAACACAGCAAAAATGCTTTACTCCCCAGCAAAAGCGACATAAAAGACGGTTTGTTAAAACTGATATTATACTGCAACTTGGCATCTCTGAGCGTAAAAAGAAAAAAACACACCTGTTTGCCCGTCTTAAAATTGACTTCCTCCCAACTAAAAGGCGCGATAAATTCGAGTCAAAAAGCCAAAGATATAACAGCCTTTGTTCAAGCAAATGCCTTGAATAGCACCCAAACAAATTTGCTCAAAACTTTGTTTGCCGAAGCAGCCAAAAATAAATTTATCGCCCTTATCCAACACGCAACATAATGGTTAAAAGCCCTTTGAGATACCCTGGCGGCAAGAGTCGAGCCGTTGAAAAAATCGCGTCCTTAGTGCCAAATTTTAGCGAATATCGCGAGCCTTTTTTGGGAGGCGGTTCGGTATTTTTATACCTAAAACAAAAATACTCGACCAAACAATTTTGGGTCAATGATTTATATGCCGAACTGTTTTATTTCTGGAAAATGTGCCAAAACGACACGCCCACACTCATCGCGCAAGTCAATGAATGGAAAAAAAAATACGACGATGGCAAATCATTACATCGCTTTTTAGTAGAAAACATGCCCAATTTTGACGAAAAACAAAAGGCAAGTGCTTTTTTTGTGTTCAATCGGATTACTTTTTCGGGCACCACCGAAGCAGGCGGTTTTTCGCAACAAGCCTATAATGGGCGATTTACCTTGTCGAGCGTAGAGCGGCTAAGACCATTTGCCCAACTGCTCGCCCATACAGAAATTACCAATTTGGATTATAGCGCGTTGTTAGAAAAAGAGGGCAAAGATGTATTTATTTTTTTAGACCCGCCTTATTTTTCTGCCACCAAATCGGCTTTGTACGGCAAAAACGGCAAATTGCATAAAACATTTGACCACGAAAGACTCGCCGAAAGTTTGCGGAAATGTCCTCATAAATGGCTCATAACCTACGACGACAGCGAATATATCCGACAATTATTCTATTTTGCCGAGATAAACTCGTGGAATTTAATGTACGGTATGCGCAATATCACCAAACAATCTAAGCAAAAAGGCGAGGAATTATTTATCTCCAATTATCCAATTTTTGAAACACCCAAAGCAGCTATGCCGCTCTTTGCAGAAGCCGAGCCACTCTATTCGTCGCCAAAAAATATAGAAACGACATAATGATATTGGTCTGATTTTTAAGTTTTGAGTATTAATTTTGCCTGCCATGTTTTCATTTCCAAGCGTTAGGACTTAGGAAATAGCGTTTTAGATAATTGAGATATTAATGGAATGTTAAGAACTCCCCCTAACCCCCTCAAAGAGGGGGAACTTACTGCCCTGCCCCTCAAAGAGGGGGAACTTACTGCCCTGCCCCTCAAAGAGGGGGAATTTATGCAAGATATAATTTGGTGACTATCAACAATTTACGATATTATAAAAAAATATTTAATACATATTGCCTTTAAAATGTCATAGGCATATCACATCGGCGACATCTAATAGGCACAAGCCTGAGAATGCCGTAGGCATGAAACTCGTGCAAAGTACGTGTATAAAACTAAAAAGCCAAGCCAATATATTGCCGCCCAATAGCGAGAGTATTAGGCGGCAATATAATCGGCAAAAACCCTCTTTCGGGTCAAATGTGGTGCTTTATTTTGCGGTGATTTCCTTGTTCAGAATTTTTGCATAGCAATAGCATTACGTTTTTAGGGTGCCTTTTGTTTTTTTGTCGTTTTTTTCTTGTCGCTGGTAAAAAGGTCGGTGGTGTATTGTTCGTAAAGCGCAAACAAAAATTCCATTCTATTGGCTTCGCTGATGAAAGGTTGCGAGCGATATGCCAAATCTACTGCTTTGTCAAGCTCTTTATGGGCTTTTACGAGTGCGAGTGGCATGGTTAAAGGGTCGTACAAATCGGCTAAACTTGCCCCACCCGCCGCCTCTTCATTGGAGGAAAATTGAAACTGCGCTCTCGCATCTAACACTTTTTGCGCTGCCTTTTCTATGGCTTTTATTTGTTTGTCGCTTGGGTCTCGCGGAAATGGATAGTTGTTATAAACAATAGTAGCAGAATAGCGATAGTCGCTTTTCAATCGTCCACAAATATTTTTTACCCAAACCATGTGGTTTTAGAAGTGATGATGCCGAATTCAAATAATGTTGCCCTTGGAATAATTAAGCATAAATTACTTGCTATTACATTTTTTGGCATAAAACCTATTGGAATATATTGTCTTCTTTCGGAAGATACACTTGGCACAATAATATATTCACTCTCTTGATGTGATTCAAGTGCGAATTGTGATGGTAATATATTTTTTTCTTTTAAAGACGTATTCTGTCTAAATTCCCTCACTTGCTGGAGTCGTTTAGTGATAAACACAGATTTACGTATTTCTTCGGGTTGTGCATCTTTTAACCATAAACAATAACGAATTTCATTATTTATAAATTCCCGACTTCCAACATACTGACGGATATATTTTTCTATAAAAGGTTCTTTTTCAATCACTTGCTTCCGTTCTTCTTCATTTAACAAAAGAAACCCTCCGTCAATAGGTTGGTTTCCAAATTTCATAATAGAAACATTACAAAGTGGCGTTGTTCTTTTTTGAATCAAAATATCTTTCGCATCAAGCAAATACGGATTGATATTTTTCGCATTTATTTCGTGGGCTTCGCCTTTGATATTTTCATAGTCAAAAATGCTTTTGTTTGCTGCGTCATAATTGGCAAAACCAATAATCACACAATAAACAGCCGCATTGCCTTTGGCTTCGTTGCTCCACTTAAACGTGCGGTGTGCAAAATGAATTTTGATGCCGTATTTATTCATCAAATAGCCCCAAAGTATGGCGGTTTGCTCGCCTTGCACAATAGAGTTGGTGCTTACAAACGCTACTTTTATTTTTGTACCCTGAATATATTTTGCGGCTTTGGCATACCAAGCCGTTACGTAATCCAAAACGCCGCTGCCTTGTAGGTTTTCAAACTCATTCGCCACTTCGTCGCGCTGTTTTTGAGCCATTAGCTTTGAGCCGATAAAAGGCGGATTGCCCAAAATATAATCGTAACGTGTTTCGGTCGTGTTTTCTTGGTCAAACTCGGCTTTTGTTTTGTGGGAGTATGTTTTAGTAACTACATTTACCGTACCATAAGGAATTTCGGGTTCGCTCACAATATTGGCATGTTCGGCGTAAATAGTATGACTGTTCACAGGGTTTAACAAACCTTGCCAATTAACCTGTAATGCATTTCCGTGAACAATATTTGCCGACTTAGCCAACGGTATTCTAAATAATTTCTCACCCGTTTCCATGCTACAATACATATTCATTTGGTGGTCTATGAGCCACATGGCTACTTGTGCAATCTGTGCAGGAAATTCTTCGTATTCTATACCATAAAATTGGTCGACATTCACCCTAAAAAATAGCGAAATGTCGATAAATTCCATTTGGTGTATTCGCTTATTCAGTTTTTGAAGCGTTGTAATTACTTGAAATTCTAACAAGCGCAATTCGCGATAAGTAACCACCAAAAAATTTCCACAACCACAAGCAGGGTCAAGAAACCTCAAACTCGCCAATTTGTTGTGAAAATGCGTCAGTTTTGTAGGGTCGTGGCTCACTTTATCAAACTCTGCCCAAAGTTCGTCTAAGAAAAGCGGCTTAATGAGTTTGAGAATGTTGGTTTCGCTGGTGTAGTGTGCGCCCAAATTTCTGCGTTCTTTGGGGTTCATTACGCTTTGGAACATAGATCCGAAAATGGCGGGCGAAATTTTACTCCAATCGAGATAACAACAATTTAACAAAGCCTGCCGCATTTTGCTGTCAAAACTCGCTGTGGGCAATAGTTCTTCAAACAATTTTCCGTTCAAGTGTGGAAAATCGCCCAATTGCTCGTCCAAATTTTTGAAACGCTTGTCTCTCGGCGTATTCAGCACCTGAAAGAGTTCTTGCAATTTGGCAGCAAGGTCAGAACCGTCTTCGTTGGTGCGTTGTTCGATGTATTCTTGAAATTGTTGTTTGGAGAAAATTGAGGTATCTTCGGCAAACAAACAGAAAAGCAAGCGCACCAAGTACACTTCGAGCGGATGACCTGTGTAGCCAATTTCTTCTAATCGGTCGTGCAGTTTGCCCATCAATTCAGCTGCTCTAATGTTGGCAGGGTCTTGCTCCTTGTAAACTTTCTTTTGATAGCCTATCAAATAAGCAAAATGCCGGACATTGCTAAGCAAGTCGGCAAGTTTGAACTCGATGGTTGTATTTTCTTCGGCATCGTAAAGCCTGAAAATGTCGAAGTCGCATACCAAAATATATTTTGGTAGCTCATGTTGTTTTAGTCCTGCGGTGTAGTCTTTTGCTTGTATAAAGGCTTTGTCAAGGCTTTTCCCTTGCTTTTCATTTCAACAAGGATAACGCCTTTCCAGAGCAAGTCGATATAGCCGTTTCCGTCATCAAGTTTTTTTACTCGATGTTCAAATGTGCCAATTTTTTTGCGTGTAATGCCGAAAACGTCAAAAAAAGCGTCTAAAAACGGCTTTACATCTGCTTCTTCGTTTTCAGTTCCTTTCCATTCTTTTGAGAATTTTAATGCACGGTCTTTTATTTCGTTCCAACTAAGCACCATTTTGTTGTAGTATTTATCCGACTGTTAAGTTAGAATTTGATAACTATTTAGGGTCTATGGTTTTGGGCATGGGTTTTTGGGATATACCTATCTAATAATGCCTGAAATCATTGCATATTCGATTAGAAATGGCTATTTCCCTACAAGTCTAAATAGTTACGTTTTGAGTATCAATTTTGCCTGTTGTGCTTCCATTTCCAAGCGTTAGGACTTAGGAAATAGCGTTTTAGATAATTGAGATATTAATGGAATGTTAAGAACTCCCCCTAACCCCCTCAAAGAGGGGGAACTTACCGCCCTGCCTCAAAGAGGGGGAATTTATGCAAGATATAATTTGCTGAAGAATGTCGTAGGCATAAAACTCGTGTAAAGCAAGTATATAAAACTAAAAAATCGGATTACTGTTCGAATGTGCAACGAGGTCGGGCATTATTGGCTAAATAAGCCCATACCCAAAAGCCTATCGTCTAAATAGTCACGATATTTGAAATATAAAACCCAACGATGCACGCCTGTGTCCCTACTGCCCTTTTCCGAATCGGTCGAAGCCGCCGCCGGGCATGCCCATGTCAGGCATACCGTTTTGGTTGGCATTTTTGCCATATTGCTGGGCGAAGCGTCTTTGAGGCTACTATTGATTTTGTCGTAGGTAGATTTGTTGGCGGCATCAAGTGCCATCATCGAATTGTAGGCTTTCATTTTGTCGGGGGGCGGCACTTGTTTATCGGCAAATATACTTACAATTTCATCGCCTTTGGCATTCACAAATATTTCGCTGAGTATAGACGTAGGATTATCGGCGCGGGCTTTTTCGACCATAGCTATGGCATTGGCAATAGCGGTGCGAGCGGCATTAGGGTCGGCATACATTTCGTCTAAGCCCAGGCGGTGGTAGGTATAGGTGGCTTGGCGATAATTTTTGAATTTGTTGCTCAATAGGTTTTCTATCGTCCAATAGCGATTGCGGGTTACGCCTTGGGGCACCCACGATTTGTCGGGCGATTTGTTTTGCGCACTATTGATGATTTGCTGGGCACGCATAAAATAGGGCGTGCCGCCTTGCGGCGAAAAGCTATCATAGTCCATGCCCAATATTAGGTATACATAATAACCCACTACCGCGCTTAATTCGTTGAGGTAGGTATTTTCATTAAAATCGATGGCTTGCGATTCGACGTAATCGAACTCCAAGCTTTTGTCCTGAAAGTTGAACAATACCGTATTATACGACGAATTATAGACGGGTCGGTTCGATTGGACGGTGATTTGTGCCTTAAAACGGCTGGTAGATAGCTCTTCCATAATCGTAATCAAGAAAGAGCATTGCACTCGTTCTTCGGGTTTGAAAGAGTCATCTGTCCATTTGCGTCCGTTGATAAACTCGCGCAGGTCGTTCTCCAAAACGCGAAACGTGCGCGGGTCTACGAGTTGTAGTTTGGGCGTTTGTACCGTCACAACGGCATTAATTTCTTGGGCTTGCGCGGGCAAGTAGCTAACCATCAAGGTGGCAGCCAAAGCGAGGTATAAGATGAAATATGGCATAATGGCTTTCGTATTATCTATACAAAAAGAGGGGGGAAGTATTTTTGCTTTTGTTGATAGAAACGGCAAACAAGAGCTGGGCAATATGTTGGTTTGGCGTAAAACTAAGGCAAAGTTACGGTATTTTTAGTAGTTGGGTTGTTTCTGTGCATATTTTTTCGGAAAATAGACTTGTTAGCGTACTCATTAAGCAAAGATTTACTACATTTGGCGAAATTTTCACTAACTTCAAAAGCACAACGTTTCATTATGAGTAAGGCAGAGTCCTGGGGTTCGCGCGTGGGTTTGGTTTTGGCTATGGCAGGCAATGCGGTCGGATTGGGCAATTTTTTGCGTTTTCCGGTGCAGGCTATCCAAAACGGTGGCGGCGCGTTTATTATCCCTTATTTTGTATGTTTTTTGCTGATGGGCATACCTTTGCTGTGGGTAGAGTGGTCTATGGGACGCTTCGGCGGCAAACACGGGCACCACAGCACGCCGTTTATTTTAGATTCGATGGATAAACGCTCGTTTTGGAAATATGTAGGCGTATTTGGCATTTTTACCAATTTAGCAGTAGCTGCCTATTATTGCTACTTAGAGAGTTGGACACTTTCTTATATGTGGCATTCTTTGGCGGGCACCTTTTTGGGCAAATCGTCCGAAGAGGTCTCTTCATTTTTTAGCACTTATGTAGGGCTTAATACTTGGGAGCCTGTCTTATTCTGGCTGATTTGCTTATTGATGAACACCTGGATTCTGAGCCGAGGTTTGAGCGGCGGTGTCGAAAAAGCCGCCAAAGTAGGTATGCCTTTGCTCATTTTATTCGGTATATTTTTAGCTATACGCGGTCTGACGCTCAAAGAAGGCAGCGACGGCGCGGTTTTTGATGGCGTAGTAGGTTTAAACTATCTATGGACACCCGATTTCAGCACTATATGGTCGCCCAAGGTATGGTTGGCAGCAGCAGGACAAATCTTTTTCACGCTGTCGGTCGGTATGGGTTCTATCCAATGTTATGCTTCTTATATTCGTTCTAAGGACGACATAGCCCTCAATGCCATGAGTGCGGGCTGGATGAACGAGTTTGTCGAAGTCGTTCTGGGTAGTTCTATCCTCATACCTATTGCTATTGGCTATTTGGGCATCGAGCGCGTAGTTGAAATGACCCAAACAGGCGGTCTGGGCTTGGGTTTCAGAACCTTGCCTTATTTATTCACCCAATGGGGACCGCTGTTATCGGCTTTGGCGGGTTTTGCTTGGTTTTGCCTGCTATTTTTTGCAGGTATCACCTCGTCATTGGCAATGGGCACGCCGTGTATGGGTTTTTTACAAGACGAATTTAAGTGGACGCGCTCTAAATCGGCTTGGACTTTTGGCGCGGCAGTCTTTATATTGGGCTTACCTACGGTATTATTTTTTAACCACGGTGTATTTGACGAATATGACTATTGGGCAGGAACGGTATCCTTAGTTGTATTTGCATTACTCGAAATTATCTTGTTTGCTTGGGTATTTGGCATGGACAAAGGCTGGAAAGAAATCAATGAAGGCGGCGACATACAAGTACCTACCATCTACCGCTTTATTATCAAATACGTAACACCGCTATTCCTATTAGGTGTATTTGTGGGTAGCCTGCCCGATTTATACAAAAAAATCATCGATTTCTCTAATCCATACGTAGTAGGCTCGCGCATATTGCTGCTTGCCTTATTCGCTGGCATCGCCTACTTAGTCTATATTGCTTATCAAAAACGCTTAAAAGAAGGGAGATTTACCTCATGAACACCTCCGCCTTAATCACACTTCTCGCATCTGTGCTAATCATCACGGGCTTTACTATTTACTTTTTTATAAAAGTATTGCGCACACCGCCCCGCAACGAACCCGACTCATATATAGATAACGACCTATAACAAAAATATGCCGTTTTTTTGCGATACTCATGCCCATCTATACTTGCCTGAGTTCGACAATGACCGTGCGGCTATGGTGCAACGCGCCGTAGCCGCCGGAGTTGAGCGGATATTGCTGCCGAGCATCGACCGCGACCACCAAGCAAGCCTCGAAGCCTTATGCGCCCAATTTCCCGATTATTGTTTCCCTATGATTGGCTTGCACCCTTGTTCGGTGAAAGCCAATTGGGAAGCAGAAACACAGTTTATAGCCCAAGTCTTAGCACAACACGCCGACCAATACTATGCCATCGGCGAAACAGGCTTAGATTTTTATTGGGATTTGACCTACCGCGACGAACAAGCTCAATCATTAGTACAGCATATCGAATGGGCTAAAACCTACGATTTGCCCATCGTGTTGCATTGCCGCAACTCGCACGCAGAAGTTTTTGACCTCATCTGCCAACATTACGACGAGCGGTTGAGTGGCGTATTTCATTGTTTTAGTGGCAACGAAGACGATGCCGCTGCCCTTGCCAATCGCTTGCCCAATTTCTATATCGGTATCGGCGGAACAGTTACACACAAAAAAGGCAACCAAGCCGCCGTAGTAGCAGCCACCGATTTGGCACATATCGTATTAGAAACCGACTCGCCTTATCTGACTCCCGAACCATTCAGAAGCATGCGCGACCCCAATGCCAAGCGCAACGAGAGTGCGCATATACCGCTCATAGCCCAAAAAATAGCCGACATCAAAGGTATAAGCCTCAACGAAGTAGCCGCCGCAACTACCCGAAACGCGATGCGGCTATTTAAGCGCATTCGTAACTATTGATATATTTCAGTAAATTTGTCGGCTGAAAGTCTTATAGGTTTGTCGCACATAGAAGGCTTACCCCAAGATACACACCGACAAAATAATCGAAAAACAACACTATTTAGGCGGTGTACTTCTTTGCTCTGATTTATGTTTTTAGGTCGCATTTGTTCCTGCCCTTATTTTGCTTGTTCGACCTCGCTCACAAGGTTGTTCGACTTCGCTCACAAGGTTGTTCGACTTCGCTCACAAGGTTGTTCGACCTCGCTCACAAGATTGTAAAGCTCAGAAAATGCTTATTCCAGTCTTTCTATTTGTGGTTTCTAATTTTGAGTAAAAAAATAACTTGGACATCTTGCCTGCGCCCTTGCTACAATTTATAACACAGGCCATTAGAATATCACCCCTACGGGGCTTTTATTGCTATGTCGTCTTTACTTTCTATTAGGATGTCGCCCATACGGGGCTTAAAAACGATATTCCTATTAGTGATTTCTAATTTTGAGTAAAAAAATAACTTGGACATCTTGCCTGCGCCCTTGCTACCAAGCAGCATTGAGCAAAATTTGTTACCGAAATTTAAAAATCAGACCACTAAATGCCTTTCATTCAGTTGATAGCCTTACGATACAGCATCAGGAACTTGTGTCCAATGCGGGTTAGGTCGGGTGCCGTTAAACAATGGCTCGTGCTCTAAGACCATCGCCGCTATACGCTGATATACTTGTTCCTTGAGCAAGGGTATATCCGCCTCGCCCATACCCGCAGTATCGATAGGCGGCGTATAGATACACGTAATTGTGCAGGGGCGCAAAGGCAATTTGTTGTTGCTAAACATTTGGCGGGCATTCGTCAGCACGATGGGCACAATGGGCAATTGCAGTTCAATGGCAACACGAAATGCCCCCGAATGGAATGGCAATAAAAGCACATCGGGTTGGCTCGGAAACGTACCTTCGGGGAATAACAAAACGGAGACACCATAACCCGCTCGCTTTTTGAGTTCTTCTACGCTGCGGCGGCGGTCGGCGGTGTCTTTTCTATCTACCAATACGCACACGCGCCGAAACAAATAGCCCATCAGCGGCATACTGCCTACTTCTTTTTTGCCCAAAGCCGTAAAAACATGATTGAGGGCGGCTACCATCACAAACGTATCGCCGTTGGCTGTATGGTTGGGCACAAACACATATTGCTGCTTGGGGTCTAACAGTTCGCGGTTGCGCACCACAAAGCGCAGCCCGATAAGCCGTGCCCAAGTTTTTGCCCAAAATTGACAATAGCGCAGCAGGTAAGGCAAACCGCGCCGCTCGCCCCAGCACCAAGCCGTAAATCGCGCCCAAGGCAAAGCAAAAGCAAGAAATATACCAAATATGAACAAAGCCCAAGCGGTATAGAGCCAAATACCAATTTTATACAACATAACAATAATTTTATATTTTATTCAATAGTTTGGCAATGAGTTTGCTTAAATCATCTCTATTTTTGGCAGAACGGATAAAATCGGGCAAGCGACTAAGCATTGATGAATTTTTTTAATCGTATTGCGAGGGCTAATACCGCGCTCGCGATGTTTTGCTGCCACATAGCGCGATAAGTATTGCAAGTGCGCCGCATTGAAAGCCCAAAATAAATCGCCCTTAAAATTTGCCTGATACCATAGCGGTAAGCCAAATACGGGTCGGTCATCAAGCCCTTGTGGCATCGCAACTTTATCAAAGTACCCTCGTATTGGCAGGTGTCGCCACAGCGCGAGCAAGTAGTCGTTAGCCTATTCCAATTGCCCAACCACGTTCCGCGTGCTTGAATGGGTGCGTAACATTCGCGGCATTTTACTTGTACTAACAATTCGGCTCCGCCATACCAATGCCCTTCTACTTCGGTATGAAAACAGGCACCACACCGAAGGCGTTTGCTTGCATCTACTTCGGCTTTTCCTTGACATTTAGGGCAATGAACGGCAAAATATTGGGCAAAATCGCTCAAAGCCCAACCTTCGTCGGCAAAAAAATGGGACATCTTTAATGCGTATATTTATTGTAATGATAGCGAAATCGTCAATTGGGTGCCGCTAAACAGTTAAAATAGACAACATTTCTTCTTCGTCTTCTATCGAGATGCCTACTTTGGGTATTTGCCAGCCGCGCGATTCGTAGTATAGCGCAGTTTGAGCAAACGAATCGGTCATGGGAGTAAGTTGGGGTTGTAGGTCGGCAAGCAAGCGGCTATTATCTAAGGCTAAAAAATCGCCATTTATCCAAAGCGGAATATCGCTCCAAGGCTGTATTTTTTCTGCTTCTAAAAAGTCAATTGGTGCATCTATCCATTGCGGGTTAGTATCTAGTGCCTTTGCCATAGCTTGTACTACCTCGCGCAGCGACGCTATTGGGTGCGTGACGGCATTATATATTTGTCGGTGTTGGGCAACGTGCAAAGCAGCCTCGACGATGCGGGCAAAATCGCCTACATAGGTCGCGTTGTGCAGGGTTGCGCTATGTGTTTCGGCGGGTATCATAATGCGGCTTTGCTTTTTGGCGCGATACAGCCAGTAATAATGCCTGTCGAAAGGTCGTTTGCGCCATAGATAACGGCGGGCGCAGCACAATTGTATCTATACCGCTTTGCAGCAATACCGATTCGCAGGCAACTTTGCGTTTGCCATAAGTTGCCATACCATGTCAGATTTTTCGGCTTCGCTACACGTTTCGAGCGCGAAATCTTCGGTGATGGGTGTGCCTGTGGCTTCGGCAAAATTATATACCGATGCAGTAGAGACAAAGACATAACGCCCTACATGCCCGCTAAGTTTATCTACTATGCGTTGGAGTGATAGCGGGAAATAGCCCGATACATCGATAACTGCGTCCCAATCGGTGGCGGGCAGAGCAGCTACATCGGCGGCTATTTCGCGGTTGCCGTGCAGGCGAGATAATTGCGGGAATAGGTCGGCATTGGTCTTGCCGCGATTAAACAGCGTGATGTCGTATTGTTCGCCGCTCAACAAAGTTGCTCTACAATAGCACGCCCGACAAAGGCAGTGCCACCCAGAATAAGAATTTTTTTGGTCATGGTTATTAGGCTAAGGTTTATGGGCTATCTTTCGGTTCTGCTCTAATTTGTGGAAATATCGATGACGTAGGCACAAGGCAATATTTTTTCAAGAGAGCTACATTTCTGCGTAAGTAACGCTGAAAATGCTCGGTAGGCAGCGAATCACGAATAAGTATACATCAAAATAAATGTCATAAATATTGTAACAACAAAATAGCCGCCATCAAACTAAGGTGCAGCAGTTCCACGGTGCGGGTGCGGCGGATATGATATAGGGCATAACCCCAAAGCACTGCCGCGCCTACGAGGGTCGTAGCAAGCGGTGCTAAGGTAAAACGCTCGATAAAAAAGAACATAACTATGCCTACTGCCAATAAATAAGTGATAACTGTCATATATTTGCGTATTTTGACCATGCTGCGGTAATATTCTTGCTGAAAATAGCCCAATGCCAGCAGCAATACGCCGCCCAACAAGAGCATTTTTGCTCCTACTTGCCAAAATTGTAGCTTGATATGGGCTACGCCTGTTGTGACATGGCTAAAATGGGTAATGACCGTCTGTTCGAGGCGGTCGGTATAAAAATAGTAAGTACCGACCAAAAAATAGGCAGTGCCAATGCCGCCCAAGCACAAGAGCCAATGCCGCCACGTAAAAGCCCGCAACATCGATAGCGATATGACCGCAAATAAAAACAATATACCCGCAGGCAGATAGAGCAGGGAAGCAATGCCAACCGACAAACCCACGTCGTAAGGTTCGGCATAGGTATGGTCGTCATAGCTGTTCATAAGGCGTTCTAAGGCAAATAGGAGCGGAAACACGGCTAAAAAGGGTGCGCTCCAATATAGATATTCATTGAACAAAGCGGCGAGTGTAATATAAGACAATGCCACTACATAATTGCGCGACTCGAACAAACGATAATTATTGACCGCCGCATTGAGCATAATGGATTGCAAAAAAACTGCGCCTACATAAAGCATTATAGGCAAGTAGGGATTATCTCCTCCTATACGTTCTATGAGCGAGGCACAAGCGGCATAGAACGGCGTAGCGGTATCGGCAAGCGCGATGTCAGGCAAATGGACAATAAGGTTGGCATTGAGCATAATAGTGTATAACCACAATACGACCAAAGCCAACCATGATGACGTTTTAAATAATTGTATCATTCGGGAGGGTTTAGAATACCTTCGCCGTTTTTTCTGCCCATAACGAATGTTTTGGGGATTGTCTGTTATTCGTAGCGCGGTTTTTGAACATCGCGCTACGAATAACAAGCAAAAAAATGGCGATTTCTACTTATAATTTGAACGAAGCGCGGGCAAACAAATAACGCCCGTTCATACCCATTTGTACGGGGTCCCACATGCCGCCGCCTTCGGTTTCCATTACGGTATGATAGTCGGGAGTGCTGGGGTCGCCATCGTCGTCTACGGAGGCATCTGTTTTGTTCGGATATGCGTCGAGTAGGTTAGATGCGCCCAAGGTAATCCCAAAATATTTGCATATTTCATAGCCGACCGACAAATCGAATACTGTAGCAGCGGCATATTTGTCTTCGGTGTCGTACCAATCTATAAGTGTAACACCACCAAAGCGCACGGCACGAGCATTAACATTTAATTTGCGATATTTATAATCTATGGTGAGGTTGATTTTGGAGGGCGGTGCCGATGCCAACAAAAAGGCTTTTTCGCGCGGTCCAAAGTAATAATCTTCTAAGCCTGCCAATTGTTCGTTAGTTTTGACTTCAAGCACCTCCATTTGGTTGAAATTGCCTGCCAAAGAAGTACGTAGGCGGTGTTCGCCAAAATGGCGCGAATAGGACAATACCACATCGATGCCCTTAGTGCGCGTGTCTACGGCATTGGTAAAAAATTGTGCGACACCTACTTTTAGTTCGTTCAAAGCATCGCGCACCGATTGGGGCAAACCCTCGTCGGTAGCATCAAACGAACCCGTGAGCACGATACGGTCTTTTACATCGATAAAATAACCATCTACAGTAGCTGTGAAACCTTTGCCCAATTTGAGGGTAAAACCCGCCGCCGCATTGCGAGATGACTCTTCGGTCAGGGCAGGTATACCCAAGGCGCGAGTTACATTGCTCTGGTTGGTGGCGATGAGCGCGTCGATGGGCACGCCTTGTATGACGTTGGTAAAGACCGAATTGTAATAGACCTGAGCTAAGGAAGGAGCGCGGAAACCCGTGCTTGCCGAAGCGCGTAAGGCAAAATTTTTGCTTATTTCGTAGCGCGTAGCTATTTTGGGATTAAACGTACTGCCAAAATCGCTATATGTCTCGTATCTGCCTGCCAAACCAAGCATCCAACGGTCGGTGATATTAAATTCAAAGTCTAAAAATATGCCCAAGTTGCTGCGCGTCTCATTGACCTCGTTAGCAGGGCGAAAACCAGGAAAACCTTGCGAGCCACCTGCTACGCCCATTTTATCTAAGGTGGTCACTACGCCATTTACAACGGTATCTATAAACCCATAGTTGCGCCAAGAGGCTTCTTCACCTGCAAAAATTTGGTAGTTGTCTATGCGATATTCTGCGCCCATAGCTACGTTAGTGCCTTTGAGCACTGAATCGTAATAGTGCGATAGCGTTAAGCCCGTTGTGTTTTGGCTAAACTGAAAACCGCCCGCATCGAAACGGGTAGGCGTTGCCATACCCAAAGAGCGGTTAAGGGTGCTGTCGACAAAAAACCCAAAGCGGTTAATGCCGAAAGTATTGTTAAAATCGGCGTCCCAATGCGCCAAACGGGTGCGTATGCCCGCCGAGAGCGATTTGTCGCTGATGACCGACCGTATGATGGGGTCAAAACCGTTGGGATATATGGCTGGTATATTGCGGTCGCTGTCGGCAAAGCGCGTCCAAGCGTAGGCATCGGCTGAACGCTGGTTATAACCCCCAAAGCTGTAAAAATGGCTATTTTCGCCCAAATCGATGCGGGCATTAAACATAGTTGTAAATTGGTCTAAGGAAGCGTCGCCAAATTGTCGGCGATAGACGGGCAAACCTGCGTCGGCAGGGCGGTTCGTATGATTGCGCATCCAATAATCAGCAGTCAGGTTGACATAGCCTTTTTCGCCGATGCCTATGCCGTAATTGGCATTGATTTGGGTATTAAAACCGTCAAACGATTTGTCAGGCACATTGCGCGTTTGGTGCGCTCCCGCATTGACGTTGAGGCTTAGGGGTGATGCGCCCGTTTTGAGTACAATATTCATAACGCCCGCTATGGCATCAGAGCCGTATTGGGCTGCTGCGCCGTCTCGCAATATTTCGATGCGCTCGATAGCTGCCGCCGGAATGGTATTGAGGTCGGTGCCCGTATTGCCGCGCCCGCGTGTGCCATATACGTTGATGAGAGACGATTGGTGGCGGCGCTTGCCGTTGAGCAGCACCAAAGTTTGGTCGGGTCCCAAACCCCTGATGGTGGCGGGGTCTATGTGGTCAGAGCCATCAGAACCGCTCTGCCGATTGGCATTAAACGAGGGCGCAGCATATTGCAAAAGTTGGTGAATGTCTAATTGCCCTACGTCGTTGGTCACGTCGCGCACATCTATAATGTCGATAGCTACGGGCGTTTCGGTCGACGAGCGGTTGAGGCTACGGCTGCCGACTATCTCAACATTATTGAGCGTAACGCCTTCTTTTAGCACCACATCTAAGGAATTTTGCCCAACTGCGAGGCTGATTTCTTGGGTTTGGTAGCCAATATAGCTAAACACAATAACGGGCTTCGTGCCTTTGTAGGTAAGCGAATATTGCCCCTCTAAATTAGTAACCGCGCCGTTGAGCGTGCCGCGCTCATAAATGCTAACTCCGATAAGGGCATTGCCGCTCTCGTCAGCTACTTTGCCCGACAAATTACCCTGTCCTAACAAGTGAGGACTAATAAAAACGAGGCTGCATAAGAATAATAAGGTGTAAATGTGTTGCATAAACAGGTCGAAATAATGAAAATAGAAAAATATTGCGCTTAACAGGGCTGTATTCATATAATGGGTAGGGCAAAGGTAAGGTTTAGCCGATAAAACTGCATATAAAAGGCTCACTTTTGCTTATTTGCTGGTTTCTAATGTGCTGCGGCATGAATAAAACAAATAATTTTAAATTATTATTTTTATGGTATTATTTATCTTAAAAAAAAGTAACGCAAATTGGGTCAAAAAACCAAGCATAATGCGTAATATTACGCAGCCATACGCACCATAGCTTGGCAATGATTTTGCGCCTGCCATCTCCCCTACCCTATTATCGCCTATGCAACTGTTTATCGATTCTTATGGGTCTTATTTGAGCGTAAAAAACCAAATGTTTTGTGTAAAACCCAAAAACAGCGAAGCACACCTACTGCCTGTCCGTCAAGTAAATGCCATTTTTTTGAGCAAGGGCGTAGGGGTAAGCACCAATGCCCTGATGTTGGCAATAGAGAACCAAATACCCGTAGTATTGATAGACGGTATCGACCGCCCAAAGGGCATTATCTGGACTCAAGCCTACGGTTCGATAGTTACAATACGCAAAAAACAGGCCTTGTTTGCCCAACACCCAAGAGGTTTTGATTGGGCCCGACAGCAATTGCTACGCAAAATAGCCGCTCAATACGACGTATTGCAACAACTGCGGCAAAGCCCACTATGGCAACAAGCCGATTTTGCCAACGAATACCAAAAAGCCGACCGCGTTATTAATAGCGTCAGCGAGCAGTTAGCGGCATGGAGTCCTCCCGACAATGCCGCCGACTTCGAGCAGCAGGCTCCCATGCTGCGCGGCTGGGAGGGAAATGCCTCGCGCCATTACTTCCGGAACTATTGCGCACTGCCTACCTGCCACGTTTTATTTCGACAAACGCTCGCGCCACCCTGCCTTTGATGCTTTCAATTCCTTGCTCAATTATTTATACGGTATGTTGTATGTAATGGTCGAAATGGCTTTGGTCAAGGCAGGAATAGACCCGTATATGGGCATATTGCACGCCGACGAATATCAAAAAATAACGATGGTATATGACTGCATAGAACCATACCGACCTTGGGGCTGACATAACCGCCATTGGGCTATGCCAGCAAAATATGATCAACCTCGACGCATTTGTCGAGATTGAGGGCGAAGGCGTGCGCCTAACAACACAAAAAAATATAGTTGTGTCGGCTTTTCTCAACTTCCTGAACCAAAAAACTATGTATCACGGTAGGCAAATGCGCCGAAACCTACAAATAGACCTCAATGCACAACTATTAGCTACTCAAATGCGCAATTTTGACTCTACCAATACTTAGACCAATCGTAACTATTTAGCCTTATAGGGGCAGTCCCCAAGAATAGCTATTTCTAATCAAATATGCAATGATTTCGGGCATTATTAGATGGGTATTGCCCATTACCCCATACCCATTATCCCATACCCTAAATAGTTACGACCAATCATAAATCATAAATCGTCTGAATATTGGGCGAATATTGATTTGCCTCAATCGTTAACCCTAAATCGTCAATTGCTATGCCCCGACCAATAATAATATCCCGATGGCGTACCGCGCTGCTAATAGGATGGCTATGCGGGTTTAGCCTCCTATACACACAGCCCAAACCTCGACCCAAGAAGCCAAACTGCCTCCAACCGCTGCCGAACCCGATACCACCGATACGGATAATAACGATGGCGACGACGATGACGATTGGTGGAACATTTTCAGAACCTCGGATATAGAGGGCGAAAAAAGCACCCGATATAGCAGCCCAAACACCGACGGCAAAAAAATAGGCTGCATCTGTATGGATTATAATGTGCAAGAAAATGCGGGGCGTGGTGCTTGCGGCGGGCATGGCGGTGTGCGGTTTTGGCTCTATAAAATGCCCTCTGATTCTATCGTGCAAGTGCCTACCGACCGACACCGCGCCCACCCTACATCTCTAAGCTCGCAGGAGATTAGCAACCTCGCCGCCAATAACGAACACAAAAAACAACCCGCACCGAGAGGGCTCTACCTATCCGAATTTTACCAACTTGTAGCACTTATCGTAACTGCGGTATTGGCTGCACTTGGCATAAAAAAATTGCGCTAAATCTCCGTACCTCGACCACCACATACCCACGACTATGAACACCTACTGCATTGCCTATGATATTGCGGCTACACCCTTGCGCAGCAAATTGGCAAAAAAACTGCGGCAATTGGGTTGTACACGCATCCAAAAATCGCTATTTATCATTTATCGATGTAGCGACAAAGAATTGAGCAAAATAAAAACGGCAATAATAACCTTACTCAAAGATAAAACCACCGAACGCGACTCAGTCCTATGTTTGCTGATAGATGCACCGCCGTCTTTCTGGGTAGGCAGCCATAGTGCCCCAAGCTACGACGTAGCAGCCTTACAAGATTTCTTTTGACCATATACCCAACCTATCGCATAGACACTATATCAAACTACCGAAGTAGATAATAAGGATAAATACTCCTCAAAAAAGTAAGAATCTCATTTTTTTCGTACCTTTGCCGCCCTAAACTCCCAACCAAGTTTTTATCCGTATGAAAATATCTGTTATCGGTGCGGGCAACGTAGGTGCTACCTGCGCCGACGTAGTAGCACGCGGCAATTACGCCGAAGAGGTCGTTTTGTTAGACATCAAAGAGGGCTTGGCAGAAGGCAAAGCCTTAGATATTTGGCAAGCAGCCCCCATCAATTATTATAGCACTCGCGTCAAGGGCGTTACCAACGATTATTCGGCTACTGCTGGTTCGTCGGTTGTGGTCATCACGTCGGGTATACCCCGCAAACCGGGCATGAGCCGCGACGACCTCATCGGCACCAACGCCAATATCGTGGCATCGGTAACGCGCAACGTCATCGAACATTCGCCCAATGCCATCATTATCGTAGTATCGAATCCCTTAGACGTAATGACCTATTGCGCCTACCTTACTGCCAAAGTCGATTCGCGGCGTGTGTTTGGTATGGCGGGCATCTTAGACACCGCCCGCTATCGCGCTTTTTTAGCCAGCGAAATAGGTTGCTCGCCCAAAGACATACAAGCTGTGCTTATGGGCGGACACGGCGATACTATGGTTCCGCTACCCCGCTACACAACTGTTTCGGGCATTCCTGTAACCGAATTGGTCGCCGCCGACCGCCTCAATGCCATCGTCGAACGCACCAAAAACGGCGGCGGCGAGTTGGTCAAACTCATGGGGACCTCGGCGTGGTATGCTCCTGGTGCTGCTGCCGCCCAAATGGTCGAGTCTATCGTCCGCAATGAGCAACGCATCTACCCCTGCTGCGCGTGGCTACAAGGCGAATATGGATTGACCGATATTTACTTGGGCGCACCCGTCGTATTGGGCAAAAATGGTATCGAAAAAATCATCGAACTACAATTGAACGAAGATGAAAAAGCGTTACTCAACCAATCTGCCAATGCCGTCAAGGACGTGATGTCGGTTTTGGACGGCATGAACTTACCTGCTTAATCGCCTACTTCCTTTAATTTTATATGGGTAATGCGCAGCATGAGCAATGACCTGTGGCGCATTACCATACTTTTGTATTCGTTATATTATGGACATACTATTTACTCCCGAAAATTTATTGAGCCTCGTCACCCTGACTTTCATGGAAATCGTGTTGGGGATAGACAATTTGGTGTTTTTATCCATTATATCGGGTAAACTTCCCAAAGAACAACAGCCGCTTGCTCGCCGCATCGGGTTAGGCTTGGCTTTGGGTATGCGCCTCATTCTATTGGCTTTTGCCAGTTGGTTAGTGAGCCTCAAAGACCCCGTGTTTCATATCGCGCATTACGGGTTTAGTTGGCGCGACATTATCTTGCTCTTAGGCGGTGTTTTCCTTATTTATAAAGCCACTACCGAAATACACGATAAATTGGAGGGCGTAGAAGGCGATAGCAATCCAAGCAAAGCGGCAAGTTTTACCCAAATCATTATACAAATTGTATTGCTCGACATCGTTTTCTCGTTCGATTCAATATTAACCGCTGTGGGTTTAGTCGACCATTTGTCTATTATGATAATTGCCGTACTTATTTCAATGCTGGTAATGCTGATATTTGTCAATAGTATTAGCGATTTTATCGAACGCCACCCCAGTTTGAAGATGTTGGCATTGAGTTTCTTAATCCTCATCGGCGTAACACTTATCGGCGAAGGTATGCCCGAAGAGCTTCACCTACACGTGCCCAAAGGTTATGTCTATTTTACGATGTTTTTCTCTTTTGCGCTCGAACTGCTCAATATGCGAATGCGCCGCGCTTCTGCCAAACCCGTCAACTTGCGCGATGCCATTAGCGAAAAAGACAGCGAAGATAAGCTCACATCATAAATTTTTGCCTCTTTCGCGTTGTAAATGATCTGTTTTTTCCTAAAAAGGTTCGGTTCTGCTTATGGTGCAGAGCCGAACCTTTTTTGATGTTTATGCGAGGCAGTACTTTGATAATACTAAGTTTGTTCTTGTTCAATAGCTATCATTTTCTTGAGCCACACAATTTGCCCCAAATGGTAATGAGCGTGTTCTATTATGCCGTTTAGGTTGTGGTAATAGCTTCCGTATTGTTCAGCAAAAAAGGTTTCGCCCATTTGCGCGTCGGGCAATTGCTCTATGAGTTGGGCTAATGCCTCTGCCTCTGCTAAGGTTTGGTCTATCAATTGCTGCCAATCGGCAGCATCATTGATGGGTGGGTGCGCGAAGCTATACTTGTCGTTTGCCTCAATGGGTTCGTTGCGCAAAACACATAAGCCCACTTTGGTATAATAGGCAATATGATAGAGTAAGGCAGCAATGGTATTGAAGCCTTGTACTTTGTGCGTAGCTTGTTGCCAAGTAATATCTGCTAAATGCTCGCTTAGGTTCGAGCAAGTCCAATTGCCGCCTGTGTATACGGCGCGTAGGTGTTGGGCAATACTTTTTGACAAATTCATATATTATTAAAATTTAGATTTTTTTTTCCAATGCAGATAATTGAACAATGCGGATAAATATCAATTGACATTTATCCGCATTTAGGTTCAAGTTGGTTTTCTGTTACCTTAACGCATCAAATACATTTTTCCGATTCCATTTTCGAAATAGCTATCTATGGCGTTATTGGTGCGTAGTTCTAAGGCTTTTCCGTCGATATATGCCACTACGCGGTAGAGATATAATCCGTTGGCTAAGGGATTTCCAAATTGGTCGGTGCCGTCCCAAGCTGTTTCGGTGATATTGCGTCCTATATATAGGCTTCCCAATTCGTCTTGGGTTAGTTCGCGTACTACGCGCCCGCTCACGGTCATGATTTGTATCGAAAATCGTTCGGGGATTTCGTTGCCCGATAGCGTAAATACAAATCGGGTATTGCTTGTGAATGGGTTGGGGTAGTTTAGCACATTAGATACTTTGGGTGTTGGGTCTATTTCAAACGCAATGCGGTATTGATTGGCATCAAATATGTTGTTGCTGCGGTCGCGCGCACTCACAACGAGTTCGTATATACCTGCCACATTAAAATTGGGGCTTAGGGCTACACGAGCTGTATTGTTGCCGCTTACTGCTGCGCTGGTGGTGGCGGGTATAAACTGCACGGCGGGGTCGTTCCAAGCAATGGGTTGTTCGCTGCCATCGGGGTGTACAATTTTGATGCTAAACCCAGCGGTATCGTTCAGGGCTAAATAAGGGTTTTCGTCTTTGGCTCGGATAACGATTTCGGGGCTTGCCGATACCAAATCGCCGTTGAGGATATGCCGCCCATCGAAAGTCACATCGATAATAGGGTTAATATGGTCGGAGGTAACGAAAAAAGGTATTTGCATAAAATTGTTGAACCTAAATTTTTCGAGTTGGTCGCCGTTGGGGTTCACATCGATAAGCAGGATATTGTTGCCTGCCATTCCGTTGGTTGCAAAAGTAGCTTGGGCAATGATGCTTTGCCACGCGCCTACGGGTGCTTGTCGTGGTATCTGAATTGGGTAAGATGTATTATTATCTACATTATAGACCGTATAGCCCACCAATACGCTATCCATAGCCGCTCCCGACGCATTGACCAAGCTAAATTCTACGTGAATGGGTTGCCCTTCTTGTACGGTATCGCTCTGGAATACGAAATGGGCTTTTCGGTCGATAGCCAATTCGCCTGCGGGCTGGTGTAATACCCGCCAATATTGCAATTGCTTGGGCGTGCGTATGGTGGTATCTTCCAATGCAAGGCGTAGGCGTAGGTATGGATATTGGTCGGCATTAATGCCGCTTAGGTCAACGATAGGGGTTTGGGTAGTGGTCATTAGGTCGGTTTCGGTGCCATTGGCAGTAATGCCCGATACCGTTATTTGGGCAATATCCGTAGCACTTGCTTCGGCACCCGTGGCTTGCCATACGAGGCTGTTCCAAGCATTGGCAGGTCCTACGCGGGTCGAGGTTATTTCGCCATTAGATAGGCGGGTATCAAAATTGGCTTCGAGTGTAAAGGGAGCAAATGGGTCGGTAGTGGGGCTGGTAAATTGCGCGTCAAAAGCGGCATCGCCCAATTTGCCAAACGCAATAAAAGGTTGGTTGGGGTTTAGGTCGTTCACCTGCGGCACTCCCAACTCTGTGAAAAAGGCTTGCAGCGCGGGCATATAGCCGCCTGTATTGATAATGTCATTGCCGTTAGGGTTGTTCATATTATGATTATTGGCACTATACACCAATACATACGCGCCCGTAGGTATGATATTGGTAATAAAATTAGTAAGTGCGTCCAACTGTTCGGCAGTATGAGTGCTATATTCAAAAGCAGGCACTTGGTAGCCTTGCTGCAAATTGCCATAGGTACCGCGTCTTTGGCAAGTAGGTAAATCCATGTCATTGACGGTCGAAATAAGGGGCAATACATCAACCGAATTGTTGGCAGGCACATATTGTTCGCGAAAAACGACAAAGGTAAGCCCGCCACCGCTGCCACAGCCAAACAATACACTATTAGCAGTTAGCAATTGCAACACATCTAAGGTAGAGGTAATATTGCTGCTATTATCTTGGTCGTTAGTGCAAGTGATGACATGCGGAAACTTGGTATATTCTAACTGACGGTTATCGTTCAAGGTCATATCGCGGTAGCCGTTTCGCAAAAATTGGTAATAATGCGACTGATTCCAACCCTTGTCGGCACCGGGTAGGTGTATAAACGATGAATATTGCCAATTATAGGCTTCGCCAAACGAAGGTACTTGGCTGGCACGCCAATAATATACGCGGTTGGTTTGCAAGTTGCCGGACCGTCCATTTGATAACGCCCCCTCGCTGTTGAGTAGTGTAAGTTGGCGCAAGGGGCTGTTGAACAATTCGGTCGTATCTATTTCTATTTTGTAGGGCAGCGATAGGGCGGCAGGCAAACCCGTAGAAGCATAGAGCGTTACCTGCGGTGCATTAACTATCGAAAAATTGCAAGGTGCTATGGGTAGCAATAAGTCGGAAAAAATAAAAGCACTAAACGTAACGCTATTGTTTTCTTCGCATAGCTCGGATATCTCGGCATCTGCGTCTACGGTGACAGTAAATTGGTTGTCTCCTGCTGCCTCGTTGCCGCCTGTAGGTATGTATATGAGCAGCGTATCGGCGTAGCCTGGGGTAGCTACGCGCCGCAATGCTGCCACTATGCTGTTGCCATTTGGCAATTGTCGGTCGATGCGTATGGTGATGCTGTCTGGTGTCCATTTACCCAAATTGGTCAAGGCTATTTTAACGGCAAACGAGTCGAGGCTTGTCAATAGATTGCTGGGTACAAGCGAAACGTCCGACGTGCCTGACGAGTTGTATTCTATCACTAATTCGGGCTGTTCGTATCCATTAGCTTTTATAGCAGGGTCGCCGCTGAGGGTGTATTCCTGTGCTGTGAGTTTGACTCCGCTACGCGCCAAACCGAAGCCTGTGGTATAAGACAACGAATCGGTTTGCGTAACAGTGCGTTGTATAGCCGTGCCCAAAGGCTGATTATACGTTTGGCGGCAGAAGTTTTTATATAGCGTTTCGGTATAAAGGCGCATATAAGGCGGAAAGCCAAAACCCACCCCAGCCAACATACCTATTGCGCCGCGATTGGCAGCAAATAGCCATTCTTCGGGCATACTGATGATATTGGGCGACTCGTGAATATTGCCTACATAACAAGAGCTGGATAAAATGAGCGGATATTTGCCAAAATTGCTATAATCTAAGGGCGATTTGATGTCGACCAACCAACCTTCTAAGGTGGAGTGCCCCATATAATACATAATATTAAGCCCATTGTTGATATAGGGTGTAACGGAAGGCAACTCGGTTGGTCCATAGCTGGCATCAACTCTTTGAAAGGTGCGCACAACTTTGCCTGCAAATAAGGTGTCGTTTTCATAAATTTTTCTATTGTTCTCTAATATCTCCAAAAATTCGGTCATTTCTACGATACTCGAGCTTCCGGACAAGTGAAGTGCCTGCTTTCGCCACAAATTATCGGCTTTGCTGCAAGTAGGCGTAGCTTCATACTGTTTTATTTTATCCAAATAAATGCCTACTTCGTAGTTGTTCAAGGCAGGAATTCTACCCACACCTACTTGGGGTCGGTAAGAGTTGCGAGCCACCAACATACCGTCGGAGGGGGTCAGTCCGTAGGTAGGCACCAAGCAAGCCGCATAATCGCTTGCCCAATAGCGCGTTTTGTTGTACATAATGCCCTTGCCCACCAAAAACAGCAATTTGGGTTGTATCGCCCATGTATCCATTGCATAATTGACAAAATGACTGATGGCTAAGGGGTGTTTATCCACGCCATAAGCGAATTGGTCGTATAATTGCTCAATATCGACTACTACGGGTTGATAGCCACCCCCTTGTGCCGATTGTCGATAGGCGGCATACTCGGCTACGTAGTTCGTGTCGCCTGTCATGAGTTTGGGGTGGCTCACGAGTAGATAATCGCCTTGTTGGGCGGCTTGGCTATAATCGATAAATTGGCGTTGCTGCAATTGATTGGCAGTAAGCGTAGTGGCGGTTGTAGGGTCGGTAGTATTAGACACCCATAGCAAGCGTTTGGCTTCGCCGCCTATTATTTGAGGAAGGAAAAATTTGTATATGTTAGTTCCCGAAGAATTGTCAATAACAGGTATCAGGCGCAGTCGGTTGCTGAGGTCGTAGAGTATGGGCGCAGTTCCGCCCGAAAAATTGCTTATTTCGATATACTTATCGCCGTCGTTATCTATTTCAAATTGGCGGCTTTTTACATTATTAAAATCAAATGTATGCGGATAAGCAACGAACAAACTGGCAATAGATAGTTTGTCTACAGGTGTTTGGGGCAGGGGCAGGGCGGGTATGAGGTCGCCCACAGCGGTATAGCCCAGCGTAGTACTACTACTCAAATCGGCTATGGGTATCGAAAACTTGAATATGGGGCTGATATGCCCTTCAAATGTCGTATCTTTGACTACGGTGCCGTTTATGCCAATGCGCGTATGGTGGTCGGGGATAAGAAAATAGTTATCAGACCTACCCACAATGCGTGTTTCGAACTGCGCTACGCCGCCGCCTGCTGTATAAGCGGCAGGGGTCTGAATGGTGCGGTTCATGGTATTGCCCTCCAAAATAACAGAACTTACCCAGCCTTCGCCATTGCCAAAATCGGCATAATAATTATTTACATTGCCCAAATTATGAAAGGGTTCGCCGGGCGAGTGTGTTTCTAAGTAGTGGTATCGGTCGCGGTGTATATAAAATGTCTCTTTGGGTGGTAGGTCGCCGCTTAGGTTATTGGCAATAGTTTGAAATCGAGCGTTGGCAGCAGTCAAATCCCAAGTGAGGAAATACGCAGCGGTATCGGTAAACAAACTGTTGTCGGTGCTGAGTTGCCATTTTGGATTGCTAAACAATTTGCTGTCGGGCGTTCCATCATTTTTGCGCCCTATAAATTCGACATAATCGCCGTCGCTCATTGGTCCATTAGTGCTGACAAATAGGGGTATCTCCTGTCCGTGTCGGTACATTTTCAGTACTGCGCCGTTAATCGGAATGCCATTAGCGGTGAGTACAGCAGTAGGAATGCGCACCAAACCGTCTTTGGCTATTTTTATTTTGTAGTAGGTTTTGTTATAATCTATCCACTCATTGCGATAGGTGTTGGTTTGTGCAACGGCAATCAGTTGGCACAAAATACAACAAATTCCGACAAATAATAAGATAATTTTATTTTTCATAATATATATAAATATTGTATTTAATAAAACGTAGCGGCGCGATTCATCGTGCCTAAATAAAAAAACGCCATGAAAATCAAATTAAATGCATTATTACAAATACACGTAACTATTTAGGGTATAGGGTTTTGGGTATGGGGTAATGGGCTATACCTATCTAATAATGCCCGACATGCTGCATATTCGATTAGTTCCTCCTACAAGGCTAAATAGTTACAAATACACAATAAACACAATATATTATGTTTTTACAAGTGCGATGTGTCGGGCGTAGGTGTTTTTCTTTTTGCTCAAACCAACAATAAGCGATACAACATGCGAATAGATACCTTCTGACGAACGGTTTAGCCCTGTGAAAGCGTAATCCAATTTGATTTCGGGAATGCGATGGTTCTTTTTATCGCTTAGGCGGAAGCCCACACCCACATTGGGTTGTATTGATAAAGTCTCGTCGCCGGTTAGGTCGTTGCTGATGGTTTGCACGTTATTGAATCCCGCACGTAGAAATACTATTTTATTGTAGTCAAATTCTAATCCCAAATGTGGGTCTATCGAAAACACATCGGTTTTGATAAGGGTATTGCGTTTGCCGTCAAAAGTGACATCGAGGTCAAGGGCGGCGGTAATATTCATTTTCGCGCCTAATGGTTGTCTGTACGACAATGCCAAGATGCTACGTTGCCCTGTCAGCTCGACTGAATTGACGGGTATGACATTATCGGTCATGGCGAGCAATTGTTTTTCTTCGTCTGTAAACGAAAAGCCCCAGGTATTGTAGGTGACAGGAAAATCTTTGAGGGTAAGCCCCAAGGATAGGCGGCTGCTGGCATCGTATTGGGCTGCTAAGTCAAGCCCCAAGCCCCATGATTTGGCAAAACTACCTACAATTCGGTGTATAATTTTGGCATTAGCTCCTATGCGTACCTTTCCGATAGATTGGGCATAAGAGAGCAAAAAGGCATAGTCAGCAGCCGAGAATGCCTCAATATTGTCGTAATTGATGCTGCCATCGGGTTCGATGATATTGAGCGTATTGGGTATATTGTCCGCCAAAGCGCAATATCGACAAACCGAGTGCACGTTTTTTGTCGGCGATTGGCAAGGCAAGCCCCAAATAGTCGTATTTAGCAATGCCCGCAAACCATTCGGCGTGCATATAGCCGAGCTGAAAGTTGTCTATACGGGTCAAGCCCGCAGGATTCCAGTAGGCAGCGGTAACGTCGTTGGCTAAGCGCACCTTGCACGTTTCCCATACCCAAAGCGCGTGCGCCTAGGCCCAAAGATAAAAATTCATTGCTATATGTGCGCACGTCTTGCGCCGTAGCTAAGGGATTGCCGAGCAAGGCGGCAATAGATAATACAAATATATATCGAATCATGGAATAAAATAATAGCTAAAATCGGGCGCAAAAATACAGTATTCTACGCACATTTGGCGTATTTTTGCGTCCCGATTGGCGATTTAAGCTAATTAGTCGAAATGAAAAAAATTTTATTTATTATAAACCCTATTGCGGGTATGCGCTACAAGGCACACGTACCCAACTTAGCCAAACGTATTTTAGAACACGACCGTTTTGAGATACATATTTGTTTTACTTCTTATCGCGGTCATGCTTCGCAAATTGCGCGGCAGGCAGTCATGGCAAGTTTTGATGCTGTAGTAGCGGCGGGCGGCGATGGGTCTATCAACGAGATAGCCTCCGAATTGGTAGGCACACAAGTAGCTTTGGGCATTTTGCCGATGGGGTCGGGCAATGGCTTGGCGTATAAATTGGGCATTCCGTTCGATATAGAAAAGGCACTATATACCATCAATCGTTATTATACGATGCGTATTGATGTGGGTAAGGTCAATGAGCAATATTTTTTTAGTACTATGGGCATTGGTTTCGATGCCTTGGTCGTACAAGATTTTCATCACAACAAATTGCGCGGTATGTGGGGCTATACCCAAAAAATATTGGCGCACCTATTCCAATACGAGAGCGAGACCGTAGAGGTTGCCGCCAACGGCAAAATATGGCGCGAAAAAGCGTTTATCGTTACGGCGGGCAACTCGGGTGTATATGGCTATGGTATCGGCATGACCGCCCAAACGTCCGATATGCACGACGGACAATTTGAATTGGTGATTTTGCGCGATTTTCCGCGCTGGAAAACGCCATATATCTTAGGTATGGTGTCTAAAGGCTACCTCAACTCGCTCAAAGAAGCCATATTGATACATACCGACGAGGCAAGTATTAGTACAAATCAACCTACTTTTGTACATATAGACGGAGAAGCAGCCGCACCCGCACAACACCTACATATCTGCCTACTGCCGCAAGCATTGACCGTGATAACGTAGTCAATATCCAAACCCACAAGCCAAACATTGCTAAGTACCACCTAAGCACATTTTTCTCGAACCGCCAATATCCTTAAAAAATGCCTACCCTTCGATATCTGATAGCTTTTGCTTGCCTCAGTACTTGGCTGCTGTGCCTGACCGCCTGCAGCAAAGAAAATTAGTCAATGGCAGCCATATCCCCGACATCGCCTTGCCTAATGCAAACGGCGATACCATTCGCCTATCCGAAGTAGGCAAAGGAAAAATAGTATTGCTCGATTTTTGGGCTTCGTGGTGCCGCCCCTGCCGCGAAACACACCCCGAATATCGCCACCTATATCACCGCCACCACTACCGCAGTTTTGGCAAAGCCACGGGATTCGAAATTATAAGCGTATCGCTCGACGATAAACGCGAAGCATGGCTCAATGCCGTAGCCACCGATAGCCTACAATGGATTAACCTGCACGACCCACGCGGTTTTGGTGCCGACTGTGTAAAAACTTTCCAATTCGACCAATTGCCTACGTCTTATGTCATCGATGAGCGCGGCATTATTATTGGTAAAAATATCAGCCCCAAATGGCTTGATTATGAGCTAAGGCGAAGAATGGATTAGCCCCACTTTTGCCGACGGGCGGCATCTTTTTCAAAAAAGACAAACAACAAACTGCAATTCGGGAAAACATGGTGTATATTTGCAAAATACGCATTCTACCAATTGTACCAAAATACAATCAACTATATTTTGTATAAATATTTTACTGCAATTTAAAAACCATAACCCCACCATCACCAAACCAAGCAGAACAAAAATGATTATCGCAAATCCCATATACGACGTAGTGTTCAAACGACTGATGGAAAACGAAAAAGTGGCTAAGTTTTTCATTAGCACACTCTTAGAACAAACCATCGAAGCTATCGAAATAAAACCACAAGAATTTACATATACCAACGAACTCGCAGGCATTGCCGTATTTCGACTCGATTTTATCGCCACCATCAAAAACGATAGCGGCGAATATAAAAAAGTGCTCATAGAAATACAAAAAGCAAAAAATCCCATCGATCTAATGCGATTTCGCAATTATTTAGCCGAACAATACAAAAAAAGAAGACAAAATAAACAACGAAAACGCCATCTTGCCCATCACTACCATATATATACTCAGTTTACACTACCCGAAATTGAAACCCCATGCATCAAAGTAGAACGAAACTATAAAGACCTGATCAACAAAACCATTCTGCTCAAAAAAAGCGAATTTGTAGAAAAACTAACCCACGATAGCTTTGTCGTGCAAGTTGAAAGAATAACAGACCGATACCAAACAAAATTAGACAAATTATTAAGCGTATTTGAACAACGAAATTTTACCGATAACCGCGAAATCACCAAAAATTTTGCGCACGAACCCGATATAGACGAACTCAAAACAATCACCGATATTTTACACTATGTTGGAACAGACCCCGAAGAACGAAAACAAATAGAAATAGAACAAGAAGCATGGAGAACCATCAATGCTATGTTCGAAGAAAAAGAACGAAAATACCAACAAGAATTAGAAGAACAAAGGCAGGAATTGGAAGAGCAAAAACAGGAATTGGAAGAGCAAAAACAGGCTCTACACGAAAAAGATAAACTAATTGAAGAACTATTGCGCAAACTGAATGAGAAAAAATAGAGCCACGCATTATCGCCTACAAATAACCGTACGAGCTACCTATATACTAAAATCCATAACCCCACCATCACCAAACCAAGCAGAACAAAAATGATTATCGCAAATCCCATATACGACGTAGTGTTCAAACGACTGATGGAAAACGAAAAAGTGGCTAAGTTTTTCATTAGCACACTCTTAGAACAAACCATCGAAGCTATCGAAATAAAACCACAAGAATTTACATATACCAACGAACTCGCAGGCATTGCCGTATTTCGACTCGATTTTATCGCCACCATCAAAAACGATAGCGGCGAATATAAAAAGTGCTCATAGAAATACAAAAGCAAAAAAATCCCATCGATTTAATGCGATTTCGCAATTATTTAGCCGAACAATACAAAAAGAAGACAAAATAAACAACGAAAACGCCATCTTGCCCATCACTACCATATATATACTCGGATTTACACTACCCGAAATTGAAACCCCATGCATCAAAGTAGAACGAAACTATAAAGACCTGATCAACAAAACCATTCTGCTCAAAAAAAGCGAATTTGTAGAAAAACTAACCCACGATAGCTTTGTCGTGCAAGTTGAAAGAATAACAGACCGATACCAAACAAAATTAGACAAATTATTAAGCGTATTTGAACAACGAAATTTTACCGATAACCGCGAAATCACCAAAAATTTTGCGCACGAACCCGATATAGACGAACTCAAAACAATTACAGATATTTTGCACTATGTTGGAACAGACCCCGAAGAACGGAAACAAATAGAAATAGAACAAGAAGCATGGAGAACCATCAATGCTATGTTCGAAGAAAAAGAACGAAAATACCAACAAGAATTAGAAGAACAAAGACAGGAATTAGAAGAACAAAAACAAGAATTGAATGAAAAAAAGCAAGAATTGAATGAAAAAAAGCAAGAATTGAATGAAAAAAAGCAAGAATTGAATGAAAAAAAGCAAGAATTGGAAGAGCAAAAACAGGCTATACACGAAAAAGATAAACTAATTGAAGAACTATTGCGCAAACTGAATGAGAAAAAAATAGAGCCACGCATTATCGCCTACAAATAACCGTCTGAGCTACCTATATACTAAAACCCATACCCCCACCATCACCAAACCAAGCAGAATAAAAATGATTATCGCAAATCCCATATACGACGTAGTGTTCAAACGACTAATGGAAAACGAAAAAGTGGCTAAGTTTTTCATTAGCACACTCTTAGAACAAACCATCGAAGCTATCGAAATAAAACCACAAGAATTTACATATACCAACGAACTCGCAGGCATTGCCGTATTTCGACTCGATTTTATCGCCACCATCAAAAACGATAGCGGCGAATATAAAAAGTGCTCATAGAAATACAAAAAGCAAAAATCCCATCGATCTAATGCGATTTCGCAATTATTTAGCCGAACAATACAAAAAGAAGACAAAATAAACAACGAAAACGCCATCTTGCCCATCACTACCATATATATACTCGGATTTACACTACCCGAAATTGAAACCCCATGCATCAAAGTAGAACGAAACTATAAAGACCTGATCAACAAAACCATTCTGCTCAAAAAAAGCGAATTTGTAGAAAAACTAACCCACGATAGCTTTGTCGTGCAAGTCGAAAGAATAACTGACCGATACCAAACAAAATTAGACAAATTATTAAGCGTATTTGAACAACGAAATTTTACCGATAACCGCGAAATCACCAAAAATTTTGCGCACGAACCCGATATAGACGAACTCAAAACAATCACCGATATTTTACACTATGTTGGAACAGACCCCGAAGAACGAAAACAAATAGAAATAGAACAAGAAGCATGGAGAACCATCAACGCTATGTTTGAAGAAAAAGAACGAAAATACCAACAAGAATTAGAAGAACAAAGACAGGAATTAGAAGAACAAAAACAAGAATTGAATGAAAAAAAAAGCAAGAATTGAACGAAAAAAAACAAGAATTGAGTGAAAAAAAACAAGAATTGGAAGAGCAAAAACAGGCTCTACACGAAAAAGATAAACTAATTGAAGAACTATTGCGCAAACTGAATGAGAAAAAATAGAGCCACGCATTATCGCCTACAAATAACCATGAGCTACCTATATACTAAAATCCATAACCCCACCATCACCAAACCAAGCAGAACAAAAATGATCATCGCAAATCCCATATACGACGTAGTGTTCAAACGACTAATGGAAAACGAAAAAGTGGCTAAATTTTTCATTAGCACACTCTTAGAACAAACCGTCGAAGCCATCGAAATAAAACCACAAGAATTTACATATACCAACGAACTCGCAGGCATTGCCGTATTCCGACTCGATTTTATCGCCACCATCAAAAACGATAGCGGCGAATATAAAAAGTGCTCATAGAAATACAAAAAGCAAAAATCCCATCGATTTAATGCGATTTCGCAATTATTTAGCCGAACAATACAAAAAAGAAGACAAAATAAACAACGAAAACGCCATCTTGCCCATCACTACCATATATATACTCGGATTTACACTACCCGAAATTGAAACCCCATGCATCAAAGTAGAACGAAACTATAAAGACCTGATCAACAAAACCATTCTGCTCAAAAAAAGCGAATTTGTAGAAAAACTAACCCACGATAGCTTTGTCGTGCAAGTTGAAAGAATAACAGACCGATACCAAAACAAAATTAGACAAATTATTAAGCGTATTTGAACAACGAAATTTTACCGATAACCGCGAAATCACCAAAAATTTTGCGCACGAACCCGATATAGACGAACTCAAAACAATTACAGATATTTTGCACTATGTTGGAACAGACCCCGAAGAACGGAAACAAATAGAAATAGAACAAGAAGCATGGAGAACCATCAATGCTATGTTCCGAAGAAAAGAACGAAAATACCAACAAGAATTAGAAGAACAAAGACAGGAATTAGAAGAACAAAAACAAGAATTGAACGAAAAAAAACAAGAATTGAACGAAAAAAAACAAGAATTGGAAGAGCAAAAACAGGCTCTACATGAAAAAGATAAACTAATTGAAGAACTATTGCGCAAACTGAATGAGAAAAAATAGAGCCACGCATTATCGCCTACAAATAACCGTCTGAGCTACCTATATACTAAAACCCATACCCCCACCATCACCAAACCAAGCAGAATAAAAATGATTATCGCAAATCCCATATACGACGTAGTGTTCAAACGACTAATGGAAAACGAAAAAGTGGCTAAATTTTTCATTAGCACACTCTTAGAACAAACCATCGAAGCTATCGAAATAAAACCACAAGAATTTACATATACCAACGAACTCGCAGGCATTGCCGTATTTCGACTCGATTTTATCGCCACCATCAAAAACGATAGCGGCGAATATAAAAAAGTGCTCATAGAAATACAAAAAGCAAAAAATCCCATCGATTTAATGCGATTTCGCAATTATTTAGCCGAACAATACAAAAAAGAAGACAAAATAAACAACGAAAACGCCATCTTGCCCATCACTACCATATATATACTCGGATTTACGCTACCCGAAATTGAAACCCCATGCATCAAAGTAGAACGAAACTATAAAGACCTGATCAACAAAACCATTCTGCTCAAAAAAAAGCGAATTTGTAGAAAAACTAACCCACGATAGCTTTGTCGTGCAAGTCGAACGAATAACTGACCGATACCAAACAAAATTAGACAAATTATTAAGCGTATTTGAACAACGAAATTTTACCGATAACCGCGAAATCACCAAAATTTTGCGCACGAACCCGATATAGACGAACTCAAAACAATTACAGATATTTTGCACTATGTTGGAACAGACCCCGAAGAACGGAAACAAATAGAAATAGAACAAGAAGCATGGAGAACCATCAACGCTATGTTTGAAGAAAAAGAACGAAAATACCAACAAGAATTAGAAGAACAAAGACAGGAATTAGAAGAACAAAAACAGGCTCTACACGAAAAAGATAAACTAATCGAAGAACTATTGCGCAAACTGAATGAGAAAAAATAGAGCCACGCATTATCGCCTACAAATAAGCGTCTGAGCTACCTATATACTAAAATCCATAACCCCACCATGCTTGTAATCAATCCTGCCACCGAAGAGATACTGGCAGAAATACAAACCGACGATGCCGACTTATTGTCGAAAAAAATGCAATTGCTGCGTATGGCACAACCCTCGTGGGCACGCCAAACCCTACAACACCGCATAGGAGTAATAGCAAAATTCCGTGCCTTGCTCGAACAAGAGATTGACTCCTTGTCGCGCGTATTGAGTATAGAAGTAGGCAAACCTATACGCCAATCGCGCAACGAAATACGCGGGGCTTGCGGGCGCATCACTTGGCTGCTCGACCACGCCGAACAATACCTCAGCGACGAAACAATGACCCAAAACGATGAATTGACAGAAACCATCAGCTACGAACCATTGGGCGTTATCGGCAGTATATCGGCATGGAACTATCCCTATTTAGTAGGTGTAAACGTCATAGTGCCTGCCTTGTTGGCGGGCAACTGCATGTTATACAAACCTTCGGAATATGCCACGCTTACTGGCTCTGCCATAGAGCGGCTGCTCAAAGCTGCGGGCGTACCCGACTCTGTTTTTCAATTGGCAATAGGAGGTAAAACCACGGGCGAGCTACTCTTAGACCTGCCCTTAGATGGCTATTTCTTTACTGGCTCCTACGCTACGGGCAAACAGATACAAGCCCGCGTAGCTCCTAAAATGGTGACTTGTCAATTAGAATTAGGCGGCAAAGACCCCTTATATGTAGCAGACGATGTGGCAGATATAAATGCCGTAGCCATCGCTACTGCCGATGGCGCATTTTATAATAATGGGCAAAGTTGTTGTGCTGTCGAGCGTATTTATGTCCATCAAGCAGTTTATGATGCTTATATCGCCGCTTTTGTTGCCGAAGTACAATCATGGCAATTAGGTTCGCCATTAGACGAAACCACTTATTTGGGTGCGATGACGCGCAAAGACCAAATAGCCGTATTAGAACGACAAGTAGCCGATGCCTTAGCCAAAGGCGCGACACTGCTATATGGTGGCACAGCCCTCGCTGACCGCAAAGGTTACTATTTTGCCCCAACCGTATTGGGAAATGTAACTCAAGACATGGCTGTTATGCGAGAAGAGAGCTTCGGACCTATCATAGGCATCATGCGCGTAGCCAACGACCAAGAAGCCCAACGCCTAATGGCAGATACCGAATATGGCTTGACCGCCGCTGTCTATAGCTCCGACCCCGACCGTGCCCAAGCCATTTTGCGCAACCTTGACGTAGGTACAGGCTATTGGAATTGCTGCGACCGCGTGAGTGCCGCCCTGCCTTGGAGCGGGCGCAAACATTCGGGCATAGGAGCTACGCTATCGCATCAGGGTCTTAGGGCTTTTACTCGTCCCAAGGCATGGCATTGGAAAAAGCCGTAAAAAAACCACTATTTTTTCACTTTATCGGCTGTCCTAAATAATTCGTCCAAACTGTCAAACTCCTTGGACAAGAGCAAACTACCGCCCGCTTTATAAAATTCGCCTGTCAGCAAATCGTTGTCATATTTGCCAAACGCTTTTAGTTTGACACGTCCGTCGGGCGTAATTTTATAAGACACTACAAAGTCGCCGCCAAACACGCTGTTGCCTCCTTGTTGGCTGATGTCCACATTGCCGCCTACTTGTACTTCAACGCGGTCGTTGACTTTCTGTACATAAGTTAATTCTATTTCGTTGCCCTGCGCATTGGTTTGGTCTAAGGTTCCGCTACCCGTATTGTCGTAGTTGCGCCATGCTACGCCTATCTCGCCGCCTTCGGGTATGAAAGGCAAAATTTCGTTGAGCATACCCGACAAATAGCTCGATACAAACTCGCTCAATGTAGTGAGACTGCCCGATTTTACGTCAAAATCTAAGCGTTGGGGCGGCATAAATCGATTGAGTACTAATAGACCAAATACTTGTCGGTTTAGTTCGTTCACATCGTTGCTTAACATCTCGTTTAGTTTGCTTTGCACCAAATCGTCGGCACGGGTGGCTTGGCTCTGCGGAAATCGGAGGTTAAATTTGATGTCGGGTTTTGACAATATGCCGCTTAGGTTTAGGGCAACGGCTATATCGCTTCGGCGTTTTAGTTCTTGCTGCTCGTTGTCGGTTAGGGTGGTTAGTTCGGCTTCGGTCAAAAAATCAGAGCGCGAGGCTTTGAGGTCATATACGGCATTCATATTGAGTTGTGCATCGTAGGGGTTGCCCGAAAAAACGATGGTACCTCCTTGCTCTATTACAAAGTGTTTATTGATAATGTTTTGCAAGGTAAAATTATAACTTCCTTGCTCTATTTCGTAGCGTCCGTACATAGCATAGGTAAAATCGCCTATGGTACTGATGTTCATCTGCATATTGCCTTTGCCGCGTGCGCGTATGATGTCGCCTGCTTGGTAATTGAATATCATCTGCAATTCGGCATCGGGCGTAATATCTAAGTCCAGATTGACGCGCATACCGCTTGGCTCTTGCTCGGTGGCGGCGGGTCGTTTAGGTTTGCTTGCGTCATTGGCATTGTGCTTGGGCATAAACGTATAAATGCGGTTATCGGACGTGGTTACTTCTCCTGTTAGGGGCAAGTAGATAGCCGTACCGCGATTGGACGTAGCATTGATATAAAAATCGAGTTTATTGACTGGTCCGCGGATAGTCATATAGCCCTTGCCATAAGCAGTGCCATAAAAGCATCATTATCACCAATTTTAGTATCGAGAAACAAAAAGTTGTTCGTCTCCATGCGTATATCCATAAACATATTCTTGAAATTGCCTAGATTGAACATACCGCTTAGGGTAGCCGTATTTTGGTCGCGGTCGGTTAATATTATATCATCAAAGCGCAATCGGCTATTGTCGAACTGTATAATTTGGTTATGCAATTGATAGCGGGTTTGCAAATAATCCACAGTAGTGGCGGCATTACGTGTAAGTAGCTGCCCACTGATGGCGGGGTGTTCTATATTGCCTTTAAAACTGAGGTTGCCACGCATTTCGCCTTCGGTATCCGACACAACCGTGCTCAAAAATGCTTCTAAAAAGCGTAGGTTGCCGCGTTTTATATCCGCATCTACATCTATCATTACTTTATCGCCCTTTTTCTCGGGCAATGCTACATAGCCCTTACCGCTCATTTCATAGTCGTGGCTACTGCCTACTTCGATGCCCAGATTGAGGTGGTTGCTCGATTTTTCTTTATCGGCAATTAGGTTAATATCACCAATCTTTTGTCCGCGAAATACAAAATTGGCGGCTAATAATTGTGCATTTATCAGTTGTTTGCCAAACAAGTCGTCGATGTCCACATCGCCCGAAATTTGGGTTTCTATGCCCAATGTGCCAATGGGTTTTATATAACTAAAATCCATCAGATTGATATTGTCAAGCGATATTGTCGTTTTATTATTTACTTGGCTATCGGGATAGCTGCTTAGTGCTATGCGTTGGTCGCCTTGTGCCAATAACAAGTCCTCGATTTTGAAATAATTTTTATCTTTATATATGAACATGCCTGTTGTAGCCTTCCAAGCCTTATAGTTCGATACCAAGATGGTAGTATCTAAACGCATGGTCAGCGTATCGCGGTTGGCAAATAGCAAGCCATCGATATGGGCATTATAAGCAGCCGTATCAGCGGCAGCGCGTAGTTCAAAGTCAATGGTATCGTTATATACTATACCGCTTAGGTCTAAGAGCGGAATATTGGGTGCCCCTTTTATATGCAAACTATCAAGTTGGGTATCGAAACGGAGGTCGTGCGGGTCGGATTGGGCATCAAATTGAAAATTGTATAAACCCGTTCCACTCAATACGGCATGTTTTATGTCGGCAGTGAGGTTGAGGTTATAGTTGGCAGAATCAAAGTTGCCTTTTAGAATTGCCTTGGGCAAAGTATCTATTTGCGGCACAAATTCTTTCAAAATTCCTTTGGGGTCGTTTATATCTACTACAAAATCAATTTCTTGTGGGCGTGCTGCTACATAAGGAAAGCGGTACGGAAAATAGTGATGCAAATAGCGTTGAACAGATGGCACAAAATCTTTAAAATTAAAATCGCCATTGAGTCTTGCATTCAGCATATCAGCCCATAAGACCAACTCGCGCTTGCCTTGCAAAAAGAACGATGCCGCTTCTAAGCGTTCGATATTAAAACTGCGCTTAGACGTTTGTAGGGCTACGTTTTCTAATTTCAGTTTGCCCTCTATATTATCGAGGTTATTGCCTTTTAGGTCAATTTCAGTTTTTCCTGCAATCACCCATCCAAATTGTTTTTCTTGTTCGGGCGATAGCAATCCCATTGGCGCAGGTCTAAGCGGTTAATGGCAGTTTTAAAATTGAGTTCGGGTGTAGCGGTATTAAAATTGACTGTTCCCTTGAAATAATCCACATTGACGTTGGGGTCATTAATGGCGAGGTCGCCGCTAAAAAATTTGCGGTCAAAATTGCCATCTATATTTATGTTTTGATACGTATAACCCTTATACGCCACCCGCTCGACACGCGCGTCAATGTCGGCTAACAATTCGTTGAGGTTAAAGCCTTGCCCATCTACATTAGCACTAAACGTAATATTGCCCAAATCTTTTTGGTGCAGCAGCGTACCCAAAGCAAAATCGGTGGCGGCAATATCGCCCGAATACTTTGCTTTGCTCCGTAAATCCATTTTTAGGTCTGACTTTATCTGTCCTATATTAGTTTTGAAATCGCCGTAGGCAACAAAGTTAGAAGGGAATCCCGTAAAACTGCCATTGAAGGCTATATTGCCCAAGGGGTCTATTTGGGCGGGTATTTTTTGGCGTACCTTTGGCGGCAATATTTTTCGTATTTCGGCTACGGAGGTAGTGAGGCGTGTTATTTTACAATCGATAAACGACGATTTAACGTCGGGCAAGCCATTAATGCTAAAATCGCCCTCGATGCGAGTATTGCCTATCCCGATACTTGCTTTTCGGGCACTGATATTATTGACCTTGTCGCCTATTTCGCCGTGCACGTAAATAGGTAGGTCGAGATTGTGCTGCAAATAAGGCTCGCGCGATATGTCGTCGGCAAAATAGTTGATGTCGCGAAACTTAAAGACCGATTTGGGTGTAAATCGCGCTTTGAATCGGACGCGGTTCACAAAATAGTCGCTAAAATCTTCGAGTGTTCGGTATTTCATCTGCAAGTAGTCGCCTAAGCGCGAGTTAGGCGTTTGCAGGTATAGGTTCTGCAGTTCAAACCCACGCGCCGTAAAGGTCATGGGGCTGCTTTGCAAACGCTGCAAGTCGAAACCCGATTGTTCGCGTGCGGCAAGTTGTATTGATGCAGCAAATATCGTATCGTTGGCTACATGCAAGTTGGTAGCATTACCTTCGAGGCGGCTGACGCGCAATTTTTTGAAATTGATATTTCCCTCGTGCCAGGTTGTATCGCCGCCCTCATCAGTAAGGGCAAATGCGCCGTCTCGGAGTTGCAATTGTCGGGCATCGAATGTCCAGCCTTTGGGTGTGATGTGTACGATGTCGGTGCTTGGTTTGTCGGGCTTATCGGGTTTGTCGCCTATGCGCAATGATACGACGGGTTGGTCGAGCAATACGCGGTCGAACTCGAAGCAGCGGTCGGCTATATCAAAACCGTGCAGTTGTAGGTCTATTTCGCGCAGGTGTATGGCTAATTGGGTTAGACTTTCGCCGTCGTCTAAACCAAAACGCAAGCGACGCAAGTGCAGGCGTTCGGCAGTAATAGAGGGTTTGATACTACTGTTTTTAACTGGTTTAGCCGTTGTATCTGTAGCAGCCTCGCCCGATTTTTTGCTCGATAATCCCGATAATACGTAATTTATATTCAGCATTTCGCCCTTTTCGCGGTGCAGATTGACATACAGACCATCGGCATCAAGCGATTTGAGGTGTAAGGCTTGTTTCCAAATATCAAAACTATGTATGCCCAAAGCTAATTTTTCGGCATATAAAAGCGTATCACAATCCCAATCTTCGACATATAAATTTTCAAAATATAATTTATCAAATACGTCTATATATATGCTATCGGCAGTAATGCGTGTTTCGGTTTTGGCAGAGACATAACCGATTGCCTGCGCTACGATAAAAGTTTGGATAGAGGGCAGCCGAACTAAATAGACCAAGGTCAAAAGCAGCAGGAACAAAAAACCGACTATTTCGAGGGGCACGCCAATCAGCCACGCCCAAAAACTACGTTTGGAGCGTGGACGCTTTTTTCTAAGTTTGGCGGGCGGATGCGTATGGGCTTGAGGTTTGAGGCTCAGAGGTTTCTGCTGCTCCGCTTGCTCATCGTGGTTCGACATGAATAAGGGTATCGGGAATTAGGGCGATAATCCAAAATCGCAAATTTCACTATTTATCTTTCTCTTCTATTTTTCGGGATAGTTGCCGCAATTGGGTGGCTAATTCGGGCAATTGTTTGAATATGATAAACGAGCGTTGATAATTGCGGTAGGCAATAGCGGGCGACCCCATCAAGGCTTGGTTGGTCTCGGTCACGTTTTGGGCGATGCCGCTTTGGGCTTGTATTTTGGTGTCATCGGCTATATTTAAATGTCCTGCAAAACCCACTTGCCCACCTATCATACAGCGTGCCCCTATGCGGGTGCTGCCCGCAATACCCGTCTGGGCGGCAATTACGGTATATTCACCTATTTGGACGTTGTGGGCTACTTGTATGAGGTTGTCCAATTTTACTCCGCGTTTAATGAGCGTACTTCCCAACGTAGCGCGGTCTATGGTGGTGTTAGCACCTATTTCAACGTCATCTTCGACTACTACATTGCCTGTTTGGGGTATTTTTTGGTAGCTGCCATCGGGTTGTGGCGCAAAACCGAATCCGTCGCTACCTATGACCGTTCCCGCATGTACGATACAGCGATTGCCCAATATACATTGGTCGTATAGTTTTACGCCCGCATAAACGATACATTGTTCGCCCACGCGGGTGTGATTGCCGATATATGTATGCGGGTAGATGCGCGTGCCTGCGCCTATATGCGCGTTATGTCCTATATAAGCAAATGCGCCAATATATACGTCTTTCTCTATACTGGCTGTGGGCGATATATAACAAGGTTGTTCTATACCAATGGGTGGGGGCGGCGCGGTCAGTTGGGCATATCGGTCGAGCAGTATAGCAAAGGCGGTTTGGGCATCAGCTACACGCACAATAGTAGCCGCCACAGGCGGGTCGATGCTTAGTTGTGCCGATACGATGAGTATGGACGCACCTGTTGTTTGGGCATAGGGCAAGTACTTGGCGTTGGCAATAAAACTCAACCCGCCTGCTGTTGCCTCCTCAATTTTGCTAAGGCGGTCAATGCTAATGTCGGCATCGCCTTCTATTGTGCCATGGAGCCAAGCGGCTAATTCGCGTGCTGTAATCTTCATACGGCAAAGGTAAGCATTTCCGAGCAATTTAGCTAACAAAATGCGTGTTTAGCATTTATTCAGAAGTCAAAATTGACCCCATTTTTCCTTGTCGCTAAACGCGATATTCAGAACAAAGGCGGAGAAATATTAAAATAATAGCAACTATTTAGGGTATAGGGGTTTTGGGTATGGGGGTTTTGGGCAATGCCTATCTAATAATGCCTGACATCGCTGCATATTCGATTAGTTCCCCCTACAAGGCTAAATAGTTACAAAATAATAATACAAATCCGTATGGCATTACCTAATGCCCTTATCCGCGCTATGCCTAATTGCTCAAACACAAGCGTTAAAAATGTTTTTCGGGCAAAACTTCCGCCATTTACGCTATACCTTGAACGGAATAAATGTTATCTTTGCACCTTATTTTTTGACCATTCAGCTAAAAGCCATCGCCAAGCCAATGCTCCCTACCGAACAAATTTTGACCGAAGATGCCCTATCTTTTTGACGCGCTACCTCAATACTCCCTCGCCAACGGGCTGCGAGTGGCGCGGGCAACAAACATGGCTCGACTATGCCAAGCCTTATTTCGACCACTACGAAGTAGACAATTACGGCACAGCATACGGCATCATCAACCCTAACAAACCCTACCGCGTAGTGATAGAAGCCCATGTCGACGAGATTTCGTGGGTCGTAAACCATATCAGCGACGAAGGACTATTATATGTCTATCGCAACGGCGGTAGCGACCACCTGCAAGCCCTATCAAAACGCGTAAACGTCTATAGTCGCGATATGCAGCACTCGATAAAAGCTGTTTTCGGCTGGCCCGCCATACACCTGCGCCGCGACGGCGACCCCGCACCCAAAGTAGAAAGTTTGTTCTTGGACTGCGGCTGTCAGACCAAACAAGAAGTATTAGACCTCGGCATCGGGATAGGTAGCATGGTGGTCTGAAGATGAATTTACAAGCCTCAACCAACGCTACTACATGGGGCGGGCATTAGACAACCGTATGGGCGGATTTATGATAGCCCAAGTAGCGCGTATGCTGCGCGAAAACAATATCGAATTGCCGTATAGCTTATACGTAGTCAATTCGGTACAAGAAGAAATAGGGCTGCGCGGCGCGGCTATGGTCAGCCGTACCATTCAGCCACATGTAGCCCTCATCACCGACGTAACCCACGATACGAGTACGCCGGGCATCAATCGCATCAAATATGGTAGCATTAAATCGGGCGAAGGACCATCGATAGCCCTGGGGCGGCAGTACAAAATAAGTTTGCCGACCTAATCATCAATACCGCCAAAACCTGCGAAATACCGTACCAAATAGAAGTATGCGGCGATAGTACGGGCACCGATACCGATGCGTTTGCGTATAGCTATAAAGGCACTGTCTCTGCGCTCCTATCGCTGCCGCTCCGCTATATGCACTCGACCGTAGAGATGACGCACCAAGACGATGTAGTCAATACTATACGCCTCATGTACGAGGTTTTGCAAAAAATAGAAGAAGGACATAATTTTAAATACCTGCATTAATCTGCTCGGCATAATGGAAATTGCCTATTTTACGTTCAATCCGTTTCAGGAAAACACTTACGTCTTATACGACTCTACGGGCGAATGCCTTATCATTGACCCTGGTTGCTACCAAGCGGCAGAAAAAAAACGCCTCAGCGATTTTATCGCCCAGCACAGTCTGCGCCCCGTGCGTATGGTCAATACCCATTGCCATATCGACCACGTATTTGGCAACCGCTACGTAGCAGATACCTACGGGCTGCCCTTAACCGCACACCAAGGCGAAATAGCCGTATTAGAAGCCGCCACAAGCTATGGCAAAATGGTGGGCTTGCCCGTAGAACTGTCGCCTCCTATCACCCAATTTGTGCGCAACGGCGATACCATACAATTTGGCAAAACAACCTTATCGGTTTTATTCACGCCAGGGCACTCGCCCGCCAGCATATCGCTCTATCACGAAGCATCGGGCACGCTCATCGCAGGCGATGTATTGTTTTATCAAAGCATCGGACGCACCGACCTGCCAGGCGGCGACTACGATACACTCCTGCAAAGCATTACCGAACAATTGCTGCCCTTGGGCGACCACGTAAAGGTTTATTCTGGGCACGGACAACCCACCACCATAGGACACGAACGGAAATATAACCCGTTTTTGGTCGATTAAAGACCCTCAAAGGCATCAATTCATAGGTTCTTTCTGGAGATTGAAGCGTGCGACTACACAGCACGCCAATATTTTTAGTACGGAGCTATTTCTGAACGGCAGGCGGTATGGGTGTCATAAAATAGGTTTATCTTTGCAGAAGGTGCCCCTTCAAAAATATTTGACATCTAATTATCACATTATTATCGCATGCACACCGTTCAGGTCAATATTATATCCGAACAAACAATACCCAACATATTGTTTATCAAAGAGTTCGCAAAGCAAACCGACAAATATCTGTTTATCACTACCGATAAAATGAACAAAGGCAGGCAGTTAGATAATATATTATCCGTCTGTCAAATAACCGACCAACAATGCTACCCAAGAGTCGTCGTCAATGAAGAGTCTTTGGCAGATGTCGAATCCAAATTAGAGGCATTGCAGCTAAGTCGAACAGACCTCCAATTTATCGTCAATATAACGGGTGGCACTAAAATAATGTCATTAGGCGTTTATAGCTTCTTCTCGCGATTTAACAGCAAAATGTATTATATTCCTATTGGCAAAAATGAGTATAAGCAAATTTTTCCACCCGCCAATGAGCAAATCCAACGCATAGAATATCGCATATCGCTCAAAGATTATTTGAAAGGCTACGGCATTACTATCCAAAACCCCGACAAGCAATACAGTTTAGTACAAACCCCTTCCGTCAGCAAGCGTTTATGGCAACATAGGGTGACTCCCAAAGCAAAAGATAGTATCAATGTTAGGAAAGGCATAGATATATTAAAAAATCAAGCGCATCAGGAACAAAACCTGCTGCTGTCTTCTTTACCCTCCAATTTAGCTGATACCTTACGGCTAACACTCAATATTATTGGCTTCAAGCCCCAATCCCTACCCAACTTTTGGTCAAAGAAATCAATTATTTACGAGGGCAATGGTTAGAAGAATATGTCTATACCACGATACAAAATCTATTTCAATTAGATGACCGCTTTATGGGCAATAGCGTATTGATTCAAAAACATACTACGCCTAATGAATTAGATGTGGTATTAATGCGAAACAACGTTATTTATGTTGTCGAGTGTAAAACGCACTTAAATAAAGAAATTTTTGACCTAACCGCCTATAAACTCCATGCCATAAGAAAAGAATTTGGTTTATTCGTCAAAAGTGCCATCGTATGCCTAAATGAGTATAATGACCAGAGCAAACGTTTAGACACATTTGACATCAAACTATTGGACGGCAAAGTGACGAGAAATCAGGACAGTTTTATCAATGCTTTACGGCAGTTTATCCAATAATTTTTCTGCCTGCCTACCAATCAGGCTATCATCAGAAAATTTGAGCCAAACGAATGAAAGCCAATAAATAAATAGGTTTTGAAAGTTGTCAAAGACAAAATTAAACACAAGAAAAATAATGCTGCATACAATCATACAAGACAAAAAAAATAAATGGTTACAGTCTGACGACTGCACCATTCGCGATTTGGTCAAATATATCCGCAATAAAGGACAACTTCGCGATACGCAAATTGAAGCGATTGAAACCTATTTGTTTTTGAAAATAGAAGGACAGAACAAACCGCTTTGGCAACTATTTTCAGAGGGATTTTTTACCAACGGAACTGACCTTTCAAAATTGAATATCAACCAGACGGCAAGAGAATATTTAAGCGCACATAAAGACGCTTTTGCACTCTATAACTTTGCCAGAACAAAAACAGATAAAGGCACTTTGCTTCCCGAATTGGAGAAACTAATTATTGAAAAACCAACTGAATTAGATTACAACACCATTATTAAAAGCATTTTTTACAAGGTAAGCTATGCCGACTATTTAATGAGTTTGCCAATGGGTGCAGGTAAAACTTTCCTGATGGCTGCTTTCATTTATTTGGACTTGTATTTTGCCGACAACGAACCGAACAATAAGGCGTTTGCTCATAATTTTTTGGTGCTTATTCCTTCGGGCTTAAAATCTTCTATCGTTCCAAGTTTAAAAACGATTGAAAACTACGACCCTTCTTGGGTTTTGCCCGAACCATCGGCAAGTAAACTGAAAAAACTATTGAAGTTTGATGTATTGGGCGAACAGAAATCGGCTAAAAAAAAGCAACAAAGCAAGAAACCCAAACGCACAAAAAGTAAATGCTTGTTTGCCTAATCCATTTGGGCAAGTATTTGTGGTAAATGCGGAGAAAGTTATTTTGGAAAGTTTCAAGTTCAATGCTCAAACCGAGTTAGAATTGGACGAGGAAGAAAAAGACACCAGCAACGACCTTAAACGCTTGTTCGGACAAATCCCGAATTTATCCATCTTGATAGACGAAGTTCACCACGCTGCAACTGATGACATAAAACTGCGACAAGCCGTAAATTATTGGCACAGCAAAGGAAATATCACCACCGTTTTAGGTTTTTCGGGAACACCTTATTTGCAAAAACAGGAAATTATCAAAGCAGGTGATTACGCTTTTAAGTTTTCGCAAATCACCAACACGGTTTATTATTATCCGTTGGTTACTGCCATTAAAAAATTCCTGAAAACGCCAACAGTAAAAATCGGGCAAAACCTTGACCGCTTTCAAATCATTAAAAAAGGTATTGAGGACTTTGACAACTTATACAAAAACAAGGTTTACGAAAATGGAGCAATAGCCAAAATAGCCATTTATTGTAGCAACATCGGAGTATTGGAAGAAGAAGTTTATCCGTTCCTAACAGGTGAACTCAAAATTAATCCTGCTGAAATTTTAAAATATCACGGAGGAAACAAAACCTATTCTTTGCCCAAAGAAAACGAGTTGGAGTTTCGTTCATTGGATTTACCTATTTCCAAAAAGCGATACATTCTTTTGGTGCAGGTTGGAAAAGAAGGTTGGGACTGCCCAAGTTTGACCGGTGTAATCCTTTCCCAAAAAGGCGACAGTCCGCAAAATATGGTGCTGCAAACTTCCTGCAGATGTTTACGCCAAGTGGACAAAGACAAAGAAGAAACCGCTTTGATTTGGTTGAATAAAGACAATGCCGAAACGCTGAACAAACAACTGAAACAAGAACAAAACAGCAGCATTGACGAACTGAACAACACCAAGCGAAGCGGAAAACCCGATATGGTGGAACGCATCAACCGTATGGAATATTTGCAAATGCCAAAGGTGGAGTTTTACCAAATGAAAGTTACTTACCAAAGCATTGATGAAGAAGAAACGGCAAACACCAAAGCCAAACTCAAAAACATCATCAAGCATTTGGAAGATTTCAAAGCTTCTGCCTTAATCAGCACCAGCGAAATTTCCAATATTGACACAGGAGCTATTGACATAATAAACGAAACAGGAATTGCCTTTGCCAATTACAATCAATGGCTTTTTCAGATTTCAAGAGAAAGTTTCGGTTTGATTTCCGAAACGCAACTACACCAATACGATAAAGAACTTACAGCCATTTTTGAAACCGTTTCTTTTGAGAAAAATGGAAACCGTTTTTTCAATGAGTTGTATGATTTATATATGATACAATCAAAAATCCGTGTAGCGTTCAGCATCAAACGAGAATTGCAAACCGATACTGAAGTAATTCCAAAACAAGCCGAATTGCTCATTGCTTCTAAACTAACTGACGTAGAGAAAAACACAAAACTTTTCCCCAACGAAGCAGACAGCAAAAAGATATTGGAATTAGATAAAACCAATTTGCCCCTTACAATAGATGAAGCAAAAATCAGAGAATTGTATGAAATGAATTTACAAATGGTAAAAGGCACACCATTAGAAATTGCCTTTGCTTCATACGAAAAATTCAAAGAACCTTACGATTTCAGTTTGGCTGTAAAATCTAAAAACAAATCATTTCATTACTTACCCTACAATTTTGGCGGCGGCGGAAGTAGTGGTTTTGAATTTGAAACCTTGCAAAAAGCCTTATTGTTTTCCGACTTTCAGAAAATGGAATTGGAGATTTACTACAACGGCGAACGTGGCTTAACCGAGTTTGTAATTAACTGCTTTGCCAAAGAAGGCAAGTATTGGAAAAACATTGGCAAATACACCACCGATTTTTTGATTGTGAAACGTACCGCCAAAGATAAAATACACAAAGTGCTTTTGATTGAAACCAAAGGTGCTTTATATGCAGAGGACATAGTTTTTCAATGCAAGAAAAACTATGTAGAAACCGAGTTTTTAAAACTCAACCAAGAAAAATTCGGCTATCAGCGTTTCGATTTCCTGTATTTGGAAGACAGCAAAAACATTGAAGCCAACATTGTAAAATTGAACAACAAAATAAACCAGTTTTTTAACGATTAATTGCTCACTAAACACAGAGACGCTAAAAATGATGAACGAAAACGAAATATCAAAAATAATTGTGAATACTGCATATCACATTCATACGCAACTCGGACCAGGCTTGTTGGAATCCGTTTATGAAGAAATTTTATATTTTGAATTAAGCAAACAAGGATTAAAAGTAGAAAGACAAAAAGCAATACCTGTAATTTGGAATGAATTGAAAATGGAAATAGGTTTTAGAGCTGATTTGATTGTTGAAAATAAAGTCATTATCGAAATAAAATCCGTAGAAAACATTGCCCCTGTTCATCCCAAACAATTGCTTACCTATTTGAGATTGACAGGTCTTAAACTTGGACTATTGATAAACTTTAATGAACCATTAATAAAAACAGGAATAACCAGAATTGTAAATAACCTTTGACTTTGCGCCTTAGCGACTTTGCGAGAAAACAACAAAATATTATGCCAGTAAAAACCAGAATTGTAAATAACCTTTGACTTTGCGCCTTAGCGACTTTGCGAGAAAACAACAAAATATTATGCCAGTAAAAACCAGAATTGTAAATAATCCTTGACTTTGCGGCTTAGCGGCTTTGCGAGAAAACAACAAAATATTATGCCCGTAAAAACCAAAATTGTAAATAATATTTGACTTTGCGCCTTAGCGACTTTGCGCGAAAACAACAAAATATTATGCCAGTAAAAACCAGAATTGTAAATAATCCTTGACTTTGCGGCTTAGCGACTTTGCGCGAAAACAACAAAATATTATGCCCGTAAAAACCAGAATTGTAAATAATCCTTGACTTTGCGGCTTAGCGGCTTTGCGAGAAAACAACAAAATATTATGCCAGTAAAAACCAGAATTGTAAATAACCTTTGACTTTGCGTCTTAGCGACTTTGCGCGAAAACAACAAAATATTATGCCCGTAAAAACCAAAATTGTAAATAATCTTTGACTTTGTGCCTTAGCGACTTTGCGAGAAAACAACAAAATATTATGCCCGTAAAAACCAAAATTGTAAATAATCTTTGACTTTGCGCCTTAGCGACTTTGCGAGAAAACAACAAAATATTATGCCCGTAAAAACCAGAATTGTAAATAACCTTTGACTTTGCGCCTTAGCGGCTCTGCGAGAAAACAACAAAATATTATACCCGTAAAAACCAGAATTGTAAATAACCTTTGGCTTTGCGGCTTAGCGGCTCTGCGAGAAAACAATAAAATATTATACCCGTAAAAACCAGAATTGTAAATATACTTTGACTTTGCGGCTTAGTTGCTCTGCGAGAAAACAACAAAATATTATACCCGTCAAAATCTGAATTGTAAATAATCTTTGACTTTGCGGCTTAGCGGCTCTGCGAGAAAAGAACAAAATATTATGCCCATAAAATACATCCCATATTACCCCAACACGGTTGAAGGACAAGCGATATTAGACAACATCACCCGAACACAGCGAGTGTTGCGTTACCGTGAAAACGATAAGGTTTACGACCGCATTAAAAGAGGCATGCCCTATTACGAAGTAGAAACCTTGGAAACAGTTGGTGGCTCACGCAAAGACGCAAAGACGCAAAGCGAAGGTGAAAACCTTGGCGACTCTGCGACTTTGCGAGAGAACTTGGTTATTCGTGGCGAGTGTATTTCCGCTTGTGCATACCTGAAAGAAAAAGGCATAAAGGTGGACTTGGTTTATATTGACCCACCTTTTGCCAGCGGTGCAGATTATGCAAAAAATGTTTACCTAAGAAGAAACCCAAAATTGGCTGAAAAAATTGCAGCAGCCGAGCAGGAAATGGACATTGACGAACTCAAAGCATTTGAGGAAAAAATGTATGGCGATATATGGCAAAAGGAAGATTATCTGAATTGGATGTATGAAAATTTAATGGCAATTAAATCTGTAATGAGTGACAACGCTATGATATTTTTTTATATTGATTACCATATTGGTCATTATGTAAAAATATTGATGGATGAAGTTTTTGGCGAAGATAATTTCAGAAATGAAATTATCGTAAAGCGAATTACCAAGAATTTGCAGAGACAGTTTGAGCAAATTAATGCACTTCCACAAGGTCACGATTCTATGTTTTTATACACAAATAATAACAGTGTCTCTTTTGATGCAGTCTTGACGGAAAACCCAAATTTTGAATTAAAACCAGACGGCTATTGGAAAGATTTTTGGAACAATGCCGACAGACCGACTATGAGGTATGAAATATTAGGCATCGAACCTACTTCTGGACAATGGAAATGGTCTAAAGAAAGAGCATTAAAGGCTTTGCTTAATTTTCAAGAATATGAAAAATCGTTTTCGACAGCTAAAACACTAAAAGAATATTGGGAAGAAACAGAAAAAAAATTAGAATTTATACGAAAATCCCCCTCGGGCAAAATAGAACATTGGATTAAACCATTGGAAACAAAGTTTGTAGATACGCTTTGGTCTGATATTTCGGCTTATGCTAATGGAAATAAGCAATATGCCACCGAAAAATCGGAGGCACTTCTTGACCGGATTATCGGTGCCTGTAGCCAAGAGGAAATGGTAATAGCTGACTTCTTTGGTGGCAGTGGTGTGACAGCAAAAGTCGCAAATGATTTAGGTAGAAGGTTTATTCATGTAGATGTTGGAATAAACAGCATCCAAACAGTAAGAGATAGATTAATTGAAAGTTTTAATGCACGCCAAAACGCAAAGCCGCAAAGCAAACAAGAAAATCTTTGCGACTCTGCGTCTTTGCGAGAGAATTTAGATAGTTTCCAGATACTTGAAATCAAAGACGGAGTAAGTTTATTCCGCAACCCACAGCAAACAATGGATAAGTTGGCAACACTTATTCCGGGTTTGCAAAAAGGTGTAAAAGGCATCAGCAATTTTTGGTTTGGTGCCATTTCTGAAAGTAAAAAAGGCATTGTTCCTGTTTACGTTCCCAATTTGCTCAACACACAAGAAAAAGTGTTGGATATTCCAACCATCAACACCATTATCAATCAGGAATTGCAAAATTTGGAAGTCAACGCTAAAAAAGTAATCGTGTATTACATAGACATTGACGACCAAAAAGAAGTAGAAAAATTCATCAAAGACAACAACGCAACGGAGATTGCAGTAGCACTCAAAGACCTGAAAAACCTGCTTCACGACATTGTAATTGAGGACATTATAGATTTTAAACTTTGCGACTTAGCGTCTTTGCGAGAGAATGAAAAAGAGCATGAAATAGAAATCACCAAATTCACCAGCGACCGACTAATTCAGAAAATCGGTGAGTTCAACCAAAAAGGAAATTTGCAATCCATAGCCAAAGGCAAAACCTTTAATCCTATAAGCATCAGCGAAGAAGGTTTAGAATTCATTGAACTCATTGCTCTTGACTGTGAAAATACCGAAGGACAATGGCACAGCAGCACCGAAATTAAAATTGACAAACTCGGCTATGTAATCAAAGACGGAGTAAAATCGAAAGAATTTTGGGACGGTAAAATAATCAGCGACAAAAAACCATTGAGAATAAAAGTGAGAAACATAAGCGGAGACGAAACAATAAAGACAATTGAATAAATGCCCACGCTTCACAGTCGTACCGCCACACAAGCCGATACACTAAACATTATATGTAACTATTTAGCCTTGTAGGAGAAATAGCCATTTCTAATCGAATATGCAGCGATGCCAGGCATTATTAGATAAATATTACTCATTACCCCATACCCAAAACCCTATACCCTAAATAGTGTTCTAACAGAAAAATTTTTAAGACCATTTTAAAAATGTAAGTAACTGATTATCAAGTAATTATATTAAAAATTAGTACCTTAATTTTTTTACCAGAACAATAGTTACAAAAAATTATCTTATACAACTAATATCCTCCACCCTACTCTATCCTAATTTCTACCCACACCTTTTTGATATGGCAACTTATAACAGCGACCTCGCACAAGCACTAAAAGAACGCTATCTGCTGGCAAATAGCACCATACGCAATTGGAAGTATCGCCAACAAATACCCGACCGCTACCTCGAAGGCTACGTAACGCGCCTACGCGCACCCGAACAACACACCGAAATCATCAAACAATGGCTGCGACTGCCTTTCATACGCCGAACCCGATTTGAAGGCATCAGACCAACTGTGCTAAACGACTTGACGCCAGACGACGGGCGCAAACATGCCCGCCTGCGCGACGAAGAAGCCAAAACCATCTTGCAACAATTGCGCATATTAGACAAACGCCTACGACGAGTTGCCAACGACCCGCAACAACGCTATGTCAAATTGTTGTTCGATACGCCCCTCATCTATATACGCCCCTTAGTAGGGCTGCCCGACCTATACCAACAATTGATGGATAGAAAAGATAAAGCACGCCCCGAAGACCTCATACGCCTACAAACCCAAATCCAAAATCTGCTGACCACCCTACCTCCCCTACCAAACGAGTCGGCTATGCAACGCCGCGAAGCCATGTCAAACAGCGACCAAACAAGCGACGAATAAATATAACAACCACCTCACCGCCTATACAGCAATTACAACACCATGTTCATTAACCTGTCTAATCATCCGTCCGATAGATGGAGCGAGGAACAGCGCAAAGCTGCCCTCGAACTTAGCCAAAAGCTCGGTGCCCACATCGGACAGGCATCTACTATAAACGACATACCATTTCCGAATATAAATCCTCGAGCCGATAAGGCAGCTATCGAAGAGATAGCCGACCAATATTTCGGACAAATACATAGCCAGTCTACTCCCTCAACTACCGCCGTACATGTCATGGGCGAAATGACATGTACCTTTGCTATAATAAGGCGTCTGCTTGCACACGGATACTCGTGCGTAGCAGCTACGTCGGAGCGCAATACCATCGAAAACCCCGATGGCACCAAGCTCACCACTTTCAATTTTGTCCAGTTTCGCCCTTATTAGAAAGAACCCATAATCTTATCTATGTGTGGTATAGCGGGCATTATTGCCTCACACCCCTCCCGCCTCGACCGTATTGACGATGCCGTAGCCACATTGCAGAAGCGCGGACCCGACGGCAGCGGCGTCTATCGCCACGCCCGAATAGCGTTGGGGCATACTCGTTTAGCCATTATCGACCCCACTGCTGCTGCCGACCAACCCTTTATCGACCCAACAGGACGCTATGCGATGGTGTTTAACGGCGAAATCTTTAACTACCCAATACTGCGCCAACAACTATTGTCCGAAGGCATAGAACTACGCACCCACAGCGATACCGAAGTGCTTCTGCAAGGCTTTATTCATTGGGGGGAAAGCGTTTTTGCCCAACTCAATGGATTTTTTGCCTTTGCCATATATGATAGCCACCGCCAAGTGCTTACCCTTGCCCGCGACCGCATGGGTAAAAAACCGCTTTGGCTATATGCCGACGAAACACAATGGGTATTTGGGTCAGAACTCAAAACATTGTTGGCTACGGGCATTCCGCGCCACATCGACCACCAAGCCCTGTATGCCTATCTACAATTAAATTATATACCACCCAATCTCACTATTTTACAGGGAACGCGCAAATTGCCTGCGGGCACTTGGCTACAAATAGACATCGCAAGCAATACTACAAAACAAGGCACATATTACCAAATTGCACCCTATACGCCTCAGAACGCCACTCCGCTATCTTACGAACAAGCACAACAACAATTATACAATTTGATGGACGATGCCGTGCGGCTGCGTTTGGTGGCAGACGTACCCGTAGGCGCGTTTTTGAGTGGTGGTATCGACTCATCGGTCGTTACGGCATTGGCAGCACGCCACATGCCACATCTGCACACTTTTTCTATTGGCTTTCGCGACGAGCCTTTTTTGACGAAACACGCTATGCACGCTTAGTAGCAAAACAGTATCGCACCGAACATACCGAATTTTCGTTGAGCAATGCCGATTTGTTTGCCCATTTCTACGATGCACTCAATTATATCGACGAACCTTTTGCCGATTCGTCGGCTATCGCGGTCTATATTCTAAGCCGACACGTGGGCAAGCAGATGAAAGTAGCTCTATCCGGCGACGGAGCAGACGAACTATTTGCAGGCTACCACAAGCACCGCGCCGAATATCAATTGCGCCGCCTGCCTCGCTGTGTGCAAGTTGCCATAGGACAAACAGCACCACTTTGGGAGCTACTGCCCCAATCAAGACAAACATTTTGGGGCAATAAAATACGGCAAATGGCGCGATTGGCAGCAGGTGCCCGCTATACGCACCGAGATAGATATTGGCGTTGGGCAGCTATACAAGATGCTGACCAAGCGGCTCGCTTGCTCATAGACCCGCCAAATATGCTAGATTTTGATAAAAAACGCGCCCAAATAATACCAAAAATTGCTTTCGATGGCGATTTAAATGACGTACTTTATGCCGATATGCACTTGGTTTTGCAAGGCGATATGCTTACAAAAATAGACATGATGAGCATGGCAAATAGCCTCGAAGTGCGCTGCCCCTTTCTAGATTATCGTATCGCGGACTTCGCATTCCAAATGCCCACCCACTATAAAATCGACCGCAATTTAAAAAGAAAATTGTGCAAGATACCTTCCGTTCAATCTTACCCCCCGAATTGTATAAGCGTCCCAAGCAAGGTTTTGAGATACCACTGCTCAAATGGCTGCAAACCGACCTTAAAAGCCTGATAATCAACGATTTGATGAACGAAGATTTTATAAAATCGCAACAAATATTCAATCCCATAGCGGTTAAAAAGTTGTTGCAACGCCTTTTTTCGCCCCAAGCAGGCGATGCCGCCGCCCAAGTGTGGGCATTGTTAGTATTCCAAAACACGTGGAAAAAAAATTTGGCATGATATTGGAAATTAATGTGTATCGGCAATCAACCGCTGCTCATAGAACCCCGCCTTGTAAGTCGGCAAGCTATTTACTAAGCATTGTATAATGGCAACTTTTGGCAAACAGAGAGCGTATAAATGATTGTCAGACAGACGTTAACACTTGCAATTCAATCGTCATGCAACTCAACATCATCGCCCTAACCCTATTATTCATTAGCCAATTAGTATTTGCCAGCGGTGGCGAAAATCCGCGCAAAGATGCAACAGCCTCAACTATCAGTAATGCTTTATCCTTTGCTCCCAATGCCTTTGCTACTGCAAATACAGGCGACGAAATTTCGACGGGTACGCAGATTGTAGAACAAGTGAAATTTGCCGTCTTTTTAGGCACATTTACTTATCCCCTACCCATCGAATCGGAATATTGCAAGAAAGTCCGCGATGTATTGACCGTTACCCAAACTAATATCGGCTATGTCTATTCTGTTGGAGCGTTCGATACTTACCAAGCCGCCGAGCAATATCGCCAATTATTGTTCAATGATGGTTATGAAGATGCCGATGTGATTAGTTTTTATAAAAATATGCCTTTGCTGCAAGCTAATAGATAGAGAAACCCGCCTTTTGATAATACTGGCATCACCGCTACCATACCCAGAGGGTTTGATAGCGGTGATGCCTTTTTTAGCGTATCGCTGCCACTAATGGGCGGGTTAGCGCATCTGTTGGTGTTGGCAATAAGGCAGTTAATCTCGTTGTTGCGGTAAAAATTGCTTGTAGCTAAACGTCAGCCTCCTTTTGATGCCACGTTACGTATTGGCGCAAGCCCTCTGTCAGGCTGATACGAGGTTGGTAGCCCAACAAACGGCGGGCTTCGTCAATATCGGCGCAGGTTTGAGGCACATCACCTGCTTGTTCGGGCAGTTGCGCTATGCGCACTTCACACTCCATGACCTCGCCCAAGCACCGAACCATATCGGACAAAGATATGGCATGACCATTCCCCAAATTGATGATTTCATAATTCGTATCGCGATAGCCCAAGGCTGCTATGATGCCGTCAGTAATATCGGACACGTGCGTATAATCGCGACTGATGCTGCCGTTGCCAAAAAAAGGTATGGATTCGTTGCCTTCGATGGCTTGCACAAATTTATTGATGGCTAAATCGGGGCGTTGCCGCTCGCCATAGACACTAAAAAAGCGCAAGGCGATAAACTGCATACCGTATAGATGCGTATAAACATGCCCCAACATTTCGGCGGCTATTTTAGTAGCAGCATAAGGGCTGATAGGCATAAAATCGGTATCCGACTCCACCCAAGGCACTTTGGGATTGATGCCATATACACTGCTTGAAGAGCCAAATATAAATCGTTTTACGCCATTCCTTTGTGCCCAATCGAGCAAAACTTGCGTGCCACGCACGTTTACTTCGTAATAGGCTTGGGGTCGGCTGATGCTGGGGCGCACACCTGCTTTGGCTGCCAAATGTACGATGGCATCAAAATGAGTATGAGCGACTTGGCTTTGCCATTGGTCGGGCTGGCAAATATCGGCGGTCAAGAGGCGATAACGCGGGTTTTGCCGTGCAGCAGCTATATTTCGGTGTTTGAGGCGAGGGTCATAGAAATCGTCAAAATTATCTACGGCGGTAATATACGTATCCGGTTGGCACAGCAATAGCTTGTCGGCTAAATGGCTACCGATAAAACCGGCTCCACCCGTAATGAGAATGTGTTGGGGCATGGTAGAGATTGCAGACAGTCGGCTGCTATGTATATAAATGAGTAGCACTCGGAGCGACCGACTTATTCGGACAAAGCAAGCCAAGTACCGCCGTTACTGATATTGGTATATTGGTGTTGGTGCAAAATATCGATAGCTTGGGTAGCGCGATTGCCCGTTTTTGACACGACAATATAATGCTGGTCGGGCGATAGCTCGGACAAGCGGTCGGTCAGTTCGTAGAGCGGTATATTGATAGAACCTTCATAGCGTTCGGATTCGAACTCTTTGCGCGGGCGAACATCAAGTACCTGTGCGCCTGCTGCCAAGCGTTGGCGGATAGCTGCTTGTTGTGCCAAAATATCGGGCTGATAAGCTATCATATAATGTATCCAAAGTGTACGCGACAGCCGAGCATTGAGCATAAAACCCAATACCGCTACAAACAAGATGAGCGCGTAGCCTTGCGCCGAAGGCAAATCCAATATACCAAATGCGATATAAGCAGTGAGCAACAAAAAAAACGAACTGACGATATAGGCAACTATCATAGCACCATACCATACTTGCGGCTCGCTTTCGTAATAAACCTTACAACTTGGGCAGGTTTCGTACATATCATACACCCGAAAACGCGGTAGCAGCGAACTGCGCCACAAATCGCCTTCGCGACAACGCGGGCATTTTTGATAAAAAAGGCTATACCAGATAGAACGCTGAGGCATAAAACGGGCAAATTTTTAGGTCGAGGTCATACAATAAAAGTCATGGGAATGGAGGGGCGGGTTATCCGCCACTCATCACCGTTTTGTAGCCCATTTCTTGCAGCAAGGCGGCTATTTGGGTTTTGCGGTCGCCTTGTATGATAATCTCGCCATCTTTGGACGAGCCGCCTACGCCACATTTGTTTTTAAGAAGTTTTTCGAGGCTTTTGAGGTCTTCGTCAGTGCCCACGAAGCCTTGCACGAGGGTAACAGTTTTTCCGCCGCGTTGTTTGCGGTCGAGCAGCACGCGCAACTTTTGCTGCTTAGGTGCTAGCGTTGTTGCGGGTGTTTGGTCTTGGTCGGTTTCGTACTCAAAGTCGGGGTCGGTCGAATAGACGATACCTATTCTTCTATCGTGTTTTTTAGATACGAGGAAATCTTAGCAGATTAAACACGCAAAAGTACAAAATAACGCAAAAGACGGTCATTTATGCCTATCTTTGCGCCATATTTTTTGTCACACACCTCTAAACTAATATGAACGAACAACACGTACAATGGCATTCGCCTAATCTGGGGCGCAATTTCGATATGCTCATATTTGGGCACGCGGGTCTGCCTCTTTTGCTATACCCCACTTCGATGGGGCGACACTATCAAAACAGAGATTTTAAGCTCATTGAGTCAGTAGCACATTTCATCGACGAAGGCAGAATAAAAATATACTGTCCCGATGGCATTGACGAAGAAAGTTGGTATAACAACCGCATTGCTCCCGCGCAGCGCGTCCAGAATCATTTGCAGTACGAAAAAATGATACTCGAAGAAATTATGCCCCAATTATTGCAGCAATCGCCAACCGGCAAAATCGGGGTAGGCGGGTGTAGTTTTGGTGCATACCATGCCACTAATTTTGCGTTTCGCCACCCCGAAATGGTGGGTTATTTGTTCAATATGGGCGGTGCGTTTGACATTAGGTCGCGTGTGGCAGGTTTTTACGACGATTCGGTCTATTTCAACAATCCACCCGATTATTTACCCCATTTGCAACACCCCGCTTTGTACGAGATGGGTATTGTATTAGGTACATCAGAATTTGACATGTGCCGCGATGCCAACTATAATTTATCGGATATTCTGCGCCAAAAGAATATTGCCCATTGGCTTGACGACCGCCCCAATGCCAACCACGATTGGCCTATTTGGCGACAAATGCTGCCCGATTATGTAGCCCAAATAAAATGGTAAAACCGTTTTTTTCTAAAAAACAGTCGATTTTCTGGAATTAACTACGTCCTGTTTTGAGCCATCGCTCAAAGCAGGACGTTTGATATTTGGTGGATTATAGACACCCTAAATTATTTCATTGCCCTGATGATAGTACTGAAATCTTTGGCTTTGAGCGACGCGCCGCCTATCAATCCGCCGTCTATGTCGGGACAGGCGAATAGCTCGTCGGCATTAGCAGCGTTGCAACTGCCGCCATATAAAAGGGTTGTTTGTTCGGCGACAGCCTTGCCGTATTGTTCGCCTATAAGTTGGCGGATAAATTGGTGCATGGCTTGTGCTTGGTCGGGGCTGGCGGTTTTGCCTGTACCTATTGCCCATACAGGTTCGTAGGCTATTGCGATATGCTGCCATTGTGCCGCTTCGAGGTCGAATAGACTTTCGCGTAATTGCTGGGCTACTACTTGTGTGTGGCGGTTGGCTTCGCGCTCGTCGAGGTTTTCACCACAGCAAAAAATGACGCGCAGACCTGCTTTCAGAACGGCGGTGGTTTTATCGCGCAGGAGGTCGTTGGTTTCGGCATAGTAGGCGCGGCGTTCAGAGTGTCCTATGATGACGTATTGGGCACCTACGGACGCAATCATATCGGCAGCTATTTCGCCCGTATAAGCCCCGTTAGCGGCTTGGTGGCAGTTTTGCGCCCCTACGGCGAGGTGGTCGGCATGGAGTAGCGTGAGCAAACTCTTGATTTTTTCGAGGTAGAGTGCGGGCGGGCACAATACCACTTGTAGGTGGGGCGGCAGGGAAGTTTCGCCCAAGGCTTCGTGTAGTTCTACGGTCAATTGGGTGGCTTCGAGCAATGTTTTGTTCATTTTCCAATTGCCTGCTACTATTTTTTGGCGCGTCATGTTGATAGAATGAATTTAGTGGATTGGCTGTGGTGGGGCGATAAGGCATACCTATCAATGCGGGGGCAAAGATAGCCTTTTGCTGGATTTGCCCAAATAAACCCTGATTTTGCCTTATATGGCGTATATTTGGGTTTTTGTCGCTTTTTAATTATGCCCACACATAGCTACGCGCCTTATCATATTGCCATCGCTGCCTTTTGTCTCTGCCTAACTATTTTGTCGGCGGGTATACCATTTTTTGGGATAATGTATTATTGGTGTCCAAAATTGCGCATCATTATTACGAACACGGGCTTGGCAATCTCATCTTGCCCAATGCCTTAGACAGCGGACATCCGCCATTTTACCCGCTATATGTATCGCTATGGTGGAAAGTATTAGGGCGGTCTTTGTGGGTGTCGCACCTTGCCGCATTGCCATTTATGTGCCTCATGGCTTGGGCTTATTTTGCGTTAGTGCGCCTATTATTGCCGCGTGCTATTTGGTGGTTTGCCTTGTTGTTGCTGGCTATCGAACCTGCTGTATTGGCGCAATCGGTCATGGGTGCTATCGATTTGCCACTCGTTGCGGGGCATCTTTGGGCAATCTGGGCTTTGTTGCAGCGCAGGCGCGGCGTATTGGCATTGGCGGTAGGCTTGATGTGCGCCGTCAGTCTGCGCGGCATCATTGCTTCGGTATTGCTGTTGGCTACGGCCTGCCTTTGGCAACTTGTCTTGTATGCAGCGCAGTTATGGCGTAGTGGAGTCTTGCAGAGAGCTACGCCGCCTTGGGCAGCACGCTTCTTAGTCGCCTTAGAAGAAGGCAGGGGTTTGGCAACCTTAGCTGCTTGGGGTATGTCAGGGGTTTTATTGTTGGCAATTGGGTGGTATAATTACCACTATACGCAAACAGGTTTTTGGGTACACAACCCACAGTCGGCTTGGGCTACGGCACCCGATAACCACTATTACGAATCAGCTACGATAGGGCAGGCGTTTTGGCATGTTGCGATCGTAGTTTGGCGCACCCTCGACCAAGGGCGGGTGGCATTTTGGCTCTTGTTGGGCTATGTATTGATACAAATGCAGCGGAAGGGCAGGTTAGCGGGTGTTTGGTCGGCTACAGACAAGCAGTGGCTTATATGGCTATTTGTACCTTGGTTCTTGTACGTAGGTATCGTAGTATTGCGCAATAATCCCATTATGACGCGCTATTTTTTGAGCTATTTTTTGTTGTTCCAACTGTGGGTATTGCGTTGTTGGGTACAATCGCCCGCTACCCAATCGCCAGTATCGGAATTTTGGTACTTAGGTGGTCGGCGGCGCATAGCTGCGGGTTTGACAGCAATATTATTGAGTGGTCATGCTTGGATTTATCCATACCCCATTTCTAATAGTTGGGATACGACCTTAGCCTATCTGCCCTATTTTTCTGCCCAACGCCAACTATTTGACTACGCAAGAGCCAAGCAATTGCCCTACGCCGAGGTAGGCTCGGCATTTCCGTTGTTTAGCGCATCTAAATTTGTCTATCTGACCGACGATACACTACATTTTACCGACAAAATAAAACGCCCTCTGCGCGACTTTCCTTATATTGCTTATACGAATATCAGCAACGAGTTCAGCCCTCAAAACCTACTGCGCATTGAGGAGTATTTCGAGACGGAGCGGCAATTTGAATGTGCTTATGCGCGTGTTGTTTTGTACAAGAGAAAACAAACCCTTTCAAATCCTTGATTAGAGACAAAAGCAGATGAATGGAGACAGCATGGGCTATCCCAAACTATTGATAGCATGGGATAAGGCAGAACTGATGTCTTCTATGCTACCCTCGCCATTGACGCAGAGCGATTTGCCCATAGCCCCATAATGGTCTAATACGGGAATGGTCGAGTTGTTGTATACGCTAATGCGTTTGCGAATAACTTCGGCATCGCGGTCGTCTTCGCGCCCTGATGTCAAGCCGCGTTGTAGTAAGCGTTTGAGCAATTCGTCTTCGCTTACTTGCAGGGCTAATACGCCTTTGATAGCAGTATGTTTGTCAGCCAATAGTTGGTCTAATGCTTGGGCTTGCGCTACGGTGCGCGGAAACCCGTCGAAGATAAAACCATTGACTTGGGCTAATTTTTCGTCTAACTTGTTGCCAATCATACCAATAACTACGGCATCGGGCACTAATAAACCCTGCTCCATAAATCGTTGTGCTTCCAGACCCAAAGGTGTTTTTTGGGTGCGCTCTTCGCGCAGCAGATCGCCGGTAGAGATATGCTCTAAACCGTATTTCTCTTTTAAGATGGCAGCTTGCGTACCTTTTCCGCTGCCCGGAGGACCAAAAAGTATGATATTTAGCATAATGCTTGGCTATGTGCGTATAGGTGGGTGTGCCCGCACCTATCGAGATTTGAAAAAGTAAGCCGCAAAGGTACGAAAAAGGAGCGAAAATTCGCTGATTTTTGTGGTTTTTTTGTGCCAACAGAGGCGATGAACCTTATTTAGGCAATGAATGGCGTATCGCATCGCCACAATTTTTGAATAGGGAATAATAATGCTGCTAACTGTGCGGTTTCTATTTATAGACAAATAAATTATTAAAAATAAAATGTAAAAAATTTGCCACGAATTATACAAATTCATCCAAATATCCTACTATATCTGATTTTTTTTAAATCGTTTGCCTATAATTGGCACAAAAAAAAAATCCTATCTTTGCCGCATGTCCGCCTCATCAAATTGCGGATTGCCGAACAAAACCATGCAGCCACAGGATCCCATCATAATTGCCCTACCCCTGCGCGAGGGCTTGCGCAATGTCAATGCCTTTTACGCCCCCTTGGTAGAGATAGAACCCGTCAGGGCGGGTAATTTTGTGGGCGATACGCGCTTGGGTGGAGTAGTCAATTTTAAGAATGTGCGCCTAAATCCGCATGGCAATGGGACACATACCGAATGTGTGGGGCACATAGCCACCGAGCCATATACATTGCCTCAATGCTTGCAACGCTATTGGTTTGCGGCGCAGCTCATTAGCGTTTATCCACTAGCCACCGACAATGGCGGCCGCATTATCACCGCCGAGCAATTGCAAGACCTCGTACCGCTACCCGCGCCCGAAGCACTCATCATACGCACCCTGCCCAACGATGACCTAAAAATGTATAGCAACTATTCGGGAGCTAATCCGCCCTACCTGCACCACCAAGCCGCCGAATGGATAGCCCACCAAGGCATTGCCCATCTGCTGATAGACCTGCCTTCGGTCGATAGAGAAGAGGACGGCGGCAAATTGCTGGCGCATAAGGCATTTTGGCAATATCCGCACCATACTCGCCTGCACAGCACCATTACGGAGCTAATCTACGTACCCAATCACGTCAAAGATGGTGCATACTACCTCAATTTGATGGTTACAGCTCTCGAACTCGATGCCAGCCCCTCAATGCCCGTATTGTATCGTAAGGAGGGCTTACCTTTTAGGAAATAAATAATTACATTATCACATAATTATAAATTCATACAAATTAATTATCAAAAATTATATCCAACATTGCAAATAACGGCTACATATTTTTCAATAAAGCATGTCATTTTTTTGTAAAAAAACATTTCTATTCATGCCAAAAGCCGCTTTTAGGTATAAAATAACGTTAAGATTGCTTAAAAGGTACGACATTTTACCAAACACTTGTTTGCTTCCGTTTTTATCACGACATTTGACGCAAAATAATGCCCTTTCTACAACTCTATTCATTGTATCGTAAGCATGAAAAAAAATTTACTTTTATTGTTTTTCTGGGCAGTAGGCTGCCTCACCACCACATTACAAGCCCAAAACTGGAATTTGGCGAATGGCACACAAAATATGTGTAGCGGTACTTTCCAAGACCCAGGTGGCGCGGGCAACTACGGCAATAGCCAGAATATTACGGGCACAATATGCTCCTCCACGCCAGGGCAATGTATAGCCGTGAACTTTACGAGCTTTAACTTAGATGATGCGGGCAGTGGAGCCGATTATTTGTATGTCTATGACGGCAATAGCACCTCCGCACCCGCATCAAGCATCTTAACGAACGCAGCCGTGCCCGGTTCTATCGTATCCTCAACAGGCTGCCTCACCTTTCGGTTTGTGAGCGACGGTGCCAATGTCAGCAGCGGTTGGAGTGCCAATATTAGCTGTACGAATTGTGCGCCCGATGCCTCCACACCCGCTTGTCCTTCGGTCAATGCAGGACCTGATGTCAATTCGTGTAGTGGGCAGTGTGTAACGCTTTCGGCTACGGCAGCCTCGTCGGGTGGCACGCAGTCCTATACAGTAGTCAATATACCTTATGCGCCGATGTCCTATACAACGGGTTCGAATCAATTGGTCGATACCGATGACATTTGGTCGGGTGTACTCAGCATAGGCTTTAATTTTTGTTATTATGGGCAGACCTACAACCAAATTGTCGTAGGTGCAAACGGCTGTATCTCGTTTAATACAGCTTATGCCAATCAATATAATATTTGGGCAACTACTACGCCCCTACCCGACCCTGCCGACCACGTGAATCAAATATGTGCCCCTTATCACGATATAGACCCATCTGTGGGCTTCAATCCCGATAGGATAAAGTACGAAGTAACGGGTAGTGCCCCCTGTAGGCGGCTCAAAATAGCTTGGAACAATATACCTATGTTTTCGTGCAATAGTATGCTGGCAGCCCAACAAATTATATTATATGAAACAACCAATGTCATAGAAACACATATAGCAAATAAGCCCACCTGTGCATCTTGGAATAGTGGCGAAGCCATGCACGGCATCGAAAATCAGAACGGCTCAATTGCCACCGTAGTACCAGGGCGCAATTATCCTACACAATGGTCAGTAACCAACGACGGCAAGCGTTTTGTACCCGCGGGAACAGCTACTTATACGCTATCGTGGTATCAGGGGGCTACGCTCTTAGGTACGGGTCCAACCCTGCAAGTATGCCCAACTGTCACAACTACTTATCAGGTGCGAGCTGTATATACCAAGTGTGACGGAACAACCGTTACCGTCACCGATGATGTGACGGTCAATATCACCAGTAATATAACAGCCAATATCACCCAAACGCAGCCTTTTAGTTGTACTTCAGTTACTGTGCCGCTTAGTGTAACTGTGTCGCCACCAGGGGCTTATACTTATGTATGGGCACCAGGAGCCAATATTGCGTCGGGGCAGGGTACGCCTACGGTCAATATCAATTCATCGGGCACCTATACCGTCACTGTCACCAATGCCGCCAACTGCCAAGCTACGGCGAGCATCACGGTAGCTCCGTCTAATCCTCCTACCGCTAATGCTACACCCAGCCCTAATACGGCTTGCGCTGCGCCGTTCAATGGTAGTGTTGTCGTAACAACAACCAACTTTGCCGCCAGCCCTACGCCTACTTATGCGTGGAGCAATGGCGCAACAACCCAAAACCTCAACAATGTAGCAGCAGGCACCTATACCGTCACCGTTACGCAAGGCTCCTGCAATGTAACAGCAACCGCTACGGTCGCTAATAATTCTGCCGTTACTGCCAATGCCACGCCCAGCCCCAATACGGCTTGTGCTGCACCCTATAATGGCAGTGTGAGTACAAGTACTACTGGCTTCGCCGCCAGCCCACCACTGACCTACGCATGGAGCAACGGCGCAACCACCCAAAACCTATCTAATGTAGCCAACGGCACTTATTCCGTGACTATTTCGCAAGGGGCGGGCTGCACAGCTACGGCTGCGGCGGTAGTTGCCAACAATGCCGCGGTGAGTGCCTCTGCAACACCTACGCCCAATACGGCTTGTAGCGCACCGTTTAACGGCTCTATCAACGTCAGTACATCGGGTTTTGCAGGAACACCTACATATACGTGGAGCAACGGCGCAACCACCCAAAATCTAAGCAATGTTGCAGGCGGCACTTATACCGTTACCGTTACGCAAGGTGCTTGTTCTGCTACTGCTACCGCCACTATCAACAATAATACGCCCGTGAGTGCAAGTGCCAGCGCAACCCCCAATACCTCTTGTAGTCTGCCTTTTAATGGGTCGGTGAATGCTCGGGCACAGGATTTAGCGGGACACCTACTTATATATGGAGCAACGGCGCAACTACCCAAAACCTAAGCAATGTAGCGGCAGGTACTTATACCGTCACTATTTCGCAAGGAGCGGGTTGTACGGCTACTGCTTCGGCAACGGTAGCCAATAATACACCCGTTAGCGCATCGGCAACAGCAACACCCAATACAGCTTGCACCGCACCATTTACGGGCGAGGTTACTTCATCAAGTACGGGCTTTACGGGTACGCCTACCTATACATGGAGCAATGGCGCAACTACTCAAAACCTCAGCAATGTAATAGCGGGCACTTATACCGTCACTATCTCGCAAGGCAACTGTTCAGCGACGGCATCGGCAACGGTAGCAGACAATCCCGTCGTGCCTACTGCTGCTATCAGCGGATTAAGCTCTGCTTGCGTGGGCGATGCCAACCCCACTTGGACGGCATCGGGTGGCGGCACGTATTTATGGAGTACCGGCGCAACAACTGCCAGTATCACGCCTACCGTCACGGCAGGAGCAAGCTCTACGACATACAGCGTCACCGTAACAGCAACCAATGGCTGTACCGCATCTGCTACTCAAACTTTTACGGTCAATATATGTGCCTGCCCGAACCCCGTAACCATACTCATCAACAATACCGATGTGGCGATATGTGCTACGGAAAACATAATCAACCTAACTACTACTGCCACAGGCGGTCCTACCCTCACTTGGACGACAACGGGTAGCGGTACGTTTAGTAGCACTTCTGCCCCCAATCCTACCTATACGTTCTCGGCAGCCGACATAGCAGCGGGTTCGCTCACCATTACCGTAACTACCAACGACCCCGACGGCGCAGGTACTCTTTGCCAACCCGCTACCGACAATATTACTTTTACGCTTACTTCACCCACAGCATCGGCAACACCTACGCCCAATACAGCTTGTAGCGCACCATTTAATGGCAATGTATCGCTCACTACAACGGGCTTTATCAGCCCCTCTTATACGTGGAGCAACGGCGAAACAACCCAGAACCTCAGCAATGTGCCAGCGGGTACTTATACCGTCACTGTCACAGATGCCAACTGTACGGCTACCGCTACGGCTACGGTAACGAACAATATTAATCTCACAGCTACGGCTACCGCTACACCTAATACGGCTTGTAGCCCGCCTTTCGATGGTGATGTGTCGCTCACTACATCGGGTTTTACGGGTACGCCTACCTATACATGGAGCAACGGCGCAACCACCCAGAACCTCAGCAATGTGCCAGCAGGTACTTATACCGTCACTGTGACAAGTGGAAGTTGTACGGCTACGGCTACGGCTACGGTGACAAATAATATTACCCTTACTGCCTCCGCTACACCTATCAACAATAGTACATGCAACTTACCCTTTAATGGTGGCGTGAACCTCACTACATCGGGCTTTACTAATCCTACTTATACGTGGAGCAATGGTGCAACAACCCAAAACCTCAGCAATTTACAAGGCTTGGCAGGCGGCGAAACGTATACGGTTACAGTTACAGACGGCAGTTGTAGTACTACGGCTACGGCTACGGTTATCAATACTGTTATAGTATCAGCAGCGGCTACCTCTACGCCTAATACGGCTTGTGGCACGCCTTATAATGGCAATATATCACTCACCACATCAGGCTTTACTAATCCTACTTATACATGGAGCAACGGAGCAACGACACAAAATTTGAGTGGACTTAACGCCTCTGACGCGGGCATAAACTATACGGTAACAGTAACAGAGGGCGCATGTACAGCCACCGCAACGGTTGATATATTCAACAATATCACGCTAAGTGCCTCTGCAACGCCCACGCCCAATACTAATTGTGGTATGCCATATAGCGGTTCTGTATCGCTCAATGTATCGGGCTTTACCAATCCAACATATATTTGGAGCAATGGCGAAACAACCCAAAACCTAAATAATATCACAAACGGCACATATACCGTTACAGTAACGGAAGGCACCTGCGTGGCTACGGCTACGGCTACTGTACCGGACAATACAGACCCACAAGCAACACTTATACCCATACCTAATACACAGTGTTTGCCTCCGTTTAGCGGTAGTCTTACGCTCAATGTGTCGGGCTTCAACGCACCTACTTATACATGGAGTAATGGCGCAACAACACAAAACCAATCCAATTTGGCACCTGGTTCGTATAGCGTAACCGTGAGCGAAGGCAATTGTACCGTTATTGCTACGGCTACCATTGACGATAATATATCGCCGCCGACGGCATTTTTACAACCTACACCCAATATCGCTTGCGTCGCTTCCTTATTCAATGGTGCCGTCGATTTATCTACTGACGGCAATCAATTCTTGTGGAATACGGGCGCAACCACCGAAGATTTGACCAATATGGCAGCGGGAACTTATACCGTTACTATTACCAATACCGCCAGCGGTTGTACGACCACCGCCACTACTACCGTAGCCAACGAAGCCGCTACCCCCGACCTATTTGTTGTCAATCCTATTACAATTACCTGTAATAGTTTCAATGGACAAGAAATCCTATTGGCGAGTACAGGTATAGGTGGCGTACAATTTGTTTGGTCTGCTTCTAATGGTGGCAATATCGTAGCAGGTGGCGATACCGAAACACCCCTCGTAGATGCTGCGGGCACCTACAACGTCACCATCACCGCACCAGGTGGATGTACCAATACAGGTGTGTGCACCGTTATTGTAGCACCACCGCCAGCTACGACTATCACGGGCAATAACGCCGCTTGCCAAGGCGGAAGTGTGACCCTAAGCGCATCGGCGGGCTATGAACAATACAATTGGTCAAGTGGCGATACCTCACAAGTAATCACTATAACCCCTTCTGCCACAAGCACTTACAGCGTTACTGTCACCGACGGCTACGGCTGCACAGCTACAGCAAGCACTACTGTTACAATCAATCCTCCGCCTACGCCCAGCATCAGCGGAGCACTTACATTCTGCCAAAACGGCAATACAACCTTAGACGCGGGAGCGGGATATAGCAGTTACCTATGGACAGGCGGCACCACTACCCAAACTCTCTTGGTTACTACGGGCGGCAATTATTGTGTCACCGTCACCGATGCTAATAGCTGTACGGGCACGGCTTGCGTCACCGTTACGGTCAATAGTACACTTACACCTATTATTCAGGGTGGAGACTTCTGCGAAGGTGGATCTGTTGCGTTAGATGCGGGCGGCGGGCTAAGTTCCTACCTTTGGAGCGAAGGCAGCACGACCCAAACAATTACGGTCAATACGATAGGCACATATACCGTCACAGTAAGCGACGCTACGGGTTGTACGGGCACAGGTACTATTAACGTAGCCCAGAACCCCAATCCCACACCCGCTATATCGGGCGACAATAGCATTTGCGCAGGAACAACGACAACTATTGATGCAGGTACTTATAGCGGATATATCTGGTCAAACGGCAGCACAACCCAAACCATCAATGTAGGGGTAGGTACTTGGAACGTTACTGTCACCGATGCCAACGGCTGTACGGGTACCGCTACATTTACCATTACCGAAACACCCAACCCAACACCTGCTATTGCGGGCAATATACCTTTCTGTATCAATAGTAGCATCGTTTTAGATGCAGGAGCGGGATATAGCAGTTATGCGTGGTCGCCATCGGGCAATACCCAAACCATAACGGCAGACCAAGCAGGTGCTTATGCCGTCACCGTCACCGATGCTAATGGTTGCACGGGAAGCGATTCCGTGAACACCACTACTAATCCATTGCCCACACCCGCCATCACCGGCGATTTGGGCATTTGCCCCACCGAAAGCACTACGCTGACAGCTACGGCAGGCTACGAAGCCTATTTGTGGAGCAACGGCAATACAGCAGATAATATCACCACTACCATAGCTGCACCTTATAGTGTGACGGTGACTGACAATAACGGCTGCGAAGGCACTGCAAGCGTAACCGTTATACAGAACAATGCCGCTGTGCCTAATATTACGGGCGATAATGACATTTGCTTGGGGCAAAGCACTACACTCAATGCAGGCGTATATGCCCAATACACATGGCTGCCCGATGCACAAACAACAGCGAGCATTACGGTATCACCTACAAATAGTACGACATACAGCGTAACCGTAACCGACGGCGATGGCTGTACTGCCAGCAATAGCACAAATGTAACAGTCAATGAATTGCCCGTTGTGGAAATAGGCGGTTCTACGACTTTCTGCGCGGGTAGTAATCTGTTTTTAAGTGCTACATTTGGCTTCGATACATACCAATGGGATCCGAATGTAGGCAATGTGAGCGATATCGTCGTTAGTTCAAGCGGTACGTATAGCGTTACTGTTACCGATGACAATGGCTGTACGGATAGCAATAGCATTACAGTTACACAAAGTACCTCACTGAATCCCGTTATTACAGGCGATTTGAACTTGTGTAGCGGCGAAACAACTACCCTAAGCGTCGGAACCTTTGACAGCTACCAATGGTCTGCCAATGCGGGTAGTGCCACCACACCTACCATCACGGTCAGTAATGCAGGTTCTTATTGCGTGACGGTATCTGATGCATCGGGCTGTACGGGCACGCGCTGTGCTACAGTAGTTGTAAATCCAAATCCAGCACCCGATATTACAGGCGGCGCAGCTATCTGCCCTGGTAGCAGTACGGTCTTGAGTGCAGGTACTTATAGCAGTTATACATGGCAAGATGGATCGTTTAATGCTACTTATACGGCTACGGCAGCGGGAACTTATACCGTTACTGTCACCGATGCTAATGGCTGTACGGGTACAGATAATTTTGTAGTAACGCTCAATGCCAACCTATCGCCTGCTATAACGGGCGACCCCGATTTTTGTGCGGGCGGCAATAGCATTTTAGATGCAGGAACGGGCTATGCCTCTTATTTATGGTCTACGGCTGCTACTACGCAGACAATTACCGTAACTACGGGCGGTACGTATAGCGTGACGGTAGCCGATAGCGGTGGCTGTTCGGGTACGGACGATTTTGCCGTAACTGTTAATGCTAATCCTACCCCAAGTATAACGGGTGATTTAGCCATTTGCAACGGACAAAATACCACCCTAACTGTATCGGGCGGTACAAGCTATACTTGGTCAGATGGTTTAGGTACTACCGCAGCGGTAACTGTTTCGCCTACTGCCAATACTACGTATAGCGTTACGGCAAGCGATGCAAACGCTTGTAGCGGAACTGCTTCGGCAACGGTAGTAGTCAATTCAGCTACTGCGCCTACGCTAACGGGCGATACGGATATTTGTAATGGTACTTGTACTACGCTAAACGTTGTAGGCGTATATAGCAGCTATCTATGGAGTGGTGGGCAAACAACAGCCTCTGTCAATGTATGTCCTACTGCAAACAGTACGTTTAGCGTTACTGTCACCGATGCTAACGGCTGCACCCAAACAGGTAGCATCAATGTAACAGTTAATAACAATCCACAACCGACAGGAGGCAATGCCTCGTTCTGTGACGGGGGCAATACTACGTTAAGCGTAGGCACTTGGGCGGCATATAGCTGGAGTACAGGCTCGACAAACGCCACTATTATCGCCGATGCGACCGGGAGCTATTGTGTAACGATTACGGATAGCAACGGTTGTACGGGTTCTACCTGCTTTAACGTAACAGAAAGCAGTGGATTAAGCCCCATTATCATAGGCGATAGCGAAATTTGCGCGGGCGAGACCAGCACCTTAGATGCAGGTATCTTTTCTACTTACGAATGGTCTGCCAATGCAGGCGGCGCAACGACTCAAACCGTTGATGTGACAACATCAGGTACGTACTGCGTCACCGTGACCAATGTAGGTTGTTCGGGCACGGCTTGTTTTGATGTAAACGCAAACGCCAATCCTACGCCCGACATCAGCGGTGTGACGGCTTTGTGTGCGGGCAATCCTACTACCTTAGATGCAGGCGCGGGCTATGCCTCTTATGAATGGTCTGCCAATGCAGGCGGCGTATTTAGCCAAACAGTGAGCATAAATGCATCGGGCACTTATACAGTAACCGTAACCGATGCCAATGGCTGCACAGGCACAGATGACGAAACGGTGAGCATTACGCCAAACCCAACGCCCGATATAACAGGAGACTTGACGATATGTAGCGGCGAGACGACTACCCTTGATGCGGGCAGTTTTGCCGCATATACATGGACAGGCGGCGCAACCACCCAAACCCTTAGTGTGAATGTGGGTGGCACATATAGCGTCACTGTTACCGATGCCAACGGCTGTACGGGTACAGATAACGCAACAGTGATTGAAAACACACCCATTACACCCAATATTACAGGCGATACAGATATTTGTGCGGGACAAAGCACAACCTTAGACGCAGGTAGTTATACCAATTATATATGGTCGCCGGGTGGTGAAAATACTGCAACCATTACCGTAAGCCCCGCAGCAAATACGACTTATGCTGTCACCGTAACGGATAGCAATGGCTGTACATCAAGCAATGAACAAAATGTATTGGTCAATGCGCTGCCAGTGCCTCAAATCGGCGGCTCGCTCTCCTACTGTGTGGGCAGTTCAACTGTATTATCAGCCAACCCCGGCTATTTATACGATTGGAGTAACGGTAGCACTACCGAATTTGTTACCATTACGGCACCTGGCAATTATTGCGTCACCATTACCGACCAAATTACGACTTGTTCGGCGGCTGCTTGTGTCGATGTGACCGAGTCGACTTCGTTATCCCCCCAAATTACTGGCGATTTGGCGATATGCCAAGGCGAAAGCACAACGCTTGATGCCGGAATATTTACAGGCACTTACCAATGGAGCAATAGCGCAACAACCCAAACCATCAGCGTAAATACAGCGGGCACGTATTGCGTAACCGTATCAGATGCAGGCGGCTGTACGGGTTCTACTTGTGTTGATGTGGTGGCAAATGCCAATCCTATACCTACTATTACGGGTCCTGCTTCTATTTGTGTAGGCAGCAATGCTACCTTAGATGCAGGAGCATACGCGGCTTACGAATGGTCTGCCAATGCAGGTGCCTCGCTGAATCAGACGGTGACAGTATCGCCCGCAGCAGCTACGACATACGCCGTCACCGTCACAGACAGCAATGGTTGTATGGGTACAGATGATTTTGCCATAGCTATCAGCACCAATTTATCGCCAACCATCACAGGCGGAACGGATATTTGTGTCGGCGGTAGCACTACCTTAGACGCAGGCGTTTATGATAGCTATGCTTGGTCGCCTGCGGGAACAGGTAATACACAAACAGTAAACGTATCGCCTACCGCAAATACGACCTATACCGTTACAGTCACCGATGCTTCGGGCTGTACGGGCACAGCCGCTATTACGGTCAATATCAATGCCAATTTATCGCCGACCATCACAGGTGATACGGATATTTGCGCGGGACAAAGCACTACCTTAGACGCGGGCGTTTATGATAGCTATGCTTGGTCGCCTGCGGGAACAGGTAATACACAAACCGTAACGGTAACTCCCGCCGCTAATACGACTTATGCCGTGACGGTGACAGACGCATCGGGCTGTACAGGAACAGCCAACCTAACTGTGAACGTAAATGCCAACCAACGCCAACTATCATAGGCGATTTGACGATTTGCGAAGAAGAAAGTACGACCTTAGATGCAGGCGCAGGTTATGCAACCTATACGTGGTTGCCTGCTGGAACGGGCAGTTCCCAAACCGTTGCTGTGACACCCGCCGCCACTACTACCTATGGCGTGACCGTAACAGATGACAACGGCTGTACGGGCAACACTACGGCAACCGTAACGGTCGAAAATTGCGACTGTATTGCGCCCGCAGCACCTGCCTTATCGGTTAGCAGTGCCGAAATTTGTGCAGGCGAAACTAATACCGTGGCATTTACGGCTACGCCTTTACCTAACACAACTATTGTTTGGTATGACGGACCCAATAGCGATACCGCCAACCAACTCGGAACGGGAGCAACTTATACGCTAAACAGCACAACCACTACGACCATCTATGCTTTTGCCCTAAATAGCCCCGATGATGGATGTATCAGCGAAGGCATACCCGCAACGCTTACCGTATATCCGTTGCCTGTAGCAGCTCTTACTACTACGCCTGACGGCTTGTGTGTAGGCGAAACTTCAGTAGTGGCGTTTAGTGGTACTGCAAGCACCGAAGCAACCTATATGTGGAACTTCGGAGTGGGAGCGATACCGCCATTAGCGACGGGAGTAGGACCGCACAACGTGATGTGGACAACAACAGGCGAAAAAACAGTGACGTTGATGGTGACCGATACGGGTGGCTGCACGGATAATACAACTACTACAGTGGCTGTATCGAGTATGACGGTGGAAGTTACCCCTAATACAGCAACTATCCCGCAGGGTTCGTCTATCCTGCTAACTGCCGAAGGCATATCAGCCCTCAATGGTACTATTAGCTATACTTGGACACCCGACGGCTCGCTCAGTTGCAACGACTGCCCCGTTATTACTGCTATCCCTGTCGAAGCAACCACTTATACCGTCGTAGCCATTGACGAATATGGTTGCGAAGCAGAGGCTACTGCTATTATCAATACGGTTTATCAAAGAGCGGTGATTATACCTAATGCCTTTTCGCCCAATGGCGACGGTGAAAACGAATTGTTCCGCCCGACTGGATTGAATGTTCAGGATATTTATCTCGAAATACGCAATCGCTGGGGCAATAAAATTTATGCCGAAACGCTTACAAACCTCGACCTACAAGGTTGGGACGGCAAATTTGACGGCAAAGATTGCGATATGGCAGTATATGTATATTATGCTACTGTGACGTTTACAGATGGTTCGCAAGAATTTCTGAAAGGTAATGTAACTTTGGTTAGATAATAACAAATATTTGTATTAATTAAATTAATTCAAATAAACCCCATAGAGCCGCGAATTATCGCGGCTCTATCTTTTTATAGGCGAACGCTTTAAAAAAGCCAGATATGGTAAAACATTCGTGTAGATTTGTGTAATTCGTGGCAGTTTTCTTTACATTTTATTTTTAATAATAAATTTGTCTATAATTAAAATAATTTATTTATAAATTTTTATATATTTAAAATATCGACAACACTGTATATGGTAAAAAAATACTTTCCACTCCCCTTGAATATGGCTGTTTTGCGTATCTTTACCCATAAATTGCCAAACCTCCGCTCTTGTTATGCTCAATTGGCTGAACCAACTCTTTAACTCGGCTGCCCCTGATGCCGATTTGACCGCCCAAATCCTCTGTGCTTTGGACGATTACGATGCCTTACTAAAAGGCTATCTAAGCCATACCCAAGCCCAATTATGGAAAGCGCAATATGCCGATTTATACGCCCAATGCCACGAGCTAAAAAAGAAACAGAGCTATTGGTCAAAGGCTGACCCCGCAGTCGCACGCTTTTTATCTGCCTACCGCCATATAGATACGGCACGACATACGCATAATCATCAATGGGTAGCCTCCGAATTGAAACGGCAAGCTCATCTATTTCAGGGTATTGAGGGCAAATACAAGCTCGACTTGCAACAGCAACATGCCGTAGTGACGGACGAAGACAATAACTTGGTGATTGCAGGGCAGGGAGCGGAAAAACAATGACTATTGCCGCCAAGATACGCTACCTCACCGAAGCCCGCGGCGTACCACCCGACAAAATTTTGCTGATTGCCTTTACGAAAATGGCAGGCGACCAAATGCGCAAGCGAATCAAAGCAACAACGGGCAACGATTTTAAAGTGACGACCTTTCATGCTCTCGGACTCGACATCATCGCGCAAGTGCAAGGCAGCCGACCTAATATCGCCGATATAAGCAAACAACAAGCAATTCCCTCTGAGCAGGCAAAAGTGATAGAAAGTATCATCGAACAATACAAGAAAGACCCCAAATATCTACGACTCCTACAAGATTATTTTGCCTATTACTTGACCACCTACCAACCCGAAGACCGATTTGATACACAAGGAGCATATCTCCTGCACTTGCGCGATAATCATTTAGCACTCAAAACAGCCTGCCAAGCCCCGCAAAGTTTGCAGCGGGAAGTGCTAAAAAGTATGGAGGAAGTCGAAATAGCCAACTTTTTATACCTACATAATATCGAGTATCGATACGAACAAGCCTACGAACACGCAACCGCCACAACTGCCTACCAACAGTATAAACCCGACTTCTATTTGCCCCAATACGGCATTTATATAGAACATTTCGCCTTGGATAGCGATGGAAACTGCCCTAAATGGTTCAAACCAACCTATAAAAACGGAAAAACATATACCTATCAAGATGGCGTAGCATGGAAACGCCAATTGCACCGCCAATATGGTACGCGACTTATTGAAACATTCTCATACGAAAAACAACAAGGCGTATTGCTGGAAAAATTACAAGAAAAATTGGAAAATTACGGCGTAAATTGCAAGCAACCTAAATCGGCGGAAGAGGTATGGGCGGGCATCACGCGATATCAAGAAAAATTAGTGACGCGCCTCGAAGATTTGCTCTATACCTTTTTGCAAATGTTCAAATGCAATAATCTGACCATCACCGACCTCTATCAACGCAATGCCCGACTAAATGGCTACGAACACAATAGAAATTGCCATTTCTTGCGCCTCTTTACGCCCATCTATGAAGCCTATGCCAAAGAACTCGAACGCCGCAATGAAATTGATTTTAATGATATGATAAACCATGCAAGCCAATATATCAAGCAGGGTTATTATACCAACCCATATAATTATATCATCATCGATGAATTTCAGGATATATCGGGCGCACATGCCGATTTGGTCAAAGCACTCAAAACCTCCCGACCAAGCTGCAAACTCTTTTGCGTCGGCGACGATTGGCAATCTATCTATCGATTTGCAGGTTCAGATGTATCGCTATTTACCAATTTTGCCCAGCATTTCGGCATCACCGAACAACCTTTCATCGAAACTACCTACCGATTTGATGACAGTATGATAGACCTTAGCCGCCGATTCATCTTGAAAAACCCTTTCCAAATACCCAAACAGCTGCGAACCCCCAAAGGCAAAAAATCAACCCAAACCTCGTACCGAATCATATATGCCGACCATGCCACCGACGCACTAAGCCTCATCTTGGATGACATCAACCAAAAAATATCCATAGCGAACCAGCCTAACCCAACTTGCGAAATATTGGTCTTAGGACGCACCCGATTGGACGGCAGCTACGAGCAGTTAGAAAAAGAAGGAAAAGGACAATTTTTAGTATTAGAAAAAAATAAATTAAATACAAAACGCATCGAATCAAAAAAATATCCTCATTTCTCAATACAAATTACAACAGCCCATAGCGCAAAGGGCATGCAAGCCGACTATGTTGTCATATTGGGTTGCGGCGATGATAAATTTGACTTCCCAAGCCAAGCACAAGACGATAACGTAATGCAACTCGTTATGCAGCAGAACGATTTTTATCCCTATGGCGAAGAACGACGCTTGTTTTATGTAGCCATGACACGCGCCAAGCAGTATACCTATTTTGTGAGTCCCAAAGACCGACCCTCTATATTTATACGCGAAATTGCCCCTTTTTGTCCCGATGACCCCGCCGCACAAGCCGACACAGTCGTATGCCCAAAATGCCAAACAGGACGCATCGTACAGCGAAATACACGGGAAAAAACTTTTTACGGCTGCACCCTCTATCCCTATTGCGACCAAACCATGACCATCGACTACTATACCAAAATAAAAGCGAAACAACTACAAACCTAAGTAAGACCAACCACAACCATTCCCCAAATATCAGCCAAATTACGACCTATACTAACCACAACCTCGCAAAAGCAGAGTCCAAAAAAGAACGAACTTCTGCGACAGATTTATACCGCCCCCAAAAAAATAGCGCGACAATACTTGCCGCGCTATTCATCATTAACCCAATTAGCAATAATTTGAGCCGAATGTGCTACCTTATCAGCGTTACATTACCCTTATAAAATTCAGTTTTACCATCAGAGAAAATTACATTTAGGTAGTATACATATACTCCAATTTCTACGGGTTTCCCTTCATGTGTGCCGTCCCAACCCTCACCAAGGGTGGTTGTGCTGAACAAAATATTGCCCCAACGATTGTAAATAAACAGTTCAGATGTGGCAATATTTTCGCCCAAGGGTCTGAATAAATCATCAATACCATCGCCATTGGGCGAGAAAGCACTGGGTAATACTGCTATATTAGGCTGTGCTACCGTTACTCCTATTGCAGCCGAAGCCATACAACCAAACTCGTCGCTCACTGTCACGCTATAAGTAGCATCTGTAATTGGAGTGGCACTTGGCGTAGCACAGTCAGTACAAGATAGAGATGCGTCACCTAACCAAGTATAGCTGATATCGTTGCCTAATACTGACTGAGCATTGGCGGATAATAATACCGTACCGCCGCTCGTTATCGTAGTCGGGCTGGCGGTAAGCGTCAAACTTAGGTCAGAAACTGAAATAAATTGTACCGCAGTATCGGCGCAAGCAGCATTCTGAACTATCAATATTGCCTCAAAGTTACCCGAACTATTTATCTCCACGCTGTGCGGACCCGCTCCCGTTAAGGTTTGCCCCGCTATTGTCCAAGTATAGGTATCAGTAGGCAATGCTGTGCCCGTAAAGGTGAGCGTCGCAACATCTCCTGCACACATCGTTATGGGTAAAGCCGTAAATGAAGCTTCGGGGCAGACAATCGCAGGACAGCTATATGCTATTTCGTAGGGTTCGCTGAAACAAGGGTCTATACCCGCTACACCGTTATAGGACACCGTCCATAATGCTATACCGCTATCGCCCGGATTTACCTCTGTCGGCACATTATCGGGTGCAATGGTATAGTTAGAACAGGTACTCGTCAATATTGGCACAGTACATTCGCTTTGGACAGAATTTAAATAGGTCGTATCAAAAGGCGGATACAAGACTAATTGCAAACTACCTGCTGCTATGGGTGTAGGGTCAAGGGAACACAAAATCGCAAGGTAGAGTGTAACATTCTGTTCAGCACAGCCATCGCCCGAATAAGCGTAGTCAGTTGGCACGGCAAGAGTAGTCATTGCGGCATCGCTATACCAAGCAAATCCTGAAAACGTAGCGGAGTTGCCGCTAAACACAACAGCATCTTCCAACGCAGGGAAATCGGGTTCTTTGTCAACACACAACAATAATAAACTATCCAAAGCAGTTGTGATAGTTGGGCAAAGCAATGCCGCACAATCATTTACAGTAATACTGATGGTAGCCACATCATCGGGACAAGGGGCAATGCCCGCCACGGTATAATTATATTCGTAATTTCCCGTAGGCAATCCTTCTCCGTCAAAGGTTGTACCTGCCAAGGCGGGTGCGCCTCCAATAGGAGCAAACACACCTCCCGCCGCGCTGACGAGCGTGCTAAGGTCGATAGTGCTTGTTCCTTCGCCCGAATTATCGCAAACAGTAGTGCTATTGTCTGCCCCTGCATCGGCAGAATTATTGACAATTACCGTCACGTCGTCGGTAGCAGAGCAAGCGGCAGCGTCGCTTACCGTCACGGTATAGATAGTAGTAGTAGCAGGATTTACGATAATGCTGGCGGTGTTCCCCGCTCCGTCGCTCCATTGGTAGTTTGTACCGCCGCTTGCCATGAGCGTCGCATTATCTCCTTGGCAAATGCTTTGGTCTATACCTGCATCGGCAGTTGGTAGGGCATTGATACTAATATTAGCCATAGCCGTCGCTTGCGGACACGCGCCCGATGCCGCAACGGTATTTGTAACGGTATACGTGCCTGCCGTACTCGCTACCAAATCAACCTCGCCCGTGGTGGCGTTGATGCTCAATCCCGCGGGATTAGCGGTAAATAGACCCGCCGTAGCTCCCGCGTTTAGTGTAATGCTTGCCGTGCCTACACCAACACAGAAAGGAGAGGCATAGCTAAATCCCGCCGTTGGTGGGTTGGGGCATGCCGCACAATCATTTACAGTAATACTGATGGTTGCCACATCATCGGGACAAGGGGCAATGCCCGCCACGGTATAATTATATTCGTAATTTCCCGTAGGCAATCCTTCCCCGTCAAAGGTTGTGCCTACCAAGGCGGGTGCCCCTCCAATAGGAGCAAACACACCGCCCGCCGCGCTGACGAGCGTGCTAAGGTCGATAGTGCTTGTTCCTTCGCCCGAATTATCGCAAACAGTAGTGCTATTGTCTGCCCCTGCATCGGCAGCATTATTGACAATTACCGTCATGTCGTCGGTAGCAGAGCAAGCGGCAGCGTCGCTTACCGTCACGGTATAGATAGTAGTAGTAGCAGGATTTACGATAATGCTGGCGGTGTTCCCCGCTCCGTCGCTCCATTGGTAGTTTGTACCGCCGCTTGCCATGAGCGTCGCATTATCTCCTTGGCAAATGCTTTGGTCTATACCTGCATCGGCAGTTGGTAGGGCATTGATACTAATATTAGCCATAGCCGTCGCTTGCGGACACGCGCCCGATGCCGCAACGGTATTTGTAACGGTATGCGTGCCTGCCGTACTCGCTACCAAATCAACCTCGCCCGTGGTGGCGTTGATGCTCAATCCCGCGGGATTAGCGGTAAATAGACCCGCCGTAGCTCCCGCGTCTAATGTAATGCTTGCCGTGCCTACACCAACACAGAAAGGAGAGGCATAACTAAATCCTGCTGTCGGTGGGTTGAGGCGCCCGCACAATCATTTACAGTAATACTGATGGTAGCCACATCATCAGGACAAGGGGCAATGCCGCCACGGTATAGCTATATTCGTAATTTCCCTGTAGGCAATCCTTCTCCGTCAAAGGTTGTACCTGCCCCAAGGCGGGTGCGCCTCCAATAGAGCAAACACACCTCCCGCCGCGCTGACGAGGCGTGCTAAGGTCGATAGCGCTTGACCCTTCGCCCGAATTATCGCAAACAGTAGCACTATTGTCCGCCCCTGCATCGGCAGCATTATTGACAATTACCGTCACGTCGTCGGTAGCAGAGCAAGCGGCAGCATCACTCACCGTCACGGTATAGGTAGTAGTAGCAACTGGGTTTATGCTAATGCTGGCAGTATTTCCTGCACCATCGCTCCATTGGTAGTTTGTACCACCGCTTGCCGTGAGCGTCACATTATCTCCTTGGCAAATGCTTTGGTCTATTCCTGCATCGGCAGTTGGTAGGGAATTGATGCTAATATTAGCCGTAGCCGTCGCTTGCGGACACGCGCCCGATGCCGCAACAGTATTTGTAACGGTATACGTGCCTGCCGTACTCGCTACCAAATCAACCTCGCCCGTGGTGGCGTTGATGCTCAATCCCGCGGGATTAGCGGTAAATAGACCCGCCGTAGCTCCCGCGTCTAATGTAATGCTTGCCGTGCCTACACCAACACAGAAAGGAGAGGCATAACTAAATCCTGCTGTCGGTGGGTTGGGGCACGCCGCACAATCATTTACAGTAATACTGATGGTAGCCACATCATCAGGACAAGGGGCAATGCCCGCCTGGTATAGCTATATTCGTAATTTCCCGTAGGCAATCCTTCTCCGTCAAAGGTTGTACCTGCCAAGGCGGGTGCGCCTCCAATAGGAGCAAACACACCTCCCGCCGCGCTGACGAGCGTGCTAAGGTCGATAGCGCTTGACCCTTCGCCCGAATTATCGCAAACAGTAGCACTATTGTCCGCCCCTGCATCGGCAGCATTATTGACAATTACCGTCACGTCGTCGGTAGCAGAGCAAGCGGCAGCATCACTCACCGTCACGGTATAGGTAGTAGTAGCAACTGGGTTTATGCTAATGCTGGCAGTATTTCCTGCACCATCGCTCCATTGGTAGTTTGTACCACCGCTTGCCGTGAGCGTCACATTATCTCCTTGGCAAATGCTTTGGTCTATTCCTGCATCGGCAGTTGGTAGGGAATTGATGCTAATATTAGCCGTAGCCGTCGCTTGCGGACACGCGCCCGATGCCGCAACAGTATTTGTAACGGTATACGTGCCTGCCGTACTCGCTACCAAATCAACCTCGCCCGTGGTGGCGTTGATGCTCAATCCCGCGGGATTAGCGGTAAATAGACCCGCCGTAGCTCCCGCGTCTAATGTAATGCTTGCCGTGCCTACACCAACACAGAAAGGAGAGGCATAACTAAATCCTGCTGTCGGTGGGTTGGGGCACGCCGCACAATCATTTACAGTAATACTGATGGTAGCCACATCATCAGGACAAGGGGCAATGCCCGCCACGGTATAGCTATATTCGTAATTTCCCGTAGGCAATCCTTCTCCGTCAAAGGTTGTACCTGCCAAGGCGGGTGCGCCTCCAATAGGAGCAAACACACCTCCCGCCGCGCTGACGAGCGTGCTAAGGTCGATAGCGCTTGACCCTTCGCCCGAATTATCGCAAACAGTAGCACTATTGTCCGCCCCTGCATCGGCAGCATTATTGACAATTACCGTCACGTCGTCGGTAGCAGAGCAAGCGGCAGCATCACTCACCGTCACGGTATAGGTAGTAGTAGCAACTGGGTTTATGCTAATGCTGGCAGTATTTCCTGCACCATCGCTCCATTGGTAGTTTGTACCACCGCTTGCCGTGAGCGTCACATTATCTCCTGGCAAATGCTTTGGTCTATTCCTGCATCGGCAGTTGGTAGGGAATTGATGCTAATATTAGCCGTAGCCGTCGCTTGCGGACACGCGCCCGATGCCGCAACAGTATTTGTAACGGTATACGTGCCTGCCGTACTCGCTACCAAATCAACCTCGCCCGTGGTGGCGTTGATGCTCAATCCCGCGGGATTAGCGGTAAATAGACCCGCCGTAGCTCCTGCGTTTAGTGTAATGCTTGCCGTGCCTACACCAACACAGAAAGGAGAGGCATAGCTAAATCCCGCCGTTGGTGGGTTGGGGCACGCCGCACAATCATTTACAATAATACTGATGGTTGCCACATCATCGGGACAAGGGGCAATGCCCGCCACGGTATAGCTATATTCGTAATTTCCCGTAGGCAATCCTTCTCCGTCAAAGGTTGTACCTGCCAATGCAGGTGCGCCCGCAATAGGAGCAAATACGCCTCCCGCCGCGCTGACGAGCGTACTGAGGTCGACTGTGCTTGTTCCTTCGCCCGAATTATCGCAAACAGTAGTGCTATTGTCTGCCCCTGCATCGGCAGCATTATTGACAATTACCGTCACGTCGTCGGTAGCAGAGCAAGCAGCAGCATCGCTCACCGTCACGGTATAGATAGTAGTAGTAGCGGGATTTACGATAATGCTGGCAGTATTTCCTGCGCCATTGCTCCATTGGTAGTTTGTACCACCGCTTGCCGTGAGCGTCGCATTATCTCCTTGACAAATGCTTTGGTCTATACCTGCATCGGCAGTTGGTAGGGCATTGATACTTACTACAACACTACCTGTACTACTACAATTCCCATTGCTGACTGTAACGCTATATGGGGTATCGACAATAGGGGTCACGCTTATCGTTGGTGTTGTTGCTCCATTAGACCAAGCATAACTAACCCAAGTCCAGCCCGAAGCAGCATCTAAAACTGTATTTTCGCCCACGCAAATGCTACTATCTCCGCTGATATTGACAGCAGGTGCACTATCCTCAATTAGCACAAATGTTGCGCTTCCCGTACAGCCATCTGCCGCGCTGACCGTAACGTTATAAGTACCTGCCGCGTTAATGCTAATGCTTTCGGCATTAGGACTGCTTGTAATAGAGCCATCATTCGTATTCCAAAGATAGGTAGCCATACCGCTTGTTGCATTTAGGGTGGCTGTGCTGTTAGGGCAAATACTCGTCGCGCCGCTAATGCTTACAGTTGGTAAGTTATTGACCGTTATGTTGGCATTGGCTTGTGCGGTGCAATTATTGGCATCGGTTACGGTAACACTATAATTATCGCTTGATATTACGTTTATTGAGGCACTTGTCTCGCCATTACTCCATGAATAAGCATTATATGCACCCGCATTAAGCGTAATAGTTTCGCCAGAGCAGATAGCAGCATCACTTAGGGTGGGAGCATCAACAACATAGGCGGTAATATTAATCGCTGCTGTACCACTACAATTGTTGCTGTCGGTAACAGTCACCTCGAAAATACCGCCTGAATTAACATTGATGTCCTGCGTAGTTGCTCCATTCGACCAATTATAGCTATTGCCTATCGGCGTGGCGGTTAAGGTAGTAGAACTACCGGGACAGAAACCGGAGATGCCATTGATAGCAGCATTGGGATTATTAGCTATCGTTAGGGTGAAATCATCAGTAGCGGTACAGCCATTTACATCGGTTACAGTAATGCTATATGTCCCGCTTGCATTGGCATTGAAAGTAGGGCTAAAAGACCCATCTTGCCATTCGTAAGCGATAAACGTGCCGCCCGACACACTCAGTATTGCATTGCCATTTTGACATATCGGAGTAGTGCCATCTATTTGTGGTGTTGGCAGCGAACTGGTGGTGACGGTGGAACTACCTGTCCCTGAACAAAGTCCATCGCTGACCGTTACAGTATAGGTATCAGCATTACTAACCACAATAGTAGCTGTAGTTTCTCCATTTGACCATAAGTAACTCGAAAACCCTATGCCTGCATTTAACGTAGCTGTTTCATTCACACAGATATTTCCACCGCCCGTCACATTGGGGTTTAGTTGGATAGACTCCGTAACCACGATGCTATTACTTGCCGTACAAGCATTGGTATTGGTTACAGTAACGCTATACGTGTTCGGAGAATTGACGGTGAGCGACTGTGTAGTTTCACCGTTAGACCATAGATACTCTAATCCTGTCGGCGCAGTCAGCGTAGTGCTGCTGCCCAAACAGTAGCTCGGCGAGCCGCTGATTGTAGCATCAGGTAACGCATAAACGGCAATGTTGATTTCGGCAGTAGCCGCACATCCGTTATCACTAATGCTTACGGCATAAGTCGTATTGATATTGGGTGATGTACTAATCATTGTATTAGTATCGCCATTACTCCATATATAGGTTGCGCCTACTCCGCCACCCGAAGCAGTAAGGTCGGTGCTTTCGCCTATACAGAGGTCGGGGTCGCTTGCAGAGATATTAGCACTTATTGGTACTGATGGGTTGATAGTATAAGTACCTGTTGCACTACACCCACCTGCACCCGTTACGGTGACGGTATAGATATTAGCGGTAAGTCCCGACAAGTCTTCCAAATTACTGCCGTTCGACCAAGCAAAAACGGGAGCTGTTAGGTTAGTAATGGTCAAATCAATATTGCCATTATTCAGTGCCTGGAGGTATGACTGATAGTGGCATTTATAGAGGGTTGGCTACTGGCGGTTATGCCTATCATTGAGGTGGCACTACAGCCTCCTACCCCTGTGACCGTTACTTGATAATTGTCCGCAGCTAAGTTAGCCAAGTCTTCGTCGGTAGCACCATTAGACCAAGTGAATACGGGAGCGGTCATATTATTTACCGTCAAATCGATGCTACCGTTATCTTGCCCACAGGTGCTTGGAACACTAATATCCGTTATAGATGGCGTGAGAGGGCTAGATACAGTGGCTGCTGTGGTTGCCGAGCAGCCTCCTGCATCTGCAGCTGTTACGGTATAAGTACCTGCATCTAGGGCAGAGATATTTTGGGTAGTTGCCCCATTTGACCAAGTAAAATTGGTGGCATTACTCGTCAACGTGATACTGCCATTATAAGGCGCAACGCATTGAGTATTATCACTAACAAGTGTAGTGACAGTAATAAGAGGCGTATTATTACTTACTAAGGCGTTAGCAGTATTCGTACAGCCATTCGCGGCGGTTACGGTTACGGTATAAGTGCCTGCATTCAGGGAAGATATGTTTTGAGTAGTTGCACCATTAGACCAAATAAAATTCGTTGCCGTAGTAGTTAGATTGACCGAACCATTATAGGGAGCAGTGCAATTGCTATTGTCAGTGCCGCTTGCGCTGGCTGTCGGCGGCGTAGAATTATTGGCAATTGTTGCGCTGGCGGTATTCGTACAGCCATTCGCGGCGGTGACGGTTACGGTATAAGTGCCTCCGTTTTGGGCGGTAATGCCTGCTGTCGTAGCTCCGCCTGTCCATGCGTAGGAAATACCAACTCCTGTTGGGGCAGTTACTGCGACGGCTCCTGTTGGAGCAGTTACTGCGACGGCACCGTTATAAGGGGCAGTACAAGCCGTATTTGCCGTAGGTGTCCCTATGGTAATGGCGGGCGGCGTAGAATTATTGGCAATTGTCGCGTTAGCAGTATTCGTACAGCCATTCGCGGCGGTGACGGTTACGGTATAAGTGCCTGCATTCAGGGCGGTAATGCCTGCTGTCGTAGCTCCGCCTGTCCATGCGTAGGAAATACCAACTCCTGTTGGAGCGGTTACTGCGACGGCACCGTTATAAGGTGCAGTACAAGCCGTATTTGCCGTAGGTGTCCCTATGGTAATGGCGGGCGGCGTAGAATTATTGGCAATTGTCGCGTTAGCGGTATTCGTACAGCCGTTGGCGGCGGTGACGGTTACGGTATAAGTGCCTCCGTTTTGGGCGGTAATCCCTGCTTCGTCGCTCCGCCTGTCCATGCGTAGGAAATACCAACTCCTGTTGGGGCAGTTACTGCGACGGCACCGTTATAAGGGGCAGTACAAGCCGTATTTGCCGTTGGTGTCCCTATGGTAATGGCGGGCGGAGTAGGATTATTGGCAATTGTCGCGCTGGCAGTATTCGTACAGCCGTTGGCGGCAGTTACGGTTACGGTATAAGTGCCTCCGTTTTGGGCGGTAATGCCCGCTGTCGTAGCTCCGCCTGTCCATGCGTAGGAAATACCAACTCCTGTTGGAGCGGTTACTGCGACGGCACCGTTATAAGGTGCAGTACAAGCCGTATTTGCCGTAGGTGTCCCTATGGTAATGGCGGGCGGCGTAGAATTATTGGCAATTGTTGCGTTAGCAGTATTCGTACAGCCGTTGGCGGCGGTGACGGTTACGGTATAAGTGCCTGCATTCAGGCAGATATGTTTTTGAGTAGTTGCGCCATTAGACCAAATAAAACTCGTTGCCGTAGTAGTTAGATTGACCGAACCATTGTAGGGAGCGGTGCAATTGCTATTGTCGGTGCCGCTTGCGCTGGCTGTCGGCGGAGTAGGATTATTGGCAATAGTTGCGTTAGCAGTATTCGTACAGCCGTTGGCGGCGGTGACGGTTACGGTATAAGTGCCTCCGTTTTGGGCGGTAATGCCTGCTGTCGTAGCTCCACCTGTCCATGCGTAGGAAATACCAACTCCTTGTTGGAGCAGTTACTGCGACGGCACGGGTTATAAGGGCAGTACAAGCCGTATTTGCCGTAGGTGTTCCTATGGTAATGGCGGGCGGAGTAGAATTATCGGCAATTGTCGCGTTAGCAGTATTCGTACAGCCATTCGCGGCGGTTACGGTTACGGTATAAGTACCTGCATTCAGGGAAGATATGTTTTGAGTAGTTGCACCATTAGACCAAATAAAATTCGTTGCCGTAGTAGTTAGATTGACCGAACCATTGTAGGGTGCGGTGCAATTGCTATTATCGGTGCCGCTTGCGCTGGCTGTCGGCGGAGTAGAATTATTGGCAATTGTCGCGTTAGCAGTATTCGTACAGCCGTTGGCGGCAGTTACGGTTACGGTATAAGTGCCTGCATTCAGGGCAGATATGTTTTGAGTAGTTGCGCCATTAGACCAAATAAAACTCGTTGCCGTAGTAGTTAGATTGACCGAACCATTGTAGGGAGCGGTGCAATTGCTATTGTCGGTGCCGCTTGCGCTGGCTGTCGGCGGAGTAGGATTATTGGCAATAGTTGCGTTAGCGGTATTCGTACAGCCGTTGGCGGCAGTTACGGTTACGGTATAAGTGCCTCCGTTTTGGGCGGTAATGCCTGCTGTGGTAGCTCCGCCTGTCCATGCGTAGGAAATACCAACTCCTGTTGGAGCAGTTACTGCGACGGCACCGTTATAAGGGGCAGTACAAGCCGTATTTGCCGTAGGTGTTCCTATGGTAATGGCGGGCGGCGTAGGATTATTGGCAATTGTTGCGCTGGCGGTATTCGTACAGCCATTCGCGGCGGTGACGGTTACGGTATAAGTACCTGCATTCAGGGAAGATATGTTTTGAGTAGTTGCGCCATTAGACCAAATAAAACTCGTTGCCGTAGTAGTTAGATTGACCGAACCATTATAGGGAGCAGTGCAATTGCTATTGTCGGTGCCGCTTGCGCTGGCTGTTGGCGGAGTAGGATTATTGGCAATTGTCGCGTTAGCGGTATTCGTACAGCCGTTGGCGGCGGTGACGGTTACGGTATAAGTGCCTCCGTTTTGGGCGGTAATCCCTGCTGTCGTCGCTCCGCCTGTCCATGCGTAGGAAATACCAACTCCTGTTGGGGCAGTTACTGCGACGGCACCGTTATAAGGGGCAGTACAAGCCGTATTTGCCGTTGGTGTCCCTGGGTAATGGCGGGCGGAGTAGGATTATTGGCAATAGTTGCGTTAGCAGTGTTCGTACAGCCATTCGCGGCGGTGACGGTTACGGTATAAGTGCCTGCATTCAGGGCAGATATGTTTTGAGTAGTTGCGCCATTAGACCAAATAAAATTCGTTGCCGTAGTAGTTAGATTGACCGAACCATTGTAGGGAGCGGTGCAATTGCTATTGTCTGTACCGCTTGCGCTGGCTGTCGGCGGCGTAGGATTATTGGCAATTGTTGCGCTGGCGGTATTCGTACAGCCATTCGCAGCGGTTACGGTTACGGTATAAGTGCCTGCATTCAGGGAAGATATGTTTTGAGTAGTTGCGCCATTAGACCAAATAAAACTGGTTGCCGTAGTCGTTAGATTGACCGAACCATTGTAGGGAGCGGTGCAATTGCTATTGTCGGTGCCGCTTGCGCTGGCTGTTGGCGGCGTAGAATTATCGGTAATAGTCGCATTGGCAGTATTCGTACAGCCATTCGCGGCGGTGACGGTTACGGTATAAGTGCCTGCATTCAGGGCAGATATGTTTTGAGTAGTTGCGCCATTAGACCAAATAAAACTGGTTGCCGTAGTCGTTAGATTGACCGAACCATTATAGGGAGCAGCGCAACTATTGTCGGCGCTGTTGCGCTGGCTGTCGGCGGCGTAGAATTATTGGCAATTGTCGCGTTAGCAGTATTCGTACAGCCATTCGCGGCGGTGACGGTTACGGTATAAGTGCCTCCGTTTTGGGCGGTAATGCCTGCTGTCGTAGCTCCGCCTGTCCATGCGTAGGAAATACCAACTCCTGTTGGGGCGGTTACTGCGACGGCACCGTTATAAGGGGCAGTACAAGCCGTATTTGCCGTAGGTGTCCCTATGGTAATGGCGGGCGGAGTAGGATTATTGGCAATTGTTGCGCTGGCGGTATTCGTACAGCCATTCGCGGCGGTGACGGTTACGGTATAAGTGCCTGCGTTTTGGGCGGATATGTTTTGAGTAGTTGCGCCATTAGACCAAATAAAACTGGTTGCCGTAGTAGTTAGATTGACCGAACCATTGTAGGGAGCGGTGCAATTGCTATTGTCTGTACCGCTTGCGCTGGCTGTCGGCGGCGTAGAATTATCGGTAATAGTCGCATTGGCAGTATTCGTACA
>JADJTE010000016.1 GCA_016711295.1 Sphingobacteriales bacterium | reverse complement strand
CTTCACATAATAGCAGCCACAATACAATTATCAAAAACTTCCTCAAAACCCAATTTAACAAACAATATTCCTCCTTACTCTTTATCACTGCCATTCCGCTGCTTCAGTAGCGAGGCAAACTTCACCGGCCAACCTCGATGTCTCGCTTATGGCTCTTCCTGACATCGCCGTTTGCTTGTTGTCGCCTGCCACCTGTCTCGACGCAGCCAAAGTAAACGACCGCCGCCTACTGGTCGCTTCGTAAACGCAACGTCAAGCTCAACCCCAAGCTTCCGGAACCATTGCCGCCTCCTAATACCTGAACCTTGAAGAGATTGCAGTAGTACCCGGCAAACCTAGTTCCCGTTCTTGAACCGCTTTCCGCCCCACTGCGGCATCTGCTTCTTTAGCATAGTTGCCGGACTGCATCGACGAATACCGTTTATTATCAGAACAACGAGTAGCCTGCTGTCAATCAAACCTCCACTTTCGTAAATCTCAAACTCCACTTAGCTGATGCCTTGACGAGCCCTGCATTGACTCCTCAAAAAGGTATTTGCCTCGAACACGGAGACATTTTAGAGGCGATGCCGATTTATGAAAGTGCGTGAGCAACGGCAAAGATAAAATAACGGGCTTACCCATTATATCGCTTTACGGCAAACACAAAAACCAAACAGCAGACCTCGCCGATATAGACATAGTAATATTTGACATACAAGATGTGGGCGCACGATTTTATACCTATATATCTACTATGCACTATATTATGGAAGCCTGCGCCGAAAACAACAAACACCTCATCGTATTAGACCGCCCCAATCCCAACGGGCATTATATTGATGGACCCGTCTTGAATATCGACAAACAATCATTTGTAGGTATGCACCCCATACCCATCGTGCACGGACTTACAGTAGGAGAATTGGCAATGATGATCAATGGCGAAAAATGGCTGGCAGGCGGGCGACAATGCCAACTAACAGTCATACTTTGCTTGGGTTATACACAACATCACCACTATGAACTGCCCATTAAACCCCTCGCCCAACCTACCCAACAGCCGCGCTATTTATCTCTATCCATCGCTGTGCTTATTCGAGGGCACACCCATTAGCGTAGGACGCGGCACCGACCAGCAATTCCAAATCATCGGCGCACCCGCCCTGACCAAAATGCCTTACCAATTCACGCCCGTATCTAAACCCGCGCTAAAACCCCACCCCAACGAATGTGCGTTGCTACGGTTTAGATTTTTTGACCTTCTTTGAGTACCGCCGAACTACAACGCGCCCGCCAAATCAACCCTCAAATGGCTACCGATTGCTATAAAGCCTATCCTTGATAAAGACCGATTTTTCAACGCCAACTTGTTTTTCGACCAATTAGCGGCACTGATGAATTGAGGGCGGCAAATTAGACAGCAGCGCAGCGAAAAAGAAATTCGCCAATCATGGCAACTCCGCCCTAAATCGCTAGTAAAGCCATACGCCAAAATACCTCCCTCTATCCTGATTAGCACCACCGGATCGTCAATCCCAAATCGTCCATATTCCTAAAGTAAGTGCGCTGCCCCCTCAGAGGGACAGCTAACTTTAATTGTCTGCACAATAACCTATTTGGTCAAAATCACCTTATAGGTTTGCACTCTACCTGATCGGTGTCTCATCACTACGGTATAAACGCCTGCGGGCAAACTGCCTCCGTCAAGCGAAACGCTATATACCTCATCGGCTACGGCGCGGTCGCTAAACAGAACAGCTACGCGCTTGCCGTCAGCAGCAAATACACTAACAGTAGTATGCGCGTCTTGCGATACGTAGAACTCGATATTCGTCTGGCTATTGAACGGATTAGGCATTGCTGCTAAACCTACCATATCGCCGTCGGTTTTCGAACGACCACGACGGCTGCGCGGCACCCAATACCAGCCAACAGTATTCTCCGAGCCATCGGCACAAGTAACGGTGACGGAGTACCAACCATATTCCAAGCTACTGATATCTTCGGTCGTAGCGGTAAATCCGTTTGGACCAGACCAAGCATAGCTGTATGGCGTGCAGCCCGCTCCGCCACCTGATACAGTAATGTTCACAGCACCATTGTTAGTAGTACCACTCTGTGCAGTAATGACATAGTTGGTAATGTCTAACAACAAGTCTGTGCCTGCACCAGGTTGGTTCGTAAAGATTACAGGGGTCGAGTTACCGCAAGCACCTGCATCTGTCACTGTTACGTTCCCGAAAGCGTTATCAGAATAATACACCGTAATCGTAGCGTCGGCAATGCCGTCGCCGTCAGCGTCGCCATAGGCAATATCATAACGCACATAACCCGTATTATCCCATTCGAAATCATAGGGTATTGTGCCGCCTTCTACTGTCAATACCTCGATATTGTAGTAGAACGGCGATGTACCGCCGCCGTTGCCCTGCGAGAGGCTGCTTGTTCCGACCAAAGCCGGAGCTGCTGCCGCCACTGTAAATGCCATGCCGTTTGATACATCGTAGCAACCTGTATTGTTCGCATTGGTTACATAATCCGCAATACTGCCTCCTACTGCGGGCGCAGGAGTGGGCTGTACCGAATAGTTGTAGCTATGCAGCAAATAGTTGCCTGCTGCTAAACCATTAATTGGGGCTGCGCCAATATATACAATCGTACCTGCTGTATTGGTGACAATAAACTGCGTGGTATAGCCCGCCGTTGTATTATTGCCCGATACGCTTGCCGCCAAAGGCGAACCCACACAACCATTGCTAACCGATACCGTACCTGCAGCTGCACCACAGACAAAACAAGACGGAACATTGACCGTCGTAGTGCTTGATGCCGTACAACCCGACACGGTAGTAATAGTAACAGTATAAATTTGCAGACCTGGTGCCAAACCTACAATAGTTTGGCTATTGCCCGTGCCTGTTGCTCCTGTACCCGACCAAGCATAGGTAGAACCACCACCCGCAGATGCCACCAACAGATTAACAGTTGCTATACCACCATTACAAACCACATTAGAAGTGATATTGGCATTGGGTGTATTAGCGATAGTTACTGTTGTTGTTGTGGACGAGGTGCAGCTAAATTGGTTGGCAACCGTTAAGGTATAAACGCCGCCATTCAGAATGCTGACATTCGAGATAGTTGGATTAGCTTGGCTCGATGAGAAACCGTTAGGACCCGCCCAAGCATAGATGTCGCCGCCTGTGGGGTTGCTATAGTTGCTCGTTAGTTGTAGGGTGCTGCCCGCACAAACAGGGCTATTACTGCTTGCTGTAATGCTGGGTGAAGCATTAACTGTAATTGTAGTCGAAGCAGTCGCCGAACAAGTGCCATTAGTTACTGTTACAGTATAAGTCCAAGTACCGACACCGGGGAATTGGGGAGAACCGCTCAAGATAACTGAGGTTTGGCTTGTAGAGCTAAATCCATTCTTTTCTGCAACCTGCTAAAGTGCTACCACCACTGGCAGACAAGATAATGTCGCGCGTGTCGCACACGGGTCCGTTGTTCGAAGCCGTTGCCGTAGGTGTAGTACTTACTGCTACGCTCACTGCGTCGCTCGCTGTACAGCCGCCCACGCCCGTCACCGTTACTGTATAGATAGTAGCAGAAGCGGGCGATACGTTGATGCTCGCCGTTGCCTCGCCTGTACTCCATAAGTAGGTGCCGCCGCCTGTTGCGGTCAAAGTTGCGCTTTGACCTGAACAAATAGATTGGTCTGCTCCTGCATTGGCAGTAGGTGCGTTGTTCGCCGTCACTACTTGCGAAGCAGTTGCGTACAACCACCTGCGCCCGTTACGGTTACGGTATAAGTACCCGTAGCCGATGCCGTAATGCTTTGGGTGGCTGCGCCTGTGCTCCAAGCGTAAGTACCGCCACCATTAGCTACCAATACCACCGAGCCACCTGTGCAGAACGTAGTCGGACCTGATGGGGTAATGCTCGCCGTTGCGCTATTTACAGTCACTGATTGCGAAGCAGTTGCCGTACAGCCGTTGTTTGTTACGGTTACGGTATAAGTACCCGATGCGCTTACCGTAATAGTAGCCGTAGCTGCGCCCGTACTCCAAGCATAAGTACCGCCGCCCGATGCCGTCAAATCTACCGTAGCAGGAGCGCATAACGTAGTTGGTCCCGAAGGCGTAATGCTCGCTGTCGCGCTATTCACCGTCACTGCTTGCGAAGCAGTTGCCGTACAACCACCTGCGCCCGTTACGGTTACAGTATAAGTACCTGTAGTTGATGCTGTAATGCTTTGGGTAACTGCGCCTGTACTCCAAGCCATAAGAACCACCACCGTTAGCTACCAATACCACCGAACCGCCTGTGCAGAACGTAGTTGGCCGATGGGTAATGCTCGCCGTTGCGCTATTTACAGTCACTACCTTTGAAGCCGTTGCCGTACAGCCGTTGTTTGTTACAGTTACAGTATAAGTACCTGATGCGCTTGCTGTAATAGTAGCCGTAGCTGCGCCCGTACTCCAAGCATAAGTACCGCCGCCCGACGCCGTTAGGTCGACCGTTGCGGGAGCGCATAACGTAGTTGGTCCCGAAGGCGTAATGCTCGCCGTTGCGCTATTTACAGTCACGGCTTGCGAAGCAGTTGCCGTACAGCCGTTGTTTGTTACGGTTACAGTATAAGTACCCGTAGCCGATGCTGTAATGCTTTGGGTTGCTTCGCCTGTACTCCAAGCATAGGTTCCGCCACCATTGGCTACCAATACTACCGAGCCGCCTGTGCAGAACGTAGTTGGACCCGATGGGGTAATGCTCGCCGTTGCGCTATTTACAGTCACTACTTGCGAAGCCGTTGCCGTACAGCCGTTGTTTGTTACAGTTACAGTATAAGTACCTGATGCGCTTGCTGTAATAGTAGCCGTAGCTGCGCCCGTACTCCAAGCATAAGTACCGCCGCCCGATGCCGTTAGGTCGACCGTTGCGGGAGCGCATACCGTAGTTGGACCCGAAGGCGTAATGCTCGCTGTCGCGCTATTTACAGTCACTACTTGCGAAGCCGTTGCCGTACAGCCGTTGTTTGTTACGGTTACAGTATAAGTACCCGTAGCCGATGCTGTAATGCTTTGGGTTGCTTCGCCTGTACTCCAAGCATAAGAACCACCACCGTTGGCTACCAATACCACCGAACCGCCTGTGCAGAACGTGGTTGGACCCGATGGGATAATGCTCGCCGTTGCGCTATTTACAGTCACTACTTGCGAAGCCGTTGCCGTACAGCCGTTATTTGTCACCGTTACGGTATAAGTACCTGATGCGCTTGCTGTAATAGTAGCCGTAGCTGCGCCCGTACTCCAAGCATAAGTACCGCCGCCCGATGCCGTTAGGTCGACCGTTGCGGGAGCGCATACCGTAGTTGGACCCGATGGGGTAATTGTGGCAGTAGGCGTTTGGTTGACCGTAATTTGCGCATCTTGGGTTGCTGTACAACCGCCTGTTCCTGTTACTGTTACAGCGTAGATAGTCACAGTTGCTGTAGCGGTGCTGGGTGTCAAAGTAGGAGCGGTAGATGCGTCAGACCAGCTATACGAAACCGCGCCCGAAGTAGTCGCATTGAGTGCTGCTGCTGCTTGTCCCGTGCAATAAACAGCATCAGACAAGGTGGGCGGCGCAGGGATTGGATTTACAACAAGGTTCGTAAAAGTAGCCTCGTAGCAAGTACCTCCCGTCAGGCCAACGCCTAAGATAGGGCTGCCCGCCGCAGTATTGGTCAAAGGTCCTTGTACCGTTCGGTACGAAAAACCATAGACGCGATAGGTACCCGCTGCCAAAGTGTTATAAGTAAATAAATTAGCAGTAGCAACTGGTCCCTGCAAAATAGCATTGGGAGCAGCATCGGCAGTCAAGAAATAGGCATAGCTATAATCGGCTGCGGGATTAGGGGCAGGACCGAAGCCGCCGCCGTAAGAGGGCGTAAGCGGTGTTAAGTCGCTGGGTGCTGCTGCTCCTCAGCACATCTCAACTTGGTCTATATCACCTGCGTTTGCTGTGCAACAGGTATTGACTGTTAGGCAGAGGCGTTCAGTCAATAAATCGCTGTTGTAGCAGCCTGGCGAGCTGTCGCCCATTCCCGTCACATTATCGCCAGGGTTAATGGCTAATGGAACAGGCGGGTTACTGGCATTGTAGTTGAGTGTCACTATATAATAGCTATTTCCACTTGTCACATCGTTGGTAAAGGTACCAGTACTGTTAGAAGCTACTACTTGGTCGTTAGAGCTATTAGCTAAAATATAGACGGTTACGTAGCCTGGCGTTGTATTATCGCCTGTTGTACTAACCTGAACGGCATCGCCTTGGCAGATAGTTCGGGTTGCCAAACAATTGATACACGGATTGACATTGACGCACAAAAACGCCGTCAAGAAGTCGCTATTATAGCAACCCGCCGTTGTAGAGCCAATAGTGGTTACATCATCACCTGCATTGATGGGCAGTGGTGATGGCGGATTAGCTGTATCGTAATTGAGGGTTAGAATGGCATAGCTCTCGCCACAAGTTACATCATTAGTAAAAACACCTGTGGTATTAGAGCTGACCACGATACCCGTAACAGCGTCGGCTAAGACAAAAACAGTACTATAGCCTACTGTGGTATTATTGCCCGTTGTGCTAACAGACAAGGGGTCGCCTTGGCTAATAGTTCGCGTAGCCACACAGCCCGATGCGCAATTATCAACCGTTACGCACAATTGTTCGGTCAAGAAGTCGGTATTGTAACAACCCATTGTAGTTGAGCCGATGGTGCTTGGGTCGTTGCCTGCATTGACAGGTAAGGGCGCAGGCGGATTAGCCGTATCGTAGTTGAGCGTTAGTATGGTATAACTATTGCCGCCCGATACAGTGCTGGTAAAATCGCCTGTGCTATTAGATGCTACGACCAATCCCGTAGCATTGTCGACCAATATGAATAGGGTTGCATAGCCAACTGTGCCATTATTGCCCGCTGTACTAACGGTCAGGGCATCGCCTTGGCAGATAGTTCGCGTGGCAATACAATTGGCACTATTGACGGTAACGCATAGGTATTCGGTCGTAAAGTCGCTGCTATTAAAGCAACCACCGGTGATAGCACTAATGTTAGAACCCGCAGTGGGCGGCACGCCTGTTGGCACATTGCCCGTATCGTAGTTCAAGACATAAATGCGGTAGCTGCCCGCAGTGGCAATAGTAAAATTGCCTGTGGCATTTTGGTCTGCCACTACGCCACTATTGTCGGTTAGGACATATAAGGTGCTGTAAGGTGCAGTAGCTGCTCCTGTTGTTGTAGCTGTTACGCTTGCGCCTTCGGCTATGGTGCGTGTTGCTAAACATTGGGCTGTGCTTGCACGAGGAAGTAACCACAAAATAAGGGCTACTACCCAAAGCACCCGAATATGGGGTGAATATGTTAGTATCCGCATATTTTATCTGTTTTGGTTTTGATGATTAATAAGTACCGGAACAGACAAATTATGGGTTAAAGCTGGGTGTTCCGTTGTCGGCGTTACAACCTGGGGCTGCGGGGCAGGCAGGGATAGAAATGGTAGCATTGAGTGTCAATGGGCAGGCGGGGTTTGCACCAACTGCGGGGTGTGCATCGTAGGTGTAAGTAAGTGCCACCACCTGAGCAGGTGAGCCTGGTGCGGGTGCGGGTATGCTTGCAGGGCTATATGTGCCCCCTGCGGGTGTTGCTCCGCTGATAGTGACACCCGTACAAGCTGCGGGCGAAGCAGGATTGGGGAAAGTGCCAACGGTATAAGTACATGTAGTACCACCTGTGCCGTTTTGGGTGGGGAAATTGCCGCCAGCTTCAGTAGCTGTTACAGCCCAGCCTGCACCTGTATCGTTGTATTCTATATCTACGGTATAAGTTCCGTCGCCGTTGTCGGTTGCGGTTGGCCCGCTTGTAATGGTGGTATTAGCACCAGCCGTAACGTTCCATGTTAATCCCGTAGTAGCGGGTGTTGTGGTAATGGTCATTTCGTCGCCCAAAACACCTACAGTAACAACATTATTAGAGCCGTCCAATACGGGCACAGTAACGCAGAAGCAAGGGTCAGTATTGTCTGCACTAACGGTGGCGTTAATAGTTGTTCCTGCACAGGTACAGCCATCTGCCTGAATTACGTCGTTTGTCGTAGCATTGTTGCCATCGTTACAGGGGGCACCGGTGCTTGCCCCAAATTGACACAAACAGCAGCTACGGTACCGGCAAATGTTGTACTACAAGATTGTCCGCTATTGATAACAAAGTTATAATTGAGTGGTTCGCTGCTGGTCTGCCCGCAGGGAGGCGTGGTGGGTATGGTACCTGTTTGAGTAGAACAGTCAGTACCATCCGAAATAAGTTCGAGGGTAGCAGTAGCTGCCGTGCCGCAACCGCCAGGAGTGGTAGTAACCGTAAAGTTGTTGATGTCGGGATAGATGGTGACACTAAACATTTGGAGGGCACAACCGTCGTACTCAGAGAAATCGCCGTCGCAATCGCTATCTCTTGAATAGTCATAGGTGACAATGGCGAGCGATGCCTGAGTAGGAGCGCATTGGATATTGATGAGGTTTCCTACCAACGGAGTAGCACAGTCGCCATCAAAAAACAAGTTAATCCAATCGGGGTGCAAAGATGCCACTTGCGAAACTTGCGTACCAGGAGCTATGTTGAGCGGGGCTGGTGCTGTGCCTGGCTGTCCAGTCATAGGGTCGATATACACATATAAGTCGGCTACTTGGTCGGGAGCTATTAGTGTGCAAAGTGCGCCTGCGGTAAAGGTGACATTGCCGCCCGAACAAACGGAAGTGACATCGGGCGCAAAGTCGATAACGGGACAGACAAGAGCCTGTGTATAAGCACAGATATTGAATGTACCGCAGTTGTTATTAGCAAATTCCGACACGCTCACATAAAGCGTAGTGCCCGCGGTTACGGTTCCTGCGGGGATAATAACTTGGGAAAATGGAAAGCCCGCGCTGTCATCGTCACAATCGATTAAAGTTCCACCGCAGGCATCAAATACACCGATTTGGGTATCTATGCCTCCTGTGCCGTCGTCCGAAGTTTCGATGACCAAATCGTCGCAACCTGAAGGAACTGTAACTGCATACCAAACATCGCCACCGAAATACGCTCCACAACTAAGTGTAATGCCCGAATCGGTAGCACCTACATTAGTGCCGTTTGTGGGGGTGGTGCAAGAGCCTGTACCTACTGTAAGTGGGGTAGCAGCAGCACATTCGTCATTGGCGGGAGCGGCGGGAGCCTGTGTATAAGCACAGATATTGAATGTACCGCAGTCATTATTCAAATATTCCGACACGCTCACATAAAGCGTAGTACCTGATGTTACGGTTCCTGCGGGGATAACAACTTGGGAAAATGGAAAGCCCGCGCCGTCATCGTCACAATCGATTAAAGTTCCACCGCAGGCATCAAATACACCGATTTGGGTATCTATGCCTCCTGTGCCGTCGTCCGAAGTTTCGATTACCAAATTGTCGCAACCGGGAGGAACTGTAACTGCATACCAAACATCGCCACCGGAATAGGATCCACAATTAAGTGTAATGCCCGAATCGGTAGCACCTGCATTATTGCCGTTTGTGGGGGTGGTGCAAGAGCCTGTACCTACTGTAAGTGGGGTAGCAGCAGCACATTCGTCATTGGCGGGGGGGTAGATGTTGCACAAAGGGCAAAATTATCCACCGCGGCATACCAAGCCCAACCATCACCGTCGTCGTAGGTAAAGCGCACTTGGAAATTGTCGTTGATATAGGCACTTACATCCAGCGAAAAATTAGTCCAAGAAAGTTGGTCTGTGGTTTGGTTTAGGATATTGACCCATGCCGCACCGTCCCATACTTCGACCATAAAGAAATCGGCGAGACCAGATATATCGTTATAATAATAGTCGAATGAAAGGTTAGCATTAGTATAGCAGGTCAAATCGGCTGCTGGCGAGGTGGCTGTAGCTGTTTCGTTTCCGTTTGCACTGCCGAGAGCGTCATCATCAAAATATAGGTTATCTCCATCGAGATTGGTAACACCAGTGCTCGCACCACCATCGCCTATTTGCCAGTTGCCTACACCAGTAACAATAGCCATTGTCCAGGTTAATTGTCCGCCTGCTGAGAAATTGTCGGTTAGAATTTCGGTAGTGCCTGCTCCGCATAAGCTCGGGGCAGCAGGACAAGATGCCCCTACATAATCGTAGGTTATATCTAACAATATAGTTGTGCCATCGCCAATGCCGTCGCCGCAGCAGTCGACCATAGCAATAGACAGCGTAGTAGCATCGTTGGGTATTGTTATGGTTGTAAAGTCGCACACACCTGTGGTAGTGCCGCCGCCCGTTCCGTCAACTGTTACATTATAGTTATACCAGCTGTTACAACTCCCACCAGCACTACTTGCCGTAATGGTCATAGAGTTTAGGGGTCCGGCGGGGGCTAAGGCTATGACAAACGGGGCACCAGGTATACCGCTGCCATCTTCTGACACTGAGCCTGTAAAAGTTGTAGTGCAAACGTCTGCCTTAGCAGTAACAAAGGCTGCGCAGAGCAATATAAGAAATAAAAATTTTTTCATTTTTTAAATTAAATTAGTGGTTATTTAATTTCAGTTAGCATAGCTTGAATGCGTACTTTTGTATTTGCGTCAGTAGTAGCGTTGAGCCATTTTTGCAAGATGCTTTTTTTGGCTTCATTCGTTTTTGCGTGGTTCAGTTGGCTGCCATACAAGTTGGTTTGTTCTGCTTCCAATTTTGCGCGTTTTTCAGTGCCTTTGCCTGTGTTTTGGATGTACGCCAAGTCTTTTTCGACTTGCTCCAGGCGTTGAGCGGGTGTCAATGGTGTGGCTTTAGCCGCGGTTGTTTTTACCTTAGTTGCGGTGGTTTTGGCAGTTACTTTGTCGCCTAATTTAGCTTTTTTTTCTGCCATAGCCTTTTTGTCGGCTTCGGTCGGTACGTAGGGTTTGGCTTTCCGTGTAGCCTTTGTAGCGTTCGCCGCCTCTTTTTTGGCTTTCAAGGCAGCGTCTTCATTACTCGCCTCGGCTGTGTTAGTAGCTTTGGCTTTGCGGGGTTGAGCGGTGCGGTCTTGTGCTCTTTCGCTCTGTTTCGCTTTCAGGTCTTGCAACCATTGTTGGCTGCTGCTTGGTTTGGGGGCAGCGGTTTGTGCCCAAGTGGTAGTGGTTGCCAGCAATGCCAATAGGCACAGGGTAGCTGCCACTGAAAACTTAAATTTGTGCATAAATAACAAAAATTAAGTGGTTAAAAAATGTTTGTTTGAAAAAAAATAAAAAAGTGTTCTACTGTTACTGCTGTAGTAACTTTGCAAAGATAGCTATTTTCATTGAGTATCTCCATTTTTAGGAAGAAAAAATTATCCTTATCGCCAAATACCGCTCTCTATATTTTAGAAATGATGCGCTCTAAAGCTATCACAAACAACAATAGCGCGAGGTTCTATCCTGCTTGCGCCATGTTTCGCCCTATAATTCTGCACACAATAGCTTGATGCTTTGTTTTTGCGATTTTTCGGTTTGAATCACTTTGGGCATAAGCCACACACATTGATAATTTTTACGCGCTTGCTTGCTTTGTTTGCTTGCATAATCTCATTTCTAATTTGTCACCAAGTTGTCATGTTTTGTGCTTATTAGATAAAGGTATTTTAGTAATTTTGCGGCAAACCCCCTCCTACCCATGACACACTTCCTACCAGCCCGATATTATATGGCGGCTTGCTTGGTATTGGCAAGCATCATTTTATCACCTGTTCAAGCGCAAAACGATAGTGTAGTTACTGCTTTGGGCACCCCAATCCCTACTTTGACAGACTCTGCAAAGCCCACAATTCCACCCATCGATCCAAAAATTGATAAACTACTGGCCAGCGACACGGCAAAGTTCAACTATGCAGGCAGCGATTTATTGCTTATTGAGCTTGCCCCATCTACTCCAGCTGCTGCCAAACTAAGGGAGCAAACGACAAGCACCGACACTCTGCTCTTGGTAGCCGATACAAGCCTGTATGAAATGGTGATTGCGCTCGACAAGGGTATGCTCGTCGGTACAAAAATTGCCGCGCAGCCTATTGCAGCTATTGATAGTAGTACCGCGCAGGACAAAGCCGCTCAGTTGTCCAATATTTCGAGTTCGTTTGCGCCGCCCTCGGGTACAGTTGGCAAAATAGACAATAGCGGCAAACAAGTAGTGGTCAAATCAATCATTACACGCCCTGCCAATAGCACCGCTCAAACGCCTGCGCCCAACAAAGTGTATGAGGCAAGCCCTGCCGCAGATATTATCGGCAAAAATAAACTCATACAACGCCCCATCGTGCAGTACGAGGGCGATGCCAGCAGCGTGGCGGCTATTAGCAAAGCTCGCTTGTCGGCACTCCAAACCATTGTGCCAATGACTTATAACGACATCGTACAATCGTTTATCGATATGTATGTAAAAGACAAGCGCGACCAAGTGAGCCGTATGCTTCCGCGTACCGACCTCTATTTCCGCACCTTTGAAGAAGCATTAGACCGACACGACTTGCCGATGGAGTTGAAATATCTGCCTGTCATGGAATCGGCACTTATCCCACACGCCAAATCGCAAAACGGCGCGTCGGGTCTGTGGCAGTTGCCCTACGGCATTGCCAAAGATTATGGCTTAGATAGCAACGATTTTATAGACGAACGACGCGACCCCAAGCTATCGAGCGAAAGCGCCGCTATGCACCTCAAAAACTTATACCGCAAATACCTCAATTGGCATTTGGTGATTGCAGCCTACCACTGCGGCGACGGCGAGATGAACAAAGCCATTCAGAAGGCAGGCGGTATTCGCGATTATTGGGAATTGGCTACCTTCCTGCCCATCGAAACCCAAGCCTACGTGCCGTTGTTTATAGCCGCTACTTATGTGATGAGCTATTATCAAGAGTACGATATTCCGAAATATGACGCGCCTTATACCTACTATGCCACAGATACCGTGCGGATAAAAGGCAAATCGTCGTTGCGCGAAATTGCCCAGCAAATAGATATGGCACTGAACGAATTGCAATACCTCAATCCCGCTATTATACACGATTATATACCCGCATCGTCCAAAGGCTATCCGCTTAGGCTGCCCGCCAACAAAATAGGCGTATTAGTGGCTTATCAGAACAACCTCAAAAATCAGAAAGAAATTATACTCGACCGCACCCGCGAAAAACAAATCACCTTGCCAAGTGGCAATATGTGGCACTACAAAACCGATGAATTTGGGAATAAACAAAACAACAAACAAGTGCCCCAAAGCACTCCAAGCACCAAGTCAGGGCAAAATACCACCAAAACCGACTTGATTATTGCGCATTACGTGATACAAAAAGGCGACAATATGAAGCGTATCTTGCAAATGTTTCCGGGCGTGACAGCCCGCGACATCTTGCGCGTCAATAACCTGAAAAGCGATAAATTTATACGCGACATGACCCTAAAAATACCGCAATCGAATACCAAAATTAAGTAGCGGAATATCGCCCATACGGGGTGCCGTCTTTATTTTTTATTAGGATGTCGCCCCTACGGGGCTTAAAAAACGGTTATTTCTGGTCTTTCTATTAGTGGCTTCTAATTTTGAGTAAAAAATTAAGACTGTGGTGCAAGAAATCATTTTAACAAAGTGTTTAGTAATTACAAGATATGTAGATGACTATAAACAAAGAATTTACGATTTAAATTTAATCTGTATCAATTTTGCCTTTTTTGCACTACAGTCATAAATTCCTCATCTTTGAGGTGGGCAGTAAATTCCTCCTCTTTGAGGGGGTTAGGGGGAGTTTTTAAACTAATATCTCAATTACCTAACGCTATTTCCTAAGTCCTAACGCTTGAAAATAGATACACGGCATACTCAAAATTAGAAAATCCGAGCAGTAGCTATACTGAACAAAATTAGACCCCGATGGTTTTATAGAAATACGACGGACGCTCGGACGCAGCACGCGCCTAAGCGTCCGTTTCGTTTTTGCAACCCATATAGCTTACGACCACCCATGCCCTACCCGTCGCTGATAGCTCGCCTTGCTGCTTCCTTGCTCCAAACCCTGCCTGGTGCGCAAGCCCACCAACGTTTGTCGCCTGCTTTGCGTTTCCCGCCTCATCTGCCCATGCCCGACCAGCGCAAAGCCCGCCAAAGTGCTGTGTTGCTGCTGTTATATCCCTCAATTGATGCGCAATGGCATATAGCTCTAATGCAGCGCAATCCTAATAGCCGCCACCACGCAGCCCAAATTAGTTTGCCGGGTGGTGGCATAGAGCCACAAGATGCCGACTTAAACGCTACTGCCCTGCGCGAAACCGCCGAAGAGTTTGGCATTGATACAGGGTCGATACAGGTATTGGGTGCTTTATCGCCCATCTATATCCCCGTGAGCAATGCTGCGTACAGCCCTTTGTGGGCTATTGCCCACAACGCCCCAATTTTATACCCGACCCGCGCGAAGTAGCTGCTATCTTAGAAATACCGCTCGCCGAACTCCTCGACCCGCAATCTTTGGGCACCGCAAGGGTCGAATCGGGTCTCAATCTCTTTATTACAGTGCCTTGCTTTCGCCTGCAAGGGCATGTTGTTTGGGGAGCAACCGCTATGATGTTGAGCGAATTTATCGCCATCGCCACCACCGAATAGGGACGCTTTGGCAGGGCAGGTATTTAGGTCTTGCTCTTCTTGTTCATCAATACATTTAATTGCCCCAAATGCAAGGTTTGGTGTAAGTTCCAAAAGAGAAACGTTCTGCCTTTGGTCTTAAAAAAGTCCTTTTCTATCGGGTTCTGGGGACTGATAAGGGCGTGCGGCTCGTCCCATTCGGCATCGGTAAAGGTAGCAATGGCTTGTCGGTTGCGCTCGTTTATTTGTGCCCAATGTTGGCGCAGCAAGCCCGGAGCAGGATAATCGGCTACGGGCAGCAAGGGTGTACCTATGCCGAACAAATCGTTGTAGTGCGGAAACAAGAAATCTGCCCTACCCCAATAGACGGCTAATTCATCTTCGGATTGGATTAAGTGCCCCAATATCCAAATACCGTGGTTGCGGTTGGGGGCAATGCTACGCGCCAAATCCTCGTCGCTGAGGCGGTTGATAGTTGTACTTATCCAATGCGTGAGTATTTGCCATTGTTCGGCAAAGGCGGCAACGGTGTTCATGGTCATACAAAAGTCTAAATAAACAAAGGTAGTCATTTTTTTTGTCCTTAGTGCAATAAAAGCGAAAAAAAATGGCGTAACTTTGCCCTATTCATTACCACCTATTACCAATTTGTGTTTTGCCATGAACACCTACCTTACCTTGTTGCGCACAGGACTATTATTGGGCTGTATGCTTATTTTGTTGCAATCTTGCGAAGAAAACCCACCCTTTACTATTGACTTAGACGGCACGCCCATCGATACCTCTACTAATACGGGCGGTGACAATGTGCCAATGATTACTAAGGATACAACGTTTGTAGCACCCTTTAGCTACGCCCCAAAACCACGTGGTGCTAATAGAAGAATTTACAGGCGTTAGCTGTGTAAATTGTCCCAGGGCATGATGTCACCAAATCTATTCTGCTCAATAATCCCAATCGCGTAATAGCGGCTCTCATACACGCAGGTTTTTGACCGACCCACACCCCAATAGCACCCAAGTATTTGTAACACCCGAAACAGAAGCCCTTTACGACTTAATGCTGGTAGAGCTGTTCCGTCTGCCGCCATCAATCGCACCTTGTTCGAGGGCGAGCCGCGCTTGGCTATCACCAACAAATCGCAATGGGGTGGCAGGGTTGCATCGGAGCTGGGCAATGCAACGCCGGTCAATCTATACCTACATCGCACCTACGACCCCGCCACGCGCCAAGTAAAAGCCTATGTGCAGCTGCGCTATACCCAATCTGTTGCCGAGGCTAACAACGTTACGGTATATATCACAGAAAACGATATTGTAGACCCGCAATTGTTGCCCGACCCCGTGACAGGGCAGAGCTACGTATTAGACACTTATGTGCACCAACACGTGGTGCGCGATGTATTGTCGGCTACATCGGGCGATGCCGTACAAGTATCGCCGCCCCAAAATAGCGGCACCGTTATCGTCAAAACCTTTGTTAGCACCCTATCGGGGGCTTGGAACGCCGATAATTGCCATATTGTAGCCTTAGTGCGTCAAGCAAGCGGTACGCGAAAAGTGTTGCAATCTGCCGAAATTGACCTCGTAGAATAGGCATGATTTTTGCAAAAAAGATGGAAATAATTGCTTCTAATACCCTATATGCTATTCATTCATCTACCTTACCGCAGTATGCCCACTCCCCGATTTGCCACCATATCTATTCTGACCATCGTCGCCTTTTGGCTGGCAATACTGTCTGCTTGTGGCAACAAACCCGACTTATTAGAAGGCAAGTGGGAACGCTTCGACGACCAAGCTGCTGGTGCTTCCATAACCGTGACCCACAACGCCCCAAGGACTGCAAGGAACGCTCTTGCAAGTGACGGGCGAGTTGGCAAATTTGGGATTTGCAGCGCAAGATGTCAAGTGGAAAGACCTCACCAAAAAGACAATAATTATTACGTGGGATTCGACTTGCAAAAAGCCGTCGATGCACAAGGCAATGTAGCCAACACAGAATACGTCGAATCCTATTTTGAGCTATTGTCAGACGATATTTTGGAAATAACAAGCGTCGATAAAAGCGACGATGCTTTCGGGACGCGCCAAAAGTTGAAACGTACCGAATAAAATAAATATATAAACAAAACAATCAACCCAGCCGCATTATCCTAAGCCTCTTATCTCCCAAGCCTCCTATATCTCTGGTATTCCGCTTATCTAAATCGAGGCAATATTCTACTTATAGGTATTTTTTAAAATAAAATTTATTCATTGTTGTTTATAAATACAAATAAAATAAGGATATAATTATTTGGTAATCAGGAAATTATATCTATAAAAAAACTATTTCGTTCATAATGTATTCTGTTTAAAGCAACCCCATGATTGAATAACTCTAACCCCAAAATCATTTTTTACATGAAAAAAGCAATATGTATAGCTGCTTTATTGGGTTGCCTATTGAGTAGCGAAGCCCTTTGGGCGCAAGTTGCCAAGCAATACCTATTTTTAACTACTGTAGAATCGATTATTCCAGGTGGTTTAGGGCGGTCGCGCATGATGATTAGCCGCCCCGACGGGCAGCAATCCGAAGAGGATTTGCGCAATTTTTATAGTTTGGTGGGCATCAATTTTGGCAATATCAAAGACAACGATGAAGATGTTTTACAAAAAATAAATGCTCTTGTCGCCGAAGGGTGGACACTCGAATTTGTCAATTCGGGCGTACAAAGCCCATCAGAGACACAAGGTCCTGGCATCTATATGACGCGCTATCTATTTAGCAAATCCAAGTAAGGCCCTGTCCCGCTCGTGGCATTGTCTGTCCAAATTAGTGTTTCGGCAATGTAACTTTGCGCACTATCGCTTTACTGTTTAAGGGACAAATAAATAGCTCTTGAGAGAAAAAAGCATACATCTATTCATAGAATAGCATAATCAAACATAGCCCACGATTTAAATCATCGCGGGCTATGTAAATACCCAATTCACCACGTGCCCATGGCAGCGATACGCTAACTATGGTTTCTCTCGGAGGGTGCGGCAGTGTTGGTATTGGGTCTGGCAGATTGGCGTTTTTTCCACCAACGGCGCAAGAGCCATACCGCCAAAGCTAACATGAGCAAGAAAGACCAAGCCGACACCAAGCCGAGTATTATCTCTAATAAGCCATGCCAACCTTCGGCGAAAGCCTTAGCCAATCGTCCAAAAAAGCTTTGTTCGGGCATACGTTGGTAAGGTAGCTCTTCGTATATAGTCAGGTTGATAGTGCTTTCGCCAATGCGAGCTTTTAGATAGCGCAGTTTGCCCTCGGCAGCGTCTATGTCTTCGCGAATTTGGCGCAATTGTTCCTCTACATCTAAGATTTCTTTGATGGTTTTGGCTTGTTTTAATATCGCTATATAGCGTTCTTCTACGGCTCTGCGGGTTGTCAAACGCGCCTCCAAATCTACAAATTGCTCGGTAATGTCCTCGCTATTTATTCGTTTATGTTGTATATAAATGGCAGGCTCTACCAAACGCTCGACCAAGGAATCGAATCGGCTTGGGTCTATGCGAATGACAAATTGGTTGTTGAGCGAATGTGCGCTACGGGTTTCTCTTTCGGTGGCAACGCGCCCGCCCATATTAGCTACCGTATTGGCAATATGTATACAGGCTTGGCGATAGTTATCTACTTGGTACGAGATATCGGCGGTTTTGATGATTTTGGGCGATATGGGGGCGACTTGGGCTGTCGATACCGCCGACACTACCTGTCGTGTAGCGTATGGATTATTGGGTTCTGCTGCTGCTTCACCACTCTCGGGTCGCGAGGCATCTTCCGCAGGTGGTGGGGGCAAATTTTCCAAAGCAACAGCCGACTCCTGTTTGTCGGCAAAGCTACTGCCACTATTGCTACAAGCTATAATTAGTAGCAAGCTACAAATGCCAAAGGCATAAAAAAATTGAGGTAATTGCATACGTCCAAAGCCTATTGAGGGTAAGAAATCGATTTTGAAGTAAAAATGCGTTTTTCTGCGTCATAGGTGTCTATCCATCAAATTATTGTAACTATTTAGGCGGCACCAAGCATTTTAGTGCTAAGAAATGACTCCCCAATCCCGCTATGGATAAAACATCGGTAGCAAAGAAATATCAGCACAAAATACAATCCTGCTGTTAAATGCCATACCTACGGCATTCTAAGAATCGGATCTGCCTGATGCTACCAATATAACATGCCTACGGCATTTTAAGAAACGATGTAACTATTTAGCCTTGTAGGGGGAACTAATCAAATATGCAGCGATGTCAGGCATTATTAGATAAGTATTGCTCATTACCCCATACCCAAAACCCATACCCTAAATAGTTGCTGTTTTTTTACCTATTTTTGGGAGTATTGCCTGGCAGAAAGCGTTGCGGCAGGTATTTCAGTATCAAAGACAATAGTACATACCATAAAACCGATGCCGATATGCCTACTATACCCCAAAAAGCGAGCAGGATTATCACTCCCGCCAAAAATATGAGGCGTGTTTCGTTGCCTTTAATGCCCCAATGTTTAATTTTGTTGCTCAACATCGGTAGTTCAGCAACAAGTAAATAGGAAAACAATAGTGTTATGCCGTATAAAACCATAGGCTGGTGTAAGCAAGTACTCCATATCGTAGTGCCCGCCGCTACCCATATCAGCGATACGACAAATAGCGTATTGGCAGGAGTGGGCAATCCGATAAAGCCATCTATTTGGCGTTCGTCGATATTGAATTTTGCCAAACGTAGGGCAGAGAATACCGTAATGATAAATGCGGGTAGGGTTTGTCCCAAGGTAGCTTCTGCACTACCGCCGTGGGCTTGTTGTAGTAGGCGGTACATAGTTACGCCTGGTACTACGCCGAACGTAACCATATCGGCTAATGAATCGAGTTGCAAACCCATAGGCGATGATACGTGTAACAAACGCGCCGTAAATCCGTCGGCAAAATCAGCCAGCGCAGCCCCTGCTACCAAGTAGGGCACAGCATTGAGGTTGCCATTCATAGCACATACGATAGCTATACACCCCAAAAATAGGTTGAGCAGTGTAATAAAGTTGGGTAGGTGTCTCATTTTTCAAAGTCGGGTGGGTTTATTTGCCTTGATATCAACCCGATGTCTATATATTTACGGTTTGTTTGAATCGGTATCTTCCTTTTAAGATGCAAAGGTAGAAATTTATCGGCTAATCGCAGCGATAATTGATGTCGAACAGCGTGCCCATACCTGAATTGACACATTTAAAGCCTATCACACGGTCATAGTCAAGTATATCATAAGCGCGGAAATAGGTAAGGATATAATAAACGTTTTCGGTAGCAAAATAATTGCCCTCGGTCAAATCGGTATTGATATACGGTCTTTGCGGCATAGCACTGTCGGGCATATCGGCAACAAGGGCGTATTGGTAGTCGTAGAAACCTTGTTTGAGCCAAATAGCTGCTTCATACGCACCCATTTTGGGGTTGTAGGGCACTTCAAATTCGGGGCGGATATCCCAATCGCTCAAAGCCCCGAACAGATATACTTTTGCGTTCGGAAAGGGCTGTGGCATGGGCAGCGTAAAATGGGCTTTGAGGTAGTCGGCATCTAAGCGGTTATAAAAGCTACCGTCGTTGATACCGATAAAGTATTTGCCATTTAGGTCGGTGCTATATAGATGAAAGCGTTTCGTTTCGCTGTGTTGCGTATTGTCTATGGCTATATAGGCATCTATTTGGGCATCGCTTCGGTCGATGCGTGCTACCCGCGCCCCGCAACTGCGGACGGTGCGTAGGTCGGCAAACCTAAATTCGTTGCCTGCTGCAAAGGTCGTTTGTAGGTCGGGCGAATAAACTAACTCGCGTGCATTGATAAAGGTAGGTTTCAGCCCAATGACGGCATTATCCCAGCGTCCGTTTTGTAAGACACTGACGTTGAGTTGGTCTATGGGGTTCGACGCGTTCCAATCATCGATATTGAGGCGAAACTCTAATCTTTGGTGGCTACGGAAAAAAGGCGCGGCAGTAGCAGGTCGTATCGTGACGGCAGCCGCAACATGGCTCTCATAGACTACAAAACGACGAGTAAGCACTAATTGGTCGGGCGAATCATTGGCATAAATTTTGAGTAGATAATTGCCAGATTTAGTCAAACGAAGGTCGCTATTAGGTAGTTCGAGGCGATAGTGTACGTAGGGCTGCGTAAGGGCAAATGAATAGCGATAGTCGGTAATATCGTTGCGCGTAAATCCTTCTATATAGTCAAATGTATTTAGGTCGGAGGGCTGCCAATCGTGGGTGCAATGCTCTACAGTATAGCTATAATTTTGGGCAATGCTGCCCATTTCGTCAAAACTGAGCGACAATTGTAGCCGTCCGTTGAGTGGAATGATGGGGTCGGATAGCTCGCGCAGCAAATTTTGGTCGGAAATAGCAAAAATCACGCTCCGAATATCGTCTTTATACACCATGTTCGTATATTGCAGCGTTTTTGGGCGTTGGTATTGCACAGGTGGCGAAGGTGGCAGTGGAATACCATTATTCTGGGCGTGAAGTGTATCACCGCTTATCAAATTCCCTAATTGCAGATAAACGACAAGGCAGCAATATCGGTAGGTGAGCGATAAACTAAGACGCGGAAACGATAAACTGTATAAGGACATGATTGTTCTGTTTTGTTGAAATCTCTTTTTGACCCATGAAAATTTATACTAAAACCGGCGACGACGGTAGCACAATGCTGTTTGGCGGAGGGCGTGTATCAAAAGCCCATTTGCGCATCGAAACCTATGGCACAACCGACGAGCTAAATGCCCACGTAGGTTTGCTGCGCGACCACCTGACCGACACCGAACACCGTGCTTTCTTGCACGACGTACAAAATATGCTCTTCGTCGTGGGGGCAAATTTAGCCACTAATCCCGAAAAAACCAAAGCCGTGCCACCGCCTATCGCCGAAACAGACATAACAGCTACTCGAACGCGAAATTGACCGATTAGATGCCTTATTGCCACCACTGCGCCATTTTTTATTGCCCGGCGGCCATGTCGCCGTTTCTACTTGTCATATAGCGCGTTGCGTATGCCGCCGCGCCGAACGCCTCTGCGTAGCACTTGCCGACCACGAATGGGTGTCGCCCTTAGTAATTCATTATCTCAACCGTTTATCCGATTATTTGTTCATGCTCTCGCGAAGTATTGCCTTGCAGGTGGGAGCAGAAGAAATAAAATGGGTGAGCCGATAAGCAGAAAAAAACAACTCTAAACCTTCGATAGGTTCACATTCTATTTGTAATTTTGCAATACCTTGCCATCAATTTTTTTTATCTCCAAACCATGTCCGCTATTCTTATTCGTTTTATGATGCGTTTTTGTCTCTTAGTACTTGTATTGTCAGTGGCTTATATGCAAGCCGCTTGTTTAGGCAATGAAAATGATTGGCGTGCCCATGAATATATAGAAAAATACAAACAATTAGCTATGGACGAAATGATTAGCATGGGCGTGCCTGCGAGCATCAAATTGGCGCAAGGTATGCTCGAAACCGAATATGGAACCAGCCGCCTATCAAACACAGGTAGGAATCATTTCGGCATTAAATGCAAAGATTATTGGGTTGGCGACACTATTTTGGTCGACGACGACGCGCCCCAAGAATGTTTTAGGCGATACCTTACAGCAGCCGATTCGTTCAGAGACCATTCGATGTTTTTGCGCTATCACCCCAAGCAAAATTATGTACACTTGTTCGAGCTGGACAAACGCGACTATTTTGGCTGGGCTTATGGGCTGAAAGAAGGCGGCTATGCCACTAATGCCCGATATGCCGAATCGCTCATTGCTCTGATAGAACGCTACGAGCTATATCAATACGATGATGTTGTATTGGCAAAACAAAAAGGCGAGGCACCTCGCTCGCCTATTGCCATGTCTGCTATGTATAAAAATGCAGCTACTACCCAAAAACCTGCAACAACCAAGCCCCTGCCGCAAGGAGAGCCTGTAAGAATATTTCGCCCCCCAAACACCGAATCCGCGCCCACACCCGCGACCACCCAAGCAAGCACCACCCAAGCCCCTACCCAAGAAGCCACGTTAGTCAAAAAATTTATTGCCTTAGCACAAGCCCCGCTGCCCACCAACTCCTCTGCCGACCAAGCACCCGCCACCAATGCTTTAGACGTGCGCGAGCTATTGGTAAATAATACCCACGCCCTGATTGCCAACAAAGAGTTGTCGGTATTTTATGTAGCCTATTTGTATGGCATACCCATGAAAAAGCTGTATCAATACAACGAACTTGACCATGGATTGAGATTTAAGGCAGGACTCCCCATTTTTTTAGCACCCAAACAAAAACAAGCCGCCAAAGGGCACCATACCTATACCGCTCAAACGGGCGAATCGCTGTATGACGTGGCGCAACGCTTTGGGATACAACTCAAAAAGCTCAACCGCCTCAATCCACAGCTCGCCCAAGCCAATGCTTCGGGCGGCGAAGTGGTCAAATTGCGATAGACACATCATTGGTATCTTTCCATTCTAAGAAACACCATACGGGAATACTGCATGGTGTAGGAGTTATTATGCCTTTTCAAAAAAAAAATGAAAAATACTTAACAATTTCGGAAAATTTGGCGTATATTTGTTATGCAATAATCCATTATCGAACAAATGAGGATTATTTTTTTTACAGACTGCTATTACCACTCAATAACAACCGCACCGAATGGCAATAATCAATATGGCATCTGTTCACGCTAAATATAACAAGATATGAGACTCGCCTACTTAATTACTTTTTTCGGAGCAACCATTTCGGTCTTGACCCTCAATTCCTGCACAGGAGACGGTGCCTGCGACGCAGGGACAGAATTGGTTACACACATGGTCAATATTCCTGCTGGGGATGGACTAAAACCCTTCAACTATCCATTTTCCAACGAAACAGTAGTATATTACTACTACTCTCCTGGCGGGAGCAAAGTGCAATTTTTTAGTGGATACAACCGAATTAACGTTTGCACCAAAAAGCATTTAAAAATCGAATATACCGTAGTACCTTCCGATTCCATTCAGCCATTGCCCATGAAAATATTCGGAGAAGCCTATTGGTCGGCATTTACCGATGATTTAATTTTAGTAGACGGCACCATTACGCCCGGTCCGCACTATTATAAAGGAGACCTCGAAATTGGATTAAAGCAAGCATTCGGAGATGGTCCGGGCGACATCGATTTTTATCTGAATGTTGAGTTCGACTCTCAAGGTTCATTCTCGGCAGATAGTCTATATTTTAAAAATCATATCAGCTTAATGACCATCGAGTTTAAGGTGGATGATTATTTGTAAAAAACCTATTTGCCTACACTCGAAAAAATTTTGTTCTATCCTTAAACACATTTGCCAAGCCTACGATTCAAAATATCGTAGGCTATCGTTTTTAGGTTTGCACAAAAGAATACGTTTTTATCCTAAAAAGAAGAACAAATCTTGGTAGTTCGAGGATATTTGCCTATGTTTGCAGCAATACCATTTGCACGTATTCTCCAACACAAAATAATTATCCTAACGACCAATGGAAACCCAAAACCTACGACTTATACCGTGCGACTCCGAAATATTACAATCTGCCATTGCGGGCAATGGTAGCCTTGCCCAAAAATTGGGTATTATCGTCCCCGATGATTGGACAGAATTTGGGATAGACGCATTGCAATATGCACAGAAAAAACTTGCCGCCAACACAGACGAAAAGGGCTGGTGGACTTATTTCCCTATTCTCAAAAAACAGAACAAACTAATTGGAAGTGGCGGGTATAAAGGCAAACCAACTTCCGAAGGCATAGTAGAATTGGGCTACGAAATCGCGCCTGCGTACCGCAATCGAGGGTTTGCAAGCGAAATGGCAAATGGATTGATTGAAAATGCGTTTCAAGACGAAAGAGTAAAATTAATCGTCGCTCATACGTTAGGAGAAGAAAACCCTTCGACAAAAGTCTTAAAGAAATGCGGATTTGAAAAAATCGAAGTAATTGACGACCCTGACGATGGGTTGCTATGGAAATGGGCATTAAAGAAATGAAGCAATAATTCTTAGCTCACAATAATCCTTTTATAGGTAAACGCTCAAAAAAAGTCAGATATAGTAAAACATTCGCGTAAATTTGTGTAATTCGCGGCAACTCTTTTTACATTTTGTTTTTAATAATCAATTTGCCTATAACCCCAACGTCCCGCAGTGATAAGCTAACAGGCTTACCATGCTTGTTCAAAGATACCATTATGTACCCTACAAACACATTTGCAGGCTGAGTTAAGTCAATTGCCGATTGGTCATTTGGATATGAAGTTCGCTGCCCGACGGGGCATTTAGGTTTCCCAATCCGTGTTTAGTTTTAATTTTTCATATACTTGCCGAGCGGCTTCTTTCTGTGCATCTTTCTTATTGCGCCCTTCGCCCTTGCCCAGCATTTTGCCATCAATATATGCCCCCACAACAAATATTCTGCTCTTATTGGCTAATTTTTCTTCTACTACCTGAAACGACAAGTCCTTATCATATTTTTGTGCCCACTCGAACAATCGGCTTTTGAAATTGATGTCGCCTGTTTGCAATTTATCGAGGTCTATATGGCGCGAAATGATTTGTTCATGGACAAAAGTTCGGGTTTGTTCGTAGCCTGCATCTAAATAAATAGCCCCAATTAGTGCTTCGAGGGCATTACCTAATATAGTGCTGTTTATCATCACATACGAGCGGTCATAATCCATAAAATCATGTAGGTTCAGTTTGTTACCTATATCGCCCAAGCGTTTTCGGTTCACGATTTTAGAGCGCATTTCGGTCAAAAAACCCTCGCCGCGCAGCGGATATTTTTTAAATAAAAATTCTGCTACAATAGCCCCCAAGACTGAATCGCCCAGATATTCGAGCCGCTCGTTGCTCGTATGTGCGTCGCTTGCCTTAGAGCTATGCTTAAAAGCTAATTGATAAATGGCAATATTGACGGGCATATAGCCCAGTAGTTGGCTCAATTGCTGGATAGTGCGGCGTTGGCTACTAAAAAAATGTAGTATTTTGGTTAGAAATTTCAAGCGATAAGGATACTTGGGGTTTAGGTAATACGGTGCTTGAGCGGCAATAGCAAGTATTTGCCAATCTCGACAGCACAAACGAGGCGCAAAGTTCGCAAAAAATGCTGAAATGTATGGTATATTTGGGCAATGTAGCGCAAACAATTGCCCGATTTATTATCTTTGCAGATTAATAAACGCACTTCACACCATTTATTTTTTTGTTTGTGTTTAATTCTGTATAATTGCCATGTATCAAGCTAGTATTCTGTTTGCCATACCGTTCTTTTTGGTGGCTATTTTGCTCGAATGGTGGGTGCTATATCGCCAAAACAAACAACAAGGCTATCAATTTAATGATGCCATCACCAACCTCAATATTGGCATCGGGCAGCAGGCAACGAGTATGTTTCTCAAATCCGTAATGCTATACGGTTATGTATGGCTGTACGAACATGCTTCGTTGTGGCATATTCCAAATACGTGGTGGTCGTTTGTGCTGTGCTTAGTGGCTTTCGATTTTGCCTTTTATTGGGCACATCGCTTAGGGCACGAGTCCAATTTGTTTTGGGGCGCACATTCTGTTCATCACCAAAGCGAATATTATAATCTATCGGTAGCATTGCGCCAATCGTGGTTACATTCCTTTTTGTCGTTTTTCTTATTTCTACCCTTAGCTATTGTAGGTTTCCACCCCAAGATATTCACAGCAGCGGCAGGCATAAATATTTTATACCAATTTTGGATTCATACCGAAGCCATCGGCAAATTGCCTGCTTGGATAGAAGCCGTATGGAATACACCCTCGCATCACCGCGTACACCATGCCGTCAATCGACAATATATAGACCGAAACCATGCGGGCATGTTTATTGTTTGGGATAAATGGTTTGGCACCTTTGAAGCAGAAAACGAACAACCCGTTTATGGCATCACTACACCCCTGCGCAGTTGGAATCCGTTTTGGGCAAATATACATTATTATATCGAGTTATGGCAACAATCGCGCCGATATAGCCGCCTGCGCGACAAAATCTATATGTGGTTTGCTCCTCCGGGCTGGCAACCCGCCGAATATGACAGCAGCCAAGCCCCTCCCGACATACAACCCGATAGCCGCCCCACCTCCACGTCAGCACTGTTCAACCTCTATGTATTTGCCCAATTTTTGCTGCTTGTCGTAGGTTTAATAGCATTCATGTCTTATTTTTCGGACATTTCGGCGTTCTATCGCGTGCTGTTTCTAAGCATTATCATCTTGTCGATGCAAATTTGTGGAGCCATATTCCGAAAACCGTCGCTGGGCTAAATTCGCCGAATTTGCACGACTGCTGTTAGTCGCCATTAGCCTCAATACCTTCTATTATTATTGGTATCAACCATGGTTAGGTATAATGCTCATTAGTTCAGCTATTGCCTATTTGGGTTTCAATATATGGTTTGGTATCGCCTGCCAAACAATTAGCCCAAAATTGAGTCATTGAAATTGCAATTAATTGTCATACAAGAATTAAAATAAACAACAAAATAAAATTATTTACCCACAGCAATTCATTCATTAACCCCATATCTCCCGCAAAATTTTATGCGTATTGTCCTCTTTGCAGCCTTCGCGCTGCTTTTAAGCCTATCGGCTTGCAACAAAAAAACCAATGCCAAAAAGCCCGAACCCCAGAAAGGCAAAGTAGTGGTGCGCGAACACGGCGCAACCAATACCCAACAATCATCAGCAACACCCGCCGCACCTGCTGCAGGCACACAATTAGCCACCGACCTCGCCTTGATTAAAGATTATATCAAAACCAACAAATTGAAAAAGGTAGAACAAACAGCTTCAGGTATTCATTATATCATCGAAAACCCAGGCTCAGGCGCACGCCCCAACACCAAAAGTACCGTTAAATGCCACTACAAAGGTACTTTGCTCGACGGCACAGAGTTCGACTCTTCCTACAAACGCAATGCGCCCATCGATTTTCCGCTGATGGGCGTTATCAAAGGTTGGCAAGAAGCAATACCCTTATTGGCTAAGGGCGGCAAAGGCAAATTTATTATTCCGTCCGAATTAGCTTATGGGAGCAAACAAATGGGCGCACTCATCAAACCTAATTCGGTATTGGTATTCGATGTCGAATTGCTTGATGTCATTAATAAATAGTAACTTTCCTGTCATAGCCCTCAATCTCCACCCCCGTAATTGGGATTTGATTTTGAAGGGCTACACCGATGTTGTGCAGAGGCATATTTTTAGCATTACGATAACCACTTCTGTGCAACATCGGTCATTAGGCAAAACAAAAGCCCATTACACACCCCTTTATATTTCCAACAAACCCACTGGTATACCATGTCTACTCCATCTTCCGAGCAAGGCGGCTTTTTTGGTGTCATTATCGCTTTCTTCAAACGCTTGTTTGGAGGCGATACCTCCAACGATGCTCCTAAAAATAACATTCCGCCCGTCGTTACTCCTCCGAACACCGAAACAGGTGGCAACATAAATAGACCGTCCGACAAAATCGAGTTGCCACAAACAGAGCCTGTTGTTGATACAAACGATAGCAGTATTAGCGTTTCGCCCCCCGACACCAAGGACCAACCCAAGGAAGAACACCTCAACGACATCACAATTAAGTATGGCGACCGCGAAATCACGTTGTCTAAGAGCGGGCGATATATTGCCGTCAAACCCAAGGACGATATAGCCGTTTTTGACAGCACCATGTCGCGCAACGTGCGAAATGTGCGATTTAGAGGCAGACGGCAAGGCGATTTCGAATTGTTAGAAACCAACAGCGGCACCGTCGAAGAAGTAGAGCGCACCTTAGACAATGCGCGTGCCTTGCCCAGCGTAGAGGTAGGCTCGCATGTATACCATATCGAACAAGGCGAAGTGCCAATGATTCCATCGGGCGAGATATACTTAGTCTTGCACGAACAAGCTACCGAAGACGATGCCCAAACTCTGATTCAGCAATACGCCCTGCATGTAACGGAACGCCGCAGCCCGCACGAATGGATTTTGCAAGTGACCGAACAATCGCCCAATCCCATCAAGGTATGTGTAGCTTTGCAGCAATCGCCTTTGGTCAAAATAGCTGAACCTGAATTGGAAAGCCCCGTCAGCACTAAATCAGTCGAATTGCCAGCGGACGAACTACTGCGCGACCAATGGCATTTGCAAAACAAAGGCAAACACGGCGATTGGCCCAATAATGCTTTCAAAGCAGGTGCCGATGCCAAAGTAATAGAGGCTTGGCAATATATGGGCAGTTTGGGGTCGAACAAAATCACGGTAGCCGTCATCGATAGCGGTTTTGACACCTCGCACCCCGATTTGCGCGGCGACGGCACTAAAATAGTAGCTCCGTGGGACTTTGAATCGGATACCCCAGACCCCAGCCCCAAAACGGGCGATTGGCACGGAACTGCTTGCGCGGGTGTAGCTGTGGGGGCTGCTAACAATACAGGCATCGTGGGAGCCGCGCCCAATGCCAAGTTAATACCAATGCGTTTTTCGTATATCTCTGATACACAGATAGAACGTTGGTTTGAACATTGTAGCAAAAACGGCCGATGTAGTGAGCAATAGCTGGGGCTCGGCTGACCCCAACTTTGTCATGTCTACGCGCATGATAGAAGCTATCCGAAAATGCGCTACCCAAGGGCGCGGAGGCAAAGGCTGCGTGATTCTGTTTGCAGCGGGCAATACCAATCGAGATGTAGCCAACCCCGCCGACCCTAACGCCATAGGAGGTTTCCCAACTCACCCCAATATCTTAGCTATTTCTGCCTCGAACAGCAAAGACGAGCGGTCAAGCTATTCGGAACTACGGCAAATATATTTCGGTATGTGCCCCTTCTAACGGGTCGGGCGGCGCAGGTGTTACTACCTCCGATGTGACGGGCACCCTACCGCTGCCCAGCGGCGGATTTGGGTATAAAGGCTATGACGCAGGCGACTATACCACCAGTTTTGGCGGCACATCAAGTGCTTGCCCCCTGGCCGCAGGTGTTTGCGCCCTTATTCTATCCGTCAAACCAGAACTTACGGCGGCACAAGTCAAAGAAATCTTAGAGAGTACGACCGACAAAATAGGTAGTACAAGCGATTATAATGCCAAGGGGCATTCTATCCATTTTGGCTACGGCAGAATTAATGCCCTAAAAGCCGTGACGAAAGCAAAAACCGGGCAAATCCCCGCGGCAGGCGGCAATACCACAGGCGGCGGCACGCATGGCGGCAATAGCGGCAACAATACAACCAACAACAACAATAATACGAATAATACACCCGCCCCCAACCCTGCTCCCAATGTAGATGCCGATTTGATACCCTTTGAAGGGCTGCGCGGCGGAGTATTGCGCGAGGGCGTGATACATTATTATAAAATAAGCATAACCGGCAAAATGCGCCTACGCTTAGAGTCGCCGACAGAAGAGAAAAACGACTTTGATATGTTTTTGCGCAAAAATGGTGCGCCAGAACCAAAGACTAAAAAATACGACTTTTTGAGTACAAAAGACAGCTCAGACGAGGAAATTATAGTGCCTAATGCCGACCAAGCCGATTATTTCGTACTATTGCGCAGCGTTTTCGGCAATGGAGGCTATAATTTCGAAAATACCCTACTTTGCACATCAAGCGACCCCAACATAGAAGCATTACCGCTGTCGGCAATGATAGGTGGTTTTTTGGTCAAAGACCGCATACCGCATATCTTTTATCGCATGAGTAACCGCCGAAAATTAGAATTTATACTCGATTCGCCCGTGGGCGAAAATACGCGCAACTTCGATATGTTCGTAAAACGCGGAGCCTTGCCCAGCCCTACTCAATTTGACCATAAAAGCACTAATACTGGCAATAACGAGCGTATAACCATCAATACACCCGCGCCTGGCGATTATTATATAGCCCTACGGGCAGCCAAAGGCGTGGGAGGCTACAACCTAAAAGTAGTATTGACATAGCAAACTGTTTATGTTCCAACTCACCAAAGCCTACCTCGAAAGCATATCTACTAAGCAAAGCTACGCGCGAGGAATGTCTTATTATCTAATAGGCGAAGTGCTGAATGTAGTGCAAAAAGGCGATACCTTTGAAGCCAAAGTGTCGGGTAGTGTCACTTATAAAGTGAGCATCACGCTGAACGATAAAGGCATGAGCGCATCTAACTGCACTTGCCCCTACGACTGGGGCGGTGTTTGTAAGCATATCGTAGCCGTAGGATTGGCTATTGCCAACAACGATTTTGAGAAAGACAATAATTATATCTCGTCAGAAAGATTTTTCAAACAACTATATCCGTATATAAGCGATGAACAAAAAATAGCATTTTTGACCGAAATATTGCAAAACGACGGATTCAAACGCTCCGAAATACTAAAATTTGCAGGCATCAAAGGAGGACGGATACCCGCCTCTCTCAGTGGCGAGGCAAATGGCAATATCGATATAGACGATTTAGCCACACAAATAGGTGCCGAAATATACGATATGGCATCTTCTTACAAAGATATTGAAGATGATGACGAAGAAGAAAACGCCGAAACATTAGATAGCGAAATAGCTGATACTATTAATGAATATTTTACTACATATAACCCCCAACTGAATAATTTACATTTCGTAAACGGGTTTAAAGCAATGATAGCTATCTATGAATCGCCGTATTGCATACCCAATATCCGAACACTAAGCGCGTATAATAACGAAATCATTAACTATAACACATCTGAGATTATCGCTTCTATTTGGGCAGACCAATTGCCCGACTTGATACTGAATGCCCCCAAAACCGAACAAGACCTTATACAATGCTGCGATATATTGGCAGAACGATTAGAGAAACGCCGCCACGAAGTAAAGCATTATCACCTAGATAATTGGCTGCCGGTTATCGAAGCACTATTGCCCGAAGCCCATACTGCCGCCTATCTGTTAGAAGCCCTACGCCGCCGCAACTTAGACGGCAGCAACGCTGCCAACTTGCTACTATTGCTATCCGACCTCAGCGGACAACTCGACTATTGGCTACAAATAGCCGAGCGCGAAGCCAGCACCAATATCAACATTGCCCTGCGCTTATTTGACCGCTACCTATCGACCCAAGCACGTGACAAGCAACTGCGCATTGCCCAATTATTATTTGACAAATTTCCCCAAAATCAGCAGAACATTTATTGCCACATCTATCGCCCCACGATAATCGCAAGTTATTTTTGAGCGTAGCGGGCTATTTAGCTGCCCAACACCACGACCTACGCGGCTACCAAGAACTCTGCCAATGGTGGACACCTAACGAACGCGACCAATTTGTGGCTGCCCAACGCGCCCAGCCCGTGTTTTATATGCAATTGCGCCTACTGCGAGACGAATACGACCAAGCCTTGAAATATCTCCAAAACAACCATAGCTCGCCCCAATTTGTAGATATGATGGAGCTATTAGCCGACCATTTCCCCTTAGAAATTATAGAACTGCTGCACCAAAAAATCAACAAAGCCCTTATCAGTAGTGGGGCATCGCGCAACACCTATAAAATGATTGCCGATTGGTGTCGTCCGCTCTCCAAAATAAGCACAGAACGACAAGCAGTAGCCGAATTTATACACAGGCTCGTCCATATCGAATACAAACGAATGCCTGCCCTCAAAGAAGAATTAAAACAAGCAGGGGTTATTGCAGTATAGTAATAGGGCTGGAATTTAGTTTTTCGTGCTAATTTCTGCCTGCCCTAATGCTCAAAATTTCAACGCTAAAAATTTCTCAATTTCTATATTATCCACACAATATTCACCCCAACAATCCAACTACCGCACATTTATGCAAAACCCCAAATTCACGCTCGGTATTGAGGAAGAATTTCAGGTCATCGACCCGCAAACGCGCGAATTGCGCTCGCACGAGCAGCGCCTTGTAGAAGATGGTAAGCAAATTTTGAAAAACGACCAAATCAAAGCAGAGATGCACCAAGCCGTAGTAGAAGTAGGTACTAACATCTGCCAAGATATTCAAGATGCTCGCCGACAAGTGACAGAATTGCGCCGCATCGTCATAGATATAGCTGCCCAAAGTGGTTTGGCTATCGGAGCAGCGGCTACGCACCCTTTTTCGATGGGGCAACAACAACTGATAACGCCCCACCCGCGCTATGAAGAAATTTTGAACGAAATGCAAGAGGCTGCGCGGTCAAACCTTATTTTCGGTTTGCACGTACACGTAGGCATAGACGACCGAGATACGGCGGTCAAACTCATGAACTCGGTGCGCTATTTTCTGCCACACCTATATGCTCTTTCGACCAACTCGCCATTTTGGGAAGGACGCAATACGGGTTTCAAGTCGTTTCGCTCCAAAATATTTGACAAATTTCCGCGCACGGGCATACCCGACTATTACGCCAGTGCTACCGAACACGATAATTATATCAATACCCTCATCAAAACTAATTGCATAGACAACGCTAAAAAGATATGGTGGGACGTGCGCGTACACCCTTTTTTCAAGACTATCGAGTTTCGTATTTTCGACATCCCAATGCGTGCTGATGAGACCATTGCTTTGGCGGCATTGTCGCAAGCCATTATTGCCAAGCTGTATAAATTAATGACCCACAACTTAGATTTCCGTACCTACCACCGTTCGCTCATCAACGAAAACAAATGGCGAGCTTCGCGCTACGGTATTCATGGCAAGTTGATTGACTTTGGCAAGCAAGAAGAAGTAGATACCCGATTGCTCATCTACGAATTGCTGTTTTTTGTCGATGACGTATTAGACGACTTAGGCAGCCGACACGAAATTAACTATATCTATCAAATGCTCGACCAAGGCACAGGTGCCGACCGACAATTAGCCGTCTATGAACAATCGGGCGGCAACTTGCGTGCTGTTGTCGATTATATCATTTCTGAAACCCAACACGGGTTATAACCTCACTTATTATTTATGGAGTATTTTCCCAAAAACATTCGAATTGCTATCCTAGACCTCTACAATGGCGAAGCCAACCAAGGAATGCGCGGCATCAAAGAAATTGTCAAAGAAATAAACGAACCTGATATGACTTGGCGCGTTTTTGATGTACGAGCCAAACACGAATTACCTACCTTAGCCGACTACGACATATTTATATCATCGGGCGGACCGGGCAACCCTCATATCGGCGACGGTATTTGGGAAACGCAATGGTATCGGCTCATCGACCAAATCTGGCAGCACAACCGCAAAACGAGATACCGGCGGAAGCACGTGTTTTTTATCTGCCATTCGTTTCAAATGGCTTGTATACATTTCGGCTTGGCTACGGTTAGCAAGCGCAAATCGACCTCGTTTGGCGTATTGCCCGTGCATAAAACTTATGCGGGTATGCAAGACCCTCTATTGTGCCAACTGCCCGAACCCTATTTTTGCGTAGACTCGCGCGATTATCAAGCCGTGCAGCCCAAAGACGATGTATTAGACCGAATGAATGCCACTATTTTATCGCTCGAAAAAATGCGCCCGCATGTAGCCTTAGAACGAGCAGTAATGGCAATTCGTTTTTCGGACGAAATGGTCGGGACGCAGTTCCACCCCGAAGCTGACCCCGAAGGTATGCTGATGTATTTAAAGCAGGCTGAAAAGAAGCAGCATGTCATCGAAAGTTTTGGTCTATCAAAGTACGAATCGATGGTAGAGCAATTGCACGACCCTGAAAAATAAAACTCACCCGCAATACCTTGTTGCCTGGTTTCTTGCGTCAATCTATTGAACAACTGCGCCAAGCCGATGAATTGTTGTGCGAAACCAGCGCAATAAAATCATAAGTTAGTTTATAATTGATTGGTAGTTAGCCATTTAGAGCAAAGCGCAATATTGTGATGTATGCTCTACTTAGCGCAAATTTACCTACCCATTTACCCATATAACCCATCATGAACATCAAAACTTTTATCGACCAATTGGCGGTCGAATTGGAAATAGATAAGCCCGAATCACTTAGTCCCGACACCAGTTTTCGAGAAATGGACGATTGGAGTTCGATGCACGCCCTTATACTCATTGCCTTTGTAGATGCGGAGTATAACGTAACGCTTACAGGAGACGACCTACGTCGAGCTACCACCGTTCAAGACTTATACGATATCGTATCTGCTAAAATAGCTGTTTAGTGTCCATATTTACTACTTATCATGTAGCCGTTAGGGGTATATCTGCTGCTGTACCGCAGCAACAAGTATCGAACCGCGATTATGAATGGATTAGTCCCTCAGAACGCGAGATGCTCATCAAAACGACGGGCATTGAGTTGCGGCGGGTAGCTGCCCCTGATGTTGCTACGTCTGATATGGGCTTGGCTGCTGCCGAGGCTTTGCTTGTTGCTGCTGATTGGGATAAAGAAAGCATTGATGTGCTGATATGGGTATCTCAATCGCCTGATTATCATTTGCCTGCTACGGCTATTATTTTGCAAAACCGCCTGCAATTGCCAAAGAGTTGCATGGCGTTTGACCTTAATTTGGGTTGCTCGGGATATGTTTATGGCTTATCGGTGATGACGAGCTTGCTGCAAAGTGGGCAGTTGAAACGCGGTATTCTAATCGTGGGCGACAAATCTACGTCGGGCTTGTCGTATCGGGATAAGAGTACTTACCCGCTATTTGGCGACTGCTGTACGGCTACGCTGCTCGAATTTTCGCCCGATGCACCGCCTATATACTTCAATATGCAGAGCGACGGCAGTGGCAAAGATGCTATTATTATTCCGGACGGCGGCATACGCAATCCTTTGTCGGACATTACATTTGTCGAGGCGGAATATGCAGAAGGCATTGTGCGGCATCGGAAGAATTTGTGGTTAGATGGTATGGCGGTGTTCAATTTTGCACTGCGCGAGGTGGTGCCTAATGCAAATGCGTTGATGTCTTATATCGGAACTACGATAAACGATTATGACTATTTTGTGTTTCATCAGGCAAATAAGTTGATGAATGAGAGTATACGCAAAAAATTAAAATTGCCGGTCGAGAAAGTGCCTTATACCTTAGCCGATTATGGCAATACCAGCTCGGCATCTATACCGCTGACTATTGTAGCGCGTCTGCGCGAGGCGGTGCAAACTCAATCTGTGCGTATGGTATGCGCTGCTTTTGGTGTGGGTTTGTCGTGGGGCAGCGTTGCGCTACAAACCGATGCTATCGTTTGTCCGCCGATAGTTGAAATATAAGCATCATTGCAATACCGTTTTTTTTATGTCTATTATTCTTCAAAAGTATGGCATTACTTTGCGGCGCATCGAGCAAAGTGATATAGAATTGCTTAGGCAATGGCGCAATAATCCAGATATTAATAAATATATGGCTTATAGAGCGCATATAACGCCCGAAATGCAACAGCAATGGTTTGAGCGCGTCAATACTCCGCTGCATTATTATTTGCTTATCATCACGGAAGGCAAAGCGGTGGGCGTTATCAATACCAAAAACATCAATATGGACGAGGGTTTTGGCGAAGGGGGCATTTTTATTTGGGAGCAGCAATATTGGCGCACTTATTTGCCTACCTTAGCTACGCTAACGTTGTTAGAATTTACGTTTGATGTGTTGAGCGATTTTGATGTTTCGGTGGCGCGGGTTATGCGAGACAACGACGTGGCTGCCCGATACAATAGAGCGTTGGGGTATGTGTTGATTCCCGAACAATACGGCGACGACTTGCTTTATGTGCTGACGCGCCGAAAGTATAAGACGAAAACAACGCGCCTTATTCGCGCCGCTGAAAAGCTGATGAACGACCATTTGCCTGTTCGTTATACGATAGAGCATAGCCCGCGCAATTTACCTGCTATTAATCAATTAGCCCAAAAATAGTTTATCTTGTCTGTTTCTATCAAAGCCATTAGTTATTATCTACCGAAAAACATAACGGATAATGAAGCGTTGAGCCGCTTGTTTCCCGAATGGAGTGCCGATGCCATAGAGCAAAAAACAGGTATCAGGCAGCGTCATGTGTGCGATTGGGACGAAATAGCTTCTGATTGCGCCGTTAAGGCTGCCGAAAAATTGTTCGAAGAGCATCAAATTGACCGCCAAGGTATCGAATTTGTTCTCTTTTGTACCCAATCTCCCGATTATACATCGCCAACGACTGCTTGTTTGATACAAAAGCGCTTAGGACTGCCCAATAATGTGGGGGCTTTGGATATCAACTTGGGTTGTAGTGGTTTTGTGTATAGCCTAAGCGTTGCTAAGGGACTCATAGCGGGCGTGGGGGTAGAGAATGTTTTATTATTAACGTCTGAGGTATTGACAAAACACATACACCCAAAGGATAAAAGCTCGCGAACGCTTTTTGGCGATGCGGGTGCAGCTGCTTTGTTGTGTCGGTCGGGCGAGGAAGGCGAGGGAATCGGCAATTTTGTGTTTGGTACGGAGGGGCGCGACGACGATACGATGATTTTGCGCAATCGTGGGTTTAGATATCCTCTCTTAAACGTATCGGGTTTGGATTATCAAGATGGTTATGGCAATACTTTCAACGATACGTTTTTTCACATGGACGGGCCGGCGGTGTTTGTATTTGCCTTGAAACAAGTGCCGCCTATGATTGCCGACTTATTGAGCCGCAACCGTTGTACGATGGACGATATAGATTTGTTTGTTTTTCATCAAGCGAATGCTTATATCTTGGAGGCGTTGCGCAGAAAGTTGAAGATAGATGCTGATAGGTTTTTTGTCTGCTTGCGCGATGTGGGCAACACTGTTTCGTCTACGTTGCCTATCGCTTTGTATGAAGCCGAGCGTTGTGGGAAGATAAAAAAAGGCAATCGCGTTTTGTTGGCGGCTTTTGGGGTAGGTTTGTCGTGGGCAGGTACTATTGTACAGTATTAGATGGGTGTTTTGGGAGGCTATATGCTTAGGGATTAGCTTTTATTGTTAGTGATACATTTGGTTTTATGGCTGTGCATAGCCCCGCTACTTGGGATAGTAGCGGGGCTATGTGCTTTTTGGGGTGGGTGGGTGTTGGTAGTCGGGTTTCGGCTTCGCTCAACCTGACTAATGGAGGTGGTAGTTGGGTTTCGGCTTCGCTCAACATGACGGAAGGGGGCGGTAGTCATGTTTCGGCTTCGCTCAACATGACGAATGGCATTAATGGTCGGGTTTCGGCTTCGCTCAACATGACGAATGAGGGCGGTAGTCATGTTTCGGTTTCGCTCAACATGACGGAAGGGGGTGGTAGTCATGTTTCGGCTTCGCTCAACATGACGGAAGGGGGTGGTAGTCATGTTTCGGCTTCGCTCAACATGACGAATGGCATTAATGGTCGGGTTTCGGCTTCGCTCAACATGACGAATGGCATTAATGGTCGGGTTTCGGCTTCGCTCAACATGACGAATGAGGGCGGTAGTCATGTTTCGGCTTCGCTCAACATGACGGAATGGGGTGGTAAGTTCAAATCGGTGATATGGTCGATAAGATTATGGCGGTAAGTTCAAAATAGGTGATATGGTCGATAAGATTACGGCGGTAAGTTCAAATTAGCTAATACGGTCGATAATATTGTCGCGGTAAGTTCAAATTAGCTAATACGGTCGATAATATTGTCGCGGTAAGTTCAAATTAGCTAATACGGTCGATAATATTGTCGCGGTAAGTTCAAATTAGCTAATACGGTCGATAATATTGTCGCGGTAAGTTCAAAATAGGTGATATGGTCGATAAGATTACGGCGGTAAGTTCAAAATAGGTAATACGGTCGATAATATTGTCGCAGTAAGTTCAAAATAGGTGATATGGTCGATAAGATTATGGCGGTAAGTTCAAAATAGGTGATATGGTCGATAAAAGTGCTCCATTCGTCATGTTTCGGCTTCGCTCAACATGACGAAATGGGGCGGTAAGTTCAAATTAGCTAATACGGTCGATAATATTGTCGCGGTAAGTTCAAATTAGGTGATATGGTCGATAAGATTATGGCGGTAAGTTCAAATTAGCTAATACGGTCGATAATTCCATTCCTTTCGTCAGGTTGAGCGAAGCCGAAACCTGACGAAATGGGACAGTAGGTTTAAATTGGAGCAATGAATATATAATACCAAAACGAAAAAATTATTTTTTAGCATATCGCAAAAAAACGCTTGTTATAAGCAACTTTTATCTAAATAATGCGTTATTAGTTACTATAATTAACCATTCATTTCTTAAATTCACAAAAATGAACTACCAACCTGTCAATTTTGTTCAGCTTCGTAATTTTTTTGCTAATGCCACGCGCAGCAATTTCAAACGCATGAACTCGCTATTGCGCGACCATTTAGACAAATTAGCGCGTGCTGCTCTTGTCAATCCTACTATTGCTACCATTCATCAAGCCTTAGTACCTTTGGCAACTACCTATACCGATACTTATAATGCTGTGCAGAGCAATGCTGCTTTTTATGAGGGTCGCACGCAAGATTTCAGGAAAGCCATTATGGAATTGAGCAGTACGCATATTCGGCGTTGGGACGTTGCTATCCAAAATGTGTTTGATATGGAAACAGGCGACTACACTTCGCTCCTGCCCAATGGTCGCGCTCCGTTTCAGAGCGGCACCTATGAGGCGCGATTGGGCAGTGTAAGCAGTCTGTTGGCTAACCTCCGCACCATCAACCACCCCGATTTAGCCACACTTACCACTACCATAGATACATGGCTCACCCAAACCAATACCCTACGCAGTACGCAACAAGGTTTGGAAGGCAGCGATAGCCAATTGCGCAAAGCTGCCGAAGATGCGCGTATTGCCGTAGCCGATGCGATGCACAAAGCCTTCTTTCAGTTGTCTGTATATTATCACCCCGATTTGGCTATGGTCGAAACCTTCTACGAATCTAAATATTTCCGAACCATTACAACCAAACCCACCGAAACACCCGACCCCAATAGCAACGACGTAGTAGTAGGCGCATTCACTCGAAAAACTATTTTGACGGGCAACTTTACAACGGCTAATAGTTTTGAAATCTCTAATACGGGCAATACCCGTTTATATGTATGGCTATCGAGCAGCGAACACAGCGAGCTGCCCGCCGATGCTACGGTAATAGAAGCCCAATTGTCGAGCAATTTTTTAGCCGACGAATTGAGCGACGGCAGTGCTACCCTACAATTTTTGATTGCCTATAACCAAAGCGACACCGAAGACGGACGCATCAGTGTCACAAAACAAAACAATTAAACATCCATCTATTTGCTGCCTATAAAAAAGACCTTATAACCCACAATAGGCTATAAGGTCTTTTTGGTTTTTGTGCTATAACAAAACCAAAATAATGAAATAACAAATGTTAAATGGCATAAAAACACAACAAATATGCCGTATCGCCATGAAAAAAAGGAATACCATTTAGGCAACGATTTTTTTTGTACCGATTTTCATTTACAGGTCATATTTATTCCCCGTTATTATTTTGTTCGCATCACCCATCCCCAATAAACAACGTAGAGACGCGATTTATCGCGTCTCCACAGGAAGATACACCCACCAAGACGCGATGAATCGCGTCTCCACAGGAGGATATACCCACCAAGACGCGATTAATTGCGTCTCCACATATAGACAGATATATCAAAAGGGGAAAAATATTGTGTCAAGACCAACAAATATACCCAAATAGAAAAAATATTGTGTATCCCCCCATAGATACATATGTAAAGACGCGATTTATCGCGTCTCCACAGGAGGATATACCCACCAAGACGCGATGAATCGCGTCTCCACAGGAGGATATACCTACTAATATGCAATTTATTGCGTCCTTCTATGAATAAATGAACGCATTGACGTTACAAAATCATGCAATGCCTTGCCCCAAGGTATCGCATAGATTTGCGGCAAATAATACAATTGAAACACAACAGGCACAGCGTAAGCTATACAGCTTGCCCAAGCAATGCCTATCAATCCATAGTGTGGCGCAGCCCAAGCCGTACTGACCAATAGTGTCAATAAGCCCACCAATATACCTATGTTGAGCGGTCGATATTGTCCAAAAATACAAAAAATGTGCTTAGGCTCTGGGCTATGCCCAACAAGACAAGCCCCAATGAAAGTGGCAACAATAATGTGATAGCATCGTTAAATTTTGCATCGATATAATACGGAAATATAATAGGCACGACCACCCAAGCCAATACCACAGCAGCAAAGACAAACAATAACCACTCTAACAATAAATATTGGGCTATCTTGGTGCTTGTTTTGTTTTCTTTTGGCTTAGATAGTTGTTCCATCAATGCGGGTTGTGTGGCTAACAATAGCCCTGTTTGTACCAATGCCACCGCTGAGGCTACTCGCAAAGCCAAGCCATATATGCCCGTAGCATCGTTGCCTAAGTAATAAGCCACCAAAAAAGTATCCAACAATTTAAAGGCTACGCTGGCTACCAAAATAGGTAAGGCACGCAAACCTTCGGCAGCAATATGCCGTGCAAAATCGAGGTTGAAACCCCATCGCCATTGCCCCATAGTCCATAACCAGCCCAATGCAAGCAGCGCAAACAGCATTTTTGCCGCTATAATGCCCAATATACGCCCATCGTAGGTCATATTATAGGTAGTAATGAGCAATACTGTAATACCTATTTCTAACAAAGCCGCTCCGTTTTTGAACAAAGCATACTGCAAAGGTTTTTTGAGTGCCCTAAACTGGTCTAATCCCAATAAGAAAGCATGACGGCAAGCCACAAAAACAGGTATAGCCCAAAGCCATTGTACGGGATAGCCCCACCATTGCGTTATTTTATCTCCCATTAGCCACAATGCTATGCCTACTATGGGCAGGCTTATAAAGGGTAGCAACAAAGCCGTTGTAAAAAATATGCTGAAATCATTCTTATTATGCCAATAAAATCCTTTCTTTGTCACCAATTTAATGCCCAGCGTACATATAGGCAACAGCAAAGCGGTCATTTTGGTGAATAGCGTCACGATACCATAATCGGCTTGTGATAGGTAGCGCGTCAAGAAAGGAAGCAATAGAACAGGCGGCAATTGATAAATGATATTGCTCGCAATATAAACAAGAGTCGTTTTTATTTTTTTTCGCACAAAATTATTTTTTAAAAGATAAACCCTATGAAATCTGACACCTTATCGGCAATCATGCGCAATGCCCATACCGCAAAGATACACTTTATTGTTGGTATAGGGCGCAGTGGTACTACTTTACTCATGCAATCGCTCAATGGTTCGGAGCAGTGCCTCTCTACGCCCGAAAATCATTTTATCATGACGTTTTATGACAAATATGCACACCAAAAAAACATAGACCCCATACAACTCATTGCCGATATACAACAGTATTATCAAAACAAAAAACAAAGTAGAGCATCGTTGCATACTTGGCAATATTACCTCGCCGATTTTCTCTATCATATCCAACACCATAGCCCAAAACCGCTGCAATATAGCTATGTATGCCGTGCCTTTTTGCTATCGATGCACTATTTAGGGCAAAGCAACGAACAAGTAACACATATCGTAGACAAAGAACACGATTATAGCCAATACATACCCCAATTGATAGCCTTGTTCCCTAACGCTAAATTTATCGTAAGCATACGTGACTATCGCGCTGTCATCAATTCGCATCAGCAAAGCCCTAATGAACGCATATCGTTGCCCGCCCATGTTGCCTTATTATGGCGCAACAACTATCGCTACCTAAGCCAACAAAACAAACTTTATCCCGACAAATTCCTGTTTATTCGTTACGAAGACATTATCGTACAACAACACGAAACAATGCAGAAAATTTGTCAATTTATCGGTATCCAATTTGAACAACAACTCTTAGAAACACACATAAATATGCGGCATTGGCTAACACAACACCAAAATCATCCCGAAATGACACCCCGCAAAGCTAAAAAATGGAACGACTTAGCCCAACCCATCAATCCTAAACACGGCGAATCGTGGCGACAATCCTTAGCACCCCGCACCATCGCCCTCGCCGATTGTATTTGTGCCCAAACAGCTACCCATTTCGGCTATACACCCATTTATCAACCCAATTTGATGCAACGCATATTTATATACTCAAAAAACCTACCCCAACTAATCTATGCCCTATTTGCCTACCTTATTTTTGCCAAATATTATTATCGCCTTCCGCTATCGGTTAGAATAAAATTGGTCAAATACCTCAAAGTCAAAAAATAATGTATCTATTTAGCAATATACTTCCTTGTCCTGATGTAACTATTTAGACAATGTACTTCTTTGCTCTAATTTATGTTTGTAGGTCGCATTTTTTTTCCCGCCATTATTTTGCGCATGTTGTTCGACTTCGCTCACAAGGCGTGGCTTGTTTCCTAAATCCACAGCGACAACTCAAAACGCACCTACGAAGCCTTGCAAGTACTTCGCCTTGGATTTAGGCACGCCTGTAATGGAGCATTTTAGCGAAGGCAAAATCAAGGCTTGACTTTTTTGCTTCTTTTTGTGTCAAGACAAAAAGAAGAAACAGCACTACAAAGCAATAATAGCCAAGTGAGTGACAAAACCACCTAAATAGTTATAAAATAACAATGAATAAGCGAATGATAAGGCTACCTAAATAGTTACAAAATAACAATGAATAAGTAAATGATAAAGCTACTTAAATAGTTACAAAATAACCCTACCCAATGCCCCACACTTCTGTACCCATCTACTTTATACTTGGCGTAGGGCGAAGCGGCACTACCCTACTGTCGCAAATGCTCAACGCTAATCCCTACTGTCTATCTACTCCCGAACGCCAATTTATAATGACGTTCTACAACAAATATGCCCACAAACAACCACTGCCCCTAAAACAATTCATCGGCGATATATCGCGCTATTACCAATTGCGTTCGCCCAACAAAAAGCATAACAACCACAGCGTATGGCACTTCGACCAAGCCGCTTTTAAACATACCCTACATACAAGCCCCCCGACAGACTACCAACAAGTATGCCGCAGCTTCCTATTACATACCCATTACCTCCAACGCAGCAACGACACAGTACAATGTATCGTAGATAAAAACCCCAATTATACCCTCTACACCCATCAGCTATTAACCCTATTCCCCGATACCCAATTTATCGTCACCAACGCGATTATCGTGCCGTATGGCACTCACACCTCCAATCAAGTGATAATCGATATACCAACTCTATATTCTTATTGCTATTATGGAAACATCATTACCAACATCTATTAAACCTCAAACAAACCATACCCCATCGCCTGCTCTGGGTAAGCTACGAACAACTAAGCACACAACCCAAAATAAACACCCAAATCATCTGCCAATATCTCGGCATACCTTGGCATGACAATATGCTATCATCTAACGAAAGACTCAAACAATGGGCAAACAAACATAGCCAAACAACTGACCTGCAAGCAAGAAAATACAAGAAATGGAGCAATCTCGCACAAACAACCTATACCCACCAACAACAATCGTGGCGCAAACACCTAAGCCCGCAACAAATAGCCCTCGCCGACTGGCTCTGTGGCAATATAGGCAAACAATTGGGCTACCTACCCGAAACACCATTGAATAAAGGGCAAAAAATGAAACTCATCTTATCCCATCTACCGCAGCTAATATATGGCTATCTTGCCTACTGGATATATGCCCATTATTATTACCTACCCCTACAACTCCGAATGATGCTCATCAAATACTTAAAACTACAACGATAAACAAAAACAAAACCCTCCGACATGACCACTACCACTACTCAACCCCAACCCAATCATACTACACTACCACAATTACATTTTATTATCGGAATCGGGCGCAGCGGCACTACACTTATCAACCAAATACTCAATGCCAACCCCCATTGCCTATCCACTCCCGAAACAAAATTCGTAATGACCTTCTACTCAAAATATGCCCATCAAACAGCCATCAATCCCGATGAATTGTTCCAAGACATAAGAACATATTACCACACATTGCGCAAAGACAAACAAATCGATATATGGAAACTAAATTATACCCAACTCCAACAACAACTACAACAATACAAACCCCTCAATTATGCCAATGCCTGCCGCCTATTCCTATTAAATATGTACTATTTAGAGCGCAGCAACGACCAAGTACGCTGTATTGCCGACAAAAACCCCAGCTACGTATCCTATCTACCTCAATTGCTACAACTTTTCCCCGATGCCAAATTCATCATCAGCCTACGCGACTACCGCGCCGTATTCAATTCCAGCCAACAAAGCAAAGGCAATCCCATCATCACACCCCACCGTGCGCCTACTCCGTTGGCGCGAACATTTTAATATCCTATCGCAATATACCCAAGCCATGCCCGACCGCTTTTTTTGGCTACCTTACGAAAAATTAGTGCATGACAACGAAAACAAAATACGGCAATTATGTTTATTTTTGCAAATCCCCTTCGATACACAAATGTCACAATCACACGAACCCATAAAACATTGGATAGCCACCCATACCAACGAATTAGCCAACAATCCACGACAACAAAAAAAATGGACAGACCTATCCCGCCCCATTAATCCCATGCGCAGCGAATCATGGCGGCAAAACCTGTCTCCTTCCCAAATAATTTTTGCCGAACTAATATGCGGCAATATAGGGCAACAATTCGGCTATATCCCCACCCAACCCGCCAAGCTACCCCAACAAATAATAAGCCTACTCCGACACCTCCCCGCCCTCATTTATGCCCTGCCCATCTATTGGTTTTTTGCCCGATACTATTTTTGGCTCCCCATTCGTTGGCGATTAGCAATTATTGCCCGACTAAAACATTAACGTAACTATCCAAGCAATGTACTTCTTTGCTCTGATTTATGTTTGTAGGTCGCATTTTTTTCTCGCCCTTATTTTGCGCATGTTGTTCGACTTCACTCACAAGGCATGTCCTGTTTCCTAAATCCACAGCGATAATTCTAAATATGCCTACGAAGCTCTGCAAGAACTTCGCATTGGATGTAGGCACGCCACGTAATGCAGTATTTTAGCGAAAATAAAATCAAGGCTTCACCTTTTTTGCTTTCTATCTCAATTAAAGCAGATTGTACCAAGATAAAAAAAGAAGAAATACAACTATCTAAGCAATGTACTTCTCTGCTCCGATTTATGTTTGTAGGTCGCATTTTTTTTCCTCGCCCTTATTTTGCTCGCGTTAAGAAATGCGGAATGAAAGGCGTGGCTGTTTCCTAAATCCACAGCGACAGCTCAAAACGCACCTACGAAGCCCCGTAAGAACTTCGCCTTGGATTTAGGCACGCCTGTAATGCAGCATTTTAGCGAAAGCAAAATCAAGGCTTGACTTTTTGCTTCTTTTTTTTTGTGTCAAGACAAAAAAAGAAGAAACAGAACTACAAAGTAATAATACACAAGTGAGAGATAAAACTGCTTAAATAGTTACGAAGAAACAGCACTACAAAGCAACAATAAACAAATGAGCAGCAAAACCACCTAAATAGTTGCGAAGAAACAGCACTACAAAGCAACAATAAACAAATGAGCAGCAAAACCACCTAAATAGTTATAAATTAACCCACAATCCCCATCAACTATATGTCCGCTATATGGTATTCCTTTTTTGAGCGCAACGGCTTCAAAGGCAGCGAACCACCCTACTACGACGCTACCCAATTCGATTGGGCTGCCAATATAGAACACAATTGGCAAACCATTCGCGCCGAATTAGATGCAATTGTCCAACAAAACACCCAATTGATGCCCTATTTCGATAAAAATTTGGTGACACAAGCCAAAAGCTGGAAAACATTCCCATTAATGGCTTGGGGCATAACTATGCAAGACAATTGTAATAAATGCCCGCAAACCATATCCCTATTGCGCCAAATACCGGGCATGGTATCTGCCTCCTTCAACCTACTCGAAGCACATAGCCGCATCAAACCACACAACGGCGATACCAACGCCATCGCCCGATGCCATCTCGGGCTATACGTCCCCGAAGGATTGCCCCATTGCGGCTTTCGCGTTCGCGGCGAAGATAAGGCATGGCAAGACGGCAAACTACTATTGTTCTGCGACGCACACGAACATACCGCTTGGAACGACACCAACCAAAACCGATATATCCTATTGTTCGATGTCATACTGCCGCCCTACCGCTCACAACAACGCAAGATATGCGCATCAGTATTGGCATCACTCTTTTTGCAATCATGGGCAGGACGCTTAGGCATTTCCGTAGCCCAATTCGACCGACTCCCCCATTTCCTACAAACATTCGTCTACCATACAGCCCGCACCGCCGCCCTCGTCCTCACACCGCTCCGCAATTTTTTATATCGCTACCGGTAACTATTTAGGCTATGCGCCTTTTTTGGTTTCGGTCTCTGTTTGTAGGTCGTATTTATTTGCCGCCTGTAACTATTTAGGCTATATGCCTTTTGGTTTCGGTCTCTGTTTGTAGGTCGCATTTTTTTTCCCACCCTTATTTTGCGCATGTTATTCGACTTCGCTCACAAGGCCTGGCTTGTTTTCTAAATCCACAGCAACAACTCAAAACGCACCTACGAAGCCCTGCAAGAACTTCGCCTTGGATTTAGGCACGCCGCGTAATGCAGCATTTTAGCGAAAGCAAAATCAAGGCTCGACTTTTTTTGCTTCCATCCCCATTAAAGGGGATTGTGTCAAGCTAAAAAAGAAAAAACGTAATTATTTAGACAGTTATACTCCTTTATGCTGATTTATGTTTGTAGGTCGCATTTTTTTCCCGCCATTATTTTGCTCGCGTTAAAAAATGCGGAATGAAAGGCGTGGCTTGTTTCCTAAATCCACAGCGACAACTCAAAACGCACCTACGAAGCCCTGCAAGAACTTCGCCTTGGATTTAGGCACGCCTGTAATGCAGCATTTTAGCGAAAGCAAAATCAAGGCTTGACTTTTTTTGCTTCTTTTTTGTGTCAAGACAAAAAAGAAGAAACAGAACTACAAAGCAACAATAGACAAGTGAGCAGCAAAACCACCTAAATAGTTACGAATAAACAACACTATAAAGCAACAATAAACAAATGAGCGGCAAAACCGCCTAAATACTTACTCGCTACCTATGACCCACCCCACCGACACAGCACACAAGCCCCAACACACAGAAAGCCAACAATTATGGTTCTCATTCGTCGAAGGCGATACATACACACAGCCCGACCCCTTCTTTTTCGACCTATCCAATACAACTTGGATAGCCGAATTAGAACAAAATTGGACGACCGTCAAACAAGAGCTATCCGTTTTACTTGCAGAACAAGACACAGGCATAATACCCTACATCAATCGAACACTCGCCAACCAAGCTACCAATTGGACCGTATTCGTATTATTTGCCTGGGGCATAACCCTACGGCGCAACTGCCGCAAATGCCCCGTCACCACCCAATTATTACAAAAAATACCCAATATGGTATCCGCATCGTTCAGCATGATGCGCCCGCAAACAAGCATCAAACCCCATCTGGGCGACACCAATGCCATGTACCGCTGCCATTTAGGTCTGCAAATCCCCGCAGGCACACCACAATGCACCATGAAAGTAGGCAACGAAGAGCGACCTTGGCACGAAGGCAAAGTATTGGCTTTTTGCGATGCCCAACGCCACACCGCTTGGAACAAAACCGACCAACCGCGCTACGTACTCATATTCGATGTCATACGCCCACAGTTCGCCCACCAAACACCTTTGGATATGCGCCAAAGTATTAGGCAATTTGTTTTGGCAAACCCTATTTCAGAAGTTCTATATCATCGGACACTTCCCCCATTTGTGCGCCGCATGATGATGAATATTACACAATACCCCGCGCGGCTGGCAATGTGGCTATATGGTCGGCTTACATAACCCAAGCGTAGCTATTTAAGCTATGCGCCTTTTTCGGTTTCGGTCTCTGTTTGTGGGTCGTATTTATTTGCCGCCCGTAACTATTTAGGCTATATGCCTTTTGGTTTCGGTCTCTGTTTGTAGGTCGCATTTTTTTTCTCGCCCTTATTTTGCTCGCGTTAAAAAATGCGGAATGTTGTTCGACTTCGCTAACAAGGCGTAGCTTGTTTCCTAAATCCACAGCGACAATTCTAAATATGCCTACGAAGTCCTGCAAGCACTTCCCCTGGATGTAGGCACGCCGCGTAATGCAGCATTTTAGCGAAAGCAAAATCAAGGCTTGACTTTTTTGCTTCTCATCCCCATTAAATGGGATTGTGTCAAGACAAAAAAGAAGAAACGTAATTATTTAGACAGGTATACTTCTTTGCTCCAATTTATGTTTGTAGGTCGCATTTTTTTCCCGCCATTATTTTGCTCGCGTTAAAAAATGCGGAATGAAAGGCGTGGCTTGTTTCCTAAATCCACAGCGACAACTCAAAACGCACCTACGAAGCCCTGCAAGAACTTCGCCTTGATTTAGGCACGCCTGTAATGCAGCATTTTAGCGAAAGCAAAATCAAGGCTTGACTTTTTTTGCTTCTTTTTTGTGTCAAGACAAAAAAGAAGAAACAGCACTACAAAGCAACAATAGACAAGTGAGCGACAAAACCACCTAAATAGTTACGCCAAAACCCACCCATACAATACCTATAATTGACCACTCTTGCGCAAAATCGCCAAATCATGCGCCACCAAAATAGATAACGCTTCGCCGCCCGCTCGGTTCAGATGGTGCGAATCCAAAAAATACTCCCCACAAGACGCAAATACCGACTCGTAATCTAAGGTAATGATGCCATTCGCGTCTATAATCTGCTCAAGTGGCGAACTATCCAAAGCAGTATCACCTACAATCTGGCGCGTAGCAGTCAAAAAATAGCCACTCAAAGGATATTTGACAAAAATCACCTTTATATCGTTCTGTCGGCATAGCTCGATAGCCTTCTTTACATACTCCATCAATACAGGGTCATAGATAGTCTCTATCCGATTGTCCTCTATCAAAGTACGCGCCTCGATATAGCCGCTCTTAGCGTTCTCTGCATCGCTCCTCTGGTCTATAGCCATATATCCTCTCTGCTTTTTTTTGTCTCTCGTAGTCAGCACCTCTTTAAAATGGGAATACACAAACACGCAATCGAGCCAATAATTAGCTTGATAGGCATAATCTCTGCTAATCGATAGCCATTCGCGTTCATCAATCAGCCTGCTATAATAATAGTTGTACTTATTGAACCGATACATAAACGCCGTATGCACACCCACCTCCGCAGGCATAACCACATACTTAAACCTCCCTTTGGGGCTATTCTGAAGCAAACTTTCGAGCTTGTAATAACTCCTGCCTATATTCTCGCCATAAAAGCCATAGTTAAACGCCCCGCCAATCAGAGACGTATCAATGCCACGCGCCACGTGCGAATTGCCCAAAAATAGATAATCATAAGCCCTATCGCTTTGCATTATCGCCCTTTCGTCTTTAAACAGCTGGCTATGCCGCCCCACCCAAGCCATAAAGCCCAAATACAGCAAACAATGTATGCCCACAGCAGCCAACAAAAAGACAATGGCTTTGCCCAATAGTTGAGTATTCATAAGTGTACATCTAATTATTGTTGAGTAAACGAAGCAAAAAAGAGCCGCCATTTGAGAGGCAGATAAAAAACGCGCTTTGCCCAAACCTCGGTATAAAAATGGGCATACGTACCCAAGACAAGTTGTTTAGCAAATATCCGCATCTTTTGAAACCAACTAATATCCAGCGTCGTAGCATAGCCAAACCGCTCGCCCAATTGCCCACATATCTGCTCGGCAGTAGCCCTATCAGCAATTGGCATCTCGCGCTGCCAAGCCGCCACTCGGTCCGTATTCACTGGTCGGCTTAGGTTCTCGTGCATCGCGCTAATATGTTCATAATCGGCTTGGCTGATACTCTCCTTAACGCGCTTACTCTTTAACAATTCGTTTTGTCGGTATGCCTCCAACATAACAGGCTCAAAACCGATGGCTAAAAAAGAGCAAATTTGTCGCAATACCGCTTCGGCATTAGCAGCGAGGTCTTCGTAACGAATGGTCAAAAACCGCTGCGGGTTTTGCTGCTGCGCCTTCAAGATGTGCCGATAATAAATATTCCATACCGCAGCGTGTATAGTCGTCGCATTTAAGCGGCTTCTCTTATCCGTCCGCTTGCGCGATAAGATATTATCGCGATAATCACGCACCAATACAATGAACTTAGCATCGAGAAACAACCGCGTCCAAAGCGGTATGTGCAACGTATAAATAGGGTTTTTGTCAATTATCGCCCGGATGTCGTTACTGCCTTCTGCCTTAAAACTGTACGAAAGATAAACCTCCTTACATAAATCGGCATAAGAAATCCCCTGCGGGTGTCGAGCAAATATTCGGCGCAGCGTAGTCGGTTCGGGATTCCAAACACTAATAGCCTGCTGGCGCGGTCGATTAAACAGCCGCACAAAGAGGTCAATGTCAGCAGGTTTGCTCATGTCCTTATCGGCAAATTGCGACTGAAAAAACAAGGCAAAATCATTTTCAGGCGTAGCCACAAGGTTCGGGTGCGCATTCAACATAGTCGTCAGCAAGGTAGTCCCGCTTCTACCGATACCTATCAAGAAATGCAGCGGTATATTAGTTGTGCTGTTGGGCAGGCTCATGTTTGATAGTTTTATTGAGCCATTTTATTCGGCTCATTTTTAGTTTAGGCGATAAGTAAAACAAGCACTCATCTTTATAAACGTCATAAAAAGCCCTTAGAAAAGGGATAAATGTAGTAAAAAACAAGCCAATCCGCTGCCATAGCCCTATGTCTAAGGTAGTTTCGTAACCAAATTGCCTACCCATTTTGCCGCAGACATATTCAGCGACAAGGCGGTCGCGCTCCGAAAGTTGGGTTTTCCAAGCCTCTAAGCGCGATGTATTGATAGGACGCGCCAAGTCGCCATATTTTTTTGAAACCGCGCCGACTTCGCCACACTTTCGCCGCTATCGTCGTATAACTTTCTTCTCCTCCGATGAAACTGCAACATATCCGGCGCATAAGGCACGCCAAAAAAAGCGCAAACCCGTTTAGACTCCTCTTCGGGCTGCATGACCATATCTTCGTACCGCACCAAGATAGCCAAATCGGGGTGTTTTTTGAGCAAAGATTGCGCCGCCCTATTGAACAACAACCACCTATAAGCATCAAAAGCCGTCTGAGGCTTTCGGACATTAATGCTCTGCTTGCGCGACAAAATATTAGCCCTATAATCGCGCAGCATGACCAAAAATTTAGGCACTTGCAAGGGATTTAATTGCAAAAGCCTTCGCCATTGTAGTGTATAGGACGGATTTTTGTCGAGGATAAACTGCACCTCTTCGGGATTTTTGTCGTAGGCAGCAGGCAAAAAATTGAAATATATAGCCTTACAAAATTCGGCATAATTAGTACCTTCGGGCAAACCCAGCAGCGTTTGGCGCAGGGCATCAGGGTCGAAATGCCAGCCGATAGGCGGGTGCGTCTCAAAAATAAGCCTTAGATAGGTGATAACTGCTTCTATATCGTTGGCAGTCCATTGGGTTTTGTGGCAGTAAGCATGATAAAAAAACAATAGGAACGGATTTTCAGGGCTTGCCCAAACCTTGCAATTGGGGTGAAACAAAGACGTGACCATGCTCGTACCACTCCTGCCAATACCAACAATATAGTAAATGGGTATTTTTTTCAATTTATCAAGACTAATCATAGTGAAGTAGTGAAAGTATTAAAATTGGAAATACAAAAACGGGTCGGCTTGGCTATTGCCCGCCAATAGAATAGCAAATATCAAAAATAGGTACAGCAACAAACGGTAGCGATAGCGTTTGAGGCTCAGGAAAGGGTCGGTTTGGCGTTCTTTCATCGGATATTGAATTAGCTCGAAACAAAAAATCAGCAGGCATAGAAATATTATTTCGGGCAAGGCACTTTTTTTGAGCCCAAACGACCAACAATGAGTGAGCATATACACATAATCAGCAACGCTCTTTGCCCTAAATATCCCACCTGCAAAAATAGCATAGATACCCACCACCATAATACGGTCTATCGCCGCATCGACAACTCCATACCTATCGATGCCCCAAGCCGAATTTATCGCTTGGCGTTGCTTTTTAGTCGCAAGCGCAGCAATGATAACAAGGGCTTGCAAGATGCCAAATAAAACAAAATTCCAAGCAGCACCATGCCACAAACCAATTAAAGCAAATATAAACAAGGTATTGCGATATTGTAACAAGGGTTTCACCCTATTGCCACCCAAAGGAATGTATAAATATTCGCGAAACCAATTAGTGAGCGTAATATGCCACCGCGCCCAAAGGTCGCTATAGCTGCGTGCGCGAAACGGAAAGTTGAAATTGACCGTTAGGCGATAGCCCAATATCCGCGCCGACCCATGCGCTATATCGCTATATCCCGAAAAATCGCAATAAATTTGGTAAACAAAAAATAGCATAGCCAACAATAATGCTATTCCTTGATGGGCAGGCAGGTCGGCATACACCCTATTGACATAAAGCCCCAGCGAATCGGCAATGACCACCTTTTTGAACAAACCCCACAAAATAAGGCGTGCGCCAGCTATCAGTCGCTCGACCGAAAATGTATGCGTCTCGCGAAATTGAGGCAGCAAATCCTGCGAGCGTTCGATAGGACCCGCCACCAATTGCGGGAAAAAAGCGACATATAAGGCATATAAGCCAAAATGTTTTTCGGGCAAATGCTTGCGCCTATATACATCAATAGTATAACTAAGCGATTGGAAAGTATAGAACGAAATACCAACAGGCAAAATCAAATCTAAGGTAGGTATGGGCGCACCCACGCGCAGCGCATTAAAAACGATATTGAGGCTTTCGCCAACAAAGTTGAAATACTTAAAAAAAAACAAAATAGCAATATCAACCCCCAATCCAAGCACAAACCACCCCGTCCGTTGTCGCTCAGTAGCCGCCCTATTGATGAGCAAACCCGTCGTATAGGTAATGAACGTGGTCAATAACATCAGCAAGCCATATTGCCACTTCCAATACATATAAAAAAAGTAGCTCGCCCCCAATAGCAAACACCACCTATAACGCTGCGGCAACAAAAAATAGGCAAGCGTTACGATGGGCAAAAACAAAAACAAATAGGCAATAGAATTGAACAGCAAAACAGCAGGTATTAAAATGGGCAAAATGGCGGCAAAGTTAAATAAAATGCCGATTTTAGTCCTATTCCGAACATAAAATTTGAGATTTACTGGCTCAAATATGCCCAATGCTTTTCCGATGCGCCAAATATTAGCCCAAATTGCCCCTCAATATACAAAACAAAACCCCGCAAAACACCCAAAATTGGGTATCTACATAAAATATACAAGGGCAGGAAGCAGTAAAAGCAAATAATTACCTCAAAATACTAAAAAATATGGCTAAAAATTTGGTGTTTTGCTAAAAAGGTCTTAGCTTTGCCTCATCTTTTATCTCTAATGCTGTAAGTTATGAATTTTTTTAAGAGTAACCTCAAATTTCTGCGCGAAAAGGTCTTGCACCTCAACCAAGGAGAACTTGCCGAAAAATTAGGCATTACCCAAAAAAATATTGCGTCCTACGAACAAGAGAACGCAAGCATGCCCAAGACCAATTTGCTGTCTAAAATGTCGGCTCTGTTCGGCGTAACCATTAATGCACTATTAGAAGCCGACCTATCGCGCGAATGGGACGACCTACCCCAACACTACCGCCACAACCCACAGCAAATGCGCCGCATCATGGGCGACGACCTCCGCGTGCGCTCGCTCCTCGTATCGACAGACGACATGGGACGCGAGGTAATTGAAATGGTGATGGGCGTAACCGCCAGCGCAGGCTACCCCAACGGCTACGCCAATGCCGATTTTATCCAACAATTGCCCAAATTTAGGCTGCCATTCCTAAGCAACGAAACAGGCACTTTCAGAGGCTTTGAAATAAAAGGCGACTCGATGATCCCCATACCATCAGGCACCATAGTCGTAGGCAGATATGTCGAAAATTGGACAACCGCCAAAACCAATCATACCCACATAATTATCTCCCGAGAACACGGCATTTTGTTCAAGCGCGTATATAACGAATTGGCTACACGCGGCTACCTGCTACTGCTGTCCGACAACCCCGCACCCGAATACGAACCGTATATCATCAACGCATCGGACATCATAGAAATATGGGAAACGCGCAGCCTCATCATCAATGGAAGCATAACAGGCGATACACTAACCGAAAAACTGTTGGGCGAAATAGCCGCGCTTCGCCTCGAAATAAAACAATTGAAGCATTAATCAATATCTCTGACAAAAACCACGTAACTACGAAAGACCGTTTTTAAAGCCCCTTCGGGGCGACATGCTAATAGAAAACAAAGACGGTCTAGCAACAAAAGCCCCGTAGGGGCGATATACTAATGGAATGGGATATAAATTGTGGCGAGGGTGCAAGCAGGATGCGCCCGTTATTTCTTTTACTCAAAATTAGAAACCACTAATAGAAAGACCGTTTTCTAAGCCCCTTTGGGGCGACATGCTAATAGAAAACAAAGACGGTATAGCAACAAAAGCCCCTTAGGGGCGATATACTAATGGTATGGGTTATAAATTGTAGCAAGGGCGCAAGCAAGATGCGCCCGTTATTTCTTTTACTCAAAATTAGAAACCAGACCAATAGTTACTGTATTTTTTCGCTACCGCGTTATGTGCAAGCCCAAATTTATCGGCGCAAAACACATTTTGGCGAAAAAAATCCCCTCCCAAGCAAAAAAATGAAAAAAAACATGCCTACATGCGTACAAGCTACTGAAAAACTTGCTACTTTTGCCGCTATAAAATTTTTGGCACCATTTTTGGCTGTGATAATGCGAGAATTTACCTCACTTTCACCTCCAAAAATCCCAATAATATGAAACAGTTTATCATTTACACGCTGCTATTAGTTCAAGGTGTAGTATTTGCTAATTCCAACCCCAATGACGGAGACTATACCTACCGAAAAGATTTAAAAGTAAGCAATGTCTATCAACTAACCAACCGCGTATTTGTACCCCAAGAAATCGTAGAAAGTAAAACAACCACACAGGTCGAAGCTGGAAAAGTACGCATTTTAATCGGTAGCGATATGGTGGCATTCAAAGGCGTTCCTAATCTAAGTGCCTTTGGTATCGTATCAAAACTAAAAACACCCTACGGCTACGAATTGAAATTGGTCGATAACCGCGCACAGATATAGTCCCTTGCCATCGAAACAGATGCGGGCAATTATGTAGAAACGCTTTATTTCGAGTCGAAACGATACGGCGATTTCGAGTTCAGGCTTCCACAAAAAAGCAGCGAACAAGAACAAAGCGAAAGAAAATATTTTACCGCCAAAGGTGCTTACAAAATTTCTTCGTACCAAGACCTAAACGGCAAAATACTAAAACCCGCCAAACGTTTAGATACCAACAATCCCACCCAAGTAGAAGAAAAAGTGTATGTAGCAGAGAAATTTTCTTTCCAATTCGATACAAAGAAATTAAGTATTTGCCAAAATAATAAAACCCAAACTTTTAAAGTGCGCAAAGCCGCAATGGGTCTGGAAAATGTAAAAGGCAAACAAATGAAAGTATTGCGCCTCAAAACCAATAAACGCGCACAAACAATGTCCATCTATTTGAATGATAATAACCAAATAGAACATCTGCGCAAAGGCAATATCCAATACTTTTTTTTTATAAAATGACAAATTTTTTGGGTTAGAAAAATGGGTTTACCAAGGGATGGGCTTCTGCTCGTCCCTTTTTTTATGCCCACTGCCCCCTCCTACCCTATACCCCATGCCCACCTATACCGCCACCACCCTACAAGGTTTAGAAACAGTATTAGCTCAAGAATTGGACGATTTAGGGGCTAATGTCGTTGAGATACATAGCCGCGCCGTCACTTTCGAGGGCAATTTGGCAATGCTCTACCGCGCTAACCTCTGCCTGCGCACTGCCCTGCATATCTTGCAGCCCATAGCCCAATTTTATGCCCAAACCGATGCGCAATTATACCGCCAAATCAACGCCATCGATTGGCTACAATATTTCGAACTCGACCAAAGTTTTGCTATCTTCCCTACTATCAGCTCTGATTATTTCCAACACGCCCAATATGCAGCCCTGCGCACCAAAGACGCTATCGCCGACCGATTTCGTGCCGATACAGGCGGACGACGACCACCCGTAGAAAAAGATAATCCCGATTTTCGGATTTACCTCCATATTGTAGGCGACCGCTGCACGCTGCTGCTCGACAGTTCGGGCGAATCGCTGCACAAGCGTGGCTACCGCACCGAAGCCAACGAAGCCCCCTTGAACGAAGTATTAGCCGCCGGCATGATACTGATGACTAATTGGCGCGGGCAATCCGATTTTATCGACCCCATGTGTGGTTCAGGTACGCTGCTGATAGAAGCCGCCATGATTGCCCAAAACCTCGCACCCAACCTATACCGCGAAACATTCGCCTTTCAGCATTGGCACAACTACGACCGGCGATTATTCAACCGAACCTGCCATGAAGTAGCCGCCACCCAATTGCCCGATTGGGAATACCGCGCCATAGGGTTTGACATCAACCCGCGCACCGTACAAATCGCCCGACAAAATGTAGCCCGCGCACAATTAGACGACTATATACGCCTGTCCGTGCGCGATTTTGCCGATAGCCAGCCGCCCAAAAGTAGTGCTTTGGTGATGATGAACCCGCCTTATGACCTGCGTTTGCAGAATGATGATATTATGGCGTTTTATCAAATGATAGGCGACACACTCAAACAACAATATAGCAATTGCGAAGTATGGATTTTGAGTGGCAACATCCCCGCCCTGAAAATGGTAGGGTTGCGCCCCTCGCGCAAGATAAAATTGCTCAATGCCACCATCGATTGCGGTTTTTATCGCTACGAACTGTACGAGGGTAGCCGCAAAAATACGCATAAAAATGCGTAGCTATCTATGTGGTTTTGTCGCTTAGTCGTCTGATTTTTAAGTTTTGAGGTAACTATTTAGGCTCTGCACCTTTTTGTTTCGGTTTCTGTTTGTAGGTCGTATTTATTCCCCACAGACCTAATGTTAGATGCCATACCTACGGCATTCTAAGAGTCGTACTTGCTATATGCTACTACTAATATAACATGCCTACGGCATTTTAAGAAACGATGTAACTATTTAGCCTTGTAGGGGAACTAATCGAATATACGGTGCTGTTAGGCATTATTAGCTCATTACCCCATACCCAAAACCCCATACCCTAAATAGTTACGTTTTGAGTATTAATTTCGCCTATCATGTATCCATTTCCAAGCGTTAAGACTTAGGAAATAGCGTTAGATAATTGGGATATTAGTTCAAGAACTCCCCCTAACCCCCTCAAAGAGGGGGAATTTATACAAGATATAATTTACTGATTATCAATAATTTATGGTAAATTACAAAAAATATTTAATGTATATTATCTTTAAAATACCGTAGGCATATTACACCGGTAACATCTCTTGGAAGAAAGGCACGCCATCATTTTTTATCCATATTATCACCCAAACGGAAATCACCGCCTGCTGTAATTTTGCTGTCTTCGACGACATTACTTTTTATCGTAATTATCATCCGAAGAACTGCCATCATCACCGATGCGGACATCGTTTTTGCTTCAATATCCGAATGAGAAACCACGTTTTAAGGCGGACCTTTGTGCCTCAAAAGCGGCGAGGCGTTCTTTCAATTCCTCTTGAAATTGGGGATTGTCTTTCAAGCCCTCCAATTTGTCCTGGATAATGTCTTTTTGACCTCAATAGATTTGTTGGGGTCTTCCAATTTAGCGGTAGCTTTTGGGTCTTCGGGGGTTAAAAACCATGATTTCACCCATTTGACGGATTCCTCAATCATTTCCTTTGGGAACTTTTTGAGTTCCTCGCTCATAGTGAGCAGGTCGAGAATGTATTTGGTGGCTGCTTCTATCATATCAATTTATTTTTTAGATGAATAAAAATATTGGATTATAATATTGAGAACATTTGTTTCTCCTCACTTTATTTTTGAAGCAATTTCTTCAAATCTTGCCTCGCCTATACGCTTACTGATAGCAGCCAAATACTCAGCTACCCATTGCACATTGGGAGACCCTATTTTTTGAAAAATGCCGTATGCGCCCATCAAAAGCGGTATCGCTTCCTCACCGCGTTCTTGTTCAAAAAGTATAACACCCATATTGCCCCATGTAATAGCCATTCCATTTATATCGCCGATTTCCTGCCGAATGGCAAGGCTTTTTTCAAATAGTCCAAGGCGGTCTCATAGTCGCCTTTGGCACGAGCAATATTAGCTAAATTATTCAAGGTCGTGCCCGCAATTTTTGATACCCTTTACTTAAAAGTGAAAGGTCGAGCAATATTAGCTAAATTATTCAAGGTCGTGCCCTCGTCCTTACGGTCGCCGATTTGCTGACTTATGGCAAGGCTTTGTGCCAAATAGCCCAAGGCGGTGTCATAGTCGCCTTTGGCAGCATAGATTTGACTGATATTATTCAAGGTCGTGCCCTCGCCGCTACGGTCGCCGATTTCCTGCATTATGGCAAGGCTTTTTTTCAAATAGCCCAAGGCGGTGTCATAGTCACCTCTGACCTTATAGATTTGGCTGATATTATTCAAGGTCGCGCCCTCGCCCTTACGGTCGCCGATTTCCTGCTGAATGGCAAGGCTTTGTTCCAAATAGCCCAAGGCGGTGGCATAGTCGCCTCCGGCATCATAGATTTGGCTGATATTATTCAAGGTCACGCCCTCGCCACTACGGTCGCCGATTTCCTGACTTATGGCAAGGCTTTTTTTCAAATAGTCCAAGGCGGTGGTAAAAGTAGCAGCAAAAAGTTGCCATGCCTCTGCTATCCCAAAATAGTCTTTTGCCAAGATTTCGTCCTCCCAAGTCGGTTGTGCTGCAAAATATTCCCCTGCTTTTAATGCCCATTCTTTCAGTTTTTGGGGGGAGATCTCCTTCTTCTTCATCCACTCCCTTGTCAAGCGGTGTACCTCAAACCGCCCGTTTTTTTCTAAAAAACACAAAGACCAATCTTGCAAAGACTGTAAAACGGGCAATAAATCCGCTTCTTCTTCCCCACTTACTGCTGCCAAAGCCGCCAAAGGTGTGCGGGTTATGAAAGCCGATAGCATTTGGAAAATCGCTTTTTGCCGTTCGGTCAAGCGTTTATATACTTCTGCCAATAATAGATCTTCAAAAACTTTCTCCTCCGATTGCGCTACTTGTTGCCAAGTGAAAGTCTCATCTTTTTCCAACAAGACTTCCAAATACTTATAGCCGCGCGGGTGTCCGTCAAGGCGCTTATAGACCTCCTCTCGTTCTTCGAAAGGTATTTTCCTCAGTATTGGGGAGTAGTTGAGCAAGCGATATTGCTCGGCATAGCTCATTTTATCTAAGGGGAGGTGTTCGAGTACATCTTTCAAATCTTCGATTTTATAGCGGGTAGTGAATAGAATGTGGCAGTTTTGAGGTGCTTTTTCGCATAAATACTTTAAAAAATCGCTCAAACCCTTGCTGCCAATCCTGCTCTCGCCTTCGCCTTTTTGCACATCTTCGGCATTATCAAAAATCAGAATGGTTTTACGCCCACTGAGGTAGTTGGCTATCAGCAATTGGAGTTTATCCAAGACTTTGATTTTGGGGTCATCCGATTGTGTTTTTAAGTTGCGAATTTTAGATTTAACCTCACCTGCATCTTCAAGCCGTTGCAAAAGTTCATCTAAAATATATTTTTCATTGATTTCATTAGCATTTCTAAAAATAATAGTGGTATGGCTGCCATTGTCGTAATTATCGGCAAAAGCCTCCGCCAAAGTCGTTTTGCCCAAGCCGCCCAAGCCCTGCAAACAGACATGCCGCCCTGCCCGAAAGGCTTTGCGCATCTGAATCAAATACCGTTTGCGCCCAATAAACCCGTCGCCAATTAGCCGCGAGTGCTCGGTTTTGACAAAAGTACTGTGTCGGTAAAAATCATCGGGCAAGTGGTAGGGCTTCTTTTCATCTATCAAAGCCCCCAGCGACTGATTTTGATAGACCACAGGCGTAAACCATTCGGCAATGCGCTGGAGTTGAGGAGTTTGTTTTCTGTGCTGCTTAATATCTTTATGCAATTCCTCTCGTGCATACGCCAATGCGCGTGTGAGCGACAGGGGTTTTGCCAATTGGGTATAAAATTCGGTGGTAAACATTCTCGCGCCTTCGTCTGTCACCGCAAAACGCATTGCCACAATGCCCGGCACACCAAAGGCAGCCAATTGTTCGGTAACGCCGCCTTCGCCGCCCGCCTTCGCTGTTTCGCAAGCACTTAAAACCAAAAGTTTGACGCATTGGTGTTGTCGCAATGTTTCACCCAATTCCTTACCTGTAACTTTTTCTTCATCGCCGGATTCGTTTTCAAAATACAAAACGCCTTTACGCTCCGCTTTGTCATAGTCTCCATGTCCGCTGATATGCACGATGTCGTGTTGTCGCTTGCGGAGGGCTTCATTCAGTTCGTTAAGTGAGGCATTATCCAAAAACTCAACCACGATTTTGGGTTTGCTGTCGCCCGTCGCTTCCAATGGACCGACAGATTGAATCAGGCGGGCTTGTTCCTGCTCAATTAGCAGCATTTTATCACTTTCATCTAAGTTTTCGGGCAAAGCGGAGATAAACAGCATTTTCAAAGGGGCAGCCTTTGCATGGTTGCCCTGCATTTCAAAGGTGCTGAGTATGGCAATTTTAGTCCGCACCAAGCCAAAATTGTTAAGGGCAAGGCTCTTTTTGGGCTGCCCCCCTTTAGATGGAAACAACGAAGGCAACACCATTTCAAAAGGTAGATTGGACAGGGTTTCGTCATCGGTAGAAATGACTAAGAGCAATTCATCGATGCGCTGTTCTTCGAGCAATTGAATAAAACCCTTGCAGGCTTTGCCAATAGCCCCTTTAAAAAAGGTGTCAAAAATCTTTTGTGCCAATTTGTCTTCAATCGCTTGAATACTTCGGGCATCATTGGGTGGGACAAAGGTTTTACGGGTTATGGCCTCAGTACTGCAGCGACCGGCTCGAAAATCGTCTGCATCTTTGAATAACTGAGGAGGGATATTGACCTCGAAATTTTCACACCATTTTTCGCCCGAAGTCGCCAAAGTGCCTTTCGTGCTGTGCTTGCTTTTGACAGATAGATTGGCAGAATATTGGTTGCCTCCTATTTTGTCTAAGCGCAAAAATAGGAGGCTGCCCGATTTAAAATCAGCCGCGATGTTGTATATCTTATCACCGATGTGGATATCGCCACCAGCTGTTATATCGCCGCGAACGGTGTTTTTGCCCATTTAGTAGCTTCGGTATTTTATAATATTATAACCGATATTCATGTGATTTTGTCGCCTTGTGTGTGCGTGTGCTTCCGGTGCCAAGGGCATCTCAAACGTTTATAGCTTTGTATACGTGTGTTGTTTGACCTCTTCGGGGTTCTAATGGTCTTGTCTATTTTTTTCTACAAACATTGTATCCCTTCGGGATAAAAAAAACTCCATTTCTTTTGTTCCGAAGCAGCAAGTATTTAAACGTTCCACTTGATTGTTTTTTGGGTATTTGAACGAATAAAAACATATTTGCTGACTTGCCTCGCAAAGTTAAGTCATATTGTTTAAGATACCATGTTCTTGGGCTAATTCCTTAAAAAATATTTTCTAAGGCATTTAGGCAAGTTATTGGGGTTGCTTTGTTGTGGGTTTTGTGTTCTTTTTCGTAACTATTTAGGCGGTTTTGTCGCTCATTTGTTTATTGTTGCTTTGTAGTGCTGTTTCTTCTTTTTTTTTGTCTTGACACAATCCTTTAATGGGGGATGAAGAAGCAAAAAAAGTCAAGCCTGAATTTTGCTTTCGCTAAAATACTCCATTACAGGCGTGCCTAAATCCAAGGCGAAGTTCTTACGGGGCTTCATAGGCGCGTTTTGAGTTGTCGCTGTGGATTTAGGAAACAAGCCACGCCTTCCATTCCGCATTTCTTAACGCGAGCAAAATAAGGGCGGGAAAAAAATGCGACCTACAAACATAAATCGGAGTAGAGAAGTACATTACCTAAATAGTTACTCTTTTTCTATTGCAACGCCGCCGCAAGTGTTCGACTTGCTTGCATTTTTCCTCTATTTGAACAAAAAGGCAAATTGGCTTAACAAAAACATAATCCAAATAATTTGCACCATTATCGCCCCAAATTGCGATAGTGTCATTTTCAATATTTCCAAAAATCGTTTTTACTACTTTAAAATGCGCCACAAAGCAACAATAGACAAGTGAGCGACAAAATCGGCTAAATAGTTACAAAAATGCGTAGTTTTTGATAGGGATAGCCTCATTTTGATGCGCATTTCCAATATTTTTATGACCTTTGCAGAAGCTACATCATAGCAAATCTTTTTTCAATAATCGGCTATCGAGCCGAAATGCTTTTTATTTATGGTCAAATCATTAGTGCTGACGGGCTTTGGCATCAATTGCGAAGAAGAATTAGCCGCTGCTTACCGATTGGCGGGTGCAGAAGCCGACATCGTACACCTTAACGATATCCTGTTGCAGGGTTTCGACCTGCACGCCTACGACATACTCAATTTTCCGGGAGGATTTTCGTTTGGCGACGATATTGCATCGGGTAGGGTCTTAGCCAACAAAATCAAATACAAGCAATTGTCATCAGGCACAACGCTTTTAGCCGAAATACGCCGTTTCTTAGCAGCGGGCAAGCATGTCATGGGCATTTGTAACGGTTTTCAAGTATTGGTCAAATTGGGTTTGTTGCCCAATATCGGCGGCGAAGTCGAACAAGAAGTGACCTTGAGCCGCAACGATTCGGGCAAGTACGAAAATCGCTGCTGCTACCTCAAAGTAACCGAAGGTACGCATAGCCCCTTCCTGAAAGGTTTAGACGTATTTGCCGTACCCGTGCGGCACGGCGAAGGCAAGCTCATCATCGATAATCCCGAACTGACCCGACAAATCGTTGCACAACGCCTCAACTGCCTTAGCTATTGCGATGCACAAGGCAATATTACCCACCAATATCCCGCCAATCCCAATGGCGCAGATTTGGCTTGTGCAGGTTTGTGCGACCCCAGCGGGCAAGTGTTCGGGCTAATGCCTCACCCCGAAGCCTATTTATCACGCTTTAATCACCCCGATGGGGGGCTGCGCCAACGCCAAAACCCCGAAGCACCAGACGAAGGCGAAGGTTTAAGCATTTTTCGCAATATCGTCACGCATATCGCGCAACAAAAAAAATCGTCTGCTCTGGCAGTCAGCTAATACCCGACTTCGCTCGTATCTTGTTTAGCGTTCCAGAGATCTAATTTACTGATGTTACGCAGAGGTATCTTTCTGCCAATCGGTTTTTAGCTGCCCAAAACGCCGGATTAGCCCCTTAGACCCGCCACAACGATTTTTGAGCTAAAATTGGCTTTTCTATGCTATAAAAATGCCTCGTTTGAAGGTCGTTTAAACAGCATTTTAAGCTATACTGCGTAACATGAGTAATTTAATAAAAAACACACAATATCAATAACATATTTTAAATTTTTAGAAATATGACTACTTTACTCCGCCGAATGGCACTTGGTCTTTGCGGTGCTATGCTGATGCTGTTGGCAAACGCTTGTAATAAAGAGCCTGAACCTTGTAGCGACATAGAACAGCTAAAAATCAATCAATTACAAGTTATAGGTAGTCATAATAGCTATCGCATACGCACCTACGAGCCCATTTTGGCGGCATTAATCAATCTGAACCAACTCATACCCGATTTTTTCAATGCCGAAGAATTGGACTATACACATGTGCCGATTACCGAGCAATTGGGTCAATTTGGTATGCGTGCCTTAGAATTGGATATTTATACCGACCCCAACGGAGGTTTGTTTTATAGAATGGGCAACGAATTAGTGCCCGAACCCATCGAATCGGGCATAGCTGTCCTGCAAGAGCCGGGCTTCAAGATATTGCACCTACCCGACCTCGACTACCTGACCCACCATTATACACTCAAAGATGCGCTACAAACACTCAAAGCGTGGTCGGAGGCAAATCCTACCCATTTGCCCATTTTTGTACAGTTAGAAACCAAAACCGATGGCGTAAATGATTACCTCGAATATCCGGGCGTTGCTATTCCACTGCCCTTTACGCCCGAAAGTGCCGACTTGTTAGATGCCGAATTTAAAAGCGTATTCGGCGAATCGCTTGACCGCGTCATTACACCCGACCGCTTGCGGGGCAATTATGCTACCCTCAACGAAGCCGCTCGGCAAGGGGCTTGGCAAACAATAGCCCAAGCAAGGGGCAAATTTTTCTTTATCCTCGATGGCAATTACGATTTCTATATCCAATCGCATCCGTCATTTAGCGGGCGCGTATTGTTTGGGTTTGCGCCGCCTCGCTCGACCGAATGTGCGTTTATCATTGCCAACGACTCCAAAGGAAGTATCGACAGCATCAAACAATGGGTATCGGAAGGCTATATAGTGCGTAGCCGAGCCGATGCTGGCACCGTCGAAGCTCGCAGCGGTGACTACAGGCACGATGGAAGCAGCCTTTGCAAGTGGCGCACACATCATATCTACCGACTACTACCAACCCGACCCACGCGGCGGCATCGATAGCGGTTGGACAAACTATAAAGTCCAATTTCCCAACGGAAATACCATACGCCTCAATCCCATCAATACCGATACGAGCAGTGCCGCATGTGTAGTGGTGCGTTAGTTCGTAGCAGAAAATCGGCAGCCCATTTAGCCCCACCCATGACCTCTTTTCTCATCGCCGGACTCGGCAATATCGGCAGCGATTATGCACATACCCGACACAATATCGGGTTTGACATACTCGACCATTTGGCAAAACAACAAGATGCCTGCTTCGACCTCGACCGACATGCCTATTACTGCCGATTCGGGCACAAAGGCAAAACTTTTCACCTCATCAAACCCACTACCTATATGAACCTGAGCGGTAAAGCTGTGCGCTATTGGATGCAGCAGCTAAATATAAGCACGCCACAAGTATTGGTAGTATTGGACGACAAAGACCTGCCCTTTGGCAAACTGCGCCTACGCGCCAAAGGTAGCGACGGCTCGCACAACGGGCTAAAAAGCATCAGCGAAATACTACAAAACAACCAATATGCCCGCCTGCGATTTGGGATTGGCAGCAATTTTGGGCGAGGCAAACAAGTGCAATTCGTATTGGGCAAATGGAGCAACGACGAAGCCGCCGAACTACCCAACCATGTCGAAAAAGCCGCCGATGTTATACTAAACTTCGGTCTAATAGGTATAGAAAGAACCATGAACCTATATAATTGAATAAGCAGTGGCTGAAAAAAATAAAAAAATATTGGTTGCAGGCATTGATTATTATATCAATGAGCAGGGATATTGGGTGTTTACCCAGAAATACCTGCTGGAAAGAGGCTATTGCTGCAAAAATGGCTGCAAACATTGCCCCTTACAACTACCAAAATCCCAAAGACAGCCTAGGGCAATGACTACTCAAAACTCCTCGTCATCGCTTGATTTACTGCCGTAGGCAAAACCGCCGTAGCCATACGCGCCGCCGTAGCCCTGCAAACGGTCATTATCTCGGCTGACAGTCGGCAGTTTTATCGCGAAACTAATATCGGCACCGCCAAACCGACCCCCGACGAGCTACAAACTGTACCTCATTATTTGATCAATTCCCACTCCATTTTTGATACCTATACCGTAGGCGATTTTGAGCGCGAGGCAATTACTTTGCAAAACAAATTATACTGCAATTACAATAATATTGTATTGGCAGGTGGCTCGGGCTTGTATATCAAAGCCGTATGCGAGGGTTTAGACAATTTTCCGCCTATTGCCGATGGTGTGCGCCACAAGCTTAGAGCGAGCTATGCCGAGGCGGGTATAGAATATTTGCGCCAAACCCTCCAAAACTTAGACCCCACGTGCTATGAACGCATAGACCGCAATAATCCGCAACGCCTACTGCGAGCCTTGGGAAGTGTGTATCGGAACAGGTAAGCCGTACAGTTCTTTTTTAGCCCAACAAACAGCGCAACGCCCTTTCCGAATTCGCAAGGTTGTCCTTTACCTACCCACCGAATTGCTCTATGACCGCATCAACCGCCGCGTAGATGCCATGATAGCCGATGGTTTAGAAGCCGAAGCCCGCCAATTATACCCATATCGACACCTGACCACCCTACAAACCGTAGGCTACCAAGAATTGGTTGAGCATTTTGAACGCAAACACAACCGCGCCACAGCGGTCGAACTGATAAAACGCAATACGCGCCGCTATGCCAAACGCCAACTCACTTGGTTCAGGCATCAATCAGAGGGCTGGGAATGGATACATGCCGATGAATCGAATATAGCCCACTTTATCGAGCAACTTAGCACCCACTAAGTTTGGCTACACTCTCACCGCATGACCATCTAAGTTTCACCATGTACTTACGCTTTTTCTTAATCGGGTTGCTTGGCATTGTAGTATTTGCGCCCGCTATTTTTGCCCAAGTAACGCTGCACGTCGTTGTGCCCGCCAATACGCCTAATGCTGCGCCGCTCTACCTCGCGGGCAATTTTAATGATTGGACTAATAACAGCCCAATTTACCAACTCACACCGCACAATAGCGGTGCTACATATAGCATTACTTTTACGCCGCCCATAGGTTCAGTAGCCTTCAAAATTACACGTGGCAGTTGGACAAGCGTAGAGGGCAATGCCAACGGTTTTTATACCCCTGACCACGTTTTTACTTATACGGGCAGCCCGACGCACTACAATTTGCCTATTCTATCATGGGAAGATTTGGGTGTATCGTCGAGCAATACCGCTTTTAGCAATGTAATTGTCGAGTCGAACAATTTTTATATCCCGCAATTGAATCGCAACCGCCGCGTACAAATCTACCTACCTCCCAATTATTATTCGGCAACCGACCGCTATTTTCCCGTTTTGTATGCCCAAGACGGACAAAATTTGTTCGACTTAGCCCAAAGTTTTGCGGGCGAATGGGAAATAGACGAATCGATAAACGCACAAACGGCTGGCACCAACGGCAATTATGGCTGTATCGTGGTGGCAATAGACAACGGAGGCGCACACCGCATTGACGAGTATTCGCCTTGGGTCAATCCGAGTTATGGCGGCGGCGAGGGCGATGAATATGCCGATTTTATCGTCAATACCCTGAAACCATATATCGATACTAACTACCGCACCCTACCTTGTCGCAATCATACAGGTATAGCGGGCAGTTCGATGGGCGGGCTATTTGCCTTATATGCCGCTATTGCCCATCAAGATGTATTTGGCAAAGCCGGCATCTTTTCGCCTTCGCTGTGGTTTAGCAGCCAAGTATATAGCTTCGTACAAACAATAGGCAAACAGCAAGATATGAAAATATATTTTGTAGCGGGCACTAATGAAAGCAGCAGCATGTTGCCCGATATGGCGGCTATGTACAACCAACTATTAGCAGCAGGGTTTAGTACGGGCGAACTATCGTATCATGCCATCACAGGCGGGCAACATAGCGAGTGGTTTTGGGCACAAGAATTTCCGAATTGCTACCAATGGCTCTACAACATAGCACCGACCTACCCGCTACAACCCGTCATCATAGCTACTAACAATAGCCACGAAGCCTGCACCGCTGACGTAGTGACCTATTCCGTCAATGCCGTAGCGGGCAGCACTTATACTTGGACAGTGACGGGTGGCACCATACTAAGCGGCGGCGGCTTGCACGATACCGACATTACTATTCAATGGAATAATAGTGGTGCGGGCTCGGTTAGCATAACGCAAGCACAATAAATAAATATTTTTAAAAAAATTATGTGTATTATTATTTATAATAGAATAAAAGTAACTATTTAGCCTTGTAGGGGGAACTAATCGAATATGCAGCGATGTTAGGCATACTTAGATAAGCATTGCTCATTACCCCATACCCAAAACCCTATACCCTAAATAGTTACAAGCAATCTTAGAATTAGTAATGCTTAAAAATTAACTTGGCGAAAGAGAAGCAGTAAACCAAGCAAACGGCGTGTTTTGGGAACAATCAATCGCTAAGTTATTATTTTATCGTTACTTAGCGCAAAAAATGGCAAGAGTCATATATTTCGTTTGGTTCAATTTGGTAAAAATTAGAACTTAAATTTCTCCAAATCTAACCTAAACTGATTTCTATTGGATACTCGTGCAAACGCAATAACATACCGCCCCCACCAAATTCGATTTGGCGGGGCGATATGTTTAACGCACTAAGGGTAACATTGCCGCGCAATAGGTCTTGTTTGCCATCGGTAAAAGTTGCCAATACATAGAACACATATACGCCCAATTCAGCTGGATTGCCTTGTCGAGTACCGTCCCAACCTTGTGTTATGTCGGTACTATTTGAGGAAAGATAGACTAATTTGCCTAAACGGTCATACACCTGCAATTCATACTGGCTAATATTAGTGCCAAAAATCCGGAATAAATCGTTAATGCCATCGGTATTGGGCGAAAAAGCAGTAGGCACTATCAGTTCGTTAGTGGCAGGCAATACCACAACCGTTTGCACCATATCGGAGCAGCCATACTCGTCGGTAGCTATAACGGTGTAGGTAGTTGTTTCGGTGAGCGCGAGAGTAATGGTAGCGCAATCTTCGCCGCTGCACAAAATAGTTGTATCGTTGGCTATCCAAGTATAAACTAAGGTATCGCCCAAAGCCGAATTAGCCGCTATACTTACCGAGATGCTCGTTAGTCCGGGTGGCAATTTAGTCGTGTCGGGCGGTGCGCTCAATATCGTCACTTGCGATATATTGACCACTACGCTTGTATCAAAGGCACACTCAATACCGCCGATGGTTTGAACAAAATTATACGATAAGGTATGCTGCCCTATGCCTGCGCTGCTGGGGTCAAACTGTCCATTGGTAGCTACGCCGTTGCCGCTCCAAGTGCCACCTGCGGGCAAAATGGATAAATCGATGGGCGCATCGCCCACACAAAACGCGCTCATAAATTGGCTTAGGTCAAGCGGGCTGTTAGCGCAAGGGGCTTCGCTTATTGTGCATATCTGCACGCCTGCCGCACTTGGCGGGCAGTTGGGCGTACTGAACGCCCAGACTTCGATGCTCACTACGGTTTCGGGGCTTAATCCCGATATAGTATAGCCCGTCTCACTCGTACTGATGGTATCGCCCTGCGCGGTGCCGCCTATATTTACCAATACATTATAACCCAATGCCCCGCTGACCGACGACCATACAACCGCAATGCTACTATCCGTCATAACATCACAATTTATAAGAGGCGCAGCTAAGGAGGGGCAAGCTATGGGCAAACTACTACACGTCTGGGTAACAGTAGGGCTATCCATACAAGCATTAGGAGCCAAGGCTACAACGCTTATAGTCACCTCTGTTTCGGGCGATAAACCGTTTACTGTATAGCTGTTGTTGGTAATGGTATAGGTATTAGTACCCAAACTACCTATTGTCAGCGTCACCTCATAAGAGATAGCATTGGCAATAGGCAACCAAGAAAACGCAAGGCTATCCGTGCTTATCGCTTCACAGGTTATGATTGGCATACTCAGGCTGTCTGTACCTATGGTGGCGGTATAGGTGGCTGTGCAACCGCCCACATCGCTCACCGTTACACTATAATTGCCTGCTGCCGCATTATTCAAGTCTTGGTTGGTGGTGTTGCCCGTCCATAGATAGGTGTAGGGCGCAGTTCCCCTGTTACTCGAGGTCTATTGCGCCATTAGCAGTATTGCAGTCGGCATTAGCAACTATGGCACTTAGGTCAATATCCGCCATAGTGCTTAGTATGGTTTGGCAATAGGTTTGGCTACATGTGTCGTTATCGGGCGCGAGATTGATTGTTGTAAGGCAAACTTCATAGCTGCCCGTCACAGTATAACTGTGCGTGGCATCTGCCATGTTAGGTGCATTGAGCGGGGCACTGCCGTCGCCAAAATCCCAAATAGCCGATAATATGCCGCTGCCCGTAGAAACAGGACTAAACGTAAAGACATTGCATACCTGCGACACACCAAAACCCGAAGTCACTTCGCAAGGGATACAGTCGGTCAGGGTGAGGCTCAAAACGTCTGACGTATCGGCACAACCCCAAGCCGAGTAGACGATGAGTTGATAATCGCCGCTTTGGGTCATGGGTAGTTCGTTGCTGGTCATGCCCGCCATGGGTGCGCCTTCGTAAAGCCACTGATACCCCACAAAGTTGTCGGGAATAGACAATGTTTCGCCCGGACATAGCTGGTAACAGCCCGTAGGTATCACGCTCATATCCAAGCCGTGATTGACCAATACTGTTGCGGAACTACTATTCGTACAGCCGTTATTATCTGTTACCCATACCATATATACCCCTTCGTCTGATACTTCTATATTACTGCCTACTTCACCCGTATTCCAAGTAAAATTACTGAGTGTGGGGTGGCTCGCCGTCAGAGTTGTACTCTCGTATTGGCATATCTGGACGGGGCTAATTGGTTCAATAGTGGGTGCGGGTATCATGGCTTTGTCTAATACAATGGGTTGTGATACCGCACTGCAACCGCTGCTGTTGCTTGTGACGGTGACATATAGCGACATAGGAGCTACGAAAGAATTATACTGAATAGTCTGTATGGCTTGGTTGCTGCCATTACTCCAAGCATAGGTATAGTCGCTACCTATATCAGCACTTAGCTCGATGCTACTTTGCGGACACAAAACAACGGGCGTATTGTCGGGATAAATCGCTGCGGTAGGTGAGGGAATAAAGTTGAGGCTAATTGCTTCGGGGCTAAAACTACATCCATTGGCTTGCGTCACGGTCACATCGAATATACCGCTATTGGTAACAGCAAGGGTATTGCCGCCGCTTGCGTCCAACCAACTATACGACGCACCGATGGGTGCTGTTAGCATAATGGTATCGCCTACACAGGCTGTGGTTGCGCTGTTCGTTATTGCTCCATTACCTACGGGCAACACCGTTATGTTGTGGCTGCTTGTATTGCTACAACCATTCAGGTCGGTCAGGGTTAGGGTTGCTACAAAATTGCCGTCCGTATCATAAGCATGTTCGGGTGTGGATATGGATACTATTGTTCCGTCGCCAAAGTTCCAATCGTATTGGCTGATATTGGTGGTATCATTGGGTGTAAATAATACCGCGCTATATTGGCATATCGATGTTGGGATTGAAAAATCAGAGTCGGGCAGCGGATTTATAACAACATCATGTTGGGTGCTGGCTGTACAAGTGCCATTACCTATGGTCAGGCTCACGTTATACGTACCCGCAACAACATAGGTATGCGTGGGGTTAGGGTCGGTTGATGTAGTTCCGTCTCCGAAATCCCACCACCAAGAGCTTATATTTGTGCTAACAATATGGCGCGATAAATCTTTGAATATCGTAGCATCGCCCCAACAAGTAGTCTCGGCGGCAAAGTCGGCTTCTAAGGGTATAGCTACGGTGCGGTCTGTCATGAGCGGGCAGGACGGATACACGCCGACTAATACTACGGAGTAATACCCCGCTTCGGTATAAGTATGTGTTATAGGTTCGTTTCCAACCGTACTCCCCCCAGTTCCATCGCCAAAATCCCATTGATAGCTAATGCCATTCGATAGATTATCGAACGAAACGGTATTGCAATAAGGGTCTATGGCTTGGAAACCTATATAATCATTAGGGTCGGGTATACAATTTACAGCGCAACTGATTTGAGATACGGTTACTACATTAGAGGTCGCTTCGCAGCCTTGTGGCGTTGTTGCCACCATATAATAGCTCGTATTGCCCGGCACGGCATCTCCGATATGGGTAAATGTAGGAGTGTCGCTACCTATACCGATAGCGTTTTGATACCATTGGTAGCTATAATCGGGGTGTACAAGGGCATGTATAGGAATATCAGTAGGGCTTGACGTGCATCGGATTGGATATACCGAAGCCGAAATAGAGGCATCGGGCAGGGCGTATTCGACGACATCTATTTGTGCATTGGCAGTACAGCCATTAGCATCGGTGATGGTGACGCTGTATATGCCGCCATTTCCAATATTGGCAAGTGCTGTCGTTTGCCCATTCGACCATAGGTATTGGCTGTATGTAGGGGAAGTGCTTAAAGTTATGGTGCTGCCACTACACAAATAGCCCGATGCCGACAAGGTAGGAGGCATGGCTGCATTGATAATGATATTGGCATTGGCATTAGTGCCGCAAGCCGATACATTAAGCATAGCAGCAGCAAACCCGTTGTTCCATTGTACCATAATGGCATTGCTACCCTGTCCTGCTACCACGCTACCCGCAGCAGCAGGCGATACCGACCAAGTATAATCAATACCAGACAATAAAGGTAGAGCGGTATAGTTAGCTTTTTCGCCCGCACATACCTGTAAATTGCCCTCAATATTAAAGCTATTCACTGCACTGGGCTGTAATAGGGCGGCTTGCGAGCGGCAAAATGGACTTAGTTTGAGTACTGCTTCGACCGAAATGCTATAAGTGCCATTCGCATCGAAAGTAATTCCTATTGAAGTGCCCTCGCCTGATGCAGGGGTGCCGCCGGTTATCGTCCAATGATAGCTATAGGCGGGATTAGGCGCGACAACGCTATATTCATAAGCACGGTTGGGGCAAATGAGCATGTCGCCCGACAAGGTTGGGGCGGCGGGTTGGGGCGTGATATCGGCAGTGATAGTTTGTGGATAATTGCAATAATTGGCTGTGTTCACTGGTGTTGCCGACAGTGTGTAGCTGCCCGCATTAGCTGCCAAAACTGAAACGGCATTGGTATTATTATTGCTACCGATAAAGGTGCCATCGCCCATAATGTCCCAATTATGTAGTCCCGAGGAGGCTGTATAGGTATAAGTTTCGCCCGCACAAACCGACTCCTCGCCTTGTATGGTATAAGGCATATTTACTTGTACGGGTAGCGTGGCAGTAGGTGTACAAGTCAGCAATAGACTACCCAAGTCGGCTTGTACTACGCCGTCAATGCCGCCGCTATTCCAAGCTACTGCAATTTGGGGCGTACCCAAACCCGATACGATGCTGCCTGCCGTAGGCGGCACTATATTCCAATTATATTGTACCCCACCATAAGAGGGCAGGCTGTATAGGGCAACTTCGCCGCCACAAACCACATTAGGACCTGCAATTATCATTGTATTGCTCAACAAGGGCACCGCCGCCGTAGTGGTACTGCTGCATACTATGCCACCACAATTGCCCACCGTGAGCGATATATTGCCTTGTGGCACATCGTTCCATACCATAAGTGATGCTGCTGGCATCAGTTGCCCCTAAAACCGTTGCGCCGCTTACCGTCCAAGCATAATCGTCGCATACGACGGCTGTGGTATAGGTGACGGTATCACCCACACACTGTAGCGATATGCAAGTAATATCGGGCACTATACCCTGCGTAACAGTGATAGTGCTTTGCATGGTATCAGTCGTGTAGCAGCCTTGTGCTATTAAGGTGACAGTATAAACACCTTCGTCGGCATAAGTATGGGTGGGTGTGGCTATTTCGGCGGTATTGCTGGCTGAGGTGGGTTCGCCGAAATCCCATAGCAAGGATAAGTTTTCGCTCCCCGTGGCGGTAAATTGTATGGCTTGGTCGGTACAAGCATTTAGGTTTGCTGCCGTGCCTACGGAAGTAGTAAAGGTCGCATCGGCTACGGCATCGAGGTCAATATTTTCGATAACAAGCGTTGTTTCACAGAGGATATCTCCCTCTGCATCTAAGGCTGCAAAGTCATATTCGCCGGGGCATAGGTTGGGTATAATTTCGACATCTTGGACTATCGATTCGAATGGAGGATTGCCTCCGGATATGGCAACGGAGAAAATAGAAGCCCCCATATTAGATAGCACAATACTGCCGTTGCATAGACCACATGTAGCTGCCTGCGTTGGAATATCTAAATCTACAATAGCGCAAGCCGATGCGGTGCAACCCATTATAGGGTCTGTAACCGTGACACAATAGTAACCAGGCGATAAGTTCGTTATGGTCGAACCGGCAACACCGATGTCCCATGTATAAAAATATATTCCCGACGAGCCACTGCCCACTACATCTGCACTTATCGCACCATTACTTGGCTGGCTACAAGTAGTTGCGTTTTGGGTAGTAAGGCTGATAGTAGGTATAGGGTTGCCGGTCACGGTATAGTTAGCACTACCCGTACAACCATAGACATCGGTGACGGTAACGGCATAGAGGCCTACTCCCGTTCCCGATGTGCCAGAAACGCAAATATCTGTTTGGGGCACTATTTCGCCATTAATAGACCAAGTATAGGTATATGGTGTAGCACCTCCCGAAGCAGTGGCGCAAGCAATGGGCGTTGTAGGGTCGATACATACAACAGAGTTCCCTGTCAGCGTAACCAATATTTGGGTATCGATACAGGGTTGGGCTTGGGTTTGCTGGGGCATGGCTGCCCACGCCGCAAGGCAAACGAAGGCAAGGCATGCCAAGCGGCAAGCCCTGCAAATAGATAAAGGAGTAAACATAGCAATGTTTTTTAAGTTATTGAATAGTTAGATGTAAGAACGGTATCATTTTATGGAGAGTTGCCTTTTTAGCCAAATTTTTTGTGCAAAATAGTGGTTATGGGTTTAGGTTTCTAATAAAGCACAGAAATTATTTGGCGGCAAGCCATTTTTACGGGGCTTTTGGGCAAAACGATAGCCGCCTCGTCCATTTCTGGACGAGGCGGCTTGGAGGGGGTTAAACATGCCTGAACAATGGCAGGCGTTATTACTCACGCGCTTTTCTTATGTAATGAACACTCAAAAGTCAGGCGTTCTATGCTGTAAGGGGTTTATTTCGTAGCAGATTCGGCAGCTTTTTTAGCGGCTTTTTCGGCTTCTTTAGCGGCTTTAGCAGCGGCTTTTTCAGCTTTTTTAGCAGCTTTGGCGGCGGCTTTTTCAGCTTTGGCTATTTTTTTAGCGGCTTTCTCGGCAGTTTTTTTAGCTTTTTCAGCAGCTTTCTCCGCTTTTTCGGTGGCTTTGTTAGCTTTTTCAGTGGCTTTTTCGACTTTGGTCTTTTCGGCAGTTTTAACAGTAGGAGCGGCAGGGGCAGGTTTAGCTTCTACTTTGGCACCCATTTTTCCACTTGCTTTATCCTGTGGATGCGGGTGTGGGTGTTTGCTATGGTCGTGTCCGTCGTGGCTCATTTTGTCAGCGGGAGCAACAGGTTTTTGGGCTTCGGTGGGCATAGCGGGTGCGCCGGCGGGTGGCTCTACCAGTCCTTTCAGCGTTACGCGGGTTGTTTCGGGAGTAGTGTTTGCCATAATAGTAACGGGTTTTGATTGTTGCCCCATTTTTCCTGCGCTATTGAATATCACTTTCATTTCGCCTGTTTTGCCTGGTGCTAAGGGTTCTTTGGAGTATTCGGGTACGGTGCAGCCGCACGAGCCTTTGGCACTACGAATAACTAAGGGGTTAGTACCTGTGTTTTTGAACTTAAATACGTGTTCTACTTTGTCGCCTTGTTTGATGGTGCCATATTCATATTCTGATTCGAGCCACTCAATAGTGGTAGCGGGTACAGTAGGTTCTGCGGTGTAACGGCGGCAGGGCTTGCTGTAACAGCGGGGGGGTGACAGTGGTTTGTGCTAAGACAAATTGGCAAACCAAAGCCAACAAAATAAAGCTGAAAGACTTCATGATGAATTATGTGTTTAGAAGATTATTTATAGTAATGCTACCCAAGTTCTAAGGGCAATGCGTCAAATACTCCGCAAATTTACAATGTTTTGGCTATTGCGCGGCAATTTTTCAACTAAAAGTTTAGTTTGATTACATTTTTTAACACTTAACCCTATGCACAGCGATTTTCGATATTAGAATCTAATAATTCGTATTCTGCTAATAACAAGTGAGTTATAAAATTTTAAATTTTTTATTATATTTTTGTAAATAAAAATAAATTGCTCATTATCAGGGTATTACATAGTGTAAATTGTTTAAAATATAGATTACTGTCTTATCCACTGCTAATAATGATATAGAAGGCAGCGGGCTGCTCGGCAGATTGTGTTGCTTGTGTGCGGAGGGGTGCTAATACGAGGTTTTATTTGATTTTAGTTATTATTTAACAATTTATCACACTTTTTGTACCGTTGGGCTGCTCTAAAAGACGTACCTTTGGCGGCTGTTTCGGGTATAGCCAAACGACTCTTTTGCCTATGATAAACGTTACCAAAACCTATTTGCCACCACTTGACGACTATACCGCCTACCTTGAACAAATTTGGAGTACGGCTTGGGTCACTAATAACGGGACATTGGTACTCAGATTAGAAGAACAATTGCGCCATTTTTTAAACGTACCTCATCTGTGGTACTGCAACAACGGCACTATTGCCTTGCAGTTTGCGCTCAAAGCCCTACAAATACAAGGCGAAGTTATTACGACTCCTTTTAGCTATGTGGCTACGGCTTCTTCTATCTTGTGGGAAAATTGCCAGCCCGTTTTTGCCGACATCGACCCTCAGACGCTCACCATCGACCCGCAACGCCTCGAATCGAAGATTAGCCCCCGTACAAGGGCTATTTTGGCAACGCACGTTTTTGGCAATCCTTGTGACGTGGATAGCATTGCTGCCATCGCACAAAAACATCAACTTAAAGTTATATACGATGCGGCTCATTGTTTTGGGGTTAAATACCGCCAGCAAAGTTTGTGCAACTATGGGGACATTGCTACCCTAAGTTTTCATGCTACTAAACTGTTTCATACCGTCGAAGGCGGTGCAGTAGTGACGCAAGACCCACATATTGCCCAACGCCTTTATTTGATGCGCCAATTTGGGCATATCAACGATGAGCATTTTAGCCTTGGCATCAATGGCAAAGTATCTGAGCTGCACGCCGCAATGGGCTTATGTGTATTTCCCAAAGTAGCAGAATTTATCAAAATTCGCCAACAACTAAGCCAATATTATCACCAATTGCTCCACTTCGACCGCCTCGATACCATAGTTATTCGTCCCGATACCGACTATAATTATGCCTATTACCCCATTATCTTTTCGTCCGAAGACCAGCTTCTGCGGGCAAAAAAAGCCTTAGAATCCCAAGAAATCATGCCGCGCCGCTATTTTTATCCTTCCCTGAATATATTGCCCTATTTGACGCGGCGCGATAGCTGCCCCATCAGCGAATCGGTAGCGTTGCGCGTTTTGTGCCTACCGCTATATGTAGGTCTCCAAGATACTGATATAGAAAAAATCGCTCATATTATCAATCAATCGCTATGTTAATTGTTGGAGCAAGAGGATTTGCGCAAGAACTCTTATCCGTTCTATACAGTTCTAATCCGCACGAAAAAATTGTTTTTTTTGATAATACTTCGCCTCAAGCACCCGCCACACTGTTTGATACCTACCCTGTTCTCAGCAGCCTAACTCTTGCCGAGCAATATTTTCAGACTACCAAGGATTCGCGCTTCGTTTTGGGTTTAGCCAATCCGTATGCTCGCTATCATCTGGCGCAACAATTCCAAGCTATCAACGGTATACTGACCAGCGTTATTGCGTCAAGTGCTTTTATCGGTCATTTTGCCAATAATATTGCCGAAGGGCAAAATATCATGCACCAAGTTGTTATCGAAAGCAATAACCGTATCGGTCGGGCTTGCTTGATACATACAGCCGCTTTTATCAGCCACGATACCATTATTGGCGATTTTTGCGAAATATCGCCCCGAACAAACCTACTCGGACAGGTGCGGATAGGCAATTTTTGCCGTATCGGGACAGCCGCCACCATTTTGCCCCAAGTCAGCATAGGCGACAATGTAATAGTGGGCGCGGGTAGTGTTGTCACAAAAGACGTGCCAAGCAATAGCCTTGTTATGGGCATACCTGCCAAAATTATCCGCTCTATACCTCATTTCCCTTATCCCCATTAGTCTTTATATGGTAGCCGTCAGCGTTTGCATGATTACTTATGGGCACGAAAAATTTATCGGGCAAGCCATAGAAAGCGTATTAATGCAACAAACCAACTTTGCGATAGAATTGCTTATTGCCAACGACCATTCTCCCGATAATACCGACCAACAAATCAGGCATTATATTGCCACCCACCCCAAAGGATACCTTATAAAATATATTTTGCGCGAAAAAAATTGGCAGATGATGCCCAATTTTATCGATGCCCTACAACAATGTAGCGGAAAATATATTGCCCTCTGCGAAGGAGATGACTATTGGACCGACCCCAATAAACTACAACGACAATACGATTATATAGAACAACACCCCGACATTGCCTTAGTAGCACACAATTTTCATATCCTCACCCAGCAACAAGAAATAGTGCGGGCTAATACCCACCCGCCACACCAAGAGATACTGCAAATATCGCCACAGGATTTCGCTCTCCGCCCTTTTTTTCAGACGGCGAGCTTCTTTTTTCGGAAAACGCCCACTATCGAGCAGCTTCCTAAATGGTATGCCCATGTATTGGCCGGCGATTATTTTCTGGTGCTTTTTTTAGCACAGCATGGCAATATTGCTTATATGACTACGCCTATGTCGGTATATCGCAAAAATCCACAGAGCGTATCCCATACCACAAAATTTTTGACCGTAAAAGATAATTTTGTCCAACACCTCAAATTATTCAACCAAACCAATACCAATGCTCCGCTCCGAACTGCCCTACAAACCAATATATTATTATGGGAATTAAAGGCAAAGCCCTACGAAACCGATACTTATGCGCAGAAAATCATCTTCTTTATGCGGCATTATGCTTGCTACCTTCGCCATTTTTATGCCATAGGTCACTTCAAATTGGCAATTAAATATCTTTTCTCGCCTTGGTTCGCCAAAGCGCAATAGGTCTAATGGTCAAACAGTTATTCTCGGCATTAAATAATTTATGTTATATAACATCCTGAAATCGAGCTATTGGTCTGATTTCTAAATTTTGAGTATTAATTTTGCCTATCATGTATCCATTTCCAAGCGTTAGGACTTAGGAAATAGCGTTAGATAATTGAGATATTAGTTCAAGAACTCCCTCTAAGCCCCTCAAAGAGGGGGAATTTATACAAAATATAATTTATTGATTATCAATAAATTACGATAAATTTTAAAAGATATTTAATATACGTTATCTTTAAAATGCCGTAGGCATATTACATCGGTAACATCTGACAGACACAAGCCTGAGCATACCGTAGGCATGAAACTCGCGTAAGGTAGGTGTATAAAACTTAAAAATCAAACCACTATTTAAATTTATTTTCAAAGTTTTAATAAAAAATTAATAATTTTATATTTTGCTTATCATGAACAGAATACAAATTATTAAATTTTAATACCGAGAATCGCTGGCGTACTTATCTTATACGAGTTTCATGCCTACGGCACGCTAAATCGGCACAAAACTGCCCTTTTCCCCAATTTTCACAATTTATCATCACCCCATACCACTTTATTATGTCTTTCTTATCTCATTATTGGCTATATTTCTTTGGGTGTGCGCTCTTGGTAAAGGCTGTGCCTGCTCATGCCCAATATACCACAGCGTCGGCACAAGACGGCGAATATAGCTACCAATACGTCACCAACGACCCGCTGAATGTGCGCATTTACACGTTGCGCAATGGCATGAAGGTCTATATGTCGCCCAACCACAAGACACCGCGCATAGAGGTTGCGGTGGCGGTGCGGGTCGGCAGTAAAGACGACCCGCGCGACAATACAGGTCTCGCACACTACTTAGAACACATGTTGTTTAAGGGTAGCAGCCAATTCGGGACGGTTGATTGGGCAAGCGAAAAACGCTTGTTGCAACAAGTATCCGATTTGTACGAGCAACACAAAAAAGCGCAAGATGCCGATACTCGCCAAAAGATTTATGCCCAAATAGATAGCGTATCGCAGTTAGCGGCAAAATATGCCGTTCCCAACGAGTATGACAAAATGACAGGTGCTATTGGGGCGCAAAATACGAATGCCTTTACCAGTAGCGACCGCACCGTATACCACACCGACATACCCGCCAATGCCCTCGAAAAATGGGCTATGGTAGATAGCGAACGATTCGGCGAATTGGTGTTGCGCCTGTTTCACACCGAATTAGAAACGGTATATGAAGAGTTTAATATGGGGCAAGACCGCGACCAAAGCAAGGTATATCAAGCCCTGCTCTCAGCCTTATTTCCTTCGCACCCCTATAATATCTCGACTATCGGCTTGGGCGAGCACCTCAAAAACCCTTCGCATGTGGCAATCCACCAATTTTTCAATACCTATTATGTGCCAAATAATATGGCAGTTTGCTTGTCGGGCGACTTCGACCCATCCGCAGCTATCCGAATTATAGATAAATACTTCGGCAAACAAAAACGCAGCGAAAATTTTGCCCAACCCGTTTATGAACGCGGCGACGAACTCAAACCAGCGCAAAACATCGAAGTAATGGGCAAAGAACCCGAAAGCGTGACCATCGCCTACCGCCTCGACGGTGCCAACTCGAAAGATGCACGCTATCTAAAATTGCTCGACGGCGTATTCCAAAACGGTATGGCAGGTATCATGGACATTAACCTGATACAAAAACAAGCCATTTTGAGTGGATATACCTATGCCAACGAAATGAACGATTATAGCATGTATGTGTTGAGCGCACGCCCACGCGCAGGACAAACCTTAGAACAAGTCCGCGACCTACTACTGCAACAAATAGAACTGCTCAAAAAAGGCGAATTTGCCGACTGGCTACCAAGTGCAGCTATCAAAAATTTCAAATTGCAAGAGCTAAAAGCCTTAGAATCGAACGAAGCTCGCAACTCCGCCCTATTCACCGCCTTTACCGCCCACAGCGATTGGGCAAATGTCGTGGGTGAATTGGCTGCCTTAGACAAAATATCAAAAGCCGACCTCGTGAAATTTGCCCAAGAACGCCTTAAAAACAACTATGTCACCATCTATAAACGACAAGGCGAAGACCCGAATGTGCTCAAAATGCAAAAACCCGCTATTACCGAAGTACCAATCGACCGCAGCAAACAGTCGGATTTTTACAAAATGTTCGAAAAAGTGCCCGAAACGCGCCTAAGCCCTGTATTCCTCGATTTCGCTAAGGACATCGAAAAAAAGAACCTGCGCAAAGACATCGATTTTTACTATACGCACAACAAAGAAAATGCCACTTTCGACCTCTATTATATCTTGGATATGGGCACAGCCAACAATCGAAAAGTGGGCATGGCTGTGCGTTATTTGCAATACTTAGGCACTAACAAATATACCGCCGAGCAGCTAAAACAAGAATGGTACAAACTGGGGCTTACTTTCAATGTTCAACCGGGGCTTGAGCGTATCTATGTATCGCTATCGGGTTTGGACGAATCATTTGAACAAGGTTTGGTGCTATTCGAACATGTATTAGCCAATATTCAACCCGACGAAGCAGCACTAAGTACCCTTAAAGAAGGCATCTTGCAAGAACGCAATAATAGCCGCAAAGAAAAACGCGCCATTAGCAGTGCCCTGAACAGCTATGGCGTATTTGGCGAAAAATCGGAGTATAAAAACGCATTGACCAACGAAGAACTACGCAATACTACCGCCACCGAATTAATAGATATAGTAAAAAAACTAAGCAGCTACAAGCATTATATCTATTATTTCGGTAGCCGCAAATCTGACGAAATACTCAAAATAGTGGGCAAGCACCATAAGCCACCCACCACGCTACTCAGTTATCCCACACCTATCACATTCAAAGAGCAGGCTACCGACAAAAACCGAGTGCTACTCGTGCCTTACGATGGTATGGTGCAAGCCCAAGTGACTATGTTGTCGAAAGACCAAACGTTTGACAAAAGTATTTTGCCCGTAGCAGGATTGTTTGGCGAATATTTTGGCGGCAGCATGAGTTCTATCGTCTTTCAGGAAATACGCGAAGCGCGTGCCTTGGCTTATTCGGCTTGGGCGGGCTATACCACTCCCCAACGCCCCGACCGCTCGCACTATGCCCAAGCATTTATGGCGGTACAAGCAGATAAACTGAAAGATGCCATTACTGCCATGAACGGTTTGCTGAACAATATGCCTCGTGCAGACCAAAATTTTGCCGAAGCCAAGTTATCGCTCCTAAAAAGTATCGAAAATGACCGCATCATCAACGACGATATATTTTTTAGCTTCCTCAATGCCCGCCGCAAAGGTATCGATTATGACATACGCCGCGACATCTATAGTCAAGCCCAGACCCTACAACTCGATAACGTACAGCAATTTTTCGATAGTCATATCAAAGGTCGCCCTTATACGTACCTCATTATTGGCGACCCTACCAAATTAGACCTCGATTACCTAAAACAATTGGGCGAGCTGCGCCAATTATCGCTCGACGATATATTTGGCCATTAAAACACAGTTCCATACTACCCGAATAAGCAGCCTGCGCCGCCCCAAATATGGAGCGGCGCAGATTTTTTTATGGTAGGCGAATAAAACCCTAGGTCTCATAAGTCGCAAACTAAAAAAGAAACGGGTTTGCCATTTATGGCATTATCAGCATAGTATTTCCTAATTTACTCCCCTGCCGCAAGAGGCAGCAAAGTCCCGTGCCCTATGCTTTGTTGGTAGCTGTTGCGCAATACGTATTGATAGGCAGCGGCGGCGGGCAAAGACAATTGTACTTGCCCTTGTGCGGGGAGTTGGTTTTTTTGCCACACTACGCGCCCCGTCATATCATACACCCAAAGTGATACTTGGGTGCCATTGGTAGTAGCGTCGTAATGTAAGACAGTTTGTTGGTCGAATGGGTTGGGTGCAGCCCAGATTTTCACAGTAGGTGCGGCAGAGATGGCTGGGGCGATAGCTGTTGGTACGTCGGTGCTAAAAACGCCGTACTTATTGATATTGCTCATCAACACTTCGATATTATGCCCTCCGCCGTGCGCTATAATATTGGAAGATAAGGTGAGCAACCATTCGGCATAGTTAGTATAGATAGGCACAACCATATCGCTACCTGAACTAATGCCGCTTGTGCTTAGTTCAACAGGAGTTAGAAATTCGTCGCCTACGGTGTGAAACTCAAAATGCTCGGTGCCGTCGATTGTGCCGCCTTCCAAAGCCACAAATCGGTATCCCGAACTCCAGCCCCAGTGCATTGAGGGTATTTGCAGGGCTAATGGATGATTGGCAGGGTATAGCGTGGGGTCGTTATGATTAACGGCGGCATCTACTCCTACGTCAAAGCGCAAGCCCTCTAAATTTTCAATGGCGTATTGTCCCAAAGGATAATCGGTTTGCGCGGCATTGACCAATAAATAGGTATCGGAAAGCGGCATCAGTTGCCCGCCATCGTGTATTAGTGTAATACCTGACACGTAAAACTGAGCCCTATCTATCGTATAAGGTGCGCCTGTGGGGTTATTGGCGGTAGTTTCGCCCAAGACCATCGGGCTTTGCGACATATAGGGCAGAAACTGAAATGAAACATTTTTGAGCGTACCCTGTGCCCACAAAGGTTGTGCCACCAATAGTACAATGGCAGCAAGTAGTAGTCGCCTATTCATATTAGTTATTTATTTTTTGTTTTGTGTTTCATATAGTATCTTGTTGATAACTAATTCGAGGCGTTGCATAGCTTTTTCGTTTTTGATGATATAATCATACGCGCCGTTGCGGATACACTCGATAGCGGTTTCCATATCTTCTTGTCCCGAAATCATGATAACTTGTGTTTCGGGGCTAAGTTCTTTGATTTGGCGCAATACCTCCAAACCTGTTTGGGCGTTTTCGCGAATAGCATTGAGGTAATAGTCCAATACTACGATGTCGGGTTTGTCTTCTTGCATACGGTCTAAGCAATTTTCGCCGTAAGCAAATACGTTGATGGTGACGGGGAAGCTAAGTCGGCGGTCTAAGTTGTGCTTAAACATGATGAGGGTTTTTACGTCGTCATCAACCAAAAAGATTTTGTAGTTGCCTGTGGTTGTCATAGTATATTATTTTAGACATGAATGATCATGTGGGGCGTATAATAGTGCCAAAAGTAAGTCTTTTGGTGTTATTGTGCTAATTTTGAGGCATTTTTTTGAAAAAAAATTACGGCAACAAGGGTGCTGCTGCTCCGTCGGGCTTAATGAGGTCTTTGATGTGGGCAAAGGGTATGTCTACTACGATGTGCCCCATTGCATAGGGAGCTACCTCGTAGGGGCTATAATGAAAGGTGATACCTTTCGGTGTAAGGGCAAAATTTTCGGTCAAGGCTATTTTATCTTCAAAAAAACCATGTTCGGTAAGCGCAATGCCTGCGGGAATTTCGTACAAGGTACGTATTTTATTTTCTACTATCTGTGTTAGGCGGGCTTGGTAGTTAGGCTTCATTATATCGGCGAGCGTGAGTTGTTTGCCGCTCTGGGTATCGAAACATAAGAGCGTATTGGCGTGATTGGGGTGCGCACCGCCTGCATAAGTCATGCCGCCCACGTCTATACTTAGTAGGTTGTGGGCATTGAGTAGTACGGTGCTGCCTACCTCATATTCCCAACTCATAGGGCTTTCTCCGCCGAGTTCCAAAAATTCGCGGTGCAATTGCTCACCTATCTGCTCCATCGGTTTGTCAGTAGCTTTTTCCTCGCCCAAGACAAAAAAGTAAGCCGTTGATAGGCGCAAGGTGCTATTGATGGCATCGGCGGCGGCAGTTCCTTTTACTTGTATGGTAGATGTGCGCACGCGCAGGCAAGGGTTTTCGTTGGCACAATTGCCGTAGTCCTTACTGAACACGATAGAATCTAAGGCTACTGCGCCATTAGCTATAGGCTTCGCGGCTAATGCCTGGATTTCGGTCTGGCTGCTGTCTGCAATGGTGAGTTGGGTAGTAGAATTGGGTGCTGAAGTGGGGCGGCAAGCCGACAAACAGCCTACAAGGATAAAAAGGGAAAATAAAATGCGCAACATGTGGGTCAAATGGCAATTGGTGAGCGATATTTAAGACACAAAGATAGTGTATTATAAAATAAGAGGCGAAAAGTAAGGTATTATTTACTTAGAAATCGCCTTTCTGTTGTATTTTTGCGTTATCAAAGTAAAGGTGTAGCTTTTAGCAGCGATATTGCTGCGATTTTCTCCCAATACTTGCCCATTTATCCCCATATAACCCATTTATCATGAAACATTACTTTTTGTTCCTATGTGTCTTATCTTTTGTCGTTGTCGGGTACGGTTGTAAAGGCAGTCAAAAGGCGCAAGGCGGCATGGAAAACATACCTTATATACCGCCTATTATCAACGACGAACCTGCCGCCCAGCAAGCACCCGCCAACACGCCACCGCCTATTAGCAGGGAAGACATCAATAGGCCCCCGCAAGAAATGCCCCCGTCAAACAAAGAACCAGAAATTACTAACAACCCGCCTGCCGAACCTGCAGCTAACTCTGCTGATATGTTGGCGGGTTATACACGCAATCGCATTTGGTTCAGAATACAAATTGGAGCGTTCAAGGCGGCTTTGTCTGAAAATGACCCTTTTTTCAAACAAATAGCAGGGCAGGAAGTGCGCGTAGAGCGGTCGCCCGACAATTATTATCGCTATTCGTTGGGTTGGTTCAACAATTATCAGCAAGCCGAGAGTTTTAAAAACGATTTAAAAAGCAAGGGATTTGGCAATGCTTTTTTAGTAGCATTTGGCGATGACGACAAACGCATCAATGTACCTATAGATAAGGTATTAGAATGGTATTTGAAACCTTAGACAACATATCAACAGCAAACCGCGCTACTTATCATCTTAGTCTTGATAAATAGCGCGGTTTATTCGTTCTCTTATCGCACGGTGCGGGCGGGCGGGTTTTAATTCCCTAAGCTACGCAATGCGCGATACCGTATGATTAATAGCGGTAATATTCGGGTTTATAGGGTCCATCGACCGGAATACCCAAGTAATCGGCTTGTTCGGTGCTTAGGGTCTCGAGTTCTACCCCGATTTTGCTTAGGTGGAGGCGAGCTACTTGCTCGTCGAGGTGTTTGGGCAATACGTATACTTTATTTTCGTATTTATTGTTATGTTGCCATAGTTCTAATTGTGCCAATACTTGGTTGGTAAACGAATTGGACATAACAAACGAAGGGTGTCCTGTGGCGCAGCCCAAATTGACCAAACGCCCTTCTGCCAATACGATAATGTCGTTGCCTTCGATGGTATATTTATCTACTTGGGGTTTGATTTCTACTTTGGTATTGCCGTAGGTATCATTGAGCCAAGCCATGTCTATTTCGATATCGAAGTGACCGATATTACAAACAATGGCTTTATCTTTTAGGCTGCGAAAATGGGTTTCGGTGATGATGTCGCGATTGCCCGTAGCCGTGACAATAATATCAGCACGTGGTACGGCTTTGGCTAAGGTAGTCACTTCGTAGCCGTCCATGGCAGCTTGGAGGGCGCAGATAGGGTCAATTTCGGTGACAATAACACGACAGCCCGCGCCGCGCAAGGAGGCAGCCGAGCCTTTACCTACGTCGCCATAACCCGCAACTACGGCTACTTTACCCGCCATCATCACATCAGTAGCGCGGCGAATAGCATCTACGAGCGATTCTTTGCAGCCGTATTTGTTGTCAAATTTCGATTTAGTCACCGAGTCATTGATATTGATACAGGGCAAGGGCAAATTGCCTTTTGCCATGCGCTCGTATAAGCGGTGTACGCCCGTAGTCGTTTCTTCGCTAATACCGCGTACATATTGTATCAGTTCGGGGTATTGGTCTAATACCATATTGGTCAGGTCGCCGCCGTCGTCCAAAATCATATTGAGGGGTCGGTCGATATTGCCAAAAAATAAGGTTTGAGCGATGCACCAATCAAATTCTTCGGCGTTCATGCCTTTCCAAGCAAAGACGGGTATGCCCGCAGCAGCAACAGCGGCAGCGGCGTGGTCTTGGGTCGAAAAGATATTGCACGACGACCAACGCACCTCTGCCCCCAATTCGACTAAGGTTTCGATGAGTACAGCTGTTTGGATTGTCATGTGCAAACAACCCGCGATACGCGCACCCGACAAAGGTTTGCTTGCGCCGTATTGTTCGCGGAGAGCCATTAAGCCGGGCATTTCGGCTTCGGCAAGTTCGATTTCTTTACGTCCCCAATCGGCAAGCGATAGGTCTTTTACTTTGTATGGGACTTGCAAATTAATAATTTCAGTCATTATTATAAAAATTTAATTGTTTTATTTTTTTGAGTAATGCGTAGCTGTTTTATGGTCTAATGGTCTGTGTTTTAAATTTCGGCAATAAATCTTGGTAAATGCTGCTTTGTAGTAGGGGCGCGGGCAAGATGTTCCCGCTAATTTTTTACTCAAAATTAAAAAATCAAACCACTAAATAGGGCAAACATGCCTTTCTAATAGGTATCGGGGAAGTATTCGCAGGTTTTTTTAGGACTTTACACATAGATTAGATTGTTTTTTTCTAATCTGCTTTCTTCGTTCAAGCGGTAGGCAACGAGCTTTCCGCCCTTAGCAACGCTATAATCCAAGCAGCAAATATCTGCTCTGTAAAAAGAGGGTTCTCCTTTGAGCCAATAATGCCCGAAGAACACCATTTTGCCCATGTCCTGATAAAAGCCGAGCGAGTTTATTGCTGTTGGGCTAATTGCTTGTTCGGGCAAATTGTCCATCGGCTCAACACTTATCGATTTATAGGTCATGCTTGCGGGGTCTTCCCACCATTTTGTCCTGATTTTTGTTCTTATTGTTCCGTCTTTGTCGGCAAAAGAAAGGTTGCTGGGCAGGCTTATTTCCTTTCCTTTCAGGGTTTGGTCTATGGCTTCGTTCAATTCTGTTTCTCTTTCTACTGATTGGTAAATAAGTTCGTCGGTCAATCTATCATTTACCAATATACTTCTTAGGTATTCGATATTATTGTTATCCCAACAAGCATGAACGGCTTTAAATTTGTCGGTCTCGTAATAGAGCGGTAATGTTTTAAACCAATCTAAATATTTTTCATATTCTTTTTGTCTATTTTGAAATTGTCTAAGGGTTTCGTAGTGCTGAACGATATTTTTTATGACATGTCTTCTTAGATGACCGCCTTCTGTTTTTTGGGCATGAAAGCAGAGTGCATTGTATTCGTGATTGCCCATTAAAGCAATGGCATTTTCGCTTTCCACCATTGCCCTAACAATTTCGAGCGTTTCTCTAATTTTTGGACCTCTATCGATATAGTCGCCAACGAATAGCACCTTTCTTTCGGGGTGTGCATAGGTTTGTTTATTTTTCACATAGCCCAATTTGAGTAGTAATTCTTCTAATTTATCTGCGTGCCCGTGAATATCTCCGATGAGGTCTATCATATATAGTTGTTTTTTGGGGGATGGGTAATAATTAAGCCGTATAGTTTTTTTATGATTTGCGTTCGTATGTCGCTTTTGAAAGCGCAAAGTTACGACTTTTATTGCACGTTGCCAAAAAGCAGCTCAAAAATGCGTAGATGAGGGGCTATTAATGATTTATTAACACAAAGTCAATTATTTCGTAAAATGGCTTTAACAGCCTCTTAATATTGGCTATCTACCTTTGCGGGGTCAAAAAAAACAACTAACATTTTTTATGCTAAACTCTAAACACCCGTTTTTGCACTACTGTTTAAGTGCTATTTTGGTAGCAGGGCTTGTTATGGGCTGTAATGATGACCCTATTACGCCGTCCGACTGCACTAACTGCACTATTTTTGAAACCACCACCGACCCCGCAGGCAATGTAGCCGTGCGCATCAAAGATGCAGGGCAAGGAATGGGAACACGCACTTTAGACAAAGACACAGTTTACATTTTGGATAATTTTGTATTTATCAATGATGGTCAGACATTGACCATCGAAGCGGGTACGGTTATCAAAGGCGAGAGCGGTACGGGCACCAATGCCTCCGCGCTTATTGTGGCTCGTGGTGGCAAGCTAATGGCTAATGGCACTGCCGCCGAACCCATTATTTTTACCAGTCTTATTGACGACACCAACGACGCGTCAGACGTATTGCCCTCGGTACAAGGCTTGTGGGGCGGTTTGATATTATTGGGCAAAGCAACTATTAACGACCCCGCAGGCAATAGTGCTATTGAGGGTATCCCGACTTCGGAAACGCGCGGTTTGTATGGCGGTTTGGACGATGCTGACAATTCCGGTTCGTTGCGCTATATCTCTATCCGCCACGGCGGTAGCGACATAGGCGATGGCAACGAAATCAACGGCTTGACCTTGGGCGGTGTAGGTAGCGGCACTATTATCGAAAACATAGAGGTATATGGAAACAAAGACGATGGTTTTGAATTTTTTGGTGGTGCTGCCAATGCCAAATACCTCGTGGCTGCCTATTGCGGCGACGATGCTTTCGACTGGGACCAAGGCTATCACGGAAAATTGCAATACTTATTTGCCATGCAATCTAATGCCGCAGGTGGACATATTTTTGAAGCCAACGGTGTGCCTAACGACGCTACCTACGATTATAATACCAACCCCATTGCTATACCTACCATTGCTAACGGCACATTTATTGGCAATTATAACCTTGATGGTGGCGACAATAACATAGCTCGTTTGCGACAAGGTTCGGGTGGCAAATTTTGGAATAATATATGGTATAACTGTGGGCAAGGGCTGCGCGTCGATGCGATTAGCGGCAGCGAACCCATCGAAAGCGAAACGCGCTTAGACAACGGTACGCTCGAATTTAAACACAATTTATTTGCCAAAATCAAAGACAAAGATACTGGTGCTGAATGTAGCGACATCAACGGTGTGGCTAATGAAAGCAGTAGCATCAAGGCAAAAGTTGCTGCCGAGTTGAGCGATAATTATAACGTTTATAGCTCCACCCCCGGTTTTACGAGTGATATTAATGGGCAGCTCAATCTTAGCCCCATAGCAGGCGGCTCTATTGCTAACCTACCTCCCGTCAACGACCCATCTATAGAAACATCTCCCCAAGTGGGTGCATTTGGCAGTGTTAATTGGGCAGCAGGCTGGACAGCACTCACCGATTATGGCTTTTTTGCACAATAAAATAAGCATTGTCAATACTTTTAACTTTTAGCAATCCCCCATACCAGTCAAAAAGGTATGGGGGATTTGGATAAAAAATTATTTGTATTTACAATTATAATATTTTTATTTTTAAATCATAATTTTAATTTTATATTAATATAATATAAAAAATTGTTGTAAATTAATTATAATTTTACAATATTTATTAAATACATTACTAATTTTTTTGTTAAATTATAATTATTTATTTTTGATATATGAATTTACATAAATCACGCATGACACGTCAATTTTTACTTTTTATTGTATTCGCGCTTTTTTTCGGTTCGTCTGCTGGCTTGTTGGCACAAACGGGCATAATTTCGGGTACGATATTCGACGAACAAACGGGCGAAACCCTTATTGGGGCTATTGTTCAGATAGAGGGTACTACTCTTTCTACTGCTACTGACATAGATGGTCGCTTTCACTTGAGCCTCACGGCGGGCACACATACCCTCAAAGCCAGCTATGTTTCTTATACCTCACAAATCATCAATAATGTTGTCGTGCGGGCAGGCGAAATAGTGCCATTAGATATAAAACTTGGCACCGAAAGCGTAACGCTCAACGAAATCGTAGTTGAAGCAAAAGTAGCTCGCAATACCGAAAACGCATTACAAACGCTTCAAAAAAAATCGGCGGTGGTACAAGACGCTATTTCGAGCCAGCTCATCAGTCGCTTGGGCGACAACGACGCGGGGGCTGCCGTAAAACGCATAACCGGCGTATCGGTAGAGGGCGGAAAATATGTATATGTGCGTGGATTGGGCGACCGTTACACCAAAATCACCCTCAACGGTGCCGAAATTCCGGGCTTAGACCCTTCGCGCAATACCGTTCAATTAGATATGTTTCCGAGTTCGCTCATTGATAATATTACAGTACTCAAAACATTTTCTGCCGATTTGCCCGGCGACTTTACTGGTGGTTTTGTCAATCTAAGCCCCAAAGAATTTCCCGACCAATTTATGCTACATGCCAGTGCTTCGGTGGGCTACAATACGAATGCTACTTTCAACGACCAATACTTAGGCGAAGCAGGAGGCAAAGGCGATTGGATTGGCATGGACGACGGCACACGGGCTATCCCAAAAATTGCACAAGGCAATATCCCCAATCGCGGTATAGCGGGGTCGAAGCCCGAATTGGCAACTCAATTAGATGCTATCACTAAGGCGTTTAATCGCAATATGACTCCTATAACTGCTACGCCATTTCTAAATCAAAATTATGTCTTTTCTGTTGGCAACCGCTTTCAGGTAGGCAACCGCCCTTTGGGTTGGATTGTAAGCCTAAGCTACCAAAACGAATATGAATATTACGATAATGGCATTACAGGACGCTATGCCTTGTCGGGTAGTTCTGCCGAAGGGCTAAGCCCACTATTGATAGCCAGCGACCGACGCGGGCAGCACAACATCTTGGCGGGTGCAATAGCCAATTGTCTTATAAATTGGCAGATAAACACAAATTGAGCCTCAACCTAATGCGCAACCAAAGCGGCACTTCGACAGCCCGCTACCAAAGAGGCTTATTGCCCAGCGATTTTACCGACGACGGCTCGCAGGTTTTTGAGTCGCGCACCTTGCAATATAGCCAACGTGCTATGAATTATGCCCAACTGAAAGGCGAGCATTATTTTAACAATTTAGCAGATTTAAAAATAGATTGGCATAGTGCATACGCCTTATCATCGCAAAGCGAGCCCGATTTGCGTTTTTTTGCCAACGATATTTTGTATAATGCCGACGGCAGCGCAGTGTATAGCATCACCCAAGCCGCTTATCGCGTACCTTCGCGCTTTTATCGTGGTTTTGACGAAAATACTATCGACAACAAACTCAACCTTACTTTCTCGGCTAAACAATGGTCGGGTTTGGAAGCCAAAATCAAAACAGGTGTATCGCTCTTGCTGAAAAACCGCTCTTTTTCTGAATCGCGCTACAACTACGAGAGCAATAGTGGCTATGTGTATAACGGCAATCCTACCGATTTTTTTAGCGATGCGAATATAGGTATTATCGACCAAAACCAATATGGCGCAATTTTTGGACCGTTATCCAAAACACCTCCGAAGAGCGCAATAATTATGAGGCACAACAAACGATAGCCGCCGCTTATATCTCGACCGATTTACCCATTACAAAACTTTTCAAAATAAATGCAGGCCTGCGTGCCGAATATACCGATTTGAGCGTAGTTAGTGCTGACGAATCGCTGCCCGCGGGCGAGGTCAATAGTATAGACATATTGCCTGCTATCAATATTATATACGAGGTAAAAAAAGATATGAATGCTCGCGTTAGTTATAGCCGCACTATTGCTCGCCCTACTTTTCGCGAATTAGCCCCTTTTTATTCGTTCGATTTTATCGGCGATTTTGTCTTGGTCGGCAACCCGCAATTAGACCGCGCCATTATCGACAATTTTGATACGCGCTGGGAGTTTTTTCCGCGTCCTGGCGATATGTTTGCCGTGAGCGGTTTTTATAAACGCTTCGGTAATCCCATCGAAACTGTTATCGAACCTTTGGCACAAAATACAGAGTTGAGCTTTCGCAACGTACCCGAAGCGCGTGTATTGGGCATAGAATTGGAAGCCCGAAAAAAATTAGATTTTGTTCCATTGCTCAAAAATTTCCATCTTGGGAGCTAATCTCAGCCTCATCAATTCGGCGGTCGATATTGCCCCCGACGAGTTGGCACTTATTCGCGTATCCGGCCCCGGTGCGCCAACACCCGCCCGATGTTTGCTCAATCGCCTTATTTGGTCAATGCCATTTTGAGCTACAGCAATGATAAAACAGACCGAAGCCAATGTCAATTTTAATGTATTCGGGCAACGCTTAGTAGTTGTAAGCGCAGGTGCTACGCCCGACGTATACGAGCAAGCGCGTCCGATGCTCAATTTTACCCTCAGCCAAAAAATAGGTAAAGACGACCGCTTCAAAGCCACGCTACGCGCTAACAATATCCTAAACTCGGCATATAGTTCAGCTAATATTTATCGCGGTGAGCTGTTTGCCTACCAACGCCAGCTATTAGGTCGCGATTTTAGCCTTGGCATTAGCTATACGGTGAAGTAAGAACACACATAAGGATAGCCGCGATATAAATCGCGGCTATCCTTATTCTTCCTCCCAAGGATGTTGCTTCTCCCAATTTTGGTAGGCTTCGGACTCCCAAAACTCTTGGTTTTCGGCAGGCACCAGAAAAAGAGCGGGGTTATAGTTCCAACGTTTATAGATGTCGGCAAACAAGGCGGTGGTTTCTTCGTAGCGTTTTTGTTTGATGAGAAACAAGCACAAGCGAAAAGGCAATTCTTCGTTGTCGGGTTCGGCAGCCATCGCCTTGCGGTATAGCTTTTCGGCAGCATCGTAGTTGTCTTGGGTCTCATATACGCTAGCGCGAATGATGTCTAAATAAGGGTCGCCGCCGAGTTTAGCGTCTAATTCGTCGATGCGCTGCAAGATTAAATCGGGGTCTTTGCTCTCAAATGATAGGTCTAAGGCAATAAATTCTACGACAGCATCGCTTGGATAATGGTCGCGAAAATCGGCAAGGGTAGTTTCAAATGCGTCTTTGCCTACGTGATAGGCGATATTAGTGCGCATCACGAATATCATTTTGTCGCTGCGCAAAATGTCGGGCAAGGCATCAGCTATGGCTAAGGCTTTGTCGTATTGGTTGTTTTGGGTCAGCTCGGCTATTTCGTCAATACGGGTTAGGTTTTCGATAAAAGCGCGGTCGAAGGGCGAAGTATTGGCAAACGACACAGAATCATTGTCTACCCCAGATAAAGACGCGAAATAAATGCGTTTGAGCGTAGCACTAAAATCTAAGCCACCACGATAAATATAAAAATCTTTTATATAACAACTATCGCCTCGCATACCCAATTTTATTTCGTGATAATTGATGCCGTCCGATGTGGTTTGTCGGAACAAGGCAGTAGCTTGTTCCGCATTTGGTTTGAGGCGCAAGAAGTGATATGCACCGTCAGCACCTAATGAACCTACAATTTGCTGCCCTACGTTCAGTTGTTGTTTCATTCCTGCTATAAAACCCTCTTTGTAATCGGGCGGAACGATAACATGGTCGGTAATTTCGTGCAATAAGGCATCAAAATCGAAATGACGGTTAAAAAAATCGGCATCGCGCTCGTTGATGGCTTTTGCCAAATATTGCGAAAATTCGGCATAGTCGCGCGGTGCGGTAGCGCGTGTAGTAGAGCGGCAGGCTGCAAATCCGAGTGTTACGAATGCGCCCAAGCAATAGCCCCAAAATAGAAGTCGAAATGACATACCAAGCAAAAATAGGTGATAATAAGCGGCAAAGGTACAAAATTAGTCCATAATAGGCTGCCAATAGTGTCTGAGGAAATAGGTAAGCATGAACAGGTGCGCGACAAAGCTACTTAAATAGTGGTTTGGCTTTCTAATTTTATGCGCCAAGATTTATCTGTCGATAACATTGACAATCATAGCTCACAATTTAAATCGTGCGCTTGTAAAACCGTTCTAACTCCATTACAGGCAAAACCTTGCTAACAGATGAGTACTTAGGTCAGGGTCTAATCGAATATGCAACGAGGTTGGGCATTATTGGATAGGCATCCCCATACCCAAAACCCTATACCCTAAATAGTCACAATTTTTACCATAAATAACAGAATACGGCGCACCAGAATGCTATGTTGTAGCGTTTGGGTGCGCCTTTTAGCAAAAAAAATAGCTTTGCGGAATAAACTTGCCATTCACTTTGTCTAACTGCCATAAACTCCAATAAAACGAGGCTGGATTGGCTCTCTTGCCTGCCCTTGCGCCAATAGTTTTGAGTCAAGCCACAGTAACACCACAAAATCGCTTATCCGATGGCATCACTACAAGCACATACCGCTGCCTTGGGCAGCCACCTCGCCGCTCACTTATTGCGCCGAACCACCTTCCGCCCTACTCGCGCCCGTATCGAGCAATTCGCCACCCTCACACCGCAGCAAGCCCTCGATGCGCTGTTGCTAATACAGACACCTACTGTGTCCGAACCTACTGACCCGCTCACAGGGCAACCTTGGATCAATTCGGGTATAGACCCTATGTCCGGCAACCAGCAATTGCGCAACTATGTCAAATCGTGGTGGCTCAACGAAGCCTTGCTCGATGAATCGATGGGTTCAAAGATGCAGTTTTTTTTGCATAATTGTTATACCGCTGCCGCTGTAACGGGCGGGGCAGCCGAGTTTTTTGATTATTTGGCGTTGCTGCGCTACTATGCCATAGGCAATTTTAAAGTTTTAGCGGGCAAGGTTACTTTTGATAACCTCATGCTGCGCTATCTCGACAATACCGAAAATAACAAAAATAGCCCTAACCAAAACTATGCCCGCGAGCTTTTAGAGCTGTTTACTATTGGGAAAGGTCCGCAAATCGGGGCGGGCAATTATACCAACTATACCGAGGACGACATCATTGCCGCCGCTCGCGTGCTGACGGGCATCAAAACGGGTAATCGCGCCACTAATATCGACCCAATAACGGGTATTCCGAACGGCAGAATTGTGGTTGGGCAGCATGATACGGGTAATAAGACGTTTAGCGCAGCTTTTCAGAATACCGTCATTGAGGGAGGCAATACAATAGCCGAAATAGCACAAGAATTGTACGCTTTTGTCGATATGGTGTTTGTGCAGAGCGAGACAGCTCGTTTCATCTGCCGCCGCCTCTATCGCTATTTTGTGAGCAAAAATATTAGCGACGAAATTGCCGCCGATATCATCGAACCCCTTGCGGCTACCTTGCGCGATAATGACTATGAATTAGTGCCTGTGCTTCGCCAATTGCTCGAAAGCCAGCATTTTTATGATTTAGACGATTCGGATAATAGCGATGAAATAATAGGCGGATTAATCAAATCGCCCTTGGAATTGGCTTTGGGTAGCTTAACTTATTTTCAAGTAGAGATACCACTGCCTACGCAGCCGCAAGCCCATTACCAAATATTTTATGCGCGGGGCATGATTCAAACGATGTTTGTCTTGGCAGGTTTCGACCCATTTGCGCCACCCGATGTAGCGGGCTACCCTGCTTACTACCAAACTCCCGATTATAACCGCGCTTGGTTTAATGGCAGCACCATTATTGCCCGCTACAAGCTACCCGAAATGTTGCTGAGTGGTATGCGGGTGTTGGCAGGAGGTCCTTTGGGCGCACAGCTCCACATCGTCGATTTTATACAGGCAGCAGGCAATATCAGCAATTCTGCCGATGCCCAAACCCTCGTGAACGAATTGTTATTATACCTATTGCCTAACCCTCCTGATGCTAATCGCCGCGATTATTTTTTGAACACCATATTTTTGGACGGCTTGCCCGCCGAAGATTGGACTTATGAATGGCAAAATTTTGTTGCCACAGGCAATGACGAAGAAGTGCGCCTGCCCTTAGAAAAGTTAATCAAAGCCATTATGTACTCGCCCGAATATCAATTATTTTAAATCACTTGCTCTACATTCTCCATTATTATGAACCGCCGCAAATTTTTACGCCTATCCGCGCCTTTGGCACTCGCCCCGCTCGCTCTTGATGGCATATCGCTACGCGCCTTTGCGCCCAATTCGCTCATGCAGCAACTCAGTTGCGAGGGTGTTAGCGACCGCGTGCTGGTACTCGTACAGCTAAAAGGTGGCAACGACGGCATCAATACTTTCATTCCCATAGCACAGTACGACACCTACGCCAAACTGCGCCCGACTATACGCATACCCTCTACGGGAACAGGTGCTTATATTTCCTTAGATAACACCCTTGCCGCCGCCGACCAAATTGGTTTGCATCCCGCTATGACGGCTTTAAAAAACCTATACGATGCGGGAAAAGTAAATATCGTGCAGGGTGTTGGTTATGCCGACCAAAACCGCTCGCATTTTAAAGGGACAGATATATGGCTCACAGGAGGCGATAGTACTGCCGAAAATTATAACCTCACAACGGGTTGGATGGGCAGATATTTGGGCTACTCCTACCCCGGTATAGGAGGCAGCCCTACCGCCGATATGCCCGACCCCTTGGGTATACAATTGGGTTCGAGCGAAAGCTCTTTGGGGTTTCACACCGCCGACGAACATACAGCCTCTATCAACCTAAGCGGTCAAGACCCATCGGGCTTTTATAGCTTGGTATCCGAAATAGGCGGCGCACCCATTGCCAACGTCCCAAATAGCGAATATGGCAACGAGCTACAATTTATTATGGACGTAGAACAGAGTATCAGCGTATATGCCGAACGAATAACATCGGTGTTCAATGCAGGTACTAACAGCGCAACGGTCTATCCCGATTGGCGGCTCGCCGACCAATTGCGCACAGTAGCGCGACTTGTCAGCGGAGGCAGCCGTACCAAAATTTATTTGACCCAACTCGGCGGTTTTGATACGCATAACGTCCAGATAGACCCCAGCGAGCCAAGCATAGGCATACATGCTACGCTGTTGCAAGAATTGTCCGAATCTATCAAGGCATTTCAAGACGATTTGCAAGCCTTGGGCTTAGACGACCGCGTTATGACCCTCACATTTTCGGAATTTGGACGCAAAGCCGCCGAAAATGGCAATTGGGGCACCGACCACGGCACGCTCGCGCCGATGATGCTATTTGGCAAAGGCGTACAAGCAGGTGTTACGGGCACCAACGTCAATTTGGGCGATTTAGCCAACGACAGCCAACTACAATACCAACAATACGACTATCGGCAAGTATTTACTACCGTATTACAAGATTGGCTCGGCGCAGCCAACGACACGATAAATGCTACCTTATTTGAAGATTATTTGAGCCAAAAACTGCCCTTAGTCGCCAACAATTATTTGGTTTCGCCCGATTGTTATTTGTCTGCCATTGCCACCAGCATCAACCCCGATGCAGCGAATGCTGCCACACCAGCCATTGCTCTATATCCCAATCCCGTGCGTGGGCTTGCCCAGTTGCGCTATCAATCGCCGCGCTATACCGACGGCACCATTAGCATTTGGCACAATAACGGCACGCAAATATCGGTGCGCAAAATAAGCCTGCAACAAGGCGACAACCAACTCGTTGTGCCCGTACAGAACCTTCCCGCAGGTAGCTATTGGCTTCGCTTAGATACGACCGATGGCATTAGCGAAACGCTGCAAATGGTGGTTTATTAGCAGTCCTTATTTTTTGGATAGCTTGATAAATAATTCTGTTCCTGCTCGGGGCGAAATACTATTGTGGCATTTTTCCATCGTTTGAATGACGAAATAAGGCTCGAAAATGGCTCGGTAGTCATCAGCACAGCCGCCAAAGGGCGGACCCTGTTTTTCGAATACGATATCGAATAGCAAACCGATTATTTTGCCTTTGGGTCGGAGCAAGGAAGCCATTTTTTGGGCATACGCAATCCGTTGGTCGGGCGAGATGGCACAGAAAAATGTTTGCTCGATGATTAAATCATAAGCAGATTGGTGTTGAAAAAAATCTTCGCATAAGATTTTTACTTGGGGCTTATCTACAAATTTTGCTTTCAGCACCTCGACTGCTTTGGGCGCAATATCAATTAAGGTGATATGCTGGAAACCATTTGCCAACAAAGATTCGGCTTCGTAGGCGTTGCCACAACCTGGTATAAGGATATTCGCATCTTTGTTTGGATATTGCGCCATATATTCGACAATGGCGGGCGAGGCATAGCCAATATCCCAGCCTGTTTCGCTGTTTTCCCAGCGGATATTCCAATATGATTGGCTTAGTTCGGAGCTATTCTTGGGTTTATCCATTTATTTACGAATTATTATTATTATTAATATTTGTATCTAATGGTTTGATTTTTAAGTCTTATATACTTAACTTACACGAGTTTCATGCCTACGGCATTCTCAGGCTTGTGTCTGTTAGATGTTAGCGATGTAATATGCCTACGGCATCTTAAAGATAATATACATTAAATATTTTTTATAATTTATCATAAATTATTGATAATCAGTAAATAATATCTTGCATAAATTCCCCCTCTTTGAGGGGGTTAGGGGGAGTTCTCGAACTAATATCTCAATTATCTAATGTTATTTCCTAAGCCCTAACGCTTGGAAATGGATACACAGCAGACAAGATTAATGCTTAAAAATCATACCACTAATGCGCCCCTCATCTCTTATTGGGATAGATAGAAAGCGGTGCTTAGTCGTCGAGTTGCCCAAATTTACCCATTGCGAAATCGCGCCTTGCTTGTGCCAATTCTTCGGGCGTGTTCATTACAAAGGGACCTTGTGCGGCGATGGGTTCGTCTATGGGTTCGCCACTCAATACGAGTACCAAAGCGTCGTCATTGGCAGTGACCGAAAAATCCTCGCCATCGTTGCGTAGCAGTGCAAAATGATTAGTAGGTACATTTTCGCTGCCGTTGATGCGAATATTGCCCGCTACCACCAACAAGGCAGTATTGTAATGCGACGGAAACGACAAGGGCAGTACTGTGCCCGCTTTTAGGTGGGCATTATATAGGTGCATAGGCGTAAATGTAGTGGCTGCGCCTTGCACATCGGCATATTGCCCTGCAATGACGGCTACTGTTCCGCCGTTGTTGGGCAGTTGATAGCCGTTTATTTGGTGCTGGGCAATTGCCTGGTATTTGGGAGCTGACATTTTGTATCGGGCGGGCAGGTTCACCCATAGCTGTACCATTTGGAAGAGACCACCTGTTTTGCTAAAATTTTCTTCGTGGTATTCTTTGTGCAGTATGCCCGAAGCCGCTGTCATCCATTGCACGTCGCCTTCGCCAATAATGCCGCCGCCGCCGCTACTATCGCGATGGGCTACCCTGCCTTTGTAGGCGATGGTAACGGTCTCGAACCCGCGGTGCGGATGAACGCCCACCCCGCGCAATTGGTCGGAGGGTGGAAAATAAAAAGGCGCGTTATAGTCGAGCAAGATAAAAGGACTCATGCGCCGCATAGAGAGCGGCTGCGTGCTGGGTATAAAATTATGTACCCTAAATCCGTCGCCGACATAATGTGGGGCGCGAGGAGCAATAATGGCTTCTAAGGTTCGTTGTGTCATGGGGCAAAAATAGATAAAAAAGTTGATACTGCAAAGATAGGGCAATATCCAAGCACACCGCCTTAATATAGGACAAGAAAATAGGGATATTGGAGGTCTATGGGGCAAGAATTATAAAAATTTCGTCGGCATAGCGTAGTAGACAAATATGTTATTAATATTAATTTATTTTATCACTAATAATAAAAAACAAATATTTATATTTAATAAAATAACGATTTATATAAAAAACAAATATAATATAAAGGCGTGTCTGGGTTTGGTCTTGCAATTTTGATAGTCTTCATCTAAGCCCTTCTATTCTCCCAAAACTAATAGCTTTTTTCAAAAATAAGCCGCCTGAGAATATGCAATTTTGCCGCCAATGATGTATTTTTGCCCAACAAAATGAGTTTTTGGGCAGAATTATTTCTATCGGTCATTGTAAAGCGACCCCAAAACCATAATTTCAAAATAAATCGGCATCTAATGAACAAACTCAACATAAAACTTCGACCAACAGAAATTGCTGACTTGGACACTTTATTTCAATTCCAACTTGATAAAGAAGGTGGTTACTTAGCAGCGTTTATGCCAAAAGACCCGACCGACAAAACAGAATACATAAACAAATATACAAAATTATTAGAAACCACAACTGTAAACAATCAAACAATTCTACTTGACAATATTATCGTAGGGAGTATTGCTAAGTTTGTAATGCAAGGTGACACAGAAATTACTTATTGGATAGACAGAAAATTTTGGGGACAAGGTATTGCAACCAAAGCATTGAATGAATTACTTAATATTGAAACCATACGACCAATTATTGGACGAGTTGCATTTGACAATTTTGGTTCCCAAAAAGTTTTAGAAAAATGCGGTTTTGAGAAAGTTGGTATTGACAGAGGATTTGCGAATGCAAGACAAACAGAAATTGAAGAATATATTTACAAATTATCAAAATAAAAGCCGACTATAAAAAAAAGCATCTCAATAGAAATGAATGATGTTGGTAGACTGTGGTGCAAGAAGTCATTTTAGCAAAGTGTTTAGTAATTGAAGAATATGTAGATGACTATAAATTAATAATTTACGATTTGAAATTAAATCTAATTTGTATTAATTTTGCCCTTTTTGCACTATAGTCATTGTTGTTAAAAATATAGATAATTCGGCATTTTTTTCGCAAAAATCGAATTAAAACTTAGTAACTATTTAAAAACTACGCAAAGCTATGCCTTTTTACTAAAAAAATAAGTAAATTTAGGGTATAGGGTATAGGGTTTTGGACTATATCTATCTAATAATGCCTAAAATCATTATATTGGTATGATTTTTAAGTTTCGGTAACAAATTTTGCTAAATGCTGCTTTGTAGCAAGATGCTCCCGTCAATTTTTTACTCAAAATTAGAAACCACAAATAGAAAGACCGTTTTCTAAGCCCCGTAGGGGTGATATTCTAATGGTCTGTGTTATAAATTGTAGCGAGGGCGCAAGCAAGATGTTCCCGTTAATTTTCTACTCAAAATTAAAAAACCAAACCAGCATATTCGATTAAAAATAGCGATTCTTGTGGGCTACTCCTACAAGGCTAAATAGTTACAAAAATAACCCAATACGACTTTTCCAAAGTTGCCAGCAACTGATTATATAAAAATAATTTATTTTTCAAAAACATGAAATATCTATTCGTTTTGTTTGCAATAACCTTGTGCGGTCTTTCTGCTTGTAAAGATGACCCCATCTTGACACCCGACCCTACCGACGATGAAATAAAAATGATTTTAGACGGCAGCGGGTTTGACAACCAATTTATCTCGTTCAACGATTTTTGGGACAGCCAAAGTTCCGTAGGCTATATAGATTCGCTCGACGCTACCGAAGTAAAGGCAATTGCTCAGTTTAATAACAGCCCCGTATCGTTTTGGCTGCGTTTTCCTGGCGAGGGCACAGGCAACTATACCTACAACGAACCGATACCTCCACAACTCGATTACCCTGCCGAAGATAGGTATTTCGAGCTGGTTATCGGCAACGACACTACCCTTGGCGGTATTGCTATCCAACAAATAGACCTACAAATAGAGCAATACGACACCATAGGCGGCAGAATTAAGGGCAGTTTTGAAGGCGCGGTATATGATTATAGCAGCGGTACAGAAACCATCGTCCAGATAAGAAATGGCGTGTTTGACATGCGCCGCCGTTATTGATTGAACCCCATTTGCCTATTTGTCTGCCTACATTTTGCCATCTTGTACTATGCATAGAAAGTCGCTGTCTGTTGTTATTGCCAAAATAGTAGCTACATTTTTTGGCTTGGGCTATATACCATTTGCTCCTGTCACCTTTGGTGCTTTGGGCGGCTTGCTAATCAGTTATGCCCTGACGCTATACTGCACAGCCGAATTGAATAAGGTCCCACTGAGCTTGGGTAACGTCCCACTGAGCTTGGGTAACGTCCCACTGAGCGTAGCCGAAGTGGTTTTGGTAGTTGCGGCATATCTATCGGGTGTATGGGCTTGTCGGACTTTGTCGGACGAGTGGGGGCAAGACCCCTCTAAGGTCGTTATCGACGAGGCATTAGGTTTTTGGGTCAGCATTATCGCGCTGCCCCATACACCGTTTTATCTCATTGGTGGCTTTTTCTCTTTCGGCTCTTCGATATTACCAAGCCTTTTGGTATTAGGCGCATTGATAATTGGCACACACCCCACGCTGTAATGCTCGATGATGTGGCGGCAGGCGTAGCGGCTAATGTCGTGCTTCAATTGGTGCATTATACGGGGTATGGGGTTTAGGCGGCGTTTTGTTATTTTTCTTAAAACTGTACCGTATTCTTGTTTTATCCAAAGAAAAAAGCGTAATTTGCAGCCGTAACCAAATTTTAAACCTTATTGCTGTGGAGCAACACAAATGTATTATTATTGGGTCTGGCCCTGCGGGCTATACCGCTGCTATTTATGCCGCCCGTGCCAACCTTAAACCCATACTCTATACAGGCTTGTTACCTGGCGGGCAATTGACTCAAACTACCGAAGTCGAAAATTATCCGGGCTACCCCAAGGGCATCATGGGTCCCGAAATGATGGAAGATTTTCGCCAACAAGCCGAGCGTATGGGCACAGATATTCGCTTTGGTTATGTCACCGATGTCGATTTTTCAAACCCCGCGAAGCACCATATTCTCACTATCGACGGCAGCGTGCAGATAGCCGCCGAAGCCGTCATTATCGCTACGGGCGCATCGGCAAAATGGCTCGGTTTGCCCTCCGAGCAGCGTTTGAATGGCAGTGGTGTATCGGCTTGTGCGGTATGCGATGGCTTTTTTTATCGCGGCAAAGAGGTCATTATCGTCGGAGGTGGCGATACAGCTTGCGAAGAAGCCCTTTACTTAGCACATCTTTGCCCTAAGGTGCACATGTTAGTGCGCAGCGACAAACTGCGTGCTTCCCAAGTGATGCAAGCTCGCGTAAAAGCCGCCGCTAATATTCATATCTATTGGCATACCGAAACAGTAGAAGTATTGGGCGATAATGGCGTTACAGGTGCACGAGTACGCAACCGACTGAGCGGCGAAGAATACGATATTCCCGTTTACGGCTTTTTTGTCGCTATCGGACACCAACCCAATACCGAGGTATTCAAAAAATATTTAGCCGCCGACCACGAAGGCTACCTGCTGACCCAAGCAGATAGCACTAAAACCGATATTGAGGGCGTGTTTGTATGCGGCGACGCGCAAGACAAAATCTACCGACAAGCCGTTACTGCCGCAGGTACGGGTTGTATGGCAGCCTTAGATGCCGAGCGATATTTGTCGCTCAAAGCCTTTAATGCTAATCAGTAGCGTTATTAATTTAAACAATATCTGTATATGCCTGTAAATGTAGCCCAACAACCCTTAGCCGTTTTATATCAGAACGAGCAAACACTGGCAACCCAGACCTATTTGCACCAGCCCATCAAAGGCGGTACTTGGCAACGCTATACTTGGAGCGAAGCCGCCAACCAAGCTCGTCGAATGGCTACTGCCCTGCGTGCCATGAACTTACCGCCCAATAGCCATATCGCTTTGATGTCGAAAAATTGTGCTCATTGGATGATGGCAGATTTGGCAATTATGATGAGCGGGCATATATCAGTACCACTATATCCCAATATCAATGCCGAAACGATGCGCTATATCTTGGAACACAGCGAGTCGAAATTGCTGTTCGTAGGCAAATTGGACGATTGGGACGCACTAAAACCAGGGCTACCCGATGGGCTGCGCTGTATTTCATTCCCAACGTTCTATGGCAATACAGGCAGTTTTGAAAATTGGGACACACTCTGCACACAATACGAAGCCTTAGCAGAAAACCCACTGCGCGACCTGAAAGAGATAGCAACTATCATCTATACATCGGGCACTACGGGAAAACCCAAAGGCGTAGTGATGAGTTTTAAAGCCTTATCGTATGCCACTAATATGGCATTTATGGTCATTGATTTGAAAGGAAAAACCAACCGCTTTTTTTCCTATCTACCGCTATCACACATCGCCGAGCGTATGTTGGTCGAAATGGGGGCACTCTATTCGGGTGGAGAAGTCTATTTCGCAGAATCATTAGACACTTTTTGCCGATAACCTACGCGCCGCCCAACCGACAGTATTTCTGGGTGTGCCGCGCATTTGGACAAAATTCCAGATGGGAATACTCAGCAAAATGCCCCAACGCAAACTCGACCTCTTGTTGCGCATACCGCTGCTCTCGTCATTCATCAAATTATCCATACAGCGCAAATTGGGCTTGCACCGCGCAGACTATTGCCTAAGCGGTGCGCACCCATTCCGCCTTCGCTCATCGAATGGTTTGCCAAATTGGGCATTACGATACAAGAAGCCTACGGCATGACCGAAAATTGCGCCTATTCGCATTATACGCGCCAAAAACCCCGTTTGGGTAGCGTAGGACAGGCGATGCCAGAGGTAGAAGTGGTCATTAGCGATATTGGTGAAATCCTCGTCAAGAGCGAAGCTCTGATGGACGGCTACTACAAACAACCCGAACTGACCGCCGATGTACTACAAAACGGCTACCTACATACGGGCGACAAGGGAACAGTATCGAAAGATGGCTTTTTGTTTATCACGGGGCGCGTCAAAGAAATCTTTAAAACCGAAAAAGGCAAATACGTCGCCCCTGCACCGATAGAAATGCAGCTATGCGAAAACACTCATATCGAGCAAGTATGTGTTACGGGAGCCAACCTGCCGCAACCTATCGCCTTAGCTGTTTTGTCAGCCGACGCAGCACACGCCGACCACAAAGACTTGGAACCCGACTTGGAAAAACACCTAAAAACCATAAATAGCCGACTCGATGCCCACGAACGCCTCAAATGTATGGTCGTCGTGCGCGAACCTTGGACAGTAGAGAATAATAAATTGACCCCTACGCTAAAAATAAAACGCGAACCCATCGAGCAATTATATATGGATAGATATCATGATTGGTATGAAAGCAAACAACCCATTATTTGGGAATAGGAAGGTATGCCAGCATCAAACTGTATTTATTCGCAAAGAATAAGTAGAAACCCCTGCAAGACAGAGCGCGTGCCTATCCAAGGACATCATCTCACTATCATTTTTACAAGCCAAATTATATTATCATGTTTCGATATCTTATTCGCTTTGCCCGCCTCATCTTAGTATTGGCATTGGTAGCAGGAGTTGTCTTGTTGGGTTTAATTGCTTATGCCACTATTACCGATTATCAGCCACCCGAAACCGAAGCCGTTGAGCTGCAAGGCAATAATGCCCTGCCCTTAGATACGACACTGACTTTTCTGACTTGGAACATTGGCTATTGCGGCTTAGGGGCTAAGGCAGACTTCTTTTATGACGGCGGCGAAATGGTGCGCTCGCCCCAGGAATGGGTCAATGACAATTTTAACCAAGTTAAAAAGGTATTGACCGACCGCCCCGATGTCGATTTTTACCTCTTGCAAGAAGTCGATTACAGCTCGCGCCGCAGCTATCACCTCAACCAAGTACAAGGACTTGGACAATATCTACCCAATTATAATTGGGCTTTCGCGCCCAACTACAAAGTTAAATTTGTGCCCCTGCCTTTCAACAATCCGATGGGCGGCGTATATAGCGGATTGGTTTCGTATAGCCCTCACAAATCAACCAACAATACGCGCTATCAATTTCCGAGCAAATTCGAGTGGCCCCGCCAATTGTTTATGCTCGACCGCTGTTTTTTGGTGCAACAATACCCTACGAGCAATGGCAAGCAATTGTTAGTAGTCAATACCCACAACTCAGCCTACGATACGAAAGGCACCATGAAAAAAGCCGAAATGGATTATATGCGCCAATGGCTACTTGACGAGTATAACAAAGGCAATTATATTGTAGCTGGCGGCGATTGGAATCAGTGCCCACCCAATTTTGACGGTAATAAATTTATCAAAAGCGATATGCAGCCCTATGACCCCAAAAATATAGCTCCCGACTACCTGCCCGCCGAATGGCAATGGGCTTATGACCCCAATATGGCTACTAACCGCAGCAATCTATTCCCATTCGATGCCCAAAAAACATCTACTACCTTGATAGATTTCTTTTTGGTATCGCCCAATGTAGAAATAGTCAAAACCTATGGCATAGACCTACAATTTCAGAACTCCGACCATCAACCTGTCTATATGGCAGTTCAGCTAAAACAATAAACCACCATTGATACCCACAATGCCCGTTCTACGAGGCGCGTTTCATCTATGTTATTATTATCCGCTTTTAAGTATAGCCGCTCTATCGAAGTGCGTTGGCGCGACATTGATTACCTGCGCCATGTAAACAACGCCGTTTATCTGTCTTATTTTGAAATAGCACGTTCGTCATACCTCAACGATTTGTTCGATTGGAATTGGGCAGAACACGGTATAGTCTTAGCGCGTGCCAGCGTCGATTATAAGATACCTGTCTTGCTCACCGACCGACCGAAGATATATGTGCGCTGCATAGCTATCGGCATCAAGAGTTTTACGCTCGAATATGCCATTAGTATAGAACGAAACGGCAAGGAGGTACTCGCTGTTCGGTCTGAAAGTGTTTTGGTTATGTATCACTATACCACCGAAAAAACCTTTTCTGTACCCGATGAAATACGCCAAAAAATATCGGCACATGAAGGCGTGGCGTTTTAGAAAGTGCGTGAAATAAATAGAACAAAAAAATCCCCTTGATACAACAATGCTTCAAAGGGGATTTTTTTGTGCCGAGGGATTTATCGGCAGATGCATTGAATAGAAAAAGATGGAAGCTTTTTTTGCTCTATGGCGGCGCGATTACTCATCATCAGCATCATCGTAGTAGCCATATTTGCCCTGAGTGTTTTCAGAAAGAGGCACACCATTTTTTACGCCATCGATAAATTCTTTGGCGGGGCGAAAAGCGGGTATGCGACTTTCGGGAATTTCGAGCGATATATTGTTCTTAATGTCGCGCCCTACTTTACGGGCACGAGTTTTGGTGACAAAGCTACCGAACCCTCTAATAAAGATACTTTCGCCCGTAGCTAAGGTATCTTTTATTTCGCGTAGGCATTGCTCTATTACCACCAGAACATCTACTTTGGACAAGCCTGTTTTCTCGGCTATTTGACTGATAAGTTTTGCTTTTCGCATAATATAGTGGTTTTCAAGTTGCAATATTACTTGATTTTCAATCGCTAAACAAGCAATTAGCCATTTTTTAAACATTTTTTTTTTAAAACATTGTGCGAACAGGCATTTTTTCGGAAAAGGCTCAAAAATGTTATTAGCAACTTAAGCTAAAAAGGCTACCTTTACATCGTTAATTTCGTTTTCTGTGTATTATTATCGACAAAACCAGTTACTCCTATGCGTTGCCTTGCTTTTCGTCATAATTGCTATATCGCTACCTGCCAATTATTATGGCTTTTACTTGCTTGTTGTACGTCTGTTATGCCCTTATTAGCCGATGGCGAGTCAGGTATAGATACCCACAGCCATTCTTTATCTTTTGTAGAGAATAGAGGGCAATGGCATCACAACGTCCGTTTTCGTGCCGATTTGGGCGACCTCAATGCCTTATTCCTAGAACCGCGTGCCTTTACTTACACCTATTACGATATGGACGATGTAGCACAATTGCACGACCTTTCGCAAGCCTCTGTCGATGAAAAAAACGCCTTTCGCTTACACGGGCATACCTATAAAGTGCGTTTCTTGGGTGCTTCTAATACTACGCCAATGACAGGCTATGACAAACGCAGTGATTATAACAACTACTTTATCGGTGACGACCCCACGCGTTGGGCAAGCCATGCCGAAATATTTGACCGCGTGACTTATAGCAATTTGTATGAAGGTATTGACCTATCTGTGTATAGTCGAGATGCTGCCCTCAAATACGATTTTGTCGTATCAGAAGAAGCAAACCCTTACTTAATACACTTATTTTATGATGGGGCTGACAACCTCGCCTTGCAAGAAGATGGTAGCTTGCAGATAGAAACTTCCGTAGGGCTTATCCGCGAACTGCGCCCATATAGTTATCAGCTCGTAGCGGGCGATACCGTAGCTGTGCCCTGCCGATTTTTGCTCAACGAAGATAATGTCGTATCGTTTTTCTTTCCCACGGGCTACGACCACAAACTACCCCTAATTATCGACCCTGTTGTGGTGGCAGCAACGCTATCGGTTCCACTGCTACTAACTATGGGCATTGTGCTACTTTTGATAACGACGGCAACATTTATACGGGAGCTATCTCCTTTGGGGCGGGCTATTCGGTCAGTACAGGCGCGTTTGATGTATCGTTTAATGGCGGCGGGGTTGATATAGCTATATCTAAGTATAACCCTACGGGCACTACGCGCTTGTTTGGTACTTATATAGGCGGCGGTAGCGGCGATTATCCGCATAGTCTTATCACTAATAGCGATAACGAAATATATGTATATGGAAGTTCTGAATCGAACAATTACCCCACTACCGACAATTCTATCATGGATATTCCTGGTGGCGGAACAGATATTGTCGTCTCACATATATCTAATGATGGCGGAACGCTATTAGCCTCGACATATATAGGCGGCAGCAATGAAGACGGACGTAATATTATTGGACCCAACTACGGCGATACTTATAGGGGCGAAATAATGCTTGATGCCGCTAATAATGTGTATATAGCTTCTTGTACGCAATCAAATAACTTCCCTATTACAGAAGGTGCTTTCCAGACTACTTTTAATCCGCTGGCTACACCAGGTTTAATTGCCCAAGATGGTGTCGTCTTTAAACTAAGTGCCGACTTTAATGCCTTGATTTTCAGCACCTATTTGGGTGGCGATGGCAGCGACATGGTTTATGGCATACGAATAGCTGACGATGGCTCGATATATGTATGTGGTGGTGCGGGCGACGACAATTTTCCTGCAATTACGCCCGACGGGTTATTTACCGACCATAGCGGTGCTAACTTCGACGGGTTTGTATCGCACCTAAGCGCAGACGGAACTACCGTTTTGCACGGTACATTTTGGGGTAGTGGCAACGACGACCAAGCCTATTTTATAGACCTCGACCGCAACAACGACCGCGTATTAATATATGGACAGAGTTTTGGCGCCATGCCTATCAGTTCTGGGGCTTGGGGTGTAGAGGGGTCTGCTTTGTTCATCGGGGCTTTCTCTATGGCTTTGGATTTCCCGATATACAATACCACTGTTGGCGGAGTGGATTTTAATACAGGTGTGCCCGTAGCATTTTTAATCGACCAATGTGGATATATTTATTTTTCGTGTTATAACGCAGGAGGCGGATGGGAACTTACACCTGATGCCGTATTTAGCACAGGTGGTTTTTATGTCGGCGTGCTTGAACCCGATGCAGTAGGACTCCATTATGCTACTTATTATACATCGAACCACGTAGACGGCGGTACGAGCCGATTTGATAAGCGCGGCATAGTATCTTCAGGGCGTTTGCTCGGGCGGCGATTTTGCCACCAACCCCGATGCATGGGCAACCGACCAAATGGGTGCTTGGGATATTGGCGTATTCAAAATAAATTTCAAACACCCTTAGTAATAGCTGATATAAGTACAGAAGACCCCATTATAGCTTGCGCCCCGCATACCATCAATTTTGACAACCAAAGTATTAATGCCACTACCTATTTTTGGGATTTTGGCGACGGAATAACCAGCTCCGACAGCCTACCTACGCACACTTTTAGCAATGCAGGTAGCTATAACGTGATGCTCATAGCCGCCAATCCCGAAAGTTGTAATTTGGCAGATACTACTTATATGACCATCACACTAACAGGTGCGGCAGGATTAGAACTCGGCGGTCCCTACGAATTGTGTAGCGGCACCTTGTTACTCGATGCCACTACTGCGGGCGCAACGGCTTATTTATGGAGTACGGGCGAAACAATACCGAGCATTACCGTTAGTACAACAGGTACGTATGGCGTGAGCGTAACGACCGACTGCGGAATAGTGTCGGACCTTGTGGTAGTTGATGCGCCACTGCCGCCTACGCTTGACCTCGGCGGACCTTATGTCGCTTGCGAAGCTCCTATTTTGCTCAATGCTACTACGGCGGGCGCAACGGCTTATTTGTGGAACAACGGCGCAACCGAGGCTACGATACCGTTTGCTGCTGTGGGCGCGTATAGCGTAACGGTCACAACCCCTTGCGCTACTCTCACAGACGAGGCGACGGTATTGCCGCCGCCGCCCTTGTCCGTCGATTTGGGCGACGATTGGTTCGTATGCAGTACTACGCCCCTTGTACTGAGCAACCTCACGGACGACGTAGGGTGTATATTTGTGGAGCAATGGCAGCCAAGAATCGAGCATTGCCCCCACTGCTGCGGGTACGTATAGCCTTACGCTTACGGATATTTGCGGGCAAATGGCTACCGACGAGGTGACAATAACCTACAAACCCAATATCAATGCGCTTGAATTGCCGATTTCGCGCTATGCGAAGATAGCACCGCCATAGTTAATGCTGCCACACCTAATGCCCTAAGCTATGTTTGGAATACGGGTAGTACCGATGCGGCTATTGCCATAGCTTCGGGCGGGCTTTATAGTGTTACGATAACGGGCGAATGTAATAGCGATACCGAGCAATTTGTCGTTACTATGGACAATTGCAACCCGCTTTGCGCCGATTTAGAATGGACGCATTTGGTCGACTGTACTACCGATATTCCCAATACTTATACTGTATATGCTGCTTTGACGGGTGGAACTTTGCCCTATACCGTTACAGGCGATTATACAGCCACCATCGACCAAGCAAACCAATTGATAGTGTTGGCAAACCTACCTTTGGGTAGCGGCTATTCGTTGAGCGCGACTGATGCTAATGACTGCAACGAAACTGCTGCTGATAATCCTTCTTGCATGGTATTGCCCATAGAACTGACCACCTTAGAGGCGATAGCCTTAGAAAAAGGCAATTATTTGCGTTGGGCAACCGCTACCGAAACCGACAACGCTTATTTTAGTTGGTACAGAAGCATTGACGGCAACAATTTTGTACATTTGGTAGATATTGCGGGCGCAGGCAATAGCAATAATGAAAGGCAATATACCTATTTTGACCCATACCTCGCTACGGGGCAGACCTATTACCGCTTAGTACAGACCGATTTTGGGGGCAATCGCCGTGTGGTCGGGACGGTAAGCGTACAACGCCAAAACCTTGCATCCGCCGCTGTACTCACCGTATCGCCTGTCTTACACGAAGGTATTGCCTATATCACCGCAGCTACCGATAGCCCATTTGCTGCCTTGGGGCAGTTGCAAGTATATAGCAGCAACGGGCAATTGGTTTGGAACGACCGCATAAGTATGCACCAACTCGACCAAACGCCTTATCGCTTAGATATTAGCCATCTAAGCAATGGCGTATATTGGATTGCCTTAGCTACCGAGGGGCAGCCCTTGGCTGTTGCGCAATGCACCAAAGTGAGTAGCCGGTAAATGGATAATAGTATTTTGCTATGGACAACAAAAAGCCACGAAGTGCGAAACTTCGTGGCTTTTTCAAAAGGGAAATGGATTGCCGCTAGGATTTGAACCTAGGACCGACGGGTTATGAGTCCGCTGCTCTACCGCTGAGCTACAAGCCCTTTTGCGGGTGCAAATATACGGCATTTTGTTTGACCAAAGCAAATATTGGGTGAAAAAAATGTTGGTTGAGCAAAATTTTATTATTTCTGTGGCATTTATGCGGCTTGTATAGCAAGGCTTGGACAAGGAGGAAGGGCGATATTGTGTTAAAATGTAACTATTTAGGGTATAGGGTTTTGGGTATGGGGTAATGAGCAATACTTATCTAATAATGCCTGACATCGCTGCATATTCGATTAGTTCCCCCTACAAGGCTAAATAGTTACGTTAAAATAATACAATATTGATGCTTATCGTAGCAATGGTGGGCTGCAAATGCCGTATCTTTGCGCCCTAATACGCAGCGAGTATGGCTAATGTCTCCACCACCGATTTTTTTGAGCGCGTTTATGCCTTAGTGCGCCAAGTGCCCGAAGGGCGCGTGACGACTTATGGGGCTATTGCACGATATTTGGGCACGGCGCGGTCTGCTCGTATGGTAGGTTGGGCAATGAATGTGGCACATACTGCCTACCCGCCTGTGCCCGCGCACCGCGTAGTGAATCGAAATGGCTTGCTGACTGGCAAAATGCACTTCGGACACCCCGATTTAATGCAAAAGATGTTAGAAAGCGAGGGTATTTCGGTCGAGAATGACAAAATTATGGCATTTGATGACCTATTTTGGCAAAATTGGCATTAGCTTTGCACGGCATAGATAGCCGTATATTTCATCAAGTAAGTTATAGGTAATCACTTTATAGTTCCTGAATTGATTTATGATTGGCATACTACCACTTGGCATTTTTATCTCTAAAACGTTTTGGCGAACAATGCCCGATACTTGGGAAGAATGGACACCAATTATTGTAGCAATAGTAACGGCACTATTGCTCAAAAAGATAGTGCAATTTTTGTTTCGACGCTCCGAGAAGCAGCATGAATTACGGGGGCGCGGTTATTCGCTCATCAAACATTCGTTATATGTACTGATTTATTGCGCCGCAACCATTGTGGTTATTTATAATATGCCGCCTTTGCGCCAAATAGCACTGTCGTTGTTGGCAAGTGCGGGTATTTTGGCTATCATTCTCGGATTTGCGGCGCAACATGCCTTTAGCAATATTGTCAGTGGTATTTTTATTATTTTGTTCAAACCTTTTAAGGTGGGCGATATTATAGAGATGAGCGAACATTTGATGGGCGTGGTCGAAGATATTACATTGCGCCATACGGTGATACGAAATTTTGAACACCGCCGCATTGTGGTGCCCAATGCCGAGATGAGTAGGGAAGTTATTGTCAATTCGGATATACGCGATGCCCGCATTCGCAAACATTATAATATCAACTTGGCTTATTCTGCTAATGTAGAGCTGGCTATGGCAATTATTGTAGAAGAAGCAATCCGACATCCCTTGTGTATAGACAACCGAAGCCCCGAAGAAATAGCTGCTGAGGCACCCATCGTAGAAATAAAACTTATCGGATTGAATAATTATTCCCTCAACTTACGCGCTTGGATATGGGCAAAAAACGCCGAAAATGCCTTTGACTTGGCTTGTGACCTTAACCTCATTATCAAAAAACGCTTCGACGAAGCAGGCATACCCTTAGCCTTGCCCCACTACGTCATTAGCAATCATTTACCCGAAATCACTACAAAGACATGATACGTATTTTATTAGTTGAAGACAATTTAGGCGACATACGGCTTACCCTAGAAGCATTTAAAGAACTCAAAACGCCTATTGACCTATATTATTTAACCGATGGAGAAGAGGCGATAAAATTCTTATTGCGTGAGGCACCTTACGAAAATGCTCCTTGTACCACAACTCATTTTGCTCGATATAAATTTGCCTAAAAAAGATGGTAGGCAAGTGTTAAAGTTTATCAAAAATGAACCTATACTCAAACGCATTCCCGTTATCATACTATCGACCTCTAATTCTGATGCAGACATCTTGCAGATATATGATTTGAACGCCAATTGTTACCTTACCAAACCCATCGATTACGAATGTTTTTTGGAAATGGCTTACTCTATAGAGTTATTCTGGATACAGAAAGCCAAATTACCTAATGTTTTGTAAGAGATTAGTGTACTTTAGGAAAGACGTATTGCAGCAGTGCCACTAATCCATTTTTGCATACGCCTATTTTTTGTCGCTATCTCGTTTCACCTACTCTAATTGTAGATTTATTTTGGACACCACCATTTCTATATTACTTGTCGAAGATAATCAGGCTGATGCCCGTTTGGTAGATATTTACCTAAACGAGTGTACGGGCTTGTCATACGGCTTGAAACATATTGTTCGTATTGCAGAGGCAGAAACTTTGAGGCGAAGCGGCTACCAACCTAATGGTTATCCTGCTTGATATGTCGCTGCCTGATTCATCGGGTTTAGAAAGTATTGAGAAAATTGCCGCTATATTTGGCAATGAAAGTGCTATTATCGTCCTAACAGGTATGGACGACCAAACAATGGGGCTGAAAGCAGTACAAGCGAGCGCACAGGATTATTTAGAGAAAGACAGCCTCAACCCCACCATCTTGCAACGCAGTATTTTATATGCTGCCGAGCGGAAACGCCTACAAGCACAAATCGAAAAAACTGCTAACGAACTGCGCCGGAGCGAAGATTATTTGCTCCAAGCTCAAAACATAGCCAAAATGGGCAGCTACGAACTGCTACTCAGCACACGTCAGATGTATTGGTCAGGTCCTGTATATGCCTTGCTGCAATGTGAATATAAAGCCAAGCCTACCTTAGATGATTATTTAGCCTGTATGCCCGATATGGACCGCCCCAAAGTAGAATCTACTTTGCACCAGAGCCAACTCAAAAAAGGGCAGCATGTTATGGTCGAACACCGCATTATTAGCCCCGACCAACTAAATACGAGTTATATTATCATGCAGGGAGAAGTGGTAGAAACCGCCGAGAAACAACTCAAAATAATCGGTACGATACAAGATGTAACCGACCATAAATACGCCAAAGAACTGCTGCTGCAAAGCGAAGAACGATACCGAACCATATTTGAACAATCGCAAGACTCTATTTTTATTGTAGCTAATAATGGAAAATTTATCGAATTTAATAAACCCGTACTGCAACTGATAGGATATACTGCCGACGAACTTAGATATATAAATATAAATCAACTATATACCGACCTATCGTTAGCGCGTTTGTGCGAAAAACAATTGGCTGCCAATGGCAAGGTCAAAGATTTTGAATTACAATTGCGCCGTAAAGATGGCACAATTATTGACTGCCTGCTCAATGCCGCCTTGTGGTATTCTATTGATGGATCTATACGCGGTTTTCACGGTATCATACGCGATATTACGACCCAAAAACGCGCTCAGGGTCTTGTCAAAGCAAAGGAAGTAGCTGAACAATCAGCAAAAATGAGGGAACAATTCTTAGCTAACATGAGCCACGAAATCAGGACACCCATGAACGTGGTAATTGGCATGACCCATCTACTCGAAAATACAAGGCTGAACGAAAAACAAAAAGAATACCTAACAGCCCTAAAAGTATCATCTGACAATTTACTCAAACTTATCAATAGCGTATTAGATTTATCAAAAATAGAATCGGGCAAACTCGAATTAGAAAAACATTCATTCAGCCTGAATGCCCTCGTCAAAGAATTACTGCAAACTTATAGATTTAAAGCCCGAGAGAAAGGCATTAATCTATTTAACCAAATGGATGCGGATATACCCGAAACCATTATAGGAGACTCGGTGCGCCTCCATCAAATATTGAGTAATTTAATTAGCAATGCTATCAAATATACCGATAAAGGCGAGGTATTGCTCAAATGTGAATTGATAGACGAAAACGACTATCATTGTAATATCAAATTTTCGGTGTGCGATACGGGTATAGGTATAGCACCCGACAAACATCAACGAATTTTTGACACTTTTGTGCAAGCAGGCGAAGAAACAACCCGACTATTTGGCGGCACAGGCTTGGGTCTAAGCATCGTACGCAAATTGATAGAGCTACACCAGAGTACAATACATATAGACAGCGATATCGGGCGCGGAGCAATATTCAGCTTTACCATTCAGTTTGATAGACGACATGCCGATTCTTATCCGTCTAACAGAATAGAACTCAGCACACACAACTACCAACAACTAAATGCTAACAGAGAAAACGCCAACCCGCCCACGATACAACGCCGTACCGAAAACCTAAGTATCCTGCTGGTCGAAGACCACCAACTGAACCAAATAGTAGCGACCGACCTGCTCAAAAAATGGTCGCCTACTGCCCAGATAGATATAGCAGGGAACGGGCAAGAAGCTATTATCGCATTGCGCAAAAAAAATTACGATGTCGTGCTGATGGATATATCTATGCCCGTCATGGACGGATATGAAGCCACCGAATATATCCGAAAAGAAATGCCACCACCTGCCCGACATGTGCCCATTATTGCCATGACTGCCCACGCATTTGACAAAAATGCCGAACGCTGCTTCGAAGTAGGTATGAACGAATTTGTCAGCAAACCCATCAACCCAACAATATTATACAATAAATTAGCGCATACCTTAGCAAACATACCCGCCACAGACCACAGCACCACTGCTAATAACAACACCCTATCCGATGACAAAACGGAGGCAAAAACAAACCGCCTAATTAACCTTGACTACTTAGAGTCGCTGACAGGCGGCGATGACGAAATCAAACAAATTATGCTCGAAACATTGGTGCAAGATCTACCAGGCGAAATAATACAACTCGAAACCGATGCCCAAAACGAACAATGGAACGCCCTGAAAGCATCGGCACACTAACTTAAATCGACCTGCGCATATATGGGCTTAGAGGATAGCGTAGAACTTGCCCGCGTCATAGAAAAAAATGCTTGGGAAGAAACCGACCTACTCGATATCCCCGAACTCGTACAGCAACTTGCCCATAATTGCCGCCTCGCACATACCGAACTGCAAGAAGAACTACGACAAATAGTTACATTGACTAAATAAAAATTATATAAACTATAAAACAGAACCTATTATTAACATGAAAATCATTGTTGTTGATGACGACGTAATTATGCTGCAAGCTATCAAAAATATGCTTGCCAAAAATGGCTATCAGGTATTTGCTACAACCGATGCACAAGACGCCTTAGATACCATTAGGGAAGAACCCTTCGACCTCGTTATATCGGATATTATGATGCCCTATATATCGGGGATAGAACTCTTAGGGGCTATCAAAAAAAGCAATGCCACGGTACCTATTGTCATCATATCAGCCTTAGACCAACAAGAGGTCATTCTAACTGCTTTCAAGAAGGAGCGGCAGATTTTGTCAAAAAACCCATCAACCTCAACGAGCTACTGCTGCGCGTCAAACGAGTGTTACCCCAAATTAGACAAATACTTCGCACTACCATTTGGCCGACAAATAGGCTTAGAAACAGAACACCACACAACCCCATGCTTCAATTCGACAACTATATTGGCGGGCAAATGGTACCGCCTATCGGTGGCAATTATTTAGCAGTATACCAACCTGCTACGGGCAAACAATATGCCCAAGCCGCCCGCTCCGATGAGCGCGACATTGCCGCTGCCGTTATTGCCGCCCAAGCCGCCCAAGTACAATGGGCAAACACCCACGCCAACACGCGTGCACGCTTGCTGCTGCGTATAGCTGATTTAATAGAAGAAAAATTATCACAATTAGCTGCCGCCGAAACCAGAGACAGTGGCAAACCGCTCTGGCTATCAGCCGAAGTAGAAATACCACGTGCCGCGGCTAATTTCCGATTTTTTGCTACTGCACTACTCCATACCGCCACCGAAACACATTATACCGAAGGCACCAATGCCCTAAACTATACGCTCCGCCGACCGCTCGGCGTAGTTACGTGTATATCGCCATGGAACTTACCCCTCTATTTGTTTACCTGGAAAATCGCGCCCGCCTTAGCTACAGGTAATTGTGTGATAGCCAAACCCTCCGAAATAACGCCCCATACCGCCTATCTGCTGGGCGAGATAGCCACCGAAGCAGGATTGCCACCAGGAGTACTCAATATTATACATGGCTACGGACATGAAGCAGGAAAAGCTGCCGTTTGCCACCCTGCTGTTAAAGCTATTTCGTTTACGGGCAGCACCCGCGCAGGACGCGATATAGCCGCCACCGCCGCGCCCATGTTCAAAAAAATGTCCTTAGAATTGGGCGGCAAAAACCCCAATATTATTTTTGCCGACTGCGATTTTGAGGCTATGCTCGACACTACTATGCGCTCATCGTTCAACAATCAAGGGCAAATTTGCTTGTGTGGGTCGCGCATTTTGGTCGAACGCTCGCTGTACGACCGATTTTTGACCGAATTTGTAGCACGTACCCAAGCATTAAGCGTAGGCGACCCCTTGTTGCCCACTACTCGACAAGGCGCGGTGGTATCGGAAGCGCACCAACAAAAAATATTGGATTGTATTGCGCTTTGCCCAAAGCCGAGGGCGGCACCATCATTTGTGGGGGCTATCCCATACAGCCCGAAGGCGAGTTGCGAGGCGGCTGGTATGTTGCGCCTACTATCATAACGGGTTTGCCGCCTAATTGCCGCACCAACCAAGAAGAAATATTCGGACCTGTCGTCACCGTCGCTCCATTTGATACAGACGACGAAGCCCTGCAAATAGCCAATAGCACCGAATATGGTTTGTCGGCAACCATCTGGACAAGCCACCTACAACGCGCTCATCGCCTTGCCGACCAATTGCAATGCGGCATCGTATGGGTCAATTGTTGGTTGCTGCGCGATTTGCGCACTCCTTTCGGTGGAGTCAAAAATTCGGGTGTTGGGCGCGAAGGCGGTTTAGAAGCCATGCGCTTTTTTACTGAACCCAAAAATGTATGCCTACAATTATAAGCCTGAAAATTGAACCATCTAATGGGCAAAAATCAATTTGTATGGCTAAACAAATTGGGAGTGTTCGATATTATTTCCAAAGCCCAAGCAATGAGCGAATCGACCGCTTTTTTGGGGTCGGGGCTGAACCGTCCTTGTGCGCGGTTAGCTAAAATAACATTGAGCGATAAAGCGCGATGCCCCAACAAACGCGCCAAACCATACATGCCTGCCGTTTCCATTTCTAAATTGCTAAACCGCCAATTGCCATCTTCGGAGTTAAACGCCTGAAGTCGGTCTAACAAATCGGGTACGGCTGCTTGTAGGCGCAGTTGTCTGCCTTGCGGGGCATAAAAACCAGCACAAGTAGCGGTCATGCCCGTAGCAGCACCGCCTTGGGCAAATAGGGCGCACAAATCGGCATCGGCTTGGGCAAAATAAGGCATAACGCCATTGGGCAAGGTGCCAAATTGTCGGGCTAAGGCGGCTTCGGTATCGTTGGGCGTATAGTTATAAAAATTCAATAAAGTATCGAAGCCCACACCCATACTCGAAGCCAGAAAACTATCTATATCGAGGTCGGGCTGCAAAGCTCCCGATGTACCTAAGCGTATAAACGTCAAAGGGCGGTGTTGTTCTTTAACGCAGCGCGTTTTGAGGTCGATATTGGCTAAGGCATCTAATTCGTTAAAAACAATGTCAATATTATCCGTACCGATACCCGTAGAAATGACACTGATAGCCCGTGTGCCAATATAGCCCGTATGGGTTACAAATTCGCGTTTTTGCTGGCGCAATACTAGCTTATCAAAATGCCGCGATACGGCAGCCACGCGGTCGGGGTCGCCTACGGTGATGATGGTATCGGCTAAATCTTCGGGCAGCAGGTGCAGGTGGTAAATGCTGCCATCAGAGTTGAGTATTAGTTCAGAATTGGCTATGGGCTTATACATATTGCGCATTTATTATTTTATTAACGATTGTTATTTATGCTATTTTGCATATAATTGGCTAAATCCTGTTCGTAGCTATGTGGGCTTTGTGCGAGGCTGTCGGCTGTGTTGGCGGTCGGTATCGCTTTTTATTTTGGCTCAACTTTTGTTTGCCTTGTAATTCGGTTACTACAATTTCAAATGCCACAATGCCTTTCAGCAGGCGGTCTTTATAATCTTGGGGCAGGCTGTTCCATTGCACCATATATTGGGCTTCGTAATAATTGATAGTTTGTTCCAAGAGAGCGGTGGCGGCTATTTCGTCGGCAATGAGCTGGGCTTTTCCGTAGGCATGAACGGCAATATAGTTCCAAGTAGGTACGTTGATAGGCGATTCGTAGAGTTGGGGCGATATATAGGCGTGTGGCTCGCCAACAGGACCAAGCAAGTTTGGGCGGCGGCTATTTGTCGGCTTTGCGGATTGGCTTTGGCAAAATGCGCTCGCAATACCAAGTGTTCGCCATCGTCTAATACGATAAAGGGCAGATGCGTAGCAGTTGGGCAATCGTCTGCAGCTGTGACGAGGGTAGTAAAGCGCTACCGCTGCATGAAAGCTATCATAGCAGCGCGGTCGGTTTGTTTAAAATGCGGGGGGCTATACATAGCCCATTAGGTTGCTGTAATTGGGTTTCGGAGCTGAATATGATAATGCTTTCTGCTTATCAACTGTTTGGGAGGTATCTTGAAACAAATACGCTCATATCTATTTCATTCCTTGCGTTGTGGGGCGCGTAGCGTATTGGTAATGAGCGATATTACGGTCATCGGGCCTACGCCACCTGGTACGGGGTGATATAGCTGCACAGAGGGGCTACTTCGTCAAATTTGACATCGCCCGCCAAACGGTAGCCACTCTTTTTGCTGGGGTCGGGTACGCGCGTGGTGCCTACATCAATAATTACAGCCCCTTGTTTGACCATATCGGCGGTAACAAATTCGGGTTTGCCGAGGGCAGCTATTAAAATATCGGCTTGTCGGGTATAGGCAGCCAAATTGCGGGTACGGCTATGGCAAAGCGTGACGGTGCAATTAGCAGTAGGGCTGTTTTGTGCCAACATCATACTGACGGGTTTGCCTACGATATTGCTTCGCCCTACTACAACGCAGTGCTTCCCGGCGGTTTCTATTTGGTTGCGGCGCAGTAGTTCGACTATGCCGAAGGGCGTAGCGGGCAAGAAACAAGGCAGCCCCTGCACCATGCGCCCTACATTGACGGGGTGAAACCCATCTACATCTTTGCGGTAATCAATGGCTAAGGTCACGTTATCGGGATTGATAGCAGGTGGTAGGGGCAATTGGACGATAAATCCGTCAATTTGTGGGTCATTGTTCAGTTGGGCTATATAATCGAGCAATTCAGCTTCGGTAGTTTGCTCGCTCAATCGAATAAGTGTCGAGTCAAAACCCACTTCTTGGCAGGCTTTTACTTTATGGGCTACATAGGTTTCGCTTGCGCTGTCATTGCCTACCAATATTGCAGCGAGGTGCGGTTTTGGGGCACCATTGGCAACCATACGGGCAACTTCTGCTGCAATTTCGGTTTTAATTTGGGTGGCCAAGGCTTTGCCGTCTAATAATTGCATATTGTTTATAAAAAAATTGGATTGAATGGGTGGCGAGAGGTATAACAGTCTTTGGGTGTTTAGGTATTGCCGTTTATTGCGGTTTGGCGTTTCGCATAGCCTTTACTTTTTTTATGGAGGGGTCGTCGTGCAAGGTTTGGTATTGGGGTGTTTCGATACCGTATAGGGCGATTTTTCCGTCTTTATCGCAATGAATACCCCAACCCAATTGCTTGGCGAGGGGCGAAGTTCTGAAACAAGGCTGCCCTTTGGCAAAAAATGCTTGGCGTGCTTCGGTATATTCGTTTTCTGTTAGGTCGTTTTTATCAGCATAGACCTGAAAAAGCACCTCGTCGGACGTAAATTGGTAGGGCTTCGGCGCAAGCAATTCAAACTGCCTATATGCTACTGTTTTTTGCCCCTTGTTTAAGGCAGGAGCTTGCCCTACGGTTGCCTTGCAATCGACGGCTACCAATATAAAGGTATTGAAATAATTGGTGCTGTGTTGTTTATCGGGCAGTTTCATGGCATTAATGCGTTATTAGATGAATGAATTCTTGTCTGTATTTTAAATTTCGGTCATAAATTTTGGTCAATGTTGCTTTGTAGCAAGGGCGCGAGCAAAATATTCCCGTTAATTTTTTACTCAAAATTAAAAAACCAAACCATTCTGTGGTATATGCTGCCAATCGGCTACAAAGGTAGTCAATTTGCGGCATTGGTGTTTGTTGCGGGGTGATTGGGCGGGCTATTTATTTGCTTGCTCGCGCTACATTTTATTTGCCTTGCTTTTCCTTTTTTCGGTGGTAGATGCGTAGTGGTCGGGCTTTTTTTTAGCCAATTCCGTGCAGCGAGCCACCTTTTTGCCACAAGCGGTCTATATGTCGTTCTATTTCGGGGTGGTCTATGAGGGGGGGCGCGTGGTGGGGCTTGATGCGGGCATCAATCAGCAGCGACCCCGTGCAGCCCCAATGTTTGTAGTGTGTAAAGCTACCTATACCGCTTATATCATGCGAGGGATTGCTGCGCGTGAACGTAACCCATAGAAAATTGCGCAAATTTTGAGCGGTAAATGCGCTATCGTCGCATATTACGATGAGGGGTAGCTCGTTCAAGCGATGTTGTTGCGGTTCTATGTATTGCAGCAATTGGGTTATTTGGGCTTCGGCGGCATGGCGGTCGGTATAGGGCGGGGCTTGTAGGCATACAATGCCCTCCGATGCGATATGGGCTTGACTAAATCCGTCGGGCAATGACAAATCGGTGGGTACTTCGCGGCTAAGTTGGCGTATGGGGTCTCCTGCGGCAGCCCATATCACTTTTGAGCCTACATTGAGGTCGGTGCCGCTATAATCGAGTGTATCTATGGTTGTTTCGGTCTGGAAATGGAGGTCGCGCCGCCAATCTATTCGGCGCAGGAGGTGGCTCAGATAAGCGGCAATATGGTGTATGTCTAAGCTTTCATCGTCTTGTCGGGCTATGATAAACAAGTATTTTGCCAAGGACATTTGCCCTGTTCCCAAGATATGGTTGGCGATAGTGAGCAATTCTTGTGGGCGGCGTTCGGAGCTATACGGCGTATATCGCTCGCTGCCGATGGCTAACAGCAGCGGATGAACGCCCGCTGCATCTACGGCATGTACGGCGTGCAGACCTGGAATTTCGGCAGGTATGGCGCGGTCGGTAATTTCGTGTATCAATGCCCCGAAAGCCGTGTCTTCTTGGGGTGGTCTGCCGACTACGGTGAATGACCATACGGCATCGCGGCGGTGAAATACTTGGCGGACGCGCATGACAGGAAAGGGGTGCGCAAGGCTATAATAGCCCAGATGGTCGCCAAACGGACCTTCGGGCTTGGTTTCGTTGGGATAAATATCACCTGTAATCACAAAATCGGCATCAGACGAAATAGCATAGCCATCGTGGTAGCCATAGCGAAAACGCCGTCCTGCTAAGGCTCCTGCAAACATCATCTCGGATAATCCTTCGGGTAGGGGCATCAAAGCAGCGAGGATATGTGGGGGCGGACCGCGCACAAATATACTCACGCGCAACGGTTGGCCCAGCGCATTAGCTTTGCTTTGGTGCACGCCTATGCCGCGGTGCAGTTGGTAGTGCAGACCTATTTCGCGGTCGGGCACATAATCGTTGCCCGACAATTGTATGCGATACATACCCAGATTGGCTTTCATAATGCCCGGACTTGTGATGTCTTCGCTATAAACTAAGGGCAAAGTAATGAAAGCACCACCGTCGTCTTGCCAACATTGGATAGGAGGAAGTTGTGAAATGGTCGTTTCGTGCGCCATCGATGCGTGGCGACTCCCGCGCATAGGTAAGGCGGACAAAGCAGCAAATGGCATAGCGGCATAACTCAGGGGTTGGCGCAATACGGCAGTAGGGTCTGCTTTGAGTGCCACCATTTTTTTGACCTTGGGTAAGGTATCCCTAAAAATATATCGGCTGCGCTCGATAGTGCCAAACAAATTGGAAACTGCCGTAAATCGGCTACCTTTCACATTAGTAAACCATAGGGCGACCCTGTGCATCGAAAACACGACGATGAATGGCTGCCATCTCTAAGTAAGGGTCGACAGGTTCGGTGACGCGGCGCAGTTGTCCGCTACGCTCCAAATCGAGCAGACATTCGGTCAGATTGCTATACGACATAGGGCTTGGTTCAATAAGTGGAAATCAGAGGGTTTATAGGCAAACGCTTCAAAAAAAAATCAGATATAGTAAAACATTTGTGTAAATTTGTGTAATTCCATGGCAATTTTTCTTACATTTTGTTTTTGATAATCAATTTATCTATAAAAGGTTTGGGAATTCAAGAAAGGTGGCATCACCGCCACAATTGCCAAAATGCATTAATTCTTTTTTACTTGTATCAATACTCTGGCAGTGCTACAAGCCCCGTTATAATCACATACGGTATAGCTCAATTCGTCGCTGCCCACAAAACCCTGCTTGGGTGTATAAGTAATTATACCGCGCGGCGTATATTTGATTTTGCCATTAATCGGCGTATTATTTACCGTTATTTTGCGCTCTAAATTGCCTTCGGGGTCATGGTCATTGGCTAATACATCTATTTCGGTGCGTCGCCCGCCTATAATCAATACTTCATCGTTTTTGGCTATTGGGGCTTTGTTGTCGGCTTGGGTGGGCATTATTTGTGCTACGATATCATGCCCTTCGGTGCGGATATAACCGCAAACATGGCGGCTGCGCACCTCATACACATCGTATTTAATGGTATCGCTGCCCATAAAGCCATCGCTGGGCGTATAGATAAACGCGCTACTATCGCTGTTCATCTCTATTACGCCGTGCAATGGCATGGTCGATATGCGAATGACGCGCCCTAAGTGGCTAAACTCGCGTTGTTCGCTGCGCTGCATCAAGGTAACGTCAATCGATGGAAAGCTCGGATTGCCCGCTGGGCAGAAATATACAATAGCACTCGCCGTATCGCATTTGCCCGATTTATGGCAAATTTGGTACACCATGCGGTCGGTAGCTTCGCCATAATCCGCAGGTGGTGTGTACAACATCTTATCTACGCCTTTGTCGGCTTTGATAACAACGCTACCCTTGGGCGGCGAAACAATCGTAAAATGTACGATGTCGAAATTGTAGGTCGTATAGTCGTTGCACAAAATATTATACAACTAGTGACCTGGCGTGCGCATGACCAAGTATCATTTACCGCATCAAAAACGCCCGTTATTTGCGCCCAAGTGCCGATAGGTATGCCAAGCAAGGCGCATAGTACAGTGATAGTGAAAATTCGATTCATGGCAAAAAAAGTTAAATGTAGTTGCCTGCTTATGTCGTATAGGCAGTAAAAATAATGGTCAGTCGTTTCTATGTGTAGACAGCAAAATAAATACCTATTACGTCTCCTGCATAAAAATAATTATACCGACAATACAGACAAATAAGCAGCGGTTTTGTTGCCCATATTAAACAGCAAATCGACTATGCTAAGGTCAGGTACAAAACCAATGCGGTCGGCAAACACTTGTCGGTAGGGCATTTCTTCGTTTTCAGTACCAATATCAATAGGCCTATGGTCTTTGGCTTTGCTCTGCGGGCGTGCGTCGAATAGCTGCACTGTGTCGTAGTGGTCAATGTATCGGTCGGTGGTGTTGATAATGGCTCTATGCCGAAGCAGCCCCAATACTACGTCGAGCAAGGCGCGATTAAAATCGAGCAAAAATTCGTAGCGGCGTTGGTAGTACGGATAAAAATCGGCTTCGTAATATTCAAAATAGGGCGACGAGCGGTAAGCGGTATGCAGGCTCTGCCAATGTAATTTTTGCCAATCCCAATTGTACGAAATGCGCACATCGCGCATAGCTTGGTGCCCATTTTTTCCTTTTGCCAATGGAATACTCAGCAACAAAGCCCCGTGCGAGGTACCAATATGAGCGCGGTTGCGGTATGAGGCTTTTTGATAATGGCTATATTGTTCTATCTGTATTTCGTCGTAGCGCAACAATTGCGCAATATGCGTAATAGGCGGCAAATACAGCGATTCGGTCAAGATGCGCGTAGCGGCAGTCGAAGTCGAGGGGCTAAGTTCGGGCATAATTGGGCGATATTTCGGCGGATTTATGGCTGTCTGAGGGATTCGCGTTGGGCAGCCAATCGGTTGAGCAGCCAATAAAACAAAGTAGGAAATAAGCGTTTGACGGTATGCAGAAACCGAGCCTGAAACGGTAAAATAATTCGAAAATTGCCTTTGCCTGCATTTTTTAGTACATATTGTGCTACATCATTGGCAGAGATACCCGACATTTCCATCAATTTGGCGGCTACTACCCTACCCTCTTCGGGTCCGGGCATGCTGCATGATATTGGTTTTGAAAAAAGTAGGCATTACCACTGATACACCTATCCCCTCGCGAGCTAACTCGATGCGCAAGGTTTCGGATAAAGATAATACAGCAGCTTTGGTGACATTATACGCACTCATACCGGGCGGATTGATAAAGGCGGCGGCACTGGCTATATTGATGATATGACCGCTTTGTTGGCGTTTGAATATCGGTACGCATAAGCGGCTGCCATAAATAGCCCCCATTTGGTTAATGCCCACTATCCACTGCCAATTTTCGACGCTATACTCTTCAAAGGGGCATCCGTCGCCCACACCCGCATTATTAATGATTACATCAAGTCCGTTTTGTTCAGTTTGGCTCAAAAATTGCGCAATCACTTCGGCATAGCGCAGGTGGTCGGTAATGTCTAATACAAAAGGCAGGGCTTTGCCTCCCGCAGCGCGTATTTGTTCGGCAGTTTGTTGTAAGGCATCGGCGTTGATGTCGCAAAAGCCGATAGTCCAGCCATCTTTGGCTAATTCTAAGCACAATTGCTTGCCCAAACCCGAAGCACCACCCGTAATCCAAGCGCGGCGGGCAGGAAATTTTGTAGAAAGGCGATAATTCATGTCCAATAGTATAGCAAGTATGAAAGTGCCGTTTTACCTTTGCGGCGATTTACAAAAGGTATAGAAGCAAACAAAACACTACGCACAAAAGTACGATAGTTTTGGCATTTCTTGTAACAAACTGTCTATATAGCACCCTATATTTGTTGCGCTAAATACCAAATTTGCGGCTAAAAATTTTTTGGAGCATAAAAAAAAGTACTCTTTTTTTTTGGATTGCCACTACAAGCCCTAATTTTGCACCTAAAATTAACCATTTCTCCCTATTTAACACAAACACATTATCCACTATGAAGCGTAACGGCTTAGAACAAGAAACCTTAGTCTTAGAGAAGGAAAACAAACCCGCCTCGTATGACACCGACGAAGCAGTGTTGCGGCGCATTATAGCCTCTATCGATGACGATGACTTAGGCAGTGACGACGACGACTGGGACGACGACGACTTTGATGACGACTACGACGATGACGACCTTGAAGATCTCGAAGTAGGCGAATTTGATGACATCGAAAACGATTTCGATGAGCAATTTGACGACGACGATTTTGACGACGATGACGAGGACTATAGCAGCGGCGACGCTGAGGATAGCGACGACGACGATGACGACTGGTAGCCTGCCCTATTTTATTTAGTCGAACGATTGATTTGAGCGCGATGCCAATTCTATCATTCGGTCGTATTCGTCGGGCGATAAGTCCTGAAAAAAGAAATTCACTGGGTCAATGCGCTCGCCACCTTTTTGCACTTCGTAGTGCAAGTGTGGTGCGGTAGAAGTACCCGTACTACCTACCTCTCCGATAAGGTCGCCGCGATTGACCCACTGCCCTTGCCGCACCGAAATTTTGCTCAAATGGGCATATAAGGTTCGGTAATTATAGCCATGTTCGATAATAATATGGTTGCCATAGCCTTTTTTGAGCGATTGTGTCAATACAACCCGCCCTTTGCCTGTGGCGCGGACGGCTTCGCCTATTTGAGCTTGAAAATCTAAACCCCGATGCAGCCGTTTGGTTTTATAGATAGGGTGTATCCGAAACCCGAAACCCGATGCAATTTGTACTGTAGTATCGCGGTTGGATATAGGCTGGATAGCAGGTATAGCAGATAGCAATTCGCGCTTGTTGCTAATTCGTTCAAACAAATCATCATACGATTTTGATTGTTGATATAACCTTTGTGCTATATCAACAGTACGCTGGTTTACCTGTGCAAGCAATTCTTGCTCCGTTGTTTCAGGATTCGACAGCGACTTGCTTGTTTCGGGCTGCGGACGGCGGCGGTCGGGTAGTGGCTCGGCTTCAAAAATTTGTCGATAAACGCGCGAGTCGCGTTCTTGTAAGTTATTGAGTACCGCTTCATAGTTGTCTAATCGGTTGTTGAGCGATTCTATGTGTAATTCGGCTTGCTCTAAACGGTTTTTGAGGCGTTTTTCCTTGGGCGAATCGAATACGACAAATGCAAGCCATACCGTAACGGCGGTTAGCAGCACTGCTCCGCTCAACACAATGGCAATGCGCGACAACCACCACCGCCAATTGCGTCGCCACTGCTCGAAGCGCAGGGTTTCGGGGTCAAAATAGTAGCGCATAGATAAAAAGGGAAATAACTTTATGCTGGTGGCAGTTTGACTCGTTGCTAAACTTTAAGCATGTGTAAAAATGAATAAACTATGATACCAAAGTACCTATAGATTCGCCGTGTACGATGCGGCGCAGATTGCCTACTGTATTCATATCAAATACGATAATAGGCAGTTTGTTTTCTTGGCAGAGCGTAAAGGCGGTCATATCCATAACGTTTAGGTTTTGGCTAATGGCTTGGCTAAACGAAATAGTTTCTGTATCGTTCGGCGTTGGGGTCTTTGCGTGGTCGGCATTATAGATGCCATCTACTCGGGTAGCTTTTAGGATTACTTCGGTATTCATCTCTACGGCACGCAAGGCGGCGGCGGTATCGGTGGTAAAGTAGGGGTGTCCTGTTCCCGCACAAAAAATAACCACACGCCCTTTTTCTAAATGCCTTATGGCACGGCGGCGGATATAGTTTTCGCAAATTTTTTGCATCTCTACGGCAGACACCAAGCGCGTATATAATCCCGTCTTTTCGAGGGCGTTTTGTAGGGCAATACCATTCATTACCGTAGCTAACATCCCCATATAGTCGCCCGAAGCACGGTCGATATTGAGCGAATCGCTTTGTATGCCCCTAAAAATATTGCCGCCGCCGATGACGATGCACAATTCAACGCCATCTTCTTTGACAATTTCTCTGATTTGGTTGGCATATTCCATCATACGCTCGGGGTCTATACCAAATTGTTGTTTGCCCATCAATGCCTCGCCGCTCAGTTTGAGCATGATGCGTTTATATCGGGCTTTCGAAGTAGGGTTTTTGGGTGGCACGGGAGCAGAGGTGGGGTTAGATTGCTGTTTATTTTGACTCATATATGTATTGTAAATATTAACTATTCGTAATTGCCGGATAGGCATAAAAAAAGGTATCAGACCCTTTGTCGGTCTCATACCTCGTATGGTTTAGATGGCGTTATGGGCGGTTAAAATCGAGCATAAAAATGCGTTTGTCTTCATCGGCTGTTATTTCGTCGGCAATGTCTAAGGCTAATTGTCTGTAGGCATGGGCATCATCGTCGTTGCCTTCGAGTGCTGCTACACGGCTCAATGTTTCGTAGCAATAGGCATAGTCGAATAGCTCAACTTTTTCGCTGTGTGTGAGGCGCAAACATTGTTCGGCATGATAGCGTGCTTGCTCGGTTTGTTGGAGCAAAGCATAGCAGTGCGAGAGTAACCAATAGCCGCGCTGCAAATGCACTCCGTCGCCAATTTGTTGCCAATGGTATAAACTCGTATGCGCCGCACGGAGCAAATTTTGGTTTTCATCGCTGCTGCGCTTGGCTTGTTCTATCAGTTTCCAAGCGGTATTATTGGCTTCGGTAGCAAAACGTCGGTGTGCTTCGCTGATAGTTAGCTGTTGTGGTTCGGGCATATAACCGGTGGGACTATAAGGCAAATAAAAAGTGCGGCGCAAAGTTACGTCATTTTTCTGTAATGCGAATAGTGCATCATAGTTTTTTTATCAGTGCCTTTCAATTAATTTATTTATAAAATCATAAGAATATTAAACAAAAAATTAAAACAATTTGTCCAATAACATTTTATCTTGCCACTGCTAAAAGAATTTCTACTTATTTCTCCTAAAATCATCAAAAAAAGATGATTTATAGCATCAACTCCAACACTTTATAGTAAATTTGCCTGCCAAAATGAAATGATACCGCTTCTTAGCAAACAATCGCCACTTTATTCACCAAATAATCCGGATTTTTCCGTCTGCCGCGTTTTGTGCGCATCGCTTTCAAAAAAACTTCCGGATAAACACCAATTTTTTTCTTATGAAGCAATTCTTACCCTTGGTCTGGCTATTTGTCCTTGCCTTGACAACACCCAAGCTACTTGCCCAACAAATCGTTACGGGCAAAGTGGTAGACGAAAATGCACAGGGTTTGCCCGGTGCTACCATCGTCAGCGGCAGCCGCAACGCTGCTACTGACCTCGACGGCAATTTTTCTATCAACGTACCCGCCTTGCCTACCACGCTGGCGATTAGCTACGTAGGTTATGCCACCCAAACCGTAGATGCCGCCAAAAACGATGTAGGAACAATACAACTCGTCGAAGGTAGCACCCTCAACGATGTGGTTATCGTAGGCGCACGCTTTGCGCCTCGCACCGCCATTACCGCCCCCGTGCCCATAGATAATATCAAAAGTGCCGAACTATTGGCAACAGGGCAAACGAGTTTTGACAAACAATTGATGTACACCGTGCCGTCTTTCAATTCTACCAACCAAACCATCTCCGATGCTACCGCCCACTTCGACCCCTTCGATTTGAGGGGCTTAGGTCCAAGCCGCACCTTAGTATTGGTCAATGGCAAACGCAAAAATCCGAGTTCGTTGGTCTATATCAATGATACACCGGGCAAAGGTGAAGTAGGTGTTGATATGAAAAGCATACCCGCCGCTGCTATTGAGCGCATAGAAGTATTGCGCGACGGTGCCTCGCCCCAATATGGCTCTGATGCTATTGCGGGCGTTATTAATGTAGTGTTGAAAAAAGATTATACCTTCTCTACTGCCAATGTATATAGCGGCGGCACCACCGAAGGCGATGGTTTTTTCTACGGCTATAATGTCAATACGGGCTTCAAAATAGGCGACAGGGGCTATATCAACGTGACCCATTCGTTCAGCGACCAAGCCGAAACTAACCGCGCGGGTACGCCAGGGCAAGATTATCTGTTCGAAGTCGATAATGACTGGACGCAAGCCTATCCAGCTTTGGGCATGATAGTAGGGCAACCCAACATGACGCTCGGCGACGTGTTCTATAATGCTGCCATCCCGTTTGGCGACAACGGCGAAGTATACAGCTTTGGGGGCATCACCTACCGCCGCGGACGCAGCTATGCCCTATACAGAACACCCTACTGGCGACCTAACGATTTTGGGCTATATTCAGGTCCCGACCAGCCCTATAACGGCTTTCAACCCACTTTCGATACCGATATTTTCGACAATACGTTTGGGTTCGGGGTGCGCGGCGAGCGCAACCAACTGAAATACGACATCAGCTATACGCGCGGTAGCAATACAGTAGACTATACCGTTGCCAACTCACTCAATACTACTATGGGTCCCTTATCGCCTACTACGTTCCGCGTAGGCGGCTATGGATTTAACCATCATGTAATGAACTTGGACTTGGCTCGCCAATTAGGTCGCGTACAATTGGCAGGCGGTACGGAGATGCGGGTCGAAAACTTTACTGCCAAAGCAGGTGAAGAGGCTTCTTATATCGATGGAATGAACCCCGAAGGCTATGGTCCAGCAGGAGCGCAGTCGTTTCCGGGCGTACAACCTCAAAATGAAGTCAATGCCGTGCGCTATAATATAGGTGCTTACTTACAAGCCGATGCCGATATTACCGAAAATCTATTGCTGTCGGTAGCTGCCCGCGCCGAACAATACTCCGACTTTGGCTCTACCCTCAATTGGAAAGCCGCTGCCCGCTATAAATTTTGGGACGACAAACTAACTTTGCGTGCTTCCTACTCCACAGGTTTCCGCGCTCCGTCCTTGCACCAAATTTATTTGAGCAATATTCAAACCCTCATTTCGGGCGGTACGGTATCAGAACAAGGCACATTTAACAACGAAAGCTCGGTATTGCGCCGCTTGGGTGTGGATAAACTCGCACAAGAAGATGCCACCAACCTAACGGCGGGTATGGCTATGCAACCCATCAAAGGATTGAGCATCAGCGTAGATTACTACAATATTGCCGTAGATAATCGCATCGTTTATTCGTCCTCTATATCCAGCAGCGATACTACGACCCTCGTAGGACAAATTTTGGGCGATAATAATATTACGAGTCTCAAATTTTTCTTAAACGCTATCAATACGCGCACCAGCGGCATTGATGTAGTGCTAAATTATAATTTGCCCTTGGGCAATAGCAAATTGGGCATCAATTTGGCGGCCAATTTCAATAGCAACAAAATAGACGGCGCAATCATCACTCCCGCGCCTATTGCTGCCGCAGGTGTCGAGGTATTTGACCGCAAAGAACAATCGCGCATCTTGACTGCCCGCCCCAACAACAAAATCATCTTGGGCTTGGGCTACGAAATCGGCAAATTTAGGGCTACACTCAACAATACACGCTTTGGCAGCGTCACTTGGCAGCATGCCACTGATGCCACCAAAGACCAAACATTTTCGGCAAAATTCGTCACCGACCTGCAATTGTCCTACGCTTTCAACCAACGATTTATGGCAACCCTCAACCTAAATAACCTGCTTGACGTATATCCCGACGTGATTGACACCAAAGGCGATGTAGTAACCGACTTAGGTGGTAGGTTCAAATATCCTTGGGGAGTGAACCAATTTGGATTTAACGGACGCACCATATCGGGTAACTTAAATATCCGTTTCTAAAACCCAACCCCACCACCTCAAACAAAAATTGAGGTGGCGGGGTCTGTGTGACACCATGATTGCCCATCGGAAGGGGCATCAAAGTTTCTTTCTGATGAGCTGCGTTTTTTAAACTATATTTCCGCTTTATCGGCAGCATAATGCATGCCAATAAAGCGGAAATCTTTTTTTCAACCTGTTGTCCTTTCTATTAAAACGGCGATAAATGTAGGACTTAATCGTCGCTTCCGCCGAGTGAGTAGTTTAGCTCGATTAAAATACCCGCTGTGGCATTATGAGACGAAGCACGGTCGTAGCCCCAAAAAGGAATGCCCAGAATTGCAAAGTCTTTGTCTTCGATATCGGCAACGGAATAGGTCAGGTAGAGGTGCGACCCTATTTGGAGGTTATCCGTCAGTCGGTAGCGGGCACCCAAGCCCAATACGCCGCTCAAATCAGCACTTTTATAGACTTCCTTAGCATCAACACCCAAGAAACCGGCATAAGTATCGCTTATATTGACATCGTTTTCGTAGTATTTTACGCTATTGAGTATCCCAAATTGTACGCCCAAATGTGCTACAAAATGCGCTCCTTTGTGTGGATTAGAGTTTAATTTGAGCAATAGGGGTATTTGCAAATAACTGAGACTCAGCTCGCTGGTATTGTCGCCGGGCTGGGGCAAGTCGTCTACATATTTTTGCCCTTCCTGCGACAAGAGTAAGCCCGTTTGTAGCCCTACATTATCACTGAAATTATAACCTGCATGTATGCCGTAGGCAAAATTGATAGTAGTTTGAAAGTTGAGTTCATCACCTTCGTCAAAGTCGGTTTGGTTGATAATGCCCGTGCCCTGCGGCATAAAGCGCAATCCAAACTCTAAACCTTTCTGGGCAAAAGCAGTGAATGATGACAATAAGCAGATACAAAATAGGATTTTTGAAGTCATAATAAGATGATTTTGGTGGGTTGATATAAGACAGATATAAGTTTATTGGTTGAGCAAGCTAAAATCCGTGCGGCGGTTTTGGGCTTTGCCTTCGGCGGTATTGTTGTCTGCTACGGGTTTGTCTGCGCCATTGCCTACGACTACAAATCGGTCGGGGTCCATTTTATAGGTACTCACTAAATATGCTTTGACTGCTTCGGCGCGTTTGAGCGACAAGGTTTTGTTTTTGGCAGGGTCGCCAACGTTGTCGGTATTGCCTTCGATGCGCACACGAGCATTGCCAAATGCCTTGGCGATGGGTGTAAATTCGAGGTCGATGATGCGTTTTGCGTTTTCGCTTAGTGTAGACGAGGCTGTTTCGTAGTTGATAGTAATGTTTTTGGTCGTAAATGCCTCTTCGGTTTTTTGGGCTTCTTGGGCGGGGGTAAATTGTGCGGTGCCTTCGGCAGCGTGTTCGCTACCTGTTAGGTTAGTGATACTTCTGATGATAGAGGGGTTGGCCACTAATCGCCAATTAGGTACGTTGGCGGGGTTGGCATATCCGAGGCTGCCATAGACCTGAGTCATGCGCGAGTAGATATCTTCGCCTTTTACGCCGGTATAGTCGCCTTTTATATTAAAAAAGTTAGCATTATCGCCATAGGTACACAAACGCACATTATTGATGGCGTTATAGCAATAGTCTTCGGGTTGGTTTAGCCCGACTGACAATATTTTGGCAGCCTTGCGTTTGCTTTCTTCCGATGTATTGATTTCGGCGACCCGCATCCAGCCGTCGACCAAACATTTCAGTTTATCTTTATTGGCATCTATATATGTTTTTAGCAATAAAAACGTCTGATATAATATGCGAAGCAGATTTGGTGTTTTTAAGATTTTCGCGCCCTGTGCTTTTTCACGCAGTCTTCGTCATCGGGGCTCCATACTACGGCGGCATCTACCTTGTTGGCTTTAAAAAACGAAGCGGCATCTATCGCGCTGGGTGCTTCTACCACCTCTATGTCCTTGGCACTCATACCACTTGCCTCTAATAGCCACAACAAAAATGAATGTGAGGGAGTCATAAATGCTACTGCCACTTTTTTGCCTTTGAGGTCGGCTACTTTATTGATACCACGGCTGACAACAACGGCATCGCCCCCGCGCGACCAGTCGGCTTGAAATACGATTTGCGGTTCAAAGGCTTTTAAGCCTTCCATTTCGGTAGGTAAGGCATCTACGGTTGTCCATAATAAATTGACCTTATCGGCTTTAAATGCCTCGCGCGATACGTTAAAATCGTCCAATACTTTAAAATCTACTTTCATATTGCACTCTTTTTGGTAGCGCGATTCGGGATTGGGCGAGAAGCCCTCGTTAAAATATTGCCCACCTACATAGCCTCCCCGTTCGTCTTTGGTGCTTTTTTGTATCGGTACATCTAAATCGATGGGCACCGATGATTTTTCGACGCTGTTGATGATGGCTTGTTTTTCTTTGCCCAACAAGAACGAGGTGCCTTCTTGTTCCCATTTATTGAGCATATCTAAGCCTTGTTCTTCGAAAACGCCGTTTTGTAGGTCAATACCTTGCATGAAGCTATCCGAAATTTCCATAAACCGCTCCATTTCGCCTACTTTTTTGCCGATGTCGTCGGCTATGGCTTCCATTGCTTGGTCAAACATCATGCGGCGGTCTTTATCGCCCGAAATAATGTTCATTGCCGACTGCATCGCCGAGTGGCTGGCGCGTATGGCTTCACGCTCGCGTTTGCGTACAGCTACTTCGTCTTGGATATCTTCGAGCAATACGCCCGAATTTTCGTACATTTTACAGAGTACTTTATACATCACCTCCATTTTTTTGTAGAGGTCTTGCAACTTGACATTGGAGTCTTGTAACCTGCCTGCTTTGCGGGCTTTGAGTACCATGATACTTTCCGCGCCTTTTTCTTTGGCTTTGCTGGCGAGCATCATGTTTTGCTGCATCATCTTTTCGTTGGCATCGATGTCGGTTTTGAGTTTTTGCATCTGTCCGCGCAACGAGGAGATTTGTTTGCCCATTTTATTCAGGTTATTGCGCAGGTCATCGACATAGGCTTCGATGATACCGATGGGGTCTATCTGCACAAACAGACCTGTTATAGCACGCATGACGCTTTTGTAGGCATACCATATTAGGTTGCGAAATTTGGGGTCGATGATGACATAGACAATAGCAGCTAAGACGGCAAATAATAATACTGCTGTGATGGTGTTCTGTAACAGAGAAATAATAAAGGGCAGAAACATAAATAGCCCGTAAGCTACGCCGCCTATGATAATTGCCCCAAATAGCATACCCGTTTTGCCTTCGGGACGCTGGATAAATGGTTTTGGTTTAAAATCTTCCATGTATGAAAAATATATTTTATTAATTGAATATTACAATATTTGGCTAATTAGAATGAACACGCCTGCGCAAGCTCAGCAAATTTGGAAATTTTATGCAAAAGATAAACAGAATATCCCAAAATTTTTTGCGCATAACAATTATAACCGCCGCAAAATTAATTTTTATTTCGCGCTCGCTTATACTCATTTTCCGATGACAAGGTAGTTTCTTTTTGCGTAATAATTGCTTGTTGGGGATTTTTTTTAAGAAGTTCTCAATTAAAGTGCATCACTCAAAAAAAAACTGAATAGGGCTTAATAGTTCCAAAACGGCTTAAATTATTTTTTTTACTTCATGTTTGCCCTCAGTTTGCCAATAAAAAACGTACTTTTGTGCCTGATTAAGCAAGTATTGCCGCCGAACTATCTCCATCAATATTTTATATCCACTTTTATATTCCACCTCATCATGTTACTGCGCAATCTATTTACTTCGCTGCTAACTATGGCGTTTTGCCTAACAGCACAAGCCCAGCAAAGCAGCCAATTTTGGCAAGACATCGCCGAAGCGAGCATCGTTACTGATGCTACGCGCTATATTATACCCAATCAATATCGCAGCCTCGCCCTTGATATCGACCAAATGCGCCGCTTCCTAAGCAAAGCTCCTATGGAGCGCATCGGTCAGCGGCTACCCGCCAACGCACTAATAATACAATTGCCTATGCCCGACGGCACCTGGCAAGGGTTCCAAATCGTCGAATCGCCTGTGATGCACCCCGATTTGGCAGCGCAATTTCCCGCCATCAAAACCTATGCTGGGCAGGGCATTGACGACCCTACTGCTACGCTACGCTTAGACATCACCTTACAGGGTTTTCATGCTATGGTACTCACCTCTAATGGCGACGGTACAATATTTATAGACCCCTATGCCCTCAACGATACGCGCTATTATATCAGCTATTATAAACGCAACTATACGGCACGTGGCAAATCGTTCTTAGAACTCGACCCGATAGACCATAATACCAACCACGACGAACTGCATAGCAAGCAAATACCCAATGACCCTAACAGCGATGAATTATCACAACAATTGTTCTCGACCGATGGCAAACACCGCAACTATCGCCTCGCACTGGCTGCCACAGGTGAATATACCACGTTTCACGGCGGCACGGTAGCACTCGCCGCCAGCGCCATGACTACGACCATGAACCGCATCAATGGCGTGTACGAGCGCGAGCTATCGGTGCGTATGACTCTCATTGCCAATAATAACAGCCTCATCTATACCAACGGCAGTAGCGACCCGTATAGCAATAACGATGGTTTCTCAATGCTGTCCCAAAACGTCAATAATTGTAACACGGTCATTGGTTTGGCTAATTACGACATCGGGCACGTATTTAGTACGGGCGGCGGCGGTATCGCATGTTTGGGGTGTGTCTGCACATCGAGCAAAGCAGAGGGCGTTACGGGCAGTGGATCGCCCGTAGGCGACCCTTTCGATATCGATTATGTAGCACACGAAATGGGGCACCAATTCGATTGCAACCACACTTTCAATACCACTGATGGTAGCTGTGGCGGCAACCGCGAAGCCAGCGCCGCCTACGAAATCGGTAGCGGCTCTACTATTATGAGTTATGCGGGTATCTGCTCGCCCTCTAACGTACAAAACAATAGCGACGACTATTTCCATGCAGGTAGCTTGGCAGAAGTTTTACCTTATATCGTCAGTGGTGGCGGAAATAATTGCCCCGTCAAAACCAATATTGCCCATACTGCTCCTACTACTGATGCAGGTAGCAATTATACCATTCCGAAATCAACGCCTTTCATGCTTACTGGTTCGGCTACTGATGACGATGCAGGTCTTACCTACTGTTGGGAAGAAATGGATCTCGGCTCGGCGGCATCTTTAAGTGCTGCTTTGGCGGGCAATGCACCTGCTTTCAGAAGCTACGACCCCACCACATCGCCTACGCGCGTACTCCCACGTATGCAAACCGTTATGGCAGGCACTACCGACAATAACGAAAAATTGCCTAACTATGCACGCACCATGAATTTCAGGCTCACCGTGCGCGACAATCACTCTGGCAGCGGCAGAGTCGGTTCGGATAATATGACCGTAGCCATAAATGGCACCGCCGGACCTTTTTTGGTGACAGCCCCCAATACAACCGGTATATCTGTACCTGCACTTAGTAGCTATACCGTCACTTGGGACGTGGCGGGCACTACGGCAAGCCCCGTTAGCTGTGCTAATGTCGATATCTATTTGATTATCAATAACGCCGCATCTAACTACCCGCAAACGCTTATTTTAGCCAATACACCCAACGATGGTACGCAAAGCATTACGATACCCAATAATCCCACTACACAAGCACGCATTTTGGTCAAAGGCAGCAATAATATATTCTTCGATGTATCTAATAGCAACTTCACTATTACAGCCGCCACCACGCCCGATTTTTCGCTGAACATACCCAATAGTACGCAAAACATTTGCGCACCCGCCAATGCTACTTATGCCATCAACACGACCCAA
>JADJTE010000015.1 GCA_016711295.1 Sphingobacteriales bacterium | reverse complement strand
CCCAATCAGACGCGCGTAAAATAGGGAAAGGAAACGCAGAACGGCAGCCGGCGGGGTTTCATCAGGAGCGAACCGCCTTTGAATATACGAACTTGGCACAGGTCGCCGAAAATGGAACTGAGAGTAGGCAACATTTAATTATTTTCAATCATGAAAAATATTTTTTTAATAGTTGGTATTTTGTTATTATTGGTATCTTGTAAAGACACTATACCTTTAATAGTACTAGCGGAAGAGGATACTTCACTATGGCAGTTGGCAGAGAAACTCAATGACGAGACATTAACACCTTTGCAAGTAACATCCGTAGAAAATGAATTAGCAGCACTTACGCCTACACGAAAAGAGCAACTCTATTCCATTCTGCGCAGAAAAAGCATTACAAATTGTGAAACAGCAGGCTTAGATATGAGCTTGGAAAAACAGTTACTGCCAAAGACAGAACTGCTTTGTAAAGAAATGAATAAGCAGTCAGTTAAGAAGTACAATGTATCTTTTTGGGATTTATCGCCTGAACAGCGACAAATAATAACTGATTTGGTAGATACCTGAAAACTCTACAGATTTCAATTTAGGGATTTTTTATTTTGTTCATGTAAGATATGTTTTGATTTTATTACTATCGTTATTGCATTAATTTTTATTCGCTTTGTTGTTTGTTTGGTGCATAACAGCTATTTTAGCGTCATTTTTCATCAAACAAGTTACATAGATGTGTAAGTTGAAGCAATACCTTTTGCCTTTATTGTCGTTTAGCACAAAAGCAAGTTCGCGATAACCTTAAAAAGCTAATAGACAAGATGGTCGCCAAGGGCGGTAGCAATCTTTACAGCCTTTATGAAAATAAATCGGAATATGTTAATGTTTGTCGTATGTTAAGCGGAGATTTGAATACCGTTGTTGATACGGATAAGCTCAATATCAGCCTTTTGCAGAATGCCATTCCCTTTTTAAAGGGCAAAAAGTGGTATCTATCGTTCATGATTGCAGCCCTATCCGCAAGCCCGAGAGCCGTGTTTTAGATGGTTTGGGCAAGGTTCAGTCCTTAGACAATGCCGTTGTTAATGGCTACAATACCTTTGCTACGAGAGCTGTTGATGTTGGAGGTCGGGAAGTTCGGCTGCTTGCTTGCACTCCTTTCAGCAACGGCGTTGATAGCTACGTAAGCAAAGAAGAACGAAAGGCTTATGAAACAGGACAGATTAAAGACCCTCAGCGGCGAGCCGCCATAGCGGCTTATGATGACGCTGGCGAGAGCCACCACCAAAAAAGACATCGTATTTGCACAAGTGCGCTTGGTTTCGGCGCATATTAAATCGATAGACCCCGATATATCAGTTGTAGATATTTTGATAGAGGTTTTGATGATGTAGAATTGTTTGAGTTAGAAACAGCATTAGGGCACGATTTTATTATCCGTTGCAAAGCCAGCCGAAACAGCAACGAGATGTATATAGACGAAAAAGGAATAGAAAGATGCCTAAAATTAAAAAATCAACGCTTTTGGAAAGGTGACGAAGTGATGTATGACCGCATTAGCTTCAAAAAAAAGACCTATAAAAACGTCAAAGGCGTTTTTGAGTGGAACACAGTAGAAATAAACGGCAATATCTATTCGGTTTTGAGGGTTACATTTTATCAAAGTAATGGAAAAAGATATTCAGCGATGACATGTTACTGCTCACAAGTCTGACTATTACTGGCTTAGAAATGGCAAAACTAATTTGGGAAATGTATATGCAACGAATGGCGATAGAGTCGGTTTTCAAGTTCTGTAAAGATGAGTTTCAGTGGAGCACCAAGAGTGAATGATTGGCTAACGATGAAGCACTTGTTAAGTCTTGTCTATTTTGTAGCAGGGTATTTTTACGAAATAAAAGACGACCTTGTCCAAGATGAAGGTATTCAGTGGCTAGCAAAAATTGCTAACGGAAAAGGAAAAGTAAGCCCGCACTTTATTCTAAAAGGAATTGCCATGTTGATTGCCTACATCGAAATCAAAAAACTTATAGACGAAGGAGCAATAACAGAAGAACACATATTGTATGCAGAAAATATATTTATGTCAGGATAATTATAACGCAATGAAAATCTGTAGAGTTTTCAGTAGATACCGAAAATTTTTTCAATTGGGACAGATCTTTCAGCAAGACAGCCAAAACGAATTCCTGTACCATTGAATCATTTCCTTACATCTCAACATATAAAAGCACAAACCACTTTTACGGTGCTTACCAAATAACGGATGTGGCTAATTCTTCAAGTGACTGGATTTGTGATAACAAAATATGGTATGACCATACTGGTGTTGACCGCTGGTATTGCACTAGCATAGGTCTTAAAAACGCACTTATCTCGGCTTATGGAGGTAATATAGGAACACAAGTATCAAATGGCAAACGGCGATTTATTGTTGGTATTAGCATTTGGGCGTATGGATATTACAGTGGCGATTTATTATCATATTTAAAACTAAGCAGACATTATTAAAAATGCGGTTATTTAATATTAAGCACGTGGCAATATACTCAATATTATTTTATTTTGTTTATTTTTGTATTATTATGTCAGATAATAGGCATTTAACTGTACATGACATAAAAATACTGTTCCGCCCAACTAGTACCTATTTAATGTTTGCGAGTATCGTTTCTATTATAAGTGCCATTTTTCTTCATTTTTTAACTTCATTAATAGCCCCAAAGTCATGCTGGGCGAACCATTTGTTAAAATAACCTTACTCATACTCATATCAATATTGACCATACATAGGTTTAGTTGCTATTTTTCTCTTGAATTCAAGTAATAAAATAGTGTTAGCGGCGATTAGACGACCCTTTTATACTAAATTAGGAAAGCGGTTTAACTCTTTTATAGCAAGTGAATTTTGGGGTATCAAAGTAAAACAACGGCTTAACCCTTCGTAGCAAGCGAAGTATAAGTTTGGGAGCGAAACGGTTTAGCCCTCCGTAGCAAGCAAATTTCTGCGCATCAAGGCGAAAACCACCGCCAACAATACACAGCCGTCCATAACCCGCATCGAGGGGCGCGGGGCGAAATTCGGGCGAATCTCCCGCGCAAAGGCATACGGCGGCTGTGCGGACGTTGGCGGCGATTATGCGAACTTCCCCAATCAGACGCGCGTAAAATAGGGAAAGGAAACGCAGAACAAACCGCCGGCGGGGATTTCATCAGGAGCGAACCGCCTTTGAATATACGAACTTGGCACAGGTAGCCGAAAATGGATCTGAGAGTAGGCGACATCTCAAAGCTAAACAAGATGACAAAAGTACAGGTATTTGGGGTATTGTTCCTAATGTGTTGCCTATTTGCTTGCAACGAACAAGAAGAGCTATTGCCCGAACAAGCAGCGAAACCCACTATGAACCAAAAAATGGGAGAATTGGAAGGCAACGATTGTAAAGCATATCGGGCTTTTAAAACCGAGTTTTGCCCAAGAAACGACCGCGGTACCTACGAAACACCACTTATGAGAAACGGAATAATCGTTTCCAATACACAAGGGTTAAGCTACCAGGTTGTTCCATTTAAAAACCAATTGGGGCAAACAGATTTTATCGTACAACTGCCAAACGAGCAAGAGAGTGTACTGACCAATACTTCGTATTGGTACTATCGAAGTTTTTCGGATAGCCTGCAAGCAGACAATGCTTTGCAAGGATTATATTTGATAAAACATTTGATAGAGAACAAAAACACAAATATTAGCGCATATGCGGAACAATTACAGCAGAAAGCGACCTTGTACGAGCAGGACGAAACGCTGTATATCAGATACACCGATGCAATTTCGATAGACGAAACGCTTGCAGGAAGCCTATTCTTTGTATCGCGTTGCGTCTATGAACAAGCAGAAACCGTTAGGCGTTATATCAACAACATTGGATTTGCCGACAACTCGACCTATGAATACATCGTCGAAAGCGCGTTGGAAAGCTGGGTTTTGATTGCTACACTTGTGCCGACCCGATTTGTGTTTTCGATGCCATTTTTGCAGCGATAAACCCCGACAACTTTACCGACCAAGAAAAAGTACAATTATCGTTTTTGGTACAGTTCAGGCTTGGGCGAGACCGAAACCGCGTATTTATCGGACAACCCCATCTTGACCGCACGCTATTACGATTTTTTTGTATCGAGTTTGTCGAGCGAAAATTGTGAGGCGGGTCAAGTTTTTTGCCGTCTGAACGATTGGCTATTCGCTATCAAAGACGACCCCTTAGCCTTATTGCGCGATTGTATGGAAAACGACCCTAACAATGCTCTATATGTCGATGATTGGATAAATTTAGCTACCTTTAATGCCAACGACGTACCCGAAGTAAGCGCGAAATTAGCCGATTTGGGCGATGAGTATTGGATACAAACACTGTATAATGCCACCAATTGGGATTTTGGGCACGAAGCCACCGCCGCCGTAAATATGGATTTCTTTGGTGTTCGCATCACCCAAATGCCCCTAAACATACTCCTCCAACCCATGACACCCGAAGAATTTTTAGAAAGTATTAGAGCTAATTGGGTAAGTATTGATATTTTAGGACTAGGAAATGGCTGTTATGCCCCCCCAATGACTGGAGGATATTTTAAATATAATATAGGGTACGAAGAACCAGAAGAGGCACTTTGGTTATCCGATTTACCCAAAGGTACCGTTTTTTCTATAATTATGGCAGATGACGGTTCTGTTATTGCATCAGATCATGCCGAGGGGTGCTGTTGGACATTTTCAACCTTAAATGCTCCTGGTTGGTTTGAGGCTGACTCATACGATGGCTACCACCCTGTAAGCGGCAATAGGCGGTTTGGTTTGCGCGATAATGGCGATGGGTCTTATACTTTTTTTACGCAAGGAGCGGATAAACTGACTGGGGCGTGGCATGCCTTAGCAAATACAACCATCATTGATGCTTTTTCCGAAGCCGACGAACTTTGGACTTGTATGCTGGGGCAAATAGCTACCATAGTAACGGACAATGGCGGCTCAATAGATTCTGACTATGAAATAATGACCTATCGTCCTGAATGGGAGTTACTAAGGCAATACTTGTATGAGAATTGCGGCGAACCTATCAATATCTTTTCACTGCCTTGTACTAACGAATAATGTCATGATTACCTACGATATTTTCATCTGCATTCTTATTTATATAGGAGCAATTATAATACTGAGCGTCTTATTTCATTTTTTACCAAAATACAAGAATGTATTTGTATATATTGTAATGTGCTGCGCTATTTTTGAGTTACCATTTATAATAGGTTTGCTTTTTTTTAATTTCCATACGGACTGGTTTACTCTGTGTAGATTATTATATTACATGACCTTCTTTCATTGGGGAGGCTGCATATATGGCTTTTTATATTATTATTTGTATGTACGGAGGCAGTTGAAGTAGCCTTGATGCTAAGCCTTCCATAACCCTATCAAGTGAAATTGCCGCGCATCAAGTTAAGCGCGAAACGTAGCAAAGGGACGGTTTAGTGCTTCGTAGCAAGTGAAATTTTGCGTATCAAGTTAAGCGCGAAATAGTGAAGGGACGGTTTAGTGCTTCGTAGCAAGTGAAATTGCTGCGCATCAAGTTGAGCGCAAAATAGCAAAGGGACGGTTTAGCCCTCCGTAGCAAGCAAATTTCTGCGCATCAAGTTAAGCGCGAAATAGCAGAGAGGCAAGTGAAACGGTTTAGTGCTTCGTAGTAGGTGAAATTGCTGCGCATCAAGTTAAGCGCGAAACGTAGCAAAGGGATTTGAAATTTTCAAGTGAAGCGGTTTAGTGCTTCGTAGCGAGTGAAATCGCTGCGCGTCAAGTTAAGCGCGAAATAGCAAAGGGACGGTTTAGTGCTTCGTAGCGAGTGAAATTGCCGCGCATCAAGTTAAGCGCGAAATAGCAGAGGAAAGTTGAAATTTTCAGGTGAAGCGGTTTGGCTCTTCGTAGCAAGTGAATTTTGGGCATCAAGGTGAAAACCACCGCCAACAATACACAGCCGTCCATAACTCGCATGAAGGGCACACGTGAAATTCGGGCAAAATCTCCCGTGCGAGGGCATACGGCGGCTGTGCGGGCGTTGGCGGCAATTATGCGAACTTTCCCAATCAGACGCGCGTAAAATAGGGAAAGGGAGCAGCCGACATCGGCAGTACGGCCGTTAAGTTCAGTTGTTTAAAAATCAAATAATTTTCAACTTTTGTACTCATGTTACGCACTTTTAAGAAAAGGAGAGTAAAATACTTACCTTTGCGCGATGAAAACAAGTTTAGATTTATATACAGACTACTTGTTGAGTAGTACTGGTCAAACGAGTGCAATGGGTTTGTCTCGTTTAGTTGATGGTACTCTAAGTCACGATTCAGTAACGCGGTTTTTAAGCGGTAATGATTTTTCGAGCAAAACGTTATGGAAGAATGTTAAGTCTTTAGTTCGGAGGCATGAGTCTGCTGGTGGGTGCTTAATATTTGACGACACGGTACAAGAAAAAGCTTATACAGACGAGAACGATTTAGTGGCGTGGCACTATGATCATGCTAAGGGTCGCAGTGTAAAAGGGTTAAATATATTGACGGCTTTTTATGTTAGCGATAGCGAGGAGCAATCCGAGCCTTTGCGCGTGCCAGTAGGGTATGAGTTGATTCAAAAACCAGTAGTATCCTGTGATATTGTGACCAGAGAAGTAACGCGCAAGAGCCTGCATACAAAAAATGAGATTATGCGAGAGATGATAGCGCAAGCCATTCATAATCAATTGGTTTTCAAGTATGTAATAGCGGATAGTTGGTTCGCATCGGTAGAAAATATGACATTTATTAACGAAAAAAGGAAGGTGTTTATGTTTGATATGAAAGAGAATAGATTGGCAATCTTGGCAAGTGAGACGGCGGGCAAGCCGTCTAAAAAAAGTAAATGGACGAACATCAATCAATTGGATATACCCGAGAATACACCTGTGCAAGTTTGGCTAAAAGACCTCGATTTTCCTGTGCTTTTAGTCAAACAAGTTTTCAAAAACGAAGATGGTAGCATACAAGGCTTTAGATTTTTGGTGAGCAACGACCTAAGTTTGTCCTATTCTGATTTCGCTACAACTTACAAAAAACGGTGGGGCGTAGAGGAGTATCACAAGAGTTTAAAACAAAATGCCAGCCTTGCGCAGTCGCCCTCGCGCACTATTAAAACCCAAAGTAATCATATTTTTTGTGCTATTTGGTCGTATGTCAAACTCGAACAACTGAAATTTCAAACCAAACTCAATCACTTTCAACTAAAAGCCAAAATTTACTTAAAAGCCCTAAAAGCAGCTTTCAACGAACTCACCAATATAAAAGCAACATGCACTAACCTCTGCATAACATGAGTTTTGTAATTTAAAACCAAATGCAAAAAGCCACCTTACATCACATTCTTACGTTGTTGCTATTGATGGGTTTATACATACCCACACAGGCCCAAATGAACTATTGGACAGTAACTCCCAAAAAAATCAATGTGCAGACCACTAGTACTAGCACAAGCAACCTGCCTGGTGCCCCTAGCAGCTATGCTGTCTCTAATGGTACGTATGACCAAAACGGCAATCTGTTGTTTTACATTGTAGATGGTACCATTTTCAGTGCTGCTGGCACTATTGTGGGTAACCTATTTATGACAGCTACTATGGGGAATGAAATTGTTATTGTATCTAAACCCAATAGTTGCCGTAATTTTTATGCCATTTATTTGAATTCCCATGTATTTGTCGGGCAAGACTTACTCTTTACCGAGATAGATTGTTCAGGTACTAACCCCGGTGTGGTAGCTAATGGCATACTTGACAGATTTTCGGGTAACATAGGAGGCCTTGCTGCCTCCAAACCCCTTGCCAATGGCAGCCGATGGCTATTTGTAGTTGCATATCCAGGTGTAAAAAAGTATAAAATAGCAAGTAGTGGTATAACAATTCCTATCGATGCTGTTATTTTAGATTTTGCGTTTAGTGCAGCTAATAATGTAAAAACAGAAGCCCCTGAGTTAGAACTGCTCGAAGGGCAAACGTGGAAATTGGCATGGGGTGATGTTTTTAACAATCCACCACAAATTTTTAAAATAGACCTTACTGCCAATACAGCCACTTATATAGCCAATTCGTTTCTTGCCAAAACAGTCACAGGTGCTACTGGTATGGCAGGCTTGGAATTCAAAACACCTAGTACCGCCTTATATGTTTCGGGTGGCAATGGCGTTTACGACGTGCCACTCAATACTACTAATGCCGTCACCCTCCTTAACAGCAGCAGCGACTATGGTAATTCGCAAATAGAACGCGCAAAAAATTCAAAATTCTATCTCGTCTCTAATTCAGGTAAATTTGGACAAGTTGATGGCAATCAAATCATTGCTTCCCCCGCCCCTTTATCTGCTTTTACGGTACAGTCGCAAGGTTTTTTTGTGGGAGCTACGCTCAACGACCAAGTAGATGCCGATAATTATAATTATTTTTTTGGCATACCGCAAGTTGGTATTAGCAACTACTGTTCTAACAGAAAAGTTTTTAAGACCATTTTAAAAATGTAATCAACTGAATATCAGATAATTATATTAAAAATTAGTACCTTAATTTTTTCGTCAGAACACTACAAAGTAAACAGCGTGTCGGTTTCAGCAAGCATACCGCCCGCGGCCTTGGAAGTTTATAATTGCAACCCTATTACCTTAACAAGCACTTATAGCGGCGCACCAACACAGTATAAAATAGACCTCTACAAAACTGACCCTACCAATGGGCAACAACTAATTTGCGGCACCTGCCTCAATTATTCAAGTGGTTGGATAACCGCTACGCCGCCTACTTCGTTCGACCTCAAAAACCTGCCCGGCACTAACGGCACCTGGCTGCAAAGCAATACAGGCAATTATGCCGTTAAACTGTCCATCCGAACGGCTTGTGCCAATAGCGAGGTAAGCAAAATAGGTCAAATAAAAGTAAATGCCGCACCACCTACTGCTCAAATCAATTTGCAAATCAATAACGGACTGACAGGTACCCCTTGCAATGCTTCGCATAACATAGCAACGCCTTGTTTGGCCGGTATTTATTCGGCTTCGTTCAATTTAAGCAATAGCAATGGTACAATTACTTATTATCAAATAAACAGCATACAGGAGGTTAATTGTGCAAGCGGCGCAATAATCCAAACCCTTTATACGGGTTCGCAGGTGGCTGTTTCGGGTGTTTCGGGATTAACCGCCCTCTCGTTCAATGGCTTAACTATTAACAGTAGTACGGGCTATTTTGCTGCCAATGGGCTAAATAAATGCTACAAAGTAACTGTTACGGTTGGCAATGTATGTGGCTCGTCGTCAGATTGGGCTTATTTCAGATGTGATGGTAGCTATAAGACCGAACCTACCATCAGCTATACCACCGATATAGCCGATTTTGGGATTTACCCCAATCCGTTTGATAGTTGGATGTCTGTTGGTTATACTTTGAAAGGCGAAAGCACTATCACATTGAGCCTAAGCGATATGTCGGGCAAAATAATGGCTACGCCTATCGAAACAACCAAGCAAGTAGCAGGTACATATTCGGTCGAACTACCCTTAGCCGACCTGCCCCAAGGTATTTATATTTACCGCTTTGTCAGTGGCAACACAGTAAAAACTGGGAAAATAGCCAAAATAAGCGACTAATCCGTTTCACTTCAAGCATCTTATAGGTACTTTGATAAAGTATCCTATAAGATGCTTTATTATTACATATAGTTGTTATGGAAAATTTATTGTTTGCCGTTGCTATTTTGTGCTTACACATTCATGCCGCCCAAGCCCAAAACATAGTCCTTAATCCAAGTTTTGAAGATCACAATACCTGCGAAAATGGTCGAGACAAAGCACTGTTCGATGCCGTGAATTGGATGGTTGATGGCAACCCAGAATATTACAATACTTGCACCAATGATTTTGGGATGAACACTTATAGTGGATTTAGCAGTATCCCGCTCAATTATACGGGTTATCAATATCCGCATACGGGCAATGCCTATAGTGGCATTAGTTCTTTTAGCGACAATCCTAATAGTCTATGGTCAGAATATTTAATAGCCAATTTTAGCGCACCTTTGACAAAAGACAGCGTTTATCAGGTCAATTTTTGGCTTAGTCGTGGCGATTTTAGCGGTTACTATTGCAAGAAATTGTCTGCCTGCCTAAGTGACACCCTAGTATATGATACTATTTGGCGTAGAAATGCTTCTTACTATACGCCCCAAATCAATAATGGTGCGATGTGATTAGAGGATACGCTCAATTGGGTAAATATTTGTGGTATTTATCAGGCCAAAGGCGGCGAAAAATATTTACTTATTGGCAATTTTGATGACGAATATCCCAATAATTCTGTGCAACAACTCGCCACCACGACACATTGGTATATGCCTTTCCTTGACGGAATTGCTTATTACTATATAGATGATGTATCGGTAGAAAAAATGTTAGCCGTTGATTATTCGTTAGATATTGGCAAAGACACGCTTATTTGTGCCGCCCCACCTTATAATATATCCTTAAATGCCTACAAAGATTATTTTGTAAGCTACCTATGGAGCACAAGGCGAAACCACTGCCGCTATTGTTGCCTCCCAGCCGGGCATTTATTGGGTTCAGGGCGATTTAGGCGGCTGCTATTTGTTCGATATGATAACCATCACACATCCCACAGTTGCTCCCATTGATTTGGGCGATGACCTATCGCTATGTGCCGACGAATTTCCGATTACCCTATCAGCCCCCAGCAATTACAGCACTTACAATTGGTCGAATGGAGCTACTACACCAAGCATAAACATTGAGCAAGGCGGCACGTATGTTGCAGTAGCTAATTATAGTTGTGGTACGTCTATTGATACGGTAATGATAGAAAAATTATATCCGCCTAATGATATTTTAATGATAGGCGATGATAGATATAATTGCGAGAACCAACAATTAACTACTGTCACATTGGGCATTAGTGCCACCTTGCCCAATTATTTGTGGTCGAATGGAGCCACAACACCCACTATATCCGTTAGCGAACCCGATACGTATTGGCTTAGGTCAGATTTTGCTTGTGGTTCTCTGATTGATAGTATTACTTTGCGAGGTTGTCCACCCAATTACGACTACAGCATATTAGTACCCAGTGCATTTAGCCCCAATAATGACGGAGTAAATGACGAAATAGCTATTCTTTTTCATAACATTACTTTTTTAAAATGGGGTATTTATGACCGTTGGGGGCGGCAGGTTTTTGAGGCTGAAAATGCCGAGCAAGTATGGGACGGCAAATACCAAGGGTCGCAACTTCCAATAGGTGTCTATATGTACAAAATAGAGTATCTAACACCCATTTTGGAGGAAAAGAAAGTGAAATATGGGAATATAATTTTAATACGATAACGTTAAGGCATAAAACAGCACCTAACAACGCATGCCAACCATGCCTAGGCACAGTGCGAACCCACCCCCCCAATCAGACTCGCGTAAAATGGGGAAAGGGGGCGCAAAATCTCAAGTAATGAAAGGCAAAATCGTGCATAGCGGGTGAACCCTGCGCGTCAAGTTAAGCGCGAAATAGCAAAGGGATTTGAAGTTTGCGAGTGAAGCGGTTTATTCTTTCGTAGCAAGTGAAATTGCTGCGCATCAAGTTAAGCGCGAAATAGCAAAGGGATTTGAAGTTTGCGAGTGAAGCGGTTTATTCTTTCGTAGCAAGTGAAACTGCTGCGCACCAAGTTAAGCGCGAAATAGCGAAGGGACGGTTTAGTGCTTCGTAGCAAGTGAACCTTTGCACATCAAGTTAAGCGCGAAATAGCAAAGGGACGGTTTAGCCCTCCGTAGCAAGTGAATTTTTGGGCATCAAGGTGAAAACCACCGCCAACAATACACAGCCGTCCATAACTCGCATGAAGGGCACACGTGAAATTCGGGCAAAATCTCCCGTGCGAGGGCATACGGCGGCTGTGCAGACGTTGGCGGCGATTATGCGAAACAAGTGTACATAGTTTCGGAAAAACGCTAGCCATCGGTGGGCTAACCCAAAACACCACTTGAAAGAAAGGAGGAGGGATGTATTTTAATTTACTAAACAAACTTATAAAAAATAATATAAAAATTAAAATCCTTAAAATAAAAAAAGTTAGACAAGTAAATTACTTTGTTGCTCTGCTACTATTACTACTAAATAGCAGCATCGTTTTTGCGCAATTTACAATACAACATTCTGCCGAGCCTCTGGTAGGTAAAAGAGGAGTGCATGGGGTGTTTAGAAAAATACCCAAAATATGTGTTGCCCCACTACAAGTACGAATGGACTCCGCTATGCGCACGGCAGCAACAAACCCATATCAACAAGGTATTGGCGTGCCTATTGACGTGGAACATAACGATGGAGAATGCGGGTAAATGGAAAAAACAAAAACACACCGCATTGGATGCTACAAGGTAGAAGTCCTTGAAGCGGACCAATTAACAGTCATATTTGATACCATAAACCTGCCAGAATATGCCACAATTTGCTACTATAGTTCGGATAGAAAGCATTTAGCTTGTCCACCTCTATCTACACTCAATAGGCAAATTGCACCAGGTCGGCATTCAGTACTTCCTCCTCTAAATAGGCAGGGTAGCATTTCCTCAATTATTATAGAATACCGAGAGCCGATTAATGTTGACTTAAGTAGTCGACAATTTAAAATAAATAAAATATTTTTTGGACGCTTTTTAAATAAAAGAACATCCTTACGTGGTATTGATGATGCCGAAGGCGGTTCTTGCGAGATAGATATCAATTGCTCCGAAGGCGTTTGTTGGCATAGTGAAGGGATGGCAATAGCATCTATAGGGAGATCAATCTACTGGGAACTATGGTACAGGAGTGCTACTTAAAACAGTAATAAATGATATAAAATTATATCTATATACTGCTCGGCATGTTGTAATAGCTTCAACAAATTTCAACATCTCTGCCATTTAAGCGGCGTTAATGATGTCATTTGGGACGAAATTAGCCACAAAATCGGGGTTTAAAAAACATTTAGGTTGTTTTTGTGCAATTTTAAAATGCTTTCGAGGTTTTTTTTTGGGCTTTAATTATGGTTTTGAGGTCAAGCAGCGAGAGCTTGGGTTGCTTGAGTTTTATTGCCCATTGTTGTTGCCAAACCTTAGCAGCGACAAGTGCCAGAAAAGCGAGATTGAACATATTATTGAGTTGCGTTTGATGATAATTTTTGAATTTGTGCAGTCCAAAATGTTGTTTGGCATCTCTAAAATCGAACTCAATTTGGAAGCGCAATGTGTAATATGCCATCATCGTTTGGGCATCGAGTTGGAGGTCGTTCGAGAAAAGATGACGGTATGCCACTTTGCCTGTTTTGAGGTTGGTGGCTTTTGTCGAAACTACGTTGAGCAAAAACGCAGGCATTTCTTTATTGTATGCCTGAAATTGATAGATGGTGTAGTGTATGCCGTTTTCTGTTTTCGGAGACGATGAGTGTATCGGGCAAGTTTTGATGTCGACTTTTACGACCGTATTTTTGGGGTCTTCCTCGTTTTTTTGTTGGGCGTATCGGTGTCATTTTGGGGCGTATCGGGTAGGAAAAACAAGGCGGGTGACTGGCGCAATTTGGAAATGACGCATAGTCCTTTTTCTTTGGCTAATTGCAAGTATTTGCTATTGCCGTAGGCTGAATCGAGGATTAAGTACGACAAGTTTAGTCCAGGGAAAAGGCTTGATAATAAGCTCATTATACTTTCGAAAAAGTTTTAAATGTACGGAATGACGCAGTTTGTTCGGGCGCATCTGCTGCAACATCGCTTTTTGGGGGCGTTCTTTGTGCCCTTTTTTTCGCCCTTTGGGCTTACCTTGCCCGCTGCTCTTTTCGCTTTTCGACTGCTATGCGTGCCTTGTCTTGTTCGTTGTGTACTACTTGGTTTAGCCCCAAAAATAGGATTTCTCGCTATCTACCTCTACCAAAGAAAAACCGAAAAAACACACCGAATTAATCGCCGTCTGAAGCACGGACGAATAGAAGCGTCCTGACCGAAGGTCGATTTTCGCGATTTCGACTCAACCGTTTCATCGGCTACTAATAAATAAATACAGCCCTCTTTATGAATGAAACATTTAAATATTCTTACAAACAACGAATTCAATTTATTGTTTGCCTGATAAATCGGAACAGGCTGCGTTCGCTATATGTCGTATAGCGGCTTAGGGTGCGAATGCCGCCACCATAAGAATACAAAGAAATGAATGCAATATCTCCCATAAAATACCTACATTTGCACGGATCGATACAGCGCGAAAAGTTATTTCTATCAAGCATTGAATAGCGTTTTTTAAGGTTTGGAAACTCAAGATTAACGCTTTTTCAATGCTTTTTCATATTTGCACTGCCTTTATTTTGGCAGAGATGTTGTTTCATACCTGAAAAATAATTAAGCCCTAACTTCCCTCGATACGTAACAGGTTCATGATTTTTTGTGTTTTTTTGGTCAGTTCGGCTTGCACCCATTCGCCGTTAATGCATATTTTCTTTATATGCTGTAAGAACAGGATAATATCTTTTGGGGTATAGTTTTTTAACATTTTTTGTGCTGCTAATTGCTTGTAAATTCGATAATACATGACCAAAGCCATAAAATTGATAAATGACCATGTTTCCATTTGGACTTGCCCCTGCATATAGGTTTTATCGGCATTTAAGACATTTTTATAAGCATCAAATGCTGTTTCGATTTCGTTTCGGCTCTTAAAGCAAGTGAATATTTGCTCTGCCGATTTAGGCGTTTTCAGCGCATAAGTGATAGTAATAGTACCCATGGCGTGTTGCTTTTCATAAAACTTTTCTATGCTGTAAGCTGGGTTAGTCTCCTTAGTTTGTTTGTCTTTTGCTTGATTAGTATCGCCATTAGCAGGTTGGTCAAGTTTGCTATCTGCCTGTTCTTGGTCTGCATGGCGTAGGGTTATGTCCGAGTTGTCATCTTTGGCTTGCCCCTCGTTTAACTCCTCTTTTTGTATTTCGGCATAATTTTCCGATGTTTCTATTCTTGATAAATAGTCTTTTTCTTCTTGGTTTTTTAGGCGTTCGTCTAAGAATAATAGGATATTTTGCCCATCTTTTACTTGCTTTTTGTACCATATCACCCTATCCTCAAACAAAAAATAACCACTAAATTGCTTTTTGTTGCCTTGTTCGATACTGCTATAATCGCACAAAGTATGGTTACGGCGAAGCGGCAAAATATAGTCTAAACCCGCTTGTTGCAAATTTTCCTATTGCTTTGGCTGTAAAAGCCCTTATCGCCAATAATTATCGCATCTTGCAAACCACTTTCATAAAGGGTCATTTTCAGTGCTGTGGTCTCCCGAATATCGCCTGCAAGCATGCGGTAGTAGAGTGGGGTTTTCTGCTCGGCGGAGAATAGAAATAACAAGTTTACTTGGGGAGCAAAGTCGTGCTGACTATTATACCCCAAACGATTACAGCCCATCTGTTCTGATAAACTTAATACGTGGGTTTGGTTCACTAATAGGCAAGAGGCTTCGCCCATGAGTGATTGGGAGACAATTGCTAATACTAGCCCTGTCATTACCTACTGCTTTGAGTAAGTCGCTTAATTGATTCTTGCCTATCCGAATATCAGGCAATAGCTTCTTTATGTAAGCATGCTCATAATAAAACTGCATGTTTTTCAGCGGAGATTCATAGCCTAAACGCAAAAGGGCTAAGGTAAATAAACATGAGCCGTGAGAAGGAAAATGCTTGATTAGAGACGATAATATATCGGCATTCTGTTCGTATAAATAAGCGCTCATGCCATATTCTAAAACGCTAATATTATCAACAGACGACAAACTAACACGTCTTTTGCTAGCTACTAAGCCTTCGGGCAATATTCGACCCAGCAGACATTCCGTTTTCTTACGGGTTTTTTGCTTTTCTTTGTCCCAAAAAGAACTAATTTTATATAGATAATAACGACCTTTAAAGTGGCGTATCTCTACACCTTTGCCTTTGTGGGAAAGTACCCAATCGGGGTAAGGAGTTTTATTCATAACTGTTACGTATTACGTAACAGCAAAGATACAATTTTTCTCGCACTAAAATAACGATTTTTGCCAATTTTTGCCAATTTTATAGCATTTTTAACAAACTGTTACGTATCTTTTGGGAAGTTAGGGGTTAAGCAGTTTCACTTGTCCCTCTGCTATTTCGCGCTTAACTTGATGCGCAGAAATTTCACTTGCTACGAAGAGTTAAACCACTTCACTTGAAAATTCCAACTTCCCTTCGCTATTTCGCGCTTAACTTGATGCGCAGAAATTTCACTTGCTACGAAGCACTAAACCGTCCCTTTGCTATTTCGCGCTTAACTTGATATTCGGCAATTTCACTTGCTACGAAGCACTAAACCGTTTCACTTGAAAATTTCAACTTCCTTCGCTATTTCGCGCTTAACTTGATGCGCAGTAATTTCACTCGCTACGGAGGGTTTAGCTGCTTTGCACGTCTGATTGGGAAAGTTCGCATAATCGCCGCCAACGCCCGCACAGCCGCCGTATGTCCTCGCGCGGGAGCTTCGCCCGGATTTCGCCCCGCGCCATCGATGCGGGTTATGGACGGCTGTGTATTGTTGGCGGTGGTTTTCGCCTTGATGCCCAAAAATTCACTTGCTACGAAGCACTAAACCGTTTCGCTGGCAAACTTATACTTCGCTTGCTACGGAGGGTTAAGCCGTTGCTTTGCTTTGATACCCAAAAATTCACTCGCTACGAAGGGTTTCGCTGCTTTGCTGGTTTAACATGGAAAGTTCGCTTAATTGCCGCCAATGCCTACATTTGCGCAGGGCGAAAGCCTTGTCGGGTTGGGCATTGTTGGTGGCGGTTATTCCCTTACATAAAAGCAATAGCCCCCCCTCGGTGAAAACGGTAATCGGGTTCTTGTAGTATCCAATCGTTATAGTGAGGATCGGGGCTATTGTTCAAAAAGGCTACATTATTATCTATACCGTCATTTAATTTAGTGGATACGTCAGAATAAACATTCCAACATTTACCCTCAAAATCTTGCCACTCGCCCAAAGGATAGATAGCTGAACCTTGACTAAGGCGGTACAAACCCGAAGATTGAAGTACAATTTTATAATATAAACTATACTCTTGATTAGAATAATTGTATTCCCCATAGTAGGAACAACTTCCATCTGAATAACAAAATAGATTGTAATTATAAACTGAATCTACAATAAACTCAAATCCTGATAAATTTTCTATTACAGGTACAGTGTCTATTTTAGTTATCCAAACTTCAGGATAAAACCTAAAATTTTCGAGTTTATAGTATTGCTCGGTACTTTTATCATAGACTTGGTTGGGAAAAACAGAACTAATTGTAATGGTATCGCCTATATTAAAGGTGTCTTTGGCAGGACTTAGCGTAGCAGGTATTTCAAAGTCGTGGTTGGGTATTTTGCAGTCTTTTCTTATACAGGCTTGCACAAGAAAATAGCAAATAAAAACCATGAGAATAGATATGTATTTCATGATGTAGAATACTTTAAAGACGGACAAGTGGTTAGCTTAGAAAGCAAATCTTGCCCGCCTAAGTGAAAGGTTTAGTAACTATCGAATAAGGCATTGACCTGTGCCAACGAATTAGTGGTGCTGCTTAGATGATTATTGATGAGACAGGCTTGAAATTCAGCTACATTATCTGTCGAAGAACCGAGGCAGGTAAACATTTGCTCGTTGGTAAAACCAAACACCTCATCATTTATAATCGTGCAGCCCGACCCGTCTCCATTACACGCACTTACCAAAGCACCTCCTATGCTAAAAAGTTCTTCCCCCACATCTATCAAGTCCTGATATAGCCCTATTGGAATGTGATTGGAAGATTCATTCCAACTTCGTTCTAGCCGCCTTTCCCAAGTTCCACTGGGTAAGCTATTATCAACTCCATACATTCTGTGTGCATACGATAATCCTATATGCCCAGCCCATGATTCACATACAGCTATTAGGTCTGCATTATCGCTATTTTGGTCGCCGTGTCCGTTGGCAAATATTTCAGCTAATACCAATTGCTCCCAAAATATAGAGCCTACTTGTGAAAAGTGGGAAGCATGGGCTAATTCATGATAGGCAAGTGCTTTTTGTCGGTCTGAACTCAAAAAATTTATACCGATATGAATATCCGGTAAAATAGCCTGCATTATACCCATACTAATACCTCCAATTATGGGAGCAAAAGGACCTGTCCAAAAGGTGGCTGCTGCAAGTACGGTGCCACTAGTGATACTAATGACGCTTTGAGCACTCATTAGAGCATAGCCATATGTTGTATTTTTGCCAATATAAATATCCAAATCATCGGGCGGAGGGTTTATGCCGTCTTGGTTTGCAAAGTCATGGAATTCGTGTACGGCGTTATTTACCGTGGCTGCTCCCCAATATCTATGCCCTTGCGAACCCTGCTCATTCCACATGTGATAATTAACCGATATGTTGTTAAAGTCGGGTCCATCTAAACAACCTACAAAGTCTTTCACGGTTGTTGTCCATTCCCAAAGTGCTCGCCAGTTATCGGCGGTACCTCTAATACGGCATCGGTCGTTGCTAAATTGTACCCACATCCAAGCTTTGCCGAGTATGAGTCTATCACATTCCAACAGCCGTTATCATCTGTCCATGTCACGTCTTCTGTAAACCAATTGTCTTTGGTAATTATTTTTACGCGTCGTAGCCCTTCGAAGGTATCGGGATTGTCCGGCTCTGACAACTCAGTATCCTGAACCTTTACGCAGCCCCCAGGAAAACCTGCATATTGATTCACTTCACAGCCACATTCATTAATATAAGGTGTTGGTGGTGGTGGTGGATTGGAACAGTCGCAAATCCAATAGTAACTTAGCGGCAGAGTGCTATCGTCAATTTGCAATATGGCAGTACAACCAGGGTCGCACTCGGGCGGCGGCGGTAGATGCCCCGTTGGTAGGGGCGGATTGTTGCCGTTACGCTGGTGCTGATTAAAACCTTTGATATGCGCACTTAAATCGGTTGTATTCTGGGTCAATCTAAAACTTTCGGCAATGAGCAGCGGATCGGACTTATCCAAATACAAATTGGCAATTAGTGTGCGCGGTACACTCGGGAGGTTTTCATTGGGGCTAACTACGGCGTATAGTTCGGGTAATTCGTCTTCGGACAATTCTTGATAATAGTCGCCCATTTCTATCACTTTGTATTCTAAGGGGTAATCACAGTATATGATGCCACTTTCTTCGAGCAATATTGCTTGTTCTATGGTTTGGGGTTCGGAACTTGATGTATTGGTGTGTAGTTGTCATTTCGGTAAGGGTAGAGCCATATAGATTTCGATGGGCTTCTGCCATTTTTCGACCGTAAATGGGTTTTGTCGACGGTTTTCTAGAATGGTTTTGCTGGGAGTTCGGTTGTTTACTCTATCATCTATATTAAAAACGATAGGGTTGCTTGTTTTCGAAGAGTAATGCGATACGGAATCTAGGTTTTCTTTTTGGCAAGATAATATGGATACGATAATGCCAAAGATGCCCAAAAGTAATGATGATTTGTTCATAAAAGCGTGATTTTCAAGTTACCCCTACTCCTTTCTTTCAAGTGGTGTTTTGGGTTAGCCCACCGCTGGCTGACACTACCCGAAACTATGTACACTTGTTTCGCATAATCGCCGCCAACGCCCGCACAGCCGCCGTATGCCCTTCGCGCGTGAGATTCGCCCGAATCTCACGCACGCCCCTCGATGCGGGTTATGGACGGCTGTGTATTGTTGGCGGTGGTTTTTGCCTTGATGCGCAAAGCTCGCTTGCTACGAAGCACTAAACCGTCCCTTTGCTATTTCGCGCTTAACTTGATGGGCAGCAATTTCACTTGCTACGAAGAGCTAAACCGTTTTCTGCTCGCAAACTTCAAATCCCTTTGCTATTTCGCGCTTAACTTGATGCGCAAAAGTTCACTCGCTACGGAGGGCTAAACCGTCCCTTTGCCATTTCGCGCTTAACTTGATGTGCAGCAATTTCACTTGCTACGAAGCACTAAACCGTCCCTTTGCTATTTCGCGCTTAACTTGATGCGCAAAGTTCACTTGCTACAAGGCATTAAAGTTACTCACAAAAAAGTAACATTAAAACTCCCCTCTGAAAACTCTACACAATCAGGCAAGTAGGACTCTTTCTTAGGCTTATCCACCTTAAAAGTAACCTTAAAACGTCCACGAGCAATACCCGCAATGGTATCTATATAAGTCACCTCTATTTCGTTGTCCGACACCGAATCATCTACAGTATAACTATCTCCAGCCACATCTCCATCATCTATTAGAATGCCATAGTGAGAAGCAGCGATTGTGTCTATAATATAATATGGGAAATGAACGGGGTGTACTTTATACTTACCTACTTTTATTGGCATATACTGAAAAGATATTGTTTCTCTATTGATTACATTTAGATGGAATGTTTGCAGTAGCAGCCCAAAATACCCCTTAATCTGGGAGTTAACGCCATAAGCCGAAGCTGTCCAATCTGCCCCATTTTTTTTTGCCGTAGCCATGCCGTATTCCATGTTACCAGGGTCATAAATTATGACATCTTTTTCGCAAGCCGAAAACAGTAAGGCAACAAATAATGATATTATAATTTTTTTCATGATTTAGCAAATTTTTATGGTGTAACAAATATCTTTTGCGTTTGTGTTCGAATGCCGTTTTGGAACGTACAAAAATAGATACCAGAGGGCAAATTGCCAACGGCTAAATGTCCATACCCAATAGCGTTCTCGATTGGGCTGCGTGTAAATTCCCTGCCGTTGGCATCGAATAGGCGACACAGCAGCCTAGTACCTATTGCCCAATCAGGAGTTTGAAACGCTATTTGCTGCTGATCTGCTATATAGCTTATCCAAAAATCTGACGAGATATCTTCGGCTTTACCGCCCAAATCACAATCGGAACACAAGTCAGTATAAACATACGAAGTACAATTAATTATAACGCCGTCACTCGAAGTAACCCGCAAGTGCAAAAAGAAACCAGGACATGCAAGTACATTACCCAGAACAAGCAACTGCTCATTGTCAAGGTAAAGTGACTCGCTAAAAATACCCGATTCGCTCCAACGCCACTCATAGCTATACGGTTCAGTACCCGTATTTCCAGTACTTGGCGTTGTGACACTCGCCTCAAACATTCCCAGAACAAACCCCGTATTCGTAGTCTCACAGAGCGTAGCATACTGATAAATCGAAGCATTAAAGTCCTGTCTTGTCCTAAAATTGGCTACCTCGCAGGCATGATTGCGTATAATTCGGGCGTTATTATGGTCGTCGTCACCCGTGGCAGCACCATTAAAATCGACATCGGGGTTTGAGTAGTTCAAGATTCGCGTATCGTTGAGGTCATCAGGGGCAAAAAAAGCCATAATCGTTTGTTGTTGATTGCCAGCAGCATCGTCAAAATAAATCCATGCGAACAAACAGGCGTGGCGTCGCATCCCGTCAAGTTGAATAAATCGCAGGTGCTAGGCCGTGCGCCCAATAAATGCCCGAGTTCGTGCGCAAATGTCCAACGCGGGTGTGCCAAGAAAGGCACTGCCACTATGGCATAAGCATTGGGCGATTCGGTCAGTATTTGCCCTGCTATGCCCGCCGAAAAGCATAACGGTTGTCTGCCAACAAAACCACGATATCAGCACCATAAGCGTCACGCAATGCTTGGGCATTAGTATTTGCTATCAAATTGTTCCTATCGGTGAGGATGTTATTGGAGTTAAGTAAGGGGTCGGCAAATGGGAAATCGAAGTTTTCCCAGTGATACCTTGCCTGTTTGTTGGGTATATCGCTATTTTGGAATGCCCAATTGACCGACAAAAAAGCAGTACCCACCAGAGCCACCGCATCCTGGGATTAGCAAAAGTTGCTCGCGCTTCGGGCGTTCCTAAAACTAATATATCAATAATCGCATCACAATTGTTATATTCGGGTTCGCAAGGATCATCGTCCTGCTGACCTTGTGATTGGTGCGATTCGGCGTTCGTGAGGCAGTTAATAGGTTCGCTGCCCGATTGGTTATGTTCTTGCAGTATACACCACTTGCCGCCTAACGGGTATAAGGTATAATAACGTTGCGCAACTTGGATAAAACCTGCGACTGTGCCATGTTCAGCCACCAAACCCACATAGGCACCGGGCAAGCCTATTATGTCACCTGCCCAACTATATTTATTTTCGTCGGTATAATCCACCATCCGGCTCGCGCTGTAAATTGCTGGCTTGGCAATCCCGGCACCTCAAATGACAAACTGCCATTTTGTTGCAATTGCGCTAAATTGCCAATTTCGACCAACTGTGCGCTTCGGGTATAGGGCAAGGAGCGGATATTGCTCAAAACGCGCTGTTGTTCGGCAGAAAGTGTAACAGTGTTTTCGTTGAGCAAGGTTAGCAAACGTTGGTTTTGTGCCAATACATTGGCGGCCAAGTTGCTAAGAATAAAGACGGCAAATACAATTTTTAGAAAAAATAACTTTTTCATACAACATCTCTGCCATTTAAGCGGCGTTAATGATGTCATTTGGGACGAAATTAGCCACAAAATCGGGGTTTAAAAAAACATTTAGGTTGTTTTTGTGCAATTTTAAAATGCTTTCGAGGTTTTTTTGGGCTTTAATTATGGTTTTGAGGTCAAGCAGCGAGAGCTTGGGTTGCTTGAGTTTTATTGCCCATTGTTGTTGCCAAACCTTAGCAGCGACAAGTGCCAGAAAAGCGAGATTGAACATATTATTGAGTTGCGTTTGGTGATAATTTTGAATTTGTGCAGTCCAAAATGTTGTTTGGCATCTCTAAAATCGAACTCAATTTGGAAGCGCAATGTGTAATATGCCATCATCGTTTGGGCATCGAGTTGGAGGTCGTTCGAGAAAGATGACGGTATGCCACTTTGCCTGTTTTGAGGTTGGTGGCTTTTGTCGAAACTACGTTGAGCAAAAACGCAGGCATTTCTTTATTGTATGCCTGAAATTGATAGATGGTGTAGTGTATGCCGTTTTCTGTTTTTTCGAGACGATGAGTGTATCGGGCAAGTTTTTGATGTCGACTTTACGACCGTATTTTTGGGGTCTTCCTCGTTTTTTGTTGGGCGTATCGGTGTCATTTTGGGGCGTATCGGGTAGGAAAAACAAGGCGGGTGACTGGCGCAATTTGGAAATGACGCATAGTCCTTTTTCTTTGGCTAATTGCAAGTATTTGCTATTGCCGTAGGCTGAATCGAGGATTAAGTACGACAAGTTTAGTCCGGGCAAAGGCTTGATAATAAGCTCATTATACTTTCGAAAAAGTTTTAAATGTACGAAATGACGCAGTTTGTTCGGGCGCATCTGCCGCAACATCGCTTTTTTGGGGGCGTTCTTTGTGCCCTTTTTCGCCCTTTGGGCTTACCTTTGCCCGCTGCTCTTTTCGCTTTTTCGACTGCTATGCGTGCCTTGTCTTGTTCGTTGTGTACTACTTGGTTTAGCCCCAAAAATAGGATTTCTCGCTATCTACCTCTACCAAAGAAAAACCGAAAAAACACACCGAATTAATCGCCGTCTGGAAGCACGGACGAATAGAAGCGTCCCTGACCGAAGGTCGATTTTCGCGATTTCGACTCAACCGTTTCATCGGCTACTAATAAATAAATACAGCCCTCTTTATGAATGAAACATTTAAATATTCTTAAAAACAACGAATTCAATTTATTGTTTGTCTGATAAATCGGAACAGGCTGCGTTCGCTATATGTCGTATAGCGGCTTAGGGTGCGAATGCCGCCACCATAAGAAATACAAAGAAATGAATGCAATATCTCCCATAAAATACCTACATTTGCACGGGACCGATACAGCGCGAAAAGTTATTTCTATCAAGCATTGAATAGCGTTTTTTTAAGGTTTAGAAACTCAAAATTAACGCTTTTTCAATGCTTTTTTCATATTTGCTTAGCCTTTATTTTGGCAGAGATGTTGAAAAGTAAAATATTTATTTTTATTGTTTTTCTATTTTCGCTTATGGCTTGCCATAAAGATGCAGACCGTTTTTCGGGTAATTACCCTTGTTGCTTCCAAGCCACTATTGATTACCTTCTTAGTCAACCAACAATACATGCGAAAATAGAAAAATATACACTTAATGATGAATATCTATACGGTATTAGTGATACGGAGTTTTATTATGATGAGAATTATCCAGTTTACAATGGAAGTTGTGAAGTAATATTCACCGTTGGCGGAATCGGAGGGAATAATTGTGGATCGCTCTGCAATGAGTGGATGGAAGAAGCCAGATTCATCGAAATAGTTTGGGAAGATCCGAGATGATTTCACGCATATTAGAATAACTAAAAAGCCGCCAACACCAGCCCACCGGATAAGGCTCTAATGCTCCCTGCGGCTGTGCGGGCGTTGGCGGCGATTATGCGAAACAAGTGTACATAGTTTCGGGTAGTGCCAGCCAGCGGTGGGCTAACCCAAAACACCACTTGAAAGAAAGGAGTAGGGGTAACTTGAAAATCATACTTTTATGAACAAATCATCATTACTTTTGGGCATCTTTGGCATTATCGTATCCATATTGTCTTGCCAAAAAGAAAACCTAGATTCCGTATCGCATTACTCTTCGAAAACAAGCAACCCTATCGTTTTTAATATAGATGATAGAGTAAACAACCGAACTCCCAGCAAAACCATTCTAGAAAACCGTCGACAAAACCCATTTACGGTCGAAAAAATGGCAGAAGCCCATCGAAATCTATATGGCTCTACCCTTACCGAAATGACAACTACATACCAATACATCAAGTTCGAACCCCAAACCATAGAACAAGCAATATTGCTCGAAGAAAGTGGCATCATATACTATGATTACCCCTTAGAATACAAAGTGATAGAAATGGGCGACTATTATCAAGAATTGTCCGAAGACGAATTACCCGAACTATACGCCGTAGTTAGCCCCAATGAAAACCTCCCGAGTGTACCGCGCACACTAATGTTCTGACAAAAAAATTAAGGCACTAATTTTTAATATAATTACTTGATATTCAGTTATTTGCATTTTTAAAATGGTCTTAAAAACTTTTCTGTTAGAACACTAATGTTCTGTCAAAAAAATTTATCACTAATTTTGCATTTATTTAATAAAAATCAATTACTATAATGGCACGTATTTCTAAGGTTATTAATTTAAGTGAATCTGACAGGTTAGAGTTACTTCGTATTACTAAAAGCGGCACTCATAAAAGTCGCAAAGTTACCCGTGCCCTTGCTTTGCTATCAATGGCAGACGGAAATGTCCGCTTGTATTGGAACAAAGTTTGGGTCTTAATCGAAATGCTTATTACACGTTGAAACGTCGTTATCTTTCAGAAGGACTTTCTGCTGCCTTAGATGATCTCCCCACGTAGCGGACGACCACCCAAGATAACCGAACACATAGAAGCCAAAATTACGAGCATTGCTTGTAGTGATGCTCCTGCGGGTTCGTCCAAATGGACTTTATCGCTTATTAACGATAAATTAGTGTTCTAACAGAAAAGTTAATACAATTAATTAATTATTAATTTGATTTAATTACGCATCTGTTTTTGTTTTATTTTTGCTACCAACTTCATTATATCTATTTTCTAATTTTTCTCTTGCTTTATCTGTGGTAAAAGACCAATGTACTTTTATAGCTTTTTGTTTCGCTCATCTTGCCAAATTAAGGCTTCTTGCCGCAGCATATCTATGTTGGGTATTCGTCGGTCTAAGCATTGCCTTGAAAGTGCCGAGAACTCTATCTCTGCCATGTTTAGCCACGAAGCATGCTTAGGCGTATAATGAAATTCAAGGATGTTTTTTATTTTTCGGGCTTCATCAAAGGGCAGATTTTCATAAAAGCTCCGTAAGAATGGGTGCTAAAATTATCTTGAACGAGTTGTATTTTACTTGCATTCGGATAATGGGTATCTAAAAGCCACTTCATAAATTGGGCATAATCCGCTTTGGTTTTGCTTTCCGTTACCATCAAATAGCGTTGCCCTGTATCTATGTCATAGGCTAACAAGACATTACAAACGCCGTTTCTTATATACTCCTGATGTTCTTTTTAGTGCTATTGGGTTTGGCAGGTATCGGAGCAAGTACGTTACCTATCAGTTGGCAAGGTCGCTCGTCAAAGCAAATTCTAGGGATGCCACTGAACGGAGCAGCGTAAATGTCCAAAATATCTTCCATATTGGCTAAATATTCGCCATTTATCATACCAATACACCATTGTCGTTTCTGCCAAGGTTTGAGTTTACTTTTTTTAAAACTAAACGAATAGATTCATCTGATAAACTATGCTCACAACCTAATTCAACTAATTTATCGTTAATAAGCGATAAAGTCCATTTGGACGAACCCGCAGGAGCATCACTACAAGCAATGCTCGTAATTTTGGCTTCTATGTGTTCGGTTATCTTGGGTGGTCGTCCGCTACGTGGGAGATCATCTAAGGCAGCAGAAAGTCCTTCTGAAAGATAACGACGTTTCAACGTGTAATAAGCATTTCGATTAAGACCCAAACTTTGTTCCAATACAAGCGGACCATTTCCGTCTGCCATTGATAGCAAAGCAAGGGCACGGGTAACTTTGCGACTTTTATGAGTGCCGCTTTTAGTAATACGAAGTAACTCTAACCTGTCAGATTCACTTAAATTAATAACCTTAGAAATACGTGCCATTATAGTAATTGATTTTTATTAAATAAATGCAAAATTAGTGATAAATTTTTTTTTGACAGAACATTAGTTATAAAACTTTTTCAAAATTGCTTAATCGCAGCCAACCTACACCGGCAGCCTATACAAGCTAAGGCGAGTTTTGGTTGCTTTGATAAGTCCGTAGCCGTCTATTTTGTTGGTCATTTGGTACTTGAAGTACCATGCTATTGCTTCGTTTTTGCAGGTATGTATAGCCTGCGCGTGTTCTTGGACAAAAGCCAAGCCATATTTAGATGTGACGACACTAATGCCCGCTTGTGGTGCTTGGTGAAAAAGTTCGTTGTGCTGCTCGGCGTTTAGGGGTAGGTGTGGGCAAACGCGCAGATATGTGGCAATGCTCGAAGCCGAAGGTGTTCTTAATGCGTTCATGGTATAATAAAAATTTAAGGAATGAAATAAGGAGTTGGCGGCGTGTTTGTTTGGTTTTGATTAACTACCTCGTCTTGCTCGCTGGTTTGTCGGTGTGTGTTGGGTGGTGTTACGTTGTAATCGGGGTTAATGTGCAGGTGTTCTATTGGTTTTTGTTGGTAGGCAATGGGTGCTGCATCGTTTGCCGAAGTGTCAATTACAAGCAAGTTGTATTCGATTAGGTCGTAAATGACGTTGCTGTGGTCTATGTCCAATTGTTCGCTTATGCGGTATAGCGGCGCAGTAAGGGGCACACCTGTTAGCCCATGCGGGCGTTGTTTATGCGTTGGAGCAGGGCGTACCTTTTTAGTGCATCGGGCTGTGTGGCGGCACTGCCTCCGTAGTCTGTGGTCAATTGGTACGAATCGGCGTACTGCTCTTGCCCAACATAGATGCGCAAAGTGCCATATACTTCTTGCACTAAGGCGTTGCCGATGTCGTTGCGGTATTTTATATCGCTAAGTTCTATTAGTACGTTGGGAAATGGAATAGGCAGTTCGTTGTTTATGGGGCTGTCTTTTACATGCAGGTCTTGGCTGTTGTAAAAGTCAATCCAAAGTATTTCTGGTTTGCCGTCAGGTAGCAACACTTGGGCAAATAGGCGTTGGTGCAACAGTTGAAATAGTGTAGTATGCCACATAGTTATAAATTGGTTTCGAGAATACGCATTAACTCTCTTGTTAATTGTCGTTCAATGCGTTTGTTAAGTCCTGCCGATTGTCCTATAAATTTGCGTTGGGGTATGCGGATATTAATTATTTGGGCAAGTGCGGCGTGTTTCCACATGTCGTTTTTGGTTTGTCGGTATTGCGCCCAAAAAAAGCGGCGTTGCCTATCCGTAGGGATTTGTGTAATGGTGCCGCCCGTATTATGTATTTGTGCGTATCTAATGCCTTGCGAACCTACGGTAATGCTGTTGCCGCTAAGTCGCAAGATGCGCATGCTCCGCCTTAGAGCACCCGTATAAATGAGTAAGGCGCGTTTTTTTTGGTGCTTTGGTTTTTCGTTCTATCCACTTTTGCAGTCCGTTATCAATAAACCCGCCTGCCTTAAATATGTCGTCTTTAAAAAAGCCCACGGCAATAGTGCCGACAAATCGCAATCGGTTTTTTCTAAACTCGTTAAAGTTTAGTTGCACACGTGCTATATCGCTAATAATAGGCATTGCTTAGAATATGGTAGATGTGTCGCTTTTAATTCGTTCTAATACACGTCTGAGCTTCTGCTCAAATTCATCAATACCCGCATCGTGCTTGCCATGTTGTACGTTTATCACAATATTGTCGAACAGTTTGTCTATGCGAACCGTCTTATTGCCGCTGTTGGCGGTAGCGGTGGGTGGTACTGTCGGTAATCGGTCGTGGTTCGCTGTGTGGTCGGCGTTGCTTGCTTGGCTCGCACCGTTGGCGTATTGCTGTGCCTTTCCTATATTGACCACTTCCAGTCCGAGCGGGCTTAGTTGTATTACTTTTGCCGCTGTTGCCATGCTGTTGGTTTGGTGTGGCAAGGTGGGCTGTGGTATGTTGGGTAGCTTGGGCACGTTGGCAACTGGTACAGTAGGCACTTGTGGCAAGGTGGGTAAGGTCTGTTTTTGGACAACGGCTTTTGCCGCCGCTTCGGTGCGCCCGACTGCTGCCTGTTCTGTTACCTTATTTGCCTGTTCTTGCAATAGGCTATTGTCGTATGATTTTTGGTATGCCCCGCTAAAATCGGCTTTTTGTACTGTCGCTACGGTCTGCTTTATCCCTGCTGCAATCATAGCTGGGCTGAAAGTAAAAATGCCCAATATAGCCTTGCCAAGCCCCATTAATATAGGTACTATTTCTTTGGCAACAGCCATAGTACCAGCAATCACCGCCCTAAATGTTGCCGACCTTTGGTAAGCAACATATAGCCCCCCTGCTAATAGTGCCAAAGCCCCCACTACTACGCCTATGGGGTTTGCCCATAAGGTAGCATTGAGGAGTGCTTGCACAACCGCCCATGCCTTGCTTGCCTGTACTGTTAGGTTCGTCCATGTAAGCATTTGGGCTAAACCAGCTACATAGCGTGCGGCGGCAACCGCTAATGGCGGTTGCCATTTGTCCGCCCAGCGCAATGCCCATTTCCATAGCTTTGTTTAGCACGCCAAAACCCCAACTGACGAGTGGCAAAAGGTAAGTGCCCAATTTTACTTTGATGCCATAGATATTGTCTAAAAACGCCTTATAACTATCCAATGAAGTAACCGAGTTTTCGACTGCCAATTCAAACTGCCCTGTGCTGTTGGTAACGGCATTCATGGCATCGTTTAGCTTGTTGTTTTCTTGTATCATGGCATTGATGGAGGCTGCTGCCTCCATATCGAAGCCCAAATTTTCCATAAAAGCGATGCGTTCGGCATCGGAGCGCAAGCCCTTTACCTTGTCGGACAATTGGTTTAGTATGTCGAGCATGGGCTTTATGTTGCCCTGTGTGTCAAATACCTGAATGCCCGACCTAATTAATCCCTTTTTTTGCTTAGTGCCATATATCACATCTTGGTCACTAAAAGCCTTGAATGTATTGGCTAATCTGTTGGCGGCATCATCAGCCTGAAACCCCGCTGCTGTAAGAAAGGCATATGCCCCTCCGACCTCTTTAAGCCCAAACCCCGCTGCCCTTGCCCCAGGCAGTATTTTGGGTAGAAAGTCGGCAATGTCTTTAAAGTTTGCATTGCCCGCTTTCACGGTAGCAAACAGTACGTCATAAATTTGGGTGAAGTCTTTAACGTCGCCGGCATTAAAAACACCAGCTACGGCAGTTGCTACGGTTTCGAGGTCGGTAAAGCCTGCCTTTGCCGCTTTGAGCGTTGGCTCTAAGGCGGCAAGGGCATCGTTGGTGCTTAAACCGGCAGACAAGATGCGATTAAATGCGTTGGGAGCCTGTTGTAGTTGTCCGCTCCCCCGCCCGATAGCCATAATTTGGTCAGAGAGTTGGCGCAATTCTGATTTGCTTAGGTTGGCGGTTACGTTTACTTCTGCCATTTTGGTTTCCCAACCCGCTGCCGCTTGTGTTGCTTCATACAGACCAGTCCCCAATGCCAAGGAACCTGCTATGGCTGCTCCATACGGATTAGCGAGTTTATCGGTTACTTGCCCAAGTATCGGAATATCGCCGATAACTTGGGCAATGCCGTTGGCATGTTGTCAAAAAAGTGATTAAATCGGTCGGTGGCGCGATTTGCCGCGTGTGTAAATGCGTTTTCGGACTGCTGTGCAACTTGTACCATTTTGCCCATGCCATTGTTTATTTTGGCAATGACATGATTGATGGCATCGTTTCCTACCTGAAAGTTCCAAACTGTTTGTGGCATGGTGCCGTAGTTTATATAATGTTAGTAATGCGGTCTTGTGCGTCTAATACTATGGTTTTGCCTATCAAGTCATGAGGGCTGTAACAGCCCGCTGCTATCATGTCGGCATCTGTCCACGAAAACCGAATTATTGCTTGTGTAAGCGGGTGTATGGCATATATCAAAATGCTATAAGTAGCCTCGTCATATGGGCTGCTGTCCAAAGAAGCAGTTTTTACATGGGTAATGGTGGTTTGTGGCATAATTGTGGTATCTTTGCAGTGCAATAGGATAAGGGCAGACGATTGAACATTGTAGAGCCGCCCACGAATATTGTTAATAAGCCCTTGCCGTTTACGGTATGGGCTTATTTTTTTCTATATAGCAAAATGCCTTTCCTATAATGGTTGGCAGTATCAAGCGGTGCGGCATATATGCTTATTATATTTAACTGTTCATCGCTAAACACAATAATGAGCTTGTCGGAATAGAATTTCAGGTGAACCTTGGCAAGCCGCCCCTTTTTGGTGCTTTCTATCCAGCCAAACCAAATTTCATCAGGTTGGCTAATGGTTGCTTGGGCGCGGTTGAATACGCTGTAATGCGGTTGCTTGGGCTTTTCGTTTTTAATAAGGTGGTCATACAGTTTTTTGTCGGCATACAGCGGTGTTTTTAGTACATCTGTCCACACAAAGCCATCGGCGCGTGTGCTGCCATTTGTCAATGTCTGCCATTGTTGATCAAACTCGTCTTGGCTCAATGCTGGCAATGGGGCAGTTGTTGCCTTGGGTGGTTTTATGCCATAATCTTTTTCGGCACTTAACTTGGTAGTATCTAAGCCTTTAAAGTTGGGATGTGTGGCATCGAACCAGTCGCTTGCTTTTGCAAAGTTTTTACCAAAGAACTTTTTGTTATCCAATGCCTCTTTTGCCAACCTACCAGCATCATCCCCTGTCTTGATGCTGTATTTGTTTTTTTGTGCTTGTAGGTTGGTTATTTGCGCCACATCACACCGGCAACGCCAACCGTTTGGCGGGTAATATGTATCCCAGAATGGATCATTGACCGGTACAACGACATTGTTTAGTGTGCGGTGTGTTTCGCGCACACGGTCGTCATTAGCGGTCAAATAGCGCAAATAAGGCATATTGCCTTCGTTTGCCTCTATTTCGTTCCATTGTCCTGCTGCTTGTGCCGCCGCTATAACATGTAGGTACTCGGCTTGCAAGTGGGCAATATTGTACTTGTCGTAAATGCCGCTTACACGGTCTTTAAATTGGTGAAATGGCAGTATATCACCCTTGTCGTCCAACAGCAATTGGCGCATTAGCATCAGTTCGGTGTACGATTTTGCACATGAAAACGCATGTATGTTATTTTGTATAGCAGCTTTAAAGGCTTCGCCCTCTTGTTCTTCATTTGCAAAGTCGAAACTAACGTCCTTCGTCAATGCCTTGACTAAGGCATTGTATAAGGGTTCGGGTATGCTTGTGTCGGTGGGTATGCTTGCGTTGTATATGGCTTCGGTTAGGTTGTCGAACGCCATTTGTACTTCGTTGTCGTCGGGGTCTGCCAAAGTGAGTTCGGCTGGGTGGCTATGGTTGTGTGGGCAGTTATAGTAGTCGTCTATGAGGTTAAACTCTTTTTTTTCTGCTTCTTTTTGTTTGTTATTTTCGATATTGCCCTTGTCTATTTTTGTGGGTTTGTCGAGCAAAGGCACATCAAATTCTTTGGCTATATATTCGGGGTCAATGGGTGCAACTTCTTTGTTAATTCTTAACAACATATCTAACCGTACTTCTTTTGATAACTTTTCGGTCTCGGGCAAATGGAAAGTACAGCCGTCTAATGGGCAACCGTGGCGTATCATCATTTGTTTGAACGCCCAATTGAGAACAAATTCTAAAAACAGAATGTCATCAAGAGTTATTTGTTCTTCTACCTTAAAATGCGTTTCGGACTGTGCGCGGCTGCTGCCGTCTGTTGTCGTCATAGTTTGCCCCAATATGAGTACTGCCAGTTCCTCATTACATGCTTGCCTTAGCATATCGTAATTGCCGCTATTGTTGCCAGTGCCGCTGATAGCTTGTATCTCGACCGATGCCTCTTCGGGTATGACCATGTAAGAGGCACTACCCATGTCGCGCATGGCAGCCTCTAAGATATTGCGGGTTTTGTTGTCGTATGCTTTGTATTTGGCAAGCCGGAAAGGCATGCCAAACAGCTCGGCGTATTGTGCCCAATCGCCAAACGCCCCTCGTTTATAAACAATATATGGTACTGCCTTTAATAGTAAGCCCAAATTGTCACGGCTGCCTACTGGTAGTAAGTAGTCGGCATTAACTGGTTCGGTGTATACGATGCGTTGCGATGGGTCGCCTTGCCTAATGAGAATGTCGCCAAACTCTGGTCTGACATGTTTGCGCGGTACTAATTCCGCGCCTACTACTTTGCCTCTGTCTGTGAGCAATTCAATAAGGCTATGCCCCCATAAATCGGTATACGGTTTTGGTTTCCGATGGTTTCGGCAATACGCAAAGCCCGCCGCCAAGTTTCGATGTCTTGGGCGCGGCGCATGACTGCTTGTTGCTCCAATTTGCCCAACACAATGCTTTGGGCGGCGGTATTTATGTCCTTATTAGATGTAGCCATTTTAAGCCATTTTAAGGAGGTTTGAATAAAAGCGGTATTGTGTATGGGGTTTTCGCTGTTCTTAGTTTTTAAAACTGCTTCTAAAGGTTTTAAACGCTATTTTACTCACTTGTTTAGCGTTTGGCTAAAAATGCAGCTTGCGTGGTAGATTACCGCCAAATAAAACGTAGTCGTGTGTGGTATCGTTGTCCCCTACACCAATCGGGGTGTAGGGGGTCAATTGCGGATTTATTTTTTGCGCACTTACCTCTTTTAGCCAGGAGGTAGCTTGGCTATATCGGGTCTGCCTTAGTTCGGGAACTTGCCTTGGATTGATGCGGGAATGCAAATGATATAGTGCTATGTCTATGCAATAAGTGCGTAATAATGGGTTGCGGGTATCCTTTTGTAGCCAGTACTGTATGGTTGCGGCTGTCCAATAAGCGGAATCGGGCGGAGTGTTATTGGTGCTTGCAGCAGTACAAGTGTATTGTTTGCCCGAAGGCATGACCAAAACATGGTCGCCTACTGCATAGTTGCTTGTATCGGTATATATAGGCGGCGGCTCGTTGCCGGGTGGCACTTGTGTTATTTCGCTTGCTGGTACATATAATAAGCCATTATGCAAAACGCGCTGCCCCACCGCATAATTATCGAAGTTGTTGTACTCGAATATGTCGGCAAATTCCTTGTCACAATCGTACCGTGCTGTTAGGTATGATGTCATTTCGGCGATGGCGGTGCGTTCTGCTGAATTTAGCAAACTGCTATCGCCTTGTATGGCGATAGCTAATGTTTGGTCTTGTATTTGACCTTTAAAGTCCGATTGAAGTAAGAACATGGATTATACTCGCTTGTTGTTGCCGATACGTTTGCCTAATACTAAGGCACCCGCCCAATCGGTAACGGCGTTTTTTATGATAAAAATTCCCCCTTCGAGTGCATCGGGTCCGTCCATCTGTGTTTGTCGTGGCGGCTCGAATGCCAATAGCTGTTCTATGAGGGCTTTGGTATGGCGGCTGTTTTTGTCTGCTTCGCTAAACCACACTTGCCCACTCTCGAACAGGGCTGTCATGGCTAATATCCGTTGTTTTTTTTCGGGTTTTTTCCGCTTGTCGCCGACAATCGGCAACATGGGCAAGTTGTTTTCTTTTGCATAATTTTGATAATACATGTCCAAGTTGGCTTTTTGGTAAAAAACATCTTCCATGTAGTGTCTGACCGCAATATGTTGCTTATTGCAATAGTTCTCCAAATCGTAGTGCCATGTAATCATTTCGTTTATGGTGGCGTTGCCACAATAAACCCTCAATATATCATAAAAGCCAGGTGGTCTATATCCGATTAATACAATCGCCTTGCTGTCTCCTTTTTGCGAAAACGAGGGGTCGCAATAGGACACAATCAATGTATAATCGTTGTGATTCATTTGCCGGTACTGTACGAGGTCGCTGCGAAAATGCTTGCCCCCTCTTATCGGGTTGTTGAAGTACTCTCGTTGCGCCCCTATGTATCCTAAAATGGCTACCATGTTTTGACACTCTTGTAGCGTAAACCGGCTATGCCAAGACGGGTTTCCGTGCTTGTCTAATATATTAACCGTATCGACATACGCGCTATGATGTCCAGCGCGTTGCAGTTCTACTGCTCGGTCGTAAAGACGACCTATCAGGCAGTCCTCTGCATATAGGTTTTGTACGGCTAATACTCTACCGCCTTTGATAGATAGAGTGGGTATCAGTGCTTGCATTATCCAATTCCAGGCCTTATCAAGCCGGTATGGATTTTCTATGATTTCGTCATCATCGATGTCGTCAATGACAATAAAGTCTGGTCGATATGCTCGCTTGCGCGTGCCCCTTGGCGATTGCATACGCCCAAAGGCTCGGAATGCAATGCCGTTTTTTGTGACAAAATTGCCAGCTTCCCATTGGCTATACCCTCGCTGTTCGCCAAAGTCTTCGATAATGCGGTTGTTGCTTTCTAGTTCTTTTTTTATACCCGCTAACAAGTCGGCTGCATTGTCGTAGTTTTTGCTGACCAGCAGCATCGTTTTGAATAGGCTGCCGCCGGGCTTTAACATCATAAAAAGCGGCAGAGCTACACTGCTTGTAACACTCTTGGCGTGGTCTCTTGCCCAGTGTATGACACTAAAGCAAGTTGGGTTTTGCACCACATGCCGCACTATGTTGAGGTGGAATGTGGCAGGGGTAGCCGTAGCATAATGAGGCAGGTAGTAGGCGAGGAACTCGGGGTAGTTGCTTGTAAGCCGCTCCTTCCGTTTATTTTTTTCGGTGGACGTTTCGTTGATGGGGCTTGTCTGTTCTGCTTCTTGCAGATTGCGACTAAACTCCTCAAATTGCTTTAGGTGGTTGCGTCCGTTCATTATTTTATAGATCGGGCTTTTTCGCTAATAAACTGCTTTTGATAGTCGTTGAATCGCTTGGCATCATTGGGGTTAAAACTGAATAGCCATGTGCCAAATTCCATGAATATCTCAACATAAATGGCAACGTTTAATTCCTTTTTTATGCTTTTGATGCTTGCCGTTAGCTTGGCGATGGTGTCGGCTTCCTTCGCGTTGATGGCCCTACCGTCTTTGGCGGCAGCCTCTGCAATAGCATTTATGCTATTGAGCAGCGCAGCTACCGTCATGGTAGGTGTACCCAAATAACCAGCACGGAGTTTCTCCCATTCGCCCTCCTTTGCCCAAACCCCTACGGTTTTGGGCAATACGCCGACTTGCTCGGCAATTGCCGCCAATGTTAGCCCCTTCTCTACATATAGTATTTTGGCTAATGACTTTTCTAGATCTTTGCTTTTTGCCATTGTAATAGCAAAGATGCAGCAAGAAATTGTTTTTGCAAAAAAAAATCTTATGCTATATTTTATTTTCTGTATTTTGTTGTGTTTGAGTATTTTAGTGTAAAAAAAATTTGGAAACTGTTTTTTAGTGCTGTATCTTTGCCTTGCAATTAAGCCAAAAAGCATGTCTGAAAGAAAAAGCATAGTGGTCTCTACGGAAGACATCAATAGTTACGGCACGTGGGTACGGACGGACGGAATAGACCTTTCTAATTTTAGAAAAAACCCCGTTATGTTATACAACCACGAGCGTTATGCTACTGACGGATATAGGCTGCCATATGGCAGGTGGGAGAACTTGCGGGTGGAAGATAATAAGTTGTTAGCCGACCCTATATTTGACGAAAAAGACCCCTTTGCTGTGCAAATGAAAACCAAATTTCATGAGGGTATATTGAATGCCGCATCAGTCGGCATTCGCGTTATCGAGTGGTCGGACGAGGATTCCCTGATAAAAAAGGGACAATCGAATATGACGGTAAAGGCTTGTCAGCTTATAGAAATATCGTTGGTAGATATACCGAGCAACCCCAATGCCATAGCCTTGTATGAGGACGGAAACGACACTCTGCTATTGGGCGGCGATTTGGCAAAATCGGAAACATCGGCAATAGTGCCAAAAATTAACAAAAAAAACATACCTGTTATGTTTAACAAAGAAGTTCTTTTGTCGTTGGGTTTGCCGCCCGACGCAACCCAACAACAAGTAGAATCTGCCATTCAATTGAATGTCGCTAATTCCAGGCGCAAGCCGATAGGATGGCGGAGTTGGAGCAACAGCAAAAGCAAGATAAGGCGGAGCGATTGATAGATGATGCCATTGCTCAGGGCAAATTGGTTTTGGCTGACCGCGAGCATTTGCTAAAATTGGCACTTGGCGATTACGAAACCACAAAACCGTTTTTGCACAAAAAAACAGCGTACAAATCGCCCCAAGCCATTATTAATGCACAGGGCGGCGGCGGTGACGGCGGCAAAAGCGTCAATTTGGTAGAAGAATACGACCGTTTAGACAAAGCCGGTGAACTTGTCGCTTTGAGCAAGAAAGACCCCGCGCTCTTTAACGACTTGCAGGCTGCCAAAATAGCCCATATTCGGGGTTCTGTTTTTTTTGAAGAATAAGCTAAATATCCATTTGCTAATATGTCGAGACGCATTGTCGTAATCGAAGCCGACAAGGTGAAATATGATAGGGATATGAGAGATGTCATATTGGCACATATTGAACACTTGCGCGGGATGTACGACTTGGAACTGTCGCCAAAGATTATGGCAGGTCAAGACATCGCCGAAGCGTTAAAGGTCCTCGTGGGGGAGGCAGCCATTGTGCTGCCACTTCTGAGTGCCGACTTGCTGAGTAATAAATCGCTCTCCAATGCTGTTGAGCAAGCTGTTGGCAAATGGGAAAAAACAGGCGTACCTATGGTATTGCCCATAATAATAAGGCTGCGCATGGCAGGATTGGTCCCCCCTTGAAGGGGATTATTAAACCAATCAATCAAAAGCCGATAAAGTCGCGAAGGGACAAAGATGTAGCCTTGCAAGAAGTGGCACTTACATTACAATTTTTTTTAGACATTCTGCTGCTTGATGAAAAAGCTCGAAAGCAGAGCTTACGCATTTCTGAGTTAGAAAACAAATTATCAAAATATGAAAATTAAAATTTACATTTATATTTGGGCAGCTTTGTTCTGCTTTTTTAGCCTCGACAACTGCAATACATTTGGCTCGCCGCCCTATACCCACGCCCCACGTAACATAAACTTTGCACGTAGATAGTGCTTTTTAAAACAAAAATCATAATAATATTATGGCAGGTATTCAAAAAGAAATTTGGGTTGACCAACTGATTAGCGCATGATGGTGAGTTTTACAAGGACAGCTCTGTGATTAAGCACATGCGCAATATGACGGGTTTTGTTGAATACAACAGAATTAACCTTGCATATTCAGGTGTTCCCGGTGCTGTTGAGCGAAACCCGACCTATCCACGCCCTGTAGTACAGCGTACCGACACCCCCGATTTTGTGGAGTTGGATAACTATGCTACCGAAGCTATCATGGTTCGCGACATAGAAACAATAGAATTGGCATATAACAAACGAGAGTCTTATTTGAGTGACACCCGCGATAACTTGGCTGCTAAGATAGAGATAGATTGCATGTGGAACTTGGGTCCAACTTCGGACAGCAGCCATACGCCCATTGTCCAAACGCCCGGCACCAATGCGCTGGCAGCAGACGGTTATCGGGTTGTTACAGCCGAAGATATCAAGCGTTTGCGCAAACAGCTAAATACTAAATACCCGGCGCACAAAAACGATGCTTGGGTATTGGTATTGGACGCAGAGAGCTATTGGAGCATGGTTGCAAATGACACGCATTTAAAAATCAGCAAGCATTAAACCAACAGACCCGGTGTGCGTGATGGTGTATTTGTTCGATATTTCGGCTTCGATATTATCGAAGATAATCGCACACCTTGGTACGCGGCAGGTGGCGTTAAATTGGGCTTGGGTGCTACTCCGGTATTAGCCTCCGATTGCCCATCGTGCATTGCCTACGTAAAAGGTAAATCTGGCTACTACGCATTAGGCACTACCAAAATGTTTGCCAACTTGGATAACCCCATAGAGCAGGGCAGTATTTGGTCTTTCTTGACCCGCGCCAAAGTGGGCATGTTTGGGGCTTTTACTGGTCAGGAAACTCTTTGCGCGCCATTTTGCGCACAACGTAGCTATGAAAAAGGATTAATTTTAATAAGTGGTGGTGGCGAAGCACCTACGGCACACAAACTGCACAAATGCGGCATTAAAGTGGTGGCGTACAACCCCGCAACAAACGCCTTAACCCTCAAACCCGACATTCAGGTAGAGGGAGGTTTGGTCATCGACCACCTTCAATGGGGCGTGAACAAGATAGGAGACGTTTTTATGGGATCGACAAGCCACCCCAATATGAATGTCTTTACTGTAACGAAAGATGACAATTCGGACATCGCTATATGGTTGCGCTCGACCGACAATGAGGGCAACCAAGTCTATGCTTCTATGGTGTTTGTAGGTAATACTAACGGAGTAGGTGTGCCGCCTGCATACTATTATGCAGGTTTTGAATTATCAGCATCGGTGCAGGCAGGGGCTATTACGGTAATAGTAAATGGCGTGACCGAAATAGTGGGCAATGGCTATGTAATGCCTACCATGTCCGAGTCGGGTTTAGATGCTAACAGCAATGGTATCTATGAGTATAGCGGCGTTGCGCCGCACAAGCACACACACGATTACGGTACAATAGGAACGTATCGCGGTCGTGTTGCTGTGGGCAATGCAAATATGCCGAAGGAAAATAACATAATTTATTCTGATTTTTATTTACAACTACTGTAATATGCAAAAGATAGCAAAAGCACTTGGGCTGCCCGAAACAGCTACCGAATCTGATATTATCGCCGCCATTGAAAAGGCTAAAACGGCGGTTAATGTTTCAGAAAAACAGCAAAAAAGGAACGATGCCGCCGCCGAAAAGCAAAAATGGCAATCAAAAGCGGATAAATACTTTGTCGCAAACCCGACCGAAAAGACTTGTCATATTGTTGGCGATGGCAGCGTATTTGCCGATAAGGGCTTTAACGATGCGAAACGCCATAGCAAGGCTACTGGTATTGGTCTTTATACGTATGAGCGCACCAACAAGCATAATGAAACCCAAAAGTTAAACTAAGCCATGCCACAGCCACAAGTAACCATACAGCAAGCCACCGGCGGACTAAACCGCCGCAACTACCGCCTCGAAAGCATCAGTGCTTTTATTGCGACGGGTATTGGTACTGCAAACTATACCGTAGGCAATGTAGTACAGCTTACGTCTGCCCGACAGTTGGCAACGCAATACCTGATTGACGAAGCATACGACAATGCAAATGGGGTCTTGGTATATCACCATGTACGCGAGTTTTTTAGGCTTGCCTCCAATGCTAAATTGTGGTTTTTGCTCGCACCGGTCGGGCACCTCCATGGCAGACATGCTTAGTCCTACTGGCAATTTTGCAGCAATGCTATTGCTCGAAGCAGGCGGCGAAGTGTTTCAGTTGGGCGTATCGGGCGGCGGCGGCTTTGCCGACACGCTTGCTGCTATTCCCATAGCACAGAGCCTCGTTGATGCAGAGTATAGCAATTATCGGTACTTGGCAAGTATAGTGCTTGAAGGTCGAAACTTTAACACATCGGCAGCACTTGCTGCCGACCTACATACACTTGCAGCACGTAATGTATCAGTGGTTATTGCGCAAGACCTGAAAGTAGCCAACAACCCCGACAACCCACAACCCAACTATGCTGCTATTGGCACGGCATTGGGCACCATCGCGCGTGCCGATGTACATGCCAGCATCGGGTGGGTGCAACATTTCAATTTGCATGACCCCAAAAGCGGAGCTTTTATTACCCAGCACTAAGCAGCAACATAGCCATAACGGGATACGTTACTGCTGATTTGGACACCTTGCATGACAAGGGATATATCTTTGCTCGGACCTTTTCAGGCTATTCTGGCACATACTTCAATAGCTCGCCTACGGCGGCACCAGGCGGAGATGATTACTATTGTATAGAATACAATCGGGTATTTAGCGCGGCGGCGCGAATAGTGCGAAAATCATTGTTGCCCTACTTAAACGCACCGTTACAAGTAGATGCGGTTACAGGGCGACTGCATTTTAGCGCAAAGGCAATGTTCGAGGCTATGGTTCGAACAGCTATTGAGGGCGACATGTCAAATAATATTAGTGCTTTGCAAACCGTCATAGTTGACCCCGCATTAGACGAAAACGCCCAACCGTACCCCCGGCATATTGACCGATGGGACACTTAGGGTATATATTGTAATTGTGCCATTTGGCAAGGCGGAACAAATAATTGTTAGTATCGGATTTATTAACCCTGCAATATAAAAAATTATGGCAACAATAAACGGCAGAACTTACCAATGGAGCAGCATTAGCATTTCTATGCTCGGCAACACCCAAGTATCGGGTGTAGGCAGCATATCCTATGAGGTAACGCAAGAGAAAAAAAATATTTACGGCGCACACAACCGTCCCGTTGGGCGGGTTTCGGGTGCGAAAGAATGTACGGGCAGTATCAAACTTACTATTGAAGAAATTAATAAGATACGCGCCGCCATGCCTACTGGCAGCAGAAGCCTAACGGATATACCGCCTTTTGATATTACCGTTTCGTACAACAACGGCGTGGAGCCTATTACTACCGACACCCTACGCGCTTGCGAGTTTAAAGACGACAAAATGTCATTAGCCGCCGAAAGCACAGATGTTATGCAAGAGTTAGGGCTGGTTATCGGTGTCATTGATTACGGAGTTTAACATTTTAAAAAAACACAAAAAGTATGGAAGATAAAAATCCTCAATCCAATGCCGCCACCACCACTGAGAAGCAAATTTCTGAATGGAAAAAAAAATACGGCAAAGACAATGTTATACGCCTTAGCGTAGAAGCGGACGGTCAGATTTTTGCTTGCTATGTGGTCAAACCAGATGGCAAAGACCATGCGCGACAAATGTCTATTTATCAAAAGGCATTTTCGTTGATGCAGCAAAACAAAGCCATCGAAGCTGGACAGTTTTTGCTCAATGAGTGCTGGCTTGGCGGTGACGAAGTTTTTAAAGGCACTAATGCAAAAATACAGGTATCTGCTTGTATGAAAATGGTAGAGATGCTCGGTTTTTGAAGTAACTACGTCACCCGCCTAACCGAATTGGCGGCTAATTATCGCAAGTTGTCGGACAAAGAGCCTAACGACTGGTATGAAATAGCTTGCGCCAATATTAGCCACTACCTCCACATACCCAACCCAGAATATTTAGACGATGATGTGTTTTGGCGCAAAAAAAGGCAAGCAGAATACCTGCTACTAAAAAACCATGAGCGATTATAGCATTAACTTAGCATCATTGCTCGGGCTATCGGGCGAATACGGCAATATTGTTGTTCCTTTTGATAGCCCGAGCAACCACGGCATAACAACGCTTGGTACTCCAATTGTTGATAAAATAACAATTGAGCCATTTAATTACCAAACAAAAGGCGGTATATCTGTTCCATACAGAGGCTTTGCGTTCGAGCCTGCTGTTATGATACAAGTGGTTTCTTTGCAAAAAAACATCGTAGAAACGCCAGTACAAGGCAGGATCGGAACGGTAAAGGAATTGATATCAAGCAAAGACTATGATATAACTATTGCTGGTTTTTTGTTAGCCAAAAACAATATACCACCATACGAGGAAATAGCCCGCTTTAATGAGTTGATGCAACTGCCCGCGGCATTACCTATTAGTAGTAGGTACTTGTCTGCATTGGGCATATCGTATATTGTAGTGAAGTATTCTGATATATCCATTGAAGAGGGGTATCAAAGTTCTGTTCGCTTTACTGTTAAGGCAGTAAGCGATCTGCCTTTTGAATTAACATACAGCCAAGACTTGTAATGATATTTTATGACAATCATAAAAACGTTTTAGTTGAAAGTGGGCAAGACGTATGGGATATCGCATTGCAGGAGTATGGCGATGTAGCCGAAATATTTAGGCTGCTATCTGACAACCCCGCCTTAACCATCGATAGCTCATTGGTTCCGCTGATGCCTTTGTCAATTCAGACAAAGGTATCGGGTGCAAGCCGACAAACTGTATTGGATTTTTTTCGCACTAATGCAATAAAGGTCAATACGCACGATTATTTTACAGATAGCTGTTATTTGTTGCAAGAAAACGGCGATGCTATTTTACAGGAAAACAACAGCCATATCTTAGTTTGCTAAATGAATTTACGCATTTCACAATTACCCCTACTTGCGGCACCAAGCACTGGTGCCGAGTTTGCCGTAGCACAAAGCGGCGTTACTTATAAGGTAACGCTGGCGCAATTGCTCGCACAGATTAATACCATTGGGGGAATTGACCAAGTATTGACCGATGGCATAACTATAGTAGGCAACGGCGTAAGTTCGCCTATCTCGGTATTAAACCCATTGCCCACTCTGGGCAGTAATGGGCAGGTTTTGACGGTGAGCGGTGGCGCAGCTATATGGCAAACGCCCCCATCGCCTCTTGGTCTGACGACCGTTACAGATGGGCAAACTATATTAGGTGATGGCACTTTTTCCGACCCCATTAGGGCTAATGTCGGCAATTTGTCCTTGCCAGGAGATAATTGGGGGTCACAGTCCGCCTTAACAAGCGGTCTGTTGGTGGGCAACGGCTTGCCTATAAGCCCCATTCGCATTGATGTCCCGGCGTTAGTCGCGGACGGTCAAAGCATTATAGCTGTTGGTGGCAATGCCGTATGGGGAACCCCATCGGCAGTGGTCAATACAGCGGGCATCATAACCGGCAACGGCATTTTGGGTAATGAAATTCGTATTAGCACACTTGGTGCTGCTCAGGGCGAAGTATTGAGCTTTGACGGCACTAATATAGTATGGGCTTCGATGGGCAGTAATGGTGGTGACAATTGGGGTACTCAATCGGTTGTTACCGATAGCTCTTTGTTGGGCAACGGCACTTCTGGGGCTTTGCTGTCGGTGGCTAATCCACTGCCCACTCTGGGCAGTGATGGGCAGGTTTTGACGGTGAGCGGTGGCGCAGCTATATGGCAAACGCCTGGTGGCAGCGGGCTGCCTACCGGGTCAATACATCGGACGTTGCGACATACGGCTCCCAATTGGGTTGTTTCGTCATTGTTGGCCAACAACGATAATGAGTTAGTTATAAATGGCAATACATTTCTAGGGCAATCGCCCTTTGCGGTGTATTCTGACCAACAGCAATATGCAGCTACATTCGTGCCGCAACAAAGTGTGCAAACAGCCACTGGCTTGTATGCCACTGCTGTTTTTGGCAATTTTAACAATTTTAATGTAGCAGGTCATTTTAGTGCTGCTAATCAGTTCGGGCAGGCGTATGCCCTTAGAATTGAGAACGGCAGCGAAGCCGGGGGGCGCGTACTAACTTGTGTCGACTCGCTCGGACATGCAGAGTGGCAAGATTTGCCCACGACATCGACATACATCGCCAGTACAGGTTTGGTATTAAACGGCAATACTTTTAGTCACGCCTTTGGCGCAAGTGGGCATGGCGGCGATGTAGAGCAAGGCAATGACATGGGATTAAAGGTAATCCGCCTTAGAAACATTCCTATCAATACAACTGTCCCCACTGTGGGGCAGGTATTAGGGTTTGATGGAAACGAGTGGAAAGCAACTACTTTGCCCGGCGCAACACCATACGCTGCTGGTGTAGGTTTGGTATTAAACGGCAATACTTTTAGTCACGCCTTTGGCGCAAATGGGCATGGCGGCGATGTAGAGCAAGGCAATGACATGGGATTAAAGGTAATCCGCCTTAGAAACATTCCTATCAATACAACTGTCCCCACTGTGGGGCAGGTATTAGAGTTTGATGGAAACGAGTGGAAAGCAACTACTTTGCCCGGCGCAACACCATACGCTGCTGGTGTAGGTTTGGTATTAAACGGCAATACTTTTAGTCACGCCTTTGGCGCAAATGGGCATGGCGGCGATGTAGAGCAAGGCAATGACATGGGATTAAAGGTAATCCGCCTTAGAAACATTCCTATCAATACAACTGTCCCCACTGTGGGGCAGGTATTAGAGTTTGATGGAAACGAGTGGAAAGCAACTACTTTGCGGCGCAACACCATACGCTGCTGGTGTAGGTTTGGTATTAAACGGCAATAATTTTAGTCACGCCTTTGGCGCAAGTGGGCATAATGGCGACGTGCAACAAAATAATGCCAGTATGCAGCTAACCGTTACGGGTATTCGTGGCATGGATATATCAGCAACACCACCTACATTGGGTCAGTCATTGGTGTTTGACGGTGTCCAATGGGCACCATCAAACATACCAGATGCATTTATACCACTTTCAGGAACGGTATCGGGTGCAAATGTCACTGGAAACATACAGTTTACAGGTATGCGTAAGCTGTTTCAAGTGTCTGGCAGTACGGAGGGGCTTGTGGGTATAACGGGAACGCATGTGGCGTTAAATGTACTAAACAGTACAACAGGGAACGCCTATATTGAGGCTAATAGTTCAGCCAGGGCTCGCATAGCTACCGAAAGGGTAGTTACAGGAAGTTTGACCGAAATCAAAGTGGAGTCGCCAAGCAGCACTACTGGGAAAATTGAGCTAATAGTTCCAAACGCCTCCGAAATCATGTTTAACGATCCTAACAAGGGTGTCTATAAGGTTTGGGCTTGCACCGATGCAGCAACAGGAGCAGGCACTTGGTCTGCTGCGTCAGCCGCATTAACCAGCGGCACAGCACCTTCGATAACTGGTAGTCGTGGCGGCAACACTGCATTGGCAGTGTTGATATCCGCGTTGGCAAGCATGGGCATCCTTGTGGACAATACAACAGCATAATTTTTTATAAATCATAAATACATAAAAAAATGCAAGATATTGTATTAAAATTAACGCCAAACGATATTCAAGTTGTGTTAGCAGCACTTGGCGAAGTGGCTGCTAAGTTTTCACACCCAGTTCTATCTAAAATAGAAGGGCAGTTGGCAGCACAAGCGCAGGCAACAGAGGCGCAAGGCAACGGATAATGTTGGTACTGTGCAGCGAAATAAAAATAGGTAGGCTCTCATTTGAGTGGGCAAATGAGGTCAGGATAGTGCATGGTGGGCGTTCATTGACCGACACCTGCACTATCCAATTGCCTCAAAACGTGCGGCTAAAAGATAGTGATTTAAAAGCTATTGTTCGGCAAAACGACAAGGTTACGGTACGCTCGGGGTATAATGGCGTTCTATATACCGGATTTAATGGGTATGTCGTGCGCACAGAGCCGGGGGTTCCTTTCAAAATTCATTGCGAAGATGACGCTTGGCTGCTCAAACAAAAGCCTATAACAAAGTCGTTTCGATCGCCTACTTTGGCAGAAATTATAGCCGCCATGGACTTGCCCATACCCTATGTGGTTATAGATATGAAATTTGGAGCATTTCGCTTAAATGCCATAACAGCTGCTATGGCATTGGAGCAATTGCAGCAAAAGTTTGGCATTGATAGCTCTATACACGAAGGTACTTTGTATGTGGGCGTTTCGCCGCCCCACGGCAAAGAGGTAAAGCTAAATGTTCAATATAATGTAGTGACTAGCAACTTATCATATCGCTTTAAATCCGAAACAGCCGTAAAGGTGGTTTGCCTTTCGTTGATGCCCAACAACGAAATAATAGAAGCAACAGCGGGGCAAGGCGGAGAGGAAATAAGGCGCGTTTATTATCGAATAGACCAAAACCAATTGCAAGCAACGGCAGACAATTTATTAAGCAAGTATCAATACGATGGCTATCGTGGAGACATTACCACTTTTGGAGAGCCGTATCTACAATACAATGATAGGGTCTATTTGCAAGATGAAGCATACCCCGAAAGGGCAGGTTTGTATGATATTGAAAGTATAGATACTGTTTTTGGCGTGAATGGTTTTCGTAGAACAATAAAAATAGGCGCAAAACATGAATAACAACGCAAGTATAAAGCGGCTCATTAGAGAAATTGCTCAAAGCGGCATGGACCAGTTGCCTATTGTAGTGGCAAGGGTGACAAGGGTCGATAAAGATAAGGCGACTATTGATGCTATGCCCATTGTGCAAGGGCAGCCCCAAATATTTGACGTTCGATTAATGGCAGGAATTGATGACTACGTGGTGGGTATTGTAACCTATCCAGTGCTTCAAAGCACCGTACTGTTGGTCCCTATTGAGAACGACAATACGGCATATTACTTGCTTGCAACAAGCGAAGTCGAGGAGGTTTTGCTCGTAATGGGCAACACAACCACCGTTAAATTAAATTCTGACCTATGCAGTATAGACTGCCCTCAAATAGTGTTTAATGGCGGCGGCATCGGAGGTATGGTAAAATTACCTTCGTTAGTCGAAGCACTAAGCAATATTAACGCTTATTGCAACGCACTACGCACTGCATTAACAACAACTTTGCCCGTGTCTGGTGACGGCGGAGCAGCTATCAAAGCTGCCGTAGTAGCCGCAATAGGCTCGCTGCCCTTGGCAGACATAGGCAGCCTAGGTAATGAAAAAAATAGTACAATAATGCAAGCAACAGACCTCATTTTAGACGAAAACCAAGACCTGCAAATTGCATTTGGGGACTTTGTGATAGATTATTCAGACGAACAGCACATATCGCATATACTCATTGCCGACAAAGGTAGCTTTCGCGAACATCCATTGCTGGGGGTTGGTATCATACGTTGGATGAATGCCCCCAAGCGGAGCGATGCGGTTGATTTGCGCAACAAAATAGCATCAAATTTAAAATATGACAATATGGTAACAATAAGTATAGAAGTGACCAATGACAATGTTAACATAAACGCGCAAAGGATTAAGTAATGCAAGCAAGGAGAATTGATGAAATAAAAAGCCTGCTTATAGAAAGCAAGGATAGGGTTATCGAATTGCATAATGCCATTATTGGCAATGTGCTATCAGACCCGCAACTATCTTTGCTCAATAGTACAAGTGCAGCCGCAATATGGCGGCTGTGGGCTTTTATTACAGCAGTATGCCTATGGATAGAAGAGTGCGTATATGCTCAATTTGTAGCAGAAGTCGAAGCAATTGCTGCAAATGCGATTCCAAATACAGCAACATGGTTGCGCAGTATGTTGTATCGTTTTCAATATGGTCACGATTTGCTATTCGATGACTACCGACCCTATTATGCGATTGACGATGCCGCCGCTCGCATTGTGACGCAAGCCGCTGTTGTAGAAACGACTTGGGGTATTGTGTTAGTCAAGGTCGCAAAGAATGGTGTAAGCGGGCTACAACCGCTTACAACGCTTGAAATACAGGCGGTCGAGGTTTATGTAGATGATATAAAGCCCGCTGGTACTTTGGTGCAAGTAATTAGCCTAAACCCCGACAAATTAAAAGTAATGGCAGATATTTATTACGACCCGCTAATAAATTTGTCGACATTAAAAACGAATATTGAAAAAGCAATAAAAGGATATTTGCGCAACCTGCCTTTTGATGGTGAGTTTATGCTCACTGCCTTAGAAGACGCAATACAAAAAGTAGTAGGCGTGAAAACGTTGAGGTTAAACTATGTCGGGGCACAAGTTGGGGCTCTGCCCTATGCCCAAATAACCAACGGCACAGCACCCGCCAAACCCACATACATACCAACTTCGGGTTATATAGAAATAGATCCTGCTTTTCCCATTAATACAACAATTGTGTACTACCCTGTATTATAATGGTCAATTTTTATTTGCAAATATGGCGATTATTGCCCCCTTTCTTGCGCAAAGACAAGATGCACCAATGGATTTGGGCTAACTTACAGCCCCTTCAATCCTTACATGCCATATTTGAGGGCTACCGAAATGAGACCAAAGATAAACTGCAAGTTACTACACAGACATATAGTTTAGAATGGTATTTGAATAGGGTTTTTAACCCCTCATTTGCGCCAGTTATATCGGCGCACTCCATAGATTATACATATGGTGGCATTTGGATAGAGAACAATCCAAATCAAGTGCCGCTTAGTTTGGTTTGGAGCGATTGGGAACAACAACCGCCTTTTTTTGTTTATAGCGACTCGGACACTCAATTAAGTTATCTATATTCTTGGCAGGACTATTGGCAACAAATCAACTTTATTGTCTGGGTTCCTGCATCGCTTATCATTGACGAACCCATGCTAGGAGCACATATAAATCGGCATAACGCCATAGGTCACAAGTATAAAATAGTATATTACTAATGAATAAACTAAATTTACAGCCCGGAGGACACCCATTAACTATTGAGGATTTGTCGCTAATGCAACAAGCCTACCAAGATGGTTTTAAGGCTATTGGCAGCATGTTCTTACCATCTAACTATCAAGCCTATATAGTAAGCGGCTGTGATCCCACCTTTCTAAGTATTGGCGTTGTCAATATTAGCGAGGGGTACGTGTTTTATATGGGCGAACTGTGGTATGTAGCTGCCGCAAATTCCTAACATGGGGCAGTGTATATTTCGCCCCCGAAGTGTCTTATTTGCCGCCTACCCCTATTAGTTATGCAAATAGCTCAATACAAAACGTCAAAGAAAAAAGAGTTATGCTGATAGGCTCTGGTGCTTTGCCATCAGGGGCATTATCATACGGATCCGTAGCACGGTTTTCCCAGTTACTAAAATATAAGCGAACTGATTGGAGTCCTATATTTATTTTTTCGCCTAATGTATCTACAACTGGTCCTTATCAAGCGGTATTTCGCATTAATTCAATTGGCGAAATAAAGTTAAAAGGCAGGGTGCGTGTTAATATATCCGCGCTCGGCGTAGGCATAAATGCCATACCGTTGTTTAGCTTGCCGGAATGGTGGTTCCCCGAACACCCTATAACCTTGTTTGTAGGCTCTAAGGATGGCAATTTATTTAAATTGTCGGCTACTACTGGAGGGTTAGTAACACTATCTACCCACAACGATTTGCCTTTTTCTCAAAATGATTACGTCACATGGACGGGAGGAGTATCATCCGTTTCCATATCACTTAACTTAGAAATAATACTTGATGGAATTGTCCTTGATGCTGTATAGGATAGGCTGAGGCCGGCATTAAGGTAGAGGTCATCAATGACATGGATACCAACGTTGGTATCTTTTATTAGCAGCTAAAAACCAATTTAACAACCCTTAAAACAAAGATTGAAAGCACTTTGTATCGCAGGCAGGCTTTTTGGTAAGCCTGCCTGCGATAATACGTTTAGTTCGTAATGTAAAAAAAAAGTGCTTAATGGTATTTGGCACTTTTCGTTTTCCGTTATTTAGTACTTTTCGTTTTCCCCGTCTAACGGGCATAGATGAGGTAATGGCTATTGTTTTGTGTCCGTTTTGCTTGAATAGGACAATAAAGATATGTACCTTTGCGTTTTGCGCTGGGCTACTCTGACCGAATATATTCTTGTGGTTGAGCCTTTATACGCTACCACAAGAATTTTTTTTTTGAGGGCTTTTGCCCGTGTTCGCCCAACGAATCTCTACCATTAAACTATGTCTTTACTGCATTATCCTTGGATGCGTTTGCTGCGTGTAGGCAATTTGGCATATATTGCCGTTTTGTTACTGCTCTTGCGCTTTTGTATTATCGAACCTATTTTTGCGCGTATGCAACTCAACCCCACAATGCCTTTGTGGGGGTTTGTATGTTTACTACTGTCTGTTGTAACCGCCGCCGCCGCGGGTTATGTGCTGAACGATATAGCGGACGTATCGACTGACCGCGTCAATCGCCCGCAGCGCATTACAGTAGGGCAGACTATCAGCCCACAGACGGCGCAGCAAGCAGGTTTGTGGCTCAATATAGCGGCTATCGTTCTGGGTTTTGTGGCGGGCTATTCGGTGGGCAACTACCGCTTGGGCTGGATACCTGCTATCTGCGTATTGTTGCTGCTACAATATGCCCGCAGTTGGAAACAGACTGCTCTTTGGGGCAATATAGTCGTGTCGAGTTTGGCAGCCTTAGCCGTATTGATACCCGCTTTGTTTGAGCCTGAACTGTTTTACGCCCTCAAAGACTACTTGGTGGCTGCCGCCTTGGGAGGTTTGGGCTACGGCACACCCATTGCCAGCCCCGAAGCATATACGACGGGGCTTGCCCCTACTATGTTGGCATATATCGTGCCATACACCGCTTTTGCCTTTTTACTGACCTTGACGCGCGAAATTGTCAAAGATATTGAAGATGTACCGGGCGACCAACAATCGGGCTACCGCACCTTGCCGATAGTAGGCGGTTTGGCTTGGGCGAAATTGGCTGCCTTGGTGCCCTTGCTGTTGTGCATACAAGGCATGGTGCGCTTTGTACTCCGCCAATTAACCAATGCCGATTTTATAGCGGCTGTCGGAGGGGCGGTATTGATATTATTGCCTTTGTTGTGGTTGGTCTGGAAATTATGGAACGCTACCGACATACCCGACTTTGGTCGCCTGAGCCGCGCTTGCAAAATAATTATGGCAATAGCCTTGCTCTATTTGCCTTATATCGCACTACAAGTACCTAATTTGACTATCGTAGCCGCTACGCCGCCCGACAGCGGTGCAGGTACAGAAATAAATCTACCCGCAGGTTTGCCCGAAGAGGTAATTACAGACATAAAAATAGATACTATTTTGCGTACAGGCGATTTGGCACCCGATGATACCGATATAACCAAACAACCCGAAATTATCATTGGCAAACCAACCATCATAGACGACAAACCATAGGTAATTTGTCGGGTATATTGCACCAATGGCTTCGCGAAAGTTCTTTTTGCATGTATGGAAATAAAAGCCCGTGGCAATTTAGCTGTATAAATGGCTACTTATTCGTATTTAATTCGTAGGCAATGTCGTTTAAAATAACCAATCCCTTTATAGCAGCGGGTGGTGGCGCGTTATCGGTTTCGGGCGATAGCGGAATGACGATACGGCGGCGTTTTTCGATGGTTATATTGCTATATGAGATGATATAATCGGGTATTGGTTCGGGGAAAAAGGCTATATCGCTGGTGGTGGGTAGGGCTTTGGAGAGCGTAATTACAGCGGATAATTGCTGTTTTTTTCGCTGCAACTTTACAGATTGTATTGCCGTGCCCAACTTCGACAAGTCTGTGGGCATATTGCGCAGGTTTCGGCTGATGCGGTGCTGCATATCTGTTGCTGCTTCGGGGCTTATTTGGCGGCTATCAAATTGGAGGGTGTCTGCTCCGCGCAGGCATTTCTCGCGGCATACCAACCAATCGGCATACAGCGTAAATTGGAGCGCGGTATCGGTAGAGGTCGTTTCGGAGGGTGTAATAGGTAACAAGACCATCAATTCGTCGGTATAGGCATAATTTACACCTTCGTCGGAGGGCAGGCTATGCGGCATCGGAAATAAGGGATTGCCTACTTCAAAAGAAGGCGGCAACGATAAGCGCATTTGGGGCGGCATACCGCTATCGCCGGGATTTTTCCAGTATAAATGCCATTCGGGAGCTATCTTGAAATAGACCGCTATGTAAAATGGGCGGGTGAAATCGGTATTCGATACCCATATTTGCGGCTTTACCAACCGCTGCCCCTCATAAACTTGGGCAAAGGCAGTAGCGCAGAAAGTGAGGGCGCAAAATAATCCGATTGCCAAACGGCGGCAGAGGGTAGGGTAGTACATGATAGTATAACGAATATATATTACAAAATAAGGTTTTTGTAGTAGCAACACCAGCGATGCTGTTTTGTCTTAAAAAGGCAATTATCCCTATAAAACACGCTAAGGCGATAAAAGTTGGCTAACTTTATGCCCCATATAGCCCCCGCAAGCCAAAATAATTGCTACTTTTGCAGTCTATTTGTGGTAATGGCTGTTGGCTATAACACAAAGATATAAGAACCACCGTTTTTCTCTCGTTTATGGCGATATACGACGATTTATTGTACCAAAAAACGCGCTTGGCAGTTATTGGATTGGGCTATGTCGGTTTGCCCATTGCCTTAGCCTTTGCACGCCGCTGTCAGGTTTTGGGCTTCGACATCAACCGCGAGCGCATCGCTCAAATGCAGCAACGCATAGACCCCAGCCGCGAACTACCGCCCGAAGCCTTTGATGATTGTCAGATTTCATTTACGCACCTTCAAGAAGACTTGCTCTCCGCCAACTTTTTTATCGTAGCCGTACCTACACCCGTGACGAACACCGCGTACCTAACTTAAAACCCCTCATCAGCGCATCGCGCACGGTAGGGGCGGTACTCAAAAAAGGCGATTATGTCGTATACGAATCAACCGTTTATCCGGGCTGTACCGAAGACGACTGCATACCCATCTTAGAACAAACATCGGGCTTGCGCTATGGTATCGATTTTAAAGTAGGCTACTCACCTGAACGCATCAATCCTGGCGATACCGAGCACACCCTTACGCGAATTGTCAAAGTTGTGTCGGGCTGCGACGGCGAATCCTTAGAACAAATAGCCCGCGTGTACGAGCTTATCATCGAGGCAGGCGTACATCGGGCAAGCTCTATCAAAGTAGCCGAAGCCGCCAAAGTAATCGAAAATACCCAACGCGACCTCAATATCGCACTGATGAATGAGTTGGCACTTATTTTTGATAAAATGAATATTAATACGCAAGACGTATTAGAGGCAGCCCAAACCAAATGGAATTTTTTGCCCTTTTCGCCGGGCTTGGTGGGCGGGCACTGCATCGGGGTCGACCCGTATTACCTTACCTACAAATCGACCGAATTGGGCTATAAACCCGATGTAATTTTGAGCGGGCGGCGCATTAATGACGAAATGAGCTTATTTATAGCCAAACGGGTGATACAATATATTATCAGGGCGGGCAAACACCTCAGCCAGTCGCGGGTATTGGTGATGGGTGCGACTTTCAAAGAAAATGTGAGTGATTTTCGCAACTCAAAAGTTGTCGATTTGGTGCGCGGATGCAAGCCTTTTCTATTACTGTTGATATCTCCGACCCACACGCCTTGCCCCAAGAATTTGAACACGGAATATGGACTGCCACTATCGAGCCAAATACCCGAACACTTGCGCTATGACGCTATCATAGTAGCCGTAAAACATAACGATTATGCCCAATTGGACGAAGCCTATTTCGAACAGCTATCTGCTCCTAACGGCATACTTATAGACATCAAAGGCGCGTATCGCGGGCAAATTCATCGCCTAAAATATTGGACGCTGTAAAGTCTATTGATAGATATACGACCACTTTTTAGCCCTAATGCCGAGGACGAGTGTTTATTCAGCAAATATTTATTCGTAGCTGTTTAGTCTTGTAGGAACAGCCCACAAGAATAGCCATTCCTAAATCGAATATGCAATGATTTCTGGCATTATTAGATAGATATAGCCTAGAACCCTATACCCAGAACCCCATACCCTAAATAGTTGCATTTATTCTATGTGTCGTTACTACTCATTATCTTTTGCCATAATAGCCCTATGCTTATGTTTGCTGGTGGCTATGTCGGCTTGTAACCCAAGCGATATACCTGACGACAGCGCACAGCTCATTTTTCGCTTTGCATTTGATAGCACCCAAATACGGCTCAACAATTTGGGGCAACCCGCCACAGTACCGCCCGGACACGGCGCACAGTCGCCGCACTTCAACGGCATTAGTGCTCATTATGTCGAACTTAGCCCTACTGCATTTACTGCTTTGGGCAGTGGTGAAGTGCTTTACCGACATGCCGAGACCACCGCGGGCGGAGACCCTGCTATCGATTTTGCTCAATCTACTATTGTAGCCGAGGGCGAGACCTTTTTGAGCGTCCCGATAGCCGATATAGTGCCTGGCACCTATCCATATTTGCGCGTATCGCTTGCCTACCAAAACTACGACATCAAAGTGCGCGGTATGGGCATTAGTACCATAGGCACTTTGGCTTCGTTCATTGGCTTCAATACCTATATCCAATCTTATACCGTCAAAACGCAGAGCCTTAGCGTCAATGCCAACCGCTTGCAGGGCTATTGGGCTTTTGAAACACCCTTTTCGCTCAATAGCGGACAAACTCCCGCTGGTGCCACAACGGTGCCCAATCCTTTGTTTGCCAACTCGCCCATTCCAGCGGGTTCGTGCGTCGTGACAGGTACTTTTGATGCTGCCCCGCTTACCATTATGGGCAATGAAACAGAAGACATTATTATCACCGTATCGCTATCAACCAACCATAGTTTTGAGTGGAACGATGCCAACAATACGCCCAATACCTTCGACCCCTTAGACGGAGACGTACCAACCGATATGGGTATCAGGGGATTAATTGGAAAAATACAATAAATTCAAGTGTGTTTTGACTGTCTGATTCTATGCGCTAAGTCCAAACGCTTGAAAATGAATATATTGCTTAACCATTGCTTTGTTAATAATTTTTGTAACTATTGTTCTGACAAAAAAATTAAGGTACTAATTTTTAATATAATTACTTGATATTCAGTTACTTACATTTTTAAAATGGTCTTAAAAACTTTTCTGTTAGAACACTATTGGTATGATTTTTAAATTTCGGTAACAAATTTTGCTCAATGCCGCTTTGTAGCAAGGGCGCAAGCAAGATGTTCCCGTTAATTTCTTACTCAAAATTAGAAACCACTAATAGAAAAACCGACAATAATCGTTTTCTAAGCCCCTTCGGGGCGACATCCTAATAGAAAATAAAGACGGCACCCCGTAGGGGTGTTATCCTAACGGTCTGTGTTATAAATTGTAGCAAGGGCGCAAGCAAGATGTCCAAGTTATTTTTTTACTCAAAACTTAAAAACCAAACCACTATTTAGCCTTGTAGGGGGAACTAATCGAATAGGCAGCGATATTAGGCATTATTAGATAAGTATTGCGCATTACCCCATACCCAAAACCCTATACCCTAAACAGCTACCAATTTTTTAAATAAAATTTATATTATACAGTATGCTTGATGTAGAACAATTGCGTTCTTATTGCCTGAATAAGCTCGCTGTCATCGAATTGATGCCTTTCGATGACGAAACCTTAGTGTTTAAGGTCATGGACAAGATGTTTGCCCTGATACCCTTAGAGGCGCATCCGCTCACTATAAGCCTCGAATGCGACCCCGAGCGCGCCATAGAGCTACGCGCCCAGTACGAGGGTATCATTACAGGTGCATATCACATGAACAAAAAGCATTGGAATAGTGTTATCGTCGATGGCTCCTTGCCCGATAGTTTAGTGACTGAACTAATAGACCATTCCTACGACCTTGTTGCGTTGAGACTCAAAAAATCGGAACAGTTGTATTTGTTCTTAGAGGGCTATACAGCCGCTCTTTTTAAAAAGGAAGAATAAGCCTTAAACCCATGATACTTTCTAAAATAGAGCACATCGGTATAGCAGTTCGCGACTTGGCGGCTGCCAATGCCCTATACACCACTTTATTGGGTGTAACTCCCTACAAAACCGAGATGGTAGAGAGCGAACACGTCATCACGTCGTTTTTTAAAGTGGGCGACACCAAAATAGAACTGCTACAAGCTACCGCAGCCCAAAGTGCCATTGCCCGATTTATAGAACAACGCGGCGAGGGCATACATCATATTGCCTATGATGTTGCCGACATTAAAGCCGCTATGCAATATTATGCCAACGAAGGATTTAAACTATTAAACGAACAGCCCAAACGCGGTGCGGATAACAAATGGGTCTGCTTTTTGCACCCCAAAACCTGCGGCGGCGTATTGGTCGAGCTATGCCAAGAAATATGCACACCATAGAACCCTTTTTCAGATGGCGCGATTATTATATAGCCGACGAAGATAAATTGTCGCCATTTTATAGACGAACATATAGTGAATTTGAATTTGATAAGAAAGTATATAATTATTATATTCACCCACAATGGGACAGTATTGGGTCAGAAACACTATATATTAAGATATTGTATGCTAATTATAAGCAGGATTTTGCTATTATAGAGCTATTAGGTGAATGGAACGACTGTTTAGCAAACGATATTATGTTGCTCAAACGCCGCGTCGTCGACCGTATGGTGGCACAAGGCATTAGCAAATTTTTGCTTATCGGCGAAAATATCCTCAATTTTCATTATTCCGACGATTGCTATTACCAAGAATGGTACGAAGAAGCCGCCGATGCCGATGGTTGGGTAGTGGCTCTGAACTTACGCCCACATGTGAGGCAAGAAATGCAAGCAGCTAACCTACATTATTATATCCACATCAGCGAAAAATATGACCATATCGCTTGGCGGCAATATAAACCGCTGCATCTGCTGCAACTCATAGAAGGTATGCTATACGAAAAGTTGTTGTGTTAGTGATAGCTTTCAGTAGCGGGATATGCCCAAATTGTTTAAATCATATTGGTAAAAAACACAACATATTGATAGGCTGCCCTTTGGAATAGCAATTATTGATAAACACCCACCTTTTTCGAAAAATTGACAATGCGCTCGTCGATGATAATGTCGGTATAGCGCAGCGGTCGGCGCAGTACAAGGGTTTTGAGCTGCGTGCAGCGGCTAAATGCTACGTAGGTTTGCCCTGGCGCAAACGCACCCTGCCCCATATCTATAATAACGCGCTCGAAGGTTTGCCCTTGGCTCTTGTGAATAGTGATAGCCCAAGCTAATTTGATGGGCAATTGGTTGAAAGTACCGATTATCTCGGTTTCGATTTTTCGCTCGCTGTCATTATAAGTATAACGCACTATTTCCCACGTAGCAGGCTCTATTTTATGCACCACCTCGCCGTTACCGCTTTCTATGGCTACGCAAACCGATTGTTGGTCGATATAGTGTACGCGCCCTATGGTGCCCATTGACCCACCTATACCATTGGTCGTTGCGAACAAACATCACTTGTGCCCCTTCTTTTAAGTTAATTATTTCGTCGTTGGGTAGCGTGTGCTTTTGTCGATTAAATTCACCCGTAGTTTCGCCTTTGAACGAAAAAAGTGGGTTTTCGATACGCCCCAATTCAAGTCGGTTCAGGTTGTCGGCAGTATAGTTGGTAGCGGTTAGGGTAATATAGGGCTGTTCGCTTGATGGTTTAAAGGCGGGTTTCAGGCATAGCCCATTGATATGGCGCAATACTTCGTCTTCTATATTTTTGGTACGGATAGCCTCTAAGATGTCTAAAAAATGGCGGTCGGTTTGGCGATAAATGCGGGTCAGTTCTATGTAAGTGATTTCGGCTTTATATAATGCTTGGGCGCTAAAAAAGTAAGGCGTATCGTACAGAAAAGAGAATAATTGTTTTTCTACCTCAGACGAGATGACAGGCGGCAGTTGGAACAAATCGCCGATAAATACCATTTGCACGCCGCCAAAGGGCAGGCTGCGTTGTTTGCCGTTAATGCGCATAAAATAGTCAATGGCATCGAGTACATCGGCGCGTACCATCGAAATTTCATCTATCACGATGAGTTCTAATTCTTCATAGATGCGCCTATCTTTTAGGCGATGTATATGGTCTCGGCTGATGGGGTGAGGTGGAAGTTTAAAAAACGAATGTATCGTTTGTCCGCGCACTTGTATTGCTGCCAAGCCCGTAGGAGCCAAAACGACCATTTTTTTTTGGCTGATGGTCCTAAAATGGCGCAGTAGCGTGGACTTGCCTGTTCCCGCGCGTCCAGTGATGAATACGTGTTTGTTGGTATTTTCTAATGCGTCTAATGCGCGTTGAAAATCGGGGTTTATATCGAGAATCATAGTTGTGTCCTGCGTAGTTTTGCCATATAAAATCCGTCAAAACCCGTTTGTGCGGGGCTTATGTGTTGCTGTTGTAGTAGGGTAAATAGGTCGTTATTGGGGCTTTGTTCGGTGTTTTTTTGCAGGAAATGGGCAATTTGCGCTTCGTTTTCGGCGGGCAAAATACTACAAGTGGCATAAATAAGTTGCCCTTCGGGGTGTAGCATAGTGCTATATCGCGCCAAGATGTCGGCTTGCAAAGTTAGAATTTGAGCAATACGGTCGGGCGACAATTGCCATTTTAGGTCGGGATGGCGGCGTAGCGTGCCTAATCCCGTACAAGGCACATCGAGCAAGAGCCGGTCGGCAGAGAATTGGTATCGTTCTATGATTTTTGGATTTTTCAGATGCCGCGTTCTGATGATGCTGATGCCTGCACGCTGAGCGCGTTGTTCTAATACTTCCAATTTATGTCGGTCGGTATCCATTGCTACTATGGTGCCTTTATTTTGCATCAAAGCAGCTAAATGTAGGGTCTTTCCGCCTGCACCTGCACAGGCATCTATGACAGTCATGCCCGCTTGCACCCCACAGAAAGGAGCTATTTGCTGCGAGCCTGCATCTTGTATTTCTATCCAGCCTTTGCGGTAGGCATTGCTTGCGGCTATATTTTTGCGTTCTGTAATGTGCAATGCATCGGGTAGCGAGGCGAGGCTTTGCGCCTTGATGTCGTTTTTTGCCAGCGATTCTATTACTTGACGCGAGGTAGCTTTCAGCCTATTGACGCGCACAAATACGGGTGCTATTTGGTCTAAATTGGCTAATTCGCGGGTCCATAGTTCGTCGCCAAGGGCTTGGGCGGCAAATTGGTCTAACCAAAGCGGCAATACATGGCGTGTGCTGCGTTGTTGTTGGGCTTGGGTATAGCTTTTCTTCACTTGGTCGGGGTCTATGTCGGCAAATTCTGTCCAATCGGGTAGGGCTTGCTCGCGCAAGATTTGCCATGCTGCCAATAATTGCTAAGGGCTTGCTCGTCTGTCCAATGGTGCGGAAAATAGGCTAAGTCGGCGATTTGGGGCAAATAGGGGTGGCGCACTATGTCATAAATGGCTTCGGCAATAAATCGGCGGTCGCGTGCGCCCCAGCGCGGGTTGCTGCTTAGGGTTTGGGCGACGATAGGCTCGGCGGCGCGTTGCTGTCCAAAAATTTGCCGCAAGGCAGCTACAACGGCTAAGGCTAAGGGGCGGTGCATTGAAAAAACGTATTGTTGTGGTGTTTGGTGGCGAGAAAGCGACCATAATATTATGCTAAATTTCCATATTCCAGATTGCAGTAATAGGTTTTTGGGAGGGCAAGAACAAAATTACTGCGGACGTGGCAATAATTGCCCTATCAACAATTGTTTATCGTCGCCGCCCGACACCAAATAGTCGCTATCGGGTAGCCACAATAATCGATTGACCGAATGTCGGTGGGCGGCGATATGTGCTTTGTCGGGGCTTAACACTTTTTGTAGTACGAACTGCTCGCTATGCCATATCTTAAAAGATTTGTCGCGGCTGGCAGTGGCAAAATAGGGTTGTCGAGGGCTATATGTTATATGATTGATGGTGCTGAGGTGTGCAGGAATGACATGGTGAAGCGTCCATAGAAATGGGTCTGTTGGATTGGCTTGCCAAATTGCCATTTGTGCATCGCGCCCGCCCGATAATAAGTATTGCCCGTCGGGGCTAAAACAAACCGAGAATACCGATTGAGTATGAAACGACAAGGTTTGTCGGATAGTCCAATTGTCTATATCGAGCAAGTAAATTTGTCCATCGCTACACGCCAAAGCAGCTAAGGTTTGCTGGGGTTGTAGAGCGATTTGGCGTATAGCTTTGCCCGATATGCTTAGGGTATGTAAGATTTGCCAAGTATCGGGTTTGATGACGTATAGATGACCATTGCCGCAAGCCGCCAACAGATTTTCTTGCCATTCGGCGAGGCTGAGTACCGCTCCGCCCAATTGTAAAGTTTGTAATTTGTGTTTTCTATCTAAATCAATACCGTATAAAATGCCCTGCATAGTCCCCGCTGCTAATAGGTGCGATGTATTCAGAGGATATAGGCTAAACACGGAACTGGGCAGTTGTGCTAAGGCGAGACCTTCGTTGCGGAGTAGGTCTGCCCAATAAACCACTCAACCGTTGCCGTCGGCACTATACAACGACAAGGGCACCTCACCAGCAGCCAAGGCATAAATGGCAGCAGAGTGCCCTGAGAGTTGCCCAACCGACGACCATAAAGGCGGTTGGGGTGGCGGTAGAACTTGTTCGGTCATTAATTTATTCGCCTTGCCCCAACGAGTAGGCGCGTTTGCCGTTGATGAGGTATAGGTTTTCGGTCTGAATACAATCGAAACCTGCGTTATATAGTTTTTTTAGCAGGCGATATACGTGTTTTTGTTGTATGGGTACGGTTTCTATCATCATTTCACTTTTGGGGTCAAATACCGATTTTTCCGATACAAAGCGGCATCGCCAATGGTCAGAACAAAACGTACCTGCTTGCCCTTCGGGATATACGCGCACACCGCGATTGGTAATCAGTTTCAATTTTAGTTCGGCGGTATTCATCGTGCTCAAAGCATATCCCAATATGTCGGGATTGCGGTTAGCATCGTTCCAATCTATAAATACATCTACGCCGATGAGTTGTTTTTCTGCTCGTAGCCGTTCGGGTTCTTTTACCACAATTGGTTTGCCGTTGCCCAATTCGACAGGGCGCAATAGCACGGGTTTCTGCCCCAAACGCTCAATAATAGCTTGGGCAAACGCGGCTGTGCCTACGCGCTGTTTGCTGTGTTCGGCATTATAGAGGTCGCCTGTATGTATGCCGTCTTCTAAGGTTTTGAGCCACGCGTTTTGGATTTTTTCAGCAACGGCGTTTTGTCCTAAATGCACTAACATCATACATGCTCCGTTGAGCAGACCCGACGGATTGGCAATGCCCTTGCCCGCAATATCGGGTGCCGAGCCGTGTATGGCTTCGAACATCGCAAAGTCGCGCCCTATATTGGCAGAACCACCCAAACCGACCGAACCCGCTACTTCGGCGGCTATGTCGATATAATATCGCCATATAGGTTGAGGGTAACGATGACCTCAAAGTTTTCGGGTCGGTCTGCCAACAATGCAGAACCAATATCGATAATTAAGTGGCGTGTGCTTATATCGGGATATTCTTGGGCTATCTCGTCGAAGATACGGTGAAACAAACCGTCGGTTAGTTTCATTATATTGTCTTTGGTCATGCACGTCACTTCCTTGCGGTTGTTGGCGCGGGCATATTCAAAGGCATATCGGATAATATTTTCGCAACCTGGGCGCGATACCAATTTGAGGCATTGCACCACTTCGGTCGTTTGTTGGTGTTCGATACCCGCATATAAATCCTCTTCATTCTCGCGCACGATAACCAAATCGAGTTTCGGAAAATGGGAGGCGACATAGGGCGCATAGGATTTGCAGGGGCGTACATTGGCAAACAAACCCAAGGTTTTGCGAATCGTGACGTTGAGGCTATTAAAACCGCCGCCTTGGGGAGTGGTAATAGGGGCTTTCAAGAAAATGCGGTTGCGCTGCAATATTTCCCAAGATTCGGGGGCTATGCCCGTCAAAATACCCTGCCGATAGACTTTCTCGCCTACTTCGATAGTGTCGTAGGCAAGTTGAGCACCAGCGGCAGTCAAAATTTCTAAGGTGGCGGTCATGATTTCAGGACCAATACCATCGCCATAAGCAACGGCAATACGTGGAACAGACATAAATAAATAGAAAAATTAGTGGTTCGATTTTTAAGTTTTACACACTTACCCTACACGAGTTTCATGCCTACGGTATGCTCAGGCTTGTGTCTATTAGATGTTACCGATGTAATATGGTTACGTCACTTTAAAAAAAAACACATTAAATGTTTTTTGTGATTCATCGTAAATTATTGATAATCAGTAAATTATATCTTGCATAAATTCCCCCTCTTTGAGGGGATTAGGGGGAGTTCTTGAACTAATATCTCAATTACCTAATGTTATTTCCTAAGTACTAACGCTTGGAAATGGATACATGATAGGCAAAATTAATAATCAAAACTTTTCTGTTAGAACATTAGTCGGATTGAGAAAAACGCTGCAAAGATACAAAATCCTATGCTTAATTACTCATTATCTTTGTAGCTATTGTGGGAGTTGATAGAGGCATCTAAGTATTATTTGAGGGTTTGGGCAAGAAATCAATATGAAAGAAGATTGTTTTTTAATTAAAATTTCTTTGTAATACAAAGTTAATTTGTGCTTATTGGTATTTTTTTTACAGCAATTTCCGCTTTAAATAATTTACGTTATATAATATGTTGAGAATGAACGATTTGATTTTATTAATAAAATTGTAATAAAAAATTTACGATTTTATAACTCGCTTGCTATTAGTAGAATACGAATTGTTAAATTTTAATAGCGGAAATTGCTGTTTTTTTTATTAAAATGCACCCCTACGGGGCTTTTGTTGCTATGCCGTCTTTATTTTCTATTAGCATGTCGCCCCGAAAAGGCTCAGAAAACGGTCTTTCTATTAGTGGTTTCTAATTTTTTACTCAAAACTAAAAAATCAGTCCAGTAGATTATTATGCTTAATTTATTGTTTATCAGCAAAAAACAGAATTTATTTTTTGTAAATAGTCAAACTAAAAAATGCAGTCTAATTTTTTATTTATAAGATATGTAATATTATTATAATTTTAATGCGTTTGTCCTGATACTGTTGCTATTTATTGATTATTTACCTTATCTTTGTGTTTTATTACTATTAAATTTGGTAGTGATTTAAGATGTATGCCCCGTTTTTAGGAGGAGGCTGAACTTGTTTCTGGTAAAAACATAGTAACTATTTAGCCTTGTAGGAGGAACTAATCTAATATGCAGCGATGTCAGGCATTATTAGATGAGTATTGCTCATTACCCCATACCCAAAACCCTATACCCTAAATAGTTACCCGCTTTTTTTACTTTTGTACCCTCGCAGAGAGGGCAGGGCACTTGAATGAGTATTTTGCACAGACAGTTTCAATGTGCTTTTGCCCTTTTTTGTTCTCAAAAAGCTCAAATTTAAGCTAAATACTCAGTGGTTTGGTTTTTAAGTTTTATCCACTTACCTTACACGATTTTCATGTCTACGGTATTCTCGGCTTGTGTCTATTAGATGTTACTGATGTAATATGTTTACATCACTTTAAAAAAAACACATTAAATATTTTTTGTGATTCATCGTAAATTATTGATAATCAGTAAATTATATCTTGTATAAATTCCAAATATTTGAGAGGGTTAGGGGGAGTTCTTGAACTAATATTTCAATTATCTAACGCTATTTCCTATATGAAAAATCTTTTGAAACACTACCACCTAAGCCTATTAATCGCATTCGGGTCTGTGCTAATAGGTAATAACACACAACAAACACAAGCGCAGCCCTGCGGTAGTAACCCGCTTGTGCTTTCGGTCGATTACACCTACACCAACTGTTACAGCAGAGCCACTATTTGTGCTACTGTATCGGGCGGCTGGTCAGACATCTATCATTATTTGTGGAGAGTCAGCTGGGCATCTGTGAATAATGTAGCTATTTCGTCAGAAACTACTTTTTGTATAGAAAACCTTAGCCCGGGAGCAACGTATCATATCGGAGCACATTTGCCCGGAGGCTGGTGCTATACTACGCAAGTGGTGACAATACCTTATGTATCTACTGCTACCTCTATAAGCACATTCCCCCCTAGTGCTTGCGGAGCTAATGACGGTTGGGCATTTATCGACAACCCCGTTATGGGTTCAGTCAATATCTACGATCAATATCTGTGGAACAACGGTGCTACGACATCGGGGCTTTACAATTTGGCACCGGGCAGTACTGCGTAACCGCTACACCAATGCCAGATTGCGGACCGCCCCATGTATTTTGCACAACAGTAGGCGCACCCATTCCCGATGCGACAGCGCAAGCAGCTACTTGTGGTATGTGCAATGGGTCTATAGCCATTCCTTATTTCGATAATTATCCGATATATGATTATGATTTTTCTTATTCTGTCCATTACTATTTAACAGGGGAAGATACTATCGAAATTCAGCCAGGAATGGTCGTTCAAGGGCTTTGCCCAGGGACTTATATGTTGATAGCTTCCGACCTTTTACCCAATGGTAATACCTGTGACACCACCCTTGTGGTTGGCGAAGTAGAGTTAGAGGTATTAGGCAATGCCGATTTTAGCACGTCGGTAGGTTCGGGTGCCGCCCTTGCCGCTTGTACCAACCAAGCTGTACAATTTGCCGCCAATGGCACCGAAAACATCAGCTTATCGTGGAATTTTGGCGACCCAACGGCAATTGACAATGAATCAGACTTGCCCAACCCAATACATACCTATCCCAACGCGGGAACTTATACCGTTACGCTCATAGCGCAGGGTTGTTATAGTACAGACACCATGCAAAGCACTTTTACTATTTCAGAAGGCATAGTTCCCGACATTACTTGTATATCCCTCCAATGTCCGGGCGATACCGTTACCTATGCCACAAGTGCCGTATGCGGCAATTATCAGTGGGCAATAGACGGCGCAACTATTATTGGACCCAGCAATGCCAATACCGTTGCCGTAGTGTGGGGCGACGCACCGCAAGGCAGTATTTCGCTGAGTATAAGCAATTGTGACAGCGTGGTATGCAACAATACAACCACCGTAGCCGTACCTTTGTTGAGCAACACGGCTACGATTACAGGACCAGCAGTAGTGTGCGGCGGCGAGACGGCATTATATAGCTTGCCTGCCTACGGTGGGGTGCAGTATGCTTGGGGAATAGACCCACCCAACGCAGGAACAATTGTTTCGGGTGCAGGCACACCGCAAATAGTCGTACTTTGGAGCAATGGCACCGACGGAACAGTCCAAGCCACTTGGAGCAGCATATTGTTAGATTGTGTGCCCAATGTCGCGTTGCCTGTTCAGGTTAATGCGCCCTACGACATTGACGGCATAGATAACGTTTGTGCCAACAATACTTATACCTACACGGCTTCGGCGGGCTTGCATAATTGGAGCGTTTCGGGCAACGGCACTATTGTTTCGGGCGGCAGCAGTAGCAATTCGGCTACCATAATGGCAGACGCTTCGGGCAGTTTTACAGTATCGGCAACACCCGTCAGCACCGATACTTACTGTGGTTTTCCGCAAAGCATAACGGCAAATATTATGCCCCAGCCCGCCGCAACCGCGCTATCGGGCGACACAATTATTTGCCCAAATAATAGCTACCAATATAGCGTCAATGCACCCGACCCCGCCTATACTTATGAGTGGGCAGTAACGGGCGGCAACCTCGCTGCTGGCCTGGGCAATAGCCTTTGGATAACATGGGATAATAGCGGCATTTATAGCGTGTCGGTTATAGCGCGATTAAAATTAAGCCCTTATTGCGCGTTGCAAATGGCTACTTTATCGGTTAATGCTATTGATAGTATTAGTATTAACGGCAACGCTTCGGTTTGTGCGGGTGATAAGGTCAATTACACCGCTTTGCCCTTATTGTCCAATATGGATTATGCTTGGACAGTTACACCACCTAATGCAGGTAGTATAGTGGCAGGACAAGGCAGCAATGCCGTGTCGGTGCAATGGAATAGCGGTGTGGCAGCGGCAGTACTTAATGTATCGGTATGCGGCGTTAGCGATGAGCAAAGTGTGGTTATAGGTACGGCAATAGAGCCGCTTATCGTAGCTTCGGGCAATTTGTGCGAGGGTAGCAGCATAGACCTCAGCACCAATCCAAGCACTTATACCGATTATATTTGGTCTAATGGCGACAATACCGCCAGCACGACTATTTCGAGCGGCGATAGCTATCGCGTTACCGTTACCGATGCTAACAACGGTTGCACTGCCAATGCACAAACAGACATCACCGTCTACCCTTTGCCTGATGCGTCTATCTCGGCAGCGCAATACCCAGTAATATGCATCGAAAACCCCAATAACATAACCCTTCACACATTAACCCACCCCGATTACACTTATCAGTGGTATCAAAGCAATATGCCCTTGGTGGGCGAAAACACGACTTCGATTACGCACATAGCTGATACCACTATTGAAATGGCGACATACTACGCCTTAATAACAGGGCAGCAAGGTTGCGAAGCCGTGTCTAACGCAGTTGTCGTGTCGCAAATAGATTGTATTGGTCCGGGTGGTTCAGGAGGCGGAGGCGGCGAGGGCTGTCTGCCCGATGCGGGTGATGTGCTTGATTTTCAGCCCCTTACGCCCTATTGCAGCGAGGTTGCATTTCAAAATTTATCCAACGCCCTCAGTTATACATGGAACTTTGGCGATGGCTCGCCCACAGTAGCTGCCGCCGACAATAGTGTAATAACACATACCTATGCCGAACCCGGTTTTTATTCGGTTATTTTAGCGGCTACTTTTGATAACACCTTGCCCAATCCCCCACAATGTACCTATATTACGGCACGAGTGGTAGAAATACCCTTAATTGCCGATTTTCGGTTCGAGGCAACTTGCTTGGGCAATAGTACTGCCTTTTTCGATTTGTCGCGCCATACGCCTACGACTGACATCGTTGCTTGGGAATGGGATTTTGGCGATGGATTCAGTTCGACCGACCCCAACCCAAGCCATCTCTACGCTGCTGCGGGTACGTATAGCGTTAGCCTGACTATAAGCAGCGACAATTGTGTGGTGACAAGCACCCAAGATGTGACTATCAACCCCTTGCCCGATGCCAATTTTGCATTACCCACTACCTCGTGCCAATATGGTGCCTTGGCATTTACACCCAACGACCAAACGGAGATAGATGCCTATCATTGGGCATTTGGCGACGGTGCTAATGTATCAACAGCTCTGCCTGAACATAGCTACACAACGGCGGGCAACTTTACCGTTAGTCTAAGCCTGACCGACTTTGCAGGTTGTAGCAATAACAGTAGCCAAAACATTGAGATTTTGCCCGTTAATAGTGGTGCAATTAGCAGCAGTGCGGCGACAGCTTGCGCGGGTATGCCTATTACTTTAACAGCTCCTGTAGGGACGGCTTATGCTTGGTCGACGGGCGAAGATGGTGCCTCTATTGATGTAAGCGATAGCGGCGTATTTGAGGCGACAGTAACGCAAGCCAATGGTTGTAGTTTTGAGCCCGAAGCCTTGACACTCAATTTTTCGCCTATCCCGTCGGGGACTATTTACCCCAATACACCCATTACGCTCTGCCCCAACGAGAGCCAACAATTTAGTGCTGACATAGGCAGCGATTACACCTATGCTTGGAGCAATGGCAGCACTACTGCCAATATAAACGTCGGCTATGACGATGTTGTAGCACCCTTGTCTTTGACCGTAACCATTACAAATAGCGCAACAGGTTGCAGTGCGGTATCAAATGCGGTAGTAGTCGATAGAACCATCGTGGACGCGCCGAGCATTGCCCCAATAAGCCCTATACACCTATGCGAGGGCGGCAGCACCATCTTAACTGCATCGCATCCTACCCTAAACAATTTCGCGTGGAACACAGGCGAAGTAGGCAATAGCATTACAGTAAGCGAACAAGGCGTTTACATAGTAAAAGTGACCGATGCCAATGGCTGTGCCAATAGCGCGTCGGTGGCAGTATTAGTCAATAGCAACTTGGATATGAGTGTCGTACCAAGTGGCTGTTATGAGCTTTGCAAACGCGATACAATCAATATTCTGCCCATTTTTGATAATTATCAATGGCTGTACGAAGGCGAACCCATTGAAACAACTAATGGCAATTTGATGACCGTAGACCAAAGCGGCGATTACCAACTCGTAGCTTATTCCATATTTGGTTGTGCCGACACCTCTGACGTATTGAGTGTAAGCATAACTGATTGCCTGCCTTGCGAGGTAGCAGCGGGTTTTTCCGTGAGCAGCACTTGCCATACTTTTAGCTTTACCAAAACTACAACAAGTAATGGCTATGCAGCGACAACCATAGATTTTGACGATGGCAGTCCCGTCGCATATTTCTATGGTAGCACCATACAACATGTCTACGACACCATAGGCAGCTATAACGTTTGTATAAATGTAACAAGCGAAGCTCCTGATGGCGACACTTGCAGCAGCCAATACTGCCAAACGATTAACATAGACGAAAGCAACTTTTTAAGCTTAGATGCGGATATATACCCACCATGCAGTACGCCCGGTGGTGGCTATTTAGACCTTACCGTTATAGGTGGTACGCCACCGTACAGTTTTATTTGGTCAAATGGCGAGACAACCGAAGATATTGACCTACCAGTTAGTGACTACACTATTTTCCGTAGCGTTCTTGTAATGGACCAAACGGGGTGTCAAGCCTCGTATAATACTTCGCTTGGTGCTGGTGGTGCCATAAATCCCCCTGTTTTAACCTGTGCCAATACAGACTTAAATAGCGTTACCTTTACTTGGGCTGCCGTTTACTACTATCTCTTTGGATTTAACGCCATCATAGCCACAAGCGATACCACCTATACTGTCACCCTAAACGGTTCATTCACGTCTTATACCGTTCAAGACCTACCACCTGGTACGGAAGTCACGATGATACTTCGGGCATTGGGATTCTATCCTTGTGGCAGTAGTGTTGCAGACACCCTAAGTTGCACTACACTCTGTGCTGATTTAGCTGCGCCCAACATTACCTGTTCCGAAGGGGCTAACAGCCTTATTTTTGCTTGGAATAATGTTAGCCAAGCCATAGGTTACGAGGTAACGATGTTGGTAAATGGTCTTAGTACAACCGATACTACCACCGAAACAAGCTATGTTATAGATAACATAACACCCGAAACAACTGCAACCCTTAGCGTAGTAGCCCTTGCTACTGCGGGTTGTGCCAATGGTGCTGCCGCCACGCAAATGTGTACTACTGCCTGCCCCGCCTTGGCTGTGCCCGTATTAGATTGTGGTATGCCCACCGAGAACAGCATAACCTTTGCTTGGACGGCAATTGACGGCGCACAAGGTTATACCATTAATGCGAGCATTAACGGCATAGCTCAACCCCCAACGACGAGCATGTCGAGCGAATACACTTTGAGTGGTTTAGCGGCGGGAACAGAAGTTGTGATTAATGTAGTAGCCCTTGCTCCTGCGGGTTGTGCCAATGGTGCTGCCGCCACGCAAATGTGTACTACTGCCTGCCCTGTCTTAGCTGCGCCCATATTAGATTGCGGTATGCCCACCGAAAACAGCATAACCTTTGCTTGGACACCAATTGACGGCGCACAAGGTTATACCATTAATACGAGCATTAACGGCATAGCTCAACCCCCAACGACGAGCATGTCGAGCGAATACACTTTGAGCAGTTTAGCGGCGGGAACAGAAGTTGTGATTAATGTAGTAGCCCTTGCTCCTGCGGGTTGTGCCAATAGTGCTACCGCCACGCAAATGTGTACTACTGCCTGCCCCGCCTTGGCTTCGCCCATATTAGATTGTGGTATGCCCACCGAGAACAGCATAACCTTTGCTTGGACGGCAATTGACGGCGCACAAGGTTATACCATTAATACGAGCATTAACGGCATAGCTCAACCCCCAACGACGAGCATGTCGAGCGAATACACTTTGAGTGGTTTAGCGGCGGGAACAGAAGTTGTGATTAATGTAGTAGCCCTTGCTCCTGCGGGTTGTGCCAATGGTGCTGCCGCCACGCAAATAGTACTACTGCCTGCCCTGTCTTAGCTGCGCCCATATTAGATTGCGGTATGCCCACCGAAAACAGCATAACCTTTGCTTGGACACCAATTGACGGCGCACAAGGTTATACCATTAATACGAGCATTAACGGCATAGCTCAACCCCCAACGACGAGCACGTCAAGCGAATACACTTTGAGTGGTTTATTGCCCGAAACCCTTGTGGAGTTTAGTGTAACAGCATTTTCGTCGCCCAATTGTCCGACGAGTGCTACGGTGGCGCAAAGTTGCAATACTACGGCAGTCCCTTGTGCCTTAAATCCCTTGCAGATTGGTTCGCTTATGACCGCGTTTTGCCTCGATGACGAGCCGACTGACTTGGATATACAACCCATAGGCGGCACTTGGATAGGCAACGGCATAAATGGCAATGCTTTTGACCCCATGTTAGCGGGTGCGGGACTACACGAAGTCACATATAGCCTCATGCAAATAGATGGCACAACCGAGTGCGTATTTGATACGACCTTGACGTTTAGCGTGTCGCAAGTAACCATTAACAATACTATATCCGACACAACCAAGTTACCGCCCAATATAAACGAGCTGACAGTAACGATAGATGCGAGTTCTGCTTTAGGCGATATGTTGGTATATACTTGGTTGGAAAATGGTACGACGGTTTTGTGTAGCGGCTTAGATTGCGAAACATTCACGTTAAATCCATCAGAAACGACTACTTATAGCGTAATAGTTACCGACGAATACGGTTGCGAAGCCTCTATTACAACGGTTGTAGAGCTACGCCAAGCAGATATGTTGCTCATGCCTAATGCTTTTTCGCCCAATGGAGATGGTATAAATGATTTGTTTAAGGTATCGGGGCTACATATTGCCGAGTACCAATTGCGCATTTACGACCGTTTGAGTACTATGGTTTACGACAGCCAATTAACTCAAGATTTGGACACGGGCTGGGACGGCATCTACGATGGCAGACCTGCCAGATTGGGCGTGTATGTTTATCATGTTTTGGCGACATTTGAAGATGGCAGCCAATGTACGATACGCGGCAATGTGACCTTAGTTCGTTAATTGGCAATGGGCGATAGAAGCTGCCCAAAAAGATAGTGTTGGTAACTTTTGCATAGTTAGAGTGTGCTGAAAAAGTCTTTTCCTGAAAAGGTGTCTTTAAAAATTAATTTTTTATGTTTTTATGTACGCGTAAATTGCTGTAAATCAATTTTTTATGCACATTAAAAAATGAAAATTTTACAAATTAGCACTTTTGTTCAAAATGAATCGCAGAGAATTTTTAAAAAAACTGCACGGTTTTTCGGGTACTTCTGCCCAAAATCGTGCAGTTTTGCATTCAAAATCGTGCATTTATTGTTATAAACTATTGATATACAATGAATTACAACAATTAATCGGTTTTTTCAGTACGCTATAAATAGGCAAATCCGAAACACTATGATGGTAACGTTGATTTACTTTTGTCGTCTTTTTTTTACAACAAGGACAAATCCCTTCGCCCAATGGAGAGTGACAAGTGGCAAGCAATTATTTGAGTGTTTGGACAAGAAATAAATATAAAAGAAGATGTTTTTTTATAAAAATTTCTTTGCAATACAAAGTTATTTTGTGCTTATTGGTGGTTTTTTTATTAAGATGCCGCCCCTACGGGGCTTAAAAAACGCTTATTGTCCCTTTTTATAGGGTTATTGCCTTATACGGGGTTTTATTCGTTTCCGATGTGGCTAAACTAATGGGGCTATTGAGGTATCAACCTCTGTATTGCTGCTCCGTAGTAGCAATATAATAATAGAGTCAAATTGTGGGATATATACAGGCTTCGTAAAAAATGAAATTTATTTTTAATAAAAATTACTTTGTGATACAAAGTTAATATTTTCCAATTATTCCAATAATAACCTCCAAAACGCGAAGCTTTTGGCAGTCAAATATATCGCTATTGTTGCCGCCTAAGCATAGCCATTGCTTTTTGAAACATTTGCCGCAACTCATCTGATATATTCCAAGCTAAGGTGAGGATTGCAAAAATAGCAGTTACGATGGCAGACCGCACGAACAAATCGACCCAAGCGGAGGGTAGGGTAGGGCAGATGTATGACGCTCCCAGAGCCAATGTCGCTATCGCACTGATTTTCAGGGTATTGCGACTAAACGGCAGCAACCCCATTTTGGTATAGATAAGCATAAATTTGCCAATATTATACAGTGCAATACACAGCAACGATGCCACCGCAGCCCCGTAATACCCCAAATAGGTATGAGTGCCATATTGGTAGCTACCGTTATACCGATTAAACCTAACATTAATAGAGGAGTATAGCGGTAATACGGCGAATAGGCGATGATTTCTTCGTTAATGCTCGTCACCATATCAAATATCTTGGCAATGCCTACCAACAGTACTACATACTTTCCTGCGGCAAATACCTCGCCGCGCGGCATGAGCGCAAAAATATTGTCGATATTGCACCAAATAGCGCACAGCAAAAAAGCTCCTGCTAAATATTGGTGGGTCGATATATTGCGATACAATTGGGATATCAAATCTATCTTGCGGTCTTTCATGGCTTGCGCTACAACAGGCGCGGCTATCTGCGAGAGCGCGCGGCGCGGCATCTCGACAACTAAGCCAATAAAACCCGTGATGCGAAAAATACCTGTTTCGGCTTCACCCAAATAATGACTCAATAGCAGCGCATCTATTCGATAAACGATAGTGCCGCCTATTGTACCTAATAAGATAAAAAACGCATATCGCCCCATGTCGAGCAATAAGGGGGAGGTAAACTTATCGCGGTCGATAACTCCCAAACGGAATTGTCCCAAATAAGCAATATATCCGATAAACAAAACAACTACAATCCCATAAATACCCACATACCACTGCACAAATTGCTCGGAATTGAGCAATGCTCCGCCATAGAGCAAAACCAAAACCGTCGTAGCAAGGCGTATAAATACCTCGCGCAATAGCGTAATGACCACTGTTTGTTGTAGCGACCGACAATATGCCTCCAGGACCGAAATGTAGAGCAAAAAAAAGCAAAGCGGCAAAGTAAGCGGCAAAAACGCACGTAAAGCGGCGATTTGGCAAAGTTTGCACTGAAATCAGGCAAAAACAGGGCGAATAGCAGTGCAAATAGTGCGAATGTACCAAGTGGTATGAGCAGCAGAAAGCTCAAAAAACCGTGATGTTTCTGCTCAATATGGTTGAAATGCGGAAAATAACGCACGCATACCGATGCTAAACCTAAAAGCAAAAACGGTACAAATAACATAGCAGTATCGACCAATAGGTACACTAATCCTATCTCGCTTTCGGTCAGAAAGCGGGGATAAAGCCACATTTGATTGACAACACCTATTAAAACGCCGATATATGCGGCAAAAGTGGCATAAATGCCTTGTCGTTTGATAATTCCCAAAATTCAAAATAACTACCCCCCTTCGGCTTCGCTCAGGAGGACGGGCGAACTAGCCGAAGGAGGACAAGGGCTTTCGCTATTAGAACCTCACTTTCCTACTTCGTTTTTCGTTTACTTTGCCTGAGCAAAGCAAACGAAGCCTCACTCACGCAGTAGTGCTTTCGTCCTCCTGAGCGAAGCCGAAGGGGGGCTTTTTAGATTTTTTTTTGATAGATTTAAGAGGTTTTACGATGAAATCAAAACCTTTCAATTCTCCTACGCGAGCTTTATACATAAATACTTTTTCCAAGAAAACGGCATCGCGTAGTAGGCGCAATTCAAATTGTCGTGCATCTTTGCGATTGAGGTGGTTGGTAAAATATAGCTCAATCAAAGCGGTATCGGTGGTGGGCAGCATAGGTCATAGGTAGTTTAGCAGATAAGCAAGGGAATATAGAACGCGCAAATTTAGCCGCTATTGTGCAAAATACCAAATAATAGGAGAAAAAAGTCCGTATGGTTTATATATGGTACAAAAAAAACACCCATACAGAAACCTCTTTCGGAGGTTAGTCTGTATGGTCAAAACTAAATTATGAAAATTAAGAAAAGCGCCCTAGCCAAAAGGAAGTGGAAACCATCGCAGGTTTCATCGAGCTACAAACTACTATACCTAACGCCACAATAATCACCTTTGTACTCGATTAGTGCAAATATACGGCAGAAATTGAAAAATACTACACTAAATGAAACATTTTTTTTTTGCTTGCCTATTGAAATGCTTGTTAGTTGTTAATATCGAACTTCCCAAATACCAATAGCAGAGGTATTGCCTTGTAGCTGATTGAAATCGGATATGATGACGTTTCCGTCTAAGTTGCAATCGGCACTTTGGTACACATTTACTTAGGCGAGGTGGGCAATATATCGGTTGAGGTCGAAGACCGTAATAATGCCATTAGCATCTATATCGCCTGCTATCAATCCGTAGGTAGTGCCTCCCGCTAAGGGGCGTAGCATATCGACACCGCCCACGACGTTAGCGGGTAGGGCAAAATTATATAGTGCAGAGGGCAATTGTATGGTATTGGCAGTCATCACCGCTAAGTGGTTGCGGGGGCGCACAATAAGTCGATAAGGGGTATCTCGGTCGGCGGTATAGAAATTCACGCCTTGATTGCCTTGTACGTCACGCAACGTACCATCGCTCATCAAGAGGGCGGCGCGGCGTTCGATGGTGGTCGAACCCAATGAGTCGCGTAGCTCGACCAATACCCAGTCTGTCATATTAACCGGTATTTGTCCAATAGCCTCAAAACCTGTATAATTCCAAGGGTCTATATTAAAGGGTTGTACCGATGGCAATAAGTCCTTATCATTCAGTTTCGTATCCATTGCTCCGAGCGTATTGTTATAAGCACCTTCTAACCAAATCTGCAATTGAGCGTTTAGATAGGGCGTAAAGCAAGTTTCTTGCAGCCCGATAGTTTCTTGATAAGCATCATTGACTGTTGTGAAATTGGATAGGCATACCATTTCTCCATCATTGATAGGTGCGGCATAATAGATGCGCAAGATAGGTTCGGGGGTGATATAGCGCGGAATGGGCACTTCATGGGTTGAAAATAGGGCAATATCGCCGGTCAGTGCATTAAAACTACTGTGTACGGCATATTCGGCAGCGGGTAGCAGCGATTCTACGCTTAGAATATCAATACCCGATATGCGGAATTGATAGCCCAATAAATGTACCATGGGGCTACGCAGGTACACATCTAAGTATTGTGTTGTGGGGTCATAATTTACAACCCTGAACCAAGATGTATCGGTGGGGTTTTGGACATTATAGGTCGGCAACTCGCAATGGTCGTCCGCATCGGTATGGTTGCCCGATAGCTGGTGCATACAAGCATTGAGCAAGATAGGGTCGGTAACGGTAAGGGTGTCGTCATTGTTTAGGTCGTTGCAATTGGCAGTAGCGAGGTTATGTTGCACCACAGCAGCCATATACAATACTCGGTCGCCATTGGTATAGCTCGTATCGGCATTAAGGTCGCCCGCTTTGGCATTACCCATACAGGTACCCCCGCAGTCTATTTTTGCCGAACCATATATTTGCCCCGCACAATCGACATAAGGCGAGCAGCCACTCACAACGCTTACCGACGTGTTGCTGCCATTGCGCGTAATTTGGATGCACACTTGTGCCCAATTATTGCTGATAGTGGTTTCGTAACGCCCTAATTTGTCGGGCGAGTTGTCCCAATTGACGCGCACCACTAAGGTATAGATGCCCGCAGGTACGTTAGTAATATCTATCCATTGGCAATTGAGGCTGGATTCATAAATATCGCCGCATTGCGCACTGATGCCCATATTACCGCACGAATATTTAGCTGTACCGCCGTCTTCACATTCCAAATCCAAGACGCAGAAGCCATTTTTGAAGCCTATTGGTATGGCTGCTCCGTCTTGGTCGTAGAGTAGGTATTCGGCATAGCCCTCGTAGTGGTAATGCCCGTGGCAGCCGTCCCATTCAAATTGTCCGGGCGAAGACGATGGCGAACCGATGAAATAATCCTGATTGCCTATATTTTTGATATGGGTTGTGAAACGGATAATTTCGCGCGTGCCATAGCCATTCATACAGCCTTCATTGATATAACAACTACTCGTATTATTGCGGGTTTGGTAATAAATAGAACTTGCCAATACCGATTGCAGAACTGTGAGGTCGGGACCGTCGGGGCAATTGGGGTCGCCTGAAAATAGGCACATTGATGGGTCGTTGACGGTAGCCAAGGGCGAATAGTTGCAAGCCGATGGATTCATGCAGCCCACAATGGGACCATCATAAATGAGCGACCAATTGATGGGGTTGGTGCCGCAATTAGTACCCTCGTCGCCGATTCGGATATAATAAGTATTTCCTGCTTGTAGGTTAATGGTTAGCTGGGCTTGATTGCCACAACCCGAACTGGAATAAGAAAAACTACCTTCTTGGTTATCTGTAATATTAATACCTGCACAGTTATTATACAGCCAAATGGAGGTATTGCAAGTATTAGCACAAGCATCGAAAATGAACTGTCCCGTCGTATCGGGTGTAAAAATATACCAGGTATCGGCATAGGCAGCGGTATAAACTCCTTCTACCGCCGTAATAGGAAAAGCGCAAGATATGCCAGCACTACAAGTGCCAAACTGCGCTATCACCTCACTACCAAAATTGCCCTGCCCTGACGACACAACCGTGCCGTTATAGGTTACGGTAAAACTACCATCTGCCGATTGGCTGCCGCCGTCTAACCCATCGCCATACGAATCGGCTATCCGAAACGTGAGGCAAGCCGTAGTGGGCACGCAAATAGTGGTGCCTTCGGGCGTGCCGCTACCTAATAGATTATTGTTTTGGTCGCGTAAGGTCCAAGTCGTCTCTTGGTCAGCCCAATAGTCTTCGACTACGGTAATGACAACGGTGGCTTGCCCCGCCGTGCATTGCGCCCAAGATTGGCAGGGTAGGGCAGCTGCTCCGAATAGGAATACGACAATCAGAAAGGGTTGCCAATAACGAAGTGGCAGATGAATAGGTAAACAAGGTGACATAAGGTAAAGGATGGGGATAAAGAAATTAAAAAAGCAGAATGTGAGTTGAATCGTAGTACTTCTATTGTTCTATTATCATTAACCTTCATATTCCATTAAGGCGATATCGCTTACCATTTCGTTGTCGTCAAGGTTGATATGCACATAGGTAGGCAGGAAAACAAGATGCTCTTGCAGTTGATTTTGCAATAATTGGTCGATAAATACATTTAATTGGGCTAAGGCATCTTGGTCGTTGCCGCTGAAAATAGCTTTGGGAAAGCGCATCAAATCTGCCCAAGTACCGCAGTTGAAATAGATAGCTCCTGCGTCGTTGAGGGGTATGCGACGAGCAAAATGGGTATGCCCCATAATGACGTATTTATAGCCATTGCCGACCAAGTGCCGAGCGGCAGTTTCATATTCTCGGAGTGACTCTTGGCTTACGTCAAAACTACGGTCGTTTTGCAATACGCGCAAGGCTTTGAGCAGGGCAGGTAGGCGTTTTTTAATATTTTTGTCATCTTTCTGGGTCAGCAAACTGAGCAAGCCGCTTGCCCAAGTGTATGTATCGAACCAGCCGCGGTCTTGGGTTTCCGTCATTTCGGCGGGTTTTTCCAATTCGGGCGTAGCGCGGTTGAAGGCTTTCAAGTCCTCTTCGCTCAAGACATGCCGCAATTCGTCGTTTATCAATTTTTGCATTTTGCGCAATAGCAACAGACCGCTATGGTCTATTTTATTCCAAGCATCATATTGGTCGCCGTGTTCGATAATAACCTCTTTGCCGATGGTATAGGCTTCGCCATCGGTAATAAAGCGATACTTTTTGCCTTGTGCGGCAATAGTTCGCTCGAATAATTGCCGCACTTCGGGCAAGGTCAGTTCTATATCGTGGTTGCCCGTCAGTATGGTAAGGCTATGCCCTTGGCGCAAGAAATGGCGCAAGGCATCAAAAAATGCTTGTTCGCGATTGATGATGCGTAGCAACTTGGCAGAGGCAGCCCGCTGGCTTTCAGTAAATACCTCAAATGGCTCTTCGGCTAAAAAATCGACCATATCGCCGTTGATAACTAACTCGGTAGCTTCGTCCGAGACGGCTAAACTGTTGATAAAATTGGCGAGTATGTCGGTATGGGTGCATAACCTAAAACCGCGCTGGCGTGGGTCGGGCGATGCCGCACCGCCTATGTGTAGGTCTGATATAATATATACTTGACGCATATTGGGATAAATAGGATAAAATTGGGCGTAATAACGGTATTTTTTTTCCAAAATACAAACTTCTGTGTATTTTACCTTCCTAATAATAAGGCTTATAGCCGCCAAACCGTAGTTTAGCGGCTATAAGCAAGCCTTCTTGTTATTCTTTGACAACTTTGCCTGTCCAAACTTGGTCGGGCGTATGCACTACGATGGTATATATGCCCGCTGCTTGTTGGCTGAGGTCAAACGATAGATGGTCAATGGCGGCATTGCCGTTTTGTTGGGCTATGCGTTGTCCCAATAAATTAAATACTTCGGCGCGGTAGGTACTTGAAATATTGGGCAGGTCTACTTCAAATATACCTTTGCTGGGATTGGGATATACGGCTATGAGTTTAGGAATATTGGGGTTTTGGATAGAGATTACTTGCTCGCTGATAATAAACGAATAATGCAGGTATCGCCCAAATTCGGGTTCAAAACTTTTGAGGATACTCGTGCTTGGAATGCGGCGTAGGCGTAAGTAGCCATTGCCCTGTGCTGTATTTGCCCAATACGATAAGCCATCTAAGCCATCGTCATAAAATTCGAGGGTATAGCAGCCTGGTGCCAATAACATAGTATCGTTATAAGTAGTATTGTCCGAAAAACCATCGCGCGAATAGATAACATCGCCATTGATATCGCTAATAGTGTAATAGTTTTCGTTTGAATTATTATTGGTTTTGAGCGTAATGCGGAAATGCTCGTTATAAATATCGGGCATTTCGTAGTTAGTACTCATGCTGTTATTGGCAGCATAAGAGTCAGTGCCGCCATTTACGCCTGTTATGGTAGCGGTAAATCGGTTTTGTGGGTCGCCCAACCAAAATTCAGCCCCCGAAATAGGCAGCGCAATGTCGATTTTTTGACCATATCCCAGATTACCATTCCACGTATAGGTTTCGGGAGTGCCGCCTTGAACCTGATAGCTGAATGCAATAGAACTGAGGTTAGTATTGCCATTATTGCGAACCGTTACGATGGGGTCGAAACAAATAGGATTGCGGCGCGAGTAATATTCCCAATTATTGGGGCGTATGACATCATATATTTCTGCATCGAGGTCGTGAGAGGGAGCAGAGTATTCAAATAGCTGCATTGCCATTAAGTAATTGCCCGACCCCATACCTTGATTACTAGTAGGAACAGGTGTAATGTCATAGTCAAGTGTAATTTGTCCATTTTGCACGCCGTCAGTCACAAAAAAATCGTTTTCTTTGACCACATCTCCCGGACACCAACCCTCGCGCGAGCCAGGCCAAGTGCCGCCTTGCGGGTATACGGGATTGTCGGCACATTCAAAGTCTTGCCATATATGCCAAGTATCGGCAGTTACACCATTTACTTTGAGGTAGTGGGTATTGTCTTTCCATTCGCAGCAATGCGGATAATTGCCCGTATTGCTACTATGTCCATGTCCCGTAAGGCGTGTTTTCACCTTTAACTTATCGGTAGAGGGCAAAATATCGAGGGTTTTAGCTGATAAACTGGCATCGTTGTCTAAAGAAGCATAGTTATACGAGGCATAGCTTTTGTTCCATATTTGTTGTATGCGCTGTACAGTAGCGGGAGCCGCACCGTGTATGAGTGCAAATTTGACATCTATCAACTCTTGTTGATTTCCTGCTTGCAAATCGACCGAGTCGACCAAGAGAGGTGCATAATCGGTTACGTCATATACCCAACGGAAACCCTCGCTGCCCAAGTCAAGCCCTATGCCGTAGGGCGTAATAAAACGTCCTATTTCGTACTCGACCGTAGGGCTATACCATTCGCTGATGCTCTGATAGAGGGTGGCATCGCTGTTTATCCAAGTAGAATCTACTTTTGTGCCGTTGGCATCATAGGTATAGCTGTATCGATTTGCAGCCCATACGACTAAGGTATCGGTAGCGAGGCTCGGTACCAAGGGCGAATCGTCGGCTATTTGCCCACTCGAACCCGGATTGTCGTAGCGTATAATTTGTAAAGGCGCATTGATGAGGCTATCCGTGGCGGTCACATTGGTCAATACTGATTCATAGACACCTTGTTCAAACACTACGTTAGGACGTAGGTTGGTAGCGGAGAAATTGCGAAACAGTTCGTTGCCCGAAAAGCGTTTCCACCAAGCACTATTTTTTAAGAGACCTTGCGGGTTGCCCATCGGCGAGCCGTCGGCAGTGACCGACCCCATGCCTTCGTTAAACGAATAGCTACCGCGCAAAGCGGCATATTGCGGGTGCGTGGCATCGAGGTCGCGGTCTTTCCAATCGCGCAGTTGGGTTTGTGAGAGGGCTACGTCCCATACGCGAAACTCGTCTACCATACCTCTGAAATAGGTGCCAAGCCATTCGCCTACACGCACGTCGGAGGCAGGTGTTTGCAATTCGTAGGATTTTTGCCCCGCTAAACCGCCATCGTAATACACTTTCATCGTCGAGCCGTTGTAAGTGACGGCATAGTGATGCCAATTGTTGAGGCTGTTGTTGAGGGTAACGTCAAAATCGGGTGTGCCCCAAAACTGCGCACGCCATTGATTGACCGTGCCGCTGGTGCGGAGGGAGAAATCGGCACCCGTAGCCCCGCCAGGGCCTGCTTGAAACAAACCTCCGTCGTTAAAAGCACGCGCATAGCCCCAAGCCTCGTAGGTACGCGGTTCGTTGCCCGCAATGTGCGGAGTGGTGCCAAAATTAACATGGTCGGCTCCGCCATTGGGGTTTAGATTGATGCAATAATCTGTACCCGCAGTATAAACACCCGATTGCCAAGCTGTTTGACTGGCGTGCACGGTGTTGTCGGTGCTGCCTGCCGCAGCATCGCACGATATTTCGACGGCAATATTGCTTGTGCCGTCCCAAGCAAAAGGCGTATGGAATTGGAGCGATTGCCAGCCCGTAGCGGCGAAAGTGGTATTTAGAAAATAAACCGTAGTAAGGTCAGTTTCGTAGGAAGCAGTAGTAAGCGAATCGCGGGTAGTCTGCTTTAGTTTGATGCGTAAATTATAAAGCGTACTGCCCAAACTGCTTAGGTCAAACTGCATACCGCTGATATTGCCCGCCGCCAGTCCAGCAGCACTTAATTCTTCTGCCCGCCACAAAAACTGTGCCTTGGCGGCTGTTTGACCACTACGAAACGGATAAGCCGACTCGTCGCTGCCCATGCCTACGCTGGCAGTAGTGAGCGATACCGTATTGGTATGAACAATACTTTGCTGTTGGGTTTGGTAATAATTATAAGTAGGAGCAATACTATACGACACCGAATCGGGGCTGGCGTTGCCCACTTTAAACGTAGGATGAGTACGGCGGGTAGAGTCGAGTACGCCACGATGGTCCCAAATAAGGTTATGCGTAGAATAATCCCACTCGCCACAGTTATAGCTGTCTTGGGTGGTAGCAGGGTCGCATTTGAGGGTATAGTACATCAAAATTTTGCGGTAGGTTTGGCTGCCATCTGGAAACGCAAATATATCGCGCCGTTTGGTGATGTCGTCAAATGTAAATGTTTGTACCCAAGTCGTATCTTGGGCGAACAAGGATTGTGGCAATAAACTGCAAATGATAAGAAATAGATAAATGTGTCTCATGAGATTATGGAGTGGATATTTTGAACTGAGCGGGAAATAGGGGATTAGATTTGTGCTTGTAGAGAATAAATTAAAATTATTTAAAATAAACAATGTGAACTTTGACGCAAAAGACAGAATTATAACGTATCAAATATTTTTGAAAAGTTTGACCGCTTCGTTTTGCATAAATTACACATTTTGTTTAACGATATTTGTTTGATAAAATAAATTGTCAAATTGTAGTATAATTTACACAAACGTATTATTGAATTTGTTCTATTATGCCCATACTGCCACCTACCCAATCGTTATTGACATTGTAGCGCACACCAATCATGGCACCTTTGCTCATGCGCCCCAAATTGGTGAGCAAGCGCGGGCGTGCTTCGTCGTCGTGCCATACATACATCATGCGCAATTCGACTTTGACCGGTATATTGGGTGATTCAATAACGGGGTGATATGCTACTTTGCGTTGCAACAAATATTGCTTGCGTTCGGCAGTAGGGATAGCGGCTATGTCGGCGGGGCTAACATTGATGAGTACGCCACTTCCCGCAAACGAAAACAGCGGTTTGAGGACATAATTTTCCAAATCTTGGGGCAATGGCAATTCATCAAAATCACTCAAAAACTGGCTTTTGGGTATATATGGGTGGTCGAGCAGGGGCATGGTATATTTGCTGATGCGAAAAAACCAATTGGGATGTCCAATCCATTCGACATCGGCGGCTTGGGTCATATCAAATTGCGGGTGAAGGTCGGGGTAGCGCGAAAAATCTTCGGCTATCACGCGGTTATAAATGCGTTTGATGCGTGTTTTTTCGCCATTATGCCAATAATATAACAGACCGTTCTCTTCAATAACCTCGCTCACGCAGACAGGCTCTATGCCCAACATAGCGCGGGTAGCATAAAAATCGATGCGCGTTTTTTGTTCGTGTGGTTTTATTTCGAGCAATATGACATGTTTCGGGTCATGATTGCCTACAATAATCGAGCGTAGGTATTGGACATATTCATCGGGGCTTAATCCGCCATATAGATGCGAAAATTATCGGGGCAATAATAATGCTCGCGATATTTCAAGCCTAATAAATGCTGAAAGCACAGCAAAGAGGCACAACCCTGCAATTCTATCAATTGCGGATCGAGTTCGCCTTGCTCGTTTTGGCATACTGCAAAATCGATACAAATAAAGTGTGGTTGTGGTGTTTCGTTGGGTATTGTAAATTGGGGCTGCAAGGCACCTTCGGAATAAGCCCTAAAATCGGGCTGCAAAATGCGGTCTATAATATATTCAGACGCATCGCGCATCTTGCGCTGAAAGTCGGCGGGTACAAATATGGGCGTTTCGGCTATCCGAAATACGACTTCTTGTTGGTAGGTAGCTTCTAAATCGGCTAACAGATTTTGGTATTTGGCTTCGGTAAATTCGGCATTAAAACGCCGGCGAATGTCGGGAATCATGTATGGTAGTAGATGGTTTAATTTTTGCGGCATACGATACACGCAAAAGTACAAAATTTTGGGCAACAACTATCCATAAGGATAAAAAAATAGCCTTTATGTTGCCCGCAGCCCCAATTTATTAGCCAAGATATATTTGGCAACCAGCAAAATATTCAAGAGAATCTGCCTCAAAAGCAATTTCATTGGGCATTTCATTGCCTTATAGCCTCGCGCCGCGCATTTGGACAATGCAAGCAGCTATGGCGGTGCCAATATTGCCACAAGTGTGTAGCGGCATATTTTGCAATAGACCATATAACACGCCTGCCAAAAAAGCGTCGCCTGCGCCCGTTACATCTATCACCTCTTGGGGGGCAATATTGGGCGGGCTAATATGGGCAATTTCGTCTTTTCGCGTCAGGATAGCTCCGTGTTTTCCTTGTGTATAAAGGAGTATTTTTTTCGTTGTGGGTCTATCAAGTCGTGCAGTTCATCGAACGATACTTGGCGGCTTAACAAGGCATTATACTCTTCTTCGTTGGCAGCTATCAAATCAAAATGGTCGCGCACCCAAGCCCAGTCAAAAGCATTGGCTACCTTTTGCGCCGACAAGGTCAAGCCTATCCGCAATTGCGGATTGTGGTGGCTTTGGGCATACCGAGCAATTTGCAGTACTTGGTGGGTGGCATTGGATTCGCTGCCCATCAAATAGCCTTCGATGAGCAAGTATCGCGTATGGGCGCATATAGCTTCCAATTGTTGTATGCTACGGTGCTGCAAGGTCTGAAACGAGCTTAGACGCGTAAACATTGCTTTGGGCAATGGTCCCTCGCTAAATTGGAGCGATGCGCATAGTCCCGTATCGCCCGCAGCAAACGGAGTATAGCTCAGGTCTATGCCGACATTATGTAGTTGCTGTGCGTAGTGTTTGCCGTGTGCGTCGTAGCCAATTTTCGATACCAATCCTAAGTACAGCGGTTTGTCGGAAGCAATGGCATTTTCAGGCGACGGTGACGACAGCGGCGGCAAGGTAACAGCTTGCTGGGCAACAACAGCCAAATTATACAGCGTATTGGTAAGTTGTTCGCCCGCTGCAAATTGCGGTCGATGCCCCATTTTTTCGCAGTATTTTATGACGCGCTGTTGGGTAGCTGCATCAACGAGTTGCCATTCACGCAGGTGTGGCGCGTTGATAAGCGCAGCTAAATCGGGCTGATTTTCGGGAGCTATGCCTTCAAATACAGCATCAATAAGCGCGGGTTCGGTCACGGCAATCACGTCAAACATGTGCCTTATTCTGTAAATTTATATCCGATACCGCGTATCGAGTGAAAGTGTTTGGGGTTTTTAGGGTCTTCTTCAAAGTATTTGCGAAACGCGAGGATAAAATTATCGATAGTACGCGTAGACGGAAATACGTCGTAGCCCCAGACAAATTGCAAAATTTGTTCGCGCGAGATTACTTCGTCGGCGCGTTCAATGAGTAGTTTTAGCAATTTGGCTTCTTTTTGGTCAAATCGATGTCTCCTGCTTGCCCAATAGCTTTATAGGTGATAAAATTGATATAATTACCACCAAATTGGTATGTTTTTAGGCTATCCTCGTCCTTAGTGCCCTTGATACTGTGGCGCAGCAATACCCGCACGCGCAACAAAAATTCTTCCAAATGGAATGGTTTGGTGATATAGTCATCGGCACCTTTTTTCAAGCCCTGAATTTTGTCTTGGGTCGAGTCTTTGGCGGTCAAGAACAGGATAGGTGTGGTTACATCTGTCAGTCGTATTTGCTCACATACGTGCAGACCATCCATTTCGGGCAACATGATGTCCAAGATAAATAGGTTAAAACGCTGCTCATTATATAGTGTGAAGGCTTCTGGACCCGTAGAGGCAGTAATTACTTCATAACCTTCGAGTTCCAAATTCATTTTTAAAGCTTCTTGTAGGTTTTCTTCATCTTCGACCAATAAGATTCGAAAGGTAGCAAAAGAATGTTGTGCCATGGTAGTAAGGGGGTAGGGTAGAGGTTAGGTTTTTTTATTTATCATATAGCTTAGTATCATAGCTAAATGGCAATAATCATTATTTCAAGTGAGGGCTTTAGTCTGCAATGTCATTTGGTGTTGATATATATATTTATGATGTAGCTAATTTTGCTTTGGGGGTAGTTTGCTGTACGGCTCGCACAAAAGCCTTGACGCTTTCTAAGGGGGTATCGGGATAAACGCCGTGCCCTAAGTTGGCGATATATCTTTGGCTACCAAAATCGCGTAGCATTTGGGTAGTAGCTTGGGCTACTGCTTCGGGCGAGGCGTAGAGTTGGCAGGGGTCTAAATTGCCTTGTAATACTTTGTATTTGCCTACTGCTTGTCGTGCAAATTTAGGGCTGGTATGCCAATCAAGTCCGATAGCTTGGCAGGGCATTTCGGCAATTTCGGATAAGGCAAAAAATGCTCCTTTAGCAAATACTGTTACAGGCACTTCATCGATGGCTTGGCAAATTTGGTGGATGTAACGTGCCGAAAACGTGCTATATTGTTCGGGGCTTAAAACGCCCGCCCACGAGTCGAATATCTGCACTACATCTGCTCCTGCATGTATTTGCGCTTTGAGGTAGTTGATGGTACTTTGCGTTATTTTTTCTAAGGCGCGATGTGCCACATCAGGGGCGCAATAGAGCATCTTTTTAGCTTCGGAAAATGTTTTGGAGCCGCTACCTTCTACCATATAGGATAGAAGTGTCCAAGGGGCAGCGGCAAATCCGATGAGCGGAACACGCCCCGCGAGGGTTTGCCGCACAAGGCTAACAGCAGTGATGGTATGTTGCAGATTGTCGTTGCCGTCGGCTATTCGTAGGCGGTTGACATCGGCAGCACTGCGTAGGGTGCGACGAAAAAACGGGCCTCTTTTTTCCTCCATATCGTAGGGCAAACCCATAGCATCGCATACAACCAAAATATCCGAAAAAATGATAGCGGCATCGACACCCAACTCATCAACGGGCTGTATTGTCACCTCTGCTGCTAAATGTGGCGTTTCAACCAACTCTTTAAAACCGCTCAATCGTTGGCGGATAGCGCGATATTGAGGCAATATGCGCCCGGCTTGTCGCATCAGCCATACGGGACTACGCTCGGTCGCCTCGCCGCGCATAGTACGCAATAAAAGGTCATTTTGCAGGGGTGTCATCTAAGTGAAAATAGAGTAATATCAATTTAATGTTTTATAACTTTGCTGTAGCCGCAAAATTATGGTATTATTCCTAAAACGCCAAACCTATACTTGTATTTATTGGTATTGGGCTTGTTTTTTTATCGTGTCCCAAATAATGTCCATTTCGGCGAGGGTCATTTCGTGTAGCTGTTTGCCGTGTTGAGTGGCTATTTGTTCCATAGCGGTAAATCGGGCTATAAATTTCTGATTCGTTTTTTCGAGGGCTTTTTCGGGGTCTATATTCAAAAAACGGGCATAGTTGATGAGAGAAAACAATACGTCTCCCAATTCTTTTTCGGTATTATGTGGGTCGTTTTGTGCAATGCTATCTTGTAGTTCACCCAATTCTTCTTGTACTTTTTCCCATACTTGCTCGCTCTCGTCCCAGTCAAAACCTGCTTTTCGAGCTTTCTCTTGTAGGCATTGGGCTTTGCTTAGGGCGGGCATAGCACGAGGCACACCTGACAAGGCAGATTTTTTGCCCTCCTGCCGCTTGATATTTTCCCAATTGCGCGATACTTCGTTGGCATCGGCTACATCAATTGTGCCATATACATGTGGGTGTCGTGCTATCAACTTATCGCATACGGCATCTAATATCGTGCCTATATCAAAAATTTGTTGCTCCGTACCTATTTTGGCATAAAAAACGAGGTGTAGCATCAAATCGCCCAATTCTTCGCGTATAGCTTTGGGGTCGGTCTGGTCTATGGCATCGGCAAGTTCGTAGGTCTCTTCTATTGTCAAGGGGCGCAGACTGCTAAAAGTTTGTTGCCTATCCCAAGGGCATTTTTCGCGTAGGTCGTCCATAATTTGCAGCAACCGCTCGAAAGCACGCAGTTGGTCGGCGCGAGGAGTAGGGGTATAGAGCATGAATCAAAGGCTATTGATGAGGGCGATATGCGCGGGTGCAAAGTTAGGTTTTTTTGACGTAGAAACAAGTACGTGCTTTTTTTTACTTACGATAAACTTGACTATCTTGGCTCCCTCACCGTCCCTTGCATTTTAACTTTCGCGCTGCTATTATGTCTTATCCACTGAAAACCGTATCTTTGCCCCTTGGTTGCGATACCGCGCCGCGTCTCTCTAATAACTATACCCATATATGCGAACCTATCTTTACGCGCTGTTGTTCGCCTGCTGTTGCTTGCTACCTTTCACAGCGGTGTATGCACAAAAAGCCGAAAAATTGTTGCAAACTGCCAACGCACACTTCGATAATTACAACTATACGCAAGCCATAGCTACCTACCGCGATATATTGCTGCTCGATAATTTGTTGGAAGCTAAAATAAAATTGGCAGAATGTTACCGCCTCACCGCCGATTTTGCACAAGCCGAATATTGGTACAAACAGATTATGCCGCTTGTCGCCGACCCCGTATATAAATTGCGCTACGGGCAGGTATTGCAAAGCACAGGGCGATATGCCGAAGCCCGCGTATTGTTTGCCGAATATGCCCGCCTCGACCCTTGGGGCGAACAGTTGGTACGCGGCTGCGATTTGGCTATGGGCACACTCAGCCAACCCAATGCCGACCACCAAATTGTACCGCTGATGATTAACACAGCAGGCAGCGATTTTGGAGCTATCCGCTATGCCAATGGTATCATATTTTGTAGCGACCGCCGCAATACGCCCGACCAAGCAGGTGCTGCTTCGCTCAATTTGGGCGGCAATTATTTAGACCTCTATTATAGTGCCCGCTTGTTCGAAGGCTACGAAGAACCCCAAAAGTTGAAAGGCAAAATCAATAGCGCGTATAACGACGGACCCGCCAACGCATCGCCCGATGGCACCATTTTGTATTTTACGCGCAACGTCAATTACAAAAAAGAAGGAGGCGGCATTAAATTGGGCATTTTTGAATCGCGCAGCCAAGCCGACGGCAAATGGGGCGACGGCACTGCATTTCAGCACAACAATACGGCTTATTCGCTGGCGCACCCCACGCTATCAGCAGACGGACAAAACCTATATTTCGTATCTGATATGCCCGGCGGATTTGGCGGCACCGACCTATATATATGTACCAAGATAGACACTTTTTGGAGCCAACCTATCAACTTAGGCGCAACAGTTAATACGCCTGGCAACGAGATGTTCCCATTTCTGCACCCCGACGGAACGCTCTATTTTGCCTCTGATGGCTTGCCCGGCTTGGGCGGCTTAGACATTTTTCAAACCCAACGCACAGCAGGAAGATGGGCTATGCCGCGCAATATGGGTTCACCTATCAACTCGTTTCGAGACGATTTCGGATTGACGCTCACCGACACCAAAGCCGATGGCTATTTTGCCTCTAACCGTAGCGGCGGTTTTGGCAGCGACGACCTCTACTATCTACGTATATTGAGTTTGCAACCCAATATTGATGCTCCCGTCATTACTTTTACGCGCAGCGATTTGGAACAAAACAACGTCATCAACGAGCGTTTGAATATGGCACCCCTCCGATTTAAGGCAGGCGAATGGACACTGCTAACAGAAATGCAGTTCGAATTGGATAAAGTAGTCAAGTTTATGAACAATACGCCCTATCTCAATATCGAATTAGCGGCACATACCGATAGCCGTGGCGATGATTATGTAAACCTCGAAATCAGCCAAAAACGTGCCGATGCTGCCTTGCAATACATCTATCGACAGGGCATTCAGCCTGCCCGAATGAAAGCCGTCGGCTACGGCGAAACGCAGCCCATAGAAGGCTGCTACAACGACAATCCCTGCCCCGACGAACTTTACGACCGCAACAATCGATTAGAAGTGCGCATTACCGAGATAGGCGGTACAACTATCACGCCGCCGCCTTATTTGTCTCCTGCTCCCTATCTACCGCCGCCGCCGCCCGATACCTTAGCCCTCGATAGTCTATCGATGTTGCTAATGCCCGATACGCTCGCCGTCAATCCATTAGATACTTTGCCCGCGCTGCAATTCAAAATATTTATTGGACCATACAAAGAAATAAACAATACCCTCTATTTTACCTTTGCCGAACTCAATACGCCAATGGATATGCAAAATACCGATAAGGGCATGATGGTTGTATTAGGTCCTTATGCCACCATTACCGAAGCCGAGCAATATCAGCAATATGCCAGAGAGCGCGGCGCAAAAAACAGCACCATCAACCCATATACTAACGACGGTACATTATATGCCATACCGACCAAAAAACTGAAAAAAATGGGTTTGCAATAGCGTCCTTTGCCAAATACCGTATACCGTTAATGTATGCCAATAGTAATGGCATGGTTATCCCAAGCAAAATCGAGATAAGGCAGTTGTTCTATTTTATCGGCATCTTGGGGCGCGTAGAAAGGGTCAAAATTAGAGATAGGCTCTATGAAGCGATAAGTTTCGGTGTATAGGTTTTGGGATATACCATTGCGCATAACAGTGGGCTGCTGCCCAAATCCATGCAAATAGAGCCTGATGTGCTGAAAACGGCTATGAAAACGCCCTTCGCTTGCCGACAGTACTAATTGGTCAGTGGCGGCATTATAGTACCAAGTGCGGCGGCAATAATTTCCTTTTTCGTATTGGTAACTCGTGCCGTCATCTTCGTATAATAAGGCAGCACTATCGTCATTGCCTTTGTAGAGATGTACGTATAGCGTATCTGCTTCGCTGAGGTTGTTGAGGTGGGGCAGGGCGGTTTGCATAGTTAGTATCGCCCCTCCGCGCACCCATATTGGTAGCCTATGTTTAGGCGTATCGCAATAAATCGTCTGTTCGCCCTTGTGCTTCTTATCGTCGTATAGATTGTACCATGTGCCTTTGGGCAGATATACTTTGGCAATGGCTTGCTGGCTCGATACGGGGCAAATAAGTAGGTCGCTCCCCAATAAGTATTGGTTTTCAAATGCACTATCATATATATTTGGGTCGTGGGTATGATAGATGGCTAAGGAACGCGCCACGGGCATACCCATAATAGCCGCTTCGTAAAATGCACTATATAGATAGGGCATTAAGCGATAGCGCAATTTGATATAGTTGCGTGCGATGTCTAATACTTCTTCGCCAAAACTCCAAGGCTCTGCATCGCGGGTATTAATCATAGAATGGCAGCGGAAAAATGGCGACATAGCCCCCACTGCAATCCAACGCGCAAATAGTTCGGGGCTGCACTCGCCCGCAAAACCGCCTACGTCATATCCCGCAAAAGCGATACCCGTAAGTCCTAAGCTATTGACCAAGCGCACACCTGCCAAAAAATGTTCGTCGGACGAGGTGTTGTCTCCCGTCCAGACGACAGCGTAGCGTTGTATGCCGCAATAACCCGCACGAGTAAGTACAAAGGGACGCTCGTTGCCCAAATGTTTGCGTGCTCCTTCGTAAGTAGCGCGTGCCATCTGCATGCCGTATATATTGCGGGCTTGGCGGTGCGAAGCCTGCTGTCCGTCAAAATCGAATGACAACAAATCAGGCGTATCTTGCCCCCACGAAGCAGGCTCGTTCATATCGTTCCAAAAGCCCGATATGCCTTCTTCTACATTTGCCTCCATTTGTTTGCCCCACCATTTGCGGGTTTCGGGTTTGGTAAAATCGGGAAATGCACAGGTGCCAGGCCATACATCTGCTTCGTAAAATGTATTGTCGGGATATTTGACCAATAAATCTTTTTGGCAGCTTTTTCGTAAGGAGTGTAACCTTTTTTCAACTTTTATACAGGTCGTAGATAAGCGCAAGCCGAAATCCCATACTGCGCAATCTTTGAACCAATCCTTTGGGGTCGGGAAAACGCTGTTTGTTCCAAGTAAATACCTTGTACTCGTCCATATAATGAATGTCTAAGTACAGCACATCGGCGGGGAGGTCGTGCTGTCGGTATTGTTGGGCGAGGGTCAATACGCGGCTTTCGGGATAATAGCTATATCGGCATTGCTGCAAGCCCAAACTCCATAGGGCGGCATGGGCATATAACCCGTCAAATCGGCATAGCCGCGCAAGATACCTGCTATATTGGTAGCATAGGTGAAATAGTAATCCATCAAGCCATCAGTAGCACCAAATGAGGCAAAACGCTTGTTTGATGCTCCAAAATTGAAGCGGGTGCGGTGCGTATTGTCAAAAAATATTCCGTATTGGGTTTGGTTGTGTATACCTATATAAAAAGGTGTTGAACAATAAAGCGGGTCGCCATTGACGGGGTAGCCGAAATAGTCGGTATTCCAATTGGTATAGGCACTACCGCGGCGGTCTAATCCGCCTGTTTTTTCACCTAAGCCCACAAATCGTTCGCCTTCTTGTAATTGTTTGTAAGTAACAACCTCCGTACCTATCCAGCCCGTACCAAAGGCGGGTTCGTCGGCATTGATTAGGTTGCCCGTAGCCGTAGCATAACACGATACGCGCACGGGGTGTTTTCGATGCGTATCAATATATCGCGCGTGCGCAGCAGCAACAGTTCGTCTGTGTCGGTCAAATCAAAAGACACTTCTTGGGGCGTGGCTACTACGCTATACGAAAAATCGCTATGGTCGTTGTGCCAAGTACGGTCGCTGTGCCGATACTGAAATCGGACAATGTGGTGGTCATAGACCGTAATAATTAGTTCGGCATTATCGGCAATTAGATTAGCACCGCAGGGTAGGGGTTCTACTTGTTGGCAATTGCCTATGGATTGGTACAACATAGTTTTTAGTGGGTAGGGGTTTTGTTTTATATCCATTTCCGAATGGATTGAATCATTGGATATATCAAATGCCACGAATATACAAATATATTTTCATTAATTCGCATATTCGTGGCAAATTGCTTGGAGCTACATTTTTTTATCGCAGTTCGGGTATAACGATGATTTGGGCGTTTTTGCGGTATAGGTCAAAATCAGAGGGGTCTTTTAATCCGTTGCCGTTGCCGTCTATGGTTATATATTGGGGCGTAAAAGTAATAGCCTGCGTATAGGTATTGCCGTCTCGGAAGTTGATAACGCCGTCACGGTTATAATCGGCGGCATAGAGTGCCCATTGGTTAGGCGTAGCGGCTAATTGGGTTTGTTGGTTATTGCCGTAGGCTTGTTGGCTGGCGGTGGTAAAATCGTAGGTTTGTAGATTGGGTAACAAGATTGGCGTAGCAGTCATTACTCCCAAGTGATTGCGGTGTTTAATGCTGATATAATAAAGTCCGCTTTGGGCAACTTGGCGCAGTCTCACTCCATTGGGGTTTCCGTCTATGTCGCGTACTGTGCCATCTGCTAAGAGCAATGCAGCACTACGGTCTAAGACCGAGGCGGGGTTGTTGGCATCGCGCACTTCTATTAACACCCAATCGCTTGTATTAGCGGGCAGTGGCGATAACGATTCGCCGCCGTTATAATTCCAAGGAGCTACGTTGTAGGGTTGGCTGCTGGGCAGCAGGTTAGCTGTGCGCAGTTGGTGTCGCATGGCGTTCAGGTTTGGGTCGTATAGACCTTCTAAATAAACGCGCAACTGTACGCGGACACACTCCGTATTAAGCACGTATGTATTGCTATAATTGCTATAATTAGTACCGCTGCATACGGCGCGTACTCTTACTTCGTAGGTTTGGCAGGGTACTAAACTGACGAGCAGAATACTGGTGTTATTAGTGGTGGTGGTTGTCCAAGCCGATGTACCCATAAGTCTATATTCACATTCGTATTGCAAGCCTGCTTGTGCTGTCCAAGCTACTTCAGCGCGGTTTGTGCTTACAAATACGGGTGCTAAGTTGGTAGGTGCTGATAGAGGCACGATGCTTACGTTGAGTTGTGTAGGGTTGCTCTCGACGAGGTTGGGGCTGATAGCGCGTACAGAGATGGTTCCTCCTGTGGCACCGGGCAGCCATTGTATATTGATGCTGTTGCTATTCGCATTGCCCAAGATGGTGCCGCCCGTCACTTGCCAGCAATAGCTCATGTCTGTTTGTGAGGGTACGCTATACGTTTCAATGCTACTGCTACATACAACCGCGTTGCCGTTGATAGTTGTTGGGGCAGCTGGTTGCAGGAAGCGATAGAAAAAATTGGTACAGAGTTGCCGTATTTCTGCTTCGTCGCCACTATCCGTCCATACCTCATGCCCCACACCAGGGTAAAGATAAGTCTCGTGGGTCATGCCCAAATTGGAGGCTCGTTCGTCTATGGGTATAGAGCCGTGCAGGGGCGGGAATACTGGATAGCCAAAAGGCGAACCCGTTCCTGCTAATACTATATTGTCGCTGGTGCCATGGAAGCTAATTATGGGTGCATCGGAGGCTGACTCCATGAATAGCGTGTCGGCGATAGCCCCCATAAGCTGAATACCAAATCAGGTGTGCCCGAAATATTGTAGGGCTTGCCCATAGGGATTGCCCGAACACTCTACACAACCCAAGTCTGGCCCATTGTTGAACAGCCCACCGCCGAAGCTGGGTCCATAATATCGTATGCGTAACGTTCGGCTTCGCTTACATAAGCGGCATGAATAGAGGCTATGCCTCCTGCGCTATTGCCGCCCGAAAAAACATAATTAGTATCAATGCCGTAAGTGGCGGCGTTGTATTTGAGGTGTCTGACAGCCGATTTTACATCTTGTGAAGCGCGATAAACAGCGCGTATGCCACTGTCGCCATTGAGTATGTTAAAGCCTAAGCGATAATCGATAGCGGCAACTACATAGCCACGTCGAGCAAAATAGCGGCAGAACTCCACAAATTGCGGTTGGAGCGTTGTGCCGCCTACCAAGAAAGCGCCACCGAATACCATAACGATGGCGGGTCGGTAGGCGAACGTATCGGATACGGGGGTATAGAGGTCAAAATTGAGACTCTTATTGTAGGTAGCTGTCTCGGCGATATAGGGCGGATAAATTACCGCTGGCGCATTGCCATAATTAACGCCATATTGCACGGATACGTCAAAAATGGGGTCTATATAGCGATGGTTAGTACAAGAGGGCGGGGGTGTTTGTGCCCATATATCGCACCACGACAAGGCGCAAAGATAGATACAAATGGATAGTAGGCGTAAAGTGTGTGGCATAGACAGTTTTTTAGTTTGAGCGTAAAGGTACGCCTTTTCTAACTTAACACCAATACCGATAGACGAATAATTTACCACCCATACACCATTTCGGAGGCATTTTCCGGCATTTTTCTCTCTCGAAAGAGGTAGAAAAGCAGAATTAAAAGCTGATAGCGTTTTTTTTCTTAGATGATAGTAATAATAACGCACCTTTTGAGTATGTTTGCAACTTTCTAAGCAAATTGGTAAAATATTTTGATTATAATTATTTGATATTTTGTATCGTATTGGTAATGAAAATGATACAAATTAAAAATACTTTCAATATCATATATTTTGTCCTATACATATAGAAATACACATAATAGATGCGCTATTAAACTTTATCTTGCATGCTTAGATGTTTAAATATATTTAGTTTATGTATTACAGCATTAGTATTCCATCAACCATCTCTTTTTTATTGTGGACAACAATTATCTATGGGCAATATGTATCTCACCGCCTTGCCATATCGCAAGTAACAGATAATCTATATAACGACCAGCCGCCCGTAGCGGCAGCTCGATTTATGGCATGGCGCACCGACGAACAAGGCGATTACAATATCTCGGTACCTGATTTTGGAAGAGATAGTACCTATTGTATTGCAAATGGCAATACGAACGATGTTGGTTTGGCTATCAACGACCACTACTTGGTCTGGAATGCCCAAAGCGATATCAATAGCGAGATTATGCTATACGATTTGCTGACTCAAACTACCTATAACCTATCCGACAACCTTTCAGACGACCTTTATCCTGCTCTTGACAACCACTATATCGTATGGCAAAGAAATAATTTTTATTCGTCCGATATAATTTTATATGACTTACAAACCCAAAAAACGCATACCTTATCTAACGGAAATTATAATATGATGCCGCAAATTGCCGATAATTTTGTGGTTTGGAAAATGAAAGAAAACCTCGATAGCGAAGTAGAACAAATTTTATTGTATGATATAAAACGGCATACCACAACAAGCCTCGCATCGAGCAAGCATATCAGCAACCTATGTATCAAAGGAACTTATGTAGCTTGGGCAGCCAATCAATCGATTTATGAGACCGACAACGAAATATTTTTATATGATATTGCCCGAAAAACCACCCTGCAAGTAACACACAATTTGCAAGAAGATAATTGTTTCGCGCTGCTGCCGCCCTATTTGGCTTTTACGCACAACGACGGCAACGACGACGAGATATACTTGTACCAGATAGACGGCAATAGTAGCCCGCAAGCACTCACCGACAATAATACGGACGATATATTTCCGGTACTTAACAAGCACTCTGTAGCTTGGTGCGGTGCTACCGAATCGGGCATAGAAATATTTTTGTACCCAATAGGTACAGGAAAAACCCAACAAATAACTTGTTCGGGCGGTTTTCAGACCCACGCCACACTCAACGAAGAATATCTGATGTGGTGCAGTTTTGACTTTGACGGTTTTGATACCGATATTTTTAAAACTAACCTACCCATACAAGCTACCGCTGCACAAAAATGAGCGCGTTGCTGCTCTAATATCCTGATTACCAGACTATTAGAACAACAACGCGCCCACTTCTATCTATCGCGTATTATCGCAAATCGATAACCTCTACGCCAGGGTATTTGGCAGGATTAAACCCAAAAAGGGCATCTTCCATAGGCGTATTTGCTTGTTGGTTTTGCAATGTATAGCTGAGACGCACCCCTGATTTCTCAAACACCGTGCCCGCACTAATTTGGTTGCTTAGTTTATTGATATTGAGGCGCACCTTAAAATACGAACTGTTTTTGTTGGTAGGCACCAAATCTATCTCCATCGCTTTATCGTTATCGCTATGTATTGAGTAGGTAAATCCTTTTTGATACATCGTAAAAAACTGAGCAGGAGTCAGCTCGCCGCCCGTGGGATTTACATTATTGACCTGTACTTCGTCTTCGGTTTTAAACAAGGTCCAAACGGTTTTGCCGTCCGAAAATCGCTCTATTTCGGTAGTCGTTATTTTGTATTTATTTCCTTTTATATAAACTTTCCCCGTTTGTTTTTGGGCGTTTTTTGATCAGGCACGATAGTTTGGAGCGTAAAATCGGCTTTGAGCGTCTTTGATGCCTTAAATTTTTGGCTTACTTTGTCTAATAAGGCTTTTGCCTTGGGGTCGGATTTGCCCAAGGGCGCAGCACCAAGCCATTGGCTAATACCCAGAAGAACGACAAAGCAAAGGGCAGACAGAGCGAGAACAAATAATTTTTTCATGATTTTTGGGTTTTTCGATGAATAATAAGCAGAAAACTATTAGGTGTATTCCCCATTGGACTATAGCTATCCACTTTGGTTTAAAACAGGACATGATAAACCATGCCGCTTGCCTTGTCGGATTAATAACTATTTTTTGCTTACCTTTGTACCGAACTTGTTGCGCTGCTAATGTGTTATTGTTAGGCGGCATGTGCCAATTATTACCTATTCATGGCGATGTTCCTGCTTCTATAGCAGTTCATCGGGCGATAATTACGCACGTCCTCATCTCCTTTTACTACCGAAAATTGCCTTATGGTCGTACTGAGCTTTATACTCAAAGTAATTCTCATCTTTTTTAATCATTACTTACGGATTGCGTTTGCTTATGCGCATTGCCGCTCCGTTTTTGTTCAAAAAATTATTGTCAAAAGCAGCATCGGAAGCCCAACGTCGTGCCCAAGCCCAGCAACAAGACGCTTATAGGCATAATACATCTGAACAAACACACAGCACCCACACTGCCTCTGCCCAAACAAAGCCTGACGGAAGCGGAATGGGTACGTTTACGGGTGGCGACTATGTCGAATATGAAGAAATTAAATAAATTTTATTGCCCTTAATAAGGTATTATTTGATAATCGGCGGTCATTTTGTACCAGCGCGTCAGGCGGCTCACCTCGGCGTATTTTTTGGTCTTGGCATTGCGCAACTGTATGATGTGTACGTCAGGCGTACTCACTTGTTTATAGATGCTCGCATCGGCTATTGCTGTATAGCTCGACTGTGGCGTATAGTCGAGTAAGCTATTGCTTTTGAGTTTTTTGAAATCTTTGGCTGCTACTTTGCCTTTTGATTTCCATTTTGCCCCACCATCAGTGGTTTCCCATACCGAATATCCATCGTCGGAGCAAGTATAAATGATTTTTCCTTTGTTGGCATCGGTAAAATGGAGATAGCTCGATACGCATAAGAAATCGTTGCGCGGTATCTTGCTCACCTTATTCCAAGTCTTACCTGCATCGTCAGACCTAAATAAATTGACCTCGCCAGTACCTTCGATAACCCACATTAGTGAGAAAAATCGTTTTTTACCTGCAAATTGTATCGAATTTATCGAGTTGCCGTATTCGGATTGTAGCGTCTCTGCCCATGTCTTGCCGCCGTCGCTGGAGTGCAGTACTAAGGGCTGATAAGCATCGGAGTTGTATGGGTCGAGTGTGCCTATAAACAAACATTCTTTGGCAGAAATAGGCAAAATGCGTCCGTCTATGGCAATGGTATCGTTTTTGGTGCCGTTGTCAAACATGGCTATCTCTTGAACAAAGGCTGTTTTGTCGGTAAATGCGATGGGGGCACCCGCTATTTTATGAAGCGTTTCTTCGTCTTTATTATCGGGGTTATTTGCCTTGCCCGCTTTGAGTAAATTGAGTTGGGTAAAATTTTTGTACGGCATTTCGCGCCTAAAAGCGTGGCTCAACCCAGATGCTCTGATGGCAGTAAGGGCTTGCCCCGAAGCATCGGCACTGGCAAATGTGCCCACATATACTTTGGTCAATTGTCCCGATTTTTCGGCATATACGCTGCCAAATGCCACGGCTTTGGCGAGGTCGGAGGGAGGTATGGCTTGGCTATATGCACCTATTTGCACCAAAAATACTTGGTCGGGGGGCGTAGTTGCTGCATTGGGTTTGGAAGGAGGGGGAATATTGTTAGATGTAGCTTTATCGGGCGCAACCTCAGTAGGGCGCGTGACAATAAAAGCCTCTGAAAAACCCGCTTGTAATACTTTCATCAAAGCACGCTCGGCATCGGGGCGGTTTTTGAATTTGCCCAACAACACGCGCGTATTATCGCCAACGGCTTCGGTATGTATAGCACCAATGGCTTTTATTTCGGGAGCTTGCGCCTTTTTCGGATTCTTGAATACGCCCAATTGGACGGCATAAATGACCGACTCTTGGGCGCGTAGCTCGCCCCCCAAAAGGACGCAAAAAGCAAGAACATACCATATCTTGCGCCAAAGGCAGTAATTGGATAATTTCATAATTTGAATAGAAAGATGAAAATGGATAACAAAGGTATACTATAAAACGATAAATAGATAGGGCAGTCCTAAAAATATACTTTTGATGATTTTGGACTTGATGATTTTGGGGATTTTAGCGGTATAATTTGGCATATCGTGCAAAAACTCCATAGGCAGCAGTAACCGCCGCGATGAAACCAATTTTTCCGTCCAAGAAGCCGCCCTGCAATAGGTAAGCCCGTATAAATCGCCAACAGGGCTTGATAAAGAGGGCGTACCAGCCCACGCGCGGGCGGCTATGCGCCAAATATTCGGCTTGCAAGGTGCTATATCGCTCGTTGCGGGCTATCCAGTCGGCGAGGGTATCGGCGGTATAATGGAGCAAATCGCCCGACAATCGCCCTAAGCGTGCATCGGCATCGAGCAGCAGATATTCGTGTGGGTTGCCGCCCGCCCAACGCGCTTTTCGGCGGTCGAACAAGCGTATTTTTCGGTCGGGATACCAACCGCCATAAGCGCACCCAATAATCGCCACAATAATTGCGACGGCTAAACGCATAGGCATCATAGCCCCACTGTTGTTTGGCTTGGATAATTTGCTCGCGCAATTCGTCGCTCAATACTTCGTCGGCATCAAGCGATAGAATATAGCGGTGCTGCGCCAAGGCTATGGCATCATTTTTTTGTTGAGCGTAGGTCGTAAAAGCTGTGTCGATAGGCGTACATGGGCAAATTGACGGCAGATAGCCTGCGTTTGGTCGGTAGAATATGCGTCAAGTACTACCGTTTCGTCGGCAATCCCTTGAAGCGATGCTAAACATTGCGCCAAGCGGCGTTCTGCATTATAGGTAATAATAACGGCTGAAATAGAGGGCATTAGTAGAGGACATTGAGTTGCAACAAACGCTTAATTGGGGCAAAAATAGCACAAATCATTGTATTTATGAAACACAATAATTCTACTGTGATTTAAATATATTATTATACTATGCAAAAATTCTACCAATACTCAAATAGTAGGGTAGGGGCATTAGGCGGCAAATCTTAAAAAATACAGAATTTACGATAAGGCAAATGTCTAATTAAGCAACAATCGCCAAAAAAACCGTATTTTTGTGCCGTTGTTCTATTCTTTTTATCGTTAAAAAATATCATCTATGCGTTTAACTGGATTTTCCCGGTTTTTGATTACCTTGCTTGTTGCGGGTTTATTATTCTTTTTAGTGCGAACGCTCATCAATAAATTTGGTTTGGGCAAAACTACAACCACCGAACAAAGCACCACCACGCCCAAGGGCGGCGAATCGGGTGGCGGCATAAATGCCACAGACGGCAGTACGGCTAATAACCAAAACAACACAAATGCCTCTACCAACACTAACAGTGCCACACAATCGTCAAACGCCAATCGACCCGCGTTTAGCTATACGCCACCTGCACCTGCTGCTAATGGTCGTCTGCGCGGCGTAGTCGAGTTGGGTTCGGCGGGTTTTAACTCGTTTATTATCCGCATGGACGACCGCAAAAATTGGAAATTGGAAAATGCCGAATTTGGGGCAAGCCTAGTACACGAAAGTATGGCTACAACTGATGATATTCGCGCGGGTTTGCGCAAGTATATCGCTAAAATGGCCGATTTCGGGGTGCAGAGCAAAGATATCCATTTTGTCGTTAGTTCGGGTGCAGCCAAAGAACCTACGGTGCTAAAAATATCCGATGCCCTCAAAGCCCTGAAATACGTGGTCAATATCGTTACACCAGAGCAGGAAGGCAAATTTGCCCTCAAATGCGTGTTACCCGACCAATACCGCAATGAGGCTTTTGTCGTAGACATTGGGTCGGGCAATACCAAAGTATCGTGGGTAGATGCGACGGGCAAAGTAAAAAGTTTTGAAACGCACGGAGCTAAATATACACAAAAAGGCACACCTGATAGCCAAGTATATAGCAACGTCAATGGTTTGAGTGCGCAAGTTCCCTTGGCTAATCGCAAAACTTGTTTTATTATCGGTGGCGTGCCCTACGAATTGGCAAAACAAGACCGAAACGGCAAAGAACGCTATACCACTTTGCGCCAACCCGACCAATACGAAGCCAAAGGCGACAAAATAAAAGCGGGATTAAATATATACAAGGCGATAGCTGATAAAACGGGCTGCCAAACTTACGTGTTCGATTGGGACGCTAATTTTACCATCGGATTTTTATTGTCGTTATAATTTTATCTATTGCCATCACAATCACATCGCAATGCCTGACGAGTTTTTAGAATTTGTCAGGCATTGTCGTATTTTTTAGTATATAAAAAAAAATTTTGTTCGTTTTCGTTTATCTATTTTGTCCGATAAGTTACATTATGTTAAGTAGATGTTGAGAAAAACCAACTAATTGCCTGTTTTTGCTAATCTGCTTGTAAATTGTCATTTGACACCTTTTTTGGCTCATTTTGGGTCTGAACCCATTGTTCAGTTATCGGAGTGTCGCCTGCTTTATAAACCATAATAGCCCACGAGTTTGAATCGTGGGCTATTTGCGGATAAATAAAAATTGTAATCTTTTTGGTAACTTGAATTGAATATGCAGCGATGTCAGGCATTATTAGATAAGTGTTGTTCATTACCCCATACCCAAAACCCTATACCCTAAATAGTTACTCTTTTTGTAGGTTTAGTGTGTAGCAGCGGGAATGAATTGTTCCGTTTCAGTGCTATCTTTCATGGCTGTGGTCGATGCTGTTCCGCCTGTAATAGCCGTCTGTACGGCATCGAAATAGCCTGTTCCAACAAAACTTTGGTGTTTAGCAGCTCGGTAGCCATTTTTTTCATTGGCAAATTCGCGTTCTTGGAGTTGTGAGTATGCCCACATCCCTTCTGCTTTATAAGCGCGTGCCAATTCAAACATACTATTATTGAGCGCGTGCCAGCCCGCTAAGGTGATGAACTGAAATTTATAGCCCATTTCTGCCAACGATTCGCGGAAATTGCGCATCGTTTTTTCGTCCAATTTAGCTTTCCAATTAAATGATGGCGAACAATTATATGCCAACAATTTATTGGGATATTGCTGTTTGATAGCCTGCGCAAATTGGCGTGCTTCGTCGAGGTTGGGTTTAGATGTTTCGCACCAAATCAAATCGGCATAAGGAGCATACGACAATCCCCTACTGATGGCTTGTTCTATGCCACAGTTAACATAATAAAATCCTTCCGAGCTTCGTTTGCCCGTCACAAATGGGCGGTCGCGGTCGTCTATATCGGCGGTAAGCAAGTTGGCGGCATCGGCATCGGTTCGGGCAATAATGACGCTGGGCACGCCCATCACATCGGCGGCTAATCGGGCGGCGGTCAATTTTCCGATAGCTTCTTGGGTTGGCACTAATACTTTGCCGCCTAAATGCCCGCATTTTTTGGCAGACGACAATTGGTCTTCCCAATGCACGGCTGCTGCGCCTGCTGCAATCATCGATTTCATTAGTTCAAAGGCATTTAGGTTTCCGCCAAAGCCTGCTTCTGCATCGGCAATCAAGGGCACCATCCAATCAATGCTCGTATCGCCTTTTAACCAATGTATCTGGTCGGTGCGCAACAAGGCATTATTAATGCGTTTGAGCAAAGTAGGCACGCTATCGACGGGATATAGGCTTTGGTCGGGATACATCTCGCAGGCACTGTTGGCGTCGCCCGCTACTTGCCAACCTGAACAATAAATAGCCTTCAATCCTGCTTGTACTTCTTGTATGGCTTGGTTGCCTGTCAATGCACCCAAGGCAGATACAACGGGAGACGTTTGTAATTGTTGCCAAAATTTGGTAGCTCCGTTGCGAGCCAAGGTGTACTCTATCTGTACGGATCCGCGCAACTGCACCACTTCCTCGGCGGTATAAGTGCGTTTAACGTCTTTCCAACGAGGGTTATTAGCCCAATCTTGAACAAGTTGCTGAACTTGTGTTTGATATGATGTTTGCATAAATAAATATTGGGTTTTGGGTGATTTTGTTGAAAGTTATTTTATCGTTATAGCAAGTCATAAGCGGGCAGCGTTAAGAATTCGGCGAATTGTTTGCTTGTCACTAATTGGTCGAACAAGGCAATAGCCGCTCCAAATTTTCCTTTATTATATCTTTCTTCACCTACGTATTTTTTTATATTTTCTATTTCTTCTTCTAATAATTGAGTATAAAGTTCTTTGGTGACGATAGTGCCATCGTCTAATTTTGCTTGATGGTGCAGCCATTGCCATATTTGTGCTCGTGAAATTTCGGCTGTGGCGGCATCTTCCATCAGGTTGTATAGGGCTACCGCCCCTACCCCATTGAGCCAAGATTCGATATACAAAATGGCTACGTTTATATTTTGGCGCAATCCTGCTTCGGTGATTTTGCCCGTTGGTACTGCCAACAAATCGGCGGCGGTAACGGGTTTATGGTCGGTATTGCGGTCTATTTGGTTGGGAGTGGGCATTAATTGGTCAAACACTTGTTTGGCAATAGGCACTAATGCGGGGTGCGCCACCCAAGTGCCGTCGTGCCCGTCGGAGGCTTCGCGTTGCTTGTCATTTCGCACTTTTTCGAGGGCTTGCTCGTTGGCTTGCGGGTCGTTTTTGATGGGTATGAAAGCAGCCATACCGCCCATAGCAGGTGCTTTTCGGCGGTGGCAGGTGCTGATGGCAAGCAACGAATAGCTACGCATAAACGGCGTAGTCATAGTTACTTGCGCTCGGTCGGGCAATAGATAGGCGGCGTTTTTGCTTGTTTTTTTGATAAAACTAAAAATATAATCCCAACGCCCGCAGTTAAGCCCTGCCGAGTGTTCTTTTAACTCATACAGTATTTCGTGCATTTCGAAGGCAGCCACAATGGTTTCAATCAATACGGTGGCTTTTATAGTGCCTTTTGGAATAGATAAATAAGCTTGTGAAAACTCGAAAACTTCGTTCCAAAGTCTCGCCTCCAAATGGCTTTCTAACTTGGGCAAATAGAAATAAGGTGCGGTTTGCCGAGCTATCAATTCGTGGGCATTATGGAAGAAATACAAACCAAAATCGAACAAAGCACCCGAAACAGGCTCGCCGTTGATGCGAACATGTTTTTCGTTCAGATGCCAACCACGTGGGCGCACCATCAACACTGCTGTTTGGGCATTGAGGCTATATGTTTTTCCCTGCGGTGTGTGGTAGCTAATCGTGCGTCTAATGGCATCTTGGAGGTTGATATGTCCATCGAGGCAATTATCCCAAGTAGGTGCATTGGCATCTTCAAAGTCAGCCATAAATACATTAGCTCCTGAGTTGAGCGCATTAATGACCATTTTGCGCTCGACGGGACCCGTAATTTCTACGCGGCGGTCTTGCAAATCGGAGGGCAAAGGAGCTATCGTCCAATCCGATTGGCGGATATGTGCTGTGTGGGGCAAGAAATCGGGCATTTGCCCTTCGTCTATAAGGGTTTGGCGTTGCTGGCGGGCAGCCAATAGCGATAAACGCTGCTGATTGAAACGCAGGTGCAGTTGTTCGATAAACGCCAAGGCATTAGGCGTAAGCACCCGTTGGCGGTGGGTCGGGCTAATATCGGCAAGCAACCCTATGGCTTGGATGTCGGTAATAGGCATTATGGGTAGGTGATTTGGTTTGTAGCAGCAAAGTTAATGCTTCTCAATCAAACCACAAAGCGAATTTGCATTTTTTAGCGAAAATTCGCTAAAATTTTATTTTCGCAAACTGATGCTATACCGCTAACATAGCGACATTCGCTTGAATAGAACTTGACCAAATGAGGCAGCCGATACGTTTTACCAAATTGAGTCAAGCGAAATATGTAACTAAAACCATCATTTTCAGGAGATAAATGTGCTTTTGTGTTGTTATTGCAACATATAAGATGGCGACAGTGTGCTTTCTTTTGTCCAAATCCCCAAAAAAATCATTAAAAAGTTTGGTGCTTTTGAATAAGCACGCTAACTTAGCCGCTATATAATAGAAGTGTACTGTTTTATTATTAATTTTTTGCATTTGTACCCAATTTATCACTCATGTAAATTGCTATTAAACATGAAAAAAATCATTAAACAGCCACAAGCCCCAACATTCGGGCTTCGGGCTTCGGGCTTCGGGCCTAATTTCATCACCCTTACAATTTTGGCTGATGTTGCTACTACTACTTACCGTGCCTAAACCCAATGACTACTTGTGGGCGCAAGAAGGATGTTATGGCGTTGCAGAAGATGAGAACGCCGCGGCAAAATCGCTTAATTGTGCCAATAACTCACCAAATAGCACTTCCCCCAAGTATTATTTGCATCAATACTACACGACTACACCCGATAATTACGAGAATGTACCAATTAGAACAATAAGGCTAAACATTCATATCATTCGGAGAGGTGATTTGTCGGGCAATTTTCAAGACACACCTGCAGACCTTGCTTTCTTAACTTCTATTATAGACGGCACCGAAGGTATAAATGAACGCTTTCAAGCATTAAGCATTCCAACACGCACCCAACCATGCGTTTGTGGTACAGAATGTTATATACCAGACAGCCGAATCAGGTTTGCCTTAAAGGGTATCTACTTTCACGAAAGCGACGACAATTACATTAATGGCTCTTTAGATTTTTATGCTAACAATAGCGTTAATCCAGACAAAGAACTAAACATTTTTATTCATGGAAACCAACCAGATGCCTCTGGAGTATTCAATATTGGTGCTGGGACCAACATTTTAGGCGGTACAATAGACAATAACGGTACGGTAGATCAGCAAGCACTATCAGCCAACATACGTATATACGCCAAAAACTATAGTCATGCATATCTAAACGGTACTATAAACACAGTGAGCATATGCCATAACCTTGCGCACGAATTGGGACATGCACTCGGTTTACTACATACCTACGAGCCCACTTGTTGCCATGAAAGCAACAATCCTATCACAAAAGACTTTTTAACCGATGTATTCGGTACTGGTAGCTCTGGCTGCCCCAACGATGCTTGGCACCAGTTTGAGGGAGGAATTGGCTGTACTATACCCGTCGGCGAGCCGCACTCATGTTCCAATAATTTGGTGGGTCAATCGTGGCAAGGAGGGCATTACCTAAGCCCACAACAGCTCGGCAGAATCCACCGAAATATGCACCTCATGCGCATACGCCGTTATGTCGAAGATTGCAATCAAAGTTCCATACCTTGGGAAATTGCCCAAAACGAGCTATGGGATTTTGACATCCGAATGTTTGAGGACATCATCGTAAAACCAGGTGCTACCCTTACTATTACCTGCGCCGTGCGTATGCCCAGAGATGCGCGAATAGTAGTAGAACGCGGCGCAAAACTCATCGTCGACGGCGGCTTGATTACCAATGCCTGCGAAAACGAACGCTGGCAAGGCATAGAAGTATGGGGAAATACCACTCCCACTGGTCGCAGCCACCAACAAATATTTAACAACGCCGAACCCGATCTGCTCGCTGCTACCGATTATGTAAACGTATCACTGCTGCCTGACGACCCAGTCATGGTTGTTCTGATAAACGAAGCGAAAATCGAGAACTGACCCAACGGAGCTATCAGCACCCAAAAAGCAGCGAAGGCTGGAACGAAGCCTTTTGGGGCGGTATAGTCTATGCCAATAATGCTATGTTTGACAACAACAAACGCGCAGTAGCGTTTATGCGCTATATACCCCGCAACTATAGCCGTTTTATAGGTTGCACCTTTACTGCCAAAGACGATTATCCGTTTACTACTTGGCAGGGCGTAACGATGTGGGCGACTAACGACGTGCAATTTTCGCGATGCATTTTCTCTCATAACCTGCCTAATCGAAAGGGCGAAGGTGTGGGCGGCTTAGATGCAGCCTTTACGGTGCGCGACAATTGTATGTTCCAAAACTTGGATAAAGGCATAGATGCCGAAGCCACTATGCCGCTGTCGGGCAACGTAGTCGTAGGTAGTCCTAATGCTGCACAAGGCAATTCGTTTGGCAATAATGCACAGCATATTCGCGCTAAAAGTATTGACAAATTAGACGTGCAAAACAATCTATTTGGGCTAACAACTGTCCAAAGCGGTTTCGGCATTTTGGCAAGCAATGGCACCCAAGGACGTGTACACAACAATACCTTTACCAATACCACAAACGGCATCGTATCCATTACTAACCCACGCGGTACGTTTAGCATAGATTGCAACGACTTTTACAACAATGAACTCGCTATTTGGGCTTTGGGTAATAACCGCGCTGTAGTATTTGATGCCAACGAATTTTTTAATACTGCCAAATTCGATGCCGTATTGAGTTCCGTAGGAACCGAACAAGGCGATTGGCGCGATGCCACGGCTCGTTACTCGAACCGCGTTTCAACCTATTTTCATCTAACCTTAGCCAAGACCATATCGCCACCATCAACTTTTTTTCGGGGGTGCAAACGCTGTTTTTCAACTACTATCACCCCACACCCACTCTCAACTCGCGCCTGGTGCCTGTGTGCGATGACGACGACGGCGGCGCTACACCCAATAACTACCACAACCAAGATGTCGGAACTGTGCCAATCTCAGAAGTGCCTACCTGTATTGACATCGATGGTTTGATAGGCGGCGGAGGCGGCGACGAGTTTTGCCAAAGCAAAGAGTGCTTAGAGAATTTGAAAGTGTATATCAACGACCTGAAAAACAATATTGACGGCGGCGACAAAGAACAGTTGATAGCCGACCTATCGGCTTACCCCAATAGCCAAGCCACCTACCAAAACCTATACGACGGCAGCCCCTACCTATCGGACAGCCTGCTGCTACAAATAGCCCAAACTACGGGTATGGCAGATTGGAAACGCTCCAATTTGTTGGTCATTAACTCGCCCCTCAGCGACGAGGTAATGATACAGATAATTGAGTATGTGCCAGCCTATACCTACCAAATTTTAGAGAGCATACGCTACTACGACCAATTGTCGGAGCGCGGCGTATTGGAAAGCCGCATTTCGGAGGAAGAACGCAAAAAAGCGGCTATTTTAAGCACCTTGCTGACCGAGATGCTACAGCAAAAAAACTATGCCGAAATGGCAGATTTGGTAGCTGACGAAGATCCCGAATATGCTTTGCGCACCTTGTCAGCAGCCCAGCTACATTTGGGCAATCCCACCCAAGCGCAGACTATCTTGGACCAAATACCGATTTTTGATGCCGAAGACCAGCAATTCTACGACATTCAAAGCATTAATATAGCCCGCGCCACCCAAGCGCAGTTCGATTTGTCGCCCGAACAGGAGGCTGTTCTGCGCCAAATAGCCAACGACTATTATAGTTCGCAAGCGGGCTATGCCCAAGGCTTGCTGCGCCTATACCGCGACGAACAAATAGACATTGTACTGCCCGACATAGAAGACGGCACCCACACCGCTACGAGTGGCAAAACACAGGTTGCTACGCGCAACAAGGCGCGTTTTTCGGCAGATGAGCTAAACAGCCTCATGGTGTTTCCGAACCCCGCGGCATCGGTAGCGACGTTTTACCTGCCCACTACGGCAGACAACAGCACCTTAGAGGTTCGCGACATCCAGGCAACAACAGGGCATCGGTGGCACTAACACCAGGGCAACGCATAGGGCAATTGGACGTAAGCGAGCTGCCCAACGGCTTGTATTGGGTATCGCTACAAAATGGTAACAAAACTATTTCGTCGGCAAAATTAATTGTTGTGCATTAATTTATTCACCTTGCTCCTCTGTGTCTGTACCCAATGGGTGCGAGCACAGAGGGGTTTTAAACCATCTACTACGATGAAAAAGTTATTTTTTTGTGTGGCAATGCTGTTATTTGGGTATAAATTAATGGGACAAAGTACTTTTACGATGACTATAGATGTGGACACAAGCAGCAATGATAGTAATAACGCAACCGCCATTGTAGCCAATGAACAAGGGATATGGATAGCTTCGCTTGATTTTTGTGACAATGGTACTTGTACCGATTATATAAAACCGATTTAGACGGACATGTGCAATGGATTAGAAGCCTTGTGGATCATTTAGACTTAAAAATTGTTTTTGGCAGTTTGATTCAAGACAGGTTTAATAATAATCTTATTGTCAATGCTTGTGCAGAAGTAGGCACTGTTTATGAGTGCGGTATAGTAACCATGGACGAAGAATGCGAAAATGTACAGTGGTTTCCTTACTCCAATAATTCCTATGGTGTAATTTGGCGAGCCTTGCGGCAACTGCCCGATAGTTCCTATACAGCAGGTTATGCTATAGGCGATCCCTTTGACCCCAATACGACCAGCAGTTTCATTAAAAGAATAAGCCATAATGGTACTATTATAGATAGCATACAAATAGATTATGAATTATATGGGTCTGTATCGGGCATGGATACCTGCCAGAATGGGTATATGATGATGGAGTCGGTGTGGGAGGAGTTTATCATTACCTCTGATAAATACGCCATTGCTCGGCGCACCGATATGTTGGGAGTGCCTATTTGGGAGCATTACTTTGCGCCCACTTATAAGGAAGCTGCGCTTGGGTGGACAGCTACTATGCCCAATGACAATGTGGCAGTTACTCGGTCGTCGCCCGATACAGTGATAAATGGCGATGAAGATGCCTACCCGTATCGCAAGTTTGTGGCTTGTTTGGACGGCGATACGGGCAACCAACTTTGGCGGGTATTTTTCGACGAGGAGTGGGGAAAAGAGATAGCAGGCATCAAAATAGCGCGAAACGGCGATATTATCGGCGTGGGTACCGATTTGGGCGAGGGTTCGTGCTGGCTTTTTCGCATCTCGCCCCAAGGGCAGCTATTGTGGGAGCATACCTACGATAATCTCACCTATCCAAATGCAGCCGTTTGGGGCGGCTGTCACTTGTACGACCTCTGCGAAACGCCCGACGGCGGCATAGCTGCTACGGGCTATATGGTCAAAAAGAATGCCAATAACCAATGGGAGAGCGATGTTTGGTTACTCAAAGTAGATGCCAACGGCTGCCTTACGCCTGGCTGCACCGAAATGATTATAGACGTAGGTGTGTCGGTAGCAGAGCCAGTTGCGCCTTCGCTACAAGGGTCTTACGCCGTCTATCCCAACCCTGCAAGCAATTATATCCAACTTCATGCCGATTTTCTGCCGCCGTACCAGCCCGTCGATTTCGCGCTTTACGACATTAATGGTCGTTTGCAGTACCAAAAGACCTTACCTAACGCTTCTGCACCGCGCCACACCGACATTAGCCATTTGCTCGCAGGCATGTATATCTATGAGTTTAGCCAAAACCGCCAAGTACTTGGCAGCGGTAAGTTGCTCAAATTGCCGTCGCGTTGATGTTCGGCATTTTTTTTAACCGTAAAAACCTTTTTTTGTCATGAAAACCTTTTTATTCACGTTATTATTAACGCTGTTTGGGGTGTTGCAAGGGCAAGCCCAAACAGCCGAATTTGCCCCCTTGGGGGCGCGTTGGATTAGGGAAGCCTATGTATCAGTTACAAATCAAATACAGATGTCTTCTGTTGTTATAGGCGATACCATATTACAAGGTATAACGTGCCGTGTAATACAAGTAGGTTCAACTTTTATTAATTTGGAGAGCAACGAGTCATCTTACTACAATATTCACCGCGAATACGTCTATACGCAGGGCGATAAAGTATATAGCTACCGCAACAATAGCTTTTATGTGCTTTACGATTTTGGGGCGCAAGTTGGCACTACATGGGAGATAGTGGCTAACGCTGGGGGCAGCACCTTTGAGACAGGTTCTGTTATGGTTGATAGCATAGGTATAGAAACTATCAACGGTATGGCGTTGCGCTATTTATGGGTACATTCGCCTGCCGAATCATGCGCTGGTTTTTTTTATGAGCCAGTTAAAATAATAGAACGAATAGGCACTACGCATTACGGTACTACGTTTCCAGATTGGCTCGTCAATGATTGTTTGTGGATAGGTGCCGACTATAGCAACGGTAGTTTAAAGTGTTACGAAGATGCAGTTATGTTTTATGGCGAGGGCGATTCGTGCTTTTTATCAGTCGGCACAGCCGTACCAGCCTCTCCGCTACCAGGGCAAGGGTCTTACACCCTCTATCCCAACCCTGCAAGCAATTATATCCAACTTCATGCCGATTTTTTGCCGCCGTACCAGCCCGTCGATTTCGCGCTTTACGACATTAATGGTCGTTTGCAGTATCAAAAGACCCTACCCAACGCTTCTGCACCGCGCCACACCGACATTAGCCATTTGCCCGAAGGCTTGTATGTGTATGAGTTTAGCCAAAACCACCAAGTGCTTGGCAGCGGTAAGTTGCTCAAATTGCCGTCGCGCTGATGTTCGGCATTTTTTTAACCGTAAAAACCTTTTTTGAGCTTTGCTTAACCCCTAACTTTTCCTTAGATAGGCAGTGATTTTCGGTATTAAATAACTTTCATTATATAATACACTGAAAATAAGCAATTTGTATTCATTTTAAAAATTTTAATAAAAAAATAATAATTTTATATTTTACTTGTTAGGTTATGTCACCTAATAATTGGAAAAGTTAGGGTTCAAATACAATAAAATTTGATTGGGTAGCCCCCTACCCTACTGTTTGTTGTTGCGCCCTATTTTTGAGTCGCAATTAATGCCCAACTACTACGCGCAAGGTTGCCGCGCCTTGCGTAGTAATGATGTGCAATAGGTATAGTCCTGCGGGCAATTGGTCGGTGGGGCAAGTATTTGTGCCGATGGCTACGCTTTGCTCCCAACAGGTTTTGCCCTGCAAATCGGACAAGCGCAGTTGGGCGGGCAGTTTTGTTTCGATATATAATTGCTCGGCAGTCGGAATGGGATAAGCGCGGTAGAGCGTTTCGCTCAATATCGGGTTAATGCTATTATAGACCACCACATTGGCGGCTCGGCTCGCACTATTGTTGGTTTCGCACATTTCGGCTATTTCGTTTCCAAAGTCGAGGCTAAATAGGAAAGTACTGATACCGTTAATGGGCAAATCGTTGGGTATGATGAGTGAAATAGTATCGCGCACACGTGGGATTTCGAATTGTTGGGTTGTAATGGGTAGTATTGTTCCGTTAGATAGCCAGCGCGTTACGCGAACATTAGCGAGGTTGCCCGCTATATTTTTGCCGATACTCCACACCTGCAAGCGTGCCTCGAAATGGCTCATGCTTGCCGTTATATTAGCGGGATTGCCAAAAATGGGTATTCCGCTGGGGGTATACAGCGTTATGTCGGCTTCATTGAGCTGCAATTCGGGCTTTTGTGCGGGAACGATACTTAGGGCGGGGTCGGCGGCTAAGGTATAGCTAAGGGCGGTGAGGTCGGCAGCAGGATTGCCATTGCCGTATAAGTCTCCGATAGTATTTTTAAGCGTTGTACCAACAGAATTTTCGTAGTCGCCGCCACGCATACGCGCTATCCATTGCGCCACTAATTGATGGTTGGCATCAGGGAAAGCCCGATAGACATTATCTATAAACCCAATAGCTCCGCGCCCGTCGGCTAAGACGTAATCGCTCGCCATAGTGTTTTGCGTTTGATGAATATTGCCGATAAAATCGGACTGCGACACGACAAACGGATAGCGGCGCGTATTGTTATATGCGCTGGGTTGTTCTACGTCCATACGCCAATAATTGTCTTCCGCCGTGCCTGCAAAGAAGAGCAAACCCACACCATTTTCGAGGGTTTGCCCCAATTGAGGCAGGGGCACAGTGGCATTGCCCAACTGACCATATACGCCCAAGGTATCTGCTGCAAACGCACCTATTGCCAAACTGTCGGCATAGCTGCGCACTCTTTGCACCGCATCGGCATAGCGCGATGGGTCGTTGTGGGTAGCCAAGCCCAATACTTTGCGCCGCCATAATACGGAGGTATCGGCACAAGAAAAGGCAGTAAATTCAGCTTCGTAGTCTTTCACTTTTTGCCAATAAGCACGCAATTCGCTGCTATTGCTTGCAGGAACACGCCCGATGGCTACTTGTGGCAAGGGTTGGTTGCGGTCGTAGGCATCGAGTAGTATATCGGAGGGAGGCATGCCGTAGGTCGGCACCAAGCATTGATGATAAGAGGCTACGGTGCCAAATTCGCTAAGTGGTATGGCTTTGCCCAGCAAGAGCAGATGGGTTGGAATGGTGTCGAAGTTATTGGCGGCATAGTGCAAAAAATTGGCGATTGCCAAGGGATGTTTGGCTATACCGTAGGCAAATTGGTCGTACAGCGTTTCTATATCGGCACTTACTACGCGGTAGCCGCCGCCGTCGGTGCTGCGTCTATAATCGGCATAGGCGGCTACATAATTAGTGTCGCCCGCCGCCAAATTGGGGTGCGATATGATGATGTAGTTGCCTTGTTGTGCTGCTTGGGTATAATCGACAAATTGCCGTTCTTGCAATTGCCCGACCGTGACGAGCGATAAAGGCGAACTTGTATTGCACAAAACTAAATGTCGGGTTTGGGTCGTATTGCTGCCTGCTTCGAGGTTTATTTTATATACGCCATCGACAACTACGGGTAAAATGCGTTTTAGGTTGCTGAGGTCGTAGAGAACGGGCGCGGTTTCGCCGTTGAAATTGGCAATTTCGAGGTAGGCGGCATCGTTATGCGGCAAGTAGAACTCGAACAAGCGTTGGTTGCCAAAATCGAACAAACGCGGGTAGGTGACTTGAAAATAAGCCGTCGAAACAGCGTCATTGGCGGATAAGTCGCCCACGGGTGCGATGCGCAATTGAGTTTGGGGCATCGAGAGGGCGGAAGTAGCTACCGAAAATTGGCGCGTGACAGCGGCATAATCGGCAAAAGCGGTATCAGCAACAAGGGCATTATTGAGCAAAACTTGTAGGTGGTGGTCGTTGCCGACAGTGGGGTCGTTGCTGCGCCCTATCACCTTGACGCGCCACTCGGCAGGCGGTGCGTCAGGAGCAGAATAGATAGCGGGCGTATTGACGTTGTAGTTCTGAACATTGGGCGCAATAACGCTTAGGCTAACCCAGCCTTCGCCCTCGTCAAAAAATGGCGTATTATAATTGATAGAATTAATATTGAGCGGCCGCCCTCCCGAATAGGTATTGGCGGGCGACGCTACTTGCTGGTGCATGAAATAAGGCATCGGAGGAGGTGCATTGCTTATATCGTTGGCTGCGTGGGCAAATAGGTTAATGGCGGGTGCGGGTTGCCATACGAGAAAATAAGCCGCTGTATCGCCCAACAAACTTTTGTAGGGAGATGGCTGCGCACCGGGCTGCTCATAGAGGCGCGTATCAAAACTGCCGTCGTTGCGCTTGCCATAGAACTCGATATATTCGTTGTCGCCCAATACATTGCCTGAAATATAAATCGGTACTCTACGCCATCGCGGTAGAGATGATAGCCTGGTAAATCGGCGGGCAAACCCGCTGCTTGTAGGGTGCTATAAGGTATGCGATAAAGTGCATCTTTGCCTACTTTAATCTTGTAATACGCCAAATTGGGCTGAATCCATTCGTTGGCATAACCGCTAATAATTGTGGCGACTGCACCGACAGAAACAGCGCAAGCCCAAAAATCCATACTGAAAATGATAAAAAAGACGAACCATCATAAAAAATAGATAGATGCAATGAGAAATGAGGCGGAAGAAACAAGTAACATAGTAGCGTTTTGGGGCTATTCGCCTATTTACTTGCTTCTTTTTATGCGATAAATAGGGCAAAGATACGACATAAGCTTGGTAGGGGCTGCGCTCAGGATAAAAATAATGTACCTTATCCTTGCTGATAAGTGGGTAAATAGCGATAAATTTGCCCCCTACCCTACCTATTTTGCCCCAAGCACATGCGTATTCGCTTACTTATTTTGGACAATTACGATTCGTTTACCTACAATTTAGCACACACCGTAGCCGAAGTAGCTGAATATGCGCATATAGATGTATGCAGAAACGACCGTATTGCCCTATCCCAAGCCCTAAGCTATGATGCCATCATCTTGTCGCCAGGGCCGGGATTGCCTGCCGACGCGGGTATCATGCCGCAATTATTACGCACGGAATTGGGCAATATGCCTATATTGGGCGTATGCTTGGGCTTGCAAGCCATTGGTGAGGCTTATGGCTATAAGCTCAAAAACCTGCCCCAAGTTTATCATGGCGTACAACATTCTTTGCTTGTCACCGACCGCCGCGACCCCTTGCTCGGTGGCTTACCAGATAATTTTTTGGCGGGTCGTTATCATTCGTGGGTCGTTGATGGGCAATATATACCGCCAAATGCTGCTTTGCGCGTCAGTTGCATCGATGCCCAAGGCGAAATTATGGCGATGTACGACCCTTTGCGCCCTGTATTTGGGGTACAATTCCACCCCGAATCGGTGATGACTCCCTTGGGGCATTGCATTATCAAGCAATTTATTGACATAGCCCTTGGTGGTAGGTAGCGCGGTGTATGCGTGGCTTTTAATGTACGTGCCCTTCGCCTTTGTTGTTCATTTTGGCTAAAATGAAAAATGCTCCATTTACTACTACTTTGCTGTTGGCAGGAATATCTTTGAGCAAAGTAATTTCGCTATAACCCACGTCGGTAGTTCCTTTGCGAATAGGGATTTTCTCAAATGCAGTTTCTCCTTTGTTGTGTTCAGCCGTTTCCTTTTCTGTATGGGCTTCTTTGTCGCTGTGGTCGTGCATCTCATTGGCTACGATAAAGATATAGTCCTGTCCTTCGTGGCTTACAATGGCATTGGTGGGCACTGCGTCGAGGGTAGCATTTTCTAAACTTACTAATGCCGTAATGCTCATTCCGTCAATCAATCCTTGCTTATTGCCTTTTACTTTTGCATGAACCGAAATGGCTTTGGTATTTTGCTCAAAAGTATTGCTAATGGCATACACCACTGCATCGTATTCTTTTCCTGGGTTGTTTGTGAGGGTAAAATGGATTGTCTGCCCAATTTCTAATTTATTTAAATCCTTTTCGTATACATACAAATCAAGATGCAATTGGCTATTGTCGACTATTTCGATAATGGGGTTATTGGCATCTACAAAGCTGCCTATATTTACCATTACATTGCTGACGCTTCCGCTTATGGGGCTTGTAATACTTACAACGGATTGTATATTTTCGCTGGTGAGTGAGGCGGGCGAAATGCCAATCAGTTCTAATTGTTTTTGCAGACTTGCTTTTCGGATTTGTAAGGTTTTTAGTTCCGATTCAATTGCTTGCAGGCTTTTCAATGCTATTGCATTGCCTTGTTGCAATTCTTTTTGCCTATTAACTTCTAATTGCGCCCATTCTGCTTTTGCCGAAACGCTTAAAAAATCTTCTTGTAGTGTGACGAACGAATTATTGGCAATGGTGGCAATTACTTGTCCTTTGCTCACGGCACTACCCGTTTGTACTGCGATAGATTTAATAACTCCGCCTGTCAGTGCGGTAGCATTTCCTCTATTCTGATTGGGTACTTTTAAGATTCCGTTTGCTTTGAGCGAGGCGGTGAGTTGTTTTCTCTCGATGCTGCCCAATTCAATTTTGATAGATTTCATTTGCTCGGCTGTTAGCGTTGTGCCATTGCTGTTTTCGTGTTCGTCGCTGTGCTCTGCTTCGCTTGCGCCGTGCGAATGGCTATCTGCTGCGCCGTGCGAGTGTCCATCTTTTTCGTCGTGAGAATGGCAAGATAAAAACAATATGATTGAAAGAGAAAATGCGATAATAAGGACGCTATATATTTTCATTGCTGCTGATTTATTGATTGACGATGAAATAGATGTTAATAATGCTTTGGTTGAGCTGGTTAATCGATTGTAGATAGCCCAAGTGTATGCCGTGGCTGTTTGTAGTGCCTGGATATAATCCATACAATTGATATCTCCATTTTTAAAGCCGAGTTCTGCTGTCTTAATAATTGTTTCGGCATTGCGCAAAGCCGTTGAGTTGTAATGATTGTATTGCAATAGATTTTGGTTATATTGCTGAAAAGCGTTTTTGAGTTGGTTCTGTAGTGATAGTTTTTCGTTGTCTGCTTCTTTTTGTAGGGCTTGTTGTTTATAGTTCAATGATTGTTGTATTTTTGACTTATTTTTTAAAAATGTAATTGGTACATTTACTCCTACATTTAATCCTTGGAAGCGTTTGAAGCCGCCGTAGTAGACATCTGTTCCGTTGACAGTTTGCGTACCGATTATCGATTGATTGAAATAGCCCAGCGTAAAATCGGGCTTATTCGATGCAATTTCGAGTTTTTGGTTTTGTTCGGCAAGTATTACTTGTTGATACAAAACTTTGAGCGATGTATTATTGGCAATCAGTGTTGTGTCGAAAGAGCTGAGTAGGTCAAGTGGCTGAAAATTGCTTGTTTTTTCGATAGCAAAATTTTCGTTGCTATTCATTAATGTTTTGAGCGAATTATATGCTACGGCAACATCGGCTTCATTTTGTTTAATCAAAAGAGAAAATTGTTCTCTTTCGGCTTCGGCAGTGGTTTTTTTCTAGTAGATTTGTTTCGCCCAATCGGTAGCGCAGGGCGGCAGCACGCACAAAATCGTTATACGAGCTATCTAAGTCTAATAGCTGTTTTTTGGCTATTTCTAAATATTGCAACTGATAGTACCAATAGCGCACTTGTGTTTTTAGTTCGCTGGCGGTAGCTTCCTTTTGCAATTCGTTGTTCTGTATTTCGGCATCGTATAAACTCGATTTGGCTTTGAAATAAGTGGGATGCGGAAAGGTTTGTGAAATCTGAAACGCATGGTCAAACTTGACACTATTGTATTGACCGAGTTGAAAATTTACTTCCATTTTGGGCAACTCGAATACTGTTTTTTTTAGGGTTGTGGCTGATTGGATATTCAGTTGGTGTGCTTGCATTTCGAGGTTGTTTTTCAGTGCGGCATTGACGGCATCATCAATCGAAATAGTTTTAGCACTTGGGGCACTTGTGGTTTGGGCAATTGCCATATTGGTAAAAAGCAAGAAAAAAACCAGAATGCACGCTGCGGGTAGGCTGACTTTGTGTATTTTATTGCGGAAAAAAATCATATACAGTAATGGCAAAACAAAAAGAGTTAGGAAAGTTGCCGTTATTAGTCCTCCGATAACGACTGTTGCTAAGGGCTTTTGAACTTCTGCCCCTGCGCCGTGCGAAAGTGCCATCGGCAAAAAACCTAACGATGCTACGGTAGCGGTCATTAGCACGGGACGCAGTCGGATTCTAGTTCCTTCTTTTACGCGCTCTAAAATGTCGCTTATTCCTTCTTTTTCCAATTGGTTAAACGTTCCAATCAGTACGATACCGTTTAAGACTGCTACGCCGAATAGAGCAATAAAGCCAATGCCCGCCGAAATACTGAATGGCATATCGCGAATAAGCAAGGCAAATACGCCTCCGATGGCACTCATGGGAATGGCGGCATAGATGAGCGTGGCTTGTTTTGCCGAATTAAAGGTGAGGTATAGTAACATAAATATAAGGAGTAAGGCTACGGGCAGGGCAATCATCAGGCGTTTAGAGGCGGCTTGCAGGTTTTCAAAAGTGCCTCCGTAGGTATAATAATACCCTTCGGGCAGTTGCACCTTATCGTTCAGCTCTTTTTGAATATCCGCAACAACACTCGCCACGTCTCGGTCTTTGATATTGAACCCTATTACAATTCGGCGTTTGCCATCTTCGCGGCTAATCTGTGCGGGTCCCAACTCCATTTTAATTTCTGCTACTTGCGACAATGGAATTTGGGCTCCGTTGGCGGTGGGGATATATAATTGGCTCACATCATCGATATTGCTGCGGTAGGTACTGTCAAGACGGACGACCAAATCAAATTTCCGTTCGTCTTCAAAAACAAGCCCCGCGCCACCGCCTGCAAAAGCGGTGCTTATAATATGGTTTATATCTTCTATATTTAAGCCATATCCCGCAATTTGCGGGCGGTTATAGTTAATTACGATTTGGGGCAAACCCGCCACCCGCTCGACACTTGGTTCGGTCGCACCCTCTACATCTTGTACCACTGCATTTACTTTATTGGCATAGCTCAAAAGTGTGTCCATATTTTCGCCAAATATTTTTACTGCTACATCTTGTCGAATACCCGTCATTAGTTCGTTAAACCTCATTTGTATAGGTTGGTTTTTTTCAAAAAATACGCCAGGTATTATTTCCATTTTCTCCATCATTTCATCTGCCAGTTCATCATACGTAACACCTCGTTTCCATTCGTCTTGTGGTTTCAGGATTATCATCATATCAGTGGCTTCGGGCGGCATGGGGTCTGTGGGTACTTCGGCGGAACCTGTTTTTCCAACCACCATTTTTACCTCGTCACATTCTTTTAGTAGCCGCGACGCTTGCATAGAGGTTTCTAAACTTTGTGATAGCGACGTTCCTTGCGGAAGTATGCAGTGAAATGCGAAATCTCCTTCTTGTAAGGTTGGGATAAATTCGCCGCCCATTTTTGAAAACAAAAGACAGCCCAAGCAAAAATGATAATCGTTGCTGTTACAATTACTATTTTGAAACGGATTGCCAATCCCAAAAGGGGTGCGTAGATACGTTGGAAAAAATCCATCATTTTGTCGCTGAGAGTCTGCTTATGCGTAATATTTTTAGGCAAAAACAAGGCGCACATCATAGGAATATAGGTAAGCGATAAAATTAATGCGCCTAAAATGGCAAAACCAACTGTTTGAGCCATTGGGCGAAACATTTTTCCTTCGATGCCAATGAGCGTAAGAATGGGAATATATACTATTAGGATTATGATTTCGCCAAATGCAGCACTGCTGCGGATTTTAGATGCCGATTGAAAAACCTCTTCGTCCATTTCTTGTTGTGAAAGTTTGCCTATGGTTTTTCGTAGTCCTAAGTGGTGCAAAGTGGCTTCTACTATTATCACTGCACCATCGACAATCAAACCAAAATCGATGGCACCCAAGCTCATGAGGTTGGCACTCACCCCAAATACATACATTAAGCCCAAAGCGAACAACATAGATAAGGGAATGGCAGAAGCTACTATCAAACCTGCGCGAAGATTGCCGAGAAACACAATTAAAACAAATATTACTATCAAAGCACCTTCAATTAGGTTCTTTTCTACGGTCGAAATAGCGCGGTTCACCAAATCGGTTCTATCCAGATAGGGTTCGATTACTACATCTTGGGGCAACGATTTTTGAATGGTCAGCATTTTTTCTTTAATGCGACCTACTACCTCTGCACTATTCGCGCCTTTCAGCATCATCACTATTCCGCCAACAGCATCTACTTCGCCGTTATAGGTCATCGCACCATAACGGACAGCACTTCCCAAGCGAATTTCGGCAATATCCTTAATGAGGATTGGAATACCGTTGGGATTTGTTTTGACCACTATATTTTTAATATCGTCGAACGAGCTAATCAGACCTACCCCGCGGATAAAATAGGCATTGGGTTTTTTGTCGATATATGCCCCGCCCGTATTTTCGTTGTTTTTTTCTAAGGCGGTAAAAATTTCGGGGATAGTAATACCCATCGCTACTAAGCGATTGGGATTTAGGGCAACTTCGTATTGCTTGAGTTGTCCGCCAAAACTGTTTACCTCTGCTATACCTGCCGTGCCGTAAAGTTGTCGAGCGACAATCCAATCTTGCATCGTCCGCAAGTCCATAGCTGTATATTTGCTTTCGCTTCCTTTCTTTGGGTGTATGATGTATTGAGTATCTCGCCCAAACCCGTACTAACGGGTGCTAATTCGGGAGTGCCTACACCAGGAGGGATTTTTTCTTCTGCTTCCTTTAATCGCTCATTGATGAGTTGTCGGGCAAAATAGATGTCACATTGTCATCAAACACAACAGTAATTACCGAAAGCCCAAAGCGCGAAATACTGCGCAACTCTTCCAAGTCGGGGAGGTTAGCCATGCTCTGCTCGATGGGATACGTCACCAACTGTTCTACCTCTTGTCCTGCAAGCGTAGGGCAAACCGTAAAAATTTGCACTTGGTTGTTGGTAATGTCAGGAACTGCATCAATAGGCAGTTTGCCCGCACTCCACACTCCCCAAACGATGAGGGCAAGAGTCATCAAAGCAATGATGAATTTATTTTTTATGCTGAACGCAATTATTTGGTCTAACATTTATTTTTACAAAATAAATTATAAATACACAATTAACAATAATCTATTTAATGGACTTGTTTAGTTGAATTTGCTTCTTAGATTGATTAGGGCTGCTGCAATTAGTAGCCATCCGTTAAAATTTTTCGCTCTATACTCAAAGCGGATTAAGATGCGCTTGTAAGTGTCCATCCACGCAAAAACAGTTTATATTTTTTTGCGAAAGCTGTATATATAGTCACTCAAATATCGATAGGCTTGTTCTATTTTACGGCTATTTCGTTTATTTTTAGGAATATTTGCTATCATTTGATGTTTCTCTTGAATGTATTTTATAAATGCTTGTGTATCAAAACCAGCATCAGCATTCAAATGAGTATCTTTTAGATTTATTTCGGCTTTTTGGATAGTATCAATTAAGATTTCTATGTTTTCTTCCAGTTGAAAACTATCATTGTGATTACCATCAATACAGTCCGAAATTGCCAAAATATGATGTTTATTGTCGCAAATGATCAAATTATTGGTTGTTTTGCACTTTTTTCGTCCTTGATACTTCACTTTTTCGCCCCCTTTTTAGACGGCGTATGTGTGCCGTCTAATTGAATACATTCTAAGGCTAAATGTTCTCGCATAACCTGGTGCGTGCTAGCAAATAGTTTCTCAAAACTGCCATCTTGTATCCATTTACGGTAATGGTAGTAGATATTTTGCCACGTAACAAGCTGATTATCTGGCCTTAATGTCCGCCAAGAACAGCCAGATTTTAATGCATATAATATATTATTAAAAATATAATGATAGCTGACTTTTAAACGATTATGTCCTAATTTGTGGGAGAGATGAGGTAAAATGTACGCCTCAAAATCTTGTTCCGACAAGTAAACTGGCAATTTATTCATAAACTTTTTCCGCAAAGATACTAAAAATCAACTAAACAAGTCCAATAATAAGGAGCAAAATGCGGAAAATAAATCTAAGCCGTTTAGAGCAAGGCTTTTAATTTGGCTTCTAAGACATTGCGTGGGGCTAAGCCTACTTGTTTGTCCGCTACTTGTCCATTTTTGATAAACAAAATAGTTGGGATATTGCGAATACCATAACGCATGGAAATGTCTTGGTTATTATCCACATCTACTTTGCCGATAACTGCTTTCCCAGCATAATCTTTGGCTAATTCTTCGATGATAGGCGCAACGGCGAGGCAAGGTCCGCACCATTCAGCCCAGAAATCGACAACGGCTACTTTGCCACTGTCTAATACTTCGGCTTGGAAGTTTGCATCAGTGATTTTCAATGCCATAATACAAAAGGAATGATTTAAAAGGTAAAAGAATAAATTTGGCGCAACGCCGTTTGGTTTATAACCTACAAAACCAATACCAAAACACATTGGGCGGTCAAATAGTTCGCAATAGTGCCAATATTTGTAGCAATATGGGCGGTAGCTGCCAAGTTGTCAGCCAAATGTCGTTTGGCGGCTATCAGCGCAAGGAAAAATGGTATTTTCGATAGGCAAACTATTGGTTTGATTTTAAGTTTTGAGTATTAATTTTGCCTATCATGTATCCATTTCCAAGCGTTAGGACGTTAGGAAATAGCGTTAGATAATTGAAATATTAGTTCAATATTAAAAACTCCCCCTAACCCCCTCAAAGAGGGGGAATTTACTGTCCTCCTCAAAGAGGGGGAATTTACTGTCCTCCTCAAAGAGGGGGAATTTATACAAGATATAATTTGTTGATTATCAATAGTTTATGATAAATTATAAAAAATACTTAATGTGTTTTGTTTTTAAAATGACGTAAACATATTACATCGATGACATCTAATAGACACAAGCCTGATAATACCGTAGGCATGAAACTCGTGTAAGGTAAGTGTGTAAAACTTAAAAATCAGACCACTATTGTTCCGATTTCTAAATTTCGGTCATATAATAGAAAGACCACCAATAACCGCTTTCTGAGCTTTTTCGGGGCGACATACTAATAGAAAATATCACGTAGGGGTGATATCCTAATGGTCTGTGTTACAAATTGGAACAAGGGCGCGAGTAATATGCTCCCGTTATTTTTTTTTACTCAAAATTAAACTTTTCTTACTTATGCTTTCCGATACATGAGGTCGGCAGCTAACTTTCGCAGGGTTTGTTTGTTCTGGTCGGGAACAGCTATTTGGTGCAAATGTTCGAGGGCTTTTTGGTAGTGTTCGTTCATTAGGCTTTGGGCGGTATCTAAGGCATTTGTACGAGTAAAAACAGCAGTTATGGCGGCTATTTTTTGCTCGGCATCAGCGGGATTTTGATTATCCAACCAAGTGTGCAATTCTGTTTTGGACGGGCTATCGGCTTTTTCAAGAGCGGCTATCAGCAGGCAAGTTTTTTTGTTATTCAGTATATCGCCGCCTACGCGCTTACCTGTTTGCTGTTCGGTGCCGTATGTATCGAGTATATCGTCTTGCAATTGAAATGCTACGCCTATATGCCAACCAAAATCGTAGAGGTGCTGCGCATCGTGGGTGGGTGCTTGGGCTATGATAGCACCCATTTGCAGCGATGCAGCCAATAATACAGCCGTTTTCAGGGCTATCATCTGCAAATAATCGGGCATACTCACTTGTGTAGTGGTCTCAAAATCCATATCGTATTGTTGTCCTTCACATACCTGTATGGCGGTTCGGCTAAATACGTCGAGCAAACGGATCAACAATTCGGGCGGATAGTTCTGTAATAATTGGTAGGCTTTGACGAGCATCACATCGCCGCTCAAAATAGCGGTATTGATACCATAGCGATGATGAACAGTAACCTTACCGCGCCGTGTTTCGGCTTTATCCATCACATCGTCGTGTACGAGCGTAAAATTATGAAACCATTCTACCGCCGCCGCTGCGGGCAAGGCTTGCTCTGCTTTTCCGCCAAACAACTCGCAGGCAGCCAAGCAAACCAAGGGGCGCAAGCGTTTGCCGCCCAACGACAACATATAATTGGCGGGTTCATAAAGGCTTTGCGGTTCGGTAGTTATATAGGTTTGGTATAAGTATTCTTGAAACGAGGTCATATTTAATAGTTAGTGCAATAGCCATTATCGATATTTGCGCCACCATTCATTTATATATGCCAAATCCTCGGGTGTATCTACGGCAGGGCTTTCGTAGTGGGTTATTTGGGTATATATTGCGTAGCCGTGTTCGAGCCAGCGCAATTGTTCGAGCGATTCGGCGCGTTCTAAGGCAGTAGTGGGGCATTGCGCTAATAGCGGCAATAGGTCTGTGCGATAGGCATACATGCCAATATGTTTATAATACGTATGTCGTGTTAGCCATTGGTCGGCAGCCGCATTGGAGAGGTAGGGAATGGCTTGGCGGCTGAAATAGCGGGCTTTGCCATTGGGGTCTATCACCACCTTGGGGCGGTTAGGGTTATGCAGTTCGTCGTAGCGGCTGATGGGTTTTATGAGTGTTGCTATGGATATATCGGGATTGCGCAATAGGCTGACCAAGGCATTTACTTGTTCGGGCTGCACTAAGGGTTCGTCGCCTTGTATATTGACCACTATATCTGGGCTGATACCTTGTTGTGTCAATAATTGCAGCCCTTCGGCACAACGCTCCGTGCCGCTTTGGTGCTTGGTTTGGGTCATCAGTACCTTGCCGCCCCAAGCAGTTACTTCATCAGCAATGCGCTCGTCGTCGGTCAGAACCCATACGGGTTGTGGGTCTATTAGGCTTGGCAGCAGTGGCGGGCTGTCGTCGGTGCTTTGTTGGGTCAATTGTTCATAAACACGCCGTATCATGGTTTTGCCTGCTATGAGGCACAAGGGTTTGCCGGGCAAGCGCACAGACGCATAGCGAGCGGGAATAAAAACGACAAAGTTTAGCCCAGCCATGATAGGTGATAATTGGGGTCTTCTATTTGCAAGGCTTGCAGGGTCATTTGCAAAGGACGGAACGTATCGACCATTACGGCTAATTCGTGGGTAGCCGCTTTCCCGATGCTTTTTTCGACCGTACCGGGGTGTGGTCCGTGGGGTATGCCGCCAGGGTGGAGGGTGATTTGCCCTTTTTCCACATTTTTACGGCTCAGAAAATCGCCATCTACGTAGTACAGTACTTCGTCTGAATCGATATTGCTATGATTATATGGGGCGGGTATGGATAGCGGGTGATAGTCATACAAACGCGGCACAAAGGAGCACACAACAAAACCACGTGCTTGGAAGGTTTGGTGTACGGGTGGCGGTTGGTGAACGCGCCCCGTGATAGGTTCAAAGTTATGGATAGAGAACCCATAAGGATAGCAGCAGCCGTCCCAGCCCACTACGTCAAAGGGATGATAGAGATAATGGTAGGGATAAATCCAGTTTTCTTTTTTTATCAAGACGCTAAAATCGCCTTTTTCGCTGTGGGTTTCTAATTGGCGGGGCTGCTTGATGTCGCGTTCGCAGAAAGGAGAATGTTCCATCAATTGCCCATAATCGCTCAAATATCGTTTGGGATAAACGACGGGGCTATGCGATTCTACGATAAACAAACGATTGTCGGGTGTGTCGAAGTGCATTTGATAGACCGTTCCGCGTGGCACGACCAAATAGTCGCCGTATTCAAACGGAATACTGCCATACATCGTTTTGAGCGTACCACTACCTACGTGTATGAATATGATTTCATCGGCATCGGCATTTTTGAAAAAATAATTGGTCATGCTGTTCTGTGGGGCAGCAAGGCTAATAGCACAATCGGCATTGACCAACACAGGTTGTCGGCTCTGCAAATAATCGGCGGCGGGTGCTATTTGAAAACCCATCAAACTGCGGTGGCATAATTGTTGGGGCTGCGCTATTTGGGGGGCAACAGCATAGCGGTCGTCCATCTGCCGAATAGCAGTAGGTGGCTGGCAATGATAGAGCAAGGAGTAATCGTTAGAAAAACCTTCGGTCGAGAATAATTGCTCGTGATAGAGGCTGCCGTCGGGCTGCCTAAATTGTATGTGGCGTTTGTCGGGTATATGACCCAAGCGATGATAGTGTGGCATATAGGAGGGGGAATGAGAAATAATATGGCGATGAGTTAAAATTTTACTTGCAAACCCGCTCTTATGCCTACCGTTGCGGTCGGTCGGTATAGGTGAGCCGCCATACGACATCTACTCTGAACAAGCGCAGTATGTTTTCGATACCTAGGCTTACCTCGGTATATGGTTTTTTATAGTCGGGCGCTACGGGAGTCCAGTCGTCCAAACCGTCCATACCGCGAAATTGGCGGTAATTGCCCGCCGAAGAATTTGCCGATACGTTTTGGTCGTTGATGCTACCTACGGCGATGCGCCCGCTGATGAGTTCGCGCAGTTTGAGTTTGCGCAATAATGGAATGCGATTGAGGAAAAATCCTCGAAATGGTGCGATACGATGAGCATACCATAAGTATCGGCTACAAATTCGTAGTCGTTCAGGCGGTTAAAGCCATAATCATTATAAAAATAGGTTTCGTTGCCTGGGTAGTGTTCGAGTAGAAAGAAAGGTAAAGTGCCAAATATTTTGCCGAGCGTAACATTCCATTTGGTAAAACCAATAGACCCCAAGAAAAATCGGTCTGTTACGTTCAGTTCTATTTTGTGATAATTCAGTTGGTTGCCCGCCAAGCCCTTGATGCCATAAGTATAGGAGAGGTTCGTAATCGGGAATTTACTGCCCAAACTGGTGCGCTTAAATTTACCTTCTACAAATCGCTCGCCAAATGCCAAACGGGTATGCAACTTTATTTCGGCAGTATTGATAAGGCTATCGGGTGCTTCGCCGCTTGGTTTATCGGGGTTAAAAAAGTAGAAAGCATAATAGGGATTATGCCAAGTATGTACAAATGACAAGTTGTTAGATATGCCTCGTTTCCATTCATGGCTATACGTGAGAGTGGTTGTGCGTTGGTGTACCAATTTCTGGGGTATCGATTGGTTGCGCACCAAGCCCGACAATATATTATCCTGCCCAAACTCGCCAGGCTTACGGCTTTCTATGTCTTTATCGTCTTGATAGTTGAGGCTCAGTGTTTGGCGCGGCTTTCGGTTAATCATCGTCAATATACCACCGCCGTAGTGTACTTCGTGGCTCTTGAAGCCATAAGCCATATAGGCATTGAGCTGAAATCGCTCGCTCAATTTTTTGTTGGTTCTAAATCCTAAACGCATCCGCCAGCCATCTACCTGATTATAGCTTGCCAATTTGAAATAGGGACCAATATCGAATTTGCCTACTGCCTTATAACCCGATACGATAAGTGTTACGATATCGATATAGGTGCGCACGATAGGCATTTTTCGGATAGTATCTATCATGGCATATACCTGTTTCTCGTTTTTCGAGAGGCTGTCGTGGCGGGCTTGCAGCCAAAACTGCTCGTCTTTATCGTACACATCTTCCAGCACTTCGGTTTCTTCGCCCGATTTGCTCAATACTGTTTCTACTTGCGGCGTATTAGTGACAAAATCCTTAAAATACGTAGATTTGCGTCCTATCAAGCCCGGCGATTTTTCGTTGGCAATAAAATCTATCACCAATTTATCCTTTTTTAATGCCCAAATTTCAGGTGTGATGGGCGTATATTCTTGGTATACACTTAGGCGGTTCATAAAGTTGATATTGGCTTCGTGTGCCTGCAATTCCATATTGATGCGCTGTACTGCCCAACTGCTGTCGGCTACCCAAAAATCGCCTTCAAAGGCATTTTGCTGCGATATTTTAGGCTTAAACCTAATTTTATACGACCATAATCCATTTACCGTAGTGCTGTCGAGCAAATAATATTCGTATTGGGCTTTCCAACCATCGCATAAAGGGCTTGGTATGTTTTTGCCCATAATGGGCATAAAATTATCGTAAATATTGATTTTTTGATACATATTGCCCAAAAACTGCGTAATACTCTCGTTTTTGGCTTCGCCCGCTATGCGGTTGGCTTTGATAACCTCGCGTTTGCCACCCGATTTAGAGTAGTAATAATCCGACAGGGTTTCGGTTAGAAACATGGGCAAAAAGGGTTTTTTTTCCGATACCGAATCGATGTTTTCAAAAATAAACTTAAAGGGTTTGAACAATTTCTTGTCCATAAACTCCTTTGAAATATCAAACAAGTCTATTTCCAATTTATTATACGTTTCGTATTGATAATTATCCAAACTGTTAATATCGTGCTTCGTTTTGTTGGCTACTATTTTGCGCATAATGCGGTGGGCGGGGTTTTCACCCGCCTTTACCACTATTTCTTCCATCATATACGCCTCGCGTTTGAGGCGATAATTCAACACTTGCTCCGAAGCAGTACTTACGTATTTTCCTTGCTTCTTATAGCCCACCGACGTAACAAGGAGCGAGTCGGAAAGGCGGTCGGCATATAGCGTAAAATAGCCGTCAAAATCGGTGACGGTGCCTGTGGTAGTACCCTTGAAATAGATGCTCGAAAAAGGCAAAGCCTCTTCGTTGAGGTCGTCAATCACTCTGCCCGTTATCTTTATTTTTTGGGCAGAGGCTATTTGAAAAGTACCTAATAGCAGGCAAAAAGTATCGTGCTGCGCATTGTGTAAGTGCGTTATAAAATAAAACATAGAGGGTTTCGGCTTCGGTCAACCTGACCCCATTTGTCAGGTTGAGCGAAGCCGAACCCCAAATGGCAGCCTGATCAAGCCGAACGGCTAATCCACTTTGATGCGTTGGGGTCTGTTGGCTAAGTCCCATGCGGTATAAAATACGAGTTGGGTGCGTTTTTTTAGGGCTTCGTAATCAATTTTTTCGACGGTATCGGAGGGTTGGTGGTAGTCGGCATGAACGCCGTTGAAATAGAATATAACGGGTATTCTATTTTTGGCAAAGTTATAATGGTCGGAGCGGTAATAAAATCGGTTGGGGTCATTTTCTGCATTAAACCGATAATCCAAATTGAGGCGTGTATAGCGTTGGTTAGCGGTTTCGTTGATATTGTGCAGTTCTTTGCTCAATTTATCTGAACCTATTACATATATATAGTTGCCGTCGGTATGTTCGTCGTCTACTCGTCCTATCATATCAATATTTAGGTTGGCGATGGTATTTTTAAGGGGTAAAATAGGCTGTATATCTGTATAGTAGCGCGAGCCGAGCAGTCCTTTTTCTTCGCCCGCTACGGGCATTATTAGTATGCTTCGTTTGGGTCCTTTGCCGTCGGCTTTTGCTTGGGTGAAAGCTTGGGCTATTTCGAGCAGTGCTACCGTACCAGAGCCGTCGTCGTCTGCCCCATAATACGTATTGCCGTGTTCGATACCTAAATGGTCATAATGCGCTGTGATGATGACTACTTCATTTTTCAGCACTGCGTCTGAGCCTTCGATATAGCCCAATACATTTTCTACGCTTAGGGGATTTATTTTTTTCTGTATTTCTAAGCTATACGGTGTTTTGATGCGGCGCATATAGGGTTTGCCGCTTTGGTTGATGCGTTGTTGGCAATATTCTGCTGTTTTTTTGCGCAGTAAGCGGTCGGCGATGGCATCGCTCACATAAAAAACGTTCATCATCTTTGCCTTTGGGTTTCTGCCTATTGCATCGGCTTCGAGCTGCATAATTTCGGGGTTATTGATATAACTCTTCATTTCTTGTGCTTTTTTAGCCAATTGTGGTGTAAGTACTAATAATGCTTTTGCGCCTTTGTTGCGTGCCAAATCTATTTTTTTGCGCCAATCGGTTGTCCAAACCGAAGGTTCTTTGCTTCCTGTAAGCCATGAAGTGCCGTCTTTGCGCGTAGGTTCGCCCGCCAAGATGAGCAATACTTGCCCGTTTGCGTCTTTGCCTGCATAGTCGCTATATTTGGGGTCGTCTATGCCATAGCCCAAAAATAAGGCTTTGTTGTTCAAATATTCGGTAAAACCCGAACCGCGCGAGAAGCAATATAGGTCTTGCATAAATTCATAGATTTTCCCGTTGACCGTAATAGTCGCTTCTATTTGTTCGGTGGTTACTAACGGCACGGTTTTGGGAATAGCTGCTGTCGCCCACAATAGCAGGTAATTTCAGTTGGCGAAAATAATCAGCCAAATATCGTCCTGCTTTTTTTGCCCTTCTTGCCCGTTGCCACGCCCTGCATATTCGGGACCTGCCAATAGGTCGAGGTGTTGTTTTAAGGTTTCTACTTCAATGCCTTGGGCATAGTGCATGGCATCTTGGTCTTGTTCCAGAGCTAATTTTTCCTCCGCATTATTTTGAGCAGCCGATGTTTGGGCAAATGCAGTGCTTGAAAGGAGTAGTAGCCCGATGATAAGGGAAGTATAAAATTGGTGTAGCATTATGATTTTAGGTGGTGTTTTTTTGTTTTTCGCAAACAACTGCCTTATTATATATGATTAAATTATTCGTATAATTGCTCTATCAATTCCTGATAGGTTCTGAGCAAGTCTTCTTGGCTTGCTTCGTCATAAGCTGCACCGCTGGCGAAACACAATTTCGGGTTGGTGATTGATGTCTTGTATCTCAAAGTCGTATAATTGTTTCGTTGTCGAGGAGGTATTGGTTCCATCAGTGTTTAGCTCTTGGCGCACAACGGGCAATGCAATGATATTTTTGTCTGCTAATAATTGTTCGATGCGTTGTAGTTGGTCGTCGCTTTTGGCAGTAACGCGCACAATGACTTCTGCCCATATTTCGGGCTGTTCGTGCGTATGGTCTATGCTTGTTATTTTGGCAATCACTTGTTCATACGTTCCGCTGATACGCAGTAGGCGGCGGTGTGTGGGCACTTCGATAGGGCGTATGTCAGCAACACAATTACTATCAAACGATACAGACAAGATTTGTTTGCGGTCGTTTATTTCGCCAAAACTAAGCGGTATGGGCGAGCCGCAATAGCGGATATTGGCTTTTTTTCCTACTATTTGCGGGCAGTGTATATGCCCCAGTGCCACATAATCAAACTGCGCGGGAAACACGTCGGTATCTATGGTAGCTTGGTTTCCCATATTGGTATAGATACGGCGTTCTGATTTGCCTTCGGCTTCGTCGTCGCTTAGTTGGCTACCCGCTGCGTAGAGGTGTCCGGTAGCGATAATGGGCAATCCCTGTTCGATATAGGGCTGCAATAGTTCGAGGCAGGCTTGATAATAGGCTTTAATGCCCTCACGTAGATGGCTTATCTTCTCGGCATAACTTTCGGCGGGGGCAATATTAGTGCGTACTTCGCCTTCGCGCAGAAAGGGTACTGCCGCTACTGCACCTATTAGTTCTCCATCGCGGTTGTGCAGTGGTATTATTTGTTTGGCTATCGCATTGGTATTGGATATTGCAGTGCCGCCTCCGACTACGTGTATACACAAAGTACGCAGCAGTTTTCGGGGTGCATTCAGCACATAGCGCGAGTCGTGGTTGCCACCTACTATTATAATACTGGGGCAATGCTGTTGGGCTTGTGCCAAAAAATGGTAATATTGCGTCAGGGCATATTGGGGTGGGTTGGCACTGTCGAACACATCGCCCGCTACTATCAGTACGTCGGGCCTCTCTTGACGCAATTGTTCTATCAGCCAATCCAAAAAAATGCGATGTTCTTCTTCCCTATTCTTGGTTCTAAAAAAATCTTGTCCCAAATGCCAATCGGCGGTATGTAATAATTTCATGGTGTAGATTGTTGGGCAAATAGAATTACGTGCAGTTTAAAAAGCGCGGTAATTGACAATGGTAATATCATCGGTATATGCCTGCGAACCTTTGAACTGCTTGATGGTTTGTAGCAATTGTTCGCTAAAATCGCTCATTGAATCGTCAAAATGTTGTTCTATAAACTCGGTCAATTGTTCGATGGTATAGGTTTGGGCTTGGTCATTTTCGAGGTCGGTTAGCCCGTCAGTATAAGCCACAAAGACGGCATTTGGTTTCAATTGCAAAGTAGTTTGCTGTATAGTTTTCAATTGGTCAAATACGCCCAATATGGTGCAGCCGTTGCTAAGGGCTATCGTTTTGCCGCCGCAGTGGAGTAAAGGAGGGTTATGTCCTGCGTTGATATAGGTCAGTTCGCGGGTTAGCAGGTTATGTTTAGCGATAAATAGTGTAATATGCTTATCGCCCTTGGTTATTTCTACGATACGGCGGTTCAGTTTGGTTACTAAATCGCGCAAGTCGTTTGTTTCGTAGGCTAAGGCACGCAACATAGCCTGTATATTTGCCATCAGCAGGGCAGCCGCTATTCCTTTACCTGCGATATCGGCTATACAGAACAAAAACTCGTCGTTGCTCAATGCTACGTAGTCATAATAATCACCGCCTATGATGTGGTGGGGCATATAAATTGCCTCCATATCTAAGCGTTTGTTATGGGGCAATTGTTTGGGTACAAGCATGTTTTGTACGCGCTGCGCTACTTCAATTCTTTTTTGAGGCTTTCCTGTTCTAATTGCTGCTTGAATAATCGTTTATTTTCAATAGCTACCACGATGACATTGATTATCGTTTGGATAAATCTGATGTTATCGTCTTTTTCTATTGCTTCTTCGCCCTCGTCATTGCTGGCTCCAATGAGCAGAAAAGCCAAAGGCTCTAATTTGTGATAGACAGGTATAACATATTTGAAGCCTGACGGCAGGTTTTGGGGATAATCGTCAACATTCAGCGCAAAGGGTTGCTCGCCCAAGCCGCTCAATATCTTGCTGATTGTATTGGCATCGGTTTCATTTTTCTCTATACCGTATGCGATAGCTTCTCGCCATTCGTGGTTATAGTGCAATAACAGCAATTGAGTAAGTTTCAGAAAACGCATTTCAAATGCAAATATGCGTAGTAGGTCGGCGGCAGATGTATTGCGGTTAATGGCTGCCGTAATAGATAGCAATGCCTCTATGCGCAACTCACGGCTGCGCAATTGTCTTTGAAGGTTCGTTATTTGTTCGGTAGAGGACAAAATGAGCGGGCTATACGGGGAAAGCAATAAAAAAGATGCCGCAAAGATAGTTATTTTTTGCTTACTGTTAGACCAGTCATTGTTATATGGACATCAAGGGCAAATTCCGACAAGTATCGAGCAAACGACTAATTGCGGTCTTAATTTTGGGTAGTTATGAGCTATGGCTATTCTATTTTGCTGAACAAGGTGCCATTTTTCATCGTTTCCAATGCTTTTTGGTAGGATGGATTGATTTGGTTGGCTATTTTGTAGTAAGCAGTAGCGTCCCACAAATAGCGTGCTATGATGGCTTTTAGGCTGATGGTGATGAGGTTTTTAGAGGTAATTATGTCTGAATCAGAACGGGTAATACCTTCTTTATCGGTCATGGCATAGAGGTGAGATAATAATGTATCGGTGATAATAAATTGTTGGTCGTAGCTATCCACATTGGCATATTGCAGGTGCATAGGGTCGCGGTGTTGATTGACGTATTCCAAAGCAAATTTATTGAGCAAGCCCTTTCGGTTGATATCTTTCCAGTAGGAGCTTTGTTGGGTAGTATCCAAGGCAACAAATATATCGGGTGTTACACCGCCTCCGCCATAGACGGGGCGTTTTTTAGAGCGGGTAAAAAATTTGAGTGAATCGGGTAGTTCGGTGGTGGTGGTGGTGCTGTCGGTCAGCTCACCTTTTTTCAGTCTTTCACCGATATCTTTTTGGTAGGTCTCGCGTCCTTCGTCGTAGGGTTTTTGGATAGACCTCCCCGAAGGCGTATAGTAGTGGGCTACTGTTAGGCGCAGATAAGAGCTATCGGGCAACATAAAAGGGCGTTGTACCAAGCCCTTGCCAAAGGTGCGCCGCCCGACGAGCAAGCCTCTATCCCAATCTTGCACGGCTCCCGCCACAATTTCGGAGGCAGATGCCGAGCCTTCGTCTATGAGTATAATAACTTTTCCATCGCGAAAATCGCCACCTTTTTCGGCGCGATATTCGCGGCGGGGTGCATGTTTGCCTTCGGTATAGACGATTAGTTTCTTGTCGCCGATAAATTCGTTGACCAAATTGACGGCGGCATCGAGTAGCCCTCCGCCGTTGCCGTTCAGGTCTAATATAAGGTTTTTCATATTTTCAGCTTTCAACTTCTGCAGGGCGGCGTTAAATTCGTCGGAGGTGGTGCTGGCAAAACGGCTCAATTTGATATAACCGACATCAGGGGTTGCCATATATGAAGCGTCGATGCTGTATAGCGGAATATTATCGCGCACGATGGTAAAGTCGAGCAATTTAGGTTCGCCTCGCCGTTTGATGCCCACTACTACTTCTGTATTTTTGGGTCCGCGCAATTTGCCGATTACGTCGCTGTTTTTGATTCCAATTCCCGCCATACATTTGGCATCTACATTGATAATTTGGTCGCCGGGCAAAACGCCTACTTTTTCGGAGGGTCCGCCTTGGACTACAGATACTATCACTATGGTATCGTGTAGGATATTGAATGTAACGCCTACGCCTTCAAAATTGCCTTTTAGGGGTTCGTTCATTTTTTTATACTCGTCAGCGGGTATATAGACCGAATGTGGGTCTAATTCTTCGAGCATACCCTTGATGGCATTTTCGGTAGCTTTTTTGAGGTTTACGTCCTCCATATACCTCACGTCTAAGAGGTAAAGTGCTTCGTATAGTTTATCGGTAGCGCGTTTTACATCGTTTATATTGCCGATGTCGCCGCCGCCAAATTGTGCCCAGGCTTGGGTATTGCCGTTCATACAACCCAATAAGGCAATGAGCAATGTTACAATGTTTCGTAGTGTCATGAAAAAAAAGAATAGGGGCGAATAAACATTCGCCCAAAATTAAACATTCGCCCAAAATTAAACATTCGCCCAAAATAACGAATAGGGACAAATAAATATTCGCCCTAATATCCTTCGCTTTCTACGATGCCGTCGCGCATACGCACGATGCGGTGGGCGTAGTGGGCTATATCTTCTTCGTGCGTAACCATAATAACGGTATTGCCTTCGCGGTGTATGCGGTCGAGGATTTGCATGATTTCGACTGATGTTTTGGTATCTAAATTGCCGGTGGGTTCGTCGGCGAGTATGATAGACGGATTGTTGATGAGTGCGCGGGCAATAGCTACTCGTTGTCGTTGCCCACCCGATAGTTCGTTGGGGCGGTGGTCGCTGCGGTCGCCCAAGCCTACGGCAGTGAGCATTTCCATTGCCATTTCGCGGCGTTTAGTGCGTCCTATTCCGGCATACACGAGGGGCATAGCTACGTTTTCCCAAGCACTGAGGCGCGGCAGCAGGTTGAATGTCTGAAAAACAAACCCTATCTCTTTGTTGCGCACGGTAGCCAATTCGTCGTCAGTCATTTGTGCTACTTCTATATTGTTCAGGATATAGCTCCCGTTAGTAGGTGTGTCTAAACAACCCAAAATATTCATTAGCGTAGATTTGCCCGACCCCGATGGTCCCATCAAGGCTACATATTCGTTGCGGTTTATTTGTAGCGATACGCCGTTGAGGGCTTTAATTAGTACTTCGCCGAGCAGGTAGTGTTTGGTAATATTCTGTATATTGATAATTGAAGGCATAGGTTGCGGGGGTTAGTGTGGTGCAATGGTGTGCAGCACGGATACGATGTCGCTTCTCTTGTGTTGCAGCGGATGGCTTAGAAAGCATTTTTCCACATCATCGATTCTACGGGTTTGATGGTTCTGTCGGTATATTTAGCATTATTTTTATATCTGTAAATATTTTCTACCTGCCCTTCTACGGCAAAGTAGATGAGTTGTCCTACGGGCATACCCGCATAAACGCGGACGGGCTGTACGCAGGATATTTCGAGTGTCCATGTATTGCAAAACCCGACATCGCCTTTGCCGGCGGTGGCGTGTATATCAATGCCCAAGCGCCCTACGCTTGATTTGCCTTCCAAAAAAGGCACGTGGGCGTGGGTTTCGGTATATTCTTCGGTTACGCCCAAATAGAGCGTATTGGGTTGAAGCACAAAGCCTTCGGGCGGAATTAGCACCTCTTCGATGGCATTGTGTTTGCGGGCATCTAATTCGCGAGCGACATAGACGGCTAAGTATCGCCCCAAATGTACGTCATACGAATTGCTGCCTAAGCAAGCACGGCGAAATGGCTCGATGACAATAGCACCGCTCTCAATTTCTTCTAAGATGCGTTGGTCGGAAAGTATCATTCAAATAAATTGCGTAAACAAAACGCAAAGGTATAAAATAAGTGCGCAAAACGAATAGCGGGCAAGGCTTTTTTGTTGCCACTAACTACCAAAATACCCACAAGTGTAGGGTATAGATACACACAGCAAAAACAATATGCCTTTATTGCGAATTAGTTGCGCCCTATTTCGTAACTTTGCCCCTCCAAAGCCGATAATTGGTGCTCAAACTAACCGAAACCAAACTTAGCACAATATTATCCCCAAAAACTCATTGCCCATCACTCGCCACTAAAAACTAACCACCCAAAACTATGCCTCTGCGATATTTTATTATTGGCTGTTGTGTTTTGTTGTGCTGCTTTGGCGTATTGGCACAGAGCAAAAAGGAATTGGAAACACGCAAAAAACAATTGTATAAGGATATAGATGCCGCCCAAAAATTGCTCCGAAATACGCAAAAAATAAGGCAGCATCGCTGAACGAATTGATTTTGCTTGAACGGAAGGTAAATAGCCGCGAACAAGTTATCAATAATATAGAGGGCGAATTGTCATTTTTAGAACAAAATGTAGCCAAAACAGCTCGACAAATAGATTCGCTCGAAAACAAATTGCAAGTACTGCGCGAAGGGTATGCCCAATCGGTGCGCCAAAGCTATCTGACGCAAAACAATTATAGCCGATTGCTTTTTTTATTCTCTGCCAAAAGTTTTAACGATGCCTACAAACGCATAAAATATATGCAATATTATAGACAACATCGCAAAGACCAAGTAGCCGATATCGAAATTGTGCGGCAGGGCTTAGTGAGCAAAGCCGAAAGCCTACGGCGCGAAAAAGCCGAACAAGTATCGCTGCTCGATAACGCACAAAAAGAACAAGAAATACTAAAAAGCGAAAAAAAACAACAAAATGCCGTTTTCAAACAACTAAAAGGACGCGAAAAAGAAATAAAATCATCGCTCGACCGCAAACAACGCGCCATTGACGACCTCAACCGACAAATACGCGATATAGTATCTGCTGCTATAAGTAGCGAAAAACGAAGCAGTAGCCGCACGGCTCCCAAAGACCAAAGCCCCGAAGCACTCAAATTGTCTGCCGATTTCTCCAAAAATAAAGGCAAATTGCTATGGCCCGTCGAAGAAGGCATCATAACCGGCTATTTCGGAACACATCTTACCCATTGCTAAAAAACATATACACAACTAATAATGGCATAGATATTAGCACAGACCCCAATACGCCTGTACGCGCCATTTTTGAGGGTAAAGTTATCAATATCTTATTCAATCCCAACTTTCACTGGGCGGTCATTATCAAACACGGCAATTATTTCAGCGTATATACCCAATTGCGCGAAGTATCAGTAGCCAAAAACGATGTAATAAAAATGAAGCAAAATATCGGCATCGTAAATACTAACGGCGACGACGGAAAAACCGAAGTACATTTCGAACTATGGGAAGGCGCAGACAAACTCAATCCTGCCGTTTGGCTCAAATAAACAAAACCACTAACTAACTACTGATATGCAAGCTATTGTCAATAATCAACTCACTTTGACCCTCGACCCACAGCGCGATTTGGAGGGCTTAGACCTCGTAAGCATAGCAGAAAATCGCTTCCACTTGTTACAAAACGACCAATCGCACAATATCGAAGTAGTGAGCTTGGATACTGATACCAAAACCGTCAAAATTAATATAAACGGCACTAATTATACCGTATCGCTCAAAGATAAACTCGATTTGCTGCTCGAACAAATGGGTATCGGCAACGCCTCTGCGCAAAAAATCAACGACCTCAAAGCACCCATGCCCGGTTTAGTACTCGAAATAAAAGTAATCCCCGGCGATATGGTCGAAAAAGGCGATGCCCTAATCGTATTAGAGGCAATGAAGATGGAAAACGTCCTGAAAGCCGCCGCCCCCGCCCGAATCAAAAGCATAGAAGTAAAACAAGGCATAGCCGTTGAAAAAGGGCAAATCCTCATTAAATTTGATTAAGCGACACATCTATAAAACATTTCGCTTGATGTAAACAAAATCCCCTACTACAAATCCCTTGCCCACAACACTAATATATGATACATCATCTATTGCGCCTGCTATTTGCAAGCATTATCGCCCTGCAATTGGTAGGCTGCCAATCGCCTATCTACGAACACCATATCAAACTGCCCAACTATACATGGGACAGAAGCAATAAATTGGTCTATAAAATAAGCCTCGACAAAGCCGTCGAAAACGCCCAAGTATGGCTCAATATACGACACGCTACCGAACTGCCCTACCCCGAACTACTGCTGAACGTAAGACTTAGCACCCCACAAGGCGAAAAAGGAACGCGGCAGATGCGCATACCTACCAAAAACGCAGAAGGCAAAAATATAGGCAAAGGCATGGGCGACCTGTGGGACATCGAAGCGCCTATCGAAGAAAATGCCAACTTACAAGCAGGTAATTACGAAATAGAACTGTCGCACCAAATGGCAGACGAACAAGTATTCATGCTCGTAGATATAGGCGTTGAAGTACGTGCTAAGGAATAACCAGTGGGCAAAAATTTTGCTCAATGCTGCTTGGTAGCAAGGGCGCGAGCCAGATGCGCAGGTTGCTTTTTTACTCAAAATTAGAAACTACCCATAGAAAAACCGACAATAACCCTTTTTTAAGCCCCGTAGGGCGACATCCTAATAGAAAATAAAGGCGGCATAGCCACAAAAACCCCGTAGGGGTGATATCCTAATGGCCTGTGTTTTAAATTTCGGCAACAAATTTTAGTCAATGCTGCTTGGTAGCAAGGGCGCGAGCCAGATGTTCCCGTTACTCTTTTTACTCAAAATTAGAAAATCACCCCTTTTTACCCTTAGTCACAATCAACACAGCCCAACTTCAAAGCGCACCTAACTACTTTTTTTATTGGCAACATGTCGAAAGTCATTTCTCTGAGCAACCACAAAGGCGGCGTAGGCAAAACCACCTCTACCGTCAATATCTCCGTAGGTTTGTCGCGTATGCTGCACAAGCGCGTATTGGTCATAGATATGGACCCACAAGCTAATCTCACACAAAGCTTAGGCGTAGAAGGCAACCCGCAACACAATATCTATGGCGCACTAACAGGCAGCTATGCACTACACCCTATCATCATCGAAGAAAACCTACATATCATACCCGCTACCTTAGACCTATCAGGTGCCGAAGTAGAATTGAGTGCCGAAACAGGACGCGAATTTATCTTGCGCGAACTAATAGACCCATTGCGCAACCAATATGACTATATACTCATAGACACACCGCCATCGCTGGGCTTGCTCACCGTCAACGCTCTTACTGCATCTGACCATATTTATATACCCCTCCAAGCACAATACCTCGCCCTGCAAGGACTGACCAAATTGCTCGAAGTAGTAGAACGCATCCGCAAACGCCTAAACCGCCATCTATCGCTGGGCGGCGTTTTTATTACCCAATACGACCAACGCAAAGTACTGAACCGCGAAATAGCCCAAACTATACGCGAGGCATTTCAAAGATAAAGTATTCCAAACAGTTATCCGCGATAATATAGCCCTCGCCGAAGCCCCATCGACAGGCAAAGACATTTTTGCCTATAACAACCGTTCCTACGGTGCCGAAGATTACCTCGAACTCTGCAAAGAAATTATAGCGAAAAAATAACCCACCTCCCTCACCAATGGCAAGCCCTCATTTCAATACTTTGCGCATTGAGCAAGTGCGCCGCGAAACACCCGATTGCGTCAGTATCACCTTTGCCCTACCCGACCACCTGCGCGACACCTATCAATTTATACAAGGGCAACACCTCACCCTGCGCACCCATATCAACGGCGAAGAACTGCGCCGCTCCTACTCTATTTGTAGTAGCCCACACGAAAATACGCTTACCATTGCCGTCAAACAAATACCCAAGGGCAAATTCTCTACCTATGCCAACCAACTCCTGCGAATAGGCGACACGATAGATGTAATGACACCAATGGGCAGTTTCTTTACGCCCCTACACCCCGAACAGCACAAACACTACGTGGCTTTTGTAGCAGGTAGCGGCATTACTCCCGTTTTGTCTATCCTAAAAACAACCCTCCAAACCGAACCCCATAGCCATTTTACGCTGTTTTATGGCAATAAAAGTTTTGACCATATCATTTTCAGAGAACAACTCTTAGACCTCAAAAACCAATACCTACAACGCTTGGCGATACACCATGTACTAAGCCGCGAATCAGTAGGCATACCACTATTCAAAGGACATCTGTCGGGCGAAAAATGCAAACGCTTTGCCAATATGCTGTTTAATCCTGCTATTACAGACGAAGTATTCTTGTGCGGACCCGCCGCTATGATTGACGACATTACTCCTGCCCTCATCAGCTTAGGGATAGACCGCCGACGCATACATACCGAATTGTTCCTCGCGCCCGATATTACCGCCAAATTGCCCCAAACCACACCCGACCCACAAGAACCACCAAGCGAAAGTTTTGAAAGCCGCATTACTATTATCATGGACGGACATACTTTCGATTTCGATTTGGATTCGGAGGGCGAAAGCATCTTGAATGCCGCACACGAATACGGCGCAGATGTGCCCTACTCTTGTAAAGGTGGCGTATGCTGTACATGCAAGGCAAAAGTATTGGAAGGAAGTGTAAAAATGGATTTGAATTACTCCCTCGAACCCGAAGAGGTCGCCGCGGGATACGTACTCTCCTGCCAATCGCACCCCACAAGCAAGCATGTAGTATTGACTTTTGACGAAAACTAACAACCAACCACTAACAACCAACCACTAAAAACCAACCACTAAAAACTAACCACTAAAAACTAACCACTAAAAACTATTGTTCTGTCAAAAAAAAATTTATCACTAATTTTGCATTTATTTAATAAAAATCAATTACTATAATGGCACGTATTTCTAAGGTTATTAATTTAAGTGAATCTGACAGGTTAGAGTTACTTCGTATTACTAAAAGCGGCACTCATAAAAGTCGCAAAGTTACCCGTGCCCTTGCTTTGCTATCAATGGCAGACGGAAATGGTCCGCTTGTATTGGAACAAAGTTTGGGTCTTAATCGAAATGCTTATTACACGTTGAAACGTCGTTATCTTTCAGAAGGACTTTCTGCTGCCTTAGATGATCTCCCACGTAGCGGACGACCACCCAAGATAACCGAACACATAGAAGCCAAAATTACGAGCATTGCTTGTAGTGATGCTCCTGCGGTTCGTCCAAATGGACTTTATCGCTTATTAACGATAAATTAGTTGAATTAGGTTGTGAGCATAGTTTATCAGATGAATCTATTCGTTTAGTTTTAAAAAAAGTAAACTCAAACCTTGGCAGAAACGACAATGGTGTATTGGTATGATAAATGGCGAATATTTAGCCAATATGGAAGATATTTTGGACATTTACGCTGCTCCGTTCAGTGGCATCCCTAGAATTTGCTTTGACGAGCGACCTTGCCAACTGATAGGTAACGTACTTGCTCCGATACCTGCCAAACCCAATAGCACTAAAAAAGAACATCAGGAGTATATAAGAAACGGCGTTTGTAATGTCTTGTTAGCCTATGACATAGATACAGGGCAACGCTATTTGATGGTAACGGAAAGCAAAACCAAAGCGGATTATGCCCAATTTATGAAGTGGCTTTTAGATACCCATTATCCGAATGCAAGTAAAATACAACTCGTTCAAGATAATTTTAGCACCCATTCTTACGGAGCTTTTTATGAAAATCTGCCCTTTGATGAAGCCCGAAAATAAAAAACATCCTTGAATTTCATTATACGCCTAAGCATGCTTCGTGGCTAAACATGGCAGAGATAGAGTTCTCGGCACTTTCAAGGCAATGCTTAGACCGACGAATACCCAACATAGATATGCTGCGGCAAGAAGCCTTAATTTGGCAAGATGAGCGAAACAAAAAAGCTATAAAAGTACATTGGTCTTTTACCACAGATAAAGCAAGAGAAAAATTAGAAAATAGATATAATGAAGTTGGTAGCAAAAATAAAACAAAAACAGATGCGTAATTAAATCAAATTAATAATTAATTAATTGTATTAACTTTTCTGTTAGAACACTAACCACTAAAAACTAATGTTCTATCAAAAAAATTAAGGTACTAATTTTTAATATAATTACTTGATATTCAGTTATTTACATTTTTAAAATGGTCTTAAAAACTTTTCTGTTAGAACACTAACCACTAACCACTAAAAACTAACCACTAAAAACTAAATGCCCCCCGCCACCCTACTGCTCACCATCAAAGACCACCTCACCGACGTGAGCGGCATACACGTAGCCCAAAAAATACAACAGTTTGCCCAGATAGACACAGGACGGGTAAAAAGTGCCAAGGCATTTACCGTCACCTATCCCTTGGCATATCGGCACAAAAAGCCTTAGCCGATTTTCTGAATACCGCCGAGATAGATACCCAAACACAGCATATTTTTTCGCAAGACATATATTATATAGAACACAAGCTGCCCGCCGAAACCCTACAACGCATAGCCGCCGACCTGCTCGGAAACCGCTTAATCCACCACTTTCAGGTAGGCAATAACCCACAACAAATAGACAAACTCTATTATCCCAACGTACAACTACACATAAACCCAACTGTTGATACCATATCGCTTGACCGCAGCGACGACGAATTGGTGTACTTATCCAAAACAATGGTTTTGGCACTCAACTTGGAAGAGATGAAAGTTGTGCAAGCCCACTACGCCAACCCAAGCACCCAAGCCCTACGCCAGCAAAAAGGACTGCCCGCCGACCGACCAACCGATGCCGAATTAGAAGTAATAGCCCAAACATGGAGCGAACACTGCAAACACAAAGAGTTTAATGCCATCATCGACTATCACAACCGCGAAACGGGAGAACGAAAAACCATTACCTCGCTGTTCAAAACCTATATCAAGGGCGCAACCGACCGCGTGCGACAAAGCCTGCTCGCCAATGGCAATCATTGGCTCATCAAAGTATTTAACGACAATGCAGGTGTAGTGCGCCTCAACGACCGCCATTTATTGGTATGGAAAGTAGAAACGCATAATTCGCCATCTGCATTAGACCCCTACGGCGGAGCTATCACGGGAATATTGGGCAACAACCGCGACCCATTAGGAACAGGCATTGGCGGCAGACGGCTCTTGTTTAATACCAATGTGCTGTGTTTTGGCAGCCCTAATTACCAACAACCCTTATTGAGCGGACAACTCCACCCACAACGCATATTCTCAGGCGTAAGACACGGCATCGAAGACGGCGGCAACAAATCAGGCGTGCCTACTGTAAATGGTGCTATCGTATTCGACAACCGGTATAGCGGCAAACCATTAGTATATTGCGGCACAGGCGGGCTGATGCCCCCTTATTACGAGGTCAGCAACGAAAACGGAACTACCCAAATGCCTACTTGGGAAAAAAATATACAGGTAGGCGACCGCATCATGATGGCAGGCGGCAGAGTAGGCAAAGACGGCATACATGGCGCTACATTCTCCTCTATCGAAATAGACGAACATTCGCCCGCTTCCGCTGTGCAGATAGGAAGCCCCATCACCCAAAAACTACTCGGCGACTTCCTTGTGCGTGCTTGCGCACGAGGTTTAGTGCGGTGCAGCACCGATAACGGCGCAGGTGGATTATCGTCATCTATCGGCGAATTGGCAACTATCTCAGGAGGTGCCGAAGTACAACTATCCCAAGTCCCCCTCAAATATTCGGGCTTGCAGCCTTGGGAAATATTCGTATCCGAGTCGCAAGAACGCATGACCTTAGTAGTAGCACCCGAACAAGCCGAAGGCCTGCTACAACTTGCCCAATATATGGAGGTAGAACTGACCGATATAGGCTATTTTACCAATAGCGGCTATTTGGCAGTATGGTACGAACAACAACCCGTAGCACTGCTCGATATGCACTTCCTGCACGAAGGCGTACCACAAAAATACCTATCTGCCGAATGGGTCGCGCCCCAATGGGACGAACCCGAAATATCCGCAATAAACGATTATACCGACCTGATTATCAGCCTATTGCAGCGCGAAAATATATGCTCGCGCGAGTGGGTCATACGCCAATACGACCACGAAGTAAAGGGCAAAACCATCGTCAAATCCTTGATGGGCGAACAAGGCAAATGCCCACAAGATGCCGCTGTTTTGCGCCTCGACTTTGACAGCTACGAAGGTATTGCCGTATCTAACGGCATTATACCGCGCTATGGCGATATTTCGCCTTATCAAATGTCGGCGGGTGCGTTTGACGAAGCCGTGCGCCAAATTATATCCGTGGGCGGTTCGCTACCCAATTGCAGCCCCCAAGACGGCATTACTTGGTCGGTCAATGATAATTTCTGCGTACCCGATTCGGTGTATGACCCCATAGGCAACCCTGACGGCAAGCAAAACTCGCGGCATTGGTACAGATGTGCGAAGCATTATACGATATGGCTACGTTTTTCGACATTCCGCTTACATCGGGCAAGGATAGTATGAAAAACGATTTCAAAGCCGACGGCGTTAAAATATCCGTACCGCCAACTATCCTATACTCCATGACCGCCAAAATTGCCGATGTGCGCCGCAGCGTCACCAGCAATTTTAAAGCAGCGGGCGATGCCATCTACCTTGTCGGCGATACATACGACGAACTCGGCGCGTCGGAATTATATGCTCATTGGGGCAAAACGGGCAATAATGTGCCCCAAGTGCGCCCCGAAGCCGCCAAACGCCGCTACCAAAACATGATGGCAGCCAATAGTGAAGGGCTTATCGCATCGTGCCACGATTTGTCAGACGGCGGTATGGCTATCGCCTTAGTCGAATGTGCCTTGGGTAGTGCTTGGGGCATGACGGTCGAAATATCAGGCATTGCGCCGCAGCTATCGACCATAGCCGTTCTGTTTGCCGAATCACATTCGCGTTTTGTGGTCAGCGTAGCTCCGCAGCACCAAGCCGCTTTCGCCCGGATTATGGGTAGCGATGCGCATTACTTGGGCAGCGTAAGCAACGACGGGCAGGTGACAATAAATTATCAAGGCAAACCCATCGCGCAATTCAGCACCGAAACAGCTACCCATGCTTGGAGCTATGCTTTGAAAGAACTATAAACATCGCTGTTGCGCTTCGCTTACATAAAAATAAGCCAAGCATTTCTATCTCGGATAAGGGGTTCGCCCCTACCCCACCCTTTGAGTGCGATAAACATATACCCCAAAAAGCAAGGATATTTTGGCGTATTATTTGGGTTGTTGTATCCAGAAACTTTGCATCACAAAGTAATTTTTAAAACAAAATACTTTATTACTGTAAAATGGAATATGAAAATATTTCTAAAATCCTCGGAGCAGATTGATATTGGCAAAGGAACTCGTTTTGTGTATGCATGAATATGGCATAATCTCATTTTATCCCGTTTAGACCATAGGTTCATGGCTTTATGGACTATGTTTTATGGAAAAGCCTTGAAAATCAAGCATTTTGAGGCAAAGTTTCAAGAAAAAAAGCTGCGTAATATGCACAACAAAGCATTTTTGCGCTTAAACGCCCTATTGCGCATGATAATCTAATGAGAACGCCCTAAGCGATGTTTTTGGGGGGTATCATTTGGGTTGTTGTATATATTAACTTTGTATCACAAAGAATTTTTTATTTAAAAACACTTTTTTATTTCGCTTTGTAAGAAGAAAGCGTTTTTGTCTATTGTTCTAAGAAGAAAATTAAGGTACTAATTTTTAATATAATTACTTGATATTCAGTTACTTACATTTTTAAAATGGTCTTAAAAACTTTTCTGTTAGAACACTATTTAGCCTTGTAGGTGGAACTAATCGAAATTGCTCATTACCCCATACCCAAAACCCTATACCCAATTGGCAAAGGGGTTTATTGTGTGCGCATGAACCGACAAAGCAGCATAGTGTTCTGATAAATTCGGGTATTTATGGTGCTAAACGCTCTATGCGCCATAGCCCGTCGGGTTGTAGGCTATATTGCAAGCGGTCGTGTAGGCGTGAGGGGCGACCTTGCCAAAACTCAAACAGTTGTGGTCTGACCACGTAGCCGCCCCAATGCGAGGGTCGCTCGATATGGCAGCCATCGGGGTATTGCTGGCTTAATTCAGATATTTTTTTTTCCAATTCTGTTCGCGATTCGATAATTTGGCTTTGCGGCGATGCCACTGCTCCCAAACGGCTTGTATGCGGGCGGCTATCAAAGTAGGCATCAGAGGCGAGGGGCGATACCCGCTGGGCATTTCCCTCTATACGTATTTGTCGTTCTAATACGTCCCAATAAAATAACAAAGCTACTTGGGAATTTTCAGCAATTTGACGACCTTTGCGACTCGAATAATTGGTATAGAACACAAAACCCGCCTCGCCGTGCTCTTTGAGCAATACAGTGCGCAAGGAGGGCGCACCTTGGGCGGTAGCAGTTGCTACAAACATGGCAGTAGGTTCGGACAATTCGCTTTGTAGGGCTTGTTGCAACCATTGGTCGAACTGCACAAAAGGATTAGGGGCTATTTCGTCCTCTGAAAGGGCTGCTGCACTATAATCGCGACGCAAATCAGAAATATTAATGGGCAAATGAGGCATAAATTATAAATTTGGTGTTATTTTTGTTGTATGATTTAGGACAATAACCTTTCATTAAATTTCAAAACAAATATTAAAATGGAAAATAATGCTTTAAGCACAATCGTCGAACTATTGTTCGGCGAACAAATGCGCAATTACGAAAAGCGTTTCAATCATCTACAAGACAACCTAAAAGAGAACCAAGATAGCAATAATGTTCGCATGGCCAAGTTGAATCAAGATATGATGCTGCAATTAGCTAACCTCGAAAGTAGGTTGGCGGCGCAAATTAGCCGCAATCACGAAGAATTGTTAGCACGGCTCGAAAAAATGGACGACCAGAAATTAGACCGACAACAGTTGGGCGGTATGTTAATCGAAATCGGCAAGCACATTTCGGCATAATTTATGTACGAACAAACACCTTTTGACCAATTACAAGATATTTTGTTGCGCGAAACGCGCAATACCACATCACACCTCAACGACGAAGTACGAGAAGTACGCGCGGAAGTAGGCGATGTAAGGGGGCATCTATATGAATTGCGCCGCGAGTTGAAACGATATAATTGGCGATTTAGACAATATCGAAAATTTTAATAGCAAGGTAGAACCCGTTTTATCGCTCAAATTATTGGAATTAAAGCGCAATTTTGGCAAATTTTTGGTTATGAGGTCAAAGAAGTGGTCAAAAATGAAATACGCAACTCAAAGACGAATTGTAGAGGCATTTTACCCTATCATGGGCAAACTGATCCGGCGATATATGCACTACGAAGTAGAATCGTGGTTCAATCGGTTTACTACCCAAGTTGAAAGTGCTTTTACTTGGCAATTTTGGCGCAATCTGTTCTGGGGTGGTGGCGAATCCACCACACCGCAATTATTGTGCTATATCGAAGAGGTGTTTGTCATTGCACACGGGTCGGGTTTGCTCATCGGGTCCTATTCCAAAAATAATACTGCCGATATGAATATGGTTGCAGGTATGCTCACGGCGGTCAAATCGTTTATGGGCGAAGTGTTTCAGAACAAAGGCGACTTGAATACGATAGACTATGCCGAATATAAAATATTTATACACGACAATTTTAAATATTACTTTGCCGTAGTAGTCGCAGGCCTGCCCAACGAACGATTTAAAACCCACCTGCGTTCACTTATCGATGATTTCGCCGAGCAAGAAATGCCTACCGATATCGATACAGATAGCATTGACGATACTATGGTGGCATCTGTATCGGATAAACTCAAACATTGCTTTGAAAATAACGAACTATAATGACACACGTTCATTATAAGCTCACGCTACAACAAAAGCCGCTGCACATAAGATTAAATCAATAATATCCGCTCACAATCCCTAAGCATTACCTGTGAGGTCTATCAGTAAAAAAATCATATTAACCGGCAGTTTTTGTGTCGGTAAAACGTCTCTCATCAGCCGTTTTGTTTATCAACGCTTTTTGCTCAACTATCAAACGACTATGGGCGTGCGAATTGACAAAAAAACAGTTGCATTGGGCGATACAAATCTGAACATGATTGTTTGGGACATCGGTGGCGAACAAACCCAAGTACGGATTCCCGATTCTTATTATTTGGGTAGCAGCGGTATTATTTATGTGTTTGATGTGTCGCGCCCTGTCGGGTTTAAGGATATAGAAAACGACATCCATTTCCTGCGCCAACGCCTACCCTACGCGCCGATTATTGTAATAGGCAATAAGCGCGATTTGGTCGACGAAAATCATTTGGACGAAATAAGAAGTTTGGTGGGCATACCCATTGACTTTTTTACCAGTGCAAAGGACGGCATATATGTAGAGGACACTTTTATCAAATTAGCCCAATTGCTTATTCATGAACCTTAACTCGCTAAAATCGCAATATTTGGCTCCCAAGGCGCAAATTGTTCTCATGGACGAACAATGCCGGCTCCTTGATTCATGCCATACCTTGTTCCGCCTCGACAAGCAAGCACCGACTGCGCTGAGTGAGCAATTTCCAATACTCGAAAGTATAGAAAACTTGTTCAAAGAGCTAAACGACAATGAGGAGTTGTTTTTTCCTCGTGTCGAAACTAATATTGATACTAATATATACATATCTGATTTCACGTTTTTCAAAAATCCCGCTGATAAGTACCAAATCGTTTGGATTATTCAAGACCTCACCCAACAATATTTATATTTTTCGAGTATACAACGCGAACGAAACGAGTTGTATATTAGGAACAGACGATTAGAGTTTCAACAAGAAATCAATACTTTGCAAACAGAATTGCGCTATCGGCAGCAAATACATCAATTGCAAGCCGAACAAATGATACATCTAAGCCCGCTGTCCGAAAATTGCCTCTTTAACTTTACCAATACACTCTGGACACTCATACATACCATCTCTAAGCCCGAATACAAAACTACCCCGCTCAAACTCGAAGTTGATAAAAATATCCCATCTGTTTTATGGGGCAATCAATATGGATTGTGTCAGATACTTTACAATATACTCACTGCTATATTATGTAATACCAAACATTCTGAACTACACTTGAAAGTGCGCCCTATCCAAACATATAGAAAATCGATTTTGTCTGCAATTTATCATCGAGGATACCGACGTAGCCTTGCCCAATTATAGTGCGTCTCCAAAATCAGCAAGCGCATATCTCGGCACAGCCTTTCCTGCAAGCTGCTAATATGCCGCTCTATATTGCCCAAACCTTGCTATACGATAATGGCGGTAGTTTTGAAAATTATCATTCCGATATCAAGCAAACTTATACCTACTTGTTCAAAATACTGTTCGACTTAGACAAGTAAAACCGAAAATCCCTTGTTTGTCGTGGTGCAAACAAGGGATAAAATTTTTTTTAGACTTTGGACTGTCATAGTAAGGTTCAAACGAAGAACGAAAGTTAAACCTTGCACAAATATCCAATCTAAAAGCCCGTATTGAGCTGGTCGAAATATCAGCTCCGCTTTTGGCAATACCGTGTTAGCGGTTCGGGCTTCTATCATGCGTTATTCAATAGGTCTTGAAATTTGTCAATAAACAGTCCTACATGGTAACCGTCCATTAATGCGTGGTGTCCGTGAATAGAAACAGGCATTTCTTTCGCTCCGTTGTTTTCGGTCATTTTACCAAATGAAATTTTAGGGCAACTGTCGGGGTGCGAAAAACTTCTTGCGTGTGAAATACTTGTAAAGTCGAGCCACGGAATGGCAGAGAAATGAATAACATTCTCACTTGAAACGGCAGGTAATAAACTATTTGTGCGTTTTACATTTTCAATTTCTTGCAATGCTTTTTCATAAAACTGTTTTCGTCTTCAAAATAGTCCATATAAGCAAAGCCAAACGTGCCGTTTGGTCGGTTGATGGTTGGCGAAGCATTTACGGTTGCAAAATCATAAGGTTGGTTTTCAATTATTCTGTATCTGAAATTTTCTACTTCATTAGCTGCTTTCAAGGCTCTGTATAAGTAATACAAGAAAAAAGAAACGCCTTTTTCCTTTGCCTTTTGGTAGGCAGTTGTGCAATCCACTTTTACGGTTAGGCCAAAAAATGGTTCTTCAAATTTTGAGAAGAAAAGGAAATGTTCTTTTCTGTCCCATTTGTCAAGGACTATTAATTTTTTCATTTTATATCTTATTTCTCTATTCAAAAAATTCTTTTGGGTAAATAACTTTTCCAGCAATATTTTTCAGCGAATTGGGCACAAGTTCTATTACCATACAATTCTCTTTTGGAGCTTCAAACGGAAGTGAAATATTGAAATGATGCAAAGGCTGGTATCCAAACTTGGGATAATACTTTTCGTGTCCCTAATAAAATAATGGATTGATAGCCTAATTCTTTTGCAATGTGATGAGCTTTTTCAATCAACTTTCCGCCAATTCCCTTATTTTGAAAAGCCGGCAAGACCGCAACGGGTGCCAATGCCAATGATGTTGTGTGTCTCATTTCGTTTTCAATAGCGATTTTGGTAAGCAGAATATAACCAACAATTTCGTGATTTACTTCTGCAACTAATGATAATTCGGGAATAAATCCATCGGATTTTCTTAGTCGTTCTACCATAAACTGTTCTTTTTTGTCGCTTACAGTTTCATTTCGAAAAGCCTGTTCTATCAAATCAAACACTATCGGATGATCGCTTAGAGCTTCTTGTCGTATACTAAAATCCATTATAATAAATATTTTAAAATCTCATTAATCGATTTCAATTGAATAAAATTTTCGTGTTTCAAATTGGTTTCTTGTTGCTCGTGTGTCCAAGTTACATGGTATGGAATATGTGCAGCATTTCCGCCCAATTCTAAAACAGGAATAATGTCGGATTTGATAGAATTGCCCAACATTAAAAAATTTTCAGGTTTGCAGTCTAAATGTTTAAACAGTTTTTGATAATCACTCTCTTTCTTCTCGCTCATAATTTCTATGTGATGGAAGTAGTGTTCCAATCCTGAATTTTTCAATTTTCTTTCTTGGTCTAACAAATCACCTTTGGTTGCAACTACCAATTTATAATTGCCATTCAAGGCTTCCAATGTTTCGGGAACGCCTTGCATCAGTTCAATAGGTTTTTGTAGCAAGTCGTTTCCAATTTCAATGATTTTATCAATGACCTTTAAGGAAACAGTTCTATCCGAAACTCTGTTTGCGGTTTCTATCATACACAGCAAAAACCTTTAATTCCGTAACCGTATAGATGTAAATTCTTCATTTCGGTTTTAAAAAGTTCTTGCGAAATCGTGTGTTGCGGATGATAATTTTCAAGCAAGGCACAAAATTGTTTTTCGGCTTCTTGAAAATAAGGTTCGTTTACCCATAAGGTATCGTCTGCGTCAAATGCTATGGTTGTTATTTTATTGTTCATTTCGTCTGTTCAAATTTTGTTCGTGTGGTGTCGTTGTAGCCTGACCGATAACGATTCGGGTATTGCCGCAGTAGGGGAATTTTAGCACAGATGTTCAATAAATATCAGTTTGGCTTTTGAAACTTTGGTGTTAGTGGTTCTATCAATTTTGCAAAATGCAACAATTCATTTTCAGAAAAATTCTTTCCGACTATTTGCACACCTATTGGCAAACCCTTACTGTTTAATCCAAGCGGAACAGTAAGCGACGGATGTCCTGTTGCGTTGATGATATAAGAATAGGGCACATATTTCATATATTGAATCGTGCTACCATCATCAGTTGTAATGGGTTTCCATGATTCTTGTTTTTTAAATGCTGCATCATAAGTAACTGGGCAAATAAAAAAATCATATTGCTTAAAAAAGTCTTCCCATTTTTCAATCAACGCCTTTCTTTCGGCTTCTGTTTTCAACCAGCCCTCGCCTGATGCGTCCATTATGGCATCTTCATAGGATTGAAAACTTCCGCTTCCGTCATCCGTCTTTTTAAAATCCATTGCAATTAGTTTTCGCAACAGCCAAGGCTGATTCTCACCCATCATGTAACCGAATGAACGCAGAAACATTTTTTCAAGGTCAGTATAAATGTCCAATGCTTTTTTCTCTGTTGAAACATTATGCTGTTTCAGGGAATCAATAAGCATAGAAAGTTTTTGCTTGGTTTCGCTGCTTGTTTTTATGCTGCCGTTTGGAATATTCCATTCATCTATCCATGCAATTTTGTATTCATTCAGATTTTTTGATGAAGCGGGTTTCCATTCCACAGGTTTCTGAAATTTTTGTCTAACGGTGTTTGCACAAGCACATCCCACATCAGTTTCAAATCACTGGCAGTTCTCGCCAATGGGCCGGGAGAAGCCATTGCCATACGGGTAAAAACATAAGTAGAATCAGGACCGTTTCCGTCAGTCATATTCAACGCTGAAAAAGTTGATTTCAATCCCCATAATCCGCAAAAGGCAGAAGGAACCCTGATGCTGCCGCCTAAATCATCTCCAAGTGTAAACGGTGAAAAACCTGCTGCCACTGCTGCGCTCCTCCTCCGGTGCTTCCTCCGGGAGTTCTTACCGTGTCAAACGGGTTGCTTGCTTCCGGATAAACTTCTCCAACTGTTTGATAGTCGGAAAGCATAAATGGAACATTGGTAGTGCCCAATACGATTGCGCCCGCCTTTCGTAGTTGCTCAACTATTAAGGCGTTTCGGGGTGCAATAAATCCATACATTTTTGCATTCAGCGTAGATGGTGAACCCTTTACCCAATAACATTCCTTAATGGTTACCGGTACGCCCAGCAATGGCTTATTGATGGTGTCGCCTTTGGCAATAGCTTCATCAGCAAGTTTGGCTTCTTGCAATGCTTCCTGCTCGCGAAGATAAATCAGCGCATTGTATTTGTAGTTGTTGTTTTTGATGTTGTTGATAAACTCGGTTACAATTTCTAACGAAGTTGCCTCGTGATTTCTAATCATAGAAGAAAGCTCACTTGCACTTTTGTAAATGAACTTGCCCTGCATCGGCAAAGGTTGGGTCGGTTTTTCAAACAGCTCCTTTTGCAGCACTATGGGAACGCTATCGAATTTTGGAATAATGGAATTTACATATAGTCCAAAAGCGACAGCAATCAGGACAAGCGAAGCGAAAACGATTCCTGTCCATTTCAGAATTATTTTTGCTTTTGGCTTCATTTTATTTTTTGTTAATCGGTTGAAAATTCAAATTTACTGCTATCGGTTCTTGTTTAGCACTGTCGCCATAGAGTGTTGCCGATAACGTTTTGCTGTTTTTTTTTGTTCGTTTTCAAGTAGTGTTCTGACAAAAATTAAGGTGCTAATTTTTAATATAATTACTTGATATTCAGTTACTTACATTTTTAAAATGGTCTTAAAAACTTTTCTGTTAGAACAGTAGTTACTAATAGTTCCGTTTTGATTCAAAATTTCAAAATCGTGATTTCCCCAACTTTCTTCAAATTGTTCTGTTTGTTCGTTATAATTCAAGCATTTCACTATTTGAGAAGGATATTCTTTTCTTAAAAGATTAAACAGATATTCTTCACTTTTCTCCTTAATCTCTGTAAAATAATCATCTATTTTTGTTGTAACATCATTGTTATCTCTGCCTGAAACTCGTGTAAGACTTTCTATAACTTGTCGCAACCTTTCCACTTCGCTTTTCAGTTCTGCAACTTCGTCATTTTCTGTCTGTACTGTTTCTTTGGTTTGGTACAATAACAACAAATCTTCCGTTGAAAAGTCGTTTTCCCCTGCAATTAACGAACTCAAAGCTTTTTTTATATCTGTGTTTCGGTTGATGAAAATGGTGTTACTTTCGTCGATTACAATATCGTCTTGATTAAAACGGTAAAAAACGTAATCGTCCATTTTGTCAAGTTTGATAATTTTAGGCAAAGCACCTTCAAAAGATAAACACTAAATTTATCTTCTAATTCTTCTTTCCAATTCTCATAATAGGGTGTTTCCCATTCTATTGATTCACTTTCCAAAAAGTTCAAAATCATATTCATTTTGAATAATCAGCTCTTGCCCTTTTTACGGTTTGAATTAATAACTCTTACCATTTCTTCCAATACTTCAAATTCTTCTTCGCTATTCAATTCAAGTTCTTTTGATTTTATCCACTCAAAAGTATTGAAAAGCATTTCTCCATCGGCAAGGCGAATATCTTGTGCTATTTTAGACTTGTTAAAATCGCCTTGTTCAAGAAAGAATTTACGCAAAGAAACCAATGTCGATTTTTTGGTAAAAACGCCGAAATCAGAGATAAAACTAATTTTAGTGTTATCATTAGCAATCCACTTTTGCAAATATTCGGGCAATTCTTAGCTTTCTAAGGCAAATTCGGAAGGATAAACTGAATATTTGGGATTAAAACCTAATAAATTTATAATTTCGTATTCTCCAATTTTTACCCAATTTCCTTGTTTTCCAAAAGAATTTTTATCTTCCTTATAGGTTTTGAACAAAAAATCTACAAGATAAATCTTCTCCTTGTCGTCAAGATTTTCTTTTATAAATTGGCAAACCAAGCCATTTTCACCAAAATAAGGTGTTTTTAGTATTTCATTTTCCACTCCAAGACTAATAGGCAAGGAAAATATCTTAGAAATATCTTGATAATTGCTACTCAAAACAGCATTTTCATCGATGAATGGTTGTTGTTCTGTATAATAGGAATAGCCCAAATGATAATTACCTTCAAGGGTTTCTACTTCAAATTTTTCAAAATCAACTGTTTCAATTCTGTCGTAAAGAATTAGAAAGGCTAATTGTTGTTCGTTTTCTAATAACTTTTCACCTTCTGAAAGTAAGGAAAAAATACTTTCGGGTTCGGGTTCTTGGCTAATATTGAAAAGTGAATTTATTTTATCTTTTGAAAGCCCCAAGTCAATAAATATTTTAAGCAATTCACTCAAAAAATTACTGTTTGGGTAGGTGTTAGGTAAGATTTTGGCAAGACTTAATTCATAGCCTTCAATCTTTATTTTGTCCGCAAATGGTGGGATTTCTGCAAGTGTTAAATCTTGCTCACTTGTTTCAATGATGATTTTTCTCTAAATTTTGGATAGTCTGCTTCTTTGAGGATTTTAGTATCACAAGCCAGATTCAGGATTTTATACTCAAAACTTTCTCTACCATATTGTTCTCCTGCAACAAAACGAATTTCTGAAAGTTGAAGTAAGAACTTGCGTTTAGGCTCATCATACGCAACAATATCTATCAATTCAGTTTTAAAATCATCAACATCAACACTTTCTATAAGTTGATTATAGAATGGTTCACGGTACAAAACTCCTGCTTCATCTTTATATTCATCAAGTTCATAAGGCAATATTTTGAATGTATCAACAAGATTATTTTCTATGAATGTTCTTGCTTCTTTACTTGGGAAAACCTGAAAAATGCCCTTAGTTTTAGATGAAATGTGATACGCTTTATCTTGTTTTTCAATGGTGCATTTCTGAAAAAAGTTTTCATTGTTGCTTTTACAAAATGCCAAAACTGCTTTTACTTCATCAAAAATTAGTTCCGTGTTATTATTAATGCTGAAATTTAACAAATTATAGTTTTTAACTTCAAAAGGCGCTTCGTTCAGATATTTTAAAACGACTTCTTGTGGTGTTTGTATACCTGTTAAACTAAAAATGGCATCTTGAAAATCTTTATAGGCATTTATTTGATTGAACTTTGAGTTAAAGAAAACATCACTTGCAGGAACAAAACCTTCCTTTATTAATACAAAGGCTTGTTTTTTCAAAGGGGTATTTTTTTCGTTTAGGTCATAATAGAATTTTACTTTTTCATAAAACTCCGTAACAAAGATGACTTCTGAAATGATGTTGTCCCAATTTGGCAAAATAATTTCTTGATACAATTCTTGTTCAGAAATTAAATATTTTTTAAGCCCTGCAAAATCTTCTTCTGCTTTTATTTTGAAGGGGTTTAGCCAATCAGGTGTGTTTAAAACATTATCTACCAACTCACCAAGTGGTTTTATTTCGTTTATTTTATTACAAAATAAAGCCAAGTTTTTTAAGGTTTCCTTTGCAATGTTGTCAAACTTTGTATCATCTTGAACAAAGTTTAAGAAAAGTCTTTGCTTTTCCTCTGGCATTAGGGCGTTGTTTTCGCATTTCTCCGCAATGTTTTCATACAGTTTTTTCTCTGTTGGCAATTTTGCATAAAATGCAGAAAAAATATTTTCATACTTAGAAATGTCAAGTTTGGAAGTTGTGAAGCCTAATTTTTCAAGTTCAGACTTAATTTTTATTGTCTTTGTGAAGTTAAAAATTAAATCGATAGTATTTTGCAAGTCATTTACGGAATAAAAACGATCATCTGAAAACTTAAAAAGTTTGATTTCACAAAGCCTATTTTTAGTTTCCTTACGCAAACTGCTTTTTTCTATTTCATTCAAAAACAAATTGTATTGTTCTGCATTTTGGCTTTCAATCCATTCGTTAATGCAATCAAGGTCTGCATTTTCAACAATATCCCGAATATCCCAACTTTTAAGCCCTAATTTATTGCTATAACCTGCTTGTAAAGTCAAGTCAAAATCATTGTCACTTTCCCACTCAAACCATTGAATGTGGTCTAAACCAAAATCAGACAAATTAATATTTAACTTTAACTTGTTAATTTTTACGTTTTCAAGTTCTTCCGAAAATTGATTGTTTTTGGTTGGAATGTTGGTACACAAATAATCTAATAAATCATCATAAAAAATGGGTTTTAACCACTCATTATTTTGTTTATCAGGCACATCAGATAAAAGTAAACAAGCATATAATCTCAAAAACTGCGATCTGTTGCTCTTTTTGTATTCATCAAGTCTTGATACAATGAAATTTGAAATAACAGGAAGTAGGTTTTTGTTTATACTGTCCTTTTGTAATTTTCTACGATTGGCTTCATTGCTGAAACTGTCGCAATGAACGATAAAACTAAATCCATTAGTTTCATCCCCCATTGGAAAGTATTTATAAAAATTAGGTGAAGCCTTAATTTTTTCGCTTTGTTTGTAGTTACGATAATATCCAAATGAAATTTTGATGTTACAGTCTTTATATTCAGGGTTTATCAATGCAAATGCGTTCGAATTTTTGGCGATTTCAAATTCTTCTAATTCAAGGGTTTGTTTTTCGATGTCCTCGTTATTGATATAGACTTTTTCTAGTCGTTTCAAGACATTCATTGAATATTGAACCCCCTCTTTTAAGTCGTTGTAATCTCTGTCCAACAATTCTTTTTTACCTTCCCCCAATCGTAAAAAGAAAATACTACCTTGTTTTAATACATTCATTTTGATATTTTCAGCGTGTTGTTGAAGGCTCTCATTTAGAAAGTCTACTAATTCATTTAGTTCTTCCTGGTTAAATACAACCTTGTCTTTATATTGTAAATCTTTTACGGTTTCGTTAGGCTCTGGGAAAATTTGTAAGAATAAGTTTTAGTAAATGTGGTGCAATTTTATACCCAGGCTCATCTTCATTTTCAGAAAAAATAGGTTCAAGAGGTTCTCTATTCATTAGTCCTTGTAAGTCTTGTAACTTTGCCCAGCTAAATAAAATCGGACCCTTGTATTGATTTACAAGTTCGCTAACACCTTCGTTCTTGCCTACTAATCTATGAACCAATTTAAAACCAATACCAAACCTACCAATTTTATCGCAACTTTTTTTAGTCGTTTGGGCTATATTTAGAACAGATTGTAAGCCTTCAATATCAAAAGCCTCTCCGTTGTTGATAGCCAAAAAATATTTTTCGTTGTAGAAAATATAAAAATGTGTTGAATTGCAATCTACTGCGTTTTGCAAAAACTCGTAAATAGCTTGCCCGTCTTCCGCAATTTTGAGAATTGAAGGTAAATAACTTGCAATATCGGGCTTATCTCCGTGATACATCTCAAAAAAGCCCTTAATCTTCTTTCCATTCTCGGTATGATATGTGCCAACAAAGTTTTCGTTGTGGCTTGGGCTATATTTTTCAATTTCCTTAACTTTGGTTTTGTACCAAAAACGGAAAGATTTTGCACTTTTTATTTTCACGTTCTTTGTTAATTGTGTTGTTTCTTAAAATGGCAGGCAACATCCGCACAGCCACCGTATGTCCTCGCGCGGGAGATTCGCCCGAATTTCACGTGTGCCCCCGATGCGGGTTATGGACGGCTGTGTATTGTTGGCGGTGGTTTTCGCCTTGATGCGCAGAAATTTGCTTGCTACGGAGGGATAAGCCGCCACAAGATAGCAGATTCCATTTGATATTTGTATATGCCTTCGTTACTTTTTTTGAAAGTGACGATGTGTTTATCTCTTGCGCCTCATTTCACACAACTTGATGCGCAGAAATTTCACTTGCTAAGGAGGGTTAAACCGCTTCACTTGAAAACCTCAATTTTCCTTGCTATTTCGCGCTTAACTTGATACGCAGCAATTTCACTTGCTACGAAGCACTAAACCGTCCCTTTGCTATTTCGCGCTTAACTTGATGCGCAGCAATTTCACTTGCTACGAAGCACTAAACCGTCCCTTCGCTATTTCGCGCTTAACTTGGTGCGCAGAAATCTCGCTCGCTACGAAGCGATTTACCCCCGCAGGGCGCAGCCTTGTCGGTTATGCCCTGTTAGCAAATTTTTTATTTACCTCACCAACACCACTTTTTCATTCAACTGCTTAGTCTCGGTGATCAAAGAACAAATATATATGCCATTGGACAAATTTTGGCTTTCGAGTGCAATATGGTGCGTTCCTGCTGCTAAAATTGTATTAGATTGGATAGTTTTCACCAAACGACCTTGCAAATCGTACAGCCCAAGCGTTACCGCTTCTGCTTTGGCTAAATAAAACCGAATGTTCAACTGGCTGCTAAACGGATTGGGCGAACAATGGAGTCTGTCTGTAAATAGTTGTGCAGTTTGCGTTTGTTTGTTTAAGTCGTTTACATAAAACAAGCAATTACTCGGCTTGTTGATAGGGCTGCCGTCGCTGCTGCGGTGCGTGATGCGAAAACCAAATTCTTCGGGCAAATAGTTCAAGGTTTCGCGCTTGCCGCTGCTCGTCAAAATAGTTACTTTGATGGCAAAGGGCTGAAACTCGCGTGGGTCGAAAGGTATGTCTAACAATTTAGCGGTTTCCATATTCGTTATTTTTACTTCGCGGGTGTCTATTTCTTGTATTCCCTCGCCTTGTGCGCCTGTACTTTGCCATTTTTCCCAAAGGTCGGGGCTAAGGACAAAACTAATTTCCAAGATATTCGTCAAGGCTTCGATGGAGCCGCTCGTAAATTTATCGAACAAAATATCTAAATTTCTAACTTCATCGTTGTTATTGGCTACCAATATAATACTTGGCTGTCCGGGTACTATGGGCGGCAAACCACCACCAGGTCCCAAGGCGGGGTCTATCAAAAAGGTGTTTCGGGTAACGATGTTGTTGCTGTTTAGCACAATATCGCGTGTAGAGGCACTTTCTTCGGCATTGATTATAGGGTCTTGCTCCGATTCTAAGCGTGCCAAGAGGCACATTTCGTACTTGGGTTCGCCGTCGGCGGGGTCTATTTCGGTGCTGAGTCCGCAATCGTCGGGGTCGGCATAGAACGGATAAAGGTCGTTTACAAAGTTGGGCGGCGACCAACTAACCCAACTCGTATGGGTCGTTTGCGGGTCTATGGCAGGAATGGCGACAGGGCTATTTACTATTTCGTCGCCCACATAGCACCAATCGAGGTCAAAAGTTTGGTAGCTATAATCGTTCCATTGGTATGGCCAAGCCTCGCCTGTATTGGCTAAGGTATAGTATAGGTGCAATTGTGCAGGGTCTGAAACTAAATCGGGGTGGGCGTTGTAGATGGTAAATCCCAATTTGTTCACGACTGTGGCGCGTGGGTTGTGCAGTTCCGTGGGTGGGCAATTTTCGTCTTCGTCGCAGTTCCACAGGTCGGGGCTGTACCAAATGTCTTCCCAGTCGTCGGGTGAGTCTATCTCCCAAATTTCGTCGTCGTCAAAGTCGCCGTCCACCCTGCCGAGTAAGTTGGGTTCTTGCCCTGTGTCCCAGTCGTTGTCGCGCATGCGTAGGTCGATGAAGCAAGGGTTTCGTCATCTTGGGTTTGGTCAGTTTTGCCGCCGGGTATGGTCAAACCCAAACCTACGGCTTTCCAAGCCTTTAATACACATCTGCGAATTTGACATTTTTCTGTTTCAGGCACCGTAAAATCATTAATGGCATCTATGCTCTTTTGGCAAAATTGCTCAAAGGTCGGGGTGTAGCCATTCACATCATTTTCTACTCTACACTTTTCTAAGGTTGCAAATAGCACATCTGTCATGGTATTGATATCTAATCCGCAAATATCGCTAATGCCTCCTATGGGTGTAGCACTACCTTCTGTTGCCAAATAGAACCAGTAAGCAACAATGCCTGCCCGATAATAAGGTAGGTAAGAGGTGTATAATGGGTTACTCAACACCGAATTATACGCGCTACTGTTGTAATAATCGGCTTGCCCAATACCAAAATAATTTTGTGTCAATGCTGGGTTATCTAAACGGCGAGAAGACAACTGGTCTACTTTCATTAGCCATCTTTTATCTTGTTCTGCACTACTGTTGCACAAAATACCATCTTGTCGGGCTTTATCCATAATTAAGACAGCAAAAATATCGGCTATGCCCTCGTGCAAAGCAGCCGTTTCGTCTTGTGCTAATTGAGAGGGTTCGGATGATGTTTCAAAAATTACATGACTCCCGTCAACAACCTGAAAATAATTAGCCAAAACAGCATGTCCATATTCGTGTATCAATACATTGGGTTTGGCATATTCAAAGTCAGGATCATCTATTATGTTTTTAATGTACATCTGTTTGACAAATGTTGGCGGAAAAAGTGGTGGGCTGCCAGGCCGCTAACATATTGTGTCCATTGAGCCATGACATTGGGTCTGCCTACGACGACCTCCTATGGGCTTCCAGCATTGTCGTAGCTATTGATACCTTTGGTGGCAAAATAATTTTGTGCAATATCTAATGCCCAATAAGCAGAAGTAGCTGATAATACATCGTTTTGAAAAATGTAATCGGAGTTGCCCTTGAATGTAACATGCTCGCCTTGGTACAAATCAGCTTCTGTACCTACAGCTGCTTGATAGTAATAGGCATGTATTTGAGGGGTGCTTGTTTTGTAAAGTGCGTAATTATATTCGCCCGTGTTACAAGTATTTTGTCGTGTAAGGTTGAGGTCACGGCAAGTCACTACATCATCGTAGAGTTCGGGTATGGGTGGTGCTGGTGGGCAAATGGCAGATTTGTTTCCGATGGTTGGAACGGCGAGGTTTACTTGCTCGTTAAATGGGTTTCCACAATCGTTATATAGGGGCTGAATGGGGCTACTACAGTCGCTTTCCGGAGCTAAGGTGGCTGTAATTCCTCCAATGCCGGCACTTCCACTACACGCCTCTACACAAGTGAAATCGATATGAACGCCCAACCGGTGCTCATACATCGACAATATTTGACCTGTTTGAGGATCAATCATAAAACTTCTAGTCCGGTCAACAATAATGTCGCCGTCGTCGCTAAACCAAACCATTACCCGATACCTCACGTTGTTTATTGGTTGTGATTGTACAAATAATTCACCTAACCCAACCGTAGCGATGACACTATCATTTTGGATAAAGTCTTCAGGTGTCGCTTTTCTATGGGGTAGTTTCTTTATTTCCGGGACTAAGTGGACTACATCTGATTTTCCTTCTCTTCGTATAATATCTGCCACTATGTCCTGCACTTGGCGGGGACTGTATTTTGCCGATATATCTACTGTATCGGAAATAGGTTGAAGCCAATTGCCAATATGCACAACAAAGTTGTTAGCAGTGCCTATGCCAATTGCTCCCCCAGCAGGAATGCCTTTAAAATAATGTCTGTAGCTGTAAGCCCATTCGTAACCATATTTGTCGTTACCTTTTACGTATTTGGTGGCTAAGGTATCTATTTCCAAGGTACCAAATTTGCCCAAACCCAACCATTTGGGATACTGCTGTATAAACTGTTCAGGAGTGAGGCGGCATCGGGTGGTGTCGATGATATACGATATCCCGTTTTCACTAATCCTTTTTTCTGACAAAATAGGCGGTATCGTGTCCGTTGGCTGTTGGGCAGTTATACTTTGTTTAGTCACTTGTTTTGCGCCAATGGCGATGCAGCCTATGGTTAGGGTAATGATACCTAACAAAGCAAGCAGGGGTTTCAATTTTTTTTTCATGGTGGTTTATTTTTTGTGATTTAATTTCGCCAACGTCCGCACAGCCGCCGTATGCCTTCGCGCGGGAGATTCGCCCGAATTTCGCCCCGCGCCACCGATGCGGGTTATGGACGGCTGTGTATTGTTGGCGGTGGTTTTCGCCTTGATGCGCAGCAATTTCACTCGCTACGGAGGGCTAAACCGTCCCTTTGCTATTTCGCGCTTAACTTGATGCGCAGCAATTTCACTTGTTACGGAGGGTTAAACCGCCACAAGACAGTAGATTTCATTTGATATTTGTATATATTTTCGTTACTTTTTTTTGAAAGTGGCGATGTATTTATCTCTTGCGCCTCATTTCACTCAACCTGGTGCGCAAAAATTCACTTGCTACGAAGCACTAAACCGCTTCACTTGAAAGTTTCAAACCTCTTTGCTATCTTGCGCTTAACTTGATGCGCAAAAGTTCACTTGCTACGAAGCACTAAACCGTTTCACTTGAAAGTTTCAAATCCCCTTCGCTATTTCGCGCTTAACCTGATGCCCAAAAATTCACTCGCTACGAAGCACTAAACCGTTTCACTTGAAAGTTTCAAATCCCCTTCGCTATTTCGCGCTTAACTTGATGCGCAAAAGTTTGCTTGCTACGAAGCACTAAACCGTCCCTCTGCTATTTCGCGCTTAACTTGATGCGTAGAAATTTGCTTGCTACGAAGCACTAAACCGTCCCTTTTCTATTTCGCGCTTAACTTGATGCGTAGAAGTCTGCTTGCTCGGCAAAATTCTACTTAGGGATGTTCAACGCACACTCATAAAGCAGCAAGCGAACACCTACTCTATTACCTCTCGTGTGTATTCTAAAAAATCTCTGTTTGAATAATGGATTTTATACCATAGTGTACCGCTGGTCATCATGTAACTACCGTAATAATCTATTGGTGCCCTTTTTTTCTCTATGGTGTCATTTCCAACTAAAAAAGAAACCTGAATAATATTGGCGATCCTGTTAAAAGAATTGAGCAATACGGTATCCGAGCATTGTGGCATAATGGGGGCGGTAAGTGTTTGGGACTCTACATATTTAGCTATATCTGTCTCGTCCAAGCTACGAGGTGGAGTTGTATGTACCTCTATTTTTCCAATAGTATAAGGTGATTCATTGATAAAAATGAGGTTTACCTTAGATACTGCAACTTTCTTGGCTGTGGGGTTGTTGGGGGTACAAGCACCCAAAAATAACATCAATATTAGAAATGCTTTTCTCATGGTACGGTAACAGTGTAATAGTTAGAATAAGAATATCTGTAACCCGAGTAGTCAATACCCATTACCTGAAATTGGTAATTGCCCGGCGTTAGGGCGGTAGAAACAAAGGTTATGGAACTTTGGTTGCCCAATACCTCATTCCCTTGAATAAATGTATTGGTCGAAGGTTTTTTTAACCTAACTTTAAGTCTGTACCAAGGCAGTGGATTAGAAACATAGATTCGCCAAGCGTGGCAATTCGGTGGCGAAGGGCATACTAATTTAAGTACACTCGTTATAGACGGTGGCGTGCCTTCGGGGTATAGCATCCTCGCGGCTTTTCTATCATTATCGTTAAACGAGTTATTGTCGCTATAAGATATCATCAATGAAGTTTCGTCACAAGTTGGCGTACCCCAAAGGTGATTAGCCCTGCCCAAGCAGGGTATTCTGGGCACTCTGCAACATCGTAGATAGGCTCATCGTTACCAGTACAACCGAAATCGGCATGTCGAAAGCCTAAAGTGTGCCCAATTTCGTGAGCTACTATATTCGTCTTTTGTGTAAAGGTTGGGAATGGGGTGGTTAGAGAACAACCAGCAATAGCAACCCACGAACCTATATCTTGATTGATGGGATAGGAAGCCCGCGCTTTTGAAAATCCACATTTCATATCCTTAGCACAGTTTGGTAGGTTGGGAAAATCAGGCACAGAAACATTGGGGTCGTTTTAATACGAAGTGCCATTAAAATATGTTCCTTTAACGGGGTAAAAGACAATATCGGCATTACTCGCAGAGAATGTTTGCGAAAAGTTTACCCGGCAACCGCTAATGTTCTCCCATTGTTCTGTTGCTGTTTGGATAGCTGTTACCCAATCGTTGCCGCCAGGAAGGTTAGCCATGCTTGGCTGTATGTAATACTGAAAATTTGGTACGCAGTAATGTTTACATCTGCACCTGCATCTACTGCCCAAGAGTCTGTTTTAGCACTTTCGCTGCCCTTATCCACAGCCGGAGGCTTTTCGCTCAATTGCAATAATTTATCCAAAGAGATAGCCATGTCTCCTTCTACAACAACATAGTTATCATACACTTCAACGTCTTCGGTTTTAAAGCCTGCACAGTGGAGTTTCTCCATAATTAAATCCTCTTGTATGCCGCTTGTTGGCGTTACGTCAAAGCTATCTTCACAACTTGATAGCAGAAACATAAAAGATAGAATTGGAAATAACCCTCTAAAAATTATTCGTTTCATAGTAGTTTATACGTTAAACCTCGCCTACTCTCAAGTCCATTTTCGGCTACCTGTGCCAAGTTCGTATATTCAAAGGCGGTTCGCTCCTGATGAAATCCCCGCCGGCGGTTTGTCTTGCGTTTCCTTTCCTATTTTACGCGCGTCTGATTGGGAAAATTCGCATAATCGCCGCCAACGTCCGCACAGCCGCCGTATGCCCTCGCGCGTGAGATTCGCCCGAATTTCACGCACGCCCCTCGATGCGAGTTATGGACGGCTGTGTATTGTTGGCGGTGGTTTTCGCCTTGATACGCAGCAATTTTACTTGCTACGAAGGGCTAAACCGTTTCACTTGAAAGTTTCAAATCCCTTCGCTATTTTGTGCTTAGTGCTTAGTGAGGATAAAATAATAACTTAGCGATTGATTGTTCCCCAAACACGCTGTTTGCTTGGTTTGATGCTTCTCTTTCGCTAAGTTAATTTTTAAGCATTGCTTAACTTGATGCGCGGCAATTTCACTTACTACGAAGCACTAAACCGTCCCTTTGCTATTTCGCGCTTAACTTGGTGCGCAGCAATTTCACTTGCTACGGAGGACTAAACCGTTTCACTTGAAAGTTCCAACTTCCCTTTGCTACGTTTCGCTTAACTTGATGCGCGGCAATTTCACTTGCTACGGAGGGCTAAACCGTTTCACTTGAAAGTTTCAAATCCCTTCGCTATTTTGTGCTTAGTAAGGATAAAATAATAACTTAGCGATTGATTGTTCCCCAAACACGCTGTTTGCTTGGTTTGATGCTTCTCTTTCGCTAAGTTAATTTTTAAGCATTGCAACTTGACGCGGCAATTTCACTTACTACGAAGCACTAAACCGTCCCTTTGCTATTTCGCGCTTAACTTGGTGCGCAGCAATTTCACTTGCTATGGAGCACTAAACCGTTTCACTTGAAAACTTCAACTCCCTTTTGCTATTTTGCACTTAACTTGATGTGTAAAAGTTTGCTTGCTACGAAGAGTTTCGCTGCTTTGCGCGTCTGATTGGGAAAGTTCGCATAATTGCCGCCAACGTCTGCACATACGCAGGGAGTTGGGTCTTGTCGGTTGCGCTCACGTTGTAAACACCCTAGTCAATTTTTAGTACCCGCTCTCGGATGTAATTTTTCATGGTGTGCGTAAAAAAATTGAACCCTATGTCAAGCGTAATCACAGTACCCGAATCGGCTATAAACCGAAAATGCCGACCGTCTGTTTCGCCTTTTTTTACATTTTCCCATTTATTGTTTATTTTTAAATTCCTAGATTCAAGTAGTAAATGCGACATTGTTTAGTTGGCTTTGGTGCAAGTTAATCGCTTCGATAGGCGATAAGAATCCGAGTCTTTTTCTTGGTCTGTTGTTTATTTTTTGTTGTGCTTCACTAATTTGTTCCTCTGAAATAGTATCAAAATCTGTTCCCTTTGGGAAAAACCTCCTGACTAATCCATTCGTGTTTTCATTAGTACCTCTTTCCCATGAGTGATAAGGGTTGGCAAAATAAATAGCAGCATTTAGGTCTTCGCTCATCTGTTTATGTTGGGCAAATTCAGTACCATTGTCAAAGGTAATGGTTAAAATGGGCATATTGATAGTGTTATTCTTTATTGGTCGACAATCATTTCTGACGATTTCTGCTTTTTAGTTTCTACTTTCTTCATTAACAGGAGCCTGTTTTTCTTTCTACTAAGGTGACAATAGCTTGTTTGTGTTGTTTGCCGATAATAGTATCGCCCTCCACATCTCCTATTCTGCTTCGTTGTGCTACAATTTCAGGGCGTTGGCTAATATTTATTTTATCTGTAATTGCCTCATTATCAGTATTTTGTTTTACTCTTTTGCGTTGTTTAGGATTGTTTCGGGCAAATATTTGTATAGCTCCCCTCCTTTTTTTCATCATCATAAATATATTTATAAATAGATGTTGCGCTAATCATATCTATGCCCCTCTAAGCGACACCGACCCGCTATCTGCTCAGGGCTAAGACCATCACGAAGATACTGCACAATCTGTTGCTCCATCGCCGCACTGCGCTTGCGAGGGCGACTACGCCAGCGGCAACGAGTTGCAGCGACGGTCTGCCTGGCCGTCCGTATCGCTTGCCTGCACTATTACGCTCCAATTCACGATAAACCGTGCTACGATGTATATTTAAATAGTGCGCGATAAAAGTTGCGGACTTTGAGTACATGCAAAAGCTTTATTTCATATCTTTGCGATAAGGTTAGATGCGACATATTTTGTTTTTTTGAGACGAGGGCAATAATAAGCATTTATTCCGTCAGTACCAAAGGGCGCGTCTTTTTTCGCGCTCTTGGTATTGAAAAATGTGATTATTATTGCGCCACAGAATGTCGCATTTACTACTTTAATTCAAGATTGGCATTTAGAAGCGTATCATTCTTGCAAATACCTATACTATGATAGTCGTATTTATATGGTAGTTGTTTTGTCTCCAAATTGCTATCTATGATCTTTTGCTTTGCGCAAATAGTTCCATAATAAATATGTTTCTGTATTTAACAACCGTATTTCTTGAGGGGTATCGGTTTCCGTACTACTATTGTTCGCAGTAAAAGTATAATTTCCAAAACGTAAATAAAATAAGTCTATGCCCTCAATAGATAAGAATGGGTGAGGCTTGGTAATACGCATAGTCGCATCAAGACGCTCGAATAGGCGAACAAGTTTTTTTAGTTTATCGTTACGGTCGAAGCTATTTGTATTTATCGTATGTACAACAATACCGTTTTGTAAAAATAAAAAACGGTCTGCATATCCGCATCGTCTGGAATAATAGTGCTTTGGGGACTGTAGCATTATTCAATATAGTATGTATTTGTATGAATGATTCATTATCGGCAATACCCTGTACTAATTTGCTGTTGGTAGATTTTATGTTTTGTTGCAGGTCGGGGCTATAACAATTTGGGTAGTCACTTAGATAAGATGTTGAAACTATCATACTCTTATCATTATTAAGTATGACAGTTTTTTTTAACGCTGTTTTATTTGGTATTCTGCTCCTACCCATATGCCAAGAACTTGAAAAAACAATTTTGTCGTATTTTGGAGTTGTAGATACGGATGTTTTGCCATAAACAAAGGAAAAAGGCAAAAAAAGTAGGAGGGATAATATGATATTTTTCATCTGATGATGGATGGGTTGAAACAACTATCCTCGCCTTGGAAATATAGCATTTTTACCTAAAATCTACTGTTGATTTTTTAGATAATATTAGCAGAACTCAAAGTCGATATAGTGTTTTTTTACAAATAAATATGTTATTATTGTTTGATAATTAGTTTTGAAAGTGTCGAATGGCTTGGCGATACCAATTTCACCCAATAAAGCCCCTTGCGTAGTTCGGAAAGGTCAATAGTAAACAAATTTTCTCCTATTTCGGTGTCTATTTGAGTGGCATACGCCATTTCGCCTAATAGATTAATTATTTGTATTTGCGCTATTTCATTTTCTTTTGTGTCGAATGGGATATTTAAATATCCATTTGTTGGATTAGGGGTACAACAACAAAGTGGGATTTTCTGTGTTCTGTATATATTCTTGTTGGTCAGTTTTAGCAAATGGAGTACCACTTGTTTCTACTTTTAATTGATACTATAGTTGGGCGTGAAATCTTCGGGATGAAACCCTTTTATCTGTATAGTATAGGTAGCTTGACCCGTTGTATTATGCTTGGTTATTTCGGGCATTACAAGCGGGTTTAGTGGGTATCTGGGGTCGTCAACAGGGCTTGTTGCTCCATTTTTAAATACACGCATATCATAGTCCTAGGCAGATTGGTTAAGGTTATTTTTATATTTGGTTTTGCATTTGTAGTAGTAACTGTGTACCAATCCATATCAGTACTTGTGTTTATTGTTTGGTTAATTGTAGCATTACCACCTGTATTTAGTGCAATAAGGGTTGGGCTTGTACTGTTGTTTGAAGCATCTGGTGGAGAGGGAATTGATGTATTTTGTATAGCAGTAGCTTGCACACTAATAGTGCTTGTGAAAGGAGAATAAGTTGGGCAGATAAAATGTTTTACTTTGACTTGGTAAGGTTCAGCGGCAGAAATGCCTGATATAGTGTATTTATTATCTGTTAGGCTACTTGCAACTGTCCAATTACTTGAAGACTGTGCTTTATACCAAACTTCATAAGTGGAAGATTTGCTTTTTACCCAATGAACAACCGCAGCATTATTTTGCACTGTTTCGGCATAAATCCCCAATTGTTCGCTTAAAACAGAGCAGCCTCGCGCACTTGTTCCGAAAGTGCAACCTTGTGATGTTTTTAACCCTGGTACAGGAAGAAAGAGTGGGAAAACTGGGTACTCCGTAATTGGGGTTTTTCTGAATGGGAGTGTCTAAGCAAAAATCATCATCGGAACATAAATCATCCCCGCCATTTTCCCCATCTATACTTCCCCAAAGGTGTAGTAAATCCAAGTAATGCCCTACTTCATGCGTTAAAGTGCGCCCCATGTTTCTTTCAACTTTTAGCTTTGTAGAAGGATTGACCGTACTAAGCCCTGTATGACGATAGTCTAGCACAACACCATAAACCCAAGTGGCACCAGCAGAAATTTGGCTGGGGCGGTAAGCAAAACCCAAAATACCATCAGCCAAATCACTATCTTTTATATCACAAATCAATATATTTAGGTAACGAGTGTTGTCCCATGCGGGCGAGCCTTTTACGCTACCTTTAACACTCTTACCATCATCAGTATCGTTTCCCATTATATAATAGGCATCTGCGCTAGACCCAAACTTACGAACTATACCCATGCTAGTTGCTCCATCTGGTGTTTGCCGTGCCAAACAAAATCGTATTTCTGTATCCACGGAACGGGCTAAAAAGGCTGAGGGTAGGTAGTTTACATCATAGTTTTGTCTAGAAAAATCACGGTTTAGTATATCTATTTGTGATTGAAGAACAGCAGAGGTGATGCTGTTGACAATGGCTTCGTTGCTGTGGACTACATGAAATACTACAGGAATAGTAATGGACTCCCGTTCTTGTCCTTTGTGATTAGCAATATAGCGTTGCAAATGCGATTCATTACTTGCTTTACGAGCTAAATAAGATGGATCTTGCTCGATTATAAGTCTTTCCAATTCATCTGATCCACAAAAAGGAGGAAGCGATTGTGCATTTGTAGCGACATAAAGGAATAGTGAGAATAAAACAAAAATAACTTCTTTTCATAATTGAAAATAAGTTTGAAATGAATCCCTACTCCTTTCTTTCAAGTGGCGTTTTGGGTTAGCCCACCGCTGGCTAGCGTTTTTCCGAAACTATGTACACTTGTTTCGCATAATCGCCGCCAACGGTTAGCACACACGCCGTGCCATCGACATGGGCGCGTGTGCAATGTTAGGCGTATTCTAATCTATTTTCATTAGCTTTTCGCTTTTTATACCCTGTTCAGTTTGTAGCATTACAATGTATAAACCGCTATTCAGGGTTGGCTCTGCCAATGTATAGGTATGATTTCCTTGCTCCAATGATTTGTGTTCATAGATGGAGCGAACTAATTTGCCTTGTATATCGTAAACAAGCAAATTTACTGTACTTGCTTGGGAGAGTTGGAAAGAAATTTGGGTTTCTTGCTTAAATGGATTGGGGTGTATGCTGATTTGTGCAACATCGTTGGGGTAATTAGTTGGTATATGCCGCCTGATGTCATTTACCTCAAAAATGCAGGGGCTTGATTCGGGTTCTATACCCACAGGGTGGGTAGCTTGGTGCGAAATGGCAAAGGCATAGCGATTTGGAATTGCAGACCCGTTGGGTATTTTGCCCGAACTGCTAATAATCGTAACCCGAATGGCTAAGGGTTCGGGGTCGTTTTCGTCAAAAGGGATGTCTAACAACTTGGCTATTTCAAAATTGGTTATTTTCACAACACCGTCACTCACTATTTCTACACCCTCGCCCTTAAAGCCGGTTGAAGCCCATTTGTCCCAAAGTTCGCTACCGGGCAACAATTCTACGTTGAGCAAACCCGCTAAGGCATCCGAATTGCCACCCTCTATCAACGAGCGCACTTCTCTAATCACTACATCTGTATTGCCTATTCCCCCTACCCATACAATTTGAGGTGGGGCACCTATATCTGCCAAAAAAGTATTTCGAAGAGTGATGTTGTTGTTATTTCTTACATTTGGCATAATACTGCCCGGCACTTCGTTGGTAATGGGGTTATCTAAGGAAACCAACCTTGCTAAAAGACTAATGGCATAACGAGGCTGCAAGGCATTTAGGATGGTAGGAGTGGTTTGCACCTACAAATTAGCACAAACACCAGGGGCTTGAAAAGGATAATAAACAGGATCAGCTGTTGAGTCTGTAAAATTGGGTGGTAGCCAACAAATAAAATCTTCATGTACCTGGCCGGGATTAAGAGCAGGTACTTGGTAGAGGCGTATTTCGTCATCATAACATGATTCTATACCTATTTCATTACCGACAATACAAGTGTTGCCGCCCGTGCCTACATCGTGATTTGTCCACGAATTAGGCCAACTTAATCCTGTACTTGCCATTGCCCAGTATAGGTGTAATGTGGCAGGGGGAGAAGCACAAGTTCCTGGATTACGTACCCTAAAAGATAAATAATTATCTAAGTGGTTCCCATCAACATCTCTAAAATCAGGCATTTCGTGTGTGGTGCCGATAACGTCAAGTGGGTCAAAAATATTAACACGACTATTCCAAAGGTCGGGGCTGGCTACTATCGAACTTCCCAAAGGAGGCGAGACGCAAGTGTTGGGTTCTGCACCGGTATCGGCGGTACAATCTTTGAGGTACAAATCGCAGTTGTTTACTGCCAAACCATTCATAATACCATCATTGTCGGGAAGCCACCATTTTAAAGTACGAGTTTTTTCATACGGCGTAATACTTGCCCCACCTGGGCTGCTTGGGCTTGATACGTTTATTTTAGATGCCCCAAACACATTACCGTCCGGATAGCTATCGTAATAATACCACAAACGCCCGTACTTTTCTACTTTATCATTATTGCCGTTGGGGTAGGAAGAAAAATTATTCAAGAGGCACTCAACCGCTCCACCACTCAAATCGCCAATTATTCTGCCATCTGGATTAAAATAGGGGCTTCCTGATGAAGCAGGCAATGTTGCTCCTCTGTCAAAAGTTACAGCAAATTGCTCGCCGTTGTTGCTTTGTGTGATAGCTGCCAAGTATTCAGTAGCGGAGTTACCGGAACTAAATGCTTTAATGCCATTGTTAGGGCTACTTGCTATCAAATTAACTGCATCGTCTTGTATAGCCGTCCGTTTATCAAAACCGCGCGGATGTCTAATACTCAAGCCCGTAGCTGGTAATGCTTGTGTAGATGCATCCCAACCAGCATAATGGGGATTAAAGGTAGTAGGGACTGGTTTGTTTAGTTCTACCAATAAAAAATCAGTCGAGCTTTGAGCTTGTACGTCTCCAGATATTATGCTATGGCTATTGCCTGCTCGGGCTATTGCCCCAGAAGTTATGGAAAATGGGACTGGGCTGGTGGGTAGCAGAAAATTATTACAAGTAGTCTCAAAATTGAAATCGGACACCCAATGCAAATCGTCACCTACCTGATGAGAATTAACTATCGAAGCCCATATGCTGGGCTTTTTAAGTACGTGGTTTGCCGACAGAATATAGGGCTGGTTGTTTGTGTTGTTGATTAGTGCCCCACTTGCATAATATTTAGCGGTTGGGTTATAAACCATAATATTGGGATTGTCAAAAGCGGGCTGACAATTGGGGTCACTTTGGTTTATGCAAGGAAAAAATAGCTGAAAACGCACTACCGAACGTTTTAGCTTAGGGATAAAGTTGGGATCTAAGCTACCACTATTCATAATGGGCAGCGAGGTTCCGCAAAAAGCATCGGTGAGTGTGGCGGTATTGTAGTCAAAATCATCGCAATCGCAAGTGGTATTGGGTGCGCAGGCTACTTCTGATTCTGGTCCGCGATTACCGCTACTGGAATAGACCCATTTTGTTAAATCGTATTCAACACTTAGTATTTTTAATATCGTATTTTTATCATTTTTGCTTGCCTTGGCTCATAGTACTCCATAATATACCTATTCCTGCATAACACCAGTACCAAGTGTATTCTCAATATTGTTGATAGGTTTGTCAAATACCGAACTTACGTACATGTTATCAGAAGAGTAAAAGCTAACACGTGCATTTTTATGGATTTTCATAATTATGCGGATATCTATTCCAAATGCCACATCAGACTCAAAGCCCATACGCCATATCCTATCGCCATTTGGCAGGTTTTCCCATATACCCATATCAAAACAGTTTAGGAATATACCGCCAGTTGAAATTCCAGCAAGATCCCCGATAGGTATTTGCTTCATCTCTTCCTTGGCTGTTTCTACTCTTCGCCTCGGAACAAGATCCACAAAAGGCACTTCTTTGGTTAACTGATGAGTAAAAGAATAGGGGAACTCAACGTATCTATACAAAACAGCATCAATATTGAATACGCTTTTGCCGTTATGGGCCGCCGGTTCATAATATTCTATCCAAATTTTTTTGCCTGGTATGGTATTAACGAGCAACTGTTTGGCGTTTTTAACATTTGGCTCTGTTATAGGTCCTACGATATGTTTTTTGTCGTCGCTATAAAAAAACAATTTGCTTCCTTCGGGTATATTAATGGTTTTGTCGGCATGTATGCCTATGCCTGTCAATAATTTGTTGTCGGCACACAATTTCAAACGCCACACACGGTCACCGTTAGGCAATTGCTCCCAAGTACCATGCTGTTCCATATTCATTTTGGCATCAGTATCGTATTGCCCAAGGTAGTGGTTATCTTGGGCAAATGGGTTTTTTTCTACCAAAAATTTTTTATAGGCTTTGTCAGCATCTAGTTTTACGATAGCTACCTTTTTTTTAAGTTTATGTGCAAAACTATATGGTTTCTCAGGCACATTTTGCGCCATTAGTTCTATTGGGGCTGACAGGAACAGAACCCATAACAGAATGGGAGAATAAAAAAATGGTTTCATGTTAAATATTTTAATTTTTATTACGCCAACGCCCGCACAGCCGCCGTATGCCCTCGCGCGTGAGATTCGCCCGAATCTCACGCACGCGCCTCGATGCGGATGGACGGCTGTGTATTGCTGGCGGTGGTTTTCGCCTTGATGCGCGGCAATTTCACTTGCTACGAAGCACTAAACCGTCCCTTTGCTATTTCGCGCTTAACTTGGTGCGCAGAAATTTCACTTGCTACGAAGCACTAAACCGTTTCACTCGCAAATTTCAACTTCCCTTTGCTATTCCGCGCTTAACTTGATGCGCAAAGTTCACTTGCTACGGAGGGTTAAGCCACTTCACGCGCAAATTTCAACTTCCCTTTGCTATTTCGCGCTTAACTTGATGCGCGGCAATTTCACTCGCTACGAAGCACTAAACCGTCCCTTTGCTATTTCGCGCTTAACTTGATGCGCAGCAATTTCACTTGCTACGAAGCACTAAACCGCTTCACTTGAAAATTTCAACTTTCCTCTGCTATCTCGCGCTTAACTTGATGCGCAGCAATTTCACTCGCTACGGAGGGTTAAGCCACTTCACGCGCAAATTTCAACTTCCTTTGCTATTTCGCGCTTAACTTGATGCGCGGCAATTTCACTCGCTACGAAGCACTAAACCGTCCCTTTGCTATTTCGCGCTTAACTTGATGCGCAGCAATTTCACTTGCTACGAAGCACTAAACCGTCCCTTTGCTATTTCGCGCTTAACTTGATGCGCAGGATTCACTTGCTACGGAGGGTTAAGCCGTTTCGCTTGCAAACTTCAAATTCGCTTTGCTACGTTTCGCTTAACTTGATGCGCGGGGTTCGCTTGCTACGAGGGTTGAGCCGCTTTGCTTGCAAACTTCAACTTCTCTTGAATGAGCCAATTACAAACCTATTTAATAATCAGAATCACCCATATACTTTTCATACGCTTGCGGATAATCTTCTTTTGGAATTAATTCGCCATCAATAGTTAATAGACTATCCGGTACATACTTGCCATTCTGCCACTTATATAGGACTAAGGCATTGTCTAAGTATGCTTTATCAAAATTAAGCACATCATCATGCACAACGATTGATTTATTGCCAGACTTATCAAGGTAATAACCTATAAGGGCAAGTAAGAATTGTGGGTTACTGTAAATATCCGTATTTTTATTTTTTATAAAAATTTCAGTAAGTATACCATTGTCATCCTCGTATGGATAGCCATAATACTCTGGTAAAGCATTTTTGGTGCCTATAATAGTATCGTAATTTTGATAGCTGTCATTTATCTTAATGATGGTTTCAAAGGCAGGGAGGCAAGGAATATAAACTTGTTCGGACATGTCATTATTGCAAAGCCCCAATTTGATTAAGAAACTTTCAATTGTATCATTTTCAAATTTTGTCTTTGACAGGTATCCCGTGTATACTATTCTACCCAGCAAGGCAGTATCTGCCGAATTTTTAAAATAGCGCGACAAGGGACGATTCGTCACTTTGTAAAAAACGTTATGTTTGTTTACTTGCTTGCTTTGTATAGTATTACTTCGTTTGCAATAGAAAGCAAGCAGGGCTATCGTCGTCAGCAAAAGAATGTTTATTTTCATGATAGTTTTGTTAATCTTTTGGGAATATTTTCGGCGTAGGTTTTCATTTCGTTGAGTTTGTCGGCAGACAATTTGCCCGATGCGGCAATTACGGCAGCTACTTTAAGCCAAGTAATATTGCGGTCTTCATTATTATATAGGCTCTTTATGGCGCGTATAATATGCTCTACGCCCGCATTGTAGCCTGCAAAAAGCATCTTTTTTAGCTCTAAACAGTCTATTGGAATACCACTCAATTCTTTACAAACTTTCCTTTCGGCATACCAACCTAAATAGGCAATGGTGAGCAAAATGGCATTTTTAGGCATGGTGCGCGGATCGGGATTGTCTGCAATTTTTGCTTTTTTCTCCCCCGCCCAAGTTAAAGCATATTCCTTAGAAGTTACATTATGCTGCCCCAATCCGATATAGGTGGTATTTTTGGGTCTATCGACGGGAAAACCTTTGGTTTTGCCCTCCAAACCTGCTACGGTCTTATTGGTAAAATCGCCTGTTTCTTGCATATTGAGCGATTTTATTTCGGCGGCGGTGAAAATATATACGGTATTTTATTCAACAAATTTGTTGCCTCACTGCTGGTATAAAATTCGTCAAAACGCAATATTTCTTGCTCTTCTTCCTTGTATTTTTGGTGAAATCAAACAATGCTTCGTAAGCGGCATAAAACGCTGAAATAACTGCTTTCATTTTTATATTTATCTGCTGTAAAAGCAGATAAGTCGCCTTGTTCGGCTGCTTTCAGTTGCTCATAAGTACTAAAATCCATGAGCGGAATACTTGACGGATGCTGAGGTAGCGTTGTCAGCATCGAAAGCGTACTGTCCCATCGAGTCATTAAACTGTTTAAAGTGGATTGCTGTGCGCCCTTTGCCCAACCCAATTTTTCTATTTCTTTAATATACTTGTGCGAGCTTTCGTTTTTTGAGCTAATTGTTTAAACACACCGTTAGGCGAGGCATAGGACTCTGCTTTTGCCTCCAAAACTAAACTTCTTACTTATGATATATCTGTAATATTAAAAGTTTCAGCAGGGTTTATCATAAACCAGCAATTTTGCAGAAGCGGGGCGGTTGATTTTTCATAGTGGTAGGTGGTGGATTCTTTAATAGCAGTTCCTGTTTTTCCACTTTAGGTTTATCAAGGGCGCGAAAATATCCGCTACCGCACCTATTAGCTACTTAGGTATTGGCAATCCAGTCTTCGACGGACGCAAAATCTTTCCACGATTTGAGCATGTTGGGCATGGCTTTGTTTGTTTTTTTTAAAAATGGCAAAAAAATAATACCTTAGCATTTTGCCGTTTTTTTAGGTAAACAAACGGCAAAATACAAAGGCAAAGATACAGCAAAATTAAGGAGTGACAACAGGGGCAGGCGGATTAAACATGGCGGCATACAACTGTGCGCGAAGGGCGGGTCGGTATAGCTTGCAGGGTTTCGAGTGCCAATTTTAGCTTTTCGGCTTCTAACCACAGTTGGTTTTTCTTTGCTTTGCACATGCGCATTGAAACAATCTACGCTTCGCCTTGACCCATCAGGGCATCAGCTACCACGCTATCGGTGCGCAAGACATGCTTGTTCACGTTCAATATCACGCCCGGGAACGCTTATTTTAACCCCGCCATCTGTGCTATATGTGTCGCTTAGGTTGGTCGTTTTTACAAAACGCTGGGTGGTGGTGCACCTAAATGTTGGGGCATCTACCTCTTGCAAGAACGCAAAACCTTCGCCGTTGTAGTTCGTTACAGAATCGGGCAAAGTATAGGCACAACGAAGCATTTCTTTTACCTCTTCTACGTAAGTGGCTGTGTTAGAGGTATTTAATACTTCATAGAGCAACAAATCTAACTCAGCCAAAGATACGATGCGAAAACTTTCGGGGTGTCCGTTGCTGAACGCTACTTTTATGTCGGCAAGGTAGGTGAGCGTGACGTATTCTTGCAGCAATTGGCGAAACACAAAATTGAGTACTCGGCTTTGGTTAGGGTTTGCCAACTCGCGCACAATGCCCGTTTCAACGCTTTCGGTGTAGCTGTCTTGGGTATTGCTGTTGATAGTTACCTCGCGGTTGCTGTTCGAGTTTTGCACGTGTTTTGCCAGCATTGGACAAATTTTTACATTGGTCGAGCGTCCTGCGGCGGTTGATTGATTGGCTGCAACTGCTGATTCAGACGCGCTGCTATGCGTTGGCACTCGCGCTGAAATTGATGCCAAAAAACCGCCTGATGCCGACGCGCTCACCCTTGTTTGCGAACTTTTGTTGCTCGAACTGCTTTGTTGGTTGCTCGTATTGAGGGTTGGTTTCATATTGGCTTCTTCTTGCAACAAATTTTCCATTCTTGCCCGCTCGATTCGGAAAACGAATCGATGATGTTTGCGAACCTCGTTTTGCTCGATGTAATTTCTTTGAATGTTTTGACGGTAATGGTGGTTTTTCGCCGGGCAATAGGCTGAATGTGTTCAAGGTTTTGCCTGCGCCGTAGCCGCCTAAAAACGAAGCTACGCGGTATTCTTCTACGATAAATAGCGTAGGACGTGCCTCGAATCGCTTGCCGTCGGAGCTAAGGGGGCGCAAGGAGCGCAAAAAAGACCTGATGCGCCCCATGCCTTGTAGGCCGTACGAATGCTTGATAATTATGTGTTATTTCATTGGCAATATAATCGTCAAAATCATCATGCGCCACATTATTGGTATCGACGCTGGGCACGTCGCCTCTAATTCGGTCGATAGTCGGGTCGCTGCCGTCGCCGTTGGGGTCGATGGTTCGGGCGGCGATGTCGTTGTTGTTGGTGCTGAGTGGCAATCCGTTTTGGTTGTATGCCGTAAGAATGTTTCCGCCGATGCCCGTCCATTGCTGGGCATAGAGGTTGGGCGTAATCGGCGTTTTGTACGCTGTGGGTCTGCGACACTTGCAGCAAGCCAGCATAGCCACAAACCGGAGTCGCCCATAACAGCAAATCGCTGCGACCGCATCGCCGTTGGTGGCATGGCATCGACGGCGGGCAAGGAGTCACCTCTAAATTTGGTGAAGGCGAGGGGTAATTTAGTGTGTCCGTAGGCGGTAAATCGATTTTTGGGAATGCTGTACCGCAAAATAGGTGCTTGGAATTGTCGGTGTCCAAGACCGTAAATGCCGACTGGCTAAGGCACAATGGTAGGGCGGAATGTTTGTTTCTGACATGAAAA
>JADJTE010000014.1 GCA_016711295.1 Sphingobacteriales bacterium | reverse complement strand
AAATTTAGTGTCCTTCCCCCTTATCGGTAGAACCCTGATGTAATGCAGCAAACATGCCAGCAGTAGCGGTATCTAAATCGCCAAAAAAGCGGCTAAAATTGTTGACATCGCGGTTAAAGCCGTTTACGCTATCGTACATATCTACCATAGGCTGCCCCTCGTCTGCGGTCATATTGATTTTGGGCATGATGTTTCGGTTTTCGATGACTTGGTTTACCCAATCGTACAATTGTCGGGGCGAGTCCATGCTGTCTTTGACCCCCTCGCCCAAAGACATAATCTCTCGAATTTGCCCAGTTAAGGTCAGTATAGTGGCATATCTCTCGCCTCCTTTTTCCGTGCCTATGCCTTTTGTTTTAGCTACTTTGCTATTTTGAGCAAATCGGTCTAAGGCTACGCCAAATTCGAGGTAATCTTGTCGGCGTTGGGCAATGCGTTTTTGTAGGGCATTACATTTCTGTGCGAAATGGTTGAGTGCCGTTTGAAATGTCTCTACTTTTTGTTTGATAGCGACCAATTCGGAGGCATTGTCCACGGCATCGCATCGGTTTTTGATTTGTTCTAAGCGGCGATTAATATCTCGGACTTCAAAATAATAAGCAAAGTCAGTGATGGTTTCTAAGGCTCCGCCGATGCTGGTTGGTAGGGTAATTTCTGGGTCGGGGCTGGCTTTTTTGGTCACTTTGCCGTCATCATCTACGCCTGTATCTATGTTTGTTTGCATATTGCGTACTACTGTATTTCCGTCGTCGTCTACGGTTAGGTAGGTAGGGTTGTGGACTTGCTTTTTGCCATTCAGCACGGCTCGCCTATTCCTCATCGCTCCGTACTGTGCCCCTACGCGGCTCACTTTGTCGCTGGCAGAGGCGATGGCGCCAGGTGCGCCCTGCACCACCGACATAGTTAGGTCTATGGTTTTGCCGATACCCGCTACGGTTTGTTTTATTTCGTTGATTTGGTCTAAGCGGGAGCGGTCGGCATCGCCTTCGGCGTTAATAGTTTTTTTGCGTTCTGCTAATAGTGTGGTCTGAAAGCCTAAGTAGGCGGCATTCATCTCTTGGGTTGCTACGATAGCTTCTTTGGAGGCTTCGTTTACGGTATTATCTACGGGTGGGGTTGGTAGCATTTCGGAACCTTTCTCCCCTTTGTCAAAGGCTTGTTGCGCCATCAGACCTATTTGCTGGGCATCACCTATGCCTTTTATGAGCGCGGTTTTCATCGTCAACGGGTTGCTGACACCGAGCGTATCCATCATGCCATCCAAGCGCAGTGTAGCAGAATAATAGCCATTGGCACGCGGTACCCAAGCGTTATACCGTGTAAATTTTTGCTCTTGTGCGGCGCGGTCATTTTCTATGGTATCGAGGTTTGCCTGTCTCATTTTGGCAATCCCGCTATAGTGTTCTCGTACTGATTTAATGGGTGTAAACCACGTATCTAATTCGCCTTCGGCTTTCTGTTTGAGGGCTGAAATTATTTTGGTTTGTTTGTCTATCGAGCCGAAGTTGGGCAGTATATTGCGTAGGCGTTTATCGGCATAGAAGTCGGTCATTTCGCTGGCTTTTTCGCCAGCGGCATTAAGCATCTGTCGGCTAAATCCGCCTTCGCCCGGTCCAATGGCTATATCATGGTCTACGGGATTGGGCAAAAAGGTCATTTTGTCGGTGTCGCCACCTACGTGTTGGTTGCCACCTTTTTGTTGTACTACTTTTTTTGGGTTTTCTGTTGCTTGTTGGGCGGTAGGCGCGAAAAAGGGAGCCTGCTTGCGGTCGTCGAATACCGCGTCATGGCTAAAATCGAAGAAAGGCTGTTCCTCTTCGTGCTGTTCTTGGCTTATTTTTCGCTTCTTTCTCATAGCCTATTCCTCTTTTTTCTGTTGATTAACTACTTCCCCTGCCGCAGCTTTGGCACCCAAATTGTCGGCTTCGCTTTCTAAACCGTGATTGTCATTGACGGGCATACCGTTTACTTCGGTCGTAGGCTCTACCCTACCCTCGCGCTGCTGCACCACATGCGTCAGTTCGTGCCCAATGAGTTCTTGTCCCGATTGGGTTTCGGGGTTAAACTGTCCGGGCGCGAAGTGCATATCGTTGCCCTGTGTATAAGCTAATGCGCCGATGTCTTTGGCTTGTAGTGAATTGGTATGTACGTTTACGTCTGAGAAATCAGTGCCGAAAGAATTTTCCATTTTACCCCGCAATCCCTCTGACATACCTGTTGGCGAATCGCTTTTGGCTTGGGTGGTAGCTTCGGTATCGCCCGTTTTGGCTTGCGCTTCTTCGTTTTCGCAGGCTGTGCATTTTAATTGGGCAAATTTTCCTTGCGCCATTTCTTCCTCTTCGGGCGCGGCTTCGCGTTGTGCGGTATCAAATTTTCCTTGCGCCATTTCTTCCTCTTCGGGCGCGGCTTCGCGTTGTGTGGTATCAAATTTTCCTTGCGCCATTTCTTCCTCTTCGGGCGCGGCTTCGCGTTGTGCGGTATCAAATTTTCCTTGCGCCATTTCTTCCTCTTCGGGTGCGGCTTCTCGTTGCGCGGTATCGAATTTTCCTTGTGCCATTTCTTCCTCTTCGGGCGCGGCTTCGCGTTGTGCTACGTCGAACTTGCCTTGTACGGGTGCAAAAAATGACGAATCGCCAAAGAAAGAGGTATTTTCCGATTGAAAATCGAAAAAGGGCTGCTCGTGCTGTTGTTGTTTGGCAGCCGATTTTTTTTGTTTGGTCGTAGCGTGAAACATATTGTCGGTAGAGTTTTAGGATTGATAGTACTTTATGTGCAAAGATAGGGTAATTTTGGCAAAAAAACAATTTATTTTGTCAAACGAGTTTCTTCTATTTTTATGCTTGTAATTTTTCCTTGCAAATCGGTTTTGATGTCGGTGATATGTATGTCATAAGGACCGAGCAGCGATAATTTATCCCAATAGCTGTCGATGCTATATGAATTGTTGTCGGTAAAGATGATTTCGGCAGAGGGGCTGGCAAATAATTGGCGCAATTGCTCGCGGTCTTCGCGGGGGCGGTGAATAGGCGATATATTGCCCAATTTTGTTGGACGTGCTTTTTCAACTGCGGCATACTCATTGTTATGGGTGCTGCTACGCTTGTTGCGGTGGGCGAGGTGGGTGTATTATCGATAATATTAGGACTACTAATGGGTGTGTTATCGCTTTCAACTTGCGAAGTTTTGTCTTTTTTAGTTTGTTCTAACTGCTTTTTCAACTCGCTTTGCTGTGTTTCTAAACGCTGCTGGGCAGTAACAGCCTCATCGCGCTCGCGCCGTGCTTTGGATACCTCTGTCTGTAGGCGTTGCAATTGCATTTGTTCGCTTGCCGATAAGGTGTTTGGAGGGTGCTGGGCGCGGTATTCAGCCAGCAATTTCTCGGCATTTGCTTGGGCGGCTACGGCGGCATCGCGTTCGTGGCGGGCTTGTTCGGCGGCGATTTGGGCGCGGCTTCTACTATTTGTTAGTTTGATATTCTTATTGCGCACCACTTTTAATTCGCGTTCCATCTCTCGGCGGAGGGTATTTATTTTGTCCGCTACTTGTTGGTCCTTGGTTGTTTTGGCAATCTGCAAGATGCGTTCCGTTATCGACACCAATAAATGATTATACTCATCGCGTCTGCTCTCGGTGAGGTCTGTCGTAGCTTTGAGTTGTACGATGATATGGTCTATCTCTGCGCAGTTGTACGCAATAGTATCGTGGTCGGCTGATTCGCTCTGCTGCGTTAATTGTTCGCAAATCGTACTTGATACATTTTTGAGCAAATCGGCAAGGCGAAGGTATGAAGTGATCAATACTTCTTTTTCTTCTTGCGATACGCAGGCTGCCTCCTCTTCGCACGACACTATGCCCATCATCAAGCCACATAATAGCAGGACAAGCACGTTTTTGGCGGGCGGGAATAGGTGAATGGGCATACTTAATGGTTTGATTTTTAAGTTTTATACACTTGCCTTCCATTAGTTTCATGCCTACAGCATTCTCAGGCTTGTGTCTGTTAGATGTTACCGATGTAATATATCTATGGCATTTTAAAAATAAAACACATTAAATATTTTTTATAATTTATCGTAAATTATTGATAATCAGCAAATTATATTTTGCATAAATTCCCCATCTTTGAGGGAGTTAGGGGAGTTCTTGAACTAATATCTCAATCATCTAACGCTATTTCTTAGGTCTTAACGCCTGGAAATGGATACATGATAGGCAAAATTAATACTCAAAACTTAAAAATCATATCATTAATATAGGGTTTGGCGTATTTTCAATACTAATTTTGCTCGACAGAAACGCCCGTTATTGCCGTGTTTTATTGAGTAGTGGGGTCTTACTCTGGATTTTTGACGGTAATAATGACCTCACCCCTATCACAAGTTCCGTTGTAGTCGCAGACCGAATAGGTGACTTTTTCTATTCCGACAAAACCATTTGCGGGTGTATAAGTGATGTATTGGGGCGAATAGCGCATTTTTCCGTGCTGTGCTGATGTTTCGACCGTAATTTTTTTCCTCAAATTGCCTTCGGGGTCGCTGTCGTTGACTAATACAAATATATCGGTTTTTTTGCTGCCTTCTATCGTCACATAGTCATCTTCGGCTATGGGAGCTTTATTGTCTTTGTCGGAGGGTATCACCTGAACCATTTCGTTATGCCCTTCCAAGCGAATTTGCCCACAAACGGGGCTGCTCACTTCGTACACGTCGTATTTGAGCAAATCGCCGCCCGTAAAATCTTTTTGGGGCGAATAAGTAAAGCCACTGCTATCTACGTTGATAAATATTTCGCCTTTTTTGGGCATTTCCGATATACGCACTCGCATACCCGTATGTGCAAAGGTCAAAATATCGTTCATACGCACCGTTGTGACGTTTACTTCGGGAAATCCTGTTTCGCCCGCAGGGCATTTATAGATAACTACAGTAGCGGTGCTACATTCTCCCGTAGGCAAACAGATTTGGTAGGTCAATTGGTCGGTATCGGCGCCGTCATCTACACGGGTATATTGTAATTTATCCACTCCACGGTCGTTTTTGACGCTGGCATTGCCTTGGGCAGCCTCTATAATGGTGAAATTAAAGACATCAAAGGTATCTGTATTGTCGTTGAGCAGAATATTGAACAATTGTGCGCTCTCGGTTCGGACGGTAAATGTATCGTTGATGGCAGCAAAGGGCGGTTTGCTATCGACATCTTGGGCATTTAGGCAGGCGGCGGGCAAGGCACAGAGCAAGGCAAAGAGGTAAAATAGAGGTTTCATGGTAAGAAAACTAAACATTGGGATTGTTAGGAAAGAATGAATATCCGAATTGACTTACCTCGCAGCAGTTTGTTCTATTGGCGAACTAAAAGCAAAGCCAAAACGTCAATCGCGGTCGTAGATGAGGTCGCCAGGTGTCTTTTGCAAGGTTTTTTGGCTGGTGCGGCGCACAACGACATAAGTCGTCAATACGATTACTACAACAGCTATGACCGTAGCCACGCCAAAAGGTTGAAAATATCGCTCATTATTCTCCAATTTCCCGCCCAGAATCCATAAAACGATGCGCCCTACTCCCAAATAGCCCAGTACTGCCGACCCTACAAAAGCTACTAACAAGGCTTTGCCCAAAATACCGACAATCATGCGCCAATAGATGTTTTGCAAGGTTTGGTTGTCTAACCCGAATGCTTTAAACGTACCGAGGTTCATTTTTATTTTGTCTAAATGTGCATGTAGCAAATTGGACACAAACAAACAGATGCTAAGGACGCTAAAAATGATGAGTACAGTAGATAATATGTAGGTCAGGCGCGATACAAAGTTATAATTTTCTAATGCTTCTACCTTTGATATATCGATTTCGAGGTCATATTCTCTGAAAATATAGGCACGCAAATCGCGAATTTTTCCCAAACCAGCTTCTTTGAGCATGATAGACAAGTAGTCGGAGCGCAGTTCGCCGTCAAAGTTTCGCAAATCATACTCATAGTATCTAATGTATGTAAATGGCTTATTAGCTGCGTTTTGGAAAGCACTCATTTCGGGCGATGCTTGTAATTGTTGATTGATAGCATCTAAAATGCCGATAGAGTCGGGTTCTTCGTCAAAATTGAGGTGGTAATTTCTGCCTATATTGGTATAATCGTTATCAGTATCGAACAGGTGCGCTTCGTAGCGTTGGGTGAGGGGATTTTTTTGGATGAAACTTTCTAAAGCAGATTCAAATTTTTGTTGCTGTTGCTCGTCGTCGCTATGGAGATAATAAATGAGTTGTCGGCGATTGATGTCGGCATCGTGGTTCATGGGGTTGAACGAATTGCCTGTGCCGTCGGGGCGGCGGCGTTGGCTCAGGAAATAAGGCGTAAATGCCACGCGGCTCGACCCAGGCAGCGAATTGACTACGGCGCGTATGGGAATTGGTACGGGGCGGTTGTCTTTTATAATATCATTTCCGTCTTCGTCTTGGCGCGTATCGGTTATATCCATCAGTACGATGGGGTCGGTTTCTAAGTAGCCAAATTCGCGCAGAAATTCGCGGGTTACAATCAATCCTATATCCTGTTTGTCCGACCATGTTTGCCCCACCATACCATTTTTCGCGCTTAGGATTTCGCCCATCAATCGGTCGCCTACTTCGATGGTTCGCCCGCGCACGAGGTCTTTTCGCTGTCCGTTTTTGTATTGGATGGTAAAAAATAGTTGCTAAAACTCGATATTGTATCGTAAAGGTATTCTTGTTTTAGGTTGGGTGCGTTGAGTTCGGTCTTAAAACGTTCGGTCTGTGCGGCATCGGTGGCAGGTATGGGTAACGTCACCCAACGAATGAATGGGTTGTTCATTTTTTGGTCTAAATACGATAGGCTCCCCGATGCAAAACCGATGGCAAAAAACGTCAGGGTAAGTATGCCGATGAGTATCCACAAATTGCGGTAGCTTTCGCCCAGCAATTCGCGGCTCTCGCGGTGGTGAAAAAGGCGTTTGAAATCGCTATGGGTGCTCATTATAGGTTAGGTAACTGTGCGATACAATATGCGCGGGGCTTTAATGTATCAATTGCTCAATGACGGGGCGCATTTGCACATTATTATATTGTGCTTGTCGGGTGTGCCATGCGGCGGCATTGGCGTTGGGGTTTGTCGGTCGATAAAAGATATTTTCTGGGTCTATTTGTCCGCATTTTTCTTCGTTGTCTTTGGTCAGAATAATAATTTGGTCGCCAAATTCGAGGGCTAAATCTATATTATGCGTCACGATGATAGCCGTGCGTCCGTGTTGTTGGATATTGTCGCGCAGCATGGTCATCAATTCGCGCGAATTGATTTCGTCCAAATTGCCTGTCGGTTCGTCGCCAAACAAGACGCTGAAATTAGGCGTAATAGCCCGCACGAATGCCACCCGCTGGCGTTGTCCGCCCGATAGTTCGTGGGGTTTTTTGTGTTCGTCTATTTCTTGCAAACCTATGCGGCGCATCGTTTCGCGGGCTTTTTGCAGTGCGTCTTTGTAGGACGTGCCCTGTATCATCTGGGTTAGGCATATATTTTCATAGACCGTAAAATTGGGCATTAGGTTGGTGTTCTGAAAAATGAAGCTGAAATGCCGCTTGCGAATGTCGGCTATTTGTGGGTTTGCCCAAATTTTCTCGAACCGATATTGTTCTTTATCGTTGGGACTAAATAATAGCTCTGACTCAGGGCTTAGGGTATTGTTCATCAAGCCCAGCGTTTCGAGTATGGTGCTTTTTCCCGCACCCGACTTGCCCAACAAAACGACCATTTTGCCGATGGGTAGTTCCAATTGCTCGACCGTCAAAACGGGCGGGGTGGTGCTTCCATCAGCGCGGCGGTAGGCGCAGGATAGGTTTTTGAGGTGGAATAGGCTGGACATTTTTTCTTTGGTTGATTCATGCTGTTAAATATACTTCTTGCGAAAGTAGTAGTGCGATTTTTAAATTTAGGGAACAAATTTTGGTAAATGCTGCTTTGTAGCAAGGGCGCAAGCAAGAGGTTCGCGTGAATTTTTTACTCAAAATTAGAAACCACTAATAGGAATACCGTTTTTAAGCCCCGTAGGGGCGACATTCTAATAGAAAATAAAGACGGTATAGCAACAAAAGCCCCGTAGGGGTGATATCTCAAAATTAAAAAATCAGACCAGTAGAATATCGAATATTTAGCCTTAATTTGGAAAATGGAGAAATTGCACCTTGAACGGTATTATTATAAATCTACGCCATTTGCTTAGGCGCATCAAGCCATTTCAACGCATTTGACCCATTATCATTATTTGTAACTATTTAGCCTTGTAGTGGGAACTAATCGAATATGCAGCGATGTCAGGCATTATTAGATAAGTATTGCTCATTACCCCATACCCAAAACCCTATACCCTAAATAGTTACCATTATTTTTACCCCACAATAAATTCGCAGCCTACGGCATAAAAACGCGAGCGAGTATATCGGTCGTCCATTTTGCCTTTTAGCTCGGTCACTTGTTCGCTGCGAATCAATATTTTGGAATAGACCTGAAAATAGTATTCTACGCCTATACTCAGCCCTACGGCGCGTGTGACGGGCGGCATATCGGGAACTGATAAGGTGCGTAGGTCGGTATTAGAGGCTAATGAGCTAAAATCGGCTAAGGTATTTTTGCCATTATAGACCAATATTTCTTTCACTTTCGCGCCCGACAAGATACTTACCTTGTCTTTGCTATCGCCTACTATCTCTTCCGATGCGTTGCTATATAGTTCTATATCGAGCAGCACGTTTTTGATTTTTACGCTACCGCTCATCAGAGGCGTAGGTATAGCAAAATGGTAGGTGTTGATAGTGCTGCCGTCCAAGATAAGTACTTGGTCTTTGCCCACTTTCTCCGATTTTTCGCGCAATATGATTTCGCCTACTACCTCGGTGCCCCAACCTTTTTTCATCATCGCCTTGATAGAGCTACCCTCGTCTAAGCACAGCGAATGCCCGTGCACCCACGAGCGCGTGCTATAAGGCGCGATGCCTTTGAGGTCGGCGATACTGTCCGAGTCGCCTGCGGTGGTTGAGATGCTCAGTTGTTGGGTCTTAGCATCAAACGACAACTTCGGAGCGTTGTAACAACTGTCTATCAATTCGACAAATTGCCCTTCGGTGGGCTTGCTGCCCGTTTTGAAATACGTTTTGAGCTGGTCTATAGATGTTTTGCGTGCCATTGTATTGATTTTAGCTATTGGGCTATCAGATGAATGATATGGTGATATAAATAGGTTAGGCTTCAATTATACTCGTGCAGAATATTGGTTTCATTTTATTCGTCGTCCTCGACTTCAAAATTGATTTCGATGAGCATGTGTCCAATGCCTTCGGGTATAGCATAGGTTAGTTCGCCTTGTTTATGCGGATTGATGCGGTGTTGCTCTACCGATACTAAAATAGAGCGGGCAGTACGCGCCTCGGCTTCGTCGGTCGCTATTTCGCACATATCGTTGCCTTCGCGGTATTTATGATAAAGTACAAAATTATTGACATAATCGACGTATTCTTTTTCTTCTATAAAATTGATGATGGACGATTTGTGGATTCTGCCCCCAAATATGATATCGTGGCTATTCTCATACGCCCAGGGCGACAGATATTGTTTGATAGCTTCATTGAGGCGTTCTACATATAATCCGAGGTCGTAGCCGCTGTGAAAGCCCACATCAAAAGCCACCAATATCTCTTCGTACACGGGATTTTGCACTTCTAAGCGCACAAAAGGCGATGTGAATTGCTCGATATAGTCTTTGATGTCTTTCAGCAGATTGAGGGGTGTTTTGGGTTGTAGCCGATTGACGGCGTTTTTATTGCGCAGGTTCGGAATGGTGATAAGCGTTACGCAGCCGGGCGCGAAATCCGATTTGTGGCTCGTATGCGGCAGGCATTTCACTTTATAAATAGCATTGAACCGCGCCAATACCAAACGTTCATAATCCCAAATACTGATAGCGCGTTTTTTGTGGCGTAGGCGTTCGCTCACGCGGGTATATAATCCGTTGCCTTGTTCTGCCATTTTGCCATCGAAAGAGCTATAAGGCTGTATCAATTCCTTGATGCGTGGGTCGCTTATCGCCAATCCGCTAATACTATTCGGAGCCAAGGGCTGGCTTAGGCGTTTAGGGTCGTTTTGGCGGTCTATAAATACAGCACTTATGGCTTGAGCGCGTATAGCTATGATTTGATTTAGTGCCAATATGTGGTCAGATACGCTTAGACGCAACCAATGGCAATTTTGGGGCATCATTGGGTTGTTACTACTGGCTTCGGCGGGTATTTTAAATACCATCATACCCGTATTCATCAGGTTGTTGGTTGTATCGGTCAATATATCGCTTCGGTCAAAGGGCAGCCACTGCTTGCCGTTCAGGTAATGCCATTGTATAGTGGGCAATGCCAAATCGGGATTGCCGCTACCTTCGGCTAACTGAAACAGCAAACTTAGGTTTTGGGGCACGCGCAACCCTTCGATACCGATATACAATTGTCCTTGCCCTTCGTAGTTGGGCATCAGGTACGCGCCTTGGGTGGCAGCTACGGGGCTTTGTCCGAAGGGGCACAAGTGAAAAAACAAGTCCTTCGGGTGGTTCAATTCAGGTTTATCAAAGCGTATGGTTTGGGTAGCCGTATAACTAAGGCTTAACTGCTCAATAGTAGGCGAATAGGGCGGATTGGGCAATTTTACCTCGTCAGCAGTCGCACTCAGTTGCTGCAAAGCCTGATTTTTATCGGCTTCGGGGTTATTTTTAGCGGCATTTTTATCGCTGCTTGGCGGTGGCAGTGCCGTTGCCATACTAAGCATTTGTGCACTTTTTTTGAATAGTTTATCGGTTAGCTTGTCGGTATATAGATTGGCATAAATGGCATGTCCAAAGGCATCAGCAGGCGATACAAGGGCTATTCGGAGATAGCCGCGTTGTGTATTATTGTTTAAAGAAGCACTTACAGGTTCTGATTCGGGCAGAAGGGGTATTGGCACATTTCGCAGCGATAAGCGCAGTTGGTTAGTCGTTATCTGCTCGCCGTTGGGCTGCACAAACAAGCGGTACCGCAGGGCATTGCCTTGTTCGTCTACTAATGGTAGCCATTGCTGTTCGTGCAAAAACGACAAAGCTACCTCAAAGGGTTGGTTGCGCAGCGTAGGGTATTCGTCGTAATAATCGGCAAAGTGGTCGGGCAAATTTTTCCAAGTAAAATCAAGCGACAATGCCCCTACTTGCTTGACAAATGCTTCGGGGCTGCTCACATAAAAAGCGGCATTCTGGCGAGGCTGTACGCCAAACGGCTCAAAAGATTTGCCCATTTCTACGGGCGACAAATCGCTTTGTATGTATAGGCTGCCTGTGCGGTCGGCAGCTACGGCGATACTGATTCGTTGTATGGGATAGGCGGCAAACAATTCGTAAAAGGCGGCATTGAGCTGCGGTGTGCCTTGCATTTTTAGGACGGGTTCGCCTTCGGGAAAATCTCCACCCATTGTTTCGCGTAGGTACGGCACAACGGGAGGGTCTTTGGGCGATAGATACGTGTATAGGGTCAGCAAGCCTTCGTCGGGCAATAGTGCTATATCGTCTATCGGCTTATTGAACCAACCCGTATCGGTCGACAGGCTAATTCGGAAATTGCTTTTGAACAGTTCGGCATTTGCCCAGAAACGCTGCATTTCGGCATATTGTGCGTCGTAGTCGGGGTGCTGCGGGTTGAGGTGTTGTATCCCGAATTGTATTTCGATAGCTATAGTGCGTTTGCCCTCTTGCAAGCGCAGTACAGGCGACGATAGCGCAAATCCGACTGTTGCCTCGAATTGGGCGACACTCTCTTCGGTGCTGTTTTGGGTGTATAATCCTTGGTGAAAAGGCAAAAACGCTTGTTCTTCGGCTAATGGCTCGCCTTTGCCGTCGGCAGAATTGGCTTGTGCTATGGCATAGATGCGATAGATATGCCCGTTAGTAGTGCGGTCTATAAATAGGCTCTTTAATTGTGTTATTTGAGCGCAATTAATGGCGGTTTCGCGTTCTACGGCATAGTGAATATCGGCATCGGAGGCATCTTTACCCGCTACGAGCAACGTATCTTTTGGCACGATTATCTGGTCGATATTTTTTGCCAATTCGACCAATACGTGTATGCGGTCGGGATAGGCGGGTTTGCCCATAAACCGCAATACTTCGCGGTAATAATAATCGAGGTGCCGCTCGGTAAGGGTGTTAAGGTGGTTTTGGGCGTGCTTAAATAGGTGTAAAAATGTGATGAGCAAGCTCAAATGAGGCTGTACCATGCCTCCATTTTCGATTTGTTTTTGTATCCTGTTCCATTTTTCGCCGCTATGGTCTTTTTCTAAGCCATCGAACAGGCTAAAAAACGGAGTCCAATCGCTATCGGCTATAAAATTGGGGTGATAAAAGCGAATATACGGGGCGAATTGATGAAAAAAGGCGATAAAATCTTTAAAATCTCGTTCATCTACGGATATATACTTGGGGCTTAGTGCTTCGAGCAGGCGTTGTTCTTGGCTGGTGCCGTCTCGCAGTACTACGCTTACCTTAGCCGCAAGTTGCGACAAGGCGGTGCTTTGCAAAGCAGTATTATTGATTGATGTAATATATGTAGTATCGCTCATGGCTATAATTAGCGTATCAAGTAGAATGGATAGACCATATTAGTGCGGGTATTGGTATTGACAATGACATAATCTATTAATATATCGAGTCGCCCGTCTTGGTCGGGGTTTTGGCTAACGACGATATTTTTGGGTATAATGCGCGATTCGTAGTAAAGCAAGGCGGTACGCACCATGTCGCATATCACAACGGGCAAGCTGCCGTCCATAGGGTCGAACACTAAGCGGTGCAGGGGGCAGCCATAATCGGGGTGTAGCAGGTTTTCGCCGGGGTTGGTTGAGAGCAAAATGAACAAACTCTCTTTGATGTCTTGTTCGTCGCTCACCATTTCTACTTCGCCGTCGGTGGGCATAAACGAGGGCGGAAAACTCCAGCCGCGTCCTAAAAAGTCATTCGGGTTGAGCATTATCGGCAATTGATTAAATAAAAAATATAGTTATTATTATCCACCAATGAGTACTAGGGGCAACCTACTACAATGCTTCCGCCGTGGGCGGTGGTGTCGCCCACACGAGCGGCAGGCATTCCGCCTATCAATACCGTAGCCGAGCCTTTGACGATAGGGGCGCAAGGCACTGGTCCAGCGGGCAACACACAGATACAGACATCGCCTACTCGCGCGGCAGGCATTCCGCCTATGAGTACATTAATTGCCCCCACCATGACAATTTGCCCACCTACGTGAGGTATGGGTGCGCCAGGTGGTACGGGTGTCACCATTGGGCAAACGTGCATATCGTTGATACGGGCTGCGGGTAGCATGGTGAGATGAATATTAAGGTGGTTATAATTTTAGTTCTACGTCGTAATCATAATCTAAGGCGAATACGCCCGATTCTCTAAAACTGCGCGTTCCTGCCGACCTCCAAGGGAAAGCCCAATCGGTACTTTTGCCTATGGGTTCTATTGCAAAGTTGATACTTGTGCCGCTATTCATCTTGCTTGGGTCAATCACATCGAGCAAGGGTATGCTAAAACGCCCCATATTATCGTCATCTAACCATTTTTTCTCGGTTGTGAACGATTTGCCGCCGCTGCTTGCGGTAATTATCACATCGTCTGATGGGTTCTTGGCTTCGTTCACATATACTGTCACTTGAAAATTGGGGCTTTTGGCTTTCAGGGCTTCTATGCAGTTTTCGGCGGTTTTTGTGTCGCCATTTGCTTTGGCTGCTATTATATTGGATATCAATTGTTTGTGGTGCAATTGCATAGCTGCGCTTATCGTTGGTACGACAATCCATTGAGCATTCTCTACTTCGTTGGCGACTTTGGCATCTTTGAGGGCGGTGGGTGTTTCGGTAGTTTTATCGTTAAAAATAATGCCTTTGCTACCCGAAGCCGTGAAATACTCGTCTAAGGTATTGATATCTATCTTCGATTCGATTTCCATATCCCAAGGTACCGACCATTTAAATTTATACAAATGTACCAAGTTTTCTGTACCTACTACCCTAACGGCGATAGACGATACAAATTCGCTGGTTCCTTTTATTTCGGTCAATACGGCATTGCCTATGCGTTTGGGCAGCGCAAACCAAGGCTCGTCGTGCAACTTTACTTGTGCTTGTGCAATAGGGTTTTGTGGGCGGTAGTACCAAGGTGGTGCTGGGTAGCCTCCGCCATCGGTATTTTTTGCCGCGTCGCGTGAGAGCGGTTTGACGATGCGCTGTTGAAACATAATTTCGCCACCTTTACCGCCGTGCCGATAAATACCTGTCCTGTCCGATACCGTCATCGTTTGAATAGGACCCGCTTCTATCGAAACACCGCTATCCAATTCGATATTGGGCTTTAATCCTGCATCTACAATTATCTCTATTATAGGTGATTTGATGCTCAATTCATTTTTGCCGCTATCTTCTAAACTCACATCACCGCTTTTTTTAGAGCTAACTACCGTTCCGTTAAACATAGCTGCACTAATATTGTCCTTGTTCAATTTTGTGACAGCAGGGGTATCGCGTTGAATAACGCGCTGTAATACGGGTAATAATTTGGCTTGGAGGGTATTGTTGTTGATATTATTAGTATTATTGGTGTTATTAGTATTATCCGTATTACTGTTATTACTTGTATTACTATCGTTACCTGTATTACTACTATTACTCGTATTACTATCGTTGGGCAAAGCATCGTTGGCTATGCTTTTGAGCTGATTAGATTGGTTTTCACCATTACTTAATACCGAGTCGTCCGCTTCAGGCTCGCTTTTCTGTTGGCTTACAACGAGTGGTTTGGGTGCAAAAAATGAGTTGCCCTGCTTATTGCCTCCCCAAAAACTGCCGCCGCCCTTGCGCTGCACAAGGGGCTGGTTTTTGGGGCTGAGGTGGCTTTTCGTATTAGGCGTTTTCTCCTGTTCCATTGTTCTTGATAATTAGGCATATCAATTCCTTATTTGTAGTGCTTTGCCCTTGTCAGGTGGGGTTCGCTCGATAGATGACCCATGTAACATGTTTGTCGATCATAGGGCAATCTTTGAGCGAGAGTAACATCTTAATTAATTTTCACCAAGCTACCTTGTACGGTCATTATGCCTGATGATTTGACGGTTGCCATGCCCGACCCTTCGGCGTTGAGTTGGGCAGAGCCTTTGAGGTCTAAATTGACGGCTTCAAATTTGCCGCCTACTTGCGCTTTTATATTTACGTTCATGCCTTCTATTTTTACGTCTTTGGTGGCTTTGATGCTTATTTCGCCGGGGCTTTCTATTTTTATGCCGCTTGGTTCCATGACCATTTTATTGTTGTTTTGGTCTTGGATGGTAATGCTTTTATCTTTTTCGCTAATGACCATTTTGTTGCCTGCAGGGGTTTGAATGGTCATTACTTTGTGTTGGTCGTCGAAATGGATGCGCATATCGCTGCGCGTATAAAATCCTTTTTCGTGGTTTTGGTCGTTGCCGTCTAAGGGGGCACTATGTTTGCTGCTATGCAGGTGTCCGAGCATGACGGCGTGGCGTGGGTCGTCATTCAGGAAGCCGACTACTACCTCGTCGCCTATTTCGGGTCGGAAGAAAGAGCCGCGTTTTTTGCCCGCGTCTAAGCAAGCCACGCGCACCCAAATGCCCTCTGCGCCATTGTCTATCATCGGTATTTTTACTTTGATGCGGTGTTCGCCTTCGGGGTCAGGTCCTATTTTGGTGACAATACCCACTTGCAAGCCATTTACGGCAGGTAGCAATACTGCTGCGGGCGGCTCCACAATGCTTTCTTGTGTTCCAAACCAATCCGGCGACAAGCCGAATTGCACATCAGTTGCCCATTGCCCTTCGCCAATGTCGTGTTGTACGCCGCCTACCAATGCTTTGCCGTTGAAATGTGTGCCTAAACCGTGTAGGTTAATCATCTTGGCGGGCTTTACTTCGGCGAAGCCTTCAAATTTCACTCGTCCGCGTATTTTTGCCAAGCGCGATTTGAGCATTTGCGCATCAGCCCATGTTTTGAGTTCGGACGTATCGAGGTTTCCTGTGTGTTGCAACTGAAAGGTAGAAGGGGCAGCCACCTTTGCCAAATCGCTGGTGCTCACGCTACCTTCGGGGGCGGCTTCGGCAGTGCCCGAAGCCGATACGATGCTATGATCTTTATGTTTCCAAGCAATGGCTTTCACTTCTTTTAGTTGTGCGCGTGCGTCCATTTCGGCATCAAATTCTAAAATGGTAGCTCCATAGCGTGGTTCTACTACGGGGCTTTGCCCGAAATTGGGCTTTTTGACCGTTACTTTACCGTCATCTACACTAACGAGCAAGCCATTTACTTCGGCTCGCATCATCATAAAATCCCAGTCGGAGCAGTTGTATTGTACCATCTCCTTGTGTGTTTGCTGCGTAGCTTCTACATCAGCCGACAAGCCATGTTTGCCGATGAGTTCTTTTATAATATCACTATCCTTTTTGTTGTAATAATACTTGTTATACCGTCCTATGGTCATTTTTACGGCTTTGTCTTTACATTCAATAATAAACATACTCGATCCGTTGGGGCGTATTTTGATATTGTGTTTGGTAACAATGCCTTCAAAAATGGTATGGTCGTCGCCCCGATAGCCCGCCTGTATTTTCACTGCTTTTCCTGGTAGGAAATCGGCTTTGTCACTTATTTCAAAAGTTTCTTTCGAGGAATCACCGTCGGCGATAGTGATGCGGGCGGTCGGTATTCTACCTATTTCTTTACTTGTCATTATGCTCAGTATTTCATATTTGGGGTCTATTTTCGCGCCGTCAAAAAATAGTTTGAAGGTCACGAGGTCGGTATATTGCTGTGGGTTGGGTATGCGGTCGGTGCTCATGGGTGCTGTGGTATTGGGTTTATCGGCTAAGTTGGTCGATGGGCGGGAAATAGAGTTGCGTGCCTGGCTGCAATTGCCTGAAATCGTCTAAGCCGTTGATGCGGGCTACTTCTAAGTAATAATCCGTTGTGCCGTATATCTCTTCGGTCATCAATACTAACTTGTCGCCTTCTTTGACCGTGCGGAGGTGGGTGAGGTCGGGCGAGCTTTTGCGCTCCATCGCAATGCGCAAGCCGTGTTCGTAAGCAGATTTGAATTTGGCGACTACCATAGCGCGTAGCGGCGCACCATTAGGCTTGAACAGTTTGTATTGGTAAGTTACTTGGGTCAAAACGCCCTGAAAAATAGTAAAATAGTAATGGTCTGATGCTAAATTGCCCCATATCATCTTGCAATAATAGGGGCGGTGTATCGAGCCGTCAAAATCGCAAATCACTTTCATGAGTTTGCTTATTTCTTCGGCTACATCTTTGCCTTCGGTACCTGGAATGATGCCTGTGCCGTCAAATACAAAATTGAAGGTCATTTCGGCAGGATTTACCTTTTTGAACTTCATCTGGGTGCCGATATTTCCATGCGCGGGCTTTTCTTCGTATTCAATAGTATAGGCTACGTCCAATTTTTCGGGATTGACCAACACCTCATACTCGCCCTTTTTCGACGAATATTTGGGGTCGGCATAACCGATAATTTTCATTTTTTGTAGTCCGTGTGCGTCGTATGGCATGTAGTTGGTAAGGTATTAGGCGGGTTTTATAAAATTGTCTGCTATTGCTTAGGTCTGTGCTGGGGGGCGGGATGTCATAATATGTGCTTATCGTTCATATTTTTTGCGTATGATGTCCATAACTTGTTCTACACATTGTGCGATGATGTCTTCGTTGGCTTCGCCTTGTAGTTTAGGCTGATTGTTCTGGTTGTTTTGCGGTGACGCATTGTGATTTTGCGAGTGTTCGCTTGCGCCTACATGCGCTGTAATGACGAGTTCTTTGATTTCGATGGGCATAGCACAGTATTAACGAGGTTTAAAGATGAAATAACTATATGACAAGGTGAGTGTTTCGAGCAGTATTTCGTTTTTGGTGGCATCTAAGTTAGAAAATACCCATTTGATGGGATAAGCCCGCACGATGCTCCACGACATAGTAGGTTGGTGTTGCTCGTTCAGCAGTTGTATGGTGAGGTCTTTGGGCTTAAAATCAAAGTTTTCGATGGCGTTTTTGCACCAAGTTATCGCGTCTGCGTCGTTGAGTACGGCGCGTTTTAGGGTTAGGTTGGTATATTTGGTGCGCACGGGCAATACGTGGGTATAGCGGTTTTCGCCGCCTTCCTTGACGGGTTCGGTTTCTACTTCTACGGTCAAGCCTGTTATTTCTTGGAAACGCACATCTTTATCGCCACCTAAGCCCGTAACGCTAAAATGGAATACTACGGGCAGTCCGTCTAAATAAGCGGGTTTTGATGGGGGATTGGGCATGGGTATTAGGTAGAGTATATGGAAGTAGGTGAAACAAATGATTTATAATTCGCTCGATTAGGCAGTGAGTTACTTAATACTGCCAAAGTCGACGGTAATGTATTCGCTCATTTCCATGTTGCTGGTAATGCTTTTTGTATCTACGGTAAAAAAATGATTGGTTTTCTCTACATAACGCAGGTGCATTTTGTAATTAATTTTGAAAGTTACTTTTCCTGTAAAATCGCCGTTATAGGTTTGCCAAACGCCCTGTGCAAGAAAAGGCATTGTATTAGTTGCTTGTTCGGGTAGGGTGCCAAGTGGCGTGCCCGAAAAAGAACCTGTAAAACTCATATCGACTAAATCTTGGTATTTTGTATACGGTCCAACGGAGGTGCTGGCAAGCTCTACTACATGGTATAGTTTTTTGCCTGATGAATTATTTAAGTACTTAAATCCATTTATGTTTTGCGACCAGCTATCAGAACCGCCCAATTCTACGCCTGCCGATGGTCCGTCTTTGCTTACTCCACCTGTGCCGCTTATAGATGTGGTTATGGTGCGGCTGCCGGTGTTGGTATCGGTAGGGGGCGAGTCTACATCGCGGTAAACATGTTCGGATCCTGTGGTGGGTTCGATAGTGACTTCCAATTTTTCTAGGAAATATCCTCTCATGTCTTGTTGGTTATAGGCTTGTACTCCCGCTTTGGCAATACTACCTTCGGTAGTAAGGTGTACTAATTTTTGTGATGGAGAGAGTGTATAGGCATATAAAAAGCCATTGACCCGCATATTAAACTCGCATGCCTGATTAGAACCTTGGATAGTTGCCGATTGGTCTTTGCTTAGCGGAGTTAGACGCAGGCGTTTGCGGGGGTCATCGGCGGTAGGTTCTGCCACAATATTTCCAGCCTGATTGGGGTTGCTGTAGGTAGCGGGGGCATTCATTGTCCATTGGGCACTCCACCAGCCTGGTGCCCCCAATTTGCCACATTCCAATTTGCCGCTTTCATTGTGCAGATGGTTATTGGTCCATCGGTTAATGATATGTGTATATCCGTCTATGGGTACTAGCTTCCACTGGGCACTCCACCAACCTGGCTGTATGGTTCCTGCTTCTAATTTTCCGCCGTTTTCGGTATGTAGATAGGTGCCTGTAGTAGAATTTTTAAGCCGCACATAACCAGGTTCTGCCTGCTCCACTACCCATTTGTCAGAGGCGGTGCTTGCGCAATAAGGCGTTCCGTTTTGCAACCCTATCTTATCGCTCGTCCAACGGTTGGTAATAGTGGTTTGCGCCTCGCAGATTAAGCCTACTAACAATAATGTTATAAGGCTAAATTTATTCATAGTAAAATAAGTTTTCATATTATATGAATTTTTTTGATTTTAATTACTATAATTGACATGGTGTCGTCTATTTTTTTGATGACGGGCAGTCCGTCTAAATAAGCGGGGTTTGATGGGGGATTGGGCATGGTTTAGTGACGGGGTGCTTAGATAATATACTATTTTATTTGCTGCTTAATATAGGTGGCTGCAAGATTTTTGCGCGGCACTTACAAACAGAGCGTGGCTTATTTTTCAGTTGTTTTGATAACTTTAAAATATACCTTGCCTTTTTGTTGTCCGTCGCTTTTTTCGATATTAACCACGCGCAATTGTACGCCTTCTTTCCAATCAACTATTGTGCCCGTTACGATATCTACGAATCGATTTTTGTCAATGTCCATTGTAGTTGTCAATACGGTAATATTGTTCTCTTGGGTATTGAAAATACCATCTAAAGTAAAGGGAATACCTTCAATATTACCTACCGCGGCTTCCGACACCACGTAGTCAAAGGCTTGTTGTTGCTGTTCGGTGTCATTATTTGAAGGATTGCTTACTTCGGTGACAGTATGGGCGGTGTTATTAGCCGTATCGCTTTCGTTGTGCTTATTAGGAGGGTTCATATTGGGGGAAGTACAAGTGTTTAGGAGGAGGATTAGGGAAAAAAGTATAATTTTCATGGTTATTGCGGTTTTATTGTCGGTTAGAGAATTGCCAGAACATAGCATTAAATTGGTCCCAGCTCAAAGTAGGTTCTGCATTGCGAGCACCCGTACCCCATGGGTTTCGGACGCGAATATTGTCATTAGTCGCCGACATAACGGCATAAGAGTGACCTGCAACGATGCTATTTGCGCGGGCAAAGCGTTTCATTTCGTCACTCATAGTATTCCAAGATTGGGCGTTGGTGGCTACTTCTACAGGTGTTCCGTCGTTGACCATTTGGATAATGCGTTGTTTAGTATCTCCACCCAATACTTCTTCTTGGTAAGCTTGTCCGGTAAGTGCTTCGAGGGCATTAGCTCCGAAACCACCATTGCCTATCTGTGCATAGCTGCCAATGAGCAGGGCGTATGCCTTTTCTATTAGGCGAACCCACAATTCTGTTTGGCCTTTTGAGTTTTGGTCGCCGCCGTGCGCATGACCTGGATTGGCATCTGCATTGGGATTAGCAGCGTCGCGCCCTGCCGCAGCAACAGGAAATGTGGGATAGACCGTAACATCTACTGGTGCCAAGACGCGGCGTGAGAATATGAGCCATGTGCGTCGCTGTTCGGGACGGAAAAGCCTGACGGTATAAGTGCCATTGGAGTTTTCTGTAATGGCGTTTTGCAGCAAATTGGGATTAGTATTGGACACTGCTATCAAACTTGCCAGAAAGTAACAGTCGCCAATAGAACCCTGATTGACATCATTAGGAGAAAAAGCGTGATTATCGCCTTCGCCACGCACCGCTAACGAACCATCTTGGCGCGGACCCAGATTCTCAGGCAAACTGCGCTCTTCGCGCTGTATGGTGGGTGTAGCATCTGTTTTTAACTGTATGGCTGTGCCATGTGCATATACACCTTTTCCATCACCTTGCTTCTGAACAATTTCTTGACCCTCGGCGTGGTCATTTTGTTGTTGTTCATTATTTCCTTTCTGCTGCACAATCACCGCAGGTTTTGCCCCAAAAAATGCTTGGCTCGTTTTTCTGTTGCCGAAAAACGAACTATTATTTTTCCCACCAAAAAAACTGCCGCTTTCTTTGCGTTGGATTTGGGGGTTGGTTTTGAGGTGGTCGGGGGTGTCGTGGTTTTGCATAAAAACTATATTTTTATCAAGTTTAAATAGCACCTTTGTTTAAAAACTCTTTCCATTCAAAACTTGAGATTTTGGTGTTTTGTTCGGAGAAAATTGTTTTAGTATAAATATCAAAATAATAAACGTCGTCATTTCCTGCATGGTCGCAATTTATATAGCCACGTCTATCGGGCAGTTCTAAATTAAAATGCCAATTTGGGCTTGTGTCGTTAAAAGCACCTAAGTTATTTAAGTGTATAACAATTTGCGTTGGTGTTACCACAATATTTTTTATTAGCGCGTAATCATTAGCCCAAGTATTGCCTTGGTAGTCAATATCACGCTTAGATACCTTTATTTGCTTTATGTAGTTTATCGGCAATGCCTCGTCTAATTCATAGTTTAAATAGATAGCTGCCTCGTTGCCAATATTGCTTATTTGAGCTTGCATGGCAGCAAAGGTTTTTTTGCCGTTACACGTATCTTTTTGGCAAGTGGACATTGCCATTAAGATGGGTACCATCCCAAAAAGCAGTAAGCTATTTATTTTAAATAACATGCTCTATCTCCTTATTTCGTTTATATAGTGCTCGTATAAAGGCAAATCGGCTACCGTAGCACTTCCTTGTTCAGGTAGCATTCCGTGCTTAATGCGGTAATAATCTTGGAATATTTGGGCTTGTTGTTCGCGCCCAAATGCCCAAATACCTTTGGTTTTATTGGCTTCTAAGGCAGCCACGCCGCCGTAGTCATAAGCCTGTGGCATCGTAATTTGGTCATGTATAGCCTGTGGCATATACATAGCCCCCATTCGTTCGTATTGCCAAACATGCCCCAACTCGTGTATCAAAACGTCGCTTGATAGAGTACCCCAACCGTTGATGGTATGGAACGATGTATAGTCGCGCCCTGTCCAAGACGGGCCTATTAAAGCTCTCCTATCTACACGTACTAAATTATAATTGATAGAATTTCCATAAACTTCTTTGGCTATTGCTATTTGGCTGCCTGTGAGCGGTACGGTATTAAATTTAATAATATCAGCTATAGTTTGATAAATTTCGCCAATTCCTAGGGTTTCTAAGCCATAAACTACCAATTTCCCAAACCAACTACCTATATTTTTCCAAGTACCGAGTTGTCCCAACGATTCCCACCAGGATAATGACCAAGGTTTCAAAGACTTAACTCCGTCCCATATATGAAGTACTAATCTTTTAAGACGTGTGGGTAACTGGGTAATAAAATAGCCTACTCTCTGATAAATCGCTTTTAGTTTTGACCACAGTGGCGAGCCAACCCATTTAAGCCCGTTCCAAACCTTACCTGCAATTTTTTTGGCAAACGCGCCAACTTTTTTCAGCCCATTCCATAGCCAAGATCCACCTTTTTTGAGCCACTGTATAGCAGCCGAGCCCTTGCTTCTTAGCCAATTCCATGTAGCACCTATTTTAGAACCCAACCAACCAAAAGCCTGCGCACCTTTTTTCTTACAAGCACTCAGAATATTGCTCAAACCATTTTTTATCCACGAACCGACAGACTGGGCTTTATCGCTTATCCAACCAATGGCAGACGATGCTTTATTGCCCACCCAACTTGCTGCGGACGATACCTTGTCACCTACCCACCCAACTGCGCTCTTGGCTGCATTTTTTATGGAACTCCAAAAGCCGCCTTGTATTGGAGCATGCTCGCTATCAATTTGTTTAGAAATAGATATATTTCCTGTTTCTTTTAACGGAGTGCTGCCTTGCTGTTGCGTTGTTTTTAATTGTTTGGCTTGTCGTATACAAGCGGGACACTGACAATTGGGCGTACCTTTTTTGTGCTGAATTACCAAATCGCTTGCCTCATAATTAAGCACATTATTGTTCTCCTCCTTTTCATTGCTTTTGCTTTCCGCCTGTTTTTTCTGTTTAAGTGGTGGCCTCCCCCTAAAAAAAGGTTGCTCTTTGGGCAAATGGCGCCCAAAAAATGCTTGGCTCGTTTTTCCATTGCCGAAAAACGAACTATTATTTTTGCCGCCAAAAAACACTTCGCTTTCTTTGCGTTGCGTGCGTTCTTGGGTTTTGCTGGGCTTTGAATATCGGGCGCGAGTCATGCTAAAGGAGAGATAAAATTAAGCAAAAAAAAACATTTGCCAACCCTATATTGGGTCTTTTGCCGTTTTTGGGGTTGGCAAATGAAAAAGAGAACGGTCTACATCTCAATCATAAAGCCTTCGTGGGCTATCACTAAGGTTTCGATAGCTACTTCGTTAGCATCTGATTTAAGATTGGTCGATTCAATTTTGGTGGGCCACGCCTTTTTGACTTTCCAAGTCACTACGGGCGCGTGTGCTTCGTCCAATAGCGTAATGGTCAAGTCGCGGCGGTCGGTATAATTTTGGATTTTAACATCCTCCCACCATTTAAAGAATTCGTTGTCGCCTTTGTAGGTGCCGCGTTTTAGCGTTATGTCGCTATAATTGCGTAGTCCCGCTTGTTTTAAGAATGTCATCTCGGGCATGTGTCCGTCGCGGTATTTAATGACTTCTTGTGTAACGCTCAGTCCGGTTACTTCGGTAAAGCCGAGTTTAGTTCCTTTCCAATCTACTTGAAAGTGAAACTTCGGCAAGGGATATTCATCAGCCATGACGTATGGTTGGTTGTTTTAGAAAATGAAAGTTAAAGTTGGGGAATGTAGCCCGCAATATATGCCCTGCGGCAGTAAATACGGAGCAGTAATAGCTAAAAAATAATGTTTGTCAGCCAGATAGCGATTAGTAAATGTTATGACTCTTGCATTTTGTGCGAGAAGCGCAAGATGATAAATTCAGCGGGGCGAACTACTGCCATACCGATTTCGATAATCATGCGTCCTTCTAAGATGTCAAGAGCGGTCATTGTTTCGCCCAAGCCGAGTTTGACGTAGAATGCGTCGCCTGCTTTGGCACCAGCTAAGGCACCCGAACGCCATTGCAAGGTCAGGAAGTTTTCTATCATCGCCCGAACGCGAATCCAAGTACCTGCGTCGTTTGGCTCGAACACAAATTGCATCGTAGAGCGTTTGACCGATTCTTCAATCATGATAAAGAAGCGGCGCACCGATACATAACGCCATTCGTTGTCGTTGCCTGCTAAGGTGCGTGCGCCCCAAAGCATAATGCCTCTGCCCGTAAAAATACGCATAGCGTTGATAGATTTGCCCGCCGTAGTATCTACGTTGAGGCTCTCTTGTTGTGCGTCGTTGATTTTGACGGTCAAGCCCGATGTAGCGTTCAATGTGGTATTGGCGGGAGCTTTCCATACGCCGCGCGTCGAATCGACCGCCGCATAAATACCCACAGCCGCAGAACTCGGTGGAACGGTGAGCGGCAACTTGCGAATTTCGCGCACTGCTTGAGCATAGATGCTGTTGTTTTTTGCCATCACCTCTGCCAAAGTTTTGCCATCAAACTCGCCCTTATTGCCGCCCGACTGAGGCGCGGGTTTATCTGCTCCCTTGTCTTTTTTGCCGTCGCCTTCTGCGGCAGGTGGTGGCGGTGGTGGTGGCGTTTTGACAGGTCCGCCACTTAAAGCATGTGTCACCTTAATTTTGGTGGCATCAAATTCGTAAGTGAGCGTAGTAATGAGGTTGGGATAATACGCCGCGCCGTAGCTCAGGTTGCGATTGCCTATGCCATCGCGGAAACCCTGTACGGTGCTGTGGATATCCATGACGGCAAAGCGGTTTTTGAGGTTGCCGCATTGCGCCAGTGATTGCTGTTGCAAACTGTGGTAAGAGGCTTCTGACTCGATGTTTTGCCCTTCTGTAAATAGAATAAGGGTTACTTCATCTTCTTTTTCGAGCGGACCTAATCCTTGTAACAATTTTGCAGAGTCGATAGGAGTGCCTATTCGGTCGTAACCGCCAGCCGAAACGATATAGCACGGTCCGCCGCCGTTCATATAGAACATTTGCAGGGCATAGTACAGGTTGTGTTTCGATTTTTTGCGGTCGTCCAATTTAGCACGCACATTTCGGCTGGCAACACGTCCGTCGAGGTCGAGTTCTTCTTCGATAGCAACTTCGATGTTTTCTTCGCGTTGTGCGCCTCCAAAAAGTTGTTCGTACTCCAACAGCGAAGTAATGCGCGTCGGAATTAAGTGGAGGTCGGTGCCATTGCGGTCGGCTTTTTCGGTATGACCGATAAATGCCGGTATTGCAGTGTCCACCTGTGCTACGGAGGGCGGGAACTTGGTTACCTCCTCTATATACACGCCTGGGGTTTTGTAATCTGCTGCCATAATAGCGATTAGATTGGTTAAAGTTATTGTTGTAAATGATGGATATTTTGAATAAAAATAGCGACGCTTGGACTATAACGAGGGCGGCTTTCTCGCCGTTTTATTGAAGGCGAGCAGAGTGTATTCTCGTTATAAATTGAGGTGAATATTAGAATAGATTTTGCCTTCTTCGGGTATAATTTGATATACTTGGGGGTTAGGCAAAAGATTAAATGCGCCCAAAGCGGGTATTTGCAGCATCAAACTGCGTATGGGTTCTTGGGAAAGGGGTATAGGGCGGCGCGAAACAAACTCGCGGTCGCTGATTTTGTTAAACGGGTATTGGTTGCTTTTGTCTTGCAGCGCATCGGCGGTTTTGTTGTATAGCAAGTATCGCCACAAAGTAGAGCGGCTGGCAAAGCGAATGGCATAGCGCGGCGAGCGCAACTGTCCGCTATCGTCTACAAGCGCATTATGGGCAGACAAACTCGGATGGTGGTGTATATCAATGACGGCAAAGGGCGATTGTTTCCATGCCAAATCATCTACATAAGCCCAAGTATCGGGCTGCTTGTCTGCTGTGCTTAATCGACATAATGCGCCTTGTTCGTGCAATTGAGTAGCATTGCGCGTTTGGTCGTAGGTATCGCTATTAGCGGATAGACCCCATACAGCAGGAGCGGCTTGGGCTTGGTTAAACAGTTCGTTGGTGCCGCACAGGCTTATTCTATCCAAAAATGTGGCGCACGGCACCTTGGTCGTGCAGGCTTGCCAATATTCGCTGTTGTCAGTAGGATTTTTGCCTTGTGTGTCGGGCGCAATAGACTCCCAATATCTGCCGTCCTTGGTTTGCACCCAATCGCCGAGGTGGTAGCTCGTCTTGGGGTCGTAGGTGGCTATGGGTCGGGTCAAATAAGCATCATTCCCCTGCGCGTTAGCATGTAGGTTGCTGAAATGGTATATGCGTTGCCGAAAACTATCTAAACGAATATTAGTAAAATTCGTGAAGTATGTATCTTTCAGATACACATAAAAAGACCAACAAAGCGGTTTGTCCAATCTGCGTTTGGGGCGCATTTGTTCTGTTTGCACCAGCAAATAAAGTTGGTTATCTATTTGCTTATGCAATAGTCCGTACTGACGCATCAGCGTAGCTGTTGCGGGGCTGGGTTGTAGCGAAAAGTCTGCAAATTTTTTACGAGTATAATATTCGTGTTGCAGCTCTACAACGCATAACGGTTCATATCGGACATTGAACAGTTGCATATTTGAGGTTTAGAGTTGAGTGTATCGGTGTAGCGTAGGGGGCATTTACTCTTTTATCCCTATATCCGCTTTCGTCTGATTGCAGGCTTTTACTACGTAAATATACACACCGTTGGGTGCATTAGTCGTATTGTCTTGCAAATAATATTCGCCCGCTTGTTTGGCTTCGCGGTCAATTAGTCGCTTGATGGGCGAGCCGTAGAGGTCGTACACATCAATGGTCACTTCCGTATCGTAATTGAGTGATAGGCGTAAGTTGGCGGTGTTGTCATAAATGGTCGGATACACATCTACCACGCCTACCACTTCGCCCGTGCCTTCGCCGCATTGCAATTGAAGCGTAATTGTTTGCTGACCCGAACAACCCGTGTAGCGGTTGGTGGCAGTAACAGTATAAGTACCAATACACAAATGCTGCCGTGCTGGCACATTGCAATCAATACAATCTGACCACGTAAATACATAATCATCACTATCAAATGCTTCGCCGTTTATCTCATCTATTTGTATCGTGCCGCCACAAAATCCGTTCAGCATCCCACCGTAGGCGAGGTTTGCCGTATGCTGACTGATGAATACTAAGGGAAGGCTGTCGGTTTCAAAAGGCACATGCTCAGTAGTTGTATTGAAGCACGTGCTTACTTCGTCGGTCATCGTTATTTTGTAATAGCCGCCAGGCAGACAGCCTAAACGTCGCCGTCCGTCAGGCAGTAACTCGAACGCCGAATTGGCATAATAATCTTCGGGAATGTTCACGTTGGGGTCGGTGGCACTATATTCGGCATAAAAAACGTAGCAGTCCCCAGCAGGGCTGGGAGGAGGGGTTACAAAGATTTGTCCGTTTTGTTGGCTATAGGGGCAATCGCTTTGGGCAATGTCGCAGGTCAATTGTGCGGGTTCGATTTGGATAATGCCCGGCGGCAAAGCGCAGTTGGGGTCTATGACTTGTATATTCTGTTCGTGTATAATTTGGCAGCCGTTGGCATCTGTTACGGTTAGGCTAACTTGTTTTTGTCCAGGAAGTGTCCAAAACAAATTGAGGCAGGTATCTATGTCCGCGTCAATGTCGCAGGGGAGGTGCGATACAGTGCCTACATCGGAGCTAAATGTCCAAGTTCGCTCTATGATGTTGCCTATTGATTGGTCTTGCGCCCAAATGCTGACGTTGGTACCGACCATTTGTTGCCAAGCATCGGACACATCGTCAAAATCGGGGTTCGACAAACAGGCTTCGGGCATGAGCGAAAAATATACCTGCAAGGGGTAGGCGGGGCTGTCGCAATCTATAAAAGCACAATCGGGTAAGGTGCAATCAGTAGGAGAAACGGCTTGCATAGGCGCACAACTAACGGACGAAGTAGTGCTTGCAGCTATTATATTGTTGGCTGCTACTAAGTCCGTAGTGGGGCTAATGTCGTGTATGATACTCGCACTGCCAGGAAAATGGTAGGTGTCCATGAGTCGGTTATGGTCTATGATATGGTCTAACAAATGCGCATGACCTAACTCGTGCAGTGCCGTAGTATAAAAATCGTATTCGCCCGAACTGATGGGGCTGGTGTTGTTGTTTTGGTAATACCAATTAGCTTCTCCGTTTCCGAGGGGCGGGAAGTTTCTAAAAACAATGTCGCTTGCCGTCACCACAACCGCATTTTGGGAATTACAAAAACGCAGGCGTTTCACGGTAATGGCTCTACGCAGCCCGACAAAAGAATAAAAAGCGGTATCTGTTGGGTCTGTAAAAGAAATGGTGCTTATATTGTCGTCAAAACGTTTGGGGACAGCACTTGTGCTGTCGCAGGCAATAGTAAAGTTTACGCCACTGGCACAACGCCATTGTTCCATGGCTTCGGCTACTAAGTCTTTGGCGGGTGCATTGCCTCGCACGCTGGGGTGTAACCAAAACATAAAACTGCCGCCTGCATTGTTTTTGGTCAACAAAATGGGGTATATCATTTCCGATGTATCGGTTTTGGCATAGGTGTTTTGAGCAGATAGTATGGTTAAGGTCTGGGAGGATTTTTTTCTTGTATTGCCTTTTTTAAGGGCAATTTTGCCCGTACCTGCTATGATAATCTTGCCATCATCAGGACGATTTACGTTTTTATTCAATTCAACACAAGGCACTAATACTTTATAGAGTGTATCGTTAGTGCTATTGGGGCGTATGATATAGTGGTTTTCGGGAATAGCAATGTATTCTTCGTTATATTTCTCCGGGTTTCGAAACTCAACCAACCATTCAGGTGTTAACCCACTACCTTTTATAGTTAAAGTATCAAAAGTGCCAGCAGTAACTGTGGTTGGGCTAATTGAATTAATGGTGACAGCTTGCTTTTCATCGTCCGCATTTTCGCCGCCACCAATAGCCTTTTTTGGCAGGGATGCCATTTCTTTGTAGGGTTTTTTGCGCAATTTTTTCAACTATCTTGTAAATCTTATTTTTTATGTCTTTTAGGCTTTCTATGCCGTAAGGGCTATAACCTTTTTCTCCTCCACCAAATATCATTTCATTATAATTTACAATATTACACCCCATACGAGATCCTACTTTGTATTTAAATTTATATTCGGGGGTAATTTCGGTGCGGGGGCTTGCTTTTACATGGCTGGGGTATAGCATAAATACACCCGTGCCCGTACCCTCAGTACAGCCATTGCTAAAACTTATATTAGATTCTATTAGCTCCACTTCTTGGGCATCAATATTGCCTTTCAATACCTTGTACACGGTTATTTTGGTGGATGTGTATAGGTCGTTATATTCTCCACCAAATAATATTAATTCAGCGTGTTGGGCATGCCCTTCAATAACCACCGGTGCCGCTTTGACGGCTTCGGGGAAAGTGGTTTCGAAGTTGTCGGCGCAGCCGCATTGGGCTTGGGCTGTATTTGGGTTCAGCATTAGGGCACTTATCCATAATGCAATTAAAGTAAGTAGTAGCCTTTTCATGCGTTTAAGGAGTATAGTTTGTTTTTCAAAATTGGCTGATTACTAATAGCAAGCGAGTTATAAAATTGTAAATTCTTTATTACAATTTTATCAATAAAATCAAATCGTTCATTTTCAGCGTATTATATAGCGTAAATTATTTAAAGCGGAAATTGCTGATAGAAATAGTCAATTGTGTGGGAATAGGAAATAAGTCAACTTCAAAGGCATCTTTTTCATACTGATTTTGTTGAATAATAGATGGTGTGATAGCTTCATTTTGTTTATTAAGAAACGTGGAACTGTTATGTTGAGGATTTAGCACCTCACCAATAATCGTTAATCCACCAATGGTAATAAGTAGCTCCATACTTTCTAAAATATTGAATTCGATTATCCTGTCCAACATAAACTATACTATTGGTACTGCTTTCGTATCAAACAAAAAGCACATTTACAAATCCACCATTTGTTCTTCTGCTCTACGTTGGTATGCTTCTTCGACGATGGCGGCTAATTTTTGGGATAGCGGCGTATTGGGCGCGATGCCCCATTGCGTCACCATAAAATACATTTGGTTCATGACCGTATCGAATTCGACCAATGTATTGTTCGCGCCCTGCGCCACGAGGTCTAATAAATGTTCGGTTTCAGCCGGTCCTATATCTTTGGCAAAAGCCTTGACGTAACTTTCTAAGCTATTTTTGCCTTGTATCGGATACATAGTTTTTTCTTCTAATATGCGATATTGTGCCTCAGATATTTGCTTGTTTTCTAATGCTGTGCCCACAATTGCCATTAATTCGTGCACTTGGTTGGTGCGGCGTTGGCTGAGTGCGAGTATCTCTGCGTCTGATGTGCCCTTTTTGTATGCGAGGTGTATGGGCGTATTTTTAAACGATTCTTGTGTGGCTATATGCGTCATTTCATGCAAGAGCGAACTTTGCCGAATCACGTCCGATGTTTGGTTCAGTTGTAGGTCGAGCCTATATTTGGTATCTATGCCCTTTTCGCGGTCTTTTTCGCCCGCCAATACCGCGCCCGATGCCATGCCGCCTGTTTCCTGAAAATGTATGTTTTTCCGGTTCGACAGCGATTCTATCAATATCGTTCGGAGCAGCGGAGGGGTACCTGGGTTTAGGGCAAGGCTGCTCAATTGCGCCAAATCTTCTTCTATTAGGTCTTCCATTTGGCGGCTGCGGTTGTTGTCGGCGTTCATGCGTTGCAAAATCAAATCGAACAACCGGTCGATGTCTATATTTCTATAATTTTTGGGACCGTAGGTCATCTGCGGGTTACTTTCTCGTAGTTCCGCAAATAGTTCGCGGGCTTCCATACCCCGTTTGAAAGCTATTTTTGTATCGTTATCTATGGCAACCAAGGCTTCTACGCATAGATTTAAGACGGGCATTTCTAAATCTATCTCGCGCATCAATTCCTTGATACCACCTATGCGGTCGCCGATTGCGTCGTTAGGGTCGTCGGTTGCCGATTTGTGGTTGAGGTAAGCCAAGCATGCTTGCTGTAAAGTTGTCAAGGCTGTTTTTCTTTTGACAAAATCTTGGGGCTGGCTACCTATGTCATTATATTGCGCTAACAAAATATCTATCTTGCCTATTGTACTCCGCTTCCGCGAACTTTTTGATGTGGTTTGTTCCTGAAAAGTGGCGATATCCATCAGCATTTGTGCAGGTGTATTATCGCCTATCGACTGTTCTGTCGTGCGGGTCGAAACCGGCGCAAAAAAAGGTTGTTTTTTTGTGCCACCCCAAAAACCATTTTTTCTACTAATGACCTTGCTTTGGCTCGACGGCACTTTAAAATAGCCCATTTCCGTAGAAAAATTTTAAAAGATGATTAAATATACCCCCCAACTGTACAGATAAGTGCTATACCTAAACACTATTTGGCTTGTCTTGGCTGTTGCTCTAACTCGTGCTGTGCGAAGTTGTTCGTCCTTGTTGTACAATTTATTGGCTATTGACCCAAATATCTTTTTGCTCCGTGCTGATTTCTTTGATGGGCGGTGCATCTTCGGTAATCACTTTTTGGTCTATCGTAATCATACGTACCTTATATAATACAGATGGTATATATTTGCCACCCATTGCTCCCCAAAAGCTAAACGCTTGCTCAAAATTGACGGGGTGCAATTTGAAGTGCAGCAATTCTATTCCTTCGAACAAGCGCGGCGAGTTTTGGCGCGTAAAGGCGTTTTTGGCTTGAAAAAACCGGACGACCCAAGTGAGTTGTTTTAGTGCTTCGGAGTAGTCGTTGATATTAGCAGAAAAAATAACGTACAAATTGAGGTGGAGCGGGGGGCTGGTATAAAGCGACGAATGTTGGTTGCGAATGATGGGTTTCATAGCACCCATAGTATGCTCCTCTTCTATATTGACTAAGGACAGCACTAAGCTGTTTTCAACGCCGCCTGATGTTTCATTATTTTTCGCGGGGCTTTCATGTTGGGCTATATTGCCCAATATGACCGGATAAATGGGTTGGGCACCCGTTCGTACCGTCACAAAATTGTTATACTCCTCTTGTACAAAGGATAAAGTTTCGTATAGCACAGGTCAAACACGTTTTAACAAAAAAGCGGTATAATTTGGATATTAATGCGCCAAAGATAACCCTTTTTTTGCTGATGTCGAACTTTTTAACCACATTATTTTTGGATTTTGTTATTTTTTTTCTTAATGCTTTGCGTTATTACTATAAACACCTATCTTTATCGCCTCAATTAAACCTACCACAACTGCAATTTTTATGTCAAAGCTACACCTACTTGTTGGCTATGCCAGCCGCGACCGCGATTACAAAGAGTCGCTCAAAGAGTATATCGCCGACTTTAAAAGCCGCAAACTCATCGCAGACTCGGAAGAAGTAGAGCTAACTCATCACAGTATTGACGACATAAAGCCGCGTATCCAAGCTGCGCATGTAATCGTGCTCATTATTGGCGAACATTTTTTAGCCTCCGACCAATGCGAAAAAATCCGCCAATTGGCACTGCGCATGAAGGGCAACAAGCGCGACAATGTGGCGCACATCATGATAAACCCACATGTATATGAACGCGAAAATGTAACCATCTTGCCACACGAAACCTACCCCATCAGCTATACCGACCACTGGGGCAGCACCATCAACGCCTGGGAAACAACCGCCAAGGGCTTAGAAAAGATACTACATCGCGAAAGTGCCCCATCTTGGTGGGAGAAAGCAACGGCTGCCCTAAGCAAAGGGTTCAAACCCGTAGTAGCCATCGCAATAGCCGCCCTATTGATTGGGCTGCTCCTCAAAGCTATATTTTGGTTTATGGGGCGCGATGACCAAGCCCGAATCGAATGTGAAAAAGACCTGTGGGCAGAAAAAGTGGTCAAAGAAGCAATACATTTCGAAAAATTTCAGGGCGACGAGTCATTGCGCGGCGTATATGTCGATGCGCTAACCGATTATTTCTTAAAATACAAAATTGATTGCTCGCGCTGGAAAGTATATAACCAAAGTGCCGAAAAACCCGACTGGGCTTTTGTCAATTTTGGGCTAAAAAAAGCATTCGGCAAAAGTTTTGCTTGTATCTTGCGCAACGAAAGTGCCCAAAAAGCGATATTGCTCGTCATGCACTTCGACAACAAAGGCAAACCGCTATTAGAAGCAGCCGATATAGGTGGGCAACCTTCCTGCGACGATTGCATCAGCGTAGAAGTGCTGCCCGCAGGCATACCTCTGAATTGCGCCAAAAACCAAGTATCCAATTTCGAATCGCTGCTACTCAAACGCAGCAAAACCGCCAACCAAGTGTTGTGGGTCGATAATACAGGTGCCATAGGCTGGTGCGACCAAGCAAAAAAATAAGCCCCATCAATTTGCATTGGGATAAAGTATCCGCGCAGGTTATTTCGCCCCTACATCGCGGTATATTTTTCAAGCAATATCCCTCAAAATCAGTAGTTGGCTTTCGGTTCCCTACCCGTGCCGCTTCTGGTAACGCGCTATGGCACGTTGGGCTTCGTCTTGCGACAAATCTATTTGGGCGGCGATGTCAAAAACAGTTTGTCGGTCAAAATCATTGCTCAAAGCGGTATCTATAACCTGTTGCTTGGCAATAATCGCCAGTTCGTCGCAGCGTTTGTTGTTCAGATTGAGCATTACGCCGTAGTCGCGCAACAGTCCTTTTTCCTTTCCCGACAAGGTGTTGTCCGTCACTGCCATCGTCCAAGCCATTAGGTACATGCTTTCGCGAACGGCGGGAGTGGTTTCGTCCAATTCTACGGCGGTCAGCGCGTCGTAGCGCATCAATTGCTCTACGCTTCCTAAGTCGGGAGCTATAAAATGGCGCAAGGTTTCTTTTTCTTGTTGGGTTAAAGCACCGTCTGCGCTTGCCAATTCGATGAGCATACGCGCCAAGATATGGCGGTCGTACTTAGAATTGACGGGGTTTTTTTGAAAAACGTCTTCAAATGGCGGTGCGACTTGTTTCAAGTACCATTTGTCGCCCGACCGCTCAAATTGACCCGCTACGCGCCTAAATGCCTCTACAATAGCTTCTTCTTTGGCTTGTTCGTCGTAGCCTTCGTCATCGTCGTGCAAATCGGGGCTTTTGGGTATAAATTCCCAAGCCATTTGCCTAACGGTATGGCTAAACAAGTTGCTACCCAACAAATTATAGATGCCGTTCATCAATTGCGAGCGCAAGAAATAGAAAGCATTGGTCTTGGCAATATGCTGCGCACGCTTGCCCGCACCCGCCGAGCGCGTTATCTGCGCCTGCGATTTGACTATAGCATCGCTCGATGGGTCTTTGAATTGGCAGTACATAATGCCGTCATCTTCATCGGCTTTGACGATGAGGTGCGATATTGCTTCGTAGGTTATTTTCATGCTTAGTTGTTAGATTGAAGTGAGGTGTATAAGTGTTCAAAATGGCGCATCTGCTCTTCGTCGAGCCAATGTGTATAGATGAGCAAATGGGCGGGAGCTTCCAAATGCACTGTTTTAGTAAACAATTGCCTAAATCGTTCGTGTGCAAACCTGCCTCCGTAAATAGGTGCTATGATGCTCATCTGGAACGAATAATAATCGTAATTGCCCGCATGATTTAGGTCTAATAACTGTATTATCTGTGCAATAAGCAGGTCTTGCGGCACGGTCTCAATTTTATCGGGGCGCAATAGCAGATGTTCTAATACATAGAAAGGTTCAGTAACTGCCGATTCAACACCCAAGAGGCGGGCAATACGCTGTTTAAAGCCCGATTCGCACAGCCAGCGGCGTTGCCCTTCTGCATTCAGTTGGTAGGGCGTACCTTGCCCGCGTTGTGCGCTGATATGCGAGTAATCGTTCAGCAAAGCTATTTTGTGGCTAATTAGGTCGGCTTGCGTTTTGGCATTTATCTCGCGGTTCACGCGGTCGCGGGCTGTCCATACTACGCTTTTGACGGCATCTAAGACTGTTTTTTTGACCTTTATACCCACACTCTGCACAATAATAGTGCGTACAATATCTTCGATACTGCGCGTTTTTTCTTGTGCTTTGCTGCTTGCTTTGGCGTAGCCGCTCAATAATTCGCCTATCACCTCGTCCATAATCTGGTCGATACCGTTAAATACCGCTCCTTTGATAGTGCTTTCGAACAAACTGCGCGATACGCCGATAAAAATTTTGTCTGCTTCGCCTTGTGCTAATGCTTCGAGGCGTTGTTTGATGGCTTTGCGTTCCTCGATGATTTGCTCTAATTTGCGTGGGTCTTCACCCGCTTTTTTGACTAATTCAGCCACAATCTCGCCGATAATATCATCGATACCTGCTTTTATGCCCGCTGTAACAGCTTCGCGAAATGCTGCGTCTAAGGTTTTTTGTATTTCGTTGCGCAATACTTCTTTGATAGCAGCTTTGGCGGCATCGGCTACTTTGACATCAGTGCCATATTTTTGCAAAAGAGCAATAACAGCTTGTTTGACCTCCAACTTGACCGAGCGGCGTATCATTTCGTCCAACGAATATTGAGCTAAGGCAATACTATCTTTGAGCGATTCTTCGAACTGCTCGGCATTGATGCGGTCGGCAATATGGCGCATATCGGTCGCTTCTTCGCTGTATAGCGCATACATCAATTGGGCGTATTCGCCAAATCGCTCGCCGAAACGCGCCATTAGGTGGTCTAAAAATCGATTTTTTCGCTGCAAAAAAGTTTCAGGGCTTTCGACCAAATTGCCCAGCAAGCGGTCGTAGTTTTTGTCTTTTGCGTCCCAATATTCGGGCTGTATCAATTGTTCTATTTGGTTGACTGATTGCAGCGATTGGTAAAAATAGGTCTGTGGCACAAATTCCGAGTTATGGCTAAACAATTCGCCTATATTAGTAAGTTGGCTCAGATAATTGGCTAATAATTGTTCGCAAAACAGCAAATAGCCTTTCAATTGCATGGCTTTGGCGCGGCGTTGAGGGCTTTCGGTATCCGCCAAACCCATTTCGCCGATGCCATAGACGGGCGGGAAATCGTTTTGGATAGAATAATAGCGGTTTATTTCACGCGGTCTGCCCTTTTCGATGGGTATATCGTTGAGGCAAATAAGTGGTGCTTGGCGGCGTTGTTGTTTTAGGTTGTCGAAATATTTGGTGGCTGATTTAGCGTTATATTTTTCTACTGCGTTGTTTTTATAAAATACAATGCCCGATTTGTCGGGACTAATGCGCGGCATGTATAGGTTGGGATTGACTAATGGTATAAAATCGGTTTGATTTTCTAAATTGAGCAAGCCATTGATATAGTGCGTCATATCAATAGACCTGACCGATATAACTTCGGGCAAATCCATGATGATGTTGATGAGGCTGGAAGCATAAATAACGCTCTTTTTTTCGATGCGTTGCAATTCGTCGTCATCAATAAAGCCGTTTCGGGGTAGAATGCCTTCAAATATATCGGCAGTAGTTTTGCCCTTTTCTAATAGCGATTCTATGGTATAGCGGCGCAGTTCGGGCGATAAGTATTGGCTGATGCGGTAATATATCTCGGCAAAAACGGCTTCGGGGTCAGCATTTGGTTTTATTTCTATATGTGCATTAAGGGCTATTTCTTGTATAAACACCACTTTGAGCGCATTAAAATCTTCGCACAAATTGCGTGCTACCGCTAAACGCTCTTGTGCTTCGCGCATAATGTCGGCTACATAGCTTTGTTTGGGCAAGTATTCGATGTTCAGGATAGACAAAAATTGCTTGCCCGTCAGCAGTTCGATGATAGTGGCGGCATAGGTATCGTTGTTCAGGATAATATCTTCTTCTTCCATCGGAATGGGTTCGTCTTCGTTATACACAAAAAAGAACCAATCGCTACCTTGTCGGGCGCGGGTTTCGTCGGGCGCGGCAATAATGAAGTTGCCAATGCCTAAGTTGGGTATCACAAACTCTTGCGGATTTTCGTCGCCCAGCAAATCGACGCGCACTTGTAGCGGTCGGGTTGCGGTGGTGCCGTCTTTCAGTTTTACTTGCAATTGCAAATTGGCTTGGTGGGCAAACAGAAAATCGCCGTACTTAAAAAAATCTTTATCGCGGCGCAGCATCGCTACTTGGCTGATCGTGTCTATCTTGTCCCAATCCAATTCGCTTACGACCGATGCCTCTACAAACATATTTTCTTGGGCGTATGGACCCTGCTCTATATGAATTTTGATAGACCGTTTATTGAGGTCGCCCCAACGTTCGTCGTCTTCCAACTCGACCGTTACATCATAAATACCTTTGACATTGTGGTTATTAATCTTGCTTTTGACGGGTTCTAACCAAGCATTTTTGACCCCTCGCACGTCCATCAGCAGCTTGCGGTAGTCGCTGATAGTTAGGGGGTTACTCGTCAGGATTTGGGCAGCGGTATAGGGTGGGCTACTCGTTGTAGTTGTATTTTGGCTCGCCAAAATGTCTTTTACGGCATAGTCGGTTCGGTAGCCCAAATCAGTGATGGCGTAAGACAATAGTTCGAGCGTTGTAATGCCTGGGTCGTGGATATTATGGTCTGTCCACACTTTGCCCGATAAGCGTTGGATATGCTGTATTGCCTCTTCGCGCAGAAGGGCATAGTTCATATCCGGGCTTTCGGGGGCTTGGGTCGATATAGTAATGGAGTTGAGCATAGGCGAAATATTAGAATGTTTGCGCCCGACTTTCGGGTCTGACTATAACAAGGGTGGAGTGATGGATAACTTATGCCTTGCTTATTTTTGGGCAAATGTATTATCCGACTTCGGTTTTCTATGGCAATAAATCTTCGTCAATCCAAAAATAACGTCTGCCGTAAGACATAAACGAAAATTTATAGTCCTTTTCTTCGATGATACTCAGCAATTTTTGGCGTTTGCTGCGGATACCCGATACATATTTTTGGAATTTGTCGTCAGTTAGGTCGTGTATTTGGTCTAATTTTAAGCCGCTCAACAATTTGCTACCGCCGGGCAAGCCAAATACCTTTTCATTTACCTCGTTCATCGTCAATCCCTTGAAAGCATTGGCATCTTTTCCGCCTTCGTAGCTGCGCAACAGCGATTCCCAAGCCCGCACCATCGTTTCGCGCTGTTCAGACAAGGGTACGTCGGGGTTGTCTAACTCTTTGAACCGCTCGTACATGCTTGTCAGCTCGTCTGTGTCGAGAAATAGGACAGATTTAAAAATGGGATATTGCAAACCATTGATATTGCGCAAGGCGAAACCCTCTTTTGAGCCTTGAAAATCATCGAACGAAAAACTGTTTGATTCTTCTTCGGTCAGCTCGGCTTGGTCGATGATAAAATGGAGAACAGAGGCGTTAAATTCGGCTAAATCGCCTTCTTTGGTAGCACCGGACCCCTTGAACAAGCGGTCTAATACATTGAGCAAACCATTGACGCGCGTATTGGCATTGATGATAACTTGCGCTATTTCGTTTTCTAAATTATTGGCAGACAAGCTCTCGTTGAGGTTCGGAAATACCAATTGCCCCATAGCAGCAGTATTGCGCAGCATAAATTTTTGGTAATCGCCGGCTTTTACTTCGTCCAATTTGGGTGGTAGCCCTTTGCTCGATTGGTGTTTGTATTTTTCATAGCGTTTTTGCGCCGATTTTAGTACCAAGGCCTCCATTTGATAGGTAAAATCTTGGTAGGTATCTTCCTCCGAACTGCTTACTTGTATCGCTATCAAGTGGCAATTGTTTCGGTATAGCAAGTCGGCTAATTCGCTTTCGGCTACTTGCCCGCTACCTATATCGCCCTCGCGCCCCAGCAAGATAATTAGGTTGGTATGCTTACTGCTGATGCCTACATCATGTATAGCCGCTTTGATGCCTGCGTATAAGGCTGTGCCGCTTTCGGTAGCAGGGTAGTTATTGTCGATACCATTGATAAATTCAGTTACTTTCTCGACATTATTGCTCAACGATTTGACTTCCTTGCTATTTTTACCTGCTCCTGTGTTGCGATAGACCACTGCTCCGTATTTGATGCTATTATCGCTGCCTTGCAATTTGCTTTGAGCAGTTTGTAGGGCGGTTTGTAAGGCGGCATAATGTTGTTTCATGCCTTCGGTGCCATCTATGACAAAAACGATATTGATATTTTTCTGCCGTTCGCGCCCTTTTTCGTATTTGCGTAGAGCACTTGCTCGGATTTCGGGATTTACCTCCGCGGCTTTGGTGACGATTTTCCCCATTGCGCCCACGCTCAAAATGCCTTGGTCTTCGATATTGCGAAATTCATTGAACACTGGAAAACGCCATTCATAACCGTCCATGCGTGCTGTGCCTCGAGTCCCCAAATCGAGATATACATGGTCTTCGTTTACTTTCTGACCACTTTTGAGTACCTCCGCACTGCGTTTTTTGTCCAAAATAACGGGTGAGAAATTTTTTTCGCGGCGTTCTGTCACAGCTACTTCGAGCCAATTGGGTTCGATGGCTACGCGATTGTCCCAAAAAACGACTTTTTTGCGGTCTGCCCAGCCCAATAGGTTGCTGCTTACGTCTAATTCGTCGCTTACTTCGGTCGATTTGCCCAGTAGAACAGATGTAGGGGTTGTTTTGTATACATAAAATACTTCAAATAGTCGTGATTCACCTGTTTTCCTGCCTCTATCTATTTCGGGGTCGCTATAAAACAATACAGCTTTGTTGGCACCTCCAAAATCGGATTTGCTCACAGTGTCTATTTTATTGAGCAAGATGGCTTTTTGGGTAATGCGGGCTTTTGTTTCTACGCATTTGGGCCATACAACGAGCCGCCGCTTGCTTATCCATCCAAAATCTTGTATATTGTCTAATTTGCCTGTGCTACCCGCTATCTCTCCGCGAGCGATATGGACGTATTGCCCTTTTTCTTCGATGACATAAAAATTATCCAAAAATTTGAGGGTGCGCTTTACGCCGCCTGCTTCGTTAGGTTCGTTGTAGGACGGATTATTGTCGCGGTCGGAAAATACGGTCCAAAATCTGCCTTTTTTGCCGCCTATTTCGGTGTCGTAGTCAATAGTGCCGTCTATTGGGCGGGTATTTTGGGGTTCTAAACGCAAAACGGTAGTTGTTTGGGCTATGGCATTGGAAGCACATAAGCCACAAAGAGCGATGAGTAAGGGATAAATAAGGGAGTGGTTCATAAAAAATGAAATGCTCTGTGAAGCCAAGAGTATAAATGTAGATTGAGTTCAATATCGGGGGATTGGTCAATAGCAGCACAGGTGCTATATTTTCTTAGGGCAACAAATCTTCGTCTATCCAATAATAACGCCTGCCATAAGATAGGAATGAGAATTTATAGTCTTTTTCTTCCATGATATCGAGCAGTTTTTGGCGTTTGCTGCGAATATTTGACAAATATTTCTGGAACTTATCGGCGGGTAGGTCGTGTATCTGCGCCAATTTCAATCCTCGCAATAAGGGGCTTGACCCAGGCAAGCCAAATACTTTTTCGTTTACTTCTTCCATCGTCAATTCTTTCAGTTGGTCGGGGTCGGTGCCGCCTTCGTAGCTTCGCAATAGTTTGAGCCATGCGCGTACCATTGCTTCGCGTTGTTCCGATTCGGGTGCGTCGGGCAAATCTAAGTCTTTTAGCTGGTCGTACATCTCGGATAGCTCGCTGCCGTCGAGGAATAGCGATGATTTAAAAATAGGATATTGTAGCCCTTTTACATTGCGGACGGCGAAGCCCTCTTTCGAGCCTTGAAAATTTTCAAACGAGAAACTGCTGCTTTCCTCTTCGCTTAGTTCGGCTTGGTCGATAATGAAATATAGGACAGAGGCGTTAAATTCGGCTAAGTCGCCTTCTTGTGTTGTGCCCGCTCCTTTGAACAAGCGGTCTAACACATTCAGCAGGCTATTGACGCGGCTATTGGCATTAGCAACAATTTGGGCAATTTCGGTTTGTAGGCTTTGGGAATTGATGCTCTCGCCGAAGTTGGGCAATACGATTTGTCCCATAGCAGCGGTATTGCGCAGCACAAATTTTTGGTAGTCGGTGGCGCGTAGTTCCTCTAATTCGGGTGGGGTGCCTTTACCCGTTTTGGTTTTAAACTTTTCGTAGCGTTTTTGTGCCGATTTTTTAATCAAGGCTTCCATTTGGTAGCTGAAATCTTGATAGGTATCGGCTTCTTGGCTTTCGGCTTGTAGAGCCATTAAGTGGCAGTTTTGGGCAAACAGCAAGGTAGCTAATTCGGATTCTGCTACTTGGTTGGTGCCGCTATCGCCTTCTCTCCCTACGACAATTAAAATATTGGTATGTTTGTCGCTGATACCGGATTGCTGTATTGCATTTTTGATGGCTGTATATAGTTGCGTTCCATTGCCCGATGATGGATAATCCGTATTTAGCCCTTCGATAAATTCGATGGTTTTTTCTACGTTATTGCTCAATGGTTTTATTTCTGTTTGCTTGTCGCCTGCGCCACTATTGCGGTAGGCTAAGGCGGCAAATTTGATGCTATTGCTGCTATTAGCCACAATTTTATCCTGCACACTGCGCAGGGCTTTTACGGCGGCAGCGTGGTAGGGCTGCGTGCCTTCGGTAGCATCGAGGACAAATACGATATTGATATTCTTTTGCTTTTCGCGTCCTTTTTCGTATTTTTTTAGGGCTTCGCGTCTGATATCTTCGCTTACTGTACCTGCTTTTTGGCTAATTTTGCCCATCGCGCCCACGCTCAATATGCCCGCATCTTGGCTACCCCTAAATTCGGTCAATACGGGGTATCGCCATTCGTAGCCGTCCATGCGTTTGCTGCTCTTGTCTTTTAGGTCGAGGTAAACGAGTTCGGAGGCTATATTTTGCCCACTCCTAAACACTTCGGCAGTTCGTTTTTTATTGACGATAATGGGCGAAAACCCAGTAGCTGCTCGTTCTTTCAGGGCAGCTTCCTGCCAATTGGGTTCGATAGCTACGCGGTTGTCCCAAAATATGACTTTGCGCCTATCTACCCAGCCTATCAGGTTATTGGAGGCGTTCAGTGGGTCGTCGTTGTATGATGTTTTACCGATAAGCACGGCATTAGTATTAACTTTGTACACGTAAAATACTTCAAACAAGCGCGATTCGCCGGTTTGTTTGCCTTTACTTGCTTCGGGGTGGTTATATAGGGCAACAGAATTGGTAGTTCGGGCAAAATCGACCTTACTAACGGTGTCGATATTATTGAGCAAGATAGCTTTTTTGCTGATTTTTGCCCTCGATTGAAGGCAATAAGGGTGCATAATTGCCTTGCGTTTGGGCAACCAACCGTAATCCTGTATTTGATTGAGATTGCCTTCGCTCTCGTCTAACTCGCCCTTAGCTATCCGAATGTACGCACCTTGCTCGTCGATGACATAAAACCAATCTAAATAGGATAGGGTCTTTTGGGAAGAGGCGTTTTCGTCGGGTTCGGTATAGGTGGGATTATTTGCACGGTCAGAATAGGCGATCCACAGCCTGCCTTTGGTATTGCCGATGGGCGATTCATAGTCGATATCGCCATCGGTAGGGCGTGCTTTTTCATTGGTGAGGCGCAATATGGGGGTTTGTGCTTGTGCGCTCCAAACGATAGTCAAGCATAGCCAGAATGAGATACAATAACGAAAGTTGAGTAACATATATATATTTATGGACAGTTGCAAGATGTATTTTTATCGCGAATGATTTTGAGGCAGTCGGGTTTTAGTGCTGCTTTGTCATTCTGATAGCGGCATTTCGAGAAATAAGTATTATCGCTTTTATCTTGTGCTTCTAAGTGTATGTAGACATTGGTTTTATCGTGTGCTTGATTCGATAAGATGGTATTGACGAGTTTAGCCAGCGAATTACTACATAGGTTGTCGGAGGCATAAAAATGGAAATCGACATCATTTTGTGCTAAAAATTCGATATCAGGTCCTATTTTTGTCTTGATGGTCTCGCCATCATATCCTACGGACGGGGCGGGCGGCGATATCGTCCATAAGCGAAGCATAATTTGCTTAAATGCTTTGAGGTCTTCGGCTATTAGGGGCGATTCGCCGTTGCTGATGTATAGGACAAATTTTTTGTTTTTGCCGTCCAGAATAGCCATCTGCTCTTCAAGTTCGCGAATAAGTACATCTCGGTCTATTGTTTTGTGCATATCGACATAGAAATAGGCTTGGGGCACTTCAAACGAGATATTGCTAACGAGTACGTCATTCCATAACACGAGTCGGTTGAGGCGTTCTTCTTCGGGGTCGGGGTCGGTATCGTAGAATAGGTAGGCATTTCTGATGTTTTCTTTTCGGACATTTGCAAAGTAATCGATAAATAATTGGCTGAGGGGTCTGATGCGGTTTTTGCGGTCGGCGGGTACGCGCTTAAAATCGAAATCGGAGGCTTGCAGGTCATTGCCCAATACTGTGAGTACAAAATAAGCTTGTAACAGCGTATCACTTTCGTTTCGGTTGGCGGCAAATTCACTTTTGTTTTTAAAATACTTGAAATAATATTTTTGCTCGTTGTTATAAAATACGGGTTTATAGGTATAAGCCATTTTATCGCTCGATACAAATTCGCCTTTTTCCAAACCATACTGGAAATCGGTTTGGTTGAGGTCGGCAGTCGGTATGTGCAGTTGGTAGGTGCTGTCGGTGGTTCTGTGGCTATCTGTTCGGTAATTGGGGTCGAAAGATACTTGGGTAGCTGCCGATTTGTTCCACAGCAAGATTTTGGTTTTGCTGGGGTCGTCTAAATTGGGCTGGTTCGGGATAATGAGGTGTAAATTGGAGGCATTGAGTGCGCCGCCGCTATTGCCCACTTTTTCGCGCATCACATCTCTAAATACTTGTTCGAGGGGTATTCTTTCGCTTTGTTTATTAGAGGGGCTGCATGTCCAAGCCAATTCAAAGGTTGGTACATTAGCACTGCGCTCGTCTCCGCGCCATTCATACACGAGGTTGCGCTGCGCAATGAGGAAGCCCACAGGTATGGCGGGCTTTTCAATGGGTTCGAATGTTTTGCCATCGGCACTCGCGTATTTAAAATAGCCTTTTACAGCTTTGGTACGCCACACTAAGGCGTATTGCTGAAATCGGAATACGTCGCGCGTATAGGGTGGGTCGTCGATGCGCTCGAAACCGTACTTAAAATCGGGATTATCGAGATAGGCTTTCGGGATATCGAGGTAATAACGCTGCGTTTCGGCAGTAGGATTGCTTTTTGCTTGTATGGGATATAAAAAGCAACACAAAAAAAGACATCGTAGACATAATTCCCAAAAAGGCTGAGTGTAGTGCATAAAACTGCTTATTTATCTAATTTTGTTTCTTCTATCTCTACATCGGATACTTTTCCGTCATTGTCGATAGATAGGTCTGTTATTTGGATATCCATAGCTCCACTAAGGTTTAATTTGGTGATGTACTGCTCGACCGAATATTTGCCTTTCTCGGTGCTAATAACGCCTTTCTGTGTTACATTGTCGAAATGCTCTTTAATATCGGAAATAATACGTAGGTTGCGTGGGTTACGCGACAAATCCATTAGGTTTTGTTCCAAATTGGTTTTTATTTTATTTTTATTAGCTCCCAAGGGAGAGCTATTCGTCTTGCCCGCTTTGCACTCTGCGGCTATGTTTTTGGCGTTGTAGGCAGCGGTTTCGGCGTTTCCCGCTTCTTTGGCGGCGGCTTCGGCTTCTTTTTCGGCACTGCTTAGGTCTGCCAATAATTTATTATACGTATTCTGGGCTGTTTGCGCCATGGCGATAGTGGCATTAGCATCGGCACTACTTGCCATATTTGCATTGATTTGCCCCAATTTTTTGCGCACATCGCCGGTCATATCAGTTACTTTGCCCGCCGATTTTCGGGCACTATTGCTGCGCACCGAAGCATTAGTCACCGCTTTTTCGACTTTGGCGGTTTCCTGTCTAATAGCAGACAATTCGGGGCATTTTTTGTCGGCTGCTTGGCTCTCGGCTATATTAGCTGCTTGTTGGGCAGCCCGTGTGCGTTGTTCGGCTTTTGAGGCGGCCTGCTCTGCGGCGTTGGCACGTTGGTCTAATTGGTCTATATTTTGCAAGGCGGCAACGGCTTTTTGCACGCCACTCATGTCCACGGGCTTGGGCGCAGGAGGCGGAGGTGGAGGCGGTGCTGTATAAGTAGGTGCGGCAGGGGGCGGAGCAGTTGCACCTTCTTTGCCTGTTTCCTTTTGTTGCTTCATCATAGCCTCTGTTAGCTTACGCATTTCGTGCAATTGGGCTGTATCCTTTACGGGTTCTTCCATGGGCGAAGTAGGTACTAATTTGTCATTGCCCGACAAAACAGGATTGCCGTCCAAAGTTTGCTTGGGTTCGCTACCGCAGCCGGGCAGTACTAACAATAGGACAAAAATGCCCAGCATAGCCCATACAAGGCGATAAGTAGTTAAGCGCGGGGAATTTGAAGTCATGGGTGATTATTTTTGGGCAATTTGCCTATGAGTAATAGTGTTGGTGGCTTGGCTGTGTCTTGGAAATCCGTAGCAGATAGGGTTTTATCCGTCGCTATGTTTATTTTAGTTCTGTTTGCTCGATGCTGATTCGTGTAATTTTTCCTGTATTATCTACATCGATGTCGGTAATATGTATATCCATCTCGCCGCTCATATTGATGGTGACTAAGTATTGTTCGACAGAGTATTGTCGTTTGTCTGTGCTGATAACGCCTGCTTGCTTTGTGCTGGCGAAATAACCCCTGATATCGGACATAAGGCGCGAATCGCGGGGTTTGCGCGATAAATCGATGAGTTTTCGCTGCAAATCGACTTTTATCTTATTGCTATTAATGGTAGGCGCAGCAGGAGGGGCTTTGGTTGATTTGGGCGTTTCGATAGCTACGGGTTGGACGGGCGTGGGGTCGGGGTCGGTTTTCGCAGGCGGTGGATAAACGGGGGTAGATTTGTTCGTAGCGGGTGGTGTATAGACGGGTGCGGGTGTATTTTCGGCTACTATAGCTGCAGGCTTATTGGATTGGGTGCTGGTAGCAGGTGGGTAGTAGGTCGTCGCCCCCTTTTTGCCGCTGTTCTGATTGGGATTGGGTGTCGATACTGTTGCTGGGGTATTGGTCGCCTTGGTATTAGGCGCTGTCGATGTATTCGTCGTAGGATTGGGGGTAGCGAGGGGTCGCTTTGCGGTTGTTCGGCAGGAGTTTGGGGTTCGCTTTCCATTGGTGTGATAGGTATATTTTTGCCATCGCCCGCCAAAACAGGGTCGCCGTCGCTTGACGAACCTCCTTTGCAGCCGCTATACGAAATTATCATCGCAATAAGAAGTAAAAAATACCCGCCTGATGATAGGCTACGAATAATGATATGAAAAAATCGCTTGTTGCCAAAAGAATAATTTGTGTACATAAATTTTATTTATTAAATATGCAATTATTTGTTGTATTTTTAGACTATCGGATACTTGACTCGTCGATTTCTTCGACTACGATACGCTCTATTTTGCCACTGCCGTCGGTTTTGATGTCTTTGATATGCACCTTGCGCGAATTGGTCATTTTGATGCGGCGCAAATATTCGATGATGCTGTATTTGGGTTTTGCTTCGCCGACAAATTTACCCGACACGCGGTCGGACGATTTGTCGGCAAATTGGTTCTGTATATCCTTGATAACTGTTATTTTTTCCATATTACCCAATCTGTCATTGGTCAATAGGTTAAATTTGGTTTGCAACGAATCTCCTTTCGTACCGCCTGCGGCGGGTTTGACGGCTTGGTCAGCTTTTTCGGGAGCTACCGTTTCGATGATTTTAGCCGTAATAGCTTTCTCATTTTTAATCTCGGACAGTTTGACGGGTTTTTTGCCAACATATCTTCTGTTTTGACGGGCATGGCTATCGTATCTATATCGTTACAAGCAGTATCGGCACTTGCCCATGCAAGGGTGTCTTCTGTAGGTATATTTGAGGTTTCGCTATTAGGCTGATTGCGCACACAAGCCGTACACAGCCCTATCACCGCAGCAACAATAGTTAGGAAGTAACGCGCGTAGATATATCTCATAAGAGGTACAATATGGAAAGTTGAGGTGATGCCTTGTTTTTAGTTTTGTTCCTATTTCCCTTTTTTAAAAACATATTTCAATGCTATATTAAAGCCCATAAAATGGGGCTTGGTTTGCGTATCTGCCCCATGAATACTGCGATATTCGTAGCTGTTTTCTGACAAGGGCGTATAGGCATAGTAAGCATCTAAGTTAGGGTCTGTGCTGGTATAATGGCGTTTGAGCAATAAATTTTCGGCATTGCCATTGCCATATATATCGGTATTAGTCGAGCCGAATACAGATAATAAGCCCATACTCAATCTCGCAGCAGCCCCAAAGAACCAAGTACCACTTTTATCCAAAGCCCAGTCAAAACCCAATTCGGCGGTGGGACTGATATTGAGGGCAGCTGCGGCAGGTATCAATTCGGTGGTGGCGTGCCTATCTGACACAATGCTATTATCGCCATAAATCCAATAAACATCGGTGAATACCTTGCCCTTATTCTGTCCGCTTTCGTCATAGGTCAGGGTATAATTCCCTCCATTTTGCCTGTAAGTTGCCGAGCTGTTAATATTACCATCAAAGGTTACTTGGGGCGCAAAAGAGGAGATTGCCAGTGTTAGACCGCCTTTTATATAGGGTCGAAAAGGGTTATTGCGGACATAAGAATACCATTGGTACTGTGCGCCCAAAAACAATTCGAGGCTGCTATATTGGTAATTTTCTTTTAACCCCTTGGCTTCAAAACCACGTGTAAAGGCGGTATTATCCGTCTCTGGACTACCCGTTTCGTTGTTGTCTACTGTGTATGTTTGCGCACTTATATCGCCTTGTATCGCCGATTGATAGGTATGCAGGCCAATCCCGACTGTAAAACCAAATTTTTCGCCCAAATATTGTTGATACGTTAGCCCAAAGCGATTAAGCCCTAATACAGCGCGATAGGACAACGGTCGCGTACCCAGCGAGAAATCTTCTTTAAATCGGTTGTCCGCTGTACTCAATGCCTCCGAATTGCCGCCGCTAATCGGCGAAAAATTGGCGGTACTTGCCAACCAAGTCCAACCCAATCCGCCATAAATACCCACCATACTGCGGCGGGCTTTCTGTTGATTGCCTTTGGCAAATACATTTTCGGTTTTAACTGGTTTGTTTTTAATCGGTTTCAAGCGTTCTGTTTTTACCTTATCTGCTTTTGGCTTGTCGGGCTTAGGTTTATCGGCTTTTGCGCTTGGCTTATCTAAGGGTGCGCTATCAGTTTTGGGCGGCTTTTTGTCGGGCTTTACGGCTACGGGTGGTTCTGTATCGCCTTCGTCGCCACCTTTGATGTTCAGTATCTTGAAGTTTTGCAGCCCTTCATCGAACCCTACTACGAAGTGGAGCAAAATATCGCTGTCTCGAAAATCGACACCTGCTTTGGTCAAGCCTCCCATTGATTTGGTAACGGGTACTGTTATTTGGCATCTACCCTTGTTACAAGTGATTGCCCCCAACTGCGGCGGGCTTAACGATACGCTCAAACCCGACGGATACCACGTTTTCAGTTCATTTACATAAGCAGTCAGCGATAATTTCTCTCCGTAGCTGTCCGATTGTTTAATGTCGGTATGAACCGTTGCCGATGCGTCGAACAGGTTTTTAAACTGCGCAATAACGCTCTCCGATACTGTTTCGTCGTTAAAACTTTCGACTAAGGTGCCGTAATACTCATAGTCCTGAAATAGCTTTTTGACGCGCTTTTCAGCCTCCGTTTTATCTATGTCTTGGGCTTGGGCAAGGGGCAGAGAGATGAACAGCAATGCCAACAAGCATAAAATAGCGTGTGTAATGGTTTTCATATCAGAATTTGATTATTTTTTGAGTGAGTATTATATCGTTATTCATTCGTATTTGTGCTACGTATACGCCTTGCGGTAGGTGTGCTATGGATAAATTATAGCTCGCCACATCAGAAGTAGCCTTGTCGTAACTGCCCGCCCACACGCGCCTGCCTGTTAGGTCGGCAATATCCCAAATCAAATTGCCCATTTCGGCACTTTGTACTACCAAAGTCAGTTCGCCCACCGTGGGGTTCGGCGAAAGGTTATATGCTATGCCATCAATCAACGAGGCTTTTAACAAATTGGCTTGTATCGTATCGTTGCGCGTACAAGTACCATCGGTTTTGGTAGTTATCACCTCATACACTATTTTCTTGTCGGGGTCATCAGCAGCGCAATTAGATAGGTCTAACCACTCTCTCTCTTGGCAGATGTCGCGGATATAATATGGTTTGTCCACTTCACCGATATCGCCGGTTATCAGCGTTTGCACTCCACTTATCAATGTATAGGCTTGCCACTCGTAAATAATCTCGCTACTCAAAAAGCCAACAGTTTCGCACAGCAATACAGGTAGGACAGGATTAATATCCGACCCCGTTTTCAGCACGATATTCGGTTCGGGACAGGCTTCGGAACAAGCACTATTGCTCAAAAGCACTTGCACGACAGTATTATCTATATTACCACAAGTATCAACTACCGCATAACTAAATTGATAATTTCCTTCTGCATTTCCATTAGGCACGAATGTACCTGAAAGTGCATTAAAGGTTGCTTCTACGGGTGCTCCTGCTACAAGACCCCAAGTACCGCCCTGTGTCTCTTGGCTCAATAAATTAGCTAATATAACGGCACCAGTATTATTGACACATACTGTATCTGCTGTAGAAGTACCTGCTGCATGTGGGTCTACTAAATGCACCGTCACCGATTCGCTGCCCCCCAGACATCCCCCTGTACTTTCTAAGGTATAAGTAAACTCATAGGTGCCAACAGAATTGCCAAAAGGTGTAAATGCCCCAACACTATTAAATGTACCTATCAAAGGGCTACCACTCTTGACCGACCATACTCCACCAAGTGTTTCATCTTGTAAAAGCGCACTCAAAGCAATCGTCAAGGTTCCATTAAAACAGGCATTCAAGGGCGGCAAAGCAGTACCCGCGTTTAGTACATCGGTTAAAACTACCGTCACCGTCTCGCTATCCGTACCCGGACAACCCGCAGCACCCGTCACAGTATAAGTAAACGAATAATTCCCATTGGTATTCCCACTCGGTGTGAACGTACCATTTGCATCATTAAACGTTCCGCTCGCGGGACTACCGCTTGCCACCGTCCAAACCCCACCCGATTGCGCATTGCTCAAAAGACTGAACAAGCCCACAGGGGTCGTACTGTTATTGCACACCGACAATGCCGACTGTGCTACACCCGCATTAGGCGTACTCGTCAGGATAATCGTCACCGTCTCGCTATCAGCACCCGGACAACTCGGTGTGCCCGTTACTGCATAAGTGAAAGAAAAGGTACCTACTGTATTACCATTCGGCGTAAAGGTGCCGTCTAAGGCATTAAATGTTCCGCTCGCGGGGCTACCCGATGCCACCGTCCAAGCACCGCCCGAGGTCTCCCCTGTCAATAAATTCAGCAAACTAATCGCATTCGTGCTATTCACACAAGCAGATTGAGGGGCTGATGCCCGCACTCACCGCACCCGTCAAAATAACCGTCACCGTCTCGCTATCCGTGCCCGGACAACCCGCAGCACCTGTCACCGTATAAGTAAAGGTAAAAGTGCCTACCGCATTGCCATTCGGCGTAAAAGTGCCATTTGAAGCATTGAACGTTCCGCTTGCGGGGCTACCCGATGCCACAGTCCAAACTCCACCCGATTGCGCATTGCTCAAAAGACTGAACAAGCCCACAGGGGTCGTACTGTTATTGCAAACCGACAATGCCGACTGTGCTACACCCGCATTAGGCGTACTCGTCAGGATAATCGTCACCGTCTCGCTATCTGTGCCCGGACAACCCGCAGCACCTGTCACCGTATAAGTAAAGGTGAATGTTCCAACGGCATTGCCATTCGGTGTAAAGGTGCCGTTTGTTGCATTAAATGTTCCGCTTGCAGGGCTACCCGATGCCACCGTCCAAACACCGCCCGAGGTCTCGCCCGTCAATAAATTCAGCAAACTAATCGCATTCGTGCTATTCACACAAGCAGATTGAGGGGCTGATGCCGTGCCCGCACTCACCGCACCCGTCAAAATAACCGTCACCGTCTCGCTATCCGTGCCCGGACAGCCCGCAGCACCTGTCACCGTATAAGTAAAGGTGAAAGTGCCTACCGCATTGCCATTCGGCGTAAATGTGCCATTTGAAGCATTGAACGTTCCGCTCGCGGGGCTACCCGATGCCACCGTCCAAACACCACCCGATTGCGCATTGCTCAAAAGACTGAACAAGCCCACAGGGGTCGTACTGTTATTGCACACCGACAAAGCAGACTGCGCTACACCCGCGTTAGGCGTACTCGTCAGGATAATCGTCACCGTCTCGCTATCTGTGCCCGGACAACCCGCAGCACCTGTCACCGTATAAGTAAAGGTGAATGTTCCAACGGCATTGCCATTCGGTGTAAAGGTGCCGTTTGTTGCATTAAATGTTCCGCTTGCAGGGCTACCCGATGCCACCGTCCAAACACCGCCCGAGGTCTCGCCCGTCAATAAATTCAGCAAACTAATCGCATTCGTGCTATTCACACAAGCAGATTGAGGGGCTGATGCCGTGCCCGCACTCACCGCACCCGTCAAAATAACCGTCACCGTCTCGCTATCCGTGCCCGGACAACCCGCAGCACCTGTCACCGTATAAGTAAAGGTAAAAGTGCCTACCGCATTGCCATTCGGCGTAAATGTGCCATTTGAAGCATTGAACGTTCCGCTCGCGGGGCTACCCGATGCCACCGTCCAAACTCCACCCGATTGCGCATTGCTCAAAAGACTGAACAAGCCCACAGGGGTCGTACTGTTATTGCAAACCGACAAAGCAGACTGCGCTACACCCGCGTTAGGCGTACTCGTCAGGATAATCGTCACCGTCTCGCTATCTGTGCCCGGACAACCCGCAGCACCTGTCACCGTATAAGTAAAGGTGAATGTTCCAACGGCATTGCCATTCGGTGTAAAGGTGCCGTTTGTTGCATTAAATGTCCCGCTTGCAGGGCTACCCGATGCCACAGTCCAAACACCGCCCGAGGTCTCGCCTGTCAATAAATTCAGCAAACTAATTGCATTCGTGCTATTCACACAAGCAGATTGAGGGGCTGAGGCTGTGCCCGCGCTCACCGCACCCGTCAAAATAACCGTCACCGTCTCGCTATCCGTACCCGGACAACCCGCAGCACCTGTCACCGTATAAGTAAAGGTAAAAGTGCCTACCGCATTGCCATTCGGCGTAAAAGTGCCATTTGAAGCATTGAACGTTCCGCTTGCGGGGCTACCCGATGCCACAGTCCAAACTCCACCCGATTGCGCATTTGTCAAAAGGCTGAACAAACCCACGGGGGTCGTACTGTTATTGCACACCGACAATGCCGACTGTGCTACACCCGCGTTAGGCGTACTCGTCAGGATAATTGTCACCGTCTCGCTATCTGTGCCCGGACAACCCGCAGCACCTGTTACGGTATAAGTAAAGGTGAATGTTCCAACGGCATTGCCATTTGGCGTAAAGGTGCCGTTTGTTGCATTAAATGTTCCGCTCGCAGGGCTACCCGATGCCACAGTCCAAACACCGCCCGAGGTCTCGCCTGTCAATAAATTCAGCAAACTAATTGCATTCGTGCTATTCACACAAGCAGATTGAGGGGCTGAGGCTGTGCCCGCGCTCACCGCACCAGTCAAAATAACCGTCACCGTCTCGCTATCCGTGCCCGGACAACCCGCAGCACCTGTCACCGTATAAGTAAAGGTAAAAGTGCCTACCGCATTGCCATTCGGCGTAAAAGTGCCATTAGAAGCATTAAACGTTCCGCTTGCAGGGCTACCCGATGCCACCGTCCAAACACCACCCGATTGCGCATTGCTCAAAAGACTGAACAAGCCCACAGGGGTCGTACTGTTATTGCACACCGACAATGCCGACTGTGCTACACCCGCGTTAGGCGTACTCGTCAAAATAATCGTCACCGTCTCGCTATCTGTGCCAGGACAACCCGCAGCACCTGTAACGGTATAAGTAAAGGTAAAGGTACCTACCGCATTGCCATTTGGCGTAAAGGTGCCATTAGAAGCATTAAATGTTCCGCTTGCAGGGCTACCCGATGCCACCGTCCAGACACCGCCCGAGGTCTCGCCCGTCAATAAATTCAGCAAACTAATTGCATTGGTACTATTCACACAAGCAGATTGAGGGGCTGAGGCTGTGCCCGCGCTCACCGCACCCGTCAAAATAACCGTCACCGTCTCGCTATCCGTGCCCGGACAACCCGCAGCACCCGTTACGGTATAAGTAAAGGTAAAAGTGCCTACCGCATTGCCATTCGGCGTAAAAGTGCCATTAGAAGCATTAAACGTTCCGCTTGCGGGGCTACCACTCGCCACCGTCCAAACGCCGCCCGATTGCGCATTCGTCAAAAGACTGAACAAACCCACAGGGGTCGTACTGTTATTGCACACCGACAATGCCGACTGTGCTACACCCGCGTTAGGCGTACTCGTCAAGATAATCGTCACCGTCTCGCTATCTGTGCCCGGACAACCCGATGCGCCTGTAACGGTATAAGTAAAGGTAAAGGTGCCAACGGCATTGCCATTCGGCGTAAAAGTGCCGTTGGTTGCATTAAATGTTCCGCTTGCAGGGCTGCCCGATGCCACCGTCCAAACACCGCCCGAGGTCTCCTCCGTCAATAAACCCAGCAAACTAATCGCATTGGTGCTATTCACACAAGCAGATTGAGGGGCGGAGGCTGTGCCCGCACTCACCGCACCCGTCAAAATAACCGTCACCGTCTCGCTATCCGTGCCCCGGACAACCCGCAGCACCCGTTACGGTATAAGTAAAGGTAAAAGTACCTACCGCATTGCCATTCGGCGTAAAAGTGCCATTAGAAGCAGTAAACGTTCCGCTCGCGGGGCTACCCGATGCCACAGTCCAAACACCGCCCGATTGCGCATTCGTCAAAAGACTGAACAAGCCCACAGGGGTCGTACTGTTATTGCACACCGACAATGCCGACTGTGCTACACCCGCGTTAGGCGTACTCGTCAAGATAATCGTCACCGTCTCGCTATCTGTGCCCGGACAACCCGATGCGCCTGTAACGGTATAAGTAAAGGTAAAGGTGCCAACGGCATTGCCATTCGGCGTAAAAGTGCCGTTGGTTGCATTAAATGTTCCGCTTGCAGGGCTACCCGATGCCACCGTCCAGACACCGCCCGAGGTCTCGCCCGTCAATAAATTCAGCAAACTAATTGCATTGGTACTATTCACACAAGCAGATTGAGGGGCTGAGGCTGTGCCCGCGCTCACCGCACCAGTCAAAATAACCGTCACCGTCTCGCTATCCGTGCCCGGACAACCCGCACCCGTTACGGTATAAGTAAAGGTAAAAGTGCCTACCGCATTGCCATTCGGCGTAAAAAGTGCCATTAGAAGCATTAAACGTTCCGCTTGCGGGGCTACCACTCGCCACCGTCCAAACGCCGCCCGATTGCGCATTCGTCAAAAAGACTGAACAAACCCAGGGTCGTACTGTTATTGCACACCGACAATGCCGACTGTGCTACACCCGCGTTAGGCGTACTCGTCAAGATAATCGTCACCGTCTCGCTATCTGTGCCCGGACAACCCGATGCGCCTGTAACGGTATAAGTAAAGGTAAAGTGCCTTGGCATTGCCATTCGGCGTAAAAGTGCCGTTGGTTGCATTAAATGTTCCGCTTGCAGGGCTGCCCGATGCCACCGTCCAAACACCGCCCGAGGTCTCCTCCGTCAATAAATTCAGCAAACTAATCGCATTGGTGCTATTCACACAAGCAGATTGAGGGGCTGAGGCTGTGCCCGCGCTCACCGCACCAGTCAAAATAACCGTCACCGTCTCGCTATCCGTGCCCGGACAACCCGCAGCACCCGTTACGGTATAAGTAAAGGTAAAAGTGCCTACCGCATTGCCATTCGGCGTAAAAGTGCCATTAGAAGCATTAAACGTTCCGCTTGCGGGGCTACCACTCGCCACCGTCCAAACGCCGCCCGATTGCGCATTGCTCAAAAGACTGAACAAGCCCACAGGGGTCGTACTGTTATTGCACACCGACAATGCCGACTGTGCTACACCCGCATTGGGCGGATTAGTAGCAGTAACAACTACGGCATTTGTCGCCGTACAACCCGCAGTAGTCGCTGTTACACTATATGAACCAGCCGCATTAACCGTAGGAGTAGCACTATTGCCTCCACTAACGATATTACCCCCTCCCGATGCTGACCATGTATAGGTCGTACCTCCTGACGCAGTTAGGGCAGTGCTACTACCTACGCATATTGTGGGTGAGGTAGGGGTTATGGTGACAGTGGGTAGGCTATTGGCGGTTACGGTGCGAGATGCAGTAGCCGTACAGCCTCCTATAGCAGTTACAGTTACGGTGTAGGTTTCTGATGGGAAAGTGGGTATGTCATTGATGAAAGAGTTAGTGCCTCCGCCGTTGCTCCAATTATAGGATATGCCGCCCGACGCGATGAGGGTGATACTCTCCCCGCTACAGACATTTCCGTTGGGCGTAGCGTTGGAACTTTCGGATAAAGCGATAGTAGCGGTAGGAACAGGATTGACGGTAATAGTAAATGTTTGGGGCGTGCCACTACAAGCACCTCCAATGGAGGGAGTAACTGTAATGGTTGCTGTAATAGGAGATGTACCTGAATTAAGGGCAGAAAATGCAGCGATATTACCCGTACCTGATGCCGCCAAGCCAATGCTGGGCGTATTATTAGTCCAAGAAAAAGTAGCACCACCTGAGCCACTAAAACTTACTGCCGTTGTATTCGAACCTGCGCAGACGCTTTGGTCAGTAGGGTCGTTTACTGTGGGCAAAGCGGTTGCGGTGACACTTACAGATCCTGTTGCCGTACAGCCGCCAATACCTGTTGCTGTAACGGAGTAAGTAGTATTAGTTGTGGGTGCAGAATTAGCTGCTGCGGTGGTGGCGTTATTGATGCTTGTACCATTGTTGGAAGACCATTGATAGCTAATGCCTGTTGAGGTTGGAACATTAAAGGTAATACTCCAAGATTCGAGCGTACCCGTATTAGTATTTGTATCGTCGTTGATAAAAAGATTCCATGTGCCGTTGGCATTGCCCGTAAAAGCCGATAATAACATTCCCGCACCGCCTGGTGCATTGTCAGGGTCGCCACCGTCTTGGTTGGCAGGGGCATAAGTACCTGTTATTATGTCGGCAGGGAAAGGGCTTCCTCCATCTTGCAGGGTTATATCGACATCAATAACGCCGCTATTATCGGGTATATCAGACATTAACACTACGTTAGTTGCTGTTGGCGATTGGACGTAGATGTCTATATCTTGGGTAAGCGTATGGGTCAATCCGTTGAGGGTAATAGAAGCTACGGTGACACCACTCGCAGGCAAGCCCAAAACGGTAAGTGTAAGAGGAGAAGGCGTGGCAGCAGCATTATCGTTGATCATAGCACCGCCGTTACCTGTAAAAGTTACTTGATATGTGCTATTGAGCGTGGCAGTCAAATTGGTATTTTGCCCTGCACAAACGCTTGTAGGTGAGGCTGTAATGCTGCCAAAGCTAAGATCATTACAAGTTTGTGCTTCCAAATTAGCCATAGCAATTGCCCACAAAACAAGTATAAGAACGGTATTTTTTTTCATGAGAGGTTGAGTTAGCTGTATAAATAACTATTGTAGTGGTGGCATGTGGGGCTAAATGCTCTTGTAGCATCTCTCAAATTTTATTGGTTCTTGTTGGCAAATGCGCAGTGCAGATATGACGTTTGAGGGATTTATTTGCCATAGCACAGCCCGATATTTCCGCTTTTTGAGCGGTAAATAATGCGTGGATTAGGCTCGTCGGTTTTGAGGTAGGCATAGGGCATTGTGACGGGCTGGGCAGTAGTAGCGGCGGTGGCATCAATAGCACAAACGGTAGGTATGGTGCTTTCTTGAGCAATAATGCCTTTACAGTCGTTACAAGTAATGGGTGATATGTTACTATCTAATACTAATTGCCCTTTTGTATCGGGGTGCCAAATAACCAAGCGCACTTTGGGAGGATTGGTGGTTTGGTCGTGGAGCAGGCAAGCTAAGCTCTTTTGGCTATCAGCACCCATTTGATAATCTATCAATGTCCAGTCATTACTACTATACAAGATAAAATTTTTGTCGCTGGGGTGGCGTTTCTCTTGGTAGGCACTTAGAAAATTTCGGTAGGTTTCGGGCAAATCCTTGACGATACTTTCTTCATGCCATATCGTAGCAGCGGCAGGTGGGGTGGTGGTTCCGCCTGGATAAAACCTCCTACCCATGCTCCGATTGCTAATGCTATAGCTACTGCTGTGCCTATCAAGGCTTTGGGCAAAATAGATGACCTTGGCGGCTCGTTGGTGTGGGTCTGTCTTTGCGCTATGCGCCCGCTCGTATTTTTCTTGGTTTCGGGTTCGATTTGTTCTTCGATAAAGGGCGGGTTATTGTCAGATTTGTGCGCTGGCGGTGGTGGTATGGTTCTTTTGTCGGCATCTCCTTCGAGCGAAATTTTTGATACTACTATTTGGTCAAAACTACTTTGGTCAGTAGATTTTTTATTGGATACGGCGCGAGTATCCTCTTCGTCGTTGGTCGTGTGTGGGAGGCTCGATTTGGCGATAGGGATGGTATCTTCTTCGTCATTGATATTTTGCAAAATATCGTTTACGATGGCTCGGCTGATATTTTCGGTAGGCGGGTATTTAGTTTTCCAATGCCCGTTTTTGAGAAAAAATTCGGATTGTTCGGCTAAAGATGCAGCGGTGGGTCGTTTGTATTTATCGGGGTCGAGGCAGGCTAATACCAGTCCACATAAGGAGTCGGAGAATCGGTCTGACATAGGGGGCAGTTCGGGCAATTCGTTAGTACGTCCTAACATTTGCCCTAATGGCTGGGGATAGGGCAATGGCTTTCCGTAGATAAGTTCGAGGAGAGTCATACCCAATGAAAAAACATCGCCTGATGGCGCGGGCAGACTACGGTTCACTTCAGGTGGTGCGTAGGCGGGCGTAAAAGAATTGTAGGAATTGAGATTTAGGCTGCTTCCCAGCACGCTTCGCGCTACGGTATGTTTCATGCGTGAGCTAATACCGAAATCTGCCAATAGGTAATTGCCCAAACGCTCGTCTTTGATAAGGATATTGGCAGGTTTAATGTCTTTATGAACAATAATATTGCCGTCTTCATCTTTTGATTGGTGTATATAGGCTAATGCGCTGCCGATTTGATACATGATTTCGGCGATGTTTTGCTCGCTAAATGGATGTTTTTGCGCCAGCCACGCGCTTAGGCTTCGCCCTTTACAATAAGGCAGGACCAAATAGGGCGATTGCTCGCACACATCAAAATAGTTGGCTCGCAAGATGTGGGGGTGTATCAATTCGCTGGTAGTACGAAATTCTTCGGCAAAGGCTTCAATGCCGTCTTGGTCTATGCCTTTATCGGGGGCAAATATTTTGATAGCTACGGTAGTGCCTGTTCTTTGGTCGCGGGCTTTCCAAACTTCGGAAAAAGCACCCGAACCGAGTAAGCTAAGGAGTAGGTAACGCTGGTGAAATACGGTATTTTCGCTGAGGTTATGCATAGATGCCAGATTGTATGATTATGAGGTAGGGCGTTTGGCGCGATATGCTAATGTATAGAGTGCCAAATATAGCCTATTTTTTTCGGTTTAGCTTCTTTTTTTGAAAAAAATAAATAAATGTGCATGTTTTGTTTATATTTACATTACAAAATTATAGTGTTTTGCCTTGCTTAAAAAATTCGCGTTGTATGCCTTCTACAATATCGCGTTGGGCAATTTGGTCGCTTTGGCGTGCTAAGGCGCGTAGGCAGGCGTGTTGTACTACGTTCATAATCAATGCACCCGACATTTCGTATTGGGTAGCTATATGTTTAAAATTGACATCGGGCGAAAAAACAACCTGTGGCGGAAAACTTTTGCGCCACAATACCAAGCGTTCATCTTCGTCGGGTAGCGGAAAATAGATGACGCTATGAAAACGGCGCAAAAAGGCAGTATCGATATTGCTTTTTAGGTTTGATGCCAAAATAATTAGCCCGTCATAATCTTCGATGCGCTGTAACAAGAATGATACTTCTTGGTTGGCATATTTGTCGTTAGAACTCTGAACGCCTGTGCGCTTGCCAAAAATTGAGTCGGCTTCGTCAAAAAATAGAATCCAATGTCGATGTTCTGCTTGGTCAAAGATTTTAGATAGGTTTTTTTCTGTCTCGCCGATATATTTTGATACCACCATCGACAAATCTATTTTGTATACATCGCGTTCTGTGTATTTGCCCAATAAGCTGGCTGTTAGGGTCTTGCCTGTTCCGGGTGGTCCGTAGAATAGGGCGCGATATCCTGGCTTCACTTTGCGCCGCATTTGCCAATCGTCCAAAAATTGTTGGTGGTAGAGCGTCCAATTTTTGATGTCTTCTATCTGTTGCATAGTTTGATAGTTGAGTATCAAATCGTCCCAAGTCATTTGGGTATGCACTCGTTTGGCAGGAAAGTTGGTCGTAAATTTAGGGCGATATTCGTCGCCTGATGTGAACAATTCTATGAACTCGCGCGACATTGCCAAACGTCCGCTCAACATGGGTTCGCCCTCGGGTGGCTCCTCGATGCGCAATACATTCTGGCGATAAAAAAAATGGTCGTCTGAGAATATCTTTTGCACCGCGAAACGCTTTTCATAATCGCCTTCTGCTAAGAGGAATACAGCCGTTTCGCCCGTCGGCAAGAAACCTCTGTGATTGGTGCCCTTAACGCCGCCAAATTCGGGAAAGTCGCCGCCTTCGGGCATAAACTCTTGTACGGTTTTGGAAAATATGTCGGGCTGTACGTGCGGTGTCAATGCCAATAATAATATAATATATTCATTAAACGACAAATCATGCTGAGATACATATTCGTAAAAGGGCGAGCCGTCGCTGGCCAATTGGGGCGGCTCGATGGTTTCGGGGGTATCATCGGTCCCGAAATGCTGTTGAAAGCGTATGCGCAACACGTATCGCAGATAGTCGATAGATATTTTTACGTTTCTACCGTTCATAAATTTGAGCTTTGTAGTGGTTGATGAATAAAATTACTTATTTTTTATAGATATTACCGTGTTATTTCATACCCATTCGACCCATAAATTATCGGTCATCCATGCTTGTCGAATGAGCGAAATGCCATAAGGCAAATAATTGACCAATATATCGTATGTTTTAGGCGTAACTAACAGTTTCCAACCTTCTTCGGTATAGGTCAATTTGCCTTCGCGCTGTATAAATGCCTCGCGATAGCCTTCGATACTCGTATTTTTGAGTGCCGACCAATTTTTAATGGCAGAGCTTATCAACTTGTTGCAGGCTTCTTTTTCCTTATCGGTCAAGGCTACTTCGCGCTCTATTGGTTCGTCGTAGGGCATTCCGCACAAGATTTTGTTCAATAGCAGCAATGGTTCTTCGGCATTTTCTTGTTTCGTAGCCACATATTGCAAGAGATGCACGGCGCGTTGTTGGGCGGCATCGTCTGCAAATTTGCCTTTGTCTATCAATTGCAAGTCGCGGAAAAAATAACCTAAATAAACCCACAGCAATATCAACCCTGCGTTGTCGATATACCATTCTTCGCTCTGCGATTCTTTGGGTAGGCGATAGGGCACTATCGTAGGCTCGGACGCGCCATATACCGATTGGTCGCCGCTTTGCAGGGCTGTTAGATAGTCGTCCCATTGTCGTTTAAAATCATTTTTTTGGGACATCCGCTTGCGGTATTGCCTATATCGTTCTTCTTCGTCTTCCCCTACCCTACCCCGCTCACTTGCCTGCTCCATTGGAACTAAACCTTTGTCGTCTATTGCCTGCGGCGGCGGCGGCAACTCTCGGATTTGGTCGCTTGGTATATCAATATCGCCGATCTGGATTATGTCATCTCCTTGTACTACGACACCCATTCCATCGGCAACAGTTATGTTATCCTCAGCTATAGCATCTTGGGCTAATTCAGCCTGAACATCTTGAAATACGGACCAATTGCTAAATGTGTCTTGCTCCGCGTAGCCACTCTCAATATCTGTATCGCTCTCCTCCTCCCTAATACTCAGTTTATCTGTATTACTCGGTAAGTCAGTATTACTTGGTTTATCCGTATTACTCAATTCATCGCTTAGTATTGATTTATCTGCTTCGATTTGTTTATCCGAAATAAGCGGTTTATCTGTATTACTCGGTAAGTCAGTATTACTTGGTTTATCCGTATTACTCAATTCATCGCTTAGTATTGATTTATCTGCTTCGATTTGTTTATCCGAAATAAGCGGTTTATCTGTATTATTCGGTAAGTCAGTATTACTTGGTTTATCCGTATTACTCAATTCATCGCTTAGTATTGTCTTATCCGCATCGATTTGTTTATCCGAAATAAGCGGTTTATCTGTATTACTCGGTAAGTCTGTATTACTTGGTTTATCCGTATTACTCAATTCATCGCTTAGTATTGATTTATCTGCATCGCTTCGTTTATCCGCATTATTCGGTAAGTCTATATTACTTGGTATATCCGTATTACTCAATTCATCGCTTAGAATCGATTTATCTGCATCGATTTGTTTATCCGAAATAATTGGTTTATCCGCATTATTCGGTAAGTCTGTATTACTTGGTTTATCCGTATTACTCAATTCATCGCTTAGTATTGTTTTATCCGCATCGATTTGTTTATCCGCATTATTCGGTAAGTCTGTATTACTTGGTTTATCCGTATTACTCAATTCATCGCTTAGTATTGTTTTATCCGCATCGATTTGTTTATCCGAAATAATCAATTTATCCGTATTACTCGGTAAGTCAATATTACTTGGTTTATCCGTATTATTCAATTCATCGCTTAGTATTGTTTTATCCGCATCGATTTGTTTATCCGCATTATTCGGTAAGTCTGTATTACTTGGTTTATCCGTATTACTCAATTCATCGCTTAGTATTGTTTTATCCGCATCGATTTGTTTATCCAAAATAATTGGTTTATCCGTATTACTCGGTAAGTCAATATTACTTGGTTTATCCGTATTACTCAATTCACCGCTTAATATTGTTTTATCTGCATCGATTTGTTTATCTGAAATAATCGGTTTATCCGTATTACTCGGTAAGTCAATATTACTTGGTTTATCCGTATTACTCAATTCATCGCTTAATATTGTTTTATCTGCATCGATTTGTTTATCTGAAATAATCGGTTTATCCGTATTACTCGGTAAGTCAATATTACTTGGTTTATCCGTATTACTCAATTCATCGCTTAGTATTGTTTTATCCGCATCGATTTGTTTATCCGTATTACTCGGTAAGTCTGTATTGCTCAATTCGTAGTGTTCGCTTGATATATCGCTATCATCTACTTTCTCGGTATTATCTGTGCCATTATTATCCTCCCCTACCCTATCGAGGGACAATATAGGGATATTTATCGATATATCGGTATTGCCAGTTAGAATGGGATAAGTATTTTGGCTATCAGCACTTAGTAGCAGCGGCTCATTAGTGCTTTTGTCCGCTTGTCTCATATCAAGCCCTAAACCATCTTCAATCAATGATTGGGCAGCAGCTAACAAATCGGCATCGACATCGCCCCAAGTGGTAATATTGTCCTCATGCCCTTCTTCGTCGCGAGTTGTTGCGGTTAGGTCTTTTTCATCGGCGGTGGGCAGTCCCTCCCCTACCCTATCGCTATCTACTCCAATAGCATCGCTCAATACATCATTTTCTTCCAGTTTAGGTTCTATTTCAGTATCATCGGTCGTTCCCAAGCCCGACAATAATTGCATCAAATTGGCAAAAGACTCGTCCAAATTAGCGATAAATTCGGGTAGTAAGATATTTGCCATCTTGTTATCCGATAGCGTGGGTTTGTCGGTGTCGGCAGGGGCAAAGATATTCGCGGCAGGAGCGGTCATCGGCACGACGGGTAAATCAGCAATATTATCAGTGGGGGTATGCTCTCGGCTTTCAACAGAGATAATTGGTGTATCAAGGTTCAAAGTAGTATTGATGGTATCGCTGCTTGTGATAGCGGCTGAGTCATCTTTATCAAGGTGTGCGGCGGCGGCGATAATCGGCAAATTGCGGTTGATTTGGTACTGTAATGCAGCGATACGCAATTTTTTAGCCAAGCGCGAGAGTGCATTTTGAAGGGATTGAGCGAGGTTAAGGGCATCAGCAGCAAGTGGCTGGCGGGGTTCGTCAGGCGGTAGCTGGGCTATTGGTATCAAATGCTGCTGTATGTCGGTAGCTATAATTAGCATCTGCTCCAAAGTATCTGCTATATGCGAATAGGTGTTGCGCTGTGCCGAAATGCTTATTTCAAGCGACATCGTTTTGGTTTGGGCTAATAGGTCTTGCAACAAGCCTTTATCAGCACTATGTAATGATTCAGCGGCAGTTGGATACTTGTTTTCCTTGTCGCTGTCATACCAATATACCTTGCCTTCGGGCATTTCGCCTATTTGTGCTAATAGCTGCACACTTTGCGACCAAATAGCCGCTAATGCTCGTAAATAACTGTATAATGCAGCACCCATCTGCCTTAAATATTGCATTTGTAGGTTCCGATATTCCATAGAATCGGCATCAGTAGCCCTACCTTCTGCAATGGTTTTCGTTAGTCGCTCGATTTGTAGCTGTAAATCGCCCTGTCTATCATCGGCAGCTAAGTGGGTGTCTATCGGCATATCGGCAATATTCCATTCACCCAACACAGCCAAAGCCTCTGTCACGCGCAACCATTGGCGTGTCAGCACGGATAATTCGTACAATTGCACATTTAGCCAATCGGCATCGTCAGACAATTGCATTTTTTTATCTACCCATGCGCGTATCCAGTGCTGCAAAGGTTCTAAATCAGTTGGGGCAAAATAATTGCGTTCAAGTGCCTGTTCCAAGGGCTGTAAGGCACTTGCGGGCGACATTTCGCGCCATTGTTCTAATAATTGTGGCAAGTTGGCTAAGCGCGTATAGGCGGCGGATTGTGACAATTGTGCTGTTTTTTGCCCTATATCGCGGGTTATTTCGGCTAATTGGGCGATAAGTGCACTCAGGTTGGTTTGTTGGTCAATGTTTATCGGCTTGTACGCTTCTAATAAGTTTGCTGCAGTGGGTATATTCTGCCCAAAGGTTTGCACGACAGTATAGTAGTATGGGGTATTTACAACCGCTTGCTGGGTACTTGTATCAGTTAGAGCAGTTTGTAAAACATTTTGCCAAACAATTGCCCATTGCAGCATTGCCTTTATCTCGTCTCGCTGTTGGTCGGTTAATGGCGTTTTGTCGGGTGATTGATGACTATCGGCAAGCAATTGCTCGGTAGATATTGCATTGTCGTCAGTTGTTTTAAGTATCGTTATTTGAGGCGACCATTCGGCGGCATAGCTTTGCAGCAACTGCGTAAGGGCAAGCGATAGTTCGGTCAATAAGCCCTCGACACGGCTAAAATCGGGCTTCCACCTGGGCGGACTTAGCGCGGTGCGTACCTTATCGAGCCAAGTGGCTATATTCTGCGTCAATATTTGTTGGTCGGCAAACAAGTCTTTTTGTTGCCCAACATGGTGGTATAGCTCGCCCAATATATCGGTCCAAGCGGACTCTTCGGTATCGAAGTCTATTTTTTTGCTTGTGGAAGCGGTGATGGGCAATTGCCTTTCGCCTTGTACTGATTCGTCATAATTATCTTCGGTCAAATCGACTGTTGATTTGGAAGCTATTTTATCTGCGGGCGTGCCAAAGCGCAGTTGCATAATAGCCTCGTCGCTGCTTGTTTCGGCGAGTTCTGTTGCTGCTGCTACTTCGTTCAATGCCGAAGTAGGCGAAATCTCTGCCGCTGCGGGGTTTGTCTGCGCATACAAGGTTTCCAACCATTCGTCCAAGGTCATCGCTAAGGCTTGTGCTAAGGCGGCTACAATTTGGCGCAGCAAGATGGGAGGCGAGGCATCAAGGCGGCGATAGACTAAAGCAACTAACAATTGTGCTTCGCGCCACTTGGCAGCAAAGGCTGTTGCAGATAGCCGATGCCTCCAATAAGGTGCGAAATAGCGTTGCCATTGGGCAATTAGTGCGGTTTGGTGGCTATAAAAAATAGCTAATAGCGCATCTACGGTAGGCGCGTCGAATTGTTGTGCTAATCGGCGCGTATAGTGTTTTAGGTCGGTCGATGTCGTAGGTAGATGCCATAATAAAGCGGCAGCTTCGGGGATATTATTGGCTATTTGCTGCTGCAAATCAGTCAAAGTACCTTGATAGTACCAAGGCAAAACGCCATATTGCAAAAAGTAGGCAAAACTTTGTAGGGCTAAATCATGTGCCGATAAAGGAGCTATTGCAGCAGCGCGGGCTTGGTGGGCAGATGCCTTTCGGCGTATCGTATGCCCATCGGCGGTATTTGAATCGGCGGTAGCCCACCATGGTTTGCCGCTATCGGGCGGCTCTTGGTCGTAGCCATAAGCGTAGCTATTGGCTTGCGTGTTGTTGTCTGTCCACCAAGGCATATCCGTATTGCCGTTGCGCAGTAATTGTTCTAAATAGTCGGCGATAGCTGCTACAATACGCCCACAGACATCTTCGTCCGAAAAATTAGCATTTATTTGCCCGATGTCTATATGCAAAGTATCGATGCGCCACCAAATATCATCGCTGTTATACCGAGCAAACAAATGTTCTAATGCTGACAAAAGACGGCTATAAAACAAATCCTTGACGCGCTCCTGCATGTCTGCCGCTTCGTCGGCTGTGGGTAGCCAAACGTGAAATGATACCCGCTTAATGGTGACGTGGTTAGACATAATGAGTTGGAGGGCAGCAAAAATGACAGTACAAATATAGCATTAGGGCGCGTAAAAGGCGCGTTTTCACCCAATATTTTTGCCCTATACTTGGGTAATATGAATAAACCGCGTAACTTTGCACATCTCAGTTTACCGAGTTGTATCAAGCAGCCGAGTAAACTGAGTAATATTGGGAAACTAAGTAAGCCGAGTAAACTTAGATTACTTGATGATAGAAGTAACTATTTAGGCTCTGCACCTTTTCGTTTCGGTTTCTGTTTGTAGGTCGTATTTATTCCCCACAGACCTACTGTTAGATGCCATACCTACGGCATTCTAAGAGTCGTACTTGCTATATGCTACTACCAATATAACATGCCTACGGCATTTTAAGAAACGATGTAACTATTTAGCCTTGTAGGGGCAGCCCCCAAGAATAGCTATTTCTAATCGAATATGCAATGATTTCAGGCATCGTTAGATAGATATAACCATTACCCCATACCCTATACCCTAAATAATTACCTATTTTTATTTATATCCGTTTTATGCAGATACAACTATTCGAAGGCATACACCAAGTACGTACTTATTGGCACGAGGAAGAGCAACAATGGTATGTCGCCTTAGTTGATGTAGTAGCCGTACTGACCGATACCAGCCTGCCGCGCCGCTATCTAAGCGATTTGAAACGCAAGCTAAAAGCAGAGGGCAGCGAAGTGTACGAAAAAATCGTACAGTTGAAATTGCCCGCCGCCGACGGCAAAATGCGCCTTACTGATGCCGCTAATACCCCAACACTTTTGCGCATCATACAGAGCATTCCCTCGCCTAAAGCTGAACCTTTCAAAATGTGGTTGGCAAATGTGGGTTCTGAACGCATACAAGAAATAGACAACCCCGAATTAGCCTCGCAACGCGCCATCGAGCTATATCGCGCTAAGGGATATAGCGATGAATGGATAGACAAACGCATGCGCAGCATACAAATACGCCAAAAATTGACCGATGAATGGAAATATCGCGGCGTACAAGAAGGCAAAGAATATTCGATACTCACTGCCGAAATTTCTAAGGCTACCTTCGGGCTTACGCCCACCGAACACAAAGACATCAAAAAACTAAAAAGCCAGAACTTGCGCGACCACATGACCGATTTAGAGCTGATTTTTACGATGTTGGGCGAAGCAAGTACGACCGAAATCGCTAAATCGCGCGACTCACAAGGCTTCGACCAAAATAGAGAAGCTGCCCGAGCAGGCGGAAAAATAGCAGGAAATGCCCGCCGAAAACTCGAACTCGAAACGGGCGAAAAAGTAGTAAGTGCTAAAAATGTATTGCCCGAAAAAAAACCCAAAACCATAGACAAAAAAACAAGCGGCGAAAAAGAATAACCCCATTACCCTACTCAATACGCACCTCTGTAAGAAAATATATATTGCCCAAATATGCAATAAACCGAGTAATACCATATTACCAAATAATACGAGATTACTCGGTTTACTGAATAAATACAGTAAACTGCCCTAATAAATGTCCAAATTAAGCGATTTTCTGAACTACGACCTATATCCCGCCTTGTTTGGGTGCCTGGCTACCGCCTTGCCCGAATTTGGTTTTAAACGCACGGGAAAAGGCTATCAATCGACAAGCGACCAAAAAATAACGGGCGAACACGGCACAAAAGGCAAGGTATATGTATATGCCAACAATATCAGCCGATTGATTGATTATACCCGCAATAGTATTTCGATATTCGATTATATCCAACAACGCGACCGCCTAAGTAATGCCGATACTTTGGTGCGTTTGGCACAATTGTCGGGCGTGGCACTGCCCCGCCTAAGCCCCGACAGCTCGCAGCTATTGCGCTACGAACAAGTGCGGCACGAGAGCCCAATATGGGAAGATGCCCAACAATATTTTACTTATCTGCTACACGAAGCTCCTTATGCAGGCGACAAGCGCGACACCCTGCGCCAATACCTACACGAGCGCGGCTATACCGAAGCCGACACCGCCGCCATGCAATTGGGCTTTGTGCCGTCCTATGAAAAATTACTGGCTTACCTCACCCAAACCAAAAAACATGACCCCGAAGCAATACACAACTGCATCAAACTGCACGATCGCATCGGCAATAGTCATTGCTTGTCTATACCTTTTCGCGATGCGGTAGGGCGCATCAGGGGCATTATAGCCCGCAGCAACGAGCCATCAATTGTACCCAAATACTTGTATTCGACAGGACTAAAAAAAGGCGATACTTTGTTTAACCTAAAAGCCGTCAAGGGCAACAAACATTTGGTCGTAGTAGAGGGGCTGCTCGACGCGCTACATGCCGAAGTGAAAGGCATAGACAATGTAGTGGCTTTGGGTGGCACGGCGTTCAACCAACAACAATTAGAACAAGCCATGCGCTATGGGGCAGCTTCGCTCACATTTTGTTTGGATAACGATACGGCGGGGCACGCTGCTACCGACCGCGCTTTGTCGATATGTGCGGCGCAAAATAAGCTCAAAACCTACGTCGCACAATTGCCCACAACAGTAAAAGACCCCGACCAATATATCCGACAATCGGGCATTGATGCCCTGAAAAATGCCATTGACCACGCCATTCCTGCTTGCGAATATACTTTCGAGAAACTGCTGGCAAGATATGGGTTAAATGAAAACGATACCCCCCAAACAACGAGTAATACGGATAATACAAGTAATACTGATAATACCAATAACGCAGAAAATATTAACAAACCAAGTAACCTTGATAATCTGAGTAAACTAAATAATAACAGTAATACTAGTAATATTGACCATTGGAATAATGATGATGAACCCAACAAGGGTAGGGTAGGGGAGAGCAGCGGGCAATACAACCGACAACAACAAGACGTTTTTTTGCAAGAAGTAGCCCAGCTAATAGCCGCTACCCACGATGCCATAGCACGCGACCGCCTGCTACACCGATTTTATCGAGCGACGGCTGCTTGGGGCATCACCCAACAAAGCTTAGCCGACTATGTAAGTGCCCAAGAAAGTGCCCAGAGGCAGGCTGCCCAAGCCCAATCGCTACAACAAATATTGAGTCATGCTCAGACCCTAAGCCGTAGCAAAACACCCAACCAAGCATTGCATTGGCTACAAACCCAAAGCCGTCAATTGCTGATAGACCATCAAAGCCCCTTGTTTGCCCATCTATTATCTACGGTAAGCGAGGCTGAGATGCAAGAGCGTTTGCTCCACACGCCGCCTGCCTTGTCAAGTGGTTATACGCTGGGGAACGAAGAAATTGTATTGCCTGCGGGCGCATTATCTATTCTGTGCGCACCTACTTCGCACGGCAAAACGACGTTTTTGCTCAATATACTCCTCAATTTATGCCAACGATATCCCGACCGACAATTCCATTTTTTTAGTTACGAAGAATACAGCGATACCCTATTGCTGAATGCCCTAAACATATATACCAACAAAACATTAGCCAAAAACAATCGACAGAGCCTCAAAAACTATTTTGTAGCTCCGTCCGACACCCATTTTGACCGACAAACTGCTGAATGGTTCCATACTGCCAAAGCACGCTTTTTTGACGAATTAATCACAACGGGCAGGCTACATATCCATTATATAGACTACGACAGCCAAACCCTGATAAACGCCATAGAATACCTACAAAAAAATGCCCAATTAGGCGCGATACTCATCGATTATATGCAGCTATTGCACAAGCAACGCAGCAACGGGCAACGGTTCAACAATCGCCAAGAAGAATTGAAAGAAATTTGCCTTGACCTCAAAGATATGGTCGTTCGGACGGGTTTGCCCGTTGTATTAGGGGCACAGTTTAACCGCGAAGTAATTAGCCCCGCCCTACTGCACGCCACCAAAATAGGCGAAGCAGGCGACATAGAGCGCGTAGCTAACCTCATCATCGGCTTCTGGAACAACAATTTTGAACCCATCGGCAATGATACCTTGCTCGCCGAACTCAAAAGTAGCGGCTATATCAAACCCCAAACGCTATACGTAAAACTGCTCAAAAATAGAGGTGGCATAGCCAATATTGCCGACCTGCTAAACTATAACGGCAATACGGGAAAAATCGATAAAATCAAAAAAACACTATTGTAATGACCAAAATAATAGCCATTGCCAATTTTAAAGGCGGTGTGGGTAAAACAACATCAGTACTCAATATCGGGGCAGCTATGGCACGAGCAGGCAAACGCACCCTACTCATAGACCTCGACCCCCAAGCCAACCTCACCAATAGCTTAGACGTGACGGTGAAAGACTCTGATACGACTATCTATAAAATACTGCGCAAAATAGACAAACCCCGAGCCCTACAAGTAGCCGATTGTCTGTTTATCATTCCATCATCATTAGAATTGAACAAGGCAGAATTGGAACTTTCAAGCGAGTTTAAACGCGAAGAAATATTGGCAAAACTGCTCAAACCCCATCAAACTGCCTATGATTATGTATTACTCGATTGCCCACCATCATTAGGGCTACTGACCATCAACGCCTTTGTAGCTGCTGATTATATCTTAGTACCCATCGAAGCCGAGTATTTGGCATTAAAAGGATACGCCATACTCAACGAAGCCATCAGTGCAGTGGGTTTGGATATAGACCGAGTATTTATTACCAAATATGATAGCCGAAAAATACTCAATCGCGATGTGAAAGAAAGCATCGAAAGCGCACTACAAGACAAATTATTCAAAACGCTTATCCGCGACAATATAGCCTTAGCCGAAGCTCCCGCCCAAGGTTTGGATATTTTTAGGTACAGCCCAAAAAGCTACGGAGCAGAAGACTACGAAGCCCTATGCCGCGAAATATTGACAGTATGGTAGATACGCCACGATTTAGGATTGATGATTTATGCCATTTTCGAATGGTACGAAATGAAAATTAACGGTCTGATTTTTAAATTTCAGTAATAAATTTTGGTGAATGCTGCTTTGTAGCAAGGGCGCAAGCAAGATGTCTCCGTTAATTTTTTTTACTCAAAATTAGAAATCACTAACAGAAAAACCGACAATAACTGTTCCAAGCCCCGTCAGGGCGAAATCCTAATAGAAAATAAAGGCGGACCCCGTAGGGGTGATATACGAATGGGCTGTGTGATAAATTGTAGCAAGGGCGCGAGCCAGATGCTCCCGTTACTTTTTTTACTCAAAATTAGAAAATCAAACCAATAGTTACAAATAGCATTAAATAGTTGAAACATTAGCGGCACAAACAAACATACTGTTATTACCAAGTAAACTAAGTAATACGAGATTTTTTAGCAAACCAAGTAATACCATATTATCGAGTAATATTACATTACCAACAACGAGATATTTTTTATTATTAATATAATTTTTAAAACAATACATCGCATGTCTAAAAAAGGCTTTAAATCGGAATTTAGCAACTTGCTGGGCACCAGCCAAATGCCCGTTGCCGAACAGCAACTAAGCACCGCGCAGGATAATACCCACGCACACGACAACGACAAAACGGCAACCCGCAGTACCGACCACGCTGAGGCACGTGCCACCTTTATTGTCCAAGAAGAACTGTTAGACAAGATAAAAAGCATTGCCTATTGGGACAGACTGCAAATAAAAGAAGTCGTCAATGCCGCCTTGCTGCGTTATATCGAGCAATGGGAAAGCCAAAATGGTGCCGTCAAACCTACCAAAAAATAAGTTGCCATTGCTGCCTTAACAATATGGATATATTCAACAACCAACCACCACCTGCACAGCTCAATATATCGACCAAAAGCGCTATCGTATTGCAATTGGCGCGGTATGCCGAAGCAAACAACGATACAGCGCAAGAAGCAAACCAATACTTGGAAATCATAGACCGAGAGGTAAGTGATATAAAAGCTACGTGGTATGGCAGAAGCCGATATAATATCAAATTGGACGTGGTGCTGAACGACAACGACAAATCCGTTGCCGACAGCGTAGAACAAGCACTGCACAGCCCGCTGTTAGCGCAAGCTATACGTATAGTATTGAATTTGCCGCCCGAAAAAGCCGATAAACCCCTAAAACTCGACATAACCCTGCGTTCTAAAAAGGGTACATTTCGAGTGTCGGGGCATTATATCGACCAAAAATTGAAACAGACCAAAGGTGATAGCCTCGAAAGGCTATTCGATACCCTAAGCCCGCAAGTACGAGATAGCATACAAGGTATCAAAGTATTGGTACAAGGCATACGATTAGACCCATTTGAAGACCGCGTATTGAACGCCATCATCAAATTGCTCAACCTCAAAAGCGGCAAAGACCTACAAGGCAACCTACCTGCCGTCCAAAACCTGTATGGCGGAACAATGACGAGCTATCCAAAATTGCGCATCGCCCCGCACGAACTATATACCGAAGTGAGCGGCACCAAAAACTATTCGGGTAAAGAAATACAAAATATCAAAGCCGTATTGATGCGCTTACAAGACAAAAAGTACCTAATCATGTATCAACGCCACCGCAAAGAAATACGCAGTGGCAAAGTGACCGAAGTAGTAGACGTAATCCAAGAATACCAAAGCCTATTTCGCATCATATCGTATTACGAAGGTCTGACCAAAACCGAACTGAGCCTGCTTGCCGACGACGAAAGCGAAGTGGCATCTACTAAAGGCGAAGCTATTTTTCTACTCAATCCCGTTTTTGTAGACCAGATAGATACCAAATTCATCGAATATCCAGAAGACGTAAACCTGCAAACATCTATAGCCATGGGCGGACCACATAAATTAACGCCCGCCATGACCCAATTGCGCGACTATATGATGCGGCTCATATCGACAAGTAAGCATCCGTACAAGCACAAGCATTGCATAGATAAAAATACACTCGTAGAACTGCTGGGTTTGAGCGCTACCGTACTTCATGGCAGCAGTTACCGTACTTCGTGGCAGTAACAGCCATTTACATTTGTTCAAAAATTACCGTACTTTGTGGCAGCAGTTACCGTACTTCGTGGCAGTAACTGCTGCTCGCATTTGTTTAAAAATTACCGTACTTCATGGCAGCGATTACCGTACCTCGTGGCAGTAACAGCCATTTACATTTGTTCAAAAATTACCGTACTTCGTGGCAGCGATTACCGTACCTCGTGGCAGTGATTACCGTACCTCGTGGCAGCGATTACCGTACCTTGTGGCAGCGATTACCGTACCTCGTGGCAGTGATTACCGTACCTCGTGGCAGTAAGCTCTGCTGTAATATGCTGATTAACAGTTAGTTATAAAGGTTTCAAAAAGTGTTAGAGTCTTATTAGAGTCTTATTAGACTCTATTTAGAACAATTAGGGCGCAAAAAACTACATTTTTTTGCGCCCTAATTGTTTATACAAACACTACTTGGTTGTTTCTCCAAAACACAAGCAGTTGAATAGCGATGTGTAGATTAAGGCTATATGATAAAGTATTTGCTTTTTATTACAATTTACTTTGTGTTGCAAAGTAAATTGTATTTCAAAATAAATATTCCGATATTTACTGCGCCGCTATACATTTGAACAAGTGGAGTGGGGTAGGGGAGCGTCCCAAAATACCCCAACAGTTGTTTGGCTTTCTGATTTAGTGTACCTTTGCCGTACCAATACCATGCCCTATGCCCGATTATCCTTGGCTATTTGCTTGTGCGTCCGTAGCAGGCGCAGCCCATATTGCCCAGCAATTGCCTTGCCAAGACTACTATGCTATGTTATCTATTGATGAACAAAGTGGCGTGGCGGTTGTCTGCGACGGGGCAGGTTCGTGCGACCACGCCAAAGATGGCGCACAGCAAACCGCACACTTTGCCCTGACACGCTTTGCCGATTATGGGCGACAGAGGCAGAACCAACCATTGCCCACCGCTGCCGAGTGGCAGACCCAGGCCGCTAATCTCCTGCACGAAATAGCTACTGATTTGCGTCAATACGCCGCCAATGCGCAATTGGACTTCGCCTCCTTATCCTGTACGGTCATTGTCTTGCTCTATATGCCCATAGGCTTGCTCTGCGCCCATATAGGAGACGGACGCGCTGCCTACCGCACCAAGCACGGCGAGTGGTTGCCGCTGATATCTCCTTTTCACGGCGAAGAAATCAATAGTACTGTGTTTATCACATCTGATATATGGCACGACAGGGCGCAATATATCGGGGCAAGCGTGGTAGACGAACCTGTTACTGCTTTTTGCCTGCTGACTGACGGCTGCGAACGAGCTTCGTTTGAGGTCAATTTATTAGACCCCGAAACGAGCAAATACTACGACCCCAACCGCCCTTACGCGCCTTTTTTTGAACCTAATATCGCTGCCCTGCGACAACTATACGAACAAGGAAAAACCGCCGATGAAATAGACCAACTTTGGGCATCGTTTCTGGCTAAGGGCAACGAAAAACTGCGCCGCGAACCTGACGACAAGACAATGATTTTGGCTACCCGAATACAATAGGCTGATAGGTCTCTAAGGACTTGGAAATTTGGCGCTGGGTGTCAATTTCAAGCATTCGAGAAGTTAGTAATTATGAATTATGAATTATGAATTATGAATAAAATTATGGTGTAAGAAGTCGTCTGAACAACATATTTATTAATTAAAGAATGTGTAACGTTTTTGAAATAAATAGTTTATAGATTATGCAGAGAAAGAACTTCTCCGAAGTTTTCGGTACAATCCCCAACCCCGAATTGCCAACCCGAAATCATGAAATTTTGCCCCATGCTGGGCAGTATTGATAAAAAACGTTCAATTCTATGCCCCGTCTTTTACATCTTGGCAACCGTACTGCCATCTATATAGAAGACACTGCTTTTGCGGGCGGTGGCGAGGGCGATATCTACCGCATCATAAAGCCCGCTAATTATAGTCATTATGTGGTCAAATTGTATAAACCTGCCAAGCGCACCGCCGAGCGTGCTCAAAAAATAGCTCATTTGATAGCCAACCCACCCTTTTCGCTCGATATGCCACAGCAGCCATTGGCATGGGCGCGTGAAGTGGTGTATGAAAATGGCGATTTTGCGGGTTTAGTAATGCCCGCCGTACAAGGCATCAAATTGGAAATGTTGTGCCAGCCCAAATTGCCCGCCAATTTGGGCAAGGAATGGCAACGCCTCGTCTTGGGGCAACCCGAAGCTATGACGCTGCGGCTTACATTGTGCTATAATATCGCCTTAGCCGTCTTGCAGGTGCACCACTTGAACAAATATGCCCTTATCGACCTCAAAGCCGACAATATGTTGGTACAGCCCAACGGGATAGTTGCGCTGATAGACACTGACAGCTTGGCTGTGTTTGCCGATGAGCAATTGAGGTTTGCCGCACCCGTAGTAACCCCCGATTTTGCGCCACCCGAATATTACCGAGGAGCCAATCCGTCCAAGTTTTCTACTGCCTATGCTTGGGATAATTTCAGTTTAGCGGTTTTGTTTTATCGCATTTTATGTGGCATTCATCCTTATACGGGCACCTGTGCGCCGCCTTTTGACCACCTAAATGACCTAAGCAGCAAAATAGCCCAAGGTTTATTTGTACAGGGCAAATACCGCCCGCAATATACAGTAGCGCCGCCGCCGCATACAAATTTCGAGCAATTGCCGCCCGATATACGCCGCTTGTTCTTGCGCTGTTTCGACAACGGACACCAAGAACCCAAGCACCGCCCACAGCCCGACGAATGGCACAGGGTATTGCTGACCCATTTGGCCCAATTGCCATTTGATTACCCGCTGCCCTCAAAATTGATATCCATACCTATTCCCACACCCACCGCCTTGATTTGCCCGTCGTCAGAGGCATTAGATCGGCTATTTGCGGAAAGTGTGATGTGGAAAACGAGAATATCGAACCCAAACAATACAAATACTTACTTAGCGCGGCGCGACAATTTGGAGCGGCAATACCGCCAGAGCATTGCCCAATTATATGCCCACCAAACCGAACAACTTAGGCGCGAAGCAAAGGCAATGCGTGAGGCTGTTAGCATATTCAAACAGCGAATATTGGCATTAGACCGCCAATCTGCTCGTGCTTATCAAATTCAGATGGCAGAAGAACAACGAATAAGCATCGAGTTGTCAGACCAACTAACACGCCTCGAATTGCCCGCCCAGCGGTATAGAGAAACCCAAGTAAAAACGGCTGAAATGCCGTTTAAACAGCAAATAAGCCCTTTTGCACAGCAACTAATATCCATCGAGGAACAAGAAAAAAGTGCCGTAGCCGCCCTCGAAGCCCTTCACATGCCCAAATTAGCTGCCAACGAGCGGGCTATGGCTGCTTTGCTGAACAAACATACTCGCCGACTGACAATAGAGAGCAACAAGCAATTGCGCAAAATAGCTACTGAACGCAAAAAACTACAAAAACAAGCCCAAAAAGCCTTAGAGCAATGTAGCAAAACATGGCTTTGCGATTATGTATGGCAAGAAATGAACCATTATCTGATTGCTAACTATGCGCATAGCATTTTTGGTGGCACCGTAGCCCAACCACGCGATATGACACTGTTATTGGCTCGCTATGGCATAGCAACAGCCGCTGACTTTGTGAGCATAACACCCGCAGGAGGCATTAAAGTACGGGCTACGGGCAAAACGCTAAAAGTGCCTGGCTTAGGCGGTAAGCGGGGCAGTAGCCTACTGCATTGGCAGCGGCGCATCAAAGATAGTTTGACCGTGCAAATACAACAATATGGAGCGCAATATGCCCCAACTGCTGCTATACAACAACAGTATGATAAGTTATTGCAGCAATTAGACATGCAAACGCAGAGCATACAACTGCAAACAGAACGCGCAAAACAAGATATTGAGCGAGATATCCAAGTGCAAAAACAAAAAATATTAACACAAAAACAGCAAATAAGGAAGCAAATTGAACAAAAATTAGCTATCTTGCGAGACAATTTTCGGACCCGCCGCCAACCCATTATTACTCAAATAGCTGCCATCAAGCAACAATGCCTACAAGCTACTATATCCTTGCGCGAAACCTTAGAAAAATTAGAACGAGATGCAGCGCAACAACGGCGACAACTAACCCAACAAACCGAAAAACAAAAGCAGAATAGAACACTGCAATATGAATTGCTACGCCAAAAAGCAGCCAAAGCCGAAGCAGAACAATGGCAACAAACGATAAACACAATACAACAACAGACCGCTCAGACCCTTGCTCAATATGCACAACAAGCAGAAATTGAATGGCAGTCAATAGCCCAAAAACTAAGAGCATTACAACGCGAGTGGCACAACCAATCACACATTTACTACCGATAAAGTGCTTGTGGTAAGTACTCTATCGCTTAATTATCGACTTATAAGTATGTCTATCAAATGTCATCACTGTAAATATCCCAATGCCGACACTGCTACGATATGTCGCATGTGCGAGAAACCATTATTTAGGGAAAATTAGACGCCGACCCTCCCGAAAACAATAAAAAATCCGACAAACCATTGCCGGAAATAGAAATACCGTTGCCCAAAATACCCGCTGGACCAGACAAAGAACCCGAAAAAATCGAAGAACCCGACATACAGCAGCCCGAACCACCCCAAATGGCAGCGAAATTATTGCAAAACCTTCGAAAATTGCCCTCGGTTAAAGACAAAGAACCCCCCAAAAACGAGCGACCGCTCAATGAAAAGGAAAAACAAGTTGCCGACCTTAAAGAGAAACTAAACAACCTAATCAGAGAAGAACTGCACAAAAAATTCAATTCGCTGTCGAAACCCTTGTGCCCTAATTGCGGCACTGCCCTAAAAGTATTGGCGAATTATGCCCTAATTGTGGTGAAGACAATCATAAATTGTCGCAACACATTATTTTAGACATCACAGAGCAGTTTAAAGCCGAGAAAAAACAAGCTAATATCCCGCCGCCGCCCGCACCCAAAATCGAGCAGCCCGAACCAGAGCAAAAAAAAATAAAAATACCTCGGCTAAAAGATACTCCGCCCGCCGAAGACAAAACACCGCCACCGCCTACCGAAAATCCATTGCCCGACCCGCAGGTCAAAAAACAATGGAAGGAGGAAAGTTTGCCCATTGATAGTAAAGTAATTGCTCTGCCCCAAAAAGTGATACCTACCGAGGGGCAAATGTTCTTTTCGCCGAATGGCAACTACCAAGTACAAAAGATGATAGGCAAAGGAGGTTTTGGTAGCGTTTATTTGGCGAGCAATCCGCATGGGCAGCCCATAGCCCTAAAATTGCTACACCTATGGGAACAAGACCTCTCTATGCACCAAGACCTCGTATCGAGGTTTAAGCGCGAATATGTGACGGGCAAGTTAGATTCGCCCTATATTGTGCAGCACCTCGATGGAGGTATGTATAAGGGCAACCCTTTTATTATCATGCAGTATTGCGAGGGCGGCTCGTTGCGCAAAAGCATTAAAAAACTGCGTAGCCACGACGAGTTGATACATCTGGCAAGCGACATCTTGAAAGGTTTGATTGTATTACATGAACACCACATCATACACCGCGATTTGAAGCCCGAAAATATCCTATTCGACCATGCGGGCAATGCTATATTAAGCGATTTTGGTATTGCGGGGTTTACGGATAGCCGAAATACCGTAGTAGGAACCGATGGTAAGGTAAAAATGAGATGGGGAACTATTGAGTATATGCCGCCTGAGCAGTTAGACCCTTATCAATCGTATCAAATGTTGGGCACAACGACCGATATATTCGGTTTTGGGGTATTGCTATATGAGGCTATTACGCAGGGCAACATGCCATACGGTAGAGAAAAGGACGACCAATACAATTTTATCAAACGCCTAATGAACGGCGATTGGACACCCATCAGCCAATATCGTACCGACCTACCCGAAGCATGGACCTATATCATCAAACGCTGCATACACCCCAAACCCGCCGAACGATACAAAGAAGCTGCCGATATATTGACAGATATACTTGCTATGAGTACTCAAGCGGAAGCAGAAGAGGAAAGCGAATATGAATATCAAGGCACACAATTGTTCAGCATCAATCGCTGCAGCCGCCTGAGCATTATAGACGGCAGCGATACGGGCAAGATATTCGATTTAGACCAATTAGCGCAGCAGAAAATAAGCACCTGCTTACATTGGGTTGGTATAATCCTGCTGAACCGGGCATCAACGACATAGAGTTGGTAGAATTTATGCGCTTTATATCGAGCCGACATGCCACCTTAGAATTGATAAACGGCATCTGGTATATCAAAGATGGTCAATATATTATTAAACGCGGGCAAGGCTCGTGGCAAGCCTCGCGCAATGGGCTGCTCATCAATGGCGTGAAAGCCGCCATTAACGATGCCCACCGCTTAATACCCGACGACATCATCACCATCGGCGATACTAAGTTGAAAGTAGAATAAGTCGTAACTATTTAGGCGGTTTTGCCGCTCACTTGTGTATTGTTGCTTTGTAGTGCTGTTTCTTCTTTTTTTTGTCTTGACACAAAAAAAAGAAAAAAAAAGTCAAGCCTTGATTTTGCTTTCGCTAAAATGCTGCATTACAGGCGTGCCTAAATCCAGGCGCGAAGTTCTTGCAGGGCTTCGTAGGCATGTTTTGAGTTGTCGCTGTGGATTTAGGAAACAGCCACGCCTTTCATTCCGCATTTCTTAACGCGAGCAAAATAAGGGCGAGGAACAAATGCGACCTACAAACATAAATCGGAGCAGAGAAGTACATCACCTAAATAGTTACAATAAGTCTTTATTTGTTCCTCAAACATTTGGAGGGCAAGCACTGCTTGTTTGTAGCAAACATTTTGTCCGATAAGTTATGTTATGTTAAGTAACTTGTGCACTTCCTAACAAAAAGCATTTATAAACGCTTTTAGCTGGGAGGTCTATCAAAACTCTATTTGCTCTAAAAACCCATAATCGCCCGGCGGCAGCAATTTGGGCTTTTCGCCGCGCTCGGCACTTTTGATAATGCCGATGCCGATGCTATTGCTCAGCCACCTGAAAAAATTGGCAAATTTATAGCCGTCCAATACTAATGGATGTGTAGGCGGCGGGCATAGTTGGGCGAGTTTGTCGTAATTAAAGCCTTTTACGCCAAGGGCAAAGAAAGTAAATTTTTTGCCTACCATGCCTTGAGTTATCTCGCGGGCTAAGGCGGGCAGGTCTTGGTCGGGGTCGGGTTCGCCGTCGGTGATGAGTACTACCATAGGTCGGTAGTAGTTTTGTCCTGTTTCTTTATACCATTGTTTGCGCTGCTCTACGATTTCGAGGGCTTTTTGCACACCACTTACTAATTTGGTGGTTCCTGCTGCCTGCAAGGTAGGTATTTCGGTTTGCCCGACTAATACGGGTTGTTGAATACACTGTGCAGTACTTCCAAATGTGACGATGCTAATTTCTAAGCGTTGCGAAGCTACAAAATCGTCGACTACTTCTTTTTGGAAAGCCTGCAAACCCTTGTTGAGTTCGGCAATAGCTTGCCCTTGCATCGAGCCAGAGATGTCTAAGGCTAAGACACAGAGGCATTTTTGTTCATAATTTTCGGGAGATTCGCCTTGGAACATGGCAAAATAGGTAGTGTTTGGGTGGGGAAATAGGTTGTTGAACGGGTTCATGGGGTAAAAACCGTTGTATATAACGCTATTTTGTCGGGCAAAGTTCCACAAACGGCTAATTTATTGCCCGCACCACTACCGAGCAGTAAATTAGAGGATTTTCTAAGCGATATGAGGA
>JADJTE010000013.1 GCA_016711295.1 Sphingobacteriales bacterium | reverse complement strand
GTCGAGCGCAAATTGTTCGACGTTGGGTCGCAATATTATTCCGTAATAAGCAACCGAGAAATCATTGTTTAGAATCGTCGCCCCACCCCAAGCACTGCACCTTGGCATCGCTCACCGTCACAGTATAAGTGCCTGCCGCTACATCAATCAGGTTCGGGGTCGTCGCTCCGTTTGACCATTGATAGGTATTGCCCGCAACAGAATTGGTGATGCTAATGCCGCTTGACGGCTGTGCCGCTTGCAGGCGGGGTGGTGGCAAAGGATAATTCCTCAACAACAGGCAAAAAAGTAATGCTATGAAATACATGTGCCCCTTGACTGTCAAATACATGAATAGCCAAGCCGCCCAAAGTTTGGTTAGGTATCACACAGAACTCGCCCGATGCAGGCTCGGTGCTACTGCCCGCAGAAAATACGGTAGGCATCATTGGGTCGTCGAATGCCGAATAGGTGCTATACACTTGAAGCGGGTAATTGCCTTCGGGGTCGGTAATGGTATAAGAGATACAAACTTCGGCATTGGGGTCACATATATCTATTTCAGTAGGCATTTCTACGATAGGTGCTTCATTGGGTTCGGGGTCGTCGCCGTTGCATAGGGGCAGAAAACTGCCTTGCGATACACAGCCCGATGTACTTTGTGCGATGTAATAAATTTGCTCGCCTATTTGGTAATCGGGTAATTGAATGGTAAAATTATCCGACGACACCAAATCGGTGTCATACAGCGTCACCCAATCGGTGCCGTTTTGGGTGAGTTGCAATTGTTCGATGGGTAGGTCGGCATCGAATAGGAAATTGAGCCATACTTCCCCACCATTATCATAATCAATGCTGCAAATGCTTTGGTCGGCATATACATTGCACTCAAATGAACAGGTATTGGCAAGAGTAGTGCAAGCATTATCTATTGCACCATCAAATGTGGCGATGCAGCCGTTGCCATTTGTTACCGTAATGGCATAATCTTGCAGCAAGGGTATCGTAACAAAAGTATTCGTTCCATCATCAGGCACAAAAATAAGTACCCATGCCCTCAATTTCGTAGCTGTATGAACCATTATAGCCGTTGTTATCCTGTTACAATAAGTTGGTACATATCGCTCGAAGGACCTGCCCACAAAAATACTCAAAATTATAATCCGAGCGTAAAGCCACCGCAAGCCGTGTCCCAAGTGTAGCTGCTGGTGTTGTTGCAAGCCGCAGGCAAAACCGTACCTACATCAAGCCAACTTGCGGCATTAGCCATATTGGGATAAATACCCACTGCTCGCCAAGCGTTGTAAATAGATTGTATTTCATTGCAGGTATAGCCTTTAACAATAGCTGACGCTATGGTGTGTTGGGCAATTTTTAGAAAGTCGTCGCTACCTATCAATCTCGTTTTAAACACATCAAACACTATTTGCGCGGCTTTGTTTATGGCATCGTTAGTGTTAGGGGGCTGTGGGAATGACTTTGACCGAAACAGTGTAAACTGATGTGGCGACACTCGGATAAACGTCGGCGTAGCCGTCATTATTATTATCCGCATGAGGTTTTTTGGTAGTCGCATGCGTGGCAGCAGGTAAAACCAGTGATTGATGATACTGGTATGGTCGTATCTGCTCCAAACATCATTATAATAGTATTTTTTCCGTTATAAAAGCGGGCTGGCGAGAAGAAAAATCATTGATATCCCCATTCCAAATCATACCTGCCATGTGGGGGTCGATAAATGAAGGCTTAAACCTACTTATATCGCACAAATTTTGATGGGCGACCCAAGAAAAAGTACCACTAATATTATACTCAAAACAAGCCCCCAATATATCGCAAAAGGACTCGGTTGCGGTAGCACTCACATCGTTAGAATGGATATCGACTGGTGGGTTGGCGGGAAAGTAAAATCCTATGCCGTGTGCGTATTCGTGACCAATGACACTCAGGCTATTGGCGTTGGCGGCATTGTAAGGCGTGCTGGTAAAAAAATTGGTCTCAGCAAAAACGTCCTGCCCAATATTGATTTGATAAACGTGGTTAGTCGGGGAATTGGCATTAGGGCATATCTTAGAGCCAGTTTGAGGAGCCGATTCTGGGCTATCCAAAATAAGTTCGATGGGGTCGAGCGGAGCATAGTTGTAGATTGTACTAAAATAATCATGTCCTTCTTGGATTGCCCAATGTGCAGTGGCATATTCTCGGTGGGCATGTGTATTCCAATCTAAGGAATTATGTGCTATATCTATACCATTATAACATCCATTGGAATAAGTATTACCAGTTGCCAATAAAGTGGCAATGGTCGGCATGCGGCTATTATCTTGTAGGACGTAATTGCCAATAGTCGCCCCATTTTCTATACAAAATGATTGATTGCCATAGCTGCTCGTAGGAGAGAGACCGTACATCGTATTGACACTGCCTAAATTCGTACAGGCGTGACTTCTGAGATAGTAGCCAACCACCTTTCCTGTAAAGGGGTCTACCGTCAAGGTAGGTCCTCCCCCTATGGCTTTAAGGTAATAAATCAAATGATTTCCTACTCTAAACCCCTTTCTATCTGGCCCAGACCGATAACCAATGTGTTTTTTTATCGTAAATTGTAATTGGTCTATATTTGCTTGTGGATAGGGAAAATCATTGCCGCTATATTGGTCTAATATTCCCCAATATTTTAAAGGATTGCTTTTGCTATCGGTGATTGCCAAAAATGCCTTTACGCTATCAATGGCTTGTTGCTCCGAAATAGTCGGCACGGTATCTATATTCACCGCCTCGTCAAAAGAAGTATCAAAACCCATCGTCATTCCATTTTTGACCCTTAGGGTCAAAGAGTGCGTAGTGGGCAAACCCTTGTGGTATTGCTGATAATACCATTGCTCATAGCCATCTTTATCGCGTTCATTTTTGCGCCAAAAACGCAATTCGTTAATATCCGTATTCACATAAGGCAGCAAATACTGCTCCATAAATACATCAGGAGGCATAGGCGTTTTGGGACCACCTACCAATCGCCATATATCGTGATACCGCCCCCCCACCTGACACTTTTCTCGAATAGGACTATCGAACCTCAAAATACTGGGGGTGTCGGTGGGCAGTATAGCTCTGCTAGTGGCAGCGGCGTTAGCATCTTGGGGTATTTCGGCACTAAAAATAGGCGTTGTGGTAGCCGTAGGCTGTTTAGTACTATCCGCCTCAGCCCGTTCTTGCTGTTTATCCTGCCGCTTAGCACCAAACCACCCACCACAGCCCCAAACGACAAGGCTAATAATGCCCAAAAAGGCAAATACACGGAGAAAAAGATGTCTTTTTCATAAGGAATATAGCTAAAAAGTGAGTAAATATAAACAAAAAAAACCGTTCCCTGCCCCTTTCGTCAGAAAAGGCGAGGAACGGCGATAGTGCAGTTCGATGAATTTTATTATTTTATATATATTATCGGGGAGGGGGTAAGCATAGCCATAAAATTTTAGCTATAACAAATAATGCGGCAAGTATAGCACTATTTTCGCTAATTGTAGTAGGTAGGTGTTTTTATGGCGAAAAAATGACGAAGCGGCAAATATACTTCATCTATCGCATGACTATGAAATGACTATATGGCGAATATATTTGGGAATTGGTGGGGGAATTGGGCGGGGATTGGGGTTGGGCGGGAATTGGGAATTGGGAATTGGGAATTGGGAATTGGGGTTGGGCGGGAGTTGTCCCGCCCCTACCATTTTATACCAATTACTGCCTTGTTTCGGTTGCATACTTCAAGGCTGAACAAATATAAACCGTTGGCATATTCGCCGCCCTCGTCGTTAATCTGGTAATTGCCCGCCGTGCGGTATTCGTTGCTCACTAAGGTCTCGACCAATATGCCCTGCAAATTATATACCTTAATCGTCACAAAGCCATCTTCGGGCAGCGTGTATTCTACCTTCGTCTGACTGTCGAACAAGGCGGGAGCTAATCGGATGTCGGGCTTGATGAGTTCGGCGGCGGCGGTATAGGTCAAAACAGATATATTGCCCTGCGATACGTACATGCCCACCGCAAAATTAGCTTGTGCCGTGCAACCCGTCTGTGAGTCTGTAACCGTTACCGAGTCACTGCCACTACACAAATCGCCGTGCCACGCGCCAGAGCAGTCGGGCGGATTGCCGCCGCCGCCGATAGTGCCACCAAGGTTGGGCGACAGACCGCCGCCGCCGCCCGCTGCGGGGTCGTAGGGATGCCATTGACAACCATCACTCCATTCATATTCATACTGTCCGCTGCCTGTGCCGCTTACTGCTACCGTCACCGCGCCATCGCAAATATCATCGCCGCAATTGCTGTGCGAATGACTCACTTCGGCAGTCAGTTGCAATTCGCTGCCGTCTAATTGGGTTTCGGGTATCGCAACAGATAGCGGTATGTCTAAGCCTTCGTAGTTCAGGATTATCGTTTGAGTGCCACATTCGGATAGCTCGATGCTGTTACTATTTAGACCATTTAAGGTAAAGGCGGGCGCACATTGGGCAGTGCTGACATCGTATTGCGCACCGACCTGTACCAGAGCTGGCTGAAACACATCGCCCTTGCAGTCGCGCACTAAGGGGCTAAGGACTTGGGGCTGCCAAGATGTGACGGTGGGCTGAGGTAGAACAGTAAGCGTGTATGTTTTTTGTCCATAGCTAAGGCAGCCATCGGGCGTATAACCCGCCGCCAATAAGCTAACTTTATGCGTGCCTACCTCGTCGGGGCTTGGAAGCCAGCAAAATGTACCGCTTTGATAATGTCTTGCGCTGCCCTGATAGTTATGTATCCCTTGCAAGGGGGCTTGCTGCGCCACAAATGCCTCATCAGAACAAGTAACCGCATAGATACCACTGAGGTTTGACGTATAATAATCTATACAAATCGTTTGACCAACACAAGCAACAAGGTGGTCATTGATAGGCATCAAAGTGGTTAAATTAGTATTCCATAAAATAGGTGCATCGACAATGGGACAAGGCAATATGCCCGCATCTGACCCCCCAACTGATACTTCGTGGCATTGGATATTCAAAATGCGAGTACAACCATCAGCGTTTTCCACTATTAATGCGGCTATGCCAAAAGCACCTTCAAGCGTCACCTCAAAAAGTTCGTCATTGCTCGTCGGGCTGCTGGTAAGGCTGGCAGGGGCGGGGGTGCTGATTTCAAAGGGCGGACTTCCTGTTGCCTTGACCCAAAAATGGGCGTTCCCCGAAAGGCAATTGCTGCTGCCACCCAGAACCTGAACCGAAAATAGCTCATATTCGCAGCAACCCGTCTGCATAGATATCTCGTTCTCAAAAACATCGGTAAAGGTATAATTGACCGGGTTTATTATGCCGAAGAGGTCAGGCGCGGGGGCGTAGGTAGCATTATTGTCAATAGTTCCTTGCCCTGCGATAGTTGTTCCATTATTAGATATATGACTATATTGGTACGTGTAAGGACTTGTCGCACAATTAAAATCTAAGGAGAAGGATAGATTAGGAGGGGCGCACTCGCCCGTGATATTTGCCGTAAATGGGCAGCCGCAATTATGTGTTCCGTCAATCGGAGTTGCGCAACCTGCTGCATCGGTGATAAGTATGTCGTAGGGTGTGGGCAAGGGGGGCGTAGTGAAAGTATTGCTCTCGCTGCTCAATGTGGTATTGCCGTTGATGATATAGGTAAAGGGTGGCTGTCCCGTAGCCGTTATGTCGAGCGCAAATTCGTTCGACGTGGGGTCGCAATATTCGTAATAAGCAACCGAGAAATCATTGTTTAGAATCGTCGCCCCCACCCCAAGCACTGCACCCATTGGCATCGCTCACCGTCACAGTATAAGTGCCTGCCGCTACATCAATCAGGTTCGGGGTCGTCGCTCCGTTTGACCATTGATAGGTATTGCCCGCAACAGAATTGGTGATGCTAATGCTGCCCGACGTGCTGCCGCCGCAGGCGGGGGTGGTGGCAAAGGTGGGGGTGGGTGATGATACACAAGATATGATATGAATCAAGTGCTTTTCATCAGTACGAGGCGAAGCAGGAGCTAAGGGCGAATCTGGAAAACTACCCGAGAGGCTGTTGCGTTGCGGCAATAGGTTAAAATCGAAGCAGTCGCTAACCGCGTCCATTTGCAATAGATCATTATCTGATTCGTCCTTACCACTAAATACTAACTTAACATCTGCACCAGGATTGGGAAAATTTAAGGTAAAATTGGTGATATTGATACTCCATACCTTATTATCGATAGTACTAATATTAGCACTATAACCCGTAGTATGTAGTACGCCATCGTTTGTTTTAAACCCATCAAAACTAAACTCACTTAGCGGTTCGCTGCTCTGCACCTCTATTTTAAAAGTAGATGAAGGAGATAAAATTAAATTTGCAGATGCTGCATTTTCGGTCAAACACAACAAGCCCGTTATTGGGTCTATTTTAAATTCTTTGTTGTATTTTATCTGTTCTAATGTCCCTTCCATTTTTATCACTTTAACTGCCTTTAAGTAAGGCAGGGCTAAATCGCAGGATCCCAACTCCTGTGCAACACTTAGGTTTGACCAAGAATCGATGCCCACTGCCCGCCAAGCCTCGCGAACCGACAAAACCTCCTGCGAACAAGCACCATATAAAATATTTGCCGCCAACAAAGTAGCCTTGCTAATTCCCTCATAGTTTTGATTGGGCGTTTCATGCATTTTAAAAATATTGTTTGTAAATACTTCTAATAATATTTTGCTAGAGGATTCCATACCTAAGCCAACTACATTAAAGGGCGTACCCACAGGCACATTGCGTGCCCCACAAGTCATACAATTGGTATTGTAGCCCCCGCATTAGGATTGCCTCCATCAACTGTGCCGCTGCCCCCTGCGACAGCAGATAAAACCAATAACTGAGTACTCGCGAATTGCAATAACGGAAATCTTCGCCTGTGCTTATATTGCACCAATATTGCCCTGCATAGCTACTCGGTTTGTTGTGATTTTTGGGCTCGTGCAAATGACGGAGTGTGCCGACATCTTGCGCATAATTCCAATTTAAGGGCTTTACGCTGCTCTGCACCAATACACCCATGGCATCGCAAAAGCCCTCTACTAAGGCTGCCGACTCTAAGGGGTCGTCATTGCAAATAAGACTTACACCTTTGGCATTAATGGCATGGGCATATTCGTGCCCCACTATATCCAAACTTATCAGCGTCATAAATGCTATTGATGCTGGGGTGCTTAAAAAACTGTTGGGTATGCTCCACTGCCCAATAGGCTGACTGCAAGGCTTTTAGCTGCTGGTCGCAATTGGGAAAATCGAGGCGCACATTCAACGCTTTATGCTTGCCGCCTCTAATGACCAAAATGGCATAGTCGCCTGGGGGCAAACCTACCGAGCCATTTAGCATAGCTGCTATGTCAAAATTTTCAGGGGCACCATAGGGTTCGAGAGATAATCCATTAAAATTAGCTGAATTAACGGGTCCCGCTATCTTTACTGTAGCACCACTGCCGCCCCCTGGTATGTTCAGCACAATATTGCCATAGCTGTAACAAGTGGGTTGTGTCGCATTTGCTGTTACTGTATAGTCGGCATCTTGAGTACCGAGAATCGTAGGCTCAGTATAGGCACATCCTTCATTGTCCTCAATCGGAATCGAAAAAATACCCGAAGCATTACCCGCAAATGTTGCGATATAGGTATTTGCAGGAGCAGCAGGAGTAGGGTCGCTCACTTGCAGCGACATAGTGCCATTTGTAGCTGTAGCGTCGCTTGGCAAAGTTCCGCTGAGCCATAGCATAGGGGTAGCTTCTTTATGGTCTGCCGCCCATACATAATGGCGCGGCGAACCCGAGTCTACCGTTGCTAAAGATGCGGCATTGCTCCAATAAGCTTGTATATTATTGTCGGTATTATTTTGGTACAAATCGTATAGTTCGCAGGGTCCAAAATCGCAAGAACGAATGTGTATGTCCCTATCGTCAGGGTGGGTTGTAAAATGAGCTAAATCATCGCCGTACCATAATTCGGGGACGCTATAATTAGGTGCATCAATGTTGGGTGTACAAGGTGATTGGCTATAGTTATAACCATCTTGCGAAAGAACGCCACTTATTTTACCGGTTACGGCATTGATTCGAATCACCCAATTATCAAAAGTCACTTTATAAGAAAGCTGTAGTCCCAATATCGCTGGGGTTATCCCCACATACATATACATCAGCTCTACTTTTGGCGTATCGCGTACTGCTTTTTTGGCACTCAATGCCAAGGCAATGGCTTGTTCGGCAGTAATAGCCACTTCGTTGGGTTCATTCATAGGGTCGGGGTATTGAACATGAATACCATATATACACCCATTGGGTAGTTGGGTAAAACTCACCAAATTCGTTCTTTCAAGAGGTATGCCTTTGTAAGACATAACAAATCTATTGAAATATTAGTGAGAGCTCCCACAGTATAGTTATCAGATAGACCAAAGAAACGTTTAAATTCGGGTTTCCTAAAAGCAGTTTCTTCATTTAAGTCGGGTCGCGCTCCGCATTTGGCGGCGGTCGTGTCGAAATAAAAGCTTCGGGCAGATATTTTATAAGTCCAAATATCCGAATAAACCCTACTGCTGTCTATTTTAGCAACCAAGGACCTGCTTCCGTGCCAGCCACCCACCACAGCCCCAAACAACAAGGCTAATAATGCCCAAAAAGGCAAATACACCGAGAAAAGAAGTCTTTTTCATAAGGAATATAGCTAAAAAGTGAGTAAATATAAACAAAAAAAACCGTTCCCTGCCCCTTTCGTCAGAAAAAAGGCGAGGAACGGCGATAGTGCAGTTCGATGAATTTTATTATTTTATATATATTATCGGGGGAGGGGAGGTAAGCATAGCCATAAAATTTTACCTATAACAAATAATGCGGCAAGTATAGCACTATTTTCGCTAATTGTAGTAGGTAGGTGTTTTTATGGCGAAAAATGACGAAGCGGCAAATATACTTCATCTATCGCATGACTATGAAATGACTATATGGCGAATATATTTGGGAATTGGTGGGGGAATTGGGCGGGGATTGGGGTTGGGCGGGAATTGGGAATTGGGGTTGGGCGGGAATTGGAATTGGGATTGGGCGGGAATGGGGATTGGGATTGGGCGGGAATTGGGGATTGGGATTGGGCGGGAATTGGGGATTGGGATTGGGCGGGAATTGGGATTGGATTGGGCGGGAATTGGAATTGGGATTGGGCGGGAATTGGGATTGGGTGGGGATTGGGCGGGCAGTGGGGGGGAGTGGTGGGGATTGGGGTGGGCGGGAATTGGTGGGGATTGGGATTGGGCGGGAATTGGTGGGGATTGGGATTGGGCGGGAGTTGTCCCGCCCCTACCATTTTATACCAATTACTGCCTTGTTTCGGTTGCATACTTCAAGGCTGAACAAATATAAACCGTTGGCATATTCGCCGCCCTCGTCGTTGATTTGGTAATTGCCCGCCGTGCGGTATTCGTTGCTCAACAAGGTCTCGACCAATATACCCTGCAAATTATATACCTTAATCATCACAAAGCCATCTTCGGGCAGCGTGTATTCTACCTTCGTCTGACTTTCGAACAAAGCGGGAGCTAATCGGATGTCGGGCTTGATGAGTTCGGCGGCAGCGGCATAGGTCAAAACAGATATATTGCCCTGCGATACGTACATGCCCACCGAAAAATTAGCTTGTGCCGTGCAACCCGTCTGTGAGTCTGTAACCGTTACCGAGTAATTGCCACTACACAAATTGCCGTGCCACGCGCCAGAGCAGTCGGGCGAACTCTGGCAACCATCACTCCATTCATATTCATACTGTCCGCTGCCGCCAAGCACTTCTACCGTCACCGCGCCATCGCAAATATCATCGCCACAATTGCTGTGCGAGTGTGTAATGTCGGCACTTAGGTTGGAGGCACTCAAAGCCTCCAAAGGCGAGTCCGACAAAGGAACATGATACTCGCGGTAGGTAGCGCAACCCGTAGTCGTATTGCTGATAAACACCTCGTAAATGCCCGCCGCCAAGCCCGTGCGCGTGGCACTATGGCACAAGGGACAATCAGACCAAGCATAACTTTGGGCAGTCGAAGCCGTGCCGTCTGACTGTTCAAATATAGTCTCTCCCAACTGAATACTGCCCGTATGCGCATCGCCCAAACAACCCGAAGCCGAGGGCATTATCTGAGCATCAATAACCCAAATACCACCCACTTGCCCGCCAACAACAAACGACAGCGTTTGGTCGGTGTATGTATCCGTAGTAGCGTCGTCCCAATCATGCCAAGCCGTGCGGACAACTACGCTATGATTGCCTATTGACAAGCCCGCAACCGTATGGCTGCTCTGAACAACTGCATCATAGATAAGTTCGTAACTCATCGGGCAGGGGCTATTGGCTATTATCGTGGCACTGCCGTTTTGTAATACATTGCCATTACAATCGCTCAGGGCAGGGGTTACTTGGATTTGGTACTCGTAATTGTTGGCTTCGTGCAGGTCGTAGCTGCGCACGGTGCTGCACCCTGTCTGGGTGTTGCTGATAGTGACCGTATAGCTTTGCGCGGCTAAACCAACCCTAAATGGTTCGTTGGTCGTAAAACCATCGCTCCAAACCCAAGTATCGGCGAGGTATAGCGTGCCGCGCTGGTCGGTAAAATAGTAGTCGGCAAACGAAACGCTGCCCTCGTCGGGATAGCTACAAGGCGCGTATGCCACATCAAGCGCGGCGGTCACTTGCCATTGTGGGGCGATGCTTTGCGTAGGAATCGAGAAAGTGAGCGTTTCGGGCTGCGAATCGGGGCAAATATTAGTGCCCGCCGTAACCGTAACGCTATGAGTGCCTGCACTTAGGTGGTTGAGGTAGGGGTTTTGCGTGCCATTCACCCAATATATCTGGCAGCCATCGCTCGAAACAATATGCGCCATACCCGCCGCTACGGGGCTGCCGCTACAATCGACCAAAATGGGGCTTACTTGGGCGGAAAAAGTGGCATCGCAGCAGGTAGCGGGCGGGGGGATAGATACGGTTTGCCCCGCTATGAAACCCATACTACAATCTAACTGACCGTAGATAGCGCAGCCTCCTGTCGTTTCTACAATCTTTACGGGATAGTTATACTGCGTGCCATTCAGAGATGGCAGAAGCCGAAAAGTTGGAGGCTAAAACCCCTCCTGTGGACGAATTGACGATGATATAGCTAGAACCAGGTTCGCCTGTTATCGTAACGGTCATTTGGTTTCCGCTACCAGGAATAGTCGTACACGATACGTCGATGTCTAATCCCTCGCAGGTACAACTATGGCTACCTACAAAAGTTTGGCAGCCCATAGAACCTACTACAAATACCTCATAGTTTTCGGACAATGTCACTGTATTTTGGGTGGAGCCATTGAACACAAAGGGCAGTGGATTGCCATTAGCATCATTTACATTAGACGCATAATAATAATATATCTGTGCGCCGTTGATTTCGGTAATATCCAATCCGATATTCCCAAATGGCAATGGGGTTCGGCAGTAGCCATTTGGTCGGTTGATACGGCAGTGCCCACATGAACACTGAACGTTTCGGAGCATCCCGCATCGGGGTCGGCTATGGTCACATAATAGTCGCCAGCAGCCAAACCCGACAGAACAGCTATCGTATTGCCGACTTGATTGCCAACAGCATCAAAGTATTGGATATAATAATTGCTAACATCGATATAATTATTGATGCGTATTTGCCCCAGATTCACACCCGAACAAGTAGGAACGGTTGTAATAGAGGGGTCGGGCAAATCGGGGCAGGCAGCGGCGCAAAGTGCAGGGGTAATTGTACCCCAGCAATCTAAACCCACCGCCCGCCAAGCATCGCGCACCGCCAATACTTCGGGGCTACATGTGCCGCCGACGGGTGGGAATAGGGCATTGGCGGCGCGGGTGGTGGCGCGGCAAAGACCCATATAGTTTTTATTCGCCACTTCATCTAGACCAAATTGGTTGCTAACAAAAGCGGCTAAGGTAATCTTTCCAGCGGTTTCTATATCCAAGGCGGGTACGGTATAGGTGACACCATTGACGGTTTGGAACCGCCATGGGCTGAGTAGATAAAACCAGTGGCTAAAAACAAGCGAGCGTATGTATTGAAGTCCATAAAGTAGTTCTTGTTCTATGGTTGGTTGCCAAAAATTACCGTTGTAAATACTAGGCAAATCTTGACTATTTGGATTGGACATATTCCTGGTCGGTATTGGCGTAGCGTCACCCATAACCCAATTCTCATTAGGTGGTCGAGAAGTTGCCTCTACAATCGCCCCTATTATGTCGCTAAACCCTTCGTTAATGGCATCGGCTTCAGGTGAAATAGCTGGATTGCTATTTACCGCAACACTCATGCCCATTGCATTGATAGCGTGCCCATATTCGTGGGCAAGTACATCTAAGGCAACCATAGGTTGGTCAGGATTGCCTCGGCTTATTTTGAATAAGTTTGCACCTGCGCCTATAGAACCAGGGACGAATAGCGCATTGTTTAGTGCGTCATTTACTATGCCAATGCCAATTGGGTTGGTATGGTGGCTAAACTGACTATGTCCATCATCAGTCATAGGTGCCGGTTGTACTATGCCGGTCGGAAGGGTTAAATTTATGCTCATACCTTCATTAATGGGGTCATCAATGCCCTTAAAAAATTGGTGTGTTCGTTCAATACCCCAGTATGCAGTTTGTAACAATTTACGTTCTACTTCGCAATTGGGGTATTCCAAGCGTAGGTTTAGTCCCGTAATTGTTCCATTGTATGGGTTGCGTATTAGTATGGCATAATTGCCCGGTGGCAAGGGGGAAGGCGTAATGCCATTCTGTAGCAAATCAAATTCAAAATTTCCACCCTCGATAGACAAATTAGCTACCGTTACAAAAGCAGCCACATTTAAGGCTCCCCTAATGGCTATTTGTGGGTTTTGCCCGTTAAAACTACCTGCATTAGCTATGGATACATGAATATTGCCCTCCGTACCATAGCAGTTTGCTCCTTGTGTAACACTTGCCGTTACGATAAGGCTGCCTGGCTACCCAAAGCCATATACTCAGTATAAGTGCATCCGTTTGAATTTGTTAGTATCAATTCATAGATGCCTGCCGATAAGCTACCCACTACACTACCGCTTGTTGTGGTGCTAATGGTACTGCTTGCTAAACTTGTTATTATTTGGCTACCTGAATAGATAAATGAGGGAGGGTCAACAGTGGGACCAATGTTAATTGTAGCCTCGCCATCCAAGCTACTAATCGAACCGGGTAAGGTATTTGGGATAACAGTTAGGCTGGGAGAATGATGTTCGTTACCACTACTCCAATCGACAAATGATTTGTGTGGGGTAAGATTATTTGTTGGATTAAAAAATGTTCCTTCTTGGCAAAAGGCATGAATATTGCTATCGGCACTATTATTTGCAAATCGGTATTGTGTGCAACTACCAAAACTACAAGTGGCTATATTGATATTAGGCATAGGGTCTATGTCATAATACCACAGATAATCCGGGTTGTGGGCTATGGTAGTCAGGGGTTCACAAGTAAAATGTTTGTCAACTGGTGCATTCCTATTACTTCACCAGTTAAAGGGTCTATATACATATGCCACAATCCTTTTATTGCATAAATATAAAACTCATACGCTAAACGAGCAGATTTGTTGCCTGAATAAATATATAATAACTCACCCTTTGGATGATATATCGAATCGGCAGGATTGGGTATTTTCTTTTCCCATATAAATTTAGCGTTTGTCGAATAGATTTTTTTTTCATTATCCGACATTGGGGGATCCGTTAGCATCTCGCGGTATTTTTCGGGCACATATCCAAGTGAATCTATTAAGCGTTTGCGTATCTGACCCTTACGTGTCAGATATTCCTGTTCCAAGGCTATTTTTATAGCCTCGTCCATGCTAATTTTTATCTCGGAAGGCTCATTTATCGGAATAAATTTTAGCCCCTTCGCATTACGAATTCGCCCTTCTACAGCACTATAGGAACAGGAACTTCCTTGATAAGGTACATTTTTGTACATCAAGCGAGGGCTATTCTTATATTCTTCGGTGGGTTCTATCGTATAGTCATCGGTCCAGCCAAATAGTGCTTTGTATTTTGGTAGGGTAAAGATGTTTTCTGGCGTAAAGTCGGGAAAATACTTGCATTTGGAAGTATCAAAAGTATAGCTAGTATAATTATGCTCTATTGATTTAGTTTTAATTAAGGAATCGATAGGCATTTGGTAAATGCTTATTGATTCTGACTTTGCCTTCGGCAGTGTAGCATCAACTAATGTTTGCTGTTGTGCCTTTTTTTTGCTCAACCACCCACCACAGCCCCAAACGACAAGGCTAACAATGCCCAAAAAGGCAAATACACGGAGAAAAGATGTCTTTTTCATAAGGAATATAGCTAAAAGTGAGTAAATATAAACAAAAAAACGTTCCCTGCCCTTTCGTCAGAAAAAAGGCGAGGAACGGCGATAGTGCAGTTCGATGAATTTTATTATTTTATATATATTATCGGGGGAGGGAGGTAAGCATAGCCATAAAATTTTACCTATAACAAATAATGCGGCAAGTATAGCACTATTTTCGCTAATTGTAGTAGGTAGGTGTTTTTATGGCGAAAAAAATGACGAAGCGGCAAATATACTTCATCTATCGCATGACTATGAAATGACTATATGGCGAATATATTTGGGAATTGGTGGGGGAATGGGCGGGATTGGGGTTGGGCGGGAATTGGGAATTGGGAATTGGGGTTGGGCGGGAGTTGGGGATTGGGATTGGGCGGAATGGGATTGGGATTGGGCGGGAATTGGAATTGGGATTGGGCGAGAATTGGAATTGGGATTGGGCGAATTGGTGGGGGGAAATTCAAAACATGCAATTGGGGCGGGAATTGGGGATTGGGGTTGGAATTGGAATTGGGATTGGGCGGGAATTGGGATTGGGATTGGGCGGGAGTTGTCCCGCCCCTACCATTTTATACCAATTACTGCCTTGTTTCTGTTGCATACTTCAAGGCTGAACAAATATAAACCGTTGGCATATTCGCCGCCCTCGTCGTTAATCTGGTAATTGCCCGCCGTGCGGTATTCGTTGCTCAACAAGGTCTCGACCAAAATACCCTGCAAATTATATACCTTAATCGTCACAAAGCCATCTTCGGGCAGCGTATATTCTACCTTCGTCTGACTATCAAACAAAGCGGGAGCTAATCGGATGTCGGGCTTGATGAGTTCGGCGGCAGCGGTATAGGTCAAAACAGATATATTGCCCTGCGATACGTACATGCCCACCGCAAAATCAGCTTGTGCCGTGCAACCCGTCTGTGAGTCTGTAACCGTTACCGAGTAATTGCCACTACACAAATTGCCGTGCCACGCGCCAGAGCAGTCGGGCGAACTCTGACAACCATCACTCCATTCATATTCATACTGTCCGCTGCCTGTGCCGCTTACTGCCACCGTCACTGCTCCATCGCAAATATCATCGCCGCAATTGCTGTGCGAGTGTGTAATGTCGGCACTTAGGTTGGAGGCACTCAAAGCCTCCAAAGGCGAGTCCGACAAAGGAACATGATACTCGCGGTAGGTTGCGCAACCCGTAGTCGTATTGCTGATAGACACCTCGTAAATGCCCGCCGCCAAACCCGTGCGCGGGGCACTATGGCACAAGGGACAATCAGACCAAGCATAACTTTGGGCAGTCGAAGCCGTGCCGTCTGACTGTTCAAATATAGTCTCTCCCAACTGAATACTACCCGTATGCGCATCGCCCAAGCAACCCGAAGCCGAGGGCATTATCTGAGCATCAATAACCCAAATACCACCCACTTGCCCGCCAACAACAAACGACAGCGTTTGGTCGGTGTATGTATCCGTAGTAGCGTCGTCCCAATCATGCCAAGCCGTGCGGACAACTACGCTATGATTGCCTATTGACAAGCCCGCAATCGTATGGCTGCTCTGAACAGCTCCACCATAGATAAGTTCGTAACTCATCGGACAGGGGCTATTGGCTATTATCGTAGCACTGCCGTTTTGTAATACATTGCCATTACAATCGCTCAGTGCGGGGGTTACTTGGATTTGGTACTCGTAATTGTTGGCTTCGTGCAGGTCGTAGCTGCGCACGGTGCTGCACCCTGTCTGGGTGTTGCTGATAGTGACCGTATAGCTTTGCGCGGCTAAACCAACCCTAAATGGTTCGTTGGTCGTAAAACCATCGCTCCAAGCCCAAGTATCGGCGAGGTATAGCGTGCCGCGCTGGTCGGTAAAATAGTAGTCGGCAAACGAAACGCTGCCCTCGTCGGGATAGCTACAAGGCGCGTATGCCACATCAAGAGCGGCGGTCACTTGCCATTGTGGGGCGATGCTTTGCGTAGGAATCGAGAAAGTGAGCGTTTCGGGCTGCGAATCGGGGCAAATATTAGTGCCCGCCGTAACCGTAACGCTATGAGTGCCTGCACCTAGGTGGTTGAGGTAGGGGTTTTGCGTGCCATTCACCCAATATATCTGGCAGCCATCGCTCGAAACAATATGCGCCATACCCGCCGCTACGGGGCTGCCGCTACAATCGACCAAAATGGGGCTTACTTGGGCGGAAAAAGTGGCATTGCAGCAGGTAGCGGGCGGGGGATAGATACGGTTTGCCCCGCTATGAAACCCATACTACAATCTAACTGACCGTAGATAGCGCAGCCTCCTGTCGTTTCTACAATCTTTACGGGATAGTTATACTGCGTGCCATTCAGAATGGCAGAAGCCGAAAAGTTGGAGACTAAAACCCCTCCTGTGGACGAATTGACGATGATATAGCTAGAACCAGGTTCGCCTGTTATCGTAACGGTCATTTGGTTTCCGCTACCAGGAATAGTCATACTGATACGTCGATGTCTAATCCCTCGCAGGTACAACTATGTCTACCTACAAAAGTTTGGCAGCCCATAGAACCTACTACAAATACCTCATAGTTTTCGGACAATGTCACTGTATTTTGGGTGGAGCCATTGAACACAAAGGGCAGTGGATTGCCATTAGCATCATTTACATTAGACGCATAATAATAATATATCTGTGCGCCGTTGATTTCGGTAATATCCAATCCGATATTCCCAAATTGGCAATGGGGTTCGGCAGTAGCCATTTGGTCGGTTGATACGGCAGTGCCCACATGAACACTGAACGTTTCGGAGCATCCCATCGGGGTCGGCTATGGTCACATAATAGTCGCCAGCAGCCAAACCCGACAGAACAGCTATCGTATTGCCGACTTGATTGCCAACAGCATCAAAGTATTGGATATAATAATTGCTAACATCGATATAATTATTGATGCGTATTTGCCCCAGATTCACACCCGAACAAGTAGGAACGGCTGTAATAGAGGGTCGGGCAAATCGGGGCAGGCAGCGGCGCAAAGTGCAGGGGTAATTGTACCCCAGCAATCTAAACCCACCGCCCGCCAAGCATCGCGCACCGCCAATACTTCGGGGCTACATGTGCCGCCTACGGGTGGGAATAGGGCATTGGCGGCGCGGGTGGTGGCGCGGCAAAGACCCATATAGTTTTGGTCCATGTTTAGACCAAATAAACTATTGACAAAAGCGGCTAAGGTAATTTTTCCAGCGGTTTCTATACCCAAGGCGGGTACGGTATAGGTGACACCATTGACCTCTTGCGAGCCGCCCTCTGACAATAAATAAAACCAATAGCTAAAAACCCTTGAATTGGTATATATCTCATTGGCAGCACTCCAATTAGCACCTTGGTAAATGCTGGGTTTGCCGTCGGATAAGGGATTGGCTATGTTTCGCTTGGTAAAACTGCTTGATATGGGCAGGTCGTTTCCAATAATCCAATCTAAGGGTGGCGAAATATATGACTCAGCCCATAAACCTATAATATCCGAGAAACCCTCGCTGATAGCCCCCTTTTCGGTGGGCGAAGAAGGGGAATTATCATTAATATTAACACCTCTTGCATTCAAAAAATGTCCATATTCGTGTGCTAAAATATCAATGGTCACGGCGGGTTGAAAGATATTATCGCTAAAATCCAAGCCACTCGATATTCTGATGGGCGCACTTGTAGCGGTCATTTGGGGTATCGAGGCTACCGCTTGTACTTCAATGTCGGCACATAATTGCAGGTCGATACTTCGCTGCTGGCTGCTCACCTCGGCAGTAAATTGACTAATTCCATTGGCAGGCATATTTGAAATTGGATTGCCATTGGCATCGGTGGTGGGGGTTATGATATTCGTTTTGCATTGGTTGTGGATTTTTTCTATTGCCCAGTAAGCAGTCTGCAATACTTTTCGCTGCTCCGAACAATCGGGATAGGGTAGATATAGGTTGAGTACCCCTACCTTTTGTGTGCCGACATTCATCACCAGAACGGCATAGTTGCCTGGTTGTAATGCTCCAAACTGATTTAAGTCAATTTTATAGCTATTGCCTACCGTAGCTGCAACAGCAGGCGTAACAATATTATTGGACGAAACGGGACCTTTGAGCACCATCACTAAGTTGCCCGCCCCAAATGAAGAAGCATCGGCAATGGATAGGCGGATATTGCCCCCTGCGTGGCAGGTGGGCAGTACCGTTGCCGCCTCGTCAATGCTTATTTGAGGGGCATTGTCGCCTGGTATAGCCACAACTTCTTCATAAGTACAACCATCGACAGCAGTTGCGCTTATACTGTAAATACCCGCTTTAAGGTTAGCTACCGATGCGCCGCTATTGGTCGTATCTATGGCATGGGCAGTAAAGCCGAAAGTCGTTAAAACTTGATTGCCAGTATAAGTAAAATCATTGCCTTGACTGCTGCTTCCCGTTAAGGCAATGGCTGCCGTGCCATTTGCTATAGTAAAAGGAGTAGGAACAGTCGTCACGTCAAGCCGATGGCGGGCGATAAGTGCGCACCGTCGTTGTCCGCACAAGATGCGGGCGGTGCTGATGTTGGGCTATAGCTCCAATCAGCAAAGTGGATATAATTGGAAGGGGTGGGGCCGGAGGGGTTGGCGGGAAGGCAAGTCCGTCGCGGCAAAATGCGGTTATTTTGACATTATTGTTGTGTTCTTTAAGGCGGTGAATGCCACATGTCGCGTTACATTGGCTCACAGTCATCTGTTGCGTGGCTGCCATATCATTGTAATACCACAAATAATCGGGTGTTCGGCTAATTTCGCCGGTCGGTTCGCAAGGCCCGGCATAACTTTCGCCCGTACCCATGCCCGAAAATTTACCTGTAATAGCATCAATAAGCACAAACATTTGACCTCCATATAACGAGGGAACTATAAAACGATAATATAGCTTCATGTATTGCGTATTGTTTAACTTGCTTAAATTATCCATATCCTCTGCATAAACATATACTAATTGCCCTTTGGGGTAATAAGCCGATTCTTTTCCTTTGGCTTTGGGGTCTATTTCGAAATAGAATTTTGCACCGCGTGGGTATTGATGCGCTAATTTATAGGTCGGCGAAACAGGGAAGTTGCCTAAGGAATCGGTGTATATTTCGCGCCATTTTTTCTCTCTTGCCGCAAGCCGCCAAGCATGATACGATTTGGGTGGGTAAAATCCATAGGGCGCGTCGGGGATATAACCCAAAGAATCTATCATTTCTATTTTCCAATGGTACGATTGTGGCAAATCATAATCCTGCGCCAAGGCTGTTTCTAAGGCTTCGTCATAGCTGACCTTTATGTCCGAAGGGTCGTTGACGGCAGTATAGTGTACCGCTGACGCACCATAAATACATCCCTCGCGCTCCTCGGCAACTGCGGCATTGAGGTCGTAGATAATGGGTATTTGTTTGTAGCGCAATAAATACCTATTTTGGCGATTACCGTTTCTATCAGGCAAGGGGTTATAAGTAAATTGCCAATCGTTGGTTTTTACGATATCGTAGTCTTCTGTCAAACCAAAAAGTGCTTTATATTTGGGGTCGACAAAAACGGTTTCTATGTTCAAATCGGGAAATAAGCCGCATTTTTTATGGTCAAAGTTAATGAGTGTTTGAGCCATACTTAGATTTTTATGGATTACGATAGAGTCTAAGGGCACGCCTTGCTCATTGGTCAAGGTTTTGAGCATGGCGGCTACCTCGTCGGGGTTTTGGGCTGTTTTAATTGCCTTTTGCTCCCGTTGCCGCTTAGCACCAAACCACCCGCCACAGCCCCAAACGACAAGGCTAATAATGCCCAAAAAGGCAAATACACCGAGAAAAGATGTCTTTTTCATAAGGAATATAGCTAAAAAGTGAGTAAATATAAACAAAAAAAACCGTTCCCTGCCCCTTTCGTCAGAAAAAAGGCGAGGAACGGCGATAGTGCAGTTCGATGAATTTTATTATTTTATATATATTATCGGGGGAGGGGAGGTAAGCATAGCCATAAAATTTTACCTATAACAAATAATGCGGCAAGTATAGCACTATTTTCGCTAATTGTAGTAGGTAGGTGTTTTTATGGCGAAAAAATGACGAAGCGGCAAATATACTTCATCTATCGCATGACTATGAAATGATTATATGGCGATTATATTTGGGATTGGGAGGGGGAATGGGGCGGGGATTGGGGTTGGGCGGGAATGGGAATTGGGAATTGGGAATGGGGTTGGGCGGGAGTTGGAATTGGGATTGGGCGGGAATTGGGGATTCGGATTGGGGCGGGAATTGGTGGGGGGAAATTCAAAACATGCAATTGGGGCGGGGATTGGGGTTGGGGGGGGGGGAATTGGGAATTGGGAATTGGGAATTGGGGTTGGGCGGGAGTTGTCCCGCCCCTACCATTTTATACCAATTACTGCCTTGTTTCGGTTGCATACTTCAAGGCTGAACAAATATAAACCGTTGGCATATTCGCCGCCCTCGTCGTTAATCTGGTAATTGCCCGCCGTGCGGTATTCGTTGCTCACTAAGGTCTCGACCAATATGCCCTGCAAATTATATACCTTAATCGTCACAAAGCCATCTTCCGGGCAGCGTGTATTCTACCTTCGTCTGACTGTCGAACAAGGCGGGAGCTAATCGGATGTCGGGCTTGATGAGTTCGGCGGCGGCGGTATAGGTCAAAACAGATATATTGCCCTGCGATACGTACATGCCCACCGCAAAATTAGCTTGTGCCGTGCAACCCGTCTGTGAGTCTGTAACCGTTACCGAGTAATTGCCACTACACAAATTGCCGTGCCACGCGCCAGAGCAGTCGGGCGGATTGCCGCCGCCGCCGATAGTGCCACCAAGGTTGGGCGACAGACCGCCGCCGCCGCCCGCTGCGGGGTCGTAGGATGCCATTGACAACCATCACTCCATTCATATTCATACTGTCCGCTGCCTGTGCCGCTTACTGCTACCGTCACCGCGCCATCGCAAATATCATCGCCGCAATTGCTGTGCGAATGACTCACTTCGGCAGTCAGTTGCAATTCGCTGCCGTCTAATTGGGTTTCGGGTATCGCAACAGATAGCGGTATGTCTAAGCCTTCGTAGTTCAGGATTATCGTTTGAGTGCCACATTCGGATAGCTCGATGCTGTTACTATTTAGACCATTTAAGGTAAGGCGGGCGCACATTGGGCAGTGCTGACATCGTATTGCGCACCGACCTGTACCAGAGCTGGCTGAAACACATCGCCCTTGCAGTCGCGCACTAAGGGGCTAAGGACTTGGGGCTGCCAAGATGTGACGGTGGGCTGGGGTAGAACAGTAAGCGTATATGTTTTTTGTCCATAGCTAAGGCAGCCATCGGGCGTATAACCCGCCGCCAATAAGCTAACTTTATGCGTGCCTACCTCGTCGGGGCTTGGAAGCCAGCAGAACGTACCGCTTTGATAATGTCTTACGCTGCCCTGATAGTTATGTATCCCTTGCAAGGGGATTTGCTGCGCCACAAATGCCTCATCAGAACAAGTAACCGCATAGATGCCACTGAGGTTTGACGTATAATAATCTATACAAATCGTTTGACCAACACAAGCAACAAGGTGGTCATTGATAGGCATCAAAGTGGTTAAATTAGTATTCCATAAAATAGGTGCATCGACGATGGGACAAGGCAATATGCCCGCATCTGACCCCCCAACTGATACTTCGTGGCATTGGATATTCAAAATGCGAGTACAACCATCAGCGTTTTCCACTATTAATGCGGCTATGCCAAAAGCACCTTCAAGCGTCACCTCAAAAAGTTCGTCATGCTCGTCAAGGGCTGCTGGTAAGGCTGGCAGGGGCGGGGTGCTGATTTCAAAGGGCGGACTTCCTGTTGCCTTGACCCAAAAATGGGCGTTCCCCGAAAGGCAATTGCTGCCACCCAGAACCTGAACCGAAAATAGCTCATATTCGCAGCAACCCGTCTGCATAGATATCTCGTTCTCAAAAACATCGGTAAAGGTATAATTGACCGGGTTTATTATGCCGAAGAGGTCAGGCGCGGGGGCGTAGGTAGCATTATTGTCAATAGTTCCTTGCCCTGCGATAGTTGTTCCATTATTAGATATATGACTATATTGGTACGTGTAAGGACCTGTCGCACAATTAAAATCTAAGGAGAAAGATAGATTAGGAGGGGCGCACTCGCCCGTGATATTTGCCGTAAATGGGCAGCCGCAATTATGTGTTCCGTCAATCGGAGTTGCGCAACCTGCTGCATCGGTGATAAGTATGTCGTAGGGTGTGGGCAAGGGGGGCGTAGTGAAAGTATTGCTCTCGCTGCTCAATGTGGTATTGCCGTTGATGATATAGGTAAAGGGTGGCTGTCCCGTAGCCGTTATGTCGAGCGCAAATTCGTTCGACGTGGGGTCGCAATATTCGTAATAAGCAACCGAGAAATCATTGTTTAGAATCGTCGCCCCACCCCAAGCACTGCACCCATTGGCATCGCTCACCGTCACAGTATAAGTGCCTGCCGCTACATCAATCAGGTTCGGGGTCGTCGCTCCGTTTGACCATTGGTAGGTATTGCCCGCAACAGAATTGGTGATGCTAATGCTGCCGAGCGCGTCGGTGCCGCAGGCGGACGAAACCACGAAAGTAGGAAATACGTTGGGGGCGCATTCTTGCACCTCAAAATCTTTGGCAGCCCCATTGCACCAACCCACTCGATTATAAACAACGCGATACCAACCCGCCGACAAACCACCAATTTCGATGGGTGTAGTGGGGTCGTCGTCGGGCTGTACGGTGGCATTGCCACTGCCGTCGGGTATATAGTTGTGGTCGGCATCCAAGGGATACCAAACTATGCCTTCCAATTGGTCGGTGGGGTAGCCTTCGGGAAAGTTCAAACTAATAGCTCCGTTCGACTGACCCTCAGCCGTATTTTGTATAGTGGCGGTTACTTGCGCCCACGCAGGAACAGCGGCAAGGCTAAACAAGAGTGATACCCAAAGCAGATAAGATATGTTTATTTTTTTCATGTTTTTAATGTGGAGGGTTAGTGTTTGGGGGGATCGGTATAAAGGAGACGGGGTGGAGGCGGGTATTCTTTGTCCTCTTGGATAAACTTGGTATAACTTAAATTATTGTTTAATATTAAAATATATTGATAGTGTTTGTTGTGCGCCTTAACGGTATTATCCTTTTCAGAATTAGGTGACACCCCTATCTTGTACCACTCATCTATATACACAATATCTTCTGAAATAAAAAGCATTACAAAAGCTGGTAGAAGTAATCTCAATCGGCAATTCCGCCATTTTGTTGACTTTCCATTCCCCATCTTCTTTTTGCATTGAATAAGTACGATAAAAGGGCTACGACTTATGGTAAGATTAGTTTTTTGTTGCTACAAAACAAAAATGCTATCATTATAAAAAATATTATTTCTTTTTATCAAATGTATTAAAACCTTGCAATAATAGTGTGTCTTTGTGGTGGTTGTTATATTTAACACTCATGTAGGTTGATTGGAGTATTCCTACCCACAGTGATAATTTCTTCTGTTTTTTTGTTTTTTAATAACATTATTTTTTCATAAAATTTATATTTATTATTAGTATTGTTGAAATATTCTTTCCACCTTTGAACCTCTACTTTAATAGAATCTTGTTCAAACACTATTGCTGTGTTGAGCAATTCTTGGGCAAATGTCATTTTTGAATAACAAGCAAAATGATAAAAATTGTTTTTTTCATAATTTATATTGTTTAATCAATACGCATAAAATTCACGCTGTAAATCGACAATATTGTCAGTAGAGTTTACTTTCTCTATCCATATTGCCTTAACTATAGGGGTATCGTAGTTGATAAATGCGGCAAAACCGGCAATACCGCTATTCTCCCAATCAGCAAAGGCATCTGTGTCATTGGTAGCTGTAAATGGACCTGTTCCATATGAGGGGTCGTAATACTTGTAGATAATAGTTTCAACGCCACCACTACTTCAACAAATTGAATACGTACTAAAGCGTGATCTGTAAACATGGAGATGGGATCATCAATATCGGACTCTGAATCATCATTTACGCCTTGTGCTTGAATTCCTTCTTGCGCAGCATTATTTTCAGTTATTGATATTAGGCCTGTAATCTTCAGGGTATGCATCACTTCCTTATAGAACTTGTTTGTTTCAATATTCCAATTACGTACCATTATAATAGATTGATTAATTAGGTCATACCCAGAAGGAATATCGGGATTTGGCAACGCATTAAAGGCTGTAACTGCATTTGCCACCAAAGCACTAGCATTAGAAGGTAATGGCGATATTCCATTAGTTAAAATGCGCTCTACGTTGACTAATTCTACATTTGCGACCCCATGCGTATGTAATAAATCTATCCAAAAAGATGCCCATGCTCCGCATTTACCATCTTTATCATAAAGCAATTCTTAAGTACTAAACTGCATCTAGCAAATCCAGCACCCCAATAAGATAAAAAAGACTCGCTTGCTTGACCAAGTGCCGATATTTCTCTCGTAGCCAATTTAGCATATATAGCCTCAACTGCATTTTCGGCATCGCTCAAACCCGCTGCTTCTTGGCAGGCAATATGCAAGGTAGTGTGGAATAAATATTGGCCTGGATTATTTAGTGTAGGGTTGTTCAACGTAGCATAAACGCTATTTTCCGTAGTTGCCAAATTGCTCCAATCAGTCCCGCCATTCTCGCTATATTCCCAAGCCATTTGCAGGTCAAAACGTTAATTACATCGGGAAAACTGCGCTGGCAGTAGTCATTGCAAATAGATAGCCACCCGATACGGGTGTAAGCAAATCAACATTAGGGCTTATGGTGGCTTCAAAACCTGTGGCAGATGCCGTAGCTTTTAATTTTATGGCAGCCAAGTCAATGGTACTTGTCTCTAATCCGTCCATTTTCACCAAAGCCGATACCTTAAAAGCGGTGTTGCGCGTATAGCATACGGGTTTGCTCACGACAGCAAGGCTGGGGTTGGTCGGTCGTAGCCAATGAAAGGCATTGGGCAATATTCCCGGATCTACGTAGGGCGTAGGCGCGTCGCTGGGACCAGTATTGATTGGCGGCACACCGGATCGTAATAAATCGTATGGCTGTCGTGAAACAATAACTTCGATAATCGAATAGCCACCTTCAACACCTCATCCTCGCACGCCACGCCTGTTTGGTCGCTTAGTACTACTTTGTAGTAGGTGCTTTCTTCTATGGGGCTGTCGCTTGGGGTGGCAGTAGTTTCGCCCTATTTCTACGCCGCTGGTGGCAAAAGGTTTGGCGGGATGGTCGGCTTCATCTATCTACGCTTATACCACAGCAAGGTAAAGGCTTCGCTGCTGCTGATTAAGCCGCTACCCCGGAGGGGTTCGCCGGTATGTTTATGGTAGCCGATAGCTCTCTGTTTCGTTTTCGCCCACCAAGTCATCATCGCCCAAAGATATGGCGGTTTGCCCTGAGAGCAAGGTGGGGGTGGGTGCCCAAAGCAAAAACGGGAATTGTCCACAATATAGGCATAGCGCAGTGGGGTGGTTTTTTGGGGGTTAAATGTAAACATAAAACGTGAATTTTGGGAAATTATTCAAAAATGGGCACAAAAAAACCGTTCCCTGCCCCTTTCGTCAGAAAAAAGGCGAGGAACGGCGATAGTGCAGTTCGATGAATTTTATTATTTTATATATATTATTGGGGGGGGCAACATAGTCATAAAATTTTACCTATAACAAATAATGCGGCAATTATAGCACTATTTTCGTCAATTGTAGCAGGTGGGTGTTTTTTATGACGAAAAAATGACGAAATGGTAAATATATTCGAGGTATCGCATGACTATGAAATGACTATGTGGCGAATATATTTGGGAATTGGTGGGGGAATTGGGCGGGGATTGGGGTTGGGCGGGAATTGGGAATTGGGAATTGGGGTTGGGCGGGAGTTGGTGGGGATTGGGGTTGGGCGGGAATTGGGGATTGCGATTGGGCGGAATTGGGGATTGGGATTGGGCGGGGAAACTGGGATTGGATTGGGCGGGAATTGGGATTGGATTGGGCGGGAATTGGGATTGGGATTGGGCGGGAAATTGTGGATTGGGATTGGGCGGGAATGGGATTGGATTGGGGCGGAAATTGGTGGGGATGGGATTGGGCGGGGAATTGGTGGGGATTAGTTGGGCGGGAATTGGTGAGGTTGGGGTTGGGCGGGAAAGGTGGGGGATTGGGATTGGGCGGGAATTGGTGGGGGATTGGGGTTGGGCGGGGAGTTGTCCCGCCCTACCATTTATACCAATTACTGCCTTGTTTCGGTTTGCATACTTCCAAGGCTGAACAGAGATAAACCGTTGGCATATTCGCCCGCCCTCGTCGTTGATTTGGTAGTGCCCGCCGTGCGGGTATTCGTTGCCTCAACAAGGTCTCGACCAGCTATACCCTGCGAATTATATACCTTAATCGTCACAAAGCCATCTTCCAGGGCGTGTATTCTACCTTCGTCTGACTGTCGAACAAAGCGGGAGCTAATCGGATATCAGGCCTGACGGAGTTCGGCGGCAGCGGCGAGGTAACAACTTCCGTATTGCCAGATGTGACGATGATGCCCTGCTTGCCCTGTGGCTGTTGTAGCGCAGCCCGTTTCAATATCGCTTACGTTACCGAATATGTGCCGCCGCAAAGGTCGGAGAGCGTCGCCGTTGTTGCGCCGTTGTCCCATTCGTATTCATAATCCCCCGAACTTGCGCTCCGCCGAAACGGACAAAACTCCGCGCAATTGTCGTCGCCATACAGAACGCGCGTGCTGCACAGGTAGCTACTTCCCAAGTCGGAAATTATCGAAACCAGGACGCTACCGTGTCGCCCAGGACCTGATAACGTTGGGCAATGAGCGCAAACTCTTGGTGTACCCACCTGTTCGCGCCAGGTCGGTATAGCAGACCCCGCCTATCTGACGGTAAGTCTGCCCGTCGCCCTGCAATTCGTCGGAGATAACACTTACAACAGCATCGGGCAAGCTACAAACATCCTGGCAGCGGGTTCTTGGCTTTCAAATGTATAGTCGAAGCAAGCCGTAGCACGGGCGCATATATCGCTGTTGTTGGGTTTGGTATGGTCAAAACTGGGGTCATGCAGCCAATCGGCGAAATATGGTAGGGACGCGGCATAATCCCCAAATGCAGCCGTTAGCATCGGTTATAAGTACGGAAAATCATAATTTAATTCAGCCGTCAAAACGCGGTATATTATTTCGTGGAGTACTGCCGCCAGCACTAGTCAAGGTGATAGAGTCCCGCATAGGCCGAATTGCTATCTATCGAACCACCGCTATTATTGACTGCAAGATATTCTGCGTCCAATGGCAACCAAAGTCGAGGGGAGCTGACTATGGTAAGCCGCCTTCGACAACTTGGGTCGAATAACCTACGGTGTGGCTCTCAAAGCACAAGGCGGCGGTGCGATATTGCCCGATAATGCCTTTGCCAAGCTTTTAGGATAGGTAGCAAAAACGGTATAACTATCGGGCAAACTGCCTAGTAGCACAAATATCGCCGTTGGCATTATATATCATCTGCAAGGGTCATAATAGGCTACGTTTTCTATTGCAAGGCGTGCCGGTATTGTCCAGAATGGGAATACGACACGGGGGCGGGTTCGGTATTGCCGTCAGGAATAATATTTAGGAAGGCAGGGAAATTGGGGCAGAAAACCATAGCTCTTCGGCAAAATCGATATTAAACTAAATGCTTGGTCGGGCACCCGTCATGGCGAGCCGACCATTCGCCCTTGCCGTTCGATCGGGGCAATTCCGCCAATATCGTCAAGGCAAAAGCACGGCGGCATCATGCGTATTCATGTTTTCAACCACTTGTGGCGGGGTTGCCTGCCAAGTCATGTCCTACAAAGTGGGAGGCGATAGGCATTGAGGTTGTCACCTACTCCCATCGGTTTAAGGATAAATATTTGAGCAGATGGGTGTGTCGTCGTAGTGGAGCGTAAATACCCATTCCGTTTGCTCGGCATTGGGGTGCAAACGAATTGAGGATAGCGGGCTGCTGCTCGCGCTGATTTCGTAAAAATACCGCCCAAACTAATGCGTTGCAGTTGAAGCGCGGATAGGTTCGGACGCTTTGACGAGGTAGGTTGATGTCGTCGTCCGTACTAAAATCGACATAATATCCAGGTATTTCTTGTTCAAAACATAGCTGGCTGCCGTTTTCCGCCGGAGTTTGGCGGTCTATACTGTTCTTCATAAATATTGGGGCCAAAGCCGGATAATAGACCGTCAGCTCTGTAAGTGGGGAGGTGATTGTCGCAGATGTCGTCTTCTCTGGATTAAATAGCGGCTACAATCTGCAATGAGGTGCATTTTGTCCTGACCACTAATACCAATTGGAGTAGGTGAGAACGGGTTGGTGAGCGCAGACCTTTGTGGTAGCTGCCACTAGGCACGAAAGGGGTGGAATCAAAGACGGAGGGGGTGGCAATATCTTTAAGCATAATTAGGCTATTGCCCACGCCAAATCGTGGGCACCCGAAAAAACGAGGCGATACCCTAAGGCGAAGTAGGAATCCCCGCGATGAATATCAATTGTCCAAAAAAGCCATATTGGGTGTGTCGATAAGTAACTGTAGGAAAATAAGTAGCCGCATCGTAAAATATGCCAGTCGTTTCGGACAAAACGCCATCAAAAGTTAGCGAACTTAGCGGCTCATTCGACTCCGAAAACAACAGCGTTTTGGTTTAAGCTCATTTTTTTAAATTGTTTATGGTAAAATTCAAGTTGGTTTTGGGTATTATTCCCATCGTGCAATACGCCCCAATATCGAGCCGCTTCGAAGCCCGCCTGTTGTACCGTATCTACCTTAATGCCATTAATATACGGTACATGATAATCAAAATTAAGGAATATCATAAGCGGCAGTATTGATTACCCAAAGAGGGCAAGTCGCGGGTCGTTCTATATGCACATTAACCCATCTTAGCTATCCAAACTGTCTGCACCTCTGACGAACAAGTACGTAAGCCGCCGTTGCCTTTTCAATTGTTTTTTTTTTGGGTTGGTGATAGTCGTCGGTCAAGGGGTCTATATTAGTAAATACGTCATAGGCAATTGCAGCGGCTTTGTCCATAGCCGCGCTGGGATTAGGAGCTAAGGGGACATACCGTATAGAAACCCGACACAAAACAGCGTCCGCTGCTACCCGTGCCATTGATGATATATAATAAAACCAATGGGCTAAATACTGGTATTGGAATATTCATCTTCGTGGAGGGCGTACATAGATGCGGTCTTGGTAATAAGCAGATTTTTGCGCATAAAAAGAGGCTTGTCCTTGTATATAGCCTCCTGAATCGTCTCTATAATAGCCATAACTGCTAGTTTTGCGCCGAACGGATCGCCTTGCCGCAATTAGTCACATCGTTAAGAATAAGCCAATCGTTTGCTACCTGCCGCCGAATTTTCGATAACCATACCAAATACATCACAAAAGACTCTAATAGGCGAATGGAACGCACTAATGCCTCTGGATTGGGCGTAGGCGGCTTGCCACCCGGCTAACTTTGTCTGCGACTAAGTCTGCACACGGTCGTTATATTCGTGTCCTATCAAGTCGAGGCGCTATATAAGTCGTTCCAAGCTCAAGTATTAGAGAACAAGAACCTTGCCTCCAACTGCTATCTGTATCTTTGCACGAGGCGAGGAAACCCAGAAATTGCTACTTCTTAACGGCAACAGGGGCTGACACACCCACTCGCTCGACCCCAACCATATTTCCGTTGGTTGGCTTGACGTACTCCCTGAATTATAAGCACTGACATTGTGTTCTGTTTTATAGTAATTCCAACACTGCTGGGCAGCCAACGTAGACAATCGCCAATCGTTGGTTGTCGTACCCGACAAGCCAATCGATTGCTATTAGCGGGGTATTTTGAATATCGTTGGCGGATGGTACGCTATCGGCATCCAGCGGTTCTGATTTAGTGCCCATAGCAAATTGCTTCTGTCGGTTTGCATAAGGTAAGGTGTGGTACTTAAGGTCGTAATCCGGCATCAAGACCGTTGTCAAACGATTTCTGACCATAGGTCTTGCTTGTTGTTCCACATACCCGCCATAGTTTCGGTATCGACCAGCCCTAAAGCGAACAGGCATGTCTGGCATTGTTTTTAAACAAAGCTACTTCGCCACTATTGGCATCTGCATATACGTTGAATACAGCTGATGGCGAGATAGCATCGGTGGATGGGGCAGATGATGGGCTATAAATGTATCGTGGGAGTGGCGGGCAAAATGCCTATATTTGCAGAGAGATGACCACTTCAGCATTTTGTCAGTATCAGTCGCCCGTAACTCTCTTTTATGGCTGCTTCCTCTATGGCATTTCCTTTCCTGTAATTTCCAAAAGCGATGCCCTTTTTGTGACCATATTTTAATAGCTCGCCTTAACTGCTCCCGCCTGGCCTAACTGAACGGGAATCTCTAAGTCTTAGCCTCCCTTGGGCCAAGCGGAACCATTAGCAGAAAGTATTTTTTCCCCATTTTGACAGCTTTGATTATAGTAAAGCATAGCCTGACTGGGCAAACCCTGTAATATTGCTGCTGATAGTCCGCGTAACACCCATTGTATAGCCTTAACATCGCGCTTTCTCTGCAAAGTCGTGCAGTTCCGTCAAGTCGCGACCCAAGCTTCTGGTACTTCAGTTTTGTACTTCGCCCAACAAGTCCTCTGCAATTTATAGGAGGTCCTTTCTGTTTCAATGGCGAATGCTGCCATCAGTCCCTTGGCATAACTTGGTTGCGCTTTGAGTAGCGGGCTGTCGTTTCTGAGTTGGGGGTGAAGGCGAATGGCATTGGAGCCACGCCGCGAGTCGACTTGTGACAGTGGTGGCGTCTGTTTGGCTTAGAACGGCAAAGCAGTACTACTTGGTCAGGCTGCAGCCGCTTCTTAGCCTGTTCTTGTTGTTTATCCTGCCATGTTTAGCCCCAAACCACCCACCACAGCCCCAAACGATAAGCAAGGCTAATAATGCCCAAAAAGGCAAATACATATCGGAGAAAAAGATGTTCCTTTTCTTATAAGGCGTATAGCCAAAGCAAAGTGGAGGAAATATAAATAGGTAAAAAATCGTTCCTGCCCCTTTCACGAAAAAAGGGGGCGGAGAACGGCGATAGTGCAGTTCGGTAAATTTTAATACTTCTATATAT
>JADJTE010000012.1 GCA_016711295.1 Sphingobacteriales bacterium | reverse complement strand
AAGCAAGACCCTTCTTGCTCTGATAGCAACGACGGCGTAGTAGCTGTTATGCCTGCCCCCGATTCAGGACCGCTCACTTACCATTGGAGTACGGGCGATACCCTTTCATCGAGCATTGGTGGCTTGAGTGCGGGTAAATATTACGTCACGACCACCAATTTTATCAATTGTAGCCTTGTAGATAGCGTAGAACTGACAACTCCTACTGCTGTAAGTGTTGCCGCTACTACTAACCCATCGCAGCAACAATGCTTCGGGCGATATAAATATGTCGGTCGAAGGTGGTACGCCACCATATTCTTGTGCGTGGTCAAATGGCGAAACTACCGAGAGCCTACACGATATAGCCGCCGGGCAATACCAAGCCCTTGTTACAGATGCCAACGGCTGCATTGCCAATATAAATGCTATCGTTGCTGCCTTGCCCGCGCCCCAACCCAGCATTACTGCCTTTACTACTACCATTTGCGAGGGAGCAGCACCCAACTCATTGCTACCGTAGCAGGCGGCGCACCTTTGCTTGGTCGCCAAAGCACAGGACTCCAGCAATCCTAACGCCAACGCACCTATCGCAGCACCGACCCAAACCACCACCTATACCGTCACGACCACCGCCGCCAATGGCTGTATCGGTACTGCCCAGATAACCATTACCGTAGAAGTGTGTATAGATGTAGAAAGTGTGGAGGCAGGCGAAAAATGGCAGATTTTCCCCAATCCTGCTACCGACCAATTGTGGCTATCCGGACAATTGCCCCACAGCGACGACCTGCAAATTAGCCTCTACAATGCCGTAGGACAAATTGTATATCGCCAAACCTACCTGCAACAAAATGGCGATTTGTCACTAAGCGTACCGCTTGCCAACTTGCCCGAAGGTGCGTATATCATAGCTGCTCAAACCAGCTCTATGCTGATACACCGCAAAATAGTGAAACAATAAAAACAATTGTGCCAAAAACTTGAATGTAGCAGCCGAGCAGACATCAAAATTTGCTCGGCTGCTGATATTTTATAGGCAAACCTGATAAATTATGTCCCTGAAAGACCTCTATTCGACCGAATTTTACACCCATTTTGCCGACATACTCGCCCCGATAGTGCCACATTTTGACCGAAATGCCTTTTTAGAGCGCGTTTTTGACCAAAAATGGGCGAGCCGCGAACTCAAAGACCGCATGCGCCACACAACCCAAGTACTGCGCTACTTCTTGCCCGATAATTTTGCACAAGCTGCCAATTATATCGAGCAAATTACGCACCAATTGCGGACACAAACCAATAAAGAACAAGTATTTGAATACATGTTCTTGCCCGATTATATCGAACAATACGGCATCGAGCATTTTGATATAGCCATGCCTGCCTTGGAACAAATTACGCAATTGACCAGTTGCGAGTTTGCTGTACGTCCTTTTATTGTCCGCTACCCCGAACCGATGACGGCGCAGATGCAGGTATGGTCTCTGCACCCCAATGCCAATGTACGCCGTTTGTCGTCCGAAGGTTCGCGCCCGCGCCTGCCTTGGAGTTTCGAGTTGACCGCCTTTAGGCATGACCCAAGCCCCATTTTGCCCATTCTGAACAACCTCAACGATGACCCTTCGGATTATGTGCGCCGAAGCGTAGCCAACAGCCTCAACGATATATCAAAAGACCACCCAAACATCGTTGTATCTATTGCACAACAATGGCGCGGCATTAGTATAGCAACCGATGCCTTACTTAAACATGCCTGCCGAACTCTGCTAAAACAAGGAAACCCCGATATATTGGCTTATTACGTCCTAAATACGACCAGTGACCTTACGCTCACTGATTTTATCCTCGATGCACAGTCGGTAAAGATGGGCGATAAACTCGGTTTTTCGTTATCAATAAGCAACCAAAGCCCCCAAATCCAAGCAGTAAGATTAGAATATGCCCTTTATTTTCGCAAAAAAAATGAAACTTTAAGCCGAAAGGTGTTTAAGATAGCTGAAAAAAATCTTTTGCCCGACGAAAAAATGCAATTGCGGCGTAGCCATGCCTTTCGCCCCATTACGACTCGTGTCTATTATGGCGGTGCGCACTGCATAGCTCCTATCCTCAATGGGATAGAACAGACCTCACTACCTTTCGACTTATTGATACCGTAGAGAATGGAATATCGCGTGATATGACTGCGGTGTAAAAAGTTGTTTTGGTAAAATATTTGTTAATTGTAATGCGTATAAATGATTTATAGTGAATTGTTTGAATATATTTCAAATAAATTCAATTTGTGATAGTTTTACCTTTTTTGTGCATTGATATGATGTTTATTTATAAAATAAAATAATATATCAATAACGTACTTCAGGCAGAGCTATTTTGCTGGCATTGGGCGCATACCCGTTGAAATCAGCAACGGTAATATGCCCATCTAAATTGGCATCAGCAGATAGATATTGGTTGATTGCGGCGACTTGGGCGGCATAGCTATTATAATCAGCTACGGAAATAACGCCATTGCCCGAAAAATCACCAGATAGAAGCGCGTATCGCCCCGAACTGACCAAAGCCATTTGTGCTGCGCCACCCGCTACTGCATTGCTCTGGGTGAGGTCTAAGGCATTTTCGTTGGGCAAAATGATGCTGTTAGCACTGCGTACTGCTAAGTGGTTGCGGTGGCGTAATACGACGTAATAAGCCGCACCTATCACGACATTGGGCATATCCACGCCATTTTTGCCGTAGTCGGCTACCATACCATCGGCATAGAGCAAGGCGGCTTTGCGAGCAATCACGATATTGGGGTCGCTTGACGAGCGCAACTCAACCAATACCCAATCGGTAACACCTGTTTCGCCATTTGAGGCGATGCAATTAGTGCCTGTATAGTTCCAAGGGGCGGCATCGTATGGTTGTGAGGTGGGCAGTAGATAATTGTCACTGAGGTGGGTTGTCATGCGGTTAGTAGTAGCATCGTATGCTCCTTGTAGATAAGCGGTCAGTTTCAGGCGTTGGTTTATGATGTTTCCATTGGTGACACGCACGCATACATCGCCATATAGATAGCCGAAAGGCATTTTGCTCGATGCGATTTGGAGATAATAAGTTTGCCCACTTACCAAGCCATCAAACAAAACGGAATCATCGCAGCGATATGGGTTATATGCGCATTGTACTTCGCTTAGAGCAGCACAAGTGCCTTGCCAGAGTGTGGCGGTATGCACAAAATCGGCACCTGTATTGATGTATACCTTGCCCGATGTGGGCGCATTGAACTTGAACCAAATGGAGGCAGTAGCAAACAAATCGCACGAAGAGTGGATTGTTTCGTTATAAGTGGCTTGTTGGTTGTTGGCGGGCGTACAATCCGCCGCGCCTACACTCAATAGTGTGGCTGATGCGCAATCGTCATTGGTGGGTGTAGCACTATTTAGATTGTCAATAGAGATACAATAATTGCCTTCTATGCCCGAAAAAAAGCCGCTCAATTGGATATAATATAATTCGCCACCGGTCAAACCCGACAATTCGAGGTGCTGCCCAAAAGCATTAGCACCTATTTCGGTCATTGCGCCACAGCTACCCGAATAAACGGCAATATTGTCGGCAAAATCGGCTTCGGTGTGTATGGCTACCTTGCCGCTGGCAGGCGATACGAACGTAAACCATACCGACGCATCGGCACGGCTATTGCCTTGTGGTATGGAGTCCGTCAAAAGTGGCATCTATCAAATCGCCGTTCAGACATGCCCCGCCTACTACAAGCGGCAAGGGATTAGCGCACCAATCGTTGGCAGGGGGCGAAAGTGGCGGAATATTAGCTCCGTTTTGGATGTTCAGGCAATATTGTCCGCTTCGTGCCCCAAAGGTATTTTGGACGGCACTCAAGAGCAAATAATAGGTTATACCGGTGGTCAAGCCGTTGAGGTATAGCGTTTCGCTGCCAAAACCGTAAATATCGCCATTGATACAGTCTATTTCGGTGAGTGCGCCACAAGTGCCGCTATAAGCCGTTAGTACGTCGTTAAAAACTGCTGCGCTGCGCACGGTTACTGCGCTGCTTGGTGCTACAAAGCTATACCATACGCCTGCGCCTGCGCTATCGGTGCAAGCGGGCATGGCGGGAGCATTAAAAATGCCGCTCGCCGTAGTCGCCGATTCACAACTACCGTCTACGGGTATGGCTTGGGCGGCAGAGCAATTGATAGCACCGCGTCCTGTTACTTTGATATTGTCTATGCCCGCCCACCAAGATTCAGCACCCGCATCGTTATAGCCAAATCTGACACGCATAGCACTACCTCGATAGCGCGATAGGTCTATGCTTTGGTGTACATTGTCCGAGAATAAATCGCCGTTATAATCTTGTCCTTTATAGATAGCTACTTGCACCCATGCTGTGCCCGTATAAACATCTACTTTGAGGTAGGCATTGGCAAAATCAGGGGCACGGAAATGTAGGTCGAAATCGAGCATTACCGTAGCGTATGGCGAGCTGTCAAACGTGGGTGAGTTGAGGCTTTGTGTATTGGTGAGCGGTGTTGAACCCAGCGTAGCGTCGTCAAAATAGGCAAAGCAGGTGCCGTTCATACTGCTACCCAAAGCAGCGGGGTGGGGTATCGTGCTGCCCACGTCCCAAGATATGCTAGAAGTCAAGCCCGACCAACCCGAAGGGTTATTACAAGCATTAAAGTCTTGAGATAACAATACGTTCTCGGCTCGTGTAGGGGTTAGGCAACCCAATAAACAGGTAAGCCCCAACAAGAAATGGCGTAGCGAAGGGTGCATAGTGAATACCGAATAGATAGTTAAATGGAATAGTGACTAAGAGCGTGCGGACTGCACACGGCTTCGATTATCGTCGGTCAAGCAAGCATAATTAGCCTGACATGTTTTAAGGCTGCAAAATACGCCATTGGTTTTGTATTTCCAATTCGTTAAGTGCTAAAGTTGGGTTTATTGCCCGACTAAGGCAGCCTTTTTGAGCAATGGGCATATTTTATATCGCTCGTCGTGTGTGTCGTGATAAACAGCTTCGAGGGTTTGGGCGATATTGGCAATACCTATTTTTTCAGCCCATTCAAATGGACCGTATGGATAATTAACGCCTAATTTCAGGGCAGCGTCGATGTCGTTGGCAGCCGCGCCGCGTTCTTGTAATAAGTAATAGGCTTCATTGATAATCATACTCACAACGCGAGGAGTTGCCATACCTACGCGGTCGTCTATCAGCCTATAATCAATTTGCAACCGATTGAACAATTGTTGCGCGGCTTGGCGGTATTGTGGGCTGGGGTCGGGCAGCGATATTTCCCACAGCGGGCGGTCGATAAAAGTAGGTAAGGCGTTAATGCCGATGAGTTGGCAGCGCAAAGGGCGGTCTAATTCGGCGACGGCGGCAGCCAAGCTATGGCATACCGCGCTGACCAAGACGGGTTTGTCGGGTAGGTTGTAGGCGGCTAAGGCATCGGGATAGCTGTCAAATGATAGGTCGATGATAATATCGTAGCGGTGGTGGGTTGCCGCTATGGTTTCGTGGCGAAATATGGGCATTGAGTGGTATTCGATAGCGGGGTTAGCGCTACTTAGTTTGCGGCGCATTTCGTCGGCGCGGGCTTCATTGCCCACAAGCAATAAGTGCATAGATGTTGGTGGGTGGTGTTGGTTAGTGCTGCAAGCCAACAAAAGTACAAAAAGAAATGCTTTGTAGTATGGGCAAGTGTGTGTTTTCGCAGTTGTACCGATTATTTGGGGCAAAAGAAGTGCATTAGCGGATACCAGACTGCCATACTGCCGCTCGAATACCTGTTTTCTGGCGACATTGCCAAGTCATCAGGCTATTCCACACCAACATACTCAGCGCAGTAGCCGCCGCTGCTCCCGTTGCACCCCACCAGCAGATGCCTACTATTTGTGCGACGATGCCCACTACCATAGTCATCAATAATGACCTGAAAGCGACCGCCGCATGACCTGTCATATTCAGTAGGTTGCCTGCCGGACCGCAGGCTACATTAATCCATTGCCCAGCGCAGAGCCAACAGAGCGGTAGGTAGGCAGCCTCAAAATCGTTGCCCCAATATGGCAACATGATTTTTCCAAAGCCTAATAATCCTACGATAATACAAGTACTCAATAGCCATGCCTTGCGCCCTTGTCGGCTGACTAATTGTTGTAGGGCAGTGGTATTGCCTTGGGCGTGCAAAATGGCTATTTGAGGGGCTATTGTCATGTTGAGAGCGATGAGCGGTGTTTTGGCTAAATCGGATAGGCGCAATGCCACTAAATAGATACCTAAATCAATGCTTGTTTCGGGCAGTATCCAACCCAGCAGCAATACATCAGAGCGAGCTTGGAGCAGAGCCGCCGCTCCCGACCAAGCAAACCAACGCATATCAGGTAGCCAATCGTCCCAAGCAAAGGCAACTTGTCCGTGCCACTGCCCGCGTGCATGATAAGCAGCATAGCCCAGAGCAGCAAGGCAGGCTAAGGTCATCGCTGCTATATTGAGCCAAGCTAATTTGCTTGCTGTTAAATCTGTGTTTGCCCTTAACAGCAGGCTAAGACCTAATCCCGCACAAAGCAAACCAGGACGCAACAGCAATTCGGGCACTCGCGCCGCTACGGTATAACCTCGACCCGACAAATAGGCTTGGCAAGCGGCTGTGAGTGCCGTAAGCCCAATGGCAGCCATGGCGCAGGAGCGCAAGGTAGGCAGCCAAGCCTCGTGTTGTGCCAAGAACAAGCAAAATAATATTGCCATACTTGAACCTACTGTACCCATTGCCACTACGCCATAGAGCAACCCCTTTTGGTAAGCACCGCCTTTGGGCTGTTCGCTATACAAAGCGATATAGCGCACCAACAATTTATCATAGCTTGCTGCAACCAAGCCGCCCAATACCACAGCCCATTGAAACACGTAGGCATACGCACCGTATTGAGCAGCACCTAAGTGGCGAGCTATATACCAAGAGCTGATAAAACCAAACAATAGGGCACTACCTTGTAATAATAGCGAAGCAAACATCGGCAGAGGGCAAAAAAGTGGCTACAAAGGTAAGGTATGCCATCGGATAAAAGCTATTGACAATAAAATTTAGGCATTAAACGAACTTTTTGCCCCAAAATGGTGTAATGCGTATCGAAAAAGCGTACATTTGAGACGCAAAACCTCCAATTTTTTACAACTCCAAACAAACAACCTATTTACAATGAGCGGATTTTTTATTCTTCTAATCGCACTCGTACTGATTGCCTTATTTTTGGTAGGTATCTATAACGGTTTTGTCAGCCTTAAAAATAAGGTCGACGAAGCGTGGAGCGGCATCAGCGTACAACTCAAACGCCGTTACGACCTCATTCCCAATATCGTAAGTACCGTTAAAGGATATGCTGCACACGAAAAAGAAACCTTAGAGCGCGTCATTAACGCCCGCAATAGTGCCGTTAGCCTCCAACCGGGCGACGTACAAGGGCAGGCACAAGCCAACGCTGCTATTTCGCAAGGCATCAGACAATTGTTTGCCCTTGCCGAATCGTACCCCGACCTAAAAGCAAATACCAATTTTATGTCGTTGCAAAATAGCCTCACCGAGATAGAAGACAACCTTCAAAATGCTCGCCGCTATTATAACGCCACTGTGCGCGACTATAATACCAAATGCCAAAGTTTTCCATCGGTCATTATTGCCCGTGCTTTCAACTTTGTTACCCGCGAATTTTTTGAATTGGACAGTGCCGAAGAATCGCGCAACGTACAAGTGCAATTTTAATCACCTTGCTTTTAAAAAACCAACCAACTATGTTGGCAAGCTATTCCATAGTCCGCCTTGCGGCTTGGCGGTGGTGTGCGCTGCTATTAGTGCTATGCTTAAGTATGACACTAAGTAAGGCGGTGCGTGCCGAAGCGTTTTATATCGAAAACTATGATATACGCATGACCGTCAACGCCGATGCCACCCTCGATTTTATCGAAACTATTGATGTAGTATTTACCGAAGAGCGGCATGGATTGATACGGCGTATACCCTACCGTTATCCCATCATGCCCGTGCCTAATGGTACGCAACGTGCCCAACGCAGCTATACGTCAGGCGATTATAACGAAACGTTCATCAAGCGCGTAGCCGTAGAAGGGTGGCAATACCAAACCGAAAAAATCGGCGATTATTTATCTATACGCATAGGGTCGGAGGGCACCAAAGTATCAGGCAATCAGCGATATGTCATCAGCTATCGGGTCATTAATGCTATTAATTTTTTTGATGACCACAGCGAAGTATACTACAATCTCATAGGCAATCAATGGGAAGTACCTATCCAACGAGCTACGTTTAGTGTGCAGATGCCGCGTCCTATACCACTTGCCGTAGGGCAAAGCCCCAATTATTTTGCCTATACGGGTAGCTATGGCAGCACAAGCACCGATGTTAGATCTCAATGGCAAAAAAATCAAATATTAAGCGGCACCACTATTCGCAGCCTACAAGCCTCCGAGGGTCTGACCGTAGGCGTATGGCTACCCCAAAACTACCTACAAGCCACCGATATTACGCCCGAAATGGTAGCTGACCATTTTTATATCCAAAAACAAGATATCCAAATTGCTTTGCAGCCTACGGGAGCATCAAAGGTGACAGAGGCTTATACAGTACGCGCCATTGATGCCACTACTATTTGTCGTACTATCAAACCATATATTCATCATCAAGGTATGTCGAGCGGCAACTTATTGGGCGGCACACGCACCTATTTGGTGAACGATTTGAGTGTGTCGGGCAGCCCGCTTGCAAAGGCTAATGGCAGTTATGCCGTATGTATCGATATTCCTGCCAGTGAAACGGGTAAAGACCATACATTTACGATGCAATATCTGATGTATGGCAACCTATATGGCAGCGACGGCGACCACCAGAGCTATGCGTTTAGCCTGCCCCGAAGTGGCGGCGAGCCTGTAGCTCAATCGCAACTGAGCATACAGCTACCACCCAATGCCGACGCGTCGGGTATGCAATTTGATGCTTATGTGAAACAGAACGATGGTAGCCAGCAGCCCGCTGTATTTGCTACTAACAAAGATGGTGTGATAAGGGCAAACAGCGGGAGCAAACCCCTGTTTGAAGATGCTACGCTCGACTTTGACCTAAAAACACCCCAAAGCGGATTTTTTACGCAAAGCGATTTTGGCTTGAATTGGCGATTGTGGTGGCTCAACAATGGTTTATTGTTTTTGCCCCTTGTCGTATTAGGCGGTTTATATCGCATCTGGCAACGCTGGGGAAAGGACGAAGAATTTGCCAAAATGGTGCATTATTACCCACCTGCCGACCTCAATCCCGCCGAGGCGGGCATTTTGATAGACGATAAATTGCACGACCGCGATTTGCTCGCCCTCATTCCGTATTGGGGCACTAAGGGATATATCACCCTAAAAGCACACGAAAGCAACGGCATTATGGGTATAGGTAAAAGCATCGACTACGAATTTACGCTCCAAAAACCCTTGCCTATTGATGCGCCTGCTTATGAGCAAACGATGTTTAGAGGTATATTTGGCAGTGTAAACAGCGTAGGGGCAAATGTGCGCCTAAGTAGCCTTAAAAACAGATTTTATACATATATGCAAAATGATCGCCAACAATTGGAGGCACAAATCGTACAACGCTCGTTTTATGTGCCCAATACGCGCGGCTCGGCTACGCTGATGATGGTATTAGGTGGCATATTAGCGGGCTTGGGCGGTATGTTGGGTATGGTAACTGGTTTCGGCGAGATTAATAGTGCCCTCGTAAGCAGCGATTTGGCAGCGGGCTTAGGCATTAGTGGTATTCTGACTGCGATAATTGGCTATTTTATGCCCAAAAAAGCCCCCGTGGGCATGGAGGCGTATAAAAAACTATATGGTTTTAAAATGTTTGTGGAAGAAGCGGAAAAAAATCGTTTAGAAGCCTTTTTGCGAGAAGACCCACATTATTTTGATAAAACCTTGCCTTATGCCATTGTGTTTGACCTGACCGAACAATGGGCTAATAAATTTAAAGACCTCACCGTGCCACCTCCTGAATGGTATAGCGGCAATCGTCCCTTTGTAGTTCATCATTTTGTGAATGATATGGACAATAGCATGCGCACGATGGGCAATACCTTTACCAGCACTCCGCCCTCGACAAGTGGCGGCAGTGGATTTGGCGGCGGCGGCGGATTTTCGGGCGGCGGATTTGGCGGCGGCGGCGGTAGTAGTTGGTAAAAATACAAAAGTTGCGCTTGTGACCGAAAATGCTTTGGAGCGCGTTTTTGTACGTAGGTTGCTACTAATACAAAAAGCCGAGCACCGCGAACGATGCTCGGTTGTAATGCTTTAAAGCTCAACAACTATGCTTTTATGGTTTTTAGGTTTTGGCTTAAATCAACAAGGGATTGATTGACAACGCAAAGATACGATGCTGATAAAGGCTTGGACAATAACAAAAAATACCATTTTGCAAAGATAATAATGCACTATTGACTATGTGCAAAATGCTGAAATCCTTATTCTACAAGGGTTTTGGGCAATAACATATTTAGAGGCTTTGCAGCAGAAGACTAAATTTATCGTCCAAAATTTAGAAAAAACAACAAAATTGCTTACCTTTGCTTTGTAGTTGGGCGGGTATTAGTGGGTAAAATGCTTTTGACTAAGCAATGCGCCCGCAATAGATAAATCAAGCTACTTTTTTTCTTAGTTATTTTTTCCTCATTTAAAAGATAGTCAATCCCGTGTTTTGGTTTATTGTCATCGGATTTATTTTGGTCGTTGAAGGCTTAATAGCACTGTTGGGCTATTATTTGCCCCTCACTTTGTATTTAGAGGCTCGTTCGTCGGGCGTGTCTATTAGTTTATGGGAAATGGGGATGATGAGCGTTCAGCGCATACCGCATGCTCCTATCATCAATGCGCTGATTATGACCCAAAAAGCAGGTTTGGACCTAACAGTTGAGCAATTGCAGGGGCACTATCAAGCAGGCGGCAACGTACCTCTTGTAGCCAAAGCCTTGGTAGCTGCCCACAAAGCCAATATCGGACTCGATTTTAAGTTGGCTTCGCGTATTGATTTGGCAGGTAAGAACGTATTGGAAGCCGTGCAAACGGTGGTATCTCCCAAAGTTGTCAATATGCATGAGGTCGTAGCCTTGCCCAAAGATGGTATTCAGGTGATTGTAAAAGCCAAGATTACAATCAGAACCCGAATAGAATCCATCATTGGTGGGGCTGGCGAAGATACGATTATTGCCAAGGTAGGCGAGGGGATATTTAGCGAAATAGGTAAGGTAGCAACCCACCAGATAGCTATTGAAGATCCCGTTACGATTGCCGATGCCGTAGAAATATTAGGCTTAGACGAAGGTACTGCCTATCAAATTGTTTCTATTGATATTACAGAAATGAATATAGGTAAAAATGTAGGTGTAGTAGTAAAAATAGAACAAGCCAATGCCGACAAGAATATAGCCCAAGCCGAAGCCGAAAAACGCCGCTCAATGGCAATTGCCGAAGAGCAAGAAGCCCGCGCCCGATTAGTCGAATCCGAAACGCGGATACCCCTCGCTATTGCCGAAGCATTTCGGAGTGGCAATATGAGTGTGATGGATTTTTACCAATACCGCAATATCAAAGCCGATACCGAAATGCGCGAAGCCCTATCAAAAACCAGCATGGAACCAAGCGTGAAGGTACAAGAAACAGTAGAAGAGATTGACCAAGAAATAGAAAACAATAAAAAAGTATAGCCAATAATTTGGAAAATACAAACAACAGCCGTATCTTTGCGGCACGAAAAAAGAAAGCCCTGCTTTCGATGGCCTCGTAGCTCAATTGGATAGAGCATCTGACTACGGATCAGAAGGTTTGGAGTTCGAATCTCTTCGAGGTCACGCACCTGCCCACAGCCCCACAATGGTTGTGGGCTTTTCTATATCACTTTATACCATTAAAGGCGGTTAAATTATGTTAAGCGAATAATGTATTCCGCCAAACTGCCGTACCTTTGCCTTATTATCCGCATCATCTTTATTAGCATTGACGAACTCCAATATACGCTTTATCGTGGCAGCGATGGCAATATCGCTGTCGGGGCTAATATTCTTGCAATACCGATGGATTAGCGAAGCCATAGCCGTTAAAGAAGCCCGTTTTGACCAAATTGTAAACGAAGCACTGCAAAAAGCCGCCGATAAGATAGAAAAATTGGAAACCGCACGCACTTTTGAGCGCATTTGGGACGCAAAAATAGGCAACCAATATATCAAATTTACAATCAGCGACTCGCTGAGTACTATTAAGGGAGTTACAACCTCTGTATATGACGACGACGATTGCCTGCCCGTAGCCACAGATACACGTGTGTCGGATCTGCTGACAGATGCTACGAGCGGAGAGGCTGGTATGGAACACCTGCCCACGAACAAAGCCTATTTAGGTGTGCTGTGTACGCCTACTACTGATGGCAGCGAGGGCGTATTGGTGCAAAATGTTGTGAAAGACAGCCCTGCCGAGCAAGCAGGTTTGCAAAAAGGCGATGTGATAACTACTATAGGCGGCGAACGAATAGCAGGTATAAAAGATTTTAGCCGCGTATTAGCGCACTACCGCCCTGAACAGGATATAGATATAGGCTATTGCCGCCACAACGAGCAGCCCATGCCCGATTTTTTGGCTGTGCGCCATGACGATAGCCTCATGCAGCAGACCCTACAACAATACGTCAACCGCCTAGACTCTATCCAACACGGCAGTATCCTACACAAAGATACCGCTACTATAACGATGCTGACCGCAGGAGCCAATCGGAAAAAGGGACATATAGAGAGATTGGCATTTGAAATGTCTATCAAAGACAAGGGCTTAGACGAGCGCGTCAATCGGGTAGAGTTAGATAGTATTTTGCGCGGTGGATTTGCCGATGCAGGTATTGCACTACCCTATGAATATGCCTTGCGCTCTGTGCGCGACCGACAAGTGGTGTTTGCAACCGCGCCCATCACCGGCAAAGGCAAGTGCAAACCTATCGCAAGCAGTTATACCCCAACGATGTGTTTGCACAACCCGGAGAACTATCGGTGTGGTTTCCTGAGCGGAGCAGCTATTTGTGGCAGTCGTCGCTCTCGATGCTGGGGCTTCATTGTTGTTCAGTTTGGTCATTATGCTCACGTTTGGCTATACAGTACATACCGTTGTCCGTCAAAAAAATTGTCGGATATGAAAACAGATTTTATCAACAATATGACCCACGAGCTGAAAACGCCTATCTCAACTATTCAGCTCGCCGCCGAGATGCTCACCGACCCAACGCTGTCGCGCAATGAGCAGAGCATTAAGCGATATGCAGGCATGATACACGAAGAAAACCGCCGTATGCAGTCGCATGTCGAAAAAGTATTGCAATTTGCACGGCTCGAAAAAGGCAATTTTAAACTGACCTATACTACTATTGATATACACGATTTGATAGAAGAAATTGTGCAAAAATTATCGCTTCGCATGGATAAAGCCAGCGGCACTATGGATTGCCACCTGAACGCCGAGCATTTTAGGATAGAAGGCGACGAAATGCACCTCACCAACGTTATTTATAACCTATTGGACAATGCTATCAAATATGCCCAAGACCAGCCTGTTATCAATATATATACTCGCGATACGCCCGATGGTTTGAGTATTTCTATTCAAGATCAAGGTATAGGTATGAGTAAAGACGCATTGAAAAAAGTATTTGAAAAATTTTATCGCGTTCCGACAGGCAATATACACAACGTCAAAGGTTTTGGCTTGGGGTTGAGCTACGTCAAATTAATGGCAGAAGCACACGGCGGAACTATACGCGCCCAGAGCAAATTGGGCAAAGGTAGTGTTTTTGAATTGATATTGCCCCTCAAAAAACCAGCAGAAACCTAAGCCCGCTGCCAGCTATAACCGAGCTATTGAGAAAAAGAAGGATAAAAACATTGCATCAGGGTATTTTTGTCCAACCATCACCCACCGTTTTAAATTATGCAAACACCTCATTTACTATTGGTCGAAGACGACCCCAACTTGGGCGATATTTTACGCGAATATTTATCGCTCAAAGGCTTTCAGACCACCCTCTGCACTGATGGGCAGGCTGGATTTGGCGCATTTATTAAAGGCAATTTTGATATGTGCATATTAGACGTAATGATGCCCATCATGGACGGATTTACGCTTGCCGACAAAATTCGGGCGAATAATAAAAATATACCTATTATTTTCTTGACTGCCAAAGGCATGAAAGAAGATAAATTAGAAGGCTTTCGCTTGGGTGCAGACGACTATATCACCAAGCCTTTTAGTATGGAGGAATTACAATTGCGCATCAATGCCATATTGCGCCGTAGTTTGCCCCCCGACGATGGTGCCGAGAGCTACCAAATAGGCGATTACTATTTTAATACTTTGCAGCAGGTATTGCAACACGAAGGCAGTTCTACAAAACTGACTACCAAAGAAACAGCGCTGCTCAAATTGTTGTGCCAAAATAAAACCATGTTTTGGAGCGCGAATATGCCCTCAAAACCATTTGGGGCGAAGATAATTATTTTAATGCCCGCAGTATGGACGTATTTATTACCAAATTGCGCAAATATCTGAGCCGTGACCAACGCCTACAAATTATTAATGTCCATAGCAAAGGATATAAGTTGATAGATAGCTAAATGGGGCATAATATTGCGAGATAGAAAGGCTTTTATCAAGTTTTTATCTTTTTTTAATTTTTTTTTCTTATTTAGCCACCGTAGACGTATCTTTGTGCAATACAAATATAGCTCAATGAACAACTTGTTCTTGCACAGCTAAGCAAATATCATCGAGCTATTTGAATTGGGCATACAATTTGTATGTAATACCTATCGAACACCTATTTATCAATTTCTACGATGGCGAACATGGCAAGAGAATCACACCTATTGCATATCCGCAGCCGTATATTGCTCCGACTTGCCAAAAGTCATGGCTTATCTAACGGCGACCTTGTGCAATCGTTCCGCGAAATTTTGGCGGCTTGTGCCCAAACCCTACACGTCAGCCGTGTGGGTATTTGGATGTATGCCCAAAAAAAAGCAGCCATTCGCTGCGTAGCATCGTATAGCGTCAATCGTACCGATTTTGTAGCCGATGCCGAGTTGCTACAAACCCAATTTCCTATATATTTCGAAGCCCTCGATACTGAGCGTGTTATTGCCGCTCATGATGCCCATACCAACCCCTACACCTCCGAATTTACAGAAACTTACCTCAAACCACTTGGCATCAGCTCAATGCTTGATGCGCCCATACGTTGGGAAGGCGCAATGATTGGCGTAGTTTGCTGCGAGCATACTGGTCCAGCACGCAATTGGACTGCCGAAGAAGAATATTTTTTAGGCTCTATTACCGACTTTATTACCTTAGCCATCGAGCTGTGGAAACGCAAAAACATAGAAAACCAACTCAATATCGTCAACGAACAATTAGAGCAAAAAGTACACGAACGGACACAACAACTCGAACACTCCAACGAAGAATTGAAGCGATTTGCTTATGCCGCCTCGCACGACCTACGCGAACCCCTGCGCACTATTATGGGTTTTGCCCAACTCTTAGAACGACATATTGCCGATAAATTAGATGACGCAGGACGCGAATACATGCGATATATCACCAATGGCACACAGAATATGAGCAACCTCGTAAAAGAATTGCTCAACTACTCGCGCATGACTACTATCATTGACGAAGACTATGTCGATTTAGACTGCGAAGACTTGATAGGGCATATCACTGCAGGTTTGCGCCGCCAACTCATCGAAAGCGAAGCCGCCATCAATTTTCCCGCTATACATATTGTCTTGTATGGCATTCGGTCGCAAATATTGCGCTTATTCCAAAACCTCATTTCTAACGCCATCAAATTTGTGCCGCGCGGGCAGACTCCTCAAATAAACCTCAGTTGCCTTGATATGGGTAGCTATTGGCAATTTGCCATAGCTGATAATGGTATCGGTATTGCCCCCGAATATAGCGAACAAATTTTCACCCTATTCAAACGCCTGCATACCAAAACGGAATATGGCGGTAGCGGTATAGGGCTTGCACTCTGCAAACGCATTGTAGAACAACACGGCGGACGGATTTGGGTCAAATCGCAATTAGGGCAAGGCTCTACTTTCTATTTTACACTCGCCAAAAGGCCATAGACAAAACCTCTGTCACGATTTGATGTATTGCTTATGCCGCCGCATAGTACGGTGTGCGCTTGCGCTATTCCCATTTTGGGCACTCTTTGCATGTTATTTGCCTAAGCAACTACTCCAATATCGGCATACCAGCTATTTATAGACCTGACCAATACCGCCGAAGGCGTTCAGGTCGTTTTGTATGTGCCGACTATTGAGGCAAAACGTGTTTATTTCGTACTGCCTATTGCCGAGAATGCTGCTATCCGTTCCTTACCACTTAGCCGTCGCCTATCACAATTTCGCGCCTACGACCGCGAAGGCAAAACGCTACCCTACGAAATAGGCGACGACCACCTATTCTGATAGAGCGGCCCAACGCTTGCACGCTATCGAATACCAGTGGCACGACTATACCACAGCAGACCCACACCGATATTGTATCGTTAATCGCAATGGCTATTTGGGATATATCGAGGGATATAGGCATTTGCCCTACCAAATCAATGTCAAACACCCCAAAGACCTGCGCAATCTTTCAGGCGGCATAGACCAGAATCCCACAGATACACTCGACCAATTCTGGCTTTCGGACTACAACGAGGTAGTACAAACACAAAAAATATATGGCACAGCCGATACGACTAATTTTGTGCATGGCGATACGCGCTATCATATCGCCGTAGTGTCGGAAAGCGGCAAACTAACCGCTCGCCAATTGCGTTATCCCGTACAAATAGTAGTAGAAACCGCCGCGCCATATATACAAAAATACCTGCCGCCAAATTATTATCTCGTTTTTTCGTTTGATAATATCGACCATCGATATGCCCAACAGCACCAAACAACGATGTATGGAGGCTATGCCGACCGCGAAGCATCTTTCTATGCGTTACCCGAAATGCTCGATGCCCGCGATTTATATGATGTTGTGCAGCCTCAAGTAATGCACGAATTACTCCATAGTATATGCCCTCATCACTTGCACAGCCGCGATGCCGAATTTAATGGCATTGCCCAGCGTGGCGTAGGGCAACATCTTTGGCTCTACGAAGGTGTTACTGAATACCTAACTCAAGTACTGTTGCTGCGCTGCGGTGCGCGGTCCGAAACCGATTTTTGGAGCGATATGAGCCGCCGCATCGAAAAGGCGGCAAAGGGCAAATTGCCCGCCCTCACCCAATTGAGCGAACAAGTATATAGCCGATATGGATATAAGGCGCAAGCCGCTACCTATACCTACGGCGTGGTGGCAGCTTTTTACTTAGATATTTGCTTGCAACAAAGCTACCTACGCTCAAACTTGCCAGTACCTCAATATCCACCTAATTTATGGGTGCTACTCAGCCAACTTATCGACCGCTACGGAGGCAAGCCTTTTGACGACAAAACCTTGTTTGCCGATATAGCCCAACTGACCGACCCCAGAAGTAAGCGATTTTATCAGCCGCTATATTGCCGATAACCAAACATTGCCCCATCAGAAAATGGCTCTTTGATGGGTATGCATTATTCGGAGGAATTGGTAGAACCCGCCGCTACTTTTGGCGATTTTAGGCTACTGCCCGATTATAAAGGAACAACTCATATTCAGTACGCCTACCAACGGCGATACCCGCCATCAATGTTTGTTGCCCTTTAAGCGCGGCGACCGCCTACTCACGCTCAATGGCGATACCATCACGGCGCCAATATCAACCAATATTTTACCTACTCCACGACCCCAAGCCCGACACACCGCTGTCATTTACGGTATTGCGCCAGACCGAAACGCTGTCGCTATCGGCAATGCCCGCACTTATCGCCGTATTTATACGCATGCCTTTCGCCCTTTCGCCCAAACAGATGATTTTACGACAAAATTAAAAAAACGTGCTGAAATAGAAAATTGATTAAACCTTTTGAGCGATGGAGTATCTTAGTAATAAGCACAAAATAATGACTATTTTGATAGCTTGTTTTTTGGTCTGTCATCATTCTTTAACTTTAATCCATTTCACCGATGCTCGTTATCACATCACCCGCAAAAGTAGCACAATCATTGCGCAACGCTACGGCACTCAATGTAGATGCTCAAAAAACACAATTATTCAACCAGTTTGGCGACGCTCGTTCGACAGAGTTTTCGAGGCAGTTCATTAAGGATAATGCCCAAGTATTGCTCAGTTGCAATAGCACCCTCAAAATGGTATATGCGCTACGATACTGCCGAAACCGCGGATAATGCAATATTATTTTTAGCTGGCACACACAAGAACAAAGTAAGCAAAGGCTCGATAGGCAGCTCACGTAGTACGGACGACGAACCCATTATCGAAGAAGTAGGTGCCGTAGAAGAGGTTATACTGACCGAAATAGCTTAGATTTCTTAGTGCTATCTGTTTTAGAGCAATATAGGTGGGTGTTTCAACTTTTGAGTTGAGGCAACCACCTTAGCATTAGGTAAGTTATGCACTTTTTCTTCTTAAATGGCACGGTAATTGGTATAAATACCGTACCTTTACACATGCCTTGAGGCATGATGCTATATAGCAAATACTTATTTTATGATATCCAAAACATTTTCGGTTGCCAGCCTGCCAGCACTTGAAGAGCAATTAGCTAATTTGCAAACCGATCAGCCATTTAAGCCTAGCTTTGCTTTCGTATTTGCCTCTATTGCCCATTCAATAGATGACATTATGAATATTTTTAATAGATATGAAATTTCCATTATTGGTTGTAGCTCGGCAGGCGAGATTGTCGATGATAGGTTGTATGAGCAGGAAATAGGAGTGATGCTCCTTGATATGCCTGCCGATGCCTTTTGCATTGTACAAACCGACCATGACCAGACCGAGCTCGATGTAGCAGCTAATACCCTGAGTACCGCCGCCCTGCAAACCTTTGATAACCCAGCTATCATATTGTTGCTGTCGGGTATAGAAGTGGATGCCGAATACTTGACCGAAGCATTAAAATTGCGTATGGGCGAATCAGTTTGTCTGTTTGGAGGCATGGCAGGTGATGACTTTCGACTACAAGAAACATACGTATTTGGCAACTATCAGATTAGTTCGCAAGGATTAATAGCGTTGGTTGTAGATAACAACAAAATAGCCATAGAGGGCATGGCATATAGCGGTTGGGAAGCCATAGGCATAGAACATACTGTAACAGAAGCGCGAGGCACTACTGTTTATACGATTAATAACGAACCGGCATTAGATGTATTTCTCAGATATTTTGGCTATTACGGCAATTTAAACAATGATAGAGACGTAGCCACCTCCCAATACCCCATGCAGGTAAAACGCAAAGGCGGTTATTCGGTTTTGAGATCGCCAACAATCGCCAAAGAAAACGAACGCGCTATCGTACTAGCAGGCAAGGTCAAAGCAGGCGAAAAATTTCATTTTTCGGTATCGCCAGGCTTCGAAGTGATAGACTCGACCATAGCGGGTTTTGAAAAGATGAAAAAACAGCAAACCTACTCCCCCGATGCACTATTGCTATTTTCGTGCAAAGGCAGACATGCCTCGTTAGGTCCGCTAATAGAAGATGAAATATCTCGTTTGCACCAATGTTGGAACAAACCAATGATAGGCTTTTTGTCTTATGGCGAAATTGGTTGCGTAGAAAATGGTTTTTGCGATTTTCATAACGAAACCTGCACCTTAGTCACACTAAAAGAACTATAACAAAATGATATCCAAATTGGAGTCGATACAAGCAATTGTCGAACAGTTGCAACAGATGGGTCTGTCTGAATACAAACTAAAACAACTACTGCCTTACTTGAAAGCAGTAGAGAAAGATACTATTGCGAACGATTTTAAGATTCGGCGAGTTTTGATGGATAAACAAATCATTACTAATATCCTAAATAGCGCGATTGCTGATTTGGAGAAAAAACAAGTATATATAGAAACAGCTAACTTAGAATTACAAATGCAGAAAGCTGAGATAGAAGTACAAAACCGGATACTTGCTGAGCAAAAAAGTAGAATAGAAGAAAAATCAGTATATAAAGACCAATTTTTGGCAAATGTTAGCCACGAGCTACGCACGCCGCTTAACGGTATATTGGGACTATCACACTTATTAGAACCGCTACTTGCTACGAAGCAAGAAAAGGATTACGACGGATTATCCAAAATTCTACTGAACATTTGTCTGCTATCGTCAATGATTTATTAGATCTGTCGCGCCTTCAAGTACAACAATTGCGCTTGAACCCACAGCCTTTTTTGCCCGACAAGCTACTACAAAACTTAGAGGGTATTGCCCGCCTTCAGAGCAGCGGTAGGAATATTGAATTGCGCGTTGTCAAAAAAGGCAACTTATCTAAGCACCCTCATTGGCGACCCCACGCTTGTACCAAATAATGGTAATTTGCTCCAATAATGCCATCAAATTTACCAGCGAAGGCTATGTCGAATTGACCAGCACCGTGACAGAACAAACCGAGGGAAAATTTAATTGGCAGTTGATAGTGCAAGATACAGGTATAGGCATTGAAGCCGAAAAGATAGACAGCATATTTGAAGACTTTAAGCAAGTAGCTCCCGACCAAAGCCGATATGGCGGCGCAGGTTTAGGTTTAAGCATCGCCAAACAATTGGTCGATGCAATGGGAGGCAGTATTAGCGTACAGAGCCAACTCACAGTAGGCTCGTGTTTCACGGTCGATTTGGGCTTTGACGCGGCATCAGACGATGACATTGCTGAATACCAAAGCTACGAACAACAAAAACTCATCAGCCAACAATGGCAAGCAAAGCGCGTATTGATAGTCGAAGATAACCCCGTCAATCGGATTTATGCACAAAACCTATTTGCCCAATGGAAGCTACGCTCTGACGAAGCCACTACAGTAGCCGAAGCCAAAGAAAAATCGCAACAATGCCACTACGACTGCATATTTGTCGATATAGGCTTGCCCGATGGTAGGGGGCTTGATTTTATCAAATGGCTGCAAGATATACCTTTTGAAGAAGCTATCAATACGCAAACGCCCATCATCATCTTGACAGCAGCCGTGTCTGAGGCATACGAGAACGTTGCCAATACACTAAATATAAAAGCCTATCTAACCAAACCTTTCGTCCCTAACGAATTATTTGCCCAAATAGCACCACTATTCAACAATACCGCCATAAAAGTAGATGAGCATACCGACGCACCTCAAAAATCCATCCTACCCGCCTTGCCACAGCCAAATCGCAGCGAAAAATATTATTTGGAAAATTTGAGCCAATTACTCAAAGGTAATAAAAAATATATGGCAGAGATACTCGCCATTGTTGTGAGCCAAATACCCGAAACTATTAGCCGATTAGAAGTAGCCATACCCGCAGAAGATTGGGAGTCCGTCCGTTTCGAGACACACCGCATCAAATCAACACTCAATACATTGGGCATTGATAGCATCAGGCAACCCATCTTGCGCATCGAACAGCTATTGCGCCAAAAAGAATATTCAACGGAAATAACCACTCTGTTCGAAGCCTTCAAAACGCAATGCAATGCACAAATGTCGCGTATTCAAAACTCGCTCTTAGAACTTACCCAAGCCCACGCCACCAATAATTAAGAAATGTTGCAGGAGAAATATAATGGCGATAAAGGATAATAATTGCCAAATATTCTAAGCGTAGTATCCAACTTGGGCAGAATTGACTTACCAGCCATGTTCGTCAACTAAATAAGCCAAAGCCGCCATAGTAGCCGACCCTAACGACAATTCGCGGCGATTGATTTTGTCAAATGTATCGTTAGCCGTATGGTGATAATCGAAATACCGCTGCGAATCGGGAATATAACCCGACAACATGTCGCCATTATCTTTCAGAAAATTGACATCAACCCCCGAAAAGCCACTCTTGAAAAGATGTACTTGGTAAGGCTCGAACAACGGCGACCAAGAGTTTAGACGCGCCACGCGCTTGGGGAGCAGCAAACTGTCGGTATGGTCGAGCGAGAAACCACGCGGCACAAAAGCACCTCTATCCGATTCTAAGGCTAATTGATGCTTTTCGTTGCGCTCGCGGGCGAGACGCGCGTATTCGCGGGCACCACGTGCGCCATTCTCTTCGTTCATAAACAGTACGCAGCGCAAAGTGTGCTTGGGGCGGAGGTTCAATGCCTTAAAACAACGCATTACATCAATAGACTGTACTACACCTGCACCATCATCGTGTGCGCCTTGCCCATTGTCCCAAGCATCTAAGTGCCCGCCCACCATTACGATTTCTTCGGGCTTCTGGCTGCCCCGTAGCTCGCCAATGACGTTGTACGACAGCGCGTCAGGCAAATTTTGACAAGAAGTGCGTAGATAGAGCCGCAATGCAGGGTCTTGTGACAAAATACCACTCAACAATTCGGCATCGCGGGTAGCTATGGCTACGGCAGGAATACGTGTCGTACCTTCTTCATAAGCCATGCCACCTGTGTGCGGAAATTCATCAATGGCAGTGGTGAGCGAGCGAATGACAAAAGCCACCGCGCCCAATCGTGCCGCTGCGGGTGCGCCTTTGTAGCGGTTGCCCGAACAATGCGAATAGGCATCAAAAGTATCATGTTCGAGGTCGTCCATCGGCTGGTTGAGAAATACAATTTTGCCTTGTACCGCTTTTTTATCCAATTTATCCAAATCGGCTAAGTGTTTTATTTCGATTACCTGCGCCGACAAACCCCAAGCAGGCGTAGCTATCGAACCACCCAAAGCACAAACATTGACCGCTTGGGTGCCATAGAACCCGCTCACGATACGTGCTTCTTCGGCAGTTCCGCGCACCCAATAGGGCACCATGACGGGTTGGAGGTAAACCGTATCGAGGTTCAGTTGTTCTAAGGTTTGTCGTGCCCATTCAACCGCTGCTGCTGCTTGGGGCGAGCCGCTCAAACGTCCGCCAATTTGTGTTGACAAATAGCGCAAATTCTCGTAAGATTGGTCGTTGCCAAGATGAAAATCGTACATCTTACGCAGCATTTGCTTATCTTTGCTGGCGTTTTGCTGTGGGTATGCCGCACCTAAGCCAAATAGCCCCATTAAAAGTAGGCTGAACAATACAGTGGTTTTCATGTCAAAAAAATTTTGCGTGATGGCTAATTGAGTTGTTAAAAATTCAATATTTAAGTTATTCGATAACAGCATATTATGTATTGCTGCAATCATTATGATGCTTTGGGGGAAATACACGCGCATAGCATCAGTTGCTTGTTAGCTATACCAATAAAGCGGTAAAATACGCACAAATTCAGGACTATTGGCTCACTAAATTCAAATTTAAATTTTTTATCTTTATGGAAATGACTTACCGCCGCTTGGGGCGTTCAGGTTTGCAGGTCAGTGCTTTGTCGTTGGGGTCTTGGGTCACGTTTGCCAAACAAGTGACGTACCCGCTGCCCAACAAATTATGTGTGAGGCTTACGACGCAGGCATTAATTTTTTTGATAATGCCGAAATATATGCTCGCGGCGAATCTGAAATCGTGATGGGCAAGGTGCTAAAAGCCACAGGCTGGGATAGAACGAGCTATGTGGTGTCGAGCAAGGTGTTTTTTGGCGACGGCAGGCGCAAGCCCAACCAAACTGGATTGAGCCGCAAACACGTCATAGAGGCTTGCCACGATGCTATGCGCCGCTTGCAAGTAGATTATTTAGATTTGTATTTCTGTCATCGCCCCGACAAAAATACGCCCATCGAAGAGACCGTTTGGGCAATGAACCACCTTATTCAGCAAGGCAAAGTGCTGTATTGGGGCACGTCGGAGTGGAGTGCGCAGCAAATCACCGAAGCACATTTGGTAGCTCGCGAATACCGCCTCATTGGTCCTACGATGGAGCAGCCGCAATATAACCTACTGACCCGCGACCGCGTAGAGCGCGAATATAAGCCACTATACCAAAACTTCGGCTTGGGCACTACTATATGGTCGCCATTGGCTTCGGGCTTGCTTACGGGCAAATATAACGAGGGCATTCCGTCCGATTCGCGGTTGGGTTTGCAGGGTTTCGAGTGGCTACAAGAGAGCGTATTGGCGGGAAATGCCTTGGACAAAGCCCGCCTATTCACAACTTTTGCCCAAGGGCTGGGCATAAGCCCCGCTAAATTAGCCATTGCTTGGTGCTTGAAAAACCTCAATGTGAGTACCGTTATTTTGGGTGCGACGCGCAGCAGCCAATTGCACGAAAATTTAGCCGCCTTATCGGTCGTACCGCTATTGACCGACGATATAATGGCACAGATAGACGCTTTATTGGCGGATCCGCAAGTTGCATAAGAATAAGCCCCGTATCTCAAAGCGGATAGAAAGCGATAATTTAGCGATTTACTTTTTCAATATACTACTTATTTTAAGCCTATGCCCATTTTAAAAGTAGGTATAACGGGCGGCATTGGCAGCGGCAAAACAACTATTTGTCGCATTTTTGGCACATTAGGCATACCTATATATTATGCCGACGATGCCGCCAAGTGGCTAATGCAGCACGACCCCGATGTGCGCACTGCTATCACCGAACAATTTGGCGCGGCGATGTATTTGCCCGATGGCATCTTGCAGCGAGCAGCCTTAGCAGCAGCTGTATTTGGGCAGCCCGACCGCTTGCGGCAGTTAGAAGCCATTGTCCACCCTGCTGTATCGAAGCATACCCAAGCATGGATAGATGCACAACCCGAAAACACGCCTTATTTGCTCAAAGAAGCGGCAATCATGATAGAAAGCGGCGCATATCGACACTTAGACCGCTTGGTGCTGGTGACGGCTCCTATCGAAACGCGCATTGCCAGAGTGTTGCAACGCGACGGCGGCGACGAGACGGCTGTTCGCGCCCGCATAGCCCGCCAAATGCCCGACGAAGAAAAACGACGATTTGCCGATTTTATCGTCAATAACGATGGCGAACAACTCATTATACCACAAGTAATGGATATTCATCGGAGGCTATTGGCAATAGCGGCGGCAAGATAGCGTGGAGGGAGCAATCAAATATTGGGTGGTGGTGTTTATAACAATCAAACTTTCGTTAATATTCAAATCAACAATCACGCCTACCCATAATCCAACAAAAAAAGGATAACACTTCCCTTTTCCCTACAACTAAGGCTTTACGGTAAATTCGGTGCGGCGGTTAGCTGCCCTTCCCTGCGAGCTTCGATTATCGGCAATGGGTCGAGTGCTGCCGTAGCCCTTGTAGCTGAGGCGTTTAGGTTCTATCTTTTGAGTAGTGAGGTAATCATACACGGCTTTGGCGCGTTTGGACGACAATTCGAGGTTATGCGCCGCCGTACCTGTACTGTCGGTATGCCCGCCTATTTCTATGCGTAGTGTGGGGTTTTCGGTCAATAGCTGTGCCAAGCGGTTTAGCTCGGTATTCGACTGTGCTTGTAGCTCGTAGCTATCAGTAGCAAAGAATACATTTTTTAATACTACGGATTGACCGATGCTTAAGGCATTGTTGTTGGTTGCTTTTTGGCAATAAGCATGGCTGTATCGCGCACAATGGGTTTGAGCAGTATATCCAAGCGAAAAGGCGGTGCGTTGAAGGTGTCTTTGAGGGCAAAATTTTCTGAAAAAAACAAATATCCCTGTTTGCTTGCGTTATACATATAATTGCGACCGGCGGGTAAGGTAAGCAAAAATTCGCCTTGTTTTTTCGTCCGCATTGGTTTTGATAACCGTATCGCCGCTTTGCAGGTCTATCAGTTCAATGGCTGCTGATAGCGAGTGTTTGGGCTTATCGGCATCATACACGCGCCCCTTGACGTAGGTGACGTAGCGCGGTTTGAGCTGTGGCGGTAGGTCGAAATAGTAAGAGTTCTATGCCCATCGAATCATTTTTGGCGGCAAAATAGGCCCGTTTGCCGTCTGCCGTTACGGTCAATCCGTCTCGTTGTCGGTATTGATGGGATAGCCTTAAGCTATCGGCTTTGCCCCATTTTGCCCAACGAGTCGCGGCGTGTTACATAAATATCGGCATCGCCCATACCGATGCGCCCGTTTGACGAGAAAAGAGCGTTTGGTTGTCGGGGTGTATAAATGGCGTTTGCTCGTCTTTATCGGTATTGACCCCTATACCCAAATTTTGAGGTTCGCCCCAATATCGGTCTTCGCTTAGGTGGCTTACCCATATATCAATGCCGCCCATACCGCCCTTGCGGCGGCTGGCAAAATAGAGTGCTTTGCCATCGGCACTAATGCTGGGCTGCGACTCCCAGGCAGGCGAGTTTATAGGTCGCCCCAAGTTGTAGGGACCTACCCATTCGCTGCCCGATTTGATACAATAATACAAGTCGAATCCGCCTTCGGTATCGGGGCGGTCTTTGGCGGCAAAGAACAGTTTTTTGCCGTCGGGCGATATGCAGATAGCTCCTTCGTTATTTTCGGTATTGATGGGTGGTGCCAAGGGTGTAGCCAATTGCCAAGCAAAAGTGGTATCGTTGCCATTATTGCGTGCCATATAAAAATCTTCGTTGGCAGTAAGAGCAGCGGTGAGGCGGCGTGTAAATACCATGACGCTTTCGTCGGCGGTGAGCATCGGCAAATACTCGTCGCGGCGCGTGTTGATGGTCGAATCGAGGTGTATAGGCTTAAAAGCGACGGGGTGCGCCTTGGCGTGTCGGATAAATTGGCATTGTTCGCGCAGGCGTTGCGCCAATTGTCGGTCGCTGTCAAAGGCAGACGGCAGCGATACATTTAGGCTGTATCTATCTGTGCAATAGCATGGTCGTAGCGAGATTGTTCGTATTGCATCCGCGCGAGGTTCATATTTACCTGAAATCGGTTCATCGCCGAAGGCTGTGTGTTCAATAATTTGCGGTACATAGTTGCCGATTGGTCGTACAACTTCAATTCCTTAATAAATTTCGGCTAAACGCCGGTGTGCCGCCACATAACGCGGGTATTTTTTGACCGTTTTTTCAAATATTGCTTTTGCATCGTCTAAGTGACGCAATACGTACTTGTCGTTGCCTTGCTCATACATTTTGAGGGCTTTGGGCGGCGGCGGGGCATCTTTTTGTGCCCAGGCACCCAATCCGCATAATAATAAACAGCCTATAAAAAAAATACGGCTCATAATAATGGGGTTTTAGATATGCCTAATAATTCTAAGCATATCATAACGCCACAAAGGTAATCATATTGTCGAAATACGCCACAATCCTTTATCTATATTTGAGGCGCGAAAATTGGTCGCTCTTCTATACCAAAATTTTCCTTAAAATAAAAAAGCCATATTTCCCCGTCTTAATAGGGAAAATATGACTCAAAAGGCATTCAAAACCTTTACTTGAAAAAAAATAGAGCGGAGGCTGAGGGATTCGAACCCCCGGTACCTTCCGGCACAACGGTTTTCAAGACCGCCGCAATCGACCACTCTGCCAAACCTCCGGTGCAAAGGTACGGCTAATTTCTGTATTTCAAAGCATCATGCCTATTTTTAGCAAAAAAAAATGCACTGCTGCCATTTTACCAATACTTTTCCCTATTTTTGGGGGTTCAAAATTCAAACAACATGCACATGAACTCAAAAATTGCACTGCTTATCATTCTGTTTTTAAGCCTTGCAGGTACAGCGTCGGCACAACCCGCCATTACACTCCAATCCTTTTCTACGGGTTATAACCGCCCCGTTGCTATTGAACATTGCGGCGACAGTCGGCTGTTTGTCGTGCAACAACGCGGTTTAATTATCATTTCCGATTCGCTGGGCAATCGCCTCAGCACACCTTTTCTCAATCTAAGCGGCATTGTATCGCAATCGGGCAACGAACGCGGTTTGTTAGGTCTGGCATTTCACCCCAATTATGCCACCAATGGCTATTTTTATGTCAATTATACCGCCGAAAGCAATGGCAATACCTATATAGCACGCTATACGCGCAACACCTCTAACCCCAACCTCGCCGACCCCAGCTCACAGGTCATCCTGATGACCATTACCCAACCTTATAGCAACCACAACGGCGGCAACCTCGAATTTGGTCCCGACGGTTATTTATATATCGGTATGGGCGACGGCGGCAGCGGTGGCGACCCCGAAAATTACGCCCAAACTTCGAGCAGCCTCTTAGGTAAAATGCTCCGAATCGACATCGATAATGGTAGCCCATATAGCATTCCGCCAAGCAATCCTTTTGTCGATTCAACACCGTTTGCGCCTGCTATCTGGGCTTTGGGCTTGCGCAACCCTTGGCGGTTTAGCTTCGACCAACTCACAGGCGATATGTGGATTGGCGACGTAGGGCAAGGCAATTGGGAAGAAATAGATTTTGAACCTGCGGGCAGTGCGGGCGGTCTCAATTATGGATGGAAATGTTACGAAGGTAATGCCACGTACAGCTCAGGGTCCTGCGGTACAGTAACTACGCATACAGGTCCCGTCTTTGTCTATGATAACGATGCGCCTGGGTTGCTCGGTAACAGGTGGTATTGTCTATCGCGGCGCACAATTCAACAATATGTATGGTTATTATTTATTCGCCGACTATTGTTCGGGTCGCTTTTGGACTACGCTACGCAATGTTTCGCTCAATACCTTTAATACAACCGCTATCAAAGATACAACCGACTACCAATATAGTGCGTTTGGCGAAGACCGCTACGGCGAGTTGTATGTAACCGCCTTGGGCGAAGGCAGAATTTACAAAATTCGCTCTACTCAATGCGCACCCGTAGCATTGATTCAAAATAACGCGCCTACTACTATCTGCGAAGGCGATAATTATGTACTACAAGCCAAACGAGGTGCAGGACTCAACTACCAATGGATTTGGAACGGACTCGATATTCCTGGTGCCACCCAGCCCGACTATGCTACCACTATAACGGGTAGCTATACCGTGCGCGTCAGCAAAGCGGCAGTAGGATGTAGCACCACTTCTGCCCCCGTGAACATTACGGTCAAAGACCGCCCCGACCCCGTTATCGCGGGCAGTAGCGAAATCTGTGACGATGCTTCCGTATCGCATCTATATAGCGTTTCGCCTACCAGCGGACATAGCTATGAATGGAGTATCTCTTCGGGCGATGGTACTATTATAAACGGGCAAGGCACGCACCAAATTACGGTGGTTTGGAATAGTGGCACAGCAGGCACGGTGCAAGTAGTACAGACCAACCCATAGTATCTGACCGAAATATTCTATTTTTTTTTATGGTGATAACAGGGCGATAGCCATGCAAAGCACTAATAGCTAAGGCGGATGTTTGAGTGGAGGTAACTATTGGTCTGATTTTCTAATTTTGGTTAAAAAAATTAACCTACACATCTTGCTCGCGCCCTTGCTACAAAGCAGCATTGACCAAAATTTGTTACCGAAATTTAAAACACAGACCACTAATCATTAATCATTAACCACTAATCATTAACCACTAATGATTTGGTTTCTAATTTTGAGCAAAAAATTAACCTGCACATCTTGCTCGCGCCCTTGCTACAAAGCAGCATTGACCAAAATTTAGGACTGAAATTTAAAACACAGACCACTATTTAGCCTTGTAGGAACAGCCCGCAAGAATAGCTATTTCTAATCAAATATGCAATGATTTCAGGCATTAATAGATAAATATAGCCCATCACCCCATACCCAAAACCCTATACCTAAATAGTTACGAGTGTAGAAATGTCTTATTTGGTATTTTTAAACATATACAAAAAGCAGTACTCACGATATACCTACAAGAACTGGCTACTCGCGTTTTTTTGGCAATACTGCGATTTTGTCCCTACTTACACAATAATTGAGAAACAGTCCGTAACTTTGTGCCGTGTTTTAATCATATCCATACCTATTTTATGAGCGTTATCCATGACATTGTTGCGCGGCAAATCCTCGATTCGCGCGGCAACCCCACCGTTGAGGTAGAAGTAGTAACCGAAAGTGGCGCACGCGGTCGTGCAGCTGTGCCTTCGGGTGCTTCGACGGGCAAACACGAAGCTGTTGAACTGCGCGATGGCGATGCCGATGTTTTTCTGGGCAAAGGCGTATTGCGAGCAGTCGAAAATGCGGGCTCACTTATCTATAACGAGATTGTCGGCATGAACGTGTTTGACCAATCCGAAATTGACGCTGTTATGTGTGAGTTAGACAACACGCCCAATAAAAGCAACTTGGGTGCTAATGCCATACTCGCCGTTTCGATGGCAGTAGCCCACGCCGCTGCCGCCGAACTCAAACAACCCCTATACCGCTATTTGGGCGGGGTAAATGCCACTACTTTGCCCATACCCTTGATGAATATCCTCAACGGAGGTGCCCATGCCGACAATAGCATCGACTTTCAAGAGTTTATGATTGTGCCTACTGGTGCCGAAAGCTTTTCGGAAGCCTTGCAAATGGGCGTTGAAGTATTTCATCACCTCAAATCGGTATTGAAATCGAAAAAATATTCGACCAACGTAGGCGACGAAGGCGGTTTTGCACCCAATATGCGCTCTAACCAAGAGGCTATCGAGACCGTATTGCAAGCTATTGAAAAAGCAGGCTACCGACCAGGCGAAGATATTCATATCGCGCTTGATGCAGCTGTATCTGAATTGTACGACGAAAAAACCCAAAAATATGTGTTCCACAAATCGAGCAACGACGCTCTGAGCAGCGACGAAATGGTCTCTTTCTGGGTTGATTGGTGCAAACGCTACCCAATTATATCGATAGAGGACGGCATGGCAGAAGATGATTGGGCGGGCTGGAAATCCCTAACCCAAAAATTGGGCAAAAAAGTACAGCTCGTAGGCGACGATTTGTTTGTCACCAACGTAGAACGCCTACAACAAGGCATCAAAAAGGGTGTAGGCAATGCCATTCTAATTAAAGTAAACCAAATAGGTTCGTTGAGCGAAACGATAGATTGTGTCAAATTGGGTGCTATGTATCGCTATAATAGCATCATTAGCCACCGTTCGGGCGAAACCGAAGATACCACTATCGCCGATATCGCCGTTGCCCTCAATACGGGACAAATCAAGACGGGCTCGGCATCGCGCAGCGACCGCATGGCTAAATACAATCAATTGCTGCGCATCGAAGAGCAGTTAGGCGCAGCAGCGTATTATCCAGGCAACGAGTACCGATTTTTTTAATCGATATACTTATTTATCCCTTCCGACATCGTAGGTTGGCAACAGCTACGAGGTCGGAAGGCTTTCGCCCATCATCTATCCAAGTAAAACCTTAGACTCGCGCAAATCATGTCTATTTTTCAGCAACTATACCAATTTATACCGCCCTCACTGCGCAATCGCTATGCTTTTACGATAGGATTGTTCGTACTATGGTTAGTAGCGTTCGATAGCAATACATTATGGTCGCAATGGCAACTACGGCAGAACGTAAAGGCAATGGAAGAGCAAAAGGCACATTACAAAGAACAAATTGCCGATGTCGAAAAATCGCTCCAAGATTTGCTCCACAACGACGCGACCAAAGAGCGTTTTGCCCGCGAAAACTATTTGATGAAACGACCCGACGAAGATATATTTGTCATCGCTACGGAATAATAACGCTTTTTTTGCTTCGATACGGAATAAAACGCCCCTACCAATGGTCTAATAACTATAACCACAGCGCATGATTTTGGAGGATACTACCGATGCCATACTCCTCGAACAAGCGCGTAAGGGCGATGAAACAGCGTTTCGTGCCATCGTGCTTCGCTACGAGAAAAAAGTAGCTCTTACGGTTATCGGTATGTTAGGCAATTGCCCCGAAGCCGACGACGTAGGGCAAGAAGTATTTATCCGTTTTTTTCGTACCATAGATACATTCAGACAAGAAGCCAGCCTAAATACCTTTTTGACCAAAATAGCTATCAATCTCTCTATCAACGAATTAGAACGCCGCAAACGCCGAAGACGATTCACGCTAAGTTCTTTTGCGCCACCTGACGACACCCACAACGATACCCCCGAACAACAAATCGCCGACCCAAACAACGCCTACGAACAAGCCGAAATACGCGAACAAATTCAGAAAGCCCTCGACCGCATCGACGAAAAATTGCGTGCCGTAATCACCTTGCGCCTGATAGAAGGATATAGCACCCAAGAAACCGCCGACATGCTGCAAATACCCTTGGGCACCGTATTGTCGCGCTTATCGCGGGCACAAGAACAATTGCGCAAATACTTATTGCCATGACGACCCTGCCACCCGACTCCTACGAATTGCTGCTGCGTGCAACAGATACGCCCGACAACTTGTCGGACGAAGAACGACAGTACGTACAGCAACAGCTACAAACCCAAACCGATTGGCAAGCCGAATACGCACGCCTGGCTCAATTGCGAACACAATTGCAGCACTATCAACCACAATTTGCCCCTAATTTTGCCGACCGCGTACTCAATCGCCAAAAATCAGCCCAATTAACTGCTATTACTAAGCTAATGCTGCTATGGTTTCCGCGCGTGGCTGCCGCCGCTGCCTGCGTCGGTCTGTTTTTTGCCCTGCACACTTACCTGCACGAAGGCACTATATCAATAGAAACTATAACAGGCAATTATATATCGGACGAATACAACGAAGAAAGCGATTGGGACGAATATATCTATGAGTCATTGTAAAGCGACTTCTTTTGCCACTAAAATACTTCCCTTTTCAAGAAAAAAATAAAGGGGCCATGAATAAAAATATCGCCATAACATTGCTGCTTATCATGGGCTTTTTGCTCATCGGATTTGTCATTGGATTTATGGCAAACGGCTATTGGCTGCGCCAACAACGCCAACAATACCGCCAACAACTAAACGCTAATGTCGATAAACACACCGAAACAGGCTATGTCGAGCTAATGCGCGATGTGTTACAATTAAGCCCCCAACAAGAAGAGCAAACCGACAGCATCTTGCGCCTACAATACCGCGAGACCCAAGAACTGATACGCCAACACCGCCAAGACCTGCGCGACCAATTTCGGCAGAGCAAAGCCCAATTGCAGCCCTACCTCGACGCTAAACAAATGAATGCCATAGACGAACATCGCGCTATTATTAGACGCTACCTACACGCTGCCACCAACAATAAACCCCAACGCGCCATACCTCCTACCAAACGCCTCCGACAATAAGGGCTATCGTTGGATTGCTTGAATATAGGCTCAAATAATCATGCCATTTATCCGTAGTACAGTTCTATATTGCTGTGCTACGGATAAATGTATTTGGAATAAACACCAACCCAACATTTTCTATTTACCAATATAGCCCATTCCTATCGATATGCCGCGCTATCTGACGCACCTACCCTTAGCTTTCATAGCTATTTTATTGTTACTACTATCTGCTTGTGGCGACAATAGCCCAAGTAGCGATAGCAAAGTATTTCGCTATAATCAAGCCTCTAATATATCGTCGCTTGACCCCGCCTTTGCCAAAGACCAAGCCAATAACTGGGCTGTAGCCCAATTGTTCGACGGATTAGTGCAGACCAACGACCAACTCGAAATACAACCCGCCATAGCCTCGGCTTGGCAAATAAGCCCCGACGGTTTGACCTATACATTCCAACTACGGCGCGATGTTTTTTTTCATGACCACGCCCAGTTCGAGGGCGGCAAAGGCAGGCGAGTCACGGCACAAGACGTGGCTTATAGTTTTGCACGAATACTCGACCCCGCCGTAGCCTCTACGGGTGCATGGTTGTTCAATGGCAAAGTAGCTGAAAAAGACCCTTTCCAAGCCCCCAACGATAGCACATTTGTATTGCGCCTTCGCCAAGCCTTTCGCCCTATGTTGGGCATCTTGGCTATGCCCTATTGTTCGGTCGTGCCCCGCGAAATAACCGAGCATTATGGCAAAGAATTTAGGACTAATCCCGTCGGAACAGGTGCTTTTAAGTTTAAAGTATGGAAAGAAAACGAGGTACTGGTGTTTACACGCAATCCCAACTACCACGAACGCGACGCACAAGGAAAAGCCTTACCTGCCATAGACGGGATAAAAATAACCTTTATGGAGAACAAGCGCAATGAGTATTTACAATTTTTAGAGGGGAAATTAGATTTCATTTCAGGGCTTGACGCCTCCTACAAAGACGACCTACTAACTGCTGATGGACAATTGCAGACAGCTTTACAAAACAAAGTTGTATTGCTGCGCAGCCCATACCTCAATACCGAATATGTAGGCATCTTGCAACAAGGCAACCGCAATGAAGCCCTGCGCAACAAACTCGTGCGGCAAGCCATTAACTACGGCATAGACCGACAAAAAATGGTGCGTTTCTTGCGCAATAATATAGGCGTACCTGCCGAAAATGGCTTTGTACCGCCCGTAATGCCACCCTTTGCCGACCAAAAAACAAAAGGCTATACCTATAATCCGCAGCGCACCGCCGAGCTATTAGCAGCAGCGGGCTATCCGAAAGGCAAAGATATGCCGCCTATCGCCTTAGAAACAAATGCCACCTATCAAGAATTTGCTACCTTTATCCAAAAACAACTCGCCGAACAAGGCATACCTATATCGGTCAACCTGAACCCACCTGCATTTTTGCGCGAAAAAGCCGCCAAAGGCGAAGCCGATTTTTTCCGCGCCTCGTGGATTGGCGATTATCCCGACCCCGAAACCTATTTGGCAGTGTTGTACGGCGGCAATAGCGCACCTCCTAACTACTCGCGTTTTGATAATGCCCAATATAATCAACTATATGAGCAATCCCTTACCGAAAATGACGACGCACGACGCTACGCACAATACCGCGCAATGGATAGCCTGCTGCTGTCCGAAGCACCAATAGTACCGCTATACTATGACGAGGTATTGCGCTTTGTCCAGCCGAGGGTCAAAAATTTGGGCATCAATCCGTTCAATGCCTTGTCGCTAAAACAAGTGGTGTTGGAATAAGCCTGCCGCAAAATAAAATAATTTGGTCTCTCTCATCGCTATAATATTAACGGGCTGTTAAATCCGCCGCCGCAATGCCCAAGTCGTCAGCAGTAACCAAACAAGTATGGATAGGTTAAATCCTGCTACTAAAAAAATACCACCTATCGGCGGTGATAACAGATATGCCACCACGCACAACAAATATATCGATAAGGGATTAGCCCAAGCAAAGCGGCGTGGATATACCGTAGGATAGGCATAGACACAGTAGGCAATAGCCAAGGACAAAATGACAAAAAGAATGGGCAATATTGCCCCTAATGGTTCAAAAAAAGCCAATAATAATTGGTTTTGAGTAGCTACGATATCGGTAGGGGTTTGAGTGGAAGCGGCAAAGCGCGTCCAAAGGGCGAATTGCCCCAATGACGCATGATAAGCCACACCCAAAATGGTCATATATATCGCCAAACCCGCAATTGCCCACCGCCAACGCGCCGATACGCCATACATTGCAGTATAAACGGCAATGAAGCCCAATAATTCGAGCGGTATGAATAATATGCCCAAATAATGCCCTGCATAGAGCCGCTCTGTATTGATATGCCTAAAAAGCTATAGTCCTGTGCTTCATAACCGCCTTGTGCTACGTATAGCAACGACACATCAGCGCAGCAAGCAATAAATGCCGCCAAAATAGCTACATACAAACACCAATACATTGTTTGGTTTAGGGCGGGGGTATGCTGAAATTGGGGTTGAGTGGGTGGCTTGTCCAAAGGTCAAAAGCGTTATGCGTTTATAGCTTGTTTGCCCTCTGCCCTGAACGGATAGCGCAAGGTATATTGCTCCTGCACAGCATCAAGTATCATGCGGCGCAGGATATCGAGTTTGTCGCGTTGGAGGGCAGAAATAAACAAACATTGTCCGTTGAGGCGGGTTTGCCAAGTTTCGTGCAGTTCGCGCCAAATATCGGCTTTTACGTCTTCGGGCAGGTACTCATCGAATCGGAGGGTTTCGTATAGGTCTGTTTTGTTAAACAAGACCAGTGTAGGTTTATCTCCCGCGCTTATTTCGCGCAAGGTAGCATTTACTACATTCATTTGGTCTTCAAACTGCGGATGCGCCAAGTCGATAACGTGGAGCAAGATATCTGCCTCGCGCACTTCGTCTAAGGTCGATTTAAAACTTTCGATGAGGCTATGAGGCAATTTGCGGATAAACCCAACCGTATCGGACAGTAAAAATGGTGTTTCGTCCCATACCACTTTGCGCACGGTAGTATCTAAGGTGGCAAACAATTTATTTTCTGCAAATACATCAGCTTTGCACAACAAATTCATCAGCGTCGATTTGCCAACATTGGTATAGCCTACCAATGACACGCGCACCATATCGTTGCGCTGTTTGCGCATGGTAGTGCTTTGTCGGTCGATGGTCTGTAATTTTTGCTTGAGGCGGGCAATTTTTTCTTTCACAATGCGGCGGTCGGTTTCTATTTCCTGCTCGCCAGGTCCTCGCATACCAATACCACCGCGTTGGCGTTCTAAGTGTGTCCAGAGACCACGCAGGCGGGGCAATAAGTATTGTAATTGTGCTAATTCTACTTGGGTTTTGGCTTGGGCTGTTTGGGCACGGCGAGCAAAAATATCAAGTATCAAAAAGCTGCGGTCAATTACTTTGCATTTCAGGGCTTTTTCGATATTGTTTTGCTGCATAGGCGTTAGGTCGTCGTCAAAAATGACCAAATCGGCTTGTTTCGCCTCTACATATTCGGCAATTTCTGCCAATTTGCCCGTACCGATAAAGGTAGCGCGTTGTGGGCGTGCCAATTTTTGGGTGAATATTTTAACCACCTCTGCGCCCGCAGTTTGCGCCAAAAACGCCAATTCGTCCAAATATTCTTTTAGTTTGTCTTCGGTTTGATAACCGTGTATCAAGCCCACCAAAACTGCTTTCTCAAAAACGACTTTGGCAGACGACTTATGAGCATGATGTATGTTTTGCGACATAGAGCGATAAATAAGGGTAAATGAGGCGCAAAATTACAGCAAAATTGATTCAATACCGCTACAATTGGGCGTAATCAGGCATAGTTTATTACATTTCACGCTATTGGAGAGGAAAACAGAGTCTATTTGGGTCGTTTTTTGAACAATATTTGGCGCAGGCTATCTAATTGATGTTGGTTCATAGGCGGCGGGCTTAACTGTTGCTCCTTGCTTGGCGCGGGGGTTTGTGGGTGATTGGGCATGGGACTTGCACCCGAACCGCTGCTACCGTCAAAATTGCCCAAGGGCATATCAATCATCAGTTCGCTGCCACCGTAATCGGCATTTTTAGTGATGCTCTCCTTCAATTGTTGGTCTAATTTTACCTCGCCACAGTCGGCGCAATCGGGTTTGGCTGTTGCGGGTGAGGTAGATTTAGCGGGTGCGGCACTGCCCGATTTAGCAGCCGACAAGGCTTTGGCTTTTTCGAGCAAGGCTTTTTTGTCGGTCGTAGTGGTAGTTTTGCCCGACGATGCTGCATTTTTTGGGGTGGGGTCGCTCGAAACAGCAGGATTGTTTGCGTTCCGCTGGGGGTATCGGCGATGGGGGCGTGCGGCTTGGCGTTATGTTATAGCCCAAAGCCGCCATTTTGTCGCGTATAGTATTTTTTTGCAAAAGCGCGTAAATGTCGATATCGGGTCGGGCTACTAATTTTAGTTTGCGGTTATACAAATCCGACTCGCAACGCTCTATACCGTCTTGTGCCATAAAAAAGCGTACTAATTGCACGGCATCTTGCACAGTAAAACTTTGTTCAATGCCTTGACTATCCATTTTTTTAATTTTTAGGTTTGGCACGGTGCTATTGAGCGACTGTGCTTGCAAAAAGGTAGTAGCCCAAGACGAAAGAAAGAAAATGAGTAGTCGGAAGTACATCGTAAAAGAGCAAAAAATTTGCCACAAATATACCGCTTTTATTGGAAACTTTGGCTGTTCGGCACTATATTTGTGCGCATTTTACTATGAAGTACATCATTCTACACCTCAGCACCCTACTTTTGTTGGGGCAAACTATCCTTTGGGCGCAAACAGTGCCGCCCACTGCCCAAGTTGATAGCACAACCGCCAAACTGCCCATAATTAATGACGAAATTAGCGTAGCCGAGTATATCGAAACTTACCGCGTGACAGCTATTAGCGAGATGAAACGCACGGGCATTCCCGCAAGCGTTACTTTGGCGCAAGGTATCATCGAGTCGAGGCATGGTAATAGCCGTTTGGCGCACAAAGCCAATAATCATTTTGGGGTAAAATGCCGCAGCGATTGGCGCGGCGGACGTGCCTACCAAAAAGACGAGAATCCGAATGAGTGTTTTCGCCGCTATCAAAACCCTATTCAATCGTTTGTCGACCACTCGACATTCTTGGCTGCCAACCAGCGCTATGCCTTTCTCTTTTTGCTCGATTTGCAAGACTATCGCGGTTGGGCAAATGGCTTAGAGGAATTGGGCTACTCGACAAGTGGGCACTATGCCGAAAAACTAATTGCTTTGATAGAACGAAACCAATTGTATGCCTACGATATGGCGGGCAGCAATACCGATACGCTGGGTTTGACCATTCCCGAACCTGCTTCGTACTACAAAAAATATGTGCAACGCGCATATACCAAGAAGGCTCGTACCTTAGACGATGCTAAATTTGCAGGTAAAGTAGCGATGGATAAATTGCACGAATTTCATCAATTTGACGGCGAGGGTAGCTACGAATATGTGCCCAAAGAGGATATAGGCAAAAGTATGGCTATGGATAATCTCGCCAAAAATATAGAAATCGACTCTACCTTAAACGAAATATATAACGAGGGTATTGCCAACTTGTTGCCCTTATTAGACAATGCCCTACCGCCCGACGACCACCAAATCGTATCGGTGAGCGATAAAGAAAACGCCCCCGACCCCAACTACACTACTCCAGTCATGCAATCCGATAAGGCTATCGCCGCACGCGACAAAACCCATATAGCACAAGACGCGCAACCGCTGACCATCAAATATATCGTACAAGCAGGTGATTCGCTGTTTTCTATTGCCAAACGCTTTGGCGTAAGCATAAACGAACTGGCTGAACGCAACAAAATAACCGCCGATGCCTTAAAAATAGGCAATCAATTATTAATATATATTCGATAAAAAAATGCAATACCGCTCCTGTACGAGACCGAATGCCTATTGCCGCAATCTACATCGTCCAAATTGTAGCCTGCTGCCAGTTGGACACAAATAATAAGGCAGACCAACAAGCAAATATCGCCATTTGTAGCCCCTGCCCGAGAATAGGCGATACAAATAAGCGCGAGGAAAAGCATAAAACCATAACTTTGCGCCTCTAAGACTAACAACTATCCTCATTCGAATAGATGGATTTATTATCCCTTATTGGCAATACGCCCTTAGTGTCGCTACAACGCATTAATCCTCGCCCCAATGCCGTGCAACTTTACGGCAAATTAGAGGGTCATAACCCCGGCGGTAGCGTCAAAGACCGACCAGCTTACGGCATGGTGCGTGGTGCCATAGAACGCGGCGAATTAAAACCCGGTATGCGCCTCATAGAAGCCACAAGCGGCAATACGGGCATAGCCCTCGCTATGATAGCTAACCTATGCGGCGTAGCCATAGAATTGGTGATGCCCGAAAATGCTACCCGCGAGCGCATACAAACTATGAGAGCATTAGGGGCTACGGTCACGCTTACATCGGCAAAAGGCAGTATGGAAGAAGCCATTGACTATGCCCACCAAAAAGTAGCAGAAGGAGGCTGCCTGATGCTCAACCAATTTGCTAACCCCGACAATGATTGGGCGCACTATCACAGCACCGGTCCCGAAATATGGCGCGATACCCGGGAAGTATCACTCATTTTGTATCGGCAATGGGCACTACGGGCACTATCATGGGCGTATCGCGCTATTTGAAAGAGCAAAACCCCAACATACAAATTATCGGAGCACAACCCACTGAGGGGTCGCGCATACCGGGCATTCGGCGTTGGCCGGCTGCTTATCTGCCCCAAATATTCGACCCCCGCCGCGTTGATGCCCTTGTCGATGTGTCAGAAGCAGAAGCCATCGCCACCACACGCCGATTGGCTAATATAGAAGGCGTTTTTTGTGGTATGAGCAGCGGCGGCTCCGTAGCCGTAGCCCTGCGGCAAATAGAACAACTCGAATCGGGCGTGATTGTCTGTATCATCTGCGACCGCGGCGACCGCTATCTCTCTGATAATCTATTTGGATAAGGGGGAGTATGAATCTATTTGGTCTATAAATAAGACCATGAAAAGGACTGTTAGCTATATAAAGTACCGTCTGATGCTGCTACGGGCACTATTTTTTTTTCTTGTCATTACTAAATATTGGCAGCCTATTGCAAAACCGACCAAAAGCCGTATCTTTGTCGTGTTGTGGGGCATGTAATTGGCATACCTACTTAAATTTACACTCAAAACCCCCTTCTATACCGCTATGATTCGCATAATCATTGCCCTTTTATTGGGTTTCTGTTGTTTTACCGTCCAAGCCCAAACGAGCGGTTGCGTCGGCATGGCTTCTATCTCCGTCACTATCGAAGAATGTATCGGCATTGAAGAGGTGTGGGAAAGTTCGCAAATAGACCTTTATCCCAATCCTTTCCGCGACGCGCTACATATCGTATTGCCTTCCGACTTACTAAGTGCGCCCTGCCACATAAGTATCACCGACATCAATGGGCGCGTTCTATATGGCACAACTGCCCAACAAAGCACCGTTGAATTGCCTACAAGTATCTTAGCGAAAGGCATGTATATCGTATCAGTACAAAACGGCAGCCAATATTTTCGCCGCAAGATAGCAAAATACTAAGCCTATTGCCCTGCATCCCTGCGCCCTTGTTACATGTACGATACTGCCCTTATCCAACGCCTACGCCAAAAACTAAGCTACGGCAATCGCCGTTCTATTCACCTAAATGCTTTACCGGGCAACTTGCTCACTCGCTTAGATGCTATTGGTTTAGACCAATTACAAGCAGGGCTATCGGATCGTTTTTTAGCGCAACTGCTCGACCAAACAACGTTTGAACTGACCTTGGCTTTTAAAGCTTCGGCGGGCAAATCGCTGCATGAATTAAATCCCGATGAACAAAAAGCACTGCAACATACGGCGCGGAGGTTAGACGGCTTAGTATATGACAATCGCGACCACTATTTAACCTATGGCACCGAAACTTTCGGTTTTGGCTTCCCTAATATCAATCCTATTTTGTTGTCGCACCTCGAAAACGATACGGGGCTTAATCTGAGTGCATTGCGAACCGAACATGCCGAAGATGGCTATTTAAGCCGCCAAGATATAACCGATTTTTGCAATCAATTGTTGGCACAAATCAATGCCAACCACGATTATGCTTTGCCCGCCTTAGTGCCTTGCCCCAATAACGACACACTAAAACATATAGGCATAGGCAAGCCGCTTATTCGTTGGTCGGGTGTATTTGGGCTGTACCGTATGCCTAAGCAAGCTATTATTGATGATTTGGATAGGTTGTTACAAAATCCTACTCATAGTGCTGCGGGTACGATAAACACACCCAATATTAGTCCGCAAAAATCATCGCCTGAACTGCTGAAAACACGGCATACTACACCTAAGAGTACGGACTATGTAGTGAAGGAATCGACGTTCGAGCCGCCCATACGTTTTGCTGCTGTCAGTACCGACCCCGCCCAACAAGCTATCGTTAATCGTTTGGGGCAAACTCAATATCAGATTATACAGGGTCCGCCTGGTACGGGCAAGAGCCAATCGCTTACCGCGCTGCTTACCCGCGCACTCGCGGATGGCAAACGCTGCTTAGTGGTATGCGAAAAACGCGCCGCCTTAGAAGTTTTACAACGCAATTTGCAGCGTGTCGGTTTGGCAGATTTGTCGATATTGATAGAAGATACCGACCGCGACCGACAGCGCGTAGTAAATGCCGTGCGCCAAAGTATGGAGGCAAAAACTACCTTGCCACCCTACGCGCCTGCTACTTTGGTCCAACAAGAACAAACTGCCGAAACCGCAGCCCGACAATTGTTGCGCCAACATCAATTCTTGGCACAAAAGCGGTGGCACCATTATAATTGGACGAATTTGGTAGGCAAATATTGCCATGCCAACGAAAGACAAAACAAACAATGCCTCGATACCCATCTGTTTGCTCTTAGTTTGAGGCATTTCCAATTTGACGCACCTACTTTTGACCGCCTGCACCAGACAGTACAACAAGCCCAACCCCTCTATGCCGCCGTTGGGACGCTGCAACACCCCTTAACAGCAATAGACCCGCATTGGTTTGCTACACGACAATCGGGCGATTTGTACCAATACCTCGAACAGAACTTGCCGCGCTTTATTGGGTCGGCACAAGGGCTTATCGAAGCGGGCGAATCCTTATTGCTGCGCTATACACAACTGCTCGGCGACCATTATGCGCAATATGTCCAAGAAGTGGGCTTGCAAATAGAACAATTGCTGCAAGGCATGGCACAAGGCAGGACACAATACGGCGATGTGTTTGACCAATGGCGCGGTTTGTCTAAGCTATGGGTCAATTTGTGTGCTGCCCTTAGCCCGCACCACCGACAATTGCGGCAGGACAGAGAGCAAATAGTAGAGCAATACCAAGCGTTTAGCCAATATATTGCCCAATATACTCACGGCGTTTTGCTGCAAAGCCGAACCTATATAGACCATACAGCCATAGCCACCCAACCCCATGACCCGCCTTTTTCCCTTAGTGATATAGCCCAATCCTTGGCGCGCTGCCAAACCAATTTGGCTAATATGACGGCGCAAACGCGAGATTGGGTAGATTTATACGCCAAAAACCTGAATGTGGGATTCGTTCTGCCGCATTTGCACGATGTTATGAGCCACCCAACGGCAACATGGCAAACCCAAACCCAGCAGTTTTTGCATAATCTACAAGCTGAAAAGCTATTGCAAAGCCCTACTGCTTGGGAGCATAACCCCGATATAGCCCAACAAGCTATTGCCGAGCAATTGCGGGTATTGCGTATAGTAGCTGCTCAATTGCAGACCATCTACGCCGCCCTGCCGCAATTTAGGGTATTTTATCAATGGCAACACTTTTGGGCAACACAACCCAATGACGCACAACAGTTGCTCATCGCCTTAGCGCGGAGTTCGGCGAGCGATTGGACGGCAGCCTACGAAAGTTGGTATCTGAACAATTGGTTGATACGCCTCGAAACCGATGCCGTGCCCCAATCCGATGCCGCTATACGCACACTAAGCACTGCCATTGAGCAAGTGGCTGCGCAATTGTCCCCAGCTATACAGCATTATTGGCAAAGCGAACAGCGCAGCCGCACCGCTGATTTTGACCAGCGGCAGACCAACCAATTCAATGCCAAACGACTATATAACCAACGAAGCACCCAAGAACGGCGGCGCAGCACCTTGCGGCAAATTGTACATGCCGACTTTGACCTGTTCAGTGCTTACTTCCCGATTTGTTTGGTCAATCCTGTGGTATGCAGTTCGCTGTTTCCGCTTCAACGGGCTTTGTTTGATGTGGTGATATTTGATGAGGCGGGACAATTGCGCATCGAAGATACATATTGCGCCCTATGGCGCGGGCACACCCAAATTGTATCGGGCGATATGCACCAAATGCCTCCTTCGGATTATTTCCAGTCGCACCAAGCGCAATTGCTCGATACTAATGCCGATGCCGACCCCGATACGCTCTATACCGAAGATAGCGACCTTGCCGACCGCGAGTCGTTGCTGGCTTATGCCGAAGACCGCAATTTTGAACAGTCGTATTTAGATTTTCATTACCGCTCGCAGCATCCCTATTTAATTGATTTTTCCAACGCTGCTTTTTACCAATCGCGCTTAGTGCCCATGCCTGCCCTAAGCCCCTATACTCCTATTTATTTTGAAGCGGTCAATGGCATATATGGCAACCAAACTAACCCTGCCGAAGCCGATGCTATTGTGCGCTATCTTAGCACCCAAATACCTGCCGCTGCCCAGTCTGAGCAATTGCCTTCGGTGGGCGTTGCTACACTTAATTTGTACCAACGCAACCTCATTTTGGACAACCTACAAAGGCTGAAAGCACAAGGTGGTACAGCGGCGGCGCATATCATAGCCTTAGAAGCGCGGGGCTTGTTTGTCAAAACTTAGAAAATATACAAGGCGACGAGCGCGACATAATGCTCGTTTCAACTACCTTCGGGCTGCGCGACGATGGCAAATTTACACAGCACTTTGGAGCTATCAATACGCAAAAGGGCTATCGCCTGCTGAATGTATTGGTGACACGCGCTAAACAACGAATGTGTGTTTTTACGTCTATACCGCCCGCTTACTACCAACGATACGCCGAAGAGTTGCAAAAATCTACCCCGTCGGGTAGGGTCTATCTGTATGCCTACTTATGCTATGCCCAAGCCGTAGCAGAAGGCAAGGAAGATGCTCGCCTGCAATTGTTGCAGCAACTGAGCCAACACGCACCTATATCAGATAAGCCAACACAAGGCAAAGACCTCTCTGCTGACAGCAGCAAAACACCCAGCAATATGGCAGTGGGAGACGACCTATTGAACTATATTGCCGACTCACTGCGCCGATACTTGCCCACCAGCTACCGCGTACAAACTCGATATATGCAAGGCGGCATTAGCCTTCCTATTGCTGTTTGGTACGACAAACCCAATACTGCCCCCAAACTCATAGCTGCCATAGAGTGCGACCATGCCCCCCAACATCACAGCCCCGAAGCCTATATGTATGACCTGAGCCGCCAACGTTGTTTTGCACAAATGGGTGCTGCTACTCTGCGCACGTATGCCGCCGATTGGTGGTTAAATCCCGATACAACCTGCCAAAATTTGTGCGCAGAACTGTGGAAGCATACCAAACTGAGTTCCAAATGATGACCATAAACAGAAAAAATGGCAACGAGGTGCCATTTTCTAAGTATTTGTAGGAGCGGTATTACAAAGGTATATTGCCGTGTTTTCGGCGCGGCATATTATCTACTTTGTTTTGTAGCATGGCAAATCCGCGTAGCAATTTTTGGCGTGTTTGGTCGGGAGGGATTACCTCATCTATAAATCCGCGGGCGGCTGCTTGGTAGGGCGTAGCAAATTTGTCGGTGTAATCGGCTACTTTTTCCTGCAATTTGGCTTCGGGGTCATTGGCTGTTTGTATTTCGCGGCTAAAAATGATTTCGGTAGCTCCTTTCGCACCCATTACAGCGATTTCGGCACTAGGCCATGCGTAGTTGAGGTCGGCACCTATGTGTTTAGAGTTCATCACATCGTATGCACCGCCATAGGCTTTGCGGGTGATGACGGTAATTTTGGGTACGGTTGCCTCACAGAAAGCGTAGAGCAGTTTAGCGCCGTTGCTGATGATGCCATGCCATTCTTGGTCGGTGCCTGGCAAAAATCCGGTACATCGACCAATACTAATAGCGGTATATTGAAAGCGTCGCAAAACCGCACAAAGCGTGCGCCTTTTTTTGACGAGTTGATGTCGAGTACGCCTGCCAAGCAAGCGGGCTGGTTGGCTACGACACCGATACTACGTCCGCCTAAGCGAGCAAAACCGACTACGATATTTTCGGCATATTGCTTATGCACCTCCATAAACGAATTATCGTCGGCTACGAGGGCAATTATTTCGCGCATATCGTAGGGTTGGTTGGCGTTTTCGGGCAATATATCGAGCAGTGCGGGGCGCAACTCGTTGGCGGGTGTATAGGAATGTGTTGGTGTTTCTTCTTCGCAATTTTGGGGCATATAGCTCAATAATTGCTTGATGGCTTGGATACATGCCACTTCATTGGCACACGCAAAATGGGTAACGCCCGATTTAGAAGCGTGCGATTCGGCACCGCCTAAGTCTTCGTGCGTGACGTTTTCGTGAGTAACGGTTTTCACTACATTGGGTCCTGTCACATACATATATGATGTATGCTCGACCATGAGTATAAAATCCGTAATGGCGGGCGAATAAACCGCACCGCCTGCACATGGTCCCATGATAGCAGATATTTGGGGCACTACGCCTGATGCGCGGGTATTGCGATAAAAGATATCGGCATATCCTGCCAATGACGCTACGCCTTCTTGTATGCGTGCGCCACCCGAATCGTTTAGCCCTACCACGGGTGCTCCGTTTTTGAGGGCTAAATCCATAATTTTGCAGATTTTTTCGGCGTGGGTTTCGGAGAGCGAGCCGCCGAACACCGTAAAGTCTTGCGAAAAAACGTATACCAGTCTTCCGTTGATGGTGCAGTAACCTGTTACTACGCCGTCGCCAGTATTGCTGCTGTGCCATATCAAAATCATGGCATCGGTGCATGACTAACATGCCAATTTCTTCAAACGAGTTTTCGTCCAAGAGCAGGTGTATGCGCTCGCGGGCGGTGAGCTTGCCTTTGGCGTGCTGTTTGGCTATTCGGTCGGAGCCGCCTAAGCGTTGTGCTTGGGCTACTTTTTGTTGTAGCAGGCTTAGTTTGTGCAGCATAATGGCTTGTTAGGGCGTGCGTTGTAGTTTGTAGCTATTCGGCTTTGGTGGTATTTTTGGTCAGTCGTCTTGGGCGTTTTTTGCCGTATGATTTATTGGCAATTTTGCCTCGTTTGGTGCGTCGGTCGCCTCGTCCCATGATAAGTAAGATGGATTGATTGGTTAAAAATAATTAGAATAGGGTTGCTTTAAAGTTAGTTTATGACAAATTATATTCTAACATCAGGCATTTGCGCTGCAAAGGTAATAATTCTGCTTATTCTATGTTGATTTTTCGGGTAAATTTTTTGTTGTCTTGTGTAATCAATAGTAGGTAGGTGCCTTTTTTATAGACATGAAATGCGGGTATAAGTTGGTTATACAATAGTCCCATCACGGATTGGCTATGAATGGGTGTGCCTACTACGTCAAAAATTTCTAATTTATATTCTGTTTCATCGGGCAATGTAAAGCTGAATCGGAAATAGCCTTGTGCAAAATCAGGGGCGGCGGCAAATTTTGTGATGTTGATGGGTTCGGCGTTTAGTAGTTGAGGATATTTACGCTGCAAGGTAGAGTGGTCGAACATGTCTAATTCGTCTATTGTAACGCTCACGTTGGGGCTTTTGCTGCCGTATTGGTCGGTTTGTTGGTGGCTTTCTGTTTGTATTGCTTTGGGTATTGCGCCTTGTGGTGGGCTTTTATAGGTTTGGTTTTTGGGCTGTGCGCGTAATTCTTCGGGTAGTGGTGGCAATTCGCCGATAACGACGGGCATAGGGGCAGTATCTTTTCCCATTTGTGTGTTCCAGTCCAAGCTGTGTGGGTTTGGATTGTGGGTACTGCTTGTGGTGGGTTTGCCTATGATGGTTGTTTCGGTATAAACTGTCCCGTCGGGGTCGGTTCGGGTGCTGGTAATTTTTTTTCCTTCGGGTGTATCTTCTATTTTGGCATTGGGGGGTAGTTGTCGCATTATTTCTTGTTCCCAATTTTGGGTTACGCTTTGTTCATTTGTTATAGTATTGTTGGTGGGTGCTTGTTGGGTCTGGGCTGTGGTTGTGGGCATATTGGCAGCCATACGGGTGCGGTGTTCGGCTTGTTTTTTAAAGATGGTGTCTATTTTGCTTACTTGGCTGCCCGATTCGTCGGTAATGATGAGACGTGTTTTGAAATTATCTTGTGCGTGTAGTAGTGCTATGGGCGCGAAGCAAATGCATAGCGAGGTGTAGCATAAGCGACGTACTAGGAGGTTGAGTGCTGTCATGATGATAGTGAGGTGAATAAGATTGGCTTGTTGGTGCTTGTTTTATAGTTCAGAAAGTAGCGGTCATTAGCAATTCGAGGTTGGTATATTTGAGGTTGAATCGTTCGCTGAGGTGTCGGTTGGTGAGGCATCCTTTATAGAGATATACGCCGTTGCGTGCGCCCGCGCTATTTTGCAATAGGTTGTCGAAGCCGCCGAAATCGTAGGTGCGTTGCAAGATGGGCACTAATACATTGCTTAGGGCAATGGAGGCAGAATAGGCAACGCGCGAAGCGATATTGGGCACGCAATAATGTATGATGTCGTGTTTTTTGAAAGTTGGGTTGCGGTGGTCGGTTACGTGCGAGGTTTCGAAGCAGCCGCCTTGGTCGATGCTCACATCGACGATGACCGAACCTGGTTTCATACGCATCACCATTTCTTCGCTCACGATACAGGGCGTTCGTCCTAATTCGGAGTGTATGGCACCCACTACTAAATCGGCGGTAGCCAATTGTTCGCGTAGGCGGGCGGGGTTGATGATAGAAGTATAGACGCGCACATTGACGTTGTTTTGTAGGCGCATCAGTTTATAGGTATTGTTGTCAAACACGCGCACCTCGGCACCCAAGCCCAAGGCGGTTCGGGTCGCATATTCGCCTACTACGCCCGCTCCCAGAATGATGACACGCGCGGGCGGAACACCTGCAATACCGCCAAGTAGTATGCCTTTGCCATTATTGACGTTGCTCAGATATTCGGCACCGATTAGGATAGCCGCGCTACCTGCAATTTCGCTTAGGGCGCGTACCATCGGAAACCTACCCGATTCGTCTTTGATATATTCGTAGGCAATGCCCGTAGCACGTTTTTCTATCAGTTGCTCTAAGTATTCTATCTGCATGGCAGGTAGGTGGAGCGAAAAAATGACTTGGTGCATACGCACGTGCTGGAGTTCGTCGCTTGTTAGCGGGGCTACTTTCAGGATTATATCAGCTTCATATACTTGTTCGGTATGATACACGATATGAGCACCTGCTTCGGAAAATTGCACATCAGAGAAGCCTGCCTTTTGTCCTGCTTGGGTTTCGACTACTACGGTATGCCCATTATTGACCAATAGCTCTACGGCTTCGGGTACTAATGCGATACGGTTCTCCTGAAACGACAATTCTTTGGTACTTCGATAAATAGCCTATGGTTTTTGAGCGGCACGCGCTGCACCATCTCTTGAGTTGCCAACCCAATAGCATTGCTGATAACACCAAAAGATGCGGTATTTGCCATAATTGCGAATATTTGAGGGCAAAATTAAGGCAAATTTGCGATTTGATTTCAGTTTTGGCACTATTTTTTTGTGGCTTACGCGATGTGGGCTTCTAATTGCCGCTGCCCGTCGGCCAGCAGGCTGATGCGGATATAGACACAATTGGGCGGCAGTATGTCGGCAATTATGGTGTACCACTCGATAAAGCAGTGAGCATTTTCTTGATATAGATAATCCTCTATGCCAATGGCGAGTGCTTCGGCGGTATTGCGCAGGCGGTATAGGTCGATATGGTAGATAATGCCCTCCTTAGCAGTGTGGTATTCGTTCACTATCGAGTAGGTAGGGCTATTTGCTGCGTCGGTGGCTTGTAGGCAGTGGCAAATTTGCTGTATGAGGGTAGTCTTGCCTGCACCCATAGGAGCGTCGAATAGCCAAATGCGATATTGGGCATATTGCGCCACGAGTTGGCGAGCTATATCGGGCAAGTCGTGGAGGGTGTAGCTTAGTTGTATGGCATTGGTCATGTAGGCAAAAGGGTAGGGCAGGGCAGAGCTAAAAAACCACAACACAGCCGATATTTAGCTGCGTTATGAGAAAGGCATAATGATTGGAGACTTGGCAATCGGGGAATAAATATTCTGTTTTTGTTTGACTGAATAATAAAAGATTGAGTATAAGTTAATTATACTTGATTTAATTTATTATGTATTATGGTTTTAGCATTTTTGTCTCGCAGTCATTCAGAAAACATTATTGATTTTGGCGACTTACCAACCTTTACCATATGGGCAGTGTTGAGGGTCTGACATTAGACACCCCGTTTCATTATCGCCGTCACAAATAGGACAGGACCAATTTGCAATAATACCTGAGGGTATTGTTTGTAAGTGGTCAAGTGAGATTTGGTTTTGCTCCTCAATAAGCAGTTCGCTTGTGTTGTCAATTGTATTCATGGCATTTATTTTCAGAGTTTAATAATAATAATTGTTTTAAATAAATACATAGTATATGCTTTTTGTTATTTTATTTATCTATTTTTAATATTAAATAATTTGTTTTATTAATGTATTTAAAATTAGATATTTGTTTTTATTTGTAAAATTACGATAAGAGATTTATAATTTTATAACTTGCTTGTTATTAGTGTTCTAACAGAAAAGTTTTTAAGACCATTTTAAAAATGTAAGTAACTGAATATCAAGTAATTATATTAAAAATTAGTGCCTTATTTTTTTTGTCAGAACATTAGTAGTGGTCTGATTTTTAAGTTTTGAGTATTAATTTTGCCTATCATGTATCCATTTCCAAGCGTTAAGACTTAGGAAATAGCGTTAGATAATTGAGATATTGGTTCAAGAACTCCCCCTGACCCCCTCAAAGATGGGGAATTTATATAAGATATAATTTACTGATTATCAATAATTTATGGTAAATTATAAAAAATATTTAATGCATATTATCTTTGAAATGCCGTAGATATATTACATCGGTAACATATAATAGACACAAGCCTGAGCATACCGTAGGCATGAAACTCGTGTAAGGTAGGTGTATAAAACTTAAAAATCAAACCAGTAGAATACGAATTGTTAAGTTTTAATACTGAAAATTACTGTCTTTACATTCATAATGTTTAATGATTAGTAACTCCGTAAGATGTGCTGCTTGCGGTGAGTGTTGTTTTTGGGGTAGCCCTAAGAAAGCAATATGCAGTAGCTTTGAATTGCCGAAAACGGTATAAAATTGTTTTACTATCCGTTACTTTTTCTTGCCTTTGCCGTCGGTGCTATTATTTGTTTCCTGAATGCCGAAAGCAGCGGGCAGTATTTTGACACCCTTGCGTCTAAATACTTCGGTCATCGTGCGATTGGGTCTTACGCCCTCTATATCCTCTGTATGAGAGGTTAGTACCAATATATCGGGTTCTGTTTTTTTGATGGCACTATTAATTGCCAGATTGATATCTATTTCCAATTTTCGCCTAAACGCTGCACCAGGTAATGTAGTACCTACATTATTATTCTCACCCTCAATATAAGCAAGTGGTCTGCGTCCTAATATCATTTCGCCCGTAATTGATTCCTTGCTTTTTGCCCATACTTCGGCTTCGCCGTCACGCACAACTAAGCGGGAGGTAGGAGAGTAGACATCTACATTTTCCCATTCGCCTTCTAATTGTTTGATGAGTTCCTCGGCAGCGGCGATTTTTGCCCCGTTCGGATTAACGGCAAAAAATTGCCGGAAGATACCTTTGGGCGAGCCTTCTATAAAAAATTGCTCTATTGTTACATCTATACCTTTTAGTTTGTTATCAAGTATAATAGGACGTAGGCGCATTGTATTTTTTATCTCGCCTTCTAAATACTCTATCACTTGGGCATGGTCGGTTTTGTCGTGCTTAATAACGGGATAAACGCCCACTGCGCGTTCTCGGTCATTGATAATCCGATATACTTTTATGTTCAATCGCCCGCCTATCTCTACTATTTGCAAGCGCGGTATCACCTGTTCGTACTGCCATTCGTTTTGCCAATGCCCCAATAAGTCTTTGGTATTAAATATATATGGCTTAGTGGTAGCGGTATCGGCTGCGCTCGCTTGGGGGGGCGAATTGTGCAAGGGCAAAACGCTTTCGGATTTGCGCTCTAATTGGTCAATGCCCAAACCCGTCCAGCGCCCCGGGTCTATAATTACTGAATAAACCTTGAGACGCTGCACGCCGTCGCTAATGGTGGGTATGATAAAACATTTGGCATCGGCAATTAGACCCGTATAACACAATTCTACCTCAGATACTTGAATGGGCGTAGATGGGGCAGGCAATTCCTTTTTACCCAATTTAAAATAAGGCTTAATTCGGTAAGTATTGACAATTGTAGGGCTGATGTTCATGCGTGTAATGCGCTGGCTTGCCGTATCGCTCTTATTGACCCATTCGCCCGCAATATCAAAAAATTGGCTACTGCCTACATACTTCTTGATTTTGCTTTGTGCTTGTGTGGGTAAATAATGTGCCAAACATAGACAGCCCAATAATACAAGAGATATTTTTTTTTCGTATATAAATGTAATTTGTTTGCATAGGATAAAGGGTTTGTGGTTTTGTTGTTTGTATAAACGGCAGCAGAGTGCTATATTTGCCATATTCTCTAATCAAATTGTGTTTTCATAAAAATAATGGCAGAAATAAAAAAGAGTTAGTGTCTAAGCAACGCTAAACAATAACGTACCAATACGTATTATTTTGCTTTATGCCTTGGGGCAGGCAGGCTGGTCCTTAGCAGTATATGGCGTATCTGATTTGCTCAATTATTTCTATCTGCCGCCCGAAACCGATAGCTCACCTATGTTTCCTGCCTATGTCTATCAAGGAGCGGTCTTGGGGGTAGCTACTGTTTTGGGGCTAATCAGTTTTAGCGGTCGATTTATCGATGCGTTTATCGACCCTGTGGTGGCGGGTTGGTCAGACCGAACTGTATCAAGTTGGGGTCGGCGGCGCAAATTTATGATTTTTTCCTTTATTCCGCTATCCTTATTTTCTTGCTTGGTGTTTATGCCACCTTTCCGGCGAAAATGTGCAAAATATCGTTTGGCTAATAACAATGCTGTTTTTTTTGTGCTTATCAGCACCTTAGTATCGGTTACGTGGGCATTAGGGTTTGGCATTGGCAATACGGCTTATGCCCTGCAAGCCTATTTCGAACAACAGTGGGCGATGACGGCTACGGCGGCTTTTCAGTCGGCGATGGGTATTTTTGGGGTTTTATCTGCTATTTTGATGGCAATACCCGTTTTATTTGTCGACGAGCGGGCTTATTGCCGTCAAGTACCCTCCGAACAAAGTTCTATTGAGGCGGTCAAGTCGGTATTTGCCAATCGCAATTTCCGTTATTTTGTCTATTCCGACCTCATGTATTGGGTATCGCTCACGTTTATCCAAATGGGAATGGGTTATTATTTGACCGTATTGCTCGGTTTCTCGCCCGAAAGTGTCACTACCTTACTAACAGTCATTTTGGGTTTAAGTTTTGCCTTCTATATTCCTGTCAATATGGCAGCCAAGCGTTGGGGCAAAAAGCGTTTGTTAGTCGCATCGTTTAGTGTGTTCAGCTTAGTATTTGCTTTGATAGCAGTTATGGGCAAGCTACCTTTATCGCCGCTCATGCAAGTTGCTTTATTAGGTATATTGGCAAGTATTCCGATAGCCATAACCAGTATTTTACCTAACGCTGTAGTGACTGATATTATTGCGTCCGATGCTCAAATAAGTGGAGACCACAAAGCAGGTCAATTTTTTGCCGTTCGGACATTTATGATGAAAGTAGGCATATCATTGGCTAATTTATTGTTTCCGTCGGTATTGTTGCTCGGCAAAAGTACAGATAACGACTTAGGCATTCGCTTCACTGCACTATTAGCCGTATGTTTTTGCTTGGCGGGTGTGCTCTTCTTGACTCGCTACAAGGAATAGTATTGCTGTCAGGTCGTAATATCCTCTCGTCAAAGCAAATTTATGTTTTGGGCGTGTTCGTGTACCATCTACACAAAAAACCACCCGCGTTTGCAGTATTGCCGACGCGGGTGGAGTTGTGTTGTAACAAAGCAGTAATGACTACTTACAAGGGCGTGATGGTATAGGTCGAGCCCGATTTGGTTACTTTAACCACTGGTTTCAAGGTCGAGCCGTCAATGGGGTCAGCACTTGTAATAACGCTTGCCGCCGATTGGCTATACACTACGTTTTCGAATTTACCTGGTTGGGTAGCTGTAGTAGTGATGGGCATCGAAACAACCGAACCGTCTGTAGGTACTATGGTGCTAGCATATAAATTAGCCCACATGAAGTAGTCGCCGTCGGGTTGGGTTTCGAGCGTCAAGTGTTCGGGGCAAGAACCCGTAGCTGCGCCGTAAATGCCCAAGTCATTATTGTCGGCATCAAATACGAGTACATCTATATCTGTTGAGTCGCAGAGCGAAACGCTGGTGCCGTCATACGCTACTGTACCGCTCCAATCAAAGGTCAAATCCAAATTGGGATATACGCGATTTTGGATTTCGACTGTTTTGGTTTGGGTAGCAAAATTTACATTGGTGGTGCGGTCGTCTCCGATTTGGACGGTAACGGTTTCGTTTTCTTCTATGTCGGCATCGCCGAATACTTTGAACTCGCCGCTTGCTGAAGTGCGGAAAGCAGGAATGATAATTTCTTCCGTCACCGAATAGTCGTGGTCGTCAGCAGTACCCGACGAGCTGATATAGATATGTATATCGGCTACTTGGGGTTTGTCTAAGGTAAGCGTAAAGGGAAATACCAAGTTGTCCTCGACCAACGAAGCGGGAGCTGTCCATTCGAGGGTGGCTTTGGCATCAGTTGCTTTTAGGGTGCTTTGTCCGGTATAATCCTCTTTTTCACAAGCACTCATAAACAAGGCAAAGCACACCAGCAGCACGCAAAATGCTGAATATATTTTGTTCATACTGAAAATTAAAAATTTTGGGTGGTTAAGCGGGCAAGGTTGGTGCCTTGCCCGCTGTGTTAAAATGAAGGATTAAGCCCAGATTATTCGGGTATTTTGCGCAATACTTCGTGAAACTCACGAGGGCCTGCTGCTCCGCTTGTCACATAATAGCCATAGGTCATATATAGTATATCTTTACTATCTACATCGTCGTTTACTACGTGGTCAGTTTCGGCACCACACGGAACATTGATCATATTGTTGGGGTCAATATCGCAAGAGATGATATAATCACCCAAGCCCGTAATGGCTGCACCGTCGAACTCTGCCAGATAATCGATTTGGCCATCAACGATGGTGAAGTAGAAAAAGGCGCGTTCGTCATCTTCGGGAGCAAACGGTCCAAAACCAGCATGGAAATAGGTCGTTGCATCTACTGACTCGATGTTGCGGGTAGCACCTACCCAGTTAGCCGCTCCGCTTTGTACGCCAATGCGCCAATAGTCGCTCGCAATTACTTCATACTTGCCTGCATAGCGTGTAGAAACGGATACCGAAGTAGCTCCTGTTGCGGGAGAGTTGAGGTGTTTTTTTCCTTCGCTTGTAGTCGAAACGTAGGTCAGAAGCCATTTGTCGCCGATACTCAATAGTTGGTCGTCGGCGGGGATTTCCGCACCATTGACGGTTAAGCCCTCGCGCAATTCATCGTAATCGAATGTATAAGTTACAAATCCTGTTTCGGTAGCTGTTACAGGGACTGTTTTCCAAAGTACATTGGCAGAAGTACCCATTACACCGACGAACTGTTTATATACTTCGATAGAAGTGGTTTTTACGGCTCCTTGATATACTTTCAACTCGGCGGTATAGGATTGGTCGTTGCCCACAATATAATTGATAGAAGCATTTTGTGGTTCTACGATACCACCTTCCGCAGCCTCAGCCGTTACCAAGTCGTCTTGCTCTTGGCTACAACCCGTAAACAAGAGTGGCAGCGCGAGCAATAGTATTAAAAATTTTATTTTGTTCATTGTGATTCAAGGTTAGATATTGAAAGTGATTAGTTATCCCACCAGATTTTGGTAGTGAGTAAGTTCGGACCTTGCGCGGCAACGGCTGCCTCATAAGCTGTTTTGTTGACCGATTGCTCAATAGTGGGGTAAGTATAGCGCGATGGGATTTCGCTGACAAGCCCCTCTATAGCGGGCTGCAAAGCGGGATATCCCGTTCTGCGCCATTCTGTCCATGCTTCTACGCCTTGGCAGAACAAGCCCATCCAGTTTTGTTCGGCTATTTGCTGTAAGCCCTTAGACGCGCTGTAAACGACTGTTCCTTGTGCTGTATAGGCAGCGGCTTGGTCGGCACTCAAGCCATTAGCATCGAATGAAGCGGCAATACCCATCGTGTAATAGTCTGCTGCGCTGCCGCTAATCAAACCGCGTTGTGCGGCTTCTGCCATCAAAAACAACAATTCGGAATAGGATACGAAGTAGGCGGGCGTAGTGGGTTGTAAGTAGTACAAGCCAACAGCCGATACATTTTCGTAGTTATAATCGTCGTTTGGTACATCTTCGATACCAGCGGGTTTGCCTCTATATTCGCCGTCAGCATTGGGCTGGGCATATACGGGCAAGCGCGGGTCGTTGAGTTCGGCGAGCATATTGACCAATTTCTCGTTCAATTTGTGTTCGCCACGATTGCCGAATACGATAGTCTCATACAGGGGATTGGCACTGGGGTCGGCACCTAAATAAACGAGTTTAGCTTCGTCGGCGCGGCTCGCAAACATCTGCGGTTAGCAACGAGGTCTTTGAGGTCGTTAGATACGTCGCGTTTGCCCGAAATGCGCATCAAGCAACGGAATTTGAGCGAGTTGGCAAATTTTTCCCATTTGCTCCAGTCGCCACCATATAGAATATCCGACGAGGCGTTGATAGTGCCACCATCTGCCGATAAAAGTTCGTCGGCTTTGTCTAACATAGCCAAAATGCCGTTATAAACTACTTCTTGGCTGTCATAAGCGGGTGTAAAATTGCCTTCGCTTGCTTTGATAGCATCGGTAAACGGAATACTGCCAAACATATCGGTCAATACCGAATAGCCGTATGCCTGCATTACCAAGCCAACACCTTGGACATTTTTATTTTCTTCGGTTTCGGCGATTAACTGCATCGTGCGAGCATCGGAAATGACATCTTCGTAATAGACTTTCCATATAAGGGTTTCTATGACGCTTTCTCGCGGCACATAGCGTTCTTCGTCATTGTACTGTACTTTGCCCCAATGTTGTGCCCAGCACGAACCCATATCGCCGCCTACAAAAGTGCTATAGAGCGTGTTACCTGCATTAAACACAACATCGGCTATCAGAAGCCCTGATGGCACAGTAGTTGGGTCGTTGGGGTTGGTGTTCAACTCCTCAAAACCCTGGTCGCAGCCCGTACTAAAGGTCAAGCCGATAGCAACTGCTGTCATTAACAATATTTTTCTCATGATTTTGCAATGGTTTTTTAGAAGTTAAAATTGAGGTTAAAGCCTATGCTTCGTGCAGAGGGTAGCTGTCCAAACTCCTGACCTTGCTCTGCATTTTGGCTGCTGAAACCCGTTTCGGGGTCGATGTGGGGTGCGTTGCGATGCAAGATAGCCAAGTTACGACCTACTAAAGAGATAGATGCACCTTGGAAAACACTTTTACCAAACCAATTATTAGGCAATTGGTAGGTCAGCATCAATTGGCGCAATTTGACAAACGAAGCATCAAATACCGAACCTTCGGCAACAGCATTAGAGTATGCCGCTTTGTTATAGGTTTCTGCGCCAACTACTACGTCATTAGTTACATAATTGGGTTCGGTAGCAGTACCGATATTTTTAACCCCTGTACCTACGATACCCGTTTCGCGACCAAAGATAGTTTCTTGCAATACGCCCGAGTAGCGTCCCCAGGTAGTAGTCATCGAATAAATATCACTGCCTTTGCGGAAGTCTACCAAACCATTGATGCTAAAACCTTTGTATGCCAAATCAACGCCTACACCACCTGTAAAGTCAGGTTGGATATTGCCCAATACTTTATTAGATGGATCGCGTTGTGGAATACCGTTTACGTGGATAATTTCGCCACTATCGTCGCGTAAGTAGCCAGGACCGAACAATACGCCGTAGGGCATATCTTCGCGGGCTTGGAGATTTACATTCCATTGACCACCGAGGTTCAGAGCTGTTAAGCCGCCGAGCGACTCGACTATATTGTTATTTTTGGCGAAGTTGAAAGTAAAGTCGAGTGAGAAATCTTGGGTTTTAACTGCTGTCAAGCCCAATTGCAACTCGATACCTTTATTGTTCATAATACCTACGTTGTCAAGCGATGTGATATAGCCCGACGAAGCCGATACTTCTACGGGTACGATGAGGTCTTTGCTCGTCTGGTCGTAGTAGGTAAAATCGAAGCGCAAACGGCGGTCGAAGAATTTAGCTTCAATACCGTATTCTGTACCAGTAGTAAACCTAGGACCGATATTGGGATTGTTCAACTGTGCGGGGTTGAAAGGCAATAAGACGGTACCCAAATGGGTCGGCGCGGAAGTCGAATGTTTGCGCCGTTTCGTAGGCTGCCAAAGCACCTGTGCTACCCACTTTTGCCCAACCACCACGTACTTTTAAGTAGTCAATACCGCTTGGCATAGTCCACAAGTCGCTCAATACGGCACTAAGTGTTACCGAGGGATAGAAGAACGAATTATTTTCGAGGGGCAATAGGCTTGACCAGTCGTTACGACCTGTAAAGTCTAAATAAAGCGCGTCTTTAAAGGCGATTTGTCCCGTACCGTATATACTGTTGATTGCCCAATTACGGATAACATTGGTTAAACTGGGGCTGGTACCCGATTTAACATTGCCGAGATTATATACGCCGGGCAACTCCAATTGAGCGGCTGTACCTACGAGTAAGCGGGTTTTGGATTTCATCATATTGCCACCGAGGTTGATGCTAAAGTCAAAATCGGGCGACAATTGTTTTTTGTAGGACAACAATACATCGGAGTTGGTTTCCATAAAGGTCCGCGCAATTTCAGTGTAGTAGCCCTCTTGGTATTCGTTGCTACCTACTGCTTTTTGCTCACTTGCCAAGGAAGACCAAGTATCAGCACCCGTTTTGGCAGTAATGCTCAAATCGTCGGTGATGCGGTATGCCAAATTGACATTGCCAAACAAGCGGTCTTTGTTGTACTTGTTCAGGTTATTGGCTAATACCCAATATGGGTTGTTTTGGAATGCAGTATTCCAGTTGAGTGGTGTACCTTCGGCTGCTGTACCAGCGGGCGCGAGGGGTAGGTTTTCCCAATCACGCAATTTGTTGAAATCGACATTACGACCCGACCAAATCATCTGTTGTACGGGGTTTTCGCTGTCATAGCCTACGGTGGGCAAGTTGCCGCTCGTGGCTTTGGCATAATTGGCAGACACACCTGCTTTGAGGCGCGACGAGATGTCAAAATTGGTGTTAGCACCTACGTTATAGCGTTTGTATTCAGTATTAGGCACCATACCTTTTTGGTTCATCAAACCCAAAGACAAGCGATAGCCTACGCCTTTTGCTCCGCCGTTAAACGAGATATTGTTGTTAGATGTGATACCCGTGTCATAAAAATCGCGGATATTATTGGGATGTGAGACCCAAGGTAGGGGTTTGCCATAGTCGGGCGAGGTGGGGTCGATGAACGATTCCCATTGCGTGAACGACAAACCTGCATCGAGGGGAGGCCCCCAACTTTCGTCTACACCGCCGTCGTCGGTGGAACCGTTTTCCCAATAGAAATAATTGGGGTCGGGACCTTGTCCGTAGGAGTTTTGGAAATCGGGCAATACCAAGGGTGTTTCAAATGTCGTGCTCGAATTGAACGACACGCCGAAGCCTTTTTGCCCTGCTTTGCCGCTTTTGGTCGTAATTAGAACTACGCCGTTAGCAGCACGGATACCATACAATGCCGCCGCATTAGGACCTTTCAGGACTGTGATGTCTTTGATGTCATCGGGGTTGATGTCGGCAATACCATTTGGAAGGTCGAAGCCACCTCCATCAACTGCACTACCGTCGCCGGCAGTACCCAAGTTGCGGTTGTCGAGCGGAACGCCATCTACTACATACAGAGGGTCGGTAGAACCCGTGATAGAGGCAGCACCGCGCACGACTAAGCGCGACGAAGCACCAACCGAACCTGACGAGCTAGTAATTTGTACGCCTGCTATTTTGCCCGAAATGGCATTGATGAGGTTGGGTTCGCGGGCTTTGATTAAGCCGTCGCCGTCAAGTTTTTGAGTAGCATAGCCTGCCGACTCGGCACTACGTGGGATACCCATAATGACGACTTCGTCTAATAGACCTGCATCGCGGAGGCTTACGTCAATAGTATTAGACGTGCCCAGCGTGACGGTCTCGTTATCAAAGCCGACATAGCTGAATAATAGGGCGGTGGTTTCTTTCGAAACGCTGATGCTATACTTACCGTCAAGGTCGGTAGTAGCCGCACCCGTACCGCCGACAGACTGCACCGTAGCACCGATGAGTGCCTCGCCGTTGCCGTCTGATACCGTACCGGTAATGGTTCGCTGTGCAAACGCAGCCGTCGTCAATAAGCACAACAGCATAGTTAACAAAGTGAATAGATAATTTTTTTTCATACCAAAATGATGTTTGTTGAAAATGTAACTATTTCGTGGGTGAACAAGTTAATTATTTGTTTTTTTGTTTAAAAAATATTGAGCAAAAGTTAAAAAGCCTTATTCGGGCGGAAAGTTAGTGCTTTTTATGCTTATGGCAAGCATTCTTGGCATTTTTTTTGCAAAATAACGTAACGCACCAAGCGAAATTCGTCTATTAAGTAACTTTCGAGGGTTTTTTTCGTTACTATAGTTAGCATATTATGCCTACCCTATGCACTCAATTATTACTTTAGTGGCTACCCTACATGATGGCGATACCTTGGCAGCATTTCTAAATGCCGCCCCCACCCATCTGCCCGATGCTGCTTTTATTGTATTCAACCCTTCGGCAGAATCATCTGACGAAGAGATGATTTCGTTTTTGCAAGCGAATACTTCGTTTCCTGTTTTGCTAGCCCAAATGGAAGATGCCACCCAAGCCAATAATATTTATGTTTTATCGCATCAAAATAACCTATTATTGGGCAATGGTTTTTTTGTGGGCAATAACGCCATTGCGCAGCGTGCGCAATCGTTTGCCGATGCTTTTTGGCAATCGCTTGCCAAGCACCAAGCCCACCGTGCCATTGCTATTGTCTTTTCGCCTTTGCTGGAAGAATATCAGTCCTTGTCAGCTATTAAGAGCAATGGCGGTTTCTTAGCGCGGTGTCTCCCGTCCAATACTCCATATCTTGCTAACTCTAAGCCCAACGGTCTCTCTGCCTTGTATGATGTCTGCTTGTCTGCCGAAGATTTGCCCGCTGCCATAGCCAAACACTTATCGACTGCTGCCCTACAACATAGTAACGCCCAAATTTCTTCGTCTTGGAGCGACCGAGCAGTATCTGTTGCCTACAACCTCGCCCAATACCAAGATAATATCCGCCAAAGCGATTTTGACGACTTGTTGCAGCACCTCCGCACAGCCGTATTATATTTGCTTCCCGATTTGAGTATCCGACAATTCTCCAACTTTATACAACACTACTTATCTATTGATGATAGCGCAGTAGGCAAGTCTATCGAAGCGATTAATACACGAGATTTGTCGCCCTATTTTGTGCAGTGGATACATGCGGTTATTGAAAAGAAAACGCCCTTGCAACGCGACTTACAATTGCCCAACAGCGAATGGTGCGACCTAAAAATAGTGCCCATTTACTATTCCGACAATGAATTTAAGGGCATCATGATAAGCATTACTGATACTACTGCTATTATGCGCGTACAGCATATCTTGGATAATTTATCGCAAGAAATACATTCGCAAGGAAAAGCCTTTTGGGGCGAGCATGAAAAAGCCCGACAAGCTGCCTATAAAAAGCAAGAAGCCTTAGAAGCCTTGGGCCGGCAGGGCGAACTGCTGAATAATATCAGCCAAACAATGCGCGAGGGTATTATTTCCCTCCAAACCAACCAACAGATTACCTTTATCAACAACGCGGCGCAAGGCATGACAGGTTTGCAAATTGGGCAAAATATCCTCGATTGGTTAGATAGCCACCGTTTTTTTCTGCCCGACGAAGACCCAATAGCGATAGATAATGCCGAAAATCCTATCCAGCGTGCTTTGACCTATAAGGGTTTGGAGCAAGAAGATATAGACCTATACGTGGTGCCCAAAAATAACCCGCAAATAGGTTGGTTTATCAATATACATATACAGCATTTACAACCTAAGAGCGGAACGCAACAAGGCGATTGGCTCGTCGTATTGCGCGATATGACCCGACAGAAACGTGCCGAACTCGCGTTTCACAAAACAGAACGCCGACAAAAAGCCTTGCTACTCGCTATCCCCGATAGTATGCTGCACATCAACCGCGCAGGTGAATATATCAATTATATACCCGCCAAAAGCACTAATCCGCAAGACCAAATATTTGAGCAATACGAGCGTGCTTTTTTTATCGGCAACCGAGTACAAGAAACACTTGGCGAAATGGGTGCCACCATTATGGAGATATTCGAAATTGCATTAGAAAACGGAGATATACAAACAGAAGAATTTTTATCGTTCGAGGCAGATCGCATACGCCACTACGATATTCGGCTATCCTTAGTCAATCAGACCGAAGCCTTAGTGCTGATACGCGATATTACCGATGTCATTTCGGGGCGGCATATTGCAGATAAATACAGCGAATACTATCGTTGGCTCCTCGAATCGATTTCGCACCCCATAGTTTGGCTCGACCAAACGGGAAAAGTTATTCATGCTACGAGTAAAATTGAGAAAGTCGGTTTGTCGGCTGAATATGTTCTCGGCAAAAATTTTTACGATTTTATCCTTCCCGCCGACATCAATCGCGCCCGAACTGCCTTGTCCGATGCGTTTAAGTCTAACGCCTCCGAAATAGGCAAATATAAAGTATTGCTACCTGACAGCACATCTATACCCGTCAAAGCAAAGGCATCAATTATTGAATATGGTCGCCAACGTCTTTTGCAAGTTATAATAGGCTTTGTTAAACGCAGGAAATAAGGCACGTCAATCCGCTATTTTGAGCCATTTGGCAGTAAAAGTAGTAGCGTGGCTTGCTAAGTGCAAATAATACATACCCGTAGGCAACTGTTCTATATCCAATACCGCACTACTACCCATTAGTTTATCGGACAATACCAATTGCCCTTGTTGGTTGTATATATAAATTGTCTGCTCATGCGATAAATTGCCATCGTAGGGTTGCTCGTTATATAGGGTAATATGGTTTTGTGCGGGATTGGGGAATAATTGCCATTGCGCGGGCGAGTTCTGTGCTTCGGTTTTGCCTTCGCCAATGGAAATAGTATAATCTTCTACTTCGCCCGACAAGTAAGCCCCGCAAGATTGGGCATGTTCGCTGGCACGTAGGGCTATACGCATTTTGGTTGTGCCCAAAGCCGCCGACCAAGGAATATTGATATTGCCTGTTTGCAAACTGATGTCGCTGCCCAAGCCGCCTGTTCCCGAAGAGTAGGCATGTTCTTCGGGGTCAAATATTTGGTCGTGGTCATAGTCAATCCATACGTCCCAATAACGAGTATTGCTTTTTTTGGTCAAGCCCAAGCGAAATTGAAAGGGATATTGCATGCCGCGCTGTACGTTGGCTGTCGATGCGCTAAAATCGGCATAGCCGCCGTTATTGCCACTTTCGTTTATTATTCCGCCAAATGTCACCTTCCTAATCCACAAATAACTCGATGTTTGAGCTAAGGCGCAGCAATATCCCGATGACTGCGCGGTCAAAAATTCGCTATTAGGACTATTGCTACTTTCGGTATAGCCACAATCTACATTGATGCGGCATAGATATTCTGTGCAGGGGTCTAAACCCCACAAGGTAGCCGATGTACCCAAAACAGTGAGCGTATCCCAAGGCACCACGCCTTTGCGTTTGTACTGCAACTGATAAGTTTGTGCCGACGATGTATTGCCGTTCCAAGTGAGGGTTGCGCTGCTATGGGTGAGCTCAGTAATTTGTAAATTAGAAGGCGGGAAACAAGGCGCAGCAGTCTGTAGCACAATAGTAGGGCAAAAATCGCTGTATGCAGTGGCGCCGCAATATGCACGCACCCGTACTTCGTAGAGCTTTTCTTGTTGCAAACCATTAATGGTATAGCTATTTAAGCCATACGATATATTAGACCAACTCGTAGTGCCCAACTCGCGGTATTCTATGCGGTAGCTGCTTGCGTCTTCGTCGCCATTCCATTGGATAGTAGCACTATTAATAGTTACTGATGTGGCTATCAAGCCCTCGGGCACGCTACAATCGGGTGCCGTAAAAAATGAAATTTGCGGTGCTTGTTCGCTTTCGTCGCCATCGCAATAGCTGAATACGCGCATTTCGTAATTGGTATTGACCGTCAGCCCTTCGAGCAAAAATTGGGTTTCGTCAACAGCTATGGGACCGAACCAAAACGACAGGCCTGCCATGCGATATTGCACCCGATAGCTCGCGTTGGCAGAAGGAGCTGTCCAGGTGAGCAGGGCAAAATTTTTGTCAATATCAGCTACTGTTAGATTAATAGGTGGCGGGCAGGGGTCGTAGATAGTGCTTAGCGTGAGCGGGTTGGTATAATCGCTAAATAATGCGCCCGCGCAATCGCTCATTACTGCTACTTCGTAGGTCGTATTGCTCATGAGGTTGTTGAGTGTATAGGGTGCTTGTACGTTGTATATCTCTGTCCAAGCGGTAGTTCCCGCAATACGATAGCGCAAATGGTATGATTCGGCTTCGTTTTCGTAATTTTGCCAACTCAAACTCGCCGAGCTAATGCCGCTGTTAAGGACAATAAAATTAGTAGGCGGGTGGCAGGCAATATCTATTGTTCCGTTGAGGCGCACGTTGTCTAAGTGCAGATTATTATTGTTAAAATTAATGGCTTCAAAGGCGATAATGATGTCTTGCCCTGCAAATTTTATGAGGTTGATGCTTTCGGTGCGCCATTGAGTACAGCTATTTGGCGAAAAATCGTTGGCAACTAAATTGGAGACAGTAGCCAATTGGCTGCCCGATTTATAATATACCTCCTCGAACGAAGAGCCGCAGTCGGTCGATACGGCTACGCGCAATTTATCGGACGAACTGCTATTGCTACGCGCATAAGCCAAGTCAAAAGTCAAATCGGCATTGGCATAGCCGTCTAAGTTGGTGCGCGTTATTAAATAGTCTTTTTGCCCTAACTCAGCATAGTTTTTATGGTTCATATACAGGCCTCCGCTGCCATTTACCCAACAAGCACTCGTCCAAGTTTTTTGCCACGATGTAGCATTGTCTGAATTGACCAAGAGCCAAGTGTCCGATATTTCAGTAGTTTCAAAATTGTCGTTCAAAGGTATATTTTGGCTATTGAGCGAATAAAAGCGTTGGGTTAAGGCATTATTATCGCTGTTCGTGTCGTTGGCGCCATTAGGCTGCGATGTATATCCCGAAAATGTATGCGCTGCTTGGCTAAAATTGGAGCTACTATTGAGCAAGACATCAACCGCCGCGCCTGGTGTTAGGTTGCCGTTCCAAGTTTGTAGGTTGCTTATGCCGTTGTCTATTTGATAATTGATAGTAGCACTCCAAATTGTATTGGTGCCAAAATTTTGGAGGCGCACAACTAAGGTATTATTGCAGCCAAATGCGGCGGGTTGTACTAAGGTGCTAATGCCTATATCGTTGCTAAAAGGGCTTTGACAGCCGCCGGACTCGACGAGTTGAGGGCGATAAAGCGAAACGGCAAGGCGCATACGGTCTATTTGCCCTACTGTAAAATGGGTATGGCAAATATATCCGCTATAATCCATATAATTTTCTATCAAATCACTTTGGTCGCCTTTGCCACCCAAAGCTACTGCTCTAAACGGGTTGTTGGGAGATGAGTCTTGCCCGTCCGTACTACAACTGTTGATGGGTGAGCATGTGACCGTAGGCGAGCTAAGGGCATCGGGTGGTGTATCGCACACAAAATCGCCCTGCCCCAAGCAGGTATTGTTTGTGCAGCCGTCGCGGAAGGTATGGTATAGTCCTAAATAATGCCCGATTTCGTGTACCAAAACTTTGTTGCTCACGTAATCGCTGCCAAAATAATCTTTGATCACCACTACGCCGTCATAAGTATCGCCTGCTTGGAGGGGCATCGAGGAGTAGCCCGCAATATTGGGCGGCATAGATGCTGATTCGCGGATAGAATTGACCACCCAAATATTGAGGTAGCTGTTTCTATCCCAGCCGATGGTCTGTTTGAGGGGCGTATCCTCTGTGCTTTGTATGAGGTTGGTCCAGGGGGCAGATAGGCTTCGGGTAATGCCGCTCGAATAGTTGCCATTGGGGTCGCGAGTGGCGAGGCAAAATTCGAGGCGTGTGTCTGCGCCCGAAGCGGGGTCGTATAGATTGCGGTTGCGGTACGCATCGTTCAGCCAATCGATAGCGGCACGCACGCGGTCGTCGCTGAGATTAGCTCCCATGCCTACGCTCTCACCATTGCCATATACGAGGTGTACTACTACGGGTATGCGCACAAGGGGATAATCGGCTATATCATCTTTGGCGAGTTGGGTATTTTGGCGTTTTTGCCATAATTTTTTTGTTTTTTCTTCTAATTCGAGGTTCATATCCGTTTCTTGGCTCAACAGAACGGGATTTATGGTGCTGTTTTGCTCATAATAAGCATCGGTATGGCAAAGTACTTGGGCACGGCAAAGCATAGAGTCAAAAAAGATAGCCAACAAGAAGCAAAGGCAATAGATAGAAAAACGCATACAAAAGGGTGGAAATAAAGGCAGATGAAGGTGTAGATGCAAGCGAACTATTGGGATAATCGCCAAAAATGCTGCATAGTTACGCTTTTTAGACATAAACAGTTTATTAGTGGCTCATTTTGCCATTTTATAGCAGGGCAAACGCATTAAAAAAACAAACTGGCTCTTTTATGTTTGTTGTGGAACCTAGATTCAAGTAGTAAATGCGACATTGTTTAGTTGGCTTTGGTGCAAGTTAATCGCTTCGATAGGCGATAAGAATCCGAGTCTTTTTCTTGGTCTGTTGTTTATTTTTTGTTGTGCTTCACTAATTTGTTCCTCTGAAATAGTATCAAAATCTGTTCCCTTTGGGAAAAACCTCCTGACTAATCCATTCGTGTTTTCATTAGTACCTCTTTCCCATGAGTGATAAGGGTTGGCAAAATAAATAGCAGCATTTAGGTCTTCGCTCATCTGTTTATGTTGGGCAAATTCAGTACCATTGTCAAAGGTAATGGTTAAAATGGGCATATTGATAGTGTTATTCTTTATTAGGTCGTTTCAATCGCATTTCTGACGATTTCTGCTTTTTAGTTTCTACTTTCTTCATTAACAAAGCCTGTTTTTCTTTCTACTAAAGGTGACAATAGCTTGTTTGTGTTGTTTGCCGATAATAGTATCGCCCTCCACATCTCCTATTCTGCTTCGTTGTGCTACAATTTCAGGGCGTTGGCTAATATTTATTTTATCTGTAATTGCCTCATTATCAGTATTTTGTTTTACTCTTTTGCGTTGTTTAGGATGTTGTCGGGGCAAGTATTTGTATAGCTCCCCTCCTTTTTTTCTATCATCATAAATATATTTATAAATAGATGTTGCGCTAATCATATCTATGCCCTCTCGCTGACACCGACCCGCTATCTGCTCAGGGCTAAGACCATCACGAAGATACTGCACAATCTGTTGCTCCATCATAGCACTGCGCTTGCGAGGGCGACTACGCCAGCGGCAACGGTTGCAGCGACGGTCTGCCTCAGCTGCCTCGTATCGCTTGCCTGCTATTACGCTCCAATTCACGATAAACCGTGCTACGATGTATATTTAAATAGTGCGCGATAAAGTTGCGGACTTTTGAGCTATCTAAAGCTTTATTTCATATCTTTGCGATAAGGTTAGATGCGACATATTTTGTTTTTTGAGACGGGGCAATAATAAGCATTTATTCCGTCAGTACCAAAGGGCGCGTCTTTTTTCGCGCTCTTGGTATTGAAAAATGTGATTATTATTGCGCCACAGAATGTCGCATTTACTACTTTAATTCAAGGAATAATTATCTTTTAGCTAATTATTAGATTTACACACATGTAATATTTTTATAGCTTCCTTTCTTATCGGTGAGTTCCGTTTTGTGCATAAGGAAAAAGCGTTGAAAATTAGCTTGGTGCTATAATCTAAAATAACGCCACATAGCCTTGTCTGTGTCTGTTGCCGATGCCAAGGGCATCAAACGTTTATAGACTTGTGTGTTGTGTATTGTTCGACCCTTTCGGGGTCGTAGTGGTTTTATTTGCTATTTCTATAAACATTATATCCCTTCGGGATAGGCAACATATTGGTATATGAGCATGAAGTTGAGAAAGAGGAGAATGTCGTTTGGAATGCCTAATTTCGAAAATCTCACATTAACAGTTTTGACATGTCAAACGTAGCTCCACAACAAACCTAAAAGAACCAAAAATGAAAACTTTACAAATTAGCACTTTTGTTCAAAATGAATCGCAAAGAATTTTTAAAAAAACTGCACGGTTTTTCGGGTACTTCTGCCCAAAATCGTGCAGTTTTGCGTTCCAAAATCGCGCATTTCTTGTTATAGACTATTGATTTACAAGAAATTATAGCAATTTCACCCAAAGGCTTGGGCAAAGGAGCTTTAAACTGTTTTAATGCTGCACCACCACCTTAGCCGTACCTACTATTTTGCCCTCCGAAGTATAGCTCACCAAATACGCACCATTGGGCAGGTCTTGGGTAGAGATGCTAAAATAGCGACCGCTATAATCGGGCGGCACCGAAACGCTTTGCAAGGTGCGCCCCTGCATGTCGGTTAGTTGCACTTGGGCGTTTTGGCGGCGGGTAGGCAGCAGCAATTGTAGGGCATCTTGGGCGGGATTGGGAAAACAGCCAACTGCCCCACACCCAAAGCCTGCGGCGGCGTGGCGGCGACTCCACCCCACCACCGTAGAGGCAATAATAAGCGTATCCTCAGCACCTCCGTTGCAGTCGGGCGTAAAACAGCCGTTGGGGAGGACTTTTGTAGAAAAGTATTGCCTTGATAACCGCCAGTAGATAGAGTATCTATAAATGCACCTATCACAACGAGGTTGCCCTCATCGTCGTCGTCAATGGCCTCTGCCAAGAAAAAGTTTATGGAAGATGTAGGACTGACATATTCGCGCTCCCAAAGCAAGGTGCCTTGCGGCGATATGCGAAACAACCAGCCGCAGTCGTAGTTATAGTTGGGGTTACTGGCATAACCGCAACCTATAATATCCCCGTTAGCGGCAAGTTTAATTTGAATTGGATATTTTTTGTATGCCCCATCATCAAAATTATAACGCCAAATGAATTGCCCATTGGGGGCGAGGCAGATAAGATAAGGGGTTCTTTGGTCATTAATGTCTCCCATCCCTTCGTCAAACCAATGCGCTACAATATTGCCATTTGGCAATGTCACTATCTGAATAGGAGTATTAGTGGCTGTAGTATAGGTATTTAAAGGGTACTCCCAAATGGTATTGCCTTGTAAATCCATTTTGCGAATAACTAAATATTTATAATATTCAAAATTTCTACATAAAATAGGCATGTAAATATGCCCACTATCGTTAGAAAATAAAAAATTACTAGTGTTCTAACAGAAAAGTTAATACAATTAATTAATTATTAATTTGATTTAATTACGCATCTGTTTTTGTTTTATTTTTGCTACCAACTTCATTATATCTATTTTCTAATTTTTCTCTTGCTTTATCTGTGGTAAAGACCAATGTACTTTTATAGCTTTTGTTTCGCTCATCTTGCCAAATTAAGGCTTCTTGCCGCATATCTATGTTGGGTATTCGTCGGTCTAAGCATTGCCTTGAAAGTGCCGAGAACTCTATCTCTGCCATGTTTAGCCACGAAGCATGCTTAGGCGTATAATGAAATTCAAGGATGTTTTTTATTTTTCGGGCTTCATCAAAGGGCAGATTTTCATAAAAGCTCCGTAAGAATGGGTGCTAAAATTATCTTGAACGAGTTGTATTTACTTGCATTCGGATAATGGGTATCTAAAAGCCACTTCATAAATTGGGCATAATCCGCTTTGGTTTTGCTTTCCGTTACCATCAAATAGCGTTGCCCTGTATCTATGTCATAGGCTAACAAGACATTACAAACGCCGTTTCTTATATACTCCTGATGTTCTTTTTTAGTGCTATTGGGTTTGGCAGGTATCGAGCAAGTACGTTACCTATCAGTTGGCAAGGTCGCTCGTCAAAGCAAATTCTAGGGATGCCACTGAATGGAGCAGCGTAAATGTCCAAAATATCTTCCATATTGGCTAAATATTCGCCATTTATCATACCAATACACCATTGTCGTTTCTGCCAAGGTTTGAGTTTACTTTTTTTAAACTAAACGAATAGATTCATCTGATAAACTATGCTCACAACCTAATTCAACTAATTTATCGTTAATAAGCGATAAAGTCCATTTGGACGAACCAGGAGCATCACTACAAGCAATGCTCGTAATTTTGGCTTCTATGTGTTCGGTTATCTTGGGTGGGCGTCCGCTGCGTGGGAGATCATCTAAGGCAGCAGAAAGTCCTTCTGAAAGATAACGACGTTTCAACGTGTAATAAGCATTTCGATTAAGACCCAAACTTTGTTCCAATACAAGCGGACCATTCCCGTCTGCCATTGATAGCAAAGCAAGGGCACGGGTAACTTTGCGACTTTTTATGAGTGCCGCTTTTAGTAATACGAAGTAACTCTAACCTGTCAGATTCACTTAAATTAATAACCTTAGAAATACGTGCCATTATAGTAATTGATTTTTATTAAATAAATGCAAAATTAGTGATAAATTTTTTTTTGACAGAACACTAGAATTAATCGCATACCCAGCTACATTGTTTAAGTAAATACTGTCTATAATTGATAGATCTGGTAACATTTTTAATATTTTCATATTAAAATAGGTGGTCGGGTTGGCATCGCCATAAGAAACACAAGTTATCAAGGTATCGTTATATATGGCAAAGCCACTCCATATTTGAAATAAATTCAAATTTACATACTCCTTTACCTGAAAATTATTCTCTTGTGGATTTAATTTTGCAAAAAAGACTTGAATTAAATATCCAGGATAACCAAGATTTCCAGAAAAAATATAATTATCATTATTTTCAATGATCATATTATATCATGGATTAAACATAACAGTATCGCTTTCTAATCGGCTATTCCATTGCTTTACGCCTTCGGTATTTGCACCGATTATATCTGCACCGGGGTGGTTCCCTATCGATGGAACAAAATTTCTTAAAAAAACATATAATGGATCGTTTGTTATTATATCCATTCCATTAGAGATAGCTGTATTTTGTATACTGTATGATTTAATAAACCCCTGCCCCCAAACATCCACCCCCAACAAAGCCAACATAATTACCATTATTATCACATTATTCATTTTAAAATATTTTTATTTAAGTGAATAAATAGCCTCTTTGCCCAAAGGTTTGGGCAAAGAGGCAGTAAGGGTTATTAATGTTGTACCACTACTTTGGCACTCGATACGGTAATGCCATCGGCAATATAGCTAACGAGATATACGCCGTTGGGTAGGTCGCTTGTCGGTACACTTAGGCTGTGCTGCTCGGCTGTAAGCGGTAGGGTTTGCAGGGTTTTGCCCGACAAATCGCTTAGTTGCACCTTACCCGCTTGGTCGCCAAAATAGATGGGCAATGTCACCTCAAAGCTATTGTTGGCGGGGTTGGGAGCAAGGCTCAATCGGTTTAGCACGCTTTGTTCCAACAGTGGTGCGGTTTTGTAGCGCGGGTGCGCCTCCGTTTTGCCGCTTTCGGTGGCTTCGGGCAAGGTCCAGTCGCAATATTCGCCCCGCAGCAAACCGAGTAAGGCGCAAGCGGCGGGGGCTTGGTAGCCTTGGGCATCGGCTATGCTGTGTAGTTGCGCATATTGGCTTGCCGACAGTTCAAAGGCAGTGCCCGTTGTGGTTTGGTGTTGCAGGTTTATTTGCTGCACCGTTTTGTAATCCTGCTCTTCGGGTGTGTCGGCGGGCAGGATGTCCAAGAGGCTTTGCGCTGCGGCGTAGTCGCTGCGCTCCATTTTGGAGCTAATGAGGGCACGGACGGTGTAGGTCGTGTTTTCGTTGGTCAGCAAGTCGTCCAAATTGGCATAGTCTTTCTCGTCGCTATACTTTTGGAGCAAATCGCGCAGCAAGGCTTCCTTTTTGGCAGATTCTCGGCTAATGCTGATGTTTAGGTTGTCGCGTGCCGATAGTTTGGTATAATACTTAATGGTATAGAGCAACTGATATACGTTGGCTGCCACTATATCCTGTATTTGGTACATGGCTTCGTCGCTCAGGGGGGCATTGGCGAGTAAGATATTGGCGCGGTGGTTGGCACTCATTAGTTCGGCTTGGGCGGCTTCTATCAATACCTCGTCGCTTAGGTAGGGGCTGGCGGTCATATATTTTTGGTAGGTAGCCAAGGCTTCGGGGCTGTTGTATAGGTCGTTCAATAGTGCTTCTTTATCGCCGCCGTCTATTTCGCTTTTTAGGTTTTCCCAATAGGCTTTTACGGCGTAGTAGCATTCCTTAGTTTGGCAATCGGCTATATCGGGCGGAGCATCACCGGGGAAACCGTCACCGTTAAGGTCTAAGCAGCCGGTATATGGATCACCGATATTGGTAAGGAAATTAAAGAAGTTATTAGGGGCTGTGCAAGTCGTCGAAAGCAGATCGCATTTAGGCACTAATCGGGCGTTTACTTCGGGGGTATATAATGGGTCTGTGTGGTAGAAGTATAAAAACGTTTCGGTTTTCGCTTGTGCTGCTTCAAAGTGTTGGGCGGCGGGGTTGGTGGAAAATAGGTTGAAATAAGGCTCGTCAAAATTGCCTTGTGAAAAGGCTATGCTGGCGTTTAGGGTGCCTTTTTGTTCTGCACCACGTGCTTGCATAAACCCCTGTCCCCAAGCATGGGTGCTACAAAAAACAAACAGCATTATTAAAAATGTTTTCATTTTGCGTAATCTTTACGTATTAGCAGGCTTGAATTGATTAATGTTTTTTTTCATACCGTTTTTTGTTGTGGTCAAAAATAATTCGTTATTTTGCAAATGCAAAATAACGGTGTAAAGATAGTTTGTTTTTGGATTCAAGGCAATAATATTTCGTAACCATTTAGGCATTTTTACGATAAAGTTGCTTTCGTCTAATACATTAGTCCAAATAATGTTAAATCCCTCTCTTTTGGAGAGGGATTTAGTAGCACTAATACGTAATATGTTATTCGCCGTCGCCTGTGGGCGGTGTTATGGGCGTGCCGTCAGGGTTGGTAGCAGGTTGGTCGGGTGGTGCCATCATCGGCGTACCATCGGGGTTGAGCATGGGTGTGCCGTCGGGGTTGAGCATCGGCGTGCCGTCACCGCTGGGAGGCGTGGGCGGTGCTTCGTTAAACTGGTCGCCGCGCATGACTGCCAAAAATTGGTTGCGTTTCAGCATTGGGCAAAGGCTATATGTATATACCTGCCCATCTTTTCCTTCTTTGATGCGTTTTTTCTCCGATATATCTACAACGCCTTGTACGAAAGGCATTTCGGAACTCAATACCTGCATTTGCCCTTTTTTATACGTAAAGTAGAACCACTGTTTTTTGCCTTCGGCATTTTTGTCGGTTTCTATATATATATAAAAAAAATCTCCTGTTTGACGGATACCAAATTCTACAAAGCCATCTACCATACGATTGACGTATTGGTCGCCACAGAAAGCCAAGCCAAACCGCCCGCGCGATACAAAGGTGCGAAGGCTCGTATCCCATACCATATTGAGGTTAGCAATTATCAGGTCTTGGTCTAAGCCCTTGATGCGCTGCGACAAGTAGCCTTGTCGGTTCATCATACCTTTTAGGTCGCCTACATAACCTTTCTCGACCAATTCGACTGCCGATTTGTAAAAATTGCCGCCGCTGGTATAATCAATCTGTTGGGCTTCGCTATTGAACGAACGCACAGCATCGCCCACCATCGCCATTAGTTTTTTGTCGAACATAAAGCCCACACCCAGCACCATATTCTTGAAGTCGAAACTGCCTGTTTTGGTATCGTGGTCGGCGTGCCCAGCGAGGGCGACATCGACCAAGCCCCAATTATCGCCCATCGTAAACCTGCCATCGGCTTCTACCCTACTCTGCGCATCTTGCAAGGTCAGTACGTCGCCTTGTTCTGTTTTACCTTCCAATTTTTCGACGCTACCCACGCGGTAAGTATTGGTTTCGTTGCTTGATGCCAAATCACCTGTGGCGCGAAATACGTATTTATCTAAGGGAGTTCGCTTTTTGGTCAGGAACGTTGGGTATAGTTCTAAGTTAAACATGTCTTGCGATATGCCAAAAGTAAGCGTGTCGGCATGTTCGCCCACGGGATTGCGCACGTCAATTTGAATATTTTCGGGGTCTATCTGGTCTTTGAACTTGAACCATTGCACATCAATGGCGTTTTTGGATAGCAGGTCAAGTTTGGCAAAACCGTCGTAAATCAAGAATTTTTGGCGCGAATCTAAAAAGATGTCGCCTTTAAAATTGATATTGTTGTTGAGCTTAAACCCTTGATCTTCGGGCATCACAGTAGAGGCTACGGTATACCAACGTCCTTCTTTTTCTTGGTCTTCGGTGGTAGCGATATTATCAAAAAATATGGATTGTTTTTTCATATTTTTACCGCGATATTTATATTCGCCTTTACCCGAAAACTCGTTGATGTTTTTGATATTTATCGTGGCATCGGTAATTTTGTGGTATTCGTTGGTCGAATCGGCTACGATAAGTGCTTTTTCGAGGGTGCGTATTTGCGCGTCTTGGTCGATAAATACTTGCGTATCGGCGGGGCGTATTTTGGCATCGGCTACGGTGATATAGGGAATACCATCGACTTTGACCGTGTTTTCTGCCAAATTGACCACGCTACCCGATGCTTTGAATTTCAAACCGCCTTGGTCGGGGTGTGTAGAGGTAAAATAAGCCAAATTTTCGTCTTCGGGCATCCGTATATTAATCAGTTTGTCGTTCATGAGCCAATAAAATTCGCTTGCATTGGTTTTGAATTGATTATAGGGCAGGTTGATAGGAATGCTAGGTCCGTTTGCCAAAAACTCGCCCAAGTATTTATCCATATCCACCCTCGATTTGACGTTATATGAGTCGAAGGCTACCTTTGCCGCATCTTTGTTTTTGATAGCTACGTCCGACGAATCGGCTTTGAATGTGCCGCTCGTGTAGGCAAATTCGTCGGAGCGGATAGAGGCTTCCGACCAATTCATCGTACCCTTTCCTTTCAATCCCTTATCCGTAACTAATAAATTGCCTTTTAAGCTCACTTTGTCTTCAAACATCAAAAACGGTCGAGTTTTCATATATACCAACATACTGTCGCCCGACGGCAGCCATTTGATTCGCACTTTGCCATTGTGTGCCGACGGAAATTCGATGCCCTTGACGGTTTTGCGCTCTTGGTAGAACGAATCGGCTTCGGTCATCATCGAATCGGGCAAGAAAATAAATTCTTTCGCGCTTATTTTAGCAGCCATATAATCTATCAGACCCTCGCCGATAAGCCCTTTATTGCTCATACTGATAGTGCCGTTGAACGTACCTTTTTTATAGGTGGGCATACCCTGTGCAGGCGTATTTTTGACAAACCCCAGCGATAGGTCGTCTTGCAGCGAGGTGGTTTGCTCAAAAGCGGGAAATATATTGCCCGTTATCATCGTTCCAGGAAATACCAGATTTTCGGGCTGTATCTCGTCCAAGTCCTCAAAATTGAACGGATTCAGTTTGAAGTGGAAAGTATCTTTTTTGTATGCACCGCCATACAGTTTTTTACTATTATAATACAGATAGGCATTGCCTGTACTTTCAAAGCGCGGATAAGAGGGATATTTTTCGCGTCCCGACTTATTATTTGCCTCGTCTATATACAGATTTCCGCGTGCATTTTGTATGAGCGTGCTAATGGGTGCTAAGGTGCCGTCAACAGGCGTAATATGTTCAAATCGCTTGTTGCGCGTATCGACATATACCTGCATTTGGTCTACTGTATCCATTTTTATCAAAAATGGGTCGTATTTAAATCCAAAATTTTTGCCCGCCAAATCGACGCTACCCGCCACTACGGTTCCGTTTACGTCCATATCTCGGTTGCGCTGCGCCCGCACGATGCCCTTGGTCGGATAGATGACTACGCGCTGCGAATCGCTCAAACCTACGCTTTTTACGCCCGTCACGATGAGTTCATGATTGCCCATATCTAATTGGGCGTTTTGGGTTTCGCTTTCCGAAATGAGCGCGATGCGGTCAAAGTCTTTCTTTTTTCGGCGCGACAAGTCGTAGTGTTGGGCTTTTTCGCGCACATGGATGATGTCGGTTTCGGGATAGAAGTAGATAAATCCGTCTTCTACTAAGCGGAATATGAGGTTTAGTATATCGTCGCTTTTTTGAAGCTGCTGTTGAGATAAGCCGCAAAATCGGCTGCGGCACATCAAATTGTCCATTATTGGCATAATCGGCGAGTTTCGAGATGGGGTCGTGTTGGCTATACATATTATAGGATTTCATGCGGTCTTGGTCATACAAATCATAAGATTCGAACACAACTCGTAGGTTTTTGAGTTCAGATGTCATTTTAAAATCTATGACGGGTTTGCCGAGTGTCCATTCGACGGCATCTACATTTGCCTCAAATTTATGAAACGATGACATGAATGCAATACGCGAGCTTGCTTTGCCGTCTCGCACCAAGCGCAGGTCTTTTCTGCCCATGTTATAATGCAGATTGACGCGGGGATGGTAGATAGAATCGCCCGCAAAATAGATAGATGCAGCTGTATTATTCGATACAATTTCGTTGTTTTCTTTCACCTTAAAGCCCGTAGCGCGGGCAGTGAGCAATATGGTTTTGTCGTCGTCGGTATAGAAGTTAAGGCGCGAAGGCATTTCGTTTGTGCCATAGCTATACGTCATTGCCTCTGATGGCAAAACCACTTCTAAACTCGCTGTGCGGGCATAGGTTTTCATCACCAAGTTCAGTTCGTCCGACTCGAACTGAGGGTAGATAAACTCTCCGCCTACGCGGGCAGATAGCTTGTCGGTTACAGAGCCTTTTAGTCCTCTGTTAAATATTTTTTTATGATAAAAAGTAGCACCAGATACGACAAATTCGGCGCGGGTCATATCCACATTATAAGCGGGCAACTCGGCATATACCGTATTGGGGTCGAGCAATACCCTATCCCAAGTAATGCGCCCTCCCGTAGCCTGCCATTTGGCATCGAAAGGGAAATAGGTGCCCGAAGTGTTCTGTATAGCAATAGTGTCTTTGGGAGCATAAGCCAGCAGGCGAGCGTTGATAAACGATACCGAGGGGTTGCCATTGTCGTTTCTGAACGAATAATCGCTGGTTTGCACCGCCCACGATTTGCCTGGGGCATCATACAGCACATAACCATTAAAAAAAGACCTCGAAAAGGATAAAAATTTTTCCAAATTGCCTGTTTTGCCTTTTTCAAGCCTTGCTGTCACATCTTTGACAATATTTTGCCATTCGCCAAATTTTCGGTCAAAATTACCCGATTTAATAAACCCATTGAGGGTTTGGTAATAATCGGAAAAATGCGGTACGTTGCGCATCTTGCGGGTTTGCATGTCGTTGCATTGCGCTACAATTTCTGTTAACTATCATCAGCGATGCGTCACCTACATTGGTAATAAATTCGTCTAATTCGGCACGCATATCTTCGCGCATCGTCACTTGGGCATACTGTGCTTCTATTTGGCGGGCAAATTCGGCAGCATTAGCCGCAAATTGCGCGTGTAGCGATACGGGTAATAAGGCGCACAACAAGGAAGCAAGGAGTAAGGTGGCAAATTTGGGGGTTTGTTGCATGGTTTTAAGGTAGTATATTAACTATTTAATTTTGATGATGGGCAATTATATTACAAACACTTATGATTTGTTTAAGCATTGTTCTAAGGTAACTATTTAGCTTTGTAGGGGGAACTAATCGAATATGCAGCGATGTCAGGCATTATTAGAGAAGTATTGCTCATTACCCCATACCCAAAACCCTATACCCTAAATAGTTACGTTTTAAGTCTATGGCAAATATTCATTCTGGCTTTTTCTTGGGACGTGCAAAATTGCGATTTTTGTACGAATAACCAAGCCGCCAAAGCAATTTGCGCTATTTTTCATCGGGTATAGGCGAAACGGAAACAGGGCTTATAATATTGCCCTCGACAAACAAATGTTCGGTATCAGTCCCCAAAGCATTGGAAATGATGCTGACCGCTGCCCTAAATTGCCCGATTTTGCTGCGCGTATCATAAAAAACGCGGATATAACCCCGCTCGCCCGGCTGTATGGGTGCAGTCGGAAATTCGGCTTTGGTGCAGTAGCACGACCCACGCACCTTAGTAATGCGCAAAGGGTTGCCCGCCAATATTGATAAACCAGAAATCGTGGCTAATCCATTCGGATTGGGGCACTGTGTCAAAATCGTGCGAGCGCGAAGGCTCAAACTGAAATTCAGGGGCTTGAATGGACGCGAAATTAGGGCTTTTTTGTGCCCTTAATGGTGTATGCAGCCCTGCCATTGTCATAAAAACAATAAAAAATAACAGTAGTCTATACATTTTGTAGTACCTTTGCGGTTAGTCATTCGTAATTTTAACACTAAAAACCCTTAGTTTTTCATGAAAATCAAATTATTGTTTAGCTTTATTGCTTTGTGTTGTTTGTTAGGTATGCTCAATAGCTGCGGAAAAGAATCCATCATGTACCGACGGCGAGCAAAATCAAGGCGAATTGGGCATCGACTGCGGCGGTCCTTGCGAAGCCTGCGGTCAGGTAGCTACTTGCACGGACGGCATACAAAATGGCGGCGAAACAGGCATAGATTGCGGCGGTTCTTGTCCTAATCCGTGTAGTACTACACCTACTTGCACAGACGGCGTACAAAACGGCACCGAAACTGGTGTGGACTGTGGCGGCACCTGCCCTGCTTGTGGTGGCACCGGTACAACTGGCACATTCACCGCCAAAATAGACGGAACGTCATTTACCGCTACTACCATCACAGCCATCAATACAGGGGGCAAACTAAACATCACGGCTACCAATGGCACTACTACCTTGTCGCTCGTACCTGATGCAGCATTCTTGACAGGCAATTATCCGTTTGGCTCTACCGCTCCTGCTATCTATACACAAGGCGCAATAGGTTGTACGCATAATTCGGGCAGTATTACTTTCAACACTTTCAACACAACCACAAAAATTGTGACAGGTTCATTTGAATTTGGCTGCACCGACGCATCGGGCGGCACGGGCAACCACAGCATTACCGAAGGCACGTTTGCCAACGTAAGCTATAACTAAGTTCCCTGCCCTCGAAATAATCCAATCTGCGTTCAATACCAAAGCCTACTTTACAGCTTTTGGGGTAAAGTAGGCTTTTTTGTGGCTTATTCAAAACGGAAAACGGCTATTCCTCTCGATTTTTGGGCTGTGCAATGGTGAATACGCGTGATATATTAAATCCAAAATGTATGTCGCCATCTAACCAATTATTGCTTGTTTCGGTAATAAAGCCTTTCTCGGTCATCGGGGTCGAGTTGGTAAAATGGAGTTGGAATACGTGCCCGCCCGTTTCGATGTCAAAACCCACCGAAAGTGAATTGCGGTAAGATTCTGCAATTTGATTGGGCAATACATAAAAATATTCGGCATTGACGGCAATGCGTTTGCTCAATTTTTGGCGAGCAGCGATACCTATACTAATAACATCGTTCTTCTCGGCGCGGGTCTCGACCAAATTGCGGTGTACGAGCGTGGGCATTATCTGCATCGAAAAACCTTCGCCGAATTTGCGCCCTATGATGAGTTGGTAATAATAGCTGAGACGGCTCGAAAAATAGTTATCTCGGTCGGGATTTGCCCATTTTAGGGTATTGATGCTCATGCCTGCCACCAAAGAAGCAGTAATAGGCATATTGCGTTTGCCCTTGCTCTGGCGCAGCAATTTGTATTTGATAAATCCATCGTAGGTTTTTTCAAAGGTACTTCGCCCCAGGCCTACCATCAATCGGGGCGTGATTCCATAGTCAAGCCCAAAGCGGATAGTAGCATTATCCAAACCGAATATGTCGTAAAACCCATTATTTAGTACGCCAAATCGGTGCGATATTTTAAAATCGAGTACGCCCGCCGCCACGTTTTCGAGCGAATGAGAATTGATTACGCGGGTCGTTTTAAAAGAAGCGCGGGCAAAATTGGTCGTATTTTTATCCTCGTCATCAACCAATGACAGCAGGTCGTCGTCTTGGGCAAACAAAGGCATAGTAGCCCCCAATAGCGTAAAGCACCATAAGCAAAGCGGGATAAAGAAGTGACGTATCATGTGGCATCAAGATTAAAAAGTGAATTGATGCAACAAAGGTAGTTGATTTATGCCTAATGCGGTTATTCCGACCAAAAAAATGGCTCGAACTATTGCGCAAAACCCAAAAATGCCGTAATTTTGCCCCCACAAAGCAGCCATTCCATTGGTTGCTATCTAATAGCAAGTGGTTGAGCCTTATAGTGTTCCTGCGGCTATCTCGCGCGGCATTACTTCCCGTATTTGCCCGCTCTTAGGGGCTTTGGCGTTCCTGCCATTGCCCCTTTTTTATTTATAGTGGTTTTTGCTATTTATTTTTCAAAATGCAAACCCCTCGCAGTCAGTTGCTCGCGAATGGTGCGCAGCATAATGACATCTAAGGTATTGGCATTAGGGTCGGCTTCGCGCATTTCGCGTTCTTTTTTGTCTACAAAATGGCGGCGTTCTTCGCTCAATTGCCTGATACGAGCTTGTATTGTCTCACGTTCTGCTGCTTTTTTGGCTACATAGGCTTCGCGCTCTTCGGGTTTCAGCGAGCGCATCTCTTGGGGCAATTCGTCTTGTTCCATCTTTTTGAGGTCTATTTTTCTCTTTGACGGCATCTACTACGTCCCACGAATCGTTTTTGTAGGCTGCCGATGCTTTCGACACGGCACGCATCGAAGCATTAGCAGAACCATACGCACCCGCATTGCTATCTTGGACGGTTTGCCTCATTTTGCTCGACTCGCCCTCGGCATGCAGCCCATATAGGTATCGTTGAGCTGTTGGTTCAGGCGATTGAGTTCGGTATCTTGTGGTGCGTCGATATGCACTACTTTTTGGTCTTGGTCAATATTGAGGTATTTGCCATCGGCGAGGTCTGCGCCGTCTTTCCATTTGGTATTGATTCCCTCTTGGTAATCGCCACAAAATATAGTATTGACTACGATACCTTTGGCAATAGCATTGCGGCAAGACTGCTGATAATCTACCGTGCCCTGCGTAAATTCTTCGTTACCTGCAATAAATATCAACTTCACGCGGTCGGGCGATTTTGTCCATGATAGGGCGTTGGTAGCCGTTCGTATGACGTGCCCGCAATATTCACTGCCACCATTGGTTGTCAGTGCAAAAGGCGTTCGGAGATAGCGTCGAGGTCGCTGGTCAGTGGGGCTATTTGTTGGATATAGCCTTCGGCAGCATTATATCGGTCGTTGCCATAATCGTAGATGGCTAATAACAATTGCGGAACATTGCCTTTGGCATCGCGAGCCAGCGCAATTTCATTCACGATTTTCCATAATTGCGATTTGGCTTGGTCTATCAAACCGTCCATACTATTGCTGGTATCGAGCAGGATAGCCACTTGGACGCAATTAGTAGTATCGCTCACAATAGTTGGCGATAGGGGTTTAAAATTAACAGGGCTTGCCGTAATGTTATCTGCGGTAGTACTGCCGCTGCTCAGGCTATTGCTGTTGACGCTTGGTATCACTGCTTGTTGGGTAGTTTGCTGAACCGCCTGCTGCGTATTTTGTTGGGTCATATTCGGCACATCATTCGCCGCTGCTGACGACGAGGGCGACGACGAACGGTTGCACGCGCCTAAGCCGATAAGCAATGCGCAAAAGGATAAAAAGCGGAGGTAGAACATAAGAAAGCTGCTTTGAACGGTTGGGAGATTAGGATATTAATAAAGCGTTATTACTAAGAGCAATAACGCTTTATTTGGTTTTATTATTGCAATTGGGCAAAAAAACTGTCGCACCATTGCTACAAAGCAGCATTTACCAAAATTTGTTACCGAAATTTTAAACACAGACCGCTAATAATCCAATTCCAAGCCCAATCGCCTTTGCAATTCGCTGAGTTGGGGGTTTGTTTTTTCCATCGCTTTTAGCTGTTCGCCTGGCATAAAAGCGTTGGGTTTAGGGTTGTCGATAGGTTCTTGCTGGCGGCTTCGGTCAATTTGGCGCAGCAGTTCGTAGCCGCGTATTTGGTATTTTTGTTGTAGGTAGGTCAAAAATTCTATGCTTTCGTCGCGCACCAAACCCTCTTGCATATCGCTAAACAAGGTGACAATTATCTGTTTATCAGACAATTGGAGGTCACAATTTTCGAGTATAGCGCGTTTGGCGGGCGACATGGTGCTGCAATATTGTTTCCAAGTTTTGCTCAGCAATTCGGGATTGAGGTCGGGCGCGGCAGAGGGGGCTTGTGGGTAGTATTCGGGCTGCGCCTCGTTCAGTATGCTTTCTTTTTGTTGGTTGGTGGGCGGTGGGTTGTTATTCTGGTCGATAGGTGGCGGCACTTTATTCTTTTGTTGTTCTAATTGCGCCATTTTTTCCATATAATTCACCTTTGTGAGTGGTTCGGGTTCAGCTGTCTCGTCGTTGTTTTTGGGCAAGTCGTTATTGCTTGTTGCGAGTTTGGCGGGCAGTTCGTTATTGCCTTGCAATAGATTATTGCCGCTTGCCGCTTTTTCGGTACGCGGGTGCTGATTGCCACCATTTTGCAGTTTTGCCAAATCGATAACTGTGTTCATATAGCACATTTTCAGCAGTGTGAGTTCTATTAAAAGGCGTTTGTTGCGTGCTTGTTTATATTGTATGTCGCATTGATTGGCTAAGTTGAGCGCACTAAGCAAAAACGCGCCTGTGCCATAGCGGCTTGGGCAGCATATTGTTGGCGCAGGCTGCTACTCGCTTCTAAGAGATGCGTTGTTTTGGGGTCTTTGCAGACCATCAAATTGCGAAAATGCCCTGCTAAACCGTCCATTAGGTTATCGCCCTCAAAACCGCGCTGCAAAATTTCGTCGAGCAGCAGGAGTGCGGTGGTGGTATCTTGGAGCAAGAGGGCATCGGTTATTTTAAAAAAATATTCGTAGTCTAAGATAGATAGCGTTTCCAATACGCTTTGATAGGTGATATTACCTTCGGAATAGCCCGCTATTCGGTCAAACATCGACAGAAGCGCTCGCGCATACCGCCATCGGCTTTTGCGCTATGACGTGCAAGGCGTTTTCGTCGGCTACGACATTTTGGTCGTGGCAGATGCCTTGTAGATGCGTTACGATATCGGCAACTTTGATGCGCGAAAAGTCGAAAATTTGGCACCGCGACAAAATGGTAGGAATAATTTTGTGTTTTTCTGTCGTTGCCAAAATAAAAATGGCATACGAAGGCGGTTCTTCTAAGGTTTTGAGGAAAGCATTGAACGCCGCTTGCGACAACATGTGTACCTCATCGATAATATATACCTTGTATTTGCCCACTTGCGGCGCAAATCGCACTTGCTCTATCAAGGCGCGAATATCGTCGACTGAGTTATTAGATGCCGCATCTAATTCAAATATATTAAATGATGCCGAATGATTAAATGCCGTGCAAGCGGCACATTCATTGCAAGGTTCGGTATCGGGCGATAAGTTTTGGCAATTGATAATTTTTGCCAAAATACGGGCACAAGTAGTTTTGCCCACTCCGCGCGGGCCACAAAACAAAAATGACTGCGCTAACTTATCGCTTTTAAGGGCGTTTTTGAGCGTAGTAGTAATGGCTGGCTGCCCGATAACGTCTTTAAAACGAATGGGGCGGTATTTGCGAGCAGAAACAACAAACGACATATCTGAAAAGGGCAATTTTGGGAAAAAAATAGGCAAACTATGGCTGCAAAGATAAGCTATTGTAGAGAAAAGTGGGTAAATCCATTCGTAAAATCGAATAACAAACATAGCCCACGATTTGCATCGTGGGCTATGGAAGTAGGCTATTCAGTCCCAAGTATTTTAACAGCTCATTTAGATATTGCAAATAAAAACAATGGTAACTATTTAGGGTATGGGGTTTTGGGTATAGGGTATGGGGTAATGGGCAATACCCATCTAATAATGCCTGACATCGTTGCATATTCGATTAGAAATAGTGATTCTTGTGGGCTACTCCTACAAGGCTAAATAGTTACTTATAGTGTTTCACAATATCGGCAACGGTGGGCAATTCGAGTTGTGCCACTTGATTTTTGTTTTTGTCAAAAACGATAAAGGTGGGCGTATCGATGAGGTTGTTGAAGTAGGAGAATATTTTGGTATTTTTATCCGACAAAAACAACATGCTCGAAGAGGTGGCTTTGGGGAAATATTTGGCTTTGAATGCTGCAACGGGTTCGGGGTCGGAGATAGAGACCCATACTAATTTAGTATTTTTAAATTTGCTTATTTGTTTGGCTATATCGGCGGCGGTAGCTTCGCAGTGCTCGCACGATGGGTCGAAATAAACGACAGTGAGGTATTTGTCGTATTGGATTTGGTTGGCAGTAACTACCTTGCCATTCAAGGCGTTATAAAAACTAAAATTGGGTAATTTCTTGGCTTTGGCGGCGGTGCTTTGGGCATTCAAGGCGGTGTTCGCGCCCAATAAGGTAGCGATTAGGGCAAAGGCAATTAGGAAAAAGCGCATGATAAGGGCAGTAAAATTATGATGATACAATAATGATTATGTTGCTTAGACCACTAACAAGCCAAAAAGTTTAACGAACGAACAAGTTATTTTTCGGGCTGAAAAAAGACATAAGATTACTCTACATCTGCTTGCGCTATACATCTCGTAGGAGCAAGGGGCGGTTTTCTGCCTCTATCATCAATTCAATGTTTATATGTATTATTTAAATTTTTCACAGAAATTCCCCACCTAAAACATGCTGCGCTTAAATCGCTTCTATGTCGGTTGGTTTTTCTGTTGCTTATTTAGAAAATGTTGGTTGTGTGGGGTGGTAGAAGTTGGTGGTTGCCAATTTAGTCGCTTTTTATTTCCAGCTTGTCAGGTTGGTAGATTGTGTCGTATTCTTTCTTGTGTATTCTCTTGCTTGTGATGTCAATTTTAACAGTCGAAATAAATTCTCTAAAGTCTGTATTCATTGTCAGTTTGTTTATTGTTTCCCAATCAAGGTTTTCACGATATGTCGCCGGAAAAATAATTTCCGATGAGTATGGGTCTTCAATATTCAGTTGAATTACACCAATGCCGAAGGAAGTTGAAAGTCGTGAAAGTTCCTCCCGAAATTCTTGTTCTCTTGAAATTTCTGCCGCAACTAAATAACTTTCGTTTGCCCACGAAGAATTTGAAACCGTCTGAAAGAAACTTTCACGAAGATTGCTAAAACTAAGTTCGCGTTTAAGTTCAAATGAAAAAAGTCTAACTGTCGTGTTGCCGATTGACGAACTAAGGTCGTAAACTTCGTTTTTCCATTCGTCAAATGGGAAATAGCAACCAACAATGTCGGGGTGAACCCATTCGCCAAATTCTTTCTTCGGTGAATGTGAATGGTTAATTGTCTTTGTGTAACAACGCAAATGATAATAAGCGAAATATGTCAAAAAGGGGTGCAAGTGTTTTTCTAAATATTCAAATTTCTTTTTCTTAATTGTTTGTGTCGCGATTTCAACAGTTTCAAGGTCTGATAAGTCAATTTGTGGTGCTTGTGATTTCAGGTAAAACTTTTTTGGTCGGCTGTCTATTTGCGCAAATAGAGTTTTCGGGTTGTCTTTTGAATTTACATAGATTTGCGCACCAAGTGTCGCCCAAGGTGTTTTCCCTTGGCTGTTAAGTTTTTTGTCGTAACCTTTGGTTTCTGCAATCGCCCAAATTTCGGTTGCGGTCAAAGACTTTTTTTCGTCTTTTAAAACTTGTTCGGCTAATTCTAAAAAAGTCATTTTATGTTTAATTTATAAATTATTGGTTTGGTTTTTTAATTTTGGGTATTAATTTTGCCTATCATGTATCCATTTCCTTTCTTACAAGTGTTTTGGTTTCAGTTCTTGTTCTGCTCGTTCTACAATTTCAGTAATTCGCTTTTGCCTTGTTTGGGGTGTCTTGGCAAACACAAGCCAGGCTAAAATCATCTTTCTTACAGATTTACTTAACCCTAAAAAGAAATCCTTCGCATTAGGTTTGTCTGCAAATTCGGCATCTAAGTCTGCGGGTATAATTAATTCTTCTACTTCGTCCAAAATTGTCCATGAGCCATTTTGTTTTGCCGTTTCTATGCTTTTAAATCCTGCTTCTGTCATCAAACCCTGTTCTATAAGTTGCTCAATTTTGGTTTTGTTGATTTTTGACCACGTACTTTTCGGTTTCCGTTTGCTGAAAAATTGATGTGAGGTCTCTTCGTCAATTTTTACTTTCTTGCTGTCTATCCAACCAAAGCAGAGCGCAACATCAACAGCATCACTCCAAGTAATAGATGGTAATTCCGACTTTTTGTTATAAAACACCAGCCAAACATTTTGTTTTGAAAGATGATTTTCTGCTAACCACTTTCTCCAATCGGCTTTTGTCTTAGTATAAATAACTTGCTCGTTGTCTTCTTTTTTCATGTAATTAAAATATGTTATTTATTTTTAAATTTTTAAAATAAAAAAATGATTACGGTGCAAGAAGTCATTTTAGCAAAGTGTTTAGTAATTGCAAAATGTGTAGATGACTATAAATAAATAATTTACGATTTGAAATTAAATTTAATTTGTGTCGGTTTTGCCTTTTTGCACAGTAGTCAAATAATCAAGTTTGTTTTTTTAATACGTTTGCGCTGATAAAAATTAGTCATTATGCCAAATATATTCCCAAAAGCACCAACTACAGAAACTGCCCCAAAACCATTAGCCCTTCTCTCGCAGTAGGCATTAGTTCTTCCTCCCCAAAAAACTCATTTTATCAAGCAAAAGTACAGCCTTGGCGGCAAAATTGTAGCTTTTCAGGCGGCTTATTTTTGAAAAATAGCCATTGGTTTCGGAAAAATAGAAGGGCTTAAATGAAGCCACCGCAGCCGGTTCTTATCCTTATTGACGAAAAATTTGGTGCCGCGCGAGGCACCTGTGCAAGCCTTATCCTTGCTACACAAACTGCCTCCCGCTCTTTGTCGTGCTGCTTCGTCGTCATTTTGGGTCTGCCTCGCGGTGCGCGTTTGGTGGGGGGGCAAAACTTGGATTTGGCACGCCTATACTGGTGCGGTCTCGCCCTCGAAAATCCAGAACGCCCAATCATGCACCAATAAATCAAGCAGATAAATCTGCTACCAATAGCCTTCTTCTTGGCTTAGTCTATCCGCAATATTTTTGTACACTCTTCGCCAAACTGACTGATGATGCGTACCGCGATTTTTTGCCCTTTCTTTTTTACTTCTATTGGGTGTGAAATATGTCCGTACAAGCGGTCGAAAGCTTCGTCATCTATTTCTATTTTAAGGGTTTTTTCTACTTTCTTTTTGGTGCTGTCCTTGGCTATGTTCTCCAAACCCTTTTTCCATTTGCCAAATTCTGTTTTGTCGCCACCGCAGAAGAATACTTGTTTTACTACAAAATTGCTGTCGTCGTAGTCGTCATCTACCATCCAATAGGCAATGTCGTGCAAGTTGCGGGCTTTTACCTCGTCTTTGATGGGGTCGTAAATGTCTAAACCTTTGATAGTGATTAGTGCGTAGTTTTTAGTGGTTAGTGGGTAGTTTTTAGTGGTTAGTGGGTAGTGGTTAGTGGTTAGTTCTTTGGTGAAAGAGATTTCCAGCAAACCATTCAGCATCTTTGCGACTTCTTCGCAGTTCATCAACAAACTGCTTGAATTTTCCTGAGTCAGATAATTCAAGTTCGTTGATAAAAGAATTAAAGTCTGTAATTCCGCCAAAGAACCTTTGGCTATCCCCAAAAATTGACAAAACTCCCCCCTTGTATTCCGTGCCTGCCCCTCCGCTATGTTTGCCGGAATGCTTACTGCCGCTCTTCGCATTTGAGAAGTTAAGCCAAATATCTCTTCTTTGGGAAATGATGAGGTATGCTGATAAATCTGCTTGACTAAATCCATTGATTTTTGCCAAACTATCAACTCCTGAAAGTTTTTTAAAGATGTCATAATTGCAAAGTATTTTCTTGTTACTATCCACTATCCACTGACCACTATCCACTAAATCAATATCCGGCTCGCCAATGGGTTACAAAACTGGCGGCTGATTTGGCGGGTTTCTTTTTTAAGCCTTCCTGCAATAAATCATCATGTATGCGCACTTTGCTCACTTCAAATTTGCCCATACTTATGGTTTGGGTGCTGCCTTCTATATCGCTTTCAAAACTAAAACCCAAAATAATTAACCAATTGGCATCGCCTCTTATACGACATTCCTTGATGGCTTCGTTTACGGCTGTTTTGCTTACCGTGCCAAATTTTGGACCGATATGAAAATAGGCTTTGCGTTCGCCTGTGGGTAGTGATTGGTGAGTAGTGGGTAGTGTCTCCTTACTATCCACTAATCCCTGACCACTATCTACCAAATAAAATCGTTCGGCGTGCAGATACGAATGGCTCAACAGTTCTACACTCCTAAAAACGACCATCTCGTCTTTTCTGCCGTTTTTGATGCCTGCCGAAAGTAAATGTTGCTTGATGGTCTCTTCAAACTGTCCGCTATCTACTAACTCTTCATCACTATCCAATTCTTCGGGACTGATAGGCTCATAGTTTTGCAGGGTTTCTACGGTGAATGGTCCGCTTACCCGGAGTTTTTTATTGTCCGTTTCGGGTTGGTCGTATAATGTTTCGGTAGCTGGGGGTTCGTCATTCGCCAAACTTTTGAGCGTAATATGCGGAACGGTTTTGTATTTGAAACCTTGACGAATATTGCCACTTTGCTCGTCGTGCAATTTGTAATACGGAAATGTCGCTGTCATCAAACGTTGCTTGGCAATGTTTAACGCAATACGGCTGGTATCAATCGTAATCCAACGCCTGCCCCATTGCTCGGCTACAAAAGCCGTTGTGCCGCTGCCGCAAGTGGGGTCTAAAACTAAATCGCCTGGGTCGGTGGTCATTAAGAGGCAGCGTTGATGACTTCTTCATATTGGTTTGAACAATATATTGCAATTCACCGTTCCTAGCATAACATCATCCCACATATTTGAAAAGGTTTGAGAAGGAAATCATTACAAATCGTCTGTATACCTTAATGTATTTGTATTAGCAATCAAACGCTTTTACTCCTCCAATTTTTTTTAACCCTCTGTATTTGTTTTCCATCCTGTTCCAACTCGTGGCTTATAAATTTTACCATTAAAATTGAATGGTTTTGACGTATTTTCTGAACCAGAACGAGAATTTAAATCTGTACTTTTAAAAAGTTGCCAACCCTCCTCAATGCCATTTTCTTTCTCCTCCTTTGTTAAACTTCTATACTCCCCTTTTTCATTAATAACTTGATTGTATTCAGTAGTATTAGTTGATTTTTCTGTATAAAGCTGACGGTATTTTAAGTTTTGAATATTCTTAGCATAAAAAATAATATAATCTTGAATAGTAGGAATATACTCTGTAGTTTCGCTTCCAGATTTTTTAAATACAATTAAACTCACAAAATTCTCACTCCCAAACACTTCATCCATTAAGTTTCTGACTAAATGCACATTTTCATCGCTAATCTGCACAAAGCAGGAGCCTGTATCGTTTAATAGTTCTTTGGCAATCAATAATCTGTCGCGCAAATAGGAGAGGTAAGAGTGTATGCCTAATTCCCAAGTATCTCTAAATGCTTTTATTTGTTCGGGTTCGCTGCTTAGCGCTTCGTCGCTGCCGTCTTTTACATCGCGGTTGTTGAGTTTTATTTGCCAGTTGCCGCCGTATTTGATTCCATAAGGTGGGTCAAAATAGATGGTTTGTACTTGTCCTGCCATACCTTCGCGTTCAAGGAGGCTTGCCATTACGAGGTGGCTGTCGCCTTGTATGAGTCGGTTTGTCCAGCCGTCATTGTGTTGGTAGTATTCGCTTACTTTTTCTATTTCGTCTTTTTCCAAGGCGTTGCCAAAGAGTTTGTTTACACTAAACAAGTCCATTTGGCTGCTTTGGGTTTCGGTTAGCCTATAAAGGCTTTTAATGAGGGTTTCGGGAGCTATATGTTCGTGGCGATACAGGCTACGTATGTCCACCTGCAACAGTTCGTCGCGGTCGTCATTGCCGTATTTGTTGAGCCAGAATAGTTCGGGGTCTTGCCCGCGATGTACTACTGGGTTTTTAGGCAGTTGTAACACCTTTTTGCCGTCTTGCACTTTGGCGTTGGCATCTTCGTAGCCGGCTTCTTCCTTGCTGGGTATGTGGGCACGGGTGTCTTTGTTGTGCTTGATAGATTCGATTTTTTTTGTCATGGTTTATTTGTTTTTTGTGTCGGGGCGAAAGATTTTTCGCCCTTACTGGTAGTCGGGGTTGGGGCGAAAGATTTTTCGCCCTTACTACGGAGATGGAGATAGAGATAGAGATAGTCGGGGTCCGATATCACTTTTTTTTCAATGAGTCATCGTTCCATGCTGCTGGATTGTTGATGATATAATTTGAGATATTAAAATAGGCTTTTTCGTCTCGGATAATGTGTTCATAATAATCGCGTTGCCATACCTTTTGTATGTCTGTATTATTCCTTAACCATTTTGTCACGCCAATTTTATACCCTCGAACAATAGAGCCAATTGTTCTTGATGGGGATTTAAATAAGGGTGAAACGTTTTTTGTTTCCTCGACATTGTCAATAATAGGCTGTGAAAGCGAAACATTTTTCGTCCCTATCTCGATTATTCCGTGGATATGGTTTGGCATTATGATATGTTCATGTAAAATTACATTTAAGAAATGCTGAGGTATTTCTAACCAACATTCATTGGCAATTTTTCCTGCGTCGTTCAATATCATTTCATGATTTTCGATTTTTCCGAACAAAGAAGCTCTATTATCACAACAAATGGTAATAAAATATAATCCTTCCTGCGAATAATCATACCCTTTTAACCGGATTGACCTGCGATGATGAATATTAGGGTTGTATGGCATAAGTTATAATGATGCTATTTTTTCTATTAATTGATTTTTGATGTTTCGGATGTCGTTTGCTATTTCAATAAAATGCCATTCGGGGTATTCGTATTTATCTTTCAAGGCATTTACGGCGGGTAGCCAGCGGTTTTCAACAAACCATTTTTTTTCGGCTTTGTCTTTGCTCATACCGCTAATTTCTATAATTAAGTTTTTAGTGGTTAGTGGTTGGTGATTAGATTTAATGCGAACAATAAAATCAGGGAAGTAATGATGGTCTTTGCCGTCTTTGGTATAAGGAATAGCAAAGCCAAGAAACTGATTTTTCACATAGCACTCTACCATTTCAATTTCTTCTAATGTTTTAGCACAAATACCTTCCCAGTTGCTGTCCATCACTACAAAATTAATATGGCTTTTTTCGGTTGCGTACACCTCTTTTACTGTGTTGCCGTTTACATATTTGGTACTACTGAATCTGTTGTAGTAGTTAAATACAGGGCGAATATGCTCGGTAGTATTGAGGTGAGGATTTATGCCGCGAAAAATATGCCCAACAATTTTGGTTGGTTCTTCAAAAAAGAGAAGTCGTTTGTAGCGTTGGTCGGGAATATTGAGCAATCGCACTTTTTCGTTGTACCATTCTTCGACAATCTTTTTTAGTTTGTTAAATTTATGAAAATGTGGGTTTTGTCCATTTTCGTCACTAAATTTTTGCTTAATCAACTCTTTGGTGATTAAAAAAATCAGTTCTTGGTCGCGTTTTTCCAAAACACCTTTTACCTGCAATTTTTCTTCTGATGCAGAAATTGGACTGGTCATAATGGTTTCAGTCGGGAACTTTGAGCCATCAATTTCATAATTTTCAATATTGCTAAAATCGTATTTTATTTCGCCGTCTAAATTTTCAACTCGGTAGCCAACTACGTTAGGGAAGGTAATTTCCGTTGCTGCTTGTCGTTCGGGCAATGCAAACACGTGTGTAGATGGCCGCGGCGGCGGCGGTGCTTCGGTTTTGCCCCCTTTAAACATTTTGAACGGAACGCCAATAATATGCGCATATTCGGGCGGAAATTTTTCGATAACGATTTTGCGTTTGTCGTTGGTTGGGTTGCCGTCTTTGTCGTAGCCTTGCAAGAAGTAACTCATTCTACGCAAAGCTCTGCCTGCTACTTGCTCGCAAAGCAATTGCGAACCAAAGGCACGCAAGCCCATAATATGGGTTACGGTGTTGGCATCCCAGCCTTCCGGTTAGCATAGAAACCGAAACTACACAACGAATGTGAGAACCTAATTTTCCTTGCTGCCCAACGGTGTTTACTACTTCGCGCAAAATTTCGGCATCTGTTATTTTTTCGATGCTGCCTTGTCCGTACATTCGGGCATAGTCTTTTTTAAATTCTTCGATTTCCGATGCAAATATCCTTTTGAAATCATCATTTATTTGTTCGCCATTTTCCAAAGCATCGCTATCAATAAGCAATGTTGGTGGTCGTTTCAAAGGTTTGTTTGTTCCAGGGTCATAATTGCTAAACAGGTCTTTTGCGCCTTGCACGGTGATGGTTTTGCCCTCAGCACCAGCATCAGCATCCTCGTAACCCGCAATGTATTTATAGACTTCTTTTGAAACGCCCGTATTGTTACAAACAACTATAAAAACGGGCGGAGCAGAAAAGATATTTGCCTTTTCTTCTTTGTGTTTTCTAATGCCGTTAAAATACTCAACATAATGATTATAAAATTGGTCTAATGCCCCTTTTACCAAGGAAGGAAGTTGAGGCGACAATTCAATCAACTTGTTGCCTTCGGCTGCTGCATCTCTCTTTTGCGTTCGCTGTCCTTTTTTAGGGAGTTCATTTCTAACGTGCTCGTATAAGTTGCGCAGCACGGGCATTGTCAGTGCTTGAGTATTGTCGCTTTCGGGCAAGAAAGGAATTTTCACCAAACCGCTTTCGATGGCTTCAATCAAACCAAAATCGGAAACAACCCAAGGGAATAAACTATAAGGGGTGTAGCCCGAACCAGTTAAATAATAAGGCGTTGCCGATAAATCATACACCACTCGCAGTTTAAATCTCTTTGCAATTTCGCGAAGCCCGCTAAACCATACTGCTGCTCTTGCATTTTCGTCTGCTTCTTCGTTGTCGGTTGTTTTGCTTTTCGATTTTGGCAAATAGCAGTGGTGGGCTTCGTCATTCAATATTAAAATTCTACTGCCTGATTTGAATTTCCCTAAGGTTCGTTTTATTACTTGCGAAAAATCTTCTTTGTTGTCGGTGTCAATTTTCTTTCCTTGTAAATCAACTTTGCCGTCAAACGGACTGCGCTTGTTGCCTTGTAGCATTTTTGGTTCAAAGGTGTGATAATTGGTAATTACTATTCTTGCATTCAGATTTTCTAAACGATGCTCCATGTTAGCAGGAATTAGCCCACGAACACGGTAGTAATCTTCAATGTTATTTGGGTTTTTGTTTCTGGTATCTACAAACAATACTTCTAATCGGCTTTTGATGGTGATGCCCGGAGCAACAACTAAGAAGTAATCAGCAAAGCGAGTATCATTTTTATACTCTTGCCTGTTGAAATAGTGGTAACAAATCAAACAAGCCATTACAACGGTCTTGCCCGAACCCGTTGCCATTTTAAAAGCAATTCTCGGAAGTTGGTCGGTCGGGTCGTCACTTACAGTTTGTTGTCCGTTGCGAAGCAAGTTTAAAATGTGTTGCCCTACGTTTGATTTCTCTGCAATTTCATTGAGCCATACGGCGGTTTCAACTGCTTCTTGTTGGGCAAAGAAAAGTTTCTTGATTGCAAGCCTTTCGGGATTATTAAACCAAAAGGTCAATAGTTCTTTGCTTACTCTGGTCGTGTTTGGGTAATGGGCTGTTCGCCATTGTCCAACTTCTTTGCGGCAGAGGTTGATGATGTGCGTAATATATTCTTCGGCCTCGTCGTTCCATTCAAAAATTTCTTTTTGTCCCGTCTGTCTGGTTGGAATAACAGCCAATTCGCTTTAAATATTCTTCGCCCCCTGCGAATATCTGCATAGTCCAAACTGCCTTCGCTGTCTGTATTGTAGTGCAGCAGTGGCTCTACATAAGGGCTATTTAATATTGGATTGTCTGCGCTCATATATTATTATGCGTTATTTTTATTGTGGGTAAACGATTTAAAAAAAGTGGTAACTATTTAGGGTATATAGGGTTTTGGGTATGGGGTAATGGGCTATACTTATCTAATAATGCCTGACATCGTTGCATATTCGATTAGAAATAGCGATTCTTGTGGGCTATACTCCTACAAGGCTAAATAGTTGCCAATTTGTAATTATTGGTTTGGTTTTTTTAATTTTGAACATTAATTTTACCTACCATATATCCATTTCCAAGCGTTAGAACTTAGGAAATAGTGGTAGATAATTGAGATATTAGTTCCAGAACTCCCCCTAAGCCCCTCACCCAAGCCATAGGCAACAACGGGCGTGACAACAAATATCAGCTTGCATAGTTGGTTAATTTTGATACAAGAATACACCAAGTTTGCAAAAATTGTAAACTTGGTGTATCGTAAATGCTTGAAATATTTTCATCTTTGCGCAAGTCTAAAATTTATCAAGCGGGTTCTATATGTGTATAGTAGCTCGCTCTCTTTCTTTTTGTTCCGGCCCAAAAAATATCTACTCGCAAAAATACGCTACTTTTTGCGTTTCTGCCTAAATGCTTGAAATATTTTCATCTTTGCGCAAGTCCAAAATTTATCAAGTGGGTTCTATATGTGTATAGTAGCCCGCTCTCTTAATCCCACTAATACCGCGCCGGCAATCGTTCTGTTTTGCGTGGGCGAGGCAGATTGTAGCAGCGGATTGGGCAAATTAATTCTATGTACCAACTTTCATTTCAGATGATTTGAAAACAAGTACTCACCCAAATCCCAAACCAAATTACTACTTATTTTTCATCTTGTGTTTAAATCTCGTAGAGATTTTAGGTTTGTAGAAGCCCCTTCGGGTCGCATTTATCTTGCCCATCATTAGGTCTGCAAACCTTTGATGCCTCTGGCATCAGGATAGACGCATTGAAATTGTAATAATCTAAAAATCAGTATTTTATAACTAAAAAAATTAGACATAAAATTAAGTATAATAATTTATTCAAACAATCAGGTTTGTTGGTTCTTTTAGGTTTGTTGTGGAGCTACGTTTGACAGGTCAAAACTGTTAATGTAAGATTTTCGAAATTAGGCATTCCAAACGACATTCTCCTCTTTCTCAACTTCATGCTCATAGACCAATATGTTGCCTATCCCGAAGGGATATAATGTTTATAGAAACAACAAATAAAACCACTACGACCCCGAAAGGGTCGAACAATATACAACACACAAGTCTATAAACGTTTGATGCCCTTGGCATCGGCAACAGACACAGACAAGGCTATGTAGCGTTATTTTAGATTATAGCACCAAGAAACTAATTTTCAACGCTTTTTCCTTATGCACGAAACGGAAGTCACCGATAAGAAAGGAAGCTATAAAAATATTATATGTACGTAAATATAATAATTAGCTAAAAGATAATCATTCCACAACAAACATAAAAGAGCCTCATTTTTTAATGTGCATAAAAAATGATTTACAACAATTTACGCATACGTAAAAATATAAAAAATTAATTTTTAAAAGCACCTTTTCTGGAAAAGACTTTTTCAGCACACTCTATTTAGGCGGTGTCAAGCATTTTAGTGCTAAGAAATGACTTCTCAATCCCGCTATGGATAAAACATCGGTAGTATCCCGCAGGGGTGTGATGTTAGATGCCATACCTACGGCATTCTAAGAATCGTATCTGCCTGATGCTACCAATATAACATGCCTACGGCATTTTAAGAAATGATTAAGGTAATTTTTGCATTTCCCAAATGTAAGGTTAAATGCTCGATTTTTTACTTTTGCAAGAAGTCTAATGAATAAGCGAGCGATAAAACCGCCTAAATAGCTACTAATTTTTAAAAGCACCTTTTCAGGAAAAGACTTTTTCAGTACGCTCTAAATAGTTGCGATTATTAACCCAACTTGGGGTCTCATTCTATACTCACCAATATTGGTACGCTCGATATTGCCAACTGCCAACTGCCATTTTGGTGGCGCGGCAGAGGGGCAGTTGTGCCCTCGCTCGACTGACCGTCTAAACACAACGCTTGTTTAGGTGTTTGACGCATAGCTACGCTTATCATGACTGTTTGAGTGTCTTCGGCGGCTACGGGTCGCCAAGCCATTAGGTGCGTGGGTTTGCCGTCGGGCTTGCCCAACAGATAAATATATGCCTCGTTATCTTCGCGCAAAACAAATAAAAAACGTTTATCGCCTACTAAATGACGCAAGGATTCTAAATTGCGAAAAGAACTTTTTTGTGCAAAGTTTGTCTCTACCGAACCCGTTAGACCCGACTGGTTATAGATGATAGAACCACCCGTACCATTGGCATAGAAATACCAAGTCAATCGGTCAATGCCCAAGCGCATGAGCCACATAGCTCCGCGCACGGCATATAGGGCTTGGGCATGTTCGCTCACGCATTGGCTATGCGTACAGGCTTCGCCTGCTCCGTCGCTATCCCAGCCCCATTCGGTGAGGTAAATGGGTTTGTCGGGCAGGTTTTGACGGCAGAACCGTAGGTCGTTCAATACTCCGCGCAACCCCGACTGTGGGTGTTCGGGATAGGTGCCGCGTTGTATGCCATCTCGGTCGGTCAGGTGGCTGTAATAGTGGCAGTTCCAAGCATCTATGAATTGAGCTTCGTTGGGCGTAATACGTAGCCCTGCATAGTTTTTTAGGTCGGTTTGTTCGGCTTGTGCATAGCCGCTTTGCAGGGCGCAGGGCAATGTAATGATACTTGGGTCGGCAGCTTTGATACCGCTGGCCATACCTCGCAGAATGGCGCGGTAAAAAGTAGGGCTATAATCCCTAGGCTCATTGCCCACTTCTATTGCTTCGACCATGCCATTGCCGTAGGTGGGTCCAAAATGTCGGGCAAGTGCATAGCCATAATTATAGGCGGCTTGTTGCGGGTCGTTCCATTTATGTGGGTCGTGCACAGCGTTATTGTCAAACTTCACCGATAGTTCTATGCGCAAACCCGCTTTCTGCCATAGCGCGTATTCGGTATCCCAATTGAGCCAAGGTTGCGCTTCGGTGCCCTGCCCACGTGCCATAGCGGTATAGTTGGGTATATGGTCGGGGTCGGTAATGTCCCAATCCATTTCGTGATAATTTCGGGCGTGGGTAGCTACGCGAGCATAGAGTTGTGCCCCGCTACGGTGGTCTAATCCTACCGAACCTTTTTTGTTGCCCCAACCCCAAATGCCATTTACGCCTATTATTTCTGCAATAGTTTGGTTTTGGGCTTGGGCGGGTGGTGCTTCGCCAAATGGTCCGTTGGGGTCGTAGGCATCGGCTTCCCACACTGATACTTTTGCCCAATCTTTATCGGCTACGCTTTGGGCAATGCGGATATATTGGGCATTTTGCGGCGGGTCTATCCATACGGGCACTATCGGAATAGCGTTGGGGTTGAGTCGCGCTACTGTTTTGAATTGCTTGCCGTCGCTGCTCAATTGCAAGCTGGCTTCGGAGGCGTTTTGGTCGGCGGTATAGTGGCGCGAGTCAATCCAGCCTATCTGTTGTATTTGAGGCAGGCGGATCGTGACGTATTCCGTGGGGGGAGCATTGAGCGCAGCTATTTCAAATGCCGAAAAAGCTTCGCTGCTCACAACAGCTATTTGCACGATGGGCATATCAATACGCGGCGTATAGCGGCGCAGTTGGTAGCTGTCGGTGGATAGATAGCTACCGATAAGGTGCGTTTTCTGCTGGCTATCGATGGCAGTTATTTGCAGGGGTTTGTCGCTTTGTGCCTTGATAGATAGCGCGTAAATCGGCTGTGCTTCGGGCAAATTGAGATGAATAGCAGCCTGACCATTTTTGACACTTATAGATACGGCATTATCCAAATTGCCATCGGTCAGGTATTGCGGATTGTCCTTGCTTGTTAGGTGGGTACTTTGGGCATTGGCGAGGTCGAGCAATATATTTTGGTCGGCACGGCTGATATAACCAGTAGGGTAGGGCGCGTCGGATTGCCAAAAACTCTGTATATTATTGTCGATAACAACGCTTGCCGTGCCGCCGGACGATGCGGCCGCCGTCACACCTTGCGCGTCGGTATAGGGCAAAACGAGCCCTGCGTCGGGTTGCCCAGAAATATCGCGATTAGGGGCGGAGTCGAAACCGCAATACGCGCCCGCTGCCAAGAGGAAACTAAGGATTGCGCCGAGTAGGTAGCTTGATAATTGGGTTTGCATGGGGCAAAAATTACGCTACTTTGAGCGATTTAGCAATCCAACAATCTTTGCTTGCTGCATATAGTCAATAACACAGTTTTTAGCATTTGCCCAAAAACCGTTTTTTTAAATGCGCAAGAACAAAGTAGTGTTTTTTTGTCTTATCTTTGTGCGATAGCAAATAGGCAATGTTATGCGAGTACATTTTCTTGCCCTACAAGCATTTCTGTCTAACATGACTATAATATCTTAGCCTTTGCGCACAGCGTTTTGCAAAGCTATCAAATACCGAATAACCTCCATCAGACACTACGCATAACGCCGCTACTAACCCACACCAAACCATGAAAAATGCACTCAAAACCTATTTTACCTTTTCGGCTACCGACCGAAAGGGCATTATCGTTTTGTGTGGCGTATTGATATTGCTATTAATTTTACCTCAATTTTTCCGATTTACTTAACTCGACCGCCAGAAAACTTTGACGCATTCAGCCAAGATTTAGCCAAATTTAGGCAGCAACTCACCGAACAACAAGCCGATGCCCAACAAGAATGGGCAGAGAGCCGCAAACAATACCGCCGCTATACGTCATTTGCCGAAAATGGCTACTACGACCGCGAATACGAGCCACGCCGCCGCCGCTACCAAAATTTTGACCGCGAGGCTGAAACTACTACTACCGCCCAAGCTTTTGCCTTCGACCCCAACCAACTGACCTACGAGCAAGGCGTTCAATTGGGATTGTCGCCCAAATTGAGCCATACCATAGTCAATTACCTCGAAAAAGGAGGACGATTTGGGCGAAAAGAAGACCTAAAAAAGATATACGGCATGACCGAAGCCGATTATAAACGCTTAGAACCCTATATACAACTGCCCGAAACTACTACCGCCGCCCAAGCTTTTGCCTTCGACCCCAACCAACTGACCTACGAGCAAGGCGTTCAATTGGGATTATCGCCCAAATTGAGCCATACCATAGTCAATTATCTCGAAAAAGGAGGACGATTTGGGCGAAAAGAAGACCTAAAAAAGATATACGGCATGACCGAAGCCGATTATAAGCACTTAGAACCCTATATACAACTGCCCGAAACTACTACCGCCGCCCAAACAGGCACTGATGGTGTGCAGAGCGGCGATATTGCGCTGTACGAAACGGCATCGGAGCAAATAGTAGCCACCGAACCACAATCTACTGACGACTTAGCCAATAAACAAAACAGTTCCGAGACCAAAACTCCCAAAGATGCGGCGAGCAAAATACGCAAAAATCCCAATGCTAAAATTGACATTAATGCTGCCGACACTATCGCGTGGCAGCAATTACCGGGTATAGGCAGCAGTCGTGCCAAAAGTATTGTGCGCTTTCGCGATGCCTTGGGTGGCTTTGCAAACATCGAACAAGTGGGCGAAACACGCGGTTTAGACCCCGAAACTTTTGCCGCCATAAAAGGCAATTTGCTCAATCCGAACGCCAGTAGCCTGCGCCCTATCAATATCAATATTGCTACGCAAGAAGAACTGAGCAAGCACCCTTATATAGACAGCAAAACAGCCGCCATTATTGTCAAATACCGCAAGCAACACGGCAAATTTGCCCATCCTACCGATGTCAAAAAGGTAGGCGTAATTGATAACAAACAATGGCAAAAACTATTGCCCTACCTAAGTACGCCCTAAGAGTCGATAAATATATACTACAACATTAAACCTACTAATTGATGCCCTACGATTTGGGCAAAAGAAGATTGGCGTGAATGTTAAGGCGCAAATTGTTTGTTTAATCCGTTGATAAACGACAATAATTCGGCTTTACCTGTCGTTCTACGAGACGAAGTGATGAAATATTGCGGCATTTCGTTCCAAGTTTCTAGCAACGCCTGCTTAAAATTGTCGATATTGGCGGGCTTAAAGGCTCTGTCATCGGTTTTAGTAAATACGAATACAAACGGAATCATCATTTCGCCGAGCCAATTGGCAAAATCCAAATCGCTTTGTTGCGGCGGAATGCGCGAATCGATGAGCAAAAATACGCATTGCAGATTTTCGCGTTTTTGCAAATAGCGGCGCAGCATCTGTTCAAATTCTTGTCGTTTGGTTTTCGATACCTTGGCAAATCCATAGCCCGGCAAATCGACCAAATACCACGATTCGTTGATGTGATAAAAATTGAGGGTTTGGGTTTTGCCTGGCGTATGCGATACGTGCGCCAGCGAATTGCGCCCGGTAAGCATATTAATCAACGAAGATTTACCTACATTAGAGCGTCCGATAAATGCATATTCGGGTTTGGCGGGAGGCGGGCATTGTGCTATGGTAGTAAAGCTACCCAAAAAATTGGCATATTTGATTATCATGCCTCGCTGCTCTTGCGGCTTTACGGGCGGCGTAGGTTGGTTGGCATGACTTGGTGGTATTTTTTCCATCGGCGTGATGCGCTTGTTACATGAATAAACCATTCAAAATACATGGCAATTGCGATAAACGCTGCCCCAAGCATGCCCCGCTCATTGGTTTTGAATCACTGAAAACAAATCACGCTCTACCTACCCAGTTACTCCCCAAAACCCAATTGACGATGAAATCCACCGCATTGCTACTTCTTACTTGGCTATGGAGCATAAGTACAATGACTGCCTTAGCCCAAGAAATTGACAACAATAGTGCCGCTATGCCCAACGATGACCCCTATACTGCCAATATGTTGGTAGGTATAGGCATTATGGACAAAGCTATGAGTGCAAACGAACTGTCGCAAGCTGCCGCTTTTTTTGAACACATGACCGAAGAACGCCCTGCTGATTGGCTACCGCCCTACTACGCGGCTTATTGTTATGTGACAATGGCGTTTATCGAAAAGAGTTCGACCGAGCGCGATGCTTGGCTCGACCAAGCCCAAACCTATATCGATATAGCCTTGCGTATTGATACACGTAATCCTGAATTGATGGTCGTGCAGGCATATAACTATATGATTCGCACAGCCATAGACCCTCTAAACCGCATGGAGGAATACGGCACTATGGCGGTTTTGACCCTCGAAGAAGTGCAGAAAATAGACCCCAATAATCCTCGTGCTTACTATTTGCAAGCCCAAAATCTGTTTTTTGCCACCGAATCGCAAGGCGGCGGGCTGGGCAAAGCCTGCCCACTTGCCCGAACTGCCGCTCAGAAATACCAATTGCACCCTTCTGCCCCCAAGGATATACAACCCAAGTGGGGAGCAGCTATGACGGATTATATGTGCCAAATCTGCCAACAAGTGGGGCAATAGCGGCAAGCAACACAAGCAACTACGAGCTACTTTGTACTGCCCAAACCAAGCATTTTCCTCCGAAAACACCTATGATGCCCTTAGCACCTGAGCCAGAACGCCGCCGCCCTACTGCCGATCCCTTTGTTAGGCGTTCAGATATTAGACCTCACGCGCTTGCTGCCCGGTCCCTTGGCTACTATGCTGCTCGCCGATTGGGGAGCTGACGTACTCAAAATTGAAGACCCCGACAGCCCTGACGAAGTGCGTTTTTATCCGCCCTATACTGCGGGTGGGCAGTCTGCTTACTATACGGCACTCAATCGCTCTAAACGAAGCATCACCCTCGATTTGCGTCGCGATATAGATAAACAACGCTTTTGGGCTATTGCCAAACAGCAGATATAGTCATAGAATCGTTTCGTCCAGGCGTATTGCACCGCTTGGGCATCGATTACGATACCTTGTCCAATATTAATTCGCGGATAATAGTCGTATCTGTTACGGGCTATGGCGACCAAAGCCCATATAGCCGTCAAGCAGGACACGACCTCAACTATATAGCGCGTTCGGGATTGCTCGATTTGTGCGGGCAAGCCGAATCAATGCCGAGCATTCCTGGCGTACAAATTGCCGACATTGCGGCGGGTTCTTATATGGCTGCTAATGCTTGTTTGTTGGCATTATATCAACGCCAACAAAGCGGGCGCGGCGACCACGTACAGGTGAGTATGTTAGATGCGCTGATGCCCTTATTATCGCTGCCATTTGCCGAATATGCTGCTACGGGGCTTGTACCCCAGCGCGGCAAGGGTGTTTTGTCGGGTTTGTTGCCCAATTATAATGTCTATTGCTGCGCCGATGGCAAATATATTGCCTTAGCTGCCTTAGAACCTAAATTCTGGTCTAACTTTTGCCGAATATTGCAGCGCGATGATTGGCAAAATCGCATTATTCCGGGTATGCCCGAAACAGAGGGCATGAAATCCGAATTAGATGCACTATTTGCGACCCAACCCCGTGCTTATTGGTTAGATTTGGCAGTTCAGCACGATATTTGTCTGACCCCCGTCAACGATTTATCCGAAGTGGTTGGCGATGCTCATTTTAGGGCGAAAGGCGGCTTATGGCAAACCCATACCCACCCGCAATACGGCGAGGCTGTGGGCATAAAAAACCCACTGCATTTTAGGCATACACCGCTTAATGAAGGCTGGGCTGCTCCGCTCTTGGGCGAAGATAATTAGCATTTGCTGTTTTATCCCGAATAGCTATAATACTATGATGCGCAACTTATCGGTATGGCGGCGCAAATAAGCCCTGATGATGCTCTGCACGTCGGGATTTTCGCGCATGGGTATCAAGTAGTTTTCTAAGCAGGACATGACACCCACGCGCTCGTGAGGAAGGTAGGCATAGCCTTTGTATTGGTTGGCATCTATCCATACAACGGCGCACTCGTCGGCATTACGCCCCTTATCTATGATGAGCATATTGGGGTGCGGATAGCTATAATGCGCTACCAATTGCGCTACTCGCTCGTTATAGGTGGCGGGGTCGGTAGCTATATATTCGTAGACGCTTTGGGGTTCACTACTTGTTGTGCTAAGGCTGTCGTTTATAGCGGTAGCTGCGTGCTTGCTAAGAGCGTCAGGCAAATTGTTGGGCATCGTAGTATCGGCAATTGCTTGTTCATCAGCATTTGGTGTATCTGTATGGGCGGAGCTATGTGGGTATTGGTGTAGTAGCCATCTTTCGTAGGTAGCGATGCCGCAACGTTGTGGGTCGAGCTGGTAGCGGGCTGCGGCATACCATAGGAAACTGACTGCCTGCCACTTAGACGCAAATCGGACGATGGGTTCGTCGGGCGGTGCTAACAAGGGGCTTGGGCGCAGGCAGGCATAGCCGTCGTCGTCGGTATAGCCATAGATGGCATGAGTATATACTTTGCGGCGTTGGGCGCGATTAAAAGCGGGCATATACCGCTTAATCTCGTCTGACTCTAAGAGCAGGGCAACCAATTCGCTGCCCGTGAGGCGATATTGAATATCGCATACCTCGCGTTTGAGCTGGCGTTTGTCTGCCGAATGTAGGTCGTCTGCAAAATGGGTCATCACGCGCTTTTTGATGTCGTTGCTTTTGCCCAGATAGAGCATTTGCCCGCGTTTGCCGCTAAAATAATAGACTCCTACGGCATTGGGCAAAGAGTCGATTTTGTCGGCGGGTAGTTGAGCCGGATATTTGACCGTAGCAGTCGTTTGTCTGATGAGGCGCTTGTCAAGCTGGGGCTGTTGTGCTAAATAGAGGTGTTCAAATACGGCGGCTATGCTACGAGTGCGCTGCAATAGCGTATAATGGTTGTCGAATGGTATATGGTAATGGTTACAAACGCCGCTTAATGTCATTTCGGGGAGCGTACCAAATTTTTGAGCAATTAGTTTAGATAAACATATTTGTTTATGTTTAAATTTATAGTCGCTTGTCCGATAGGCTTGTAGCAATAAGGCATATAGCAAGCGTATTTGTATGCCGACCAATATCGTATTGGAGCAGAAATCGGCTATATAGGGTGCAAGCGTAGCAAAATCGGGGGCACGTTCTATTTGGTGGCGGGGTAGGTGCAGCATCGCCAATACAAAGTCGGATAATTCTTTGCGTAGGGCGGATGGTCGAATACCACTCGTCGGTAATGCGTTGTCCGTCGTGGCGCAGTAGGGCTATCTCAACGATGCTATCGCGGCGGTAGTTGCCGCCCGTATAGGCAATATCTAATACAGTAAACAAAACAAAGCGGTGTAGATGAGGTTTTTATAAATATACAGTTGGCTTATTTTTGTGCGCAAATCGATGTTCCTTCGATTTAATTTTGATGATTGGCGATATACAGCGCGAAAGCTTACTTCTATTAAGCGTTGAAGTGCGTTTTAGAAGGTTTGCAAACTCAAAATTAACGCTTTTTCAATGCTTTTTTATCATAACTATTTAGCCTTGTAGGAGCAGCTCGCAAGAATAACTATTTCTAATCGAATATGCAATGATTTCAGGCATTATTAGATAAGTATTGCCCAAAACCCCATACCCAAAAAACCCTATACCCAAAATAGTTACGTTTTGTTTAGGTATGGGCGGACTGTATCTATTGAGGGGCAGTTCGTAGGCATAATCTTTGCTGCAAAGGTATGCAATAAATGTAAGGATAGCCTTCCGTTTTTAAAGCGACCGATTATTTTTTTCGAACCCAATACCCGAACAAAAATTGTCTTACCTTTGCAGGCATATATCCATACTGTTCATTTCTGATTATGCGCAATCATTCGTCCAAAATAAGCGGCGCGTTTCGTCTAAAATAGGTATGCCGCCCGGGTAGCTTAGTGTATATTGGCGAACCCAAAACCGATACTGCCTATATTAGTGCTTTTTACTACAATGCGCAACATTGCGAACAACAGCAAGGCATTGGCATCGAGAAAATAATCGGAAACCGCAGCAAACCGGGTATTACTTGGCTCAATATAGATGGCTTGCACGATACGGCTTTGGTAGAGCGCATTGGCAAAACATTTGGCATTAGCTCGCTTACCTTAGAGGATATACTCAACACCCACCAGCGTCCTAAATTAGATGAATACGGTAATTATGTATATGTGGTAGTTAAAATGTTGCATTACCCTAAGGGCAGCGACGAGTTAGAGATAGAGCAAGTTAGTTTTTTGTTGGGGAACAATTTTTTACTTTCTTTTCAAGAAGCTCCTGGCGATACTTTTGACTTTGTGCGCACCCGCTTACAATTAGATAATAGCGCGTTGCGCCTCAATGGCACCGACTATTTGCTGTATGCCTTGCTCGATACGATTGTCGATAATTATTTCATCATCATGGAACGCCTCAGCAGCCGCATCGAAGATTTAGAAGAGCAGCTACTGAACAATTCTGATGAAAAATTGCTTACCGATATTTATTGGCTCAAAAAAGAAATTAACCGCATCAGACGCTCGGTATATCCGCTGCGCGAGGTCATAGCTACCTTAGACCGCAACGAATCGAGGTTGATGACCCCAAACACAAAATGGTATATCCGCGATGTGTATGACCATACAGTGCAGGTGATAGAGAGCATCGAAAATTTTAGGGATATTACCTCTACTATGATAGACTTATATTTGTCGGGCACCAGCCACCGTATGAATAGCATCATGAAAATACTGACCATCATGTCGAGCATTTTTATACCACTTACGTTTATCGCAGGGGTTTATGGCATGAACTTCGAGCACATGCCCGAACTAAAATGGGCTTATGGCTATTTTGGTGTATTGATAGTCATGTTTTTCATAGCTTTTGGCATTCTCTGGTATGTCAAACGCAAGAAGTGGCTATGAGGGGTCAATGTTTTTATCCAAATACAGCCAAGAATGAACATGAAAATTGTTTTTCTCACTATTTTCGCACTTCTTATATTGCAATCTTGCCAAAATAAACCCAATTTTGAACAAGAAAAACAAGCAATTATGACACTTCATAACAAACAACAAAAAGCACACTTAGAAAAAGATGCTTTTCTGTTGATGGGCGATAGCGGACCTGACTTTATAGAAATAAATCGCGGTGCTATAAAAAAGCCAAGCAAGGAAGAAAGCATTAAAAAGTTTCAATCTTACTTTGACGCAGTAGAGTTCGTAAAATGGGACGACATAAGTGCGCCCATTTTTAGCTTTTCTGACGATGCTACTATGGCAACAACCGTAGTGAATAAAATAGTGATTACTAAGCAAAAAAACGAAAATAATAGACTTGATACTGCCTATTATGCTTGGCTTGCTGTATCTAGAAAACGAATGGACAATGGCAACTCCAAACAATAGCATCAACTAATAAATAGCCATGCTACCCGCAATTTCGCTATTTTTTTTCGCTCATTCGCTTGGTGGTAGCGTTTCGCGCACCGAAAAAAGGGGTTTCTGCTGCACTGTTACATAAATGCGCAGCAAATACGCCACGGCAATAGCTATTGATATGCCCAACAAACCGCCCACTATCCAAACCGACCCTACGAGGGCTTGCGTAATAGACAAACCTTTGCCCAAAGGAATAGGCAACCAACGCAAGTAAAATGCTATGCCCAAACCCAAGCTAAGGCAACCCAAACCAAAGGCTATGCGTAAAGGAAACAGGGTATAATTAAAGATTAGATGAAGCAGCAAAGCCGCCAAAGACCAAAGGTTATAGCCCGACTGTCCGTATTGCCGCTTTTGGCGCGTGACGGTTGCCGCTGCCACGTCTTGCGTATGCCACCCAATAAGCCCATCTAAAAACAGCAATCCCTGACGGTGACGCAACATCTTTTGTACCAACTCGCGCCGCAATAACCTGAACGATGATACATCTACACTACAAGCAAAGGTTTGGCGCATCACATATTGCATCAGACGGCTGCCCATTTTGCGGATAAATGGTTGATGACTTTCGGTATATATGCCATATACGCAATCGGCTTGGGTATCGCGTTGGCGGTCTATCAGTTGGGGTATGGCTTCGGGCGGCAATTGCAAGTCGTCGTCTAAGGTAATCACCCATTCGCCCGTAGCAATATGCAAGCCGCATAAAGTAGCAGCGTGCTGACCAAAATTGCGCGACAATCGCACACCGCAAACTATTTGCGGATATTGCTCGTATAAATCCCGTATGAGTTCCCAGCTATTATCGCCGCCGCGGTCTTCGACAAAAATAACCTCGTAAGGCACTGATAAGGGGTCCATCACTGCTTGGATACGCGCTAATAAAGTGGCCAAAGTAGCTTCGGCGTTATAGACGGGTATTACTATACTGTATGCTATAATAGCTGTTGTTGTCATAAAATAAGAAAAAAATAGCGCGTATGGGTGCTTCTGTGCCCAATAATTGGCAATAAAATAATACTACGCAAGACGGTCGAACTGCACGTTAAGCAGTTTTAATTTGCGTTATTGTTATTGAACAAAATACTTATTTAAATACTTATTCGCATTGCCGTTGCCCTACATCATTTATTACCCCAAATGTATCACCAACAATACCAAATTCCGTTTAATAAGCCTTTTTTGACAGGCAAAGAAACGGATTATATTCGAGAAGCCGTAGCATCGGGCAAAATTTCGGGCGACGGCTTGTTTACAGCTCGTTGTCAGGCGTTTTTTGAGGCGCGATATGGATTTAGCAAAACCCTACTCACTACATCATGTACCGATGCCTTGGAGATGTGCGCCCTATTGCTCAACATCAAATCGGGCGATGAAGTAATTATGCCTTCATTCACCTTTGTATCGGCGGCTAATGCGTTTTTGCTGCGTGGGGCACGCTTAGTATTTGCCGATAGCAGCCCCCAACACCCAAATATCGACGAAACACAGTTAGAAAGCCTCATCACACCCCGCACCCGCGCTATCGTATTGGTACATTACGGCGGCATGGCTTGCAATATGAACGCCATACAACAAATAGCCCACCGCCACGGCTTAACTATCATCGAAGATGCAGCCCACGCCACCGACGCTCGATATTGCCCGCCCAACGAAACCCCTCAATACTTAGGCGGCATAGGCAGTTTGGCGACCTTTTCGTTTCACGAAACCAAAAATGTCATGGCAGGCGAAGGCGGTTTGCTCGTTATCAATGATAGTGCTTTGCGAAGCCGAGCCGAAATTATCCGCGAAAAAGGCACCAACCGCGCCGCTTTCTTTCGCAACGAAGTAGCCAAATACCAATGGGTAGACATTGGCTCGTCGTTTTTGCCCTCCGAACTGATAGCTGCTTTTCTGTATGCCCAACTCGAACAAATATCGGTCATACAACAAAAGCGAATCGCTATTTGGCAACATTACCACCAATATTTGCAACAATTACCCCGCTATGGTGTCGCTCTGCCCCAAATGCCGTCTTATGCCGAGTGCAATGGACACCTTTATTATATCGTATGCCGCTCTGCCACCGAGCGCGACCAACTTATAGCCTACCTCAAAACGCATAGCATCTATACCGCTTTCCATTACCAATCGCTGCATCAATCCCCCTTTTTCCAACCTTTGCACGATGGTCGCCCCCTGCCCTATGCCGATTTGTATAGCGACCGTTTGCTGCGCTTGCCCCTATACTACGAGTTGGAATTAAATAGCGTCGAGAAAATTTGTGCCTTGATGGAGCAGTTTTATGCTTCTTAAAATAAAGTATTACCCAACAAACAGCAAAAATGACACGATATCATATTCGCCCTTTAATCTACATTCTGTTTTTGACGAAATTGCTAACAGCCTCTTGCAACGGGCAAGTGCCTACAAATCCATCTGAGGAAGCAATTCGTACACCCAAGCCAAACCCTCAAATTGTTGGCATACCACCTACATTTACCCCTCAACCGGGCATACCGCATGATACGCTTCTCGTAAGCCAATATATCAGGTGCATTTTTCAAGACTCGAAAGGAAATTTCTGGTTTGGTCCCGCGGGACAAAGCGTAGCTCGATACGATGAAAAAACACTACAATACTACGGCAAAGATGAGTTTTTTGCGGGCAATAACAGCATAGATACCGCATGGAATAGCATACATGCGATTGCAGAGGATAAGCAAGGCAATATATGGTTTGGTACAGACCACGGGGCTGTTAGATATAACGGAAAAACCTTTAATAGCTATACCGAAAAACATGGACTAAGCAATATTAATGTTGGGCGCGGAAGCATTCTCATAGACAAATCGGGCGACATTTGGATAGGCACCTGGGGCGGCGTTTTTCGATATATCCCGTCTGCCGATAGCATAGGTGGCAAATGCTTTTCACTGTTTCATTTGCTTCCTCCTATCCCTATCACAGACATCATAGAAGATAATGCGGGGAATATTTGGTTCGCCACGCAAGATAAAGGCGTTTTTTGCTATGACGGAAAAGCAGTTACAAATATTATAGCAAAAGAGGGCTTAGGCAATGGCTATGTAGGCAGCGTAATACAAGATAAAAGAGGGAACTTTTTGGTTTACTATGAAAGGGGCATTTGCCAATATGACGGAAAAACCTTTACTGAACTTAGCACCAAAGACGGATTGGGCGGAGACGAAGTTTGGGGCATCTATATAGAAACATCGGGCATCATCTTGACTTCAGCCAGAGGAAGCACCACTCGCTACGACCCATCTCTCGGCATACCAAACCCAAAAGCATTTACCGTTTTTACAACCAAAGATGGAATTAATTGTTGCGTTCAAAGCATGTATCAAGATAGGTCGGGAAATATGTGGTGGGGGCGCAGGACAAGGGTTGTACCGATTTGATGGCAAACGCTTTTACCAAGTGAAACAAAACGGTCCTTGGTAGCGCAACTTAGCACACCGTTTAGCTCATTATTTTTACATTCTGCAACTATTTAACCCTCACAGGAGCAAGAATAGCTATTTCTAATCGAATATGCAACGATGTCGGGCATTATCGGATAGGTATGACATTCATGCCCCAAACCCTATATCCTAAACAGTTACGAACAGTTTTTACATAACATTCACTCAATCCCCCCTGACAAGCGATGCGCATTTTTATCAATTTCTTATTTCCCATCTTTACAGTTTTATTGTTGGCACAATACCCGTACTTCAAATTGCAAGCCCAAACCTGCACTTACCTCGCCTACGACGGGTTCGACAATGCAGCCAACGCACCCTAAATGCCTAAATGGCGGCACGGGTTGGATTATCCCTTGGAACGTGCAGAACGACGATACCAACATACCTGGCTATCAAATCAATAACGGCGCGGGTTCGCTTACTTATAGCAACCTCCAAACTATTGGCAGATATGCCACGGGCGGCTATCAATACCTCACTTCGGGCAGGATTTTGAATACCGGCGAATATGGTCCTTTCTCCGATTATGTAGCCGATTTTGACAACGGCATCGGCACACAAACAGGTGATACGCTTTGGATAAGCCTACTACTTCGCAAATCGCAAAACAACGGCGAAGACGTATGGGTCGATTTTCATGACAACGGCAACGCAAGTTGGTGCTACTCCTGCGCCACCCAACATATATCAGTAGGTTATTTTGGTAGTGCCAACTCGGACGTAAGTGGGCAACGCCGCTGGACGCTCGCCCTCAATGGCACTTATTACCCAACATCTGTGCCTGTTGTTGTCAATACAAGTGCATTTATGGTCTTGCGCGTCATTTTTAATAGTGGCAATACTAACGTGTCGCTCTATGTCAATCCCGCTACGCTGGGCAATACCACGCCCACGCCCACACTCACCCAAAATACGGGTACGGCAAACGTACTGCGAAGCCTCGCTGCTTATATGGGTTCTAACCCAGGCAATGGCGCCATCGATGAGCTGCGCTTCGCAACAAGCTACGCCTGTGTAGCCCCCGACAATACGGTATCGGTCAATATGCCTCCCGTAGCCCTTATCTCCGCTACGCCTACGATGGGTCAAAGCCCGCTCTTGGTCAATTTTAGTGGTGCCGCCTCTACCGACCCCGAAGGGCAAGCCCTTACCTACGCTTGGGACTTCGGCGACGGCTCGCCCACACAAGTAGGCAGCAGTGTAAGCCATACGTATACTAATGTATTGGGGCAATTGACAGCCTCGCTCACCGTTACCGACAACGTAGGCTTACAGCATAGCACCACCCAAGATATTGCCGTCACAGACGAAAACGGCAATTATCCGTGCCAAACTTCGTTTACGGTACAAAACATGGCATCTTGCAACAGCAATAACGGGCGCGTAACGGTCAATGCCGCCAACGGTGTAAGTTTCCAACTGCGCAATTCGGCTAATGTACTCATGCCCATTACAAGCGGCAACCAATATCACAACTTAGCAGCAGGGCAATATCAATTTGTCGCCAATAGCGGCGCATGTATCGATAGTTTCACCCTCTATATTGCTACGGATAGCACCACTTGCACGGGCTGGCAGCCAAGCAGTTGCGCTATGGATATAGGCACAAATATGAGCGGATTTGCCGATTGGGGCGTAGAACGACCCATGAAAAATCTATTCAAACACGTGCGCCCCGAAGCCATACCTTTACAACCACTTGTTTTTGTTGGTACGTGCCCATTTCTTAGACGATATGGCGTTTGATTAAATGGCTCCCCAACCCATATACCACAGACTACACCGCCCGGAAGCAATACTGTTATCCGTTACGTCATCTCGTCGGAAAGCGAAACAGGTACAAACCTGCAAATGGGGCAGCAATATGTATTGCTGTACGACGGCGAAGGCACCCTACAAATAAGCGGCGGCATAAGTATTGGCAGTAGTTCGGCAGGCAGGATACAGTTTAGCCTTACCTCAAATGGCAATATCGCTATCGAAATACTTGCTTCTACGCTGAACAACCATGTTCGCAATATTCGCTTGCTGCGCCTCGCCGACGAAAACGCCGACCTCAACGCCAATCCCTTTTATCAAGGATTTTTGGACAAAATAGCACCGTTTCAAGCACTGCGCTTCATGGATTGGGGGCATACCAACAATAATTTAGCTACTGATTGGGCAAACCGCAGTAGTAACAGCTATTTTACCTATGCTACTCCCTATGGCGTACCCTACGAAACGATGATACAATTAGCCAACCAAACCCAAAAAGATGTTTGGATTTGCGTGCCGCATGCTGCTGATGATAATTATGTGACGCAAATGGCAACACTCTTCCGCGACCAACTGAACCCCAACTTAACTGTATACCTCGAATACAGCAACGAGGTTTGGAATTGGATATTCGACCAAGCCCATTACAACGAAGAAAACCGCCCCAGCAACCTCAATTATGCCCGCGCTTATGCCGAAAAAGCCCAGCGCATTTTCCGCATTTGGCATAATGTATATGGCGCACAAAAAAATCGCGTCAAGCGTGTATTGGGTATGCAAGTGACCTATAACTGGCTGAACGAGGAAATACTGTCTCAATTAGACCAAAATGAATGGGACTATGGCTCGCCTACGCACTATATAGGTCTCGACCACAGCAATACCGCTAATCCCGTGCTGACCGAAACCTCTACACCCCAAAACATCATCGATAATGCCCGCAACTCGTGGTATACAACGCTCGACGCTTTCAAAACCGATTATGACCAAGTAAAATTGTTCGGCAAACAAGTAATTACCTACGAAGGCGGGCAACATTTTGTGGGCAATGTGTTTGGCATTCCTTATAGCTACCAACAAGCCATGTGGGACGCACAATATACGCCCCAAATATATGCCCTCTACGACGAACTATTAGACACCATTCGCGCTTGGGGTTGCCAAATGGCGACTAATTTTAGCCTTGCTTCGCCACAAGAAAGCATTTATGGTTCGTGGGGCGTGTTGAACGACATCGATATTCAGCCGCCCTATATGACTACTGCCCCAAATACCAAGCCTTGTTAGACAATATACCCAACCGCCCTACACCCATCATAACGGGCAATGAACGTATGCGGTACTACTATACATACCTATACCGTAAGTGCCATAGCAGGCAGCACCTATGATTGGACGGTGACGGGCGGCACTATCCTATCGCCCATGCCCTACGGCAATACGATACAAGTGCAATGGGGCACAAACGGCGTGGGTACAGTCTCGATAGCCCAGACTGCGCCTTAGCCCCACCTCACAATACTACAAGCGTACAACCCCACCGCAAATATATTGGCAGCGGGGCTGTACGCTTGGTAGTATGCCTTAGAAACCCTGAACAACCTTGTGAGCGAAGTCGAACAGGCAAAATAAGGGCAGGAACAAATGCGACCTACAAACATAAATCAGAGCAAAGAAATACACCACCTAAATAGTTACGCTATATCCATCTAATAATGCCCAATATCCTTGCATATTCGATTAGAAATCGCTATCTTGTGGGTTGTTTCTACAAGGATAAATAGGTACCAATTTTTTTTCATTTTCTAAACCTACGTTTGACATGACACCAAACACCAAACACCAAACACTAGGAACCCTATGGGTAATTGGGGCTTTGCTCGTATTATTTGCCAGCCTGAATGTGCTGTTTTATTCCTCTTGCCAAAAAGAAGAGTTGAGTATCAATAGCACCCCTCCCGACAATGCTTCGTGCATGGTAGATAAAGATAGAGTAACGCAAAACTTAAAAAACATGAGCTACGGATTAATAAAGGCTTTGCATACGCTCGGGCGAGGCAATACCAAAACAGAGGAAACAAACGACCTGGCGACGTTCAACCAAATAGTGGTAGAGAACGCCGTGAGGGGCTTGCACGCTACTATTATGTTACTGTTGATAGGCTGCTGAACGAATGTGCGCAGGCAGGTATCAATTTAGATTCGCTTATCAACGATGCCTTGTCAAGCGAAAGCGGCACACAAGGTTTTAATATCGCCGCTATTTTGCTCGAAAACAACCTAAACGGCACGAGTTTTACCTACCATATAGTAGTGCCTTATTTGGATATGTTGCTTGGAAAAACAGAAAACGAAAGCGGCGAACTCAACAATATTGTAGCGGCAGACAAAGAAGCGCCAGGCGGCACTATGCCCCGCATCAGTTGGGACGTATGGAGTGGGCATTACCCCGTAATGGGCTACTACCTCAATACCAGCGGACAAATAGCCACTATAAGCATTGAAAAATCGGACGCGCAAACGGGTTATACGATATTTACGGGTGCCGTAGCTTTGCAAGAATGTCTATTGGACGGGCTAACCTGCGCCGCCGTTATCAACAACTGCGCACCCGCATACGCTACCTGCAAAAATTGCACAGACGTAACCACGCCTACTGAGTTTAATGCCAATGCAAATGGTTCGATGGAAAATTATGAAGTTGAAATTAATTTAGATAAATTAAACAACGATATTGGAGATGCAAGCAATAGCAATGATTGCTATTATTTAACTATGGATGGTATGGATGTACTATGCCGAACTATCAGCATATATAAACGAATGTCAATTTTTTGAGGCGGACTATAACGGCAGTTTGGGCACTTTGACCAAAGTACAATGGCCTATTAGGGCAATGAGTTCGCAAACGGGAGACGATGTAATGACCTATGGCAGTGTGTTAAAATTATGCGACGAGACGACAAATTTTTATACCTACGGCGATGGGGCAGCAGGCACCAATCCGGGCCTTGCCCCAGGCGGTTTGTATTGCCTCAGCCGCTTGGGTTTGCCCAACCTCTATTTTGCACAGCCTTACGGCGAGGGTTTATGGCATTCGGGCAACCCCGATATGCGCTTAGTATTTGCCTTAGACAGAGATGAGAGCCAAGTATGTCCGGGTCCAAGTTTTATGCCCGCCAAAAGCGATGTGGATCCTTACTACGGTTTTTCGTGTATGTTTTATCCTTGTAGTCACGAAGCAGATAGCCCCAATAATCCATTAGGAGTAGAGCAAAATTTGATAATAGGAACAGAACTCGCCCCTATGCTGGCATATTGGAGCAAAAACGCTATCAGTGTGGGATTTAGACATACATCTTTCCCTCGTGTAGCCAAGGACAATGTATTGGAAATAGCAACCACAGACACCCAAAATAGTACAGCCCCTGCGGGATTGGGTGCGCCAATAGGAAGTTTGCTGAAAACATATAACTCGGGTACAGACAGCGAAGAGTATGAATTTATGAGGCATTTTTCGGACGGCAATATACGCCATGCGGGAGACGAATTGGTGGTGCATCTGTACGCCACTTTTTTTGACGGTTCTGTCATTAACCACTATTTTGACTTAACACTAAGCGGAAATGCGGGTGCTATTCCCAACCCGGATATAAATTACATGAACGCTTTTATCAGAGGGCGAATTATGGATTACCAAATTGATGTGTATGATGCGCCATAAAAGCAGCGCACAGACACCCATTTAATCAATTCAATTTTTTAACCATAAATCCCCTCCTTTAAAATGAAAACGCTTATTTATATCCTATTATTCTGCTGTGCCCACTGCCTACTACAAGCCCAACCCACCCAAGCATGGGAACAATTATTGGACGGATATGCAGAAGATGATGTGAATTACAATTTATTACTTGACGAACAAAATCAACAAGTTATTTGGTCACTTCCTGCAACTTATATTGATAGTTCAGGTACCCCAACTAATGAAAAAAATATCACTGCCGCTTTTGCTGCTTCGGGGCAGGCCAATGGATAGAATGGTGCGACACCCACCCCATAAACCAATATTTTCCTATCCAAGCCCTATCAGCCCCCTAATGGCAATATACAAGTATTAGGGTCTTTTTCGAGCGATACCACAGCCCAACCTATTTTTATTGGCTTATCAGCCCGACAGCGCCCCGCTTTGGACCAATTACTATCGCACTTATCTATTCTACTCTGATGATTTTAAAGCACTCAACGATACCGAAGGGAATATTTATGCCGCAGGACTCGAAACGCCTTTGCCTGATTTATTGCCTATATTAGCCAAATTTGATGCCGCCAACGGCGATACCCTTTGGGTGAGTACCTTGCACAATACTAATATGCAGTACAAAGATGCTGCCATTGATACCATTGGAGGTTTTGTATATGTGTTGCTCTACAAGGGGGGCGCAGCGGATTATTTTCAGATAGTCAAATGCAATTTTTCGGGCGAAGTTGTCAGTTCTTGGCAATACGATACACCCGAATATAGCAACGACAATGTCAACATGATATTATGCGACCGCCAAGGCAATTTGGTCTTACAAACAGCGTCGGGCAATACGGCAAGCACTACCCTCTCGCGCCGCTTAATCAAGTACAATGCGGCGGGGCAAGAACTGTGGAACGTAGCCCTACCCGTCACTTACTTACGTATGGTTGCCGACGACGACAACGATATTATACTTGCACAGCGTGTGAGTGGGAATCTTGATAGTATGTCGGTCAGGAAATATACGCCTGATGGTGCCTTGCTTTGGGAAACCTACCTAAAAGACAATGTCAATGCGCCAAGTCCCGTCTATTTTTTGCAGACCGATGCCCATAAGCGCATTTATTTGGGGCTGTTTAGAGCAGTATCGCCGTCTTATAAGACTAATACCTTGCTTTGTCTTAGCCCCGAGGGCGAAGTGCAGTGGTCTTATATATTAAGCGAATCACACAAGCCCATAAAAATGATAACTGATACATCCGGTGCAGTGTATATATCAGGAATTAAGCTTTGGGCTGGCAGTAGTTCGAATGGCGATGCTTTCTTACACAAAGTAGCCAATTTGGGTACGGCTGTTGTTCCTGTTGCTCCGCCACCGTCTGCTGTTCCCGCCTTAGCCTTGCATTGGTCGGGTTCGGGGCAGCAGTTGGGCATAGACCTAAGCAATTGCGCCAATTTATCTGCCAAAACAGTTCAAATAGTGGATATGTACGGGCGCGTATGCCTAAGCCAAAGCCTACCCGACTATGCAAGTACTGCCAGCCTCGATTTGCCGCCCCTACACGCGGGGATATATATTGTCGTATTGTGGCAAGCAGGGCAGCGCATAGCCCAAGGGCGGTTTTTTTACGCGCCTTGATATAGGTGATTTTTGAAAATTATATTTGTAATCATTTATCCTTGTCGGGGCGAGTATGCAACGATGTCAGGCATTATTAGATAGATATAGCCCAAGACCCCATACCCAAAACCCTATACCCTAAATAGTTACGGTGATTCATTTTAATCCACAGAAAAGCCAATGCGCATCGTTTTTATGGGCACGCCCGAATTTGCTGTGCCGTCCCTATCCATTTTGCACCAAAACGGCTACGAGATAGCTGCCGTTGTTACCGCACCCGACAAACCCGCGGGGCGCGGGTATCACTTACAAGCATCGCCTATCAAACGCTATGCCCAAGCGCATGGCTTGATGGTATTACAGCCCGAAAAATTGCGCGATGCGACATTCTTAGCACAATTACGCGACTTGGCTGCCGATTTACAGGTAGTAGTAGCATTTCGCATGTTGCCGAGTCTTGTTTTCTCGATGCCACGCTTGGGTTGTATCAACCTACACGCCTCCTTATTGCCCCAATATCGCGGGCAGCCCTATCAATTGGGCGATTATTAGAGGCGAAACCGAAACGGGTTTGACCACCTTTTATATAGAACAAGAGATAGACAAAGGCAATATGATAGCCCAAACCCGCCTAAGTATAGGCATTAACGAAACCGCTGGCGAACTGCACGACCGACTTATGGTACAAGGCGCACAGTTATTGCTCGAAACAGTTAGGGCTATCGCAAACGGCACTGCACAAGGGCAAGCCCAAACGCAAAGCAAGGACTTACGCGCCGCACCCAAAATTTTTACCGATACCTGCCGCATCAATTGGGCACAAAACGCAGCCGATATACACAACTTTGTGCGCGGCATGAGTCCCTATCCCGCAGCCTTCACGCTCCTCAATGGGCAAAACCTCAAAATACTACGCAGCACCTTGATACCGCCCGATGCTAAGGTCAGCAGCCCAATGCCACCCGCAGGGACGCTGCACAGCGATGGCAAAAAATATATTCACGTAGCTACGGCTGATACTTGGATAGCATTGCAAGAAGTACAACCCAGCGGCAAACGTCCTATGACAATTGCCGACTTTCTGAATGGCTATAAAGGCAATTTAGTGCAATTCGAGTAACTTTGGCGGGCACCGCGCTATTGCTTTCTGTGGCTTATTCTTGAGCCATACGCACAATTTTAGGGCGAAAAATACCCACTATATCTACCAAATCTTGCTGGGCAGCCATAACAGTACCAATGTCTTTATAAGCCATAGGTGCTTCGTCTAAGCCGCCACCGATAAGCGTAACGCCTTGTTGGTCTAATAACTCTTTCAGGGCGTGTTGTGTGATAGAGTCTAAGGCTTTGCGGCGCGACAACAGCCGTCCTGCTCCATGCGAAGCGGAGTTGAGCGAACTGAGATGCCCACGTCCGCGCACAATATAGCCCGCCGAAGCCATACTACCAGGAATAATACCCAATACACCCTTAGCCGCAGGTGGTAGCACCTTTGCGGTGTACTGTGGCTTCTGTACCATCGGCAAGGGTTTCTTTCAAGCAAAGTTATGGTGGTTTTCGACCGTTGCTAAGGGTTTGCAGCCCAATGCTCGTGCTAAACGGCGGTGTATATGGTGGTGGCAAGCCGAGGCATAATCGCCCGCCAAGTTCATGGCTATCCGATATGCCTGCCCTGATTCGCTATCGAGGTCTAACCAAGCCAAGTGCGGCGCTCCTTTGGGTGGCGGGCACTGAGCTACCGCCAAATTGGTAGAGTGGTTGGCAATGGTAGCTCCCAAACCACGCGCCCCCGAATGAGACAAAATGCCGATATAGTTGCCTTTGGGCAGGTTTAGCTCGTTGGGTTCGTCGGCAATTTCGACCACACCAAACTCGACGAAGTGGTTGCCCCCGCCCGATGAGCCTATTTGTCGGGCAGCTTTTTCGTGCAACTTTTTGGCTATGCCAATCTCGCTAAATGCCGCATGAGACAGTATTTCGTCGTCCATAGGTTGTTCGAATTCGCCACCCGGACCAAAGCGCGTATGTTCGTTGAGGTATTGCTTGAAGCGGTCTAAATGCCCACCCAAATACGAAGGCGCAATATCATAGACGGTCAGGCACATGCGGCAACCAATATCGACACCCACACCGAAAGGTATAACGGCGTTGCGCGTAGCTAATACGCCCCCGATAGGCAAGCCGTAGCCTTGGTGCGCATCGGGCATCAGCGCACCACCCAAGGTAACGGGCAGCGACATAGCCATTTTCATTTGGTCGATGGCTCCTTCTTCTTCGATATGCTCTGCACCAAATATTGAATAAGGCAGGTGCGCAGGTAGCAAATCGATGCGTGCGGGCGATAGCTGCACGGGAGGCAACAATTCGCGGGCTATGCCTCCCAAAATTTCATGTTCGAGGTAGGTTTCGGGTTGGGCGATGAGGTCGGCTAAAAGTGCCAATTTTTGTTCGCGCTCGATTTGGGGGTAATGTTTTTGCATCACATTGATTGCTATACCAATGGCGCGTCCTTGTTTAAATCCGAGAGGCAATAAATCTTTGCCGCGGAGCGTAAATTTTGACATGTTACGAGTAGTAGTTTATTTTTCATCGTCGGCTGGCGCGTTTTGCAAACCTAGGTATGTTACATAAAAGGTCGTTTATTGGTCAAAAAGTTCGCTGACTTAGCTCTTTTGTATAAAAAAAGCCTATCTTTCAGCTAAAAGATAGGCTTGGGGGCTATATACGCATCGCGCATCAGCTTTTTTTATGCATTGTCTGTAGTATCTTTCACTGCGTCGCTTACCGTATCTTTGGCGGCTTCGATGCTGGTTTGAACTTGTTCAGTAGCATCGCTGGCAGTAGTTTTGGCATTGCTGACGATATTACCTACTGCATCTTTGGCTTTGCCTAAGAGGTCTTCGCCTTTATTGATGAGTCCGCCTACTGTTTCGTTTTCTTTTAGTGTATCGATACCGCTTGTTACTGCATCTTTGGCTTTGCCTAAGAGGTCTTCACCTTTATTGATGAGTCCGCCTACGGTTTCGTTTTCTTTTAGTGTATCGATACCGCTTGTTACTGCATCTTTGGCTTTGCCTAAGAGGTCTTCACCTTTATTGATGAGTCCGCCTACGGTTTCGTTTTCTTTCAGCGTATCAATGCCGCTTGTTACTGTATCTTTGGCTTTGCCTAAGAGGTCTTCGCCTTTTTCCAAGATACCACCAATAGCCTCATTTTCTTTGAGGGCTTCGTACTGTTCGGTGGCTTTGTCTTTGATATTTTCGAGTACGTCACCTACTTTTTCGGTTACATCGCTGATAATATCGGTGAGGTTATCGAGCAGACCTCCTTTTTTTTGATTCTCTTCCATGATTAAATATAATGGGATTTTTTTAAAGAGTGATTAAATGGTTTTGATAGGGCAAAGGTACGGCAAAATGCGCAAATGCCCATCAAATTGTGTCGTTTTCTGGTAACTATTTAGGGTATAGGGTTTTGGGTATGGGGTTTTGGGTATGGGGTAATGAGCAATACTTATCTCATAACGCCTGACATCGCTGCATATTCGATTAGTTCCCCCTACAAGGCTAAATAGTTACGTTTTCTGTTATTATATCTGCAATAAAGCCAAACAAAAGTCGGCTGGACGAGGCATCTATGCTTAATATTGCGCTCTTGGCTTGATAATTTTGGCTTGGGTATTTGGTATTTTTTATTTGTTATAGAAAAAAAAATTTGTATTTCAAAGTATTGGCTGTTCAAAAGTTTGATGAATTTAGGGCATTGGGTTGGCGCATAATTATGGCTATTTTCCACATTTTTTAGTTTTTTTACTATTTTATAGTGTCCGTCTTCTATAATTGGCACATTTATTGAAAGAGATATAGCGGTTTCAAAGAACACAACTTCAATTTATTTCATGTCATTATGCTTAACATTCCTATAAGATTTTTGACGGCTACACTCTTAGGTTTTATTTTCCAGTTTCAAGCCTCTGCTACGGGTTTGCATTTTTTCAGTGGTTCTTGGGACGATGCCCAATCCTTAGCCCGCAAACAGCATAAAGCCTTATTTGTAACGGCTTATACTGACTGGTGTAGCAATTGCCAAACTATTGAGCAGCAAGCCACCCAGCAGCCTGCCTTAGCTGAGTTTTATAACCAGCATTTTGTGAGCTATAAAGTGGATATCGAAAGCCCCGACGGAAGGCGTTTTGCGCAAAACTATGGCATTCAGGCACTACCCGACTGTCTATTTTTAGATGCCTATGGCAATATTATTGAGCGCAATCATGGCAATCAAGACCATTGGGCTATGCTCAATATCGCCATGCAAGCAGTGGCACAATTGCCCGACCGCGCTACTGCGCCTAATAAAATGGACAGTTTTGAGGGCAGCAGCGAGCAAGCAGTGGCAGTCTCGGTTCATAAAAATTTGACTTATACGAATGAGCAAAAGCAAGGTTTGCAGTTGGCAAATGCCATCGCGCAATGCGACGAACAATTGCTGCAAGGTATGCTTGCTTCTGGTACTCAATCGTTAGAGGACAAACGCGAAAAAGAGCAAGCCAAGATAGCCTACTATCGCGGCATAAACGACCTAAAAACCGCTTCGCGCTTAGAGCGGCAGCAAAAAATGCGCGATGCCCAGCAGAAAGACCCTATATTTTGGCACCGAAAAGCTGCCGACTTAGTGCGTACATCGGGCAAAAAGGAAAGCCTGCGTTTAGCCTTACAATGGATTGAACGCTCCATAGCCTTAGAGCCGCGCTACGACAGCCAAGAAACGTACTCGTACATTTTGTACAAATTAGGCAAAAAGAAGTCGGCGCGTGTAGCTGCGCAAAAAGCTATTCAGTTAGCTAATTCGGTAGGCAAGCCCTGCTATGGAGCGCAAAACGTGCTGCAAGCACTCAAATAGAAATCAATAAGAACAAATAAAAATGGCTCGGCAAAATAGTAGTTGCCGAGCCATTTCTGTGTTAGGCTATTAGTAATCGTCCAATTTTTGGTTTTATGGTGTGCTTCGTTCTATGCGTACTTCGCCCAGGCCTGCCTCATTCCATCGCACCGTAATTTCGGACGTACCTTGCCCTGATAAGATAGTGCCATTACCCACAATAGCCCAGTTATAGGTTGCTCCTTCTACGGGTGTAACCGAGTATGTATAGTCGCCATTCGGACAAGCCAATGCCGTGCCATTCATGCTAATGGGGCAAAAGGCAGCGAAACGCACATTATCGACATACATTGAGTTGCCCCATTGATTGATATTTTCAAAACGCATCTGCACGTTTTGCTCTCCGATATAGTTGCTAATCCAAATAGTATCGGTGCGCCATTCGTTAGCATCAGGTACAAATTTTTCAAATTCGCCGATAGGGTCTATATTAGTGGCTAAATTAGCTCCTCCTTTATAATAAACGCGCTCCCAAGTAGTTCCGCAATCGGTTGATAGCGATACGGCTAAGGAATCGGTATAGTTTTGATAGGGTGCATAAGCCACGTCAAACACAATACGCGCTGCGGTAGCATCGGGGTTGACACCGAAAAAAGGCGATACCAAATAGTCGATTTGCCCGGCAGCATTATAGTCGAAATTATTCATATAAGCTGTACCTGTATAATCGCCGTAGCCGCCTATCCAAGGTACGCGCTCCCAAGTCTGCCCGCCGTCGGGGTTTTGCAAAGACCAGCCATTAGCAGGAAACATACCCAAGGAGAATGTTTCGGTTAGCGGTCCGAATGCGGGCGGCACTACATCAAATTGGAAAGTTTGTGCGTTGTTAGCGGTATTAGAATCGCCGCCGCCATTGGGGTTATTAATGGTGATAATCAGGGTATTACTACCCGTTTGTATATCCAGCATAGGTAGCGTGACAATGGTGCTTTCGTAATACGCCAAATTGCCTGCCCAAGCTATGCTTTGCGCGGGCGCATCATTGAGTTGATAGCTAATAGTGGCATTAGTAAGGTTGTCTGTTCCGTAGTTGGCAAGCATAAATTGAGGAGCTATCTGCGATACGCAAACCGATACATTGGGCATGGGTGTCACCAAAGAACCCACGGCTGCGTCGAGGGCTATGGACGTACAATAGCTGCTATTGACAACTGCTTGGGCGGCACTGAACAGATTGATACGCCCGTTAGCTACATTTTTATTCCAAAAAACACCCGATTGGTCGGCAGTGCTTATAATAATATTTTTCATTGCCAGAGCCATACTGGCGGGGTTATCTTTGTAGGCTTGAATCATGGCAGGGCAAGCAGCCGACCAAAGCAGGGCAACCGAACCAGTCATAAACGCTGCTGATTCGGAGGTGGTCGAAGAGGGCGAGGCAATATCGACTCGCGTAGGACTAACGCCGCCATGCTGCGAATAATCTTCCATTTCGCTATGGGTGATAATGGTATAATCGCTCGAACAATCGGCAGGCATATCGTGCTGTATATCTACTTGCCAAGGGCTATTAGTAACGGCACCTGGGCATAAAATGCCTACCGACCCCAGCGTATCGTACATAGCACACCATACGGGGTATTCGCTTTCGGTGCCTACGGGTCCGAACGATGAATTGACAGAGACGAGAAAAGCTCCCTTGGTCGGGAATATTGTCGCTGTTGTTCTGAAAACTCCAACCGTCATAGTCATCTACAAAGCCGTTATTATCGTCATCGATGGCATTGTTGGGTATTTCGTCCATATTCTGCCAAAGGTCAAAATCAGCATCGTTAGGGTCGAACAGCAAATCGACAACGGCTATTACTAATTGTTCGCCCGTAGTAGTAATGCCTCCCGTGCTAATATCCCAGGCCTCAGGCGCGTGGGCACGCTCCAATTGCCAATTAGCGGGACCTGACCCGCCGTTAAATTCGTTGGGATAGGTGCTACGCGGTTCGAGTTGGCGGTTAAATTGCGCCAAGGATACGGCAGGCAAACGGCGCACCCTGTCGAGCATTGCCGATTCGGCAACTATGGCGGGGTCAAAGTCCAAGAGCCAAATATTGAGGTGCTGAGATAAGCAACGCTTGATAGTTATGTCTCCAATTGGTAGGTCGCGCAGCAACTTATTAACATCTGCTTGGGGTTGTAACCAAGCGATAATTTCGCCGCTATGTCTGCACGATGTAGAAGCGGGTGCCGCTTGTGCTACGATAGCTATTGTAGGATGAAGCGCGAGCAATAGCCCCAACATACAAAGCAGATAATAGGCATATTTGGGGTAAAATTGGTAAGAAACAGGCATATTTTAGTATAATAAAAAAAATCAATCGAGCGGATAGGGCTGTCGGTCAAGGGCATTTTGAATGCAAAGTTACGTTTTTATGACATTTCCGCAAATATCGCCGATGTTATTTCGGTTATATTTGCCTATTTTAAACACAATCCCTAAGCAACTATGTGACGTATTTCAATGCAAAATGTTTCATTTCTAAGCAAAAAATACATTTTTATAGATGATAATAGGCAAGCACTCTAAATAACTGTATGGCACACCCAAAACTAATAACATAGCACTATCCGCCATCATTAGAAAATACTGTACCTTTGCACTACTATTTATCGCATGAAAAAAATCAATTTTTGCGCTGGTCCGGGTATCATGCCCCAAAGCGTATTGGAAAAAGCCGCCCAAGCAGTTCTCGATTTTAAGGGTATGGGCTTATCGTTGCTCGAAATATCACACCGCAGCCGCCCTTTCAAAGATGTATTAGAAGGCGCACAAACCTTAGTCAAACAACTATATGGCTTAGACGATGCCTATGAAGTGTTGTTTCTGGGAGGCGGGGCGAGTATGCAGTTTTGTATGGTGCCCTATAATTTATTGCCCGAAAAAGGCACTGCCGCCTATGTCAAAACAGGTGTTTGGGCAGACAAAGCCTCGCGTGAGGCGCGTTTGTTTGGCGAAGTAGCTATTGTAGGCTCATCAGAAGACCGCCGCTATGCCTATATACCCCAATATGAAGCATCGGAGGCACACGCCTATTTGCATATCACGACCAACAACACGATATACGGCACCCAACTGCACGATTTGCCCTACGACTCGCCTTGTCCTGTGGTAGCAGATATGTCGTCTGATATTTTTTCGCGTCCTATCAAAGCCGACCAATTTGGTCTGATTTATGCGGGTGCGCAAAAAAACATGGGCCCTGCGGGAGCAACGCTCGTCATTGTACGCAAAGATTTGTTGGGCAAAACAGGGCGCAAAATTCCCTCGATGCTCGACTATTCGGTGCATATTGCCAACGGAAGTATGTTCAATACACCTCCCGTTTTTGCTATTTATTGCTGCTACCTAACCCTGCAATGGATAGCCGAACGAGGTTTGGAGCGCATAGAAAACGATAATCGCCAAAAGGCAGCCTTATTATATACCGAAATAGACCGCAATGCCCTGTTTAGCGGCAATGTAGATGCGGCTGCCCGCTCGCTGATGAACGCCACATTTAGAACAAATATCGCCGAACACCACGATTTGTTCCGACAATTTGCCGCCGAAGCGGGTTGCGTCGCCTTAGAAGGGCATAGGTCAGTAGGCGGCTTTCGCGCATCGCTATATAATGCTATGGATTTGGCAGGCGTATCGGTATTGGTCGATGCTATGCGCGAATTTGAGCTAAAATATGGGTAATAGCTACGCCCCACTAATGGTTTGGTTTTTTAATTTTGAGTAAAAAAAATGACCTGAATATCTTGCTCGCGCCCTTGCTACAATTTATAAAACAAACCATTAGGATATCACCCCTACGGGGCTTTTGTCGTTATACCGTCTTTATTTTCTATTAGTAACGGTAAAATAATAATTTGGCGATTAGTAGTCCAAAGGTACGCCGCTTGCTTGGCTTGTATCTTAGCTTTCGCTAAGTTAATCTTTAAGTATTTCTTAGGATGTCGCCCATACGGGGCTTAAAAAATGGCTATTGTCGGTCTTTCTATTAGTGGTTTCTAATTTTGAGTAAAAAAAATGACCTGAATATCCCGCTCGCGCCCTTACTACAATTTATAAAACAAACCATTAGGATATCACCCCTACGGGGCTTTTGTCGTTATACCGTCTCTATTTTCTATTAGGATGCCGCCCCGAAGGGGCTTAAAAACGGTCTTTCTATTAGTGGTTTCTAATTTTGAGTAAAAAAAAATAACCTGAATATCTTGCTTGCGCCCTTGCTACAAAGCAGCATTTACCGAAATTTAAAATACAGACCGCTAATTAGCCTGTCCCAAAACCAAATACCTTCGATTAGCACTATGCGCCACCTAACTGCCGACCTCATATATCCCATTGCTACACCACCCTTGCCCAAAGGCATTATTACGATTGACGATGAGGGTACTATTTTAGCCGTATCGCCTGCGGGCACCTATGCCTCCGAAGATTTAGCGTATTATCGAGGTATTCTGTGCCCTGGCTTTGTCAATGCGCACTGCCATTTAGAACTATCGCACCTCCAAGACCAAATCCCGCCTTATACGGGTTTAGCCAATTTCTTGCGCCCTATTTCGGCACTGCGTATGCAGTTCAGTACCGCTACAATAGACCAAGCTATGGTAGCAGCCGAAGCCCAAATGTTGCGCAACGGCATTGTAGCAGTGGGCGATATATCGAACGATGCTACTTCATTTGAACAAAAACGACAAGGAAATTTGCGCTATCATACCTTTATAGAGATAGTTGTGCCTTTTGGCGATACACTCGAAGAGCGCATCAGCCAAAAAATGCAACTTGGTATAGATTTATTGGCGCAAGCACCGCGCAACAATGGCAATACCACTTCGCTTGCCCCACACGCGCCCTATACCATGCCACCCGCTATACTACAAGCCATTGACGAAATCAATGCTCCTAATGCTTGGGTTAGCTCGATACACCACCAAGAGTGTAATGCCGAAAACGAAATGTTCCAAACCGCTACGGGCGATTTTGTCGACTTATACCATAGCCTTGGCATACGTATCGAACAATTTTTTTCGCCCATTAGTGCCAATTCGAGCCAATATATTTTACGACAATGGCAAAACCCCGCCCAACTTCCACGCCTATTGCTTGTCCATAATACCATCTCGACCGATGCCGATATACGCGCCCTACAACAAACACAACGCCCAATTACTTGGGTATTCTGCCCCAATGCCAACCGCTATATCGAAAACCGCCTGCCTCATTTTGATACCTTCCGCCGATTAGGAGTCCATATCGCCATAGGCACAGATAGCCTCACATCTAATTGGCAGCTCTGTATTTTGTCCGAACTGAAAACCATCGCCGATTATGCGCCGCATATACCCATCGCCGAATTGCTGCAATGGGCAACCCTCAACGGAGCGCAAGCCTTGGGCTACGAACGCGATTTGGGCAGTTTTGAGGTGGGCAAAAAGCCGGGTATCGTTCATATAGGCGGCATAAATCCCGACTCACCACAAATTACAGCACATAGCACCGTGCGGCGGATAGTCTGATTTGTGTTTAAATAAATATTAGTTTTATAAACGATTGTGATTATATTGTAATAAATTGTTATTTTAGTTCGTAACTATTTAGGCGGTTTTGCCGATAGTGGTATGATTTTTAAGTTTTATACACTTACCTTACACGAGTTTCATGCCTACGGTATGCTCAGGCTTGTGTCTGTTAGATGTTACCTATGTAATATGCCTACGGCATTTTAAAGATAATATACATTAAATATTTTTTATAATTTATCGTAAATTATTGATAATCAGCAAATTATATCTTATATAAATTCCCCCTCTTTGAGGGGCTTAGGGGGGAGTTCTTGAACTAATATCTCAATTATCTAACGCTTGGAAATGGATACATGATAGGCAAAATTAATACTCAAAACGTAAAAATCGGACCACTATGCTATTCATTAGATTTCCGGCAAAAGTAAGAAATCGAAAATTTAACCTTAAATTTGAGCGTTGCAGAGACTACACCTTAATCACTTCTTAAAATGCCGTAGGTATGTTATATTGGTAGCATATAGCAAGTACGATTCTTAAAATGCCGTAGGCATGGCATCTAACATTAGATCTGTGGGAATAAATGCGACCTACAAACATAAATCAGCGCAAAGAAGTACACCGCCTAAATAGTTACCAACTATTTATCCTTGTCGGGGCGAGTATGCAACGAGGTCGGGCCTTATTGGATAGACCTAGCCCATTGCCCCACACCCAAAACCTTGTACCATAAATTAAATAGTTACAAAAAAATTTAACGATATACCGCCACCATTTGAAATTAGTGAAAAGCAAACTCAAAATGGGTATTGCGGGGCTTTTCACACGTGGGGCTGCGTACAGCAGCTCGATTGGCAGCACCTCAGACACTTAATCTGACAAAAAAGGGTAAAAAGCGGAGTAGAAATACTCAATCCGAATTTGAGTTTGCAAAATAATGGATACCGTTTAGGCTATTTGCTTAAACTTAAAATATTTTCCCTTGTATTTGGAGCTTTTTACCTTTTTTCTTTCTAATCCTAAAAATAAAAAAATATGTCAATTTTTAAGAAAAAATTACAAGTAAGACCCAATAATATGGGCTACTTATATCGAAATAATAATTTTGAACAGACCTTAGCCCCAGGATATTACGAATTTTGGGATTTCAAAAACCGGATTGAATTGTTCTGCCTGCCCACGACAAGCAAACTAATATCTGTTATAAATCAAGAGGTTTTGACTAAGGACAATGTCGCCTTGCGATTTTCTTTTAACGTTTTGTATAAAGTTTTAGATGGGCAAAAGGTCTTAGCCCAATTCTCCTTAGACAACAAGGCGGCATACTTGATGCAAGATGTGGAAAATCGGATATGCAATATAGTTCAAATATTTTTAAGAGATAAAATTGCTGCCATGGATAGCGAAACCTTGAATGAAAAGCGGAATGAACTAACCGACTTCAAAACCGAAGAAATGGAGAATAAAGTGATGCAACTGGGGCTGACTATCGAACAAGCGCAATTGAAAGACTTGACCTTTCCAAAGACGATTCAAGATTTGTTCGCCAAGCATTTAGAAGCAAAAATCAGGGCAAAAGCAGACCTCGAAAATGCTCGGACAGCAGTTGCAACAGCGAGAACTTTAAAAAACGCATCTGAACTAATGAAGGGAGATGATAATATCAAGTTTTTTCAACTTTTAGAAACTATTGGAAAAATTGCAGAAAAAGGGAAGCATACTTTTAATTTCGGAGATATAACACAGATGGCAAATAACAACAATAATAACACAAAATAAATCGGATACCTCCCGCTTCGGTGTTATGCCCAAAACCCCCGTTACTACGCCAAAAGGTAGTAACGGGGGTTTGCGGTACAGAGGTTTAAAGTTGCGATTAGTGTTTTACTTCTTCAAACTCTACGTCTTGCACTTCATCGGCATTATTGGCTTGGGTATTATTATTCGAGTTAAAGCCGTTATTGCTTGCGCTATCGTCTTGGCTTTGGTACAAATCTTGCGAGGCGGCTTGCCAAGCATTATTCAGTTCGTTCATACCTGTTTCTATACCATTAAGGTCCTGTGCGGCATGAGCAGTTTTAAGTTGCGACAAGGCTTGTTCGATGCTTGCTTTGCTCGATGCTGTGAGTTTTTCGCCGTATTCTTTCAATTGTTTTTCGGTTTGAAAAATCATGCTATCGGCTTGGTTTAGCTTTTCGATGCGCTCTTTGGCTTGGCGGTCATTTTCTTCGTTGGCTTTTGCTTCGTTGCGCATACGTTCTATTTCGTCTTTTGACAAACCGGTGGAGGCTTCTATGCGCACGCTTTGTTGTTTGCCCGTACCTTTGTCTTTTGCCGATACGCTCAAAATACCGTTAGCGTCCATGTCGAAAGTAACTTCTATCTGCGGAATGCCGCGTGGGGCAGGCGGGATACCGTCTAAGATAAAGCGACCGATGGTACGGTTATCGCGAGCCATAGCGCGTTCGCCTTGCAAGATATGGATTTCGACTGAGGGTTGGCTGTCGCTGGCGGTCGAAAATACTTCGGATTTGCGAGCGGGAATGGTCGTGTTCGATTCGATGAGGCGCGTAAATACACCGCCCATTGTTTCGATACCCAAGGACAAAGGTGTCACATCGAGTAGCAATACATCTTTTATGTCGCCCGTTAGTACGCCGCCCTGAATGGCTGCGCCTACGGCAACTACTTCGTCGGGATTTACGCCGCGGTTGGGTTTTTTGCCGAACAATTGCTCTACCACCTCTTGGATTTTGGGGATACGGGTCGAACCGCCCACCAAAATTACTTCGTCAATGTCCGATGCGTTATAGCCAGCATCTTTGAGGGCTTGGCGGCAGGGTGCAAGGGTAGCTTGGACGAGGCGGTCGGCTAATTGTTCAAATTTGGCGCGAGAAATGCGTTTGACCAAGTGTTCGGGGCGACCGTCAATAGCAGTAATATAGGGCAGGTTGATTTCGGTTTCGTTACTGCTCGACAATTCGATTTTGGCTTTTTCGGCGGCTTCTTTCAGGCGTTGCAGTGCCATTGGGTCTTTGCGTAGGTCTATATTAAAGTCGCTTTTAAATTCGTCGGCGAGCCAGTCTATAATAACTTGGTCGAAATCGTCACCGCCTAAGTGCGTATCGCCATTGGTCGATTTTACTTCAAAAACGCCATCGCCTAAGTCGAGGATAGAAATATCGAAAGTACCACCGCCTAAGTCATAGACGGCTATTTTTTGTTCTTTATTGCGTTTGTCCAAGCCGTAAGCTAAGGCGGCGGCTGTGGGTTCGTTGATGATGCGGCGCACCTTCAAGCCTGCAATTTCGCCTGCTTCTTTGGTAGCTTGGCGTTGCGAGTCGTTGAAGTAGGCGGGTACAGTAATAACGGCTTCGCTTACTTCGTAGCCCAAGTAATCTTCGGCAGTTTTTTTCATTTTTTGCAATACCATTGCCGATATTTCTTGGGGCGTATAGAGGCGGCCATCTATATCGACGCGCACGGTATTGTTGTCGCCGCGCACTACTTTGTAGGCAACTTTGCTCGTTTCGCCGCTATTTTCGTCAAAACGGTTGCCCATAAAGCGTTTGATAGATTGTATGGTATTGCGGGGGTTGGTGATGGCTTGGCGCTTGGCGGGGTCGCCCACTTTGCGTTCGCCATTAGTTAAAAAAGCGACTATTGAGGGCGTAGTGCGCTTGCCTTCGCTATTGGCAATCACAACGGGTTCGTTGCCCTCCATGACGGCTACGCACGAGTTGGTAGTGCCTAAGTCTATTCCTATGATTTTGCTCATAACTTATCGGTTGTTTAAAGTGTGATTTAATTTGTTTCCTACTCTTAATCAATCGTTGTGCCAATGCTTATCAGCGGGCAAAAATGGCATAGATAGGGTGCTTATGACAGGTTTTTGTTTCGACGAAGTGACAAAGTGTCATTTGTCGCTATTTATACTTGGCAGTATTTGGGCAATAAGAATGCCCCAAACCCAGCAAAGGAGTTCAGGGCACTTCTTTTCGATTTGCCGTCTGATAATAAATTGGGGGGCTTGACTACCAAATATCTGTGTAGAGCGCGGGGCTACCTCCGCAGGGGCAGATAGCTAATATGCCTCTGATAACAGCAGCATTGCTGGGTGCTGTCCATGTCAAAGCGTAATAGCGCGTATTGGCGGGCAGGGTGCTGTTGGCGGGTGCTTGGATAGTACTGAAAGGTATAGCAAGCCCTGATGTTGTTTGTAGCGATACGATGCGCAGGTCGTTGCCTATGACCAAGCTACAGTTGTCTGCAATGCCTTGGATAGATAGGGTATTATTGCCCGCCCTGATACTCGATTTGGGGCTATTGATGCTCATCGGCATTCGGGCATTGCTGTTTGGGTGGGTATCATGTCTGCCGTTGATGCTCATAGGCTGGGCAAGCAAACTGCTACTAATGCCGAGTAAGCAACACAATAAAAGGGCGAGTTGGAAACGAAAAATGTTCATGACGGAACGAGGAAGTTGATGATGAGGTGAAAGGAGTAAGTAATTAGGGTGATAGAGATGTTAGTTTCTAATAGCGCGTTGCCCAGTTGCCGTAGGTGCCGTCGGCATATCGATAGAGTGCGCCGCTGCCATTGGGATAATTGTTCATTATTTTCATAGTGAGGTCGTGCCCAAACGAACTGGTGACGCTGTTGGTGCTGGCTATATTTCCGATGGTTTGTACGGCGGCTTGTTGGGCGGCGGCATCGCTCATACCGCGTGCCAAGGCTTGTTGGTAGGCTGTTGCGCCTTGTGCCATTAATTGCGCTTGCATCACGGCGGCATCGGCGTTGGCATTGGCAATGATTTGGTCGAACATAGCTTGGTATTGGGCATAGGATTCGGCGTAGGAGGTATTGACCAAATCCATCAATTCGTTGTAATATTGTTGTTCGTTAATCGCTTGTTGCTCTATAATCTGGTTGGCTGCTCGCATGTTTTCGTCATACGATTGTTGGTAGGTTTGATCCACATTGTTCATCAAATCGTTGTACATTTCTTGGGCGTTGGGGTCTTGCGACCAATCATAATCTTGGGCTTGGGCGGTGTGGGTAAATCCTAAGAGAGCGATAGCCAAAAGGATTGTAGCGGCGGCGGTAGAAAAGAAATTGCTGGACATGGTAAAAAAGATTTAAAAAGTGAAAGATTAATTGATAAAAAGAAAAATAAAATTGGATAATTTATTGGGGTTTAGGGTGCAAACCTTGTCGTTTGTAGTGGTTGATGATGCAAAAATACATCGCCACAATACCCGATGCCAAACCAAATTAATATTGTTTTTCAACTTTTGCGCACATTATTTTTGGATTGCAAATACCTGATTGTCAGCCGATTATATACCTTTTTCGTTCTATTTCTGACCCTTTTTTTGACCCTCATAAACCATAAAAAAATCGGGCGTTTTTCTGAAAAAACGCCCGATTTGCCCAATTTTTCACGTTATTATGCCACTGTAACGAGCATATTATTTTGTTTTTGTTGCCATTCACGGACAGTACAGCCTGCTAATTTGCTATTTATCCATCCTAAATAATGGATTCTGACGAAGGCTTCGCGTTCAAATCCGTCGTCATGCCAAGTTTGCAATTTGTCGCGTAGTTGGCGCAAGCCCTCGTTAAAGGCTTTGCGGTTAGGATATTGTGCTACGTTGCGCAAGAAACGCACGATAGCCGTTTCTACTTGGTAATTAAGGTCGGTTTGATACAAAAAGCGATAGGTAGCCCTGCCCAGCGATTCGAGCAATAGTTCGTTGTGCAATTCGAGGTGAATGAGCAGGTGCAGTATGCGAGCTGTGCCGTGTATGATGGGCACGGTATCAAAATCTTTGTCGTCTAATAGGGTGTTCAGTTCTTCGAGGGCTTGGTCGTATTGGTGTTCGTAGAAATAAAGCGCGGCAATACACAAGCGATAATGTAGGTTATTGCCTTTTTGTCGTTGTGCGAATGGATTGCTCAGATAAACTTTGATTTGTGGAATGAGTGCGATTGCCCGCGAATAGTTTTTTTCTTGGTAATAGGCATCAAACGGCGAACCATATAATACGTCTTGCAGCGTATTGACGGATTCGGGCGTTATGTACCGAACATTTGCTTCGTACCACCGTGTAGCCGATTCGACCGTAGCATCGAATTGCTCAAAGTCGTGCAGACGTGTGAGGGCAAGCAACACACCTTTGTAAGCTATCATATATTTTTGCACATTGCTGGTTTGCAACATGGGCGTATCGAACTGTGCTAATTGCAACTGTGCATAATATAGGGCTTGCGTATAGTCGCCACGCCATAGGTGATAATTGAACCAAGTATTACAAAAAAATAAACGCGGATTGAAAGATAGTGCCAAATTGATGTCTGCCATGAGTGGGTGCTCAACTATACGCTCAAACTGCTCGGCTTGGCGGTGGTGCTTGGCGAGTTGTTTGTCGCCTGTTTGTTCGAGCAGATGAAGCGATTTGAGGTAAAGGTTATAATAGCTTTGGCTATTGGTCACTACAGTCAAAATATAGCTTTTTTCGTCCTGCAATTGCATACGCGCCTCAAACACCTCTGTTTTGTAGGGCAATATCTCTAATTGTAGGTTTATCAGTTCTATATGCCAGCTATATTGGTTGATAATATTGTCGGGGTGTAGCAGTTTGCGGGTTGTTTCTATTTTTTTCGATGCTTGCTCAAACAAACCTCGGTCTATCAATACTTCGATATGGCGTATGTGTTGGCGCAATTTGTGGCGCAGCGATTCGCCCGCTGCATCATACATCGTCAGGCAGTCTAAAATAAGTTGGTAGAGATAATTTTTGGCTGCCGACAACTTTTGACCAATGGCATCATGGGCAAATTTTTTGAGCAATTTATCTTCGTCATAACTTGCTTGCTTGTCTATGGTATCGAACAAGCGCATATAGGGGTTATCCTTGGGATTGCTTTGCTGTTTGTAGGCATATTTTTTGAAATACGCTTTTTCGGCAAAGTAGCTATTTAGGGTATAGGGTTTTGGGTATGGGGTGATAAGGCGTGATATCGTTGCATATTCGATTAGAAACAGCTATTCTCCCTATGAGGATAAATAGTTACGTTCTATCGACAATACTAACGCCGAAATACCGCATTATACAACAGATTAGCCACTTATTTTGTACCTTTGCGGCAAATTTGACATAGAACTAAACTTGAAAAAACACATTATATCATAAAAATATGACCGAAACCACGTTTTTGTCCCAATTAGGTATCCACGAACATAACCTCGGCGTTTCGACGGGGCAGCAATGGATAGACGGCGATGGCGAACTCATCGTATCCTATTCGCCCGTTGACGGCAATATCATCGGCTATGTAAAAGCCGCTACCCACCACGACTACGAAGCAGTGATAAGTGCTGCAAGCACTGCATTTCAGACTTGGCGCATGGTGCCCGCCCCCAAACGCGGCGAGATTGTGCGTCAGTTTGGCGAAAAATTGCGCCAATACAAAGAGCCACTCGGCAAATTGGTATCATACGAAATGGGCAAAAGCCTACAAGAAGGCTACGGCGAAGTACAAGAGATGATAGACATTTGCGACTTTGCCGTAGGTCTATCGCGCCAGCTCTATGGGCTTACTATCCATTCCGAGCGTCCGTACCACCGCATGTACGAACAATGGCACCCGCTTGGCATTGTAGGTATCATCACGGCATTCAATTTTCCTGTGGCGGTATGGGCTTGGAACGCCGCCTTAGCTTGGGTTTGCGGTGACGTGTGTATCTGGAAACCCTCCGAAAAAACACCACTTACCTCCGTCGCCTGCCAACATATTTTTGCCCAAGTATTGCGCGACAACCACCTGCCCGAAGGTATTTCGTGCTTACTAAATGGCGATTATCGCATCGGCGAATATCTTTCAAACGACAGCCGCGTGCCGCTCATATCGGCTACGGGCTCTACGCGAATGGGCAAAATTGTAGGCAAAACCGTTGCCGAACGCTTGGGGCGAAGCCTCTTAGAATTGGGCGGAAACAACGCCATCATCATGACCGAAAGCGCCGACCTACAGTTACTCGTAGGAGCGGTATTTGGCGCAGTAGGCACATGCGGGCAACGCTGTACTACTACGCGCCGCCTCATCGTACACAGCAGTATTTACGACAAAGTGAAAAATGCACTCGTCAAGGCATATAGCCAATTGCGCATCGGCAATCCCTTAGACGAAAATAACCACGTAGGGCCACTTATCGATACCGCCGCTGTGCAAGCCTATGAATATGCGGTCAGGATTGCCCAGGAGTCGGGCGGCAAAGTATTGGTCGAAGGCGGCATCTTGTCGGGCGAAGGCTATGAGTCGGGGTGCTACGTGCGTCCTTGTATTATTGAAGTAGCCGAACAATACAATATCGTCAAACACGAGACTTTTGCCCCTATTTTATACTTGCTGCAATACGACCACGTAGATGAAGCTATTGCCCTACAAAACGATGTACCACAAGGTTTGTCTTCGGCGATTATGACCACTAACCTACGCGAAGCAGAACAATTTTTGTCGCACGAAGGCTCAGACTGCGGTATTGCTAACGTCAATATCGGCACATCAGGCGCGGAGATAGGCGGTGCTTTCGGCGGCGAAAAAGAAACCGGCGGCGGACGCGAATCGGGCAGCGATGCTTGGAAAGCCTATATGCGCCGACAAACTAATACCATCAATTACAGCACGACCGTGCCGCTGGCACAAGGAATCAAATTTGACCTATAAACAAAACGAAATTAGACTTGTGGCTGTGGTCGGGTTGGAGTGGAAAAAGAGCAGTTTTGGGGCTGAAAAGCACCATTTTACGCCCAAGTAAGTGCCGCCGCCACAAGTCTATTATTTGCAGAAAAAAACACATAGCCCACAATTCCAATCATGGGCTATGAAAACAAAATACTTTTTCCCATCGCTTCATCTAACCCTAATAATCAATTTTCCCTTAATCCCTTAAAGCCATGTCTTTCCGATTATTCTTCTATGTCAGTTGCTTGGCATTATTTGCTTGCCTGCTATCAGCTTGCGAAAAAGACCCCGAAGCCCAAGTCGTCACCCTCAACATCAAGGCAAAAGCCAATGGCAAGGAATTTGCACTGAACGAAGTTTATACCAACGCCTTGGGGCAACGCTATCGAGTCAATACACTCCTATTTTATTTGTCCGACCTTCGCTTGCTGAAAGACGACGGTACAGAGGTAGAGCTATTCGATGTCATACTCCATGATTTTAATAGCCCCAAAATACTGACCGACACCCTGCCCACTGGCACTTATACCGCACTCAAATTTGGTCTGGGACTGGACTCCCTCAAAAATGCCACTAATCCCGCCGACATTGCCCCGCCTAACCCACTGAGCTATGCCGTTGCCCATTATTGGGATTGGGCATCTAAATATATTTTTGCCAAAGTGGAAGGCTACGTAACTGCCGATCTACCGCCGTGCCCAATCAAGCGTTTATTTTTCATACAGGGTTTGACGACCTATTCCGACAAGTGAGCCTGCCCCGAAACCTCGAAGTAGGAAAAGACCCCGCCGAACTAACGCTAACCCTCGATTTCGATAAACTATGGAATACCCCGCAAAATATAGACCTCATTAACAACGGAAATACCCAAACATTCGACAATTTTCCCGATGCCCTCACAATGGTCAATAATTTTGCCCTAGCCTTTGAATAAATCATTGGTAACTATTTAGCCTTGTAGGGGGAACTAATCGAATATGCAGCGATCTTGGGCATTATTAGATAAGTATTGCTCATTACCCCATATACCCAAAACCCTATACCTAAATAGTTACAATCATTGCCTTGATTGAGTTTCATGCCGTATTCATAAGTTATGTGTCTGTTAAAAATATACATAATTTTCGATAGTAATCAAAATGTATTATCGATACAGCATAATTGTTTAATATTGTATGCTTACCGCCTTGTCTAATTGGGCTTACCGAACCGCTCGCGTGCCTATTTTGCTCGTTTTATTGTTGTTGTATGCCTTATTTCCCGCCTATATTTTGCCCAATGCCGAGCAGCGCATCAATCAATTGGCAGGGCAGCAAGTAGGCATTATCGATTTATTGCCCTATTATCAGCCCGACGTTATATGGCAGATGCTCGATAAGTACGGACAAGCAGCCCGCCAACAATACGCCTACATAGAAGTCACTACCGACATAGCCTATCCCATCGTATACACCGCTTTGTTTGTGGTAATACTATCTTTGCTCTATCGCAACCGCCCTTATCGCCCTTTCGCGACTGCGAACCTGCTACCCTTGGGCATTTTTGGCTTTGATATAGCCGAAAATATTTGCATCGTCACCTTGCTCAATGATTACCCCGCTGTTAGCTATACATGGGCAGTGGCTACGGGAATATTTACAAGTGGCAAATGGCTGTTTTTTGCCCTTGCGATATTAGCTGTATTATATGGTATACTGCGCGGGTTGTACGGAAAAATGCGCCCCATAGATTGAGCGATAGCGGGTGCTTTATAGTGCTGTTCTTAGTACTTTGTTTTTGGTGAGGTGTGCCGCCTACCGCATCGTATTGATGAGCCAAACCTCGTTGCCTTCCCATGCCACTATGCCCGCTTCGGTATAGTAGAGTTGTGTTTGGGTGCTTAGGATGGGGCAAGGAGCGGTTTGTAATACGGCAAAATCTTCGGTGCGGCGCAGGACTAATGTATTGTCAGCAGGTTCAAATAGCCAACCGTGCCCTTTTTGAATAGGGCGGTAAGCTACTGCACTTAATTGTGTAGCTTCAACAGCTGAACTTTGCCAATGCAAGTGATGCAAACTTCCAAATATATAACGCAATTGCTCGGTGCCCTGATGCAGGTGAGCTATGGCAGCTATGCCATGCTGCTCGGCTAAATATAGGTTGCGCAATTTGGCATCGCACCAAGCACTTGATAGGTGTTCGCCCGACCGATAGAATAGGCAATATTGCCCGCCCACACTCTGCCAAATAGCAGTATCGGACGCGCGGAAAGCCTTGCCTGCTACGGGTGTATGGGTCATTCGGATAAAATTGCCGTTTATGTCGTCCAAATATAGTTGACGCAAATATTGGTCGCCTACCATTGCCAACATATTGCCATATTGGACGATACAGCGTTGTGCCCCCACGCCCGATACGTTGTCTAAGGACATAGCTGCTTGTCGGTCGTTGATGGCATAGAGTTGGTCGGCTTTTAGGGCTACTATTTGTGTATTGCCGATATAGAATTGGTCATAATCGGAACTGTCTATTTGGTCGGTTAGCCGCAGTACACCGCTATTGGACGCATCAAACACGCAATAGCGTTGATTGGTGCGTATTGCCAAGCGGCGCGGCAGGGCAAATACGCCCTGAACAAGTTCATCTACTGCCAGCGGGAAGGCTGTTTGCCAGCGCAATTGCCCCGAATTGCCCGAAATAGTCGAGTTAGTAGGCAAGCTAAGGGGTGATATTGCTTGCTTCGAATTTGATGCAGTCTTGTGTTGGCACGATACGTCAGCATCAGATAAGGATAGGTGGTGGCGGCTGCCCTGCACAAAAATAGCCTCAAATTGTTGTTGGAGCAGGGGAACTTGCAGCGGTGCGTAGCACTTGGGCGGTGTTAGGTCGCTATCGGTGATAAAAACGGGCAAACGTCGTATGACGCGCTCCGACAAAGAGGCATACTTCCTGTGTATCCCTCTGAATGGGTGGGTATGTGCCAACAATTGAAATGCCAAAACTGCCAAGGCAAAACAATCGCTTTCGGGGCAGATTTTTCCGCCATACAGATAGTCGCGTATATCGTCGAGCAATACGCCCGAATGTGGGTGTGCAAGGGTTTGGTACGAATCGGTATCGATAAACCGAACGGCATCAGTACGCCGATTGATGAGGGTGTTTAAGCCGCTAAGGTCGCTAATACAGATATTTTGCGCGTGCACCGCAGTCAAAGCAGCCGACATTTGTCGGATAATGCCTATTTTGCGCCCGTAATCTATTTGGTGCCTTTGGCAATAAGCAGGGCTGAATAAGGCATTGAGCGGTATGTGTTCGGTATCGTCTAAATAAGGCATCGTAAAACCCAATATACTACGCAGTTGGGCGGAGGACGGAGGCGCAGCATCAAATACCAACTCGATAGGTGCTACAAAATAGTGCGGGTCTAAACTTTGCAAGGCATCAAATTGGGCTGCTGACATTGCCTTGTTAGGGTCTAAGTATAGCTTAACGACCATATTGGGCAATTCGTCGAGCAATAATATACGCCCTTCGCCGCCCCTATATAATTCGTTGCGGTCGTCTATGTGTAAATGTGTGCCTTTTTGGGTAATAGCATGTAGCATAAGGGCAAGAAAATTTATTTTTTTTGTGTATAGCATTAAACCTTAGTACTGCATTATAGACTAAATATCGTAACTTTGCACGTTGTAGCTTACAAAGTGCCTATACAATTCGTAAATACACGATTTGATAGGGTTGCGCAGAACTTCGCAAAATAAGGCACCTAACAAGCGATGAAGTATTTTTGCGAACTGTTCTTTTTTGCGCTACAAACAAATAATCTTTTTTATAAAAAAATATCTTTTTATACCACGCAATTAAACCGTTTTTTTGTACTTGTGGCATTGACCTTGTCTTTATCGCCGATATATGCCCAAACTGCTGCTACACACCAAGTAGTCAAAGGCGAAACGCTGTATAAAATAGCGGTTAACTACAACGTAAATATTGATCCTTTAAAACCAGCTAACCCCAAAATAGCTACTGCGGGTATCAAACAAGGCGATATAGTTAAAATTCCGGGCAAATCAAAATCGGCTGGGGCGGGCGTAGCCGTGCGCATGGATAGTAACCCGACCTTGCCCAACGAAAAAGCAGATTTGAGCAAGGTAAAAACCGCGCCAAGCACCGCCAAAAATACGGAAAAACCGGCAAATAATGCTGTTGTTGTGGTAAAAGACCCTAATGCGGGCAAGAGCATACAGCAAGCAGTAAAGGATATTGTGAGCGATAAACCCAAAACCGCCTCTGTTGCCGAAACCAAAACTACTGTCAAAACCTTATCGGATACGACTGCGACCAAAGCCACTGCACCCGCCAAAGCCACTACCCAACCGAAGCCCATCAAACACAAAGTAGGGCAAGGCGAAACATTGTATAGCATTGCTAAAATGTATAACCAAAATATCACCGCGCTGCAAGCATGGAATAAATTGCCCGACTTTGCCGTCAAACCTGGGCAAGACATCATCGTGGAGTGGGTGATACCAAGCGGCGAGGCATTGGTCAAAGTAGCTAATAAAACAAGTGCAACACCAGCAGCACCCGCGAGCAAATCGCTATCGGCATTTGAGCGCAAATATAGCTCGGTCGAAAAAGACCCGAATGGTATGTATCGAAAAATAACCCAAACAGGTATTACAACGTGCTTTGATGATTCAGGTGCATCAGCCACCTCGGGCGGCAATATGTATGCCCTGCACCGCACCGCACCCCTGCGCACTATCTTGCGTGTCAGCAACCCGATGAACGGGAAAGCTATTTATGTTATGGTCATAGAAAGGCTACCCAGTATCCTCAACAACGAAAATGTGATGATGAGCCTGACCAAAAGTGCTGCTAAAAAACTGAATATCTTGGACGAAAAATCTATCGTTGAGTGTAAATACTATATTTTAAAATAAAAACATGATATATTGATTGAAACTTATTGGCATAGAGTCTTATGATATTGTAGGCAAACGAATGACTGTAGTGCAAAAAAGGCAAAATTGACACAAATTAAATTTAATTTCAAATTGTAAATTATTTATTTACAGCCATTTACACATTTTGAAATTACTAAACACTTTGGTAAAATGACTTTTTGCACCGAAGTCACGAATTTAAAAAATAAAATATATTGAAATATTTGTGTAATTTTGTATAATTCGCGGCAACTTTTTTTACCTTTTATTTTTAACAATCAATTTGTCTCTAAAGTAAGGCTTGATATTGCTATGTGTATTTATGTAGTAATATGTTGTGTGTATAATTTGTTGTTTTTTCCCTTACTCAATTTTTTTGTAGGTTTTTTTTCTCTTTATGTCAGTACACAAAACAACTGCCAAACGCGTTACGACCCACGTATTGCAAGCCATGAAAGAACGTGGCGAAAAAATTTCGATGCTCACCGCTTACGACTATTCTATGGCAAGCGTTATTGACGATGCTGGTATAGATGTCATTTTGGTGGGCGACTCTGCATCTAACGTCATGGCAGGGCACGAAACAACCTTACCCATCACCTTAGACCAAATGATTTATCATGCTTCGTCGGTGGTGCGAGCCGTCAATCGCTCTTTGGTAGTGGTCGATTTGCCATTTGGTGCTTACCAAAGTAATTCCAAGAAAGCCTTAGCCTCTACGATTCGCATCATGAAAGAATCGGGCGCACATGCCGTTAAGTTAGAAGGTGGCAAGGAAATACAAGGCTCTGTCCGCCGCATTTTGAGCGCGGGCGTACCCGTCATGGGGCATTTGGGGCTTACTCCACAATCTATCTATAAATTTGGCACTTATACGGTGCGAGCCAAAGAAGAGGAAGAAGCAGAACGCTTAGTGAACGATGCCCAATTGTTAGAAAGTTTGGGTTGCTTTGCCATTGTACTCGAAAAAATTCCCGCCGAATTGGGCAAGCGCGTAGCAGAAACACTACATATTCCTATTATAGGTATAGGTGCAGGAAAATATGTAGATGGGCAAGTATTGGTGTCGCACGATTTGCTGGGCATTAGCAAAGAATTTCAACCGCGATTTTTGCGCCGCTATCTCAATCTATACGACGATATAAAGGGAGCTGTTAGCCGTTATATCGAAGATGTAAAGAGCAATGATTTCCCGAACGAAAAAGAGCAATATTAGTCCCCAAACTTATTGCCTTATCGGGTTGGATACTTGCATTATGCCTATTCTACTTCATATACTACGCTATAATCGGCGGGCAACTTGGGTATGCTTATCCAATTCATCGACGAGTGGTTGCTGGGGCAATCGCCTTCGGGTAGGGCTGTGATGCGATAAATATATTGCTTCGCGTCGCTATCGGCAAAAACGGCGTGTTGGTAACTGACGCTACACGCATTTTGTACCGATGTTAGCTTGCCTAAGACCGTTTTTTCACCAAAATCGATAGGCGGTAAGGTGCTAATGTTTTCACATTCGGGGTTTGCCACATTTCCAAAAGTAGGGCAGCATAAGCCACCGAATCGTTGACAATATGTTCGGTTTGGCTAAACAAGGCGCAGTCGCTGATGGGTATATCGCTCACCTCTTCGATGACGATGAGGTGCTTGCCACAACTTGCCCAACAGAGGCTAAGTACTACTAAACCCAACAAATAGCGGCGAAATAATAGAGGTATCATACTTTTGGCAATCAAATAGACTTAGATGAATATGGGGTTGGAGCAGCAAAAATACGGTATTTTTGTCGATGTAGGGCTTTATCATACGCGCTAAATCCGAAAAAACACTACCTTTGTCGGTTAAAAGTAGGTAGGAGACATTTCTGACCATTGCTAATGTCTTGTACTAAGCGCAGCATAAATACTAATTTGTCTATTCGCTTAGGGGCTACTCTTTTGTTCCAATTGATGATATACCATGAGCAATTATAACAATGACCAAACTCGTCGATTTGGCGACCGCGAAGTAGAGGCGGCTATCAACCGTTTGGCAGGCAAAAAAACACCTAACACAAATGCGCCCAAGCAAAGCCCTTGGCGCAAAGTATTGCTCATTGTTCTGAGCTTGGCTTTAGTAGGCTTGTTGGCTATGGCTTTGTTGATATTTGCCGTTTTGGGCGGAGCTTTCGGACCCTTGCCCAACCAAGAAGGCTTGCGAGCCATCAAAAATCCCGTCTCGACCGAAGTGTTTGGCTCTGACGGTGGTTTGTTGGGCAAATATTACTTTGAAAACCGCAGTAACGTACCCTATCACAAAATCCATTCGAGCGTTATCAATGCCTTGATAGCTACCGAAGATGCCCGATTTTTTCAGCACGAAGGAGTCGATACGCGCAGTTTGTTTCGCGTATTGGTCAAAACCATTTTGTTGGGCGACGATAGCGCGGGCGGCGGTAGCACTATCAGCCAACAACTCATCAAAAATCTGTTTCCGCGCGAAGACCACGGGCTGCTTACTATGCCCGTCAATAAATTGCGCGAAGCCATCATTGCTAATCGCCTCGAACAAGTATATAGCAAAGAAGATATTATTACACTTTACCTCAATACCGTATCGTTTGGCGAAGACGTGTTTGGAATAGGCTCGGCAATCACAGCGGTTTTTTTAGCAAACAACCCGACCAATTATTGCCCCAAGAATCAGCCGTGTTGGTGGGTATGCTCAAAGCTACTACGACCTATAACCCGCGCCGAAGCCCCGATAAATCCCGACAACGCCGCGACGTAGTACTCGCGCAAATGGTCAAATACGGCAGGTTAGGCGCAGACGAAGCCGAAAAAATGAAAAAAGACCCCATCGTGCTGAAATATAGCCGCGACGTAGTGGAGGGGATAGCCAATCATTTTCGCGAAAAATTGCGCACCGAGCTAAAACAATGGTGCAAGAATAACCCTAAGCCCGATGGTACTTTTTACAATATACATACCGACGGCTTGAAAATATATACGACCATAGACAGCCGTATGCAGCGTTATGCAGAGGAGGCTACCCGCGAACACCTCACCAAATTGCAGAAATTGTTCGATGAACATTGGAAAAACGAAAGACCTTGGGGCAAAGCTACCGATATTATCAATAATGCCCGTTTACAATCAGAACGATACAAAAGTATGAAAGCAGCAGGCAAATCGCAGTTAGAAATAGAATCGGCATTTCGCTTGCCTATACCCATGAAATTGTTTAGCTGGAAAGGAGAGATAGAAAAAACGATGTCGCCCAACGATTCTATTGCCTACTATTTGATGTTTTTGAATGCAGGCTTGGTAGCCATGGACCCGCAGAGTGGTGCAATAAAAGCCTATGTCGGTAGCGGTGATTTTGGCAAGTTTAAATATGACCACGTACAAGCAAAACGACAGGTAGGTTCTACATTTAAGCCCATCGTATATGCCAATGCCATAGAAAACGGTATCAGCCCTTGCCAATATTTTCCCAACGAACTGCGCATTTATAGCAATTATCAAGATTGGCAACCCCGCAACGCCGAAGTAGACGAATATGGCGGCTATTACTCCTTGGCAGGGGCATTGGCTAAATCGCTCAATACCATATCAGTACAAGTATTGTTCGAAGGCGGCATCGAAAATACAGTTTATTTAGCGCAAAAAATGGGAATTACCGCCGATATTCCCAATTTACCCGCCATTGCGCTGGGAGCTGCCGATATTTCCCTTGCCGAAATGACAAAAGCCTATTGCGCCTTTGCCAACGGCGGACGAACTACACCCGCTTTTTTCTTAACAGCTATCAAAGACAGCCAAGGCAATACCTTAGCTAGCTTTAGCCCCGTAGCCGTTTCGCAACGCCGTAAAGCGATGGAAGAAGAAACCGCGCGTATGATGACCCAAATCATGACCGCCGTTATCGATAGCGGTACGGGCAGACGCTTGCGCACTGAATATAAATTGACCAATAATATTGCAGGAAAAACGGGCACTACCCAAATGCAAAGCGACGGTTGGTTTATTGGCTATACACCCGACTTGGTTTGTGGTGTATGGGTAGGCGGCTACGACAAGCGAGTGCGTTTCCGCTCCATAGCCTTGGGGCAAGGGGCTGCCACTGCATTGCCTATTTGGGGCGGCTTTATGAAACGCTGTTATGCCGACCCTGCTTTCAAAATCCAAACTTACCGAAGTTTTGTACCGCCTTTGCCCGAAAATGAAGCGCGAATGGACTGCCCCAATTATTCGCCTTACCCATATATGCCTTATGACAACGGCACTACTGCCGATGCCACCATACCCGACGAAGCACTACCTACCGATAACGACCCAACAACGTCAGGGAACGATACGAGCTATGACCAACCCGAACCAATGTACCAACCACCCGTAATACGACCCTCGCGCGGCGGCGGCGTAACACCGTCCAGCGGCAATGCACAACCCGCGCCCAAGCGCGTTATCGTAAAACCCAAAAATCGCCCTCTCCAACGCGACGACGACGTAGTACAGCAAGAACCCGACAGCCCCACCTACAACGACGATGTGAAAGAAAACCAAAATATTTTGGATAAAATACGCAATATTTTCAAAAAACCACAATAAAAATAGCCCACGGACTGAGCCGTGGGCTATTTCTATGCTCCTGCTTTTGCATCATTAGCGGTTGCCATCTTTTTGAACGATTTATCTAAATAATATAGGTTGCGCTCTTCATAACCTACGCGTTTAATCATCGCAATTAATTCGGATACCGATTTTTCGCTGTTGGCTTGCTCGGCGATAAAGGGCTGTAGAAATTGGAAAGCGGCATATTGGTGCGAACTCTGGCAATAACCCGCTAATTCGTTGATAGATTGAGATACCCCTACTTCCAATTGCAAGGTATGTTCAAATAATTGCAATACATTATCAAAAGTATCGCGCGAGGCGGGCAGCGTTTCTAAGCGAGCAAAGCCCCTGCCCATTCAAATAGCGGTAAAATTCGGAGCATGTGGCTGCGCTCGTCTTCCGCGTTGCGATAGAAATATTCGGCGATGCCGGGTAGGTCGCGCTGTTCGCACCACGAAGCCATGAGCAAATAAGATTGCGATGCAAAGGCTTCGTGCTGGATTTGGGCATTCAAACGCTGTTGTAATTCGGTATTTAACATAATCACAGAAGTGTACATAATGGTGAATAATAAATTTCTAAGCTAAACAAAATTTTACGCCCAAATGTTTAACTGTACGGCTTTTTCTGTGCGCCACCCAAACGCTTTTGCCCACTATCACACTTGATTAACCAAACGCACTACAATTATTTACCCTATATGCGCCTTTATTTTCTAATCGGCGGATGGCTATGCTGCTTGGCTGCTTGTAGCTATGACAAGGAATGGCAAACCGCCACTGCTCCAAGTGCCGATGCTACGCGCCAATTTTCCTTGCTGCTACCGTCTTATATGCAGCCTGCCCCTGATAATAAGCTCAACCCAACGGCAAAACTGCAATATTGCAATTATTATCGCAATGTTTATGCCTTGGTCTTAGACCAAGCGCGGAGCAACCCCTCTGACACGTCGCTGCGCCAATACGCCGACCGACACGTGCAAGAAATGGCGAAAACCCTTATCAAGCCACAACAGATAGATAGCGCAACCCTACAAATAAATGGGCTAAATAGCATAGACCTGACTATCGCAGGCGATTTGGGACAGCTAAAAGACCTACGCGAACGTATTTACTACCGTCTCAGCTTTGTCGAAAGCCCCAGCCATTATTATCAAATTGTAGCCTGGACGTGGGACAGCCGCCGCAAAAATTTTGCCGCTGATTTGGATAGTATCGTACACTCGTTCCGCGAAATTCGATAGGAATAAGAAGAAATCGGCAACTATTTAGGCGGTTTTATCGCTCGCTTATTCATTAGACTTCTTGCAAAAGTAAAAAATCGAAAATTTAGCCTTACATTTGGGAAATGTAGAAATTACCTTAATCGTTTCTTAAAATGCCGTAGGTATGGCATCTAACATTAGATCTGTGGGGAATAAATGCGCCCTACAAACAGCAATCGAAACAACAAGGGGCGGAGCCTAAATAGTTACAGAAATCGAATGTTTTAACAATGTACTGCGTGAGCGAGTCTATTGAGCTTTCAAAGTCCTTGGGTAAATACGGTATGATTGTAAAATATGTTGTAAAAACACCCCAATAAAAAAACCTCAATACCATGAACACCAATCCCGATGCTTACTTCTTGACGGGTTGTGGGCGTTGTCCTTTGGGCAATACGCCTCAATGCAAAGTTCATCGATGGCACGATGAATTGAGGGCTTTACGCGCTATTGCGATAGACTGCGGGCTGACCGAAGTGGCGAAATGGGGAGTGCCTTGCTACACCTATCAAAACAAAAATATTATTTTGATTGCTGCATTTAACGACAATTGTACGCTTAGTTTCTTCAAGGGGGCTTTACTATATGACGAAGCGAACCTACTGTGCAAGCCAGGCGACAATACACATGCCGAGCGAGTGATACGCTTTACCGATGCCAAAGAGATAGCGCGGCTACGTCCGATATTGAAAACCTATATTTTTGAGGCTATCGAAGTAGAAAAGGCAGGTCTGAAAGTTGCGCCCCAATTGCCCGAAGAATGGACGATACCCGAAGAATTTAAGCAAAAATTAGCCGAACAACCCACCCTCAAAGTCGCTTTTGAGGCACTCTCCCGCGGACGGCAAAGGGGCTATTTGCTCTATTTTTCCGCTCCCAAGCAAGCCAAAACCCGTATGGCGAGGATAGAAAAATGCAAACATGGTATTTTGGCAGGTAAAGGAATAAACGAATAACCGAATGAATGTGTTATAAATAAAATGATTATTAAAAATAAAATGTAAAAAAAATGCCACGAATTACACAAATTTGCATAAACAAATTAATATATATTATTTTTTTTAAATTGTTTGCCTATAAAACACGGACCACCACTAAGTTCAAAATATTCAGAAACAAGTTCAATAGCCCCTAAACCCGCCCGAACTCGCTGATGCCCGTTAGCGATAAACTGCGCTCCCAAAGGCTTTGCATAGCGGCGGTATCGGAGGCAGCACGGCTACTTTTGCTTAGGCGACAATTATCGTAATAACCACCCGTTTTTCTTTCTATGTCGGGCGATAGTGCCAAGTGTAGCGAGGTTGCCGCGCCTTGTTTGGCTGATTTGAAAAAGGGTAAATGATGAAACGCCAAGCGGATAATCCAAAAATCGTGCGTCCCAAAATTGGTGCGTACTGTGCCAGGATGTAGGCAGTTAGCGATAGTTTTTATGCCATTTTTCTGCCATAAATCTGCCAAATGGCGTGTAAACAAGATATTGGCTAATTTCGATTGCCCGTAGGCAGCCCATTCGCCATACTTTTTTTCGAGCATCAGGTCATCAAAGTTCATATTGCGTACAAAGCGATGCGCTGCCGATGCCACATTGACCAAGCGCGATTCGGGCGTAGCGGTCAGTATGTCGTGCAAGTAGTGGGTGGTCAGAAAATAGCCGAAGTGGTTTAGCCCCAAGGTGCGTTCAAATCCATCAGCGGTGGTTTGGCGTTCTTTAAAAACGCCGCCTGCGTTGTTAATCAGTATATCGAGGCGGTTATAGTGTCGCTTAAATTCGGCGGCGAATTGTTTGATAGCTGCTTGCGATTCTAAATCAGCCACAATGACTTTTACTTGGTCGTTGTGGCTTTGTTCGACTATTTGACGGCGGGCTTCTTCGCATTTAGCGGCATTGCGCCCTACTAATACTAAGGTGGCTTTGGTTTTGGCGATGCCGAGGGCAGTTTCGTAGCCAATGCCCGAATTGGCACCGGTGATAAGTACAACTTTGGAGTTGAACATTTGTGTTATTGATAAATTTGGGGTAAAGTTTGATTGAATTGTTTGGCATAGCGTTTGGCAGTAGCCGTATCGCCTAACGTAGCATAGGAAGTAGCCAACATGTGTAGGGTTTCGCGGTCTCTGTTTTTTAGCGAGTCGGCTTTGAGCAAATAGGGTAGGGCGTGCAGCGTGTCCTCTTTTAGATAAAGCATTTTGCCTTTTTCGCGCCAGAAAAAGGCATTTTTCGGAAAACGCACCAATGCCGTATCTAAAACGACATGGGCACTATCGGGCGATTCGTTTTTGTAATAAGCCCATGCCAACAATTCGTAACCTTTGGTGCGTTGAGGGTTGTAGTGTAGCACGCGGCGAAGGTAGGGCAAGGCTTGGGCATACTCTTCGCGCTCGAAGCAAACATCGCCCATGGTCAAGGAAGCCAAGTAAGAATCGGAATCGAGGTTGGTCATTCGGCGAGCTATTTGCAAAGCGGTATCGCGTTTGCCCATTTTGAGTAAGGCTCGGGTATAAGCCAAAGACAACTAAGCAGAAGACGGAGCTATGATGATAGCACGTTCGTAATGCCTTACGGCTTGGTCGTGGAGTTGTCGGCGTTGCTCGGTTTTTTGTTCGCCAAGCCTTTGGCGGCGCATCACCAATTCGTTGGCTAAATAAGCATGAGGGCGTGCACTTTGTTCTAATAGCGGCATATCGCTGCTAAACAACGTATAATTGTCTTTCCATACTTCATTGCGGACGTATGTACGTAAAAAATAGGCTACAAACAGCGCAAACAATAGGGCTGCAAAAGGCATATTGCCCCATATCGCCCGCCAACTTTTAGTCATATCCGTGCGGGTCAGTTGTGCTAATGCCGCTATAAGCACCCAACTACTACCTACCGAAGGTGTAAACAAAAAGCGGTCGGCAGCGAGGTCGGGAGCTAACCTAACAACTTGCCCATATATAGATATCGTTATCATATACCAAGCCAAACCGAAACCTACCAAGCCGCGCTGGGGCAAATCGCGGGCTGCCCACAAAGCTATGCCCACACAAGCCACCAAGGACAACCATACTTGGGGACTGAACCAAGTCATGAGCGGAATATAATTATAACCTGTATGATAAACTAAGGGATAGGGCACGAGTAATAGATATAAATTCCTGCCCCATATATATACGATGGTAGCAGTATATTGTGCCCAACTGATTTCATCTGCAAACAGCGGATTGCCCAATATACCGCGCGACATTTTTACGACTTCGGAATTTGGGTTAGTTTTGAATAATTTCAGCCATACAATAAATAGAGCAATGCCCACGAAAAAAGTACCTACTGCCCACCACGTCTTGCGGCTGACAAGCAAGGCTCGCAGCAGCGAATTAGACGCTGTGGCAGCCTGATTGGGAAGGCATACCAAGCTAATAGCGGATATAAACCCAAGATAGTGAAAGCATTGCGCTTGGAGAAATAAGACAAAAAAGGCAGAATAAACACGCCAACAATGCACCGCCGCGCCACCACACGGTCGTGTCGTCAGCAGCCCGCCAATACGATAAAAAGGCATGCAGGCTGAGTAGTCCAAATAAAAGCATCAATAATTCGTCTCGACTTTTGAGGTTGGCTACTACTTCGACGTGTATTGGGTGTAATGCAAATAACAATACGGTTAGAAAAGGCAATGCGCTGCCATAAGACGCGCCAAATAACCGATACAGCAGGGCGTAGAGCAATAGACATACCAAAGCAAAATAGACAACTTGGCACACATGCCGCACTAAGGGTTGATTGCCAAAAATAGCTTGCTCTATCGCAAACGACGACAACAATACAGGGCGATATATGCCTTGAAGAGCAGCGTCAGTGGTATAAGATTGCGTGAAAAAAATGGGAATGGCTGCCAAACCCTTGCTTAGGTGCGGGTTATAGGTGATAAACTCATTGTCGTCAAATACGTAGCCGTGCTTGAACGTATTGCTATATTGTGCTACAGCAATAATTGCCAACAGCAAACAGCCCCAAATAAGTGGTCGGGTCATAAAAAGGTAGGTGGTCGGGTGCAGAAATCAGAGCGGATAGAGTATGGATTTTTTTAATAGCAATAGCCACAAGGTCTTTTGCCCAAACGTTCTGCCTCTGCCAAACTTACTTTTTCAACGCTATGCCTGCAATTTTTCAAACCTCGGCGCATATTATGGTAGGCATAAGCACTCCTACTCTGACAAATATATACCATAGGCGAGGCACTTGCTGGCAGCGGGCTAACGAGCGGTTGCGTAAAACCCAAATGAACTGCTGCCGATAGAGATAAGGCGATAATAATCGATTTCATTGCGAAAAGGGGGCGATTTGAAGTTAAAAAGTTTTTTGCGGTAGGCAGATATGCAATTTGCTACGGTACTATTATCCGCTGAACATAGGATTTGCCTTTGTCGGTTGTGACATGCGCGAGGTATAAACCGCTTGGAAGCGCGGGCAAATCGAGTTGCGCCTCCCTAGTGTATGGCGATTGCCACGTGTTGTGGGCAGCAACTGCGCCGCCTATGTTCAAAACATTGATTTGGGCGGTATTAGGGGCAGATTGTTCGTCGGGCGAACGGAATGCTAATTGTAAGGTACGGCTATCGGGTTGGTAGTGCGCATACAGCACGGCTGTGGCTGTGGAATGAGGCTTGATACCTACCGACGCATTGCCGCTCTCGAAATCAATGACTTGACTTAGGTCGAAACTCATGATAGAGCGGGCAAACGTAGCGGCTACCAACTTATGATTGCGCACATCATAGTCAATGTCGAAGATGCTGAATATGGGCATATTGCCGCCTAAACGCACCCAAGTACTACCACCATCAGCGGTGAGGTAAACGCCCGCATCAGTAGCAGCTATCAAGATTTGGTCGGTCGTGTCTTCGGGCAAAACTAATATGTCATTAACTGCCACAGGAGGCAAATCGCCGCCGATAGCAGTCCAATTATTGCCGTTGTCGGTCGAGCGGAATAAGTGCGGCTCGATACCGTTGCCTTTATAGCCGCTAATGCTCACATACACCGTATTGAGCGCGTGCGGCGATGCTTTTACTGCTGTTACGTAGCGGTCGGGTAGCGTACCGTTGATATTCTCCCAAGCATCGCCGCCATTCAAACTACGCCATACATTGCCGTCCGAGGTGCCCACATAATAATAATCGGGCGTTAATACGGATTGGTCAATAGTGCTGATGTTGTGAAAGCGGTCGCCATAGATATTGCCGTCGGTCAGGTCGTCGCTGATTGCAGTGTAGTTAGGCGGATTGTTAGAATTACTGCGGTACATACGATACGTACCTGCTAATAAGCTATGTTCAGAGTGGCTACTCATCATATAAGGCATATCCCAATTGCGGCGGTCGCTGGGATTTATACCATTATCGGCACTATCAAAATTATTGCCATTGTCTTGGGTATAGCTGATATTGCCCCATTGCGTCTCTACGTACCATAGGTCGGGCAGCTCGGGGTGAAAAACAGCCTGAAAGCCGTCGCCGCCAAACAATCGGGGCCAATTGTCTATCATATCGGCATTGCCCATTGTCGTGCCGTTGTCTTGTGCGCCGCCGCAATACATATTAGGTATATGCGGATTGACCGCCACGCGATAAAACTGCGTATTGGGTATAAATTCGATGTCTTCCCAAGTAGTTGCGCCGTCTGTACTGCGATATACGCCGCCGTCTGTACCTAATAATATGCCTCCTTCGGCATCAAATTCGAGGGTGTGCTTATCGGCATGTACTTCGTAAGTAAACCAAATCGGCGTGGCGAGTTCCCAAGAATAGCCTCCGTCGAGCGATTGAAACATATCTACGCCCAACACGAATAGGCGTTGGTCGTCGGCGGGGTCGAAAGCAATTTTGCCAAAATACCAACCAAATCCGCCCAATGGGTCGCCGCCAAAGGCATCGGCGTTGGCAGTTTGCTCCCACGCCGCGCCACCGTCGTTGCTGACAAATACGCCCAACAGGGCTTCGGTCGAATCGACATAGACAACAGCAAGGCGATTAGTATTTTGGGTTGCCATAGCCAAGCCAATGCGCGACTGCTGGTGGTCGGGCAGTCCGTTGCTGAGGATTTGCCACGTATTGCCGCCATCGCTTGTTTTCCATATACGCGAATCTTGCTCGTGCGTGATGGTTTCTTGTAGGTTGCGAATCCGTTCCACGATGCAGCGTAGAGTATATTGGGTTGGTTGTGGTCTATAACGATGTCGATAATACCCGCATCGTCGTCTATGTATAGTACTTTCTGCCAAGTAGCTCCGCCGTCGTCCGACCGATACAAGCCGCGATGTTCGTCGCGCACTAATGGATTGCCCATAGCACCGACAAAAATTCGGTTGGCGTTGCTGGGGTCGATAATTACTTTTGATATAATGCCTACATTATTTAGCCCTATGTTTTGCCACGTAGCACCCGCGTCGGTACTGCGATATACGCCGTCGCCGACCGAGAAAAATGAACTGATATTGACATCGCCTGTCCCGACATATATCGTATTAGCATCGTGAGGCGATATAGTAATGTCGCCGATACTATTAAATAGCGGTTCGTCGAAAATAGCTTGCCAAGTAGTGCCGCCGTCGGTGGTTTTGTGGATACCCCCGCGCGAACTGCCTACGTATATAATGTCCGCATTAGTGGGGTGAGGGGCAATGGCATTGATTCGTCCGCCAATATTGCTTGGACCCTCGATGAGCCAATCGGCATCAAAACCTTCACCTGCTTGTTTGGCGGCGGCTTGGTTCTGTGCTTGCCGCAGCGCGTTTTGTACCACCGATACAGGCATGTCGAAGTCGGGGTAGGCGCGTTGGAAATAAAAATGCTCGTTGGGCATCATCAATTTATGCACATCGGGTGTTTGGGCACGAGCGGGAGTAGTAGCGGGCATAGCCCACCAAGCGAAACCTATGGCTGCGCCGAGGATAAACAAGCAAAAAAGTATGATGGCTCTGTGATAGTTGAGGTATATCATAAGGCACGCAGCGCAAGGTATGCCTCTTACGCCGTGTGCAAAGATACGAAAAAAGAGATGGCTTTGCGAAGCAATTACAATTTTTTGTCGAACAAATACTCGAAAATTGCCTTGTGGTCGTTGGACGGGCGGTGTAGGGCGGCGGGTTCGGCGATTATTTTGGCGGGAAATTGGCGTTTGAGAACGGTATTTTTGATAGACTCTGCGGCATCTGCTTTGGCAAATGGACCTAAAACTACTTGTGTGACGAGGTTATTTTCATGTTCAATTTTTCGCTGTAAAACAGGAGCTAAGTCGCTCAATGTTTTGAACTGCGCTAAACGGTCGGTATATCTAAACAGACCCAACTGCACAAAGTAGATTTCTTCGGCAACAACATCAGAGTCCGTCAGCTCGAAATAGCGTTTGTTGGGAGTAGCATTTCTGGATTCGGTAGTTGTGGGTACGGGAGTCGTTGTGTTGGTGGCATCGTTGGGTGTTGATTCAAAAATACGCTTAGTCTCGTCGCGTATATCAGAAACAGGTATGGGAGGAGTCGGCCCTGGTGCCGTAGTACGCTTGGGACTGGGGGCAGTATCTAAGCGAGGAGTGTCAGCTAATAAATCGAGCGGCTGCGGTGGTGGCGGTGTGGTAGATGGCTGGTTGTGCAGCGTTATGGCATTGGGTGTGCGCATTAGGCGCGTTCCCTCGATTTTATCTTTGAGGCTAAATCGTATGACAAAGGCATCGGCATAGCCCGCAGCCTTAACGTTTTGCATCGCCATTTCTACATCGGCGGGGCTATAAAAATCGCCGATATAGACGGCTATATTTTCACTACCGCTAATACCTTGGTAATATACTAAAGGAAGTAGTTCGGGAGGCAACTTGCCGTAGCGGTCGGCGGGCGATTGATTGACCGTCTCGAGCCTAATGCGCCAGGCGGTATTATCAACTACGGTCGATTGCCCGTTAGGCGAATAGACTCTTACTTGTGCTTGATTCTGCGCCCAAGTAGGCGTTGTCCACCCGATAAAAAACGAGGTAATGGGGATATAAAACGCTGCAAAAGTTAAGATTCGAGGCATAGAAAAAGTGGAGGTTTGTGCTTGTTTAGACAGCAAAATTATTACGTTTTTTACATGATACCAAATTGCTGCGCAAGATGAAAATTAGATATTTAAAATAAAAAATCTGTAAATTGCTTTTTTTCAGTCGATTAGATAACAAAAAATAGATTTATGAACAAAAAAATAAAAAAAAAACCTTAAATGCAACTTTTTTGTTTTATTTACGTAGTCAAGCAATAATGCATTGTAATAAATATCGCGGCGTTAAAAAAAACTAATAATGGGCATAAAAAGCCCCCTTGTCATAAGTATAGCCAAATTATTGCCTAACTTTGCGGCTGCATTTGACGTTATAACTTTTGTGTTCAGAAGAGGCGTGCTATTTAGGTGTGCTGCGCTTGCTTGTGTGGAGCTATAGAATCCAATCAAGACAACTATTTTGTTAGCTCCTACACGTCTATGAATACACTTAATAATTATTACCCCGAACGTATGAAAGGCAGGATATTTATTGCCCTATTAGGCACATTGCTGTGTGTGTTGCCCTTAGCCGTACAAGCACAAATATTTGACCCCGTAGAATGGTCGTCAGAGGTGCAGCCGCTCGGCAATGGCGAATATGTTATCAACATAACAGCCACCTTAGAAAAAGGCTGGTGGACTTACTCGCAACATATAGCAGGCGACGGTCCTGTACCCACCAAATTGAGCATCGAAAAAAATAGCGATGTAGAATGGAATGGCAAAACGGAAGAAGTAGGTAAAGCCGAAAAGAGTTTTGACCCCAATTTTGAGATGGAGTTGGTCAAATTTCAAGATAAAGTGACGTTCAAAACGCGCCTCAAAACCAAGAAGCCCGAAGTAAAGGTAAAAGCCGATGTCGAGTTTATGGTTTGCAATAAAGAACGATGCCTACCGCCTAATGTAGTCGATTTTACCTTTACGCTAAAAGATAAGACGGTAGTGCCCGCGTCGTCCAATACCAAGGCGGAAGAAAAAACCGAAATCAAAAACAAAATACCCGACACCAAGCCGGTATTCGTACCTACATCGGGTAGCGGCGGCAATACTACTACTGCCAACAAAGCCGACGGCGGTAAAGCTACCTTTACTCCTAGCACATCGGATACTAAAAACGCAACTACTAATACCGCCACTAGCCAAGCCCAAAACGGTAATACTGCCTTTGGGCAGGACAATACTACTCCCACTAACACAGCCAATAATACTGCTCCCTCCACTACAACGGATAATGTTGCGGCGGGCAGTACCGAAGTAGGTATGCCTAACGGAACAATGGGTCAGGGCGGCATTTTTACGCCTGTTCATTGGTCGTTTAGCCAAGAAAAAATTAGCGACAATACAGTTGCGCTATTGCTTACAGCCAAACTCGACCCAGGTTGGTACGTCTATTCGCAAACCGTAGATGGTGTCGGACCTGTGCCTACGTCTTTCCTATTCGACCCTAATCCCGATATAAGCATAGAAGGCAAACCCGAAGAGATAAGCCAGCACCGCAAAGAAGGGGCAGACCCTGTTTTTGGCGGCATAAATATCGTGAAATATTCCGATGAAGTAGTTTTTAAGCAAATGGTGCGGCTCAACAATCCCAATGCCACCTTGAATGGAAAATTGCGCTATATGACTTGTGACGATACCAAATGCCTCCCACCCGACAGCACAACTTTTTCGTTTAAATTTGGCAATGGCGGTGCGGCGGCGGCAATAGCTGAGACAAATACTAACTCTTCCGACCAAGCCAAAACACCTTGGGGCATATTCTTTGGCGGCTTTGCTGGTGGTTTGTTTGCCTTGCTAACGCCCTGCGTATTTCCGATGATACCCCTTACAGTGAGCCTATTTACTAAACGCAGCAAAGACCGCCGCAAAGGTATCATTGACGCGCTCATCTATGCCTTTTCTATCATTGCTATTTATGTAGGTCTGGGCTTTTTTGTCACGGCGATTTTCGGACCTACTGCCCTCAACGACTTAGCTACCAATGCTTGGGTCAATATTGCTTTCTTTATAGTCTTTTTGTTTTTCGCTTTTTCGTTTTTTGGCTATTACGAAATTACTATGCCTTCGTGGTTGGTCAATAAATCAGATGCAGCCTCGGATAGAGGCGGTTTAATCGGCATCTTTTTTATGGCATTTACCCTTGCCCTTACCTCGTTTTCTTGCACGGGTCCTATCATCGGCACTTTGCTGGTGCAAGCCGCATCTACGGGTAGCAAAGCAGCCCCATTGCTGGGCATGACGGGTTTTGCCTTAGCCTTAGCCATTCCGTTTGGTCTGTTTGCCTTATTTCCTGGTATGCTCAAAAACCTACCCAAATCAGGCGGCTGGCTCAATACGGTAAAAGTAGTATTGGGTTTTATTGAGTTAGCATTAGCCCTCAAATTTTTGTCCAATGCCGACTTGGTTATGCAATGGGGTTTGTTCAAACGCGAGCCGTTTATGATTATTTGGATAGGATTATGTTTGGCTACCGCCATTTATTTGTTGGGTTGGATACGTTTTCCGCACGATAGCCCCCTCAAAAAATTATCCTTGGGGCGCATAGGCACAGCATTGGCATTTATAGCATTTGCAGCCTATTTAGTACCCGGATTATTTTGCCAAACACCCGCACTCATCAGCGGTTTCCCACCTCCTATTACGTATAGCTACCGATGTGGGGCTGCCCAAGTAACCAATAGCCACGGCAAAACCGAACAATCGCATTGCCCGCATGGCTTGACCTGCTACCACGACTACCAAGAGGGGATAGCCGCTGCTAAAAAAATGAACAAACCCGTATTTATCGACTTTACGGGCTGGGCTTGTGTCAACTGCCGCAAAATGGAAGAAACAGTATGGAATCAACCGAGCGTATTGCCCAAATTGCGCGATGAATATGTACTTATTTCACTCTATGTAGATGAAAAAGTAGAGCTACCCGCCGCCCAACAAGTCAAATATATCAACTATAAAGGACAAGAAAAAACTTTCCGAACTGTAGGCGAAAAATGGGCACACCTACAAACATCGTGCTTTGCCTCCAATTCGCAACCCTACTACGTGCTACTCGACCACAGCGAAAATATGTTAGCTGCCGAGCCTATCGGCTATACAAGTACCGACGATTTTGAACAATACCTCTCCAAAGGCATTGACAACTTTAAAGCAGGTAAAGTAGAAAAAACATTGTCGTGTGCCCGCTAAAAAATAATGACAGCAAGCCGCATTGCGCACTATAAACTTGGTGAACTTGGTCGTTGGAGCAAAAGCCACCAACGACCAAGTTTTTTTTATCCCGCACACATATTCGCATAAAGGCTACGATTAATGAAATACAAGCCCAACTCCTTGCTCATAAATCCTCGCCATACAACAAATTGAGGCAAAAGAAGCGAGATATACCTCTTTTTAGCTTACCTTTGCATGACTAAACACGCCTCATGCCAAAAGACATTATTTCAAATACAGACAACAACCGCCCACCTAATCGCGAATATCAGTTCCGCCGATACGCAGTATGGCTGTGGGGGGGCTTTTTGTCGGTCATAGCCTTTATTATCTTTCTATTCTTGGGTGTTTCGTGGGGCATATTCGGACCGCTTCCTACTTTTGTAGAACTCGAAAGCCCCAAAAGCGAACTTGCCTCCGAAGTGTATGCCTCCGACGGAACCTTGTTGGGCAAGTTTTTTATCGTAGATAGAATCAATACCAACTATCAACAACTACCCAAACACGTAGTAGATGCTTTGGTAGCGACAGAAGATGCTCGCTTTTACGAACATTCGGGTATCGACTTTATCGGTATTGTGCGGGTATTTTATAAAACTATTTTGCTGGGGCAAGATGCGGGGGGCGGTAGTACCATTACGCAGCAGTTAGCCAAAAACCTATTTCACGACCGCCCAAGCAATATATGGGATCGTTTCAAACAAAAACTCAAAGAATGGATTATAGCCCTTCGCCTCGAACGCAGCTATACTAAGGAAGAGATCATTACGATGTATCTCAATACAGTGCCATTTGCGGGCAATACCTTCGGTATCAAAACCGCTTCGCAACTCTATTTCAACACACCGCCCGACTCGCTTAATATACAACAAGGGGCTGTGCTGGTCGGTATGCTCAAAGGCAATACCATCTATAACCCACGCCGAAATCCCGAACGCTCCCAAGAACGCCGAAATACGGTATTGGCGCAGATGCTCAAATACAACAAAATTGAGCAAGCCGTATATGATTCGGTCGTGCAGTTGCCGCTTGTCCTACAATACAAAGAAGTGGATTATAGCGGCGGATTGGCACCCTATTTTCGAGAATACGTCAAAGCCGAACTCAAACGTGAATTTAAAGATGAGGTCAAAGTAGGTGGCGACTCCTATGACATTTACAGAGATGGGCTAAAAATATATACGACCATCGACCCGCGTATGCAGCAATACGCCGAGCAAGCCGTCAGCGAGCAGATGCAAGACTTGCAACGCCAATTCAACGAACACTGGAAAGGGCGCGTGCCTTGGGAAAATGTGGGCAACGCCAAGTTGCCCAAAACAGATTTGTGGTATGGCACTAATGAGCTGATTTATCGCGCTGTCAAAAAATCAGAACGCTACGCCGAACTGAAAGAAATGGGTGTGTCGGAGGCGGATATAAAAGCGTCGTTCTCGAAACGCATACCAATGCGCTTGTTTAAATGGAAAACCAAAGCCGAATTGGAACGAGAATTAAAAGCACAAGGACTGAATGATAAACAAATTAAAAACGCCATGACCAGCTATTTGCCTCGCGCCGACTATACTTGGCAAGGCGAAATAGATACAGTCATGTCACCGATAGATTCTATAAAATATGTGAAAAACCTCTTGCATGCAGGATTTATAGCCCTCGACCCCGCCACGGGCTATATATTGTCCTGGGTAGGTGGTATAGATTATAAGTATTTTAAATACGATAATGCCCGCCCATCCTCTAAGCGGCAAGTGGGTTCTACATTCAAACCTTTTGTATATACCTTAGCTATCAAAAACGGTTGGTCGCCCTGCCGCAAAGTGCCTAATGTAGCCGTTACATTTAAGGTTGATGGAGAAGAAGATTGGACACCGGACAATTCTTCGTCCTACAAAGCGGGTGAGATGGTGACGCTCAAAACGGGTTTGGCGCACTCTATCAATCGCGTAACTGCTTATTTGATGAAAGAGGCATTAGGCGATGATAGCCCTAACGCGCTTCTCGAACTCGTTCATCAAATGGGTATCGACGAAAAGCACCAAATAAAACCCGTGCCCTCTATTTGCCTTGGCTCGCCCGACTTATCGGTCTTTGAGATGGTCGGTGCCTACAGTACATTTGCCAATCGCGGGTTTTATAGTAGTCCTTTGTGTATTACGCGCGTTGAAGACAAAAATGGCAATGTTATTAAAAGCAATATGCCCTCGCATATAGAGGTTTTCAACGAAAAAATTGCCTATGCGATGATTAATATGCTCACAGGCGTAACGGATTTTGGTACAGGTAGGCGCATCAGGGGAAGCTACAACCTGCAAAGTGAAATTGCGGGCAAAACGGGCACAACCAACGATAACTCTGACGGCTGGTATATAGGCATGGTGCCCCGAATTGTCGCGGGTGCTTGGGTCGGTGGCGACGAAAAAGCCATTCACTTTCGCAATACCCAACTCGGCGGCGGTTCTAATATGGCTTTGCCCATTTTCGGGCGATTTATGAACAAAGTCTATGCCGATACGAGCCTGCATGTTTATCGAAACGACCGATTCCAGGAACCAGATGACCTAAATATTGAACTCGATTGCGGCAAATACGAATTGCCTATCGCGCCTACTACCCCGAATACATTTATAGTCACTGCCGAAGGCGATACTGTTTATATATCTTCCACCCCTACTACAAGCGACAGCACCCAAAAGCCAGTCACTTCGCCCGATAGCTATAATAACCAATTCGATTGACAACAAAACGACGCAAAGTGCGTTAATCCTGTTGTTATGCCCAATGCTATGACGACCGTGCAACAGACGAACATTGTAGCTTGACATCAAACTTTTGTGTAAAACTTGACGACCAAACAGGACAGATTTAGACCTTAAAAACATTAACTTAGCTGCATATACTTTAAGATAATAATGAAGCAAAAATTAACGATAGAAAACTTAATAAAAGAAGCTCATATATTCTGTGTTGAACAATCTAAATTTCAGCACAAAGAACTTTTTGGAGTAACTGACGGCAAAGCCGTTGGGACACTTATTGAACAGAAATTTCAAAAGCACGTGAACGACAAATACGAAGTTACAATTGGTTCCTCTGCAAGTGGTGTTGACCTGCCTTCTGCCGACATTTTAACGGACATCAAAGTAACTTCGATAAAACAGCCACAATCATCTTGCCCTTTCAAAGACGCTAAACAAAAGGTTTTCGGACTTGGTTATAACTTACTTGTTTTCGTTTACGACAAAGCTGACGACCCGAAAAGTAAAACAGCAGCTTTAAATTTTGTAAGTTGTTCATTTGTTGCAAAAGAGAGAACGGCTGACTATACAACAACTTACCGTTTAAGAGAAATGGTTAAGGATAAAGCCAATGAAGCCGACATCATTGCTTACTTGCAAGACAAAAATATTCCAGCAGACGAAATAACATTATCAAAATTAGCGGAACAAATCTTAAAAACTCCACCTGAACAGGGTTACTTGACTATTTCCAATGCTTTACAATGGAGATTACAATATCAACGAATTGTAACTCTTACAGATGAAGTAACAGGAATAACCAAAATTGTAAGCTATAACAAACCTCAATGATGAAAGTATTTGGAGCAAATATTACCCATCAAGTTTCAGATTTCTTAAATGACAATCTGAAAAAGATTACATCTTTTGAAAAGGCAAACCAGAAAATGTATGATGACTTCGGTATTATACATTTTTTTGATGATGAAGAAGAATTGGAAACGCTTAAAGAAGTTCTTTCAATGACTAATAATGTTCTTGAAGAACCTGATAGAGCAGAATATGGCGACTTTCAAACTAATTCTGATTTAGCGAATAAAGTGACATTACACTTAGCTTCTAAAAACATTTCCCCCGAAGTTGTCATTGAACCAACCTGTGGAAAAGGCAATTTTATTATTGCTTCTCTACAAAACTTCAAAGAAATTAAAAATGTTTTCGGTGTTGAAATTTACAAACCTTACGTTTGGGAAACCAAATTCAACATTGTTGATTTTTTTCTTTCTAATCCAAATTCAAACAAACCAGAAATTTCAATAGTTCATTGCAATGTTTTTGATTTTGATTTTAAAGCAATAGCCAAGAAATATTCAACAAAGGATATTTTAGTAATTGGCAATCCGCCTTGGGTAACTAATTCAAAATTGGGTAGTTTAAACTCAACCAATCTTCCTAAAAAAACGAATTTCAAAAACCATAGCGGTTTAGATGCTATGACAGGCAAAGGCAATTTTGACATTGCTGAATTTATTACGCTTACTATGATTGAAACCTTTCAAAATATGAAAGGGAATTTATTGTTATTGGTTAAAAATTCTGTTATCAAAAACATTGTCTTTGACCAAAACAAAAATCGTTACAAGATTTCAGCTATTGAAAAACATTGCATTGACAGCAAAAAAGAGTTTAATGTTTCAGTAGAAGCAGCTTTGTTTTATTGCAAACTAAATTCACTACCGACTTATGATTGCACAGAATTTAATTTTTACAACAATCAAAAATCTCAACTCAAATTCGGTTGGTTGAACGAAAAATTTGTTTCAAACATCGACACTTATATTCACGCGAAAGAAATTGACGGAGAATGTCCTTTTGTTTGGCGACAAGGTTTAAAACACGATTGTTCAACCGTAATGGAATTAGACAAAGTGAACGGACACTATGTAAATGGACTGAACGAAGAAGTAAAATTGGAAGATGGTTTAGTTTACGGTATTCTCAAAAGTTCTGACCTAAAAAACACAGTAATCAATCAAACACGAAAGTTTACGATTGTTACGCAAAAGAAAGTTGGGCAAGAAACAAAATATATCAAAACTGAATATCCTAAAACATATCAATACCTGACACAGCATCAAGCAAATTTTGATGCGAGAAAGTCAAGTATCTACAACAACAAACCCTTGTTTTCAATATTTGGTATTGGCGACTATTCCTTCAAACCTTTCAAAGTTGCCATATCAGGACTTTACAAGACATTTCATTTTACACTTATTCTGCCACAGGACAACAAACCTGTAATGCTTGACGACACTTGTTATTTAATAGGTTTTGACAAAATAGAATTTGCTGTTTACGCACTAATTCTTTTAAACTCTAACACGACAGTTCAGTTCTTACAATCAGTTACTTTCTCAGACGCTAAAAGGACTTTTACAAAGGACGTTTTAATGAGAATTGACCTATTAGAATTAGCAAAACAGATTAACAAAACTGACCTGCAAACAGAGCTTGAAACGCTTAACGAAAAGTATAAATTCAATTTGACGCTTAACTTGTGGGATAGTTTTATTAATGAAATGACACCTGTAAACAATGGGCAAATGGCAATGTTTGCATAGACCGAAAAAGAAGTAACAGCAGCTTGCGGTAATGGCGGGTTCAGTGCTTCGTATGACAGTTTTGTGATGGGTTCAAGTTCAGTGCTTCGATTGACCTTTTGTACTTTGAATGCTCCGATTTCGCCAAGCCGCAAACCGTCATACCTTTGCCGATACCCTTTACAAAGCGTATCGGCAAGGGCTGTTTGCGATTGCCCCTAAAACTCATCTAAAAACTATCCATGTCTAACCCTTTTTCCTTGCTGCGTACCGCTGTTATAGCTGCTGCGTTGCTTTGTACCCTCGCTATATTACCTACCTTGCCCCTTAGCGCACAAGGCTGCGCCAAATTTTATGGTATTGCCCAAAATGCTGCTAATTTGCAGCAATATCGCGTAGTAGCTATCGATTCATTGACGGGCAATACAGAAACGCTCAATACCGTAAGCACCACCACGTCGGGCAGTACTATTACCGCATCGGGCATTACTGCCAACCCCGACGACCAATTGCTCTATTATATCCAAACCTCGCAATCGGGTAGCAATTTTATTTGCAGCATACGCAGTATCTCTACCGTCAATGGCGCATTGGGAGCTACGGTATCTATACCCGCCAATGCCCAACAACGCCCTATTGCGCTGCATTACGATTGTACGCAAGACAAACTATACCTTGTCAAACGTGTGAACAATAGCCCGCAGCGCATAGATTTTCAAGAAATCAACTTGGGGGCAGGTACTGCTACATCTGTATTGGCTATGCCGCTGGTATTGCCCAATTTTGTGCCCCACCTTACAACTTACGATGCCGTACATGCCGAGTGTCTGGTGGCTTCTGCCGATACGGTGTATCGCCTCAATGCCATGAGTGGCGCAGTGAATACGGTTGTTTTCCCTGAAACTATAAAAACGCTCGAAGTCAATCCGTTTGATAATCAAATTATAGCAGCGGCTTATGACGGCAGTATCGATTTTTATGATATAGATACGGGCATATTTAGTAGTATCGAAACGGGCTACGCCACAGCCAACGCAGGCAATAACCAAGCATCTGCCTACAATCCGTTCAACGACCATTATTGGGAACTGAGCTATAATACGGCTACGGCAACCCAAATTGTTCAATATATCAATCTGAACAATGGCAATATTGTGACGAGCTATCCCGCCAATGATATAATCACGCTTAATGCAAGCTATCCTTGCACGGCTATCCCCGATTTTACTTTCGAGGAGCATGTGCGGGCATACCCATACAATTTACCGATGCTTCGTGGGGGGCTGCCGACCGCCTTTGGAATTTTGACGACCCCGCTTCGGGTGGCAATAATACCTCCACCGACCCCAACCCGACACATGTCTTTTCGACACCAGGCTCCTATGAGGTTACGCTTACGGTCAGCGGCTGTTTAGAAACTGTTTCGCGCACCTATACCGTTGTGGTCAATGGCTCGCCCACTACCGATTTGCCCGACAACGTAACGACATGCAACACAACATATACGCTCAACGCGGGTAGTGCAATTTCGGGTACATCGTACCTTTGGAATAATGGCGCAACAACAGGCAGCATTACCGCCTGGCTACGGGTTTGTACTGGGGAGAGATAAGTGCGACAGGCTGCGTTTTTCGCGATAGCGTAATGGTTACGCTTGGCAGTTTGGCAAATGGCAGCATTTGGGCAGAAACCGAACAAACTATATGCGGCAATAGTATTGAGCTATCTACTAATGGCATTATGGGTACGGCTTATTTGTGGTCGTCGGGGGCTACTACGGCGAGCGTCACGGCAGCGCAGTCGGGTACTTACAGCGTAACTATCACCCTGCCCGATGGCTGCTTGCTATCTGACGCGCTGAACTTAGACCTACTAAATCCTCCTACCGTATCGCTTGGCAACGATACGAGTGCATGTGCGGGCAATGATGGAATAGTTTTGACTGCTCAAACCAATGCTTCACCAAGTGCGAATTTAGCATATTCGTGGTCGTCGGGGGCTAATACAGCGCAAATAACGGTTGTTCAGAGCGGCACCTATACCGTGACGGTGAGCAATGGCAGCAGCACTTGTAGCGCGTCCGATGCGGTGGTGGTACAAATAGATACGCCACAAAATCCCGACTTCGGCAATATCCCTGCTGATATATGTACTAACATCGGCGAAACCGTTTTGCTTGATGCTACTGTACCTAATGCCGTTCAATATGCTTGGTCGCCCGACAATGGCAATAATCCAACACTCACCGCTACGGCGGCAGGTACGTATAGCGTTACGGTTACAGACCAGTCGGGTTGTAGTAGTAGTGCGGCGGCGACCTTTACGGCTGCTTGTGCGTCCATTTTTGTTTTGCCCAATGCTTTTTCGCCTAACGGCGATGGCGCAAACGACGAGTTTAAGCCTCTCTTACAATTTGTCGATGCCTATACATTGTCGGTATATGACCGATGGGGCAACCGCGTATTTCAAAGCAGTACCGATAATCCTATTGCGTGGAATGGCAATAATACGCAAGGACGCGCTGTGCCTACGGGCGTATATGTGTGGGCAGTTTCTTATACCGACCAAAATGGCACCAACCACGACTTGAAGGGCAATTTGATGCTATTGCGCTAAAATATTGGGCAAGAATAGCGTATTGCACTATTGGTTTGATTTTTAAGTTTTATATATTTAACTTACACGAGTTTCATGCCTACGGCATTCTCAGGCTTGTGTCTGTTAGATGTTACCGATGTAATATGTCTATGGCATCTTAAAGATAATATACATTAAATATTTTTTATAATTTATCATAAATTATTGATAATCAGTAAATAATATCTTGCATAAATTCTCCCTCTTTGAGGGGGTTAGGAGGAGTTCTCGGACTAATATCTCAATTATCTAACGCTATTTCCTAAGTCCTAACGCTTGGAAATGGATACACAGTAGACAAAATTAATACTCAAAACGTAACTATTTAGGGTATGGGGTTTTGGGTATGGGGTAATGGGCAATACCCATCTAATAATGCCCGAAATCATAGCATATTCGATTAGAAATAGCTATTCTTGGGGGCTGCCCCTACAAGGCTAAATAGTTACCTCAAAACTTAAAAATCATACCACTATACAACCTATTTATTTACTCGTATTGCGCAAAGGCTATCGCAGCAACGAAACATTACCCCGCTGCGAAATACTTTCAGCAGGGTTGTCGGCATTACTATATGTAAGCGTATAGATATAAACGCCCATTTCTTGGTCGGTATCCTTAAATTTGCCTGTCCAACCTTTGCCTATTTCGGTACTTTCAAATACCATTTGCCCCCAGCGATTAAATATCCTGAACTGCATATTGACAATAGGCGTGCCAATGGGTATTAATTCGTCGTTAATTCCATCGCCGTTTGGTGTAAATGCGCTCGGCACTAATACGATATGGAGCGTTATTGGGCTATGCTGGCAACTGCATGTAGCTGTTACGTAGCTATCTAAGGTATTTGCATTGCCGTCGTCGCAATTAGGTGCTTCGATGGGCGTATGTAGGCATGTGCACGTATTGGTGTCGTAGCTGTCGGTGGTATTACAATTATTATCGTCGCAGTTAGGTGCTTCGATGGACGTATGTAGGCAGTTACAAGTGTTGGAGTCGTAGCTGTCGGCGGTATTACAATTATTATCGTCGCAGTTAGGTGCTTCGATGGGCATATTTAAGCAGTTACAAGTGTTGGGGTCGTAGCTGTCGGTGGTATTACAATTGTTGTCGTCGCAGTTGGGGGTATTTACGGCGAGAATAACGGTAATGATGCTATCGCAACCGCTTATTGTGCTTAGTGTATCAATATAAGTGCCTGCCGTACTGACTGCTTGCCCGCTGGGTAAGGTGTAGGTATTGCCCAAGCATATTGTATCAGCTATTGAGTTTGTTACATTATCTACTACACTTAGGTTGGTTATTACGATGCTGTCGCAGCCTGTTGGTAAGCCGAAGGTAGTGGTATAGGTGCCACTCTCGACATAAATGCTGCTGCCTACGATAAAAAATTCGCCGTTGCATATTTGTGCGTCTTGTTCCCATACGGGCACGGGATTGACGGTAATTGTGACTTCAAAGTTGGTGACAAAATACATTCGTTGGTCAATGCTACGTTATAGGTAGTTGTTTGGTTGGGCGTAGCTATTGGGTTGGCTATGTTGGGGTCGCTCAATCCGTCGGACGGGGTCCAGAGGTAAGAAGTGGCGTTGTCGGGTGCTTGCAGGGCGATGCTTTCGCCGGCGCAGATGGTCGTATCATTGGTTTGGAATGTTGGGGTATGCTGATACAAACTCTTTGCTCGCTTGTGCAGGCACCTGTGGCAGAGGTAAAGCCCCAAAAAACATTGGGGTCGCCGCCAAATATATCGTTGATAACATCGCCCGTATAAGACAATTTTAGTTCGCAATCGAAATAGACGGTCATGGTTTGGGTAGCTGCGTCCCAGCGCACATTGAGGGTATGCTCGTTGCAGTCTTCTATATTGGTAGTTGCGTCGATAGCGGCTACCGAAGTTGTAAGGCTATTGGCAGTATTAGCATCGGGGTCGCCATTGGCAAAAATGCGGAGGTGGTCATACGGAGGGTCGCCGAATCCGCCATTTGGATAAGTGTCTATCTCGATACATAATGAGGGGGCAACACCCGAAATTCCTATGCCGCCGCCGCTCACACCCACGCTTGTCGAAATAGGTTGGAATGCGAATACAATGCCGTCTGCTCCGTCGTCGGAGTCTTCAAAGCAAGGTGTTGGATTGGCACAGCCCAGATAGAGTAAGGCTTCTGCTTCAAAAGATAGATTCAGGTCTATTTGTTGCTCGCTCCAGATAGAACCTGCTTGGGCTGTTTGTTCAGGTGTTAAGCGATAGCACAGCGGCGATATTTGCGTAGCTGAACCATTGATTACAAAGGGCGGAATTGTTGTTTGTGCAGCAATGGGAACGGAAATTGTCAGCAACAAGGCGAAAAATAAGCAATTTGATGGCATTTATGGTGTAGTAGCGGCTAAGAGGGTGGTATAATAATTTTTTCTGTTCAGTTTGACGGATAGCCAAATGCGATAATTGATAAATTCGTTGGAACCGGGCGAAAAGGGCGGCGATTGCTCTATAAATTGCTCGATAGCCCTGACCATTTTAGCATCGTTAAATGGCTGTGCCAAATTGGTACAACGCCGCAACAATTTTAGGAAATCGCTTTCGCGTTGGTGGGTTTCTTGTTGCAACAATTCTTTGTACGTATTTCGTAGGTCGTTTGCTTTATAGTCGATATAGCTAAAATCGTTATTTTCGTAATGCAATACCAATTCTAATAGCGATATGCGTAGCTGTAATTCGGCAGATTGTTTGCCGAAGGTATCTTTTTGTAGTAAGGGCGTAAGTTTGCTCATCGCTTTGCGCAACTGCCCTTGGCAATAATAAATGACCGATAGATTGGCGTGGACAAATGTGTCGTAATACAAAGCACCGTCTTTATGTGTCGTATCGGCGGCTAAGTTTTCGAGCAATTGCGTGGCTTTGTCTAATTGGTTGGAATAAAAATGTTGGGTAACGACACATTGGTAGTAGGTCCAGATATATTTGTCGTAGTATAGTTTTCCGTAGGCGTTCAGTGCGTCTAACAATTGGTCGGTATAGGTGAGCATTGCACTGAACCTACCGTTTTTGATAAGTGTATTCAAAATCCAAACCAGCGTGACAATTTTATGCACATGTGTATCTTTTTTAAAGATTTGCCCTTGTTCAAATTCGCGTAATGTTTCGATGAGATAGCTTTCTAAGGCGACATAATCTTGTTTTTGGAGTAAAATTCGGCGCACGGTATTGTGTATTTCCAATTGCATGCGTGGGCTTTCGAGCAAATCTTCGCGAATGCTCAATTTTTGCTGTATATCGGCTAAGGTTTGGGTAATGTCGGCATCGCGTGCCTCAAAATTCGATTTGATAAGGCGATACGAGAGCGTTTTAATCAAATGGTCGGTTTGTAGCAGGGTTTGGTATTGCGCTAAGTTTTGTAATTGTTTGTGCATATACGTTTCTAAGTCTATGCTGTCATAATTAAACGCTATTTTTACGATGAGGTCGTAGATGGTGGCGAGCAAATCATAATAACCCGCCTTAGTAGCTTTGCGTTCTGCTTGGCGCAGCAAGTCGAAAGCCTCTTTATAAAGCGATTTATAGACATATAGCTCGGCGATAGCCATGCGGGTCATGATGCCGATGCGGTCACTTAGGTCGCTGTGAAGCAGCAGCAAGCTCTTTTCTAAATCGCCAAGCAAGCGATTTTTGAGCTGATAGAACGAATTTTTATCGCCATTGGCATACAACTTGGCACTCAAAACCTCGTCGCCCAAGGGGTTGGCTTGGTTTTTGCTCGTTAGCCGATTGACCATATCAAACAACAGTTCGGCTTTGTGTTGCTTATCGCCTGCCAATTTGACGCGGCTCAGATAGAGTTTAAAATGTCTTTTCTCTTCTTTGGTCAGTTTCCCGACAATATCAAACAAATTGCGCATAAGCCCCATGCTGCCCCTCAAAACAGAGCAAATCGTTAGTTATTAGGTAATAAATGGTAGGCAGAAAAAGATGGTGGATTGGACAATAAAACACAGCGAACCTACGTTTAGGCTACACCATGAAATTGCGGTAAGGAGGAGAATGAACAGCCTACGCAACAACACTCAAATTTTAATTTTTACTTTTCAACGCTATGGCGCAATACGTTAGGTTATAAATGCGTTATGAACCGAGATAAGCGAGCGAAGTAGCTGCAAAATTAAGGTATTGTGCCAATAAATGTACTATTTACGCACTTAACCCTGTTACTTTTATGTAGTCTAAGGTCTAATACTTTGTATAACATCTGCTTTGAAAGGAGCAAGCCGAACCAAACTGCAAATTAAATACAGGATATTTTTGCGTGTGGGAACTTTTTTCGACCCGTTTTTTGTATTGTTAGGCGAATAGCCACCACTATGGTTTTTCAACTTTTCATCTCTAATAAAATACACCATTGCTTATGACAATCTTAAAAAAACTGGGCTTTGCGCTAATGGCGTTTTGCTTGTTTTTCGTTGCCGGACAAACCGCCTCGGCACAAACTAACCAAAACAACAACGAAGGCGTTTGGGACAAAATTACTAAGGCGGTACAAGGCGAGAGCAAGCAGCAAAGCTATTACAACAGCCGCAATAAGCAAAAAGTATCGGTTACGGTAAAAGACATTAGCTGGTCTGACATGTTGTCCTATTCGAGCGTCAAAGATGCTTTCGGCTCTAATTGGGCAGGCTCTAACTTGGTGGCAGAAGATATTTCCTTGTCGCCTAATTTTGAAAACGGTTACTACTTTTTGAGCTTCTCGCTTCCCGAACAAGAATCGACCAAAGTAGTAGTACTTGACGTAGCGGGCAACGAAATTCACAGCGAGGTCATTGAAGACTTTTCGGGCACTTACGAAAGCAAAATCAACGTTCCCGTTTCGCAGAAAGGCACGTATTTCTTAAAAATTGTTCAAGGCTTTAATTTGTTGAACAAAAAATTGGTCATCGAATAGCCAAACGAGTACCTCATCATCTACCATGCCGCCCAAGCCGCCAATACTGCGTGTTTGGGCGGCATTTTGATGTAGTGCTAGCAAAACACAATTCCAGGAACTGCGAATATAGTAATTATTTAGGCGGTGCCAAGCATTTTAGTGCTATGAAATGACCCTCAATCCCGCTATGGATAAAACGTTGGAAGCAAAGAAATATCAGCGCAAAATACGACCACGTAGCTATCTCAGCACGACCGTTTTGCCTTTTTGCACGGTTGTGCCGTTTATTTGAAAAGTCCAAAAGTACGCGCCTTCGCTCAAATCGCCGATGGCTATGCTTTGTTCGGGGCGGGGCGCGTCGCTTAGGCACACCTGCCGCACCCGCCGACCCGCCGCGTCGTACAAACGCCACCAGGCTTGGGTTTGTGGTGTTAGGTTGCCCAAGAGCGACAATTGCAGCAAGTCGCGAGCGGGATTGGGATTGACTTGTAAGCGCGATGGCAATGCCTCCACAGCAGGCTGCAAACCCACCGACTGTCCGCTGCCGCCACTGCCGCGCACCACTACGACGCTCGACAAGGACGTATCGCCGCACACGATTGCCCACAGCCTTACGTTGTACTGCCCCGCCGATGGGTAGCTGTGGCTGCTATTGGGGTGGTATCCCTGCCCACAGACCAAGGGCGGGGAGCCATCGCCAAAATCCCATACGTAATAACCGCCATCTATGCTGTCGGGATAGGCGTACTGCGATTGGTTCAGGAAAGCTACGTCGTTGCCGTCCGACAGGGTTTGGTAGCTAAAAGCCGATTCGGGCAGGGTGAGCAAGCCCATACAATTGGTGCGCACCACGTAGGCACGCACGGTGTCGGCAAACTCGGCGCGACCCACGCACACAAAACCGCCGTCGGGCGCGGGCGTAAAGTGGTAGAAGAAATCGTTGTAATCGCCCATTTCGTAGAACCGCGTCCAAAGCGGCTCGCCGTCGCTACCGCGTACTTTCATGAGGTAGCCTGTACGATTATCATTTCTATGTACATTACCCGCTATGACATAGTTGTCTCCGACTATATAAGAATCGGCTATTTCGCTATACTCATTAGTTGGGAAGTACTTTTTAAGCCATAGCTCATTACCTATTGAATCGGTACAAAATAGCCGTGCTTGCACGGTATAATCGGGGTTGCGGGCTGTTCCACCCAACAAAAAGCCATCCGCAGGAGTGCGCGTAAATTTGAAACAGCCGTCTTGACCACTCGACACATAAATGCTGTCCCATAGGACAGTACCGCTACTGTCTATTTCCATCAAAAAGGGGTCTCCATAGTTGTCGCTAGCATCTGATTTATAAGATCCCGCCGCATACACTCCCTGCCCTGTAGGGGTAGGCAGTAGGTCAAGTATAATATTGCGCCCTTGGGTGGCGGGGTAGTATTGCTGCCACTGCACCACGCCGTCGCTTACTTTTATGAGCATGCGCTTGCTCGGCAGGGCATTAAACACCTCGCCACCTATATAATACGTGTTGCTTTCGGGGTAGTATAGCACTTTACAAGCATCGCCTTCATAAGTGCCTATATCAAATTGGTGCAATTGTAGCACCTCGCCATCTTGGTCTAATTCGAGCAAATAGGGGTAGGCATAGGTCAAGTTAGCGGTATCGGTCATCCAGCCCACTATGGCGTAGCCAAAGGGAGTGGGGGTCATGTCAAGCCCGACAAATTTCCCGAATCCCTCGCCATAGGTCAGTACTGTTCTGTTTTCGGCGTATTGGTCAGTAAAAACCATATTAACTCTTTCGGACGAACTAAGTGATGCAAAAAATGCACCCCTCCATACCATTGTCGTATCTGGAAATAAATGTCACCCATGTTCTGTTTGCAATATTCCCCCCATGCCAATACTTTTCATAATATTTATTTTGCGCGTTGCTTGTTGTGGAAAGGAATAAAAATAGCGCGTAAAAAAAGCATTACCGTTTTCATCACTAAAAATATAGAAAGTGTGCTACCCGATGCGGGTAGCACACGGGTTAAATGATTAATGTGTTTTTACTACGGCGAGTTTGTCGCTCGCTATTAGCGTGCCATTGCTTATTAGCTGGTAGTAATAAATACCGGGTGCGAAGTTCCTTAGGTCTAAGTTCAGTTCGCCCACTTCTTGGGTAAGTGGGTGCGCAGCAAATAAAGGGAATGAATTTGTTTTCATGGGAAAAATGTTTATGTATGTAGCACGCGCTACGAATTTTATAAATGTTTGAAATAGCCCTATCTCAGCACGACCGTTTTGCCTTTTTGCACGGTTGTGCCGTTTATTTGAAAAGTCCAAAAGTACGCGCCTTCGCTCAAATCGCCGATGGCTATGCTTTGTTCGGGGCGGGGCGCGTCGCTTAGGCACACCTGCCGCACCCGCCGGCTTGGGTTTGTGGTGTTAGGTTGCCCAAGAGCGACAATTGCAGCAAGTCGCGAGCGGGATTGGGATTGACTTGTAAGCGCGATGGCAATGCCTCCACAGCAGGCTGCAAACCCACCGACTGTCCGCTGCCGCCACTGCCCGGCACCACTACGACGCTCGACAAGGACGTATCGCCGCACACGATTGCCCACAGCCTTACGTTGTACTGCCCCGCCGATGGGTAGCTGTGGCTGATATTGGGGGGGTATCCCTGCCCACAGACCGAGGGCGGGGAGCCATCGCCAAAGTCCCATACGTAATAACCGCCATCTATGCTGTCGGGATAGGCGTACTGCGATTGGTTCAGGAAAGCTACGTCGTTGCCGTCCGACAGGGTTTGGTAGCTAAAAGCCGATTCGGGCAGGGTGAGCAAGCCCATACAATTGGTGCGCACCACGTAGGCACGCACGGTGTCGGCAAACTCGGCGCGACCCACGCACACAAAACCGCCGTCGGGCGCGGGCGTAAAGTGGTAGAAAAAATCGTTAAAATCGCCCATTTCGTAGAAGCGCGTCCAAAGCGGATAGCCGTCGCTACCGCGTACTTTCATGAGGTAGCCCTCAAAATCGTCGTTTATCTTCACGCTACCTGCAAATACAAAATCATTGCCCGCTGTATATATTTTCATTATTCCACTGTATTGATAATTTTGAAAATACTTTTTAAGCCACAATACACCGCCGACCGAGTCGGTACAAAGTAGCCGCGCTTGTATCGTATAATCGGTGTTGCGAACTGGTCCACCCAATAAAAAGCCGCCCGCAGGAGTGCGCGTAAATTTGAAACAGGCATCTTGTCCGCTCGACACATAAACGCTATCCCATAGGACAGTACCGCTACTATCTATTTCCATCAAAAAGGGGTCTCCGTAGTTGTTGTCTGGATCGTTTTTATAATACCCCGCCGCATACACTCCCTGCCCCGTAGGGGTAGGCAGTAGGTCAAGTATAATATTGCGCCCTTGGGTGGCGGGGTAGTATTGCTGCCACTGCACCACGCCGTCGCTTACTTTTATGAGCATGCGCTTGCTCGGTAGGGCATTAAACACCTCGCCACCTATATAATACGTGTTGCTTTTGGGGTAGTATAGCACTTTACAAGCATCGCCTTCATAAGTGCCTATATCAAATTGGTGCAATTGTAGCACCTCGCCATCTTGGTCTAATTCGAGCAAATAGGGGTAGGCATAGGTCAAGTTAGCGGTATCGGTCATCCAGCCCACTATGGAGTAGCCAAAGGGAGTGGGGGTCGTGTCGAGCTCGACAAATTTCCCGAATCCCTCGCCATAGGTCAGTACTGTTCTGTTTTCGGCGTATTGGTCGCAAAAAACCATATTAACTCTTTCGGGTGAAGTAAGTGATGCAAAGCTACCGCCTACTAATGTCATACTAGTATCTGTATCAAAATTTACACGCCCTGCTACTTGTACCCAAGGTTCCCACGCTATCGCTTTCTCGTAGTATTTGTTTTGTCCATAGCTTTGGATAGAAAACATTGGAGCTACGATAAAAAATATTATTATTGCTTTCATAATAATAAAACAAATTGCTCCCCATTGGCTATCGCAATAGGGAGCAAAGGTTAAGCAATTAACGGTTTTTGATAATGGCGAGTTTGTCGCTCGCAATCACTTGTCCGTTGTTCGTAACTTGGTAGTAGTACATGCCTGATGCATAGCCAGAAAGGTCTAAGTTCAGTTCGCCCACTTTTTGGGTAAATGGGTACTGGGCAAGGGCTTTGCCCGTCATATCAAATAGGTAAAACGTGGCATCGGCGTTTTCGTCCGCCAATCGGTAGCTGATATTTAGCTGTTCGGCGGCGGGATTTGGGTACACTTTTAATCCATTGCCTTTGCTGTCGGTTTTGAATTGCAGTTGTAGTTGGGTCATGCCGTTGTTTACAAAATCGGGTAGTGGCGGGAGGGTGATGTATATCTGCTCGCCGCGGGCTACGTATAGCCATACTCGTGCGTCCATAGCGGCTTGGGTGGGGCTGGCGGCTATTTGGCGCAATAGCGTTTCTTCTTCGGGGCTTATGTCTGTCAGTTCGCGCCCTTGCTCCTCTACTGTTAGCTGCAAGTTGAGCAGTTCTTTGTAGTACATGTATTCGACCTCGGTGTCGGGCAGTTGGTTTTTTAAGTTTTGCACTTCGGCATAGTTTTTTTCGTCCATCGCCCGCGCTATTTTTAGGCGTTTGGCATAGTCAGTATTGACCGAGAATAGCAGGGTAAGGGCGGCGGCTGTGTCGCCTGTTTCGCGCAGGTAATAGCCCATTTTTTTGGCGAGCAATTCGTTTACGCGCTTTTCGTCGCCCGATTCGCCTATCATTCCGTCGGGTATCTCGGTCCAAGTGTCGCAGTCAACCTCTGGCAAAGCAGCCCCACAAAGTGCGTTTACGGCATTTGCGCCCAATACATTTACGATATTGGGTGTTAGTTCGGGTACGTCTCGGTGGAAGTAGGTAAATGGGTCGGCAATCATAGAAGCGATGTCGACACCCATGATAGTGCCTACAAATACGTTGTCGGCGGGGTCTTGGTTATCGGGTGTGAGGTCGCAAAACCCTTGGTCGTCGACCATTCCTTGAGTTGGGGGGTTTATTCCGTCCATAGCTAATATGGACCATGCTTGTCCGATGTATTGGTTGCATTTTAATTGCGAAACGCCGTTGTTTCCGAGGAGCCAAGTGCCGATTAGGTTGTCGTCAAGCACGTTTTCGTGTGCTATGTTGGGGCTTATGCTATTGTTTTGCAATACGAGTCCTATCATTTGGTTGCTAATTTGGTCGTTGTAGATGTTAAAATGGGTTTGCACGGCGGCTATTCCTATCGAGCCATTGAGCATACCCGTTCCGTTGATGTTGTTTCCTTTGGTGGTCAAGACCCCTCCCAGGCTCTGTATGCCTACCGAGCAGTCATCTATGTCATTGTTTTGGACATGACAACTCCCAAAAGCAAAGGCACTACTGGATGCCGAGACTGCTGTGCCGCATCCGTCAAAGGTATTGGCTATGATGCCCCACTTATTGATGTGCAGCCCCTGTACGCCGTATTTCAGAGAGCGGAAGAAGTTGTTATTTGCTATGGCCAAGCCTGTGTACTTGGTGCCGTAGATGCCTATTTCGCCGCGTCTTCCTGCTGCTGCGCCTTGGTTAAAGGGGTATAGCATCAGATTGCCCGACATTTCGATAGCGTTAACATACGTGGGCAGCGCAGCAAAGGGGGTACTATTATCGAACCAACTTAGGTTAATTCCCTGAAAACAGTGCGTCATAAGTCCGCCGTCAATGTATATTACGCCGCCACTCGATGGAATGCCTTGTAGGCGGTGGTGCTTGGGGAGCGACAAAACTTGGGTCGTAGAATGGGCTGGCGGGGTTAGTGTAAAAATACCAGCCATTGCACATATTGTCGGGTGTATTGTTGGCAAATAGTTTATTGACCCCACAAATTAAGTTTTCGGCGTAATCTTGCCCTGTAAGGTAGGGGGGTAAGTCGCTGTCAGACATTCCTCCTCCCACTGAATTTTGAACGTCCATAGGCGGTCCTGTTTGGGTAAAATTGCCTGTTCCATTACTTTTTTGTATAAAAGTGACATTGACTTTTATATGCCTAATGCAATTGGGCGGTGTATAATTGCAGGCGGGCATCATTGCCAAAACTTCGGGTGGCAGGTAGCTGCTATCAAAGCCGCAACTTACAAAATCGGGTAGCGGGTTGGTAGCGGCAGTACTTTGCGCTCGAAGCTTAGGCATTACTCCCCCCCAAGCAAATATAAGTATAATAAAAATATGAAAGTAACTATGCCACTTTCTAAGGGCGGGGCTTGCGTGTTGTGCGAGTGGTGCACAAAATAGCCGGACGTTAAGATGTTTTTTCATAATAAATGAAATTAATTGGTTAAATACAACAATACCTATTGCGCATTTTTCATTTTGATTGCTAGCGGTTCAAAAAGTCAAGCGCGACAATAGCACATTTTTGGGTAGTTATTTAGCGGTCTGTGTTTTCAATTTCAGTAACAAATTTTGCTAAATGCTGATTTGTAGCAAGGACGCGAGTAATATGCTCCCGTTACCTTTTCTACTCAAAATTAGAAACCGCAAATAGGAATACCGTTTTCTAAGCCCTGTATGGGCGACATCCTAATAGAAAATAAAGGCGACATAGCAACAGAAACCCCGTAGGGGTGATATCCTAATGGTCTGTGTTATCAATTGTAGCAAGGGCGCGATCCAGATATTCAGGTTATTTTTTTTACTCAAAATTAGAAAATCAGACCATTAAATGCCATGCCTACGACATTTTATAGAAAAATTGATTATTAAAAATAAAATGTAAAAAAGTTGTCGTGAATTGCACAAATTTCCATTAATATTTTATTATATATGATTTTTTTAAATCATTTGCCTATGAGCGGAGCAAGAAAACGTTGGAAAAGCGTTAATTTTGATGAGCAAATTCCCAAAAAGATGTTCCAAATGCACATAACAATTTATGTTAGACAAATGTACGTATTCGATGGGATATTTGTATTTTTAGACCAACAATTTTGACTATTTTTTTTCTGTGCCTAATCATTTTCAAGTGTTGCAGGCTTAGAGCATTGGTATAGTAGCTAAATTTTAAAGCCCCATTAGGTTTTTGAGACCTAATAGGGCTTTAAACATAATATACTGAAAAAATAATTATTTGTTATTATTTGTTGAATATCGGCAAATTGCAGGGCAAACGCATTAAAAAAGCAAATTTGATTATTTGTAACTATTTAGGCGGTGTACTTCTTTGTTCTGATTTATGTTTGTAGGTCGCATTTGTTCCCACATATCTAATGTTAGATGCCATACCTACGGCATTTTAAGAATCGTACTTGCTATATGCTACCAATATAACATGCCTACGGCATTTTAAGAAGTGATTAATGTGTAATCTCTGCAACGCTCAAATTTAAGGTTAAATTTTCGATTTCTTACTTTTGCAGGAAATCTAATGAATAGCATAGTGGTCCGATTTTTAAGTTTTGAGTATTAATTTTGCCTATCATGTATCCATTTCCAAGCGTTAGATAATTGAGATATTAGTTCAAGAACTCCCCCCTAACCCCCTCAAAGAGGGGGAATTTATACAAGATATAATTTGCTGATTATCAATAGTTTACGATAAATTATAAAAAATATTTAATGTATATTATCTTTAAAATGCCGTAAACATATTACATCGGTAATATCTAACAGACACAAGCCTGAAAATGCTGTAGGCATGAAACTCGTGGAAGGTACGTGGATAAAACTTAAAATCATACCCAATAGTTATAAATACTATCCTTATTGGGGCGAGGTGTTTCATATACCTTGACCATGATGTCCTCGGATAGCGCACGAGGTCGATGAAATGGGAGTCGCGTTTGATAGTTCGGTCGCGGTCGTGCGGCAGGCTGACTGGTATGTGGTGTACCAAATGTGCTTCGGGCGATGGGCGCATCACATACACGTCGTCGCCCAAGTAGATAGCTTCTGCGATGTCGTGGGTAATAAAGATGATGGTGGGATGTACTTTTTTCCAGATATCAATGAGCATATCCTGCATCAAAATGCGCGTATTGATGTCCAAAGCCCCGAAAGGTTCGTCCATAAGCAAGATGCGCGGATTAGCCAACAAACTCCGTGCTATGGCTACGCGCTGCAATTGCCCGCCTGATAGGGTAGGGTATTGGGCATATTTTTGTTCATGCCCTTGTAGTCCTACGGTTTTTATCATCTCGCGGGCGCGTTCTTCGCGTTCTTTGGGGGCAACGCCTTGATAGGTTAGCCCCAAAGCGACGTTTTCTAAAACAGTCATCCAAGGCATCGACGAGTATTTCTGAAATACCATACCTACGTGGTCTTTTTCGGTGCGCGGGCGACCCGATAGCAAAACCTCGCCCGTAGTGGGCTGCTGCAAGCCCGCAATATAGCGCAGTATGGTCGATTTGCCGCAACCCGACATGCCCAAAATAATGACAAATTGTCCTTGTCCGGGTTTGTCTTCGATGAGCAAATTAAAGTCTTTGATGACGTAGTTTTTACCTCCGTCATAACTTTGCGATATATTTTTTAGCTCTATTATATTATCTAAGGGCGTATCTGTGGAACTGTACCATAAGCAAATAAATAGGTGGTGGGTAATAAGTAATGACAGCGGCAGGAGCACACAGTCGGGATATTATATTTATGCGTGATATAAAAATTTAAAACTATGGACTGAGCGGCTTAAAATAGGCGTACATTTGCCCTTGATAGTGATTTAGCTATAAGATTTGCCTATTTATGTTGTTATCGCCCAACCAACCCTATACTTTCGACCGCGTAGTACGCATCGTTTTTTCTATACTATCGCTTATTGGCTTTATTTTATTGTTGCGTTATCTAAGCGACGTACTGGTGCCTTTTGCTGTTGCGCTTACATTGGCATACCTTCTCAATCCCATAGTTGATTTTTTGACTCATCGCGCTCGCATCAAACATCGTGGCATTGCAGTGGTAATGACCTTGCTCTTTACCTTATTGGTATTAGTGCTTTGCGTCTTGCTGTTTGTGCCTACTATTGTGGGGCAAATTATCCATACGGGCGAGTTAATTTCGACTTATCAACAATTCGCAGTTGCGCGATAAACTATTGGTTTATCTACCCGAAAATTTTGGCACATTTATTACCGAATTTATCAATCGCCCCGATGTGCAAGCATTTCTGAAAGGTAATGTCGGCAGCATACTCGGCGTAGTGCAATCGCATGTCTTGCCTGGCGTATGGCGTGTGTTTTCGGGGTCGTGGAGTATTATCATGGGTTTGGTGGGCGGAATCATCATTTTGCTCTATCTCGTTTTTATTTTGCTCGATTATGAAAAGGTAGCTGCCAATTGGGTGCAACTCATTCCTGCTCAATACCGCGGCACAGTAACAAGGGTGACAGACGACCTCAGCCAATCGATGAACAGCTATTTTAGGGCGCAAATCGTAGTGGCGTTTATTGTCGGCATTCTTCATGCCATAGGTTTTACTATTATCGGGTTGCCGATGGGCATTGCCTTGGGCTTGTTGGTTGGCTTGCTCAATATAGTGCCTTATTTGCAAACAATTGGTTTTATTCCTGCTATATTTTTGGCAGTCATACATGCTATTGATACGGGTACGGGTATTGGCACTATGATAGGTTTAGTGGTATTGGTATTTGCCTTAGCGCAAATTATTCAAGACGTTTTTTTAACGCCCCGCATTGTCGGCGATGCCACAGGCTTGAATCCGGCTGTTATTATGTTATCTTTATCTATTTGGGGCAAATTATTGGGCTTTTTGGGCTTGCTTATCGCTATACCTATCACCACAGTATTGGTAAGCTACTACCAGCGCGTTATCAGACAGCACGAAGTGCAGCACCACCAGCAACAACAGAAAAAACAACAGGTCAAGACCGACAAGCCACCCGCCCCGCTTACGCCACCTGCCAACGACCCGCTACAAGACGATAGCCCCCGCTTCCGAGCAAGAACGCCCGCCAACAGTACAATAAGTAATATGCCTGTGATTGATACCGATGTAATATGTTTATGTCACTTTAAAAAAAATACATTAAATATTTTTTATAATTTATCATAAATTATTGATAATCAGTAAATTATATCTTGTATAAATTCCCCCTCTTTGAGGGGCTTAGGGGGAGTTCTTGAACTAATATCTCAATTATCTAACGCTATTTCCTAAGTCCTAACGCTTGGAGATGGATACACAGCAGACAAAATTAATACTCAAAATTAGAAAATCAAACCAATAGTTACAAATTGAGGAATAGAATTACAGGGCTGAGATAGCGGTTGCCAATTCGTTGAGGGATAGCCAACTCATCAGACCCGCACCTGTTACAAGGGCTGCTTCGTCAATGTCAAAGGTAGGCGTGTGTACTTGTGAAGTGATACCGCGTTCGAAATCGGCAGTTCCTAAGCGATAAAAACAGCCGGGTATATGGTGTGTATAATAGGCAAAATCTTCGGAGGTCATGCGGATGGGTATATCGCGCACCTTGTCGGCACCTAAATAATCGATAGCGGCTTGTATGCAGCGTTCGGTCAAAGCATCGTCGTTGACCAGAAACGGATAGCCCACTACGATATCGATACTCGCTTTTGCGCCCATACTTTCGGCTACGCCTAATACGATGCGGCGTATGCGTTCGTGCGCTTCGAATCGCCATTTTTCGTCCATCGTCCTGAAAGTACCTTCTATGCGCACCTCTTCGGGAATGACGTTGTGGGTGCCGCCTACTGAATAGATTTTGCCTAATGTCAAGACGCTCGGTACGATGGGGTCGGCTATGCGGCTCACCAATTGTTGCAGTGCTACTACCACTTGCGCACTGATAGCGATGGGGTCTATGCTTAGTTGTGGTACGGCTCCGTGCCCGCCGCGCCCTTTGATGCTAATTGCTATCTCGTCTGATGATGCCATCATTCTGCCCCGCCTAAAACCGACCATTCCAGCGGGCAACATCGGAAACACGTGCTGACCAATAATGCTGTTTGGCGTAGGATTTTGCAAAACGCCGTCGCGAATCATGAGCGATGCGCCGCCTGGTGCTTTTTCTTCGGCGGGCTGAAAAATACATCTTACCGTACCTTCCCATTCGTGGCGTAGGCTGTGTAGGATGCGAGCCGCGCCCAGAAGAGCAGACGTATGCGCGTCGTGCCCGCAGGCGTGCATAATGCCCGCATCTTTCGATTTGTAGGATACGTCATTTTCTTCGTGAATAGGCAAAGCGTCCATATCGGCACGAAGGGCGGTAGTGACTTTGTGCGGATTTTTACCTTCTATCACAGCAACTATGCCCGTATCGGCAATGCCATTCTGGAAAGGGATACCCGCTGCCGACAATTGGGCTTGCACATAACGCGAGGTTTCGTGTTCGCGATAAGACAATTCGGGCTGGCTGTGCAGGTGTCGGCGCACGGCTACCATATCGGCATATAGTCGTTGGGCGGCTTCTTGTATGGGTTGTTTGAGGTGTTGCATAGCAAGAGAAAACAAAATTAGGATAAAAAATATTTGTGTTTGGTGATGACTACTTGCCTTGGCTAATAAATTCCTAACCACGCATACATGATAAGCTTATTTGTGTATGCGTGGCAATTTATGTATAACAAATCTGTTTAATATTAACAATCTGTGTTTTTTAAAAAGTATAGCCCACAGAAAGCCCGCCATAGAGGGGCCAGAACAGTGGGTCGCTTACTAACGTACTCCAACTTATGCCCGTTGCTTGGTCGTAGTGATATTCTATATTTTTTTTGACTCCGAAAAAAGGGGTCATACCCACCCGTATCAATAAACCACTGCTGACGGGCTGATAACGATAGCCAAATGTGATAGTGCCTAAGATAGGAGTCTTTTTCTGTATTGATTCGTTTTCCCAAAAGCCGTCAGTGCTATAGGTAGCTCCCAAACCTGCTTCGAAAAAATGTGCTCCTTTGCCTGCTAAATAGTTGATTTGTACGGGTACTGCCAACAAAGAGCGACCGCCGCTGTTGAGGTCTAAACTCGTAAAGCCGCCTATACCAATGCGATAGCCAAAGCCGTCAGTTCGCTTTTGAAAGCGTGCATCATAATTGACGCTGAATATCAAGGCATTACCGCCGCCTTCGATATAAAAATTCTTTTTGCTGCGGGGCTGTGAGTCGCTGTCCGATTGTGCTGCCGCGCTGTTTCCAATAAATAAGCAACTGCATAGAACAAGGCTCAATAAAAAATGCCAATGGCTGGTTCTGGATTTCATAAGAAAATGGTGGTTAAACAAGTTGATTTTGTCCCGCAAAGTTACGTCATATTTTGATACCATAAGCAATATACACCTTAATTTATGCCCACAAGCCGCGCCCAAATAAGTAGCCATGAAAAAAAATCATACGCATAGAAAAGCCTAATCCAAAACAGTTTTGTATTTTTGCCGCACCAAAAAATCCTTTTTTACTTCTACCCCCCGAAACCCACCATGAAATACCAAAACCTGCTGTATCTGCTATTTGCCCTTGTTTGTTGGGGTATTGCCGCCCCAAACTTGCAAGCAAGCGGCTTTATCGCTACTGGACCTGCCAAAGATTATTATTGGCACCCCAGCGATAAACCCGTTTCGTACTTAAAAGTATTTCCCGACAAATTTTCGCCCACTATGGTATCGCTGCAATCCGAAAAAACGACTGTTAATATAGATGGCACCCATACCGCAACTGTTAATATAGAGCAAACATTTTATAATCCCGCCAACGATACCCTACAAGTTTATTACCTATTCCCATTGCCACAAGGCGTAAGACCCACCGATTTTACGGTCATGGTTGATGACGGCAAAAATGAATCGAAATATCGCGCCGAACTTTGGGAAGCCGACAAAGCCTATTATACTTTTGAGGATTTGGTAAAACGCAGCAATAACCCCGCCTTTTGGCAATATGCAGGGCAAGCCATGTATAAAGTAGGCATATACTCGTGTTTGCCGCGCACTACTTATAAAATAAAAGTATCGTACAAGCAGCCCTTAGTATTGCAAAATAATACCAGCTACGAATTTACCCATTCTCTTAGCACCCAATCGCTCAACCCATCGCCGCTATCCAATTTTGAGTTCACCTGAACCTAAAAACAACGGGTAAACTTACCAATTTGGTTTGCATATCGCACCCCTCGAAGCGCAACAAACCTCGCCCACAGGAAGCCACTTATAGCATTGTATCAAAAAAAAGCTAAGCGAAGATAAAGATTTTACTATCTTTTATAGCATCGGCGACCAACATATAGGCTACTCGCTATATACCTACAAAGAACCCAACAAGGACGGCTACTATTTCTTATCGTTCGACGCTGCATACGTCACCGAGCAAGATTTGGTCAATAAAGAAGTGGTGTTTTTGCTCGATATGTCCGAAAATATGCCCGCCGCCCAGCTCGCCGACATGAAAAAATCGGTATGCAGTTGGATAGATATGTTGCGCAAAGGCGACCGCCTCAATGTAGTGGCTTATAATACCGTTACGGCAGCAGCTTTCCCCGAAATTGTGCCGCTCGAAGGCAATGCCCAAAAAGCCAAAGATTATGTAAATGCCCTTTCGTCGGGCGGGAAAAGCAATACCGAAGCAGCATTGAAATATATTCTATCTGCCAAAACCCAACGGGTATTGCCCTATTATGTGGTGTGGGTGACGGCAGGCGGTGCCACGGCTGGCAATACCGACCAAGACGATTTGGTGGATTTAATCCAAATTGCCAACCTCAAAACCTTGCGCATTTATGGTTTCGGATTTGGCGAAACCGATGTGCATTTGTTAGACCGCATGTCGTGGTTTACACAAGGCTACACGCGCTACGCATTGCCCAACGAAGATTTTGACAAAAAAAGCACCGAATTTTTCTCTACTATCAATGCCCCAGTATTGAACAATTTGCAACTATATTTTAGCGATGGCTTTGAAACCAAAGAGAGTTTCCCGCGCAAGCCCGAAAACTTTTTCAAAGGCAAAAAAATGACCCTTGCTGGACGCTACAAAAAAGCAGGCGAAATAAACGTGTCCTTGATTGGCGATGTAAACGAAAAAATGAACCGCTACAATTTCAAAACACCCTTCCCCGACAACGATACGCGCTATGGCTTTGTACCCCGACTTTGGGCAATGCGGGCTATGGCTACCAAAGCATCGGAATTGCGCAAAGAGGAAGACGAGGATTTGCAAGACGAAATTGTAGAACTTGCCCAAGAACACCTCATCTCTACACCTTATACCGACTATTGGGTGAACGAAGAACAATCCTATTCCAAAGAATTTGCCTCCACCACCTTTACTGCCCCCGACAAACACGCCGATCTAACCCAAGCAAACGGCGCAGCAGCTATGGCAGCCAGCCGAACACTATATAACTTATTAACGGTAGATAACCCCAAACAATTGGAATTACTACAAGCCAATCCCGAAAGCGTGAGTACCGATAATATTGTTGTTCAAGGCAAAGTAATGTACAAAACATCGGGCGGTGCATGGGTATCGGACAAAGCCCTGCAAAAGCGAAGTAGCCTAAAACGCATCGCCTTTGCCACCAAAGAATACTACGATTTGGTGACAAGCGACCGCACATTTGCCGAATTTTTGCGCTTAGGCAGAAAAATTATGTTTGAAAAAGGCGGCACAGGCTACGAAATTTACGAAGACCCCGAACTAATACCCAAACCACCCAAAGACGAACCTAAAAAGTAAGGACGCTAAGATTTTCTACTTATTGCCCATAAAAACACCATCTCTGACATCCCCAAAACATTTCATTTACACACTCCCACCGGCAACCAACTGTCGTGCAAGGCTGGGTACAAGAGGCAGCCCTCGGAATGCTGCACAACAATTTGGACCCTCGCGTAGCCGAGCGTCCCGAAGATTTAGTCGTGTATGGCGGTACGGGTAAGGCTGCTCGTAATTGGGAATCTTTCGACCTGATTGTAAAAGCACTACGCGATTTGGAAGACACCGAAACCCTACTCGTACAGTCGGGCAAACCCGTCGGTATCTTGCCCACACACCCCGACGCGCCACGCGTTATTATTGCCAACTCTAATTTGGTAGGCAAATGGGCGACATGGGAGCATTTTCGCGAATTGGAGCAAAAGGGCTTGATGATGTACGGACAAATGACCGCTGGCTCTTGGATTTATATCGGCACACAAGGCATTGTGCAAGGCACTTACGAAACGTTCTTGTCCTTAGCCAACCAACATTTTGGCGGCACACTGCGCGGCACACTCAACGTCACTGCGGGATTGGGTGGCATGGGCGGCGCACAACCCTTAGCCATCACGATGAACGAAGGCGTATGCTTGGCGGCAGAAACCGAAGAATGGCGTATAGACAAACGTTTGGAAACGCGATATATCGACCTCAAATTTACGGATATAGACATGGCTATCGATGCGGCAATGGCTGCCAAAATCAACAACGAAGCCATTTCTATCGGCGTAGTGTGCAACGCCACCGAACTGCTGCAACGCCTCATCAGTCGCAATATTACACCCGACACACTCACCGACCAAACATCGGCACACGACGAATTGAGCTATTACCCCGAAGGCATGAGCAACGATGCCCTCGAACAATTGCGCCGCGATAACCCCGACGAATACCGCCGATTGTCGTGGGATACTATGGCAAAACACGTACAATTAATGCTCGAACTGCAACGGCGCGGAGCTATTACATTTGACTATGGCAATAACCTACGCGGGCAAGCCTACGACCGCCGCCAAGTAAGCGATGCTTTCCAATTTCCGGGCTTTGTACCCGCCTATATTCGCCCCTTGTTCTGTCAAGGGGTCGGGACCTTTCCGATTCGTAGCCTTATCCGGCGACCCCAACGATATAGCCGTTTGCGACGAAACACTATTGCGATTATTTCCGCACAATAAAGGATTAGTGCGATGGCTCACGATGGCACAAGAGCGCATCGCATTTCAGGGCTTGCCTGCCCGCATTTGTTGGCTCGGTATGGGCGACCGCGCTAAGGCGGGCTTGGCATTTAACGAGTTGGTTCAGGCGGCAAAGTAAGTGCCCCAATCGTTATTGGACGCGACCATTTAGATACAGGTTCAGTAGCATCGCCCAACCGCGAAACCGAAGCTATGCTCGACGGCTCTGATGCCGTAGCCGATTGGCCCATTCTCAACGCCCTTATCAATACGGCGGCGGGCGCAAGTTGGGTATCGTTTCATCACGGCGGCGGTGTAGGTATGGGCTATTCGCTACACGCAGGCATGGTCATCGTAGCTGACGGCACTGACGCAGCTACTCGCCGCCTCGCTCGCGTGCTAAACAACGACCCCGCTATGGGCGTAATCCGCCACGCCGATGCGGGCTATGATATTGCCCAAGATACCGCCCGACAGCACCGCTTAGATTTATTCAGTAGATTGGGCTAAAAAAACGGAAAACGCCTCCCACGCACGTGAAGGCAAAAAGCGGGGTTATGGAACTTGGTAAAAGAGCCTTACAGCCCTACTACAAACAAACCCCCAATACTCTGCTTCGGGCTATGGGCTTGACGTAGAGTATTGGGGGGTGGGGGCGTGCGGCAGCGGCTATCTTATAAAAATGGCAATTTGACCACTTTTGCCTTTATATTGCGTTGTCTTATTTGCACACCTATTATTGTGCCTTCGGTGGTGTAGGCAGTAGCCACGTAGCCCATACCTATTGATTGTTGTAAGGAAGGCGAGAACGTACCCGATGTAACCTGCCCTATGACCGATTGATCATCGGGATTAGTGAGGTCATAGCCATGGCGGGCAATTGCCTTGTCCTCGATGACAAAACCCACCAATTTTCGTCCGATACCTGCTGCTTTTTGGGCTATTAAGGCGTTTTTTCCTACAAAATCGGCATTTTTGTTCAGCCTTGTAATCCAACCCAAACCTGCTTCAAAGGGCGATGTCGTATCGTCTATATCATTTCCATACAGGCAGAACCCCTTTTCTAAGCGCAACGTATCGCGGGCAGCAAGCCCAATGGGTTGTAACCCAACTGCTTTACCTGCTTCCATGATGGCTTGCCAAATTGTATCAGCGTGTTCGTTATAGAAATACACCTCAAACCCACCTGCACCCGTATAGCCTGTTTCGGACACCAATACATTGGGCACACCTGCAAACGTACCTTTGGCGCAGGTATAATAAGTCATATCGGCGAGAGGTAAGTCGGTGAGCGTTTGTAGGGCTTGGGTAGCTAAGGGTCCTTGTATGGCTAACAAGGCTGTACGCGCTGATATATCTAATAATTCGGCTCCGATACTTTGGTTTTGTTCGCTGATGTGGGCAAAATCTTTTTCAATATTGGCGGCATTTACTACCAACATATACGAGTTGTCGGGTAAGCAATAGACCAACAAATCGTCGATAATGCCGCCTTGAGCGTTGGGCATACAACTATATTGCACTTTGCCTGGGCTTAGTTTCGATGCGTCGTTGCTCGTTACGCGCTGTATGAGGTCTAATGCCCCTGCGCCGCGCACGATAAACTCACCCATGTGGGATACGTCAAAAATACCCGCTTTTTGGCGCACGCATAAGTGTTCGTCGTTGATGCTCGTATAGCTGATGGGCATCTGATAACCTGCGAAAGGGACAATTTTTGCCCCCAAGGTTTGGTGATACTGTATAAATGGGGTTGTGTTCATCAAATAGAATAGAATAAGTGTAACTATTTAGGGTATGGGGTTTTTGGGTATGGGGTAATGGGCAATACTCATCTAATAATGCCCGAAATCATAGCATATTCAATTAGAAATAGCTATTATTGGGGCTGCCCCTACAAGGCTAAATAGTTACGAATAAGTGAGGTCGGCTACAAGAGTGTTTATATCTTAGCAGCGCGAAAGTCTGAGGGATACTCATGTTACGCAGAGCATCATTTTAGCGGGCAGTGCGCAACAAGAGTTATCTAAGCATTGTATTTAGTAGCGCAAGATGGGCATACCGATATGTCCGGCGTTGCTTCGATAGAAATTAAAATCGGTGGTGCTGATGGTGCCGCTTAGATTGGCATCGCCAGGGTGGTAGCCTGCGGCGGCGTTTCTATAAATATTATAATCGGCAAATGATTACGCCATTGGCATTAGGGTCGCCTGCTCGCATGATGGCTTTGCCGCCCGACCTATTTGTTGCGCATTGCCCAAGCGGCTTACGGCGGTCGTGAAGTCGTAGCTAAGGGCGTTGCTGCTGACGGCTACAGGGTTGGTACTGATAATGGCTACGTGGTTGCGGTGACGGATAGCAATGCTATACGATTGTCCATTTTGGAGGTTAAAAAATTTGACTCCGCTCGATACGTTGCCTGGTTCTACTACCGAGCCGTCGCTAAGCAGCCATGCGGCGCGGCGTTCTACGAGCGGTAGTACCATTCCATGCTTCTACTAATATCCAGTCGGTCATATTAGTAGGCAGATTGCTTTGCGCGGCTACGGCTTCGCCGCCCGCATAGCCAAATGGAGACAGCGAATAGGGTTGGCTTAGGGGTAGCAGGTTAGCGGTCTTGAGTGCGGTACTCATTGTGCCGCTGCTATACGCGCCTTCCAACAATACTTTTAAGGTAGCTGTTGCCGCTCAATGCACCACTACCTGTTTGGCATAGGCGCAAAGTCCAACTATTGAGCGAGCCGCCGTCTTGGTTGGCTACATCTTCGATGCGTAGCGTCCAAGTACCTATGGGGTTTTGTCCGTCTAAGGTAGTCAGGGCGTTAGACGCGGAGCGGTACGTGCCGGATTGTTAGGCGTAAGACTCTCCGCGGTAGCGTCGTCATCAAATTGACGTTAAAATTGCTTTTTGCCGTGCTAAGGTAGACTACTAAAATCATTCAGTATTATATTAAGTGCTACTTGCGCTGAGTAACCTAAATGGAGGTCGCCCATAGCTATGCGTGCCTTTGTATGTTCAGGACATCTACATCGGTAACATTGCTCATAGCTGCTGATACTGACCGTGGAATTGACCGTAGGCGCAACGGCGCTCGTTGAAATCGTTTTGGGTACATCACTCGATACAAAATTGGTGCAAGTATTGCCGCCGGTAGCAAATACGAAAGCGGCACTATATGTGCCATTGCCGCAGCCATTTATGCCCCTCACGCGCCAGAAATACGTGGTAGCTCCGCTCAAAGGCGTAATAGGCGTATAAGTAGGAGCTATTAAATTGTTAGCACTTGCTACTACGTTGGCAAAGGCGGCATCTGTGGTATGGCTTGTATGTCAAGTAGTGCTAGCATTGTTTGCGGGCGACCAAGTAAAGGCTGGTGTAGGACCAAGTGCCTCGACGTTGCAAGACACACAGGGCGATGTGAGCGATACGGCGGCTACTTGCCCTACGGGCTATATTTAGCAAACGCTGGCTGTGCGTACCAATGAACCTGTTGTGCCCGGGTAACAGTAAACGGTATAGCTACCCGCCGCAGCGGACCTGGTATTGCTAACGGTCAGAGTGCTGCT
>JADJTE010000011.1 GCA_016711295.1 Sphingobacteriales bacterium | reverse complement strand
CACAGCCGCCGTATGCCTTCGCGCGGGAGCTTCGCCCGAATTTCGCCCCGCGCCATCGATGCGGGCTATGGACGGCTGTGTATTGTTGGCGGTGGTTTTCGCCTTGATGCGCAAACGTTCACTCGCTACGGAAGGCTAAACCGCCACAAGATAGCAGATTCTGCTTGATATTTGTATACATTTTCGTTACTTTTTTTGAAAGTGACGATGTATTTATCTTTTATGCCTCATTTCGCTCAACTTGATACTCAAAATTTCACTTGCTACGAAGCACTAAACCGTCCCTTTGCTATTTCGCGCTTAACTTGATACGCAGCAATTTCACCTGCTACGGAGGGTTATGAGAGGCTTAGCATCAAGGCTGCTTCAACTGCCTCCGTACATACAAGTAATAATATAAAAAGCCATAGAGCCAAGCACCAGCATTGAATAACAACATATAGAAAAACAGCCGAGCCAAACTAGGGCAACTTGAATGAAAATTAAAAAACAACAAACCAGTTATAAATGGTAGTTTAAAAATAAAATCGCACCAAAAACATACCCTATGGGTTTTATATTTTGCAAAAATAGAACAAGACACTCAGGGCTATAATTGATCCTACATAAATAAGGATGCAGATGAAAATATCGTAGGTAATCATGACATTATTCGTTAGTACAAGGTAGTGAAAAGATATTGACAGGTTCGCTGCAATTCTCATACAAGTATTGCCTTAGTAACTCCCATTCGGGGTTATTTCATAGATAGGGTCTATTGCTCCGCCATTGTCCGTTACTATGGTAGCTATTTGCCCCAGCATACAAGTCCAAAGCTCATCAGCTTTGGAAAAAGCATCAATGATGGTTGTATTTGCTAAGGCATGCCACACCCCAGTCAGTTTATCCACTCCTTGCGTAAAAAAAGTATAAGACCCATCGCCATTATCGCGCAAACCAAACCGCCTATTGCCGCTTACAGGGTGGTAGCCGTCGTAGGAGTCAGTATCGGCAGGTCAATCGAAAAACATCCAAGCCAAGCCGAATTGCATAAATCGGTCGTAGGCGGGATATTGCGGCGCGGCGTAATAGCCTTTTTGCCCAAACAAACCTTGATTGGCGTGGCGCAACTTGGCAAACAAACGCATACGGCGCACCTTGACATGAACAAAGGCATCAATAATGGGATAAAGCGACAAGGCATCGGCTTGGCGGTAAAATTGACCTATGGCAGGCGAATATGCATCGGCAGCATAGTTGGTATTCTCGCTGATTTCTATGCCTAATTGCAGTTGTGTAGCGCGGCGTTTGAACAAACCCGCTTCGATATACCATACGTGCCTGCCCACTATATGCGGCATACGCAAGCGCGTATCGCTTGGCAATTGTAGCATCAAGGCATTGTCGAAATGGAATTTGCCCAATTGCCAATGGTGGCGCACCTCAAATTGGCTCACATTAACGGCATTGCTCCATTGTTCGGGCAATTGTTCTTTGTTCCAAACAATAAAATTGGTAAATGTATGGTTGGTATAGGTAAGGCTCAACCGCCATTTAGGATTGATATAGCTCGCCCAAAATTGCAGACTTTGGGTTTTGCGAAAATTGTTGTGCCAAATTGCCGTATTGCTCACATATTGCTCGGCAATCAGCGCGGGCGTTATGCTTTGTAGTGCCGTTCGCCCTCTAATGCTGCCCAAGCGGTCAGACAAGCGCAATTGCAAGCCGCCCGACACCGTAAAGTCGGCTATATTATAGCCAAACAGGGCATATTTGCCGCTTGCCCATAGGTGCAAACGGCTATCGGCGGGGTTCTGAAACCACCCCTGCAAACTACCGCTGTGCAGGTGCTGAGTCGTATCTCGCACCAGCACTATATTGTCGGGCAGCAGCGTATCGGCTAAATAAAGGCGGTCTATACTTATCAATTCGTGCAGAAATCCCGCTCGCGCCTGAAAAGTGGGCACAAAAGCGATATTGGATTTATCCCTATCATCAGCAAGGCGTTTGCCATTGATGCCTACAAAAAACTCGTTCTGCCATACCCCCCAACGCATCGAGTCGTTGGTCTGGGTAGGGCTGAAATAGGTTTGGTTGTAAAAATCAGTAGGCATTTCCGTATCGGTATAGCGGCGTGTAACGCGCTGATAGCCGATGCGGTGCGCCAAGCGGCGGGTGGGAAACAATTTGCTTATGGTCGTATCTTCCTTGACCAAATCGTACCAAACACCTCCGTCGTAGGATTGTTGCAGCGAAAATTGATGTTCCTTAAACGCGTCGTCGGCGGCAGTAAGCATGGGGTCTAAGATGGTACGCGGTCTGATGCTGCTTTCCGTCACCAAATCAAGGGGGCTGATATTAGTATCAATGGTTTTGATACCGCCATTTTGTTCGTTCTGGGCATTGTTGAGCAGATAAAAAGCTAATAAGCGATACCGCTGCTTGGGGTGTTCGTAGTTGGTGCTTAATGCAAAATTATGCCAACTTACCCGCTCGCGGTTATAATTGCCCACTCCTACCATGAGCCGATACAAAGCATTGATATGCCAATTGCGACGTACGGGAATGCCTAATTCAGCGGTTAAAAATTGTTCTTCACCTGTACCTAATGCGTATTTTATTTCTGAGAACGGGAATTCTGATGTATAGTAGCGCACCGAGTCGGGCTGTAATCGGTAGCGGTCGTAGGCGTGCCAACCCATATCGAACCCCACGGTGCGCGTATATTCAAACGCCGTCCAATGGTGCGCTTGCCCTATATTGCTCAGATAAGTATGTGCCCATTCTCGGTCGTTCCATACGGGGCTATATCGGCTAAAATTGGTCAATGCCGTATCGGGCTGTTGTGGTGTATAGTAGTAGCGGTCAGTCGTATAATAGATGCTGCCATAGCGCGTATCGGCTTTGATGGTGTCTTCTTCCAAAATTTGGGCGTATGTTGCCAACGGAAAAAAAATCCAAATAGCAATGCCCAATACCAGCGGTTTGCGCGAGGTGGGTTGGTATTATATCGGCATGGAAAAACGGTAATAGGCATATTGAGCAAGGCGCGGGAATGGTTCGGGGTGTGAGGGTTATTGCCTCAAAGGTACGCCAAAATAGCGGTATTGACACTAAGAACAGCGCATTTATCGGCTTATATCGCCTTAGTGTGCCAATAGTACCTGCCAAGCTCCTTCTATATTACCTGCTCTAATCAACTGCTGGGCTTGGTAGTGGCGGTTCGTTGTGTCGCTCAGGTCGGTGGGTAGGTCGGCGGCGGCTTGTGGCAGGGCAACAACGGTGGCTAATCGGGCAAGGTCGTTGCCCGTTAATATATCGCTATGTCGGATGGCTTCGGGCAAACCGTCCATGCCTATACCGCGCCGTTCTACGGGTTGCCTGATGTCCATCACCGATTCGGGCACTACGCGGCAGTAGTATGGTCCGCCCATCCGCGCCATTAGGTCTATTTTGTAGGGCTCTATTTTGCCTTGTGTATCTAATATATCGGGGTTGATGTGCATACAAACAATTTCGCAGATAATCAGATTGCCCGCACCGCCCTTGTCGCCCAAGGGCAGCACTTGCCGCACCACATTCCATTTGTACGGGCGACTCTTTGACTCTGTACGGACGCACGCGCTCTGACGCAAGTGGGGTAAGCCCTGCCTTGTCAAATTCGCTTACCGACGGCGGATATTCGATACTCGCCAAAGCCATTTGATAAACTATCGCATGATTGACCACGTTGATAACTACTTCGCCCGTAGCAGCTATGTTGGCTAAGGTATCTTTGGTTGTATTGTCGCGTACACGCCTATTGGACGAAAAAACGACGATAGGTGGGCACGAGCTATAAGCATTAAAAAAGCTGTATGGTGCTAAATTGGGCGTGCCGTCTGCCGAAAGGGTGCTGACAAATGCGATAGGGCGCGGCGCAACTGCCCCCAATAAATATTGGTGCAAATCGGCGGTGGGGATTTGTTGTGGGTCTATTTTGAGCATAATTGTTATTGTATGGCTGTCAAGATATGCGTTGGCGGTGGTTTGTCGAGCTATAAAACGCAGTTTCGGGGATTAAGCCATACAACAAACAACTTTGTGGCTTATCTTTGCGTTAATAGCTGTATTAGTATGGTATCTTTGTTAGTCGTTTGGTTTTCTTTGCGCTATCAATATTGGTGTTTTTTCTTTGAGGCGCAATTTAAGCGCGTAGGTACTATTGGTTTGATTTTCTAATTTTGAGTAAAAATTAACCTGCGCATCTTGCTCGCGCCCTTGCTACAAAGCAGCATTAACCAAAATTTGTTCCCGAAATTTAGAATACAGACTACTATTTGTATGTTCATTGCCTATTTTCATTCTGCCATGAAACGCCTATTTCTTCTATTCTATTGGGCTTGTTGCTGTATCGGTTTGTATGCCCAGAGTACGGACAAACCCAATGCAGGTGACAATACAGGTGACGGGTGCGCCCCTTACCGCCGACGATATTGTGTTTCGCAAAGAGTTTGCAGTAGGTGGTATGGTGCATACCAATGGCTGGGGCGTATCGCTCCATTTTGTGCGCATCAACAATATCAAGACCAAAACGGTTCGCGAGTATAGTTTTCATGACATACAGCACCCCAAGGAAAACCGCCGTCCTGGTTTGTCGCTCACGGGTCAAAGCTCGGCTAATAGTTATTTGTATGGCAAGCGCAACCACCTATTTGTCCTGAATGCCGCTTGGGGCAAGACGCGCACTATTGCCGAAAAAGCCCGCAAAAGTGGTGTAGAGGTCGATTTTTATTATACTTATGGTGTATCTTTGGGTTTGCTCAAACCTTATTATTTAGATATTGTCACCGACATTGTCGACCAGATGCCCATTGTAGAGCAAGTACGTTATACCGACGAAACGGCAGATTTGTTTACCAATGGCATTATCGTAGGCTCCTCGGGTTTGGGCTATGGCTGGGGCGAGATTGAGTTTCACCCTGGTATCAATGCTCGTGCTGCTATTCAGTTTGATTGGGCAAATTATAACGAGTTTGTCAAAGCTATCGAGGTAGGTGTAATGGTCAATGCCTTTACGCCGTCTATCAACAATATGGTCAAGGGCAATTTTAGTGGTATCTATTTAATGGCTAATGAAGACCAATCTTATTATTTTGCGAATCTTTACTATAGTCTAAAATTGGGCAAGCGGAAGTAGCCCTCGCGCAGCTACTTGTCGTTTTTGAGCAAAAACGCTGTATGACTTGGCTACATTCGTCGGCTAATATATTGGTTATGACCTTAGTTTTGGGGGTGCAATATGCTTGCTTGTTGGTATTGCCAACGGCGATAGCCGCGTTTGTCGTCATTAGCACCAAACACTACCGTGCCTATCTGCGCCCAATAAAGCGCACCGCCGCACATCGTACAGGGTTCGAGCGTGACGTATAGCGTACAATCGGGCAAGTATTTCGCGCCTAAGTGATGGGCGGCAGCCGTTAGTGCTAACATTTCGGCGTGGGCAGTTACGTCGGTCAGTCGTTCGGTTTGGTTGTGAGCGCGGGCAATAATCCGATTTTGGCATACCACCACTGCCCCCACGGGTATTTCGTCGTCTTCAAAAGCGCGTTGGGCTTCGTTCAGGGCTTGGCGCATAAAGTGGGCGTGGTCGGTCGTCATAGAATTAGGGAGCTTCCTTTTTGGGTGCTTGGTTATTGGGCAGCGGGATACCACTTTTTTGGGCAAAGTGTCGGGCAAATTGGCGTATTTCGTTGGCAAGTGCCGTATTTTGAGTAGCGCGTTCTAAGGTATTGCCCATCATGGCTAAGGTTTGAAATACGAAATGAGCCATCTCTTCGGTTTTCATATCCTTATTCCATAAGTCGATGCAGAGGGTTTGGGCCATTTGGGTGTCCCAAATACTGAGCATAAAGGCTTTACAGTCTTTTTTGCCTTTATGTGGGCTATCGGAGGCTTCCCATTGCAGGGAAATGGGCACATTTTGGGCATCTAAACCCACGTGTAGGCGAATGTCGGTATCGCGGAGTTGTTCAGACATAAAAGTTTTTGAAAGGTCGTTTTTTTATATAAATTGCAAAAATACAATGCGAAAACACACCGTAGAAACGCGATTTATCGCATTTATATATCGTGTTAATAATTAAATATAAAAAATAAAAATTTTTTATCAAAAACCAAAAAATACAACGATTTAAAATGATTCAATCACCGCATTTTTCGATAGTAAGGGCGTGGCAAAACGCGATTGTAGGCATTGGCGAATAAATGCTTATTACCTCGCGTGTATAGGCAACTTTATTGCTGCTTAATCATAAGCGCAAAGGTATGAAATAAAGGCATTGCTTAGGCGTTCAAATGCCAATTAAGTGCCAAATCTTTGGTCTGCCTGCGTGCGAGATGCCCTCCAAATATTCTATTTTGCTTTGTTGTATTATAATTGCAGCGTGTTCGCCAATGCTCGATTTATCTGCAATTTGTTCCTTTTCGGCACTTTGCCTTGCCGTCTTGCGTTGTCTATGGTTTTGGCAAGCCCCATCCACCTTATTTTGTAACTATTTAGCCTTATAGGGGAAACTAATCGAATATGCTATGATTTCGGGCGTTATTAGATGGGTATTGTCCATTACCCCCATACCCTAAATAGTTACTAACTGGTGCGCTAATCATAGCATGTCCGCTATCTTGGGAGGAACGGTGCTGCACTGGATGTTTAATTGGCTGGTGATAAAAAAATCGTAACTATTTAGGCGATTGTGCCGCTCACTTGTTTATTGTTGCTTTGTAGTGCTGTTTCTTCTTTTTTTTGTCTTGACACAAAAAAAAGAAGCAAAAAAAAAGTCAAGCCTTGATTTTGCCTTCGCTAAAATGCTCTATTACAGGCGTGCCTAAATCCAAGGCGAAATACTTGTAAGGCTTCGTAGGCACGTTTTGAGTTGTCGCTGTGGATTTAGGAAACAGCCACGCCTTTCATTACGCATTTCTTAACGCGAGCAAAATAAGGGCGAGGAACAAATGCGACCTACAAACATAAATCAGAGCAAAGAAGTACACCGCCTAAATAGTTACAAAAAATCACTGCTTTTTGAGCTACCTGCAAAGTCTTTATTTCGTACCTTTGCGATAGGGTTAAATATTGTTTTTTGGACAAGGTATGCTGATTTGCGTTCTTTCGATTATGGTAGATAAATGGCAATATTGCTTAGACCAAACCGAACCCGACGCTTTGTGTTTGTCGCGCTGCGCGAGGTTCTCCTACTGATGTCTCACATGTTACAAGGCAAAAAAATACTATTGGGCGTATGTGGCAGCATTGCCGCTTATAAAGCCGCTGTTTTACTGCGTTTGCTGGTCAAACAAGGCGCGCAGGTGCGCGTATTGATGACCCAATCTGCCACCGATTTTATTACTCCCCTTACCTTAGCCACCTTGTCAAAAAACGAGGTCTGGACTGGCTTTTACCAGCCCTCTGACGGCGTTTGGCACAACCACGTCGAACTCGGCTTGTGGGCAGATTTGTTTGTTATAGCTCCTGCTACTGCCAATACCTTGTCGAAAATGGCAAACGGCGAGTGCAGCCAAATTTTGCTGGCTACTTACTTATCGGCACGCTGTCCGGTATGGGTAGCTCCTGCTATGGATTTGGATATGTGGCTGCACCCCGCTACCCAACGCAATATTGCCGCGCTACAAAGCTACGGCAACCGCATAATACCCGTAGGCAAAGGCGAGTTGGCAAGCGGGCTATCGGGCGAAGGGCGCATGGCAGAACCCGAATATATAGCCCAACAAATAGCCGAATATTTTGCAGGCAAACAACAAGCCATGCTGCCACCACCCGCACCACTCGCCGAAACGCAGCCCAATGCCTTGCCCATGCCCCGCCAAGACTTAGCAGGCAAACGCATATTGCTCAATGCAGGTCCCACTTACGAACCCATAGACCCCGTGCGCTATATCGGCAACCGCTCGTCGGGCAAAATGGGTATTGCCCTTGCCGAAGCCTGCTACGAACACGGTGCGCAAGTAACCTTAGTACTCGGTCCTACTCACTTGCGCCCCCGCTACGAAGGCATCGAGCTTATCTCGGTCGAAACGGCAGCCGATATGTTCCGCGCTACGGTCGATGCCTTTTTGCTCTGCGACATAGCTATACTTACCGCCGCCGTAGCTGATTATACGCCTTCCGAAGTGAGTCCTACAAAAATCAAGAAAAAAGAGACTAACTTATCCTTAGACCTGAAAAAAACGCGCGATATTTTGGCGTATATTGGTAGCCTAAAACAAGAGCGGCATATATTGGTGGGCTTCGCGCTCGAAACCGACAACGAACAAGCCAATGCCATAGACAAATTGCAGCGCAAAAATTTAGATTTTATCATACTCAATTCGCTACAAGATGAAGGAGCGGGATTTAAGCACGATACCAACAAAATTACCATTATAGACCGCAATGCCCACATCACGCGCTACGACCTACAAGCCAAAACCGCCATTGCACAACATATCGTAGCCTATTTAGTACAATATATGACAGAAAAAACACACTCTTAATTTTGCCTTATTGTTGCCACAACACTGCTCGCACCAAGGCACCCTGTGGCGTTTCTAAACGGAGGGTATAAATGCCGTTAGCTGCCAAAGATGGAGGCTGCCAAGTGAGTTGGTGTTTGCCTTGTGGCGTAGTAGCGCGGTATATTTCCTCAACCAACCGACCATTAGCGGCGTATAAAGCGATACGTACATCGGTGCTTTGCTCCAAAGTATAATCAATTTGCCAAGGCATTTGCCCTTTGGCGGGGTTGGGGTAGCATTGCCACGATGCCACCAAGGGCATATTAGGAAGCGAGATATCTGTTATAGTTGTTGTGTCGGGTACAAGGGGCAATAAGGCTTGAGCAAGGCTTATTTGTTCGGCGTTCAGTATTTCGCGATTGGTTTGGGATTCGTTATAATGTTGTACGAGACCCACCAGCGACAAACGCGACAATTGCCAAGTGGGGTTGAGTGGTATGGTATAGGTATAGACAAAGGTCTGCCCTACCCAAGTATTATTATTATTGTCGATGCTACCCGCAGTGCCCCAGGCACCACCTGCCGCATAGCGCAATACGTTGCGGTGGGTATAGTTGGGTATGGGGTTGCCTGCCCCAAAATAGGCATGACCTGCATAAGCATTAAAAAAATTGACTTGGTTATAGCTATTCGCCGTGCCCACTACGCTATCTTCGACCACCCACAAATTGAGGCGCAAATCGTCGGCGACATCGGGCGTTTGGCTAAATGTAGCGCGGACGGTAGCGGTCAGTTGTGACGCGGCGGTGTCGAGGATTACTGATTCTATGGCTACACCCACAACAGCAGGCATAGCCAAGCGGTTGTTCAATTGTTGGGCAATAGGGTCGTATTGCGAAGGAAATTGTACAAATTGTTCATCGTCAAATAGGTAGCGGTCGAGCATCAATACATTTACGCCGCCACCTGAATATTCTTCGCCTATTGCCTCGCTATCGGGATTCGCCATTGGGTCGTTCACATGTGCCGAGACGCAAATAATTTGGTCAAAATGGGCACTGAGTTGCTGCACGGTATATGCTCCGTCAGGGCAGAAGCCACACCACGCGCCCGTAATATTCTCGACAAGCACCTTGCGCGTTTGTGCCCACAAGGGCTGTACCAGCAAATTTCCAAATGAGACAAATAACAATAGAGTACGGTAGAAATAAGGCATAATTTTTGGGAGATAAAGATAGCTTAGTGATGAGATGTATGCTATAAAGTATGCTTCGTTTTGGCTTGGAGCAAATGAATCATACGCCGTAATTCAGCATGTTTATTGGGTATATGATAAATATTGGTAACTATTTAGGGTATAGGGTTTTGGGTATGGGGTAATGGGCAATATCTATCTAATAATGCCTGACCTCGCTGCATATTCGATTAGTGGTAAGATTTTTAAGTTTTATACACTTACCTTACACGAGTTTCATGCCTACGGTATACTCAGGCTTGTGTCTCTTAGATGTTAGCGATGTAATATACCTACGGCATTTTAAAGATAATACACATTAAGTATTTTTTATAATTTATCATAAATTATTGATAATCAGTAAATTATATCTTGTATAAATTCCCCCTCTTTGAGGGGGTTAGGGGGAGTTTTTAATATTGAACTAATATCTCAATTATCTAACGCTATTTCCTAAGCCCTAACGCTTGGAAATAGATACATGATAGGCAAAATTTATACTCAAAACTTAAAAATCAGACCATTAGAAATAGCTATTCTTGAGGGCTGTCCATATAAGGGGCTAAATAGTTACAAATATTGTTATCATTTTTGAGACCATTATCCCAAAATGCCACTAATTTTGTGCCATTTTTGTTGGAAGGGGCAGCAGTTGGCGAAATTGTCGGTGTATTGCCCTATAATTGCAACATTTTTTCCTATTTTGCGTTTGACCAAACAACCTTACCCGCCTAAATCTCATGAAAAAACGATTACTAATAATCATATCTACTTTATTGACTATCGCCTTTGTATGCCTCGACCGCCCCGCAGGGCACGGATTTAGCGGTACGCCGCCCGCCAACAAAACAGGGGCGCCCGATGCAGGCACTTGTGCCGACTGCCACAGCAATACCCAAGCGGGCATGGGTTCGGTGGCGGTAATATTCAACAACAATAATGCGTATTATGACAGTGATAGTACGTATAATATGTCGGTGGTGTTGATAGACAGCAGCAAAGTTCGTTGGGGCTTCTCGATGGTTGCTCGCGATACGATGAACAATAATGTCGGAACTTGGACGGCGGGACCAAATACCAAAATACATTCCTCTTTTACGCATATTAGCCACCTAAACGCCCCCAATGGCATACCCAACGGCTATACGTTCAATTTTCAGTGGACAGCTCCTGCGTCTTATACGGGGCAGGTGCGCTTTTATGTGGCGGGCAATGCTGCTAATGCCAATTTTGATGATTCGGGCGATAACGTATACCTCAACAACCTAACTATCGAGCATAGCTCGGCACAAACGCCTCCCACAGCAGCGTGTAAGGTGAAAATGTACTTATCGGGTGCTTACCGCGCCAACGACTCGATGCGCACCGATATATACGACGGCGGATTGCTGCCCTTTGAACAACCATATAACGGCTACCCTTGGTTCTATAATGGCACCGAAACAATAGTTGTCCCGCCCAACCATTCGCCCACCGATTGGGTACTGCTCGAACTATATCGCGCCGCCGATACTACCTTAGCCGCCCAAACCGCCGCCTTGCTCTATGCCAACGGAAGGGTTGCGTCGGTAGGCAACGATACTGCGGTTATTTTTCAGAACCTGCCCACAGGAAATTATTTTTTAGCCGCTCGACACCGCAATCACTTGGCAGTATTGAGCCGAACTACCATTGCCCTGCCCGCCCAAGGCAATGAGGGATTTGACCTGACACAAGCAAACACCACGATGGGTAATAACCAAACTATTGCCTTAGCTAATGGCAAATATGCCCTACGGGCAGGCGATTTTAACGCCGACGGGCTTATTCTCGTCGACGATTTTAATACGTATATCATCAATGCCGCACTTATTAATACCTATTACCGAACCGACGCTAATTTAGACCGACACGTGACGGTTGCTGATTATAATGCCTATACACCACATACCAGCTCGATTGGGGTAGCAAAAATACGCTATTGAGGTAGATTGATGCCGACCTACAATAATAGGCTCTTTATGCTGATTAGCCGATATTGCCTAAATCAATACTTCTAAACCTTATACCGTCTAATACTATGAAATTGTCCAATATATCGGTATGGAGGCAATGCGGGCTTATGCTGTTGAGCCTAACTTGTTGGACGGCTTGCACAAGTTCCGACCCCGACCTACAAGCCCCAACCCTAACGGTCGTACAGCCCAAGGTGCTTGATACCTCTTATTATCACTCGGCAGATACGCTGGTATGGCAGGCTATATTGAGCGATGACCAAAGTTTAGACCAATATCAAATTGATATAAAGCCCGTAGCCACTAATCCTGATGCGTGGATACTAAGCGAGCTGAACCCGCTTATCGGCAACCAAGCCCAAGTAACCCGCCAAATAGCCATACCCTTAGCCACCCAAACGGGTATGTATTACTTGCAAAGCTATTGCACCGATGCCGCTAATCATCATTCGGATACCATCACGGCACTGTTGCGCCTACAAAATGCCACCGACACCCTTGCCCCACAGATAGCAATATTGCTACCCACCGACACGGTTCTGACGGTATTTAGCGGTTCTAATATTATACTGCTCTGCCACCTCACCGACGACCAAGCCTTGCATAGCTATTATTTGCAACTGTATAAAAACGGTACTGCTGCGCCGCTCTATCAATCGCTGCCTACTGCTATCAATGCCACGTCTTATGAATGGCAAGAAGTTGTGCCCGCACCTGCCCAGAATGGCAATTATAGCCTCTACCTACACCTCCGCGATGCCGTAAACAATAGCACCCAACGCCAAATCAGCCTTACCGTTTTGTGATATTGCTGCTCTTTTATAACTCTTTGTTTGCCCTTGCTCCATGCGCAGTTGTTGTGGTGCAAGGGTAAAGTGTTTAGAATTGGGCACTATGGGCAAAAAGTAGTGTAATGGCACAATATTGCCAAAAAATACGTCGTTAGGAAACTCACCACCCCATCCTGCCTATACCTCATCAAAGCGAGTAATATATATATACTCATCTCATCACCCAATACCAACTATGCCTTTTTATCGGACTTCGTTCATTGCTTTGCTGTATGGTTTTATTTATTGGAGCAGCCATTGCTTGTCGGCACAAACTGCCTCGCCAAGCCTCCACGCAGCTTCGTTGCCCCAATACGAGGAAGATGCGCTATTTGTGCAATTCAAAAATCCCAATAGCATGACTACTTGGCACGGCAATACTGTTCTTAGTGTAGCTGCGCCTATCTGCCAATACATCACTCAACGATATAGCCCTTGCACGGCTACAGTGGCTTTTCCGCGTTTGAGCCACGTACCGAAGTTGGCGGGTATCGTGCGCTTACAACTTGCCAATCCCGAACAAATCGAAGAGGTATTGCGCTATTTGCAAACGTTGCCTCAGCTCGACTATGCCGAGCGCGTGCCGCTTTACCATACTTTTTATACGCCCAACGACCTCCATGCCAATCAATGGCATTTATCCCATATAGCTGCGCCTGCTGCTTGGGATATACATACGGGCGGCAGCAATGTGACGGTAGCTATTGTAGATGACGGCGTATTGACCAATCACGAAGACCTGTCTGCCAATATCGTTGCGGGCTTTGATGTGGCAGACAACGACCCCAACCCATCGCCACCTGCGGGTGCTACGGGCAATTGTTTCTCGCACGGCACACACTGTGCAGGTATCGTATCGGCTGTGACGGACAACGGTACGGGCATTGCTTCCTTGGGTGGGCAGGTGCGTATTATGCCCATCAAAACCAAACCCGATACCGATTTGGGAAATAATTGCAACTCATTGCCGCATACCATCAGCGGGATTGAATATGCCATAGCACAACAAGCCGATATTATTAGCATGTCGTTTGGCGGTTATGTGGGTAGCAATGCCATACAAGCCCTTTTTGACCAAGCCCACGCGCAAGGCATAATATGCGTAGCCGCAGCTGGCAACGATAATACCAACGAGCCTTCGTATCCCGCTTCGTATAACCACGTCATTAGCGTAGCAGCAAGCAACCCAAACGACCAAAAAGCCGCTTTCTCTAACTACGGCGCGACCATTGATGTGGCTGCACCCGGCACGAGTATTTATAGTACCATAGCTACTAATACCTCTGAATATGGCACCAAACAAGGCACTTCAATGGCTTGCCCCTTGGTAGCCTCGCTATGTGCCCTCATGCTGTCATATCAACCCAACTTAACGCCTGATGAGCTGGAAAACTGCCTCAAAACGGCTTGTGACAATATTAATGCCCAAAACCCTACCCTTGTCGGGCAGTTGGGAGCGGGGCGCATCAATGCCCAGCAAGCCTTAGCCTGCTTGCAGCCCGAACCCATAGCCCAATTCAGTTTTCTGCCTAACGCGCCTTGTGTGGGGCAGAGCGTACAGTTCAACGACCTGACTGCGGGCAATAGCGTATTATCGCGCACTTGGACATTTGAAGGAGGCAACCCCGCTACGGCTACCATCGCCAATCCTATCGTAGCGTTTGCCGATAACGGAACACATAACATTACCTTGAGCGTGACTAATTCGGCAGGAACTAATACCGTTACTCAAACCCTCAATGTACAGCAATCCACCGCCTTACTAAGCGGTAGTACGACCATTAATATAGGCAATAGCGCGGTATTAACCCTTTCTATGAGCGGCACGCCACCCTTTATTGTCAGCTATACCGATGGCATCAATAGTTTTGTACTACCTAATATCAATAGCAATAGTTATTCTTTTACCGTATCGCCTACCGTTACTACTACTTATAGCTTATCTACAATGAGCAGTAGCGGGGCGTGCATTGGTGCTGTGAGCGGTACGGCTACCGTGAACGTAGTGCCGAGTGGTGGCGGAACGCCCCTTCCAATAGCCATTGATACAGTAGGGGCAATCTGCCGCAATGCCTCGCCCTTTTTGCTGACGGCAAATCCCGCAGGAGGCGTTTTTACGGGCAATGGCATCGCCAATCCGACAACAGGTCTGTTCGACCCACAATTGGCGGGTATTGGCACGCATGCAATTGTGTACAGCTATTTAAGTCCTGATGGCAATACATATAGCACCACGCGCGAGATAGTGGTGTGGGGCGAAAATATAGTAACGAGCGGTAATCGTTTTATTTGCCCAGGCGAAGCGATACAATTACAAGCACAAGGCGGCAGCAATTACCAATGGCTACCCAATTCTAACATAGAACAACCTAATACAGCTACGCCCGTCGTATTTCCTATGACCACTACGGTTTATACTGTTGTTTCGACCGATGCCAATGGCTGCCAATCGTCTGCTGCGGTGACGGTGGCGGTCAATCCCGCACCTTATTTCCCGACGGCTAATAACGATACGACCTTTTGCCAAGTAAGTTCTGTAACGCTACCTTTGACCAATGTATTGCCCCTTGCCAACTATACATATATTTGGTTTCCGAGCAACGGCGTTGCCGAACCCGATATGCCCAACAGCATGGCTACGGTTAGCGAGAGTACCGCCTATTCGCTCATTATTACAGATGAAAACGGTTGCCAAGCGGTGCGCAATATCACTATCAGGCTTGGCAATCCCGCCGCACAGATAAACCCTACTATGGCTACTTTGTGTGCCGATGGTGGCGCGTTGTTGTCGGTAAATGGCAATAACTTGGCACAATATGCTTGGTCTAACGGTGCTACGACACAGAGTACCGCTGTTCATACGGCTGCACAATACGCCGTTACTGTAACCGATACAGAGGGTTGCACCGATAGCGCGGCTGTGGCTGTGAGCGAAGCGGCGACTATCAGCGTGCGCATTGCGGGCAGTATTATTGCTGAGGGCAACAATACGACATTGTTGCGCACCGACCCGCCATATTCGCAATATGTATGGTCAGATGGCAGTACCGATGCTCAAATTGTGGCAAGCGTGGGTGCGTATAGCGTAACAGTGAGCGATGCTAATGGCTGCACGGGTACGGCAAGCACTACGGTGCGTTATTACGACCCATATACGCTAAGTATGCCTACGGCTTTTTCGCCCAATAATGATGGCATCAATGACGAATGGTATGTAGGTGTGCCCGCAGATGCGGGCGTGTCGTATGCAGTATATAAACCGATGGGGGCAGGTAGTTTTTGATACTGCCGATGCCAATGTACCGATATGGAACGGTAAAAGGCATGGTATCCCTTTGCGAACAAGGCGTTTATGTGGTGGTAGCACGGGTAGCCTTTGCTGACGGCGAACAAGTATTGCGGCGCAGCACTATTACGCTGCTGCGCTAAACTACCCGCTCCGATAGGCTTGATGTGAGCATTGTACTAATAGTGTATAAAGAGAGGGCTTGTTCGTATTAGAAACTTGGTTGATGAGGAAAGATGGATTTAGTTCGTAGCCCGCTATTCACTTTGTAGCAAAAATTCGTACCTTTGGCATTCTTAGCTATTTCTGAACTGCCATTCCGCCCTAATGACCCTTAGAAACGCATTATCCTACTTTCGTCGCCAATTAGAGGGGCTATACGACCCGAATGAGGCAAAAAATATAGCCGAAATAGCTTTGCAGCACATTGCTGATTGTTCGCGCCTACACTTATTGATGCACGGCGAGCAGGTACTGAGCGATGCCCAAGTTGCTACGATGCACGATTTTTTAGACGCGCTATTGCAATATTGCCCCTTGCAACATTTGACGGGCGAAACGATATTTTGCGGGCTACACATAGCTTGTTCGTCCGACGCACTGATTCCGCGCCCCGAAACCGAAGAATTGGTAGCCTGGGCAATAGATACTTGCCGCGACGAGCGTATGGCAGCACCACGTATAGCCGATATAGGCACGGGTACAGGCTGCATTGCCTTAGCCCTACGCCGCTATATACCCCAAGCTCATATAATAGGTATAGACCTAAGCCCAAAAGCCTTGCATTTAGCGCAACGCAACGCCCAAAATTTGAACTTGGCAGTAGAGTGGCGGCAGTTAGATATACTACAACCCCATGCCGATGCTTGGTTAGACCTGCCACCCTTTGACATTTGGGTGAGCAATCCGCCCTATATACTACAACGCGAAATAGCAGAATTGCCGCCGCAAGTAGCCGATTACGAACCGCACCTTGCCCTGGCTGTGCCCGACGACGACCCATGTTTGTTTTATAAAGCCATAGCCCGCGCCGCCCGCCAATGCCTCAACCCGCGAGGCTTTTTGTTGGTCGAAACCCACGAACTATATGCCGACACAACCGCCCAAGCCATCGCCAATTTGGGATTCGATGATATGGTTATACGCCACGACATCAATGGTAAAGCGCGTATGGTGCGAGCAAGGAGAGGCGAATAGCTGTGCTTTGCTTCGTTGAACAGAACGGCGGCGGCTATGTTGGCGGCAATGAGCGGGTAAATAGCGCGACTTTTAAAGGTTTTTAGGTACAAACGTTAATTTTTTTACAAAAAAGTGCCTACGCTATAAAATATTCAACAGAAAGTCTTACCTTTGCGGCTTCGTTGATAAATGCTTGTTGCAAAACCATTCGTGCGTATTGTGAAAACAAGCTAAAGTATCAATACTTTGCTGTTTCGCACCGCCGAAAAGTAATGCCCTTTTACCCTCCTTGCTTGGGACAATCGCCATGCACAAGGGTAATAGTTGGGTTGTGTTTGTAAGCATCTATCGCGCCGAATGTCTATCTGCTTCGCGCCGCCGATGAGCAGATAAACATTCGGCTTTTTTTGTGCCCCGTCCGAAACCGCTGGTCTTTATGAATTAGTCACTATCAGTTACTTGCCTCCTATCTATTGGCAAGCGACACATATACCATATTTGTTTTTTTCGATGAAAAAAAATAATTTTGAACAGCTCGAACTCAGTACGGCTATGCACTTAGCTATTGCCGAAATGGGTTTTACCGAGCCTTCGCAGATTCAGGCAGCTACGATACCTCTTATTCTAGCGGGCAACGACGTAGTAGGACAAGCCCAAACAGGTACGGGCAAAACAGCAGCATTCGGCATTCCATTGCTCGAAATGTTGCCCGAACCCATGCCCCAAGCCACCACCGCCTTGGTGATGTGCCCTACCCGCGAACTATCGCTGCAAGCAGACAACGAATTGAAAAAATTGGCGAAATATAAAAAAGACGTGCAAATTGCTGCTGTCTATGGCGGCGAGCCTATCCAAGAACAAATACGCCAGCTACGACGCGGCGTGCATATCGTTGTAGGCACACCCGGACGAATCATCGACCACTTAGAACGCAAAACCTTATCGCTTGACCAAATAGAAATGGTTGTTTTGGACGAAGCCGACGAGATGCTCAATCGCGGTTTCAGGGAAGATATCGAATATATCTTGGAAAAAACACCCGAAGACCGCCAAACCGTGCTATTTTCGGCTACTATGCCCAAGCCCATCATCAATATTATCCACAACTACCAGCACAGCCCCTCGCACGTCAAAATTACGCGCGACCAACTAACCAACGACGATATAGAACAAATCTATTTCGAAACACAAGAGTCGTGGAAAGCCAAAGATATCGCCAATATCATGTTGGCAGACGACCTAAAAACGGCTATCGTATTTTGTAATACTAAGCGCATGGTAGATGAATTGGTCGACAAATTGCGCGATTTGAAACTCAAAGCCGATAGCATTCACGGCGATTTGAACCAAAAACAGCGCAATACCGTCATGGATTCGTTCCGACGTGGCGATATTCGCCTACTCATCGCTACCGACGTAGCAGCGCGTGGTCTGGACATTAGCCATGTCGATGCCGTGTTCAATTATGACCTACCCTACGACCCCGAATATTACGTACACCGCATAGGCAGAACGGGTAGAGCGGGCAAAACAGGCAAAGCGTATAGCTTTATCACGGGCAGAAACGACCTACGCCAATTGCGACAAATAGAGCAATACAGCAAATCGGGAGTAGAACGCCGCAACTTGCCCACCAGCCGCGAAGTAGCCGCCATAGCTCGCTACAAACAACAAGAGCGCGTCAAAAATGCTGTTACCGAAAACAATTATGACGACCACCTATTGATGGTCAAACAATTGCAGAAAGAGGGCATCGAACTCGAAACCTTAGCCGCTGCCTTGCTCAAAATGGCAATACCCGACTTGCCCGCCGCCAAAAGTGCCGAGCCCGAACGCCAAGTGATGAACTACGATATGCCCACTTCGCGCCGACAAAACCGCCATGCCGCCGAAACGCGCTCTTATAACGGTTCCCGCCAAAGCTACGAACCATCGTGGGACGCACCACGCAAAAAAAATTATAGCCCCGAACCTTTCGGTGGCAAATCTAAGCGCAAACGCATCTATTCCTAAACGGCTGTATCCCGCTGTAATGGAGGGTATTTCTTGCTATGCCAAACCCAATACATACGCTCGCCAAGTATATACCGTTTAGCTTGCAGAACATTTTTTTGTTCGATGCTTGCGGAGCGTTATTGTCAGCGGGCTGCTTGGGCTTTATTGGGGCGTGTCTAAGTCATTTTTTTGGACTACCTCGCCCCTTATGGCAGGGTTTGGCGGCAATAGCTTGCGTTTTGGCTATCTATTCATTAGTGTGTTATATTGTCCCTATCAAACACCGCACGACCGCATTGCGCATTATCATAACCGCGAATGTGTTATATGCTTGCCTAAATACCTATTTGATAAGTATTTATTACCACCATCTGACGCTTTGGGGTTTGGGCTATTTGATACTCGAAGTGTTGGCACTATTTGTCGTTGTGGTTGTTGAGATGGCGGTATTGCACAAAAATACAGTATCGTGGAAAGGTGGGAATTGATGAATAAGCCGTCCGCCTTGGGCTTGTACGGCTGCGTTTGCCTCCGAATAGAAAGTATGTGCTTATAGCATTATATTGAACAAACCCCGTTCGACTTCAACAATGTCGAACGGGGTTTTGTGCTTTGGTATGCTATGAACCAAACTATCAAACTTATGGGTTTAGGAATTTTGGAAATTTCAAACTCAAAGTTATCGTTTGTCTCGCCTAATTGCTAAAAGTACAGATGCGTTACCTTTGAAAATCCTTTGGGTTCGATTATTCGGTTTTTTACTACGCCTAATCTTTGTCCTTTTTGCGGCAGCAGTATCGAACGAAAGGCTTATTTTTTGGTCGTATCGGCAGGAGTGGCGGGTGTGGGCGGCGTTACGGTAGGTGTGGTTGTCTCCGTTTTTACAGGTTCTATTTTTTCGATGCTTGTGCGTGTGGGCAGGCGGTCGGGTACGGTGGTGGTGGTGGTACTTGGATAGGTGCGCACTGTGCCCGATGGCGGATAGGTAGTTGATGGGTAGGTGGTGCTGGGGTAGCTACCCGAAGACGATGGATAAGTGGTTGATGGGTAGGAGGTATTAGGAGGGTAGGCGGTACTATAATCGTCGGTATTTTGAGGTCGGCGGCGTGTTTTGGGTAGGGGCGTGGTGGTATCGATTAGGGCGTTTTTGGGTGTATCTTCTGCTTCTAACGATGACGATTTTACTTTTGTAGTGATGGGCGTGCCCTTAGAGTTAACTTGTTGTATGGCTTGTTGTATGGCTTCCTCTATCGTAAGGCTATCTTGCGAGAGGCGATTGTTGCATAGATTGATCAATTTCAGTATTTTGTTGTCTTTCTGGTCTATATATAATGCGTCAAATAAAAATTCTTTTGCCTTAGTATATTTTTTGATAAGCAATAGGCTGTCGGCACTTGCCAATATTTTGCGTTTTTCACCTGCTAGGCTTTGCTGTATATTGTCTATTTTGTGTTGTAGCGTACCGTTGGTAGGGTTGGAGCAATAGGGCTTCTTCATAATCCATTTTTGCTTTTATCAAATCGCCATTTTTATACCAATCGTCGCCTTGTTTGACGAGTTTCATTTCTTTGGCGGCACTCAATCCTTTTTCGGCGGTTTTTCGGGCTGCTTCGTTTTCATTTGGGGCTTTTAATGCTTCTTCGTATTCGGCAACGGCTTTGTCGTAGTCGCCTTCCGAGAAATATTTTTGGGCAAGTTCGATACGATTATTAAATTCCTTTTCGGGATTCATCAAAAAGTATTTCAAGACCAACGCGAGGGCTATAATAAGCAGGAAAGAGGCAGCAAGAAGTACTGCTTTCATCGTTTTTTGGGTATCGAAACTAAACCCGCCGCCGCTACTTTGGTTGCCGCGCCCCGAGTGGGGCAACGAATCGATATTGATGCGTCCGCTGGGCGGTATGCTCGATGTGCGCGTGACGGGCGACGTGAGTGCAGACGTAAAAGGGGTTTGGTCTAATTGAAGCAAAAAAGCTGAGTAGCTACTTTTGGCGTGTGCATCGCAAGTTTCGCGTATTTTGTCGATAATGGCTTGGTTGGTGGCATCGCTACCATCGGACTGCGAAAACAGGTATTTGATATTTCGGTCGTCTAAGGTATTGTGTACGCTGGGCGTGCAGAGCAAGATATAATCATTGGGTTGTACGTCATTAAGTACCGAAACGCTTGCCCACACAGGTTCGTTGCCCGATATAGCGCGAGGTATAGATATGCTGCGCCCATTTTGCCATACATTGGTCACGTGGTCTTCGGTGCGGTAGAGTATCTGACCTGCGCGGATATGGTAAGCGCGGCAATTGCCTACCCAAGCTAAGGTGATAGAACCGTTTTCGTTGAAGTGGGTTAAGGCTATGGTGCTTTCGGTGCCTGCAATAGAGGGGTTTTGTTGTTGTTGGAGTTTGCGCTCGACATAGCGCAATATATCATTGAGGTATATTTGGCTCAACTTTTCGCCCTTGAACGGGCTGACGCGGGTAAAATAGTCATAAACATTGCGAATGAGTATTTCGGCGGCTAATTCGGCACGCTCTGGCTCGCCTATCCCGTGACTGACTATAAACAGCCGACCATTTGCCGAAACCTCATCAACCGAAGGGCAAATACGGTCGTTTTGATGATTAGATTGCCCACGTTCGCTTAGGGCATATATAGATTTGATAGTTGACCTCATGAGGGAAACAAATTTAGCCATTGCACGGTTTTCGGGTAATTGCCGTGCAATTTAACGCGCAAAGATAGGGCTTTTTAGCTAATCTGTATCTTTATATGCTATTGTTTTAAGTCTTATTTGCGTAAAAAAAATAACAATCTTGCTTGCAAAAAGCCGCAAATGCTTGATAGGACGGCTTTGGGGGCATCAATAATTGAGGGTAAAAATTTGGACCGCCTAAAAAATGATAATTTTTAGGGTGGGGGGTTTATAGGTGGATAAGAAATAAACATACACCATTGCCCAGAATATCTTACCTTTACTACCCTAAAAAAAACACACAACTATATGGACAACGAAATCAAACAATACTTCGATGTCGTAATCATCGGGGCAGGGCTATCGGGCATTGGTGCTGCCTACCATATCCAAAAAAAATGCCCGCGCAAAACGTATACTATCTTAGAAGGGCGCAGCGACATAGGCGGTACTTGGGATTTGTTTCGATACCCAGGCATACGCTCCGACAGCGATATGTATACATTAGGATTTTCATTCAATCCATGGGAAGACGCGAAAGCCATAGCCGACGGACCTGCGATACTACAATATATCAAGGATACGGCACAGAAATTTGGTATTGCTCCTCATATCCGCTTCAATCATCGCGTAATTGCTGCTAATTGGAGCGATGCTGAAAAGATGTGGACGCTGCACATCGAGCCCCAAAATCGGGTTATTTGCTGCCGATTTTTGGTTTCTTGTACGGGCTATTATAACTATGAGCACGGCTACGAACCCACTTTCGCGGGCAGCGAGTCGTTTGCAGGCACTATTATTCACCCCCAAAAATGGGACGACAAACTCCAATATGCCGATAAAAAAGTGGTGATCATTGGCAGCGGCGCAACCGCCGTTACCTTAGTGCCCGAAATGGCAAAAAAAGCAGCTCATGTAGTTATGCTCCAACGCTCGCCCACCTATATCGTCAATTTGCCGAGCAAGGATAAGATAGCCAATCTCTTTCGCCAGAAGCTGCCAAGCAAGGTGGCTTACCAATTAGCACGCTGGAAAAATATCCTTTTATCCATGCTATTTTATCAAATAGCGCGGCGAGCACCTAATGTTTTTAAGCGAATGGTTAGAAAGGGGATTCAAAAAGAATTGGGTACAGACTACGACCTACGCCACTTTGACCCCCAATATCAGCCCTGGGACCAGCGGCTATGCTTAGTGCCCGATTCGGATTTGTTCAAGGCTTTGCGCCAAAATAAAGCCGAGATAGTGACAGACACCATCGAACGTTTTACGCCCAAGGGCATTTTGCTGAAATCGGGCAGAGAATTGGAGGCTGATATTATTGTAACAGCTACGGGGCTACAATTGCAAATGCTGGGAGGCCTTGATATGCGGGTGAACAACGAAACTCGCCCCGCGCGCGACATTTATTGTTATCGCGGTACTATGTTTAGCGATATTCCCAATTTTGCCATCGCCATCGGCTATACCAATGCCTCATGGACGCTCAAATGCGACCTCAACTGCCACTATATTACGCGTATACTAAATTATATGGACAAGAAAGGCTACCAAGTATGCACGCCGCGATTCGATAGCCAACGTTTTAAACCCGAACCCCTACTCAATTTCAATTCGGGATATGTCTTGCGCTCCATTGACGAAATGCCCCGACAAGCTTCGGCTGCGCCTTGGAAAATGCACCAAAACTACCTGCGCGATTCGCTATCGCTCAGATATGGCACTGTCGATGATGCTTATTTGCAGTATCAATAATGGATTGATGCTTTTTGGCGTTTGATAATTCTGCCTTGCGTACAGGATTATCAAACGCTTAATGCTTTTGGGCTATACCTTAGATTATTATTTTGAATGAAAGGTGCGCATAGCGTGACGCAAACGATAAAAGCGCAGTGGTTTTCAATCAATCTAAGTTTTGTGTGCAAGACCAACCCTCATTTATCGCCAAATTTTAGCTGTCATATTAGGCATATCGTGCTGGTACGCGCCTGTGCGAGTAGTTATTTGGACGATATACCAACCACGTGGCGCATGGCTCAGGTCTATTTGCGCCGATTGACTATTAGCCAAGGGCTGTGCTGTTATGGTTCTGCCTTGCATGTCGAATGTCGTTACCCACAAAGGAGCGGTAGCAATAGCCGCCGCCGATTCGGGCAAGGTTAGCTCATAGATACCCGCTATATCGGCTACTTGACGTATCTCTATTGCCCAAGTATCGGTATGGGCGGGCGCGTCGGCACTTATTATGATGTCGCTGCCCAAACCCGTTCCTATGGCTACGGTAGGTGGCACAGGTAGATTATTGCCTGCTCCGAACTCGTCGGCTCCGCAGTCGGGCGTACCCGTGCGCGAATTTCCGTCGTAGTCTATGCCTATGCCATTGATAGCAGTAGCTTGGTCTATGGCGGCGTTGCTGCTGTTAGTCAGGTGATATTGCGCATCGAGCATTGGGTTGGCTTCTGTACCATTATTGTCGTAGCCCGCGCTTTGCCATTCCGTCCAAGTAAAAGCGGGCCAATTGCCTTGGTAGCTAAAACTCGCTGCACCGCTGGTTTTATGATACACGTTTTGGTTGATGTTGATATTGCTGCCTAATGCACCCTCGCGCACTTCTACCGTATAATCGTCGTCGGTGGCGGGGCTTTGGTCGATGACGATATTATTTTGTATGGTCAAATTAGTATTGGGCGCGTTGGCGGTTGTCACATCGTCAATCCATACATCGGCGCGGTCTAATTGTATAGCGGCATGAAACGCGGGCGACGCTGTTGCTATCGTATTATTATATACGCCACAATCGAGGCTACCCCAGCAACCGATACCCGTTCCGCCGGTGCGCAAGACGATATTATTGCGGGCAATACCGCCAATACATTCGTGAAAATTGGGGTTGAGTGTAGTGTCGAACCATTCGGCATCGGTATAAAAACCCAATAAGATGCCGCCTTCGCCTGTATCGGTTACGAGGTTATTTTCTATCAAGCAATTGCGGGCACCGCCTTTGGCATATACGCCCGAAGTAGAAGTATGGTGTATATGGCAATTGCGCACAATCATGTTGCTGCCATTTACGTTGTCGATGCCCTCGGCATTGGGTCCGCCGTTGTCGGGCGAATTGGAGATTCCTACGCCCGAATGATGTAGGCTGCAACCTATGAGGTAGATATGGTCGCAGGCGGGTGTTATTTTGACACAATCGCGACCTGTATGGTGTATGTCGCAGTTGCGCAGGGTGATATGACTAACTCCATATCGTTCGGACAAGCCCCAATCCCAATTGGTTTCAAATTTTACACCGTAGTAATAGCCGCCTACTATTTCGAGGTTTTCGAGCAAGCCGCCGTTCACATCGGGTTCGTTATACCAGATGCAACTGGCGATGTCCTCTACGTCGGTAGGGGCTTCTATCCGTGCCCACTCGCCGTTGTAACTTCTGATGGTGAGGTTACTTTTGTTTATCCGTATTTCGTTGCTCGGATAGTTGCCGCCGCGCAGTTCAATCACATCGCCCGCCGATGCTTCGTCAATAGCGCGCGCTACGTTGCGAAAAGGGCTATTGAGTGCGCCGCTACCTGTATTGTCGTTGCCATTGGGCGAGCAATAAAAGGTAGCAGCACAGAGATAGAGGCTCGCCCCCAAAAAATTGAGTGTAGTGAATAATATCTTGGTCATACTGACAAAATGTTTGATTGATGGGTTTAGGAGTAAAGATGGGGCAAAAATAAGGCGGGTAGATAGGAACTTGCAAAGAAAAAAAATAGCGTTTGTAGAAAAAAACAGCCGTATTTTGTGGCTATATTGCGCCTTTTTTTAAGCGCGTGCAGCAGTGACATCGTGCGTATTTTGCCCTATATTGTTCGGATCTGTTCAGGTTTTTTGGGTAAATATTTGCCCAATGCGGGCTATACTATACGCGGCTTATTTATTTGTAAAGTATGAAAAATTCAAAATTTATTGCCTTATTGCAAACATTTAGCGGCAAGGAGATAAAGCGTTTTGTAGCATTTGCGCAATCGCCGTATTTCAATAAAAATAAAAATGTGACTGCGCTGTGCGAGGTCTTAGCTAAGGCGTACCCAACGTTTGAGGACAAAAAAGTAGCCAAAGCCACGCTTTTTAGGTGCGTATTTGGGGCCGAAAAGCCCTACCACGATGCTACGATGCGCAACCTTGTGTCTGATGTCTTACAATTGGCAGATGCATTTTTGGTCCAAGAAAACTTAGCGTTATCACCCGTAGAAAAAGACCTATATGCCGCTCGCGATTTGATTATGCGCGATGCCTTTGCGTTGGCAGAAAAAAAATTAGCTTCCTTAGATGCCCAATTGAACCAAGCCCACCATACAGAAGGCTTTTATTATCAATGGCGCATGTTATATTATCGGCTGACCGATTATTTGTATTACAAACAGCAAAAAATAGCACTGCGCAACGAAGCATTACAAGCCAAATTGGACAATTTGTTTCACTATTTTTGCTTAGACCTCTTTAATCTATACAGCGTAATGCTCAATTTGCAGCAGACCAGCACCGCTCACGCTTTTAATTTTGAAGCAGTATCGGCGGTTTGGGAAGCACTATCGGCAATGCCTTATTCGATAGAACCACAGATAGCTATTGCCTACCACATGGCAGCCCTGTCGCGCCCCAATGCTACGTTAGCCAACTACCAAACGTTATCCAATGCCCTGCAACAACACCGACACCAATTGAGCAGCGACCTCGTTATTCGCGTCAATGTTTTTTTGGCTAATTATCTGCTGCGCCACCAAGCTCACCAAACTTCGACCCGTGCCCTTTGCCTGCAATGTTACTTAGACAATATAGCACTACACCAACAGCGCGGCGAGCCAATACCCGCTTGGTTGTTCAATAGCATCGCCGATTTTGCTTATGCTGTCTATGGCAAGGTATGGGCACTACAATTTATCGAGGATTATCAACACCATTTGCTGCCTGCCACGCGCGAGGGGTGGCTCAACCTCGCCCAAGCGCGTATTTGCTTTTACGAGGGCAATTATGCCGATACGATTGCCCTGATTGCCAACAATGTCTTTTTTCACGAACAAGGCTATTTTTATGGCAAGCCTTTTATGTTATATGCCTATTTTGAGCAGGATAATTACGATGCTTTTTATGGATTGCTCGATAGCATGAAGCATACGCTAAGGCGACGAAGCCAAGAATTATCGCCTTTTCGGTACGAAGCCCTAAAAAATACACTCGACCTACTGCCCCAACTCTATCGCCTACACCATAAGCCCGATACCGATTTGCGCCGCCGCCTATCTGATATGTTGCAACACAGCGACACGCCATTTCACGCTCGCGAATGGTTGGCACAAAAATTAGGTATTCCGCTCAATGAGGGGTAATTTGGCGGATAGATATTGCTTTTGCGCCACAAATTATGCCCATTGGGTTAGTTATGCTCTTGCTACGCACAAAAAATATTTGTTGCTGTGCCCCATCAATAAAATACCCTTTGCGCTCTTTGACGAAGATGCGTTTGAGGTAATATCCTGTCAAGGCAGCCAAGCCACCTGTTATTCCGCCTAACAGAGCCGTCACCACCCAAGCAGAGGGCGGATAGGCCGGCAGACCCAACAAAGCACCTAATTTAGGGCTTAGAATGGCGCGGGTTTGCAGATCGATGAACAATACATAAGCTGTCCACAACAAAGCAATACCCCAAAAGCCCGACCAAAAAATATCGCGGCGGCGTTTGAGTTTGTTATAGATAGCAACAGCAGCGGCGGCAAAGGTCAAAGTCCACCAAGGCAAAAAAGATTGTAATATGCCCGCCAGCAGCGCAGTGAGTAGGATATAGGGTAGGCGGCTTGATTTCATCGGCATCGAAAGCAAAACAAGAACAAGACTAAGAAATACACACAAAGGTAAGTAATAAATTGGTGTTTGCGTGCTTTCTGCCAACAATATCGAACAGACATTGCCTTGCTGCTCTACAAGTATTCAAATGGGTTTATCGGCGTATTAAGGCAATGCCTTTGCCGTAATAGCGTTTTTCACTAACCCCAAACAGCGCTTGCTTGCTTATTGTATCTATTGTATGGCGCATATTTGCTATCTTTGCGCCGTGCTACTGCATTTATCCGCTATGAATCCCTCCGAAATTGCTTTGCAACGCATTAAAGATGCCATTGCGCACTGCTCCGCCGAACTTGATTTGAGCGGATTGGGCATTCATACACTACCCAGCGACATTGCCGAATGTGGCAAAGACTTGTCGGTATTGCGCCTCAACAATAACCAATTGCAGTATCTACCACACGTATTCGAGCGGCTGACCCAACTCCGAATCCTGCACCTACAACACAACCAAATAGCCCATATACCCGAACAGGTCGGTAAATGCACCAATTTGCTCGAATTGCGCTTAGACCACAACCAAATATCCAATGTACCGCGTAGTTTCAGACAACTTACCCAGCTACAATACCTCGACCTATCGCACAACCGCCTACACTTATTGCCCGCCTATTTTCAGTATTATAACCGCCTCAAAACTTTGCGGGCAGCTGCCAATAACCTAAGCAGGCTACCCGAATGTATCTTAGGAATGCACCAGTTGCAATACTTAGATTTAACCCAAAATCACCTTAGTTTTATTCCGCCCGACATTGGGCAGCTCACTAACCTACGCTCTTTATCGCTTGCCAACAACCAAATTAACCATATAGCCGCCGAAATAGGCAATTTGACCCAATTGCGAAGCCTCAATTTGGCGGGCAACTTATTGGCGAGCTTGCCTACTACCATAGCACAATTACAGCAATTGGGAAACCGCGCTGCTGATTCGCCCCACACACCATACCAAGACAATAGGCTCGACCTGTCGGGCAACCGATTTCAGATACCCGAAGAGGTATATCATCAATCGCCCGCCGAAACGATACAATATATACTCGACCTGCAAGCCAGCCGCTGCCTACGCCCCCTACACGAAGCCAAGCTCATTTTTATCGGTTGGGGTAGCGTAGGCAAGACCTCGCTCATCAATGTCTTGACTTCGGGCACATTTAGACCCGAACAGCAACGCACCGATGGTGTCGACATCAAGGCATGGCGCATCAAGCGCGGTAAAGATCGCATCAAACTGAATGTATGGGATTTTGGAGGGCAAGAAATTATGCATGCCACCCACAAGTTTTTTATGAGTGCCCGAAGTGCGTACGTCTTAGTTGTCGATTCGCGAGCAGAAGATGCCTACGGCGAGTTGGGTGTCGAATATTGGCTCAAACTCATACGCTCTTATGCGGGCGAAGTACCCATAGTGGTAGTACTGAACAAATGCGACCAACATCGCCTCAATATACCGCGCCTCGAACTACAGGCAAAATATCCGCATATAGTCGATTTTGTCGAAACCTCCTGCGCCGCCTCCACAGGTATTGACGAACTGCGCCATGCCGTAGAAAAAGCCATAGCCCAACTGCCACATATCGACGATTTGTTGCCCGAACAATATTTTAGCATCAAAAATAAGCTCGAACTGCTGCCCGACGATTATTTGTCTTATGAAGCCTACGTAGAAATATGCCGAAAAGTTGACCCCGATTTTAGCGAAACCAGCTCGCAAAGTCTTATGCACCTGCTTCACGATTTGGGCATTATGCTCAATTATCGCGACGACTACAGCGCGGACCTGCACCTACAAGTGCTAAAACCCGAGTGGGTGACGCGCGGCGAGTACCAAATAGTCACCGCTCCACTGCTCGTACAAAGACGCGGCATAATAAGCAACAGCGACATCGCACGCATACTCGACGCACAACAATATCCCAACAATATCGTCCGTAGCTATATCATGCAATTGATGCTGCGGTTTGAGTTGTGTTTTCAAATGACCGAATACCAAAACCAATATTTTATACCCGCCGTTTTTCCGCAAGACCGACCTAAGAATCTGCCATGGGACTATAAACCCGACCAACTATTGCGCTTTCAGTATCACTACGACGTAATGCCCAGCACCATCATGTCGCGTTTTATTGTCAAAATACATCACTTTATCGAAGACCACTGCTATTGGCGAAACGGCGTTATATTAGTTCAAGACCAAGCCCGCGCATTTGTACGTGCCGATACTGCCGAACGCAAAATCTTTATCCAAGTAGCAGGAAACGGCAATAAACGCGACCTACTAGCGCATATACGCGCTATGTTCGACCTTATTCACACGAGTTTGCCCGACATCAAAACCCTTGCCTACCTACCCGTAGACGAAGAAGGGAAAATAACGCTGCGTTATAGCGAGGTTATTCATTTTATTAACAGTGGATTTTACGAACGCCCCGTAGAAGGTATGGCTAACTTAGTCAATTTGTTGGCTTTGGTAGGCGAATACTATACCCCGCCCCACAGCAAGCAACCCATACAGCCCGCCGATAATACACTGCCAACAACCCACGCAAGACCTAATAACCAACGACGAACCGACCTCTCCGACCCACTTAGGGCAGAACCTATATTGCTGCCCGCGCCCGAACGTTGGTATCAAAAAATATGGGTTTGGGTGGTGAGTGTATTGGCATTTCTCGCTCTGCTTGCACAAGTAGGCGACTCTAATTTTTTACACCACATTTGGGAATGGGTAACATCTGAAAGATAAAGTTATTTGAATATAACAATAAAATGAGCCACGAAAAACACATCAAACGGCTATTTAAACAATATTTTGCCGAGCCACCCATTGCCTTGCAACCCATAGCTGCTGCGGGTTCTACCCGACAATATTGCCGACTAAGTAGCCATAAACATACCGCCATTGCTGCCTACCACAATAACGCCGCCGAAAATCGCGCTTTTGTAGAAATGAGCCTCCATTTTGCGCACAAAAATCTTGCTACCCCGCAAATCTATGCCCATGATTTGCCCAATGGCGTTTATTTGCAGCAAGACCTAGGCAACGAAACCTTGCTGGGGCGCATCAGCCATATCCGTAGCAATACGTCCGACCCAAATGCCGCCGAGAAATTGATAATTGACCATTATGAAACAAGCATTGACCAACTGCTGCGCCTACAAATACAAGGGCATGAGGGTTTGGATTACGAAACGCTATGCGTGGCACGCACTCAATTTGACCGACAAGCATTGTTGTGGGATATGCAGTATTTCAAGTATTGCTTCCTAAAATTAACGCAAACTGTGTTTAGCGATGTCCGTTTAGAAGCCGATTTCGACCGCCTCGCCGACTTTTTGGCAAACCCCAACCACCGCTATTTTATGCTGCGCGATTGCCAAGCCCGCAATATCATGTGGCATAACGAACTCCCCTATTTTATTGATTACCAGGGCGGCACGGGCGGGCATTCGACCTACGACATCGCTTCGCTGTTGTTTCAGACACGCGCTAATTTGCCCGACACTACCCGTCGCCATTTATTGGCTTATTATACCCGACAATTAGCCCTGCTGCTACCCGCAGCACCGTCGCCCGCTTACATAGAATCTCAATTTTATGCCTATGTATTGGCACGCACCTTACAAGTATTAGGTGCCTATGGCTTGCGCGGGCTATACGAGCGACAATCGCTTTTTTTACAAAGTATACCTGTAGCTGTAGATAATCTATACCAAATCCTATATGCCAAAACGCCATTGCTGCCATTTGCCCTGCCCGAACTAAGCCGCATTGCCCAAGTACTATACGATACCTACCACTTACAGCCCATCATATATAACCACGCCGCAACCCACTCTGTCAATACCAAGAGTACCCAAGTGCAATTATCGGTACATGTTAGTAGCTTTTCGTACCGCCAAGGGGTGCCGCTCGATACAACAGGGCACGGCGTAGGCTTTGTATTCGATTGCCGTTCTATCCACAATCCCGGCAGGTACGAACCCTACCAACAATTGACGGGAAAAGACCAACCCGTCATCGATTTTTTAGAAACCCAAACTACTGTTGCTGAGTATTTGCAACACGTTTGGGCTTTGCTCGGAAAAGCCGTCGAAAATTATATGGCGCGGGGTTTAGAACACCTAAACGTCAATTTTGGCTGTACGGGCGGGCAGCACCGCTCGGTCTATTGCGCCGAAGCTACCGCCCAATGGCTGCAACAACGCTATGACGTACAAGTACGGCTGGCACATACAAACAGCAACAACTGGCCCCCATTTCGGCTTCGCTCAATGTGACGTATGACCATTAGCTTCGCTTCGCGAAAGCGAAGCACAGCCATCTCCGCACCGTCGTGCTGAGCGTAGCGGGACTATGACAGGCAATCCCCGTCGTGCTGAGCGTAGCGGGACTATGACAGGCAATCCCCGTCGTGCTGAGCGTAGCGGGACCATGACAGGTAATCCCTGTCGTGCTGAGCGTAGCGGGACCATGGACAGGCAATCCCCGTCGGCTGAGCGCGTAGCGGGACCATGACAGGCAATCCCGTCGTGCTGAGCGTAGCGGGACTATGACAGGCAATCCCCGTCGTGCTGAGCGTAGCGGGACTATGACAGGCAATCCCCGTCGTGCTGAGCGTAGCGGGACTATGACAGGCAATCCCCGTCGTGCTGAGCGTAGCGGGACTATGACAGGCAATCCCCGTCGTGCTGAGCGTAGCGGGACTATGACAGGCAATCCCCGTCGTGCTGAGCGTAGCCGAAGCACGATGGGGTTATCGCCCCTTGGCTTTGGGGCATTGTCTATTAAATAAGGTGTATAATATGCCTACGTTTAGCACCAAGTAGCTGTCGTTGTCGATGCTATTGCCGCGTTGTTTTCCTTCGATACCTATATGGGGCGAGGTTACTTCGCCCGAGCGGTCGGCTATTTGAGTGGCGATAGGGTCGTCGCCCAACAAGATATTATCTACGTAGGTGGTGCTTACATCATCGATATAATCGGTGAATGTATATCGTTGTGCTACCTCGGCATATAAGGCGTAGCCGTGCGGGGTCGAGTATTTGATACCACCACCTACGGGTACGGCTATTTGTATTTTTTTATACGGTTTTCGTCCGCTTAGGTCGCTTTGTTGTCCTTCGGTGCCAATTTCTACCAAGTTGTAAGTTTCGTCGTTAAACGTCGTTTTGGGGTTGAAATGGAATATCGCTATCCCTGTGGTGAGGTAAGGAGTCCAATAATATTTGCGGTCGCCAAGTATAAATTTTTTGAAGTGCAGGTCTATTTGTCCGCTTGCTTCTAATAGGTTAGTGCGAAAATTGAGGTTGCGTGCGGTTTGGTAGGGTGCATTGGAAGCAGCGGCATCGTCGTGGCGCAATACCGTAAAGCCCAATCCCGCTCGTAGGGCGATATATGGGTTCAGGGTATAGCGGTAGGCTAAACCACCAGCAGGAGTCATTTTTTTTAGATTTCCCATGGGGTTGATGTCGCCCGAATAATTACTTATACCGAGCCATAGCCCGACTTCGGAATGTTGAGCCGACAAAGGTAAAACAGAAAACAAGCAGCAAGTAATAGCTACAACGCACAAGCGTAGCCCAAAATTAGGTAGCAACATGGCAGGGGTGAATATTTTTAAACAGTATGGGATAAATAGCGGGGTCTATTCGGCGGAGCGTGGTTTATTGTTAGCCCTAAAAAAGCTGCTACGAGCATTATTAGCCCATTGGTTTGGGAGTGTAAGCGACAAGCAGAAAAGGCGCGGCGCACGCGATAAAAATGTATAAGTGTATCGAATAGACAGTACTGTTTAAAGGTATTCAAGTATACGCGCCGCAAAGGTACGGTGCTTGTGTCGAAAAAACAAACGCAAAAATTAAAATAACGCAATAATGCGGTTATTATTGCCCAAAAAGCCACCCACAACAAGTATTGCTGCTTGTTGTGGGTGCATTAATTGTGGATAAAAGGGCAGGCGTGCCTTTTTAAAATCGGTGCAAAGACTTTATTGCAAGGTAATTTGGCAAGTTTGGCTATACGATTTGCCGCTTAGACGCACCATATAATTGCCTGCGCTGTATTGGCTACGGTCTAAATCGAGTTCGGTGGTTTGGCTGCCCGGTTCACGTAGCCCTAAGTCTTGTTGGCTCATCAGTTTGCCGCTCATGTCATAGATTTCTAAGCGTAGGTCTTGGGCTTCGGACAAGCGGAAAGCGAGCGATACGGCATTGTCTGTAGCGGGATTGGGGTAGGCGAGTATCTGAGAGGCTTTCGATTGGGCGGCGGGGGTTTCGCCGATAGCGGTGCTAAAATCGAGTACAGCGGTTTTGAGGTGTATTTTGTCGCCTGTCGCCATACCGTTGCCATTGGCAGCGTTAGCAGCCATGTAGAACGTAACAGTGCCAACATTGGTAGCAGGAGCCGTCCATTGGAAGGTATATACGGGCGCGGTGTGGGCATTAAAGTGGCGCACATAAGTACGTCCGTTGCTGCTTGATGTAGCTACGTTGGTGTGTTGGGCAGCATCGCCGATAAAGGTGCCTACGCTATTGTTTGAAGCGTCTAAGGCTACCATTTGGAAGCCATACTTAGAGCCAGTGTCGGAGTTACTGACTGTAATTTGGTAAGTTTGTCCTGCTTGGTAGCTGGTCAATCCGCCGCCGACATCAATAGTAATGAACGAAGAGTTTTGAGTAGCCACACCTCCGTGGCAGCCGCTGCTGGCACAAGAGGTTTCGCCGGGCGCACCTGTACGCGCCAAGGGGGGTTGTTGGGCACTACCGTGTGAAGGGGCGGGGCGCATGGCAATGGCAGCGACGACGCATAGGGATAGGCAGAGTAAGGCTTTTTTGATCATGTTTGTTTATTGGTATTTGTTAATGCTATAAATTTATATTGTTTGGTATTTAAAACGCCTGAATAGTGGTCTGATTTTTTAATTTTGAGTATTAATTTTGCCTGCCCTGTATCTATTTCCAAACGTTAGGACTTAGAAAATAGCGTTAGATAACTGAAATATTAGTTCAAGAACTCCCCCTAACCCCCTCAAAAAGGGGGAATTTATACAAGGTATAATTTACTGGTTATCGACAAGTTACAACAAAATGTATATTATTTTAAAATAATTAAAATAAAATATTACATCGCTAATATCTAATAGACACAAGCCTGAGAATGCCGTAGGCATGAAACTCGTGTAAGCTAATGTTCTGACAAAAAAATTAAGGTACTAATTTCTGATATAATTACTTGATATTCAGTTACTTACATTTTTAAAATGGTCTTAAAAACTTTTCTGTTAGAACACTAAGTGTTAAAACTAAAAAAATCAAACCAATGGTTACCAAGAATTAAAGCAGCAGTTTAATTTTGTCACAATAACGTAAGGCAGGGCAAAAAAGTTGTTTTGATGGTACATTTTCTTTGCTAATCGGCGTTTTTGGGTTTGGATACCCATATTAACCGCCAAAAGTACTATTTTTGCGGCATCATTTTGTTTTTTATTTGTCAATTGCTTATTTAGCTTATGTCTGTCGTTACTTCGGTACTCAAATTTGTAGCTCGTATTGGCTGGGTGTTTGCCAGCAGCATCTTGGGTTTTGCGCTATTTGGTTTATTGCTCAATATTGTGTTTTTCCTATTTTTGCCCGACCGCTGTGCTGTGCAGGGCAGTGTAGGCGCGGTGCTTGCCGATTGTACCGATGCCGTATTGATAGGATTATTGTTTTTGCCGCTCTTTCCGATATTATACGGCATATTGGGTTATAAGTTTGCTATACAGCGAAGTTTACATTTCGGCTACGTCCAAAACCGCGATTTTTTATTTCGCTATATCATTGACCGCTTTGCAGCGTTTGCCCAAAAATACGCAGGCGGCAGTATAGCAGGTGCTACGAGTATAGCAAGCCGATTTGTCGATAAATTGGACAATTTGCCGCTTGTGCTGCGCTTAGTGGTGGGAGCTATCAAGAAAGTTGTGCCTATGGCTGATTTGTTAGACCACATCAACCCCGATGAACTAAACAACCTCAACGACCGCGACACCGTAGCAGCGCACTTGGCAAAAGAAACCGACCGCTACCTCAAAACTGAACTTTTGCAGCCCGATACAACTTTGCCCAAAATACTCTTAGCCATCAATGTATTGGCCTTTGTCCTATTCAAGTGGGTTTTTTAATGGCGGAGGCAGCAACCTATTTTGTCTATGCCAATGAATAGTACATGCTTCCAAAGGCTGCGAACTTCACCTATTCTCAAACGGCTTATATATCGCCTCATCAGTTCGGGATATAAACTTTGATTGGTGTTTTGCCATTCAATTGCCCTCTTTTTTTGTATTATATTCAATTCTCGTGCCAATTTGCTACCTCTTATCGATACATTGCGCCCATATTGCCAGCAACTCGACCACTTAGTACGACCTTTGACCGCCTTTGCTTGGCTGCTTTGGTGGGCGAGTTTGCCTTTGAGCAAAGGCATGGCATCGGCAGCTATGGTAGCTTTGTGCATTTTAGGGCTATTGCGCTGGGCGGCGTATCCGCCCGATTGGTCGGAGGCTTGGCAAACCCAACGCGCTACGTTATTGTTTATCGGTATTTTTGTGGCTTTTGTCCTTGGATTGAGCTATACCGACAATTTGCGCGAAGGGCTCGATTTTACGTTTCGGCAAAATACCTTTTTAGCCGTTCCGCTTTTATTTGTTGTCTATGCTCGTTATTTACCCGACCGACTGCCGCGCCACCTCGTAGTATTTATTGTGGCTACGCTATTGGTCGGCATTATTAGCCTAATCCTCTACAAACTGCCCGAAGCCCAAGCGGTTGCCCTGACGCAGCGGCTGGGTTGGCTACCTTATCCGCAGGGCAGCGACATAGCTGCATCGGGTTTGCACAGTCCTTTTATAGCGCGGATTCAATATGCCAATTTAGTAGCATTGGCGGCATTATCGGCTTGTTGGCTGCTGGCGACTACGGCGCGCCGCACTCATCGCTACGCATATATCGCCGCTTTATTGGGTTTGCTTACGGTAATGCTGTATATGGGGGCACGTGGGGCGCAAATTGGTTGTTGGTTGGCTATGGCGATATGGCTGGCTGCTTGGGGCATACGCCGCATATATCCGCCCTTAGCACGGCGCATTGGGCGGGTAGGGGCTACCTTGTCATTGGGATTATGTCTAACACTTAGCATTGTGGGTTTGCCCTATATTGCATATAGCTACGTGCCCGAAGTACAGAAGCGTTATGAGCGAATGCGCTGGGAAATAGGCACTTACCGCGATGGCACGTATAAAAATTACGACAACTACGGCGATTTTACCAGCCTTACCCGCATTTTGTCGTGGCAAAAAAACATCGACCTCATACGCCAACACCCCTACGTGGGCGTAGGTACGGGCGACTATTACGACGCGCTGCAAATTGAACTAAATGCCAAGGGCAGCCCCGTCAAACTATATGCCCATAACCAATTTTTGCAAACTTGGGCTATGTTGGGCTTGTGGGGCTTGCTGCTGCTGCTGGCGGTATGGGGCTATTGGCTGATAGATGCGTGGCGCAAGACGGCTTACCCTACTAATGTATTGGCATTGTCCGTAGCGGCATTTTATCTACCTGTATGCCTTACCGATTCGGCACTGATAAGCCAAGCTGGCGGTATGGGATTTATGCTTTTAATAGCAAGTGTTCGGCTATTGCCTGCGCGTAGTTAGGGCATAAATGCCGAATATAGCATAGTTGGTACTTTCTGGTACGGGGTTTTGCGTATCTTTGTGGTTTGGTTTGAGCCATATTTTTGTTTTGATGGTATATAGAGGCACGCTGTTAACCAACCCCGAACCGTTAGGCATCGACTTTGCCCGAAAGTATTCGCTATCAATTATAACGGAAACGACGTGTGTATAGATGACTTGAACGTTCAGATATGGCGCGAGGGGCATTGGGCAAACCGCTATTTTTTTTCAATGAATAATTATTTAATAACACCTGCCATTTACCTATTATTTATCCTCGAAACCCTCGCACTAAGTGCTTGTATGGGGCAAGCGGGTATCTATGGGGCACCGATATTGTTTTTTGGTAGTTCTTTGGCTTTGGCAGGGCTTGCAATACGCCAAGGCAGCCGTGCAACCGCTGCGCCCAGCCCACCCGACACCCACGATGCCTCGCCCGACCAAGCACGCGACTGGACATCGCTATTGTTTGCTGCCATTGCCTTTACTGCTCTGGTGGCATATGCGCGTACTACGTTCTATCACGTGCCATTAGACCCCGGCATATCCGATGTGTTTCCGCAGGTACTCACGGCGGCACGCGCCTGGTTGCGCGGCGAATATGCCTACCAAATCGTGCAACTACCCACATACACGATGAACAATACGTATTTGCCCATGCAATGGCTACCGTTTTGCGCCACCGAATATTTGGGCAAAGACCCGCGTTGGATACCTGTCGCCGCTTGGAGCGTGGCTTTTTTGACGCTGATATATCAACTTCGGCTGCCTTTTTTGCAGCACCGCGCCACCCCGCCCCATCGCTTATTATTGGGCTTGGGTTTGTGTCTGCCCGCTTGGGCGGCATATAGTTTTATACGCTACAATATGCTCGATTATGGCTTGACGTTAGAATTGCTGCCCGCCGCCTATTATGTGGGCTTGTGCGTGGGGCTATTGTCGGGGTCGGCTTGGGCAATGGGCTTGGCACTGGGTGCTTGCTTATTGTCGCGGTTTTCGATACTGTTTTTTTTACCCTTTGTGGCTTATTATATCGCCACCGCTCACAGCGGGCAAAAAATGTACCGCGCCTTTGGCATAGCGGCAACCTTTGTACTATTGGTGTTCGTATTGCCGTTTATGACCCAGGACCCGCAATTGCCCGCCAAAATAGTGGGCAACTACGACGGCGGGCTTTGTCCGGATAAGCGCGGGCAAACCGCGCGAAGCCCCGGCACCGAACCGCACCAATTGTCAAGGGGCTTGGGCATGGCTATTTTTTTCAAAAAAGCCTTTGAACCCGACTTGGTGGCGGGCATCCGCTGGCTCAAACGCACCGAAATAGCATTGTGCTTATCGATGACGTTGCTTGCTTGGCTACTATATCGTCGCTACGGCACTACGCCCCGCCGCAGGCAATGGCTACTGTTGGGCGGCTTGAAACTGTATTTTGTCTTTTTTACCATTTTGTACTCATTCCGTACCCCTATTTATTCCTGATGCCCATGACCATCTCCGCCATCATCGTCCTACAAGCCGCCAAGGAACTATCCGAACCCACCCCACCGTAGCCACCTAAGTGTCGTTCGCAAATCCATAAGATTTATGTCAAAATATCCCCGTTTTTACAGGGCTGTTCAATTAAATTTAAATTGTATTGAAAATCAGTGACTTACAAAATTATTTTTAATTAACATATTTTCAATCCTTGACTATTTTATTAATTGTAAATTTATAAAATGCTATCTGACAAGGTAATATAAATTGTAAAAATAAAAAATAATCAAGAATTATTTTTAACTAAACAGCCCCGTCCGTTTTCCAACCATTCCACACCTATCTATGAAATACCTTATAGCCGCCTGCTGGCTTTTTCTCGGCATCCTACCGCTCGCACACGCGCAAGAAATGCTGCTGCCCCTACACCACAACCCTACGCAACGCCTCGATGAGCAGGCGAAGGGCTATCGCCGCGATTTTTCGACATTTTGCTATGGTGCCGAGCACATAGGAATCAGTCAGCCCCAATCGCCTACTTGTTTGCTTGGCGATGGAAGCCTACAACTGCAAATACAAAATATAGCCACTCCCTACACCCTTAGCTATACGGGTACAGGTACGAGTAATAGCGGTATTTTGAATGGGCTGACCGACGAACAAATTAACCTCCCCAACCTGCGGGCAGGTGCTTATTTTATCACCATTACCGATGCCGAAGGGCGCGTAAAACGCTATACCTACGAGCTGAACAACGCCGATGCCGAAGCTACCTTAGCCGAACATTGGGAAATAGTCGCGCCCTTTTGCGACCAACCCGGCAAATTGCGAAAACGCGCCTTTACGCCAGGCGCGGTGGGCGAGTTCAGATTATATGATAGCAATCATGCCCTAATTGCCAATTATAACGGCTCGACCCAAATATCGACCCCGCTGCCCGCAGGTACTTACTATTTGCAACGCCAAGAATCGAGCGGATGCCGCAGTTTTTACATTTTCGATGTTGTGCCCATACCTACGATAGCTGTGCCATTTACCGAAGACTTTTCGGCTTCGTCGGTTGTGCCCGATGCTCGATATTGGGCAAGTGGTTGCGTGTTGATAAATGACAGCTACGTAGCGCAGCCCTTTACGAGTGGCGTAGCTACTTTCGACGGATTAGATTGCGTGGGGCAACCCTATACTCCTGTGCCTACTGGTGCCGAACTCATCGACGGCAATGCAGACGTACTCACCTCACACCCCGCCTGTATGGCTACCTCGACCCCCGACCTCGCCCCCCGCGATACCCTCAAATTGTTGAGCAGCAGTATCGTGCAATTGAGTGGCTTGATAACAATAGGAAGTAATCCCGTCGATGTGAGCGGGACCTATTATTGGGTCGGCGACGAATTGTATGCCATCGACCAACTCAATATTTCGGGCAACGGCTTTGTGCCTATCGGCGATTCGTTGTATACCGTTACTTCGGCGATTACGCTGCCCAATGGCGAAGCTATACAGCCCGACCAAATCGTCAGCTTGCCCAATTTTGACCTCATGAGCGGTGCGCCAAGCGATTTTTTAACCTAAGCGGATTGAGTATCGAAATCGGCGGGACGATGCAGGCTATTAGCGGGGCAGCCTCCGTAGCAGGCATTATTTGGGATTTGCCCGCTACTACATTCATCACGCCTGCCTCCGATGCCTACCTCAGTTTCTTGTACCAACCGCGCGGTAGAGGCGATTACCCCAATTGCTCGATAGCTTGATAGTCGAAATACAAACGGCAGACGAACAATGGCGAAAAATTTGGGGCATTAGAGGCTTGGGCGATGTCGTAGAACCTTACCGCTATGTATCGCTGCGCATCGTCGATTCTATAGCCACCGCTGCCACTATATGGGACGGATTCCGATTCCGATTCCGCAACAATGCTACCGTATCGGGCAACAACGACCATTGGCATTTAGACTACGTAAAACTAAGTGCCCAAAGTCTTACGATAGACGATGATAGCTTGGCTTTTACCAACTTAGACTATAAAGATTCGGGCTTTGCCAACAATCCGCCCTCTATGCTGCGCCGTTATCAAGCCATGCCTTGGAAACATTTTGTCGGACATGCCAATACCGAACTCAAGCCACAAACCGATTATGTAGTGGGCGTTACGAACACATCGACCAGTGCCGACAATCGCCTGCTGACCTATACGCTGCGCGAAGCCTGTTCCGAAACTTTATTGTTCGGAACTATCGGGTACGGGTGTAGACCCCAACGATATCGGAAATTTTACGGGCACGCAACCGCTCAATTTCTTTTTTAATAAAGACAATATAAATCTTGCCCTTGACCAGAATACCGCCTTGTTCGAGGGGCGCGACAGCGTAGTGCTTGAAAATCGCTTATCCCTTGATAGCGACATCAATGATAAAGTGACCGATAACGATACAGTATACCAATACCAAACATTTTTTAACTATTTTGCCTACGACGACGGCGTAGCAGAAAAAGCCTACGGTTTATACGGCGTGAACGGAAAATTAGCCGCCCGATTTGTACTCAACGTACCCGATACCTTGCGTGCCCTACAAATTGCTTTTGTTGCCCAAAACCAAGACATAGAAAACCTACCTTTCAAATTGGCAGTATGGAAATCGGTACAACTCAATACAAACAATGACGAGTTGATTTACCTAAGCAGCGATGATTTCGTGCCCCAATTTTTAGCCCAACCCAATGGCTTATGGACTTACCTGCTCGAACAGCCCTTAGCCGTATCCGATACGATTTATGTAGGGTTCGTACAAGCCGAAGCCGATTTTTTGCCCGTAGCCTTTGACGTGAACAACAGCTATGGGTATGATATAGATTCGGAAGTAAATAGCGAAATTTTTTATAATGCCACAGGGCAATGGTACAACTCACTCTATCAAGGTGCCTTGTTATTGCGCCCTGTATTGGGCGAGTCGCTCAATGCCGAAACCATCAACGTAGGTATTGAACCCACGCCCAAACCTGAACAAACACTGCGTCTCTATCCCAATCCAACCCATACCGCTTTCAGACTTAGCGACAGCCACACCGCTCACACCGCCGAAATATACGACTGTATGGGCAGGTTACTATCGCGCCATGCTGCCGACGAAGATATTTCGGTAGCTCATTTGCCGGCGGGTATCTATATCGTAAAAGCCTACGACCGACAAGGACAAACTTTGGGTCTGCAAAAACTGATTGTGCAGCAATAGGCATAAGTGCCCAATTTACTTGTGTTCCCCAAATACGCATATAGCCGCGCCTTTACTTGTTGTAAGGGCGCGGCTATGATTTTTGGGGCAGGAGGCAAGTTATTGGACCAAAAATGTCGGTGTACTAATGGTCTGATTTTTAAGTTTTGAGTATTAATTTTGTCTATCATGTATCCATTTCCAAGCGTTAAGACTTAGGAAATAGCGTTAGATAATTGAGATATTAGTTCAAGAACTCCCCCTGACCCCCTAAAAGAGGGAGAATTTATACAAGATATAATTTGCTGATTATCAATAGTTTATGGTAAATTGTAAAAAACATTTGTAACTATTTAGCCTTGCAAAAACAGCTCACAAGGATAGCTATTTTTGATTGAATATGCAATGATTTCAGGCATTATTAGATAGATATAACCCATTACCCCATACCCAGAACCCTATACCCTAAATAGTTACAAACATTTAATGCATATTATCCTTAAAACGCCGTAGGCATATTACATCGGTAACATCTAACAGACACAAGCTTGAGCATACCGTAGGCATGAAACTCGTGTAAGGTAAGTGTATAAAATTTATTAGTACAGGTCTTCCATTTCGTCTAATCCTGCGCAGATGAGAGCAGCACTTAGGGCTAAATCGGCAGTGGTGTGGGCTGCCGACACAAACCCTACTTCGTAGCCCGATGGACCGAAATAGATGCCATGGTCGAGTAAAAAGGCGTGCAATTGTTTGAAGTAGCGCATCGATTGAGGGTCGATGTCGGCGGCGGCGCTGATGCGGTTTCGGGAACTGAATGCCAACCAAAAAATGCTACCGATATGAAATACCTGTACGGGATATTCCTTGCGCTGGACGTGGCGGTTGATCATTCCGCAAAAATTTGTCGTATTGCGGGCGAGTTGTTCGTAAAAAAGAGGTTGCGCACACTGTTGCAAGGCAGCCCAACCTGCCGCCATTGCCACGGGATTTCCCGACAATGTGCCTGCTTGGTATACCGCGCCTTCGGGAGCAATATGTGCCATTAGCGTGTGGCTGCCGCCATAAGCACCTACGGGCATTCCGCCGCCGATAATTTTTCCGAATGTGAGCAAATCGGGTTGTATGCCGTAATGACCCGCCGCACCTTCAAAACCTACGCGAAAACCCGAAATAACCTCGTCAAAGATGAGCAACGCGCCGTAGCGGGTACAGAGTTCGCGCAAACCACGCAAGAAATCGGGGCTTTGGAGCAACAAACCATTATTGGCGGGTATCGGCTCTATGATAACCGCTGCTATATCGGGGTGTTGTGATAGGGCGGTTTCGACGGCTTCCAAATTGTCGAGTGGTGCCACGAGGGTAGCGGCAGCAAATTCGGGAGGTATGCCCGCTGACGACGACACGCCAAACGTGACGAATCCCGACCCTGCATTGACCAACAACGAATCGACGTGACCATGATAGCAGCCGTCAAATTTCAGTATTTTCGATTTGCCTGTGGCACCTCGTGCTAATCGCAATGCCGACATGACTGCTTCTGTGCCCGAACTGACAAAGCGTATTTTTTCTAAATAACTATGGCGCGATAAAATGAATTGCGCTAAATGGTTTTCGGCTTCGGTAGGCATACCAAATGAAGTGCCCAACTGTACGGCTTCGATGATTGCCTCGCGAATGGGTGCGGCGTTATGCCCCAAAATGAGTGGTCCCCACGAACAGCAAAAGTCGATAAACTCGTTTCCGTCGGCATCAAATAAGCGGCTACCTTTGCCACGTGCAGCGAATATGGGCGTTCCGCCTACTGCTCTAAAAGCCCTGACGGGCGAATTTACGCCACCAGGGAAATAATGGAGGGCATCGGCGTATAATTGCTGCGATTTTTCTTTTTTCATAATATTATTGCAGATAAAGTACTTGGCTAATCCGCAACAAAGAAACAACAAAGCAATGGTTTTGGTGCGCTGAGAGGCATTAAATGACGTTAAATAGACAAATGCCCTAACAAAAAACACTGCCGCCAACGCATAGGGTCGGCGGCAGTGGCTGCTAATGGTAAGATGGTTTAGAATCGGTAATTCAACCCTGTTTGTAAGCCAAACGAATAGAGGGTATATCGGAGGCTATTTTTTTCGACGATGGGGTTGTTTTCGCCCAAGTGCAAAGCGTCGAGCGAGGCTTTGAATTGAGATTCGATATTGAGCCGCCATTTTTTATTGAGCCTGAACGACGCTCCTGCTTTGAGGTGTATGGTGCGCCACAAAACTTCGGGTTCGGGGTCGAGTTCGGCGGGTGGTTCGGGATTATAATAATCAGGACTCATTCCTTCTATGACCGTAGGAGGAGGGTCGATAAGGCTATACGTATAGCGTTTTTCGATGGGCAAAAGGATAGAATTGCCGATACCTACATAAGGAAGACATTCGTCGCTATAAGCAGGCACATGAAATTTGACGACTAATGGTATTTCGACAAACAGCATACGAGCAAATTCGGCGCGGTATTGTTCGGGGAATACGGGTTTGTATTGGTCGAATGCGGTGGTCATCTGGAAATTTTTTTGCGTATAGGCGACTCCCGTTTCGATGCTCCAATAGCGCGAAAATTGATAGTTGAGCGATAACCCCAAAGTAGTGCCCAAGCGCAGCGGGCGACCGCTCAGAAAATTGCCATCGACCGAAGCGGTGGGCATGGCATAAAATGCCGATACGCGCTTTTTGGGTTTTTTGATAGCGGGATATTTTTTGGTGGATTTAGGCTCAACTTTTGTTTCTGCTTCGCTTTCGGTGGTGGTGGGATCATCAGCCACAAGCGAAGCACCCTCGAAAATGGGTTGTTGGGTATCGGCAGCCTCTGTCGAGCTTGGCACTTGGGTAGTAATCGCTGCCGATTGGTCGGTTGATATTGCAGGCAGAACTTGGTCGGCTTGTATGGTAGTCGCAATGGCAGTTTCTTTGGATTCAAGCGGGTAGGTGCTGTTATCAGTAGTGCGCACATTATTCGCCGTTATACCTATGTCATTCGTCGGGTGTGCTGCGAGGTCTGCGGGGATAGCAGCCAATTGAGCCATATCAACACTTGTCGCCGTAGTAGTGGTGCGTTGGTGGTCGGTAGTAGCGGCGGGTGCTTGCGCGGTGGGCATTGATGGGTGTTTTTTGCTCACGGGCGCGGTAGCAGCAGGCAAGGCGGGGCTAATAGCCGACTTAGGTTTGGTACTTAGGTCAGGCGTGGATACATTGCCCATAGCAGGGGTGGCAGCCTTAGTAGTTGGCGGCGGAATTGGGGCAGTAGGAGCGGGTGCGGTGTTTAGGTTGTGGGAGAGGGTAGGGCTATTCCAATAGTTAGCAAATTGCCAGGTGCCGAGCAGCAGAGCGAGGGTTGTTGCCGCTATCCACCATTTGCGCCGTGCAAACCATGCGGCAAGCCCGCCGTTCTTTCGGCGCAACTCTTCTTCCATCAATGCCCAATCATCGGGATTGAAAGGTACTTCATAGTCATTGAGCGCGTGCCGTAGCTCTGACTCGAAGCGGTTATATGCTTTGTCGGGATTATTCATGTGTGGGGACGGTAGATTTATTGTCGATAGAAAATGGGTAAATGAGTGTGAAATGTATCTGTATGTAAATTTATTTAATGTTTAATCTGAAATAATAGGTGCGTAGCGATTGGTGGAGTTATGGGGAAAGCGAGTTTAGAGCTTGCCTGCCTTTTGGGCAATTTTGGCGATGATATAATAGACGATGCTAGCGAGTAGTGCCCAATACCAATGGTACGGATAGCATAGGTATTGCCCTGTGGCGATATAATTTCCGATAGTTTTGAGGGCGCAAATAGTGAGCAACAAATTGACGATGCCCGATTTTTCTTGTCGCAATACTTTTTTTAGGTCAAACTGCTGTAGCGGTGCTTTCCATTGTCGGAGATTGGGTAGTACGGCAGGGGTTTGGTCTGCCCAGCGGAGGTAGGTGTCGCCGTAGGTTTGGCGCAAAAATTCTTCTTCGGCATACATGATTCTTTCATAATAAAGAGCAAACAGCAAAATAAATGCCACAATAAACCAAAACGTCTCGGTGAATAATGCTATGCCGAGCCACATCAGAAAATTGCCCACATAAAGCGGGTGTCGGCAGACAGAGTAGAGCGCAGTAGTATTGAGGCTATCGGCTATTTGTCCTTCGTTTGTATTTCTGCCCGACGTGCGTTGTGCCGAGTAGCCAACTGCTACCATGCGCAGGAGCAAACCCAACAAGGAAACAGCTACGTATACATATTCGCGATTGGGTTGCGACGGGTCAATTTGGCGTTGGGTGTAGGCGCAGATACCCGCAACAACGATGACGAGGGGTAAATAACTTCGGTATCGGAATAGGAAATCGCCTTGTGAGCGCAATTCTTCGCGTAGGGGCATTATAAAGTCTATGGTTTATTTTTTCGTATCAACAACAACAGTGGATATTTCTTTCCTAATTTCATTTCTATGGCAGTCCGTCTCTTTTATCGGCTATAATCGTAATCGGGCAATTTTGTTCTGATGAGTTCTTGTAAGCGTTGTCGAGCTTTGGCTAAGTTAGATTTAGACGTACCTACATTGATGCGGAGCATTTCGGCAATTTCGTTATGCGAATAGCCTTCGATGACATAGAGGTTAAAAACGGTGCGGTAGGCAGGGCTTAGTTCTTGTACGAGTTTGATAATTTCTTCGGCAGATATTTGGTGTATTGCGCTGATATGGGAGGGGTCAGACTCGGCGTATGCTTGGTCTATATCTACGTGGTAGGGTTCTTTTTTGTTTTTTCGGTAATGGTCTATGGCGGTATTAATCATTATTTTTTTTATCCAAACTTCTAAGGGGCGATGTGGTTCGTAGAGGTGTAAATTTTTATACACTTTCATAAATCCTTCGTGAAGTATATCGCGGGCTTCTTCGCGGTCCTTGGCATAGCGCATACATATAGACATCATCTTGCCGTAATCCGTCTCGTACAACTTGCGTTCTGTGAGGGCATTGCCAGCAAGGCAGCTCTGTAGCATAGTGCTATGGGCAGATATGGGAGGGGGGGTAGTGAGTTTCAACGCAATACTGCTCATCGTATCAGTTTAACAATGTGGCAAACGCACTTTTGGGGGCTGAGGTTGCCTTTATGACGTAAAATTAACGCTTTTTTGAGCTATTATAGTATTTTTAGCTCAAAATTTGGCATTTTTGCACTATCTAAAACCACTTATCCAATTTGCAAGAACTAACCATTAGCCTCGAAGGTGTAAACTTGGTCGAATTTTTTGGGACCGACAACGCCAAGTTTAACGTATTGCGCCGCGCTTTTCCCGGATTGCGCCTCATTCCGCGCGGCAGTTTTGTCAAAGCAGTAGGACCCGAACCCGAACTCAAACGATTTAGCGAGAGTATAGAGCAAGTAACCGAGTTTTTGGGGCAGCATGGCGCCATTACGCCCCAAAATATCGAAGAACTATTAGGCGGAGGGCTGCCATTAGACCTACCCAAACCCGCCGAAGATGTCATTCTGTACGGTCCCAACGGCGCACTCATACGCGCCAAAACCCCCAACCAACGCCGAATGGTAGAACTGATAGAAGATAACGATATCATGTTTGCCATAGGACCAGCAGGTACGGGCAAAACCTATACGGCAGTAGCCTTAGCGGTGCGGGCACTAAAAAACAATTTGGTCAAAAAATTGTACTGACCCGACCCGCTGTCGAAGCAGGCGAAAACTTAGGATTTCTGCCCGGCGACCTCAAAGACAAGGTCGACCCCTATCTGCGCCCACTCTACGACGCACTCGACGATATGATACCCGTCAACAAACTCAATTTTTATATGACCAATCGAATTATCGAAATAGCACCCCTTGCTTTTATGCGCGGGCGAACACTCGATAATGCCTTTATTATCTTGGACGAAGCCCAAAATGCGACCAATTTACAACTCAAAATGTTTTTGACGCGCCTCGGTCCCTCTGCTAAAAGCATCGTTACAGGCGACTTGACACAAATAGACCTACCGCGAAACCAACAATCAGGCTTAGAACGCGCCCTGAACATATTGCAAAACATCGGCGGTATCGCTACTGTATACTTAGGGCAGGAAGATGTCATACGACACCGATTGGTCAAAAAAATTATCAAAGCCTACGAGCGCGTAGAACAAGCCGATAAGGCGGGCAATTAAGGCAGCAGAGCAATAATAATTGCATTGCCAAGAGTGCATTACTGCTTGAATACCATCAATAATTCATATATGCGTGGTCTGATTTTTCAGCCAACCCAAAATCATCAATTGAATTGATATAAAAATAATAAATGTATATGCCAAAATTACCATCATTACATATCTTGGGCGCAGCAGTAATCCAAGTATGCCGCCGCTTCTTATTGCCCGTATTGGCAACTATTGTCGGCACCGTAGCTGCCATGTATTTGATAGACCTTGGCAATGAAGAGGTTCAGCCCTACATAAAAATAGTAATGACCTGTATGTTGGGCTTGCCTTTATTATTGGCACTCTGCTTATGGGCAGAAGCCCGCTCTGTCGCTGCCGAATCGGACTCGGACGCGAGCAACGAAGGCAAACCTACTAATGCGGGGCAGCACCAAAGCATATCTATTATAGCCCAAGCAGTTGGCGTAGTTTTGTTGTTGGCTTATTATGGCTCGCTATATTCCTTAGACATTGATTCCGACCCCTTGGGGCAATTTGTCGTTACGCGCTTTGTGCTATTATGGTTGGCGGTGCATTTTGCCGTATCCATTGCTCCTTTTCTATGGCGAGGCAATATTCAAGGGTTTTGGCAATACAATCAGCTATTATTTACGCGCTTTTTAACCGCATTTCTCTATTCATTTGTCTTGTTTGTAGGTTTATCTGTTGCGCTGTTAGCCATCGAAAACCTATTTAATGTCGATATTGACGAGGACTATTATGCCCGGCTATTTGTTTTTATTGCGGGTATATTTAATACGATTTTCTTTTTGGCAGGCGTGCCGCGCCATATCGAGCAATTAGACCAAGACAATAGCTACCCATTTGGCTTAAAAGTATTTACGCAATACGTCCTCATTCCGTTAGTTACTATTTATTTGGGTATTTTATATGCCTATGCTGTTAAAATTTTGATAGAATGGCAACTGCCCGATGGCTGGGTATCGTATCTCATACTTAGTTTCTCGGTTGTCGGCATTTTGGCTATTTTGTTGGTCTATCCTATCCGCCACCAAGCCGAAAACGCTTGGATACGCTCGTACCGCCGCTTTTTTTTCCTCGCCCTAATACCCTTAGTCGTATTGCTATACGTAGCCATCATGCGCCGTATCGTCGATTACGGATTTACCGAAAATCGTTATTTTGTCTTCGTCTTGGCAGGTTGGTTGGCATTCGTCGCGCTTTATTTCAACCTCTCGAAACAGCGCAATATCAAGATATTGCCCTTATCGCTGTGTTTAGTCGCCTTGTTGAGCAGTTTTGGACCTTGGGGCGTTTTTGACACCTCGCGCCGCAGCCAGCAGAGCCGCCTGACCGAGTTATTGCGCCAAAACAATATGCTCGATGCGCAAGGCAAAGCCTTAGCTACGCCGCCAAGCGTTTCCGATTCGATGCGAAACCTTATTGCCGACCAACTGCGCTATTTAGCCAATAATCACGGCGCGGCGGCATTACAACCCTATTTTTCGGCTAATACAGATAGCCTATCAGCTAAAGCGGGCAATTATTATTTAGCAGATACCTTATCGCGTCTCTTACAGTTGAACGCTAGCGGTTCAATGCCCACAGCCATAAGTTCTTATAATTTTATGGCAGAAGACAACCTAAGCAGCATACCCATCAGCAATTACGATGTAGCGGTCAATGTGTTTCAGGCAAATAAATATTCTGAAAACGAATATAAAATTATTCATAAAAATCGTAGCTATACCTTACAATATAACGATAAAACGCGCCAAGCCGAATTGCTCGATGCCCAATCTGTTCGCCTCGTTGCTTTGCCCTTAGATACCTTAGCACAGCGTTTGCAGAAACGCTACCCCAAAACGGAGTACCAAAATGTAGCTCCCGAATATATGAGCCTCGAAGCCAAGGGCGATTTAGCAGAACTTAAAATATATGCGCGTCGCTTGTCCTGCGAATCTTCGACACCCCAATTCGTCAGCGATTTAGAAGGCGTGATGCTGATCCGTTTCAAATAGATACTTACTGCCCAAACCGCAACCCAATTGAACTACGTATTTATTGTTATCAAGCACACACAGCCTCACTCCACTGTAATTGGGCAGTGGAGTGTCGGCAAATACGCCACTATGTTTGTTTATGAATAATGCTTCTATTCCTACCAATTGGCGGGCGGTATGGGCATTGGGTTTGCTCAATACGGTGTTCATTTTTAGCATGTTGGTATACAACAATTTTCAGACTCCCGTCTTGCAAGCTCTTTACCTGACCAACTACGCGCCCTTTCTGACCCTTGTTGCGGGTATTGCACCCATTGTTGTTGCACCTTTGGCGGGCTGGCTCACCGACCGCTACCACTATTTAGAGCCCCTACGGGCGGGCTTTTTGTGGATAGAAATAACCGTTACACTCACTGCCTTATTATTTGTAGCGGTAGCATTGAACTTGTCTTATGCACCGCCAGGACTATTGCACTTTTTGCCCTATATCATGGCTTTGTGGATAGTAGCGGTCAATAGTTTTCATAGCCCCGTCAATTCGCTGCTCAAAACCTTTGCGCCGCTCAAATCCTTGCCCCAAGCCAACTCGCTCATCGTACTGATGATGAATACGATGTTTGCCCTTGCACCCATTATGACTTTGCTTGTCAATGGTATGGGCGGTGTAGCCACATTTTTATTGGGGGCTGTTTTATTGTTGGGCAGTGCCTATTGGTTTGTGCGCTCGGCAGAAATCAGTTTGGCTTATAAGACAAGTGGCGCACCCGAAACTCCCGCTCGCCTGTGGATAGTAGTTTTGTGTGGATTGGTCTATGGTATCACGCGGTTTTTTCTCATCAATCGTTTCGACGATTTTGTAGGTGCGCACTTAGCCGCTTTTTTGCCTTTCGATGTGCGTATTATATTGTCTGCCTTGTTGTTTATCGCGGCTTTATTGTGTTTGCCCATTGGCAAATATGCCGAACGATTCGGTGCCGCCAAACTCTTGTTATTGGGTTTCGCGCTATTTTTTGGCAACTGCCTTGCTTAGTATTTGGGTGCAGGGTGGTTTATTGGGGATTTTAGTGGCTTTACTACTCTGCTTATCCTTGGCGGTGGTACATGTAAATGCCCTACCCGTTGCGATGCAATATATGAACCACCAACACGCCGCCTTGTATACGGGGCTATATTGGTCGGCATTTTATATAGCGGCTTATGTATTAGGAAAATTTTAGGACACCTGCCACCTAAGTAACGATAAAATAATAACTTAGCGATTGATTGTTCCCAAAACACGCTGTTTGCTTGGTTCGCTGCTTCTCTTTCGCCAAGTTAATTTTTAAGCATTACTAAAACTATATGGATACGCAACTTGGTAGAGCGGTAAGAAGGAATTATTTGCCTTCCTCGGAGAAACCTTTAAACAGCGTTTTTAGTAGTTCCGATTGGTTAGCGGGCATTTTTCCTGCCAGCACCAAGCGCAACTCGCGGCGTTGTTGCGCACTGTCAAATTGTAGTTTTTCTGCCTCAGTAACGGGTGTTAGTGGCGGTAGGCTCAGTTTGTTGCCCCATTCATCAATGCCTACAAACGTAAAATAGGCTTCGTTGCACTTGCGGCGGCGGGTGGTATCCATGCCCTCCGCATGTACTTCGATATGTATTTCCATCGACGTATTAAAAACGCGAGTAGCTTTGGCGGTAAGCGTCACAATTTCGCCCAAACGGATAGGGCTATCAAACGATACTTTATCTACCGAAGCTGTTACGCATACGCAGCCTGCATGTCGGCGGGCGCAAATGGCAGACGTAACGTCCATCCAACATAGCAGATTGCCGCCCATCAAGTTGTGAGGCATTGGCATCGTTGGGCATTACCATTTCGGTAAGTACGGTCAAGGAGTCTTGGGGGTTTTAGGGTGCATATTATTTTTGAGCTTGTTAAATACACTTTTTAGGTCGGAGACGATAAAAAGTGGGTAATTTTTATTACCTTTGTACGATATAAAACAGCGCAATGCGCAACAGGTTCACCAATAATTATTTATTCACACCAAAATCTACTGTATTATGGGTCTTCTCATTAGTCTAATCGTCAATGGAGCAATTGTTTATTTGGTAACGATGTTCACGCCCAATGTTCAGGTCAATGGTTTTTTTGATGCAGTATTAGTAGGTGCTGTATTAGGGCTTATCAACACATTTATTCGCCCTATCATCGCTACCTTAGCTATGCCTGTTACTGTTGCCACTTTGGGTTTGTTTAGCTTGGTCATCAATGGTTTGATGGTCTTAGGAACGGACTATTTGCTCGACGGTTTTCGTGTAAATGGCTTTCTTTGGGCGGTTATTTTTTCAGCCGTCTTGTCGGCAGCTAATTCAGTAGTGGGCATAGCTCGCAACTAACAAAATCATTGCGAGACAACAAAACTATGAGCCGCCGATTTTATTTTTCGGATTATTTATGAATAGAAAAGCAACTGCCTTTGCCCCCGCCACAGTAGCCAATCTCAATTGTGGTTTTGATGTGTTGGGTATGGCAATAGACCGTCCTGGCGATGAAGTGACTGTCTCGTTCAACGATACAGGGAGCCTGCGCGTAGTACAAATTACGGGCGATGGGGGCAAATTGCCCTACGATACCGACAAAAATACGGCTGCCGTGGCCATACGCGCCTTGTGCGACCACTTAGGCGAGCGGCGCGGCATTGATGTTAGCGTAGCCAAACAAATGCCATTGGGCAGCGGCATGGGGTCGAGCGCAGCCAGCGCAGTGGCGGGTGTGGTGGCGGCAAATGCTCTCTTGGGCGAGCAGCTAAACAAATACGACCTATTGCCATTTGTGCTAAAAGGCGAAGAAGCGGCAACGGGCACGGCACACGGCGACAACGTGTTTCCGAGTTTGTTGGGAGGCATTGTACTCATACGTTCCTACGAACCCTTAGACGTGATAAGTCTGCCCGTACCTACTCATCTCTACTGCGCCTTGCTACACCCCGATATCGAAATACTGACCAAACAAGCCCGCAGTATCCTACCCACCAATATACCGCTCAAAACTGCCATTGCCCAAACCGGCAATATTGCCGCTTTTGTAGCGGGTTTGTATGCCCAAGACCTCGCTCTGATGGGGCGCAGCATGACCGATTTGTTTGCCGAACCCTACCGCGCACCACTCATAGCCGAATTTGGACGGGTGCGAGCGGCTGCCCAATACGGCGGAGCCTTGGCTTTTGGCATATCGGGGTCGGGTCCCGCTATGTTTGCGCTTTGCGATAGCGCGGTACGCGCCCAACAAGTAGGCGATTTGATGTTGCGCACACTACAAAACCGACAAATAAGCGCGGAACTCTACGTGTCGCGCATCAATAAACAAGGAGCGAAAGTTATTGATGTGGTATCTTAGAAAATCATCGCTGCGAATACAGGCGCGTGGCTTTCTCCTTACTTTTTGTTTGGGGCTGCTGGTGGCGTGGGCGGCGCATACCCTTACCGCCCTTAGCGAAGCTCCCAAACACGATTACCACAGCAGCATCTGCCAAATAGACCACAATGCCACCGAAAAAACCCTCGAAATTGCAATAGGTCTGTTTGCCAACGACCTGCGCGATGCCGTTATAGCTGCTACGGGCGATACTATAAACCTCGATACGGGCGCAGCACCCGACCCTTATGCCGACCCCGCCATTAGCTATTATTTAGCACAACATTTTAGCTTGCGCATCAATGGCAAAGCCGTAGAATGGCAGTGGGTAGGCAAAGAAATTGCGCCCGACCAAGTATGGTGTTATGTTGTAGTGCCCCAAGTGCGTCGCGTCAAACAGTTGGAGGTGACAAATACCGTTCTATTTGAGCTATTCGACGACCAAATAAATTGGGTACATCTAAAAGCAGCAGGCAAAAAAGGCTCGCTAGCGCTGCAAAAAGGCAATGCGAGTGGCAATTTGTAGGAGATACTGCTTAGAGAACAAGCGATGTATTAATAGAAAGAGTCAGGGCTGTTCAGTTAAGTTCATTGTTTTTATATTAAAAAAATAAATAAATATATTTTTCATGACTGCGGTGCAAAAAGTCATTTTATCAAAGTGTTTAGTAATTTCAATATGTGTAAGTGGCTGTGAATGAATAACTTACAATTTGAAATTAAATCTAATCTGTATCAATTTTGCCTTTTTTGCACTACAGTCAAAATTACTGCATAGCCTCAAAAAAAGTTAGGTAGCAATTTTTGTATTTTTACCCATGTTCCGTTTTTCCTTACCTCGATCTTTTAGCGGTTTGCCGCCTCGCATTTGGCTATTATCTGTGGTCAATTTCATCAATCGTTGTGGGGCTATGGTACTGTGTTTTTTGACGCTCTATCTGACCGAAAACTTGTGCTATCCCATCACCTATGCGGGCTATGCCATGTCGTGCTATGGTCTGGGGGGCTATTGCGGGTACCTTTGCCGGTGGCAGGTTAGTGGGCAGTTGGGGTTATCAGCGCGTACAATTATGGTCGCTTTTAGCTACGGGTTTTCTTTTGCTCTGGGTCTCGCAAGTGAGTCGTTTTGAATGGCTGTGCGTAGCACTATTTTTGCTCAATTTGGCATCTGAGTCTTTTCGCCCTGCCAACGCTACTGCTATACGCGAGAACAGCAATGCCGAAACATTTACGCGCTCGGCATCGCTGATGCGCATGGCGTTCAACTTTGCTATTATGTTCGCGCTTACCTTGGGTGGCTGGCTCATTGGCTATGGGTGGCACTACATCTTTTGGGCAGATATAGCTACCTGTTGGCTATCAGCCTTGCTATTATGGATTTGGATCCCTGATACTGTGCTTGCTCAAACTGCTGCGCCCAAAGCCTCGCCTGTGTTGTCGAACGAAGTAGATATCGGGCGTGGTGCTGTGTCGCCTTACCGCGATACGGCATTTTGGCACTTTGCTTTTTGTACGTTCTTAGGTGCCTTTGCTTTCATGCAAATTATTTGGACTGTCCCGCCTTTTTTTAAGCAGGTCTATCATTGGAACGAATTTACTATCGGTATTGTCTGCGCCATCAATGGTTTAGCAGTAATGCTCATCGAAATGCCGCTTATTTATCGCATCGAGCAGCGTCGCCCAACGATATGGTTTATCCGTTGGGGCATTGTGTTATATGCCTTAGCATATTTAGCCTTTACACTGCCTGTGTCGCTCAAGTGGTTTGCCGCTGTTTTTTATATGCTTGTTATTTCGGTAGGCGAAATATTGGTCATGCCGTTCAGCAGCACTTGGGTTGTTTCGCAATACTCCTTCGGAGCGGCAGGGCGATTATTGGGCGATTTATGGCATTGCCTATTCCGTTGCCAATGTGTTGGCACGCTCGTTGGCACGCAAATTATCGATGCGTATGGCTATCGTGTTTGTGGTGTTTTATTGCTGTTGTATGCGGGCTGGCATGGGTGGGTTTTTTGGCGACAAAGCAAAATAACAACGCTTGCCCCTACTTACGCTTAAATTTTTGATGCGTTGATTGAAAAATGCGGTGAAATAGTCAAAATGGTCGCATTTTTGTCATTACAATTTGTCCTTGCTCTATCAATGCACGGGCAGATTGTTTTGATGAAGCGATATATGCCTCGTCGCAGTATTCTAACCTCTCTAAAATTCTCTTTTGCAACATCTTATCGAATTGGTTGTGCTAAAACAGACATTACAATATTGCCTTACGGAAAGGCATGATGGGATATGGCATGCACGAAAACGTTGTACGTGGTATCGAAACACCTATTTCGGTGCGGGCTTTTGTTATCGAACACATTGCTACGCGCCGCCGTGTAGTGCTGGTCAATGCCGAGATTTGTTTTTATACGCTCGGACTCAAGCACGAAGTAGTCAAACGCCTATGCACTGCCGACCCCGAAGCAGGCTATACCGATGCCAACATATTATTGTCGGCACAACATACGCACAGCGCACCGGGCGGCTACTCGCATTATATGCTGTATAACCTGACTATACCCGGTTTTCAGCCCCAAGTATTTGAAAAGTATGCAGCGGGTACGGTAGCTGCCATTTTGGAAGCCGCCAATCGCCTACAAACCGCCGAAATACGCTATGCCGAAGCCGATTTTGCGCCCGAAGCCGAAGTCGCTTTTAATCGCAGTTTGCCCGCTTTTAATGCCAATGCCGAGATAACACAAGCCTTTGGCGAACACGAAGCCCACCTCGCCATAGACCGCACCCTCAAATTATTGCGCTTTGATGCACCCGCGCCCAGCCCTACCGTTCAGCCCAAACCTTTGGGCAGCCTCAATTGGTTTGGCGTACATACCACCAGCCTATCCAACGACAACGACAAGGTTTGTTATGATAATAAAGGTTATGCCGCCGAATATTTAGAGCAACACTTGCGCCAAACCCACGATAACCCGCAATTTGTAGCTGCTTTTGCCCAAGATGTAGCAGGCGATGTAAGCCCCAATTATGTTTGGGACAAGAAAAAACGTTGGATGCGCGGCAAATTTGAAGACGATTTTAAAAGTGCCCGCTACAACGGCAAACTACAATACCAAACCGCTAATGAGGCTTTTGAACGAGCCGCCACAGCCGCTGCTTTATCGGGCGATATGGATAGCGTCTTGCAATTTGTCGATTTTTCGTGCGTTGCTATCGACCCACAATTTACTGACGGCAAAATAGGTTTGCGCACTATGCCATCGGCACAAGGCATCAGCTTTTTTGAAGGTACGAAAGAAGGTCAGTTCTGCCTAAAATTTTGAGCACCTTATCAAAATTGCTCATCGGAGGCGGCAGGTTCTACGAACGTTGGATTACATATCGCCGCGCCGACACCGAAACCCGCCGCATGATAGACTTGAAATACGAACTGCACGGCAAAAAACATATTTTTATGGAATCGGGCGAAGGTAGAGTATTTGGCATAAGCCGCACCTCGCAACTACCGCTGCCCAATGTAGATTTGCACATCAAGTACTTCAAATGGCTCGACAAACACGGTTATTTAGCTCGCACGCCTTGGATACCCCAAATTTTGCCGATACAAATTATCGTGTTGGGCAATATAGCTATTTTGGGTATTGCTGCCGAACTGACCACTATGGCGGGCAAACGCTTGGCGGCTACAGTATTAGCCATTTTGCGCCAACGCGGTGTGACGAAGGTTATACCTACAACCTATGCCAACGGCTATCATGGCTATATTACTACGCCCGAAGAATACGACCTACAATTGTACGAAGGCGGACATACCGTATTTGGCAGATGGACCTTGCCTGCCTACCAAACTAAGTGCAGCGAATTGGCAAAAGAACTGCTCAAACCCGTCGCTGACCGCCAAATAGACAACAGCGTACAGCCCGATATATTTAGCCCCGAAGAAATATGGTATGGTTTCGACGATACGCCAAAAGTTAGTTCGCTCGGCAAAGCAGCCATTTTGTAGTAAATAGCCCTGTCAGGTGTTTATTCAAACTTGACAGGGCTATTATAATATACAGAACTAAACTTTACCGAATTAAAATTGGAGGTGGGTGCGGCAATTATTTAAAGGCATTGATGCCCGTTACGTCCATGCCCGTTATGAGCAGGTGTATGTCATGCGTACCTTCATAAGTGATGACCGATTCTAAGTTCATCATGTGGCGCATGATAGGATATTCGCCCGTGATGCCCATGCCACCGTGTATTTGTCGGGCTTCGCGAGCTATATGCAAAGCCATATCGACATTATTGCGTTTTGCCATTGATATTTGGGCAGGCGTAGCGCGGTCTTCGTTTTTGAGTACGCCCACGCGCCATGCCAACAATTGCGCTTTGGTAATTTCGGTAATCATTTCGGCTAATTTCTTTTGGGTCAATTGAAAACCGCCAATAGGCTTGTCGAACTGTATGCGTTCTAAGGAATAGCGCAATGCCGAGTCGTAACAATCCATTGCCGCGCCTATTGCGCCCCAAGCAATACCGAAGCGTGCCGACGACAAGCAGCCCAAGGGTGCTTTTAATCCCTTGCCGTTGGGTAATAGGTTTTCTTTGGGTACGCGCACGTTGTCGAATACCAACTCGCCAGTAGCCGATGCGCGTAGTGACCATTTGCCGTGTGTTTCGGGTGTAGTAAAACCCTCCATGCCGCGCTCGACGACTAAACCGCGAATAACACCTGCTTCGTCTTTTGCCCATACTACGGCTACGTCGCAAAAGGGCGCGTTAGAAATCCACATTTTAGAGCCGTTCAGTAGATAATGGTCGCCTTTGTCCTCGAAATGGGTAGTCATACCGCTTGGATTAGAGCCGTGGTTGGGTTCGGTGAGTCCGAAGCTACCCATCCATTCGCCGCTACCGAGTTTGGGCAAATATTTCATGCGTTGGGCTTCGTTTCCGTAGGTATAGATAGGATACATGACCAAAGAACTTTGCACCGATGCAGTAGAGCGGATGCCCGAATCGCCGCGCTCTAATTCTTGCATAATAATGCCATAGCTGATATAGTCTAATCCTTGCCCGCCATATTGGACGGGTATTGTGGGACCGAATGCGCCTACTTCAGCTAAACCTTTGATGAGGTGCTTAGGAAATGCAGCGCGTTGGGCGTAATCTTCGATAACGGGCGAAACTTCGCGTTTGACCCAAGCCCTTACTGTTTCGCGGATAAGTCGATGTTCTTCGGTCAATAGTTCATCAACCCAATAGTGGTCGTGTGCCTGAAATTTGTCTTGCCCCACGCTTTTGGTGTGCAAGCCCGATATTTCGTTTTGCATAAATAAAAATAGTGTATTGGATAATATTTTTGGTGTTGTTGGAAGTATGTATATTATGATTTTGATGCATATTTTTCTGCAAACGCTTATGCCTATGCCCAAACATGAAGCAATAGATAGGTAATAGCAAGTAGCCCACTAAGGGCAATCGCGGTTCAAATTGGACGTGGTCAATTAGTTGGGTTTGCCCGTCAGGTAGGGCTTGTAGGGTGCGGGTATGTTTCCAAGCACTGTGCGTGAGCGAGCGCGAGTGTTCCCAAAAACCTTGTTCGGGTTTGAAGTCGCTTAGTTGCAGGCGGTGCAGGTCGATGGGTATGTAGCCAAACAATAAGATGACGCTTGTAAATAAGGTGGTATGTAGCGGCAGCATATCAAGTGCAGTCGTTTTGGCTGCTGCGGGGTAGGTCATATACGCCAAAGGCATCAGTTCGTAATTGATATTATCGAATTGAGTAATGGCTTTCCACAGTTCAGCCTTATCTATGGGTAGCGTAGATTGTCGGGTTAGGGAGTAGGGCATAATCTCACATAAAAATAGTAGGGCGATGCAACAATAGCGCAAAGTTATTACTTTTGTGCCAAAAGATGCGTGTTTTTTGCGTTTATCTCTTGAGTCAAGCAACCTACTAAGTTCTAATCATCGTTTTATCATGCAAGTTCCCGAACAAATCATAGAAAGCGTACAGCGCGATGTGGCGATGTACGAAAATTATTTGAAAAAAGTAGCTACCGAAGTCGTAGGGCGCGGTATATCGGATTATCCCATTTTCATAGCCCACCGCGAAGCGCAGTTGGCTATCGGCAAACCTGTTATTAGTGCCGAACAGATGAATACCGAATGGAATATCAATGCCTCGCTACTCGAAGAGTTTATAGCCCGCAACCTATTGCAGCAGCACAAAATTGCCAATTTTAAGCATGTTTATAAAAATCCTGCTGAGTTTGCTTGTATTTTTATCGTGTCGGGCAATAGCGATGCAGGTTTTGCGTTTTATCCTTATAGGAGCGACCCAAGCATATTGGGAAGCGATTTATTGTTGTAGTTTAGGACGCACAGCCAAAACAAGCGTTGTTATATACCTATTGCCAATTTTAGCAATATAGTTATATCTTGCCCCATAATCAGCTGCCTAATAAGACTTATTGGGTTGTTTTGCAAACAGTATGAGGCAGTAAATGCGAGAAAATGATAAAGTTGTAATAAAAAAGAGGCTAAATTGATAGATATTAGGCGAAATAACGCACAAGAAACCGCAAAATTGTTTTACCTTAGCGGCGTGAACCATGTGTATAAGTCTAATACACTATTGTAATCCTCGCAACGGGAAAGAATTCCTTATCTCTGGCAATTATATTTATAATAATTACTTATTCATTAATAAAACCTAAAACCTTACCATACCGATTTTCTAAAAATCATTTTAGCTATGATGCAGTATTTTACACGTATTTTAGTAGGCATCGCACTGACCTGCTATCTGGGCAATGTATCGGCGCAGGATATTCACTTCTCGCAATTTTACTCTTCGCCCCTTACCCTCAACCCCGCTATGACCGGCAATATTGCCGAACATTACCGCGCTAACTTTACCTATCGCAATCAATGGGCATCTATCCCCGCGCCCTACTCTACGATAGCTGCTTCGGTAGATGCTTCGTTGTTGGGCTGCCAATTGGGCACCGACCACGTAGGCGTTGGCTTGGCTTTGGTCAATGACCGCGCAGGCGACGGCGCACTCAACGACCTAACCGCTATGCTATCGGCTGCCTACCACAAATCCTTAGACCAAGACCGCCGCTATGTAATGAGCCTTGGGGCGCAAATGGCATTTACCCAAAAAAGCCTCAATATTGCCCGCCTTTATTTCCAAAGCCAAATAGACGAGGGCTACGAATTTAACCCCGCCTTAGCCAATTTAGAGCCTTTCCAAAATAATAGCTTCAATTACCTCGATTTCAGAGCAGGCGGCTTGTTCACTGCTGCCGTCAACGAAGCAGTCAATTTGTATGCAGGGGCAGCTTATTTCCACCTCACCAAACCCAAAGAAACTTTCTTGCTCGAAGATGTAGGCACAGCCGCCGACAAACTCCTCGACCCGCGCATCGTATTTCACGGCGGTGGTAGTTTTTTCTTAGCAGAAAAATTTAGCCTTTCGCCCAGCCTCTTGTTTATGAGCCAAACTGGTGCCCGCAACCTCGTGTTCGGTACAGCCTTTGGCTACCACTTCGACCAAGGCGGTCGCCGCTACAAACGCGGTTCGAGCAGCGAAAACTCTGCCATCTATCTCGGTGGTTGGTATCGCTTAGACGATGCTATTATTTTCAATATCGGTATCGACTACCAAGCTTTCAAATTTGGTTTCTCTTACGATGTAAACGTATCCGACCTACGCTCGGCAAGTTTAGGACAAGGTGCCTTGGAACTCACATTGTCCTATTCAGGACGCATGAGCGAGTGCAAACGCCGCACCCCAACCTATTGTCCTCGTTTTTAAGCAATGGTAGTGCGTATAACGACCACCAGAAAATATAGCTTGTGATTTAAATTTAAATTAGAGGTCTATTCGGCGTTATTGTCGTTTAGGCCTCTTTTAGTACCTGCTTGTTGCTTGGCAGTTTGGCGCAAAACAGCTATCTTTGCCCCTCCAATCAAGTATCTTGCTTCCAATCTCTTGCGCCTTTGCTATTGCTCATTTTCTTAACCTTACTGCCGCTGTGCCATTGGCTATCGCTGCTCGACACAGTTGGGTATGGTGCTTTGTTCCTAAGTTCATTATTAGCCTCGTCGGTATTGCCCCTTACCTCTGACGGTTTGTTGCTTGCCATGCTCTATAACGATTTTAGCGCATGGCATTGCCTTTGGGTAGCTACATTGGGCAATTGGGTGGGCGGACTAAGCTCGTATGGCTTGGGCTATTTGGGCAAACGCGAATGGCTGACTCGCTATTTCGGTGCTACCGAGCAGCAAGTACAAAATGCCCAATATTATATCAACCGTTATGGTATCTGGACTGCCCTATTCTGTTGGCTGCCTTTTGTGGGCGACCCCTTAGTGGTGGCACTTGGTTTTATGCGCGTGCGCCCCTTATGGGTATCGCTATTGATGCTCATAGGGCGTTTTTTACGCTATGCTACGGTTATTTACCTCGCTGCACAGGCAACAACATAACACTACTCCTTCCTTTTATAGGTAAACGGTAACTATTTAGGGTATAGGGTTTTGGGTATGGGGTAATGAGCAATACTTATCCAATAATGCCTGACATCGCTGTATATTCGATTAGTTCTCCCTACAAGGCTAAATAGTTACGGTAAACGACTTAAAAAAGTCAGATATAGTAAAATATTCGTGTAGACTTGTGTAATTCGTGGCATTTTTTTATATTTTATTTTTAATAATCATTTTGTCTATAACAATACCTACTTATTATAGTGCATCAGTTCATCGAACCCACTGGAATTGAAGGGCTTGTGGTTATCAACCCACGCATTTTTGCCGACGAAAGAGGCTATTTTTACGAAAGTTATAACCAAAACGCCTTCGAACAGCACGGCTTGCGCTACCAATTTGTGCAAGACAACCAAGCCCGCTCAGTGCGCGGTGTATTGCGTGGCTTGCACTACCAAACCGAACCGTATGCCCAAGCCAAATTGGTGCGCGTTATTGAGGGCGAAGTCTATGACGTAGCTGTCGATATGCGCCCCCAATCTGCTACTTATGGCAAATGGTTTGGCATCATATTGTCGGCTACCAACAAAAAACAATTGATGGTGCCGCGTGGTTTTGCACACGGTTATTTAGTATTGAGCGATACCGCCGAATTTTTTTACAAATGCGACAATTTTTATAGCAAAGCACACGAAGGCGGCATCATTTACAATGACCCACACTTAGATATAGACTGGCAAATACCCGCCGACCAACTCATCGTTTCGCCCAAAGACCAAATATTGCCCACTTTATATCCATAATGCAAGGTAGCTATTTAGGGTATGGGGTTTTGGGTATGGGGTAATGGGCAATACCCATCTAATAATGCCTAACATCGCTGCATATTCGATTAGAAATAGCTATTCTCCCTACAAGGCTAAATAGTTACAATGCAAGATTTTAATTCAACATACATGCCCTCTACCCAAAAAACAACACGCCTGCGATGCAAATAAATGACGAATTAGTGGCTAAATTAGCCAATCTCGCCAAATTGGAATTTGACCCCACCGAAACCGAAGCCATCAAAACCGATTTGGCGCAAATTATCGGTTTTTTTGAGCAAATTAACGTCATCGACACAGAAGGTGTTGAGCCATTGGTCTATCTGAACGATGCAAGCAACACCTTGCGCCCCGACGTAGCCGCACAACTCCTGACCCGCGAACAAGCCCTGCAAAATGCCCCCTTGCGCGATGATGCCCATATTTTAGTGCCCAAAGTGATAAAAAAGGGAGGATAAGGGCAAAAAAATACCCGCACAATAAATATATTATGAATAATTATTGTGCGGATGTTTTGTGTCGTGTTATAGCTACAAATAGATTGCTTACTAAGTTTTGAGTTACCCAAAGCAAAAAATAGCGATACAAATTGTTCGCTACTTGGGCTATAATTACCAATTGGGCGACCAACCGCCGCCGCCTAAACCCATCGTTACACCCACGCGGAAAATCCAGCCACCGCTGACATAATCGTTAAACGGAGACGAATCGGCTTTATACAATACGTCGTACAAAACCATTGCATTGACATAAGCCGCCCCACCAATAGATTGGCTATAACCCGCCCCAATAGGCAAGCGCGAAGCAAAACTGCGCTCGGTCATCGTGCTATTCTTATAGCTGATTATTTCGTACTCGGCATGGGCAAACAGGTTTCGAATAGGGTAAAAACGCCCGAATACCCTGCCGCCGTAGTTAGTGCCCGAAAAACTACCATATTTGTAGTATTCAAAACTTGGACCCAGACCCGCCGCCAAGCGGTCGGTAATCCAATAGCCCACTACGGGCGATACTTGCACAAACGCTGTACCGCTACCAAAATTGAAGCCTAAATTGCCGTCTAAAAAGATGCGCCGCTTGTCGAAGCCTTTCGACCCCGAATTATTGGGCTTTTGGCTTTGTGCCGATAAGGTAGAGGCGTGGCAGCAAACAAGTAGGGCTACCAGCAAACATAACGATAAAATACGCTGCATTACTTAAAATAAAGGTTGGTGAAGGAGAAATAATGGAAAAAACATCGCTAAATTACGGTATTTTTGATTACCATAATAACTAAATACACTAAAAGACATAATTTTGTCCTTATTTTTCAGCCTATCGTATTTTTTAATGAAAATAGTTGTTTCACGCACCCAAATCTCTAAAAAACGAATGATAATCTTTCGGAATATTTCTACGCTATGCCTCTTGCTGCTACTAAATATGTGGCATAGCCAAGCCCAACAAGCTATCACCCTTAGCGGCTATGTGCGTGACGTCAAGTGCCGAAACCTTGATAGGTGCTATCGTATCAGTGGCAGAAATCCCCAATGCCGCTGCTGCTACTAATGCCTATGGCTACTACGCCCTCAATATGCTGCCGCGCCCCGATAGCGTCAGCCTGCGCGTGTCTTATTTGGGTTATGAAACAACTACGCTGCGTATCGCCTGCCAACAAAGCCAAACCCTTACGTTTGACCTGCGCCCCGAATCGCAATTGCTCGAAGAAGCCGTCATTACCGACAACGCCGTGCGAGACGTAATTCAGCAAAACCAAATGGGCGTACAAAAAATATCATCTAATACGCTCAAAGCCATACCCGTTATTATGGGCGAAGCCGACGTTTTGAAAGTAGTGCAGCTAACTGCGGGCGTACAGAGTGGCACCGAGGGGCAAGGCGGGTTTTATGTGCGCGGCGGCGGCGGCGACCAAAACCTGATTTTGCTCGACGAAGCCATCGTATATAACCCCGACCATTTTTTTGGCTTTTTCAGTACTTTTAATTCTGATATTATCAAAAATATGGAGATATACAAAAGCGATTTCCCTGCACAATACGGCGGCAGGCTATCGTCGGTATTAGATATACAAATGCGCGAAGGTAATATGAAACGCTTCGAAGCACAAGGCGGTATAGGACTTATTGCCTCGCGCCTTACCCTCGAAGGTCCGATACAACGCGACAAATCATCTTTTGTCATCAGCGGGAGACGCACCTATTTCGATTTATTTTCGTCCCTGCTGAAAGGAGCAGTACCCGATGGGCAAGATATCCCGCAGTACTATTTTTATGACCTAAACGCCAAAATGAACTACGTATTGGGCAAAAAAGACCGCCTATATGCAAGCGGCTACTTGGGTGCCGACCAATTAGGGCTTGCTTTTGGCAACGATATAAGCAGCAATTACCGCTTGGGCTGGGGCAATATGACAGGTACGCTGCGTTGGAATCATAATTTCAACCCGCGCTTGTTTGCCAATACTTCGCTGGTTCTAAGCCGATTTAAATATAACGACCGATTTAATTTTAACGATTTTTTTGAGTTCAAAAGCAGTTCCAAAACCTATAATGTCAGCTTAAAAGAAGATATCGATTATTATGCGGGCAAAAATCATCAACTAAAATTTGGGCTACACCTCACACATAATATTATACGCCCCATAGAGTTTGCCGCACAAACCACTACCACCGATACGCTCTTGCAGTCTGATGCTATTAGCGAAAAGCAACAATTTCTCGGCGACGAAGGGGCTATCTACATCACCGATACTTGGCAGGCTACGCCTCAATTATCGCTCAAAGCGGGCTTGCGATATTCGCTGTTTTTGACCGACGAAAAAAAATGGCTCAGTGCCATAGAACCGCGTTTGGCACTCAACTACAAATTGGACGAGCGCACCGCCCTGAAAGCAGCATACGCCCGCATGGCGCAATACCTACACCAAGTACGCTTCAATGCCCTGTCGTTCATCAATCCCTATTTCCCATCTAACCAATACATCAAACCTCAACTCGCCGACCAAGTATCGGTAGGGGTTAGCCGCTTGTTGTTCGACGACCAAGTGAGCATCACCAACGAATATTACTACAAATGGATGTATAACCAATTAGAGTACCGCAATGGTGCTAATTTCCTATTCCTCAATGCCGATTATCATACGCGCCTTGCTGTGGGCGAGGGCTGGAGTTATGGCGGCGAAATTCAGGTAGAGAAAAAAGACGGCAAACTAACGGGTTGGGTGGCTTATAGCTTATCTTGGACTTGGCGCAAATTTGTAGGTGACAATATAGACCCCAATACGCGCCTCAACAACGGCGAACCTTTTCCGTTTACTTACGACCGCCGACATGTGCTTAATGTAGTGGCGCAATACCAACTGCCCAAAACTGGGCTATTAGTGCCAACTTTACTTACCGAACAGGCGAAGCCTTAGATTTGGCGGTGGGCGGCTTCGGCTTGTCGAACTATACGTTTGTCGACAATACGCTATCTATCGACCCTACGGTCGTGCCCGTATATACCGATGTCAATGCTTTTCGTATGCCCGCTTATCACCGTATGGATCTTGGGTTTATCAAAAAATTCAAGTCCAAAAAGCGTTGGCAATCCGAATTGGTTATCAGTTTTTACAACCTATATAATCGCGCTAATGCCTTTTTTATTTACTACGACGAAATCAAAGACGAGCAAGGCAAACCTATAAAGCGCGTAGCCAAGCAGGTATCTTTGTTTCCGATTATACCCGCGATAACCTACAATTTTAAATTTTAGCGACAAATGGGCGGCAATGCTATACCTTAACTTTTTGTTGCCAAGTGTACAATATCCCCGTTACTATAAGCCCTTGCGCGGCTATATAGGTAAGCATGATAAAAGCGCGGTAGTACGCAAAAGGCGCACCAAAGCGGGCAATAGCTATCATGCTGTCGGATAGTATAAATAGCGTAGCACCCAATAGCGCGAACCAAAATCCGCGCTGCGATACATGTCCGTAGCGTTGGAATGCCGCGAGCCACATAGCGCAGATGATAGAAGCATACAAGCCCACAGGCAGCCACATACCATTGTGCGATAAGGTTTCGCGTAGGGTATAGAGCAACAAAACGATGCAGCCCGCCAATGGTAATAAGGCAATGACGGTGCGCCGAACCGATGTTGCGCCACCTGATAGGGCAATTTCTGTCCTGAAAGTAGCTATATACAAGAGATGTGCTAAGAGAAATGCCACCAAACCCGCCAAAAATTGCCCTTGCGCTTGGGGGGCAGCCAACATTAATATGATGTCGCCTATCCAAGAGAAAAAGAGGGCGAGGCTCAGAAACACGCACACGCGATAGGGAAAATAGCCTCGTGCAGCCCAAACCGCCCCGACTAACAAGGGCATCAACACGCATTTGCTGGCATACAAGCCTTGCCAATGGTCGGCAAGCAATAGCAATAGGTGAAGTATGCCCGCTATCGCATATAAGCGTAGCCAAGTGAGTGTTGAAGTTGTCATAACAAATTATTTGTTTGTGGCGGGTCTATATTTTGGCTTTAACGGACCATTACTTGCGCCATGGCGTTCAGATAAAAAAGCACAATGCTGCCAACATTTTTGAGCGTTGGCAGCATTGATTGACAAGGGGTCAATAAGGGGACAGAGAATATTTATTGGTAGGCAGCCTTGTGCACGTATATGTTGTGTCTAAAAATGCCATCCTAAGCCCACTTTTCCGCCGATTGACCAATTATTGGTAGAGGTAGTTGAAGGCAGTTGCAAGTCGAACAGTCCGTTACCGGGCATTTGCAAGGAGGTTCGCAGACCTGTGGTCAGGGTGAGATGTTTGTTCAGATAGTAGTCGTATTCGATACCTGCGGCGAAGCCCCAATGGTCGGTTTTGAGTAGGTTTAAGTAGGCGGCGTTGTCCGAATTAATAGCGGCTGATTGCAGACGAGCGTATTGCAAACCTGCTAATAGATTGAGTTCGGAGGGTTTGTTCGTAATGCGGCTACCGAGCAAGCGTACTTTTGCCAATACGGGCACAGCGGTATAAGTGAGGTGCATGGTTGATTGGGATATACTGCCGTTAGCGTCGGTGCGTTCGATGGGTTGTGTTTGTCGGTTGTGGGCAACATATTCGGCTACTATGCCCCATCGGGGGCTGAAATCGTAGCCCAGGGCCAAACCATAGCCGTAGTTACTGCCAAAAGTGGTGTGCAATTGTTCTGTTTCGGCGTTGCTGCTCCATATTCGCGAGCCACCATAGCTACCGAATGCTTGTGCGTATAAACCGATGCCTTGCCGTTGGGGTTTTTGCGGGCTTGCGGTGGCGGCAGTCGCTGTGGGCAAGGTGCGTTGCGATAGAAGCGTTTTAGTAGTAAGAGTAGCGTTGGCAAGTTGGGCATCAAGCCCTATCTCACGCAACGATCGTGGTGCTATGAGTTGCGGGTTATTGTTGGTCTTGGGTTGGTCTGTGGCTAAGAGAGCATTATCGATAGTTGATATTGTTGTCGTCGCATTTGCCACGCCAGCACCAGAAGTAGTATTGCAGGGGCGCAACGCGGTCAGCTGCCTTTTTGTTGGGCAAGCGCGTAGGAGGTTCGGCTTGTATATTTGGTATGGTGGGCAGGTCTTGGTAGCTGCTATTGTCGTTGTTGGTAGGAGTTGTAGTGCTATGGGTTTTGCTGTCAGGGGTATCACTGCTTTGTGTATGGGCAGGTGTGGGGTTGGCTATCGGCAACTTGTTATAGCCCGAATAGCCCAACCAACTGCCTATGATTAGGGCAGTCATAGCAGCAGCTACCCAAAAGGCGGGTGTTTGATAAAAAGGTGTTTTGCGGGGCAAATTAGCTTTTATCGCTTTCCAGACCTTTGGGGGTGGTGATATTTGGTGTTGCCGTAGCTTATCGCCAAATAGCTGGTCAATTTTAGAATGTGTGTCCATAGTTCTCGACTGACTGTGGGTAATGCTCTGCTAATTTTTGTTGTAGCAAGCCTCGTGCGCGTGCTAATTGCGATTTAGACGTGCCTTCCGTGATGTTTAGCATTTCGGCGATTTCTTTGTGTGTATAGCCCTCGATGGCATATAGATTAAATACAGCTCTATATCCGGGAGAAAGCTCTTGCACAAAGCGCAATAAATCGTCGGCTGCGATTCGGTCAATAGTTGTTTCTTCGTACACATGCAGGTCGGGTTTTTCGGGTTCGTCGATAGAGTAGGTATTGGCGTTGCGTCGTTGGCTTTCTATTGCCATATTGATAAAAATGCGCCGTATCCAACCTTCGAACGAGCCTTCGCCACGGTATTTGTCTATATTGGACAAAATTTTGATGAAACCGTCCTGCAATATGTCTTCGGCAGTATGATAATCGCCTAAGTAGCGCAAACAGACGGCAAACATTTTGGCACTGTACCGCTCATATAGGGCGGCTTGGTGTTTTGTTTTACCTTGTTTGCAACCTTCGATTATCTCTTGCTCTGACAATACTGTTGTGTTTTGCCTAAACAACATCGCCTTAAAGATGATTTTTTGTACAAAATGGTTGCATGACCTAATAAATTTTTTTTTCACTAATACAAAACAGCCTTTCAAGTAGTGTTTAGTCCGCTTTTGGGTGCATTATTTCGGAATAAGTGCAGATGGAATGTGGGCTAAAAGTAGTACTGATATTTGTTTTTTGTAGTGCGTTTGCCGACCAAAGAAGGCTAAAAAAATGAGCGATATACTGCCGTTACAGCGCGGTCGTTTATCAGATAAAGGTCAAATAGAGTGCAAGATAGGGCAATTTGGCGATTTTAGGGGCAGGAAAAAAAAAAAAATTCGATTTCGGGAACTTTGTAGTGCCTTTTTGCATTATCTTTGTATGCCAACTACCGTGTAATACATAGTACCTTTAAAACTTGCCACATGGAACTCATCAATGTAGAAAACGCCAAAACACAGATGCGGCGCGGTATCTTAGAAATGTGTGTATTGAGCATTATATCGCGCGAAGAGATGTATCCGTCCGATATTATTGCCCAGCTCAAAGCCGCCAATATGCTCGTTGTTGAGGGTACGCTATATCCGTTGCTAACGCGCCTCAAGAGCGCGGGATTTCTCAATTATCGTTGGGTCGAATCTAAATCAGGTCCCCCGCGCAAATATTATCATATCACGCCGTCGGGCGAACACGTCAAAAACGAGTTAGTCAAAACGTGGTACGAAGTAGTAGCAGCAGTAGATGCCATCAGCCAGCACCCCGCTAATGACGAAAAGAATACGCTTTCTATCAATCCGATTACGCTGATGAATGTTAATAAAGAAGCCTTGCCTTAGTTGCCCACCATTCTCTCAATCCAAATCCGCGCTGCCGCGCACCACTTCCAATCTTTCAATTCCATTCATTTATGAATAAGACTATTAGCATCAACTTAGGCGGCTGGTTTTCCATGTCGAGGAAGACGGCTATCGCCAATTAGACAATTATTTGCGTGCCATTCAGGGTTATTTTTCTGCTGAGCCGGCTGCACCGAAATTGTCGAAGACATTGAGTCGCGCATTGCCGAGATGTTCCAAGATGCGCTAACCCAACAAAAGCGGCAGGTCGTTATCAGTGCCGACGTGCATCGGGTGATGCAAATCATGGGCAAACCCGAACAGTTTGACAATGACTTGCCCGAAAGCGATAGTACTTTGGTACAACGCCACCTCAACCCCCAGCACGAACAGCCACAATTGCCCGTGCTTGCTGCTACACCAGCGAACAATTTGCCCGTTAAAGAAAGCAACACCGCTGCCCGCCGCTTTTATCGCAATCCCGACGATAAGTTTATCAGCGGTGTATGTTCGGGTCTGGCGGCTTATATCGGCATAGAAGACCCTACTTGGGTGCGCTTGTTGTTTGCAGGAGCGTTTTTCTTAAGCGGTTCGACCATCGTTATCCCTTATTTGGTTATCATGGTTATTGTTCCCGAAGCGCAGACTTCTGCGCAGAAATTAGCTATGAAAGGCGAGCCTGTTAATTTGTCGAATATAGAAAAGACAGTAAAAGAAGGTGTGGATAATTTGCGGGTAAGTATCGAAAATTTTAGCCAAAGTGAAAAGGGCGAAAGGACACGCCGTTTTTTTAACCATATCGGCGAAAAACTTGAGACAGGCATACCTGCGGCTTTTAGAAGCCTAAACCCCGTTGTATCGATAGCAATAGTAGCCATTGCCGTAGCTCTATTATTGGGCTTTGCGGGTATGCTGCTTGGTTGGGTGGTATCTATGTTTAACGCAGTGCCATTTCTGAGCAGTTTTTTGTTTGGTAGTAGTGCCCCGGCTATTAGTCTTGCGCTTAGTGGTATGGTTGCCTTGGGGGTGCCGCTCGTTTTTTTGAGCTATTTTATTCTGCGCCGTACCCTGCATATCAACAGCGAAGGATTTAGACAATGGGGCGGTGCCTTGGGTTTGCTTTGGATATTGAGTATCGCTTCGATGAGTTTCACCGGAGCGCGTGCCTATACTAATGGCTTCGATACGACCAACTACGCCGAACTAACGATACCTGTTCCTGCTCCTGATGGCACAGACGTTCTGCGCCTTGATGTAATAGACGACCGTACCTTAGAAAATATTCGCGAAAATAATGAAAGTAATATGCCATTCAGCCTTGATAACGATGCCTTCGACTTCTCGACCCAAACATATTATAGCGACAATATAGAACTAAATATCGAACGCAGCCAAAGCGAACAAATAGAGCTATACCGAAAAACTACCGCCAAAGGCGGCGATTACGAAGAAGCCATCGAAAACGCTAAAACCGTGAAATACCAAATCAATCAAAAAGAAGCAACGCTATTGCTATCGCCCTACTTTACGGCAGAAGAATCTAAATGGCGACAACAGAACGTACAACTTACCTTAAAATTGCCCGTAGGCAAAGCCGTATTCCTGACCGAAGGCATACGCCCCTTGATTTATGACATCAAAAACGTAACCAATACTTATGACGGCGATATGATAGGACATACTTGGATAATGACCGAGCGCGGTCTGGCTCTCGCCAACGCTCAATTGAAACCTATCTATAACGAAGATGAAGTGCGCAAAATTGTCAAAGACGAAGACCACGACCTACAACAAACCGAAGCCGTCACTACGCCAGAAACAGGCAATAGCGAGGGTGCGAAAGAATTGGACTACAAAGGTTTTGACGAACTTGACATCGGCGGCGCCTAAAGTGAATGTCGCACAAAGCGAAGAGTATTGTATACGTATAGATGGCAATAGCGAAGCATTGGCGCAACTCGATATAAAATTGAACAACGACAAACTAATGGTACGACAAGGCAGTATCGGCGACGTGAGCAACATAACCATAGAAATAGGTATGCCCGATTTGCAAATGCTTGAAGTAGGCGGCGCGTGTGTCGTAAGCGCAACGGGTTTTGTAGGCGATAAACTGAAATTAAAAATATCTGATGCTGCCGAACTAAATGCCGAATTTACTACTACCGACCTACAACTCGAATTGGAAAGCAGTGCCCAAGCTACGCTCAACGGCGAAGCCAAACAGATAAAAGCCATACTAAGTGGTGGCAGCGAATTAGATGCCCACAGCCTACACGCCACAAGTGCCGATATGACCCTAAGCGGCAAAAGTCGCGCCGAAATATATGCCTCCGACCAATTAGACAGCCAACTCAGCGAAGCTGCCTACCTAAGCTACAAGGGCAATACCACCCAAGTAAACAACAAAATCAGCGACACCGCCAAAGCAGAAGCAGAATAAGCACCCCAGAGCCTACAAAAATGCCCATCGGCGTATTTGCACAAACCAAGCTTTTGGCGTATCTTTGCGCTATATATTGGTAATGAGTGACGTATTGTCATAGACCAAACCTTATGGGTTATTCCGACCTATAAGGTTTGCCTTATTTTTGGCACAAAGCCCTCTTCAATAAAGCCCAACTCCATGAAAATCAAAATCGGCATTATCTTTGGCGGTAAATCGCGCGAACGCGAAATCTCTTTTGCAGGCGGGCGAACCGTTTATGACAATTTAGATAAATCGCTATTTGACCCAATACCCCTATTTGCCGACCCCTTTGGCAATTTCTTTCTCTTAGATTGGCAATACGTATATAAAGGAAGTATCCGCGATTTTTACCCGCCCGCCAACCTATATCCCCTAAGCGAAGCCGAATTTCAACTCTATGCCGATTCGCTGCCCCATGTGCCGCCCCATCAATTAATGGAGCAGATAGGCAAGTTAGTGAAGCTACAAACGCTACCACAATTGATAGATTTCGCTTTCCTCACCCTACACGGTGCAGGTGGCGAAGACGGAAGCATACAGGGATTGCTACAATATATAGGCATTCCTTATACTGCATCGGGCATTCTGCCATCAGCTATTGGCATGAACAAAGCCTTTCAGAAGCGCGTGATGCAGGGGGCGGGCTTTGCAGTGCCCAACTATGCCACCCTCACGCGGCAACAATGGCTAACAGCCACGCCCGACCAACAAAAAACACTGTTCGACCAAATACAGCAAAAAATAGGGCTGCCAATGGTAGTCAAATCTGCTAACCAAGGCTCTTCGATAGGTGTTAGCACCGTCAAACACGACAATATAGCCGATTTTAACCGTGCCGTACTCAATAGCCTATTTATCAAAGACATAGATGCCTTATCGTGGCGAAGTTTGTCGCCAGACCAGCGAAAAGACCAAATACGGCAGATAAGCGACCTACGCACGGGTATCGGGCTACCCTTGCACCTAAGCCTATCGACAAAACTACAGGACACCAGCGCAAAACCCACTACCGTCTATCTGCCCTCCGATTTGCTGCACGAACTTGACCGCTACCTGTTAGACCCCAGCGCACCCGAAGACGTAATGGTGCGCCTCGTCGCCTTAGATACCGAACACGAGGTATTGATAGAAGAATTTTTGACGGGCAAAGAATTTTCCTGCATCGTCATACGCACCGACGAAGGCGAAATAGTATCGCTGCCGCCTACCGAAATACGCAAAGGCAACGAAATTTTTGATTATCGCTCCAAATATTTAGCGGGGCTATCATCAAAACAAACCCCTATCGATTTGCCTACGGAAGTGATCGCCAATATTTGCCAAAAAGCCGAATCGTTATTCCAGCTATTCGAGTTCCATACCTACGCCCGTATCGACGGTTTTATCAGCCCGCAGAACCATATCTATCTCAACGACCCCAATACTACATCGGGCATGTTGCCGTCGTCGTTCTTTTTTCACCAAGCCGCCGAAATAGGACTCAATCCGTCGCAATTCCTCAACTTTGTGGTGCGTAGCTCCATTGCCGAGCGCGTATCGGGTTGTGCCGACGGTTATCGCTATCAAACTTTACTGCAACAATTAGATAAAGCCATCGCCGACCAACGCCTGCGCCCCAAAATCAAAAAACGAGTGGGTGTAATATTAGGCGGCTACTCGTCAGAGCGGCACATTTCGGTCGAGAGCGGGCGCAATATCTACGAAAAATTGTCCTCATCAAACGATTATATCCCGATACCCATTTTTTGATGGGCAACGAAAAACGCTCTGAACTATACGAAATACCCATCAATATATTGCTCAAAGACAATGCCGACGATATTCTCGAAAAAATACAGCACTATACCATACACCCCATTACAGCAAGCACAAAACGCGCTGCGCTGCATTGATACAAAAATATGGAGGCGAAAAAACACCCCTCAGCCGACCTAAACACATCGAATTAAGCCACCTCCCACAGCATATCGACCTCGCTTTTATTGCCCTACACGGTCGGCCAGGCGAAGATGGCACCCTACAACGCCAATTAGAGCGCAATGCCATAGCTTATAACGGTTCAAGCGCAAAAGCATCAGAAATGACTATTAATAAATATACGACCAATCAATTATTAGTTAGAAACGGATTTAAAATTGCCTCGCAACAGCTTGTAAAACGCAAAGAATGGGCAGGCGGCGATTTTGACCGTACCCTGCAACATATCGAACGAGAATTTTCTTATCCGATGATAGCCAAACCCGCCGACGACGGTTGTAGCTCGGCGGTCAAAAAAATAAAAAGCCGCGCCGAACTGCTTGCTTATTGCGCCCTCATGTTCCGTACCGAAGCGTCTTTGTCGCCCTCTGCCGCCAAGCAATTGCACCTGAAACCCAAAGAAGAATTTCCGATGAAAGATGCGTTTTTGATAGAAACCCTCATCGAAAAGGGCAAAGCGCAACATTTCTTAGAAGTAACAGGCGGTATGCTCACCCACTTCAAAGGCAAAGGTATATGGGAATACGAAATGTTTGAACCCTCCGAAACCTTAGCCACTGATGAGGTATTGTCGCTCGAAGAAAAATTTTTGGCGGGCGAAGGGCAAAATATCACGCCCGCCCGCTATGCCACCAACCCCATCGAACAACAACGGATAGCCGCCATAGTCAAAGCCGAACTCGAACGCGCAGCCCGCACCGTCGGCATAGAAGGTTATGCCCGAATAGATGCATTCGTCAAAATTTTTGACGACCACGTAGAAACCTATATCATCGAAATCAATTCCTTGCCCGGTATGACCCCCGCCACCTGCATTTTTCACCAATGCGCCATCAATGGCTATACCCCCTACCAGTTCATCAATGCTATTTTGCAATATGGTGCCTCGCGCAATAAGGCTTATACCGCCGATAAATTTAAGGAGTTTAAGGGTTAGATAAGGGGATTGATGGCTATGAAATAGCGATAAAAACATAATCTTGACCAACGGAAATAACGCATAGATATGATATAAAACAAGGCATTTGGCTATTTGCTTGAAATACCATAAAAAGTAACTACATTTGCCCGGCTTCTCTCCAACCTACCAACGTCTATTCTACGTTTGTTGATAACCACACTATTGTTTTTCCTATGCAAGCAGATGTTATTATTGTCGGCGGCGGTATCGCTGCTATCACCGCCGCGCTCGACCTATTATCGTTTGGACAGAAAGTGCTGATAATCGAACGCGGCAAGGCTCAAAACTTTGGCGGTATGGCGCAATGGTCGTTCGGCGGTATGTTTTTTGTCAATTCGCCCATACAAAAGCGCGTAGGTATCAAAGATTCAGAAGATTTAGCACTGAGCGACTGGCTAAGTGCAGCCGAGTTTGAACCCGACGAGGTTTTGCCTCGACAATGGGCAGAAGCCTACGTACAGCACACAACACCTACTACATTTGCTTGGCTACAGCAACAAGGCGTACAATTTTTCCCCGTCGTGCATTGGGTCGAGCGCGGTTTGTTTAAACCAGGCAACTCGGTGCCGCGTTTCCACTTGGTATGGGGCACAGGTTGGGAACTAACCCGACGGCTCGAACACCAATTGCGACAGCACCCCAAAGCCAACGATAATTTGCGCATTGTGTTAGAACATCGCGTAGAAGAAATAATCGTGCAGGGTGGGCAAATTGCCGGCGTTGCAGGAAAACACGAAAGTACTAATGCTGATTTTGAATACCACGCGCCTGTAGTAGTAGTGGCGGCAGGTGGCGTAGGTGGCAACCTCGAAAGGGTGCGCAATAATTGGTATAAACCCTTCGGAACACCGCCCGAAACGCTGCTCAATGGGCTTGACCCGATGATAGACGGCTCAATGATAGATGCGACCGAAAAAATAAACGGCAAAATAACCCATTTAGACCGTATTTGGTGCTATGCGGCAGGTATCCACCACCCGCAGCCGCGCCACCTCCACCACGGATTGAGCATCGTGCCGCCCCGCTCTGCTCTATGGCTCAATTACAAAGGCGAACGCATCGGACCCGAACCCTTAGTCACGTCTTTCGATACCTACCACTTAGTAGAATCGGTATGCCGACAAGACAAAAAAATGAGCTGGCAAGTGATGAATTACAAAATCATGCGCAAAGAATTTGCTATTTCAGGCTCCGAACACAATCCCGCTATACGCGACAAACGCTTTTTCCAATTTGTGAAAGATGTGGTTTGGGGCAATCAAAGTTTGGTCGACGACATCATCAAACACTGCCCCGACGTGCTGACGGCAAATAGCTTGGGCGAATTGGCTGAAAAAATGAACCACCTACAAGGCAATAACGATATCGATGCCGAACTAATGCAGCGCGAAATCAGGCAGTACGACGCGATGATAGCACGAGGCAAAAAATTTCATAACGACGACCAATTGCGCCGAATTGCCCAAGTACGCCAATATCTGGGCGACCGACTGCGTACCTGCAATTTCCAACGGATTGAAGATGAAAGTACCAAACCATATATAGCTATCCGAGAATTTATAATGCCGCGCAAAACCTTGGGCGGTATACAAACCGACCTACAATCGCGCGTTACCCAACGCGATAGCAACCCCAATAATCCCGATATTATACCGGGCTTGTATGCCATAGGCGAAAGTGCGGGCTACGGCGGCGGCGGTATGATAGGCAAAAAAACCTTAGAAGGCGCATTTCTGGGCGGCTGTGTCTTTACAGGACGCATAGCGGCGCACTCAATAGCGGGCAAAAAGCTATTTTGAGTCTATTCGAAAATAATAATTTTTATTTTTACATAATAATAATTTTTAATTTAATTATTAAAAATAAACGTAAATATTTGGGGTGTAGGGTTTTGGGTATGGGGTAATGAGCAATACTTATCTAATAATGCCCGACATCGCTGCCTATTCGATTAGTTCCCCCTACAAGGCTAAATAGTTACAAATAAACAATAGAAACCATTAATTATACCTCTAAAATCGCATTAAGACATGAAAAAAACAGGTGCTGAATTAGCCCGATACGCTCTCGAACAGATAGGCGTACAATATACCTACGGCATACCCGGTACGCACAATACCGAGCTATACGACCAACTCAATAGTAGCGAACAAATAACTCCTATTTTGGTGACGCACGAAGGCGGTGCTGCTTTTATGGGCGACGCTACCTCGCGCACCTCTCAACACATCGGTACGCTGATGATTGTACCTGCTTCGGGGCTTACGCACGCCATGAGTGGTATAGGCGAGGCTTATTTAGATGGCATAGCCATGTTGATTATATCGGGTGGGGTGCGCCGCGATTTAGCCCAGCACTACAAACTACACGATATAGACCAATTAGTATTGACACAAGGCATTACCAAAGCTCAGTTTCTAATCGAATCGCACCGCGATGTCATACCCACTATTTACAAAGCCTATGATATTGCTATAAGCGGGCAACCCGGTCCCGTATTTATCGACCTACCCGTCAATATACAAATGTACACGGGCGAAGTAGATGAAATGCTGCCATATCGCGCTACCAATAATAAACCCACCATAGACCCCGCCGTCTTAGCTAAAATCGCGGCAGCACTGCGCCAAGCCAAAAAACCGATGCTCTACTTGGGTTGGGGGGCTATCAAGGGTTACGACTATGCTATACGCCTTGCCGAACTGCTGGCGGCTCCTGTTGCTACGTCGCTGCAAGGCAAAAGCGCGTTTCCGAACAGCCACCCGCTTTATACCTGTGCAGGCATAGGTAGGGGCGCGAAACCATCAGGGCAATGGGCTTTGCAGCAACACGACTTACTGCTTACCGTAGGTGCGCGGTTTGGCGAGGTAGCCACTGCCAGCTATTCCTTAGACCAACCCAAAAATTTGATACATATAGACATTAACCCCGAAGTATTTAACAAAAACTATCAAGCTACTATCACTTTGGTAGCCGATGGTGCCGACTTTTTGCAGCAACTCTACCAAACCCTTGTAGCAGCTAATCACCAAGCCGAACAGAAATGGCAAGATGTAGGTAAGGTATTACAAGAAAAAAACCAAGCATATTATGCCGAATGGCTCAAAAAGCCCAAAAGCGATGCTGTCCAACCAGGTCTTTTTTTCAGGGCTTTGCAATCCAAAACGCCAAGTGATGTGATAGTTGTTGCCGACGACGGACACCATACCTTTTTGGCAGGCGAATTGATGGACGTGAATGCGCCCGCCGCGTTTATATCCCCGACCGATTTTAACTGTATGGGATATTGTGTGCCCGGCACTATCGCCGCCCAACTCAATAACCCCGACCGACAAGTGATAGGCATTGTGGGCGACGGGGCGATGCTGATGACGGGCTTAGAACTCGTCACTGCCAGCCGCTACGACATACCTGTACTGCTGTTTATTTTTAATGATGGCGAATTAGGGCAAATAGCGCAGTTCCAAAAAATACCCCTCAACCGCAAAACCTGTACGGTACTGAGCGACATCAACTTTAAGGGTATCGCTATGGTTGCGGGTATCGAGTATATACGTATCGACAACGATTTGGAGTTGTCTGCCAAAATGGACGAGGCTTTGGCACTGCGAAAGAGCGGCAAATCGGTATTGGTTGATGTAAAGATGGATTATAGCCAGAAAACACGCCTCACCAAAGGCGTAGTAGAAGTGAGTCTGGCGCGTATGCCCTTAGACCAGAAAGTACGATTTTTAGGGCGTGCCGTCAAGCGATTTGTATTCGGATAAACTATGTCCTACCTCATTTATCAAAACGCGCAAATACACTATATTCGTTTCGGTACGGGCAGCCAAACCCTTGTAGCTCTACACGGCTACGGCGATAGCGCTGCCCTATACCGTGCCCTCGAACCCTCGTTGGGCAAACGATATACCATTTATTCCATCGACTTGCCTTATCATGGGCGCACGCGCTGGGCAGCTACGCGCTTGTTCGGCGTGGCAGACATAGCGGGCATCGTCGCCGCTGTTTGCGAAGCCGAATCGGTAGGGCGATTTGCCTTGATGGGGTATAGCATGGGTGGGCGGTTTGCGATGTGTATCGCGCCCGACTTTGCCGACCGCCTCGACGCGCTATTTATTATAGCTGCATCGGGTATCAAGATACATCCCATTTTAATGCCCTTACTGTTCCTGCTTGGATTATTCGCCTCCTATCGTTCAATATTCGCTATCCCACCCTATTATTTGCTGCTATGCGTATGACACGGTGGTTGCGTTTGTTGCCTAAAAGCGTTTATCGGTTCAACCGAAAACTGTTGGCAACCGAAAGGCGGCGACAGCGTATGCACTATACTTGGTTGTCTATCCGTCAATTTATAGTAGATGTACCGCGCTACAGCAATGCCTCAACCAACAGCCTACGCCCGTATACCCTGCTGTTTGGCGACCGAGACGAAATTGTACCCGCTTGGGTAGGGCGTTTTTTTGCCAAAGGTTTGCACCAAGCGCAATTCAGGCTCGTATCGGGCAATCATTTTTTAGTCAATGCCGCGCTTAATCCCGTTTTGGACGATTTGCTCAATGAAGCATGAACCTTGTTTGTGCGACAGGCTCTTTAAAACTTGATATTGTGGTTCATGACCTCGCCTTTCGCCTCTAAAAAATCGAGCAAATTATAGCTAATAGACACCGTGTTTTTGTCTTTGACCGCTGTACTTTTTTCGTTTTTGAGGTCTATTTTTTTGACGTTTTTAGGCAATTGGTAAGTAACATTATACGTAGGGCTGTTCATAAATTGGAACATTTCTTTACTTTCGGCTATGTTAATACCCTCAGTTTCTAAGTGGCTGGGGTCGATGCTGGTATTGCGCGATATTTTACCTTTTTTGAAACTATATTGCGTTTTCATCATTTCGCCAAAACCAGCAGGTATATTGCTATCTTTTTCGTTGAGCGCAACGGCTTGGTTCAGGGCTTTTATATTGGAAAAATTGTAAGAAACGGTATAGCTATATTCTTTGTCCGATGCAATTTTGGCATTGCTGATGCCTGCTATTTTTTTATATTGCGACAAATCGCTATTCAATATATTGTCTAATTGCATATCTTCTTTGAGCGAATCGGGCAAAAACATGCCTAACATCTGCATCATACTGCTCATATCTACAGTAGTTTTGACGCTGCCCGAACCGTCTCGGTTAAACACGATATGGTCGTTGATAGTAAAACAACTCGATAAAATACAGATGCTTAATCCGAGTAGTGTAGCGATAAATATACGTTGCATGGGGTGGAAAAAATTTTAAGTTGAATTATAAAATATATAAATTAATGCTTATTATACCAAGGCGGGCGTAGTTCTGATTTCGTCGATGCTGTATAGGGGCATACGTTTTTGTAGCCGATAGACTTTGTTTAGGTATTCGCCTACTACACCCAGGCAAAACAAAATAATAGCAGTCGAGAAACAGATAGCCACCATGATAGACGTATAGCCCATAGGTACATTTTTGACTATTTTTCGGAGCAACAGCACCAAAATGCCCACAAAACTGAGCAGCGAAGCCGAAAATCCGAGCAGGGTCATCAAACGCAGCGGCAAATTGGACGAGAATACGATAAGGCTAAACGATAAATTGAGTAAAGCCCCTAATCCATAGCGCGATTGTGCTACCCGACGGCGGCTTGGATAAAAGGGTACTTCAATAAAGGCAATTTTGCGGGTATGCCACAAGCATATCTCATCAATAAATACAAATCCATGTGCATTACGTAGTAATTTTTGGCATAATTGGCGGCTTAATAGTCTAAAACTTGACCCACGCCCGCGGTTTTTGCCCTCCCACCGCTGTATTTTACCAAACCAATTGCGTACCGACCGGCGTAAAATACCTTTTTGGGCTTCGGTCATCACGCCATAGACCAAATCGCAGCCTTGAACTTGGTAGATAGCGTATAGTTGTGGCACATCTTCGGGGTGCATTTGCAGGTCGTCGTCAAGCGTTACTACACATTTGCCTTGTGCTTGGGCGATGCCGCAGATGGTGGCGTTGTGTTGCCCAAAATTTTTTGATAGGCGAATAGCAGTTACGGTTTGTGGATATTGCGCTTGTAATTGGGTTAAAACTTCCCAACTCTCGTCGTGGCTATAATCGTCTATCCATATTGTTTCAAACGATAAGCCCAATTTGTATTGGCATACCGCTGCTATGCGCTCGTATAATTCGAACAAAGTTTCGGCACTATTATATACGGGAAGCACAAAACTTATGTCAATATTGGGCAGGATAGGTTGGTCTTGTGCCATGGTATGGTAAAGATATTGCTCGGATGCGTTAGCAGTCTGTAGAAATCTTGGCGATACAATTTTTAGCGATTGTTCAGGATTCTGCGTTTTTGTTCGGCATATTCTTCTTCACTGAGGATGCCTTTTTGGTGCAACTCGAACAATTTTTCTAATTCTAAATAATCCGCCATTTTGGGCGATACAGCTACCGCGTTGTTTTGATGTTGTGTGGTCGTGTGAAGGGGCTGGTCGCTGTGTTGCTGCATAGCTTGGGCTAATTTTTGGGCTTGCTGTCGCAGTTGGTCGCCTTTGTAGGCTTCTTGCATCTGCAAGATAGTGTCGGAAAAATCGCGAGGTTGGGCAATGGCTATGTAGTTCAGTATTCCTTCGGAAGCGGTTTGTATTTCGACATCGCCAAAACCCAGAATACGCCCTAATAGGTGTTGGCTACATGATACATTTGTCACCTTGTCCAAGGGACATTCTTTAGATTGGCGGGTAAAAATGCCGCTTTCATCTATAACTCGTAAATTGGTGATAGCCCAAATATGCGAATTATGTTCGGCAATGCGGTAACACAAGAATGCTACGCCCAACAAGGTCAAGATAAAGGTATATCCTTGAAAATAAGCCCCCACCACTACCGTTGCCAAGGCTACGAGAAACGGCACCAAAAGCCCAACCCAATGGGGTTTAGTGTCCAAAATAATATGTTCGTCTTTTTTGAGGTCTGCCATATTCGGTATTGATGGGGATAAGTTATTGTGTTTATCACGTTAGACATTAGACATTAAATCGGAAGTGCATCACATCGCCGTCATTGACGACATATTCTTTGCCTTCGACCCTAAATTTGCCGTTTTCTTTGACTGCGCTTTCCGAACCGTATTTAATATAGTCGGCATAGCTGATTACTTCGGCGCGAATAAAGCCTTTTTCAAAGTCGGTATGTATCACACTCGCCGCTTGTGGTGCTTTGGTGCCTTGTTCTATAGTCCAAGCGCGTACTTCTTTTTCACCTGCGGTAAAATAGGTAATCAGGTTCAGCAATTTGTAGCACGACCTAATGAGTTTGCTGATGCCTGGCAAAAATTCGAGGCGTTCTTCGTAGCTGTCCAACTGTGCTATGTCGGCTTCCATTGCTGCCGATACTATCATTACTTCTGCATTTTCGCCTTTGACGGCTTCGCTTAGTTGGGCAGTGTAGGCGTTGCCTGTGGCGGCGTGCGCTTCGCCTACGTTGCACATATAGAGTACGGGTTTAGCGGTAAGCAGGTTTATATCATCAATAAAGCGGCGGTCTTCGGGATCTACGGGGGCGTTGCGTGCCGATTTGCCTTGCTCTAAATGCTCTTTATAGATAGCTAAGACCTCCATGCCGCGCTTGGCATCTTTATCATTCGATTTGAGCAGTTTTTCGAGGCGCGTCATTTTTCGCTCGACTGATTCGAGGTCTTTAATTTGGAGTTCAAGGTCGATAATTTCTTTATCGCGCACGGGATTGATTTGCCCATTGACGTGTACCACATTATCATCGTCAAAACAGCGAACGACATGTACTATGGCGTTCGTATCGCGGATATTGCCCAGAAATTGGTTGCCAAGCCCCTCGCCTTTGCTTGCACCTGCCACTAAGCCCGCAATATCGACAATTTCGACAGTAGTGGGCACAACGCGCTGTGGGCGCACTAATTGGGTGAGTTGGGTGAGGCGGTCGTCGGGGACATTGACTACGCCGATATTAGGCTCGATGGTAGCAAACGGATAGTTAGCAGCTAAGGCTTGGGCGTTGGATAGACAATTAAACAAGGTAGATTTGCCGACGTTGGGCAAACCTACAATGCCACATTTTAATGCCATTGTTAATACTTAAATTGGTGACTAATATATTTTTATTGATTTTACATAAACGCGCTTCTTACATACCATAATGGCTGCTTAATCTATTTGCTAATATATGTATATTCGTAGTATCAATGAGTTATTGGGGAGCAGCTATCTTTTATGATTCTCTATTATTTCTTTTACTTGTTCCAAAGATAGTTTAGCTATTTTAGCAATTCGAGCCATCGGCAAACCATTGGCAAACATCTCAAGCACCATCTCAATCAAGCCCTCCATCTTTCCCTTAGCTTCTCCTTCTATCATCCCTTCCATTTTGCCCTCGTCAAAGGCTGTATCAATCACATTTTTGAGGTCGCGATACGATTTTAGGCTCGCTTCGTACAAACCTTTTTCTTCGGACGTAAAACGAGCTATCTCAGCTGCTTCAAATAATCGCTTAAAAACTCGCTCTTGCAAGGCGGCAGGGCGTTCTGCTAAGGTCGGTACATGCTTCAGAACATAGTGCCACTTGTCATAAATCGTCTCCAATTCAGGCAGTGTTTTCGTAAAATTGGGCATCTCTAAGTAAATAAAGGTCAATTTGTCATAAAACACTTCGCATCTCTGGTTTTTTAGCTTTACTTCGTGCCTCACTTCCTTGCTTGACCTGCTGCCACCCTCCTCCTCGCTAAACACAAAATCTAAAATCCCAACGGTATAGATGGCGGCTAATTGGTAGTTCCAATCGCCCGTCTGTGCTTGTTCTTGAATCGGAAAAGTAGCGTAAAATACGCTTCTGTCCTTGAAATAGTTTTGCTTGGCTTTTTGCATCTCTACGATAAATCGCTCGCCGTCTGAACTGATGCAATACAAATCGAAAATGGCTTTGCGGTCTCAATTCGGTTTGCCCCATATACACGGTGCCGAGGTAGCTCAGGTCGGCAACGCGCTGGTTGGGGGCAAAATTACTTCGTTCAGAAAATTGATCAATAGGTCTTTGTTCGGCTCGGTGCCGAATAGTTTCTTGAACCCAAAATCGGTAAACGGATTGATATAGCGGTCTTTGAGGGGCATTTTGTAGTTTTTTACTTTCGATGAGGGGTGTTTTTACAAAACATAGCAGTACTATCATTGCCGGACGAAAATGTAGAGCGAACTGTGGTATTATTGAATATAACGATATTTGTAACTATTTAGGCATCGCGCTCTGTGTGTAGATTTTGCGCATTTGGCAGTATTTTATACCCTTTTTTTGTCACTCACTTATCTAAGTGGCAGGAATAAATACGACCTACAAACAGGAACCGAAACAAAAGGCGCATAGCCTAAATAGTTACTCCAAATCATTTATAAGCTTTTTTATCTCTTGTGGTGAAAAACCGGTTACCTCACCAATTAATTCAATAGATAAGCCTTTCTTGATTAAATTTAAAGCAATTTCTATCTTGCCCTTAGCTTCTCCTTCAATCAATCCTTCTATCTTGCCCTTAGCTTCTCCTTCAATCAATCCTTCTATCTTGCCTTCTATCTTGCCCTCGTCAAAGGCTGTATCAATCACATTTTTGAGGTCGCGATACGATTTGAGGCTCGCTTCGTACAAACCTTTTTCTTCGGACGTAAAACGAGCTATCTCAGCGGCTTCAAATAATCGCTTAAATACCCGCTCTTGCAAGGCGGCGGGGCGTTCTGTTAAGGTCGGCAAATGTTTCAAAACGTATAACCACTTATCATAAATCGTCTCCAATTCGGGCAGGGTTTTCGTGAAATGGGGCATCTCTAAGTAGATAAAGGTCATCTTGTCATAAAACACCTCGCATCTCTGGTTTTTTAGCTTTACTTCATGTCTTACTTCCTTGCTTGACGCATGGTTTGATTCGTCATCGCTAAACACAAAATCTAAGATGCCAACCGTATAGATGGCGGCTAATTGGTAGTTCCAATCGCCTGTCTGCGCTTGCTCCTGTATCGGAAAAGTAGCATAAAATACGCTTGTCTTTGAAATAGTTTTGCTTGGCTTTTTGCATCTCTACGATAAATCGCTCGCCGTCAGAACTGATGCAATACAAATCGAAAATGGCTTTGCGGTTCAATTCGGTTTGCCCCAGGTACGCACGGTGCTGCGGTAGCTGAGGTCGGCAACACGCTGGGTGGGTGGCAAAATTACTTCGTTCAGAAAATTGATTAATAGGTCTTTGTTCGGCTCGGTGCCGAATAGTTTCTTGAACCCAAAATCGGTAAACGGATTGATATAGCGGTCTTTGAGGGCATTTTGTAGTTTTTTACTTTCGATAAGGGGTATTTTTACCAAATGTAGCAGTACTGTTATTGCTGGACAAAAATGTAGGGTGAAAGTCGACATGACCAAACATAATAATGTTTGATATTTATTGTCATTTTTTCTCTTCGCATTTTGGACACTCTCGCCCTGTGTAGCTCTTGTGTACGATTTTCCACGAGCCCTCATATTTCAAGAGCAAAAAATAATCAGTAAAAATACGGCAGTTGGGCATCACTATCTCCACTTTTGCGGTAGCTGCATCTTTTTCGTAATCAATAGCTATTATGCGCCCGATTCTATTGTTTTTTTCTCCAACTTTGATGTTAGCGATGTATTGCTGCCCCGATCGTATCCACAAGCTATCCTTAGTTACGGTATATAGATTAAAATTTGGGTGAAATGCCCGTCTTAGTCTTTCGGGTTCGCCATTAGCAGTCCCTTCAATATAATCTGTGAGCGTTTCGGTTATTTGCTGAAAATCGGATTTTTCGGTAGCCTTTTGGGCATTACTATTAAGCCCTACCAACAGGCTCAGGCAGGTTGTTATTATCTGTATTGTTGTCATGTGACGTGTTTTACAAGTTTAAGAGAATGTTCTGAATTTTTTAGTTTTTGAAATTGATATGTATTGACGAAAGCAATCATATACATATTATTTGGAAAGTCTAAACATGTGGTAGCGCAGTAAAAATATAAATATTTTTTATAATAATTTTACTTCCTCTACTTCACCTTGTCCTAATATTTTTCCGTACATTTCTTTATACATTGGCAAATATTCGTCTTCTAATGTGTGCTTGATTACATATTTGTCCGTAATTCCTTCGATTAGGGCGGCAATTTCGGGGTCTATGTCGGGCTGGGGCTGTATCACGCCGTCGGCATAGTGTATCGCGCCTTGTGCAGGCTATTGTTTGTTAGTCCGTCATAGGGTGCGAGTAGTTCGGCAATTCGACGCGCTTGATGGGTGCTTTCTGGTAAAAATTTTTGTCGAGGGCTTCGTCAAAATTGTTGGGATAGACAGAATAGATAGTTTGGGCGTTGGCAAAAATGGGGTCATTTTTATAGACGGTCTTAATATAGAGTGGAATAAGTGAGGTCATCCATCCATGGCAGTGGATAATGTCGGGCGACCAACCAAACTTTCGTACTGTTTCTAATACGCCTTTGCAGAAAAATATCATTCGCTCGCTGCTATCGGCAAATAACCTGCCCTTTTCGTCGTGAAAAACGCCCTTGCGCTTAAAAAATTCATCACTATCCAGAAAATAAACCTGCAAACGCGCTCCGGGTAATGATGCTACTTTGATGAGCAAAGGGTAATCGTCTTCGTCAATAATAATATTGATACCCGACAAACGCACGACTTCGTGTAGTTTGTGCCTACGCTCGTTGATACCGCTAAAACGCGGCATGAGGAGGCGCAACTCTGCGCTGTGCTCCAACAAATATTGGGGTAGTTTGTTGGTAATGGTGGCCATGCTGTCTTCGCCCAAATAAGGACTCATTTCCTGAGAAATAATCAATACACGAGTTTTGGGGTTCATAAGAATAAAAAAAGGAAAGGCGGTTTACGGTAAATTTGAAACCGCAAAATTACGTAAAAAAAGCGATAAATTGACCGTCTATTGCTTACTTTGCGGCGTTTTAGGCATAAAAGCAGAGAAGTCTGCCAATGACTTGAATAGTATTAGGCAAATCAAACCATTTAAAACTATATGGAAATACTAAACAGCAACCGCGATTTGGCAGCTCTTGTAGCGGAGCAAAGGCAAGCGGGCAAAAGCATTGGCTTTGTGCCAACAATGGGTGCCCTACACGCGGGGCACGCCTCACTAATAAATAAATCGAAAAGCGAAACCAATTTTACAGTATGCAGTATTTTTGTGAATCCAACGCAGTTTAATGATGCTGCCGATTTTGAGCGGTACCCGCGCACTACCGATAGCGATATTGCTGTACTCAAAAAACATTGTTGCGATGTACTTTTTTTACCCACCGTGAGCGAAATTTATCCCGACCCCACAGCCCCCACACCCGAATTTGATTTCGGTTATTGGGACAAACCAATGGAAGGGGCATTCAGACCAGGACATTTCAAGGGTATGGCGCAGGTGGTAAAGCGTTTGCTCGAAATCGTGCAGCCCGATTGTTTGGTGATGGGTCAGAAAGACTACCAACAATTGATGATTGTGCGCCGCTTGTTGGCAATAACTGCCTTACCCGTGCGGCTGCTAATGGGCGAAACCCTACGCGAACCCGACGGGCTGGCAATGAGTTCGCGCAATGTGCGCCTCGCACCCGACGATAGACAACGCGCCATACAACTCTACCGCAGCCTATGTTGGGCAAAAGAGAATTTTGAGCAATATTCTATTAATGAACTGAAAAACCAAGCACTACAACAGTTAAGCAATATCGAAGGCATCAAGCCTGAATACTTTGAGGTAGTAGATGCCGATACCTTGCAGCCCATTCAGCGTCACAACGATTGCCCCAACATTATTGCCTTGGTAGCCGCTTTTTTAGGTACTGTTCGCCTGATTGACAACCTATTTATCTGCCAAAGTGAGGCATAAATCCAATACTTATACCACCTTTCGGCTCGACAACCCCTCCAAAAAATACTTTTTATTTACTTAATTCTTTCATTTCAACAAAACAACGTAACTTTGCACAGCTTATGTGGATACAAGTCTTTAAATCCAAAATTCACCGTGCCACGGTAACACAAGCCGACCTCAACTACATCGGAAGCATCACTATCGACGAGCAACTGATGGAGGCTGCTGGAATCATCGAAAACGAGCGCGTTCAAATCGTCAACTGCAACAACGGCGAAAGGCTCGAAACTTATGTCATCAAAGGGCAAGCGGGTTCGGGCGTTATTTGCCTCAACGGAGCAGCCGCCCGCAAAGTGCATGTAGGCGACATTGTGATTATCATTGGCTATGGCTATTTAGAGTACGAAGAAGCCAAGCAATATAAAGGCGGTGCTACCGTTTTTGTAGATCACCAATCGAATCAAACATGCCTAATTTTGAAGAAGCTGTGTTAGGTTGCTCAATTGGCTGTTGTTTGCAGGGACAGGCGTATTATTAGTTTGGTGGTCATTGAGCGGTTTTAGTGCCGCCGACCGCAACAATATCGTCCAAGCCCTGCGCAACGCCAATTATTTCTGGGTATTTTTATCCATTATTTTTGCTATTCTCAGCCACCTTAGCCGCGCTGCCCGCTGGCAAATGCTCTTAGCACCGATAGGCGCACGCCCCTCACTCCCTAATGCCTTCATGGCAGTCATGGTGGGCTACTTAGGCAATTTAGCACTACCTCGCTTGGGCGAGTTTGTGCGTTGTGCTATCATCAGCCGTTATTCTAACGTAAAACCCGAACGCGCCATTGGCACCGTGCTAACTGAGCGTGCGATAGATACCCTGTGCCTTGCCGTAGCTACCTGCATTATGCTATTGACCCAATTTGGTGTATTGAGTGCCTATTTTAATGAAAAATAGCCATTCCGATGCGCCAAAAATATGCTAATATGCTGTCGGGCAACCAATTGTTGAGCAATTTACTCTTATTGGGAATATTGCTGGTATTTGGTTTGACGGCTTGGTGGCTGTCGCGCCGTTTTCGGCAAACTTTCCTCTATGAGCGTTTATCTCAATTGGTACACGGCTTGTGGCAAGGCATCATATCTATCCGAAAACTATCCAATATACCTTTGTTTGTAGGGCATAGCATCTTTATTTGGTGTATGTACTTTGCTATGGTATATGTATGCTTTTTTGCCACCGAAGCCACACAGCATTTGGGCTTCGGCGCAGGTATTGCAGTATTGGTATTCGGGTCATTGGGCTTTATCGCTACACAAGGCGGCATAGGCGCATATCAACTTGCCGTAACAGGCGTACTGACGCTTTACGCCGTCCCGCGTGACTTGGGATATGCGTTCAGTTGGCTGGCTTGGTCGGCACAGACTGCTTTGGTACTCGCCGCTGGTTTGTTCAGCATGGCAATGATGCCCCTCGTCAATCAAAAACGACACCATACTGCCGCCGACGATACCGACCTCGAAGACCTCGTAGCGCAAGCCGAAGCCGAAGTATGGCGCGAATAGCGAAACGCCACTTACCTCACCAATAAATGCTTGTTGTGATGTCGGCTGCTAATAGGATGTAAGTAACAAATGGCTAATTATTGAGATAAATTATTTTATAATTTGTGATGTTTTTTTTCTAACAATGCACCCGCCCAACTTGCGCAATAGAGACACAGTCTGGGCGGGTGTTTTTGTTTGGACATCACCGAATAGCAAACCTTATCGGATAAGCGTAATATTATGGTGTAGGTGGTAGGTTTCGTTACTGCCGTTTAGGGTATAGGTAACGCTATATACGTAAACTCCTATCTCTTGGGGCATATCTTGATAGTTACCGTCCCAGCGTTCTGTCATATTATTGCTCTCGAATACTTTTTGCCCCCAACGATTATAAATAGTCATACTCCAAGTAGCAATATCGTCATTGCCAAACGCGCCAAAAGTATCGTTTACTCCGTCGTTGTTGGGCGAAAAAGCCGTAGGCAAAACGGTAATGCGTAGGTCGGGGATTGAGCTATGCTCACAGGTACAGGTAGCGGAATTATAACTGTCGGTAGTAGCGGCATTATTGTCGTCACAATTAGGTGGAGCTATGGGCGCGTGCCGCATTGGCACAAATTGGTATCATAGCTGTCAGCAGTATTACAATCGCCGTCGTCGCAGGCATTGGGCGTAATGGGCGCATACTCGCAAGCACAGGTATTAGTGTTGTAAGTATCTGCGGTATTACAATCGCCATCGTCGCAATCTAATGGCGGAACGGGGGCATGCAGGCAAGTACAGGTAGCGGGGTCGTAGCTGTCGGTAGTAGCACATAGTCCGTCATCACAATTTAATGGTTCGATAGGTGTGTGGACACAAATACAGGTAGCGGGGTCGTAGCTGTCGGCGGTATTACAATCATTATCATTGCAATCTATTGCGAGAGGCGTAAATTCACATTCGCAAGTGCTTGTGTTATAGGTATCGGTTGTAGCACAATTTTCATCGTCACATTCGGGAACTATCGGAACATGCGTACAATTGCAAGTAGCGGGGTTAATGACATCGACGGTCAGGCAGTCACCGTCATCGCAATCGAAAGTGTTGGGCGTATGCGTACACTGGCAGGTGGCTGCATCTAAGCCGTCGGTAGTAGTACAATCGCCGTCGTCGCAGTTAAAAACTGCAGGAATGTGCATACACTCGCACGACAGCGGGTTGACTGAATCGATAGTAAAGCAAAACTCATCGTCGCAATTGACAGGAGGACAGTTACACGCGCCTGCGATGAATATATTTAGGTTACTGGTAATGACTAATCCATTGCCGCCTCTCTGCTGCATACCTGCGGGTGCACCCGCTGCCAGATTAGGGGCTGTTCCGCCCGATACATCAGTGCTTACATTGGCGGGCAAGGCTCCCGAAACCCATATACCGCCGCCACCGCCGCCGCCTGCTACCTCCATACAAGAGTTGGTATTGCCGCCTTGGGCAGATAGTAGTAGGTTGCCCGTATAAATAGGGCTATGCAACAAGATTTGACCACCGCCGCCGCCGCCGAAATGGTCTTGCACCTCGTAGGGTGCCGTGAGGCAATTGCCCGCATGAAACGACTCGGCTCCGTCGGCTTTGATGATGTGCCCATTGCCAATAATTTCTGCCGCAACAATGATGATGATACCGCCACCATCGCCGCCACCGCCATAAGGCGACTTGTGGGCTTCGTAGCCACCGCCACCGCCCATAAAAATTTTGTTGTCAGCACTATTAAAATAGCCCGTTCCAGAGGCGTTTTGTCCGTTTTCGCCAAACATGCCCGAGGTGGTGCCAAAACCTGCATTGCCGCCATATCCCGCCACGCCGCTGCCACCCGGACAACCACCACCACCGCCGCCGCCACCTACGCCACCACCACCACCGCCGCCAAATCCGCCGAAGCCACCAGGGTACTGCATACCTGCGCCACCACCCACACCACCGGCAGGGCTTTGACCATAGCCCAAACTCGTGTTGGTATAGGCAGGGGCTATACCTTCGCCTTGGCTCACCATATCGCCTGTGGCGGGTGCGGGTATTGCCATTTCGGTCGTATTAGCCCCCCTAAAACCGCGCCCCCATGTTTCTATATCGGCGTTTAGGGTCAATGTTCCGCAAGCGTAGAGTGCCAACACGCCGCCCGTACCCGTGCTACTATCGTAGTTGGCAGCACTTAGTTCGCCATCTACCGACACATCGGTATAGATGGGCACCTTGACCAATTGTACTTTTGGGCAGTTGGGTTATAGGTTCGGGCAATAGAGGCGAATGTGAATGTATTGCCTACAATGCTCTGAATGATATTGAACTCGTAGTTGCCTGATCAGCTCCAGCGGCAGTATTGAGGTCTCCGTCCATCTGGACGAGTAAGACCAAATCGCCAATGGCGAACCCACTCGCACTTGATACGGTGACGGAGTTAGTGGTCATAGCTGTGACGCGGCATATTGGTTGATAAGTCCCGAAATGCTTTGGGCATAGAGCTTGTTCGGAGGCTGCCATACTAAGTATAGTAAGGCAATTGCCAATAGTAAATTTGGTTTCATAAAAGGTATTTAGGGTATAACAATGTCGAGGACTATGGCGAGGTAAGCAGTTATATGTGCAAGTATGGTTTTAACGAATAATAGCTGCTGGCGGTTGCCCTGAAAATGTATACTTGGCTTTATCGAGCCTATCCTTTATTTGTAACTATTTAGCCTTGTAGGGGGAAATAGCCATTTCTAATCGAATATGCAGCGATGTCAGGCATTATTAGATAAGTATTACTCATTACCCCATACCCAAAACCCCATACCCAAGACCCTATACCCTAAATAGTTACCTTATTTTTGGGGATAAGTGTAGTATAAATGTGCGATAATGTCGTATTTTTGCACCGCCAAACCGTGCGTGGTGGTCATTTGCGTTTAATAGATATTAAAAGCCCATAAATGCGAAAGTTTACGGTAGCAAGCTGTGCAATTGAGCAAATCTTAGCCGATTTTGCCCCTAATTGCGTCTATCAGAAAAGCCACTAATTTGCTACCCCGCCATATCATCATAAGGTGCGGCTTGGACTATTACCGATTGTTTATTGTCAAAACCATTACCTCGTGCGCCAAATTCTTATTATTGCTCGCCGCGAACTTAGCACCTTTTTCGACTCGCTGATTGCCTATATCCTCTTAGTAGTGTTTTTGGGCATGAGCGGTTTTTTACGTGGGTTTTGGGGCGGCGGCGACGTATTTTTGCGTGGTGAAGCCAGCATAGCACCATTTTTGCCGTTGCTTATTGGACGTTGTTCCTATTTATACCCGCGCTTACGATGCGCATGATAGCCGAAGAGCGCAACACGGGCACTATCGAGCTATTGCTGACCAAGCCTGTCACGGATTGGCAGGTTATTTTGGGCAAATTTTCTGCCTGTATCGCCTTAGTCGGTATAGCATTGTTGTTTAGTTTGCCCTATTACTTTACCGCTGCTTGGCTTGGTCCCGTAGACCACGGCGCAGTTTGGTGTGGTTATATCGGCATTTTGCTGTTAAGCGCGGCGTATGCTGGTATTGGCATATTTGCCAGTAGTATTACGAACAGCCAAATTGTTGCATTTTTATTGTCGCTCTGCATTGGCATATTTTTGTCATTATTTTTAATATGCTTGCAGGCGGTATGTCGGGCATGTTAGGTGGTATATTCCAGTATTTGAGTTTTCAGCCCCACTACGAATCGCTCACGCGCGGCGTTATTGACAGCAAAGATGTCATTTATTTCGGGTCATTTGCGACATTCTGTTTAGTATTGGCACATGCCGTTTTGTCGCGCCGCAATGCTATTGATGCTTAGTATAGCTTAGTGGTTCAGAAGCGCAGGTGCTTGACCCGAGTGTTTTCGTCGCGTAGGTGTCGGAGCGAGTCGATACCGATGCGCAAGTGTCGGTCGGTATATTCTTTGGTCACTTTTTGGTCGCTTTCGGCGGTTTTTACGCCTTCGGGTATCATGGGCTGGTCTGATACGAGCAGCAAAGCCCCTGCGGGTATATGATTGGCAAAGGCTACTGTAAAGATAGTAGCGGTTTCCATATCGATACCCATACAGCGCGTTTTTTCCAAATATTGTTTGAAGTGCGCGTCGTGTTCCCACACGCGGCGGTTGGTCGTATATACTGTACCTGTCCAATAATAGGTATTATGCTCGGCAATGGTTGTACTGATGGCTTTTTGTAGCGCGAAAGCGGGCAAGGCGGGCACTTCGGGCGGAAAATAGTCGTTAGATGTACCTTCGCCGCGCACGGCAGCAATGGGTAAGATGAGGTCACCTATTTGGTTTTTCTTTTTCAGACCACCACATTTGCCTAAAAACAAACATGCACTTGGCTTAATGGCACTCAATAAGTCAAGTATAGTAGCAGCATTGGCACTACCCATCTGAAAATTAATAATGGTGATATTTTCAGCAGTAGCACTGGGCATCGGTTTATCTAAACCGCGTACGGGCACGCCGTGCCATTGGGCAAATCTATTTACATAGTCCAAGAAATTGACCAATATGATGTATTTGCCAAAATCTGCTAGCGGGATTCCTGTATAGCGCGGCAACCAATTTTCGACAATTTGCGATTTGTGTTCCATAAATACGGCAATTTTGGGTGTATTATTCCCACAAAGATAGACTTTTATGCTGAACTAACAAACAAATAGCGCGTTTTGGGGCATGCAGGTATCTTTTGAGCACAATAGCGATTTAGCCCCAAGTATAGAGCAGTAGTAACTATTTAGGATATGGGGTTTTGGGTATGGGGTAATGAGCAATACTTATCTAATAATGCCTGACATCGCTGCATATTCGATTAGTTCCCCCTACAAGGCTAAATAGTTACGAGCAGCAATTGATTTAGCTACCTAATACAAAAACGAGCATTTTTGTGCCAGTCGGGTATGGAGTGCAGGCTGCGCCATTGTGCAATGAGTAAGGTTCGGATATATTGGTCGGGCAGGGTTAGTTGGGCAGCTATACAGAGGCGCGTATCGGCTTGGCAATGTTGGAGCAAATCGGCTACGAGGCTTTGGTTGCGGTAAGGCGTTTCGATGAATAGTTGCGTTTGCTGCTCGCGTAGGGCGCGGAGTTCGAGTTGCTTAATGCGCTTGATACGTGCTTCGCGGTTTTGGGGTAAATAGCCGTTGAAGGCAAATTGTTGCCCGTTCATACCCGATGCCATCAATGCCAATAATAACGACGAGGTGCCTGCCATTGGTGCTACGACTATGCCGCGCTCGTGGGCACGGCGCACTAAGGCGTTGCCTGGGTCGGCAATAGCGGGGCAGCCTGCTTCGGACATCAAGCCCATATCGTAGCCATCAATGAGGGGTTGCAGCAGCGTATCGAGGGCGCGGGTATCGAGGGTGCTGTGTTTGTCCAGCTCGCGCAATGATAATTCGTCTATCATTTTGCCGCTTTCTTTAATGCCCATTTTAAGCAAATGGCGGCGAGTAGTGCGAGCGTTTTCGACGATAAAATAGGAGAGCGATACTGCTATTTGGCGCGTTTGGGGCGCGATAATGCCCATATCATCACCACCCAAAAGCGTGGGCAGCAAATACAGCGTACCATAAGAGTTTGGTTTGTCGTCCAACTTTATTGCGGCAGATTAGCTTTTAAGTACAAATCGATAGCTGCAAACATCGAGGGGGCTTCGGGCGAGGGAGCTTTGATGTCCAATCGGAGTTTATGGTCGATAATTGATTGGCAGGTAGCCGGACCAAAGGCGCAGAGCAGCGTATTGCCTTGTTGATAGTCGGGAAAACTTTTGAGCAGCGATTCGGTACTTGATGGGCTAAACAAGGCGATGAGGTCGTAGTCGGCTATTTTAAGTTCGCTCAAATCGGCGGCAACCGACTCGTACATGGGTGCTTCGTCGAATTTAAAATTATTATCGCGCATAAAGTCTATCAGTTCGCCCTTGCCATTAGCGGCGCAAGGCAAAAAGAAGTGTTCTTCTTTGCGGTGTTTTTTTAATACTTCTTCGAGGGTAGAGCGTTTGTCGCCCTTGGGAAAAAACACTTTGCGCTTGCGATATTGCACATATTTTTGTAGGTATAAAGCAATGGCTTCGGTAATACAAAAATACTTAGTCTCCTGCGACATACGCACGCGCATTTCTTCGCATAGTCTAAAGAAATGCGTAATGGCGTTGCGGCTCGTGAATATGATAGCCGAATAGTCGGGCGGATTGACGCGATATTTGCGAAAATCGCGTTGAGACAAACCTTGTACTTCGGCAAAGGATTTGAAATCTATCTTTACGGGATATTTTTCCTCTAAGGTAAAGTAAGGAGATTTGGCATCGGGGCGCGGCAGCGATATGAGGATAGACTTGACAGGTTGGGCAGGGGGTATCAATTCTGTCATAGTGTTTTTGAGGAGTTTTTGGCGGTTTAGGGCGTTAGATATTTGTGGGGCGAGTAGAAGGACAAGAGGGGTATATCTATCGCAATAATTTAACGATAATGAACCAAGGGGCAATTTCAAAGGTGCAAAGGTACAGCAAAAAATGGAATTTATGATACAATACGAAATCTTTGACCACTAATAGCCCTCTATAATAGCTGTAAGCAAATGCCAACAATAAGATTACGATACCCGACAACCATGCCCATACGCCTAAATCGGGCGAGGCAAAAGGCTGCGACGACGAGCAAGGGCAACAAGGGCAACAGCCGTTGTATTGAGAATTATATCGCGGTTGAACAAGTAAAAAATCGACGACAGGGCGCATGGGCAAGGCAATAGCACCTAATAGGTGTAGAACTCCTCGTTTGAGCCATAACAGCAAGGCAACCAATAAGCAACAAACTGCCAAGCAAAAGGCATCGGGCAAGGGTTGGTCGATACTTAGATAATCAAAACCCAAAAAAATAAAAACGCCCAACGCAATCGCTACATTAAGCGATAGCAAGAATGATGCCATTGAGTAATTGAGTCCTATATCTTCGTAGTGCTGCCGCGCCAAATAGACGTTATAAAACGATTGAATCATAGGATTGGCAATGCCGCCATAGCGGTGGCGCGTGTAGGCAAACAAAGCTACTGTACCAAACAAGAGCGAAAACATAGGTATGTCGGAGCGGGGTCTGGGGCGCGGTATTTGTAAGTCGTATTCTATGCGGCGGTCTATGCGCTGCAATAGTGTGTCTTGCAAAACGGCATCGAGCAATAACGAATCGGCGGCACTTAGGTCGCCACTGCTATCTACGGCAGTCGTTTGGCGGATACGGGCTTGGTTAAACAAGGCGCGGTAAAGCGGATAGGGCAGGCTGTTAGGTCGGGCAAGCGAGTCGGGTATTACCGACGAATCGGCTACGGCAGTATAACGGAAAATGCCTGATGTGACTTCGGTGCTATCTCCAACAATTGATATGGGTGCAATCCTGCCCGATGTATCAACGACATTGATTTGCCCCCAGCCATCAAACCACAAACTCGCCGCCAAGACCATTGTAATAATGGCAGGAATATATTGGCGCAAATACTGCATCAAGAAAGGGTTTGTCGGCATAACTATTACTATCGCGCCGCAAAGTTACGCTTTTTTTCGGCAAAATGCGTAACTTTGCCGCCATACAACTCCGACCATGTACCATCACCTATATTACTCGGCTATGCGCTTATTGTCTTATTGTATTCTTTGCTTGGCTATTCCTACTTGGGCTATAGCACAGAGCATCAACGTAGCTCCTTATTTGCAAGATGCAACGCCGAATAGCATATATATCATGTGGGAAACCACCAGCGGCACTGAAAGCACCGTCGAGTGGGGCACTACGCCTGCTTTGGGTAATAGTACATCAGGGTCGGCGCAAACTGGATTTTTGACCTCACAAATACACGATACGCAACTTAGCGGACTAAGCCCCGATACGCGCTATTATTATCGCGTCAAAACGGGAGCGACACAGAGCAGTATTTATAATTTTATTACACCGCCGCTCAAAAGTTCAGAGCAATCGTTCAATATCTTGCTCATGAGCGATATGCAGCGAGACGGGTCTAATCCCAATCAATACTACGAAATGTGTCATGATGGAGTACTCAATTATATCATCGACCTAACAGGTAGTGCCGATGTAGCTGCCGAAATAGGTTGTTATATGATACCCGGCGATTTGGTCGATAATGGATTGATTTATAGCCAATGGGAAGATACCTTTTTTGATGCCTGCGACAACCTAACACCCTATACACCACTCTATCCCGCATTGGGCAACCACGAAGCTAATACGAACAGCTATTTCAAATATTTTCATCTACCCAACAACGGCAGCGCGGGCTACGAAGAACATTGGTGGTATAAAGATTATTCTAACGTGCGCATCATCGGGCTTGATTCCAATTCGGGCTATCGCATTCAAACCCAACTCGATTGGCTCCAAAGCGTATTGAACGACGCTTGCACTGACCCCGACATCGACTTTGTGTTTGCACAATTACACCACCCCCACCATTCCGAGCTTTGGCCCGCCGGCAATTTAGATTATACGGCAACGTCATTGCGCTAATGGAAACTTTTACTGCCGACTGCGGCAAACCAAGCGTACATTTCTACGGACATACTCACGCCTACTCGCGCGGGCACAGCAAAGAACACGAACACGTTATGATGAACGTAGCCACAGGCGGCGGAAATATCGATTATTGGGGCGAATTTGCCCAAACCGATTATCCCGAACATATTATCAGCCAAGACGATTACGGCTTTATATGGGCAGAGATACATGCGGGCACCGACCCCTATTTTATCCTGAAACGCCTTAGCAGAGGCAACGAAAACCAAGACCGCGACAACGAATTGCGCGATACCTTGCGCATCAAACGCTATAACCTACCGCCCACTACGCCTACTTGCGCGTTCCCCGAACCCAACAGCAGTATTTCGCCCGATTGCATCGTACTATTTACCGCCAACCCATACAACGACCCCGACAACGACCCACACGGAGCTACACAATGGCAAATAGCCACTGATGCCGCATTTGCAACGATTGTGTATGACGAATGGCGGCAATACAAAAACGAATACAACAACACAGACTCGCAAGCCAACGACAATTTGCTCAACGAAGCCGTAGGGATATTGCAACCCAATACAACTTATTATTGGCGGGTGCGCTATCGCGACCGCGCCTTAGCATGGAGCGCGTGGAGCAGCACGGCTGTGTTCCAAACAACGGCAAGCCTTGCATCGGATAATCTATTGCTCAATAATGGTGCTGAAAACGGAACGAGCAATTGGACAGAAACGGCAGGCTCATTCGAGTCTATCACAAGCGGGCAATGCGCGGGCAATAACGCCCGTAGCGGTGCGCGATTGTTTGCCGTAGGAGGTGTATGCGAAGACAATGCCTACGGCGAAGGCTACCAAGACATCGACATCAGCACTTATGCTTCGGCAATTGCCAATGGCACGGCAACAGCCAAATTTGGTGGGTATCTGAGCGACTATCAAGGCTCAGACCGCCCCGAATTTCGCTTGTCTTTCCTCAATGCCGCCAACAATATCATAGCTAATACACCTAATTACGGGTACAAATCGGGCAGTTGGACGCTGCTGGCGCAAAACGCCACTATCCCCACCAATACCGCCAAAATCCGCTTTATACTCATGGGCACCCGCGAAAGCGGTAGCGACAACGATTCTTATTTCGACGATATGTATTTGCGTATCGATACCCTCAATTGCGGTGTCCTTTATCCGACCTGCGCCGTAGCACCCGATATAAATACGCCGTCGGGCGGCGATACACCTTGCAGCGGCGACATACAAACCTTTACTTGCACCACACCCATAGCAGGTTCTATTTACCAATGGTCGGTAGCAGGCGGCACTATCCTAAGCGGGCAAAACACACCCCAAATTACCGTTCAATGGACAGATAATGCCATTGGTACAGTACATTTGGAGCAAATACAGCCCTGAAAACGCGCCTGAAAATGCCACTGTGCCACGCCATCTCTATTGCGCCACCCTAAATTCTGCATCTATCTAATCACCCCACCTCTTTTTATATCTTATACTATTATGGACACGCTAATAGCACAACGCACCGCTGCCGACACCGCGCAAAACGAAGACTTCTTACCCCTCAAAGGCACTGATTACATCGAATTTTATGTAGGCAATGCCCTTCAAGCCGCCTACTTCTACCAACTTGCCTTCGGGTTTAGGCTTGTAGCTTATGCAGGACTCGAAACAGGGCTACGCGACCGCTGCTCCTATGTCGTACAGCAAGGCAAAATCCGCTTGGTGCTGACTGCGCCCCTTACACCCGATTCGCCGATTGCCCAACATATTGCCCGACACGGCGACGGCGTGAAGGTATTGGCACTATGGGTAGACGATGCCGAAAAATCGTTTTACGAAACCGTCAAACGCGGGGCTATTCTCGCACAAGCCCCCCAAACCCACAGCGACGAATTTGGTAGTATAACAACCGCTTCGATACATACCTACGGCGATACGCTACATACCTTTGTAGAACGCGGCAATTATCAAGGCGCGTTTATGCCCGGTTTTGTGGCGCGTAGCAGCAATTTACATACCGAACCTGTGGGTTTACAATATGTAGACCATTGCGTGGGCAATGTCGAATTGGGCACGATGAACCAATGGGTCAAATTTTATGAAGACGTAATGGGTTTTAAACTGCTCATTACATTTGACGATAAAGACATTTCTACCGAATATACCGCGCTGATGTCCAAAGTAGTGAGCAACGGCAATGGTTATGTCAAATTTCCGATTAACGAACCCGCCGCAGGACGCAAAAAATCGCAAATAGAAGAATATATCGATTTCTATCGCGGGGCGGGTGTGCAACATATTGCCGTAGCTACCAACGACATATTGCATACAGTAGGCGAACTGCGCAAACGTGGTATCGAGTTTCTGTATGTACCCGATGCCTACTACGAAGATTTGGTAGCGCGTGTGGGCTATATTGACGAATCGATAGAAGCCTTGCGTGCCCTCAATATCTTGGTAGATAAAGACGACGAAGGCTATTTGCTCCAAATTTTCACTAAACCCGTCCAAGACCGCCCTACTGTTTTCTACGAAATTATACAGCGCAAAGGCGCGAAATCGTTTGGAAAAGGCAATTTCAAAGCCTTATTTGAGTCAATAGAGCGCGAGCAAGCCCTACGCGGCACTTTGTAGCAATATTTTAGCTTTGTTGGAGAGGCGAAAAATCTCATTATTGCTACAAATAATCTGCCAACCGAACCCTCCGCGAGCCACTAAGACCCCAATGGCATGAACCAACGACAAATCCTATTTCGAGATTTGGGCACTATCGGCTATGCTGCTGCTTGGGATTACCAAGAGCAACTATGCCGCCAAACCACCAACCGAAAAATCGCCAATCGCAAAGCTGCCCCTACTGCCCCGCAGCAAGCCACTCAAAATTATTTGCTCTTTTGCGAACATCTGCCTGTCTATACCTTGGGTAGGAGCGGGCATGATGTTCATTTATTGCTCGACGAACAAGGTTTGCAACAGCAAGGCATTGAGTTTTATAAGGTCAACCGCGGGGGAGATATCACGTTTCACGGACCTGGGCAGATAGTGGGCTATCCAATTTTGGATTTAGACCATTTTTTTACCGACATACACCGCTATATGCGTACCTTAGAAGAGGTCATTATCCGCACCTTAGCCGATTATGACCTCTTGGCGGGGCGTTTGGCAGGTGCTACGGGCGTTTGGCTCGATGCCGACAAAGCGCATAAAGCCCGAAAAATTTGTGCTATGGGCATTCGCTGTACGCATTGGACAACGATGCACGGCTGGGCTTTGAACGTCAATACCGATTTGCAGTATTTTAGCCATATTATACCTTGTGGCATTGCCGACAAAGGCGTTACCTCGATGCACCGCGAGCTAAAAACGCCCTATCTCGACCCCGCCGCTGTAAAAGAACGCCTAAAATATCATTTCGCACAGCTATTCGAGGCAGAAATACTGGCAAGTAGCGACGAGAGCAGTGACAATAGCAAGTTGTAGCCCTACAACCAATTTAGAGCCAACTTGCGGCTATTAAGGCGGAATTGAACGATTAGGTTGTTTTTGACGAATAAAATAATATGTGTATAATATATGAGAATATTGAGTTATAACGTAAATGGTATTCGCGCAGCGCAGCAAAAAGGCTTGTACGATTGGTTGCGCCAAACGCGCTACGACGTTGTTTGTTTGCAAGAGACCAAAGCGCAGCCCGAACAAATAGACGAAGCCACCTTGCGCGATATGGGCTATCATTGCCACTGGCATAGTGCCGAAAAAAAGGGCTATAGCGGCGTGGGCATCTTGTCGCTGCTGCCGCCCGACCGCGTGATAGTGGGCTGTGGTATGCCGCAATACGACCGCGAAGGGCGCGTATTGCGTGCCGATTTCGGCGACTTGTCGGTCATATCGGCTTATTTCCCGTCGGGCAGTTCGGGCGATGAGCGGCAACAATTCAAAATGCAGTTTTTAGCAGACTTGCGCCCTTGGCTCGACGATTTGCTGCGCCAACGCCCACAATTATTGCTTTCGGGCGATTTTAATATTTGTCACCGCCCCATAGACATACACGACCCCGTAGGCAATAAAAATTCATCGGGCTTTTTGCCCGAAGAACGAGCTTGGCTCGATGCACTCTATACCAATGCTATGACCGATACGTTCCGTTATTTTTATCCCGACCGCGCCGACCAATATAGCTGGTGGAGTTTTCGGTCGGGCGCACGCGCTCGCAATAAGGGCTGGCGCATAGACTATCACGCTGCGTCTCAGGCATTGGTGCCGCGACTACGCCACGCCGAGATTTTGCCTCAGATACAGCACTCCGACCATTGCCCCATAAGTGTAGAGTTGGGGTAATAATCTTCGCCAAGCGACACATGTGTGCAAGGCGGGTAGGCTTATACACAGCTACCAGAAAGCATACTATTGCTAAATTTGGCAGCCAGCGCAAGAGAGGCGAAACAAATTGGCAAGGAAAATATGGGTGGCTCTGCAACCCAAAAAACGAATAAAAAATATCACCCTGCAACGCTGATAAGTAAGCATTGCAGGGTTTTTTGTGGCGAAAATACATTATTTACCTATTCGCACCAAGGAACCGCAAGTACTGAAAGACAATCATTTGCAGCAGACTGGGCAAGTGTGGATATGTGCTAAACGATGATAAAAGTATACTTTCGGGACAGTAGAAGCAGACGAATACAGAAACATAAAATCGCCATTTTAAAAAAAAATGGCAATAAATTTGATATTTTGTTTGAGAAACCGAAAAGATGATACTATCTTTGCAAAATAAAAACTTCAAAATGACAAACATTTTACAGAACAGATAATGTGTCTATATCATTGCCCTGCCCATAGCTTCAACCCAACTTGCCAAGACACAAGCCTCAATAGTTGGGTGAATACAAAAAGCGAATAAACACCAAATAATAAACACATGAAAAAAATTCTAAAAACACTAAAATGGATCGGAATAGGGCTGTTAGTTCTGGTTCTTGGATTTTTCCTTTTTGTTCAAGCAACATGGAACAGAAAACGCAACGCACCTTATCCCGATATCACAGCAAGCAAAGACTCGACAATAATTGCGAGAGGGGCTTATTTGGCAAATGGTCCGGCACATTGCGGAGGCTGCCATACCAGTATGAGCGAGGTCATGCAGTTTGACGCAGGTAAGAAGGTAGAATTTAAGGGAGGTTGGGAACTTGTATTCCTGGTTTCGGAACATTTGTCGCCCCCAACATTACCTCCGACCAAGAAACGGGTATCGGGTCATTATCCGATGCCGAAATAGCCCGAAGCCTCAGGTATGGAATAGGGGCAGATGGAAGGGTGTTATTTCCGATAATGCCCTTCCAGGGGCTAAGCGACGCAGACCTCACCGCAATTATTTCTTATCTGCGTACCCTCCCACCTGTAAAAAATGAGGTGAAACCGATGGATTTCACTTTTTTGTATAAGATGTTAGTAGCAATAGGCATGATAGAACCAGAAGGTCCCAGCACTACACCCGCCAAGGACGTAGCCATCGAACCAACCATAGCGTATGGAAAATATGTCGCTTTTAATGTGGCAAATTGCTATAAATGCCATACCGAAATGGATATAAACACTGGCGAATTTATAGGCAAGGATTTTGCGGGCAAAGGTTTTTTTGAGCCTGACGCTTTCTCCGAGGGCTATTCGTTCATGTCACCCAACCTCACACCAGACAAAGAAACGGGCGTTATGGCGCGTTGGACAGAAGAAGCCTTTATAGAGCGTTTCAAACGTGGGAGGATTCACAAAGGTAGCCCAATGCCGTGGGGGACATTCTCCCGAATGGATACCGTAGAGCTACAAGCCCTTTACCGCTTTCTCCAATCAATCGAACCCGTTAGCAATAAAATAGAGCAAACCGTTTTTGCACCAGGAGAGAAACCGAAACAATAAGGCACAAAAGAATTAGGTAATGCAATCGATTATTTGCAATTTCCTTCTCTTTTGGATTTGGCTTTGGGTTATACGGAAAAATAGCACCTTCATCAGGATTAATAATTTGTTGTAACTATTTAGGGTATAGGGTTTTGGGTATGGGGTATAATGGGCTATATCTATCTAATAATGCCTGACATCGTTGTATATTCGATTAGAAATGGCTATTTCCCCTACAAGGCTAAATAGTTACAAATAGCAAATCTAATATGCACCACCAAAAGACATCGCTATAATCTGTTTCTATCGCTGAGGTATGTGCCCATGAATATCATACGCTACTGCGCAACCCACGCTACCCGAATGCATTGCGCAACATCTTATTGAAAATAATTCCAATAGTAACAATCGTTATTGCAGATAATATAGCTACGATATACATATTTAGCCGATTTGGGATTTGGGGTTGCAATGGATATTGCGGATAATCGATAATTTGTACGGAGGGCGTGCTTAGTAAGAGGTTGATATGTGCTAATTCGCGGTTTTTGATGGCTTCTATATACATGACGTTTAGCACTTCGGCTTCGCGTTTGTATTGTTCGCGCTTGACACCTTGTTTGGCGGGTAGCGAGCCTGCACGCAGGGCGGTTCGGTTGTCGTCAATCCAATTGGCAAGGGCATATTCGGTGCCATACAGCACGCGCTCTAAGGAGTCGCAGCGTTGACTGATGACTCGGTAGGCGCGGTTTTGTTGTTCTACGGTTTTGTCGGCATAATAATCAGACAGTGTAGTGGCGAGGGCAGTCATAAATTCTTTGGCGAACCCCTCCGACTCGGCGGTGCAAATAGCCTTTACGATACCACTTTTACCCACGCTCGCCGACAACATTTCGTTATTTATTTTTCGATAGATGGCTTGCATGACCGTGCTTTCGCGCAGGGTCAGTTCGTGGCTTTTTTTGGGTACAAAGCGAAAATTGGATAATATGGTATCGTTTACCTCGCGTTTGAGGTCTATTTTATCCAAGAAATGGTTGGCTATCAGGTCAGTTTTGCCGTTGATAGTGGCATTTTGGAGCAGTGCCGACAATACCATGCGCTGCGAGATGAGCAAATCGAGCAATTTTTCGGTTTTCATTTCGCCGCCGCCACCCAAGCCAAATTGCCCCGCCAACTGTAACAACCCCGATACAGCACCTCCTTCGCCGTTGATCATAATTGAGGTAGCGGCTTGGTAGGTCGTAGGTATTTGGTGGGCTTTGTAGTAGTTATATGCCAAAAACAGCGGGCAAAACAGGGCATACCAATACCATTTGCGCCGTATTTCGGTGCTATATTCTCGAATGGTCAGCAGTGTTTCGCGTAGCGTGAGCGGTGCAACTTCGGCACTTGGCGGGCTTGTTGGGGAAGTATCGGGCATTCGAGGCGCGTGTTATAATTAAGTATAGATGCGCAAAATTACGTCAAAAGCAGCAATTGCCCAAACAAATGCGCTCATGCAATGGTAGCGGGCAAAATTATAGCCTTAGTGCAGCACAAAAGATATGGCAATGTTTTGTAGATTGTAGATGGACGATTGTGGATTGTAGATGGGAGATAGATTGTATTTTTTCTGAATAGGCTGAAACGGTAACTATTTAGGCGGTGCCAAGCATTTTAGTGCTAAGAAAGACTTCTAAATCCCGCTATGGATAAAACGTTGGTAGCAAAGAAATAGCAGCACAAAATACAATCCTACTGTTAGATGCCATACCTACGGCATTCTAAGAATCGTATTTGCCTGATGCTACCAATATAACATGCCTACGGCATTTTAAGAAACGATCAAGGCAATTTCTGCATTTCCCAAATGTAAGGCTAAATCTTCGATTTTTTACTTTTGCAAAAAGCCTAATAAATAACTGAGCGACGAAACTGCCTAAATAGTTACCTGAAACGAAAATTAGAGACTAACCATTAACCACTAACCACTAACCACTAACCATTAACCACTAACCACTAAAAACTAAAAACTAACCACTAATTCGCCCTGCATTTTCTCATTATTGCCTGCTTAGGCGCAAAACTATTGTTTGTAATTTCTTTTTGCTATCTTTGCCGCCATTTACAGTAACAGATTTAATAGACTAGAACCCAATTAAAAAGACAGATGATAAAACTAAATTCTCTTGGTTATTGTTTTACTATAAAGAACACGTAACTATTTAGCCTTGTGGGGGGAACTAATCGAATATGCAGCGATGTCAGACATTATTAGATAAGTATTGCTCATTACCCCATACCCAAAACCCTATACCCTAAATAGTTACAAGAACACAGCATAGTCAAAAAGACGATAACTTTTGGTGCTTTAAGCCACACTCCGTTATGACAGGATAATAGCAAGGCTATATTGCGCCCAACTTCCTACAAGTAATCATAAATAAACAATAATAAATCTTACAATGGCAACTTTCGATGTAAGTATGATACGGGAATTATACGCCAAATTTCCCGACCGCGTAGCGCAAGCCCGCCAATTATTGGGCAAACCCTTGACATTGACCGAAAAAATCTTGTATGCCCACCTTTGGGACAATGCCTTTCCGACCGACCCTCACGAACGCGGCAAAAGCTATGTCGATTTTGCACCCGACCGCGTGGCGATGCAAGATGCTACGGCGCAAATGGCACTGCTCCAATTTATGACCGCAGGACGAAAAAAGGTAGCCGTCCCATCGACCGTACATTGCGACCACCTCATTTTAGCCAAAAACGGTGCTGCTGCCGACCTCGCCGAATCTATCGATGCCAATAAAGAAGTATTCGATTTTTTGGCAACCGTATCGGACAAATACGGTATCGGATTCTGGAAACCTGGGGCGGGTATCATTCACCAAGTCATACTCGAAAATTACGCTTTCCCTGGCGGTATGATGATAGGCACTGACTCGCATACCGTCAATGCAGGCGGCTTGGGCATGGTAGCCATAGGCGTGGGCGGTGCCGATGCCGTCGATGTGATGGCGGGTATGGCTTGGGAACTGCTGATGCCGCGCGTTATAGGTGTAAAACTGACGGGCAAAATGAGCGGCTGGACTTCGGCAAAAGACGTAATCCTGAAAGTAGCCGACCTGCTGACCGTCAAGGGCGGTACGGGTTATATCTTAGAATATTTTGGCGAAGGTGCGCTATCTATTTCTTGTACGGGCAAAGGCACCATCTGCAATATGGGCGCCGAAATAGGAGCTACTACCTCGCTGTTTGGCTACGATACAAGCATGGATAGATACCTACGCAGTACCGACCGCGCCGATGTTGCCGACCTCGCCAACGGAATAGCCCAACACCTAAGCGGCGACGGCGAAGTATATGCCAACCCCGAAAAATATTTCGACAAAGTGATAGAAATAGACCTATCTACCCTCGAACCACATATCAACGGACCCTTTACGCCCGACTTGGCGCACCCCATCTCAAAATTTGCCCAAGCCGTGCGCGACAATAACTACCCCCAAAAATTAGAAGTAGGACTAATCGGGTCATGCACCAACTCGTCTTATGAAGATTTAGACCGCGCTGCTTCCTTAGCTCGGCAAGCCATTGCCAAAAAATTGCGCATCAAATCAGAATTTACCATTACGCCAGGTTCTGAGCAAGTGCGCTATACCGTAGCAAGAGATGGCATTTTGGATAGCTTTACCCAAATAGGCGGCTTAGTATTGGCAAATGCCTGCGGACCCTGCATCGGGCAATGGTCGCGCCATACCAACGACCCCAATCGCAAAAACTCTATCATCACCTCGTTTAATCGCAATTTTAAGAGCCGAAACGATGGCAACCCCCAAACCCATGCGTTTGTGGCATCGCCCGAAATCGTAACTGCCCTTGCCCTTGCAGGCGACCTCACCTTTAATCCCCTCACCGATACGCTGCTCAACGAAGACGGCGTAGCCGTCAAACTTGACCCGCCCGCAGGCTACGAACTACCGCCGCGCGGTTTTGACGTAGGCGACGCAGGCTACCAAGCCCCCGCCGAAGACGGCAGCCAAGTACAAGTAGTAGTGCGCCCCGACTCGCAACGCCTGCAACTACTATACCCCTTTGCCGTTTGGGAAGGCACCGATTTGACGGGCTTAAAACTACTCATCAAAGCCAAAGGCAAATGTACGACCGACCATATATCGATGGCAGGTCCTTGGTTGCGCTATCGCGGTCACTTAGACAATATATCTAACAACCTGCTCATAGGTGCTACTAACTATTTCAACGACCAATCCAATTTGGTGCAAAACCAATTGACCGGCGAATTTCGTCCCTTGCCCGAAACTGCCCGCGCTTATAAAGCCGCAGGCATAGGCTCGATAGTAGTAGGCGAAGAAAACTACGGCGAAGGCTCTTCGCGCGAACATGCCGCTATGGAGCCGCGTCACTTGGGCGTTAGGGCAGTATTGGTCAAATCGTTTGCGCGTATCCACGAAACTAACCTCAAAAAACAAGGTATGCTCGCGCTCACATTTGTCGATAAATCCGACTACGACCTCATCAGGCAAGACGATACCATCAGCATCTTAGGTCTAAGCGATTTTGAGCCTAATCGAAACCTAAGCATACACTTGGCGCACACCGACGGCACAAGCGACCGCTTTGAGGTAGCACATACTTATAATGAGCAGCAAATCGCTTGGTTCAAAGCAGGCGGCGCACTCAACCTAATCAGAGCCAGCGTAGCCTAATGTTCTTAGAACCACAAGCCAGAAAGGGCTGGATTGAGGTGGTGTGCGGTTCGATGTTTTCGGGCAAAACAGAAGAACTGATACGCCGCCTCAAACGCGCCCAAATAGCCAATCAGCGCGTCCGCATCTTTAAACCCGCTATTGACACCCGATACGATACGCAAAAAATCGTGCGCACGATGCCAATAGCATCGCCTCCTTGCCCTCCAACGCGCTGCCGATATTTGGGATTTATCTGCCAATATCGATGTGGTCGGTATAGACGAAGCCCAATTTTTTGACCTCGACCTAACTAATGTCTGCGAGCGATTAGCCCTACACGGTACGCGCGTCATCGTAGCGGGTTTAGATATGGATTATTTGGGCAAACCCTTCGGACCAATGCCCTACTTGCTATCTGTTGCCGAATATATCACCAAATTGCACGCTATTTGTGTCAAATGTGGGCAATTGGCTACCCACTCCTACCGCCGACCTGCCACTGATAGCCACGCCCAAATCGAACTCGGCTCGACCGACCGCTACGAAGCGCGGTGCCGAGTTTGCTATACCGAACACGCTTAGATAATGCCTCTACTATGGCTGCACTACCCGCGCCCACCAAGTATTATGCTTAGTGTACGCGGGTAGTGTATATCATTAATACGCGATACACATGAAACAACCGCTCGCAAGATAGCAATATGCCTGCCAAATACACCACATTCATAAGGCGGCGAGAAAAAAATACTTTCTGCGCGAGGCTACGCGCCATCTTTTTGCCTCTATTACCCCCGTTTTGCTATGCCCCTGTACAGTTATCTTTTTTTGATGAACTTGGCTGCCGCCATCGTCATTTTTATTGCCTATATGATAGGGTTCGACCGAAAACGCTATGTCAAACACGCCCAATTTATACAAGGCATTTGGCAACGCAAGGGCATATCGCCCGAAGGCGAACCATGGCAGATAGAATACCAATTTACGCCCGACCTACAATTTAGCATCAATGCCAACCCACCCTTGCATAGCAATGGCAAATACCGCATTTTGAGAGAAATTGAAAACCTGCTTATCGTAGAACTATACCATATCGAGGGCGATAAACTCGTACATCACAACCACCTACCCGTAGCCGTAGATACTAAACACCAGCTCGTTCGGATAGAAGACCGTGTGTATCGGCGAAAGGATTAAAAAATGGTGTAACTATTTAGGCATTGCGCTCTGCGTGTAGATTTTGCGCATTTGGCAGTATTTTTATAACTTTTTTGTCACTCACTTGCGTATTGTTGCTTTGTAGTGCTGTTTCTTCTTTTTTTTGTCTTGACACAATCCCCTTTAATGGGGATGAAGAAGCAAAAAAAAAGTCAAGCCTGAATTTTGCTTTCGCTAAAATACTCCATTACAGGCGTGCCTAAATCCAAGGCGAAGTTCTTACGGGGCTTCGTAGGCACATTTAGAGTTGTCGCTGTGGATTTAGGAAACAGCCACGCCTTGTGAGCAAGGTCGAACAACATTACGCATTTTTTAACGCGAGCAAAATAAGGGCGAAGAATAAATGCGACCTACAAACAGGAGTCGAAATAAAAGGCGCATAGCCTAAACAGTTACAAAATGGTAACTATTTAGGGTATGGGGTTTTGGGTATGGGGTAATGGGCAATATCTATCTAATAATGCCCGACATCGCTGCATATTCGATTAGTGGTATGATTTTTAAGTTTTATACACTTACCTTACACGATTTTCATGCCTACGGTATGCTCAGGCTTGTGTCTGTTAGATGTTACTGCTATAATATGCCTACGGCATTTTAAAGATAACATACATTAAATGCTTTTTTAAATTTATCATAAATTATTGATAATCAGTAAATTATATCTTGTATAAATTCCCCCTCTTTGAGGAGCTTAGAGGGAGTTCTTGAACTAATATCTCAATTATCTAACGCTATTTCCTAAGTCTTAACGCTTGGGAATGGATACATGATAGGCAGAATTAATACTCAAAACTTAAAAATCGGACCATTAGAAATAGCTATTCTTGAGGGCTGCCCATATAAGGGGCAAAAAAATTAGACTTCAAATTAAGCGTAGTAGTTCATTTAAATAGGCAAGTTTGCTTTTTTAATGCGTTCGCCCTGGAAGAATAGGCACTACAAAGCGATAATAGATGAGTGAGTGACAAAAAAGGTATAGAAATACTGCCAAATGCGCAAAATCTGCACACAGAGCGCAATACCTAAATAGTTACGGATAAACTTATGCGATAACAAAAAATATCCCTTACTTTGTCATAGATTTGCTAAAGCTGAAATTGCTGATTCTCTGCTATTTTTTTGGTTTAGTTCATTCATTTTCCAGCAATTTCCGCTATTAAAATTTAACAATTCGTATTCTATTAATAGCAAGCGAGTTATAAAATCGTAAATTTTTTATTACAATTTTATTAATAAAATCAAACCGTTCATTCTCAACGTATTATATAACGTAAATTATTTAAAGCGGAAATTGCTGTTCATTTTCAATGTTTTAGTACAAATCTCTCGCAGTGACCGCCATTCTGTACTCGGCTCCCAAAGGTTTGAGTACGGCAAAATGCTTGGCACCACATTCTATTTTCATGCGCTCCAATTCCCGTAGCAATTGGCTGTTCAACGTGCCTTTGGTTTCGGCGACAAAATAGACTTTGGGCGTTCCGTCCATTTCCAGCACGACCGCCCAATCGGGAATGTAGTTGCCTATTGGCGTAGGTATTTTAAAGCCTCTCGGCAGTTTGAAGAAGAACTTTACGTTTTCATCAGCCTCGCAGTCTTTGGCAAATTTGCTTTCAATATTGCTATCAATCGGAATGTAATTGAAAACCGTTTTATCCTGTCTTGTCACCTCGAACAAGTTGGACAAGTAGGTTTCTATTTCTTCCATGTCAAACAAGCGCATTTCGTATTGCTGTCCGTTTATCCGCTCATATTTTACGCCGTCCACCAAAAGGCTCTGCATTACTCTTTTTATCGTATCCGCAACATTGTCTAAAAACAGTTGAGGATTAATAACCAACTCGCCAATCCTGCCAGACTGTTTCAGTACCTCAAACACCGTTTTTCGGCTGACATCTATACGGCTTTGGATATAGCCGTAAATATCGGGCATTTGGTAACTAACGCCCGCGACATATCGAATTTGAGTATCTGTTACCTGCCCCTCAACCCCTTCGGTGGTGATTAAGATCCGACCCGTCCTGCTTTCCAGCATCGGGCGTTTGGTGAGCGGCACTTTGGTAAAATCTTTCAGTATGGCTACCGTGCGGGCTATCAATTCGTCGTTGTCGTATTCTACCGAATAGCGGGTTTTGTGGCTGATGCGCTCCCAAATCTCGAACAACAAAGGAAAATTTTCCAGCGTCAATTCTTTGCTGCACCGAATAGTAGCTTTGTCTCTTGCATTTTTAATTCTGTCTTTAAACTCTACGCTGGTCTCTTCTTCTATTTCTCGTTGCAAGGCTTCCGAAAAGTCTTGGTATGTTTCGTTGGCTATGACCGTCAATACATTTGTCCGCTTGTCTTGGACACGAACCCCGTCGGCATTGACGGGCAAACGCAAGCCCCGCCCGATTTCCTGACGTTTTTTGAGGTCGCTTTTGCTTTCGTTCAGGGTGCAAATCTGGAAAACATTGGGGTTGTCCCAACCTTCCCGCAGGGCAGAATGGGAAAAGATGAATTGTAAAGGCTCCTCCAAACCCAAAAGCCGCTCTTTCTCTTTCATTATCAGGCTGTAAGTGTCGTCGTCTTTGGCGGTCGTGCCTTTGGTGTCCGTCCAAACTTCTTTTTTCTCCTTGCCTTTCCCGCTTTTGTCCGCCGAAAAATAGCCGTTGTGCACCTGTTCGGCTTCAAAGGGTGTCAGATTGGGATGCTTTTTCTGTTGTTGGGCGAAGGCTTCTTCAAGCCAAAGCGCGAACTTCCCTTTTGTGTGCTTGCCGCCTTCGTCGTATTCCCGATAATTGGCAACCCGGTCAATGAAAAACAGGGACAACACCTTGATTTGCTGGCCTTTCAGTTTTTTGAGTTTGTCAAAATGGTGCTTCACCGTCCGCTCGATTTGGAACTTTATCACTTCGTCGGTCAAGCCGCCCTGCGTAGTGCCTTCGTATATCTTCACGCCGTTGTTGAACTCGATGCAGCCGTTTTCGCGGTCTATCGTGGTCAGCAAATAATCTTTATACACATCTCTGCCGCCTGAAAGAGCATACAAATCGTTGTTATCTTTTTTGCCCAAGCCTACTTTGAACTCCTTTTGCTTCACGCCACCTCTTTCATTGACGAATATAGTAATTTTTGCCTTGTAATTTGATTTTTCGTTGGTCACGCCTTTGTACTGAATAAAGGCTGCATTATAATTGTTGTCGCTCGTGATGCCGTCCACTTCAATTTGTTTGACCAATCCCAAATCATAAGCCTGCACGGGATTGAGCGAATACAGCAGATTGTAGAGGTTGCGGTGTGTGGCACTATATCGCAGCGTACAAAGTGGATTGAGGTTGTGAATGGCTGCCTTGCGCATATCGGTTTCCATGTTTTGGGGTTCGTCCACAATCACAATCGGGTTAGTAGATTGAATATACTCAATCGGTCGCACACCCGTCTCCCGAAGTGTGTTGATGATATTGCTGTCTTTCGTAAAACTGTCAATATTGATGACCAAAATTTGAATGGCGTTGGACGTGGCAAAGTTTCGCAGCCCCGTCAATTTGCCGCTGTCGTATAACACAAAATTGATGGGCGGCTTGCCGTACAAGCCCTGAAAATGCTCGTGCGTGATTTGCAGGTTTTTTATCGTGCCTTCTCGAATGGCGACGCTCGGCACGACAATTACAAATTTTTGAAGCCATAAACCCGATTGAGTTCATACATCGTCCGCAAAAAAGTATAGGTCTTGCCCGTTCCCGTCTCCATTTCAATGGTCAGATTGAGCGGGATTGCGCCTTTGTCATATTTCGCCGTTTCCAATTGTTGAGAAGGCGGCAAACCATTGTCCCGCTGCACTTTGCGAATGTTCTCCAACAACTGCTCATCGGACAAAACGAGCCTGTTGCCAATGCCACGCTCCGTAAATTCAATAGATGACGACTGTAGCGGCGCGATTAATCGCGTCGCTACAGAATGGTCATCGCTCAAAGGTTGCCCCTCGAACAGGCGCACCACCGATTGCACGGCGGCAAGTTGATAATTTTGGCTGCTATCGAATTGTATTTTCATTCGAAGAATTTGTCTTTATCCCAATTCAATGGATTCGTTTGAATATAATTGCTAATCCGTAAATAGGCATTTTCATCTCGGATGATATTGTCCCAAAATCGCGATTGCCACCCAAAATCGGCGTGAATCGTCCTAATGTCATGGGTGCAACGCGCTTTATACCATCGTATTACACGCGAAATATTGTCGTTCAACATCGGATTTTTGTCCCCCGTTATTCCGCCGCCGTTCGATGAATCGGACGGTGATTTGGACGACGGTAGAGACGCGATTAATCGCGTCTCTACGTGGTCGCGGTCGTGGTCGGGCGTTTCCAATATCAATATCCCGTGGATATGATTGGGCACCACGACGAATGCGCCCAATCGGATATAATCAAATTGGTTCGGAATCTCGTACCACAAACCCTGCGCAATTACACCCATTATTGACAGCCGCATTTTGCCGTCTTTGCATTGTCCAAAATAATGCACGCGGCTTTCGGTACAAACGGTAATGAAATACGCCCCTTCGTCGGCATAATTCCACCACGACGCACGTGCCGACGGAATGCGATATAAACCCTTCCATTTTTCCATGACTATGTGGTTTAAATAATCGTCAAATCAATCCCATGCTCCCGCAATTCCAACTGTAAATTGGTAATCGCCACATCGTCTCCGTCAAAACAACTGTCTAAAAATATCAACCTTTCGGGCTTCGCTTCCAAAATCCGCTTTTTGACCGCTTGCGAATATTTGTCAAAAAACACCCAAAGCCGATTGTTGGCGACGTTGTATAGAGACGCGATAGGTCGCGCCTCTTCGCCGACCGATATGCGCTCGACGGGCGTGGTCAATTCAAAACCAGATTTCAGCATCAACTCGCACAGCATATTTTCGGGCAAACTGTCCTCGTGTTGGCTTTGTACGAACAATTCCAATTGTTGCAATATTTCTTCCTCGCTTTGCACATATTTGTTCCACTGCTTGAAATTGCTCGCCGCCAATTTGAATGACCTGTACCCCGCTGGTAGAGACGCGATGAATCGCGTCTCTACGTTTGCGCCAAACAACTCGCCATTTGCTTTGGCGGCTTTTGCTTGGCGTTCTTTTTCTATCTTTTCTATCACCTTGCGGATGCGGGCTTGCGTGATGTCGGCAATGGTTTTGTAGCCCGCTTTGTGCGCCTCGCTGCCTTCCTCCGTTTTTTCAGGCATCTGTACGCAAATAAACCTACGGTTGCCGCCGTCCTCCTCGTTTAGCTCTAAAACGGCTTGGGCGGTGGTGCCGGAACCGGCGAAAAAGTCGAGGATGAGATCGGAGGGACCTGTTGCAATTCTTAAACAATTAGCGATTAACTCAACTGGTTTAGGAAAATCAAATACCCCAGTTCCTATCAGTTCTTGAATTTCCTTCGTTCCTTTGTTTGAAATATATTTTTTATCAAACCAAACTGTTTTTGGACTTTCGGTCAATTTGCGATATTTTTGATAAATTCTAATGACCCCATCTGTTCCTTTTCTAGCAATTAGATCATGCTTTTCGTTCTCTTTCGATTTTTGTTTTCCCCAGCGCCAAACACTTTTTAATCCATTTACTACTAATGGATAAACTTCTTCAAAGGATACTTTTTTTTCAACACTCACGTTACAAAATCCATCTTTATTGGCACTTGATAAATCGACATAAAAGGGGTAGCGTAAATTAGGGCGATTTAAAGAATTAAATGCTCTTGTGTTTTGATTACGTAATTCTTGTAGGTTGTAACCGCCAAATTCATCTTGGTATGAAAACTCTTTTCCCTCGACTTCTATCTCATTAGCAGTCTCCTCAAACAATGCGTAGTTCTTTGAGTAAATTAAAATATTTTCGTGTGTTTTTGCAAAAATCCCATACCTGCGACCTTCTGTTTTCACAATTACGGCAACATTCGCCACAAAATTATCCCCTCCAAAAATCTCATCGCACAACAATTTCAAATTAGCGGCTTCATTGTCGTCAATAGAAATGAAAATCACCCCGTCTTCGCGCAGCAAGTTTCGGGCGAGGTATAGGCGCGGATACATCATAGAGAGCCAAACGGAATGGAACTGCCCGTTTTCCTTCACATTTTTGCGCCAGAGGTCTTGTTTGTTGAGAAATCCCTCGCTGTCGCTGATGCCTGTGCGCTTTTTGTACTCGTCCTGCCTTTCGGTATAGTCGTCGGGATAGACAAAAGAGTCGCTGCCCGTGTTGTAGGGCGGGTCAATGTAAATCATCTTTACCTTGCCAAAGTAGGCGCGTTGCAGGGTGCGCAGCACTTCGAGGTTTTCGCCTTCGATGAATATATGCGGGCAGAAATTATTATTTGTGGAGACGCGATTAATTGCGTCTGTACTGGGGGTAAGCGCGGCGGTGGTTTGTTCTTGTATTTCTTTTCGGGCTTCCGTTTTTCCCGCCCACGTTGAGACGCGATTAATTGCGTCTGTACTGGGGGTAAGCGCGGCGGTGGTTTGTTCTTGTATTTCTTTTCGGGCTTCCGTTTTTCCCGCCCACGTTGAGACGCGATTAATTGCGTCTGTACTGGGGATAAGCGTGGCGGTGGTTTGTTTTTGTATTTCTTTTCGGGCTTCCGTTTTTCCCGCCCAGGAGAGTTCGTAATGCTCGCCCTGCACGAAAGTATCTTCGCCCAATGCCTGTTTTAGGCGTTGGAGGTCAATTTTGTCTTCTGAAAAGACATCGGGCAGCATAGCCTTCAATTGGGCTATGCGTTCTGCGGTAATATCGAGGCTCTTTCCGTCCATTATTCGCAATCAGGTTGTTTGGTGTAGAAAAACCACAAAGGTACTCATAAAAATGAAAACAGCGGCTACGCCGCCGGGTGGGGTACAGTTTTGCTTTTGTTTCGTTTTTAAGTAGCAAGCGTAGTAGGAACAATGCTGGCAGTTATATTTTGGCGCAGGATAGTATGCCCGCTCAAATCTATCAAAGCGACCGATAGGGTTGGGCTTGGTCGGTGCTTACCCATACTGTTGTGCCATATTGCCCAATCTGCACGCTGTTGGCATGGTCGCCGCGTCGAAGGCTGATGGTGGATAAATGACGGGTATTGCCGTCAAAATCGGTTTGTGACAAGCGATAATAATACGTACCCGCTTTTTGGGCTTTGTCATCGGCATAGGTATAGCTACGTGGGCTGTTGCTATTGCCCGATGCGGCTATCTTTGCCAAATGCTCAAACGACACTCCGTCTGTCGAGCGGGATAGCTCAAACAATTGGCAGTTGGTTTCGGAAGCGGTTGCCCATTGCAGCAAATTGGCATGGTCGGTAGCACGCCCGCTAAATTGCAGCAACTCGACGGGCAATGTGCCGCTCTCCTGCAAACGATAGACATTGCCCGTGAACAAACTTGCAATATACGTATCGCTACCCAACAGCGCGATGCCCGTGGGCGAGGTAAGCGAATCGAGCATGTAATGAACTGTGCCGTCGGGCTCGATAGCAATAATATTGCCACTATCAGGCACGAAATTGAATATATTTAGGTCAAAAGAGCCAAATTGAGTAGCGATAATATTGCCGTCTGCATCTAAATCTATGTCCGTTATTTGCGACAAGCCGCCATGCACTAAGCTTATATTGCCTGCCCAATCTATGTGGTATATACCCGACAAACCGGGCAAAAAGGGAAATCCAGTGAGGGTCGACACCCAAAAGCCGCTGCCATCGGGCGCGAGCAGAATGTCGGTTGGCACGGGATCGATAAACGGGCCACCTACGGGAGTGGGGTTGGGAATGCCCGGAAAAGTAGCAAATATGCTTTGCTCGCCCGACATGGTATCGTACTTCAAAATGCTGTTGGCTCCCGCATCGACTACGTATAGGTCGCCGTTGCTGTCCCAAACCGCACTGTAGGGATTGTTGTTTTCAAAGCCTGCACCGGTTACAAGTGCTGCAAACGATACTTGGTTGTCGATGTCGGCAATGGTCAGGGGTGGGTCGCCAGGCGTAAATCCGGCAGTGCTTACCCACAATACTGATGCCGAGTAGGCACTGCTGCCTTCGCCCATGATAATGGCAACTTGGTCGCCAGGTAATACAAACACGCGCCAAGGTCCGGCGACATCGCCAACAGGCGTAACAGCAGAGGGCAAGCCAACCATAAATGGATACTGGGCACCGTCGGGCGTGATGATGCTGATGCGCCCATCATCGTTGCCTGTGCCAGGTTGAGCAGCCCATAGGTTGCCCTCAGTATCGGGGGTAATGCTATGCGCCCAAGTATCCGACGTAAATAGGTCGAGTGTGTAGTCGGACTGTGCTTGCAATGACATAAAACCAAAACAACAGAATGCCAATAGTTGGCAGGTAAGATAAAATAACCTGTTCATGTAGTAGATTGATTAAAATGTGAAATAGTGATACAAATCTACATCTTTTTTAGTATAATGCATCGAATTGTAAAGTTTTTTTGTAATTATTTAGGGTATAGCGTTTGGGGTGCAGGGTTCGGGATTTAATGATATTTTTGCTTAAAAATGACATCTTGTAGCAGCAAGGTGCGCCTTGTCTCAACTTAATTTTAGCCCTCTTTCAGGGCGGATAGATAAGACATTATGAACACAAGGATTTTGGTGATTCTAACTCATTGATTTTCAATACTGTTTTTGAAAAAAACAGCTTCTGTTCATAAAGTCTAACGCTCGTATAAATAATAGTTGGCGGCAATTATGCGAGCTTTCCATACTAAACCAGCAACAGTTTAGCCCTCCGTAGCAAGTGAATTTCTGCGCATCAAGTTGAGCGAAACGTAGCAAGGGAAAATTGAAACTTTCAAGTGAAACCATTCGACCTTTCGTAGCAAGCGAATTTTGCGCATCAAGTTGAGTTGAGTGCAACGTAGCGAGGGAGAAAATCTATCGTCATTTTCAAAAAAAAGGAGCAAAAATAGGCGCAAGTTTTAAATGAAAGTTACTATCTTTCGGCGATTTAGCAATCCACAATCTTTTCAAAATTAACATTAGACTTGTGACCGTGGTCTGGTTGGAGTGGGAAAAGAGCGGTTTTTGGGCTGATTGAGGCTTATTTTTAGAGGGATAGTGGAGTTATGTTTCCAAAAATAGACAAAAAGCAGGCGGAAAAGCACCATTTTAGGCCCAAGTAAGTGCCGCTGTCACAAGTCTAATAGGAATATCTCCGTAATACGCAAAAACTGCTTATAAGAACTAAACGAATTGCTAACCCGCTGAAATCGGTAAAATTTTTAGAATCATAGTATATATTTCTTAATAAAAAAAACAATCTTTGCCCTCATACCTTGGCACTTAGGTCAATTGTGTAGGCACGGGAACTGAGGTCTGCCATGTTTCAATACATTCTGCGTCGTCTATTAATTTTTATCCCTACCCTTTTTGTCATTTCTTTAGTGGCATTTTCGTTGAGCAAATTAGCCCCAGGCGACCCCGTAGAGTTGCTTATCAAGGGCAAAGGCGGCGATAGTGGGCAAATGGCAGACCTCAAAGCAGGCGAGCGTACATATTTGGAAACCGCCGAACGCTTGGGCTTAGATTTGCCGCTATTTTATATCGGTTTTACCTCAGCAGCATACCCCGATACGCTGCACCGCATCGTCAAAAAATCGGAGCGCGAAGCCTTGTCAAGCCTGACAGCGCAATACGGCAATTGGCAAGCCGTGAGCAATTATTATCTTCAAATTAAAAAATTTGAGGCAGACCTATATGCTGCCCCCGAAGACAGCGCAGCAACTCTGGCAAAACGAAAAATACGCATTGCCCTCAAAGACCTATACCAAAACTACCAGACCCCCAAAATAAGCAGTTTGCTCGGACAGATAACGGAACAAGTAAAAGGCGATAGCCTATTGCAAACCCATATAGGCGGCGGCATTCAGCAACTCAACGACCAATATGGTGCGCTATCAAAGCCAACGCTGCCCCCAACCGCTTGCTCATACCCGCCCTCCAATGGTATGGCTTCGACAACCAATATCACCGCTGGATTAGCCGATTTTTGGTGGGCGACTTCGGGCAGTCGTACTTAGACAGCCGCCCCGTATCGCATAAAATCTGGGACGCGCTGCGCTGGACGCTCCTCATCAATTTTATTTCTATTGTCCTCGCCTATCTGCTCTCCATACCGCTGGGCGTATGGACGGCAGTACGCAAAGATAGCCGTTTTGACCGCATCACCACTACCGCCCTGTTTTTGCTCTATTCGCTACCCTCGTTTTGGATAGGCACCTTGTTCATCGTGTTTTTTACTACGCCCGAATATGGTTTGTGGCTCGACTTATTTCCGCCCGGCGGCTTGACCGACCTTCCCAAAGATGCCCCCGCCGCCAAACGTTGGGCTGATATTGCCTACCATCTCATATTGCCTGTTTTGTGCATTACTTACGGTTCTTTGGCTTTTATATCGCGGCAGATGCGCGGCGGAATGCTCAATGTCATCAAGCAGGATTATATCCGCACCGCTCATGCTAAGGGTTTGCCCGAAAATCAGATTGTTTGGAAACACGCTTTCCGCAACTCGCTATTCCCGATAATTACACTATTCGCATCTATTTTTCCGGCTGCTATCGCAGGTTCTACGGTTATTGAAGTCATCTATAGCATTCCGGGCATGGGTTTTTTGGCTTATTCGTCTATCATTGCTCGCGATTGGCCGGTCGTATTCACTATCCTTATGTTTGCCGCTATACTGACCATGATAGGCAACCTCATAGCCGATTTTCTCTATGCCGTAGCCGACCCAAGGGTGTCGTATAAGTAGAGTGTGCTGAAAAAGTGTTTTTAAAAATTAATTTTTTCCGTTTTTACGTCTGCGTAAATTGCTGTAAATCATTTTTTTATGCACATTGAAAAAATGTAAAATTTACAAATTAGTAATGTTTAAAAATTAACTTGGCGAAGGAGAAGCAGCGAACCAAGCAAACAGCGTGTTTTGGGAACAATCAATCGCTAAGTTATTATTTTATCGTTACTTAGCACTTTTGCTCAAAATGAATCGCAGAGAATTTTTAAAAAAACTGCACGGTTTTTCGGGTAGTTCTGTTCAAAATCATGCAGTTTTGCGTTCAAAAATCATGCATTTCTTGTTATAGACTATTGATTTACAAGAAATTATAGCAATTAATCTGTTTTTTCAGTACGCTCTATTTAGGTGGTGGCGGAGTAAAATGCAGTTACTATTTTAATTTAAATCTTATATTTACGATTTGGTATTTTATGAAAAGTATTATCGAATACATAGCGAAAGAAACGCATGGGAAAGCCTACAAATCTCATAGGTTTTGCTTCGACAAGGAGGTTCCCTTGCCCTCTCTCACCTATGACGACAACCAGACTTTTACCATTCGGAACGATAGATACGGCGAGACCGCACCCAAAAAAGCAACCTCGTCGCTTGAAAGCCTTGCTAAATCGCTTCAAAAACAAGAGAAACCCATTTTTCTTACTTTTTAGACGGTTCACGAAGGATTTACAAGGTTGATGACATCGAGTATCAGGAAACGGATTTTTCCGATTGTAGGTGGCCAAATTGGTGTTGCTTGTTGTCAAAGAAAGTCTCCTGACGTTTTTGGGAAAGCCATTTTGAGAAACATTTGGTGCTTTCAGTTCCGAGTGCAGCCGACTTGGGGCAGCACCACGACCTCGCTTGGGGAAACTCGTCGAGGATATAAATACTTCTGAGCGGCTTCAAAGATTAGGCTTACAACTTTCCACTATCTTAAAATATGAAGCAAAAAAAGCAGACAAAGACAAAGAGGAATATATGAACTTGGGAACGGCTACAATTCAAGATAGAATGATTGAGTGCGAAAAGCGAGTTGTAGATGAATTAGTCAGAAAGAATTTACTGCACGAGGATTGTTACTTAATCAAAGACGGCTCTTTGCAATACCCGGTCGCCAGCAAAAGCGACTTCAAAGAGTTGGCAAAATACAAAGCAAATTATCGGCGGGTTGTGGGTGTCTCTAAATCTTTCAACCCCGAATTTTCAAAAGACAAGCAAGGTAGAAGCAATGCGGCAGCAATCGCCAATTTGCCTTTGTATCACCGAACACCAGCAGCCGTTTTTCAAGAAAGCAGGGTTGGAAATGTCTTTTTTAGTGTTTGGTATGTAAGGATTAGGGATGCCAAAGTAACTGACAGTCCGTTTTCAGGAATAGCAAAAATTGAAAAGGTACTGGTTACAAAGCACGAAGAAGAAAATGGCTTGGAAAGCGGAGAAGTTGATAGAATAACAGCCAACATTATCAACGAAAGAAACCCCGTTTGCTATGGAAAAGACCAACGCTGGGCAAACCATTTGTACCCAATTTATTTAACAGAGAGTTACCTCAAAAGCCAGTATTTGAGTGACCTTCATTTTATTAACCTGTTTTGAATAATATGATACAGCAAATAGGAAAAGTAGTTGCAACTGAACGTGCGCCTTCAACGGTGGATGAGTTTTATTTTTGGACACAAAAAAACTTGATTATCAAACCTTTTGACGTGGTAAAAGTAAAGCACATCAAACACTCAACTACGTTTGGTGTGGTCGAAGAAATTTCCCACATAACCGATAGTGCAAGTTCGTTGGCAGGGTTCATTTCAAGCGATTTTGGCGATGTTGAAGCAACTACCAACACCGACCGAATAGGGATGAATTATGTAAAAGCGAGGGTTGTTGGCAATACGGGTAGCATTTACACGCCCGTTCTAGACGGTCAGCCTGTTTCACTTGCAGATGAGGACGACATTAAACAGGCATTGGGGCTTTCTGGTGTCAAACACCCTATTCCATGCGGCTATATTGAAATGTATGAGGAAAACCCAATTACCATTCCCGTGCATTTCAATTCACACTTCTTGATTGGTCCCGAAGGAGCGCATCTAAATATTTCAGGTATTTCGGGCTTGGCTTCCAAAACTTCTTATGCCATGTTTCTGATGAAAGCCATACAGGACAAATACATCAGAAATACAGAGGGGCTAAACAATAACGATAGCGTGGCATTCGTGGTTCTTAATGTAAAAGGCAGGGATTTGTTGGGGCTTGATGAAGAAAATGATGAATTAGACGAAACAAATAGAGAAATTTATTTGCAGAAATTGAGGATACCGCCAACCCCATTTGAAAATGTCAAATACTTCTATCCCTATGCTAAAAACCCCGAAAGCGTTACCTACGGACGGGATTTTGAAAGCCAACGGGACGCAGGCAAGGCGCACCAATACGCATACACATATGAAAGCGATAGGGAGAAAATCGAAATGCTGTTTGCTAATGTTGACGACACGAACGAAACAATGTCAAGCATAGTGGCTCAAATTGCCTCTGAAAATAGCGAATTTAGTGCGGTTACTCAATGGGCAGACTTCAAAACTAAGTTAAGCGAGTACAAACAAAGCGGCAATACTGGAAAGGACAAAGAAATTACCGTTTTGAGTTGGCGCAAATTTAGCCGCCATTTCAATAGGGTCTATGAAAAGAACCACCACCTTTTTAATGACAACATTGAAGCAATACAAGGCGGGGTAAGGTTGCAAGAGGCTATTCAGAACATCAATAAAAATGATGTCTTGGTAGTTGACATCGCCAAATTGAGCGAAGAAATGCAAGGCTTTGTTTTCGGGGATGTTGTAAGTGCCATTTACGATTTGAAGTTAGGACAAATTGAAGGCAGAGAAGAATTTGAAATCCCCTCGAAAATTATCATTTTCATAGATGAATTGAACAAGTACGCTTCAAAGGACATCCCCAAAAACTCGCCCATTTTGAGGCGGGTTTTAGAAGTAACCGAGCGTGGACGGTCTTTGGGCATCATTCTTTTTTCAGCCGAACAGTTCAAAAGCGATATTCACGACAGGGTAAAAGGCAACTGCGCTACACACGCCTACGGTCGCTCCAATGCAATTGAAGTATCAAAAAGTGATTACCAGTATGTTCCACCCGTCTATAAATCAATGATGACAAGGTTGGAACAAGGAGAATATATTTTACAAAATCCTGTTTTCCGTTCTTTATTGAGCATCAAATTTCCCAAACCCATTTACCGTCAATTTAAAAATGGATAAACCAGCAACACCAATTGTTGGCAAGTTTGTAATCGAAAACCTAACCGTTGGCATGTATGACGACCCACGGTGCGTTTATCGTGAGTACATACAAAACTCAGCTGACGCTTTGGACAAAGCAATTTCAAATGGACAAATCACCTCACAAGAGGCGGCTATCCATATCCAAATAAGTAAGGACAGGAAATCTATTGTCATTGAAGATAATGGAACAGGCATTTCAAATAGCCAAGTAGTGCCGATGTTGCAGAATGTGGCACAATCAGAAAAGGAAATTGGGAAAGAAAAAGGGTTTCGAGGCATTGGGCGATTGGGAGGACTTGGTTATTGCGAAAGGCTTGTTTTTGAGACAACGTTTGGAGGTGAAAATGTAAAGTCAATTATGACTTGGGACGCTAAACGCCTCAAAGAGATTGTCAACGACCGTACCAAGAAGGAGGAAGCCGAAAAAGTGATTATGACAGTTACAAGTTTTCATGAAGAACCCGAAGCAACAGAAAAACATTATTTCAAAGTGATAATGACAGGCGTTACCAATAGTGAACTTTTAGACGAGGACGGAATAATGGATTATTTGCGAATGGTTGCGCCAGTTCCTTTTGATAGTGGGTTTTATTACAAGAGCAAGATTTACGAAGAGTTGAAAAAAGAAAACATCAAAATAGATGAATACAAAGTTTTTCTCGGCACGGAGCAGATTTATAAAGGCTACACAACTACACTTTACCGAAGCAAAAACACACATCCGTTTCGCGAAAAAAGCGGCGACATTTTGGATTTGACTTTTTTTAAATCATACGACAAGAACGGACAATTGTTATTTTGGGGTTGGCATAGTGTTTCAGATATTCAAGGAAGGCAATTGGACAAGTCGAATAAAGCACGAGGTCTTAGAGTTAGAAAAGATAACATTCAAATAGGCGATGAAAACCGCTTGGAAAGCCTTTTTGGTTCAAATCCGACCGACACGAGGTTTAATTTTTATGTTGTTGGCGAAATCTATGCTTTGCACAATCAACTTATTCCCAACGGGCGAAGAGATGATTTCGTTGATAGCACGACCTATTCAGAACTGAAAGACAAGTTAAAGTCAACTTGTCTGAAGATTAAAAAATTAGCGAACCAAACTTCAGACGGACTTAGCGCACAAAGAGATATTAACAACTTTGCAGAGGAACAAAAGAAGTATGAGGAAAAACAGAAACAGGGTTTTGTTAATAAGGAGGAACAGCAAAAAATGATATTTGAACTGAACAACAAAAAGGAAAAAGCCGAAAAAGGTCAAAAAACTATTCAAAAATTAAAACAGCAAGCAGAGCAAGAAATAGACGGCTCGCTGTATAAAGTCCTTGACAGAGTTGTAAAATCAGAGCAACTTGTTCAAGGAGACTTGCCAGAAATAGATGATAAGCCAGTTTACAGGACTGACAAATTGAGCAAACTCTCCAAAGAGCAGCGCAAGTTGTTTTCGAAGGTGTTCGACATCATCAAGCGCACATTGGACAATGAGAGGGCAGAATTAGTCATCCAAAAAATCGAAGACGAATTTAAATGAAAAACATACTCCTAATCGAACCCAACTACGCCAACAAATATCCGCCAATCGGATTGATGAAGATAGCCATACCACCGTATGCTTGGCGACAAGGTGCGTTTTTCAAAGGCGATTTAAAGGATTTGGTGATTGACGAACTTTGGCAAGACTGTCTGCAAGATTTGATTTTTATTGACCCCTCTGTAAACTGGAATGTCAAACAAGCAACTATCAAGAAATTTATCAAAACAAAAAATAGCCAACTTCTAAATGATTTGAATTTAGAGACCAGCAAGGCAGAGATTCTTGTACTCGGTAAACTTTATAACTACGCAGACATTTTCAAGAAAAAATTGTACGTCAAATCGCCAAAGTTTGATAGAATATATGTAACAACGCTATTTACCTTTTATTGGAAAATAACAATAGAGACAATACAGTTTTGCAAAAAATTGGTCAAGCAACCCGACCAACTTTTTATTGGTGGAGTACTTGCTTCACTATTGCATAAAGAGGTTGAAGAAGCAACAGGCATTACACCATTTCAAGGAATTTTAGATAAGGCAGGAATATTAGACCCCGATAATCCAATTGCAAAGGACATAATTATTGACAACCTACCATTGGACTATTCTATTTTAAATGAGATTGATTACGATTACCCAACAAAGAGCGCGTACTTTACCTTTATGACAAAAGGCTGTACCCGCAAGTGTGCTTTTTTGTTCAGTTCCTATTCTTGAACCTACATACAAGCCTAAAATTGAAACGATTGATAAATTTATGGACATTAAAAACAGGTTTGGCGAACAGCAAAACCTGCTTTTAATGGATAATAATGTCCTCGCATCACCCAAATTTATTGAAATTATCGATGAAATTAAAGCAATGGGTTTCTACAAAGGTGCAACCTACGTAGAACCTAATCAATTGAAAATCGCAATTGACAATTTGGTAAGCCGTTACAATGACTATGGTTTTATGCGAATGGCATTTAGGCTAATCCATGCCCTAATACCAAGACTTCGCGGTAAAGTTGCCCAAAAATACTACAATACGCTTGCTGAATATGATTTGTTGGTATTTGAAACGACAACAATAGAAAATCTATTAAATGCCTATCCAATCATTGAAGAAATATATGAAAAATATAGACCCAAAGCACCTCGTTTAAGGTATGTTGACTTTAATCAGGGTACTGACTGCCGTTATGTTACGGATGAAATTATGCAAAAAATGAGCGAGATACCCATTCGCCCATTACGAATTGCATTTGATTACATCGGGTTGAAAAAACAGTATGTCGCTGCCGTTAAATTAGCAGCCAAGTATGGGATTAAAGAATTATCTAACTATCTCCTTTATAACTTTCAAGATAAGCCCGAAGATTTGTATGAAAGGCTACGGATAAATATTGATTTGTGTAAAGAATTAGATATCTCCATTTTTTCGTTTCCGATGAAGTATATCCCGCTTTTCGGAGAGGAAGCCAAGCACCGAGATTTTACAGGGAAGCATTGGAATAAAAAAGTCGTCCGAGCAATACAATCAGTTTTGAATGTTACAAAGGGAATCGTAGCTCCTGCACATAAAAACGAAAAGTCATCCTTTTTTGAAGAAGCCTTTGGTAAGGATTTGGATGAATTTTATGAGATACTCTATATGCCCGAAACATATATAGTTTATAGACACCTTTTCAGGTATAATTTAGGTTATACAAAAATTTGGGAAAAAGAATACCGAAGCCTATCGGTAGAAGACAAAGAATTGGCGCACAAAATAATTGAGAATAATATATTCACAGACGAAGAAATAAATAAATATAATCTAAACCAAAATGTGCGTGCCTTTTTTAAGGCATTATACAATACCAAGAGGCAGCATTGATATAAATGATACTGAATATAAAAAATTAAAAACAAAGTTCGATAGACTAATCAAAGAAGACCAATTTATTGATTTGACGTTGACGTATGATTTTGAAAACCCCACAGCGAGAAAGGTTCATAAATCAGTTAGCAAGATACCCCTTAGTACCGCAGAAACTTTCACTACAAGCAGTTTAAAAAAACAAAATAAATAAAAAACACCAATAATAAGAACCAAAGCAACAAACCCAACTCCACCAAGAAAGCCACACACACAATTAGAAATAATTGATATACGCCAAATGTATTTTTCCTGCCCTAAAATCGATGCTATTGCCCTGCTGCCTACCCAGCGCGTAGGTCAAGCCAAATACGCCGGCTTTGGTTTCAAAGGTCATGCCCACCCCAAACGACAGAGGGCGGTCGGGCATAGATGTGGCATTGCGGCTGCGGTTTTCGACATAAGCCAGCTCGCCAAATAGCATCGCATAGGCGTTTAGGCTTTCCAACAAATAGCGGTATTCGACGGTAGAAATGCTATAAAAAGTAGCCAAAATGCTCTCTTCGTCAAAACCGCGCAACAAACGGCTGCCACCAATCCGATATGCCTCGTTGAGCATCGTAATTTGGGGCGGCTTCCAAGCCGTGCGCAGGGCTGTATAGATAGTGCTATTGCGCCCCAATTGCGTAAATTTTTCGAGGCTTGCCGACAATTGCCCGTGCAAACCTACGCGGTTTAGGCTGTCGTATTGTGCTGCCAAATCGGTTTCGATACTTGCTCCTATATCCACAATTTGCGGATTGGGGCGAAACGTTTTGTTGCCTATTCCTATATTCAGCCAACAAGCAAAACCCCGCCGCGCATTGAAGCGATAATCCAAGCGCGACCAACTAAACTCAATCCCATAAAGCGTAGAGCGGGTATCTAATACGGCGGGTAGCCGCTTGCTAAGGGCAATTGCCGCACTATCGACCGACAATATATCGGACGACTGTATCTGTATGTAGGCTTTCCAATGATTATTGCCTCGCATCAGGTATTGCGCCGCTATATAGCCTTGTACGTTCCTGAACAAGGTATCGCGCAAATATAATTCAAATTTTATATCGCCGCCCAAAGGCAATAAAGGCAAATACGGATAGCTTACCCGCGCTTTTAGCTCCTTGATATTGTTGGGATAATTTTGAACTGCAAATCCAACAACTCGCCCGCACCCGAAGGCGTTGTGTAGGTTGAGCAAACCCTCGCCCGTAAGTTGATACCGCCGAACACCGCCGACCGTAGTAGGCAATATGCCTAATAAAAAGTCGAAACGGCTCGCTTTGCGCGGTTTCACAAACAATTTCAACCGCGCCTTGCCGTCAAGATTGAACTGCACGAGGGGCGGGTGCATTTCTTGTAAAAAAGGCAATTCGCGCAGTCGTGCGCTTACTTGTTCCACGTCCGACTCGCGGTAGGGAGCATTAGGCGGCAGATGCAAATAACGCCACAGATAGGCGGCGGCTAATCCGTGCGCCGCCTTCTATTGCTATGGTATCGAGTAACATGCGGCTGTTCAGTTGGCAATTCAGGTCGGCACTGAACGCGCCTTGCTCGGTCAGCCTAATGTTTTGGAGTTGGGTTTGCGCAAACGGATAGCCGTTATTTTCGGCATAGCGCAATAGTTGCCGGTTTAAGCGTTCTATATCAGCTATTTGCCAAGCTCGATTGCCGGTATTTAGTCGGTTTATGCCGCTGCGCTGTTCTAAGTTGTGGTCAATGCCCGTTATGCGTAAGTTTGCCAATTAATAGAGCTGACCTACGAACCATACCGCACGAGTTTGGTGAGCGTCGCGCCAGAGGCTATCTATCGAAACACCCACATAACCCGCACGGCGCAACTGTTCGGTATGGCGTTGCAGAGCAACCCTACAAGCTGCGCTGTCGGCATAGTCCAAGGCAAGGGGTGCAAGCGTAGCCGAATCTGCCGCTGACGCTACAATCACTAAGCGGTGTGGTTGTGCCCACACAGACACCAATACGCCACTTATTGCCCAAGCAAATGCGAGCCACATTGCTACGCGCCAACAATTGTGTTTGTAATAAAAATATAACAATATATTTGCTTTTTCAATCCACTATGCTGCCATCAAACACCCATTCGGCACCGCCCGTAAGCCATACGTCGGTATACGATATATTGGGTTGGGGCATGAACCGCGTTTGCAGTTTGCCGCCTTTGGCAGTTATATGGGTCAATACGGAGAGCGAGGTATTGAGGTTGCCATATTGGTGGTGCGCAGCGATAGATGCCGCCACTACGCCCGTACCGCAGGCGAGGGTTTCGTCTTCTACGCCGCGCTCAAAAGTGTTTATGAGCAAACTGCCATCGGCGTGGCGTTGCACAAAATTGACGTTGATGCCCGCCGCTGCAAATTCGGGCAAGTGCCGTATGGCTTTGCCTTCGCGGTAGGTATCAATAGCAGCAATATCGACGACAAAGCGCACATAATGCGGCGAGCCTGTCTGCACTATATAATCATCGCCATAACGGTCAATGCCCGCCACATCAGACATCCGAAGGCTTACTTGGGCAGTATTAATATCTATATGCGCTTCGTGCCACCCATCGGCAGCACCAAACCGAGCGTATTGCCCTACGATACCCAAGTGATAGGCAAAGGCAACAGCACACCTACCGCCATTGCCGCACATGCTGCCTATGCGTCCATCGGCATTGTAATAAGCCATATAAAAATCGGTATTGGGCTGCTGGGGCGGGTTGATGAGGATAAGCCCATCAGCCCCTATACCAAAATGGCGGTCGCACCAACGGGCATACCGCAAGGGGTCAGTAGCAGATAATTGGGCATTGCGGTTGTCTATCAATACAAAATCGTTGCCCGCGCCTTGATATTTGGCAAAATGAAAACGCATATTTTTCTGGACGATAAAAAATGAAGTGGGCTAAAAAGGTTTAGTTTTTGAACAGTCAAAAAGACAAGCGTTCTATACATTGCTATATGACTCTGTACCCAGCCATGCCAAGGCATTAGCATCTGATCCCGTCATTTTGAGTTGGGGGTGCTTGTGGGATATTGCTTGCAAACAGAGGTCATCTCTCACAACATACCGCCAACCGCCTATGGCTTATCCACTGTACTGCAGCTAAATATAGCGTACTAATGCCCAAAAGCGCGTGTATATGTGCCACCAACGCCAAGCAGATACCTATCAATCCGAGCAGCAAGGCGACAAAATAAAGCGAGCGCGGCGAGCGTTTGTATTGGCGGTAGGCAGTTTGGGCAGTAAGCAGCGCAAGCGGCGCAAGCAATAAAAACTCTATGACGGGATGGTGTAAGATGGGCAAAACTGCCGACGATGCCATTAAAGTAGCCAATATTGGTAGGGCTAAACAATGAATGGCACAGAAAAAGGATAAAAAAGCACTTGCTTTTTGCATCTTTAACAAATTTCGATGATTTTTTGAAGTATCTTTGCGGGTGCAAAGTTACATTATTTGCAACAATGTTGCATAATGGAAGCCGTTTTTTTTTAATCACCCACTGGATAATAATAGTCCATTGACCATAGAATAACAGGAGAAAACCGTCTTATGCTCATTCAAAATCCGCTATGTCCGACACAGCCCATATTCTAAAAAAACACCATTTGCGGCAGACCAATTGTCGGCAACAAATGATAGCGCATTTTTCGGCACATAGCTACGCCTTGGCACATAGCGAGTTAGAGCAGGCATTGTCCGAATTTGACCGCGTGACGATTTACCGTACCCTATACACATTTTTGGAGAAAGGCATTGTCCATAAGGTATTAGACGATGCAGGGGCTACGCGTTATGCCCTCTGTGCCCACTGTACCGAACACCAGCACCACGACGAACACGTACACTTTAAATGTATGCAATGCCAAACTGTACAGTGTATTGACACCATTTCTATACCCAATATACAACTACCACAGGGCTATTCTTATATCGATTCTAATTTTTTGGTGCGCGGAGTATGCCGACAATGCAACCAATTATAATAAAAAAACCTACTTTTTACCAATGATGCCTATCTGCCGCATTTTGCCTATTGTTGTTCTTTTGTTGTTGGGAGCCTGCCAAAGCAATACGCCCGCTTCCGATGCTCCTACCACAGCCACCACCAACACTACACCACCGCCTGCCGCAGCTACTGCTGCTGCCGACAGCGGGCAAGGCGACCCACGCGCCGCTATCGCCGAACTACTTCGCACTTGCTCCAAAGTAGAATATATGGTTTATGATGCAGGAGTTACTTTCGAGTCGGAGGGCAGCAACGAGGTATTGCGCTTTTTGAGTTATATTACCAACACCCCCCCAGGCAGCGGTTGCCCAAACGAAAAATATGACGGCAATGCCGTATTCAAAAATGCACAAGGCGAAATCCAATTCCAAGTACAGTTTAACCTACCTGCTGTATCGAGTTGCAACCGCGTTATGTTCAAATTCAAAGACCAAAGCTATCTGCGTACCCTCGACCAAAATGGAATTGGTTTTTTTGGGCAAGTACTGAATATGCGCAACCAAGTAGGACAATAACGCAGCCATGGAACAATTGCAATCCTTCGATTTCTTTTGGTTTCTGATGATTAATGATATCGGGCAAAATGCTTTCTTAGATGCTATCATGCCTTTTTGGCGCGACGAGTTTTTCTGGATGCCCTTGTACGTATTTTTTGTCACCTTTGTATGGCTCAATTATAGGCGGCAGGCTCCATATATTTTGTTGTTTGCCCTTATTACAGTTGTCCTGACCGACCAAATAGCGAGCCAACTCATCAAACCCTATTTCGGACGCTTGCGCCCCTGCCGCGACGTAGTATTTGCCGACGCAGTGCGCCTGCTCATACCTTGCGGCAGCGGCAAGAGTTTTGTATCGGCACATGCCACCAGCCACTTCGGTATAGCTACATATATATGGTGGCTCTTTGGCAGCGAATTTAAATGGCTATTGCCCGTAGGTGTGTTTTGGGCGGGGTCGATTTGTTACGGGCAGGTATATGTAGGCGTACATTATCCGAGTGATGTTATTTTCGGCGCAGTGCTGGGTATATGTATAGGTCTGTGGACAGGCTATTGGGCACGGCGGTGGATAAAATCGCGTTTAAATTTTGAAAAATATTAAATTCTTTGTTTTATTTGAGATGAAGACTTGGGTGCAAGAAATCATTTTAACAAAGTATTTAGTAATTGTAAGATATGTATATGGTTGTAAGCAAATAGCTTACGATTTGAAATTAAATTTAATGTATTAATTTTGCCTTTTTTGCACTACAGTCATGAATGACTTGGGTGCAAGAAATCATTTTAACGAAATGTTTAGTAATTACAAGATATGTAGATGGCTATAAATGAATAATTTACGATTTGAAATTAAATTTAATGTATTAATTTTGCCTTTTTTGCACTACAGTCTATAATAGAACATTACTTAGTTTATATTGGTAGGCTAATTAGTGTGCCAAACCTCCTGCAATTCATTACCATGAATCAAATAAGATATTGGTCGAACAATAAATTTGCCGCCTTTTTGTTAGGTGGTTTGGCAATTTGGTTAGTTGTTTACCATATTTTTGGCTACTTTGGGCATTATGCTTTTGACGACATGGATTATGCCTACTATGCAGCACAGTGGGCAGAAGGCAGTATATCGCTTAATGACGACATGTTTGCTTACCGGTGGGCAATTATAGTGCCAACGGCAATAAGTTATGCCTTTTTTGGTATTAATGACACTGCCTCGTCTTTGTATCCTTTGCTTATAACCCTTGCCACGGGCTGTTTGCTAGTGTATGTTGCTTCGCAATTTGGCAAAATGGCTATGTTTTTTACCATCCTCATTTGGGGGTTTAACCATTGGTCATTGTTTTATGCCGATAAAATTATGCCCGATATTATTCAGGCATTTGGGGTGTTGGCTGCTTTTGTTATTTACAGCCGGTATAGGTTTGGCATTCATCGGGATACAGCTCTGGAAACACCCGTTTTGTTTAAACATCAGTTCAGCCTAAACGCAATAGGGCATCAAATTGGTTTTGTCCTTGCCTTGTTTTTTGCATTTTTAGCCAAAGAAACAATTTTTGTAATTACTCCTTTTTTATTATATTTGTTGGTCGTTGATGGCTTTGGAGGCAGCAAACGCCTGCGGTGGTTTTGGCTGAGCAGCACTATAATAGGGGCATTTGTTTTGTTAACCTATTTACTGCTAATTAGCTTCTTAACCGGCGATTGGATGATGCGTTTTAATGCAATTGCACAAAATATGTATTATGACCTAAATTATACCGAAAATTTACAGCCCTTAATACAACGCATTACCTACGGATTAATATTGCTTTTTATACAACAAGGTATGGCGATAAGTATGGGTTTGACTTTGCCCTTGGTTTGGCAACAATATAAACGCAAAGCAATGCTTAAAATGCCTACCCAGCAAGCTTTTTGGGTTACCGTTTTTGTTGGATTATTTTTATCGGCTTATTTTACAACTACCTCTTTTACGGATTACATGCCCATGCGCACCGACCCACGCCACTATTTATTTCTGATTCCAATAGCAGCAATTACCGCTGGGCAAGTATTGGCAATTTGGGCTGCTCAAAATAAATATGCCCTTTACTTAACCTTATTTGCTGCGACCTGTTTGCTTAGCTGCCTTTTATCGGCTAATAAATGGGCGAGTCTTTATTTGTACCTACCCCTGCTCGTAGTTTTTGCCTTATCGCTAATTTTTGAAGCCCAAAAACTGCAAATAGCCAATCGGCAAACTTTGCTTGTGAGTATATTTTTTGCTGCCTTATTTTTGTATCCAATAAATTATATACTGTACGCAAAGAGCAACGGATACGCACACCAAAAACAGTTTATCTGGCATTATTTTAAAAATAAACCTTACAAAATTACGGTCGTTACCAATAAAGCTCAACGAAATTTAGCCAATATTACTACGGCTTTAAAGCCAAAGCCTTTCAACACCAATACCTAAGTTTTGAGGAAGCCGCCAACACAACATTTTTGCCATCAGACAGCGTTTATGTGTTGAACAACTGGCCGACCCAAAGTTTATCGGGATTAAGTTGGGAACGACTGCCCTCCTATCTTAAAAATCCACCTCCAAGTTTCGTCAAACTCTACGAAGACCCTCAAACCATAGTAGTTTGGAAAGTTGAAGATGTGAGTGCTTTACGAAAAACTATTGATAATTAGTGGCCTGATTTTTTAGTTTTTATACCCTTACCTTACAGGAACTTTATGCCTATGGTATTCTCAGGCTTGTGTCTATTAGATGTTACCGATGTAATATGTTTATGCCACCTTAAAAATAAAATGTATTAAATATTTTTTATAATTTATCATAAATTATTGATAATCAGTGAATTATATCTTGCATAAATTTCCCCTCTTTGAGGGGGTTAGGGGGAGTTCTTGAACTAATATCTCAATTATCTAACGCTATTTCCTAAATCCTAACGCTTGAAAATGAATACACGATAGGCAAAATTAATACTCAAAACTTAAAACCCAAACCATCAGTGGTCTGATTTTTAAATTTCGGTTTGGTAGATGCTGCTTTGTAGCAAGGGCGCGAGTAATATGCTCCCGTTATTTTTTTTACTCAAAATTAGAAACCACTAATAAAAAAACCGACGATAGCCATTTTTTAAGCCCCTTCGGGGCGACCTGCTAATAGAGATACCCAATAAACCTAGACACACAATAGGAGGTCTAAGGGCTAAATCAATTAATGATACGATGAAATTTTCTATGATGCAATCCTTATACTTATGGATATGCGCTGCCTTATGCCTGCTGCTGCCTTTCGGGGTGTGCGGACAGGGCATTTTGTCATCGGTCATAGACACCATCCCGCCGTTCCAAATAGGTGCTGTGCCCCACGATTTGGACACGCTGCCAATGGTCTATTATGGTGCTTATACGATTAAAGGCGTATTGCGCTCCGAAGATGATGAGCGACGCATCAGGCGTTTGAAGCAAAACGTCATTCGCGTGTATCCCTACGCCCAACGCGCCTTGGCTGCCCTGCGCGAGATAGAAGAAGTATCGAGCAAGTTGGATAAAAAACGCGACAAAAAAATACCTCAAACAGTTGGAAGACGAAATGCGCGGCGAATTTGAAAAAGAACTGAAAAAAATGTATCGCTCCGACGGGCGCGTACTCATCAAAATCATCGAACGCGAAAGCGGCAGAACTTTTTATGATATACTAAAAGAAATCAAAAATCCATTGACAGCATGGACTTTCCAACTTATCGCCAAACGCTACGATTATGACCTCAAACAAGGCTACGACTCAAATGTCGAAAAAGACCTCGAAGCCATTTTACTCCAAGTAGAAACATTAGGACTACAAAGCCTCGACCCCAAAGCCAAAATAGACACCACTAAAATATATATCGAATCGCAAGCTGCCAAAAAAGCCTTAGAAAAAGAAAAAGAAATAGCCCGTTTTGCTCCACTACTTCATACCCATTACTACGCTTTGTTCCGCCCTCGCGCCTTGCCGAGAGCGCGAAATAAGGCGTGATTGGCTTTTATCGAGGCACAACTCGACAACAACCCGCAGCCACTGGGCATTTTGGCATTGCCTTATCGCTTGGGTGGCAGTAGGGATAGCCCAACCCAACACCCTTGCTGCTTATGACGGTGCCGCCGCTGTCACCTACACGATAGAGTGGTCAAGTAATTGTCGTAGTGCTTACCAATCCATCATGTCCTTACAATTAGACAAGGGCAAACAATTATTGCAAACCGAACAAGGGCAAAACCCAAACAACCTGCTGCCCTTGCTGCTCGAAAATTATATCGATTTGTTGGTGCTATTTATTAGCGAAGATGCCGCCCTGCTCCAACAACTCGAACCCAACAAAGGCAAGCGACTGACAAAATTGGCACAATTACCTGCCCATTCGCCGTATCGCCGCTATGCCCAAGCCGAGATAAATTTGCAATGGGCAGCCGCCCGCCTCAAATTTGAACAATATTTTAGTGCCTTTCGCGAAACCCAAAAAGCCCATCAACTGCTGGTAGATAACCAAACCCATTTTCCGAACTTCTATCCCAACCTCAAATCGCTGGGGCTTATACATGCCTTAGTGGGCACTGTGCCTACTAAATACAAATGGGGAGTTAGCCTGCTTGGTTTGTCGGGCAACCTAAACCAAGGTATGGCAGAATTAGACGATTTTACGCGCCAATCCGATACCGACCCCGCTCACTTGTTTCGCGAAGAGGGTGCGTTGCTGCAAATATTTCTGACCGCCTACCTCAAAAATCAACCCCAACGTGCTTGGCAATTAGCTGCCCGATTGCCCACAGAAAAAAACCTACTCCACAACTTTGTAGCTGCCGATATGGCACTACGCGCGGGCAATAACGACCAAGCCATAGACATACTACTGCATCGCCCCACAACAGCAGCGGGCTTTTATGATTTTCCGTACTTAGATTTTTTGCTGGGTGCGTGCAAACTCAACCGCGCCGATATCGATGCCAATGCCTATTTTCAGCGTTTCCTCAATCGATTCAAAGGCAAAAACTACGTCAAAGATGCCTTTCAACGCTTGGCGTGGTATAGCTTACTACAAAACGAACCCGAAGGATACCAATTGTATATGGAACTATGCCGAAGTAAGGGCGCAACGCTCATCGATGCCGACAAACAAGCCCTCAAAAATGCACAATCAGGCAAAATACCCCATTATCAACTGCTGAAAGCGCGGTTGCTATTCGACGGTGGCTATTGTAGCCAAGCCATAGCAGCAATGGACATCATCAATATCAATACGCTCAAAAATACAGAGCAACGCCTCGAATACCAATACCGATACGGACGTATAGCCGAATGTATGCGCCAAACCGAACAAGCCATCGCGCACTACAAAAAAGTCATTAGTGCAGACGCTAATACTGCCACCGCTTATTATTTCGCCCCTAAATCGTGCCTACAATTGGGCGGCATCTACGAACAGCAAGCCGACTATGCCACCGCCCGCCGCTACTACGAACAGTGCCTAAGCTACAAAAGCCACGATTATAAAAATAGTTTTGAACAACAAGCCAAGGCTGGTTTGGGTAGGTTAGCTAAAAAATAACACAACCCATATCGTACTCTGCAAATAACCTGCGCAATTTGTAGCACAAAATCATCAAGTTTATACCCCTGCTGCGCCCACTAATAAGAACAAAAAAGCCGCACCTGAGCATTGATACCATATCCGAACAGCAATTTATCATTTTTAAATGCTTACTGAACTATACACCCCTATTTTAGTGTTATTGAAAGTGAGCGTAACATTGCTTTATACTATGTTTAAACCTATACTTGCTATTGAGAACCCCTTTGTCCAACTTATGGACACTATCCACAGCCCACTATTTTGGCTGATGGTATTGGCATTCACCGTCTTGATGGGTTATTTGTATCTTCGTTTTGTGCGCAACAACAACAATATGAGTGAAGAAGAACTATACCTCGCTGCAGTATTGGAGAAAAACAGTTATATGCTGCTTGCCGCACAACGAGAACAACAAGCAGGTCCTTTCAGTAATATGCCGCCCGACCCCGAAACAGCAGGAGTCACGCACAGCGTTTATTGGCGCATAACGGCACAGAATGGTCAAAATAGAGACATAGAATTTTGGGCAAAAATTTTATACGCACGGCATCGAATTTTGACCGTAAAATGGTCGCCCGACCCGCAAAATCCGAACGTATATTTGTAGAAAATGCGTACATTTGCGGCAAATCTTAAAGCCCCGTGAGTGACACCGCCCCCTTTGCCGATATCAACCGCCATTCGGAAGCCAACAAACAACAACCCGAAAACGTAATCGAGTTGTATCGCGCCGACATCTACCAAAAAAACACCCTTATCTTAAGCGATGTAAACCTAAGCATCTGCAAAGGCGAATTTGTCTATTTAGTCGGGCGAACAGGAACAGGCAAAACCAGCCTATTGCGCACCCTCTACGCCGACTTGCCCCTACGAAAAGGCGAATGTCATATAGCGGGTTTTGATTTGCGAGTCGTCAACTGGCGCACCGTACCCTATCTGCGCCGCAAAATGGGCATCATCTTTCAGGATTTTCAGCTCCTTACCGACCGAAGCGTAGCCGACAACCTCCGCTTTGTATTAGAAGCTACCGACTGGCGCGACGAAAAAGAAATCCTAAAACGCATAGCACACGTATTGCACTTAGTAGGCATTAGTCACAAAGCCAATGCCATGCCCTACGCCCTGTCAGGCGGAGAGCAGCAGCGAGTAGTCATCGCCCGCGCTTTGTTGAACGACCCCGCTATCATCATCGCCGACGAACCAACAGGCAACCTCGACCACCAAACCTCGCGCGACATCATCGCATTGCTACGGCAAATATGCCTTGATACCCAAACCACCGTGCTGCTCGGCACACACGATATTTATGCTATGCAGCAGTTCCCCGCACGCACGCTTACCTGTATCAACGGAAAAATAGAAGAAGGAGATAAAACAAGCGCGTAGATATAAAACGTAATTTATCGCCAAAGAAATTGCCTTATTAGCCCGCAAATACATTGTAATCGTAGAAATTACACGCAATAATATTATTTCGCTCAACGCCCATAGCTCATAAGCCAGCCATGCCACACCTCTTAGGGCTATGGGCGTTGTTTTGCTTACTATGTCGCAGCCACCGCGCAGCCTCGCCGCGCTTTTCTTTTTTGTCGGGCAGGTGGTCAATTTTGCCATCAATTTTCTGACTACGCCCTATTTAGCGCGTAGCCTCTCGCAGCACGAATTTGGCACCTATGGACAAGTGATTATGGTATTGGATATTGCCAATATCTTGGTCAATTTTGGCTTGGTAAATAGCCTTACCTTGGCTTTTGCCGACCCCAAAACGCGCAGCGAAAGCGATAATTTTGCTACTTACGGAGCGTTATTTGTTGGTATGGGCATAATAGGCAGCATGGCAGTATGGCTGTTTTCTTATATTTCGCCACAAATATTTGGACATAAACAAGCTGCGCCGCTTTTGCAATGGACGGCTATTTGCGTACTGCTTTTTTACCTGAACCACTTATTTACGCGGGCATTGGTACACAGCAGCCGCACGCATTACTACGTAGTGGCAACTATCGTGGGCAATATTGTGCGGGTAGCTTGCATGCTATTGGCTGTCTATGCCTACCAGTCGCTGTGGGGCGTACTCATGAGCGTGAGTGTGGGCTGGGTCTGCCAAGTAGCGATAGTAGCAGCAAGCGTGCCGCGCCGTTTTTGGGGAGGCGAGATTCAAAAAAAACAATGGCTACCCATCTTGCGCGAAAGTAGCCTACTGGGTTTCAACTACCAATTGCAATATGCCTATTTATACGTGAGCGGTATGCTTATCAGCTATTATTTGGGCCTTACACAATATGCCATTTATCGCAGTTCGAGCATCGAAATACCCTTAGTAGGAACGCTATATGTCGCCATTGCCGTTATTATGTTTCCGCATTGGGCAAGCCAAGCCCGACAAGGCGATTACGAAGCAATATTGACCCTCCAACGCCGCATCATTGCCCAAGTAGCCGTTTTAATATATCCCGTTGTGGTGTTTATGGTGCTATGCAGCCCTTGTTTCATACGCCTATACCTATCGGACATATACGCCGATGGCGCACCCGTATTTGCCTTGGTTAGCCTTGTCCTATTGACCAAAATTGGCGATTTTGCCGAGTTATTGACCCTCCGCAAAGCCTACCACACCATTTTGCGCATCAATCTATGCTATTTCGGCGTATTTTTGGCATTGATAGGGCTGCTATTGCCCGTAGGAGGTATTATTGGCGCAGCGGCGGCGGTTGCTATCAGTAGTTTTCTGCTCGCCTATCTATATTTGCGCCAAACATTATACCCCTTGGGCTGGACGCTCGACCGCCTACTCAATTTTCGACATTTAGCCGCTATTCTGACACTCTGCCTAAGTTGTGCCCTACCCGTTGCGGTGCTGCTCTACTATTGGCAATGCTCTATCGTCACGTTCTTGGGGGTAGGTGTTTTATACGCCGTAGTGGTTTATGCTGCTGCGCTACGCCTGCACTGGATAGACCTCGAACTATATGCCCCCATTTTCCAACGCTATACCCTTACGTCATGGCTATACCAGCTACTACGCCGATGGGCAAAGGATATCAAATAGCAGTCTAAGGCGATTCGTTATTTTTAGGAAAAAATACACTTAACCCATGAAGGTCAGCGACGACTTCGCTGCAAACGAATATGCGTAATGGCGATATAATATATCAATATGTATAATGCAATTAGAATGTATGAAGTCGGCGAACCGAACTCGATTCTTCCTAATTCGGGAAACATCGATTCGAGTATGCCCGACATAAATGCCGCTGAAAAAAAACCGACCAATAAACTCAGCAAAAAAGTAAGCCAATTGAATTGCCAATGGCTAAATATTTCGTTGCCATATAAACGTTGCAGCACGAAAAAACCTACTGCGAGGCAGATAACATTGATAATTTCGATGGTCATGGTATTGTGCGTGTAATGGGTAGCGTGAAATACAAATATAGGCAAAAACGAGCAAGACAAAGATACACACTATACCTCGAATTTGGTGTTGCGATGCCTACTTTACAGCAATAAATAAAGACAATGGCGTTAAAAACGGTATCTTTGCGCCGCCTATGCCTCGGCAACAAGGGCATTTATTACCTCAAATCCATGTTTTTTTGATGATACCCTATATCGTAGATGCTGTCCGAAGCCCTATTGGGGCTATATCGGGCTGTTTGTCGGCTGTTCGCGCCGATGATTTAGCCGCACACGTCATTCGCGCTTTGGTAGCACGCCATACTACCATTGACCCTACTGATATTGCCGATGTCGTGGTGGGTTGCGCCAACCAAGCAGGCGAAGACAACCGCAACATAGCTCGTATGTCCTTGCTATTGGCGGGTTTGCCCTATACCGTACCTGGCGAAACCGTCAATAGGCTGTGCGCATCGGGTATGGCGGCGGCGGTAGCGGCGGCGCGTGCTATTGTATGCGGCGACGGAGATTTGTTCGTAGCAGGAGGCGTTGAACAGATGACCCGCGCCCCTTGGGTCATGTCGAAAAGTGCCCAAGCCTTCGGGCGCGATGCCCAATTATACGATTCTACCTTCGGTTGGCGTTTTATCAATCAGCAGATGCAGCAGTTATACGGCACGGATAGCATGGGCATGACCGCCGAGAATGTAGCCGAAAAATATCAGATTGGGCGCGACGACCAAGATTTGTTTGCCTATCGCTCGCAGCAAAAAGCCGCCGCTGCACAGCAAACGGGGCGTTTTGACATCGAAATTGCCCCTATCGCCATTCCGCAACGCAAAGGTGATGCCCTGCTCGTTGGTCGAGACGAATTTTTGAAACCCACTACCACGCCCGAAGGATTGGCTGCCTTGCGCCCTGCTTTTAAAACCAACGGAACAGTGACAGCAGGCAATGCGTCGGGCTTGAACGACGGAGCAGCGGCAATACTATTAGCCTCCGAACAAGCCCTAACGCGCTACGCCCTACGACCCTTGGCGCGTATGGTGAGTTGGGCAGTGTCGGGCGTAGAACCGCGCATTATGGGCATTGGTCCCGTAGTCGCAGCTAACCACGCCCTCAAAAAAGCGGGTCTTCGCTTCGGCGACTTGTCTATTATCGAACTCAACGAAGCATTCGCAGCGCAAGTATTGGCTTGTACGCGCTTGTGGGGACTCGACGACGACGACCCGCGCACCAATCCCAATGGCGGGGCTATTGCTCTGGGACACCCGCTTGGCATGTCGGGGGCGCGTCTGCTCCAAACCGCCGCTATCGAACTGAACCGACAGCCCCAAGCACGCTATGCCCTTTGCACGATGTGTATCGGAGTAGGGCAGGGCTATGCAGTGGTCTTAGAGCGATGCTAAGATATGCACGAAAATAATAGACTTGTGTGCTACCAAATCAGCCGTAATAGATTTCTTAGGCAAAGATGTTATAAAGCGATAGGGCTGTTCTTTGATAACAAAGAGCAGCCCTATCGCTGTGGTATAGCTACCTAAATGAGCTATCCTAAAAACTATTAAAGCTAATACCAACCGAAATCGGCGTTATTTCGGGTGCTAAGGAAGTATTGAATAGTTTAGACAAGGAATAGAAGCCAAAAATATTAAAATTGCCATAGCCGATGCGAGCAGTTACGCCATATTTAAAGCGATTAATATTGAGGACAGACTCTTTCAGCGTCACGCTGCGGTCGCTGCCGTCGCGATAGTCATCGCCTTTATATTTGGTATGCGCATTGACGACATAACCTATCCGTGCGCCAAGTGCCAATTTGAAAGGTTTGCCCTTGTGCGGGTTGGTGCGAAAGCGCAATTCAAGCGGTATATCAAGCGACGACACGGCGAGTTTGCTTTTGGAATATTCCAAACGCACAGAGTCGGTCAGGTCGTTAGGTGTCGTTTCGTTCAGCACATAATCGGGAATAATGTTGAAATGCGTACTATCATCGAGTGCGCTGCGCTGTATCAGAACATTAGTGAATACGTTGGTATTAGAAATACCAAAGCCAGGTGCTACGCTGATGGTGCCGTTTTTGGTAAGGGGCACGTCCCACATCATAAAGGCATTGAAACCGCGGCTAAACCATTTGGTTTCGATATACGCGGGCTTATTGAGCCAATTGTCATGCGTAAGTTCTATGATTAAGCGGTCGCGGCTCTTTACTTTGGGCAAGCTACGGGCATTAATCGTTTTGCCATCTTTGGCGGGTTCGGAAGTGCTGCTTTTAGGGGCGGGCTGTGCGTGGAGTGCTACGGCAAATGCCAACAGAACAACAGATAAGAAAAATTTGTTCATGGATATATTTAATAATTATTTTATTTTTAAATATGTGGTATTGTTGCGAAATTCAACTCTATGCGCCAATGTTCATCTCGGAACATTTGGCTTTAATGTGTGATTAAAATTATATATAATATTAAGGCATTAGATAATAGCGCGATTTTTCGACTTCGATAAACTCAATTTGCTGTTTATAGTTCAAAAATATCAATACTTTGCCTGGTTTTCCCTGTGTTTGTATTTCCACTACCGAACTGACCGACGGAAACCCGTCCATCATATAGGCGAAGGTATTGGCTTTTTTGATGCTAAACGTTCCTTGTGGTGTGGCAACAGAGTTTTCCTGAAAACCAAATGCTATATTATCCGTCGCTTTTAGGACAATGGGTTTTTCGCCCGTCGTTATATCGCGCTGCATGGTGTAGGGGTGTACCGTCACATCGAGTAGGTTCTGATAGCCGCGCACAAACAGTTCGTTTTTGGGTGTAAAATACGTCAGCTCGGCGGCGCGGTCTTGTTCGGTCTTTTGTGCCAAGAAAAAAGTATGTTCGCCCAATACTTTGGAGAAAAAGTAGAGCAGATTGACATATTTGTCTTGGTCTAAGACTACTTTAAAACGCGCAGGCTGTCCTTTCTTGTCCATTAGTTCATAAATATAGCCTATGCGGTCGGTAAATTTACTCAATATCTGAAATTCGTCTAAATTTTTGACTCCCTCAAAAGTAACGATTTGCGCCCCGATACGGATATTGACATCGCCCGGATAAAGCGGCGATACGTCATTATTACCCGATTGATACTGGGCGGGTACAAATTGCTCGCCGTCTAATTCGTGGATAACCGTATAGCGGCGTTCCGAATTGAACGTATAGACGGGGACAGCCTTTTCTACTACTTTCACCTTGTCATAAGGATTAGGCGCGGACTTTTCTCCTTTATTTCCCTTATCGCCCTTATCGCCTTTGTCCGATTTGGCGGTGGCATTGTCTTTGTCTCCTATTTCGGTGGCGGGTTTATCGCTCGTCGGTGTGTTGGTAGTGGGTGTGAGTACGGCGGGCGGCGGTGGCGGAGTGGCAGTGGGCAGATTATTGCGGAAGCGCGGCGATACAAATTCGTCGTCTTGTGCTAATAGGGTGGCGGTATGGCAAGCCCAGAGTAGGATACCGCAAAGTACAGTTTGTTTCATGGCAAAAAAGGCTAAAATCCATTAGACACATTTAGTGCTAAGGGGTTTAAAAAGAGATAGGGCAAAGGTAGCATTTTTGCACCAACAAAATACGCCGAAATCTTTGACGAGCAAAAGATTTCGGCGCGTAAAATGGGCATTTTTACCATTTTGGCGTACAAGAGCTTTGGGCTTGTAGCTTACTGAATAGTAATATCCACACCGCTTTTGACAATTGCCTCGTCTTTTTTGCCCAGAGTAATGACCAAAATACCGTTATTGCACGAAGCAGCTATTTTGGCAGTGTCGATAGTATCGGGCAATGCAAAGGAACGCTCAAACGACTGTGGGGCAAATTCTTGGCGCACCACGCGCTCGCCTGCTACGGGAGCCGTAGGCTCAACAATACCTTTGATTACGAGTCCGCCGCCATCTAAGGTCAGTTTAAATTGCTCTTTGGTGAAGCCCGATGCGGCAACTTCGACGCGGAAATGGTCGTTTGCTTCGATGATATTGACGGCAGGGGCATTGGCAGCGGGTTTGCTTCCGCTATTCATATCCGAACTATTGCTATTGCGATTTAGCAGGTCATTCAGCCGTTCATTCAACTCTTTTATACCGCGCTGTATGTCTTCTTTGGCATTTTTGCCCAGCATATTTTCGATTACGTCCGAAAAATGAGCCATGATAATAATGGGTGTTGTTTTAGTGGATAAGTGAAAAAAATAGGAAATCGCTGTCGAAAAAACGGTGCAGCGTATTTAATCAAACACCGTAGCAGTACTAAAAGTTCCCTAATATAGGCATTTTTTCGGTACACCAATACTTATACAACTTACTTAGTCGCTATTGGTGATATGTGACGACACACCAATAGCTCAATAGTTGCGCCTTGCGAGACGAACTATTGAGCTATTGTTATACAAAACGAAAGTTGTAGCACGCGCTTGCGGGCTATTATTTCAACAGGTTGCTATCTGATACCGTAAGGCGTTTTCTGCCTTTGGCGCGACGACGTGCCAACACAGCCCTACCGCCACGTGTAGCCATGCGCTCGCGGAAACCGTGTTTGTTTTTGCGTTTGCGTACCGATGGTTGATAAGTTCTTTTCATGATATTGCTATTTAGGGCTGCAAAGGTAAGCAATCGTTTTGAATTTGCAATCGCTCAACGCAAAAAAAGTCGTACAATATTCGATAATCCACTGTTTTACACACCAATACCTCTTTCATCATTGCCCAAAAGCCCCAATACGCGCTGCTGTAGAAACAACGGACGCACTTGGGGCACGGAGAGGGAACACTTTTCTGTCGAGGTTATCCTAATCATTTCGGGTCAAATCTGTATCTGTTATAATGATTTTCTGGTAACTATCTATGCGGTTTCGTCGCTCGGTTATTCATTAGACTTCTTGCGAAAGTAAAAAATCGAAAATTTAGCCTTACATTTGGAAAATGCAGAAATTACCTTAATCGTTTCTTAAAATGCCGTAGGTATGGCATTTAACAGTAGGGTTGTATTTTGTGCTGCTATTTCTTTGCTCCCAACGTTTTGTCCATAGTGGGATTGAGAAGTCATTTCTTAGCACTAAAATGCTTGGCACCCGCCTAGATAGTTACATTTTCTGAATAGAGACAGGCTCTCAAAAATGCTTTTTGGCTATCTTTATTTGTGTAACAGATTGGTATCGAACCAATATAGTCCGCTCTTCAGGCGGCTGCATAGACCATCTTTGCTACTGTTACAAGTTGAAATAGTTGTATTGATATAGGAGCTCAAACTGCGGTATATCAAGCCTTGCTGTATTGAGCTGCTTTTTCAGATGTGATTGCAAAAACAACTTATTGGCGCGCAATTATTTATAATATACTATAAAAATAATATTAAATTATCAAAATTGAATATCGTTTTGTGGGTACGCTTGGCGGGAATCGAACCCGCAACCCTCGCATTAAAAGTGCGATGCTGCTACCTGATTGAGCTACAAGCGCGATAGAAAAAGGAGTGTTATTGTTTTGGGCAATTGGTGGCACAGCAACCTCCTCGGCGGCTGCATAACGACAACTTCACTCCTTCAAATATAAGAGAGAGATGCCCTTTTGGGCAGTGAGTGCTTGCGGCTACAAGGCGTAGCGGCAATAGAACTCTATAAATAGTATGTTTTTTGTTTATAAATAGAAAAGTAGTGCCCGAAAAAAACCTACCAAGTTTTGTGTTTGGGTTGCGGGCGACACACTTGGCAGGTTGAGCTGATTTAGTATAGGCAGCGTGCAAGGGCGTTAAGCGGGGTTTGCGTTGTCTGATAAAATAGCAAGTATACCCTTAATCACATGACCAAAAATACTTTTGCTACCTTCTGGCAAGGCACTGGGCGCGGGCTGCGCTCTATGTATGGCATAACGGTTGGGCTGTCCGACAGCGCATTGCAAACGTTCAGCGGGGCGGTGGGCAGACCGTGCCGTAGCTTCGAGGGTGGTGGGGGTTGGGTTGTGAGGTAGCATGGCTTGGGAGAGGAGTTTAATGATAAAAAATAGTGCGATGAGGAAGCAAGGGAAAAGGCGTAGTTGGGTTGAATGAAAAAAACATAGCAGTCGCTTAAAAGCATCGAAACAGGTAGCAAAAAGCAAAAAAGGAAGCAAAAAAATCAGTGCTGACTAAGGCGGCATATTTGCATGAGGCACGAGCAGAGTGATTCGAACACCCACCGTCGGTTTTGGAGACCGAAGTTCTACCCTTAAACTATGCTCGTTTCTAAATCATGCAAAAAACCCGCTTTGTCGGGAACATGTCCAAACAAAGCGGGCTTATTGTGCGCTGGGTTTTGTCGTTGGTTATTTTGAGATAGGCAAACGAACATTATTTTATAGTGTTTATGTTTGCCACCAACAGTAATTCCTTGGCAATAATAGCTGACTTTGCTTGTATCGGTCACGGTGAAACGTATTTTTATACCCATCAAAGTTGGTCGACATCAATCCGGATAGACGTGTTTGTGCGCAGACGAACAAACAAGCACCATCTTTATAGATGAAGTTGAGACTTGATTGGAGGATATAATCAAATGACGTTCCCATGACGGAAATTTTTGGGCTGATGAAAAAAAGTTTAGATAATGTCTGTGAGTTGAGTGCGGTGTGCTTTGAGTTGCGCGTAGTGGGTATCAGAAAAAAGTAGGAGGTCGTTGCTGCATCACCATAGGGTCGAAATAATAGCCGTGCTATTTGCTGTTAGCTGCTTCTCGTGTTCTAATTAGGTGCTTACAGAGCTATAAACGTATTCTTATCGTCTAAAGTTCCCAGAGGAACATTTTTTTTCAAAAAACCGCTCCATATCATCGCTACGGAGCTACAAAAACAGAATAGTCGCATGTCGCCATACCGCAAGGGCATGAAATAAGCAAGGAATAAAAACAAAATTTGGCAATTTTGCGTTTTTACTCAAAATGTTGTATTTTTGCCATCGGAGATGCTATTGCTTCCACAAAAGCGATGTGTGCCGCAAAATTAATTTTCCTAAATTTTTACTACCATGAAACCCTTATTATTAGCTATTTTTGCTTTGTTAGCCACCCTGCCTGCATCGGCACAATTTGGCAACTTATTGGGCAAAGCTGCCGAACGCGCCGCCCAACGCAAAGCCGAGCAAGCTGTCGAGAAAAAAGTCGAAGAATCTATCGACAAAGCATTAGACCCAAAAAATAGTACAAAAGCCAAGACCGAAAAGGAAAAAATGACCATCGAAACCGATGAGGCGGAGGTGACAATAGAAGAAGACCGCGACGGAGCTACCAACGTAGCCCCCAGCAAATTTATCGGCAGCTATACGACTACTATGACCGAAACCGAAAAAGGCGTACAAAAAGAACAGCCCGTCGTCATGAACCATTATATAGATGCCTACCAAACGGCAACAGAAATGTTTACTAATGACGAAAAAATATACCTTATCTTTGACCGCCGCGACCGAACTACCACCACTCTGACCAACGACAAAGGAGAAAAAACAGGCATCAAAATAAAAATGCCCAAAGCAACTATCAAAACCAAAAATACCAACTCTAAAACAGATACAGGCAACAATAAACCCATCAGAACTAACGAAACTAAGACCATAGAAGGGCATACTTGCGTCAAATATACCTTTACAGACGAAAAACAGAACAGTGAAATGTGGATAGCCGAAGACATTGATATCGACCCCGAAAATCTGACGGGTATTTTTAGCATCAATAAAAAAAATGCAGATTTGGGAGCATATAATGCCTCAAAAGGAATGGTACTCGAAATGGTTATGCGCTCGAAAGACCCCAAAAAACAAGAAACAATGACTATGCGCATTAGCAATCTACAAATAGGTAGCGTAGACAAATCAAAATTCAGTACCGAGGGCTATATCATAGAAGATATGAGCCAAATGCCTTTTTTCGGAGGCGGCAAATAACTATTGAGTGGCTATTATGACCAACAAAAGGCGCGGCAATAAACTTGTCGTGCCTTTTGTCTTACTGTACGAATTTAGGTGCTGTCTATGCAGCACATTTTTGGTTATTTTCTCTGTTTTTTTGTAGCTCGTTCGTTTTAATCACAGCAAGTGCCTTTGAGCCAGTGATAGACCATGCCGTGCCTTTCTTTTTCTGTCGATGCGCTACAATAGTATCGTTCAGTTTTTTGCCTTGTCCGCTGCCGATAGCTTTTCCTTGTTGCTTTCGGTGTTCATAATTGATGATTTCATGAGCGCGTTTTTCTAATTATTTCGCCCGCCGCACATTCATTTCTCGGCGTTCGACGAATAAAGCGTAGTGTCTAAAATTAGAAAATCGGACCACTATGACTAAAAAAAAGAAGCCGCCGCCAACGTTTTGATGCGTTAGCGGCGGCAGGGTTTGTCTTAAACGACGGCAGAATGTCTATTACAAGCGGGCTTTTTTGGTTTTACCGCCTTTTATTTCTTTACCGTCCGATGAGCCGATGCGAATCATAGCACAACGGAAACCTACCCAATTAGCAGCTTTATCTTCGTCCATGAAGCGGCGTGTGCCGGGCGAGAGCCAATAAGCGGTATCGCGCCACGAACCACCTTTGATAACGCGCGATTTGTCGCTAATCAAGGTTGTTTTGTTGGTGCCATAAGACACCATCGATTGTTCGTCGCCGTCTCGGTAGTTGATAACGTTGGCTTTGCGGAAGTTGGTGCGGTCGCCGATTTCGTCGGCGTTCAACTCGCGATATTTGATGCGTCCTAGGCTGTCTTTGGGAGCTACGCGCCCTTCTTCGTCTTTTTCTTGGGTTTGGAATACGTTGCCACGGAAGGGATTAAAGTCTTGTACATCAAGGGTGCTCATGGGGCGGAACACGTCTAATACCCATTCGCTGACGTTGCCGGCCATATTATACAAGCCGAAATCGTTGGGGTAGTATGTTTTGACGGGAGCGGTAATTTCGCCGTGGTCATTTTGGTTGCCTCCTAAACCTGCGTAGTCACCTGCGCCGCGTTTGAAGTTAGCCATCATGTCGCCGTGCCATTTGCCGTGTTTTTCGTAGCGCACGCCCTGCCCTTTCCAGGGATATACTTTGCGGTCGCTGAATCGTTCTTCGCTTTTATCTTCGGCAATAATAGCGAGTGCTGCATATTCCCATTCGGCTTCGGTGGGTAGGCGGTAGTCGGGCAATAAAATACCGTCTTCGAAGCGCACGCGGCGGGTTTCTGCACCTTCTTGCGAGGCTAATTTGGGAATACCTTTTTTCTCAATCCCTTGGTATTGTCCGAGCAAATAGGTTTCGGTCGTAAAGTGCTCGGCTCCATATTGGTTGGGGTCAAGCTCGATGATGCCGTCATTTACCATCAACGATTCATTGACGCGGTCTGAACGCCATTTGCAATACTCATTGGCTTGGATTCCAGCTAACGCCTACTACGGGATAGTCGTTATAACCTGGGTGGCGCAAGTAGTAGCGCAGGAAAGGGTCGTTATAAGCCAACTCTTCTGCCCATACTAAGGTGTCGGGGGTAGCTTTTTTCAATACTTCGGGGTACGATTCGCCAAAAATGCGCTCTAACCAGAATAAGTATTCGCGGTAGTGCAAGTTGGTTACTTCGGTTTCGTCCATATAGAACGATGATACGGTTACGCGACGTGGAATATTGTTGTATTCATACATCACGTCATCTTCGACGTTGCCCATAGTAAAGGTACCACCAGGTACCAATACCAAACCGGGTCCTGTCTTTTGTTCGGGTTTTTTGGCTACTTCGTAGCCTCCCCATTTGGGGTCGTTGTAGTTCCAGCCTGTTGCAGACGACGACTCTGTTTTTTTGCTGCACGCACTAATGGTCAGCACCAGCATCATTGCTGCGGATAGCCAGAACGGCATGTTTATTGGGTTTTTCATCTGATTGAGATGGTTTTGAGATGGTTTGTGGTTGTAATAGATGGTGGGGAGCAGGGGATAAGTTTGGGGCAATAAGCAAACGCCTACGCGGAATTTTTAAGCCGAGCAATCGCGCTTTTAGCTGTTATATCGAAAATGCGCACAAAATAAATGCTTAAAGTTCAATTTTTATTGCGTTAGGGCGTTATTTTTTTTTTTGATGGGCGATATGTGATACAAAATATGACTTTTCTGTGATGATTTTATGAAAAAACGCTTTTATGCGGGATTTTTAATTATTTTTAGTGTGGTCATACGCCTCATATTTATGGACCAAAATTTTAACTATGCCATATTCTACCCATAATAATATAATCGCTGTGGCAGGTAATGTTTAGAAAATCTCTGGACATTCGGCGGCTTTTCGGCTGCGTTCGCGCTTTTCGGTGCGTGGGTTATCGCCAAAATCGAGTAGCAGCGACAATTCGTGGCTGCCCGCGCTTGTATTGATTCCGCCTATATTAAAATCGTAGCTATACCCTACTTTGACAATACCGCTCTTTATACCAATCATCGTTATCAGGGCATCAGTATTGCTGAGGGTATGCCGTAGCCACAAGCCGCCAAACAAAACGCCTTTGCCGATATAGCTACCAGCATTGATTTGCTTGAATTTGCCTTGTGCAATAAACATCAAATTGGGGCTGATATAAAAACTTGACCCAAATGTTTTGTCTGTATCCAAATAAAATACGTTGCCTATATGAAACATGCTTCGCACGCCTATGTGGTTATCGGGGTCGGTCGAGTCGGTGAAAGATACGTCGGGGTTGGTGATATGCTTGAACGACGCGCCTGCATAAAACGTTTCGCTATATACCAAAGCACCCAAGCCAATATCGAATCGATGTACGGATAGGTTTTCGGGCATTGGCTCGCCCGTTGGCACGATGGGGTTGCCCGTCACGGGGTCTATCATATCATATAGCACTACCTTATCCCAATTGAGCGATTTGCCTATATATCCTACTTGTGCGCCTGCTTTTAGTTGGAGGCTTTGCGACAAGGGCAATTGATAGGCATACAATAAATTGATTCCGTAAGTATTATAAATGCCGCCGCCGCTTCGGTCGGCAACTATTGACGCGCCGATACTGCTGTTGTATTGTCCGAAGTGTTGGTCGTAGGAGGCAGCTAAGGTAAGGTAGGCATCGCCGAAGCCTGGGTATTGGTGGCGGTAGTTCAGTCCCACGCGAGCTTCGGACGTAAATCCTATCATAGCGGGGTTGAGGTAGGCGGGGGCGGCATAAAATTGGCTAAATTCTGCGTCTTGTGCCCAAGCATTAGCATTGACAAGCAGCAGTACGAATAGCAATATATAGTGTTTTGTTGGCATTAATAAAAATAATGGCTAATTAGCGTAGTTGTCGAGGCATAGGCGGCGTTAGATGGAAGATAGGAATAGACGGGGCACTATTAGGTGCGTTAATGATAGGTGGCATTTCAAAGGCTGACTTTGGTAGATAAACGTTCGTAACTATTTAGCCTTGTAGGGGGAATAGCCATTTCTAATCGAATATGCAGCGATGTCAGGCATTATTACATAAGTATCGCTCATTACCCCATACCCAAAACCCTATACCCTAAATAGTTACAAACGTTCTTATGCTCAATCTGTGTTTGGTTTAACTTTTATGCGCGTTTAGCAACTTATTTCCATATTTTTACGTTATTTTGTGGTATAAAAAAAGCCGTTCTACCTGCGGTTAATGCTAAATCACCTTTACATGCTATGTTACGAACCATTTTAGGGTTATTATTGTTTGGCTACCTACTGAACGCCTGCCCGCTATATGCCCAAATTACCCTCGTTCAGCCCGTCGAACTGCGCTGGACGGAAGGCATTATCCAACAAGCACAGACAGATACGCGCCGTATTGCGACGGTTGGTTTTGCGGGTGCTTATTACGATTTTGACCAAAGCCCTTTGCCTTATTTCGGACAAAGGGTATTATTGCCTGCGGGCGGTAAAGTTACGGCAAAATTGCGAAACGCTACCTATTTGCCCCTCGATTTGAGCAATATTGCCCTACAAAACGACATCGTAAGCACTTTTATTGCCCCACAAGCATACGTTTGTGCCGATGCGGGCAAATTTTACGCCGATATTACCCTGCTACCCATCAGGAAGAACGAAATAACGGGCGGCTACGAAAAATTGCTCCGCGCCGACCTCGAATTGCGCCTACTCCCCGACAACGACCAAGCCAACGGCGCCGAGAAAGGGCGCAGCTACGCCGAACATTCGGTATTAGGCAATGGTACGTTCTATAAAATGCGCGTCGAGCAGACGGGTATTTACCGCATCGACCGAAACCTACTAACTGCCTTGGGCATCAGCGAAACAGTCAATATCAACCGATTGCGCGTATATGGCAACGGCGGCGGTATGTTGCCCGAATTGGCGGGTGCCGACAAATACGACGATTTGGTCGAAAATCCCATCAAAGTGGTCGATAACAACGGCAATGGCACTTTCGATAATGATGATTATGCTTTGTTCTATGCCCAAAGCCCACACGCATGGACTTATAACAGCACATACCAACGTTTCGAACACCGCCTCAATATTTATACCGATTATAATTACTATTTCCTCAATTTCGATTTGGGGGCGGGCAAGCGCGTTAGCGATATGGCACCAAACTCAGCCGCGCCTACCGATACGGTCGACACGTTTGACGATTATTTATTCCACGAATTAGAAAAAAACAATTATACCCATAGCGGGCGTATGTTTGTGGGCGAAGAGTTTGGCTATACACCCGAACAAACCTTTTCGTTCAGTTTTCCGAATATTGATACGCAGAAACCGGTCAAAATACGCGGCAATTTTGTGGCACGCAGCGTAGTAGCCGGCACCAATATGTCATATACGGTATCGGTCAATAACGAAGCCGCATTTAATACGCCAAGTATCGGCAATGTATCGGGCGATTCGGAAGGACCCTATGCCGATTCGACCTTTGCGGGAGGGAGCAGTATGGTCAGTAGCCCCAATATAGATGTACGGCTGCGCTTTAATAAAGGCAACGATGCCAATGCGACGGGTTGGCTCGACTACCTACAACTGAATGCTACCCGACAATTGCGCCATAGCACGGGACAATTTTCATTTCGCGATACGCGCTCTGTGGGTGCGGGCAAAACCGCTTTGTTCCGATTTGCCGCCTTGGGCAGCAATGCCGAAATATGGCATGTAAGCGATATAAGCAATATACAGCGCGTTGCGATTGCCAACCAACAATTTGCCGCCACCGCCGAACAATTGCGCGAGTATATCGTATTTGATGGCTCCAATTGGCTACAACCCGAAGCCATAGGCAAAATAGAAGCCCAAGACCTGCACGGCACGGGCACAACGGATATGGTCATCATAACACACCCCGATTTTTTGGCTCCTGCCGAGCAAATCGCCGAGTTTCACCGCAATGCCGACAATTTGCGCGTAGTAGTAGCTACAACCGAGCAAGTGTACAACGAATTTGCTTCGGGTGCGCCCGATATTACGGCTATTCGCGATTTGATGAAAATGTATTACGACCGCGCCGAGAACCCCAACGACCGACCACAATACTTGCTGCTGCTGGGCGACGCATCGTATGACTACAAAAATATTTTGTTTGATGCCGACGAAAACCAAAATTTTGTGCCCTCTTACGAAAGTTCCAAATCGCTACAAGTACAAAATACATATACCAGCGACGATTATTTCGGCTACCTAGACGACACCGAAGGCACAGAAGCAAAAATGCTCAACGGTATGCAAAAATTGGATATCGCCATAGGCAGAATGCCCGCCCTCACTGCCGAAGAAGCCCAAGACATGGCAGACAAAGTAATACATTATTATAGCCCGCAAACAATGGGCGATTGGCGCAACCAAACCGTCTTTATCGGCGACGACGAAGATTCTAATACGCATATTAATAGTGCCGACAACCACGCCCAATGGGTGATGGACACCCAAAAGCACATGAACGTAGAAAAAATATTTATTGATGCCTATAAACAAGAAACTACCGCTGGCGGAAGCCGCTACCCCGACGTAAATAAAGCCATAGACCGCGCTGTGTTCAAGGGCACCCTATTGCTCAATTATGAAGGGCATGGCGGCGAAGAAGGCTGGGCACACAAGAATATTTTAGACGTTGCACAAACAAAAAAATGGCGAAATGTCGATAAAATGCCTTTGTTTATTACGGCTACTTGTAGCTTTGGGAGATACGATAACCCCGACCTAACTTCCATCGGCGAGCTAATCGTGAAACAACCCAAAAGCGGGGCTATCGCCGCCCTCACTACTTCGCGCTTGGTCTATTCGGGAGCTAATGCCACACTGAACCAAAATGCCCTGAACCATCTGTTCGATTTTGTCGATGGCAAGCCCCATACGATAGGCGAGGTATTTCGTTTGGCAAAAAACGATGTGACGAGTACTTTTGCGCAGCCCAACGAAAATATGCACAAATTCAACTTGCTTGGCGACCCCGCCTTGCGCCTGCCTTTGCCTACTCAAAACGCCGTTCTTACTACGCTCAACGGACAAGACTTTGCCCATGCCGATACAATAAAAGCCCTCAGCACCGTGACCTTGCAGGGGGAGGTACAAGACCAAAACGACCAACTCATCGCCGATTTTGATGGCACTGCTACCGTCACTATCTATGACAAAATAATTACTACTGCTACCCTGCGCAACGACCCCGCTAACTCGCCGCCTTTCGATTTTAAACAGCGCAAGGGTTTACTGTTTAGGGGCAAGGCAACGGTAACGGACGGTAAATTTTCGATTACATTTATTGCCCCTCGCGATTTGATGCTCAATTACGGCAGCGGGCGCGTGAGCGTATATGCCGAGAACGGAAATATAGATGCTTCGGGCTACACCGAATCTGTCATCGTAGGCGGAATCGCCGATAATGTCATACCCGACAACGAACCGCCCCAAGTATCCGTATTTATAAACGACGAACTATTCAAGTCGGGCAGCAAAACCAACGAAAACCCCATCTTGCACGTGCGCCTTTATGACGATAATGGCATCAGCACCACAGGCAGCGCGGTAGGGCACGACCTAACCGCTATCTTGGACGACAATGCACAACAGACTTACCTACTAAACGAATATTACGAAGCCGACCCCAATAGCTACCAAACAGGCATAGCCCGCTATCCACTCTATCAGCTATCCGAAGGTTGGCATCGCATAGAAGTAAAGGCTTGGGACGTACACAACAATTCGGGCAAAGGCTTTACCGAGTTTGTCGTAGCACAGAATGCCCAATTAGCACTCTACGAAGTACTGAACTTCCCCAATCCCATGACCGACTATACCGCCTTTGCCTTAGAGCACAATAGCCCCAACGAGACCTTAGATGTCGCCATCGAAATAGTGAGTTTATCGGGTCAATTGGTCAAAACTATCAGGCAGCAAATCGTACCGACAGGTTTTAGGAGTACCGACATAACTTGGGACGGGCTGAACGGACTTGGCAGCCCCGTCGGGCGCGGTATGTATGTCTATCGCGTAACGATAAGTAATCCCACTAACGGGCAAAGTGCCTATAAGAGCGAAAAATTAGTGATTATTCGATAAGGTAGGCAAATTATTGCTTAGGTCTTATTACATGTTTCGTAGTGCAAGCAAAACAAGGGTGGTAACTATTTAGCCTTGTAGGGAGAACTAATCGAATATGCAGCGATGTCGGGCATCATTAGATAAGTATTGCTCATTACCCCATACCCAAAACCCTATACCCCGAATAGTTGCAAAATTTAAAGAATAAAATTATTTCTTAATACATAAAATGCTTATTATTAGGATTTCAAGAAGTAGCCAAATTTTAGCAGCTCGACATTCGGGCTAAACCTTTGCGGGTATTGCTGCTGTCGTTTGTTGTGCTTGTGGTGGGATGTCGGGATTTGGCGTATAATTGGGGTAGTAAGGTCTGATGATTAGCCTAATGCCTCGGTCATAGTTGAAATAGCTCCATGTCCAATTGACCAATGTGACCAATTTATTGCGGAAGCCCACTAAGGTCATCAAATGTACAGCCATCCACATAAACCACGCCATAAAACCCTGTGTTTTGATACCCATCGACTCGACAACCGCCCTATTGCGTCCTACGGTAGCCATCGTGCCTTTGTCGAAATAGGTGAATGGGCGCATTGGCTTGTCGTTGAGCAAGGCTTGTAAGTTTTTTGCTAACAATTGCCCTTGTTGCATAGCTACGGGAGCAAGCATAGGCAAACCTTTGGGCGTTTTTTCGCTTGTCATAGCAGCTACGTCGCCTATGGCAAAAATATTGTCATAGCCTTTCACGCGGCTAAATTCGTCGGTAATGATGCGTTGCCCGCGAGCAAGGCTATCGGCAGCCAAACCCGATACGGTATCTGCCATCACGCCCGCTGCCCATATCAATGTTTTAGCCGACAGGGTGCGCCCGTCCTTGAATGTTACGGTATTGCCGTCATAGTGCGTCACGAAAGTATCTAACCAAACATTGACCCCGAATTTTTTCAGAAATTCGTGTGCTTTTTGCCCCGATACAGGCGACATTACTCCCAGCAAAGCATCGCCCGATTCGATGAGGTGGATATTCATTTGGCGCAAATCTAAATCGGGATAATCAGCGGGCAAGACGTGTTTTTTTAGCTCGCCCAAGGCACCTGCCATTTCTACGCCCGTAGGACCGCCGCCCACTACTACGATATTCATCAATGACTCGCGTTCTTTCAGGTCGTCGGTTTCTAAGGCTGTTTCTAAGTGTTGCAGGATAAGGCTGCGTAGGTCTAAGGCTTCGGGCACGCTTTTCATCGGCATAGCATTTTGTTCTATGCTCTCGATTCCGAAGCAATTAGTCTTAGACCCCGTAGCCAGCACCAAATAGTCGTAGCGTAGGCTTCCGATATTCGTTTGTATGCTTTGTTTTTCGGGCACAATGCGCGTGACCTCTGCCATGCGAAATTGTAAATTGCCCTGATTTTTGAATATTTTGCGCAACGGAAAGGCTATCGAGTCAGGCTCTAAACCAGCGGTGGCTACCTGATACAATAAGGGTTGAAAAGTGTGATAATTATGCTTGTCGAGCAGTACTATCTGCACGTCGGCGCGGCGCAATGCCTTAGCCAACTCGATACCGCCAAAGCCTCCGCCTACAATGACGATGCGAGGTTTGCCTAATTCGGGAATATTGATGGTCATAAGAAAAACGTTTGACAAAATAATAGTGTATTTCAAACACGAACCCGTAGTATAACAATCAAAGAGGCGAGATAGTTCTTAAATGCGCAAAATTCACTGCTATTTTCAGTTGCTGCGCGAATAAAGCCTATTTCGCAGTGCATCATTTTAGAGGGGAAAAGCCGCCTACTATGCTAAACAGCATGGCAGGCGGCGCAGGAGTAAATGATAGCAAAACAATAGAGAAAGCCGCCATGAGCAATTATTCAAATGCTGCTGCTACAAGGCTTTGCTGCTCTTTGGGATGATATTTGCCGTAGCCGATAGCAGGCGACGCGCTGCGTTTGCGGGCAATAACGCGCGGCGCGGGGTGTAGGTAGTCGGCGATATGCCACCACGCGCCCATATTTTCGGGTTCTTCTTGTGCCCAATAAACGCTTGCTTGGCTATATTTGTCCAATATGGCTTTTAGTTGCCCTTCGGCGATGGGGTATAATTGTTCTAAGCGCACTATTGCTACGTCGTTGCGCTGATTGGCTTTTTGGTATTCACGCAAATCATAATAGATTTTGCCACTACATAACAACAAGCGTTTGACGGCTTCGGGCTTGGAGATATGTGGGTCGTCGATGATTTCTTGAAAACGCGTATCCTCGATAATATCAAAAATGGAAGATTCGGGATAGGCGCGTAAGCCCCATTTAGGCGACATAACCACTAAGGGTTTGCGGAACTTCCATGCCAATTGGCGGCGCAAGAGGTGAAAGAAGTTGGCAGGTGTAGTGATATTAGTCACGCACATATTTAGTTCGGCAGACAATTGCAAAAAGCGTTCGAGGCGTGCGCTGGAATGTTCAGGTCCTTGTCCTTCGTAGCCGTGTGGAAGCAATAGACCTATACCGCTGCCAATGCTCCATTTCGATTCGGACGACGATAAAAATTGGTCGATGATGATTTGTGCGCCATTGCTAAAATCGCCAAATTGTGCTTCCCATATCGTAAGAACTTCGGGCGAAGCTATTGAATAGCCATACTCAAAACCCAATACGGCATATTCGGAGAGCAATGAGTTATATATCAAAAATCGACCTTGTTGTTCGGCAAAATGATTGAGGCGGTTATATTCGCGTTTTTCCTTGGAGTCGGTGCGTTGTGCCGTTTCATCGAACAAAACGGCGTGGCGGTGCGAGAAAGTGCCGCGTTTTACGTCTTGCCCACTCATGCGCACATTATTACCATCGAGTAAAATAGCGGCGTATGCAAGCAATTCGGCGGCAGCCCAATCGAGCGATTTGTTATCTGCCATATTTTTGCGCCGCGTTTCGAGCATTTTCTGCACCTTGGGCAGCGGTGTGAATCCCGCGGGCACGCGCGAAAGCCCCTCGACAATTAAATTGACTCGTTCTTTGCTGATACCTGTAATAGGCGACTGTTCAAAATCGGTGGCTTGTGCCAGAGCCATTTCTTTCCAAGCCAATTCGGGTTTTTGAAAGATATAGGGCAATTCTTTTTGTTTCACTAAATCGAGGCGTTCTTGGAGCAGTTGCCAAAATTCGGTATCCATTTTTTGGGCTAATGCAGCCTCTACTTCATTAAAGCTCGCCAATTGTGCCGAATAAATTTCGCGGGGGTTGGGGTGGGCAGCAATCAATTTATACATATCGGGCTGCGTATATTGCGGGTCGTCGCTTTCGTTGTGTCCGTGTCGGCGATAACACACCATATCTATAAATACATCGCTATTGAAGCGTTGGCGATATTCGGTGGCTAATTCGACAGCATATACAACGGCTTCTACGTCGTCTCCATTGACATGTATGACGGGTGCTTTGACCATAGCTGCAATAGAGGTGCAATAATCTGCCGAGCGAGCGTCGTCAAAATCGGTCGTAAAGCCCACTTGGTTATTGATAACAAAATGCAGCGTACCGCCTGTTTCGTAGCCTTCTAATCGACACATTTGCAATACTTCATATACGATGCCTTGTCCAGCTACGGCAGAATCGCCATGTATGAGTACAGGCAAAATTTTGTCGAATTGGTGTCCGTAAATCGTATCGGCTTTGCCTAGTAAAGCCTTCTACTACCGGATTGACCGCTTCTAAGTGCGAGGGATTAGGCAATAGTTTGAGATATACCAAATTGCCCGATGGTGTTTCGACCTGTGACGAAAACCCTAAGTGGTATTTCACGTCTCCGTCGCCCATGGTGTCTTCGGTCGCATACCTTCAAATTCGTAAAAAATATATTCGTAGGTTTTGCGCATGATATTTGCCAACACATTGAGCCTACCTCTGTGCGCCATACCAAACACTACTTCGTCTACACCTAATTCGGCGGCGTGGTTGATAATGGCATCTAAGGCAGGAATAGTACTCTCGCCACCTTCGAGCGAAAAACGCTTTTGACCAATAAATTTTTTATGTAAAAACTGCTCGAAAACAACCGTTTCGTTCAACTTGCCCAAAATTCGCTTTTTCTTATCTATCGAAAATCCATAGTTACCATTGTGCTGCTCGATGCGCGATTGTAGCCATTGGCGAGCTTCGGGCTGTATGATATAGTCGTATTCGAAACCCAATGCGTCACAATAAATAGTATTGAGTTTCTCGATAATTTGCGCCAAATTAGCATTCGGCAAGCCTATAATGCTTCCCACTACATAAGTATTGCCCAAATCGGCATCAGACAAGCCAAAATGGGCTAAATCGAGATAGGCGGGACGGGTGCGGCGCGGGCGTATAGGGTTGGTTTTCGACAATAAATGACCGCGTTGGCGATATGCCTCAATGAGTTGATAGGCGCGCAATTCGCCCTGCCCTGCCGAGGTGTCAGGCGCGGCACTGCCGTTGCTGGGAGCAGATTGTAGTGCAAAGTCAAAGCCCTCAAAAAACTTTTGCCATGAAATGTCTATCGAATCGGCATTGCTTTTGTAATCGCGATAAAGGGCATCGATAAATGCGGGATGCGCATTGGAAATATAAGAATGAGCCATAACAGAACTTACGGTATTGGACAGGGGCGTATGCGCCAAAAAGCCCGCAAATATAAGGCATTTGGGCTGTATATAGGCGAATTTTCGCTTAATTTTGCACAAAACAGATAAAATTAAGTGCTTAGTAGAATAAACAGCGGAATACGTTGGTCTAATAGGCAGATGTTTCACAAAAAACCTTTTTAAACAACATGAAAACCGTAAAAAATGTCTTATTGCCCTTGTTCTTGCTCTTGCTGCTTGCCCAAACAGCTATCGCCCAACGACAAGCCCCTGCTTCACCACCACGCGACAGAATGGAGAAGCCCGACGCACCCAAAAACCCCGAAGAACGCGCCGCACAACTGACCCAACGCATGACGGAAAAATGGGTCTGAATGAGCAACAAACTGCCAAAGTCGCTGAAATAAACCGACAGGCTGCCTTACAAATGCAAGCTATACACCAAGAAGCACAAGCGAACCATGCCGAAAAACAGCAAAAAATGGCTGCCCTGCGTCAAAAAACCGAGAGCCAACTGCGCCAAGTGCTGAACTCCGAACAAATGCGCCAATTAGAACAGATGCGCCAACAACGCGAAGAACGCATGGAGAAACGCCACGACGAGCGCGTAGAAGACCGCAAAACCGCCGATCAACGAGCCGCCGAGCGAACCCTACGAATGAGCAAAAATCTGAACCTGAACGACGCTCAAACGGCAAAAGTAAAAGACCTAAACCTGCAACATGCTAAGGCTATGGACGCAATACATCAGAACGAACGATTAGAACGAGAACAACGCCAACAACAAGTAGCTGCCGAGCTAGACCGCTATGAAACCGAGCTAAACCGCGTACTCACCACTGAACAGCAGCAAAAAATGGCAGCGTTGAAAGCCCAGCGCAAAGCACGCAACAACCAATAGCTATTGTCCCCAAGTCAGCCTGAGCGAACGATTAGAACGAGAACAACGCCAACAACAAGTAGCTGCCGAGCTAGACCGCTATGAAACCGAGCTAAACCGCGTACTCACCACTGAACAGCAGCAAAAAATGGCAGAGTTGAAAGCCCAGCGCAAAGCAGGCAACAAACAATAGCTATTGTCCTCAAGTCAGCCTGAGCGAACGATTAGAACGAGAACAACGCCAACAACAAGTAGCTGCCGAGCTAGACCGCTATGAAACCGAGCTAAACCGCGTACTCACCACTGAACAGCAGCAAAAAATGGCAGAGTTGAAAGCCCAGCGCAAAGCAGGCAACAAACAATAGCTATTGTCCCCAAGTCAGCCTGAGCGAAGCCGAATGGCTGACTTGGGGATTTTGGGTTTAATTGACCAAAATAGCAAATGAGTAGGGTGGTAGTTCGATTTGTTTGCCCTTATTACTTATGGCTGCCCCGCCCGATTCTACGGCAATTGTCCAGATTTGTTTGCTTTTGCTGTCTGGCACAGGTAAGTTGAGTGTAGCAGCTTGCTTGCCTTTGTTAAAGACTACTATGGCTTGTTGGTCGAAATAGCGGCGGCTATATGCCCAAGTGGTATCGCTGCACGACAAAAATTCGGTATCGCCGTAGAGCAAAGCCATATTGCTGCGGCGCAATTGAAATAGTTGTGCCGTAGTAGCTTTTAGGTGCGTTTCGTGTTCGGTCAATTGGTCGAAGCGCATCGGTCGGCGGTTGTCGGGGTCGTCGCCGCCTGCCATGCCTATTTCGTCGCCATAATACAAGACGGGTATGCCCGGTATAGTGGCGATAAATGCCAATAACAGGGCGGTTTTTTGTAGCCTATTGGATTAACTATCTCTATGCGCCGCGACCAGCCTGCTTCTTTGGCGTTTTCGTCGAAGCGCAGTGCTTCAGACGCATACGAGTTGAAACGCGCCATATCGTGGTTGCCCGATATATTGCCCATCAAGGAATGATAGCCATAATAGTTCAGGCTTTCGCGTAGTGAGGTTTGTAATTTGCCAAATGGTTCGTTGTCTAAGGCGAATACTGCTCGTGCGTCGAAATAGAGGTTAAAGTCAAATTGTCCGTCCATTTGCCCCGAACCCACATAGCTACCAATCAGTTCGCGGCTGCCGTAGGTTTCGCCTATTTGCAAAACGCTCTTTTGGCGCGGTACTATGATTTCGCGTTTCAGGCGTTCAGTTAGGCTTTGCCAAAACACATTGGGTATATGTTTGGTTGCGTCGTGTCTAAACCCGTCAATGCCGTATTGTTGTATCCAATACAAGGAAGAATCGACCATAAAACGCACCACTTCGGGTTTTTCGTAATCGAGGGTAGGCAAAAAGGAGTCGAACCAAGTAGTGAGGCGGTGTTCGTCCCAAAGGCGGATATTGGTTCTGCCGTCGGGCAAGATAAGCGGCGTAGCCCACTGCGGATGAGCCTTGTAAATGGGGTGTTCTTCGTGCACGTGGTTGGCTACCAAATCGAGCAGCACATTGAGGTTGTTTTGGTGGGCTTGTGTTACTAAGGTCGTAAAATCTTTGTCCGTGCCAAACCGTATATCTACTGTATTGTTCGAGATGGGCCAGTAGCCGTGATAGCCCGAAAACCATCGGCGTGGTTCGGGATATTCTTGGTATGCTCCCAAGGCGTTTTGGGTGATGGGCGAAATCCATAGTGTATTGATGCCTAAATCGTTAAAATACCCTTGTTTGATTTGTCGCGTGATACCGCTTAGGTCGCCGCCCATATAGTTAGCAGGTGGCAATACGCGCTCGTCTTTGACGGCAAAGTTATTGGCGGGGTTGGCATCGGCAAAGCGGTCTATCATCAAAAATAGAGGATAGTGGTTTCTTTGTCGGTACGAGTCAGTTGTGTAGCCTTCGTTACGGGTTTGCCATAGCTTAGCGGTACGAGTTGGTCGCTGCCTACCTGCTTGGTATTGCATACATAAAGGCGCAGCCACGAGCGTTCCGTTTTCCGTGCTTCTTTGGGCAGCGCGATGCCTTCGTAGTGCCAGCCATCGGAGGTTTTTCTCGGAGTAGGTAGGTCAGATATATATTGGTTATTCCAAAACAGCAGGGGTTGCGCGTCTGCTTGGTCGGTATAGAGGCTAATTTTGCCTTTGTCGTCAATGGCAGTAATGGCGGCTTTCGGAGGGGCTTGGGTATTACCGAGTACTTTCAATACCGAATTAAATCCGCCGATATTATTGTCGGCAGAATCGGGGTTGTAGGGGTCTAAGTGCCAATTGCCATCAGTTACTATTTTATATTGGTATACACCTGGGTCGATGACCAATTCGGTTTGCCATTGCTGTCCTTTTTTGACAAAAGGGTTATTTTTCGGGTTCCAATTATTAAAACCACCTGCAATTTGTACCTCTCGGTAGCGGTTTTCGGTATCGGGCAGCGAAACGATATGTTTTACTTTGTGCGAGCGTTGCAGCAGGATAGCGTATTGCTTGTCGTTTTGCAGCGTAACAGTTAGTACCGACAAGGGCGGCAATTGTGCGGTAGCGGTTAGCAGGGCATTAGCGTCGCCTTTTTTCCACTTGATTTGCACCTCGTTGTGTAGGCTTTCGATGCGGCTTATGCGGGACAAGTCTAAAAAATAATCGGCAAGTCGCAGTGTGGTGGTATCGGCATTTAGGCGAAGCGGCGAGTTCAAACCCACTACATCGGGCGGCGTATTTGCATTGCCATTTGCCGTCCTCGGCAGTAGGTTCAATAGCATAAATAAAACAGTGGGCAACAAGGAGTAAATGTGGGTCATGGCGTATTATCGGTTAGTGGCAGTAGTAGATGATTGTCTGTAATTAGCGATAAGCGCAATACTAAATATTAACATTTTTCGCAATATATAGCCCTATTATTTGGAAGGAGGTGGTAGGTTCTGTGTCTTATTATGCCCTTGCCACTACTTGTAGCATATTGGCGGGGCTTAAATAGCGTTGGGCTAAGTCGCGCAGTTGTTGGGGGCTAACAGTATTGATGGTTTCGACGAAGCGGTGATAAAAATCGATGTCTAAGCCATAAACAAGAATGCCTTGTAGCGTAGCAGCCAAGTTGAACGTACCGCTTAGTTGGCTTAGGATAGTGCCGTTGAGGTAGTTGCGCACCAATTCGAGTTCGTGGGCGGGCACGAGTTCGTTTTGCAGCAATTCCATTTCGCGATAAATTTCGCGCACGGCATCTTCCCAAACATCGCCATTTACATCGGTGATAATGGCAAAATCGCCGCCATCCATATAGGAGTGCAGCGTAGAATAGATACCATACGTATAACCTTTTTCTTCGCGTATATTATTCATCAAGCGCGACCCGAAAAAGCCACCCAAAATGGTATTGAGCACCATCATAGCCTGATAATCGGGGTGGGTCTTGTTGAACATAGGGCAGCCGATACAAATGGCGGCTTGTACCGCGCCTGGCTTATGCAGTGTGACCGCTTGGGGCACAAAAGGTACGGGGTTATGGGCGATATCGCCTACGCGGTGCTGATTGAGCCAATTGTCGCCGCCTAAATATTGGGCTATCAATTGCAGGTCTTGGTCGCTTAGTTTGCCTGCCAAGTAGAGAACGCAATTTTCGGCACTATAATGGCGTTGATAAAATGCGTACAGTTCGTCGCGCGTAAGGCGGTCGTAATCGTCGGAGGTGCTGCGATAGCCGTAAGGGTGCTGCTCGCCAAACAAACCCTCTCTAAACCTTTCGTGGGCTAAATAATCAGTTTTTTCTTGTTGTATGCGTAAGTGCTGTTTTGCATTTTGTACGATAGTGTTTAGTTCTTTGTCCCGAAATTCGGATTCGGTCAATATGCTATACAACAAGGGCAGCAGTTGTGGTAGGTGTTTTGTGAGGCTATATACCACAATTTCGGCATGATTATTTTTGGCTTTTGTTTGCAGTGTTGCGCCGCAATATTCTATGCGGTTCATAAGGGTCTGACCTGGATAGCTGGTAGTGCCCTCGCGCAGCAGCCGCGCCGTAAATGCGGCTACCTGACGCGAACTCTCTTGCCACGTACCCGCAGGAAATAATAATTTGAGCATCACCACGTCTTGGTCGCCCATATTGAACAAACAGACGGGCAAACCATTGGGCAGCGTATAATGAGTAGGGGATTGGATATGCAGGGCGGCAGGAGGAGCTAATCGCGGAGCTTTTTTTCTATTTAAGACGGTCATATAAAAGGATAAAGAGGTATATAGGCAATAAGAGTAAAAATATGCGTGGGGTGAGAATGTAGTGTTATTGAATTGGTATATAAAAAAATATATGATTTGTAGCAAATTTATCCAATTTAGACCCAATTTAGGTCAAAAGGCAAAGAAATAGCCTACAAAGATAAGCACAACATCGCTATATATCCTAACTTTGTGCTGTTTTTAGTGCTTATATTTTCCGCTTGTTCGCCCGTTGATGCCCTATTCATAAAAATATGCAGTCCAATTGGAGCTAAACTGCCAAAAACAAAAATTCATCGATTTATTATTATTTTTGTTAGATATAAATAAAGGATTTTTCTGTAAAAATTTCTCTCTTTTCGTTTTCACTGCAAAAAAATATTCGCCTCATGTACCAATATCGCTATGGTGGCAAAAAGGGCACAGCCTACACCTTAATTGAAAGCCCCAGCATGGTAGCCGTGCGCACCGCCACCAATACACCCGCAGCCCGCACGGCATTGAGTAGTGCAGGGCAGAAAATGATGACTCAACTCACGCAAGTAGGTTATTTTCCCGAGGCCAGCGTATCGATTATGATGTGCAATACCCCTGCTGTATCCGATTCTTTGTTTGTGCGCGACCAAGCACGGGCTTTGCTCAAAAAAGAGGATAATGTAAAATTTGCGGGGCGCGTGTTGCAGGAGGAACAATCGGGAGCGGTGATGCTCTATACCGAAAATTTTTTCGTCAAATTTTTTGATGCAGTTTGTGCCTCTGATTGCACTACCTGCCTATTGCAATATGGCTTGACCATCAAATCGCAACCCGAATTTGCCACCAATGCCTACTACGTAGCAGCAGCCGAAGGCACGGGCTTGAAAGTGTTTGAAATAGCCGAGCAATTGCTCAACGAGTCAATAGTAGAGCTATGCCACCCCGAATTGGTGCGTGAGCGGCGGCGCAAAGTCATTCATGATTGGCAATGGCATCTGAAACCTCAGATATTCAACAATCAAGCCATCAATGCTCATATCAACGTAGAGACGGCTTGGACTATATCGCAGGGCGAGGGCATAACTATTGCTGTCATTGACGACGGCGTAGATACAAACCATCCCGAATTTGCAGGTAAGATAGTTGCCCCGCGCGACACCGCCCTAAACCTCGACGATGCCTTGCCCAAATTTGACAGCGACGTACACGGCACTGCTTGCGCGGGTATAGCTTGTGCCAAAGGTATTGCCATATCGGGCGTAGCACCTTTGTCCTTACTGATGCCCATTCGCAGCAATAATGGCTTGGGCACTATGAGCGAAGCCGACGCTTTTTATTGGGCTGCCAATAATGGTGCCGACATTATATCATGTAGTTGGGGACCCGCCGACGGCGATTGGGAAAACCCCGGCGACCCCCTCCACCAAACCTTTTTCGGCTTGCCCGATAGCACACGCCTCGCAATAGAATACGCCGCCCAACACGGACGCGGTGGCAAAGGCTGTATTATCGTTTGGGCGGCGGGCAATGGCAACGAAAATATAGCCTTCGACGGATACGCCTCTTGCGAATATGCCATTGTCGTAGCAGCCTGCAACGACCAATCGAAACGCAGCATTTATAGCGACTATGGCAGTAATGTATGGTGTTGTTTTCCGAGCAACGATTATGGGTCGGTTTTTCTCAACCATCCTCTGCCGCGCACCTATGGTATATATACCACCGACCGCTTAGGCGGCAAGGGCATGAATCCCAGCCGAAGCATATTCGGCGATGCAGCGGGCGACTATATCGCCAATTTTGGCGGCACCTCGGCTGCCTGCCCTGGCGTAGCGGGTATTATTGCTCTGATGCTTGCAGCAAATAAAAATCTAAGCCGCGCCGATGTGCAAGCTATTATTCGTGAGAGCTGTGAAAAAATTGACCCCGAAACAGCCATGTATGATACTAACGGACATAGCATTTACTTAGGCTACGGAAGAGTGAATGCCGCCATAGCCGTACAAAAAGCACAACAATGGCAAACGTCCGATACTAACAATAATACGCCTGCTGTTGCTACGCCAGCCCCATTGCCCTTGCTGCGTGGTACTGCCAAAATAGCGGGTATCAAGGGCGACCAAAATATCGAAGGCGGATTGCTGCTGGGCAAAGCTACCGCGCGTTTGCTCGGATTCACGCTACATCTACAACAAGCCGACGGCACCACAATATCCCCCGACCGCCTGGGTCTGGCTTATAATGCCGTTATCCACAACGAAGGCAAGGGCATAGAACGAATTGGCGGCGAATATGCAGGCACCAAAAGCGCACGCAAACGCTGTATCGGATTCGCGCTGCGCCTCACTGGTGCCGACGCACATTTGTACGACATAGTTTATTCTGCCCAAGTAAAAGGCAAAACTACTGCCACAGAAGCCCGAAACGGCGAATTTGTGGGCACATCGAGCAAACGCGGTGAAGCCATCGAAACCTTCACTATCCATTTACTGCACAAACCATAATTCTTGTGCATGTTTGTCTCGAAAAGACAACTTTTCGCACCGAAATACGTAACTTTGCAGCCCTATTTTGGGCACATTAGCCCAGATTGGCGCGTTTTTTGCCGCCAAAAGGTATCTTTTATCCATTTGTTACGTCTCTATCAAACGTAGTTTGCACAATCATCTCAACTTTATTCCTTGTTATCCAAACCCATCGAAATGGTCGACCTTCGCGGTCAATACCAAACCATACAAGCCGACATTAATCGCCGCCTACAACAAATTATCGAAAGCGGCGCATTTGTAGGTGGGGCAGCCGTGTCGGAATTTGCCCACCAATTAGCCAATTACCTTTCGGTAGCACACGTCATACCCTGCGCCAATGGCACCGATGCCCTACAAATAGCCCTGATGGCTGCGGGCTTGCAAGCAGGCGACGAGGTCATTACCGTATCGTTTACTTTTGTGGCTACTACCGAAGTAATTGCTTTATTGGGCTTAAAACCCGTGTTTGTAGATATAGACCCACATACCTATACCCTCGATACGAAGCAAATAGAAGCCGCGATAACACCACGTACTAAGTGCATCATTCCTGTGCACTTATATGGGCAATGCGCCGATATGCAGCCGATTATGGAGATAGCACGCCGCCATAACCTATACGTTATCGAAGATAATGCCCAAGCCATAGGAGCAGATTATTATGCGCCTGACGGCACAGCACAAAAAGCGGGTACGATAGGGCATATCGGTTGCACCTCGTTTTATCCCTCAAAAAACTTGGGTTGCTACGGCGACGGTGGTGCTCTGTTTACTAACGACTCGACCATAGCAGATAACCTAAGAGTAATAGCCAACCACGGGCAGCGCGAAAAATATACCTCTGAATTAGTCGGCGTTAATTCGCGCTAGATGCGATGCAAGCCGCCGTATTGAGTGCCAAACTGCCGCACCTGCCCCAATATACAGCAGCCCGCCAACGCCGCTCAATATTATGATGCACATTTAGCAGACCTGCCCCAATTGACTTTGCCCTACCGTGCGCCATATAGCAGCCACGTATTTCACCAATATACCGTGCAGTGCCGCAACGAACAAACCCGAGACGCGCTGCGCCAATACCTACAAACTGCGGGCGTACCTACGATGATTTATTATCCCGTCCCCGCACACCAGCAACCCGCTTACCGCGCCTACTGCCACCCCAAAAGCGCATTGCCTCATACCGAACACGCTGCTAAAACGGTGCTATCGCTGCCCATGCATACCGAACTAAGCGAAGAACAATTGGCGTATATCGCAGAGCAGGTGCGGCAATTCTTTTATCTAAACAAACAAAGCTAAAAATAAATTTACAATGAATATAGCCATAGTTGGTACAGGTTATGTCGGATTAGTAACCGGTACCTGTTTTGCCGAGATGGGTAACAACGTCATTTGCGTAGATATTGACAAACAAAAAGTAGCCAAACTGCAATCGGGGCAAGTAACTATATTTGAACCCGGCTTGGAAACAGTATTCGAACGCAATGTCAATCAACACCGCCTACATTTTACAACCGATTTGGGGCAGGCAGTTGAAAAATCGCAAATCATCTTTTTGGCACTGCCCACGCCTCCGGGCGAAGATGGCTCTGCCGATTTGTCGTATGTATTGGGTGTTGCTAAACAGTTGGGCAAACTAATCAAAGACTACAAGGGTAGTAGTCAACAAAAGCACTGTACCCGTAGGCACTGCCGAGTTGGTGCGCCAAGCTATTGCCCAAAATGCTACTGTGTCGTTTGATGTAGTGTCAAATCCCGAATTTTTGCGCGAAGGAATGGCAGTTGACGATTTTATGAAACCCGACCGCGTAGTAATAGGCACTACCGCTAAACGCGCCCAAGTGCTGATGCGTGCCTTGTACGAACCCTTCGTGCGACAAGGCAATCCTATTTATATGATGGACGAAAGGTCGGCAGAACTGACAAAATATGCCGCCAATTCGTATTTGGCTACCCGTATTACGTTTATGAACGAAATTGCCAATTTGTGCGAGTTGGTCGGTGCCGACATCGATATGGTGCGTGCGGGCATGGGTAGCGACTCGCGCATTGGCAAGCGATTTTTATTTCCGGGCGTAGGCTATGGCGGCAGTTGTTTTCCCAAAGATGTATCGGCATTGTTCAAAATAGCCGAAGCACATCACTACGATTTTGAGATTTTGCGCTCCGTTTTACACGTCAACGACCGTCAGCGCATTAGCTTGGTGCCCAAACTGAAAAATTATTTCGGCGACGACCTCAGCGGCAAACACTTTGCGCTCTGGGGTTTATCGTTCAAACCCAATACAGATGATATACGCGAAGCCCCTGCTCTCTATATCATTCGCCAATTGCTCGATGCGGGTGCTACCATTACTGCCTACGACCCCGAAGGCATGGAAAATACCCACCGCGAATTAGGCGATGCCATACGCTATGCCAGCGACCAATATGCCGCGCTTCACAATGCCGATGCCCTGCTTATTGCCACCGAATGGCAGGCTTTCCGCACGCCTGATTTTGATAAAATGGCATCGTTCATGCGACACAAAGCCATCTTTGACGGACGAAACCTCTATAATCTGGATATAATACAAGAGACGGGCTTTTATTATAACAGCATTGGGCGGTGCGTTGTGGTGCCCACAACTAAACCCTCCAAAAACGGTGCATCGAAGAGTACCGAAGAAGCAAAATTAGCTTAGAACGCATCTGTATAACAACTGATATTTATATATACCTACTACCAACGCAATTATATGAAGCGCGTTTTAATTACTGGCGCAGCCGGATTTTTGGGTTCTCACCTCTGCGATAAATTCATTACTGAGGGCTATGAGGTCATTGGCATGGATAACCTGCTGACGGGCAACCTCGCTAATATAGCCCACCTAATGCCCTTAGAACAATTTTCGTTCTATCACCATGACGTATCCAAATTCGTGCATGTACCCGGACATTTAGATTATATCCTTCACTTTGCATCGCCCGCCAGCCCTATTGATTACCTCAAAATGCCTATCCAAACCCTCAAAGTAGGTTCCTTGGGTACGCATAATCTATTGGGTTTGGCATTGAGCAAAAAAGCCCGCGTGCTAATAGCTTCTACGTCAGAAGTGTATGGCGACCCCGAAGTACATCCCCAAACCGAAGAATATTGGGGACACGTAAACCCCATAGGCCCGCGTGGCGTGTATGACGAAGCCAAGCGTTTTCAGGAAGCTATTACGATGGCTTACCACAATTTTCACGGCTTAGAAACCCGCATCGTCCGAATCTTTAATACCTACGGACCGCGTATGCGCATCGACGACGGACGCGCACTACCTACTTTCTTGCATCAAGCATTAACGGGAGAAGACCTAAGCGTATTCGGCAGCGGACAACAAACCCGCTCGTTCTGTTATGTTGATGATTTGATAGACGGCATCTATCGCCTTTTGTTGAGCGATTATCATTTGCCCGTCAATATCGGCAATCCCGAAGAAATCACACTCCAACAATTAGCCGAAGAAGTCATCGCCTTTACGGGGTGTGCAGGCAAAATTGTTTATCATCCCCTACCCCAAGACGACCCCAAGCAACGCCGCCCCGACATCAGCAAAGCCCAACAATTATTAGGCTGGCAGCCCAAGGTAGCCCGAAGCATAGGCATTGCCCGCACCTACGACTACTTCAAATCGGTGTTGAAATTGGCATAAGCACCAACGACCCTTTCGCCAAATGGCAGTGCTCACCGTATTTTGAGCATGAAGTATGTAAAGTTCAAGCTATGATAAACCTAAATCCGACCCCACTTTACCGCGAATCGTTGAGCCTGCTCACCGATTTATACCAATTGACGATGGGCTATGGCTACGTCAAAGCAGGTATTGCCGAGCGTGAAGCCATATTTCACCTGTTTTTTCGTCGCTACCCGTTTGGCGGCAATTTGGCAATAGCTGCTGGTTTGCAAATGGCAGTAGAATGGTTGCAACAATTTCAGTTCGACCGTAGCGACCTCGATTTTCTAAGCATCCTTTGCGGCAACGACGGGCACCCCCTGTTCGACGATGCTTATTTGCGCTATTTATCCGACCTGCGCCTTAGCTGCGACATAGACGCGCTGCCCGAAGGCACGCTCGTACATCCACACCAACCCTTGCTGCGGGTGCGCGGTTCGTTGTTGCAGGGGCAATTGATAGAAACGGCATTGCTCAATATACTCAATTTCCAAACCCTAATAGCCACCAAAGCCGCGCGTGTATGCCAAGCAGCGTTGGGTGGTTCGGTATTAGAATTTGGTTTGCGCCGCGCCCAAGGTATTGACGGGGCTTTGTCGGCATCACGGGCAGCATATATAGGCGGCTGTGCGGCTACCTCCAACGTATTGGCAGCCAAACGCTACGGAATCCCTGTGCGCGGTACGCACGCCCATAGCTGGGTGATGTGTTTTGATACCGAATTAGAAGCATTTGAACAATACGCGCAAGCCATGCCCAACAATTGCATTTTTTTGGTCGATACCTACGATACCCTCGAAGGGATAAAAAATGCTATTCGCGTAGGCGAACAGTTGCGACAACGTGGCTACCGCTTAGGCGGCATACGCCTCGATTCGGGCGATATGGCACAACTAAGCATCGCCGCCCGCCAACTCTTAGACCAAGCGGGCTTTGCGGATGCCCGCATCGTAGCCAGCAACGACTTGGACGAAAACAGCATCGCCGACCTACAAGCACAAGGAGCACAAATAGCTGTTTGGGGCGTAGGCACTAATTTAGTGACTGCCGCCGACCAGCCTGCACTCGGAGGTGTATATAAATTAGGAGCTATCAAAGACGAGCAGGGCAATTGGGAATACCGCATTAAATTGTCCGAAACAGCTATAAAAACATCGAACCCAGGTTGCTTACAAGTGCGCCGCTACCGCGGTGCCGACGGCAATATAAGTGCCGATATGCTCTACGACGAATTAGACCCACCTACCGAACACCGTATAGTGGGCTATGACGGTGCCAGTTTGCATACTATCAGCCCGCTTGATTATGCCGACTTGCTGATACCCGTTCTGCGCAAGGGTAGTTTGGTCGCCGAATTGCCTACTTTATCGGATATACGGCAATATGCCCAAACACAAATAGCCGCCTATCAAGCCGCACTACATTTTCGCTGTGGCTTGGCACACAACCTGCACCAACGCAAAACCAATATGGTCAATCAGCACCGCATTCTTAGACCATGACATCTCCAAAACCCTACCGAGTACTCGTGACGGGAGCCGCGGGGCAAGTAGGTAGCGAGTTAGTACATTCGGCGAACAACTACCGCACTACTTTCGACCTACACGCTGCCTCTCGTGCCGATTTAGATATAGCCACCGCCGATAGCAATACCTTAGCACAATATATCCAGCGACATGATATAACCGCCGTCATCAATGCAGCAGCCTATACCAAAGTAGATGCCGCCGAAGCCGACCCCGAAATGGCGTATCGCGTCAATACACAAGCGGTGCGCAATCTGAGCCAAGCCTGCGCCGCTACAGGCTGCGCATTGCTACATTACTCGACCGATTTTGTGTTTGATGGGCAAAAAAATACGCCCTATACCGAAACAGACCCCACCAATCCGATAGGTGTATATGGGAAAAGTAAATATGATGGCGAAATAGCTGCACTTGCGGCTAATCCGCGCTGTGTGGTGGTGCGCACCTCGTGGGTATATAGCAGCAAAGGCAATAATTTTATCAAAACGATGTTGCGCCTAAGTGCCGAGCGCACGCACATCAACGTGGTGTATGACCAAGTGGGCAGTCCTACCTACGCCGCCGATTTAGCCCAAGCGAGTTGGCAAATATTACAAGCCCTATTAGCAGATGCACAGCACCCTGCTTGGGGCAAGGTATTTCATTATGCCAACCAAGGTATAAGCTCTTGGTTCGATTTGGCATATCAAGTAGTACAACGGTCGGGCAATGCTTGTACGGTTACTCCCATCGAAACCAAGGACTACCCCACACCTGCCCGCCGTCCCGCATACAGCGTATTAGCCACCGGTGCCCTGCGACAGACATTTGGCATAGACATTCCTTATTGGCGCGATAGCTTGATGCAATGTTTGCTATTATTAGACCAAAAATAATACAGATTTAGAGGTAAAACACTACCTTTGTGCTGTTATTTTGGTCGCTATTTTTTTTGAAGTACCTATGTAACCTTGCACAAAAAATAAAGTCTAAGCAAGATAACACAACATTAATAATTCTCTGAAATGTTCAAAAAAATAATCTTTGTAGCTCTTTGTTGCTACTCCGCTATTGGGTTTGCGCAAGACCAATTTGCGCCCACTATGCAAAATAATGGGTCTTATTTCGTAGACGAATTTGGCAATCTGACCGAATTAAAAAGTGCTATGTTTAGCTTTGAACAAACCGAGCACGATTTTGGCAACTTGCCCGAAGGTCCGAAAGCGGGCTATACGTTTAAGTATACCAATGTAGGTTCGCAAGACCTCGTTATTAGCCACGTACAAGCATCGTGCGGCTGCACACAGCCTACTTGGTCAAAAGATGCCGTAGCACCGGGCAAAACAGGTGAGGTTTTTGTCGAATACAATACGCAAGGTCGCCCAGGTCCGTTCTCCAAAGCCATTACCATCACCTCAAACGCCACCGAGCCATCAAAAGTGATTTTTATTAAAGGTAAAGTTGAACCCGTGCCACAACCCACCCAAGAAACACCCGCGCAGCACTAAGAGGTTGCCGCGCAGATTAGGACTCAAACACGCCCCCAAAACTATATTGTCGTTTTGGGGGCGTTTGCTTTTCATGTTCTGTTGCTATGCAGAATTATATTAGTGCTGTGCCCGGCAATTTCTGCTTTAGCAAATCTATGGCAATGTAAGGAATGTTTTTTGCTCTCGCATAAGTTTATTTGTAACTATTGTTCTGACAAAAAAATTAAGGTACTAATTCTTAATATAATTACTTGATATTCAGTTACTTACATTTCTAAAATGGTCTTAAAAACTTTTCTGTTAGAACACTATTTAGGCAGTTTCGTCGCTCAGTTATTCATCAGACTTCTTGCGAAAGTAAAAAATCGAAGATTTAGCCTTACATTTGAGAAATGCAGAAACTACCTTAATCATTTCTTAAAATGCCGTAGGCATGTTATATTGGTAGCATCAGGCAGATACGATTCTTAGAATGCCGTAGGTATGACATTTAACAGTAGGATTGTATTTTGTGCTGATAGTTCTTTGCTACCGATGTTTTATCCATAGCGGGATTTTGAGCAGCCATTTCTTAGCACTAAAATGCTTGGCACCGCCTAAATAGTTGCGTTTATTTTATAAAATAGCGACAACGGGCTATCTTTGCGCCCATGATACTACAAAAATTCCAAAATCACCGCAAGACAGTAAGTATGGACAAAGAGATACCTGAAAGAACCAAAACCCCCAGCCCGAATACCTAATAGGCGCAAAAAAACTGCCCAACAAAGCCGCTGCTCGCTCATTAGTGGGTAGGCGGCTTTGTTGGGTGTGTGCAAAAAGAGAAAACCTATTGGGTAATTTGCCCTCTTTTCAGCCCAAGGCGTAAAATTACTCGCACAGCACCTAACAAAATTGCTTGTTCGCGTGTTTATTACTTATCCGCCCTCTTGCTGTTCACCTAAGCTATACGCTACCTATGATAGGCTACCGATTTACGCAATATTTCGACCAACCCAACGACAAAAGCATATTCGACAAATTGCTTGAATTGTTTTTGGAACTGCTCGTATACACATCGGGCGATGTGAAAGAAGCCCTCGATTGGCTCCACCAATTAGACCGCGAATATCGCATTACGAACGACCAATACGGCATGGCTGATTTTATGGCTGACCTCCAAAACCAAGGATATATCAGCCCGCCTCGAAACGGCGATAACCCACCCCAAATAACAGCTAAGTCGGAACGCGCTATTCGGCAACAATCATTAGACCAAATATTTGGCAAACTCAAAAAAGGACTGCGCGGCGACCACCCCACCCCACACAGCGGGCAAAGTGACGAAAGCACCGCCGACCGCCGAAAGTTTGAGTTCGGCGACTCGCCCGACCAAATTGCTATGACCGAATCGCTGCGCAATGCCCAAATCAATCACGGCATCGGGCATTTCACGATTACTGAAAACGATTTGGAAGTGCAAGAAAATACGCACAAAACCCATACCGCTACGGTATTGATGATTGATATTTCGCACTCGATGATTCTATATGGCGAAGACCGCATCACGCCTGCCAAAAAGTAGCCATGGCTTTGTCTGAACTTATTACCACCAAATACCCAAAAGATACCTTAGATATTATCGTATTTGGCAACGACGCTTGGAGCATCGAAATCAAAGATTTGCCCTATCTACAAGTAGGCCCTTATCATACCAATACCGTAGCGGGGATAGAATTGGCGATGGATTTGCTGCGCCGCAAAAAAACGCCCAATAAACAGATATTTATGATTACGGACGGCAAACCTACGTGCCTCAAACAGGGCAACAACTACTATAAAAATAGCTGGGGATTAGACCGGAAAATACTAAACCGAGTTTTGAACCTATCTGCCGCCTGCCGCCGCCTCCGAATCTCTATTACGACATTTATGATTGCATCAGACCCTTATTTGCAAAAATTTGTGCAGGAATTTACTGAAGCCAACCAAGGCAAAGCCTTTTATGCGGGCTTGGACAAATTGGGCGATTTTGTATTTGAAGACTACGAGCGCAACCGCCGCAAACGCCTGCGATAATACCAACTGCCACACACACACATGTCCCTAAGCACCATTACCCTGCCCATAGGCTTTTCGCCTTGCCCTAACGATACGTTTATTTTTGACGCACTCGTACACGGCAAAATCGATACGGGTGCCTTGCGATTCGAACCAGTGATGGCTGATGTAGAAGAGCTGAACCGCCGCGCCTTTTCGCAAGCATTGCCTATCACCAAACTAAGCTACCACGCGCTGGGCTATCTGCTTCCGCACTACCAATTGTTGCGGGCGGGTAGTGCTTTGGGCTATAATTGCGGACCCTTACTCATAGCCCGCCGCCCAATGAGCCGTACCGAAATCGGCAAAGCCCAAATAGCTATCCCAGGCAATTATACTACTGCCCATTTCCTACTGCGCCTTGCCTACCCCGAAGTGCGTGGGCAGCGCGAAATGCTATTTTCCGAGATAGAAAATGCCGTTTTGTCGGGCGAGGTTGATGCGGGATTAATCATACACGAAAACCGATTTACTTATGCCGAGCGTGGCTTGGTACAACTCTGCGACTTAGGCGAATATTGGGAAACCCAAAGCAATTTGCCCATACCGTTAGGCGGCATTGCTGTACAACGCAAACTACCCCCGACTATACAACGACAAATAGCGCAATTGCTGCGCCAAAGCATCGAATATGCCTTCCAAAACCCCGATGACGTGATGCCTTTTGTGCGTCAGCATGCCCAAACGATGCACGACGATGTGATGCGCCAACATATAGCCCTATACGTCAATGAAGCAACAGTAGATTTGGGCGATGCGGGCGAGCGGGCAGTGCGGCATCTATTCGGCGAAGCCCAACGCGCAGGTTTATTTGCTATACACGAACCTATATTTGTATAAATGACGCTACAAAATCGAAAAACCTTAGCTTTTTGGCTCATCATTGGGCTTATTATTGTGTTTTTTCAAGTAATTATTGGCGGTACAACGCGCCTCACCGAATCGGGCTTGTCCATTACTAAATGGGAAGTACTGAAAGGTAGCCTGCCGCCTCTGAACAACGCAGATTGGCAAGCCGAATTTGACCTATATCGGCAAACGCCGCAGTACGAAAAGGTCAATAAGGGCATGTCATTGTCCGATTTTAAATTTATTTATTTCTGGGAATGGTTTCACCGCCTTTGGGGGCGCGTTGGCTTTATGTTTTTGTTGGGTTTATTAGGCGTTATGGCTTGGACCCGCCGTTTAGATGCGCCCGCCTATCGGCGTTTTGTTTGGCTATTGCTGCTCTATGCGGCGCAAGGCTTGTTGGGTTGGATAATGGTCAAAAGCGGTTTGTCTGATATGCCGCGCGTAAGCCACTACCGTTTGACGGCGCACCTCTTATTAGCCCTATTTCTATTTGCTTATATCTTGCATTGGGTAGCCAATATGCTGACCGACTACGCCCAAAAAGTACAGCAGCCCGCGCTATATCGCGCTCTGCGTTGGATAATTGGGCTTGCCATTGTGCAAGTCATGTATGGCGGTTTTATGTCGGGTTTGCGGGCAGCACCTCATTATCCGTCTTTCCCCGATATGAACGGGCATATTGTGCCGCCTACTTTGTTGTTTATGGAGCCGTTTTACCTCAATTTTTTTGAGAATATCGCCACTGTACAATTTATGCACCGTAGTATTGCATATCTATTGAGCGGATTCATTATTTGGTTTTGGCTTCGCGCCCGCGCCGTACCCACCGACAACGCCATGTTCAAGCGCGGTGTAGCGTTACTGCCCTTCGTACTGCTGACCCAAATAGTATTAGGTGTTAGTGTGTTGCTGCTTTCTGCCGATGGCACTATTCCTGTGGGCCTAGGAGTGGCACACCAAGCTGTGGGGCTGTTGTTGCTCAACAATTTGCTATTTGTGGCATTCCAATTCCAGCGGGCATAGTAGTTTTGGCTGTTCTGAGAAAAATATTTTGGGTATTTGCTAAGACTTCGGTGCAAAAAAGGCAAAATTGATACAAATTAAATTTAATTTCAAATCGTAAATTATTCATTTATAGTCATCTACGCATTTTGCAATTACTAAACACTTTGCTAAAATGACTTTTTGCACTACAGTCTGCTAATAAAAAAAACATACCTTGTAATTCTATATAAAAATAGCATTACATTTTTAGAACGACCAAAAATATCATAAATTAATACTTAATTTTACGGCATACGATGTAGGATGCCGTAAAATTAGGACAAAGAAACAGCAATCTTGCCAAGACCTTTTGCTGTAAAACCCGAAAAGAGCGAATTGACCCAGCGCATTTATGTCGAATCGCGCTTATCAGTTTAGCTGTGATATTTGATATTTCAGCATATCAAATGTAGTAGCACGCAGTGATAGGTTGATATTGTCGGTTTTTTCCCGTATCTATATCGCTGATATCGATATAGGGCTGGTTATTTTTATAGCCCAAACCCACTATATATGCTTTTTCGTTCATTGGCACACCATTGAATACAAACGAACCATTAGCGGCAATTTTGCCGGGCAAAATAGTTTTATGGCTTTTGAACACCAAAAACGCCGAACTTGTTAGGTCTTGTTGCTGGCTACCCGCAATATTGATGCGGAGGCTTTTTGGGGTTTATTGATAGGCAAATAGCGGTTGATTATTGGTCCAACCCGTTTGGGTGATAACATAAGTATTTCTTCCGCCTCTATATTTGGGTGCTATATGTTGTTGTATGGTATCCTCAAAATTGATGGGTGGTGCTTGCTTGATAGTATGTTGTTCTATTCGGCGTAGCATTGTATCATACGATTTTAATTGCTCAAACACTTCGCGCCCGCTGAAATTTAGGGCTACCTGTGCGGGCGTATTTTTGCGGAACGTGCTAAAACCTTTTTGCCACCAATCGGGCAACAAATAATTCAATACGGGCGTAATGCCGCCGCTCAAGGAAATGCGATTTTTGGCATTAGCTGCCGTTTTATCTGTTTTGTTTGTATTGGTGCGTACATAAATCCATTTTTCGGGATTTATTCTCAATTTTTTGCCGTTAGCAGTAGCATCGATATAAAAAGCACCTTCGGTTGCCCATAAGCCATCGTCGTTATTGCTCGACACATTAGCTAATAACAAATCGGAAGTACTGAATAATTCTTTGAGTTCGATGTCTATTTTCCCTTCAATTAGTTTGCCATTAGTACCTACAAAACAATTGCTTGGAATAGTGACGACGGTTCCGAGTTTGCTTTTGATAACTGCCTCTTTTTTGCTGTTTATTTCGTAGTGTTGGCTGGGTGGTGTAATTTTTTCAAATAATGCCGCTAATGGGTGCAGGCTACGCTGTAGCACGTAGTTAGAATCTAAGGTGAGTACGTACTCTCCTTGTTGGTTAGGGGCGGTGTCGGAAATTGGCAACAAAGCGAGGGAGGAGGCTATGTCGTCTGTACAGTTCTCGCTATTTTCGGCGAGTTCTGACTCTTGCACAGCTTGCACAGCGGCTATAATGGCTTCTTGCGATTGTGAAAAAGCGTTGCTTACTTGTGCGTACTCTTTTTGTAACCAATAATAGACCACCGCTGTGCTAACAATAAATAAAACGGCGATGGCTGTTCTCATATAAATGGTACGTTTGTTTCGATAGTAGATAGAATTTGGGCGTAAAGTTACGATTAATGCTGCAATTTTTGTTACTTTTAGCACCAATAAAATTTGGTTTTCCTTTCAAAACGCGCCGTAGCTTGCATTATTTTATGCTTATGCCTGATGCTGTGATACAAGGCTGATATAGTATTTGAGCATTGACCAATTCGATGCGTTATAGGCTTGTATTGTATAGATTGTTATTTTCGGATTATAGGAATAGGGTCTCGTTGGGTGCGTATTTTTTTGATACTACAAAATAAAAAGCATTGCGATTGTGCCATCAATCCTACAAAACAGTTACTTTTGCTGGATGTTCACAAAAACACACCACATCGCACATCGTTCTTATGCTCGTTTCTATCATTATGGGGTCTGACTCAGACCTACCCGTCATGCAACAAGCCGCCGATATATTGGCACAATTAGGCATAGCCTACGAAATGACTATTGTATCGGCGCACCGCACGCCAGAGCGTTTGTTCCGATTTGCCCGCCAGGCCCACGAGCGCGGAGTAGCGGTAGTGGTAGCGGGTGCGGGGGGCGCGGCGCACTTGCCCGGTATGGTGGCATCGCTATCGCCCTTGCCCGTGATAGGCGTACCTATCAAATCGTCCAATTCTATTGACGGCTGGGATTCGGTGCTATCTATTTTGCAGATGCCTGCAGGCGTACCCGTAGCCACCGTAGCCTTAAACGGTGCCAAAAATGCAGGTATTCTGGCGGCGCAAATCTTATCTGTATCTGACACCGAGCTACAAAACCGCCTTATTGCCTACAAACAACAACTTAGCGACGAAGTGATGCGCAAAGTAGCACTTTGGCAAGAAAAAGCGGAAAACAGTTAGCTGTTGTTGGGGGTATATCAATCAAAATAACCGCGTATTAGTAGCCGATATCTGCGATAGCAACCCACTATCGATTGGATTATTGGAGAGTAACTATTTAGGGTATAGGGTTTGGGGTCTGGGGTAATGGGCAATACCTATCTAATAATGCCTGACATCGCTGCGTATTCGATTAGGAATAGCTATTCTTCCTTACAAGGCTAAATAGTTACATTGGAGAGTTTGTGGCAGCAGCACTTACTTGGGCGCAGAATGGTGCTTTCCGCCTGCTTTTCGTGTATTTTTGGACACATAGCTACACTCTGTCTCTAAAAATAAGCCTCAATCAGCCCAAAAACCGCTATTATTCCACTCCAACCCGACCACTGCCGCAAGTCTATTCTAAAAGTGTTTGTTCTTTTGTACTTCTTAACGGATAAATGTTTGTGAAAGGCGGGATTAGTAGCACTGTCCTTGCCCTAAGCACAATGTTTATAGAAAGTACCGAAGCCTAAATTACTTACATTAGCCTGCCTTTTCTCAAACATAATGTTATGGGCAGACATTTTTACTTTTTCGCGCTTGTTTTCTTTACTTTTGGCTTCATTGTTTTCGCTGCTTTCGGTTTCCTTTTTGAATTGAACTCCACAATTTTTTGCCAATTTATCACACCATCATCACAAAAATCTTGGGCAAACTTCAAAGTAAATTGATTGACAACTTTGGCATAAGCCTTCAAAAATTCTTCGTTTTTCTCTTTGGCTTTATGTCCAAGTGGTTCAATAATGTCGGTATAAAGTGTACTGCTATCTGAAATGAGTTGCCAAAATTCTTGTCCGCAAACTTTCTGATAACCGTCTTTATTAGGTCGATTTTCAATGCCGTAACAACAACCATTTATGGCAATAACTTTGAGGCTTTTATCTTTTGCCAACAAAACCTTTTCAGCATTTTTGAAATTGTCTTTCATTTTTTTGATTTGGCTGCTATTTCCCCAATTCGGACCTGATTTGATTTCAATGATGTAGTAATTTCCGTTCTTAGGAAACTCTAAATCAATGCCTTCCAAAACTCTTGACTTTACTCCGCCAAATACTTTTTGACAAACGAAAATAGCCACACCTTCCAAAAAGTCGCCAAATAGAGTTTCTTCTTGCGATTGCAAATAAGCATCAAGCAGGCTTTTGACTAAATCTTGTGCAGTCAAAATGTTTTTAGCCTTGAACAAATACGGGTTTTTCCGCTTCAAAACCTCTCTGAAATTCAACTTTTCAAGTTTTTCCAATCGTTTGGCGTGGAAAGTTCCTACGTTTTGCTCAACGTATTTAGTAACGTCTTTTAAATTTAAAGTTGCCATCACAATAAAAAGTGTTTGAGCGTTTCAATTTCTTTCAACATCATTTCGTGATATTCAGGTGAAATTTCTATGCCTATTGAGTTGCGTTTCATCTTTTGGGCAACCGTTAGCGTAGTTCCTGAACCTGCAAAAGGGTCAAGTACGGTATCACTTTCTTGCGTAAAAAGTTTGATAAACCATTCGGGCAAATTTTCAGGAAATGCCGCAGGGTGATTTTTGTTTTGGCACTCTGTCGCAAAATGCAGTACATTAGTTGGATAAACCGTTTCTTTGCCTACCCAATTAGAAATATTTTTACCAAAACCGCTTCCATTTTTCGCATTATCACGAATTTTGTCGGTTTCGCTTAGATTTTTCAAACGCCCTTTTGCCCAATCACCAATTGGAATTTTTACTTCGTCTTGGTACATATTGAATTTTTTACTCTTATTGAACTGCAAAAGCCTTTCCCAGCTATCCCGGAAACGATTTGACCATTTTCCAGGGTATGAATTTTTTTTGTGCCAAATAAATTCTTCTGTCCAAAACCAACCTTGTTTGCGAAGTGCTAAAATCAATTCCATTACGTAGGTACTTCTTTCACCTTCTACTACTTTTTCTTTGATGTTTAAGATAAAAGTTCCTGTGGGTTTTAGTGCCCGCAAAAGTTCTTGGGCAATCGGCAAAAACCACTCAACATACTCATCGGGGGCTATTCCTCCGTAAGTATTTTTGCGTTGGTCGGCATAAGGCGGGGAAGTAAAAATAAGGTCTATGCTATTATCGGGAATTTGTTTTAGCACATTTTTACAGTCGCCTAAAAGTATGTCTGTTTTGACTTCTATCATTCCTTTAGTGTGTTATTTTTGTTTTCAGTTGTAAAGTTAATTATTTTTGGGGCTTTTGGTTGTATGTTTTCGTTTTCGTAACTATTTAGGGTTTGGAGGGATATGTCTATCTAATAATGCCTGAAACCACGATTAGAAACCCCCTACAAGGCTAAATGGTTACTCGTTTTCTATGCTTGGCACCTAACTTCCGTATTTGCGCAGTAGTTTTAGGCATACGTCCATGTCTTTGTGTAGAGGTACGCCAAACGAGGTATCGGTCAGCAAGGTGGGGTGTAGGAAAGTGAGTGCATGAGCATGTAGGGCAACGCGCTTCAAAATGGGTTGTTCGTCTTCATTTTTTTTGAGGTGAAACCGTCTTTTAATGCTCGACAGCATAAAATGAGGCTTCCCGCCATATCGTTTGTCGCCCAAGAGCGGGAAGCCCAGCGATTTGAGGTGCACCCTTATTTGGTGGGTTCTGCCTGTTTCGATAGCTACTTCTACATAGCTATAATCGCGAAATGTTTCGAGGACGCGGTAGCGACTTAGCGCGGGTTTGCCCATTTTATAATCGACGCGCATAGTGCCGCGTTGGTGCGGGTCTTCGCCGATGGGCGCATCTATCACGCCTTCTGTCTGGAGCATACGCCCGTGTACGATGGCGCGGTAGGTTTTCGTGACGCTATGGTGGCTAAATTGTAGCGACAAAGCGCGGTGGGCGGCTTCGTTTCGGGCAAAACAGAGGATGCCGCTCGTTTCGGCATCGAGCCGATGGACGATAAATATCGACTCGTAATATTGCTGTAAGACGTGGTATAGATTGGGCTCGTCGGGATTGTGGCGGTCGGGAATGGTCAAAAAATGGGCAGGTTTATTGACAATGACCACATCATTGTCTTCCGACACGATTTGTATTTCGGGATGGCGCATAATGTTTTAGGTGGGGCTGTTGTTGGTAGCGGGTTCGCTTGGTAGCAGCCAGAAGCTATTACAGATTTCGCCGCCTTTTAGTTGTAGATACTGCTCTTGTACGAGTTCTAAGATGGCTAAAAAGCGCACGATGGCTTGATAGCGGTCGACGCAGTTGGCAAACAAATCGTCAAACGATAGGCGTTTTTGGGTTTGTAATTGGGTAGCTATCTGTTCGCGTTCTTGGGCAATGGTATAGGGTAATTGCTGCATTTTGACCTCGACTTTTTGGTCGCGGCTTTCTAATCGGCGCAATACTTTCTGAAATACGGAGAGCAACTTGAACAGTGTGAGCGATTCCATTTCGGCATCGGTGCTGTATTTTTCGGCAATATAGGTCAGTTCGTCGCTTGTATTGCCGCGTTCGTTGCGTAGGGCGCGGTTGTTTTCTAATTGTTGTATATCGACGATGGCTTCTTTAAAACTTCGATATTCGATTAGTTTTTCGACCAATTCGGCGCGTGGGTCTATTTCTTCGCCTGCGGGGGTTCAGGTCTTTGCGTGGCAGCAGCATTTTAGCTTTGATGCGCATGAGGGTAGCCGCCATGAGCATAAAGTCGCCTGCCAAATCTATATTGAGCAGTTGTAAAGTATGCAGATAGTCTAAAAATTCGTCCGTCAATCGCGCTATCGGAATATCATATATGTCCAACTCGTCGCGCTCGATAAAATAGAGCAGCAAATCGAATGGTCCCTCGAAGCGCGGTAATTTTATTTGGTAGGCGGCGTACATCTTAATACAAAAAGCAATTTTGACCTTTGTTGAGCAACAATTAAAAAGCACTTGTAGCAGCAGCAAATCTGTTACAAGTGCGGTAGTGGGCTTGGGTGGCGTTGGTTTTGAGTGGTGTTTTTCATAGCGCAAGATTATCGGTTCTTAGTCCTTCTTAGTGATGATAATCTGTTGTTAAATAGCCTATTTTCTCCGTAACAGCTAATTGTAAACTCGCTGCTACGGAGAAAATGCAAGGAAAGAGATAATGACGCGAATAGCTTTATTGTTCGGTAGTTCTAAAATTTCGGTGCGTTGCAAATCCATTTGTAGGGGCAAGATGTCTATTTCGTCCATCAATTTGCCGTCGCGTACTACGTCAATGCGGTTGAGCATCCATATTTCGCCACGATTATTATAGCGATAAACGATGCCGAATTGGTTGGATACCAATACCGTTTCGCCCGTGCCGTCGTCTTTATGGCTCAGTGGGCTTACATATACGCGGTATACAGAGCGGTCGAAGCCTTTGAAAGGCACAACAGCGCGGTTCATGCGGCGCACATAGTTTTCGCCCATAATCCATTCTTTTTCGCCCATACCGAGTTTGGGAGCTAATACATATATCAGCGAGTCGGTATTGGCATAACGCGCCGACAAAGAGCGGCCGCTGGTATATTGGGAAGCAGCGCGGTCGTTACCAAAGAAGTACATTGTATCAATTTTGACATCGGAGGTTCTGCCCGTCATGTCTGTCCAATACTTTACTTCGTAGGTTGCTTTGGGCAGAAATTGTGGCTTGCCCAGCACTTCGCCGCCAGAGCCGCCTTGTTGCGCAAAGGCAGCCGAAACAGTCATCAAACACAGCACCACAGTAAGTGCTATTGTGCGAAATAAATTCATGAGATAATAAAGTTGATTTAAAGGTTGTTTTGCCCTATTGCGGCTGTATGGGCTAATTGCCCTATATGCCTCTTGCTTAGATAGGCAAAGCGGTTGTATCGTTTAAATTAGAACGCATGATTGTTAATAGTATATATGTGCAGCTAATTGTATGTGCGATGGGCACGTAATACAAAACAGCAACAGACCGCCCTATTTGGGCGGTCTGTCGAACAACTTGGTGGGAGATATAGGGTTCGAACCTATGACCCCCTGCTTGTAAGGCAGGTGCTCTGAACCAGCTGAGCTAATCTCCCAATACTTTCTTGATTGCGGGTGCAAAGATACGGCAGGCTTTTGGTTTTGGCAAGCATTTGCCAAAAAAAATCGAAAAAAAATACGCTTTGCGCTGATAAACTGTACTTTTGTGTTTCATCTAACCCGTTTGATAGTGCCTCGACACCGCTATTCCCCGTTTTTCGAGCAATTACAACACCGCTTCCGCTTGGTGCTGTACGACGATACCACGTTGGCAGAGGCTTGGCACGCCCGCCCCACACGCCTCAAACTCTATGGCTGGCTGAGTGCCTTGCTGCTATTAGGTTGGTTGGCAGCACTATTGCTCATAGCCTTTACACCTCTCCGAGAATATGTGCCTGGCTATGGTAGCTTGGATACTTACCGCCGCGCCCTGCGCCTACAACGTAGCACCGACTCCTTAGCCGCCGTATCGCTCGCACAAGCGCAATATATTGGTCATTTGCGTAGTATTTTTGCCGATACGATAGATATGCCCATTCCGACCGAAGCACTATCGCCACTGACCGAATGGGCAGACAGCGGTGCTAATACTGATATCGTACCTATATTAGACACACTATCAACCGCCGAACTTGACCTGCGCCGCGAAATAGAGCAAATCGACCACTCGCCCACCAGCGATACCTATGAATCGGGCATTGCCGATTTGTTTTTCTGCACACCCGCCGAAGGCTATGTATCGCAAAGCTATAACCCCGCACAAGGGCATTTCGGAATCGATATCGCCGGTTCGGAGGCAGCACCTATCAAAGCCGTTTGCGACGGTATGGTATTGCTTGCCGACTACTCGCCCGAAAATGGCTATACTATAGTGCTACAACATGCACACGACTTGGTATCGGTATATAAACACAATGCAGCAGTATTGAAAAAAAATGCTACTTTTGTGCGTACCGGCGAAGTGATTGCCCACATGGGCAAGGGCACCGCCGAACTCAACCAACCCATACACCTGCATTTCGAACTGTGGCACCGACAAAACCCCGTCAATCCCGCAGATTATATATGGCTGATGGATTAGGCGAATGTGCATTGATCGTAAATAGATTTGTGACAACTGTACTTGCTTGTACCTAAATGGTGCTTTTCCGCTTGCTATTCGTTTATTTTTGGAGACTAAGCTCTTGCCGTCATAGTGAGCGAAGCCGAGCTATAAACGGCAATAGCTCTCCACTATACCTCCAAAATAAGCCTCAATCAGCCCAAAACAGCCTCCCCAATTTAAATACAATTTTAAAAATGGCAAGGAAAATAATGGCGCTCACCGACAAAATCACAACCCCCCGGGACCCGCCAAAAAAAAAGGGCCGGGGCCCCTGCAACACTCAAATAGAGATAAAAATGAGGATGAAATCTAAAATTGGTAGCAGCCCAACCAAATCTTTCAAAAACCCAACGGCGGTACGAACAAAGGTACTTTGTTTGCCAGTGCCAAAACACTCCCCCCGTTTTCCCAAAAAGTTTAAAATCATTACCCGAAAGGTTAGAAAACAGGAGAATGGAGTTTTTTGTCATTGCCGATAGCCAAATCAATACAAATGAATTTACCACCCCCTACTGCGAGAAGAACTGCAAAATTCTAAACAAAATACCAGCCACCTAATTTAAACATGTTCAGCCTATCTCCCCTCAAAGCCCAGCGTGCCGCACACAGCCACAGTATCCTCAATAGGAGTATCCATATCAAGGGCAATCTATGTGCCGAAGGCGATTTGCGCATCGACGGTACGCTGACCGGCAACCTCGTTTGCCAAGGCAGGCTCGTCATCGGCGAACATGCCGTCATTCAAGGCGATATAGTAGCAGAAAATATCGACATGGCAGGCAAAGTGACGGGGCATATCCGCGTCCGGGATACCCTCTATTTGCGCGAAACCGCCGAGCTGACTGGCGACGTGACAGTAGCAAAATTTGTGGTCGAACCACAAGCCAAATTTGTAGGCAATTGTTGTATGCTGGCGCAAGGCGAATTTAGTTTCGAACTAACAGACACTACCCATACAGTTATTTCCGACATACCCCAAAACCATACCAACAGTGCAAAATCCTCCGCCCACCCCCCCCGAAAACCCCGATAAACCCGCGCCGCCCGAAATAGCCGACTATGACTATAACGAGTTTACAGGCGAAATAACGCGAAAAACAAGCAAATCGGACAACTCCGACCAAAAAAAGCGACGCGCAAGGCTCCATGTCGAACTATGCCCGCTACTCGTCCTTGGGCTTTCAGATGATAGCAGCCATACTTTTGGGCGTATTGGGCGGTATATGGTTAGACAAATTATTGCATAGCAGCCCTTGGCTCACGCTGCTCGGCACTTTATTGGGTGTAGCCTTATCGATGTATATCGTCATCAAAGAAGCGACCCGAAAGCCATAATCCCGTTCATTAGAGGGATTAGAGTGCCAAAAACTACTCACTACCCACCACCCACTCAGAACTATAAACAGGCTTACAATTGACCTATACTTGTTTGTTAGTGCGGCAACCCGTATTGCTGGGCATAATAGCGCAAATAATCGCCCGAAGTGACGTTGTGCAACCATTGGTCGTTGGCTAAATACCAATCGACGGTGCGCTCTAAACCTTCGGCGAATTGGAGCGAAGGCTGCCAACCTAATTCGCGCCCTATTTTTTGGGCATCAATGGCATAGCGGCGGTCATGCCCCGCACGGTCTTTGACAAACGTAATTAATTGAGCCGAAGTGCCTGCCTCACGTCCTAATTTTCGGTCCATAATATTGCACAACAACTGCACGAGGTCTATATTGCGCCATTCGTTGTGCCCACCTATATTATAGGTTTCGCCAATTTTTCCGTCGCTAAAAACGAGGTCGATAGCGCGGGCGTGATCTTCTACCCATAGCCAATCGCGCGTATACTGCCCGTCGCCGTAGATAGGTACGGGTTTTTGGTGTTTGATATTATGAATAGCTAAGGGGATTAGCTTTTCGGGAAATTGGTAGGACCCATAATTGTTGGAGCAATTAGACAATACTACGGGCAGCCCGTAGGTATGCCAATAGGCGCGTACTAAGTGGTCGGCACTCGCTTTGGAGGCAGAATAGGGTGAGCGCGGGTCGTAGGGTGTCGTTTCGGTAAACAGACCCGTATCGCCCAAAGAGCCATATACTTCGTCGGTCGATACTTGGTAAAAACGCTTGCCTTCTACTGCTTGGTGCCAAGCACTGCGGGCGGTGTTGAGCAAACAGACCGTACCAACGATATTGGTCATGATAAAATCCATTGGGTTAGCAATAGACCTATCCACGTGCGACTCGGCAGCTAAATGGATAACGCTATCAAAGCGGTATTCATAAAATAGGTCGTCAAGGAAGCGTGCGTCAGTAATATCGCCTTTGACAAAGGTATAGTTCTCGGCATCTTCTATATCGCGAAGGTTTTCGAGGTTGCCCGCATAGGTCAGTTTGTCCAAATTGACAATTTCGCAATGGGGGTATTTTTGTACCATTAGGCGCACCAAGTGCGAACCGATAAAACCTGCACCGCCCGTAATGAGCAGGCGTTGGGGAAGGAAATGGGTCATTGGATAAGGTATTTTTTCGTCTTGATATAACGAAAAATATATAACCGATAGATTGAAAATAGTATTATCATAGCCACCATTTGCGGCGGCGGGGCATTTGTCTTGGCTAATGAGCCTTAGCAGACAAAATAGTAGCGAGGTATCTGCCCAGCCAATACCTCGCTATGATAGGCATAGCTTGCCTAATATTCATCTTCATTGAAGAAAAAGTCGTCAGAAGTAGGGTATTCAGGCCAAATCTCTTCGATGCCTTCATACAAATCGCCTTCATCTTCGAGTTCTTGTAGATTTTCGATAACCTCAATGGGCGAACCCGAACGGATGGCGTAGTCGATAAGCTCGTCTTTGGTGGCAGGCCATGGTGCTTCTTCTAAATAAGAGGCAAGCTCTAATGTCCAATACATGCGGAATTGTTTTTTTAAGTGTAAAAATAAATAGCTACTGCGATAAGCACAAGAAAGAGGCGACAAACTACCCGCAGCAATAAGCCAATGTAGTGCGAATATTGTACTGTGTGTCGGTGTTTTCATAGGATGCTACTATGCTATTAACAATAGCAGCTTAATTAAATGTGTTTCTTACAAGCCGCAAAGTTAGCATTTTTATACCCAAGCCAAAGCGATTGAAGTAAAAAAAATTTCGCGCTTTATTAAGCAATAAAAAAAATGTGCGTGAGATGCAACGAGAAATTGTATTTTATTGCTAACTTTGTGCCGAAATTTTATCAAACAAACGTTTGGTAAATAACCCGCTTTGCTCTCCTATCCCGCGCTTTTGCGGGTTATGGATTTGAGTGGGCAAAGGTCAGCTATTTTTATCGGTTCCTATTTACCTCATTCAATTATCTCATTCTATAGTATGGAAGCAACCATCCAATCCACCCTATTGCGCGGGGGCGAGTTTCTGGTCAAAATATCAGAAGCACGCGGCGTATTTATTCCCGAAGAAATCACCGACGAACAAAAAATGATGGGTAGTTCGGTGCGTGACTTCCAAGAAACCCATATTTGGCCAATTTGCGCCGCATCGACAAGCAAGAACCCGATTGACGGTATCGATATTGGATATGGCTGCCGAATTAGGTTTGCTGGGCTTGTCTGTTCCCGAACAATACGGCGGTATGGGCATAGACACTCAGACTGAAGCCTTTATTACCGAACTCTTAGGCTCGGCAGGGGCTATAGGTGTATCGCTGACGGCTCATACAGGTATTGGTACGTTGCCCGTCTTGTATTTCGGTACCGAAGCACAAAAAGAACGCTACCTGCCTGGACTATGCAGCGGCGAAATAAAGGCAGCTTACTGCCTCACCGAACCCGACGCAGGCACCGACAATGGCAATATGAAAACCAAAGCCGTATTGTCTGACGACGGAAGCTACTATACTATCACGGGACAGAAAATGTGGATTACTAACGCGGGATTTGCCGACCTACTGACCGTATTTGCCAAAATAGAAGGCACTGACACCAACCGCAATTTCTCCGCTTTCCTCATCGATGCCCATGCCGAGGGCGTGCGCTTAGGAGCAGAAGAGGACAAAATGGGCATCAAAGGTTCTTCGACCCGCCAAATATTTTTTGAAGGCGTAAAAATACCCGCCGAAAACCTATTGGGCGAAAAAAGCAAAGGCACAAAAATCGCTTTCAACGTACTGAATATCGGACGCTATAAATTGGGATTAATGGTATGCGGTGGCGCCAAAATGTTGAGCGACCTTTCGGTCAAATATGCCAACGAGCGCATACAGTTCGACCGTTCTATTTCGTCATTTGGTGCTATCCAACACAAATTAGCCGAACAGGTTACTCGCATTTTCGGTTTAGAGTCGGCTAATTACCGCACCGCTAATCTACTGTCCGAATCGGTCGAAAAATTAAAAGCAGGCGGCAGAACAGAATTGCAAGCCAAATTAAAAGCCGCCGAAGAATATGCCATCGAATGTTCTATCCTAAAAGTATATGGCTCAGAAACCTTAGATTATGTAGTAGACGAAGCCGTGCAAATATATGGTGGTATGGGCTTTTCGGAAGAAACAATCGTAGCGAGTGCCTACCGCGACTCGCGCATCAACCGCATTTTTGAAGGCACTAACGAGATAAACCGCCTATTGATTATAGATATGTTGGTCAAACGCGCCATGAAAGGCACTTATGGCGATTTGTTCGGCTATATCCAACAAATTATGAAAGAATTGATGAGTATTCCCGATTTTGGCGACCTCGACGAAGACGACATTTTTGCCCAAGAAAAACGCAGCCTCGCGCAAGCTAAAAAATTAGTATGGCTGTTGGCGGGTGCAGGTATGCAAAAATTAGGCGAAAAACTGAAAGACGAGCAAGAAGTTATTATGAACGTATCGGATATCATCATAGAATTGTTTGTTTGCGAATCTGCCCTGCTGCGAACAGAAAAACTCATCGGCACACGTGGGCAAGCAGCCTGCGAGCGATATATCGACATGACCCGCATTCTGTTCTCCGATGGTATGGAACGAATTGCAGCATCTGCCAAACATGCCACCTGTGCATTAGCCGAAGGCGACGAACTGCGCATGATCCTGATGGGTATCAAACGATTTACCAAATACCCACCCTACAATACGGTCAATGCCCGCCGCCGCTTGGCACAGCAGCTCATAGACCTCAACGGGTATTGGTTCTTTTTGCGCAATAGCGACGCGCAATAAGCAATAACAACATTATTCTGCTACCCATTAAACCAACAACGGCTTTCGGTAATCCATACTACCGAGAGCCGTTGTTGCTTTGAGTAAGCTATCCAATACTTGCCTATTTTGGCATACGATTTGTTAGCTATTGGTAACTATTTAGCCTTGTAGGAGTAGCCCACAAGAATCGCTATTTCTAATCGAATATGCAACGATGTCGGGCATTATTAGATAGTGGTTTGGTTTTTAAATTTAGGGAACAAATTTTGGTAAATGCTGCTTTGTAGCAAGGGCGCAAGCAAGACGTTCTCGTGAATTTTTTACTCAAAATTAGGAACCACTAATAGAAATACCGACAATAACCGTTTTTAAGCCCCGTATGGGCGACATCCTAATAGAAAATAAAGACGGTATAGCAACAAAAGCCCCGTAGGGGTGATATCTCAAAATTAAAAAATCAGACCAATAGATATAGCCCATTATACCCCATACCCCAAACCCTATACCCTAAATAGTTACGGCTATTGAAAGCAACACCTTTGAGTTAATAGCAGGCAATTGTTTTGAGTACCATATTGTGGTGCTTGTGAGATGGATAATAAAAAGCCAATTGTCCAGAAGCATTGATGCTTGCTCTATTCAAAATGCGGTACATTGCGTTTTTTTATCGTATCTTTGCCCCAAAAACATGCGCTTTCTTATTATTCTGCTCTGTAGTTGTGTTATGGGCAACCTCTGCACAGCGCAAACCATTTCGGTAGGTGCATTATTGGGTATGTCTAATTATTCGGGCGACCTCATGCCTTCCTATTGGGAAATGAGCGAAATACGTCCCGTTTTGGGAATAAATACTACACTGGGTATCAATCGCTATTTGTCAGTGCGTGCTACATTAATATATGCTCAGGTAGCGGGCAGCGACGAAAACGCTACAAACCCTTTTACGCGCCTGCGCAATTTACATTTTCGGTCGCCTATTACAGAAGGAACGGTACAGATAGTAGTCGATTTTTTGGGCAATCATCGCCGATTGATACCTTATTTGTACGGTGGCATAGGCGTATTCCGATTTTCGCCCCATGCCCAATACAACGGCGAGTGGGTGGCTCTGCAACCTCTCGGCACCGAAGGACAGGGGCTTGATATGCAACACCCACGCCTATATCGGCTATGGGCAACAGCCTTGCCCCTAGGCGGCGGCTTGCGCTACGCCATCAACGAATATTGGCAAGTAGGATTAGAAGCGGGCTACCGACTGACAACAACCGATTATTTGGACGATGTGAGTACTGATTATTACGACAACAATCTATTGCGCGAACTACGCGGCGATATGACCGCCGACTTAGCCGACCGTTCCGATGAATATATCGCCGATACCCCGCCCTTTACTGCTACCGCCGAGCGTGGCAACCCCCGTAGCAAAGACGGCTATCTTTGGGTCGGATTTACGGCTCAATACCAAATCAGCCAAGCCCAATGGGGTGAGAAATACAAGTGTTTTTCGTTTTAATCCCCTACTAACGAATGGTCTGTGTTTTAAATTTCGGTAAATACTGCTTTGTAGCAGGGGCGCGAGCAAGATGCTCAGGTTACTTTTTTTTACTCAAAATTAGAAAATCAGACCGCTAATTTTATAATAGGCGATTGATGATTTTGGGTTTATTGACGATTGACGAGAGAGAACTGTGCTTGTTTTCCAATGTTTTGGGCTGAAAATTAGTACGCAAAACTAAATTTTTGAAACGCTGACATGCCAGAGCGAGAATCGCTATATAATTTTATACTCGAACAGGTATTTGCCAACCGAAACAAGCGGTATGGCGCGTATGACCTGCGCCGCCGCTATGTCGGGCATCTACGCATTGCTTTTGGCAGTACCTTAGCTATATTTGCCCTGTTTGTCGCTATTCCGTATATCGGGCAATGGTGGGAGACAAGCGATTGGTTTGGACCCAAAGAGGAAGAAATGGTTTTGATACCCGTCAAACAATATAAATTGATGCAGCCACCGCCACCGCCCGAAAAACCCAAGCCCGCAGCTCCGCCGCCAAACCCTCCCACCCCTAAGCCACCTGCTCCCAAACAGCCTACCCACAACGATGCGCCGCCCTTGGTTGCAGTTCCTACGCCTACACCGCCCGCACCCGATACGCCTGCCAATGATACTAACATCGATAGTGCCGCCCAAAACCCCACCCAACCCAACTCCGATACAGCGGGAAAAGGCGATACTACGGGCGGAAAAATAGCTAAGGTAGAGGATACAACCCTAAGCGATATAGCGCCCTTAGACACATTGCCCATGTACCCCGGCGGAATGGGCGAGTTTTATAAGTATATTTTGCGCGAAGTGCGATATCCTGCCAAAGTGCTGCGCGATAGTATAGAGGGCACTATCGTAGCTATGTTTATCGTCAATGTAGACGGCTCTATCAGCAATGTAAAAATACCGCGCGAAATGAGCATGAAAAATGCGTGCGATAACGAGGTGATACAAGCCCTAAATCGAATGCCCTTATGGAAGCCAGGACGGCGCAACGGCGAAAATGTACGAGCGATGTGCACCGTAAAAATTAGCTTTGCGTTAGACTAAGTGCTATAATCATATACCCACAACAGCCCCTATCAGTTGTCGAAACTGATAGGGGCTGTTGTATATGTAGCGCGGAGACTGCCCGCCTTGTCTATGATAAATTTTGCATGTCTAATACGGTATAGTGCGTATCGCTTACGGCGGCGACTATGTCGCTACTCGATACTTGGTCGGCGTCATAGCGCACAGTGGCGGTGCCTTGCTCTAAACTGATGTCGGTTTGGACAATGCCCTCCAATTCGCCGATGATTTGGCTTACATAGTTCGAGCAATGCCCGCAGGTCATGCCGCCAATGCGGATAACAATGGTTTGTTGATTCATGTGAATGTATTTTGTAATTAAATTATGTTTGCCCGAATTTATAAATTATGTATAGCATGGTGATTACACATCTCCAAGGCTAAGAGATAGCAACACAAAGGTACGGCAAAATACCGAAAAAATAGTAACTATTTAGGGTATAGGGTTTTGGGTATGGGGTATAATGAGCAATACTTATCTAATAATGTCTGACTTCGCTGTATATTCGATTAGTTCCCCCTACAAGGCTAAATGTTACAAAAAATAAAAGCACGCCCCTGCATTAGCAGAGACGCACTTTATTGCTATTATTATTTTTGCTGATAAGGTGTTTGGGGGCACAAATATTTTGCTGCCTTGTAGCAGGGTAGGAGCGCAATGTTATATGCACAATCTGGTGCAAGGTTGTCGTGCACCAATATGGGTAGCTGTCTATTTGCGATAGCGGCTTGTTTTAGCCCATTCGGGGCTGTGGTGAGGCAAAATTTTCCAAATAATTTGCGAAACGTCTTTGTCGCGATTATTGAATCGGAAGGTCAATTCTTTTAAATATAAGTACGAATATTCTTCCTTTACGCCATAAAATTTGGTCAATTTATCTTTGGCATACAAGAAAAAATTGTAGGCTGTTTCGACATTTTGGTACTTCCATTATTGCGCCCATTTAAGCCTGTAGTGGCTAATTCGTGCAATGCAGCGGCGTTTTCTTCGGCACTTGCTTGTTCGGGTGCGCCCGCAGTTTGGTCCGCCTTTTTCGGGGCTTTGTCCTCTATATAAACTCTTGAGTTCAGCAAAGTAAGGTGGTAGGTCACTGCGTCGGGTTCATTTGCAGTTGTAATGCCATTGCTCCTATGCTAATAGAGGCAAAAAACGGTATCGTTGCCGTTTTTAGCTTGCCCATTAAATAGCATTTCTTGGTAATCAGCTATCGCCTCGCGGATAATGCGGTAATATTTATTCACCGTATTTCGATTGACTTTTAGCTTTCGAGAGGTTTCAGTAGCCGTAAACTCGTCGGCAAAGCAACCGATAATCTTTTTAATATAGTATTTGCTAAGTCCGTTCATAGTTTGATATATATAGTGTTTATGATGATGGTTTATAGTCAAGGTAATTGTGCTTAGAAAGCAATATAATAGTTTGGCAGCGTGAATATTTTTACATTTGCAAGACAATTTTATTGGTCAATAACGAAACATGCCGTATCTTTATACAGTTTTTGGTAGTTTTTTGACGGATAAACGTTTCAATTGCCAACTTAGCCCGAATTAGCCTACTATAACCAAGAAGTGTGCCAAAAAAAATAATGACATCAAAATGACAAACAAAAATTGGCAATTAACCGCATCACCCTCACGAAGTCTTATGCAAGCTATTTTTTACTCTGCAAAGTAGCAGATTGCCGAAGAGTTAATTGATTTGTCACAAAAAGGTCATTTTTTCAAAATGCTTATTATGCAAAAATTGAGGCGAACAGTTGCACGGAAAAAAAATAAACCCTCTTAAAGCAACATATTAAACTTGCCTTAACTTGTCCACTTTTTATAACAGCCTAACCGTATAGTTTAATGAACACTTGCGGCTCTTGCGGCTCGTAGGACAACTTAACTCACTTAAACCGATTCTTGACGCGCCTCAACCCAACTAAGCATTAGCACGATAGCGTAAATAAAATATTGCACTCGCCAACATTTGCTTTTTGTTGTCTCCACTGCTATTTTTTCTTTGCACTCACCAACCCCTTAAAAACAAAAAGTCCTTCGAGGTTTTTCAACCCCAAAGGACGCTATTATTGTGTAGGGCAGCAATCTTTATTGCCGCATTTGCTCTATTATTCAGACCTCCATAAATATCCCATTATGAACCCATATAGCTACTTTATGTATTTTTTTTCCCCTGAAAAAAATTGGGGTGCAGCATCTCCCCATTATACTGATACGCAGCCAACGAAGTTTTGTTGCGTTTTTCGCCAACTTTTTTTCACGGTCTTGGCAATGAGTTGCTTGGGTAACCTTGCTATAAGCGCGGTTGCCCAGCCTTGTGCCTTACAAATAGACTACGAAACCTACGGCGACTGCTACGGCGATACGCCTTGTATTGCCTATCAATACTCTATGCAGGGCAACGGCGCGTATAATACCGACGGCTTTGCATTGCGGCTGCCCAATTTTCCGATGGGCGAACAAAATTTTATCTTTGCTCCCAACGCGGGTGCCACTCAATATTATTTTATCGATGGCGATTGGCGCATTGTCGGAACACTCGTATCCACAACCAATCCCAACAAGCGATTCCATATCGACTTGTGGCTCGATAATAAACAAACATGGGCTACGTGGAATGCGATGAACCCCAGTTTTGCCGACCAAGACCTCTACCGCGACGGGTCGGGTTTAGGTGTTGTGGGTGCGGGATATACTACGTGGTCGTTTTTTACCGTAGATGCCACCAAACCGAACACCTTGACGGGCGAGGGCGACTACGCGGGATATACCCTCCACCTAAGCCACAACTACGGCGCACCCACCCATCACTATGGCTTTCAGTTGGGTGCTGATGGTGCTAATAATTTCAACAATTTATATGGCATGTCGGGTTTAGTGCAATATACCGCCACCGCACAAGCGGGTTACACTATCCCAACATATATGACCAACGGCAATGGCGAAGTGGCACTAAGCGTTTATTGCCCACCCAAACAATGCACGGGCAGCCTTAGCCTTGTTGCTACAGGCGGCACAGCCCCATATACCTATGCTTGGGACAATGGCATGTTGGGCAGCGAATTGTCGGGTTTATGTGCCGATACCTATACCGTCACGGTGAGCGACGCAGTGGGCTGCACAGCTACAAGAACGGCTACCATCGGTTTTGTAGCCAATCCGCAGGTTTACCTCGGTCCCGACCGAAACTACTGTGCCAATACCGCCACTATAGACGGCACCACTACGGGAGCAACATTTTACCAATGGAATACGGGTAGCAATACGCCTACTATCAGTGTTTCAGCGAGTGGTACGTATAGCGTTACGGTGTCCAATTCGAGCGGCTGTACCTCTACCGATGCCGTCTATATCGAATTTTCGCCCCTAAGCGTAGAACTGGGCAGCAATCAAATTCTCGTGCAGTCCCATCGCCCTCAATGCGGGCGGTGGCTATGCAACTTATTTGTGGAATACGGGGGCAACAACTGCAAGCATTATTGCTCCTACCACGGGTTTGTATAGCGTAACCGTCACCAATGCCGAAGGCTGTACTGCTTCCGATGCCGCGAGCCTACTCATCAATACGCCAACCTTTTCGCTGGGTAGCGATATTACTACCTGCCAAAGTAGTGTAGCCCTAAGTGCCCCAAGCGGTATGGCTGCCTACGCTTGGAGCAGCGGACAAACTACGCCCGACATCATCGTCAATGGCAGCGGCACATATAGCGTCACAGTTACTAATGCCGACGGCTGTACGGCTTCTGATGCTATTGGCATTGCTATTAATAATACTACCAATATTAATTTAGGCAATGACATCACGGCTTGTCAGAGTGCAACTATTGCAGCTCCCGTAGGTTTTGCGTCCTATTCTTGGAGCAATGGGCAAACAACCGCCGCTATCACCGCCGCTACAAGCGGTATTTATACCGTTACAGTTACCACTGCGGCGGGCTGTACGGCTTCCGATGCCGTTGGGGTTACAATAGCCAATAACGCATCGGTCAATCTGGGTAGTGATTATTCGGTCTGCACCCCTACTACGCTTATTGCTGCTCCTTCGGGCTTTGTCAATTATGCTTGGAATACGGGTGCTGTTACCCAAAGCATCACCGTCAATAGCACAGCTACTTATAGTGTCACCGTCACAACGGCGGCGGGTTGTACTGCCTCCGACAACGTAAAAGTCACCTTTTTGCCTATACCTTCGGTCAATTTGAGTGCCGACCAAAGTTCGTGTAACCCCGTATCGCTCTATGCGGGTGCGGGTTTTGCGACTTATACATGGAGTAATGGGGCTGCCAGCCCAGGATCCACGGTATCGTCGAGCGGTACGTATAGCGTAACGGTCAGCAACGCGGCGGGTTGTACTGCCTCCGATGCCGTCGCGGTCACTATATTCGCGCCTCTGTCGGTCAATCTGGGTAGCGATATTAGCACCTGTAGTGCTACTGCTATCTTAGCTCCGACAACGCCATTTGCTACCTACCTATGGAGTACGGGCAGCAATACGCCAAGTATTAGCGTATCATCAAGCGGTATGTATAGTGTTACCGTAACGGGACAAGGCGGCTGCACTGCCAGCGATGCTATTAATGTAAATTTGATTCCAATACCCGACTATTCCTTGGGTAATGATGTGGTAGCTTGTAATAGCACAATTCTGAACGCAGGGGGCGGTTTCACCAACTATTTATGGACTAACGGGGCTACTACCCAAAGCGTCACCGTCAGCACGAGTGGTAATTATGGCGTGAGCGTAACAACGGCGGATGGTTGTACGATGAGCGACATTGTCAATGTATCACTCAACAATAGTGGATTGCTCGATTTGGGCAGCGATATTGGTGTTTGCGGCTCTACCGTCTTAGACGCAGGCACTGCCTATTCCGAATTTATGTGGAATACAGGAGCTACTACTCAAACGCTATCCGTCACTACCAGCGGAATATATAGCGTTACGGCAAGCAACGTGTTGGGCTGTACTGCCTCCGACCAAGTATTTGTCACTGTTTTCCCAAGCAACTTGGTCGAATTTGGCGACGATATATACTCCTGCGCGGGGGTGGTGGTCTTAGATGCTGCCCAACCTTTCGGGACTTATCAGTGGAGTACGGGCGAAACTACACCCAATATCAGCATCACGCAAAGCGGTTCGTATAGCGTCACCGTGACAGGCCAGGGCAACTGTGTTGATATAGACCAAATAGACATCATCGTATCATCGCCTCCTGCTATATCCTTAGGCAGCGATTTTGCGGCTTGTAACAATGCCTCCCTTGATGCGGGTAGCGGTTATGCCTCTTACCTTTGGAATACAGGCGCAACCATCCAAGATATAGGCATTAGCAATAGCGGTACGTACAGCGTCACGGTCAGCAATGCTACGGGCTGCACTGCCTCCGATGCTATCAACGTTAGCATCGGCAATACATTCAGTTATTCGTTGGGCGACGACATAACCGCTTGCAGCAACGCGCTCCTTGATGCAGGTAGCGGCTATACCTCATATCTATGGAGTACAGGCGCAACTACTTCAACTATCGCGGTAAGCAATAGCGGCACGTATAGCGTAACAGTCACCAACTTGGCAGAATGTACGGCAAACGATGCCATCAACGTCACTATTGGCAATACATTCGATTATTCCTTGGGCAACGATATAACGACTTGTGGCTCCGCACTCCTCGACGCGGGCAGTGGCTATACGGCTTACCTTTGGAATACGGGAGCAAGCACTCAAAATATCAGTGCGACGAATAGCGGTACGTATAGCGTAACCGTTACCAATGCCATAGGATGTACGGCAAGCGATGTCGTCGCTGTTGCTATAAGTAGTAGCTTTCCGTTTAGTTTGGGCAACGACATAACGGCTTGCGGGTCCGCAACGCTGGCAGCAGGTATGGGCTATGCCACCTATAATTGGAACACGGGCGCAACTTGGCAGGGCATTACTGTTACCGAAAGCGGCACGTATAGCGTCACGGTTACTAATTCGGCGGGCTGTACGGCATCAGATGCGGTAGTGGTCAATTTGGGTAATACCTTCGCATTCAGCTTGGGTAATGATGTCGCGGCTTGTAATAGTACTACCCTCAATGCAGGAGCGGTTATACTTCGTATAATTGGAGTACGGGCGCAACATGGCAAGCCATCACCGTCGCTGAAAGCGGTATATATGGTGTAACTGTCACCGACGCAGCGGGCTGTACGGCAGCCGATGCCGTAGTAGTGAGCATAGGCGATAGCTTCCCATTTAGTTTGGGCAATGACGTGACGGCTTGCGGTAGCACCTTTGTCAATGCAGGCGGTGCTTATTCGTCTTATTTATGGAATACGGGAGCTACTACATCGGGCATTACGGTATCGAATAGCGGCACGTATAGCGTTACCGTTACCAATTCGGCGGGCTGTACGGCAGCCGATGCCGTAGTAGTGAGCATAGGCGATAGCTTCCCATTTAGTTTGGGCAGTGACGTGACGGCTTGCGGTAGCACCTTTGTCAATGCAGGCGGTGCTTATTCGTCTTATTTATGGAATACGGAGCTACTACATCGGGCGTCACGGTATCGAATAGCGGCACGTATAGCGTTACCGTTACCAATTCGGCGGGCTGTACGGCAGCCGATGCCGTAGTAGTGAGCATAGGCGATAGCTTCCCATTTAGTTTGGGCAATGACGTGACGGCTTGCGGTAGCGCCTTTGTCAATGCAGGCGGTGCTTATTCGTCTTATTTATGGAATACGGGAGCTACTACATCGGGCATTACGGTATCGAATAGCGGCACGTATAGCGTTACCGTTACCAATTCGGCGGGCTGTACGGCAGCCGATGCCGTAGTAGTGAGCATAGGCGATAGCTTCCCATTTAGTTTGGGCAATGACGTGACGGCTTGCGGTAGCGCCTTTGTCAATGCAGGCGGTGCTTATTCGTCTTATTTATGGAATACGGAGCTACTACATCGGGCATTACGGTATCGAATAGCGGCACGTATAGCGTTACCGTTACCAATTCGGCGGGCTGTACAGCAGCCGATGCCGTAGTAGTGAGCATTAATAGCGGCGGCACATCGGTCAATTTGGGGGCTGATATAAGCCTTAGCGAGGGCGATTTGCCTTTCACTATCAGCGCACCTAATGGCTTTGCTAACTATGCTTGGAGCACAGGCGCAGTAGGGCAGAGCATTATAGTTAATAGTGGTGGCACGTATAGCGTAACGGTGACAGATGCGGCGGGCTGTACGGCATCAGACAATATAATAATTACAGTAGTACCCAATAGTAGCTGCAATACGACCTTGACCACTGCCATAGGCTCTGCTACTGCTGTTTGCAATGGCAGCACCATCAGCCTATCAGTAGGCGTAATGAATGGCGACGGTGGCACGCTTACTTGGTATGACCAGAACGGCAATGCCGTACCTAACCCTAACTCGGTTGTATTGACGACCGGCGGCTGCGAAGGGCAAGTTTATTCCTTTACGCCTGTTTATACACCTACCACAGCAGGCTGCCCTGCCGTATCGAGCAATGGTGTTCCTATTGTGGTGTATCCCGATGTGAGCGGCAATGTGACGGGTGAAAACTGTATCATCAGTTTATCGGGTATTTGTGCCAATTTTGGTGTATCGTGGTTTGATAACTTGGGCAACGCGGGTACAGGCAATACCTATACCGCCCAAGCAGGAACAGGTGGGCTTGTCACCTTTACCCTACTCAATTATGCGGCACAAAGTGCGGGCTTGTCTTGTGCTACTCAAACCTACGTCCAAGCCTTTAATTGTAATCCCGACCCTTGTGCAGGTAATAGCCCCGTATTGAGTGCGGCAACGCCATCTTGTGTCGATGACGATACGTTTAGCGTAATGGTGAGCGCAAACGGCGGTAGCGGTAGCTATACGATTACGGGCAGCGACTTACCTGCAAATGGGATAGTCCTGAATACAGGAACACCCATTTCGCTTAACTATACTGCCAATGGCAGCACCTACACCTTGACAGCGTAAGACAATGCTACGGGTTGTTTGTCTAATGTATTGAGTATCGAATCGCCCAACTGCTCGCCGGGCGGCGCACCGATAGCGGTCAATGATGTAATAACGCTATGCGGTCCGATAGGGCAGACGATTGACGTTCTTGCCAATGATTTGGCGGGAGCAGCGGCTATCGAGGGCATTTTTTCGCTCCAAACAGTATCGGGCGGCGGAACGGCGGTTTTGACGGCGGGCGGTTTGCAGATATTTTACGAAATAGGCGATAACTCAGAAGGTACGGACGTGTTTAACTATACAGTGATTGCCGCTGACGGACAAATCTCTAATACGGCAACTCTTACCGTTATTCGCGATTGCCCCGATGTATTGGGCACTATTTCGGGTTTTGTTTGGAACGACACAAATGGCAATGGGATACAAAACGCAGGAGAAAACGGTATTTCCTTTGCCAGCGTCACACTTTATACGGCGGCGGGCGCGTGGGTAGCAAGTGCCACCACCAATTTTAGTGGGTTTTATTCATTCGGCGGTCTCACAACGGGCGATTATTACGTCAGTTTTTCGACACCTACGGGTTTTGGCACCGTAGCGCAAGGCATAGGAGGTAATCCCGCCGCCGACAGCGACTATAACCCCGCCACGGGACAAAGCAGTATTATCAGTATCAATGGCAATACGGTTGATATCGATGCTGGTTTTGCCCCCCTACCTTCGGGCATTATCGCGCAACCCGATTGCGCCTTAACTGCTGTGAATGCCCCCGTAACGGTTGATGTATTAGCTAATGATTTACCCTCGTCGGGTTTGACCATTACGGGCGTTTCTATCCCCAATGCCCAAATCAATTTTACCAATACCATTACCTACTATCCGCCTGATGGATTTGAGGGTATTGCTACGTTTAATTATACTGTATCGACCGACGGCGGTACGGCTACGGGTAGCGTGACCGTGCAAGTAGGCGAAAACAACCAAGCACCGAATACCGACACCTACTATGCCTGCACCGCGCCCATGATTCCCGTTGATGTATGTATTGCCCTTAGCGACCCCGACGGCGACGACCTCTATATCGCCTCTGGATTTAGTGCGTTTGGTGCAGCCATATCAGTACTCAACGACACTTGCGTGCGCTTTACGCCCTTGCCCGGTTTTTCGGGTGTCGATACGGCATTTGTGACCATTTGCGACGACCCGCTCAATGTATGCGGCGGTCTTGGTATCCCGCAGTGTGCGCAGTCGCGCATTATTGTCACTGTAGCTTGCCCTGATGCTGTCAATGATACAGACAGCACCTTAGTGGGTACGCCCATTACCATTCCGATTCTGAACAACGACAGCGGCTACCCGCCATTGACCATCACCATCACCGACCACCCCGACTTTGGCACGGTCATTATTGTAGGCAATCAAATCATTTATACGCCTGCTACGGGCAATCTGGGGTGTCGATGTATTAGAATATACCATTACCGACCCCAATGGCAATAGCGACAACGCCACCGTGACCATTTATGTATTAGACCCCAACAACCAAGCCCCCGTAGCCAATAACGACTTCGGTCTGCTCGAAGACGGCGACGAGGTAGTATTTATACCCGTATTGGTCAACGATTTTGACCCCAACGGCGACCCCATCGAAATCATCGAAATAGGGCAGCCTGCTTGTGGTATCAGCACCGATTTTGGCGATGAGGTCATTTATATCGCTTGCGATGATTTTCCGGGTATTGATTCGTTCTACTATATCATCAGCGACCCCAACGGATTTACCGATACGGCTTGGGTTATTATCTCGAACACCAACCCCACGCCCGATGTAGTGATAGCCACCGACGATACCGAAAACACCACTATGGACACGCCGGTCAATGTGTTTATTACGCTAAACGATACGGCTTGTATTGGCGGTATATGCTTACCTATCAATGCGTGGTTAGAAACTTATGTAGTAAGCATCAATATCGTTGCGCTGCCCGCTAATGGAAGTGCCGTAGCATTGAACGATGGTTTAGACGATTATGGCATTGTCTATACGCCGAATGCGGCATATACGGGAACTGACCAATTTACCTATGAAATCTGTGTTGCAGGGGTAGGTTGCGATACAGCGGTGGTGTCGATAGACGTATTTTCGCCTCCCTACATAGATGCTGACGACGATATATATACAACCAATGCAGGCATACCTATCAATTTGCCCATTATAGCCAACGATTCGATTTGCGTAGCCAGTCCCGTCTTGCAGTGCATACCTGTTGCGGAAGTACCAATAGGTGTTATCAGCATGACCGTGCTTGATAGTCCTAATTTGGGCGAGATGGTGTATGACGCGCTTACAAATAGCTTTAACTATGTGCCTACGGCTACGGGAATTGATACATTTACGTATGAAGTTTGTGTGTTAGCACCCAGTTTTACGGCTTGCGATACGGCGATGGTTATTATCTATATCGGGCTTTGCGAGAACGAAGCCGATGCCCAAACCGATGTGGCGTTTACTACGCCTACCCAATCCGTAACTATATCCGTATTAGACAACGATTTGGGTACGGCTCTTAGCATCAATAGTACTACTACCCCACAGTCGGGCGCGGTAGCAATAAGCGGCAACCAGATTATCTATACACCCAACGCGGGCACCACCGACACAAGCGACTTTTTCTTCTATACCATTAGCGACACCTGCGGCAATACCGCTACGACCTTAGTAGGTGTAAATATCCTGTACGACGGTATCAATCATCCACCTACCGCAGGCAACGACGTGGCGAGTACCAACCCGAATAGCAATGTCGTCATAGACCTAACGGCGAACGATAGCGACCCCGACGGCGATGCCATTAGCATTACGACCGTCAACGACCCCGCTAACGGCACGGCGACCAATAACAATGATGGGACAATAACTTATTTGCCCGATACCGATTTTGTAGGCACAGATTGTTTCGATTATATCGTATGCGATACAGGCGGCTTGTGCGATACGGCTACGGTTTGCGTGAGCATAGACCCTAACGGCGAACCCTCGAATAATCCACCCGTAGCTATCAACGACGAAACTACGACCCAACAAGGCATAGACGTGGTGGTAACGCAGTTGAGCAATGATTTTGACCCCGATGGCGATAATATTATATCGACTATAGCTACGCCGTCTGCCAATGGTACAAGCACTCAAAACGGCGATGGCACGATAACCTATACGCCCTACCCCGATTTTGTAGGTACAGATTATATACAGTATATCATCTGCGACAACGGCACACCCATTTTGTGCGATACGGCTTGGATAACGATAATAGTGACGGGAACACCTATCAATAATCCGCCCGTAGCCATAGACGATTACGCCGAAATGTTGCCCGAAGATACCCTTACGCTGGTAGTGACGAGCAACGACTTCGACCCCGACGGAGACCCAATCATCATTACCACCATTAGCGACCAACCCAATCACGGGCTTGCCACCATTTTGGACGGCAACAGCATAGGCTACATACCCTTGCAAGGCTATATAGGCTGTGACACACTGCAATACGTCATTCAAGACCAAGTAGGTGGCGGCACCGATACCGCAACCGTAGTAATATGTATAAACACCGACCCCAACGACCCGCCCATAGCTGTTGATGATTTGGCGGAGGCTATTACAGAACCGATTATTATCGATTTCTTGGGCAACGACTTCGATCCCGAAGGCGAAGAAGTGCGTTTAGTGAGCATCATTTCGGGACCTCAATACGGTACAGTGGCTTTGGAGGTATCGCCCGACGATACGCTATTGCTCTATCTGCCGCCTGTGGATACCTGTGGCTTGACCGATACCATTACGTATGTGGTAGAAGACCCCGCAGGGCTAACAGATACGGCAATTGTAGTAGTAACGGTATTGTGTCCGCTCAATAGCCCGCCCATAGCTGTTGATGATAATGCAACTACTACGCCCAATACAACGATTGTAATACCCGTTCTGAGCAACGATACCGACCCCGACGGCGATGCTATTGTTATTGTTGATATTATAAACCCACCCACCAACGGTACGGCGCAAGTAATAGGAACAGACAGCATTAGCTATACGCCCAATCCCGATTTTATAGGCTGCGATACTTTGAGCTATGTCATTACTGACGGCGAATTGACGGATACTGCTTTGGTGGTCATTTGTACGGGCAATCCGCCCATTGCCGTAAATGATACTGTGCTTGATGCTGTGCAGGGCATACCTTATTGCATCGAGGTATTGGGCAACGATACTGACCCGGACGGAGATGATTTGACCATTGCCGACATCAATACCTTGCCATTCAACGGTACAGCAGTTATCTGCGATAGCGATACCTGTTTGGGTATTGTTTATACGGCAGATACTTCATTTGTAGGCACTGATTCGTTCCAATACGTCATCAGTACGCCCGACGGATTAAGCGATACGGCTTGGGTATTTATTGTCGTAGCTGACGATACGCAAACCGAAGATACCTTGTCTTTGGTGGCAATAGATGATAACAGCACTACGCCCCAAAATACACCTCTTGTGATTAATGTAGGTTTGAACGATTTGTTATGTAATACAACTACCGAGCCGCCCGTATGCGACCCACTTTCCAATATTACTTGTACGGATATAATAGTGCCTCCGCTAAACGGTACTATCGGATTTACAGACCCCTTGGGCGGTATGGTAGAGTATATTCCCAATACCGATTTTGTGGGAGTGGATAGCTTCCAATACGTCATCTGTGAGGCGGGACTGACCGATACGGCTACGGTTGTGATAGATGTGACGGCAGACGAACCCGCTTGCGAAACCGAGTTTGCCGACATATTCATACCTTCGGGATTTTCGCCCAATGGCGACGGCAAAAACGATAGGTTTGTAATCCCTGAAATTGCTACTTGTTATCCCGACAACGAATTTTTGGTGTTCAATCGCTGGGGCGACCGCGTATTTCGTGCCCTCGATTATAATGCCACCAATGCTTGGGACGGCACTTGGGAAAACAACGGCGAACCCGTACCCGACCATACGTATTTCTATGTACTCATCAATGCCGAAACCCAAGAGAAGCGCAATGGTTGTATCGAGTTGCGCCGATAGCAAAAGTACAAGACGGGCAAACGCGCTACCGGCTCGATAATAAGTCGGTAGCGTTATTTACCCGATACTTCATACCTCATCATCTAAATATCCACCTCTTATATTATTAACAAAATGAACAAATTATATATTATTATCATTTTAATATCTTTGCTTTGGAGTGCTATGCCGCAGCGAGCCTTAGCGCAGCAGGAAGTGCGTTACAGCCAATATATGTTCAATGGTTTAGTGCTTAATCCCGCCTATACGGGCACGGGCGAGCGCACGAGCCTAATGCTACTTGCCCGCAAACAATGGGTAGGGATAGACTGTTCGCCCTTGTCGGGGTCGGCGAGCCTACATTCTGCCTTGGGCAAAAAAGATAACAACGGCATAGGCGGTTTTTTCGAGTATGACGATATCGGCGTACACAGCCGCTACTCGCTTTATGGTACGTATGCCTATCGGATTCCGGTGAGCAAAACCGCGCGTTTGTCGCTTGGTCTGAGCGCGGGAGCTACTTATATGCAGTCGAATTGGTCAGAAGTGACCACCGTAGATTCCGACGACCCTCTCTTTGCTGCCAACGAAAGTGGAATAGCTCCCAATTTTGGTGTAGGTATTTATTTCAATACGCCCCATTTCTATGCGGGTGCATCTGTGCCACAAATGTTAGAAAGTAAATTGGAAGACGGGCAAGCCGTGTTTGATATAGCCAAACAATTTAGGCATTATTACGGCACTGTGGGCGTAGTGATACCCGTAGGCAAGTCGCTCAAAATTATTCCGTCGGGCTTGGTCAAAATTGTACCGAGCTACGCGCCTATGCAAGTAGATGCCAATTTGAGCTTATTGATTAAAGATGCACTTTGGTTAGGGTCTTCGTTTCGCTTTGCGACTGAACAAGATTTTGCCCCGAATCGGTCAATGGTATTATTGCCTTTCAATTCCGCAATGGTATGCGTATCGGTTACGCCTACGATTTGACCCTTAGCGACTTATCGGCATATACGTCGGGGTCGCATGAGGTAAGCCTAAGTTTTGAATTTGGCAAAGCTGACGCGGGACGTTTCAGAACACCGCGCTATTTCTAAGCATCTGCCCCTCCTAAGATTGGCTTTTATACCCTTGGTCTGTTCTTGTACGGGTCAAGGGTAATTTTTATGAGCCTCGATTTTTAGGTCCAAGTAAAGTAATAAGAGGGGGAAAACGAAAAGTACCAAAGAGAAAAAAGAAAAAAACGCCGAAACCTTTACGCAATAAGGGTTTCGGCGTTTTTGTTTTTAAAAACGAAAAGTACCATAACGGACTTTAGCGGACTTTTTGCGGCATTTTTTACTGCCTTTTATAAAAACTTTAAAAACTTTAAAAACAACGGAAAACCTTACACCACAAGCATTACAGACAAAAAACAACTAAAAAAACAGAAAACTCTAAAACACTAAAAAACAGCCAAAACATGCAATTAGGTTACCACTTTTTGCAGTTAGGTTAGCACTTTTAGGTTAGCACTTTTAGGTTAGCACTTTAGGTTAGCTGACTGCCTATGGCTTGACATTTTGTAAAAAAAATGTGCATCAGCACTATTTTTTATATAGTGCAATAATTTCGCGGAGACTTGATATATGCGCGTCTTTATCTGCTACCTTGTCTTTTAAGGCTTGTATTTCTTGTTCGAGTAACGCCACCTTGTGTGATAGGTCTTTTTTCGGTAGTATTAGTATTGACCTGCTGCTGCACATGATACCCATTAGCCACAATGTTGCCAATTCTCCCTGAATTATTGGCACTCGAAATATCAGAACCAGAATCTATGATTATTGGTGAGCGTATAAGTTCATCCACACTAATACCGAAAAAATCGGCAATTTTAATTAGTCTGTCAAGGCTTGGCTCTGATTTGCCGCGTTCATAGTCACTCATTGTTGTGCGGGTCACATCAAAGGTGGTTGCTAAATCGCTTTGCTTGCACTTGGTGCTAATTCTTAGATTTTTAATATTGTACGAAAAAAATGACATAATCGATTGAATATTAAGAGTTTATCCTATTTTTATGAATTAAAAAAATAAAATTGTGTTTTTTTTCCAAAAAAATTGGAAAAAACTTACACAAGTGGATTTTTCGGCGTATCTTTGCAACGTAAAAAGTCGGTAAAGGTAACGCAATAGCAAAGCACATGCCGCACAAGTAAAATTTTAAAGCCCTAAATTGACATGAATCCACAAGACATTAAAGCGAGGTTAGGCTACGGCGACATGAAAAAGATAGCCGAGGCTGCGGGCGTACAACGCCAAACAGTGCGGCTGGTGCTCAAAGGCGAGTACGGCGAAACGCTACCCTGCTACCTCAAAGTGCTGCGCGCTGCCCTCGTCGTAGCGGCAGCACGCGAAGCCGAACTAAGCCGCTTGGCACAAATGGCGCACGACATAAACGCCCATGCCCTACAACGACAACAACAACAAAGGGTGCAATAGGGCGGCGGCGGGGTTGTTCTAATTTTCGGGCAAAGGTATGTTTTTTGCTTCCTTTTTTGTTGCATTTGTGTTGCATTTTTAAATCATCAATCCAGTTTCACATTTTTTACCACCTACCAGTATGAACAAAATCACATTTTACCAATTGCCAAACGGCACCCCTCCTCCCGACCTCGTTAGCAGTTGGCTTCAAGCCGACAATATAGCAGCAAACGGCTTGTCGTTGGTGCATGTATTGGCGCAAAAGATAGAACATATAGCCAAACGCATTGCTTGTTATGAGGGTGGGCAACCTGCCCCAAATGGCAGAGCTGGTGCGCTTGTTAAACGATACCAAATTGCTGATGTCGTCATACTCGCCCTATTGCAATATGAACAACGAAGACCTAAGTGTAGAAATGGGAACGATGCTTTCGGTTTGTGCCCAAGCTAACTACACCCAAACGTTTGTGGGCGATATGGATTTTTTAGACCTCATTCTGGCTATTGTGCCCACCGTAGGTGGCGATTTTACAGAAAAAGACGCACATCGCGTTTTTATACCGAATAATGTGCCATGCCATTCTATACCGATGCCGATAGATGGCATATAATACGCCCTAAAACACCACCACCCCTATAATAACCCTATGAAATACATAAGCGAAGCCTATTACCTTAGCCTAAGCGAAATAACCTCGGCAACAGGCTATCAAAAAGAGGCGGTTATTGCAAACTTGGCATTAGGTCGCAAGACCTGGCAAGGCATAAAAGACCCCGCCGATGGTAGGGCTCGGCTGGTGGACTATGCCACGCTTAGCGGGGCAAACAAGGCAAGGGTGTTGGAGTGGATAGGGCGCACGATTGGGGTAGATGCGGGCGACGAGCATACTGTACTTGCGGCTTATTTGGCACATTGCAATGTGCGCGATGGATTGGTGTCGATAGGCGATTTGCTTAGTTCCTTAGAGGTAAGGAGTAGCGACAAGGCCTATTTTAGGGGCATAGCAAACCATACGGGCGCCTGCCCCTACACCGATGCCCAAGTGGGCAGTTTGGCATTGGCAGCCGCCACACTTAGGTACTTGGGCGGTAGTGCCGCCCGAGAGGCGGCGGTGGCTTGGGGTGGTTGGGAAGCGTTTTTGTCGGCATGGGCATTGTATTTGAAGCCTCCGTCAGAGCCACCCATATACGGTTTGGCAATTGGAAGTACTCGTGTATTGCGTCGCCGCATAGCCGACTATGCCGCCCAAGGCAATGTGGCATTGGTGAGCAACAAAATAGGCAACCAAAACACAGCCAAGCTGACAGACCAAGTAAAGCTATACTTGCGGCTGCTATATCGGCGGCACAACCGCTTGGCATTTACCGACATATTGCGTTTGTTAGAGGCAAAAGTAGCCCAAATGGGCTGGGCATACAAGCCAATAACCGCCGACACAGTAGCTAATTACCTAAACCAACCCGATGTAAGAATGGCATGTGCCACCGAGCGATACGACAAACGCGAGTGGGAACGGCTGTTTCATGTAACAGTAAAGCGGTCGGCACCCACACACCCACACGATATGTGGGTGATGGACGGCACCCCGATAGAGCTGTACTGGTGGGACGGCAAAAAATTTAGGCGCGAGTCGGTGTTTTTGGTCATCGATGCTTGTACGTGGGCGGTGTTGGGTTGGTGTTTTGGAACAGAGAGCAAAGAGACCATACTGTTAGCATTGCGCCATGCCTACCGGCGGTCGGGCGTAATGCCCCTTCAACTGCAATTGGACCACAGCAGTGGGGCGTGGAACGCCGCCATGATAGCGTGGTACAAACAGACGATACAATACGTAACACCCGCCCAAGTGGGCAATGCCAAAGCCAAAGTAGTAGAGTCGTGGTTTAGCCATTTTCACCTTCGCGTATTGAAGGTGCACTTCGATGGCTTTGCGGGCATGAACGTAACCGCCAAGAGCCCCGACAACCGCAGCCATTACGAGTGGCTAAAAGCCAACCGCAGCAAGCTACCCCAGAGCCGCGAGGCATGTATAGCACAAATAGAACAAGCCTTTGGCATTTGGAACCAACAGCACAAAGTAGCGATAGGCAAAACAGCCCCGCAAACGCCACACAGCCGCTTGCAAGCGGTGCCACACAGAGCGCGATTGCTGTGCTTAGAAGAGGAAATGTCGCTGTTTTGGCTGTGGCGCATGGACAGAGACGAGAAAAAACAATACACGTATGGGCAAAGCGGCATTCGCTTCGACCTACACCAAACGCGCTACGAGTACCGAGTATATAATGCCGATGGACAAACCGATATTGATTTTTGGACAAACCATGCTGGCGGCAAATTTAAAGTAAAATACGACCCCGACGACATGAGCATGATAGCCCTATACGACAAAGACGAGCGTTTTGTCACCTTGGCACAAACAACCATAGAAGCACCCATGGCAATAGCCGATTATGTAGCTGGCAGCGGTCGGTTTGTGCAAGGCGAAATAAGCCAACGCCGCGCCATATTAGAACGCGCCCAAGCAGCCATACATGCCGATAACGAAGCCCTATATGCCGCTGGATTGGGCAACGAAGTGCCAACAACGCCAAGCGGCGGCAACCGCAACAAGCGAACAGCAAAGATACACCCTACCTCCGACCCCGATACAAGCCCTGATGCCGCCGTGCGCTACAAAACCGCCTTTACCCTAAGAGAGGTAAAAGACGAACTAAACGAAGCAGAAGACGACCTAAAACAACCCGAGCGGCGCGGCGGCTTGTACCGCGTAGAGGAGGGCAGCCTGGAAGTGGTAGAATAAAAAAAAACGGCAACTATTTAGCCTTGTAGGAAGAATGGCTATTTCTAATCGAAGATACAATGATGTCAGGCGTTATTAGATAAACATATCCCCCAAACCCCATACCCTAAATAGCTACCAAAAAACGAACATCAAAAAACCTTTTAAAAAAAAACTATCTATGTCGAACAGCACACCATCATCAACGGCGCAAACGGCGGCAGAAAACAGCTACCGCGACCAAGTGCGCGACGCGCTCCGCCTTTATTTGGACGACAAAAGCATATCGCAAAGCGACTTTGCAAAAGCAGGCGGCGCTAGCAACGCCACTGTTACACAAGTGCTCAATGGCACGTATGCCGCACAAGGCGATGTCATGCACAACAAAATAGCTACCTATTTGCGCAAAATGGGCGTTGTAGATAACTCGGCAGCTGTCTGGAAAACACTAGAAACAGCAAACTATGCTACCATGCGGCAGACCATAGCACATGCCCAACAAAGGCGCGGTATCTACTGCATTTGTGGCGATACCGGAAGCGGCAAAACAACCGCCATGACCGACATTGCCCGAAAAATGCCCGCCGCTACCTACTTGTTATGCGACTACCTGATGACCAAGAAAGCGTTTGTATCGGAGCTTGCCCAAGCTATGGGCGTAAGGATAGTCAGCAACAACATACGCGATTTGGTACAAGCCATTTGCGACAATGTTCGCTCCAAAAAAGGAGCAGTGCTACTGTTAGACGATGTAGGCAAACTGCCCCAAGCGAGTTGATCCATTATACAACTCATATACGACTCGTGCGGAGAGCAAAATGTAGGGCTTGTGCTGGCAGGTATGCCGCTGCTTGCCGAAACCCTGAAAAAAGGAACGCGCAAACAGCGCTTAGGGTTTCCCGAACTAAGCCGCCGCATAGTAAACAAAGAGTGGTACCTAATGCAGCCACCTACCAAAGCCGAGATAACCCAAATAGCGGCAATGTACGGCATAAGCGACACAGGCGCGGTTGCATTTTTGATAGAGCATTGCAAAGAATACCAAGCCTTGCGCGACCTTATACTGGGGGCTTTGTCAATAGCCAACGGCAAAACCATAACCCGCAGCGTGTTGGCAGACGTAAATAACGGCTAATTACCTATTTTCAACACCGTTTCAAACACTATTCAAACCATGACCTACCCCACTTTTGAAGACGAAGCACCTATGCCCTTGGGCATGAGCTTAATATGGGTAATTGTGTTGGTAAATGTATATCCAAACACCCAAGCCTTACCCATAGAATGCGATAAAGATGTTATTGCAGACCATTTAGGCAATTTAGTAACCACCCTTAATTAAAAGCCCTATGACAAAAGGAAACACCCCCAACATACCAGCGCAACAGCCGGGCAGCCCCATTCGCCAACCCTCGAAAGCGATATTGCCAATAGTAGCACTTGACAGCGAAACAACGCAAAACAAACTTCGAGAAAACTGGGAAGGTTGGTACGTGATTATTAAATACCGCACTTACGGCAGCGATGATGGATTAGGTTGCCGTTATTACCAAACGAGCTTTGCGTATGACGGCATAACCGAAGTAGAACACATAGCCATTACCAGCGCAAAGGAGATACTTAAAGTAAGCCGATTTGGTGAATACGCATATGTAGAAATACGTGTTTTTGACCAAAATAAAGAAATTAAAATTCAGCGCAATTTTGTGTCGAACAAATAACTTAACCCCCCACCCACCCACAAATGACCACCTCGACCACCCCTACTTATGCTCACCAAGTACGCACCCTACTACAATACAATAAAGACGATTGGTTTTGGGTAGCGCATGAAAGCGGCATGAACTATCTGGATTACGGAGGCAAAAACAGCACCGACTTGCAGCACCAACGCACCTTCTGGAACTGGTGGCGCATACAGTTCAATCAAATATGCCAACAGTACTATGCCGATATACAACGGTATCGCGTTGCTGGTATGACCGTAACGGATTTTCGCGAAATATTTGACAATTACATTTTTTGGCAGTTCGATAGCAATCCGAACATAGTCAAAAGTTTTCAACATTTATTACAACATCTCTGCCAAAATAAAGGCAGTGCAAATATGAAAAAGCATTGAAAAAGCGTTAATTTTGAGTTTCCAAACCTTAAAAAAACGCTATTCAATGCTTGATAGAAATAACTTTTCGCGCTGTATTTGCCTGCAAATGTAGGTATTTTATGGGAGATATTGCATTCATTTCTTTGTATTTCTTATGGTGGCGGCATTCGCACCCTAAGCCGCTATACGACATATAGCGAACGCAGCCTGTTCCGATTTATCAGACAAACAATAAATTGAAATTCGTTGTTTTTAAGAATATTTAAATGTTTCATTCATAAAGAGGGCTGTATTTATTTATTAGTAGCCGATGAAACGGTTGAGTCGAAATCGCGAAAATCGACCTTCGGTCAGGGACGCTTCTATTCGTCCGTGCTTCAGACGGCGATTAATTCGGTGTGTTTTTTCGGTTTTTCTTTGGTAGAGGTAGATAGCGAGAAATCCTATTTTTGGGGCTAAACCAAGTAGTATACAACGAACAAGACAAGGCACGCATAGCAGTCGAAAAAGCGAAAAGAGCAGCGGGCAAAGGTAAGCCCAAAGGGCGAAAAAGGGCACAAAGAACGCCCCCAAAAAAGCGATGTTGCGGCAGATGCGCCCGAACAAACTGCGTCATTTCGTACATTTAAAACTTTTTCGAAAGTATAATGAGCTTATTATCAAGCCTTTGCCTGGATTAAACTTGTCGTACTTAATCCTCGATTCAGCCTACGGCAATAGCAAATACTTGCAATTAGCCAAAGAAAAGGACTATGCGTCATTTCCAAATTGCGCCAGTCACCCGCCTTGTTTTTCCTACCCGATACGCCCCAAAATGACACCGATACGCCCAACAAAAACGAGGAAGACCCCAAAATACGGTCGTAAAGTCGACATCAAAAACTTGCCCGATACACTCATCGTCTCCGAAAAACAGAAAACGGCATACACTACACCATCTATCAATTTCAGGCATACAATAAAGAAATGCCTGCGTTTTTGCTCAACGTAGTTTCGACAAAAGCCACCAACCTCAAAACAGGCAAAGTGGCATACCGTCATCTTTTCTCGAACGACCTCCAACTCGATGCCCAAACGATGATGGCATATTACACATTGCGCTTCCAAATTGAGTTCGATTTTAGAGATGCCAAACAACATTTTGGACTGCACAAATTCAAAAATTATCATCAAACGCAACTCAATAATATGTTCAATCTCGCTTTTCTGGCACTTGTCGCTGCTAAGGTTTGGCAACAACAATGGGCAATAAAACTCAAGCAACCCAAGCTCTCGCTGCTTGACCTCAAAACCATAATTAAAGCCCAAAAAAAACCTCGAAAGCATTTTAAAATTGCACAAAAACAACCTAAATGTTTTTTTAAACCCCGATTTTGTGGCTAATTTCGTCCCAAATGACATCATTAACGCCGCTTAAATGGCAGAGATGTTGAAGAATGATGTTAGTGTTAAATCCGAATCATACCATTATGATGGGTGCTGCCAAAACGAATACTCACTTACAGCATTGTATGTGACAGATGATAATAATCAATGGGGGTGGATATTTAGTGGTGGCGGTGATTTATCAAAGCACGTAGCTGGTTTTACAGAAAGCGAGTGCAATGGGCAAGATAAAGTGGCTTGGGGCGAGTTTTATTTTGATAATGCACATTATCCTCACGCCACTAATGAGTGTGTTATTTTTTTCAATACCTTTGAACGAGACTGGTACTATAGTGCAAAACTATTAGGCACTTATTCTCACAACGGAAATGCCTCTGCAACATTAGTAGGTAAACGAAAATATACAAATGAATGGTATTTGTCATCAGGGGGCTATGTATTAATTGGTGCTAATATGGTAGTAGGTAGTTCTACTGATATAGAAAGCTACAAATCTAAGTTCCGAATCACTAGAACCGAATAATAAACCTTACGGGGGTGGCATGGCTGCCCCTGTTTTAATCCATAAAAAATACGATGAAAAAAATAATTTTAATAATTTCGTTTTTTATTATTGCACACTATTCGCCGCTAATGGCTCAAGTTAGCCTACACAGTACTTTTGGTCAATCAGTTACAGGTCGAAGTTATAGAATAGGCGCAAATTATTTTTTAAACGAGCACCTTGAGTTAGGCGGAGGTGTAAAAATAATTAAATGGAAACGAGTTACAGATGATCAAGGATATCTTTTTACCAATAGGTTTCGCCCTGCTAACCTTAGAGAACATTTTGGAGCTTACCTCAACTTTGCCTATTACCCATTTAGGCGCGGAGCAAAAATGGAATCGCTCAAAATGAGTCCCTTTATTTTCTACGATTTTTCCTTGACACATTCGACCTTGTTGGCTCATGCATATACACAGGTTACTATTATAGACACCATTACGCATGCGATATTTTACACTCCAATGGCATTTGTAACCTACGAATTTAATCCTACCACGGCAATAGAGCATCATATAGGATTAGGTTTTGATGTTTGTGTTTATAAAGGCTGGCAGTTCACCCAAAAAATAGGAGCAGGAATTGCCACTTTTTATAATATAGACCCAAGTATAATAATGACGGGCGACGATGATTGGCAATTTGCTTGGTTGTATCAAATTGGTTTAAAGTATAGCTTTGCCTCCCCCAAACCTAAAAAGAAAGTTCCTGCACCATAGTATCAGGGAATTGTGGACAAAACTGTGCTGTTTCTGCAGCAATTTCCGCTTTAAATAATTTACGCTATATAATACGCTGAAAATGAACGATTTGATTTTATTGATAAAATTGTAATAAAAAATTTACAATTTTATAACTTGCTTGCTATTAGTAGAATACGAATTGTTAAATTTTAATAGCGGGAATTGCTGTACTGTCTGCTACTCCTACTCTTGCGCGACATAAAAAGTATAGCAAAGGGATTTGAAACTTTCAAGCAAAAAACGGTTTAGTGATTCGTAGCAAGCAAATTTCTACGCACCAAGTTAAGCGCGGAATAGCGAAGGGACGGTTTAGTGCTTCGTAGCAAGTGAAATTGCTGCGCATCAAGTTAAGCGCGAAATAGCAAAGGGACGGTTTAGTGCTTCGTAGCAAGTGAACCCTACGCACCAAGTTAAGCGCGAGATAGCAAAGGGACAAGTGAAACCGTTTAGTGCTTCGTAGCAAGCGAACTTTTGCGCATCAAGTTAAGCGCAAGATAGCAAAGGGACGGTTTAGTGCTTCGTAGCAAGTGAAATTTCTGCGCATCAAGTTAAGCGCGAGATAGCAAAGGAAAGTTGAAGTTTTCGGGTGAAGCGGTTTAGTGCTTCGTAGCAAGTGAAATTGAAGTTTTCGAGTGAAGCGGTTTAGTGCTTCGTAGCGAGTGAAATCGCTGCGCATCAAGTTAAGCACGAAATAGCGAAGGGACGGTTTAGTGCTTCGTAGCGAGCAAATTTCTGCGCACCAAGTTAAGCGCGAAATAGCAAAGGGACGGTTTAGTGCTTCGTAGCGAGCAAATTTCTGCGCACCAAGTTAAGCGCGAAATAGCAAAGGGACGGTTTAGTGCTTCGTAGCAAGTGAAGTTTCTGCGCATCAAGTTAAGCGCGAGATGGCAAAGGAAAGTTGAAGTTTTCGGGTGAAGCGGTTTAGTGCTTCGTAGCAAGTGAAATTGAAGTTTTCGAGTGAAGCGGTTTAGTGCTTCGTAGCGAGTGAAATCGCTGCGCATCAAGTTAAGCACGAAATAGCGAAGGGACGGTTTAGTGCTTCGTAGCAGGTGAAATTGTTGCGCATCAAGTTAAGCGCGAAATAGCGAATGGACAAGTGAAGCGGTTTAGTGCTTCGTAGCGAGCAAATTTCTGCGCACCAAGTTAAGCGAAACGTAGCAAAGGAAAGTTGAAATTTTCAGGTGAAGCGGTTTAGTGCTTCGTATCAAGTGAAGTTTTGCGCATCAAGTTAAGCGCGAAATAGCAAAGGGACGGTTTAGTGCTTCGTAGCAAGTGAAATTGCTGCGCACCAAGTTAAGCGCGAAATAGCAAAGGGAAGTTGACGTTTTCAAGTGAAGCGGTTTAGTGCTTCGTAGCAAGTGAATTTTTGAGTATCAAGGCAAAAACCACCGCCAACAATACACAGCCGTCCATAACCTGCATCGAGGGGCGTGTGTGAGATTCGAGAGAATCTCCCGCGCGAGGGCATACGGCGGCTGTGCGGGCGTTGGCGGCGATTATGCGAACTTTCCCAATCAGACGCGCAAAGTAGCGAAATCCTCCGTAGCAAGTGAATTTTTGAGTATCAGGTCGAGCGAAACCTATTTGTCATATAAAAACTCAAAGCCCTTAAAATATCCTGTAATGAAAACAAAAACCTTAACCCCATGGCTCATTACCAGCTTCTTGCTTTGCCTATGCCTTAACACTTGGGCGCAAAGCAAACCCACCATCGAAACAGAAATCGGCACACAAACCGAAACCGACATACCACCCAGCTACCGCTACGAACTGAAAAAGAAAGTTCCTGAAATCGTTTTTGACTATCCCGACGAATCGCAACGTAACATTGATAGTCTGCGCAAAACGCGGCAGCCTGTGGTTGGCACGCAAGAGGTTAAGCGAGAAATTGACTTTATGAAGCAAGCCGTTTGCGAGAAACTGCCCAATGGCGACAAAGTATATCGTTTAAAATTTAGCTGTGATGCCATACTAAATGGAATTTTTTTTAGAGAGTTGCATATTCCAACAGGAGCAGCGATGTATGTCATATACCCAGAAAAAAATTTAGCTCGAAGATTTGACATAGTAGAAAAAGGAAATTTTGAGCGCAAGCAATTATCGGGAGAATACACTCCAAGTATCATTATTGAATATGTACAGCCGCGAAAAGTTAAATCGAAACCTAAAATAATTACACTATTTATAGATTTGAAATATGCCAACAACAATTTTGAAAAAGATGCCGAGGATGAGCAAATGTTTGGCTGCAACCCAAATGTTCGATGCCCACTAAGTGCTTATGATGGCTTTCCTATGTCCAACGACCTAAAAGATTTATTGGCTACTTCGGTGGTGAAGCTACGTATATATCGCCCTGTTGGATGCACAGTACCTGAATCAGATTGGGAGGCTACGGGTGCTTTTATCAATAATACTGGCAAACGTCTGCTGATACTGACGGCAAACCATGTATTGCGGGGTTGCTATGAGGCGGGATCTACAACCAACCCCGTTAAATTAAGAATAAGGTTTAATTATGAACAAAATGCTTGTAGCGATGGAAGTGGCGTTGCTATATGGACTGATTACCCACCTGGTACAGGCATAAGCACGGCTATGGACGCTTTTTTATTAGCTCGCAACCCCGATACCGATATGGCTTTGTTAGAAATACCCTCTCTACCCACAGGACTTTCTGATGTGTATGCAGCAAGTTTTGATAATTGGTATAACTTACCCGATAAAGGACTTTCTATTCACCACCCATTGGGCGAGCATAAACGTTTTTCGGTACAAGACAATAGCATCAATACCTCGGCTACCGATATTGCTGCTGGTGCCATAGCTTGCAACCCTACTGGGCTATTGTTCACCATGGCTGCCATAGAGAGTAGCCCCACCACCAATAACCCTGACGGTGCATATTTTGCCGTCGATTATGAGGTAGGTTCGCCCACGGGTGCTTCGTCGGGTTCGCCCTACTTTGATACCTACGGCTCTATTATAGGGCAACTCAATGGCGGCAATGCAATCTGTGACGTAGGAGAAGATTATGTAAGTTTTTACGGTCGTTTGTGGTATGCTTGGGACCATGGTTACGATTTTAATACCAATGGAACAATTGAGGTAGAAGAAGTGCTTCGAAGCACCCTTCAACCGCACTTAGACCCACATTTGATCACCGATGGCTTTGTGCCTATGCGCTTGCACGGCTACGATTTGGCAATGTATGACGACCCTTTCGATGTGTCAGCAGAGCCTAATTTTGAAACAGATAATTTTTTTAATAGTCCAAATATTATTAATTGTATTGGGCAAGCAGGTACAAATGATTGTATAGAGGATGTGTCCTCTTTGGAAGAAGAGGATAATACCATTAAGATAACCGTTTATAACAATGGAAGTTACTATCCTACGTCTGGAGCAGTTGTAGAAGCTTATTGGACAATAGCCAGCACAGGCGAAATGTGGCCCAATCATTGGGTTGACCAAGACCTTACTGACGACTGTGTAAGGGGAAACTTCATAGATGAAGTGCCAATACCCTGGGATTTATTATCGGAGGCTACCTTAGAATTACCTTGGACAGCACCCGATTATGCCGATATACTACCTTGTTTAGACGACCCCAATGAAGACCCTTTCTTGGAACCGGATTGGGGTGGCAATTATCAAATTTGTTATTTGGCACGCCTTGTTGATGCTAATGACCCCATCATCGGCGAAAAAGACGGACCTGTATTAAACAATGTGCGCAACAGTAACAACATCGTAACACAGAATAGTTTTTTGCTCTATGTAGATGGTTGGGAAATGCCGCCATTAAGCCCCGAAGGAGCCATACCACCTGTATTGATGTTGGTCGAGAATAACAACGATTTTTTGACCAATTTAAACATCAAAATAGATAAAATATCGCCAGAAGCGGTAGGCGATTTGGGCGATTATGTTTATTTAGAGGTAATATTGAGCCAAGACCTTTGGGACAGGTGGGCAGCGGCGGGTTTTGAGGGCGAAGGTGTGGCTATTATTGACGACCAAAAAGTAAGAGTGTTGAACTTAGAAACGGCTAAGTTGCTCAATATCCCTTTTGAGGCAAATGAGTTTTTTACGCTTGGGTTAAAAGCTACGGCTGTCTATGCAACAGGTGGTAAAAAGCCCTCGGAAAACCTGCCGCTCGAATATCGTTTTAACGTAACACACGAAGCCAGCGACCCTACCCAAGAAATCAATTCGCCCAGCCCTTGCAATTTTAGATTTAAAGGCTTAGAGCAACTGCATGAAATAAGCCACCTAAGCAAGCCGACAATTATCTGCCACCCTAACCCTACCCAAAACCAATTGTATATCGAAGTAAAACTACCTAATACGAACACTATAACCCTTGCATTATTCAACATTCAAGGGCAAAAAATAGCCGATATTGTTTCAAACGACCAACAAGATATGGGCAAACATCAGTATAGCTACGATATGGCAGACCTACCAAAAGGCATATACATTTGTCGCCTACAAACCAATGAGTATTCCGAAAGCCGAAAGATAATAAAATTGGAATGAAATAAACCACCGCCAACAATACACAGCCGTCCATAACCCGCATCGGTGGAGCGAGGCGAAATTCGGGCGAATCTCACGCGCGAGGACATACGGCGGCTGTGCGGACGTTGGCGGCAATGACTGATTGATAATCAATTAGTTGCACATTAAATATGAGTAAAAAGTTACTGCGCCAATGCACTCATTAGGCGAAAGCCAAAACCCTTAAATCCCATTTTTCACCCAAACAACGCCATCACATGAAAAAGTTATTGGCCGCCACCACATGCCTACTCGCCACCTTACTACTCACCCTCACAACCTGCTATGAAGCGCAAGCGCAAGATTGCTACTTCCTTGCTAGTGGCAACTTAGGCAAAGCCCCTAAAAACTCATCAGAACGCGCCCACTGTTTGCGCGAAGTACTGAATGATATTGTAATAGACAGCATCATTATTAAAAACTTTAATAGTGCCGACCTCGTCATTTCCGGACGTATTGTCAAAGGAGGGTTTTGCGATAGCACAGAACAGCAACTTTACTATGAGATAGAACCATATACTATATTCAAAGGAACAACATCTAAAAACAATACAATAAAAGTAAGGGCTAGCATTGCTCCCCCAGTGCCAGGTCAAAAAGCAACGTATGTAAATGGCATAAAAATTGTCGAGATGCCTGATGGCGTTTATCCGCCAACAGGGGAATGGTCTTTAGGAGAAGAAAGCGGCTTATACTTTCTACGCAAAAATAGTGGCGAAGAAGGCTATAAATTTGTACACCCGCGAAATGCATGGGTTACATATCCTAAATTTTATACTGACGGCATTAACCACGAGAGCGTATTAAAAGAAGTGATTTATAATAAATTCGAGGATTTGGAAAATTCGAAATACCAAAAAACGAGCTATTATTTTAAAAAAAAAGGGCAATCCGAAAGAAAATTAAAGAGCTTGAGCAGCGTGGTGAGCATTGATTCATTTTCGCGCGATACTGTGCCCGCAGGTGTGCTAAGTGGCTTATCCAGGCTAACCATTTATGGGTCGGGATTTGACTCGACAAGCCAAACCCTTGTAATGCAAGATGCCAACAAAGGCGGTTATGGCATTATAGCACTACACCCGCGCAAGCACATTACACATTGGACTGATAGCACCCTCGAAGTTATTATACCCTCGATGGGCTACAAATCTACCGATATTATATTAGACGATACGCGAAACGCTTGCGCGGGCACAAGTTTCGTTTTGGTGCATGACACACTTTTGGGCTTTATTGCTACATCGCCCAAAAAGCTAATTGTGCCTTATGCTATTCAAAATAGAGCTAAAGACTCTGAGAGTCAACTAACTTACCAACCCTACGAAGCCCGCTTATACAAGCAAAACCAGTATGGCGGTCTTACTTTTGTGTACGATACGAGCATGTACCACAATGCACCTGCTTTGGCGGCATTTAGGCGTGCAGTCCAAACATGGCGTTGTGCTACGGGTTACGATTTTAGGGAGCGATGCGGAGATTATGTTTTTTGCGAAAGCGATTTGCCCGACTCCTTAGCAGTTATTACATTTGCCAAAGACTCTTCTTGCTTTCACCTTCCGCAGGGCAAACTGGCAGTTACCACCAGGGGAACAACACAATTATCGTCGCCTAGCTGTGTGAGCGGCTATTCCAAGACAAAGCATATGGTGTTTCAAAAAGCCGATAAATTGCGCTATTCTTGCACCCCAGGTCCATACTGCCTTGCTACTTGGAACTTTGGTCCGCTTGCCAACAATGCGCCCGACCAATACGACTTTGAGGCAGTAGCCCTCCACGAGTTGGGGCATGTCTTGGGTTTGCAACACATAATTGACTCCCTTTTGATCATGCACTACGCCGAAGTAGTGGGTACCGACTCGCTTGTCACCCACAAAATAAAGCCCGACAGCCTTACGATTATAGGAACGCAATACATTATGAACCGAGATATCGTACAAGGTACTACTTGCATAGATACCGATTTTCCCGCGATATCCTTATTGAGTGAAAGTACTCGCTGCAATGGCATGATAGGCAGCGGCAAAACCGACCAAACCCAAGATGACGAAACCCCTTGCTTCATCGACCTACGCATGCAGACAATGATTGGGATACGGGGCAGGAACCCAACTACTCGGCAGGCGTCGACGGCGACTTTGACGACGACGAAATTTGGGAGATAGACTCACCCGACGATTGGGAAGACATTTGGTATAGCCCCGACCTGTGGAACTGCGACGAAGACGAAAATTGCCCACCCACGGAACTGCACAACCCGCGTGCTGTGGTAGAAAACAGACTGGGATTTACCATCTACAACGCCCATCCCGATTTGATTTCAGACACTGCACAATTGCATCTATATTATACCTTAGCCAATACGGGCGAGGCTTGGCCAGACCAATGGGAAAATTTTTGGTATCAACCCGACGAACCTTTGGCGATTGGTGTTACGTAGGAGAAGAAATACCAAATAGCCCCGTAGCCATTCCACCCATAGATCCACAAACTTACCATACAAATTGGGTTAGTTGGTGGCCACCCAACTTTGTAGCACCAGACTCTATTGATTCTTATCAAGACCCAAATTACTGTGGACTTAGCACCGAAATAGACCCCGCCGACGGCGAACCCAAGTACGAAATGTGCCTCTTGGCACGCTTGAATCGGAGCAAGACCCTATAATCAATGCCGAAGAAAGTGCCTCGACACGCGATATTGTCCTAAACAGCAACAACATCGTCACCCGAAACACCTTTTTGATAGACCCTGCCTTGGGACCCGGTGGCGGAATACCGCCTATTATAGCAGGGCAACCGAGTATTATATTAGTAGCCAATAACAACGATGAAGTTAGAAATTTAGATATTTTGTTCGATAAATTTACGAGCGGCTCCATCGAAGCCTTGACGAATATCTTGGAAATTAGTTTTGTCCTTAGCCCCGACCTTTGGGATAAATGGCAAAGCACAGGCGCACAAGGCGAGGGAATACAAGAGATAGACACCCGCGAAGTAAAAATAACGAATATGGAAACCGCTAAATTGTTAAATATACCTTTTGACCCACGCGAGTTTCAGCCCTTTGCCATCAAAGTAACTATTTTGACGAGCAGCGGCAAGCGCGAAACCTTGAACTATTTGCCCGACGAATTTGGTTTTCGCATTACGCACCGCAGTAGCGACGGCAGCCCTATCAACAAGCCGAGTAATTGCTTGTTTTATGTAAACGACTTAAACAAACAAACGCAAACTGCACAAATGTTTACAGGCAGGCTCCATTGTTCGCCCAATCCGTTTAGCAGCCAGTTGAACGTTCAGTTTTATTTAGCAAAAGCAGAAGCGGTAACACTTACCTTGTACGATTTGCAGGGTCGTTTGGTAAAAACTATCCAATCAGGTACCATTTTAGCAGCGGGCACGCACAATATTGAGGTCGAAAGCCAAAATTTGTCCAATGGCATATATATTTGTTCTTTGATTACCGCGAGTAGGCAGCTAAATGAAAAAGTGGTGTTGATGACAACATCTCTGCCAAAATAAAGGCAGTGCAAATATGAAAAAGCATTGAAAAAGCGTTAATTTTGAGTTTCCAAACCTTAAACCCTAACTTCCCAAAAGATACGTAACAGTTTGTTAAAATGCTATAAATTCAATGTAATTGGCAAAATCGTTATTTTGTGCGAGAAAAATTATCTTTGCTGTTACGTAATACGTAACAGTTATGAATAAAACTCCTTACCCTGATTGGGTACTTTCCCACAAAGGCAAAGGTGTAGAGATACGCCACTTTAAAGGTCGTTATTATCTATATAAAATTAGTTCTTTTGGGACAAAGAAAGCAAAAAACCGTAAGAAAACGGAATGTCTGCTGGGTCGAATATTACCCGAAGGCTTAGTAGCTAGCAAAAGACGTGTTAGTTTGTCGTCTGTTGATAATATTAGCGTTTTAGAATATGGCAGGAGCAATTTATTTATACGAACAGAATGCCGATATGTTATCGTCTCTAATCAAGCATTTTCCTTCTCACGGGCTCATGTTTATTTACCTTAGCCCTTTGCGTTTAGGCTATGAATCTCCGCTGAAAAACATGCAGTTTTATTAGGAGCATGCTACATAAAGAAGCTATTGCCTGATATTCGGATAGGCAAGAATCAATTAAGCGACTTACTCAAAGCAGTAGGTAATGACAGGGCTAGTATTAGCAATTGTCTCCAATCACTCATGGGCGAAGCCTCTTGCCTATTAGACCAAACCCACGTATTAAGTTTATCGGAACAGATGGGCTGTAATCGTTTGGGGTATAATAGTCAGCACGACTTTGCTCCCCAAGTAAACTTGCTGTTTCTATTCTCCGCCGAGCAGAAAACCCCACTTTACTTTACCGCATGCTTTGCAGGCGATATTCGGGAGACCAGCACTGAAAATGACCTTTATGAAAGTGGTTTGCAAGATGCGATAATTATTGGCGATAAGGGCTTTTACAGCCAAGTGCAATAGGGAAAATTTGCAACAAGCGGGTTTTAGACTATATTTTGCCGCTTCATGCAACCATACTTTGTGCGATTATACAGTATCGAACAAGGCAAAAAAGCAATTTAGTGGTTATTTTTGTTTGAGGATAGGTGATATGGTACAAAAGCAAGAGCAGTAAGATGGGCAACATATCCTATTATTCTTAGACGAACGCCCAAAAACCAAGAAGAAAGACTATTTATCAAGAATAGAACATCGGAAAATTATGCCGAAATACAAAAAGAGAGTTAAACGAGGGCAAGCCAAAGATGACAACTGGACATAACCCTACGCCAAGCAGACCAGAACAGGCAGATAGCAAACTTGACCAACCTGCTACATTTAGCGATACTAATCAACAAAAAGACAAACAAACTTAGGGGGACTTAACCAGTCTACAGCATAGAAAAGTTTTATGAAAAGCAACACGCCAGGGCAGTATTACTATCACTTGCGCTGAAAACGCCTAAATCGGCAGAGCAAATATTCACTTGTTTAAGAGCTTAAACGAAATCGAAACAGCATTTGATGCTTATGAGTAAAGGTTCTTAAATGCTTGATAAAACCTTATCAGGGCAAGTCCAAATGGAAATAATTGTCACTTATCAATTTTTGGCTTTGGTCTATATTATCGACTCTGTGCCACTAGCAGCACAAAATGTTAAAACATTATACCCCAAAAGATATTATCCTGTTTACAGCATATAAAGGTACGATATCAATTTGGCGAATGGGTGCGCCGAACTGGACCAAAAACACAAAAATCATGAACCCGTTACGTATCGAGG
>JADJTE010000010.1 GCA_016711295.1 Sphingobacteriales bacterium | reverse complement strand
ACGCCACCAATTAACGGCACTGTCAGCACTACTGCCTGCGGTATGGTGTAGGCATATTTGCATTTTCGGGCGTATGACGGGGTGGTAATTCCTAAAATCAGGAACGCGCTCCAATACTGCTGCTAAGGCTTTGGGGGGTGTAGGCGGTTTAATTAGGGTCATCGAATAGGTCTTTGGAGTTTTGGGTGTATTTTCTTGTATTGTCGGCATAGTAGTTGCCGCTCAAAATGGCATTTACCGTAACAACGGATAAGTTAAACTCATTGGCAAGTTGGGTAATGGCATCATCGCGGCGCATGCGCACTTTTGTATTGCTGCCTTTTACAGTTTGCCCTATGGTATGTAAGGTATCGAATCGGCTTGCAATGGCTTCATCGCGTTTTACACGATTGTTTACCCTGCTTTTACTTCTGTTTTTGCTCATGGCAAGTTATTTTAGGTGGTTATTGGTTGGGTGTAATAAAATCCAGTGTTGGTTATCACCTTAGTAAAACCCAGCGCGGTTAAGTGCTGTAAGTACTTTATGGCTGCATCGGCACTTAGCGTGTGGTAATAATCGTTGTTCCAATGGTTGGGCAGTTTGGCTTCGGCACTTACCTTGCCTGCTACCAGTCGCAGCAACTCATTTAGCGTGCGCACGTAATTTTCTATTGATTTTGGCAAAAACGGGTACTTGTCTGGTTGCTCGAAGTAAGCCCTTAGCAAGTCTGTGGTTACATGCACCTTTTTGAGTTTCATAACTTCGGCAGCCGATACCTTGTAGGCTATATTATAGGCATCTTTGTACAGTTGGCACCAAAGCACTATTTTCTCTTGGGCATGTTTGCCCTCCAAAGTATAGCTTACTTTATCGCCAAATTTTACCATTATTTTGTTTGGTCTGCCTTCCTGTCCTTATGGAATAGGCAGCCGCTCACCCGAAGTTCGCTGGTTTCGCCTTTTATCACGCTCAATTCTTCTAAGCCCGATATGCTTGCCAACTTACCACCATGGTATTGCACCGTTAAGGGCTGCTCCAAACCCGCTACCTGCACCATATAGGTATTGCAGTCGTTGGCTCTTGCTATATTATGCTTCATGGGCTTTGCCTTTTTCTATGTATTCTTTGTGTATTATTTCTATTTGGCTCACCAATTTGGGCAATTCTTCCTGTGTGTAGTTGTTTAGGTTTTTTTTGCCATAACCTATTTTTTTTACAAAGGCATATACTTTACTCATGTCTGCTACTGCGTTGCCGGTGCTGCCCTGTTTTTCCATGCCCATTTCGCGGCACAGGGCTATTATTTTTTTGCGCATATTGTCGGCAATTTTGCCGCCTATGGTCATTTGTATTTGTGGTACTTTCTTAGTCAGGTCGGTTATCATGCTTTTGTATTCATCGCCTGTCATTTCACGCAGTTTGATCGTGCGCCCATCGGTATAAGACAATACCGCTTGTTGGCGCATGTCGGCATCAAACATTAGCTTAGTGGTTATGGCATAAAATATAGCGTATTTGTTAGTGGGCATAAAGCGGTATTTAAATGTATTAAAAAAACAATGCGTTAATTTGGCTTTGGTGGGCAACGGGTGCCGTCACACCGGAGCGAAACGACACCATCGTCACCCTAAAATCGAACACCAATGACTATGATATTATGAAATACACAAGCCGCCGACGACATCAAATTCGCCGATTACTTCAAGTCCGCACTCTTGCAGTATTTCTTTCAGAGCCGATGCCCTGCGCACAAAGGCTTCCGTGCCATCCTTAAAGGGTTCGCTTAAAACAACAAAATATTCCTTGTTGTCGTATTCAGGTGGCATATAGTCGCTGCCAGTATCAAACCAATCTATTTTGTGGGTTTTCCCCACACTGCTCAGTGCATTTTCTATAAACTCATCGGGGTATTTTGTGCTACTCGGCAAAGCTACCTTGTAGCCCACGCCGAAATTTGCGCTATAATCTATGCTCATTACTTGGTTAATATTTCTTCTTTTAGTTCTACAAAAAACGTATCTTTCTGTTCTACTACCAAGCCCCACTCTGTAAGTAAGCCCTGTTTTGCAAGCTCTTCGCGGTCTGCTAATATCTTGTCTTTCATAGGTTCTGTTTTGGTGCGCACGTAATCGGTGGGCAATTCAGCCAAAACATCTTCCCATGTTCTGCCTTTTACCCCTATTTTTAAGGACGGAGTGGCTGTTCTAAGTCCAATAATAGCAGCGCCCCAATCGGCACTCTTGCGCACGGCAAATAGGTTTTTTTTGTGCCGTTCTGCATAGAATTGCACTTTGCGAAAATCGTCTTCCGACACAGTTTGAAGTTGTTTGATGTTGTCGGCGTACTTTTCCCTAATTTTTTGGATTTCCGTCTCCATCTTTGCTTCTATGCCTTTCAGTTTTGATTGGTTAGCCGCATAGCTGTTTAGGGCGGCTTGGGCTTCGGCGGGGCTTACATCTACTATGGTCGCCGCCTTGGTTCTGGTCTTTGCCATTGTTTTGGTTTTTTTGTTTTAAAATTTTTGTTAATAAATGTTGAAAACTTTTGACTATGTTCGGATTGCTATCGAACTGCCAAAAAATGTAATTGTCAAATAGATCCGTTACGGTCATACCAGCAACGCGATACCGTTGTATATCGGCATAGTACTGTTGGCATATTTGATTGAACTGTATGCGCCACCAGTTCCAGAAGGTGCGTTGGTGCTGCAAGTCGGTGCTGTTTTTGCCTCCGTAATCCAGATAGTTCATGCCGCTTTCATGCGCTACCCAAAACCAATCGTCTTTATTGTATTGTAGTAGGGTGCGTACTTGGTGAGCATAGGTAGGGGTGGTCGAGGTGGTCATTTGTGGGTGGGTGGGGGGTTAAGTTATTTGTTCGACACAAAATTGCGCTGAATTTTAATTTCTTTATTTTGGTCAAAACACGTATTTCTACATATGCGTATTCACCAAATCGGCTTACTTTAAGTATCTCCTTTGCGCTGGTAATGGCTATGTGTTCTACTTCGGTTATGCCGTCATACGCAAAGCTCGTTTGGTAATAACGGCAACCTAATCCATCATCGCTGCCGTAAGTGCGGTATTTAATAATCACGTACCAACCTTCCCAGTTTTCTCGAAGTTTGTTTTGCGTTGTTTCGCTGTCAAGTGATACTATTGGCAATATCGCTTTCGAGGGTTGGCGACTGGGGCTGCCCGGCTGTTGCGCTGGTATGTTGGGGTGTTTCCTTTTGTCATAGGGCTTTTAATTAAGGGTGGTTACTAAATTGCCTAAATGGTCTGCAATAACATGTACATCGCATTCTATGGGTAAGGCTTGGGTGTTTGGATATACATTTACCAACACAATTACCCATATTAAGCTCATGCCCAAGGGCATAGGTGCTTCCGTCTTCAAAAGTGGGGTAGGTCATGGTTTGAATAGTGTTTGAAACGGTGTTGAAAATAGGTAATTAGCCGTTATTTACGTCTGCCAACACGCTTAGGTTATGGTTTTGCCGTTGGCTATTGACAAAGCCCCCAGTATAAGGTCGCGCAAGGCTTGGTATTCTTTGCAATGCTCTATCAAAAATGCAACCGCGCCTGTGTCGCTTATGCCGTACATTGCCGCTATTTGGGTTATCTCGGCTTTGGTAGGTGGCTGCATTAGGTACTCTTTGTTTACTATGCGGCGGCTTAGTTCGGGAAACCCTAAGCGCTGTTTGCGCGTTCCTTTTTTCAGGGTTTCGGCAAGCAGCGGCATACCTGCCAGCACAAGCCCTACATTTTGCTCTCCGCACGAGTCGTATATGAGTTGTATAATGGGGTAAACCGCTTGGGGCAGTTTGCCTACATCGTCTAACAGTAGCACTGCTCCTTTTTTGGAGCGAACATTGTCGCAAATGGCTTGTACCAAATCGCGTATGTTGTTGCTGACTATCCTTACGCCCATAGCTTGGGCAAGCTCCGATACAAACGCTTTCTTGGTCATCAGGTAGTCGCATAACAAGTAGGTAGCGGCGGGCATTTTTCGGGCAATGTCGGTATGGCGGTTGTTTTGCCGCTTCCGGTATCGCCACAAATGCAGTAGATACCGCGCCTTTGTTGGGCATGTGCTATGGTCTGCCGCATGGTAGCATAGTTTGCTGTTTCTAGTGTTTTCCAGACAGCTGCCGAGTTATCTACCGAAACGCCCATTTTGCGCAAATAGGTAGCTATTTTGTTGTGCATGACATCGCCTTGTGCGGCATACGTGCCATTGAGCACTTGTGTAACAGTGGCGTTGCTAAGGTCTGCCTGCTTTGCAAAGTCGCTTTGCGATATGCTTTTGTCGTCCAAATAAAGGCGGAGCGCGTCGCGCACTTGGTCGCGGTAGCTGTTTTCTGCCGCCGTTTGCGCCGTTGATGATGGTGTGCTGTTCGACATAGATAGTTTTTTTTTAAAAGGTTTTTTGATGTTCGTTTTTGGTAGCTATTTAGGGTATGGGGTTTGGGGATATGTTTATCTAATAACGCCCGACATCATTGTATCTTCGATTAGAAATAGCCATTCTTCCTACAAGGCTAAATAGTTGCCGTTTTTTTTTATTCTACCACTTCGGGCTGCCCTCCTCTACGCGGTACAAGCCGCCGCGCCGCTCGGGTTGTTTTAGGTCGTCTTCTGCTTCGTTTAGTTCGTCTTTTACCTCTCTTAGGGTAAAGGCGGTTTTGTAGCGTACGGCGGCAATCAGGGCTTGTATCGGGGTCGGAGGTAGGTGTATCTTTGCTGTTCGCTTGTTGCGGTTGCCGCCGCTTGGCGTTGTTGGCACTTCGCTGCCCAATCCAGCGGCATATAGGGCTTCGTTATCGGCATGTATGGCTGGGCGCGTTCTAATATGGCGCGGCGTTGGCTTATTTCGCCTTGCACAAACCGGACCGCTGCCAGCTACATAATCGGCTATTGCCATGGGTGCTTCTATGGTTGTTTGTGCTGGTGACAAAAACGCCCGTCTTTGTCGTGTAGGGCTATCATGCCTCATGTCGTCGGGGTCGTATTTTACTTTAAATTTGCCGCCAGCATGGTTTGTCCAAAATCAATATCGGTTTGTCCATCGGCATTATATACTCGGTACTCGTAGCGCGTTTGGTGTAGGTCGAAGCGAATGCCGCTTTGCCCATACGTGTATTGTTTTCTCGTCTCTGTCCATGAGCCACAGCCAAAACAGCGACATTTCCTCTTCTAAGCACAGCAATCGCGCTCTGTGTGGCACCGCTTGCAAGCGGCTGTGTGGCGTTTGCGGGGCTGTTTTGCCTATCGCTACTTTGTGCTGTTGGTTCCAAATGCCAAAGGCTTGTTCTATTTGTGCTATACATGCCTCGGTGGCCTGGGGTAGCTTGCAGTTGGCTTTTAGCCACTCATAATGGCTGGGGTTGTCGGGGCTCTTGGCGGTTACGTTCATGCCCGCAAAGCCATCGAAGTGCACCTTCAATACGCGAAGGTGAAAATGGCTAAACCACGACTCTACTACTTTGGCTTTGGCATTGCCCACTTGGGCGGTGTTACGTATTGTATCGTCTGTTTGTACCACGCTTATCATGGCGGCGTTCCACGCCCCACTGCTAGTGGTCCAATTGCAAGTTGAAGGGGCATTACGCCCGACCGCCGGTGAGGGATGGCGCAATGCTAACAGTATGGTCTCTTTGCTCTCTGTTCCAAAACACCAACCCAACACCGCCCACGTACAAGCATCGATGACCAAAAACACCGACTCGCGCCTAAATTTTTTGCCGTCCCACCAGTACAGCTCTATCGGGGTGCCGTCCATCACCCACATATCGTGTGGGTGTGTGGGGCTGACCGCTTTACTGTTACATGAAACAGCCGTTCCCACTCGCGTTTGTCGTATCGCTCGGTGGCACATGCCATTCTTACATCGGGTTGGTTTAGGTAATTAGCTACTGTGTCGGCGGTTATTGGCTTGTATGCCCAGCCCATTTGGGCTACTTTTGCCTCTAACAAACGCAATATGTCGGTAAATGCCAAGCGGTTGTGCCGCCGATATAGCAGCCGCAAGTATGGCTTTACTTGGTCTGTCAGCTTGGCTGTGTTTTGGTTGCCTATTTTGTTGCTCACCAATGCCACATTGCCTTGGGGCGGCATAGTCGGCTATGCGGCGACGCAATACACGAGTACTTCCAATTGCCAAACCGTATATGGGTGGCTCTGACGGAGGCTTCAAATACAATGCCCATGCCGACAAAAACGCTTCCCAACCACCCCAAGCCACCGCCGCCTCTCGGGCGGCACTACTGCCCAAGTACCTAAGTGTGGCGGCTGCCACGCCAAACTGCCCACTTGGGCATCGGTGAAGGGCCGGCCGTATGGTTTGCTATGCCCCTAAAATGCCTTGTCGCTACTCCTTACCTCTAAGGAACTAAGCAAATCGCCTATCGACACCAATCCATCGCGCACATTGCAATGTGCCAAATAAGCCGCAAGTACAGTATGCTCGTCGCCCGCATCTACCCCAATCGTGCGCCCTATCCACTCCAACACCCTTGCCTTGTTTGCCCCGCTAAGCGTGGCATAGAGCCAACAGCCGAGCCCTACCATCGGCGGGGTCTTTTATGCCTTGCCAGGTCTTGCGACCTAATGCCAAGCGTGTAATAACCACCTCTTTTTGATAGCCTGTTGCCGAGGTTATTTCGCTTAGGCTAAGGTAATAGGCTTCGCTTATGTATTTCATAGGGTTATTATAGGGGTGGTGGTGTTTTAGGGCGTATTATATGCCATCTATCGGCATCGGTATAGAATGGCATGGCACATTATTCGGTATAAAAACGCGATGTGCGTCTTTTTCTGTAAAATCGCCGCCTACGGTGGGCACAATAGCCAGAATGAGGTCTAAAAATCCATATCGCCCACAAACGTTTGGGTGTAGTTAGTTAGGGCACAAACCGAAAGCATCGTTCCCATTTCTACACTTAGGTCTTCGTTGTTCATATTGCAATAGGGCGAGTATGACGACACCAACAATTTGGTATCGTTTAACAAGCGCACCAGCTCTGCCATTTGGGGCAGGTTGCCCACCTCATAACAAGCAATGCGTTTGGCTATATGTTCTATCTTTTGCGCCAATACATGCACCAACGACAAGCGGTTTGCTGCTATATTGTCGGCTTGAAGCCAACTGCTAACGAGGTCGGGAGGAGGGGTGCCGTTTGGCAATTGGTAAAATGTGATTTTGTTCATACTGGTAGGTGGTAAAAAATGTGAAACTGGATTGAGGATTTAAAAATGCAACGCAAATGCAACAAAAAAGGAAGCAAAAAACATACCTTTGCCCGAAAATTAGAACAGCCCCGCCGCCGACCCCTCCTTATATATGCGCCCCTTGTTGTTGTTGTTGTTGTTGTTGTCGTTGTAGGGCATGGGCGTTTATGTCGTGCGCCATTTGTGCCAAGCGGCTTAGTTCGGCTTCGCGTGCTGCCGCTACGACGAGGGCAGCACGCAGCACTTTGAGGTAGCAGGGTAGCGTTTCGCCGTACTCGCCTTTGAGCACCAGCCGCACTGTTTGGCGTTGTACGCCCGAGCCTGGCTATCTTTTTCATGTCGCCGTAGCCTAACCTCGCTTTAATGTCTTGTGGATTCATGTCAATTTAGGGCTTTAAAATTTTACTTGTGCGGCATGTGCTTTGCTATTGCGTTACCTTTACCGACTTTTTACGTTGCAAAGATACGCCGAAAAAATCCACTTGTGTAAGTTTTTTCCAATTTTTTTTTGGAAAAAAAACACAATTTTATTTTTTTAATTCATAAAAATAGGATAAACTCTTAATATTCAATCGATTATGTCATTTTTTTCGTACAATATTAAAAATCTAAGAATTAGCACCAAGTGCAAGCAAAGCGATTTAGCAACCACCTTTGATGTGACCCGCACAACAATGAGTGACTATGAACGTGGCAAATCAGAGCCAAGCCTTGACAGACTAATTAAAATTGCCGATTTTTCGGTATTAGTGTGGATGAACTTATACGCTCACCAATAATCATAGATTCTGGTTCTGATATTTCGAGTGCCAATAATTCAGGGAGAATTGGCAACATTGTGGCTAATGGGTATCATGTGCAGCAGCAGGTCAATACTAATACTACCGAAAAAGACCTATCACACAAGGTGGCGTTACTCGAACAAGAAATACAAGCCTTAAAAGACAAGGTAGCAGATAAAGACGCGCATATATCAAGTCTCCGCGAAATTATTGCACTATATAAAAAATAGTGCTGATGCACATTTTTTTTACAAAATGTCAAGCCATAGGCAGTCAGCTAACCTAAAAGTGCTAACCTAAAAGTGCTAACCTAAAAGTGCTAACCTAACTGCAAAAAGTGGTAACCTAATTGCATGTTTTGGCTGTTTTTTAGTGTTTTAGAGTTTTCTGTTTTTTTTAGTTGTTTTTGTCTGTAATGCTTGTGGTGTAAGGTTTTCCGTTGTTTTTAAAGTTTTAAAGTTTTTATAAAAGGCAGTAAAAATGCCGCAAAAAGTCCGCTAAAGTCCGTTATGGTACTTTTCGTTTTTAAAAACAAAAACGCCGAAACCCTTATTGCGTAACGGTTTCGGCGTTTTTTTCTTTTTTCTCTTTGGTACTTTTCGTTTTCCCCCTCTTAGCCCGATAATAACCTCGGCATGAAGAAACAATGCCTCAATACACCCGTCTTTGGCACAAAAACAGCTTCGATTAGCGTCTTTTTAACGCGCTACCACCAATCGGCGGGTTTCGGTCAAACCGTTTAGGCTCAATTGCACGAAATAAATACCCGTTGGGTAGTCAGCCACCGAAAGAGGCAGTTCGTGATTGCCGATATTAAGGGTTTCGTCTAACAATTGTGTTACTTTTTGCCCTATGGCATTATAGACGGCTATCTGTATCGGTGCGTTTTGTGGCATATAAAATCGGATATTGCTTTGGTCTGTGGCGGGGTTAGGCGCGGAGACAAAGCTAAAATTGGGGTAAATATCGCCAATGCTCGTGCTGGGCACAAATTGCGCATAATGAACATTGCGCACCGAAGTGGGCGAACCCACTACGTTTTCGGTCGAAATGGTCAGGAGAGGATAAGCTAATTCAGGGTGAAACCAAGCGTATGTTTCGACCGAAAATTCCAATTCTATGCCATTGACTACATCGGTATATTCCTGCAAAATACGCACCCGCAACACGCCATTGATAGACGCATTGGGCAATAGCAAATTGCCATAAGCATCGCCCGTAACGCTAATAGTGCCGCTTTCTTCTACGCTCTGCCCTGCTGTTGCAAAGGTAGCGGCAAAATTGTCGGTTTGCGTAGTACCGTAGGTAAACGGAAAGGTCAGTGTATTTTGAGGGTCGCTATAACTCACTTGCACATTTTGCGCAGTAGCCAAGCCATTGCGAATTAAGCCACTCGCCAAGCTACTAAAAAATTCGTAGCTCACCATAGCCGAGCCCATCTGCAAACCACTTTGATAAGATACGGCTACGTTGGCATTGCCAAAATTGCCTGCAAAAGGCGTAGCATCGGGCGCGAGAAAGGAGGCAGTTTGCGAGCCAATAGCCTGCATGTCCGAAAAGTCCCACGTGATATTGCTGCCCGCTGCGCCTTGGTTATCAATACTTGTAGCAGCTACTCGTATGATTCCCACTTGCTCGCCCAAGGGCATAGTAGTAGTGCCGCTCAACACAGGTTGTGCTTGTAGCCCCCCCCACGATAGAAGGGTTATCATTGCAATAAATAGACGTTGTTTCATATAGAAAAAGGTAGGATAAAATTGTTTGTTTTTAGATTTACCTTTTTACTGCAAAAACCTTGCCTAATTTTATCAACACCCCAAAATGTCAATTCCTTGCAAGGGCTTAAAAGAGCAATTTGCGCCATAGCTCAAATTGCAGCAAGTATATAGATTGTTTCAGCGTTGAGTTCGATAGCTCAAACACTTTTCTATCCTCACTTTTTGATGCAATATCTTAGCGTCTAAGAGGGCAGGTACTCGGGTAGCTCGGCTAAAATAGTGATACCGCCCTTGACTTTTTCTTTTAACTGCACTTTTATTTTGGCATTTAGGGGCAGGAACAAATCGACTCGCGACCCGAATTTGATAAATCCCATTTCGCTGCCTCGTTTTACTTGCTCGCCCTCGTCTAAGTAGTTCGATATTTTTCGGGCTACTTTACCTGCTATTTGCCGAATCAAAATTTCAGTTTCGGAATCAGCACTCTCAATAACGCTCGTAAAACGCTCGTTGAGGGTAGAGGATTTGGGGTGCCAAGCCACTAAGTAATTGCCCGGATGGTAGTGCGTATATTTAACCGTACCGCTAACGGGGTTGCGGTTTACATGTACGTTGGCGGGCGACATAAAAATAGATACTTGCAGGCGGCGGTCTTGGAAATATTCGCTTTCTAATACCTCTTCTATCGCTACTATTCTGCCATCGGCGGGGGCAATAATGGTATTATCTTGTATATGTTCGAGGCTTACTTTCGTAAAACGAAAAAAATAAACGACGAAGCCAAAAACCAACAATGACAATGCCGCTGACCATATCGTTACCCAATCGGGCAAGGGAGCTATATGCAAGGCAAAGTTGAGTGCAAATAGCACCAAAAGCGTTTTGAGCAAAAAGCGATGCCCTTCGCGGTGGATATAAACTCGTTTCATGTGATAAGTCTTTATTAAGTGTGTATATGAGGTGTTGAGTTATCGTATGTCGATTCGTTTGCACTTAATTGGCATGGTACAAGTATATCCATGCTGCAACAAACGGAACGACAAAATAGTAGGCATCAAAGCGGTCTAATATACCGCCATGTCCGGGCAATAGGCTGCCGCTGTCTTTTATCTGCGTATTGCGTTTGAGCATCGACTCGACCAAATCGCCCCAAGTACCGAAAAATATAGATAGTACAGCAATGCCAAGCCAAGCCGTCAAATCCCATTCGCCTAATATCATAGGTAACACGTGGGCTAATGATAAAGTTCCTATTGCACCGCCTATACTGCCTTCCCATGTTTTTTTGGGCGATATGCGCGTAAATAAAGGTCTGCGCCCCAAGGCAAAACCGGTCAAATAGGCAAAAGTATCGTTTGCCCAAACCAATATCAAGATGCCCATAATTCGGTCGGGTGCAAATCTGCCGTCGGGGTTGGCGAGCCATACCGTCATGCCCAAGGGAAGCACGAGATAGACCAAACCTGCTATATGTAATGCTGCCCGCACGAAAGGTTGTTTCGATTGGGCATTATATAATTCTTTCAAAAAAACAAGCAGCAATAAAGGCAACAACAATACCCAATAAGCGGCAGGTAGCCACTGCAAACCTATGGCAGCAACAATACCATATAATATCATTGCTAATAGGAGCAATAACGTCATGCTGGCAGTAGTTTCGGGGCGTTTTTCTATATCAAAAGCCGCTACCAAGCCAATATACTCATGAACAGATAAGGCGCAAATGAGTGCGAATAGAATGGCTAAGGTATAAAGATGCAAGTAGATACCCGCTACCATTAGTGCCACAAAAATTATCCCTGTGAGGGCGCGTGTAATCAGTGTTTTCAAAATGAAAATTCTTTTTGCTCCTTAGAAGGTGGAAATTAGGTTTTTTTCGTAGGTAGCACCATGCCCGCATAATGCTGTCAATTGGGCGTAGCAAGTGCAAGAGGCTACCATTCGCGCAGAATATGGGCGGCTCTCAGGGCATTATCGCGATGGACGTATAGTTCTATTAAGCCTATATGCGTATAAGCACTATCTTGTTTATTGACCAAAATAGCCATAATATCGTGTTCATTCAACACGGCTTGTGCTATTTCGGCTTGGTAGGCGTGTATAAATCCTTTTATATTAATCCAATTTTCGTGCATTGGCAAGAGGTAATGGGTCAACAGATTGACGAAAGTAACCAAACATGCGATATAATAGGTATATCGCAATCAGTGGCAGATAAAAAGGGATATGTTCTATTCCCGCTGTTTCGACATTCTCTAATTGTTCGGGCATCATATAAACGGCTACAACTTGTATGCCGTTGTTCAGGAAATGCCCAAGGATAGGATACCACAAGTTACCGCTAAAATAGTATAGATATCCCAATAAAGCCCCGATAATCATACGGGGCAAAAATCCGTAAAATTGAAAATGGATAAAACTAAATAAAGCAGCAGCAACCCAAATGGCTAAATGCGGGCTTTTAAATATTCGATAAAATATGCGTTGTATGCAGCCGCGAAACAACATTTCTTCGCCCAAAGCGGGCAATACGGCTACCATGAACAAATTGAGTAGTAGGGCAACTATCGAATCCATGCGCAAAAAGGCGACGGTCATCTCTTTGGCTTCGTTTTCCATGCCGCGCATCCACGTTTCGAGACCGTGCAAGGCGGTGGGCAATGCAATGCTCTCGTTGATAAGTGATAGCCAAGCAATGAGCGGAAATGACAAGAGTACGATAATTATCGTCCAAGTGGTCGGGATGGGGTCTATGGGATAATGCAGGTTGAGGTAATGCAGATTGGGTGTTTGTAGGCGGGCAAACAACCAAGCGGGCAAGACAAACAAGGCGATAGTCGAGAGTATTTGTAGTATTTTGTACCGAAACAAGCCACCGCCACTCAATTGCGAAAAATCGGTATTTGCTAATTGTTCGAGTTGTTCGCCCGATATCAATAAGGATAAAATTGCCACTGAACTCACTATACAGTAGCTACCAACCGCCAAAAAGGTCAGCCATAAAAGTTGGGTTAAAGGTGGCTGCTGCGCCAGTTTGTTAGGAAATAGCAAGTTCATCGAATATTTATAGTAAATCGTCCCAACGCAGAGGCATTCCACGTTGGAGGTTTTTTCGGGCGGGTTTGCCCAATACCAAATCCCAATAACGCGGTGCAAGCCCATCGGCGGGGCGTATGATTTGTAAATTTTGAGGGCTTAACAATTCGCCTTCGGCAATGTCTTGTGCTACAAAAATAGAGCGTTTGTAAGCTAAACTGGCTTGTTCGGCGGGCTGTATGCCCATTTGTACGGTGCCAAGCGACCAGAAAGCTCGTTCTGTTTCGTTAATTAGGTCTTTTAACTCGTGCGGTTCGAGCGAAAAAGCACTATCTACACCGCCTTCGGCACGGCTCAGGCAAAAATGTTTTTCGATGATACGCGCCCCCAGCGCAACCGCTGCTATGGATACGCCGATGCCCATCGTATGGTCGGATATACCCGCTACGCATTGATGTATATCTGATAAATAGGGTATCGTTTTTATATTAGAATTTTCGGGCGATGCGGGATAAGTGCTGGTGCATTTGAGTAGCGCGATATGTGGGCAACCATTTTGGCGCAAAACGTCTACGGCTTCGGCAATATCGGCAAGGGTAGCAACGCCCGTCGAAACGATGACGGGTTTGCCCGTTTGCGCTACGCGCCGTAGCAAGGGCAGATGTGTATTTTCGAACGAGGCTATTTTGTAGGCGGGCACATCGAGGGTTTCTAAAAAATCGACGGCGGTTTCGTCAAATGGAGTGCTGAATGCGACCATGCCGTGTTGTCGGGCACGTTCAAATATGGGGGCGTGCCATTCCCAAGGCGTATAGGCTAATCGGTATAAATCGTGCAATTCTTTGCCGTACCAAAGCGAGTTGGGGTCTTCTATTCGATGCACGCCTTTCATCGTAATTGTATCGGCGGTATAGGTTTGTAGTTTGAGGGCATGCGCACCTGCGGCGGCGGCGGCATCTACAATTGCCAAAGCGCGGTCGAGCGATTGGTTGTGATTGCCCGACATTTCGGCAATGACAAAGGGCGGGTATTGTTGCCCAATGGGTAAATGGGCTATCCGAAAGGTGGTCAATTATAGAATGAGAATAATTAAAGTTTAAACGAAATATATTTATGTTATTCTTTGCAAAAAAGCACCTCTTGTGTTTGTCATACAGCGGTCATAAGGACGATATAGCCCTTTTTGATAGGGCTATATCGCGCACCTGCTTAGGCACTCAAAGAGTTTAGTTCGCCTTGATGCCCAATTCTTTATACTGTTTTTCTTCGATGGGCGCGGGTGCATCTATCATCGTATCGCGCCCGCTGTTATTTTTCGGAAAAGCGATAAAATCGCGAATAGAATCGGCTCCGCCTAAAATAGAGCAAAGGCGGTCGAACCCAAAGGCTATGCCGCCATGTGGCGGTGCGCCGTATTCAAATGCGCCGAGCAAAAATCCGAATTTATGTTCGGCTTCTTCTTTGGTCAGTCCTAATAGGTCAAACATTTTTTCTTGTAGTGGTCGCTCGTGTATGCGTATAGAGCCGCCTGCAATTTCGCTTCCGTTCAGCACCAAGTCGTAGGCTTCTGCTTTCAGGTCGCTGGGAGGTGTTTTTTCCCAACCTTCGGCAGTGGCTTTGGGTCGCGTGAAAGGGTGGTGACAGGCATTCCAGCGTTGGTCATCGTCGTCCCATTCCAAGAGCGGAAAATCGAGTACCCACAAGGCGCGGAATTCGTCGGAGCGGCGCAATCCCAATCGGCTGCCCATTTCTAAGCGCAGCTCGCTCAGTTGTTTGCGGGCTTTGGCAGCATCGCCCGATACTACGAGGAGCAAATCGCCGGGTTCGGCATTCATTGCCTTTGCCCAAGCCGCCAAATCATCGGAGTTATAAAATTTGTCCACCGACGATTTGAGTGTTCCATCTGTATTATACCGCACATATACCAAGCCTTTCGCGCCTATTTGAGGGCGTTGCATCCAAAGTGTCAGTTCGTCTATTTGTTTTCGCGTATAATCGGCACACCCTTTGGCGCAAATGCCTACTATCAATTCTGCCTCATCAAATACTTTAAATCCATTTCCTTTGGCATGGTCGTTTAGCTCGACAAAGGTCATAGCGAATCTAATATCGGGCTTATCGTTTCCATATAATCGCATCGCGTCGTTATAACTCATTCGGGTCACATCGCCCAAGTCGTAGTGCTTGACGTATTGAAAAATGTGTTTGAGCAAGCCCTCGAAGGTTTGCAATACGTCTTCGCGCTCTACAAAAGCCATTTCGCAGTCTATTTGTGTAAATTCGGGCTGGCGGTCGGCACGTAGGTCTTCGTCTCGGAAGCAGCGCACGATTTGGAAATAGCGGTCGTAGCCCGACACCATCAGTAGTTGTTTGAAAGTTTGAGGCGATTGGGGCAGGGCATAAAATTGCCCTACGTTCATACGCGAGGGCACTACAAAGTCGCGAGCGCCTTCGGGGGTGCTTTTGATGAGGAAAGGCGTTTCTATTTCGAGAAATTGTTGTTGGCACAAATAATGACGGGCTTCCTGTGCCATTTGGTGTCGCATAATTATATTGCGCTGCACGGGTGGGCGGCGCAGGTCTAAGTATCGGTAACGCATACGTATATCGTCTCCGCCGTCGGTGTCTTCTTCGATAGTAAAGGGCGGCACTTTCGAGGCATTGAGTACCACGAGTTGGGTGCTAATAAGCTCGATGTCGCCGGTCGCAATCTTGGTGTTTTTGCTGCTGCGTTCTTGTACCGTTCCCGTAATTTGTATCACAAATTCGCGTCCTAATTTGTTGGCTTGTTCGCATAGGGCAGCATCGGTATTCATGTTAAAAACGGCTTGTGTAATGCCGTATCGGTCGCGTATATCTACGAAGGTCATGCCTCCGAGTTGTCGGGTTCTTTGTACCCAACCGCTAAGGGTGCTTAGTTTGCCAATATCGCTTAGGCGCAATTCGCCGCAATGATGGGTTCTATACATGTTATTCGGGTTGTTTTTGCATAAAAAAAATACCTTAGCTTTAAGGCTAAATTAAGCCGCAAAGTTAAGGTATTATTAGCGTTATTACAAATTTTCACCGCCTTAGTCGTAGGCAGGTGTGTGTTTTTATGTTCGAGCGTCTAATAATTGATTTGTGAATTTTTGAGTATGTTATATAATAGTTCTTTGGCGCGAAATAATTGTGCTTTGACCGTACCCAGCGGTAGCCCGGTTTGTTCGGCAATTTCTTCGTAAGATAGTTCTTTCAAATAACGCAACTCTATCAGTTTTCGGTACTTAGCTTTTAGGCGGTCTAATACATTGCGTATCAGTTTGATGCGCTGTTCGCGGATAATTTCTTCTTCGGGGTCGGGGCTATCCGCTTCTATTTCGCGCACGGCAATAGTGGTGTCTTCTTCACTATTGTTGCTACCAGGGCCGTCGATAGAAAGGGTTTCTGAAGCGTTTGCGGCGGATAAAATCGATACAGTTATTGATGGCAATGCGATAGAGCCGGTGCTAAAAGCATAATCAGTGCTATATTTGTGCAGGCTTTGAAAAGCTTTTACCAAAGGCTTCTATGGTCAGGTCGTCGGCATCTTCGCGATTATTGACCATTTTTTGTATCATAAAGTAGATAGAGTCGCGGTAGCGTTCGAGCAATTTGCCATAAGCGCGTTGGTTGCCTGCTATGGCGGCTTGCACTAATTCGTGGTCTTGTTGCAGGCGGTCGGTTTTGTCTTCGCGTCGATATAACAAGATATGCAGGCGCACGTCGCTATAAAACAGCACAAATTTGCTGTGCCGCATATATCCTGCCGCCGTAATCATCAATTCTTGGTCGCTAGCACCAGCAGGCACGACCAAATCGGCACGACCTTGCGCGTTGCTATAGGCAATATTGGTACGGTCTGATTTCAGATAGACGTTTGCACTTTCAATAGGCTCATTAGTTTTAGCGTCATTTACCGTTACTGAAATAGTAATAGTAGCGGTATTGTCCTGCATATCGTTATCTGAAAACCGAAAATCTTGGGCCATGGTTATTTCCATATAATAGTCTTGCGGGGGCGCAAATGTAAACTAAAAAATAAATAATATAAAAACCAAAAAGCATCTAACAGTATCATTTTCCAAATTGGCAATGAAGTGGGTATCTTTTGAGCAATTTGTCGAATAAAAAGAAACTGTACAGCGAATTTTATCGTATAGAGAGATAGCGCGATATAAGCAGTGCTTGGACAAAAAAGCAAAGCCCAAAACAAGACATGAAACAAGGCTTGCGACAAAGCCCAAGTACCCAATAATAGCTGGTGCGCGGGGCGATATTGGTTCGCTGTACCTATATGGCGTTGTTTTTGGCGTATCCAATGCCGCCATGTTGGGGGGGCTTTCGATATACAAAATGACTGCGGGTGCAGCATTATATATATGTTATCGGGTGTTGCTATATCGTTTATCAACAAATCGTCGTCGCCGAGGGTGTTTGGGTATATCGGTTAAGTCCTCCGTTTTGCCGAAATAAGGCTCGACTAGACGCCAAATTAAGCCCTACACCCATATAAGGCAGCCCACACAAAGCGGCGGAAAAATAAAGCATTGCTGTCTGCCATGTCTCGTATTGTATGCAGGCATTGAGCCATGTAGCTTGGGTTTCGTAAGGGCTATATCCTAAAACAATATGCGGAGGCGCAAAGTCGCTGTTTTCAGCTGTATTAATGGGTGGGTTCGCTATACATTGCAGCCATTGAAGCCCAACAGGGCGGCAGTCGGCATCGGTAAGTATCAAAAAATCGTATTGGGCGGCTTCTATGCCACATTGCAGGGCATGTTTTTTTCCTTGTAAGGTTCTCGGTGCAGTGTCGTCAAGGTCTATAATGCGCAAGTGAGGATATTGCTGCTTATAAGCCTGCAATATTTGTGCCGTTTCGTCGGTTGATGCGTCATTCACTACAACAACCTCAAAATTTGATAATTTTGCGCCAAAACAATAGGCAAGTTCTGTAACAAATTGTTGGCTTCATTTTTTGCACAAATAATTACCGAAACCCCTACTGTACTATATTTTGGGCACTTAGTGTCTGCAATAGTCGGCACTAAATCAGCACTTTCATGGCTTATATTTTTTTTTATTTGCTTGTGCTTGTTGTGCTTGCACATATACGAAGCAGCTAAAATAGGTTGTTTCTCCTTTGGCATTTGCCACCGTGCCAAGCGTCCGAATAGTACCCACCAATAAGCTAACTGTACGACAAAGGCAAGGGCAAAAGCAAAAAGCATAGGATATTTCTATGGGTAAGAGGCAGTTTATTGTAGGTAGAAGTTTGTACCTTTGCCCGCCAAAAAGGTGCTATCATAGCACAAAGATAAGTAATTTAAAACCTTTTTTGCTCTTTCTCCTAAAAACTTACACAGATTAAATCGATATGGATTTTCGGATAACCGCCCGCGATACAGCTACAAAAGCCCGCGCAGGGCTGCTCACAACAGCGCACGGTACGATACAAACGCCTATTTTTATGCCCGTCGGCACAGTAGGCACAGTAAAAGCCGTTCATCAATACGAGCTGCTTGACCACGTATTAGCAGAAATTATTTTGGGCAATACTTACCACCTCTGCGCCCCGGCTTAGAAACCCTGCGCCAAGCAGGTGGCTTACACCAATTTAATGCTTGGCATCGACCCATTCTGACCGATAGCGGCGGATATCAGGTATATTCGCTCGCTCACCGCCGAAAAATTACGGAGGAAGGCGCGGTATTCCAATCGCATATCGACGGCTCGAAACACCAATTTACGCCCGAAAACGTCATGGATATTCAGCGCACTATCGGTGCCGACATCATCATGGCATTTGACGAGTGTACGCCTTATCCATGCGATTATCGCTATGCCCAAAAATCGCTTCAAATGACCCACCGTTGGTTGCACCGATGCTGCCAACGCTTCGACGAGACCGAACCGCTGTACGGCTACGACCAAACCTTATTTCCGATAGTGCAAGGAAGCGTATATACCGATTTGCGCCGCCAATCAGCCGAAACCATCGCCGAATTAGGACGCGAAGGCAATGCCATTGGAGGTTTGGCAGTGGGCGAACCCGCCGAGCAAATGTATGAAATGACCGAACTCGTGTGCGATATATTGCCCGCAGACAAACCGCGCTACTTGATGGGTGTAGGCACGCCTGCCAATATTTTAGAAAGTATTGCGTTGGGCGTTGATATGTTCGATTGTGTAATGCCTACCCGCAACGCTCGACACGGTATGCTGTTCACTGCCGAAGGCACCATACATATCCGCAACCAGAAATGGGCACGCGATTTTTCGGCCATCGACGAGCATAGCCATGCCCCAAGCAGCCGCCTCTATTCCAAAGCCTATTTGCGCCATCTATTTGTAGCCCAAGAATTGTTAGGCGCACAAATTGCCAGCCTACACAATCTTAGCTTCTACTTGTGGCTCGTGAAGCAAGCCCGACAACATATCGAACAAGGCACGTTTGGGGCTTGGAAAAATGGTATAGTGCCTCAATTAATGCAAAAACGGTAACTATTTGGGGTATAGGATTTTGGGTAATGGGGGTAATATCTTGCTCGCGCCCTTGCTATAAAGCAGCATTTAGCAAAATTTGTTCCCGAAATTGAAGACACAGACCATTGGGATATCGCCCCTACGGGGCTTTTGTTGATATGTCGCCTTTATTTTCTATTAGCATGTCGCCCCGAAAAAGCTCAGAAAACGGTCTTTCTATTGGTGGTTTCTAATTTTGAGTAAAAAATTAACGGGAGCATCTTGCTCGCGCCCTTGCTATAAAGCAGCATTTAGCAAAATTTGTTACTGAGATTTATGACCGAAATTGAAAACACAAACCAATAGTTACTCAAAACGATAAGAAAAAAAGTCGCGCCTATACGTATAATATGCGTATGGGCGCGACTTTTTTTATTGGCAAACATCTTTCCGTTCGGCTGCTGATAAATAAATCAAGCGGCACAGTGATTGGTTTATGGGAAAATACCCAATTCTTCGTAAGCGCAAGCTACTTTTTCGATAGCTACGTAGAAAGCAGCTGTGCGTAGGTCGTTAATGCGGTTATGGCGTTTCCACGATTCGCGAATGGCGTTGTAGGCTGTAATCATCGTTTCTTCTAAGCCCGAATAGACCAAATCGGCTTCGTCTGCACCATGCGCGATGATATTTTTTTCTACATCAGATACATCGGGAAGAATCATGGTGCCTTTTGCCAGCAAAATATCTTCGGCATCGGGTGTTATAGGTCCATTAGCAGCTTCGGCAATAATTTTAGCCTTGACGCGAGCAGCATTGTCGCCATGAATAACGCGCTCTAAGGCAGCAGGGATTAAAATATCGCACTCCAATTCTAAGGCATCGGCACTATGGTCTAAATTTTGCGCACCGGGATAGTTGAGTATGCTACCCGTGCTTTTGCGGTGCGCTACTACATCATCTACATCAAAGCCCTTGCCGCTGGGGTCAAAAATAGCTCCTTCGTACTCCGATAATCCGATGAGACGTGCGCCTGCGTCTTGGAAAAATTTGGCACAGTGATAGCCAACATTACCCAAGCCTTGCACAACAGTGCGTTTTCCTTCAATACCTGTCGTTAAACCCAATGCTTCCATGTCATCGGCATGGCTCATGGCTTCGCGGGTGCCGTAAAATACGCCCAAACCAGTGGCTTCTGTCCTACCTCTGATTCCACCTTGCGTGATGGGTTTGCCTGTCACACAGCCGTAGCTATCAATATTGCTCGAATTGAAGGTGTGATAAGTATCCAGAATCCAAGCCATTTCGCGTGCGCCCGTGCCGTAGTCGGGTGCAGGTACATCGATTGCTGGTCCGATAAAATTTTTCTTAATCAACTCGGTGGCATAACGGCGTGTGATGCGCTCTAATTGTCCGGGCGTATAGTTGCGGGGGTTAATTTTGATACCGCCCTTAGCACCACCAAAGGGTACATCAACAATGGCACATTTGTAGGTCATCAGTGATGCCAATGCCATTACCTCGTCTTGATTGACGTGTTCGCTGTATCGAATGCCGCCTTTGCAGGGCAGTTTGTGGTGGCTGTGTTGCACGCGATAGGCTTCAATAACTTGCACGCTATTGCCTATCTTAACAGGGAAGCGTATCTGATACACACTATTACAGACTTTAATCTGCTCTAATAGACCTTGTGAGTGATTGGTCAGTTCGGCGGCTTTGTCGAAATACCGCTCAACGCTTTCAAAGAAAGAAAATTGCTGTTTAGATGACATATAAGAAATGTGAATTTGGTGATGATATAAGCGTATGTTTCGGTCAATATGCGCCACATAAGCAGCGGTTTGTTTGTCGCCGCAAAATTATGATTTTTTTAATCCACTACCAATTTTAAGGCGTATAATTAATGTTTGGTCGGCAATATTGTCCTTTGATTCAAGAAATTTTTAAAAAATGCCTTCCATGTCACGTTTTTTAAGGTAGTTCAATGCGCGATAATTGGTTTGTAGGACAAAATCCGTACTTTTGCGCCCATGAAACAACATAGTCTTTTTGCACAATTACGAGCGGGCAGCGTACACCTATTTACGTCTATGGGCGTTGTAGCCGGATTTTTAGCCCTACTTGCCGTAGCCGACCACCGTTGGCAAGCGGTAGCATTATGGTTGGGTGTGGCACAAATTATAGACGGTATAGACGGTACTTTTGCACGGCGTTGGCGCGTGAAGGAAGTATTGCCCAATTGGGACGGCAGAAGCATTGATTATGTGGTCGATTTTACGACTTATGCCGTAGTGCCCGCTTATTTTATGTATGAGGCAGCTTTGTTTCCGCCTGTTTTGGCAGTAGGTTTGTCGGCGGCAGTGCTGCTCACCTCCGCTATGTATTATGGCAAAGACGGCATGGTATCGGACGATTTTTATTTTGTCGGTTTTCCTGTGATGTGGAACGCCGCAGCAGTCTATTTATTTTTTGTAGTAGATTGGACGGACTGGGCAAACGCCGCCTTCGTCGCTTTTTTATGCGCATTGCATTTCGTACCCATCAAATTTCCGTATCCGAGCCGCACGGCTTTGTTCAGTCGCCTTACGATTGTGGTCAGCGCGTTGCTGGTTTTATCGTGTGCCATGGCGGTTTATCAATACCCCAATACGCAACCTATATGGCAATGGCTGGCTATTGCCGCCGTACTCTATTACTTGCTGCTGGGGCTTTATGTTACCTTTAAAACTCGATAGATGGCTTCTTCTTCTGATGTGGCATATCGCCATAAGTTATACGAAAAAATATTTTAGCCACCAAGTAAAACGCGCTGATGCCGAAAATCTTGCAGCGCAGTTAGCTGCCGAATTTCCGCAGTTAAAAGCCGATTTGCAAGCATGGTTGCCTGCCTCGCTCAATAGCCGCATTCTGGACATAGGATGCGGTTATGGCAATGCTTTGTTATGGCTACAAGAACAGGGCTATACCCATTTGTCGGGCATAGACCTAAGCCCCCGAACAGGTGGCTACGGCACAAAGTTTGGGTTTGAGCGATGTGCAATGTGCTGGTGCTTTCACCTATTTGGCGGAGTTGCCCCCCGATGCGCGTTTCGATTTCATTTTGCTCTTCGATGTCATTGAACATTTGAGCAAAAGCGAATTGCTTCAATTGCTACAAAGTATTCGCGCACGCTTGTCGCCACAAGGCAGGGCTATTTTTCGCACGCCTAATATGGACGCTCCCCTCACATCGGTCTATGCCTACGGCGATTATACACACGAAACGTTACTCAATAGCCGTTCGGCGGCACAATTGGCATCAAGTGCGGGTTTTGGGTCGGTGCAAGTGGTCGAGTCGCCTTTGGTGGTGCGGGGTTGGCTCAAATCGTTGGGGCAAAGCCTGAGTTTCGTACTGCTTCGCGTGGTGCTGCGCTGGGTATTGTTTGCTACTGCCCGCAGCAGCAAGGGCGTATTGCTAACGCCTAATATGCTCATCGTCGTTGCGCATTGATGGGTATTTGTTTATTACGTTTATATATATATAAATATATATATATTATTTATACGCTATGAATAGCGTATCTACCAACGACCAATATGCTTATCGTTGTTGCGCATTGATGGGTATTTGTTTGTTACGTATATATATATATATATATAATTTTATACGCTATGAATAGCGTATCTACTAAGGCGTGACTGTGGCATACATTTGTTCGATGATTTCGACTACGTGCATACCTTCGTATCCGTTGGTGGCAATATTGGTTCTGCCGTTTAGGGTTTCTACTACGTTCTCAATCACCTTATCGTGGTTCGACATGGATCCCTTGTAAGCACCATAATCGTTGGGCGGATTGCCTTCGGGTAGGTCGGCTATTTGGCAATTAGCTATGTCTTGGTATTCGATGGTATTGAGGTATTGCCCGCCTATTTTTACTACGCCGCGTTCGGCAATTATTGTGATAGCACCTTCCATATTGCGCGAGTAGGCGCAGGTGCTAAACGAAAAACTGACTAAGGTATTATCGCGTGTGCTACGTAGCACAAACGCGCCGCTGTCTTCAAACTCTACGGTGTGGCGATGTCCAAAATTGGCGATGCTGCCCGCTGTACATTGTACGCTACCAATTAAATAATATAATATATCTATGAAGTGGCTGCATTGCGTAAACAAACAGCCTCCGTCCAGTGCTTTTCGCCCACGCCACGCCGATTGTAAGTAATAATCGTCGTTCCGATTCCAGAAACAGGTGACTTGCACTTGATAGACGCGCCCCAAAATACCTTGCTCGAGCAGCGATTTCACGGCAGTAACGGGCGGATTATAGCGATTTTGCTTGACGACAAACAATTTTCGGTCGTTTTGGGCGGCGGCGGCTATCATGCGGCGGCAGTCGCTGCTGCTCAATGCCATTGGTTTTTCGCAAACTACGTGCTTTCCTGCTTCGAGGGCAGCAATGGTCATATCGGCATGTAGGTAATTGGGCGTGCAGACATTGACCACTTCTACTTCGGGCATCTGCAATACTTGGCGGTAGTCGGTATGACGCGCTACAAACGACAAAGTTGTCGGCAGTTGGCTGTATTGTTCGGCAACGCTATCGCATATTGCCGACAAGCGGGCATAAGGGTGCGCCATGATATGGCGGGCGTGGCGTTTGCCGATATTGCCATAGCCGATAACGCCGAAATGAATGGCTTGGGTGTGTATGTCGGGCATAAAATAAAAGGGCGTAGATTTGGGGGCACAAAGGTAAGTAATAAAATAGGTAACGCACACGATTGAAGCGGGGTTGTGCGGCGATACAACAAAACAGCGTTTTAAAATCCAAATATTTGTTCAACTACAAAAATTTTTGACTATAAACAGCCCCGCATATCGGTTTCTGAATGCTATGCTTTAACTTTGTGCGCCAATATTAAACCTCCAAATCTCGATTTTCCAAAATCGAAAAGCCTTGCAAATCAAGTATTCCAGAGCAAAATTTCAAGCTCAAATAAACCATTAAAACGATTTGGGGTAAATCGGGCGTTTCTGTGCCCGCGATTTAAATCGTGGTCATCATAGCTTGTTACATCGCTACGAAAGACAACTCATCTGTTTATATGACAAAAACCATTGCTGTCAATGCGCGTTTTTTGCTCCAAGGCAAATTGGAGGGCATTGGGCGGTTTAGCTGCGAATCGCTGCGGCGCATCACCCAACAACACCCTGAACATCGCTTTGTATTTCTGTTTGACCGACCTTACTCGTCCGAGTTTATTTTTTCTTCTAATATATCGCCTTATGTAGTGCCTCCGCCTGCCCGCCACCCTTTTCTGTGGTATCTGTGGTTCGAGTTAGCCTTGCCTATTGCTTTTCGGCGCATCAAGCCCGATTTGTTTGTGTCGCCCGATGGCTACTGCTCGCTCCGCAGCGGTGTGCCTACGCTAATGGTTGTGCATGATATAGCATTTGAGCATTACCCCGAACAAGTGCCCTATTGGGTGCGTCGCTATTATCAATATTTTGTGCCGCGTTATTGCCACCGTGCCCAAGCTATTGCTACGGTATCGGATTATACGAGCCGCGATTTGACCCAACGCTACGGCATAGCACCCGGCAAAATGACCACTGTGTATAATGGCACTAATCCTGAATACTGCCCCTTAACTGCTGAGGAGCAAAATGTGGTTCGGCAACGCTATGCACAAGGCTGCGATTATTTTTTATTTGTAGGGGCTATTCATCCCCGAAAAAATTTAGCCAATATTCTGCGTGCCTACGACCAGTTCAAACGGCAAACACCAAGTAGGGTCAAAATGCTGATAGCGGGGCGGCGGGCTTGGCAAAGTAGCGAGGCTTTTGAGGTGTATGAAAATATGCAGTACCAATCTGACGTTCTATTCCTTGGACATTTAGAAGTAAGCGATTTGGCAGCCGTAGTAGGTGGAGCTTTGGCTTTGGTCTATACATCGCTATTCGAGGGCTTTGGCATTCCTATTATTGAGGCAATGACCTGCCGCGTACCCGTTATTACCTCTAACGTATCGTCTATGCCCGAAGTAGCAGGCAATGCCGCTTTGCTGGTCTCACCTCAAGAGGTAAATGCCATTGCCCAAGCCATGCACGATATTTACCAATCACCCGCCCTGCGCCAACAGTTGGCAGACAAAGGCACACAACAAGTACAGCAATTTGGCTGGCAACAAACCGCCGATAAATTGTGGCAAGTTATTGAAAAATGCCTCTAAAAATAGTTTCATTCTAGACGAAATTGCGCTAAATTTGTGGATTAATTCTTCCATAATTGACCAAAATTATCATTTTAGGCACGGCTTTTGAACGCCTTTGGGCACAAGTAGTATTTCTAATTTCCTGAATATGAGCACGATACACCAGCTATTACCAACCATAGCCACCGCCGCCATTACCGCTGCCGTTACGGTGGGGCTTATGACTTATACCCACAAGGCTTCCACTACTGACCGCGATACGCCATTCCAACAAGTAGCTACCGATATTAACTACCCGCTCAATTTTCCTGCACCGCTCCCCGCCCCTACCCTATCAAAGCATATAGTTGGTCTTGATGCCCCTAGTAATTTTATCAGTGCTGCCCAAAGTGCTACGCCTACTGTGGTTAATATACGTACTATCAGCCCCAAAAATAAATGGAGTGGTTTTAGTGGCATTTATGATAGCAAGGCAGAAGATTGGACAAATCCCAAATCGGATTCTGGCGCGTCGGGGTCGGGCGTTATTGTGTCGCCTGACGGTTATATCGTCACCAACAAACACGTAGTAGCGGGTAGCACCAGCATAGAGGTGACACTCTACAATCGCCAAAGTTTTCCCGCTGAACTAATTGCCGAAGACCCCAATACCGACATCGCCCTGCTCAAAATAAACACTTATGGCTTATCGGCAATTCCCTACGGCGATTCGGACAATTTGCAGGTCGGCGAATGGGTGTTGGCAGTAGGCAATCCGTTCAATCTCGCTTCGACGGTCACAGCGGGTATCGTGAGTGCCAAAGGGCGCAATATTAATATATTGCAGAGCCGCGAAGCCATCGAATCGTTTATTCAAACCGACGCTGCTGTCAATCCGGGCAATAGCGGCGGGGCTTTGGTCAATACGCGCGGCGAATTGGTAGGCATCAATACCGCCATAGCCAGCGGTACGGGCAGTTTTTCGGGCTATTCGTTTGCTGTGCCCGTAAACTTGGTCAAAAAAGTGGTCGAAGACCTCAAAAGATACGGCATTGTGCAGAGCGCGAGTTTAGGCATCAAATTTGAAAGTATTACCAACAGCCTTGCCAATACTTACGGATTGAGCAGCACTAAGGGCGTTTTAGTTGTATCAGTAGTTGACGGAAGCGCGGCAGAAGATGCAGGCTTGGCAGTAGGCGATGTGATTACCGAAGTCAATGGCATTGCCGTAAATACCTCCTCTGAACTACAAGAGAAAATAGCGCGTTTCCGTCCGGGCGATAATATTGCCATATCATACATGCGCAGGCAGCAGGGCAAATTTGCCAATGTCACACTCAAAAATTCACTCAAAAATACGGGCATAGTGCGCACTCCCAAAGAAGAAGTAACCCGTATATTAGGTGCCGAATTACAAGAGCTTAGTATCTTAGACCTGCAAAGTTATGGCTTGCGCAATGGTATTAAGGTCGTCAAGCTCAATTCTAATGGCTTACTTAGCCTCCAAACACCTATCAAAGTAGGCTGCGTATTGGATTTTGTGAATAAAAAACCCGTTTTTACGCATGAGGACGTATATAATGCCCTTAAAGATGTACCCGCAGGCGAATCGGTTCGTTTAGAAGGCGTTTATGAAAAAGGCTCGCGGGTGGTTTATACCTTCACGATGAAATAAAGGCATCATCTAAGTGCTTTGTTGAGTTGGATAAAAAAAATACTTCCCACTCCAATTTCGCTTTGCATGGATATTTCTCCTCCTTGGGCTTCAATAAATTCTTTACTAATAGCAAGCCCAAGTCCGGTGCCTGATTTGTTGCTGCCCGGAATTTGAAAATAGCGGTCAAACAATCTGTCTTTATACTTCGGGTCAATTCCTTTGCCAAAGTCTTGCACAGAAAACTGAATTTTGTTTCCAATTTCTTTTACCCTAAGTATCACTTTAGGTTTTCGTGAGCATAATTGATGGCATTTATCAAGATATTAGTCAATACCCATACTGTTTTTCGAGGTCGGCAGATACCGATGGAAGTGTTTCAGGGCAATCAATTTCGATAAAAATTTTTTTCTGTTCTGCCCGAATTTTTATGGTTTCAGTGGCATACAGAACAATTTCCTGCGGTAGTGTAGGTTGTAAAGTCAGGCTGATTTTTCCGGTTTCGACTTGTGTCATGTCTAATAGCTCGCCTGTAATTTTCAAAAGTCGCTCACTGTCTTCTTTGGCACTTTGAATAAGTTGTTGCTGTTCAGAATTTATCTTTCCAATTCTTTCATTATTCAAAAGGTCTAAACTCATAAGGATAGATGAGATAGGTGTTTTAAGTTCGTGCGAAATGGTAGCAATAAAATTGGTTTTGGCAAAATCCAGTTCTTTGAACAAGGTGATATTCCGCAAAATAATGACATCTCCAATATGTTTGGGTTGGCTTTCGGCAGTTGGAACAATTGTAATAGGGATGATTTCTTTTCAAAAAGCTTTCTTTGTTATCGGCAAAAATCTTAAGGGGTTGCTGCTGTTTGTTTTCGCTCTTGTTGGGTTTCAAAATTTCCTGAATGAGTACGCGAATTAAATCGTTATGGACAGCAATTTCTTGGGCAGATTTGCCTGCAACGTCTTCGTGCTTCAAACCCGAAATTTTTAGTGCTTCGCTATTGATAAAGAGAATATTCTGTTTTTCGTCTAAACTAATTACGGGGTCGTTCATATTATTGATAAGGGTTTCAATCCGCGTTTTCTCCATCATCAGTTTTGCCAAATTGCTGCTGTTATATTCCTGCAATTTTTCAGCCATGACGTTAAAAGAATGAGCGAGGTCGCCAAATTCATTGTGTTCCTCGAAATAAACCCGCTGGGAATAATTTTCTTCGGCAATTTCTTTTACGCTTTGGGTGAGTTCATTAATGGGGTCGGCGATATTAGCGGGTAGGTTTACTAATAACGTAAATGCGAGAACAAAACAGAGTGTTCCTATTACTGAAAGCACAACAGTAGCTGTATTAGCAGTTTGCTTTGCTATTTCGCTTTTGCCTTGAATGGCTTCCATATTAACCAACATAATATCTGCAAGGTCTTCGCGTATACTTAACAACAACGAAGTATCAGTAGGCATGTTTCGTTGAATATCATTTGTTTTCAGTTTCTCAAAATTAGTTGTTAAGTTATTGGTTGCTCGTTCTTCGCCAGTTTCGGTAACATTCTGTTGTTGTAATTTCAGGTTATTCTCAAAGTTATAAATTGCGTCGTTGGAAAACTTCAATTTATCTAAAGCCAATAAGCATAGCTCGGCTATACTCAATGCTTTTATAGTTATCGGCTAAGATATTTTGCGTTTCGCCCGAAATTTGGTTGGCAAATTTTATACCTACTACACTTAGAATAATTATCAGCAAAAATAGGAACCCGACTCCTAATGTAATCTTCATTTTTATTTTCATGGCAATAATGGATGGATAAAAGGTATTTTTTGTTATTTTGGGATTGAGATTTTAATAATGATAGTAGTATTTTGAGTAATTTATTATTTTAATAATAAAACATATTTTTAATTCAAAATAATAATATCGATTTCGGCTGCTGCGAGATTGTTCAACAATTCGTTAAAAATACTGGTGGCTAAAATAATTTTGAGCAAACTCAGATGTGGTTTGCCGATGCAGATAGTAGTTACATGGTGTTTGTGTGCTTGGTTGATGATAGCGGCGGGGATATTTTTTTCTTGCACCTGAATTACCTCCGCACCCAATTCGGTAGCGAGTTTAAAATTGTTGATGAGGTATCGCTGTTTATCTGATGAGATGTTAGTCGTATTTTCGTTGGGCGCTTGCACATAAAGCACGAGCCATTTTGCATTATAATAACTTGCCAAGCGTGCTGTTTTACGAATCACACGTTTAGCTGTTTTTTCATTACTGCTGATACAAGCTAAAAATTTTTCTTGGCGATGCACTATATTCTTGGGCACTTCAATATCTACCTTTCGTTCTACTTGCGATGCTACTTCTCTCAAAGCCAACTGGCGCAATTGCAAGATATGGTCGGGCTTAAAAAAATTATTTAGTGCCATCTGAATTTTTTCAGCCTCGTAAATCTTACCTTCTTTCAAGCGCAGAATCAGTTCGTCGGCGGTTAAATCAATGTTGACTACCTCGTCAGCTAATGCTAATACTTTATCGGGAATCCTTTCTGCTACTTCAATGCCAGTAATTGCCTTTACTTCTTCGTTCAGGCTTTCTATGTGCTGAATGTTTACCGCGCTAATTACGTTTATTCCTGTATCGAGGATTTCTAATACATCTTGCCAGCGTTTTTCGTTTTTGCTGCCTTGTATGTTAGAGTGTGCCAACTCGTCTATAATCACCACTTCTGGGCGTAGGGCGATGATGGCTTGAACATCTAACTCTTCTAATTCCTTGCCTTTATAAAATATACTTCTTCTTGGAATTACGGCTAATCCGTCTATCAGGGCCTGTGTTTCGGCACGGTTATGTGTTTCAACGTAGCCAATTTTTACATCAATGCCGTTTCTTTGCAGCGCGTGTGCTTCTTGCAGCATGCGAAAAGTTTTTCCTACACCAGCACTCATACCGATATAGATTTTAAACTTTCCGCGCCTTGATTTTTTTATAAGGTCAAGAAAGTACTGCACATTTTCTTCTCTTTCTTTCAAAACGAAATGGCAATTGAAGTAGTTAAGAAATAGTTGTTGTTATTGGGTTTCTCGTTCAAGCTAAAAATCTTGTCTTTGCTTGAAAAGCCCCTGCCCTCTACCCGCCACCAAACGTTGTTGTGAATGAGGCAGTCCAAATTTAATGAATAACCAAAGGTCTGAAAATTATTTGGCGTTTGGGTGGCTATGATGGTGCCATTTTTGTCGCTATAATATTCGGCTCTCGCTGCAATGCTGAATTTATCAGTAGGGCTTAGTTTTAGTATCAGAATGGGCGCGTACCATGTATTATAGGTGCTATTGTGTTGGGCTGTTTGCTGTGCGCCTATGTCAAAACCAGCAATGAGTGCCAAGCGTTCCGTTATTTGAAACTGTCCATACAAATTATGAAAATAGCGCATTTGTTTGGTACTGTCGGGCATATCGTTGCCGATAAATGAACTACTGTTGAGCATCATTTTTGAATTGGGCTTGAACATGAGTTGATGCCCAAAAGCAGGAAAATTATTTCCATCTTTGCGGTAAATGCGCTGCCACCCATTAAGGATTAAAGCACTAATGAACCATTTGCCGTTATCGGTGGTGTAAGAAATCTTTGCTCCTGTTTCGTAATAAGGCGAATTTTCTGCCATAATACTTCTGGTCAATGCCCAACAATCTTTTCCTATCGCACTTTCAAACCCGATATGTGCGGGCATTATTCCTGCATCAATCCATATATTCTTTTTCTCAAAAATCTTAAATCCTACATTAGCTTCGTAAACATTCTTCAAAACACCGGGCTCTGCCGAAAGGTTGTCGTTGCTGTAAGTTCCTGCCATCAGTGAAATATTGGAACGAATGTTTTCGCTTGAGTATGCCAGTTTGATATAGCCCAAATTTAAATTAATTTCATTATGCCGGTTATACGCATATATAAATGGTTGGCGAACATGGTTCTCTGGATTTGCAAAATCGTAGCTGTAATAAGTTTCGAGGTAGCCTGCAATAGTAAGGGCATCAGAAATTTGTCCGATGGACTTAGGCTGTTTGCTGTTTGTGCTTTCTTTTTCTATCTGCGGGATAATGCCTTGGTGGTCAGTATTTGAGGCTGTTGTTTGTGCCACCAAGTAATTAGAAGTCGAAAGCAAGAGATTGAAGAATAAAAATATGAAAGTGGATTTCATGATATTTTTCATCACTTATTTTAGGTTATCAAGTGCGATATTTAGTTGGAGAACATTGATTTTTTCAGGTCCGAATAGACCAAGCAATGGTTTTTCGATATGAGCACTAATGAGTTGCTGAATGTCAGCTTCGGAAATTCCGCGTATTTTAGAAATTCGTTTTATCTGTACCTTGGCAGCTTGCACAGAAATATGTGGATCTAAGCCGCTGCCACTGGCGGTAACTAAATCGACCGGAATTTCTGATTTGTCTATATCCGGATTATGAACCATAAAGGTATCAATTCGCCCTTGCACTTCGGCTAAATAATCGGCATTGGAAGGGCTTTTGTTGCTGCCCGCGCTTCCTGCTGCATTATAAGCAACGGCAGATGGTCGGGAAGAGAAATATTTATCGTCAGAAAAATTTTGTGCGATATTGCCGTAAAATGTTTTTCCGTCGTGCGTAATCGTTTTGCCTTTCCCTTTGTTGGGTGTCAGTTGTGCTATTCCCCAGACTACTAAGGTGTAAGCACCAACAAGCAAAGCGATACAAAGCAAGGTTAGCCTAATAGCTGGCAGGATATTATTTTTCATTTTAATTTATTTTATTATATAAATATTGAGATTAGTAAATCTATCAATTTTATGCCGATAAAAGGGGCAATTATCCCTCCTAAACCATAGATAAAAAGATTCCTACGGAGCAATGCACTAGCACCAATAGGCTTGTACGAAACGCCTTCTAATGCAAGTGGAATGAGCAAGAGAATGATGATGGCATTGAAAATGACCGCTGATAGTATGGCACTCTCAGGCGAATGAAGGCGCATGACGTTTAATGTTTGAAAGGCAGGAATTGATGCAACGAACAAAGCTGGAACAAGCGCGAAATATTTTGCTACATCATTGGCAATACTAAATGTGGTGAGCGCGCCTCTTGTCATCAAAAGTTGTTTTCCTATTTCGACCACCTCGATGAGTTTGGTGGGGTCGTTGTCCAAATCAACCATATTACCCGCTTCTTTGGCGGCTTGGGTCCCGCTATTCATAGCTACCCCTACATCGGCTTGCGCAAGGGCGGGCGCGTCGTTAGTTCCATCGCCCATCATAGCAACCAATCTGCCTTCTGCTTGTTCTTTGCGAATATAATTCATTTTATCTTCTGGTTTTGCTTCGGCAATAAAATCATCTACTCCTGCTTTCTCGGCAATATATTTAGCGGTCAAAGGATTATCTCCTGTAACCATCACGGTTTTAATGCCCATTTTGCGCAAGCGTTCAAAGCGTTCTTGTATTCCTGGCTTAATGATGTCTTGCAACTCAATCACACCAAGTACTTTTTCGTTTTCCGATACCACCAACGGTGTGCCTCCGTTACTCGAAATATTAGTTATAATTTCCTCCACTTCTTTCGGAAAAACGTTGCCCGATTTCTCACAAAGGCTTCGAATGGCATCGCCAGCACCTTTGCGTATGCGGGTATTTTCGAAATCTATACCCGAACTTCTGGTTTCAGCGGTAAATTTTATAAAGCGTGGGTTTTCTATCGGATAACTGTGCGGGCTAATTCCCGCTAATTCGAGGATTGATTTTCCTTCGGGCGTATCATCACTCGCAGAGCTTAGTACTGCGCTTTTAACAAACTGTTTTTCGTCTACACCTTGTGCGAGATGAAATTTGGTTGCTTTACGATTGCCAATAGTGATGGTTCCCGTTTTATCTAAAAGCAACACATCGATATCGCCCGCTGTTTCAACAGCTTTACCGCTTTTAGTAATCACATTTGCCCTCAAAGCTCTGTCCATACCTGCTATGCCAATAGCAGAGAGCAGACCGCCAATAGTCGTAGGAATTAAGCATACAAAAAGCGAAATAAAGGCTGCTATGGTAATGGGCGTGTTGGCATAATCGGCAAAGGGTTTCAGCGTAACACAAACAAGGATGAATACCAGCGTGAAACCCGCTAAAAGGATAGTGAGTGCTATTTCATTGGGTGTTTTCTGTCGGCTTGCACCCTCCACCAAGGCGATCATTTTGTCTAAAAAGCTTTCTCCGGGCTGGGTAGTCACTGCTACTTTAATTTTATCAGACAAAACCTTCGTACCTCCGGTAACCGATGATTTGTCGCCGCCAGCTTCTCGAATAACAGGTGCGCTTTCGCCCGTAATGGCACTCTCGTCAATAGTTGCCAAACCCTCTATAATTTCACCGTCGGTTGGGATGATGTCGCCTGCTGTGCAAATAAAAATATCGCCTTTTCTAAGCGAGGAAGAAGACACTATTTGCCCATTGTCTAATTTGGCAGGTGTTTCTTCTCTCGTTTTTCTTAGGCTGTCGGCTTGTGCTTTTCCTCGTGCTTCGGCAATAGCTTCGGCAAAATTGGCAAAAAGTAAAGTGAAAAATAAGACAACAAATACAGTAAAATTGTAAGCGAATGATCCCTGCCCAGTGGCACGAATAAAGTCCAGAGCGCGACAAAGAGCATTACGAGTGTTCCGACCCATACCAAAACATGATGGGATTGCGAAACATAATTTTTGGATTGAGTTTAATAAAAGCTGGCTTAGTGCCTCTTTTGCTAACTCGGGCTGAAACAGCGATGTATTTTTTGGCGTTGACATAAACTCCGAATTTTAATAGAGTGAGAAATGTTCTGCTATGGGTCCTAAGGCAAGTGCAGGAAAAAATGCTAATGCAGCAATAATGACAATGACGACAAAAATCATTAAACCAAAAGTAGCGGTGTCTGTTTTGAGCGTGCCTGCGCTTTCGGGAATATATTTTTTTTGCGCCAATAAACCCGCAATAGCCACCGGTCCGATGATAGGAATGAAACGTCCAAACAGGAGAACAATACCCGTAGAAATATTCCACCAAGGCGTATTGTCGCCCAAGCCTTCAAAGCCACTTCCGTTATTAGCTGCCGACGATGTATATTCATACAAGATCTGACTAAACCCGTGAAAACCAGGGTTGCTGATTGCAGCGGAGCCAAACGAAGGAAATGCTGCCGCTAAGGCTGTGCCCCCAAGAATGATGAATGGATGAGCAAGTGCTACTATCATAGCAATTTTCATTTCTCTGGCTTCAATTTTTTTGCCCATCAATTCGGGTGTCCGTCCCACCATTAATCCTGCTATAAACACTGCCAGTATGATATAGATAAAAATATTGAGTATCCCTACGCCCACTCCGCCATAGAATGAGTTTGTCATCATGGCTAATAATTCATTCATTCCCGAAAGTGGCATGGTACTATCGTGCATCGAATTGACAGACCCCGTAGAAATCACCGTAGTTACAATAGTCCAAAACCCAGAAGCGGCAGCACCAATTCTTATCTCTTTTCCCTCCATTGCTCCAAGCGAAGTATTAATACCCATCTTTTCAATAGCAGGGTTGCCGTTCGCCTCCATGATAATATTGGGTATGGCAAGCAATAAAAAGCCAATGGTCATTACTATATATATCATCAAAGCAAATTTTGGTCGCTTAATAAAAAAGCCAAATGCAAAAACCATAGCCATAGGATGATAAACTGCGCAAACATTTCTGCCATATTTGTAAGATAAGTAGGGTTTTCAAGTGGATGAGAACTATTAGCTCCAAAAAAACCACCGCCGTTGGTGCCTACGTGTTTAATAGGTACGAATGCCGCCACCGGACCTCTCGAAACCTGTACCGTATCGCCTTGCATATTTATCATGGTGTCTTTCCCTTCAAAAGTCATAGGCATTCCTTCAAAAACCAGTATGGCGGCAATGGCAAGCGATATAGGCAACAATATTCGGGTGCAAGACTTCAAAAAATAATCGTAAAAATTGCCCAATTGCGTCGTCGATTTCTCTCTAAATGATTTAAATACTACCGCTGCCGCAGCCATACCTATGCCTGCTGTTACAAATTGCAAAAACATTAGCCATAACTGACCTAAATAACTGATGCCTGTTTCGCCTGAATAATGCTGCAAGTTGCAGTTTACCAAAAAGGAGATAGTGGTATTAAAAGCTAAATCAGCCGATTGGCTTGGGTTGTTATCTGGGTTTAGGGGTAGCCAGCTCATGTTAGTAAGTATAATCATGCTCATTACAAACCAAAGCATATTGATGCTGGTAGCGCCATAAGATGTTGCTTCCAAGTCATATCGGCTTTGGGGTCGATGCCCGATAGCCTGAAAAATAAACGCTCTACTGGATTAAAAATCGGGTCAAGTAGGGTGTTCTCGCCCGCATAAACCCTTGCTATATATTTTCCTAACGGAATGGATAGCAGCAGAGTAAGGCTAAACATAGCTATGATGCCTAAGATTTCGGTATTCATGTCTTATAATTGATAAATGACAATGGATAATTGGTATTTGATTCAAAATTTTTCGGGTTTAAGCAGCACATATACTATATAAGCAAAAAGCCCGATGGCGATGATGAAAAGTGCAATCATGTTGTTTAGATTTTTTCAAAAAAATGGATGGTTTTAAAAAATAGTGCAAAGCATAAAAGCCCCACCGCGATAAGAATTACAGTCATCATATACTTGATGTATTTATTGGTTTGTGATAATCATTTAATATTTTTTTCGAGAGAACAATAATCCGGTATTGCAATGCTACGCCTCCATAGAAGATGACAACGAGGTTTTGAGAGCGTCTCTATACTTTATTGCCCTCCATTTCGATTGATATCTTGTGTTCTGGCATAGCTTATTGCAAAGGGCACTCCAATTAGCTCAACCCTATTCAAAACCCTTTGTAGGCAATAGTTTTGGAGATTTGGCGGTATTTCAGCAATAAAAAAACCGTTGCAAAATGCAACGGTTGGGCATAGCGTTTCGCTATATTTTAAGCCAAATTATACTCTGCCAATTTGCGGTAAAGGGTGGTGGTAGCAATATTGAGCAATCTTGCCGCCTCCGTTTTATTGCCGTTAGCATAGTTCAGTACTTTCTGTATATGCAGTTTTTCGACATTCGCTAAATCAAAAGCCGAAAGCGTCTTTTTAGTCAAAAACGGCGTATTAGAATATGAAAATTGTTGCAGTTCCAAAGGCAAATCGTCAATCGTCAATTGTTCATGGTTGCTCAGTATCACGCTACGCTCAATTACATTTCTTAATTCTCGTATATTCCCTCGCCATTCATGTCGTTTGAGGGCTTCCAAAAATTCGGCAGAAAGGGATATTGGCTTCTTGTTTGTTTTAAGCGCAAACAAAGCAACAAAATGTTTGGCTATTGCTTCAATGTCTGCCACCCTCTCGCAAGGGCGGCAATTTGATTTGGAAAACAGAAAGCCGATAGAATAGGTCCTGCCGAAAATGCCCAGTTTCAATCTCCTGCTGCAAATTGCGGTGCGTAGCAGCAATAATCCGAACATTGGTTTTGCTCATTTGCTATCTCCTACTTTAATGAATTTCCCCGTTTCTAAGGTGCGCAAAAGTTTTGCCTGCAATTCCAAGCTCATTTCCCCTATTTCGTCCAAGAAAATAGTTCCCGTATTGGCTTCTTCAAACAAGCCTTTCTTGTCTTTATTTGCTCCGGTAAATGCCCCAGCTTTGTGTCCGAACATTTCGCTTTCTAACAGTTCCTTGCTAAAAGCAGAGCAATTGATAGGGACAAATGGCTTGTTGGACCGGCGGCTCGATGTATGAATTGCTTGCGCAAAAACCTCTTTGCCTGTTCCTGTTTCGCCAAGAAGCAAGACCGAAGTATCTGTATCAGCCACTTTTTTTGCCCAATCAATAGCTAAACGCATCGCCTTCGAAGTTCCAATAATATTATCAAACGAGTATTTATCTCCAATTTGCTTTTCCAATTGTAAGACTCGCCTTGCTAAGGATACTTTTTCGGCTGCCTTGTAGAGCAATGGAATTATTCTATTATTGTCGTCTCCCTTGGTAATATAGTCAAATGCTCCATTCTTGATGGCTTGTACACTATCGGGAATATTGCCATAGGCAGTCAATAAAATAATTTCCATGTGCGGAAACCGCTCTTTTATCATTTTGGATAGCTCAATGCCATTGCCGTCCGGCAGTTTCACATCACATAGCGCAAGGTCGAAGTCGGCCTGGTCTAATTTTTTTATAGCTGATTTGCAGTCAGCCACAGGAACAACTTCAAATCCCTCTAAACTGATAATTCGCGCCAGCAGGGTCCGAAGTTTTTCCTCGTCATCAACAAGTAATATATTCATTATAAAATTTTAATATTATAGACAAACAATAACTATTTAGGCGGTTTTGTCACTCAATTATTCATTAGGCTTCCAGGGCGAACGCATTAAAAAAGCAAACTTGAGCATTTAAAGGAACGACTGCGCTTAATTTGAAGTCTATTTTTTTAGTTATAAAATGCTGACTGCGGTGCAAGAAATCATTTTAACAAAGTGTTTAGTAATTACAATATATGTATATGACTATAAATAAACAATTTACGATTTGAAATCAAATTTAATATGTATCAATTTTGCTTTTTTGCACTACAGTCTTGTTAACTTATCCCACGAAGCAAAATCTTTCGGCAGCAGCCATTCGTATTCAATTTTTCGCCAAAGCGTTTCCACCCGTTTAGATGTGGGCTGTAAGTAGGATAGAATTGAATGTTCATATTCCGTGAGCTTTATATAGCGTCTCTGTTTCATGTCACAAAAATACAAACATCCTCCAAAAATAAGACATTTATTTACTGCTTACTACTTAGATGTGACTCAATCATCTCTTTTGCCCTTTTTACCAGAAATATTGCCCCATTCGCACGACGGCATATATACATCGGCAAGCGGCTACCGCCCTAAGCCCCTGCACCGCTACCATTTCAGCAATATACAAAACGGGTACGGGTTAGTAGCCGCCTACCATGCCAACCACCGGTTGCTTACATTCTGAGTATAGTTTGACATACAGCCAGCCACCCCTCTCAATTGTCCAAAGCGTCCATTTTTGTCTCACAACGGCAAAAATGGACGCTTTGGGCGTATAATATCGCCGCCGTGCGCCAAAAATAATTGCCCTGCAGGGCGGCAAGGTGGCTTAGTGCCTTGCAGGATTCAAAAACTTTGCGTACATTTGAGCATCAAAAGTTACCATCACTTCCCAAATATCTTTCTACCATGAATCCCGCGTTATTCTTCTCTTATTGGTGGGTAGTACTCATTATACTATCAATTATTTTATATAAATTTATTTTACGTGTATTTTTTGGCATGGTCATCGTGCCCGAAGACCGCATAGGTTTGGTCACGAAAAAATTTGTATTGTTCGGCGATAACCGCGAATTGCCCAATGGCAGAATAATTGCCCTCAAAGGTGAGGCGGGTTATCAAGCCGATACCTTAGCACCAGGTATCTATTTCGGCATGTGGTTTTGGCAATACGAAATTACTTTTCAGCCTTTTGTCATTGTCGAGCAGGGGCATATCGGGCTAATAATGGCAAAAGACGGCAACGAGATACCAACGGGGCGCATTTTGGGTCGGCGCGTGGCGTGCGACAATTTCCAAGATGCCAAGGCATTTTTAGAAAACGGCGGGCAAAAAGGGCGACAAACTGCCTATATCACGGCAGGTTCGTATCGCATCAATACCTTTTTGTTTGAACTTACCATCGTGGGTATGACCCATATCCGCGATAATATGGTGGGTATCGTAATTGCTCAGGACGGCGAACCTCTACCCACAGGACAAATTGCAGGCAAGGCTATACAAGGACATAACAATTACCAAAACATAGATGCCTTTTTAGACAATGGCGGTGCGCGAGGTCTGCAGTCGCAAATCGTGTTGGCAGGTAGCTATAACCTAAACCCTTGGCTGTTCAGTGGGAAGAAATACCGATGACCGAAATACCGATAGGCAATGTAGGTGTGGTCATCTCGTATTTCGGCGAAGAAGGATTAGACCTTTCGGGCGAAGAATTTAAACACGGCAATATCGTCCACAAAGGCTTCAAAGGCGTATGGCAGGAGCCCGATGGGGCGGGCAAATATCCTATCAACAAATTTATTATGAAAGTCGAAATTGTGCCAACTACCAATTTGGTGCTCAATTGGGCATCGGCACGCAGCGAGGCACACCAATTAGACAAACATCTTTCGACCATCACCGTCCGTTCGCGCGATGGTTTTCCGTTCAATTTAGATGTATCTCAAATCATACACGTCCCATCTAACGAAGCACCCAAAGTAATAGCGCGGTTTGGCAATATGAACAATCTCGTATCGCAGGTATTAGAGCCTACCATCGGCAATTATTTCCGCAATTCGGCACAAGATAGCGACGTAATAGCTTTCCTTAGCTCGCGCAAAGAACGACAAGATGCCGCTAAACAACATATCAAGCGCGTATTAGACGAATATAACGTCAATGCCGTAGATACCCTTATCGGCGATATCGTACCGCCCGAATCGCTGATGAAAACCCTCACCGACCGAAAAATCGCCGAAGAACAAAAACATACCTTCGAAACCCAACAAAAGGCACACAAGAACAAAGACAAGGTGTAGAAAAAGAAACCGCCTTAGCCGATATGCAGCGCGAAATCGTAAAAGCACAACAAAGCGTACAGATAGCCGAGCGCACCGCCGACGCAGAAGTAAAACGAGTAACAGGCGAATCGACGGGGATAAAATTGAAAGTAGAAGCCGAATCCCAAGCCCTCAAAATGCGAGCCGAAGCCGAAGCCGAAGCTATCAAAATGAAAGCACAAGCCGAAGCCGAAAAAATAGAAGTGACAGGCAAAGCCGAAGCCTCCAAAATCTTAGAAATAGGCAAATCTAATGCCGAAGCCTACCAATTGGCAGTCAAGGCAATGGGCGACGAACTGTTTGCGCGGCTCAAAATCACGGAAGAAATAGGCAAAAACGGCATCAAAATCATACCCGACATACTCATCAATGGCAGCAATGCCGACAGCGGGAGCGTGGCAGGGCTAATGGGGCTTAAAATGCTCGATTTGATGAATACCGACCAAAAAGCATCGTCATAAATATAAATTAAATATTGAGCATTTGCATCGGTGAGCAGTGCCTTTTCCGTAGCAACGTTTTCCAAGCAAAAAACCTTATCAAACACTTGCAGACAAAAAACAGCAAGCACGACAAGCATAATTTTGACCGAAACTTGCCCCCAAAAAATCTATAATAGGCTCATTTCCAAGCGTATCGGGATTGCCGTACTTATCACGAGCAAATAGCAAGTGATGCGCCCTACTTGTGGCATAACGACCAAGTATTTGAAACAAAAAGCCCTACTTCCGCAATTTTTAGCTACCTTTGCGGCAATTTTGACCAAAACGGCTTTTTTTAGATGACAAAGAACCTAATGATAGTTGAGTCGCCAGCAAAGGCGAAGACCATCGAAAAATTTTTGGGCGATGAATTTATCGTCAAATCTTGTTATGGACATATTCGCGATTTGCCCAAAGAAGATACCGCTATCGACATTAAAAATAACTATAAGCCCACCTACGAAATATCGCCCGACAAGGCGAGTTTGGTCTATGAGCTGAAAAAGATGGCAAAAAGTGCGCAAGAGGTATGGCTTGCTACGGACGAAGACCGCGAAGGCGAAGCTATATCTTGGCACTTGTGCGAGGCAATGGGTCTAAATGTGCATACCGCCAAGCGCATCGTATTTCACGAAATCACCAAACCTGCGATAAAAAAGGCAGTAGCTAATCCGCGCGTCCTCGACCTCAACTTGGTCAATGCCCAACAAGCACGGCGGGTATTAGACCGCTTAGTGGGTTTTGAAATATCGCCTATTTTATGGCGCAAAATATCTCGCAACCAATCGCTCTCGGCGGGTCGGGTGCAGTCGGTAGCGGTACGCCTCATCGTCGAGCGCGAGCGCGAAATACGAGATTTCGTGCCCGTACCTCACTTCAAAATTGCGGCTGTTCTTAAAGCAAGCGACGAAAAAGGTAAAATTTCGCCCTTCAAAGCCGAACTGCCCCGCCGCGTCGAGGACCAAGGCGATGCCGAATCGTTTCTGAAAAATTGTATTGGCGCCGATTTTACCGTAGCTCAGATACAAGTAAAACCCGGAAAACGCACGCCGCCGCCGCCCTTTACTACATCGACCCTGCAACAAGAAGCCAGCCGCAAATTCGGATTTGGCGTATCGCGCACTATGTTAGTGGCACAAAAATTATACGAAGCAGGACATATTACCTATATGCGTACCGACTCGACCAACTTGTCGGATACTGCCTTGTCCTGCCGCCGCCGTTCAAATAAAACAGCAATTTGGCGACCGCTACCACCAATTGCGCACCTACAAAACCAAATCGCAAAGGCGCACAAGAAGCACACGAAGCCATCAGACCTACTTATTTTGAACATACCGAAGTAGAGGTTCAAGTGATGAGCAAAAAATTATATCGTCTTATCTGGAAACGCGCTACCGCTTCGCAAATGGCTGATGCCATATTAGAAAAAACAACCATCAATATTGCTATATCGACCCAACCCAAGGAGATGCTCGTTGCCAACGGCGAAGTAATCAAATTTGATGGTTATTTAGCCCTCTATCGCGAATCAGCCATAGACGAGGAAAGCGAAGAAGAGCAGCGCACCTGCTGCCTCCCATGCACGTAGGACAGCGTAGACCTAAAACAAATGACAGCAACCCAAAAATATACGCGCCCCAATGCTCGCTATAACGAAGCGTCGTTGGTCAAACAATTAGAAGAATTGGGCATTGGTCGCCCCTCGACCTACGCGCCTACTATCAGCACAATACAACAACGCGACTATGTAGTGCGCGAAAATCGCGAAGGCACGATACGCCCTTACCAAGTTATAACACTAAGCGGTCCCGCCGAAAAACCTGCCAACCACCTAAGTTCAAAAACAGAACAAGAGCGCATCGGGGTTGAAAAAGCCAAATTATTCCCAACCGATATCGGTATGGTTGTCAATGATTTTTTGGTCAAACATTTTGACAAAATAGTCGATTTGCACTTTACGGCACAAGTCGAAAAAGAATTTGACGAAATAGCCGAAGGACGCAAAGAATGGACAAAAATGATAGACGGGTTTTACAAACCTTTTCATCAAACTGTCGAGCATACGCTATCTAATGCCGAACGCGAAGACGGCGAACGCCAATTGGGTAAAGACCCCAAAACAGGCAAAATAGTGCTGGTGCGCTTAGGAAAATTCGGACCCTTAGTTCAAATAGGCGATAGCGACGACGAGCAAAAACAATATGCTAACCTGCGCACGCCTTATACACTCGGCAGCGTTACACTCGAACAAGCCTTAGAAATGTTCGCTCTGCCGCGCATAGTGGGCATGTTCGAGGGCAAAGAAATACGCGCCAACGAAGGTAGGTTTGGTCCTTATGTATTGCACGATAACAAATTTATCTCGCTACCCAAGGGCGGCGACCCGCTTGCTATTAGCCTCGAAGAAGCGATACAACTCATCGAAGCAAAACGCATAGCCGAAGCACAACGAATTATCAAAACCTTTGCCGAAGCACCCGACATACAAGTACTGAACGGTCGTTTTGGTCCCTATATCAAAGCGGGCGACCAAAACATCAAAATTCCTAAGAATACCGACCCCCAACAACTCACCTTAGCTGACTGCCAAGCCCCTCATAGCGCAAAGCCCCGCACCCAGCACCAAAACAACGAGTAAAACCAAAACAGGTGCTGCTAAGACCGCGCCCAAAACAAATACGACTCGAAAAACAAGGTACTGCTAAGACCACATCTGCCGCCAAAACAACTCCATCTGCTAAAAAAGCTACACCCCTCCTAAGCGCAGCACAAAATCGTAGCGAAGCCCAACAGCAATTATCGGTATTAAAATTTAACAATTCGTATATTGTTCATAATAAGCAAAATATAAAATTATTAATTTTTTATTACAATTTTATCGATAAAATTAAATCGTTCATTTTCAGGGTATTATATAGCGTAAATTATTTAAAGCGGAAATTGCTGGAAGCCCAATTATTCGCGCCGATATTAAGCACTCAACCAACCATATACCTTAGCACAGATACATGAGTCTTTCTGAATTAAAGGCGATGATTTCGCTCTTAGACGACGAGCAACCAATCGTGCGGCAGGTGTTGCAGGATTTGATAGCCAAGGGTCATAGTTTGTACGACGAGTTAGAGGACATTAGCATGAGCGGTAATGAGAACGAAGAAATTACCGCTCGGATAGAATATGTCTTGCAACGCATCAAACTGAAACAAATAAAGCCCAAAATTGCCGAGTTATTGCCTAATTGCGAGACCAAACTGCCCGAAATTTTGCACCTAACCGCCCAGTTGTTCTATCCACGCGCCGATTTTGAGACCCTGAAAATAGCCATACGCGCTATCCAAAAAAGTGTTGAGCGTGAGACGAACCCAACGTATAGCCTAACACATAATATTGCCGAATGTAGCCGCGTCTTGTACGATACCTATAAATTTCGCCTACCCGATAGAGATAACCAAAACCTACCTGTCAATTATATTATTGATGATGTATTGAGTACCTCTTGCGGCAACGAACTTATATTTTGCCTACTTTACTACCATATTGCCGCCCAGCTCCTAAAATTGCCCATAGAAACCGTATTGATACAACAAATTCCTTTCTTGGCAGCTAAAAGTATAACCCGAAAAGCGACCCGCCAACCGTCTTCCGAAATAGCTTGCTATATCAATCCCGCAGATGGTGGCAAAATATATACGCGCAAAGAAATTGAGCAACTCCTACACCAAAACGAAATCATGTTCGATGCTCAGATGTTGCTGCCCTGCCCGCCAATCAAAGTAGTGCACGCTTATTGGCTGAAAATGAATAATATCCTATCACGCAACGAACAATACGACTTAGCCCAATCCCTCAAAGAATTAGCCGCCCTAATAGATATAGAAAATTAACTCATCTGCTCAAATCTATTTTTATATGTCACTTGTCGCCCCCACCCCTACCCTAAGCCCGCAAGACATTAAAGCCATTAGCGGAAAAGACCTATCTTTTGGCGAATTTCGCTCCGAAGTCCTCGCCGATTATCGCTTGGCACTCGAAAGCCGCGAAGCCAGCCTTTGGGGGCGAAAAGAGGTTATTAGCGGCAAAGCCAAATTCGGAATCCTGGGCGACGGAAAAGAATTGGCGCAAATCGCCTTAGCCAAAACCTTTCAAAACGGCGATTTCAGGTCGGGATACTACCGCGACCAAACCCTGATGATGGCAATAGGGCAATTGACCCTCGAACAATATTTTGCCCAACTATACGCCAATCCCGACCCCGAACAAGAACCCCATTCGGCAGGGCGGCAAATGAACGCACACTTCGCCACCCGCAGTTTAGACGAATATGGCAATTGGCGCAACCTGATGGCGCAAAAAAACTCATCTGCCGACGTGTCGAGTACCGCCGCGCAAATGCTCCGTGCCGTAGGGCTTGCCTTAGCCTCTAAACATTACCGCCAAACCGAATCGCTGCAAAATACCCATTTCTCAGAACAAGGCAACGAAGTAACTTTTTGCACCATAGGCGATGCCAGCACCTCCGAAGGGCATTTTTGGGAAGCTATCAATGCAGCAGGCGTACAACAAATACCCCTAGCCGTATCGGTCTGGGACGACGGCTACGGCATATCCGTACCGCGCAAATACCAAACTACCAAAGGTAGCATATCAGAATTGCTGCGCGGATTTGAACCCAACGAAGACGACCTACAAGGCTTGGCTATATACGTCGCCAAAGGATGGGATTATGCGCAACTCTGCCAAACCTATCGGCAGGGCATAAGCCAAGTAAGGCAATATCATCAACCATCGCTATTTCATATACAAGAAATAACACAACCCCAAGGACACTCGACATCAGGCGACCACCGCCGTTACAAATCTAACGAACGATTGCAATGGGAAAAAGATTTTGATTGTATCGTGCGATTCAAACAATGGATACTACAATGCGAGATAGCCTCCGAGTCGGAGCTAACAGAAATAGAAAGCGAAGCAAAAGCTACCGTGCGCCAAGCCAAACAACGCGCTTGGGACAACTACACGCGCCCCATTTATGAGACCGCCGAGGCGTTCTGCCAACAATTAGAGCAAGCCGCCGCACACCCCTTAGCCCAAGAGCAGGTGCGCAATACCCTCAGCCAATTCCGCAACCAATTAGCCAAAGCCAAATCGGGACAAAGTGCTATGCTCGCCATACGCGATATTGCCGAAACTGCCCGCCGTCTGCTGCTTGTATGCCGCCCCTATCCTACTTCGCAAGCCCTACAAACACTTGCGGCTTGGACGCAGCAACTCCAAACCCAACAACTACAAACCTACAGCAGCTATTTATACAGCCATTCTGCACAAGCAGCACATAAAGTACCTACAATAAAGCCCATTTATAACGCCCAATCGCCCGAATTGAATGGCTACGAAATCTTAAATCGATGCTTTGATGCGGCTTTTGCTCGCGAACCCCGCCTATTAGCCTTCGGCGAAGATGTAGGCAATATCGGCGATGTAAATCAAGGCATGGTAGGTATGCAGCAAAAATATGGCAAGCACCGAATATTCGATACAGGCATCCGCGAACTAAGTATTATGGGGCAAGGTATTGGTCTGGCTATGCGCGGGTTGCGCCCTATTGCCGAAATCCAATATTTAGACTACCTCATATATGGATTGCAGCCCCTCGCCGACGATTTGGCTACCCTACAATATCGCACCGCAGGAAGACAAAAAGCTCCCCTCATCGTGCGCACACGCGGGCACCGCTTAGAAGGCATCTGGCATTCAGGCTCGCCTATCGGTATGATGCTCGGTTCCTTGCGCGGCATACTTTTGTTAGTACCCCGCAACATGACCCAAGCCGCCGGCTTTTACAATACCCTTTTGCAGAGCGACGAACCCGCTATCGTCATCGAATGTCTGAACGGCTACCGCCTCAAAGAACGCTTGCCCGACAATATCGGCGAATTTACCGTACCCGTAGGCATACCCGAAGTCATCAGGCAAGGCAGCGACATCAGCATAGTGACCTATGGCTCTTGCTGCCGCGTTGCCACAGAAGCCGCCGAATGGCTCGCCCAAGTAGGTATCGAAGTTGAAGTGATAGACGTACAATCGCTATTGCCCTTCGATACTGCCCACAGTATAGCCCAAGCCATCAGCCGCACCAACCGCGTACTACTTTTAGACGAAGACGTGCCTGGCGGCGCGTCTGCCTATATGATGCAACAAGTGTTGGAAACCCAAGGCGCGTATCGATACTTAGATTCTGCCCCCGCCACCCTGACGGCACAAGCACACCGCCCGCCTACGGCCCGGATGGCGATTATTATAGCAAACCTAATGCCGAAGATGTATTTGAAAAATATATGCTATAATGCACGAATCCGACCTCAACGATTTGTAATGTAGGCATAAACCGAAATTTTGTAGCGGCGAAAGCATCACTTAGGGATGGCTTGGGGTTGCACTCTCGGTTGTTTTGCCCGTTCGGGTACCATTGGTCTCTTCTGGTCTTATTTATTTCACTCCTCCGGGCAAAGCCGCTTGGTTCTATATTCAGTGCTTAATCGGAAATTTTTTTTTGCTTTAAATGGCACGCCTCAACATCGCCTAAATAGTTACAAACCAAGAATAACACCCCTACCCCACCACCAAACCCTACCTACCAAAGCCTCAACAGTCTGTGCCGCAACAGTGCAGCTATTAATTCCCACCAACCCCCAAACGCCCATACCAAAAGGCTTTTTATGTCGCATCAGCTAATTATCGTCCTCGATTTTGGGGCACAATACAAACAACTCATCGCCCGCCGCGTGCGCGAGGCAAACGTTTTTTGCGAAGTGTTACCCTACGATACACCCGTAGCCGAACTGCAAGCCCGCCAACCGAAAGGAATCATCTTTACGGGTGGACCCAGTGTGGTGTATGAAGAAAACGCCCCCCTTGTCGAAAAAGCCATCTTGGAAATGGGCATACCCGTACTCGGTATCTGCTACGGAGCACAATTGATGGGGCATCTGCTCGGCGGAAGCATCGAAAAAGCCCCACAACGCGAATATGGTAAAAAAAACCTACACGTACAAGCCGATAACCCGCTTTTTCGTGGCATAAACCCTAATACCGTATGTTGGATGAGCCATACGTATTATGTGAGCCAACCGCCCGCAGGTTTTGCCATTACCGCTCATACCGATACCTGCGCCGTAGCTGCTATGTCAGATGCCGACAGGCAATTATACGCCGTGCAGTTTCACCCCGAAGTAGTACATACACCCGAAGGAACGCAAATGTTGCACAATTTTTTGTATGACATCTGCGCTTGCAGCGGCGATTGGGTGATGCGCAATTTTGTGCAAGAAAGCATCGCCGAAATCCGCCAAAAAGTAGGCGACCAAAAAGTGCTATGCGCTTTGTCGGGCGGTGTCGATTCGTCGGTAGCTGCTATGCTCATGCACCGCGCCATCGGCAAACAGCTCACCTGCGTATTTGTCAATCACGGCTTGCTGCGCAAAAACGAAGCCGAAGAAGTGCAACAATTATTCGGAGATGCAATAGGAATGAACCTCGTGTATGTAGATGCTCAAACGCGGTTCTTGCAAAAACTAATAGGCGTAACCGACCCCGAAAGCAAACGCAAAATTATCGGCGAAGAATTTATACGCACTTTTGAAGATGAAGCGCAAAAAATAGGAGCGGTCGATTTTTTAGTACAAGGCACTATTTATGCCGATGTAATAGAAAGCGGTACGAAAAATGCCGCCGTTATCAAAAGCCACCACAATGTAGGCGGCTTGCCCGATGTAGTGGCATTCAAAGAAATTATCGAACCCCTACGCGACTTGTTCAAAGATGAAGTACGCGCCGCTGGACGCGAACTGGGTTTGCCCGATTATTTAGTCGATAGGCAGCCGTTTCCAGGCCCAGGCTTGGCAATACGCATCATCGGAGACGTAACGACCGAAAAAATTAAAATACTCCAAGAAGCCGACTATATTTATAGGCAGGAATTGGAAAATGCAGGGCTGAAAAACGAAATATGGCAATATTTCGCCGTTTATACGGGCATACGCAGCGTCGGCGTGATGGGCGACGAGCGCACCTACGACACCGCTATTGCCCTACGCGCCGTGACGAGCATCGATGGCACGACCGCCGATTGGGCTCGAAAATCCCATACGATGTGATGGCGCATATCGCCAACCGCATCGTCAACGAAGTGCCGCACGTCAATAGAGTGGTTTATGACATTACCTCTAAACCGCCATACTATCGAGTGGGAATAAGCATCTGAATACATACACCATTGAGTTTTGCCTCGTTTTTCAACAAGGCAAAACCCAATTTTTGTGTACGGATAGCATCGAGGCTATAACATTAGGGCAGTACTGCCGTCTCGCTACCCATAGCAGGCGGCGGAGTAGGTGCGCTGAGTGCTGCGTTATCGGCTTTGGCTTGGTACAATTCCTGTTCGAGGCGCACAATTTGCTCTTTGTAGCCTTTTATTTCGCGGCTGCGTCGCCAACGAGCGGGCACAGCAGACAGCCAACTAAGCACAAAACCAACTATCAAACAACCCAAAAGCCAAATAGATAAAGGACTTTCGAAACGTATCTGTTCGGTCAAAAAACGCACTTCTACCCACTGATTGTTTTGCAAAACAAAAATAGTGGCTAAGACTGCCAAAATAGTAAAAAATACGATAGATAATATGCGCATAAAGCAAATGAATGGGTTTTAAAGCGGTTAATGCCGCAAATCTACCTACTTTGGACGAAAAAACCACGAAAAATAACCGATTTACGCTATAATATTAGCGCGATAGCCGATATTTGTCGCCAATATTGCACTTATAAGCGTTCCATCTATGAATCCTGCTACCTTATACCCGCTTATCGGGCAGAAAAACACCTATTATGTGCGCCGATTTACGCCCAACGGTGCGTATGTAGGCACCGACCCCGATGGCAGCGACGGCATAGAGATACTACTGCCACGCCGCGAAGTGCCCGAGCAGCTACAAGTAGGCGATGCTTGCAGGCTGTTTGTTTATACCGATTCAGAAGACCGCCCCGTAGCGACCCGTCAGCAAGCCCTCGTGCAAGCCAACGAAGTAGCCTATCTGACCGTAAAGACGGTCAATAAAATAGGTGCTTTCTTCGACTGGGGCTTGCCCAAAGACCTATTAGTGCCGTTTAGCGAACAAACAAAACGCCTCGACATCGGACGGCGTTATTTGATATATGCCTATGCTGACCCCGCAACTAACCGCATGGTAGGCACTATGTATTTGCCCAAATTTATCAAAAACAACGACTTAACGGTTGCCGAATCCGATGCGGTACAACTTGTTGTAGCCGAATTTCACGAGCGTGGCTTGCGCGTAGTGGTCAATCATCGGCATTGGGGTATGGTGTATGGCAATCAAATATTTCAGACCATACGCATCGGGCAAACGCTGCGCGGTTATGTCCGACTTATTCGCGAGGATAATAAATTGGACATTTCATTGCAAGCCGACGGCTACGACGCATCTATCGACCATTCAGTAGAGCGGCTCGCCGCTATGATCAAGCGTAGTGGCGGTTTTGTGCCCCTCACCGACCACAGCCAGCCCGAAGACATATATGCTTTGTTGCAGATGAGCAAAAAACAGTTCAAAAAAGCAGTTGGGTTGCTATTCAAACAACGCTTGATAAGCATAGAACCTAATGGCATTAGGCACATTAAGCAAGAAAGCGAGTAATAGGTTTCTTGCAAAAGTAAAAAATCAAACCACCATTTACGGTACAGGAGTTAAAACAGTTTGCGGCAAATCCAATATTTTCATAGCCCACGATTTGAGTCGTGGGCTATATTATTTTGCCCGCCGCGTATTCATTTCTAAGCACAATTAATATTCCCACAATTCTTGTAGTGCGGCAGCAAAACGCGCTTCGGGCATATATTGTTTTTCGAGGGGTATGGCAAAAGGTATGGGCGTATCTAAGGCACCGCAGCGCACCACAGGCGCGTCTAATCGTTCGAAACAATGTTGGGCGATGAGTGCTGCAATTTCGCCACCTATTCCTCCGGTCAAACTATCTTCGTGCAATACGAGTGCTTTGCCTGTTTTGCGCACCGATTCGTAGATAGCATTAGTATCTAAGGGCGATAAGGTGCGCAGGTCTATCACGTCGGCACTGATGTGGGGAGCGGCAGCTAAGGCGCGGGTTGCCCAATGTACGCCTAAGCCGTAGGTAATGATAGACAAGTCGCTGCCCGTGCTGACGGTGCGAGCTTTCCCAATTTCGATGGTATAGGGTTCATCGGGAATATCGTCGGCAAGGCTGCGGTATAGTGCTTTATGCTCAAAAAAGATGACGGGATTGGGGTCGGCAAGGGCAGCGAGCAGCAGACCTTTGGCATCGTAAGGCGTGGCGGGATAGACAACTTTTAAGCCTGGCGTATGAAAAAACCACGCTTCGTTCGATTGCGAGTGAAAAGGTCCTGCCCCTACTGTGCCACCCGTAGGCATACGCACCACTACGTCGGCATTTTGCGCCCAGCGGTAATGGCTTTTGTCTAAATTATTGACGATTTGATTGAAAGCGCAAGTAACAAAATCAGCAAATTGCATTTCTATCATCGTTTTCATGCCTTTGATAGACATACCCAAACCAATACCCGCTATGACCGACTCGCAGATAGGCGTATTGCGCACGCGCTCTTTGCCGTATCTTGCTACAAAGCCATCGGTTATTTTGAATGCGCCGCCATATTCGGCAATATCCTGCCCCATCAATACCAATTCGGGGTATAAATCCATAGCTTGGCGCAGCGCGTCTGAGATAGCTTCTATATAGCGTTTGTTGCTCATTTGTGCGGTTTGGGGCACCATGGGCAATGACATTTTGGGGCAAAATACGTCGTCTATTTCTTGCTGCGGGTCTAATATCAGTTCGGGGGCGGCTTGGGCAATTTTCAAGCCTGCATCAATGGTTTGTTTGCATCGTTTGCGAATTTGGTCTATGCGGTCTGCCGTAAGTATACCTTCGTTCAAAAGGTAGTTTTCGTAATTGAGTACGGGGTCTTTGATTGCCCATTCTTCCATTAATGCCTTGGGTACATAGGCAGTACCCGACGCTTCTTCGTGCCCGCGCATGCGGAAAGTCATCGCTTCTATCAAGACGGGGCGCGGCGATTGGCGCAATTCGGTGGCAAGGCGCGATATGGTATCATATACTTCTAAAATATTATTTCCGTCTATTTGTATGCCTTCTATACCATAGCCCGCCGCTCTTTCTACAAGCGATTGGCAGCGATACTGTTCGCGTGTAGGGGTCGAGAGTCCGTAACCATTATTTTCTATCACAAAAATGATGGGCAAATCCCATACCGATGCTACATTGAGGGCTTCGTGAAAATCGCCTTCGCTGGTGCCGCCTTCGCCCGTAAATGCCACTGTTATTTTTGGGTTGCCACGCAGTTTGTCGGCTAAAGGCAATGCCGCTACCTACTGCCAATTGAGGTCCTAGTGCGAAATCATGCCTGCGATATGAAAATCGTTAGTGCCGAAGTGAAAGGAGCGGTCGCGCCCCTTAGTAAAGCCTCCTGATTTGCCTTCCCATTGCATAAATAAGCGGTCGAATGGGATTTGTCGGGTTGTAAAAACGCCCAAATTGCGGTGCATAGGCAATATATATTCGTCGGGGTCTAAGGCTTTGCCTATGCCTACGGCAATGGCTTCTTGTCCAATGCCCGAAAACCATTTGCTAATTTTGTTCATGCGCAGCATTTTTAACATGCGTTCTTCGATGATGCGCGGATATAAAATAGCCTCGTACAAGTCAGTAATAAGGCTTCGGTGTGTTGCGCTTGGCGTTTGTAATGAATCATGCTGTATAGGCTCTGAATAACAAGGTATATAGTTTATTGCGCCGCAAAGGTAAGGATTTTTGGACTAAAATAGACATTCATAATAGCGTTTCGATAGCCAATTCTGGCTGCGTTGGCTTCTTTCAAATTATAGATTCGATGATATTCCTGCTTGGTTAGCATGTTGTTGGTCTATCCATTTGCCCAAATGTAGTTGTTTAAATTGCGGCACGAGCCAATATGCAGCGGCTACGACGAGCAAGGTCATGCTGCCGCCAAATACGACTGATGGCACTAAACCCAAAAATCGCGCCGCTACACCCGATTCAAACGCACCTATCTCGTTTGATACGCCGATAAAATGCCATTGAACGCCGATACGCGCCCGCGCATAGAATCGGGCGTACTGAGTTGCAATATAGTAGAGCGAATAACGACGTTGATGCTATCAAATGCGCCTCCCAAAAATAATAATGCCCAAGACAGATAAACATTAGCCGACAGACCAAAAGCAATAATGCACAAGCCAAAAGCAGCTACGGACAGCAACAGTTTTTTGCCCGAATGATGCAGTGGCGGATAATGCGCCAAATAAAAACCCATCAGGATAGCTCCTACAAAAGGAGCAGCCCGCAAAAAGCCCAAACCTACGGGACCAACATGCAATACGTCAGCGGCAAACATGGGCAGCAAGGCTACCGCACCGCCAAACAATACGGCAAACATATCCAAAGCCGATGCGCCCAACAAAATGGGGTGGCTAAATATGAATTTTACCCCTTCGCGCAGGCTCTGTAAAATAGGTTCGTGGCGAACTGCCTGTGCGCCTGATATATATCTGATGCGGGCAAATAATACTAAGGATAAAAATACAAATACCACCATAGTGCCATAAGCCAAACTTGCGCCGCCAAAACCATAGAGCAAACCGCCCAATGCAGGACCTCCAACAGCAGCCAATTGCCACGCATTGCTATTCCACGAAACAGCATTGGCATACAAACGCCGCTCGACCAAAAAGGGCAACAAAGACGTATAAGCGGGGTTGAGAAAACCACGTACCAAGCCCAAAGCAAAGATAAATGTATAATAAAACAACACCAAACGCTGCTGTGCCCACCCGAAGCCCCAATGATTGACGGCAAACAAACCACCTAATAGCAACAAGATGAGCAACAAGCAAAATAGACCGATGTGGTGTCGATTATAAGTATCGATAATATAGCCTGAAAATAAACAGACCAAAATAAAAGGCACGGCTTCGACAAGCCCTATCATGCCCAAGGCTAAGGGGTCATGTGTCAAGTCGTACACCTGCCAACCCAGGACGGTGAGCATCATTTCGGGTGCCGCTACAACTAACAAGCGCGATAAGGCAAAAAATCGAAAATTGGGTATTTGTAGCGATTCGTAGGCAGGATTGGTACTCTGAAACAGCATGGGCGGTTCGCTTGTGGTGGGGTAATGATAGAAATGGCTGCAAAAGTACGGTTTTTATCGACAAACGCCCGCAATTCACAAAATGCAATTGGGATTGCCTAGGTAAAAAGCACTATGCAGCAGGCAAAATACTAGCCATCTCCAAGCCCCAAAATGTCCGAATCGCCCAAAATTTTATTTTTTTTTGCAAAAAAGGCAAAATTATTTGGAGGTATCGCATCGTTTGCTGTACCTTTGCACAAAATTAACCGAATGGTTAAACCAATTAGTTTATGTCAATTAAAAACACCGATAAATTGAGTACCGAAGCCAAGATATTGGCAGCCGCCGAGCAGGTTTTTCTGCGGTCGGGCTATGATGGGTCGCGTATGCAGGAGATAGCCGACCTTGCAGGCATCAACAAAGCGATGCTGCACTATTATTTTCGGTCGAAGGATTTGCTATTCGAACGCATATTTGAGCAAAAATTTATTTCTTTTTTCCTCAAATACAAGAATTATCATCAAGTCCTTTGTCGTTTAACGATAAAATATGCCAATACCCACTATGCACATCAATTTGCTGCGCCAAAACCCATATTTACCGCTTTTTATCATCAATACGGTGCATAAAAACCGCGATTTTGCGCAGCGGCTGCCAATCACTATCGCCACAGAATTTGTCCAGAGTTATTACGACGATTTGGCAGCCGATAAAGTGCGCTCGCTCAATCCGATCCAGTTTTTGGTATCGGTGATGAGTATGTGCATATTTCCGTTTTTGTCCAAACCTATTCTCCAACACATGGCAGCCCTATCCGACCTCGATTTTGATGCATTCATGGAACAACGTTCGCAAGAGATACAAACCTATATTCGGTCTATTTTACGAGTAACACCACCTGCTGGTGCATAGGATTGTCCTGTTTTTTTGCCTTTTGATTAACCAAATAGTTAAACCATATAGTTTATGTCTAAATACCTGTTCTTCGCGCTTTTTTTGTATAGTCTTAGCGCGTGGTCGCAAAGCACTACCCTCACGTGGCGCGATTGTTTGTTGCAGGTCGAGCAACACAGCCCCCAAGCCGAATTACTACCCCTTATCAAGCAAGCAGCAGACCTACAAGTTGCGCTACTCCAAAAAAACAACCTACCCCAAGCTACTGCCTCTGCCCAAGCCACTTGGCAGTCGGCAGTTACGTCGCTACCTTCCGAGTTGCCCATAGGTCTTGGGATAGAATCGCCGTCGCGTTGGCAATATAAAGCAAATATAGACATTAATCAAAATATTTGGGACGGAGGCAGCACGCGCCAACAACAAGCCTTAGTTCGTGCCAACGCTACTGCCGAAGTCGAAAAGCTAAAAACAGACTTGTATAGCCTTCGCGAACAAGCCAATGCGCTGTTTTTTGGCGTATTATTAGCAGAAAAACAAATAGGCAACGCCCAATTGTTGCAAAAAGACTTGGTAGCAAAAAAACGTAAAGCCGAACAATTGCGCTCAGGAGGTCTGGCAACAGGCAGCCAAATTTGGGTCATCGATGCGCGTCTGCTCGAATTGGAGCAACAAATAGCCGAAACCCAAAACCGCAAAGATGCTGCCCTGCAAACCTTGGCATGGCTGACGGGCAATCCCGCCGTACAACAAGCCACCTTATTGCCCGAAACAGCAGCCCCGCCCGCCAATACCACCCCGATAGCTCGCCCCGAATTGGCATATTTCAAAGCGCAACGCGATGCCATAGACGCATCAGAAAAGCTCATCAAAGCCAAAAATAGCCCTAAAATAGGTGCGTTTGTAAGCGGCGGTTTGGGCAGACCCGCCCTCAATATGCTCTCCAACAGCATAGAACCTTATGCCATCGGAGGTCTGCAATTGCGCGTACCGTTGGGCTATTTGTATAGCAAAAGTAGCCATATTGAGCGGCAACAAATAGCAGTCAATAAAGCCAAAAATACCCAGATGGAAGCACAATGGACTTGGCTGCTACAAAGCAAAGCCATTGCCCAACGCGCCGACATAGACCGATATACCCAATTGTTGCATCAAGACCAAGCCTTGATTGAGCTACGCGAAAAAATACGCCAAACTGCCGAAGTACAACTCGAAAACGGCATTATTACGCCCGCCGACTACCTCACCGAAGCCAATAATGCCGATTTGGCTCGGCAAAACCTAATTATACACGAGCTACAACAGGCCCAAGCCATCGCTGCCTTACGCCTTACCTTGGGATACTAAGCGCATTGCTCTCTCTTTCTTTCAAAAAAAGGAACTATTTAGCCTTGTAGGGAGAATAGCTATTTATAATCAAATATACAACGATATCAGGCATTATCAGATAGACATAGCCCAAAACCCCATACCCAAAATAGTTGCTAAAAAAATATATCCCGCAAAAAACACCCTTGATAGGGACAAAAAAGTCTAATCTCATGAAATCTAATTTTATATTTTCTATCGCGATATGCCTCTTATGGGCATCGTGCCAGCCCACCGCCAGATTCTTTCGATGCAAGTGGCGTATTCGGAAGCCGACGAATTGATAGTTGCCGCCGAGCCAATGGCAAACTATTGCGGTTTGCCGTAGAAGAAGGTGCCGTATTGAAAAAGGGCGATATAGTTGCCGACATCGATTGCGAGCAAATCAAATTGCAAAAACGGCAAGTACAAGCTACCCTACAAGCCGTAGGCGAAAAACGCAACGATGCAGCACCACAAGTAGCCGTATTGCGCGAACAATTGACCGCCGTAGAACGGCAAATAGATACCCAAAACGAGCAAATGAGGGTGTTGGAAAAAGAACGCCAACGGATGGATAAACTCGTAAAAGCCGATGCCGTGCCCGCTAAACAACTCGACGATATAACGGGGCAAATTGCCGTATTGCAAAAACAAATTGTCGCCACAGAAAGCCAAAAAAATGTATTGCGCCAACAAATGCGCACCCAACAAGATATGGTAGACCTACAAAATAAAGGTATTATGAGCGAGAAAAACCCTATTAACGAGCGGTTACCGCTCTACGACGACCAATTGAGGCATTGTAGCACAGCCGCCCCACAAAACGGCACGGTATTGCTAACCTATGCCAACGAAGGCGAAATAGCTACCGTAGGAAAACCACTTTTCAAATTGGCTAATCTCGATACATTGGTATTGCGTGCCTACCTATCGGGCAAGCAACTAAGTCGCGTGCGCCTCAATCAAGATGTAACGGTATTGATAGACCAAGAAAAAGACAATTATAAACAAATAGCGGGCAAGGTGGTTTGGATAGCCGATAAAGCCGAATTTACGCCCAAAACGATACAAACCAAAGATGAAAGGGCTAATTTAGTGTATGCGACCAAAATAAAAGTGCCCAATAAGGAGGGCTACCTAAAAATAGGTATGTATGCCGAAATAAAATTGCCCGATTAAGTGCAAATACAAGAAACAACATTTATAATACTCCAAAAATTTAGTTTTGTTTTTGAATATTCATTGCAGAACATTCAAAAACAAGTAATTCCCAAATCCTAAACGCCATTGACATGCCGGCTATATCCGTAAATAATATCATAAAGACCTATGACAAGGGCAATATCTTGGCTTTGGACAAGGTAAGTTTTGATGTCCAGCAAGGCGAATTGTTTGGGCTAATCGGGGCGGACGGAGCGGGCAAAACCACTTTATTTCGCTTATTAACTACCTTGTTGCTGCCCGATTCGGGCACTGCGCAGGTATTAGGCTTCGATACAGTCAAAGATTTTTGGGCTATCCGAAAAATAGTGGGATATATGCCAGGCAAATTTGCCTTGTACCAAGACCTCAGCATTATCGAAAACCTCGAATTTTTCGCCACCGTATTCAATACTACCATTGCCCAAAACTACCACCTCATCGAGGATATTTATGTACAAATAGCCCCTTTCAAAGACCGGTTGGCGGGCAAACTGTCGGGCGGTATGAAGCAAAAATTAGCCCTGTGCTGCGCCCTCATTCACGAACCCAAGGTATTGCTGCTCGACGAACCCACTACGGGCGTAGACCCCGTATCGCGCAAAGAATTTTGGGATATGCTCGACCGCCTACGGGCACGTGGCATTACCATAGTCGTATCAACCCCTTATATGGACGAAGCTCTGCGCTGCGACCGCATTGCCCTTATCCAAAAAGGACGCATCTTAGACATAGATACAGTAGAAGGCATATTAGCCAAATACCCAAAACGCCTCTACGCCGTGCGGAGCGAAAATATGTTTCGGCTACTCAGCGATTTGCGCCAATATAGCCAAACCGATACTTGTTTTGCCTTTGGTGAATACTTGCATTTGTCGCTCAAAAATGGAGAAGCCGATGCGCCTGCTACCGAAGCCTATTTGCAAAGCCGCCAACACGCCCAACTCAGTTTTAAACCCGTAGCCCCTACCATCGAAGATGCTTTTATCGAGCTGATGCAAGCACAATAACCCTCCTCGTTTCCATTTTATTTTATGACCGATTTACCCAATGTCATCGAAACCGAAGCACTCACCCGACGTTTTGGCGATTTTGTCGCTGTCAATTCTATTAGCTTCCAAGTAAAGGCAGGCGAGATATTTGGCTTTCTGGGGGCTAATGGCGCGGGCAAAACAACTGCCATGCGCATCCTTTGCGGTTTATTGTCGCCTACATCGGGCAAAGCTCGCGTAGCAGGCTACGATGTTTATACCGAAAGCGAAAGTATCAAGCAGCAAATAGGCTATATGAGCCAAAAATTTTCGCTCTACGAAAACCTAACCGTGCGCGAAAATATTAGGTTTTTTGGCGGCATCTACGGCTTGTCTGCCGCCGAACAAAAGCGCAAATCCGACGAACTAATCACACGATTGGGATTAAGCCACGAAGCCAACAAATTGGTAGGCTCGCTACCCATCGGTTGGCGGCAAAAGATATCGTTTTCGACTGCCCTGCTCCACCAACCCAAAATCGTCTTTTTGGACGAGCCCACGGGCGGGGTCGACCCTATCACGCGCCGCCAATTTCGGGATATGATTTACGAAACTGCCCATAGCGGCATCTCCATTTTTGTAACAACTCACTATATGGACGAAGCTGAATATTGCGACCGCGTTTCTATTATGGTCGATGGTGCTATTGCTGCCTTGGACACACCCGACCGCCTCAAACAACAATTTGTTGCCAACAGTATGGATAGTGTATTCTTGCAACTCGCCCGCCACGCTCGCCGCAACGAATAAATTACTTGCTCACTCCCTCCCATTGCGAACCTCATCTAAGATATGAAAATTTTTTGGTCGTTTATCAAAAAAGAATTCTGGCACGTACTGCGCGACCGCCGAAGTATGCTCATTCTAATCGGGCTACCCGTTATGATGATGCTGCTATTTGGCTTCGCCTTGTCTAACGAAGTCAAAAACTCTAACGTCGCTATACTCGACTATGCCCAAGACGAAAGCAGCCGACACCTCGCCAACCGCCTCGAAAGCAGTCGCTACTTCACCGTATCGGACTACCTGCACAGCGAGCGCGATAGAGCCAATAGTTTCGAGCAAGGCAAAGCCCGTTTAGTAGCCATTTTTCCTGCCCGCCTCGCCGACGATTTGGCGCATAGCCGCAATGCCCAAGTAAGGCTCATCGGCGATGCGTCTGACCCCAATACTGCCAATATCATCATTAACTACGCCACTGCTATCATCCTCGATTACCAAGCCGAGTTGGTCAAAAGGCAAAACCTGCCCTATACCATCAATATCGAAACGCGAATGCTCTACAACCCACAATTGCAGAGTTCGTTCAATTTTGTACCAGGTGTTATGACGCTTATCCTCATGCTCTTAGGAGCTATGATGACTTCTGTATCGATAGTGCGCGAAAAAGAAAATGGCACGATGGAGATATTACTCGTATCGCCGATGCGCCCCCTATTGGTTGTACTGAGCAAAAGCTGTGCCCTATATGGTATTATGCTTTGTCGATGTATTGATTATTCTGCTGATGGCACATACCGTATTGGACATGCCCCTGCGCGGCAGCCTGCCCTTGCTGTTAGCAGAAAGCATGTTGTTTATCATCACTACATTGTCGTTGGGTTTGCTCATTTCGTCCTTGGTTTCGTCGCAGCAAATAGCTATGTTCATCTCATTAGTAGGAATGCTCATGCCCTCGCTTGTTTTCAGCGGCTTTATGTTTCCCATAGAAAATATGCCCAAAATCATGCAGATTATGAGCAATATCGTACCGACAAAATGGTATTATAATATTGTCAAAAACATTATGGTAAAGGGTTTAGGATTTTCCTTTGTCTATCAACAAACTATTATTTTGGGACTGATGACGGTAGTCTTTTTGACCATAGCCATCAAAACGTTCAAAGTGCGCTTAGAATGAGGCAGATAAAACCCAAAAAAAAATTTCCAACTATCCAATACCACCTCTGCCCTACCGCGGGGCAAGCCCACTCAATATCGCTCGTTTATGCATAATTTATTTATTTTATTGCAAAAAGAGTTTCGCCAAATCTTTCGCAACCCCACTATTTTGCGCCTGATTTTGATGATGCCCATCATCCAACTCATACTTATACCCTTTGCTGCCGACTACGAAATAAAGAATATATCGTTCAGCGTGGTTGATTTAGACCATAGCGACTATGCGCGTCGCTTGGTCGAAAAAATGACCGCTACGGGCTATTTCCGCTTGGTCGAATACGGTACGTCCTACGCACAATCGCTAAACACCATAGGCAATAGCCAAACCGACATCATCTTGACCATACCCGCAGGGTTTGAGCGCGACCTCGTCCGTGAGCAGCAGACTACCATACATTTGGCTGCTGACGCGGTTAATGGCGTTCGGGCAGGCTTGGGCACAGCCTACGCCGCTCAAATCATCGCTGATTTCAATGCCAATATCCGCAGCGAATGGCTCACCGTGCCGCAATATGGTCAAATGCCACGCATCGAGGTTGTATCGTCAAGTTGGTACAATCCCTATTTTGATTACCATTTATTTATGGTGCCCGGCATTTTGGCTATTTTGGTTACGATGGTCGGCAGTTTTATGGCAGCCCTCAATATAGTAGCCGAAAAAGAAGCCGGTACAATAGAACAATTGAACGTAAGCCCACTCAAAAAGCACGAGTTTATTCTGGGCAAACTTATTCCTTTCTGGGTCTTGGGCTTAATTTCTATTACGATAGGCAATATAGTGGCTTATACTGTATTTGGCATTGTACCTATTGGCTCTTATTGGACAATTTACATTTTCTCTGCTATCTATTTGTTGAGCGTATTGGGCATAGGGCTGCTCATCTCTACCTTTGCCGACACACAGCAGCAAGCTACGCTATTTTCATTTTTCTTTATGATGGTTTTTATCTTAATGGGCGGCTTATACACCCCTATTGAAAGTATGCCTACTTGGGCGCAATGGATAGCCTCGTTTAACCCGCCCGCTTATTTTATCAAAGTCATTAGAGCCGTATTTATCAAAGGCAGTACCTTTACCGATTTATTACCCGATTTTTACAAAATGATAGGTTTCGCCCTTGTGTTTAATAGTCTGGCTATACTCAACTACCGCAAGCGTAGTGCTTAGGTAAGTGCAAATAACTGAGCGACGAAACTGCATAGATAGTCGTAACTATTTTTTCAAATACATAACTTCCTTAGCTGCTTTGACCACTTTGGCGGCGTTGGGCATAAATCCATCGACCAAATTGCCTGCATAAGGAATGGGCACATCTGCACCATTGACGCGCACGACGGGTGCGTCGAGGTAATCAAAGGCGCGGCGTTGGACATTATAGGCAATTTCGGACGATACCGACGCGAAGGGCCAAGCCTCTTCGACCACTACCATGCGGTTGGTTTTTTTGACCGATTGTACGAGCGTAGCTATGTCCATCGGGCGAATGGTGCGCAGGTCTATCACTTCGGCACTAATGCCCTCTTTGGCTAATTCGGCGGCGGCTTCGAGCGATACGTGTACCATTTTGTTAAATGCTACCAAAGTAATATCCGTACCCGCACGTTTGATATCGGCTTTGCCAATAGGTATTAGGTATTCGGCTTCGGGGACAGTGCCCAAATCGGAGTACATTTTTTCTGATTCCATCACCAATACGGGGTCGTCGTCGCGGATAGCGGCTTTGAGCAAACCCTTAGCGTCGTAGGGCGTTGATACCGATACCACCTTCAAACCTGGTGTATTGCCCAACCAACTTTCAAAGGTCTGCCCGTGTTGGGCAGCTAATTGCCCTGCTACGCCTGTGTAGGTCGCGAAAGACAATAGGACAAGAAAATTGCCCCGCCGACATAGACAAGGTTTTGGCAGCCGAATTGACAATTTGGTCAAATGCCAAGACCGCAAAATTCCAAGTCATAAACTCTACGATAGGACGCAGCCCATTCATGGCAGCCCCTACGCAAAGCCCTGTAAAACCCAATTCGGAAATAGGCGTATCAATAACGCGCTTAGGTCCAAATTCTTTAAGCATACCTTGACTTACTTTGTAAGCTCCGTCATATTCGGCAACTTCTTCGCCCATCAAAAATACGCGCTCGTCGCGGCGCATTTCTTCGGTCATAGCTTCGCGCACGGCATCTCTGAATCTTATTTCTCGCATGATAGTTTTAGAGGGTATGGGTATATATTTAGTGATGAAATAAAGCGGGCAAAAAGGTAAGCAGTTTTGCCCGAATACCGCCTTATTATGCCAAAATTATTGCTTGATTGCTCCGTTCAAGGACGGCAGTGCATTATTTTCGGGCAATACCTCGCATTTGTCCCATAAACACCGTACTTTTGCCCCGCTAAATACACGGATTTGCTTATTGTTTAGTGCGTTTGGCAATAGTTGTTTCTAATTTCTTCACCATCATTAAACTTAGAGCGGCCTATCGTTTTTATTGGTAGCAATTTTGGGCAATAACTGCATTATGTCTTTTATATGCTCAAAAATGTATTTTATGCTAAAACCGCTATAAGTCTAATCCAAAACTAATAAGCCTTATTATGTCTACTCCCCTGCTCCGCCTGAGCGGATTAGAAGCCTTTACGGTATTTCCTGGCAGCAATTTTGTCAATATCGGCGAGCGCACCAATGTAACGGGCAGCCGCCAATTTGCCCGCCTCGTCAAGGAAGAACGCTTCGACGAAGCCCTCGCCGTAGCCCGACAACAAGTCGAAAATGGAGCGCAAGTACTTGATGTAGATATGGACGAGGCAATGCTCGATAGCGAAGCCGCGATGACTCATTTTCTGAGCCTCATCGCATCTGAACCCGATATTGCGCGTATCCCGATTATGATAGACAGCTCTAAGTGGAGCGTCATTGAGGCGGGTTTAAAGTGTTTGCAAGGCAAAGGCATCGTCAATTCTATTTCGCTCAAAGAAGGCGAAGCCCCATTTATAGCACAGGAAAAAAAGTGCGCCGCTACGGGCGGCTGTTGTGGTAATGGCTTTTGACGAGCAAGGGCAAGCCGACACGGTTGCTCGTAAGGTGAGCATCTGCCAAGCGCCTACCAGTTGTTGACCGAGCGGCTCGCGCTCCACCACAAGACATCATTTTCGACCCCAACGTATTTGCCATAGCCACAGGCATAGAAGAGCATAACAACTACGCGTGTCGACTTTATCGATGCCACCCGCCAAATCAAACAATTGATGCCCTTGGTAAAGGTAAGCGGCGGCGTGAGCAACCTGTCCTTTTCTTTTCGAGGCAACGACCACGTGCGCGAAGCGATGCACTCGGTATTTCTATACCACGCCATCAGCGCGGGTATGGATATGGGTATCGTCAATGCGGGCATGATAGAAGTGTATGACGAGATAAACCCCACACTCCGCCAATTATGCGAAGATGTTATCCTGAACCGACATGCCCAAGCCGCCGACCGCCTGCTCGAATATGCCGAAGCCATCAAGAGCAAAGGTAAAACCATAGTAAAAGACGAGGCGTGGCGGCAAACAAGCGTAGCCGAACGACTGCAACATGCTCTAATTAAAGGTATTACCGACTATGTAGATATCGATACCGAAGAAGCACTACAATTGTTGGGCAAACCCATTGCTGTCATCGAAGGTCCGCTCATGGACGGCATGAACGTCGTAGGCGATCTGTTTGGGGCGGGCAAGATGTTTTTGCCCCAAGTGGTCAAAAGTGCACGGGTTATGAAACGCTCCGTTGCTTATCTGCAACCCTATTTAGAAGCCGAAAAAGCCCAAAATGCCACCCAAGCACAAGGGAAAATTTTGTTAGCTACCGTCAAAGGCGATGTGCATGATATAGGCAAAAATATCGTCGGCGTAGTATTGGCATGCAATAATTATGAAGTCATTGATTTGGGTGTAATGGTGCCAGCAGACAAAATTTTGGCAGCCGCCCGCCAACACCAAGTCGATATTATCGGGCTAAGTGGCTTGATTACGCCTTCCTTAGACGAAATGGCAGACGTAGCAGCCGAAATGCAGCGACAAGGCTTCGAACTCCCGCTATTGATAGGCGGCGCTACTACAAGCCAAACACATACCGCCGTCAAAATTGCCCCGCAATATTCAGGCCCGTCATACACGTGCTCGATGCCAGCCGCAGCGTACCCGTCGTAAATAGCCTGTTGAGTAAGTCGCAATACGATGCTTTCGTAGCAGAAACCAAAGCCCGATATGCCACTATCTACGACCGCTTTTTGAACAAAAAAAGCCATAAAACCCTGCTATCCTTAGCCGAAGCTCGTGCTAATAAAACGCATATTGATTGGGATAATTATACACCGCCCCAACCCAAACAATTAGGTATTCATGTATTCAAACAACAAGACCTGAGCCAATTGGTACCTTATATCGACTGGACACCATTCTTCCAAACTTGGCAATTGGCAGGCAAATATCCCGCTATCTTAACTGACCCTATCGTAGGCAACGAAGCCCAACAACTCTATAACGATGCTCAACAACTCTTGAAGCGAATAATAGCCGAGCAATGGCTACAAGCCCGCGCTGTTGTTGGATTGTTTGCTGCGCAAGACGACGGCGACGAACTAATATTACAAACCGCGCCCCCAACAAACGACGCGCCTACATCACCTACGCCAACAAAGCAAACGCGCCGAAGGCTTGCCCAATCGTTGTTTGTCCGATTTTGTGGCTCCATACACAAGCGGCAAACAAGACTACGTAGGTGCTTTTGCCCTGACAGCGGGCATCGGCATCGAAACATATTTGGCACAATTCCAAACACAACACGACGACTATTCTGCTATATTGCTAAAAGCCCTTGCCGACCGCCTCGCCGAAGCCTTTGCCGAATATTTGCACGAAAAGGTGCGCACCGAACTTTGGGCTTATGCCCCTAATGAACAATTAGACAATAGTGCTCTGATTGCCGAGCAATATACGGGCATACGCCCCGCGCCAGGCTATCCTGCCTGCCCCGACCATACCGAGAAACGCCTCTTGTGGCAACTCTTAGATGTAGAGCGCAATACCGATATGCAACTGACCGCCAATTGCGCTATGTATCCCGCGCGTCGGTATCGGGTTGGTATTTCAGCCACCCCGAATCGAAATATTTTCCCGTGGGACAAATCACCGATGAACAAGTAGCCGACATCGCACGGCGAAAAGGAATGTCAATAACCGAAATGACGCGCTGGTTGCAGCCCAATTTATAGGCTGTTTTATTGCATCAAACAACCCTCGAACAAATATATTTTCACCCAAAATCGCATGTATATCGTGCGCCTAAGCCTCGCCCATTTATGAGCACAACCGAAATAGTTTTGTTGGCAATTGCTGATGCCATTGGCATTATATTGTTTATGAGCGTGGCGCGTACCATTTTTTCGCCTGATATTTGTTCTTGCTGTTGTGGGAGCGATATACTATTTCTGGTCGGGCAAAACAGTTGTTGAAAGTGCTGACTTAGGCGTAGAAACCTTATTCCAGAATACCACCATCACCGAGCTGATGGCAAAGCACTGCCCTCCCGCTCAACTCGAAAGCCTGCGCTGTCGGTGTGCCATTGTGCCTGCATACCACGATTTTCAGTCGCGTTTTCGCCCTGAACAAATCAGCCTCATGCAGGGCAACCGCACGCGCATGATAGCCGAAACCGCCAAGAGCCTCAGCAATATTCGCGGCGAAATGGGCAAATGTTTGGAGAAAAAAAGGATAAAACCGTAGGAGTATTTCAAAAGTTGCGCGGTTATACCAAGTCATCAGCCAAATAATATCCTAATAATCCAAAAATTCCCAAGCACTGTGGTAAGACCCTATTTGTTCGGCATAGTCGATGAGGTCATTATAAAAAGGGTGTTGGGCAATAGTACTGCTATCCCCTACAATGAGCAATTTTTTTCGGGCGGAGTCATCGTTCCGTTCATACGGCGCTATCGGCTAAAAACCTACTATACCGTCTTCATTGCTGCGCGTTAGGCTAATGGCGATAATATCGCGTTCTTGCCCCTGAAATCCATCGACTGTATTGACGCTAATTTGGGTTAAATAAGGTGTGAGTGCCTCGTAATGGGGCAATTGCTCGGCGATATAGATGCTTTGCTCTTTATAGGGCGCAATAATGCCCACATTTACCAAACCCGCTTGTTCGGGTTGCGACAAGGCGAGGTGGGAAAATAGTTGTGCTATATAGCGCAATAACAAATCGGCTTCGGCGGGATTGCTGAGGCTCAGGGTTTGGGGGTTTTGTTGCTCGACAAATCCACAACCCGCGGTGTCTATTAGTGTCAGCGGCTCGGCAAGTATTGCGTCGTCGGTGTCCGAAATATCTAAGCTATGTTGTGCTACGTCGGGGTGAGCTTGCAATTGGCTATGGTAAAATTTGCGGTTGGCAAAGTTCATAATGCGCTCGTTCATGCGGTATTGCATGTCGAGCATAGTAGCTACGGCGGGCTGTCGGGCTATACATTTTCAAACAACGATACGCCTAAGCCTCGCGTTTGCGCTTCTATCGACTTTACGGTCGGCGGCAATTGGCAATGGTCGCCTGCCAATACTACACGCTTTGCCAACAAAATGGGTATCCAAGTGGCGGGTTCTAAGGCTTGGGCGGCTTCGTCTATAAATACAGTACCAAACTGCCGCGAAGCCAGCAAACCTTGCGCCGCCGATACCAGCGTACAACACAATACTTGGGCATTGTCCACTACGGTTTGTAGTATATTTTTTTCTATTTGCCTGGCATAATCCAATGTAGTACGCGCTTCGTCCAAGAGGCTTTGCCGCTCTCGGCGTTCTTCACCCCCAAAACTGCGGCGATATTTCATCGCTTTCTGGCGCAACTCTTGGGCATAGCGATACAGTTTTTTGAGGTTTTTGGTATCGGGGTGCTGTGCTATTTGGGCATCGAGCGAATAAGGGATTAGCGTTTCGTCTAAGCGTGCCGTATGTCCTATGCGCAATACATCTAGGCTCAAAGCAGCTAATTTTGTGCCAACAAATCGGTGGCGGTATTGCTTGGTGCGCAAACCAAGACCTGTTTGTCGCGCTCTACCGCTTGGCGTATGGCGGCTACAAGGGTAGTAGTTTTGCCTGTGCCAGGGGGACCATGGATAATGGCTATGTCTTGGGCAGCGGCTATCTGGGCTAAGGCGGCGTTCTGCGATTCGTTGAGCGTGGGTACGGCGATAGCTTGGGTGCTGTTGCGAAAATCGGCTTGGCGTTGCCCTAACAAGGTATCGCGTAGCTCTGCCAAACGCGTACCCGATTTGACGGCTATCAAGCGTTTGAGTGCTGCCTCCATTTCGCGAAAAGGTAGTTTCGTTATGCAGCAAATCCAAGCCCAATTTACCGTCTGTTACCCAATCGGGCAGTTCCTCTACGTTTAATGCCAAGCGAATAGTATTTTTGCCGACTCTTGCTACTACGCCTTGCAGCATGGGTCGGTCGTCCGAATAGGCATTGCTAAACAAAGCCGCTGTCTGCCCCGACTGAAACAGATGGGCGGCATTTTGCGCTACTGTTGGCTCTAAGTCTATTTGCAATTGACCGCCAATACCTATCTCTTCGGCTGTAATGGCTACGGGATACCACGTAACGCCATTATCCCGTCGTTGAGCAATAGAACTATTTTTGAGCAAATCTTCGTAACGGCGCATTTCTTCTCGGCGTTCCAACTGAATGAGGCTGTATAGGTGCTGCAATTCTTCTATCACCATAATTGTTTTTTGTAACAACAAAGGTAAGGCTAAACTCGGCATCTTGCATAGCTATATACGCCCTAATAATATTTTTTAGAATAAACGAAGTTTTTTAGCCCAAAACGAAGTATATTTGCGCTATCATTAAATAATATTTCCCAATTTTGCGGAATAGGTTCTATGGAAAAGTCTTGTAGGTCAAGCATCCTATGCTAAAAAAGATTCAAAAAGTTTCTCCTATTTATTAGGGCAAACGCACAGTTGTGATAATCTGAATACTTGTTTTTAAATAAAAATTAGACTGCCTTTTTTAGGCTCAAGTTTGTTAGGAGCTACGTTTGATATGTCAAAACTGTTAATTAAGAATTTCAGGTACATTCCTAACGTATTCTCCTAATATCAGATTATTGCACCCTTCTACATCTTCCAAACAGATGTCCAATAATTACTAACACTCAAGTGAAAACAAATAAATTAATTGCTATCTCTCAACTTCATGCCATATGCTAATTGCCTATCCCGAAGGATATAATGGCGAAAAACCAATAAAACCACTACGACCCTGAAAGGTGCAAAAAGAAACAACATCTAAACCTATTACCTGACAAGGACGCCTTTGCATTAAAATTATAATAATCTGGAAATCAGTATTATAACTAAAAAAGTAACTAATTAAGTTGTTTATTGTAACTATTTTAGCTATTTTTAATCGAATATGCAGGCATTATTAGATAAGTATTGCCCATTACCCCATACCCAAAACCCTATACCCTAAATAGTTACGGTTTTTTTTAGTGCAAAATTGTGCAATTAGTAGCTTAAATATACTAATTCAACAATATATTCGTATGTTTCGGTAGCTCTTAGTAAATATGCCAATCCAAATCCCCAATTAAACCTAATTAATTCAAAAGATGAAAACCATCATTTACCAATGTTTTTGCTGGGCTGTAGCCTTACTTAGTGTCATTTCTCTGCGTGCCGAAGACACGGGTGCAAGGGTTTATAACATTGCCCAAACACGTTGTACCAATGGCGCGTGCCAACAACAACGTTAGCGTCGCGGGAGGTTTGAACCTACAAAGGGCAGGTATCCTGCCATCATTGGACGTGTATAATAACGTATATAATATCGCTGCCTCTAATCCCACGGCATTGGCAAAAAACAATAAAATCATTTACCCTGGCGACCCCTATCGTAGCTTTATGTTTCGCTTGATAGGACAGAGTATTTCGGGCGATATTGCCTTAGACGACACCGAAGACCCCGCCCATATTCATCGCAACCTCAATGCCCATGTGGAAAAAGAAATCATTCGACAATGGATTTTGTACGGTGCCCCCCTCAACAGGCGAGTAGTAAGCCACGCCATGCTCGAAGAATTTTATAGTGGTAGCGGTATTTGGTCTATCGACCCACAATCGCCCCCGCCCGCACCCGACCCCGCGCAAGGTTTTCAGATACACGTGGGTCCCATATTCTTACCCGCATGGACGGGTAGTGACCAACCCAATTTGGAATATATGACCAAATACGAAACCTTATTGCCTAATGGTATCGAAATCAATCGAACCGAAGTATTTTTGGGCAGTAGTTCGCACCATTTTATCCTATATAAATATAATAATGCCAATACCGCCAATAACGCCGCTTATGGTTTCCGCCCTGTATTTTTTTCAGGTGTCGATATGGTAGCTGCTTATCAGGGTTCGGCAAGCGATATACTACCCCAAGGAACAGCATTCCGCTGGCAGGGAGGTACGGTACTCAACCTCAATCCACACGTCATTAACTATTCGTCAACTGCGATTACGGCTTCCGATATCTACCTCAATGTATATACCCAACCCTACGGAACTGCCTCACAAGAAATGAAAGCTCAACTATTGCCCTATACCAGCCTTAGCATACCCGGCAGCGGCGTAGAAGCGACATACGAAACTTCACTCTATTTACCTTTTCCGCTGCCCGGTTTTCCGTCTACCATGCATGTATGGAAAATGAGCTCACATACGCACCGCCTCGCCACCGATTTTGACGTATGGCTGCGCAATAGCGACGGCACCAAGGGCGAACAGATTTTTGATGCTAAACGATGGAACGGCGTACCCACCTGCGAAGAAATACCCTACGACTACCAACACCCGCCTTCTCGCGTATTCAGCCCATTCTTGCCACTCAACATCAATCCAGGTATCATTCACCGCGCTAAATATATCAATTGTGCAGGCTGTCCTACTGTGGGCTGGGGCGAAACATCAAGCGACGAAATGATGATAACAGCCGTATTATATACCGAAAGCACTAACGGCGTAGTATTTCCCGACCCATCTGTATGTTATGCACAAGAAGTAGGTATCGAACCCGCACCTACTACACAAAACCAAAGTTTAGCACTTTCATTCGCGCCTAACCCACTGAACGGCGACCAAGCTACCCTCCAAATAAATACCCCACAAAGCAGCAAAGCCACATTAACCTTGTTTGACCTGCATGGGCGAGCAATAAAAACGATGAACAACTTATCGCTACAAGCAGGTAATAACCAAATAGGCTTTGAACACCCTTGCCACAAGGCACCTATATTGCCCGACTAAGCGACGAAAACGGCAATGTAACCCATAGCAAAATCATAAAACCATAAAATTATTTGGAGACCAAACCCAAATAGCACGCCTATCGCTTAACTTATATTTCAAGCGGCAAAACAGCTTTGTTTTGTCGCTTGAATTTTTGTTGAGCTGCAAAATTTAGCCCGATGCATATATTCCAAGTATCTAAAAAGATGTTTTATCCGCCCTTAGATGGCGAATCAGTGGGCATTTATACCTACACTCGTGCTTTTGCCGAATTGGGGCACCGCATTACAGTATTGGCGATGAATACGCCAAAACACAGCTATTCCGTAGCTGATATACCTCCTGATGAATTAACATTGGCAAGCTACGAAACCGTATTTGTCGATACCGACGTGCGTTGGTACAAGGCGTTGCGCAATTTATTTGGAAAAGGCTCATATAATGTCGAGCGGTTTATTAGCCCCGCTTTTGCCCAAGCCCTGCGCAAATACCTACAAGCCTATTCATTCGATATCATCGAATTAGAAAGTTCCTACCTCGTGCCCTATACGCCCATCATCAGGCAATATAGCCGCGCCCCAATAGTTGTGCGCCTCCAAAATGCCGAACACATCATTTGGCAGCGATTAGCCGACGAAGAAACTTTTTTGCCCAAACGCCTATACTTACAACTATTAGCACGGCGCATGAAACAGTTCGAAATGACCCTGCACCACCATTGCGACGCAATGCTGCCTGTTTCGGCGGTCGACGAGGCGTTTTTTAGCCAAATAGCAGGTTGCGACAAACCGCTGTTCCTATTACCTTTTACACTCAATACCCAATTATATCCGCGTGCCGATGAGCATACTGATAGCGATTTTCCATCGCTATTTTTCTTGGGTGCGCTCGATTGGGCTGCTAATGTACAAGGGCTATTTTGGCTGCTCGATGGGGCTTGGCAACGCATACGACAACAACACCCGCAACTGCGCCTCTACGTAGCAGGACGAAAAATGAGCGAAAATATTCGCCAACGCCTATCGTCTTATCCCAATGTAGTAGCGGTCGGCGAAGTACCCGATGCCGCGCAATTTATGCTGTCCAAAAGCATTATGCTCGTACCACTATTGGCAGGTAGCGGAATGCGCGTCAAAATTGTAGAGGCAATGGCAGTAGGCAAACCCATTATTGCCACTGCTATCGCCGCCGAAGGCATCAACTATACGCACGAGAAAAATATTTTAATTGCCGATACACTCGACGATTATATAGCTGCTATCAATCGGTGCGTAAGCGACCAAACTTATACCGCCGCCATAGGGCGCGAAGCCGGATATTTGCCGAAACCGAGCATGACGTAATGAGTATCACGCGCCAATTAGTGCAGTTCTACGAATCGTTGATAGGTACGCCGCCGCATACCTAAGCGTCTCGTTTCGTCCACAAAAAAAACCCGCTGCAAATGGCACAGAAAGCTATTAGCAGCGGGGTTATGCGTTAAACAGGTTTATTTATCGTTATTGAGGGGCTGGTAATTCATCGATACCCGAATTTCTATATTGGGCGAAATATTATCTTTGACCACTGCTGGTATTTGTACCTTATAATCGGCAAGCGCAATATTAAATGTCGATTTGGCACTTACTTTGCCTGCTGCTACTTTAATAACGCCCTTTGCCGATACGGGCTTAGTAACGCCGTGTATGGTCAAATCGCCGCTAACGGTGACATTATACGAACCATCTTTGCCAAAATTGACCGCGCTAATGTCGCTGACCTTGCCCTTGAATGTCGATTTGGGAAATTTTTCCGACTCTACATAATTTTCGTTAAAATGTTCTTGCATCAAGGCTTTTTCAAACATAAAGGCATTCATAAGCAAAGAAAATTCCAATTTTCCGCTTTCGGTATCTAAAACGCTGGTTACTTTTTTGTTCACCGCTTCTATTCTCTCCAAGGTGGCTTTGGAATAGAACGAAATTTCGCCGTTTTTGGTAAAAAATTTACCTTGTGCTTGTGCCGAAACACTAAGCGTACACCAAGCGAGTGCTGCGAGGCACCATGTCATAAGGGTTTTCATGGTTTAAAATATAATTGATTTTAAGCAATAGCCGGTGCTGAGTTATGGAGAACAAGCAAAAAACAAGCCTATGCACTTCCTCTGATGAGGAGCGCAATACCGACTATCTATGTTGATAAATGGTAATAATAGGGGTTAGACCTAAAAAATCAAGCGGAGTTTAAGCGGGTACAAAAAAATAGACACTGCTAACCTGGTTGTGCAGATTGGACTATTTATTGTACTACCGCGCAGGGCGTAATCACTACATCGGACAAATAGCCTGTGCAAGTGCCGCGCACCGTTACCGTAGCTCCCTTTTGGAGGGCTTCGGCGGCTTTGGCATTGTCGCCCATACACGAACACGAAACGGCAGATAGTTCGCTGGCGGCTTCGAGCATAATTTCGACCGAGCCGTCTTCTTTTTTCTCTACACTGCGCACCGTACCTTTCACTTCTACCGACTTGCCCGTATATTGGGCATCGGCAGATTCTTCGTTGCTTTCGTAGGCAGTAAGCAGTGTGTTGGCATCAAGGCTAACTTGTGCTTTCACGTCGGCAGGGTCGGCGGCTGTACGATTAAATTCAGACCAAGCATAATAGGCTGCGCCTAAACCTACAACAAGTACAAGAGCTGCAATTTTCTTTTTCATGGCTAAAAAAAACAAAGATGAAAAATTGGGTTAATTATTAGGTGCGCCCGCGTCAATCCACGACTTAAATTGGGCGATAGTGCAATCGGGTAGCTTGGCACCACCTTTGGGCATTTGAAAATCGCCGGTATGCGCAATGGCAGGATAAAGTTGGTTATTCTGGGCTACGGTATTCACATTAGCGTGCCCATCTAAATTAATACCTCCGCCTATGTCGTTATATACATCTTGTGCATGGCAACTAAAACATTGCACGCTCAGAACAGGCGCAATATGGGTGACATACGATATATCAGTAGTATCGCAGGCATTGGGGTCGGGATACAAATCTTCTTCGTTGTCGTAATAACAGCCCGTTAATGGTAGGGCAAATAATCCTGCAAGTAGGCACAGAATAGGCAGATGTTTCATGAACATAAATAGATTTAGACTAAACAAGCCGCTAAGGTAGGTTTTTTAGGGCAATATTGCCGCCCGAAATTGCTTTTTTTTACGAATGGGTAGTTTTGATTAATTATTGGGCGCACCTGCCGCTATCCAAGCCTCTATCTGGTCTATTTTACAAGCCGACAAAGCAGGTTGGTTGAAGGGCATAGGCACATAACCCTCCGAATGATTGATAACACCCGCCAATAAGCCGTTGAGTGCTAAGGCAGATACTTGGTTATATTGCGTAAGGTTGATATTGCCCGAAGCTTGGCTACCACTATGGCAGCCCGTGCAGTGGTTTTGCAAAATGGGACGCACTACTCCGCTAAAAGTAACCCCATTGGTAGGACAGCCCGAAGGGGTATCGTCACAACTATTATTGGGCGCACCTTGTTCTATCCATTGTTCGAGCAGGGCTATTTGGGTGGCACTAAGCGGTGCGTAGGGTGGTGGTGGCATTCGTTTGTCCGCATCATCTTCGGTGATTACTTCGTACAACTCGCTATCATTAGCATCATAGGGATCTATTTCCCCTGTGTTGATGATTTGGCTATATGTCGTCAACACTATCTCGTCATTGTCGTCGGTAGGTGTATTGTGGCAGCCACTAAACGCGCAATTGGACAAAAGCAAGGGCAATACAGTATTGGCAAAATATATCGAATCGGAATGGCAAGGGTCGTTAATAACTATGGCACTTGTATCAATAGGATTAGTAGTTGTATCGGTGGGATTTATATTGGGGTCGTCGGGCAGCAGCGGGGTATGGCGGCAAGCAGCAAAATAGACGCAGCACAAGAACAGCAAAGCAATACGCATCGCCCAAAAACGGGTTCTAAACATAGCAAAATGGGATTTTACTAAGGCAAAGGTAGGGCAGTTATCAGGTGTAAACAAGGTTTTTTTGCGATAAATCTTACAGGTTCATTATCGAAATTAATTTTAAAAAAACAGTAACTATTTAGCCTTGTAGGGGGAAATGCCATTTCTAATCGAATATGCAATGATTTCGGGCATTATTAGATAGGTGTTGCCCAAAACCCCATACCCAAAACCCCATACTCTAAATAGTTACAAAAATACTATTTATTAAAATTTGCTTAAAGAGACGGGATACCTTGCCAATAACTTCTATTTGTTCTCACCTCGATAACAACCCCATTAAGTTCTATTCCAGTCCTCATAAATGGTTAGATATGCCATTGCGCTATTTCATTGGCTATATTTTGCCGGGCTTGCGCATCGTAGCGCAGACTAAAATCGGGAGTTTTGTATAGGTCGGTTTGGTCGGAAAGTTGTTGCAATACTTTCATTCTGCCCATAACGTACCATTCATCAACTACACAACTGTATTCCTGCCTAATAGCGCGGCTATAAATGGCATATTCGGCTGGTGGGCTGCCCAAAATAGCGAGGTCGGCATCTAAGAAATAGGCCATATCGCCGTCGGCGGGTGCTGCGGTATGGGTTTGAGTTGCCAAAATCAAGGCTTCTACTCGCGCTTGTAGGGTTTTGTTGCCACCTAGTTGCGCCAAACATTGCTGCGCATATCGGCTACTTTCGGCTTCGTTGTCAGAACGCGTAGTATCGTAAATAGCATCGTGGTACAATATAGCCCACCGCACGGCATTGGCTTGCTCCAATTGTTTGTAATAGGACAATAGCTGCTGCCATACGGCTGCTATATGCGCCAAGTTGTGGTAATAGCGGTGGGGTTCGGCATAACACCCGCAAAGGTCGGCAAATAGCGCATCGGCTATGTTGGGGTTGGCGGATAAGTCGGTACATAAAATTTGCCATTCTCGGCGTAAATAATCAATTGCTGATGTATTCATAAACGATGGATTAATGTAGGTAAGGGAACTGTGTACAAAAATATTTGTCCTTAGTAACGGTAAAATAATAATTTAGCGATTAGTGGTCTAAGGTACGCCGCTTGCTTGGATTATATCTTGGCTTTCGCTAAGATAATCTTTAAGTATTACTTAACAATCAAAGGTATCAATTAATCTCCACAGTTTATAGCACGATTGGCTACTTGATTTCAAATACTCATCGACAAAAAAATCCCCCACGCATACAAGATACGTGGGGGACACCAAGCCAACTAAGGGCTATTTGGTCAATACTACCTTGTGGGTAGCACGATAAGCCTTGGTCAGTTTGTAGCAAAATGGTATAAACACCAGCGGGCAAATTAGCCGCGTCGAGCGTAACGTAATGAGGTGTATCGGCAGCCACTTGGTCGTCAAACAGGATACTCACCCGTTTGCCGTCCATAGCATATACCTCAACGGTAGCCTTGGTACTTTCGCTCACCGAGAACGCAATTTGGGTCGCATGGTCAAACGGATTGGGTGCAGCCGATAGTTCAGCTACTATACCCTCTGCCTTGGTGCGTCCGCGGCGGGTCAGCGGCACCCAATACCAACCTTCGGTTGTTTGAGGCGTGCCCGATGAGCAATCTGTCACCGTCACCGAATACCAACCGTATGGTAAATTGGAGATGGTCTCGACCAAACCGCCTGGTCCAGATGCAGCAGCAGCCCCCGTCCAAGTAGCTGGACCCGACCATTGGTAGGTATAGCTATTGGGTGCGGCGCAAGGCGTACCTCCCGAAACAGTAATTGTAACCGTACCGTTGCTCGTGCCATTGTCGGCTGTAATGCTGTAATTGTCGATATCTAAGATGGGATTTGTTACTACATCGCCCGGTACGTTGCTAAACGTAACTTGGTTTTCGCCGTTACACATTACATCGTCTGTTACAGTACAAGCCCAATTCGCATTATCAGCATAATAGATGGTGATAAACGCATCGGGTATTCCGTCGCTGTCATGGTCGCCATATTGTATGTCATAGCGCACATAACCGTTGTTATCCCAAGCAAATTCATAGGGAGGGCTGCCTCCTTCTACTAATACCTCGTCAATATTATAATAGAATGGCGAAGTGCCTCCCGTATTGCCTTCATCTGTATTTACAACACTAATGAGAGCAACACCACTTGAATAGACATTCAATACCGTACCATTGTTAGATACATCATAACAACCACCCGAAGCCGTACCCGCAGCGTAAGGAGCTACGGCTAAACCCACGGCAGGAGGTATATTAGGCTGAATAGTATAATTATAGGCATATACCGAATACGTACCCGCAGCCTGGGCAGGAATGGGACTCGTACCTACATATACAATAGTACCCGCAGTATTAGCTACAATAAATTGCGAGGTATAACCCACAGCTGTATTGTTGCCACTTACACTCGCCGTGATTGGCTCGCCTGCACAACCGTCAACAGCAGTAGCTATACCCGCCGTAGCATTACAACAGGTAGCAGGATTAATTGTCACGGTAGTTGTGCCGCTCGACGAACAACCATTGCTATTAGTAACAGTTACGGTATAGTTATAAACACCTATTGCCAAGTTGCTAATAGTTTGTGTAGGAGTGTTGCCGCTCGTACCCGTTCCACTCCATACATAACTCGCGCTCGCACCCAAGTTAGGTACTGAAAGAGTGACATTTGCCGCCAAACCCGTACACGTAACCGAACTGCTGATAACTGACGAAGGCAAAGGAACGACCATAGCCATCACTGTTCCCGATGCGGTACAGCCCGCTTCGTTAGCAACCAATAAGGTATAAGTACCCATATTGCTCGTTTGGGCATTAGGTATGCTGGGGTTGGCTACATTAGAGTTAAACCCTGCCGGACCCGTCCATTGATAAATATCGCCTGTACTTGGTGCCGAATTGTTCGCGCTCAATGAAATCGTATTGCCTACACAATTCGGATTGCTGACCGTAGGTGCTATGGCAGGCGAAGTATTGACCAATATAGTTGTACTTACAACCGCATCACAGCCGCCATTACTTACCGTAACGGTATATGTCCAATTGCCCGCACCGGGGAAAAATGCGCTTCCTGCCAGAATAGCCGGATTTTGGACATTCGACGCAAATCCCATTGGTCCGCTCCACGCATAACCTGTTCCACCTGCGGCGGTCAAGAGAATGTCGCGCGTATCGCACAAAGGCCCGTTGTTTGATACAGTCGGCGTTGGTGCGTAGTCACACTCACTAATACAACATCTGTAGCCGTACAGCCCGTAGCCATATTCGTCACGGTAACAGTATAGTTAGTCGTCGCAGCAGGGCTAGCAACAGGTTGAGCAATAGTACTACTACTCAAACCCGATGTAGGCGACCAAACATAACTCATACCTGCGACAGTCGTAGTGCCAATGGTCACGCCACTATCGTTGCTACAGCGCGATACATCATTGCCTGCATCAGCAAACGGCAACGTATTCACTGTCACTACCTGCGATGCCGTTGCCGTACAATTGTTATTTGTCACCGTAACGGTATAGGTGCCGCCACTGGCTAACAGTTATGGCGGAACTTGTAGATCCGTTAGACCAAATATAGTGCCACCGCCGTTCGCAAGCAGCGTCACGCTACTACCTTGACAGAAGGTAGTGCTACCCAAAGGCGTAATACTCGCCGTAGCAGTATTAACCGTAACCAATTGCGATGCCGTTGCCGTACAATTGTTATTTGTCACCGTAACGCCATACGTTCCGCTTGTAGTGGCACTAATAACTGCTATGGTCTCCCCCGTACTCCATAAATAAGTACCTCCGCCTGATGCAGTAAGGTTTACACTACCTCCATTACAGAACGTTGTAGGACCAGATGCTGCAATGCTCGCCGTAGTAGTATTGACCGTAACCAATTGCGATGCCGTTGCTGTACACATTGTTATTTGTCACCGTAACGGTATAGGTGTCGCCACTGCTAACAGTTATGGCAGAACTTGTAGAGCCGTTAGACCAAATATAGGTACCACCACCATTCGCAAGCAGCGTTACGCTACCGCCTTGGCAGAAAGTAGCATCGCTCAAAGGCGTAATACTTGCTGTTGTCGTATTGACCGTGACTAATTGTGATGCTGTTGCCGTACAGCCATTGCTGCCTGTAACAGTTACGCCATACGTTCCGCTTGTAGTGGCAGTAATAACTGCTGTAGTCTCTCCTGTACTCCATAGGTAAGTACCGCCATTGCTTGCAGTCAAATTCACCGAACCACCTATGCAAAATGTCGTCGGTCCCGATGCCGTGACGCTCGTCGTGAGCGTATTATTGGTTGTAACCCCTACGCTTGACGTTGCCGTGCAACCATTGGCGGTATTCGTCACCGTCACTAAATAAGTGCCTGCCGACGTGCCCGTCGCTGTCGCGCTCGTCGTGCTGCCGCTGATATTGCCGCCGCCCGACGTTGCCCAATTATACGAATAGGTACCCGCCGACAAACCCGTAACGCTCAACGACGTACTTGTCACTGTACAAGTCAAATTGTTGCTGCTCGATGCCGTCGGGGTTGGAGCAGTTGTATTGCTGCCAACTACTACCGCATCGCTCGCCGTACAACCATTAGCGGTATTTGTCACCGTCACCGTATAAGTACCCGATGCCGATGCCGTCGGCTGAGCAATATTTGTCGCACTCAAACCCGCAGAAGGAGACCAAGCGTAGCTATAACCCGAAACTGATGCTGCGCCTAACAAAACGCTCGTCGTTGTACAAGTCAAGGTCTGGTCTGAACCCGCAGAAGCAGTAGGTGCGGTATTGTTCAAACTAACTACTACCGCATCGCTCGAAGTACAACCCGATGCCGTATTCGTCACCGTCACCGTATAGGTATTAGGGGCGATGCCGTTGGTTGCGCGATATTTGGAACACTCAAACCCGTAGCAGGAGACCAAGCATAAGTATTGCCCGATACTGCCGACGTGCCTATGACAAGGCCCGTGGTAGTACAAGTCAATTCGAGGTCTGGACCCGCGTCTGCCGGGGTGGCGTAGTTGTCGATGTAACCCCTTACGCTTGACGTTTGCCGTACAACCGTTGGCGGTATTCGTCACCGTCACCAAAATAAGTGCCTGCCGACGTGCCCGTCGCTGTCGCGCTCGTCGTGCTGCCGCTGAGATTGCCGCCGCCCGCCGTTGCCCAATTATACGAATAGGTACCTGCCGACAAACCCGTAACGCTCAACGATGTACTCGTCACCGTACAAGTCAAATTGTTGCTGCTCGATGCCGTCGGGGTTGGGGCAGTTGTATTGCTGCCAACTACTACTGCATCGCTCGCCGTACAACCGTTGGCGGTATTTGTCACCGTCACCGTGTAAGTACCCGATGCCGATGACGTCGGCTGCGCAATATTTGTCGCACTCCAACCCGCAGAAGGAGACCAAGCGTAGCTATAACCTGAAACTGATGCTGCTCCCAACAAAACACTCGTAGTCGTACAGGTCAAGGTCTGGTCTGAACCCGCAGAAGCAGTAGGTGCGGTATTGTTCAAAGTAACTACTACCGCATCGCTCGAAGTACAACCCGATGCCGTATTTGTCACCGTCACCGTATAGGTATTAGGTGCCGATGCCGTCGGTTGCGCGATATTTGTAGCACTCAAACCCGTAGAAGGAGACCAAGCATAAGTATTGCCCGATACTGCCGCCGTGCCTATGACAAGGCTCGTGGTCGTACAAGTCAATTCGAGGTCTGGACCCGCGTCTGCCAAGGGTGGCGTAGTTGTCGATGTAACCCCTACGCTTGACGTTGCCGTACAACCGTTGGCGGTATTCGTCACCGTCACTAAATAAGTGCCTGCCGACGTGCCTGTCGCTGTCGCGCTCGTCGTGCTGCCGCTGATATTGCCGCCGCCCGACGTTGCCCAATTATACGAATAGGTACCTGCCGACAAACCTGTAACGCTCAACGATGTACTTGTCACAGTACAAGTCAAATTGTTGCTGCTCGATGCCGTCGGGGTTGGGGCAGTTGTATTGCTGCCAACTACCACTGCATCGCTCGCCGTACAACCGTTGGCGGTATCTGTCACCGTCACCGTGTAAGTACCCGATGCCGATCGTTGTCGGCTGCGCAATATTTGTCGCACTCAAACCCGCAGAAGGAGACCAAGCGTAGCTATAACCCGAAACAGAGGCTGCGCCCAACAAAACGCTCGTAGTCGTACAGGTCAAGGTCTGGTCTGAACCCGCAGAAGCAGTAGGTGCGGTATTGTTCAAAGTAACTACTACCGCATCACTCGAAGTACAACCCGATGCCGTATTGGTCACCGTCACCGTATAGGTATTAGGTGCCGATGCCGTCGGTTGCGCGATATTTGTAGCACCTCAAACCCGTAGAAGGAGACCAAAAGCATAAGTATTGCCCGATACTGCCGCCGTGCCTATGACAAGGCTCGTAGTCGTACAAGTCAATTCGAGGTCTGGACCCGCGTCTGCCGCGGTGGCGTAGTTGTCGATGTAACCCCTACGCTTGACGTTGCCGTACAACCGTTGGCGGTATTCGTCACCGTCACTAAATAAGTGCCTGCCGACGTGCCTGTCGCTGTCGCGCTCGTCGTGCTGCCGCTGATATTGCCGCCGCCCGACGTTGCCCAATTATACGAATAGGTACCTGCCGACAAACCTGTAACGCTCAATGATGTACTTGTCACTGTACAAGTCAAATTGTTGCTGCTCGATGCCGTCGGGGTTGGGGCAGTTGTATTGCTGCCAACTACCACTGCATCGCTCGCCGTACAACCGTTGGCGGTATTTGTCACCGTCACCGTGTAAGTACCCGATGCCGATGCCGTCGGCTGCGCAATATTTGTCGCACTCAAACCCGCAGAAGGAGACCAAGCGTAGCTATAACCCGAAACAGAGGCTGCGCCTAACAAAACGCTCGTAGTCGTACAGGTCAAGGTCTGGTCTGAACCCGCAGAAGCAGTAGGTGCGGTATTGTTCAAAGTAACTACTACCGCATCGCTCGAAGTACAACCCGATGCCGTATTGGTCACCGTCACCGTATAGGTATTAGGTGCCGATGCCGTAGGTTGCGCGATATTTGTAGCACTCAAACCCGTAGAAGGAGACCAAGCATAAGTATTGCCCGATACTGCCGCCGTGCCTATGACAAGGCTCGTGTAGTAGCAAGTCAATTCGAGGTCTGGACCGCGTCTGCCAAGGGTGGCGTAGTTGTCGATGTAACCGATACGCTTGACGTTGCCGTACAACCGTTGGCGGTATTCGTCACCGTCACTAAATAAGTGCCTGCCGACGTGCCCGTCGCTGTCGCGCTCGTCGTGCTGCCGCTGATATTGCCGCCGCCCGACGTTGCCCAATTATACGAATAGTGCACTGCCGACAAACCTGTAACGCTCAATGATGTACTTGTCACTGTACAAGTCAAATTGTTGCTGCTCGATGCCGTCGGGGTTGGGGCAGTTGTATTGCTGCCAACTACCACTGCATCGCTCGCCGTACAACCGTTGGCAGTATTTGTCACCGTCACCGTGTAAGTGCCCGATGCCGATGCCGTCGGCTGCGCAATATTTGTCGCACTCAAACCCGCAGAAGGAGACCAAGCGTAGCTATAACCCGAAACAGAGGCTGCGCCTAACAAAACGCTCGTAGCCGTACAGGTCAAGGTCTGGTCTGAACCCGCAGAAGCAGTAGGCGCAGTATTGTTCAAAGTAACTACCACCGCATCGCTCGAAGTACAACCCGATGCCGTATTCGTCACCGTCACCGTATAGGGTGTTAGTGCCGATGCCGTAGGTTGCGCGATATTTGTAGCACTCAAACCCGTAGCAGGAGACCAAGCATAAGTATTGCCCGATACTGCCGCCGTGCCTATGACAAGGCTCGTGGTAGTACAAGTCAATTCGAGGTCTGGACCCGCGTCTGCCAAGGGTGGCGTAGTTGTCGATGTAACCCCTACGCTTGACGTTGCCGTACAACCGTTGGCGGTATTCGTCACCGTCACTAAATAAGTGCCTGCCGACGTGCCCGTCGCTGTCGCGCTCGTCGTGCTGCCGCTGATATTGCCGCCGCCCGACGTTGCCCAATTATACGAATAGGTACCTGCCGACAAACCCGTAACGCTCAACGATGTACTCGTCACTGTACAAGTCAAATTGTTGCTGCTCGATGCCGTCGGGGTTGGAGCAGTTGTATTAGCAGTTACATTCATACTTGATGTCGCCGAACAACCCGTAGTTGCATTAGTTACCGTCACTTCATAAGTTCCTGCTGATATACCTGTTGCTGTCGCGCTTGTCGTGCCGCCGCTAATTGTACCGCCTGCCGAAGCAGCCCAGTTATAATTATATGTACCTGCTGACAAGCCTGTAATACTTAATGTGCTTGTCGTCACTATACAGGTCAAATCGTTGCTGCTTACAGCTGTTGGAGTTGGGTCGGTACACGTACCTGGCGAAGTACTTACTGCGGTAGAAGCGGGGCTTACTACCTTTGCATCTAAATCACATTCGCAGCGCGTTTGAACAGAGACACCTGCGCCATAGGTAGGCAAGGTGCTTGTCCAAGTATTACCGCCGTCAGTTGAATATTCGATATGGCTACCCGTAGGACAAGGAGTACCGCTTGGTGCGCTAATAGAACCACCTGCTACGGTACAAACCTGCTGACATGTACTATTGACAATAGTAACATTAGCGGGCGCACTGCTCAATGTGGGGCAACACGTCACTGATGCTACGGTGGTGGTATTGCTTGCTGAACAACCGCTACTATTGGTAACTGTGACTGTATATTTATTGCTGCTTGCGCTACCCGTTAAACCCGTAATATCAATAGTACCCGAAGCAGAAGCTGTTTGATTGCTCAATGTTCCGCTTGTTGATCCACATAAGCTACGGTGTAGCCTGTGGCATTGGCAATTAAGCCACTTACCGAAGATGCTTCCGTTAGTAGTAGAGGGACAAACGGGATTGGTAGGTGTTAGCGTAAAAGTAGGCAATGGATTAACTTGGATACAAGCTACCGATTTTGCCAAGCAAACCGCTCCCGTCACACTAAGGGTATTGCCTGAACCAGGTGTATATACTGGTGTACCTGTCGCGCTGTCGTAATTGACGGCGTATAAGACACAGTTATCTCCCGTGACAAATACTTTGCCAATAACCGCCGCAGCATTACCCATAGTTGAGGGCGCACCTACTGCTGCATTTGGGTCGGTTTCAGCAATAGCATTAGCACATACCAAGATAAAATCGACGCGATAAGTTCCTGTCGTATTTACGCCCGATACGCTCGCATTAGCACCGACTGGCGCACCGCTTGGCGGGGTAGTGAGCAGTGGCAAGGTTTGGTTATGACAGACCTCTGGGTCTCTTGGCAATCGCAATCTTGGGTGGTAAATGAGGTCGTTCCATCGGTACAAGAGATATTACTATCATCAAGAGTAATCGTAACAGTAGCGGCTGCGCTACTCGTGATATTAGATACAGTTGCGCTAAATGTACCATCTCCATTATTAACCCATGTACCAAAAGTGGGCGAACCTTGCAATGCAGGACTGAATGAACTTGCAGTGAGGTTGCTGTACGTTCCGCTACCGCCGCAGATTGTTACGGTAATATCATACGTAGCAGCTGGACCGACTGCACTACATTCCCCTATTTGAGTAGTCGCTACAATAGGTGCATTGACCGTTACGGTAAGCCCCGAAGCCGAGATGTCGGCACAATTAGGTGCAGCAATGGCGGTATAAATAGCCGTCAGTGCCGTTGTACCATTGACAATGGCGAATGAAGCAGATGCCGTTGTGATGTATTGAAGGGCATAAATCGTGTAAGTATCTGCCGTATTTGCACCGCAATAAGCACCTGCTGCATTTGCAGGAGCAGTGAGCGCAGATGGGCTGGTAGCATTGCTTTCGATGATACCCGTTATATTATTGACCAACAAATAGACCGTTGTATATCCTACTTGCGATGTAGTAGTCGCAGCATTGGTGCCAGTCAAAGCACCACCCGCACTACACAAGGTCATGTTGCTGCCCGAAGGGGTAGCCGCCAAAGCAGTACATATAACTGCGCAAGTAGGGTCAGCCGCTGCTACGGTAGCGGGGTCATCGCTATTGACCGTGATTTGGGTATAGGGTGTAGAGGCATCTGTGGGGTCGGGATATTGGCTTGCCCCTTGGTTACAGACTGTGCCCGTAGCACCTGACCCGACCAAAGCACTGAAATTAACCGTCAAGCTCTGAGCAGGAGCAATGGTAGATATACAGACGTTCACCGTTGTAACTGTGCTATTATTGGTGATGGTAGGGCTGTCTGAACCGCTGTAAGTAGTTGTCACCGAACCCACCAGCGACAAATTAGCGTTGCTAAGAGTGGGGTTGTCGGTAAAATTGACTTGGTTGGCAAAACCAGTTCCGTATTGCTTACTATTACTTGATAGTTAATAACATCGCCAGCAGACAATACACCGTCACCATTATTGTCGGTAAATGTAATATCATTTTTGGTCGTCGTTACGGCTACCGTATTACAAGCTGGAGCGGTAGATAAAGTACCTGCGCAATCGGTCAGTTTAGTCGGTTGCGTACCATTGGCATCGGCAGGAATTACTACCTCGCCCGCGCCACCATTATAGCTGATATAGTAGGCGCGGAGTAAATTATTGTCGAAATAACCGCTCGAAGTACCGCTACCAAACAACGCATAAATGGTTTGACCACAATAGGCAGAGAAATTGAAACTTTGGAATATGTTGTCAAAACCTGCCGTAGCACCAGTGCCCGCCGCTCCCTGAAACAAGATGAAGTTAGCTCCTGCGGGAATACCGCTTGCGGGCGGAGCCACGAATACAGGTGCGCAGACGGGGTAGCCAAGTGTATAGCTATTAAGAGCAGTTATCAACTCGGCAGTAGTACAAGGGCTTGCCGTGGTAGCGGCGCAATCAGCCAAAGCAGGGCATTCGGGCATAGTTGCACCATTTGCCACAATAGCATAAGATGGACCCATACCTACTTCGGCAAGTCCGCCGGGTAAAGTACCCGCGCTTGTCCAGCTATAATTGAAGTTATATAGTCCGTCATTGTCCGAATCGAAGCCTGCGCCAGCAGTCCCATCTTCCTGCAATATCCCCAGAATAAGGTTACTCACGGGCAAATCTGCACCGGTCGTATTGGTCATTATAACATATTCGTTATCGCCATCAGACCCGCAGGGATTGATAGCGCCTTCTACTAAGGGGCAATCACAAGAATTAACGCAAAGAGGCAAGGCAGTTGCTGATATATCCATACAAGCACCGCCTGCGTCAGCCGTTTGCAAGGTGCTAATATTAGTCGTACCCGCAACAATGCCACTAACAGCAGTATTAGCCGCCACATCAGCACTATTATAGTTAAGGGCATAGACGCTATAAGGACTACCTACTGCAGATAATTGATTAGTACCTGTACCTGTGGTAAAGGTACCAGCACTGGATACTTGCAGAATCACACCTGCTCCATTCGTAACTACATAGGTTTGGATGTAGCCCGCAGTTTGCGGATAAGTGCCTGGGTCGGCGCGATTGATAACCGCCCCATTAACCCCCGTACATTCTAAGGCGCAGTTTGTGCCGTTATGAATTGAAGTTGCCGTACAGACAGTAGCATCAAACTGCTGCACTGTTTTACAGCCGCTCGTGGCATTGATAGCCGATACATTGGCATAATTAGTATGATTAATTACCAAATGAGGCGTACCGTCATAGTCATTGGTCAGATAATTGACAGCATAGAACGTGTAAGTACCCGCAGCTAAACCCACAAAGGTAGCCGACGCATCGCTGCCCGACATAGTAGCCGCCTGCGAACCTACAAAATTGCCACCTACAGCACCGTAAAGAATAACGGTCGCATAGCCCGATGTACTATTGACATCAGCGGCTGTCACAACAACAGGGCTACCCGCTGCATAATCGCATTGAGCAAATGCTGTGTTGATACTTAGTAGGTTTAGCAATAATATTCCAGCCCATAGACCTCTATAAAATATTTTTTGATTTAAACTCATTGAAACATTTTTTCTTGGTTAAAGCAATAAAGAACTATGCGCTTAGTTACCGGGGAAAGTACCTACCGACGCACCGCAACAATCGGTAACGCTGATAGATTTAGCGACATCTTGCACGCAACCAGGATAAGCGGGCGTAGTACCGCCGTCGGGCGAGACACCGCTATTGGCATCGGCACCATCTGTATATTGTAAGGTGATATTGTAGGTCCGCCAACCCCTGCTGATGCAGGATAAAATGTGCTACTGCTTACGCCAGGTCCGCTAAACGTGCCCGTGCCTGCTGGGCTGCGCCGTTGGTAGCGGTCAAAGTAATAGCAGCACCCGTATTGCAAACCGTGCTGGGCAGGGCGAAGTCCGGGTTAGGATAGGCACATTTATTGCTGATGGTTAAGGTATTTTGTACGCCAGGCGTGCCTGGGTCAATATCTACGGGTGTAACTCCATCTGATTGATAAATACCTGCCGTGACTGTATAGCCCGTATTATCTACGTGCACACCCTGTAATTCGTAGCCGTTAGTGCCATTATAGGGCATATTGACGGGCAATGTAAAAGGTACTAAGGTGACTGCTGTACTGGCAGGCTGGTATAAGCCTGTCACTACTTCGGCACGTACTACAAATCCTGCGGGTCCAGTTACTATAACTGTTTCGTTAAATTGACCATTAGTCAGAGTAGTGGCGTTATTGCGGCAAGCACAAGGGTCTAAAATACCAAAAACAAATGAACAGCCCGATACAGATACTACTGTAGAAGCCGATGCAGTACAACCATTACTACCTGTAACTGTGACAGTATAAGTTCCCGCCATACTTGCATTAGCTCCTGTACGGGTAGGATTTTGTGCCGAAGAAGTAAAGCCGCCAGGCCCAGCCCAGCTATAGGCATTGCCACCCGAAGAAGTGAGGTTGATAGTTCCGCCGCAAGCTACGGGGCTATTGCTAGCTGCTGTAGCTGCGGGTAAGGCATTAACAGTAATCACCACATTGTCGGTTGATGCGACACAAACGCCCGCACCATCGGGGTCGGCAATAGTAGCTGTGACGGTGACGGTATTACCCGCATCACCCGCAGAAGGTGTATAAGTGAACGTGCCCGTACCATTTGCCAAAGACGTAGTGGAGAGCGTGCCACTACCATCGTGCGATAAGGCAGCGGGTCCGTTAGCTACGGTATAATTCAGAGTAACTACATTAGTACCACAAGTAGCGGCAGTTGCTGGGGTAATAAGGACCGAAGGCGGCGTGGGGCAAGCACAGTTATTAACAGTTACTGTCGCCATATCCGTATCTTGGCAACCATTAGCCGCCGTAAGCGTGACGGTATAATTAGTATTACCCGCATTGGTCGTTTGGGGCGTAAGCGTTGAGCCGCTACCCGAAGCCGGTCCATTAACACCCGAACCAGTCCAAGCAAATGTTCCCGTGCCCGATGCACTCAGAGCAGTAGCCGCGTCATTGAGGCAATAGGTAGTAGTACCTGTAATAGTAGTAGTTGGAGCAGCTTTGTCAACAGTTACTACTACTGCGTCAGTAGCCGTACAACCATTGCTACCTGTTACGGTAACGGTATAAGTCTGGGTAGATGTGCCGTTAGCAGTAGGTTGGGCTACGTTTGTCGCGCTCAAACCCGTTGCAGGCGACCAAGCATAAGTATTGCCCGCAACTGCTGCCGTGCCTATCGTCGCGCTGGGAGTCGTACAAGTCAAAGTAACATCGCTGCCTGCGTTGGCGGTGGGAGCAGCTTTGTCAACGGTTACTACTACTGCGTCAGTAGCCGTACAACCATTGCTACCTGTTACGGTAACGGTATAAGTCTGGGTAGATGTGCCGTTAGCAGTAGGTTGGGCTACGTTTGTCGCGCTCAAACCCGTTGCAGGCGACCAAGCATAAGTATTGCCCGCAACTGCTGCCGTGCCTATCGTCGCGCTGGGAGTCGTACAAGTCAAAGTAACATCGCTGCCTGCGTTGGCGGTGGGAGCAGCTTTGTCAACGGTTACTACTACTGCGTCAGTAGCCGTACAACCATTGCTACCTGTTACGGTAACGGTATAAGTCTGGGTAGATGTGCCGTTAGCAGTAGGTTGGGCTACGTTTGTCGCGCTCAAACCCGTTGCAGGCGACCAAGCGTAAGTATTGCCCGCAACTGCTGCCGTGCCTATCGTCGCGCTGGGAGTTGTACAAGTCAAAGTAACATCGCTGCCTGCGTTGGCGGTGGGAGCAGCTTTGTCAACGGTTACTACTACTGCGTCAGTAGCCGTACAGCCGTTGCTGCCTGTTACGGTAACGGTATAAGTCTGGGTAGATGTGCCGTTAGCAGTAGGTTGGGCTACGTTTGTCGCGCTACGGTTACTACTACCGTCAGTAGCAGTACAGCCGTTGCTGCCTGTTACAGTAACGGTATAAGTCTGGGTAGATGTGCCGTTAGCAGTGGGCTGGGCTACGTTTGTCGCGCTCAAACCCGTTGCAGGTGACCAAGCATAAGTATTGCCCGCAACTGCTGTCGTGCCTATCGTCGCGCTGGGAGTCGTACAAGTCAAAGTAACATCGCTGCCCGCGTTGGCGGTGGGAGCAGCTTTGTCAACGGTTACTACTACTGCATCAGTAGCAGTACAGCCGTTGCTGCCTGTTACAGTAACGGTATAAGTCGGGGTAGATGTGCGGGTAGCAGTGGGCTGGGCTACGTTTGTCGCGCTCAAAACCGTTGCAGGTGACCAAGCATAAGTATTGCCCGCAACTGCTGTCGTGCCTATCGTCGCGCTGGGAGTCGTACAAGTCAAAGTAACATCGCTGCCCGCGTTGGCGGTGGGAGGAGTATCAATTATAAAGTTAGTAGCTGTGCGGCAATTGGGAACGCTCGAACAAGCTGCATAGAATGTATAGGTGCCAGGTGTATTGCTGTTTGTTAGACTGCTATACGGCGCACCTGCTGCTATCACTTCCGCGTCACCTACGGGATTAAATGGCGTGCCTGTCTGAACGGGAGTGCCACCCGAAGCGGTGGTGTACCATTCGAGGGTAGGGGTATAAGTATAGTTAATGGTTACTGTTATTGTTTGATTAGATACCGTTACCTGATATGGGCTCGTAACGTCACGCCACTGTACTGTCCATGCCCCTGTTGCGGCTAAGCCATTAAATGTATTAGACGAAGCGGCGGGTGCAGTCACTGACCCAGCTGAATTATTCACATTATCTGGCTGTATTGACATCGTAGAGCTGTGAATAATTTCAAATCTCAACTCAGAACGCCAATCGGTAGTAGATGCGGTACTACTCGTATAGGATATGCTCGTAACAGTAGCTCCGGCAGGAACAGTAGGCGTAAAACTGCCCGCAACGGGGGCATTAGAAGTAGAAGACCCATTAAGTGTAACACTGCCCGTTGTGCTACCTGTAGTACTAGAACAAGTCGAAGAACTCAAGGTACCGCTACCACCTGGGCATATTGTTGCGCCAGTAGTGGTGGGTCCCGTAGCTACGGTTATAGCTAATGAACCAGCACATACCGATGGGCTTGGTTCGGTATAAGTGATGGTGGCTGCACCTGTAAAGCCAATGGTGGGCGTAAATACGCCGCCCGAAGTGATAGTACCCGCAGCTATTGGGCTGACCGACCATGTACCCAAGGGGGATACCGCTCCTGTTTGGGTGTAAGTGGTAGTACCGCACACCGTAGTTGCGCCCGAAACGGTTATGGTGGGGCAATTATAGAACGGACGGAAACAAGGGCTGGAATATTGGTCGCAAGACGTGTTTCCGCCGCCGCCCCAGACCCAACAGTATTTGTAGGTAGTACTGGGTGTAACTTGCCAAGCGGGGTATCCTCCTGTGGTAAATGTTGGCGTTATGTTAGTGCCGCACGCTGCATCTTGCAAACTTTCTGAGACAAACGCCGCACAGGGCGAACCCGATATAACGGTCGAAGCAAGCGAACCCGCCATAGATATATATTGCCCGCTTAACCCTGACGGGGTGGTAAATGTCGTACAGAAGGTAGCATTGGCTCCATTCTGGTTGAAACGCACTTGCTCGGGGTTGCAGCCATCTGTACCTGCATTAGCAGCCGTCAAATTGCTGTAAATATTGGGAGCTGAGTTTTGACAGGTGGCATTGGCACAACTATTGCAATCGGGTTGGCAGTCGTGTTGTGAGGTTCCGCCAAAAGCAGCTTGGAAGGCAAAATTATTAAAGGTACTATAATCACTGACAATGGCGACAATGCGGTCGCCGACTGCAACAGTTAATTCGCCTGCGGGGTCGCAGCCAGCTCCACCGCCACAGACTGCGCCAAAGCCTGAGCCTGTTGCATCAGCGTCGAAATCGCAGCGGGTAGAGGCAAGTGGCGAGCCTGTGTTGTTGATAGATGCACAAGCCGTGGATAGTGATACGGGAATACCACCGGACCAGGGATTCGCCAAAGGGCAAAATCGATATCAGCATCGGGATTAGCATCGAAGTTCATTTGCAAAGTGCCCGCCGTAGTAATTGTAAAAGTAGTCCATGTACTATTGTTCCATGATGTTGCAGATTCGTTATCTGTGGTGCTGCACGGATTGCTCACTAAGTCAGTAATAGAGCCAATACCCGCCGTGGGTGGTGGAACAGTAGCCGTACCGCAAATAGCAGTAGCACTAACGCAATCTTTCTGTGCCCACAAAGAGGCAGAAGCCGATAGCGCAATTATTAAAAATAATAAATTTATTTTATATAAAAATTGCATAAAAAATTATTTTTTTGGCGTAAATTTTAAAAAAGTAGGAATTGTTTGGTTGTCAGTTGCGCAATACATCAATGCTCGCTGTTGCGCCTCTTGGAAGTTGAGCTTCATAGCTTGCTGTAGCTCTGCGCAAAGCCTTGATGTATCGCCTTTGAATAGGTAGCTTTCTCCGCGAATAAAATAAGCCATGCCCCAATTAGGATTGATTTTGATAGCCGTATCGGCATAAGCAATGCCTTTATCAAATTGCTCTAAATTATTAGCTGCTATTGCTAAGTTTAGGTACGCCTTTTCATCGTTGGGGTGCAACGACAAAACGCGGAGGAGGTCGGGTATTGCCTCTTCAAACATGAGCAGATTTATTTTAGTAGCTCCTCTATCCAAGTAGAGCAAATAACTATCGGGCGCGTAGCGTATAGCTGCATCTAAGGTTTGCAATGCGGCTACGGGGTCGGTCTGTTTCTTAGCCAAATTATATAGGCTATCAGCAAGAGCCTTATCTTTGGCAGCACTGTTTGTTATACCCGCCGAATTGCTTTGGCAGGCTATCAAACAACACCCGATAAATGCCGATAAAATCGCGGAGAATAATTGGTACATCGCTGGTCTATTTAAGCATTTCCTCTAAACGAGCTATCTCGCGTGCCATTTCTGCTATTGAATCGCAAGCGCGGCAGTTGGCAGAAGGTGCTTGTTTTAGTTCTTCGTACTTTGCTTTTAAGTCTTTCAGAATGGCTGCCTGAACTTCGCGCTTGGTTTTAACTACCGCTGGTTCGGGGCGTCAGTAGGTACGGTGGTCATCTCCTGTCCTCTGAGGCGAACATTCGAGACCGAGACGGGTGCGTCGGTTTGGGTACTATTACCTGCCAACTCTTTCTTGATGGCGGTAATTTTGTTTTCGTACTCTTGATAGCGAGCAGGGTCATTGCCGTACTGCTGCTTATCAATTTCCAATTGTTGCAAATAGGTTTTCAGCTCGTTCGCATGGCTCTGCGCCCAAGCCTCAATGCCTGCCATAGCCATCAACGCCATAATAAAGGCGGAAACAAAAAGGTTTTTTTTGAACATAATTTGGGGTTATAAAAATATGATTTAAAAATAATTCTATATTTTAGAAAATATAAAATAGCATACGCCGCAAAGATACATTTCGTAGTGCATAAGGCATAATCACATATAGCAAAAAAATTACACGCATTATTTTTCATCTTTGAAATTACCGAGCCATTTAAGTCAGTTGGCAATATAACATGATAATAATAAATAGATAATAAATTTAGAACCAAATTGTTATGTATAATGATTTTTTATACTGTCATTTAAAGAACAAAAAACGACAGTAGTACCTAACTTAAAAAAGTTTCATCATCGAAATAATTTTACAAAATTATGACAATTAAAATAAAAAAACACTTCCTTTGGGGCATTACTGAATACGGCTTAGTAATGCCTCAAAGGAAGTGTTTGGCTTTCATCGGGTCTAAAATCCCGAAGAAAAATTTACAATTGATTATAGCTTTTTCGCATAAATGCCCCCGCGAAATAAGCCGCTCGATGATAGATTGTTAGTGTGCGGTTTCAGCGACAATAGCTATTTTTTTCCCGCTGGGCGATACGGCAATGCGCGTCATTTTTTTGATGCCCTCTGCCGTCCAATCTGCTACCAATTGCCATTGTTTATTGGATTTTTGAGGGTCGTAGAGCCATAACTTGCTGCCCACGCTGCTCAATATATTGCCATTGGGCAAGTAAGCATAATCTTCGGCATCAGGTGGCATTGTAGCGATAGTTTTTATATCTAATGTACTGATAATCAGCTGTTTCAATACATTTTTGCCTTTGCCTATATCCTGTACGAAGCTGATAGCTCGCTTATTGGGGGTGGTTTGCAAACAACGCCCAATATGGCTCGCTACTACGCGCCCTACTGTATCGGAACGCGAAAAAATTTGAAGCGTAAAGGGCGTACCCAAGACAAAAGCCACTATCGTGTCGCGCCCAACAGGGCAATAATACCCAATTTTATAGCGTGCTGTGTCGGTGCCGCGCAGCCAAAGTTGAGCCTTACTCTCGTCGGATATGTCTTGGGCGGAATATTGCCATAGGCGTTGCGAACTGCCGTCGCGCTCTATCAATACTGCTGTTATATGCTTGCCATCGGCAGTTATGCGCGGCGAAAATTCGGACGTGCTATCGGTGTCTGTCACGGGTCGAGGTTTTGCCGTGCCGCCATACCAATAGATGTCCGACTGTTTGCCTGCTGTGTCCATGGCTACATAAAGCATTTCGCGGTCGTTGATAAAACAAGGTTGATTATCGTAGCCTGTGCGTTGGGTGATATTATAAGGTTTGCCTAAAATGGGCATTTTTTTTTTGCTCGCTTGTAGGTCGCACCAAAAAATATCGGTGTCGGGCACCTGCGCTAAGGCTGGCAAAGTTGTCATCAATAAAGAAAAAAACAGTACATTTCTCATGATATTTTTATTTTTAGTTTTGTTTTCCTATTTACAATTTAGGTAAAAAAACAGCTTGTTAAATTAAATTTAATTACAAAAAAGAATACGTTCAAAACAACAATACAATAATAAAGTAAATCACCATACCATTTCAGCTTTTTTTAACAATCTTGCTGTTTTTTGGGCAAAGTTAAGGTTCAGTTTTGTAACTTTGCGCATTTTTAAGACTTACAACTGCGCCATTTTTTTGTATGAGCAAACCTAAACCTACCCAAAATAAAAATACTTCCGCACAAGGCAATCGACCACTTGCAGCCCCCCAAGCACCTGCCACCGACAAGGCAACCGCACCCGTGTCGGACAAATGGTGGCGGCAGCCCAAAACCCTGATGTGCTTAGGGTTGATATTGGCACTCACCGCCCTTGCCTTTGCCCGCGCCTTGGGCAACGATTTTATCAATTGGGACGACCCCGATTATGTATATGAAAGCGAGTTCATAACCTCCTTATCTGCCGAAAGCCTACGCCGTATGTTTACGGAGTCTATCGTATCAAACTATCACCCGCTGAGTATTTTGTCCTTGGCAATAGACTATACATTTTCGGGCTTGAAGCCTTTTGGCTATCACCTCAGCAATTATATATTGCACCTCATCAATGTTGTACTAGTATTTGTGTTTACGCGCCGCGTAGCTTTGGATTATTGGCAGAGCGACGCAAACATGGCTACCGATACCACTCATCATAATTGGCAATGGCGCAGCAGTGTAGTGGGGCTTATTGTGGCTGTTCTGTTCGCCATTCATCCCTTGCATGTCGAGTCGGTAGCTTGGGTATCGGAGCGGAAAGATATGCTATATACCTTATTTATGTTGCCCGCTTTTATTGCGTATATGAATTATAGAAAGACAAATAGCAAGGCACAATATGTTGCCGCTTTGTTTTTTTATTTGTTATCGCTCTTATCCAAACCCTCGGCGGTAGTGTTCCCAATATTGCTGCTCTGCCTCGATTACCTACACCGCCGCGCTTGGAGTATGGCTTGGCTCATCGAAAAAATACCGTTTTTCGCCTTGTCGTTTTTGTTTGGTATCATCACTATCAATGTACAAGTTGATACCGCCATCGGCGAGTTTGCACAATATAGCATACCACAACGCATCTGCTTCGCCTCCTATGGTTTTGTGATGTATATTATCAAATTATTTTTCCCGACCAACCAATCTGTACTATACCCCTACCCTATCCTGACCAATGGCTTGCCGCCAATGTTTATGATAGCCCCGCTATTGGCTTTGGGTATTGTAGCCGCTACGGTTTGGTCGTCTCGCAGCACGCGCATAGTCGCGTTCGGGCTATTGTTCTATTTTTTTAATATTGCCTTAGTACTCCAATTTATGTCGGTTGGCGAAGCTATTATGTCTGAACGATATACGTATATGTCTTATTTTGGTTTGTTTTTTATCCTTGCCATGCTCTACGATTATATAAGTCAAAAAAACGGCGCGATGCAGCCTGTTCTGCTGGGCATTTTGGGCTTGGTATCGCTATCATTTGCCTACAAAACCCACGACCGTTTGGCGGTTTGGAAAAACAGCGAAATACTTTGGACAAATGTTATCGACCAATACCCCAACCGCATACCCACTGCCTACAACAATCGCGGGCACTATCGCCGCCAGCACGACCGCCCACAAGAACCACTGTAAGACCTCAGCATGGCAATACAGCTACACCCCAAATATCACTTGGCATTTGTCAATCGCGGCAATACTTATTTTTCGCTCAATAAAAACGACGAGGCATTAGCCGATTATAATAAAGCCATCGAACTAAAACCCGATTATGCCGAAAGCTATGGCAACCGTGGTTCGGTCTATTTCCAAAAACAGCAATACGACCTCGCTATGGCGGATTATAACAAAGCCCTCGAACTAAAAAAACATTACCCCGATGCCTACCTCAATCGCGCTGTTACATATAGCGTATTAGGCAAACACGAACTCGCCAAAGCCGATTACGATGCTTATATCGCCACTACCACCGACAACGCCAAAGCCTACTATTGGCGCGGCTTGGCAAATAGGCATTTAAAAATGATCCCCCAATCGCTGCCTGATTTCGACCGCGCCATACAACTCGACCCCAAAAACGGCGAATTTTATTTACACCGCTCCTATACGCATAAGGATTTGGGCAATACCGCCGCTGCCGAAGCTGATGTTCAAAAAGCAAAAAGTTTGGGTATAAAAGTGCCGTAGCTAAAACGAATACCTAAATTATCTCGCTGCCCCTCGCCTACCTTTATATTTACCAATGCCGCGCAAACCAGTTTCTACGCATCAAAAAAACCTCAGCACGAAACAAAAGCGTATCAAGGGCTATTTTTTCGTTTTTCCTTGTGTTCATAATACCTGCTATGTTCCTACCCTTTTTCAGCTCGAAAACAAATACCGCCTACTACCCAAAAAACAGCCCACATAATCGTACATACACCCCAAAAGCAGTTGCCCGCCCAAATCATAAAAAACTTTAATTTCTGATTTGAGTTGTGAAAAAAGCAATAATCCTATGCTTGTTTTTTGTTATTTTGTGCCCTATAAACCAACACCAACATCTATGAAGCATTTCTTCCTATTATTTATCGGACTGTGCAGCGGCTTGACGGCTTGGGCGCAATCTACATTTCCCGTCAATGGCGTATATGACAAACGCGAAGGCTTGTATGCCCTTACCAATGCCACCATTTATACGACCTATAACCAAAAAATCGAAAAAGCCACTTTGCTCGTCCGCAACGGGCGCGTAGCAGCAGTTGGTACAAGCGTAAGCATTCCCAAAGGTACAGTAACAATAGACCTGGGGGGCAAATTTATTTATCCCTCGTTTATTGACCCCTACACAGCCTATGGCTTGCCCGAATCGGCACCCAAAGGACGCAAATGGACTGACCCGCCCCAAATGGTAAGCGACAAAAAAGGCGCATACGGCTGGAACCAAGCCATCAAGCCCGAAACCAATGCCGTCGAATCGTTTTCGCCCGATGATAAAGCAGCCAAAACCATGCGCGGACAAGGATTTGGAGCAGTCCTAACCCATTACCAAGACGGCATAGCTCGCGGAACAGGAACCGTAGTAGTCTTAGGCAGCGAAGCAGCGCAAGAAAGCATACTGAAAGACCGCGCCGCCGCCTGTTACTCGCTCAATAAAGGCGCATCGACCCAAGATTATCCCGACTCTGAAATGGGTGCTATCGCCTTGCTGCGCCAAACCTATTTAGATGCCCAATGGTATGCCCAAGCAGCACCCAAAGGCGCAGAGTTCAACTTATCGCTCGATGCTTGGAACAAAACCCAAAACCTACCCCAAATATTTGACGCACAAGACTGGTTAGCTGCCCTACACGCTGACAAAATAGCAGACGAATTTGGTGTATCCTACATCATCAAAGGGCATGGCGACGAATACCAACGCGCCGCCGAACTCAAAGCTACTGGCGCGTCGTTCATCATACCCCTAAACTTTCCCGATGCCTACGACGTAGAGACCCTTAGATGCAAGCAATGTATCTTTGGCAGACATGAAACATTGGGAATTAGCCCCCGCCAACTTAGCTGTATTAGAAAAAAACGGCATCAATTTTGCCCTTACTACTGCGGGCTTGAAAGAAACCAATAAATTCGGCAAATGTCTGCAACAAGCCATCAAACGAGGTTTGTCGAAAGAAGCAGCCCTGAAAGCCCTGACCATTACGCCCGCTACCATGCTGGGTATGCAGCAACAATTAGGCAGCCTTGAAGTAGGAAAAATTGCCAATTTCCTCATCATGTCGGGCGAATTGTTCGGCGAAAAAAACCGAATTGTACGAAAACTGGGTGATGGGCAAACAGCATGTACTAAAAACACCCGCCTCCATCGACCTGCGCGGCTATTATACACTCAAAACGGGCAATGTTCTATACCAATTAAACATAACAGGCGAAAGCCCCGACGAGCTAAAAACGGAAATCGCCCTGACCGATAGCCTCAAAATTCCCGTAACGCAAAGCGTTGAACAACAAAATATTACGCTTGGATTTGATACCACACCCGACAGCACCCGACATGCTCAATCGGGCAAAGGTTTTGTGCGCTTGGCAGGCTGGATAAGTGCCGATGGCAAACAGTGGAAAGGAAAAGGACAATTAGCCAACGGAAAATGGGTAGAATGGACTGCCATACCGCGCGAAGCACCCAAAAAAGATGATGCCAATAAAACAAAAACTGACGATAAAGCCAAAACCGACGATAAAACAAAGGATAAAGACACAAAAGACAAAGAAATATATGGGCTTGTCACTTATCCGTTCAACGGCTATGGCTGGACAGAAATACCTAAGCCGAAACCGTTCTGTTCAAAAAACGCCACCGTATGGACTAACGAACAAGAGGGCATCCTGACCGAAACAGACGTTGATTCAGAACGGCAAAATAGCACAAGTAGGCAAAAATCTGAGCCTACCCGCAGGCGGCAAAAGCATCGATGCCAAAGGCAAGCACATCACCTGCGGTGTGATAGACGAACACTCGCATATCGCCATACGACGCGGCGTAAACGAAGGTACGCAATCATGCTCATCTGAAGTGCGCATAGGCGATGTCGTAGACTCAGAAGATGTCAATATTTATCGCCAATTGGCAGGCGGCGTTACCACCTCGCAATTGCTGCACGGTTCGGCAAACCCCATCGGCGGGCAAGCAACGGTTATCAAATTGCGCTGGGGTTTTGCGCCCGAAAAAATGAAAATGGAAGGAGCAGCTCCCTTTATCAAATTTGCGCTGGGCGAAAATGTCAAACAATCAAATTGGGGCGACAACAATACAGTCCGTTTTCCGCAAACCCGTATGGGCGTAGAACAAGTATATATCGACTATTTTACCCGCGCCCGCGAATATGGACAGCAATTGAGCGGCACCAGCAGCAATAATAAAAACAAAGCCGTACCCGCACCCAGCAACCTATTGCCCCTACGCCGCGATTTGGAATTAGAGGCACTCAACGAAATTTTAAATAAAAAACGCTTTATCACCTGCCACTCCTACGTACAATCGGAAATAACGATGCTCATGCGCGTAGCCGAGCAATTTGGATTCAAAATCAATACATTTACGCATATCTTGGAAGGCTACAAAGTGGCAGACAAAATGAAAGCACACGGCGTAAACGCCTCTTCGTTCTCTGATTGGTGGGCATACAAACACGAAGTATATGATGCTATACCCTATAACGGTGCTATCCTGCAACAAGTAGGCGTAAACACCGCTTTCAATTCGGACGATGCAGAGATGGCGCGTCGCCTGAACCAAGAAGCCGCCAAAGCTATCAAATACGGCAAAGTATCGCCCGAAGAGGCCTGGAAATTCGTTACCCTCAATCCTGCTAAGATGCTGCATATCGACAATCGCGTGGGCAGCATCAAAATAGGCAAAGATGCCGATGTAGTGCTGTGGTCTGACAATCCGTTGTCGGTCTATGCCCAAGCCCTGCAAACATATATAGACGGTATTTGCTTTTATGACAAGGAACGCGATGCCACTCTGCGCCAACAAATAGAGAGCGAGCGCAACCGAATTAGCCAAAAAATGATAGGTGTAAAAAAGGCGGCGGCAATACACAAGCCCCACCCGCCAAAAAACGCCGACAACTACACTGCACCGACCACGGCAGTTATGAATATCAAGGTATGTTTGACGACCACAGCGAAGGGCATTAATATCGAGCAGATATTGGTTCATATTATACGAAAAAGTTCGGTTTTGCTTTGCTGCGCGAAACCGAGCTTTTTTTCTTTGAATAATTAGGTATTCCAAACCCTAACTTTTACAATTTTGCGGAGCAGATTTTATCGAAATGCCTCGCAGGTCAGAAAATCACCGTTTTGTTGCCGTGAATAAATACGCGGTCTTGAAAAACGGTTTTCAAGGCTTTTGCCAACACAATTTTTTCTACATCTTTGCCCGCCTTTGCCATATCTTCGGCGGTATAGCGATGATTGACGGCAATTACGTTTTGGTCGATGATAGGACCCTCGTCTAAGTCGGCATTGACGAAGTGCGCTGTGGCACCGATAATTTTTACCCCGCGCTCAAAGGCTTGCTTGTAGGGGTTAGCTCCTATAAAAGCAGGCAAAAACGAATGATGGATATTAATAATCCGGTCGGGATATTGCCGAATAAAATCAGGCGTTAATATGCGCATATATTTTGCCAACACCAAATATTCGGGGTTATAAATGGCTAAGGCTTTATGTATGGCAGCTTCGTGTTCGGGGCGGTCGCGATGTTCGTGGCTGACATAGTGAAACGGAATACCAAACTTAGCCACTAAGGGCTGTAGGGTATTGTGGTTGCTCACTACGGCAAGTATCGTCGCGTCGAGTTCGTCGTAGGCATAGCGCAACAGCAAATCGCCCAGACAGTGGTGCTCCTTGGTTGCCAATACCACAATGTCCTTGCGCTTGCGCGGGTTGAGGTGCAAATTTACGCTTTTGGGTAGCTCTGCTAATAGTTCGGTGCGGAGGGCAGCGGCATCAATATCGCCCTCAAACTCGGTGCGCATAAAAAAATAGCGCGTTTCGGCATCTACAAACTCATCATTTTTGAGTATATTGAGGGCATGTCGGCTCAAAACGCCTGTAATACGGTGAATCAAGCCCGTTTGGTCGGGGCAATCTATCAATAATACGTGTGCGGGAGGCATGTATATTTTTTTTTATTTTAATTCTAAATAGATTTGGGTGCAAAAACAGATGATTTTTTGGATTCACTTGTTTTTTTGTCTATATTTCGGCTTCCCTGTCTATTTTCGCTCTTTGAAGCCATAGAAGAACGCAAAAGGAGTAAAAAAAATGGGATTAGGCATCTAAGGGCGCACATTCAAGTGATAAATGCAGTCTTTTTGGTTAAAGACTTGATTAGGAGATACAAAGTTAATTTTTTTCTTGATTTATTGCAAATTAAATAATATATATGATTTGATATTTATTTTTTTTCATATTTCAAAAAACAAAATTGAATACCCCTCTTCCGTGAGCTTTATATAACGTCTCTGTTTCATGTCGCAAAAATACAAATATCCTCGAAAATAAGTCCTTTATTTACTACTTGATACTTATTTGAGGGAATAAAAAACATTTTCGGACCGAAAAAAAGCAATAAAAAACTACCTTTATCAATCCAAATCACCTAACCCTTTCGTAAGTAGGGGTAAAACCGACCTCCAAGATATGAAGTTACAATTTACTCTATTATTAGCTATGCTTAGCTGGACAATATCAGCCCAAGCACAGCACCAATTACTACAAGCCAAAATTATAGACAAGCGCACCCAAGAACCAATAGAAATGGCGATGATCAATTTGTCGCAAGCCGAGTCGTCAGGGTTCAGCGACCGAAACGGAAATGTAGTGCTGCCCCTATCTACTGAGGACACAACATTAACCGCTGTTGTTTCGTGTATTGGCTATGAGACCCGCGAAATAAAATTGTCACAAACTGCATCGCCCCTACACATCGAATTGGAACGCAGCAGTATCAAACTACAAGAGGTAGCCATTACCGCCAACCCCTCTGCCCTGCACCGCAATACCCTCAGCCGCATCGATGTCAATCTCAAACCCGTCAAATCGGCGCAAGAATTGATGCAAATCGTATCGGGTTTGTTTATCGCCCAACATGCAGGCGGCGGCAAAGCAGAACAGATTTTCCTGCGCGGCTTCGACATCGACCACGGCACCGACATCGACATTAGCGTTGACGGTATGCCCGTCAATATGGTATCACATGCCCACGGACAAGGCTATGCCGATTTGCACTTCGTCATACCCGAAACAGTGCGCAATATCGACTACGGCAAGGGTCCCTATTATGCCGAACATGGCAATTTTACGACTGCTGGCTACATTGGTTTCGAGACCCTCAACAAACTATCGCACAGCATGGTACAAGTAGAAGCAGGAAGGTTCAACACCTATCGCACCTTAGCAATGGTCAATTTAGTGCCCCATATCAATACGAAACATAGTGCTTATATCGCTGCTGAATATCTCTATTCCGATGGGCCTTTTATCAGTTCGCAGCATTTCAACCGCGTTAATGCCTTAGCCAAATACCGATTTACACCCACCGAAAATACTACCTTGCAACTCACCGCCAGCACATTTGCCAGCCGCTGGGACGCATCAGGTCAAATACCCCAACGCGCCGTAGATAGCGGTTTTATTGACCGATTCGGTGCTATTGACGACAAAGAAGGCGGCAATACTAAACGAAGCAACGTACAACTAAAATGGCAGCAAAACCTGCCGAAACAAAAGGGTTGGCTCGAAGCACAAGCTGCTTATATTCGCTATGATTTTGAATTGTTTTCCAATTTCACCTTTTTCTTAGACGACCCCGTCAATGGCGACCAAATCAAACAACAGGAAAAACGCGATATATACATGGCACGCCTACGCTACCAACAGCCTTATGCTATGGGCAAAACAACGCTTACCACAAGCTACGGCATAGGCATCAGAGCCGACCGAACGCACGATTCAGAATTGTCGCATACCAAAAACCGCAGCGAGCTATTAGATGCCATCCAAATGGGCGATATCAGCGAAGACAACGCTTATGCGTTTGCTGATTTAGTATGGCAAATCGGGAAATGGCAAATAAACCCCGCTATCCGCGCCGATTTTTTTCGCCAACGCTATAACGACCAATTAACCCAAAGCGACCGCAGCGAGGGCAGCCAAATTATAAGCCCCAAACTAACGATACAATACCAAGCAAATAAGTCATTGTTGTTCTACTTGAAAAGTGGCAGAGGGTTTCATGCCAACGATACGCGAGGTGTTATCGCCAACAATGGCGTGCAAACCCTTCCTGCTGCTTACGGTGCCGACCTCGGACTGCGCTGCAAACCTACTCCGTCGCTGATACTTACCGCTGCTGCTTGGTATCTGTTCTTAGAACAAGAATTTGTATATGTAGGCGATGCAGGTGTAGTAGAAGCAGGCGGGCGAACACGACGCACAGGTATAGACCTCGAAGCGCGTTATCAATTTACGCCCCAATGGTTTGCCGAAACGAATATCAACTTAGCCATTGGGCGCGATTTGGACAGCGAAGACCGCAACAACTATATCCCCCTTGCTCCTAACCTCACCAGCACAGGCGGCATCTATTATCGACCCGAAAAAGGATTGAACGGCAGCCTGCGATATCGATATATCAAAGACCGCCCTGCAAACTCTGACAATACTGTCACTGCCGAAGGCTATTTTATAGTAGATGCTGCCATCAATTATACCCAACGCCGATGGGAAGCGGGCATCGTAGCCGAAAACTTGCTCAATAGCGAATGGAACGAAGCTCAATTTGATACAGAATCGCGCTTGTTCGACGAACCCGAACCCGTTTCGGAACTACACTTTACACCAGGGCATCCGCTGTTTATAAAAGGAAAAATCGCGTTCTTTTTCTGATAAACATTGGCACTTATCCAATTTGCCAAAACACAGTTCCGCCTAAACCCATTGCCGTATTACCAATAAACATAATCGACACATACCCATGTGTTGAACGACCTGTTCTTTGTCTTTAACAATCAGTTTAAATATTTTCATTATGCTTAAAACATTTCACTTGTTCCGTTTTGGGCAATTGTTGCTCGCTTTACTGCTTGCTATGCCCATGAACCAAACATGGGCATCAAGCCACCGCGAAGCCCCACTTATTGCCAACGACCCCTTGGCAGACAATACCGATGTATATGCCTTCCGCAGCCCCGACGACCCCAATACCGTTACGCTGGTTGCCAACTATATACCCGGACAATTGGCACAAGGCGGGCCCAATTATTATTCGTTTGGCACCAATATCCGCTACGAAATACATGTGGATAATAATGCCGCCGTACCAGGAGACGAAATCATCTACCGCGCTACGTTTGAACAAACCAACGAAGACCCGACGACATTTTTTAATATCCGTCTGGGGGCACAAAATCTAAAAACTACCTATACTCTATCGCGCAGCACTGACGGCGGTGCTACTTTCCAAGTCATTGTGCAAGATGGTATTGTTCCGCCACCTAATATTGGGGCACGCTCTATCGAGGGCGGCGCGGGCTTGGGTGCTATGAGCTATGCGCAATTGATAGAAGATGCCATAGCCACAGCTACTACGGGCGAAAAGGTCTATTGCGGACCAGTTGACGACCCATTCTTTGTCGATTTAGGCGGTATATTTGATTTGGGCGACTCGCCCCGACAAATGGGTAACAATCGCGATGGTTTGGCGGGCTATAATGTACATACTATTGCCATTCAGTGCCCATTACTACCCTCCAAAAAGACGGCAAAAGCGTAGCAGAAGCTACTTCTATCCTTGACGGCGATTTTGTGATTGGCGTATGGGCTTCGGCAAGCCGCCCCGCTATCCGAACCCTCGACAGCAATGGCGCAGCCCCCAATAACGATGGCGAATGGATACAAGTATCGCGCTTGGGTATGCCACTCACCAACGAAGCCGTCATTCCGATAGGACAAAAAGACTATTGGAACGCATTAACGCCTTATAATGAAGACCCCGCGCATAACGAGTATTTTTATAACCCCGAATTAGGTCTATATATGGACGATGCTTTATTCGGTGGTGCTGTACCCGCATTTGCGCCGCTGCGCATACAACGCAACTCGCTACAACTCGGACTCGACTTCGGAAACGGCAATGACGGATTGTTTCCCCTAAAAGGTTCAGCAGCCGTAGCAGGAACAGCCCTTGACGATGCCATTTTTGGCACTTTATTGCTGCCCGCTGCCGAAAAACCGCGCTCTACCGACTTATGGCCCATATTCTATACAGGTGTGCCCAATTTTCCGCCCTACCAATTAGCTACGGGCAAAAATGGCAATCCGCTTGCGGCGGGCAAGCCATTTATCAACAATTTTCTGCCATCGGGGGGCGATATGCTTCGCTTAAATATGGCTACACCCGTCACCGACCGCAACAGCCCTGCATTCAGCAATTTGGGCATTGTAGCGGCTGCCGTTGCGAGCTTGACCGACCCAATGTATAATACCACTACTGACCTACAAGCTATTCCGAACATGGACGGCTTCCCGAACGGAAGACGCTTGGAAGACGATGTTACGCGCATCGAGTTGCAAGCCGTAGCAGGCATAGCTCTTGCAGCCATAGGCTTGTGGTACGACGATTATACGGCGGGCGATGCCAATCCCGTGACCCAAGACCTCTTAGATGTATTGACATATACGACAGGCGTAGAGGCTAACGATGCACACTTCAATGCCGATTTTCCTTATATGGCAGAACCTTGGCGCGGTACCGATTTCTAAAATCGCCCCATATACATTTTATCCCACCTCACTTTTTTTAACAAAACCTATGAACCATATCCTTTTTATCCGACTCAAACTGCTATTGACAGTTGTAGCCATTCTATGGGCAACCTTGTCGGTACGCGCATCAAGCCACCGCGAAGCCCCGCTAATCGCCAACGACCCCTTGGCAGACAATACTGATGTGTATGCCTTCCGCAGTCCCGACGACCCCAATACCGTCACACTGATTGCCAACTATATACCTGGGCAATTGGCGCAAGGCGGACCCAATTATTATTCGTTTGGCACTAATATCCGCTACGAAATACACGTAGATAATGACGCTACTGTGCCAGGCGATGAGATAATCTATCGCTTTACGTTTAGCAAAACCAATCAAGACCCTACTACATTTTTTAATATTCGCTTAGGGGCAGAAAACCTCAAAACAACCTATTTGTGTGAGCGAAGCACCGACGGCGGAGTTACTTTTCAGCCCGTTGTGCAAGATGGCATTGTCCCGCCGCCCAATATAGGACCGCGCTCGATACAGAGTAGCGTAGGTTTGGGCGTATTGAGCTACGAAACTTTGCTGCAACAAGCTATTGCAACGGCAACTACAGGCGAAAAAATATACTGCGGACCGGTAGATGACCCATTTTTTGTCGATTTGGGCGGTATATTTGATTTGGGCGACTCGCCGAGACAAAATGGTGGTACGCCACGCGATGGTCTATCGTGCCTCAACGTGCATAGCATTGCTATTCAAGTGCCCATTGCTACCCTCCAAAAGACGGCAAAAGCGTGGACGAAGCTACTTCTATCCTCGACGGCGATTTTGTGATTGGCGTATGGGCTTCGGCAAGCCGCCCCCGTATCCGAACCCTCAATCCTAATGGCACAGAGAGCTACGACGACAGCGAATGGGTGCAAGTATCGCGCTTGGGCATGCCACTCACCAACGAAGCCGTCATTCCGATAGGACAAAAAGACTATTGGAACGCATTAACGCCCTATAACGAAGACCCCGCGCATAACGAGTATTTCTACAACCCCGAATTAGGTTTATATATGGACGATGCTTTATTCGGTGGTGCTGTACCCGCATTTGCGCCGCTGCGCATACAACGCAACTCGCTACAACTCGGACTCGACTTCGGAAATGGCAATGACGGATTGTTTCCGCTAAAAGGTTCAGCAGCCGTAGCAGGAACAGCCCTTGACGATGCCATTTTTGGCACTTTATTGCTGCCCGCTGCCGAAAAACCGCGCTCGGTCGACTTATGGCCCATATTCTATACGGGTGTGCCCAATTTTCCGCCCTACCAATTGGCTACGGGCAAAAATGGCAATCCGCTTGCGGCAGGCAAACCATTTATCAACAATTTTCTACCATCGGCGGGCGATATGCTGCGCTTAAATATGGCTACACCCGTCACCGACCGCGACAGCCCTGCATTCAGCAATTTGGGTATTTTAGCGGCTGCCGTTGCGGGCTTGACCGACCCAATGTATAATACCACTACTGACCTGCAAGCTATCCCGAACATGGACGGCTTCCCGAACGGAAGACGCTTGGAAGACGATGTTACGCGCATCGAGTTGCAAGCCGTAGCAGGCATAGCTCTCGCAGCCATAGGCTTGTGGTACGACGATTATACGGCAGGCGATGCCAATCCCGTGACCCAAGACCTCTTAGATGTATTGACATATACTACTAACGTCGATACCAACGACGCGCCTTTCAAAACGGCTTTCCCATATATGGCAGACCCTTGGAATGGCAATGGTCCTTGTGGTGGCAAAGAGATTTTTGCTTGTAGCACCTTAGCAGGCATACCGCAAGTCACTTGTCAGAGCGGCGTTACGACTGAATATAGCGTTACGCTGACAATAGGCGGCGGAAATGCTCCCTTCGTCATAAGCGGCGATTATGACGGAACAGTACAACGCGTTGGCGACTCCTTTACTTTCGGACCTATTATCGTGGGTTCGGTCTATAATGTCACCATTACCGACTTGTATGGTTGTAGCATCAACGTAGCTGATACGCCCATGATGCCTTGTATGTCGCTTGGCATTGAGTTGGTTTCCTTTAATGGCTATCCACGACAAGAGGGCAACCTACTTCGTTGGACAACCGCTTCCGAAATCAACAACGCGCATTTCGTCTTGCAATGCGCCTCTGACGGGCAAACATTCAGCAATATAGCCACTATAAAAGGCAAAGACAATAGCAGCACTACGCAAAACTACCAATTTTTAGACAAAAATGCTACTGCAGGCTTATCATATTACCGTCTTATGCAATATGATATTGATGGCAGCGGCAAACAAGTAGGCGTATTGTCAATATCGCGCCAAACAGCAGCCAATACACCGCCTTTGGTATTGAGTCAGCTATATCCTAACCCTGCTATCAGCAAAATACACATTCAATATATTGCAAATATCACTAATGCCACTATAGTCAAAATATTTGACCTAAGCGGCAAAGAACGCTATACCGCCAATCTAAGCCCCAATATAGGTGTGAATGATTTGGATATAGTGTTGGGCGATTGGCAGCCAGGCGTATATTATGTGCGCATTGGCGATGGAAGCAATATGGTCGTGACTAAATTTATGAAAAACTAATCGTCCATTTTTAGTAACCATTATAAGCGGCGAGGCATTACACCCTCCTAAAAAAAGAAGCTATCTCGCTGCAGCAATTTCCGCTATTAAAATTTAACAATTCGTATTCTACTAATAACAAGCGAATTATAAAATCGTAAATTTTTTATTACAATTTTATTAATAAAATCAAATCGTTCATTTTCAACGTATTATATAACGTAAATTATTTAAAGCGGAAATTGCTGATCTCGCTGGTGTAATGCCTCTAACCGCTTCGTTCCCATTTACTCATGCTACGCACCATTTTCTAAAATGGCACTCTGCATATTCAATTTCACGTTTATTTTTATTACATATTTAACTAAACAACAATGAATCGTCAATATTCTGCTTATGTGATATGCCTAACAGCTATCCTCGCAGCCTTAGTATCGCTTACTATGGCTTGCAATTCGACGGGCAATGCCGTTCCTACTGATATTGCAGCGGGCATTACTGATATTCCTGCCCTAAAAATACGTGAAGGTATGTTAGCACAAGCTGACGATTGGGCAATCGTACAAACGGAGGTGGCGCAATTGCGTGAGAAAATAGCCAAAAACCCACAGGACTATAAAAGTATGCTTTATTTGGCGGCTATCTATATGCAAGAAGCGCGTACTACTGGCGAACACCCGTATTATTATCCCGCAGCACTGCAAATTTTAGATGGCATTTTGGCACAAAAACCCAAAGACCCCGACATACAATTGCAGACCCTGACGAGCAAAGCATCTGTTTGTTTGTCGCAGCACGATTTTAAACAAGCCCTCGCCTTAGGACAAGAAGCCCTCGCACTCAACGACAAGTTCGCAGCGGTTTATGGCGTGTTAGTCGATGCCAATGTAGAGTTGGGCAATTATGCCGATGCGGTCAAGATGTCGGATAAGATGTCGGCGATGCGCCCCGATTTGCGCTCTTACTCGCGGGTTTCATACTTGCGCGAATTGCACGGCGATTATGAAGGCGCGTTAGCAGCTATGCGTTTGGCAGTAGAGGCGGGTGTGCCTGGTGCCGAAAACACGGAATGGTGTCGTTTCACTTTGGGCGAGCTATATCGCCGCCATAAGGACCTAAAAAATGCCGAATTACAATACAATATGTCTTTGCAGTTGCGCCCCAGCTATGCTTTTGCCCAAAACGGACTTGCCGAAATAGCTTTGGCGCGTGGCGAATATGACCGCGCCTTGACTCTCAGCGAGCAAGCAGCTGCCGTGATGCCCGAATTTTCGTTTTACGAGACCCAAGCCCGTGTCTATCAAGCCCAAAATCAGCCCGAAAAAGTAAAATCTCTCACATCCGACTTATTAGATATGCTGTCGGAAGACCGCAAAAGTGGCCATAATGTAAATTTAGAAATTGCAAAAATACATTTGCACTTAGGGAATGATGCTCAAAAAGCTAAAATTCTCGCCGCGAGTGAATATGCCAAACGCCCTGAAAACATCAGTATTAATGAACTAATGGCACAAATTGCCTTAGCGCAACAAGATAAGGTAGCAGCAAAAGCCTATTTGTCCAAGGCTACTCGCACAGGCTACCAAAGCTCCGAAACCATCGAATTACAAAAGCAGTTGTCCGGCAATTAAGCGCGGCTGTTGTGAATCAGTCCGTCTTTCATCGTAATTTTTCGGTCTGCCATATTTGCCAAATCTTCGTTATGTGTTACGATGACGAAAGTTTGTTTGAACTCGGTGCGGAGGTCGAAAAAACAAGCGATGCAAGTTATGCGCCGTATCTGAGTCTAAGTTGCCTGATGGTTCGTCGGCAAGCACTACTTTGGGTTGGTTCATCAAGGCGCGGGCTACGGCTACTCGTTGTTGCTCGCCGCCTGACAAGGCATTAGGTTTGTGCTGTGCCCGCGCTTCCAAGCCCAAAAACGACAATAGTTTTTGGGCTTGTGGCGTGGCATCTTTGGCGGTTCGCCCTGCAATGAGGGCGGGCATCAATACATTTTCGAGGGCAGTAAATTCGGGCAGTAGGTGATGAAATTGAAATACGAACCCGATATGTTGGTTGCGAAATTTTGCCATTTCGCGGTCATTTAGTTTGCCCACCTCTATATCGGCTATGCGCAGAGTGCCGCTATCGGCGCGGTCTAATGTGCCTAAGATATGCAGCAAGGTGCTTTTGCCTGCTCCCGAAGCTCCTACAACCGACACAATTTCCGCCTCCGACACCGAAAAATCGATGCCTTTGAGTACGGCAAGGTCGCCATAGGATTTTTTGATGTTTTGGGCATTTATCATGCGTGTTATTGTCGGGCAGTGGGTTTTGTGTACCTACTTATTTGACGCGCTCGACGTATGCTCCTGTGCGCGTATCGATTTTGATTTTGGTGCCTGCATCGACGAATAGCGGCACGTTCACCGTAGCACCGCTTTCGACTGTGGCGGGTTTTAGGGTATTGGTAGCGGTATCGCCTCTTACGCCTGGCTCGGTATAGGTCACTTCCATTACTACGTGTGAGGGCATCTCGCAAGAAAGTGCTATTTCTTTGGTAGCGTGAAATAATACCTCTACCACTTGTCCGTCAATCAAAAATTGTGGGGCGGAGATAAGGGATTCGGGTAGTGTTACTTCCTCAAAATTTTCGTTGTTCATGAAATGGAAGCCGTTATCATCGCGGTATAGGTATTGGCAGTTGCGGCGTTCTACGCGCACTTCTTCGATTTTGTGTCCCGAAGGGAAGGTATTTTCCAAAACTTTGCCCGATGTGAGGCTTTTTAATTTAGTGCGCACAAAGGCGCACCTTTCCAGGTTTTACGTGCTGAAATTCTACTACTGTCCATATATCGTAGTTAAATTCCATACAAAGTCCATTTTTAATATCGGCGGTCGTTGCCATTTTGGTAGTGGATATTGGGGTTTATGAGTAATAATAATTTATTCTATAAGATATGGGATTTATGCCTCTGTGCTGCTATAAGCCCATTTTAAGTAGATAGCCCCCCAAGTAAAACCTCCGCCAAAGGCGGTCAGAATGATATTGTCGTTGGGTTTGAGTTGGTTTTCCCATTCCCATAAGCAGAGGGGTATAGTGGCGGCGGTAGTATTGCCAAATTTTTGTATATTTAGCATAACTTTTTCGTCTGACAATCCCATACGGCGGGCGGTAGCATCGATAATTCGTTTGTTGGCTTGGTGGGGCACGAGCCAAGCTACGTCGTCGCTGTTCAATTGGTTGCGCTGCATGATTTCTTCGGCTACATCTGCCATATTTTTGACGGCAAACTTGAACACGGGTTGTCCGTCTTGAAAGATGTAGTGTTCGCGGGCGGCAACGGTGTCGTGGCTGGGTGGTTTGAGCGAACCACCTGCTTTTTGGTGTAGGTAGATGCGTCCCGCTCCGTCGCTGCGCAAGATACTATCGACAATACCGGTGCCTTGTTCGCTGGGTTCGAGCAATACAGTTCCTGCTCCGTCGCCAAAGATGATACAGGTAGCGCGGTCTTGGTAATCGACGATAGCCGACATTTTATCGGCGCCAACAACGACTACGCGCTCATATTTGCCCGATTCGACAAAGGTTGCGCCTGTATTTAGGGCATACAAAAAGCCCGAACAAGCTGCCGCTATATCAAAACTTGGTATGGTACGGCACCCTAATTTGTCGGCTATGATATTGGCAGTTGCTGGAAATACCATATCGGGTGTGACGGTAGCACATATCAGCAAATCGATATCGGTTGCTTGCCAGCCTTTTTTGTCGAGTAGGCATTGCACGGCGGCTACTGCCATATCGGAAGTAGCCAATCCTTCGCCTTTTAATATGCGCCGCTCGCTGATGCCTGTTCTTGACTGAATCCAAGCATCAGTAGTATCGACCATGCTTTCTAACTCGGCATTGGTCAGTACATAATTAGGCACATAGCCACCTACGCCTGTGATGGCTGCCCGTCTTGTCGTTGTAGCCATATTAGCTATTCATCAACGGTATTGTCGATGCTATTGACATCTACTTCGTTATCTTGGTTGCGGCGTTTGCGCTCCAATCGAATGCTGGCATCTGTTACTTGGCGTTTGCGATAAAAACCACATGCACCACATACGCGGTGCCATAAAACAGATGCGCCACAGTTGCTACAATTTACAACGGTAGGGGCAGTGGCTTTGTAGTGGGTGCGACGCTTATCGCGTCGCGTATTGGAGTGTCTGCGCTTAGGATTAGGCATGGCACAAAGTATATCTAATGGTTATTAATTATAATTTTATTTCGTAACTGTTTGGGGTATAGGGTTTTGGGCACGGGGCAATACTTATGTAATAATGCCTAACATCGCTGCCTATTCGATTAGTTCTCCCTACAAGGCTAAATAGTTACTTTATTTCAATATATCTATTAGAATAGCGCAATTCATTCATTTTCGAGGCTTCACAGCGCAATGTAATTGCCTAATTATCAAACACATACATAATAAGCGAAAAACATATTGCTATCTACTATTCTATTTCAATAACTGATGTTACGCAGAGACATCTTTCCGCCAATCGGTTTTTACCTGCCAAAAACGCTGGATTAGCCCCTTAGACCCGCCACAACGATTTTTGAGCTAAAATTGGCTTTTCTATGCTATAAAAATGCCTCGTTTAAAGGTCGTTTAAACAGCATTTTAAGCTATGCTGCGTAACATGAGTCAATAAGACTTATTGCAAATCGCGCAATGATTTCCAGCGTGGGTCTATGTCTGTGTCGTTATTGGGTTCGTCTTCGTCAGGGCGGTTGAGTATCAATAATACATTTTCGTTACAGGGCATTGTACCGTCGGAGTTGCGCGGGCAGGTAGGTTTGCCATAGTTGTCTAAGGGGAAAGCAACATGCTGGGGAAGACTCAGCAAGGCAAATTCATAAGTGAGTTGGCTAATATCGATATACGCCATATCGGGCGTAATATATAGTAGGTCTAATTCGTCTTCGCTATCGGCAGTATTGGGTAGTTTGGCTACCATTTTGACCATCACGGGTAGCTTTCTTTAATAGGCAATTGTAAATCTGCCAAACATCGGTCACATTCGGCGGTAATCGTTCCGTTGATGTCGAATGTGAGGTGGTAGAGATGTTCGGTGGTTTTATCGAATTGTAGCGTTACTTGAAGTGTATCGTTGGGGTGAAATTCGGCGTTGAATTGGGCAAAAAAGGCGGCATTGAGCGTATATTCGAAGGTATGTAGTCCTTGTTTTAAGCCTATATGGGCAATATGATAGGGTGATGACATAGCTTTGAGCGGGACAAAATGGTAAAAGGTTTAGCCTTATCTTTATACGCAAATGTACAAATCCTATTATAAGCACTAAATCGGGCTGCAAAGGTAGTGTTTTTTTAGCAATTTTGTTACTATGTCCTTTAAAAAATTAGCTTATTCCCTTAGTAAAAAAAAATTGGCGTATATTTGCGGTACTAACAATTATAACATCAAAGCCCCTCAATTTTGCGAAGCGAAGTGCCATTAATGAAGTCTCATCAAATGATATTTTGGGAGAATGAACGGTAATCCCGAAATCCGCCATAGGCGTTCCATTCTCCTGCAAAAATTCGTATGCCAATAATTTTATTCATAAAAAAATATAATTATGATGCTTCCATTATTACAATTTTTTGAGCATTGTACTTGTCGCTTTGCTGGCGGGCACAAGTTTTGGAATTTGGTTCGGATTTAACCCAAGCAATTTTTCTCCTTCTACTTATATAGAACAGCAACAGCATCTAATTGGCTCGCTAAACACATTAATGATAATATTAGTGGTCGCAGCCACAACAATTACGCTGGTTTCTGTGTTTATACAACGGAACAATAAAACCATATCCGCTGCACTGCTTTTAGCCGCCGCCTTTCTTATATCGTGCATAGCCATCACGCGCTTGGGCAATATTCCTATTCAAACCGAAATGCTTAAATGGACGGCAGATACATTACCCGAAAATTGGGCTGTGCTTCGCGACAAATGGTGGTCGTTTCATATTGCGAGAACAGTAGTAGAATTGATAGCATTGATGCTGATAACGTGGTCGGTCGTTCGGCACAAACAACATGATGCCCTTTCGACGCTACGAGAAATAAAATAGCCATATCTCGCCTCCGCTCAAATCCAATAAACTTATAATCGCCACTACGTACGCATTGCCGACTATTCCTATACAATTGGCAAAGTTGCTTTTACACCCTTATTTAAGACAAATTTATCGCAAATAACACAATGAATACCCGTAATTAATTATGTTGCTTAAATTATCGCAGTAACAAAAGAAATTTATATTATTTAAATAAAAAAATCATACTAATTTTCATCATTAAACAAAAATAAATACAATGAAAAATCAAACAGTTGGCTCGACCGTAGCCCTCGATTACAGAACAGCATCTGTATTCCAAAAATACGGTATCGATTTTTGCTGCAAAGGCGGTCAAACTATTGACGAAGTATGTAGTAAGAAAGGAATTGATAAAGACACCCTTATTGCCGAAATCAATAAGGCAGTTTTGGCAGACAATTTGTCGTTAAACGATTATAATTCGTGGGCATTAGATAAGTTAGCCACTTATATCGAAGAAAAACATCATAGCTATGTCGTAGCACAGACCCCCGTATTATTGCAGTTTTTAAACAAACTATGCAAAGTTCATGGTGCAAGACACCCCGAACTATTTGAAATCTATGCCGAATTTAACTTCGTAGCCGAAGAATTAGCGATGCACATGAAAAAAGAGGAGGTAATACTGTTTCCGTATATAAAAAAATGGCAGCAGCTAACAGAAATCAGGAAAAACTAAGTACTCCTGGTTTCGGCACCGTCCAAAATCCCATCAATATGATGATGCACGAGCATAGCGTGGAAGGTGAAAGATTTGCCAAAATTTCTGAACTAAGCAGCGGATATAGCACACCCGCCGACGGCTGCACCACCTACCGAGTGGCTTTCCAAATGCTTAAAGATTTTGAATTAGACCTGCACATGCACATACATTTAGAAAATAACATTTTGTTTCCTAAATCTATCGAATTAGAGAAATCGCTTTCCTAAGCAACATACGCGCTTCCCGATAGTCGGCACAGCACCATTTAATATTATCTCGCCATGAATGTACGAATTTAGGAAACTTATCCGTATATTCGTGGCGTGTTATTCATAGCCCAATCGCCCATGCTATACTTAGTTTGTCCGTCAATCCTAAAAAAATATACCTACATAGCATCAGTTTAACTATTCTTATATACATTAAACTCACACCCAATAAATAGTATCATGAAATATTACGAAACCGTTTCAGAAGCATTGAACGACCTATCCAAAAGAGGATACACTTTCGATTTTTCTCTATCAGACGAGGAAGATTGCCTCTACTGCCGCGATAAAAGCCGCAATCTCAATGCCGACGAGTTTGTCATAGACGAAGTACACCGTTTTGAAGGCGATAGCGACCCCGGCGACGAAATGATAATATATGCCATTTCGTCCGTTAAAGACGACCTCAAAGGCACGCTACTAAATGCTTATGGTATCTATGCCGATTCTAATAATTCCAAAATCGTTGCCAAACTTCGCTATCAAGAAAAAGCAAACCATCAGCCCATTAAAAGAGCTAAGGAATTGGTGCAACTAAGCCGAGAACACCACCATAGCCTGCTTCTTGCTTGGAAAATAAAAATGGGACTTTCTAAAAATATAGACATTAATAGAATAATGAAATACGTCAAATGGTTCTACGAAAACCATCTTTTAAGCCATTTCGAATGGAAGAAAAATATATTTTTACCTTACTCGATGAATCTAACGAAATGAGACATAGAGTACTTCAAGAACACCAACAAATAAGGCAAATTATCCAAAAAGATTTGGTCAGCTCGGCAGACCTAAGCCAACTCCAAAACCTACTGAACAACCATATCCGCTTTGAAGAAAGGGTATTATTCAATGAAATTCAGCGGCAGGGGCTACTCTCAAAGGTAGAACAAATCGAAAAATCTACGGACGAAGCAAAGTTTTGCGATAATGAGTCAGACCCATTCTGGAAATAAAAGCAGCGAATACTAAGGGCGAATACTAAGGGCGAATACTAAGGGCGAATACTAAGGGGCGAATACTAAGGGCGAATACTAAGGGCGAATACTAAGGGCAATACTAAGGGCAATACTAAGGGCGAATACTAAGGGCGAATACTAAGGGCGAATACTAAGGGCGAATACTAAGGGCGAATACTAAGGGCGAATACTAAGGGCGAATACTAAGGGCGAATACTAAGGGCGAATACTAAGGGCGAATACTAAGGCAATACTTAGGGCGAATACTAAGGGCGAATACTAAGGGCGAATACTAAGGGCGAATACTAAGGGCGAATACTAAGGGCGAATACTAAGGGCGAATACTAAGGGCGAATACTAAGGGCGAATACTAAGGGCGAATACTAAGGGCGAATACTAAGGGCGAATACTAAGGGCGAATACTAAGGGCGAATACTAAGGATGAATACTAAGGGCGAATACTAAGGGAATACTAAGGGCGAATACTAAGGGCGAATACTAAGGGCGAATACTAGGGCGAATACTAAGGGCGAATACTAAGGGCGAATACTAAGGGCGAATACTAGGGCGAATACTAAGGGCGAATACTAAGGGCGAATACTAAGGGCGAAAAATCTTTCGCCCCAACAAAAAAACCCTCCTCCACCCGTATCATTTCGCCAAAATGACGTATCTTTGCAGCCGATTTAAAAAAAACACTCCTCGTTTATCGGGATGTAGCGCAGTTGGTAGCGTGCAACGTTCGGGACGTTGAGGCCGCTGGTTCGAGTCCAGTCATCCCGACTTAGAGAGTGAAAATAGGTAACTATTTAGACTTTACCGTTCTCGGTAGAGTCTTTTTTTATATCCTTTGTCTATGTATCGCACTCCACCAACCCTATGCGCCACAATCCGGTGCGACCGTAGAACACTGCGAATACGTATTTTATGAGCAATAATGGTAGAAAATAGCTATTTTTGCCTTTTCATTATTTCACCACCCCTGTTTTTTGTAGTATCATTATGGACATGGTCAAAATATTTGCGGGTATCCTGACGGGTGCTGGCATGTTGTTGATGATTTTTGCTTGCTTAGCTTTCTTGCAAGGCAGCGGCAAGTTGTTTGGCGTAGGTATCGATAAGTGGGGAGCCTTAGCCCCGTTTTTGTTGGGTAGCTTGTTTTTTGCTGCGGGCGTTTATTTGCTGCGTTACCTCCTAACGGGCGGGCGAAGCCGATAAAGATTGATTGTTTGGCATAAAAAAAACTGCGCCGTATGAGTGATAAAGTACCCATACGGCGCAATAATAGTACTGCCCTTAATCTATTGGCAAGAAAAAAAGCTGCAAACCTATAAGCCGAGTTCTGTATGCCACTTCTCCGTAGAGTAGGGGCATTTCTATCATTTATCTCGACATACCGTTGCCGACATGCTCTAACGACCTACCCCCCGACCTCAGACGAGCAGCCTTTATTTGTCATCTAAGATGCCAAAAAGTCGGTATATTTGGTCTTTCAACGCGCAAGGTTTGCCCCGCTACCAACTTACGCCGGCAGCGCGTAGGTTTGCCTACGTTTTCACCCCTTTGCTGGCTCTCGGAAGAGTTTGCACGGGTCATTTTCTGCGGCACTCGCTGTGACCTACGCCTCGCGACGTGTGTCCCCACCCGTTAGGTGGTGCGCTGCTCTGTGTTGCTCGGACTTTCCTCCCCTTGCTCCGCACGGGCAAAAGGCGATAGAACAGTTTGCAGCCATATCTTTCAAATAACTTTACCGTCGCCGACAATTCTTCGTTATTACGCCCGATTCTTAGACTTACTGCTTGTTACACTACAATTTTCGACCCTAAAAAGTTCGGTTCATTTGCTATTTCGGCACTACCAAGCCTCTTCATAAAGTAATTTGAAATCGCGGCGGCTTACGGGCTTGGGATTGTTAGGATGGGCAAAATCGGCAAAGGCTAAATCTGCTAAGGGGTCAATGTGTTGGGTCTGTACGCCTATATCGCGCAAGCGATGCGGTATTTGTATATCGCTGTTGAGGTCAAACAAAAATTGGACAACTGCCTCGCCTGTCGTTTCTGGCAGTGATAACGTTTGCGCCATACGGCTAAATTTATGCTCCGAGCCGCCAATATTGAAACGCATACCGTAGGGCAGATTCACGGCATTGGCTAAACCGTGATGCGTATCAAGCAATGACGATAAAGGATGCGCCAGCGAATGTACTACGCCTAAGCCCTTTTGGAAGGCAATAGCCCCCATCATCGAACCCAATAGCATTTGGCTACGCGCCGCTATATCGGGTTGGCGAACGGCGCGGCGGATAGCTCCTACTACCAATGCCATGCCCTCTAAGGCAATACCCTCGCAAATAGGGTGGTACATTTTGGCTAAAAAAGCCTCCATATTGTGCGTCAGTGCATCCATACCCGTAGCAGCAGTAACGGCAGGCGGCAGGTCGTAGGTCAGTTCGGGGTCGGCAAATACGATTTTGGCGAGCAACTTGGGCGAAAACAAAATTTTCTTTTGGTGCGTTTCGTCGTCGGCAATAATGGCACTACGCCCCACTTCGCTGCCCGTTCCGGCAGTAGTGGGCAAGGTGACGAAATGCGGTACATCGTTGGTCACATAGATATCGCCTCCGACAAGGTCGTCGTATTTAAATAAATCGTCGCGATGGTAAGCCCGCAGCACCATCGCCCGCGCTACGTCTAAGGCAGCACCGCCGCCTATACCCACTATCGCATCGCGGCAGTATTATCCCACACCTCAATACCCTTATAGACATCAGATTTGACCGGGTTTTTATGAATATCGCTAAATACCTCGACCGACAAGCCCTGCGCCTGCAAATTGGCAATAATGCGGCGGAAAAAGGGCAATTCGGCAATGACGGGGTCTGTCACTACTAAGGGGCGGTGCAATTGGTGTTGAGTCAGGTAGGCGGGCAATTCGCTTGCTGCACCTGCACCAAATCGGATAATGGTCGGGAAATTGTACTGTAAAACGGACATACCGCTATGGTTGATTGTTTTTTTTAATTGTTTAGAGGGATAGACCTTGCTAATCATACGTCTGTCTATAACTATTTAGGGTATAGGGTTTTGGGTATGGGGTAATGAGCAATACTTATCTAATAATACCTGACATCGCTGCATATTCGATTAGTTCCCCCTACAAGGCTAAATAGTTACGTCTGTCTATATAATTTCAAAATACCTACGCAATTCCCAGTCGGTGACAGCTTTGGCATATTGCCGCCATTCCCATTCGCGAGTGGCGACAAAATGCTGCACAAAACTATCGCCAAACAATTCGTAGGCGATGGGGTTATTTTTCATGGCGGCGGTGGCTTCGGCTAAATGTCGGGGCAGTGTGCCGTATTGTTCATCTCGGTAGCCGTTGCCTATAGTAGCGGGCTGTTGTAGGTCTAACTCGTGTTTGGCGCCATATAATCCTGCCGCCAAGCACGCTGCTATTGCCAAATAAGGGTTTGTGTCGGAGCCTACTACGCGGGTTTCTAAGCGGGTAGATTTGGAACTGCCTGCCAATACGCGCAGCGCGACAGTTCGGTTATCAATACCCCAAGTAAGCGTAGTAGGTGCCCAAGCCCCTTCGACCAAACGTTTGTAGCTATTGATGGTCGGAGCCAACATGGGCAAAATATAGGGCAAGCAATATAATTGCCCCGCTATATATTGGCGCAGCAAGGGACTAAGGCACGACGGATGCTGCGGGTCATAAAACAAATTTTGTGCTGATGTGCTATCCCACAGGCTTTGATGGACGTGCCCACTGCAACCCGGTAGGTTTTCGTTCCATTTAGCCATAAAAGTAGCCATAATGCCATGCCGATAAGCAATTTCTTTGGTGGCAGTCTTGAATAATACAGCGCGGTCGGCGGCAGTCATAGCATCGCTGTATAAAATGGCTGCTTCATATACGCCTGGTCCCGTTTCGGTATGCAAGCCTTCTATTGGCACATCAAAACGTTTGAGCAACTCAAACAAATCGGTCATAAATCCATTGTTCAGCGTGCTGCGCAATATCGAATAGCCAAACATGCCCGGCGTAATCGGCGTGGGTTTTGGTAGGATTTATCGGATAGGCTTTGCGGCGTTTCGGCAAAATTGAACCATTCAAATTCTTGCGAAAAATAGGGTCGAAAGCCCATGTCAGTAGCCTGCCCTATGATTTGGTGCAACAAACTGCGCGGACACGGTGGTGCTATACGCTGCGGCTCGGAGACAAAATAGCCCAAAAAGAAAGGAATATCGCCCTCCCAAGGAATACGCCGAAAGGTATGCAGGTCTATTTTAACGGGTGCATCGGGATAGCCCGTATGCCAACCCGTATATTGCGTATTGTCGTAAGCAACATCTGCCATATCCCAACCAAATGTAACATCGCAAAAGCCGAATTGGCTTTCTATAATCGACAAAAATTTTTCGACTGCCAAATATTTGCCGCGCAATACGCCGTCAATGTCTGCTACCGCTACTTTAACCTTGCCCGACGGGTGCTGGCTCACATATTGCAGAATGTCGGGTATAGAAAGGGAAATGCCCATAATCAAGGGGGAATGCTTAGGAAAATTAATTTTTTTGTGATATTATTTGCATTTTATACTATTGTTCTAACAGAGAAGCTTTTAAGACAATTTTAAAAATGCAAGTAACTGAATATCAAGTAATTATATTAAAAATTAGTACCTTAATTTTTTGTCAGAACACTATTAAATATCCTCATTTATGGACTCATCATTGCCCAAAATGACAAATAAACCCAATGCGCCCAATACTATACATATATACAGCAAGCCCAATATATGATTATAGACAAATAAAGCAATAAGGGCAACAAGGGCAATAAGCGACGCAGCTACGGGCAATAGCGGATATAGGGGCGTAGTAAATGGACGCACTAATTGAGGTTCAGTATGGCGCAGTCTGAGCATAGCAAAGATAGCCAAAATATATAGGCTGAGTGCGCCAAAAACGGAAATAGTGATAATTTCGGCAGTCTTTCCCGTCAAAAGTGCCGCAATGCCCAATATCATATTGAATAAAAGCGCATTGGCGGGGGTATGAAAACGAGCCGAAACTTTACCCAAAGCAGCAGGTAATTGGCGAACTTTGCCCATCTCATAGGTCGAGCGCCCCGCTGCCAATATCAATCCGTGAAACGATGCCACTAAACCAAATACCCCTACTGCAATGAGTAAGTGATACATCGGTGGCTATCGCCCAAGACATGCAAGAGGGCTAAGGGCAAAGGCGAGTCGGAAGTTTCGCCGCTAATGCCATTTTTATACACAATTGTCTCCCAGCCACCTACGCCTACCGCCGATACAAATACCAAGACACACAATAATAATAAGGTAGCCATCGATGCCCCAAAACCACGACTGATAGCGCGTTGAGGATTAGGCGTTTCTTCTGCTACGTTGGCAATGCCCTCAATACCCAAAAAAAACCATATCGCAAACGGAATAGCTGCCAACATACCGCCCCAACCATTGGGCAAGGATTGGTGCTGCAAATTTGCCCACTCAAAATGCGGCAATGCGAGCGCAGAAAACAACAATAATTCGCCTACTGCTAATATCGTCACTAAGGTCTCGAACGAAGCAGCAGCCTTAATACCGTATATATTGAGTGCCGTAAACAACAAATAAGCAATGATAGCAATGCCCAATATAGGCACATCGGGTATAAAGGTGTGCAAATATGCCCCTATCGCGAAAGCAATAGCTGGCGGAGCAAAAATAAACTCGACCATTTGGGCAATACCCGCCACAAAACCCAAGTGTTTGCCAAAAGCACGATTAGTATAGATAAATACGCCGCCCGCATTGGGTATCGCGCACGATAGCTCGGCATAAGCCAGCGTAAAACCCACATACATAAAGGCTATAAATGCAGTAGCTACCGCCATACCGAGCGTCCCTCCCTTTTCAAGTCCCAAATTCCAGCCAAAATACATGCCTGAAATGACATAGCCCACGCCCAAACCCCAGAGCATCAAAGGAGTAAGGCTGCGCTGCAAAGTATTAGTATCGCCCATACAAGTACATTAAAGTCCAAAGGTAGCTATTAAACATCGGACAGCAAAACAAATAGTCATAAAATTTCATCTATGCCTGGCGTAATAACTAAGCAGAACCCCAAAACAAGAGAAAAATATACGACACAAAAAAGGCTGTATCCACATAGGATACAGCCTTTTTGTTGACCGACCAGGATTCGAACCTGGACAGGCAGAACCAAAATCTGCAGTGCTACCGTTACACCATCGGTCAATTGCGGGGCAAAGGTACGGCAGTTTTTTGGTTCATGCAATAGTAAACAATTTTTTTTTAAAAATTTAGTACTGAAATACTTACCTTTGCGCCACCGTTGCGAAACGGTAATTCATTCATCACCATCTACCCCATGAAAAAATGCCCCGCGCCGTCCCGCAACGCGCAAAAATGATTCCCACAAGCCCAAAAAACGTTTCGACGATAACAACCGAGATAGAAAACCGTTCAGCCGTTTTGACGACGAAAGACCAAAAAAACGCTTCGACGACGGAGACCGAGACAGAAAACCGTTCAGCCGTTTTGACGACGAAAGACCCAAAAAACGCTTCGACGACGGAGACCGAGACAGAAAACCCTTCAACCGTTTTGACGACGAAAGACCAAAAACGCTTCGACGACGGAGACCGAGACAGAAAACCGTTCAGCCGTTTTGACGACGAAAGACCAAAAAAACGCTTCGACGACGGAGACCGAGATAGAAAACCCTTCAACCGTTTTGACGACGAAAGACCAAAAAAACGCTTCGACGACGGAGACCGAGACAGAAAACCGTTCAGCCGTTTTGACGACGAAAGACCAAAAAAACGCTTCGACGACGGAGACCGAGATAGAAAACCGTTCAGCCGTTTTGACGACGAAAGACCAAAAAAACGCTTCGACGACGGAGACCGAGACAGAAAACCGTTCAGCCGTTTTGACGACGAAAGACCCAAAAACGCTTCGACGACGGAGACCGAGACAGGAAACCCTTCAACCGTTTTGACGACGAAAGACCAAAAAAACGCTTCGACGACGGCGACGGCGATAGAAAACCGTTCAGCCGTTTTGACGACGAAAGACCCAAAAAACGCTTCGACGACGGAGACCGAAACAGAAAACCGTTTAGCCGTTTTGACGACGAAAGACCAAAAAAACGCTTCGACGACGGAGACCGAGACAGAAAACCCTTCAACCGTTTTGACGACGAAAGACCGAAAAAACGCTTCGACGACGGAGACCGAGATAGAAAACCGTTCAGCCGTTTTGACGACGAAAGACCGAAAAAACGCTTCGACGACGGAGACCGAGATAGAAAACCGTTCAGCCGTTTTGACGACGAAAGACCAAAAAAACGTTTTGACGACGACGATGACAAAAGCAAGGGAAAAAGTCGCAAACGCATTGCCGTAGCTAAAAAACCCAAGCATGAAGTAGCTCACACTACTTCGGCGGCGGTACGCGATTTGTTCGACAATAGCGAGAATGGAGTTCGGCTCAACAAATATATCGCCCATTCGGGTTTGTGTTCGCGCCGCACTGCTGATGAGTGGATTGCAGCAGGCAAAATTTTGGTCAACGATGAAGTAGTGCACGAAATGGGTTTCAGGGTGCAGCGCAGCGACGAGGTTAAATACGAAGGCAATGTAGTGTTGCCCGTAAGAAAAATATATGTTTTGGTCAATAAGCCCAAAGATATGATTACGACTACCGACGACCCCGAAGGCAGAAAAACAGTTATGGATTTGGTGGCAGGTGCAACTGAAGAGCGCCTCTATCCTGTGGGACGATTAGACCGCAATACTACGGGCTTACTTTTGCTCACCAACGACGGCGAATTGGCACAAAAAATGTCGCACCCCAGTTATGAGGTCAATAAAATATACCACGTAACGCTTGATAAGCCATTTAGCAAAAACGACCTGCGCACCTTATTAGAGGGCATTGAGTTAGAAGACGGAGCAGCCAAGGTTGACGATGCTTACTATTTGGACGACATAGACAAGTCGCAGTTGGCGGTACGCCTACATATAGGACGCAACCGCATCGTGCGCCGTTTATTTGAACACTTGGGTTATCAAGTCGAAAAATTAGACCGCGTACAATATGCCTCGCTCACCAAAAAGACCTATTGCGGGGCAAGTGGCGATTTTTATCCGATAAAGAAGTGATTTTCTTGAAATACTTTTAAAAATTAGCCCAATTTTACCATCAACAAGGGGAACTCCTTGCAAACGCACGTGTCATATACGTGCGTTTGGTGCTTTAGGACAAAACGATAAACTTATCGAGCAGCATATTTTGCGAAACCATTGGTATGATTTTTAAATTTCGGTAACAAATTTTGCTCAATGCTGCTTTGTAGCAAGGGCGCGAGCGAGATGTCCCCGTTAATTTTTTACGACTGTAGTGCAAAAAAGCAAAATTGACACAAATTAAATTTAATAAAAATACATAAATTATTGATTTTTAAAATTTAATACATTTTGCAATTACTAAACACTTTGCTAAAATGACTTCTTGCACCGTAGTCTTTTACTCAAAATTAAAAGCCAAGCCACTATTATTTTACAAAATAGCCGCTCAGAGATAGGTGCATTATTCCCCACCCTGCCGCGCCAACCAGACCAAATAGCGCGGCTCGGCTTGATTTGGCACGGGCAGAGGGCTGCAAAAAAGGCAATTTTAGGCGCGTAACGGCTATGTGCGGCAGCGTATCGGTATGCAAAGGCGCGATTTGCAACGAATCGATAAGTGCCAAGCCTGCCGCATCAGTATAAACTGCTAAGGAATTGCTTCGCAAGGTGTGGAGCAAACTGTCGGGCTGCGAGATAGGCGCACGGTGCTGCTGAGTATAAAAATCAAAGGCATGATTGCAAATGCCATAACTTTGTACTACAAATAAATTTTCATTATTTTTATCTATGTTATGAAAAGTGTTTTTTTGTTGCCAGACATTAGGGTTTTTGGCATATTGTTGGTAGCGCAAGGCGGCTTGGTAGCCCGATTCGTAGCGGCTCAATTGCGGATAAAAAACGCTATTCAAGGCGGCATTGAGCAATACAATAGCGGCAAAAGTGATGGGCAAATAAGGTGGCGAATGGCGTAGCAGTTCGTCGCTACGCTGAGATAGCCTTTTCCAAAAGGGCAAAACCGCGCTCCCATTGACATCGGCATTGGCATCGGCATTGGCATTGGCATCGGCATTAGCATCGACATTGAGCTGTGGGGCAGTAGTATAGGGTTTTGCTTGAAAAGTTATCACCCACATAAAGGCGTAGCTTACAAAGCCGCCCGCAATGGCTATTTTTAGTGCGATTGTCGTTTGCGGAAACACCCATATCGGTAGGACTAAGGCAGTTATGGATAGTATTGCCCCTATGCAGTGTTGGGCAATATACCGTAATCGAGCATTTAGGTTGCCGCTCCTACAAGCAGCAGCCGTTGTAATGGCAGCCAAAAGGAAAAACGACAAAAATATAATGCGGCAATTTATAATGCGATAGCGATAAGGCAATAAAAGGCAAGACAAAGCCACCCAGCAACAGGGCATCGTCAGGCGGTATGTTTGTTTTTGGGGTAGCGCGACAGCATTGCCATACATATTGCCCATAAGCCCTAAACCGCCCCCATAAAGCAGCGAGGGCAAGCAGCGAATAAGGCAAAAATGCCCATAGAAACGTATGGACAAAAAATAGCGCGTCGGTCTGGTTGTGCCAACGGTTCTCGCCCGTTATACGTCCAAAACTCTGTTCCCAAAAATAAAATCGCCACCCATACGTGCCATATTGTTCGTATAAACCATATAACATAGGACTTAAAAGCAAGCCTACCCAAGCCAGCCCCAAGCACCCAATACATAGGAATCGCCGTATAGCCCGCCAAGAGCCTTGCCCCGCCGCTATTCGGATAGCCCAAGTACTAGCCATAGCTAACAAAGGCACAGCCGCCCCAATAGGTCCCTTGGCAAGCATAGCCAAACCCATAGCCGTAAAGCCCCCCCAAGCTATAGCCCAACGCCGTCCGTCCGACCTATCCCATTCAGCAAACAGCCAAATCGCAACAATGACAAAAGATGCCAGCAGGGTGTCGGTGCGTATGTCGTGGCAAAACAGAAAATAGGCTTGGGTACTCGCCAATAGTGCGGCAGCAAGTAAGGCAGTCGGGCGGTCGTAATAGAGCCGCGCCAAGCGGTAGGTAGCATAAACGCCCAAGCAAGCCGCCCCCACCGAAGGCAGGCGATAGGCAAAACTATTTATCCCAAAAACGGCAAACGACAAGGCAGAGAGCCAAAATAACAGCGGCGGTTTGTCTAAATAATCGGCGGAATGGTGCATGACCGACCAATAATTGCCCGTAGCCAACATTTCGCGGCTGATAGAAGCGTATTGCGCTGCGTCAATGGGCATGATGGGCAAAAACAAACCACCGATATAGGTGAATATCAATACTATCACCGATACCCATACGCCCATTCGGGCATAAATTTCAGGTCGAAGCATCTATTTTTCGCGTACAAATGTCCAAATAACTGCGGACAAGGCTAAGGTAATCCCACAAATGATAAATATGACGTTTTTATCAATTGCTGCCTTGATAAAACTGCCAAATACGCCGCCTACGATGATTTGGGGAATGACCACAGATAGATTGAAAATGCCCATATAAAAGCCCATTCTCTCGGGGTTCACTTTGTCGGCAAAAATCGCAAACGGTATGCTCACCACCGATGCCCAACCAATGCCCGCTATCGCCATCAGCACATAAAGGGCTTGCGGAGTGTTGCCCGCCCAAGAAATGCCCCAATAGGCTAAAGACATGAGAGCAAGACAAACCGCATGGGTGCGCACTCTACCCCAGCGTTTGCTAATGGGAGTAAGAACTAACAATGGCAACAAAAAGCCCACCGTATTGAGAATGGCAAAAGCATAGCCAATGGTTTGCCCAATTTCGAGGTCGGACAAGGGCATCTTCTGCTTGATAAAGGCAAAAATATAGACAAACATCGTTTGTGCGCCCAACCAAGTAAAGCCATGCGCTATGTATATTTTCCACAGTTCGGCTGTTTGGGTACTGCGCTGGATATTGGCAGCTTCGGCAGTAGCAGGCGCAAGGGTGCGCGGCTCTTGGATAAACAGAATAGGCAATACCGAAAACAAAAACACTAAAACAATGCCAATGTAAATGAGGTTGTAATTGTTGCTAAACGCGCTGATAAGATAGGCAGCCACACCAAAAAAGCCCGAAATGGTTTGCATCCAAGTATAGCCAACGGTGCGGGCTTCGCCTTCGGGGGTCATGTCGGCAATGAGCGAGCGTGTAGGGTTAAAGCTCACATTAATCGCCAAATCTAAGGTAAGTGCGACACACAAAGCCACCGCCATCATATTGGCAAACCCAAAAGCAGTAGCTATTTTGTCTAAATTGGGCAAGCAAAGCAACATCAATGCCGCAATAGTGCCGCCAATGAGGATAAAGGGTCGTCGCCTGCCGCCCAAAAACCAAGTTTGGTCACTGGCAAACCCCACAAGCAATTGTCCGATAATGCCTGCTAAGGGACCAGACAACCATACAAAGCCTACTTGAGAAATATCTAAACCGTATCGAGTGGATAAAATCCAACTAAGCACGGATATCTGTACGCATAATGCGAAACCCATCGCCGTAGCAGGCAAACTAAGTAATGTGTAAAAAGTGGGGCTAAATTGTTTCATATAAAAGTGTGTATTTGACGTTCATTAGAATAAGGCAACGGGAAGCACGCAAGGCATTTATACATTGTTCGCTAAGCCTCAATGATTTTATGTTCAACAAAAAAGCAATAAATTCTTGATTTACAGACATTTACAGTTTCACAAAATTATTAATATTTATTTTACAATGTATTATATCACTCCACGCAAATAGGCTATTAATTGTTCAGCGACGAGCCTACCCGATTCAGCACGCCATTCATAAAACCCGCTGAGGAAGGGCTGCAATGCTCGCCTGCAAACCACAAATTTCCAACGGCAGCGATTCAGCACCCGCCAGCGTTGTCCATTGCCCCACCTTATAGCACGAGTAGCTACCTTTGGTATATGGATATTTCGCCCAATTAAATACTTCTGCCTTGCCATTGAGCGATTGGGCAAAGCCGTCAAAAGCCATATTCAAACCGGCGTTGAGCAATTCGGCGCGTTTCTTATCGAGGTCAAAACCAGACTGCCCGCCCAAAAACACGGTATATCCTCCCGCGCCACTATTGTTGCGTTGCCCTTGCGAGCTATCCCAACCCGTATGTATTTGGTGGGTATACAAAAATCCCGACTGCCCCTGCGTGCGCCAAGGGCGTTGGGTAGTTCCGAGCATATATTTTGAATTAGTGCCGTAGCCCAAATATTGAATAACGCGCTGTTTGATGGCAGGTAGCGATATTTGCATATCTATCTGCCGCACAATGCTAAACGGAACTGCCAAGACCACAATATCGGCAGTAAATTGCTTGCCATTCGCAAAACTGAGGATATAGCCGCCCGATTCGTTATTTTGCAAAGCAGTCAAGGCATATTCGTAGCGGATTTGTGGCTCGATGGCTTGCGCCAGATGGTCGGTAATTTGTTGGTTGCCGCCTACAATTTTGTAGCGTTCGTCGCTATCGCCAAACAATTTGAGGTGCTGGTCAGAGGTATCGGGGTCGAAAAAAGAGAGGAAATTGAGTGCCGATTGTTCGCCCAAATCCAAGCCGTATTCGCCTACATAAGCCGCTTCAAACAAAGTTTTGAGCCAGCCGCGCAGCCCTATTTTGCCAAAATACTCATCGATAGATATCAAATCAAATGCCTTTGCTTTGCCGCTCGTTTGGTAATTGATGTCGGGGGGTAATTGCGCTGCGTGGTCTATCAGCTTCTGGGCAATAGGCAATAGCTCGGTGATGGCCTGTGCTTCGGTGTATTTAATTCCATTGGGCATAAAAAGGTCGTGTCGCAGCCCCGCCGTTGTGATGTCGGTTTCTACATCGAGCATCGTCAGCCCAAATGTTTGGGCTAAGTCAAACATATCGCTGTGGTTGCTGTCTATAAATTCGCCGCCTATTTCGGTGGTCTGCCCCTCGTTGAGCAAATTGCGTCCCGTAAAAATGCGTCCGCCGCTTCGTTTTGCTGCCTCAAACACCTCCGCTTTATAGCCTGCCTTTTGTAGCCGATACGCCGCGTTTAGCCCTGCTATGCCCGCCCCTACAATGGCAATGCGCGGCGCGGTCTGCCCTCGTTTGGTGCTAGCACAGCCCAAGGGCAAGCAAGCCCCTAAGCTAAGAGCCGCCCCTGCTTTGATGGTACGACTCAAAAATTGGCGGCGGCTACTATATTCGAGTTGGGCTGCCACTTCGCGTTGTTTAATTGCTTGGTCTTGCAGCGATTCTATGTATTCTGCTACGGGTATTTGCCGAGGGTCTTGGCTGATGCGGAGCGCGGTTTGTAGGGCGCGGCGCAGGGCAGCTAATAGCGGGTTGCGCATAGGTTAAATGGAGTAATGGGTTTAAAATCGCGCCTAAAAGTAAGTATTTTTGGGCTAACATGCAGCTATTAGCTGCTATAAGGCGAAAAAATGGTCGTATTATACCCCTAAATTGCCCATAAAGCGCGTACTTTGCAGGATATTTGAGCGCATAAATACCTCTACAACCCATATTTATTTTTATCCATGTCAGTACATAGCAAACTACAAGTTCTATACGAAGATAATCACCTGATAGCCATCAACAAAACAGCGGGCAGCCTATCGCAAGCCGACAGCACGGGCGACGATATACTCGCCGATGCGGTAAAAGCCTATATCAAAGACAAATACAACAAGCCGGGCGAGGTATTTTTGGGTATCGTGCATCGCTTAGACCGCCCCGTGAGCGGCGTTATCTTATTTGCCCGCACCTCCAAAGCCTTAGAGCGCATCAATGCCGCGTTCCAAGAGCGCAAGGTAGCAAAAGTATATTGGGCAATTGTCACCCAACGCCCGCCCGCCGAAGAAGGCGAATTGCGCCACTACCTCACGCGCGTAACAGGTAAAAATATCACCAAAGCCTATAACAAACGCCAACCCGATTCGCAAGAAGCGGTATTGCAATATACCTTGCTCAAAAGCATCGGGCAACAACATTTGTTAGAAGTGCGCCCCCTAACAGGCAGGCAACATCAAATAAGGGTACAGTTAGCCAAAATAGATTGCCCCATCAAAGACGACCTCAAATACGGCGCTAGCGAAGCCGCACCCGACAAATCAATTTATCTACACGCCCGCTCCATTACCCTACCCCACCCCACTCTCCGAAAAAACATAAGCATCACCGCCCCCACACCCAAAGACCAAATTTGGGCATTGTTTAAATAACTTGTAACTATTTAGGCGGTGCCAAGCATTTTAGTGCTAAGAAATGACTTCTCAAAAATTCCGCTATGGATAAAACATCGGTAGCAAAGAAATATCAGCACAAAATACAATCCTACTGTTAAATGCCATACCTACGGCATTCTAAGAATCGTATCTGCCTGATGCTACCAATATAACATGCCTACGGCATTTTAAGAAACGATTAAGGTAATTTCTGCATTTCCCAAATGTAAGGCTAAATCTTTGATTTTTTACTTGTGCAAGAAGTCAAATGAATAACCAAGTGACGAAACTGCCTAAATAGTGGTTTGATTTTTAAGTTTTATACACCTACCTTATGCGAGTTTCATGCCTACGGCATTCTAAAAACAATATACATTAAATATTTTTTTATATTATCGTAATTTGCTGATAATCAACAAATTATATCTTGTATAAATCCCCCCTCTTTGAGCAGGGCAGTAAATTCCCCCTCTTTGAGGGGGTTAGGGGGAGTTTTTAATATTGAACTAATATCTCAATTATCTACCGCTATTTCCTAAGTCCTAACGCTTGGAAATGGATACATAATAGGCAAAATTAATACTCAAAATTTAAAAATCAAACCAATAGTGTTCTGTCAAAAAAAAATTTATCACTAATTTTACATTTATTTAATAAAAATCAATTACTATAATGGCACGTATTTCTAAGGTTATTAATTTAAGTGAATCTGACAGGTTAGAGTTACTTCGTATTACTAAAAGCGGCACTCATAAAAGTCGCAAAGTTACCCGTGCCCTTGCTTTGCTATCAATGGCAGACGGAAATGGTCCGCTTGTATTGGAACAAAGTTTGGGTCTTAATCGAAAATGCTTATTACACGTTGAAACGTCGTTATCTTTCAGAAGGACTTTCTGCTGCCTGATGATCTCCCACGTAGCGGACGACCACCCAAGATAACCGAACGCTAGAAGCCAAAATTACGAGCATTGCTTGTAGTGATGCTCCTGGGTTCGTCAAATGGACTTTATCGCTTATTAACGATAAATTAGTTGAATTAGGTTGTGAGCATAGTTTATCAGATGAATCTATTCGTTTAGTTTTAAAAAAATAAACTCAAACCTTGGCAGAAACGACAATGGTGTATTGGTATGATAAATGGCGAATATTTAGCCAATATGGAAGATATTTTGGACATTTACGCTGCTCCGTTCAGTGGCATCCCTAGAATTTGCTTTGACGAGCGACCTTGCCAACTGATAGGTAACGTACTTGCTCCGATACCTGCCAAACCCAATAGCACTAAAAGAACATCAGGAGTATATAAGAAACGGCGTTTGTATATCGGTTAGCCTATGACATAGATACAGGGCAACGCTATTTGATGGTAACGGAAAGCAAAAACCAAAGCGGATTATGCCCAATTTATGGTGGCTTTACAGATTCCATTATCCGAATGCAAGTAAAATGCAACTCGTTCAAGATAATTTTAGCACCCATTCTTACGGAGCTTTTATGAAAATCTGCCTTTGATGAAGCCCGAAAAAAAAAACATCCTTGAATTTCATTATGCTTCATGCTTCATGGCTGAAACATGGTAGAGATAGAGTTCTCGGCACTTTCAAAGGCAATGCTTAGACCGACGAATACCCAACATAGATATGCTGCGGCAAGAAGCCTTAATTTGGCAAGATGAGCGAAACAAAAGCATATAAGTACATTGGTCTTTTACCACAGATAAAGCAAGAAAAATTAGAAAATAGATATAATGAAGTTGGTAATTTGGCAAAAGTAAAACAAAACGGATGCGTAATTAAATCAAATTAATAATTAATTAGTATTAATATTAACTTTTCTGTTAGAACA
>JADJTE010000009.1 GCA_016711295.1 Sphingobacteriales bacterium | reverse complement strand
TTTGCTTCGGTTTGATTGACGTTTCGGCGATTTTCGATAGGCGTATCGACAAAAATCGTGCGCGATTGCCCCATTATCCTGACGATATGGTGTTGGGCATCGCCGTAAAAGGGTTTGATGTCGGCTATTTGCCGCTCCGAAATGGGTTTGAGGAGGTTGTTATAATAGGCTTTGTTCGGAAATTCTTGAATGGTGCGGTGCATACGTCCTTGGTGTTCGAGCATACCATAAGCATGTGTCCAGCCATTCTGTTGGCAAGTTAGGAGTAATCGCTCGAACATCGACACGCAGAGGTTGCGAATCCCTAATTTGTGTAGGGCGGCACTATCGGTAGGCACGTTGGCATCGGCTTGCGTAACGACTGGGGGCAATTGTTTTTCGTCGCCGATAAGGATAAAGCGCGAGACCTGACCGAGTACGCCTATAATTTGCGGTTCTAATAATTGCGATGCCTCGTCGATAATGGCGGTTGTGAAGTGGGTATACTGTGCCAATTCGGGGTTTCTAATCCAGGTCAAAATAGTGGATACTATGATACGGCAGCTATTGATATGTTTTTTGATTTCAGTAATAGATTTATTTTTGGCATAATTCGAGAGCAAATGCGCCTTGTGTTCGGTGGTATCGCCGTAGCCTAAGCGTATGAATATAGGTGTAGGCTCGATGAGTTGCAGTGCTTCACAAATTTCATCTACTGCGCGGTTGGTATATGCCAATAATACGATATGTTCATTGGGGTCTTGTAGTAGGCGTGTCACTAATTCGCGCAGCATTACCTTTGTTTTCCCTGTACCTGGGGGACCCTGCAACAAAAAATAGTCTTGGGCAGAGAGGGCTTGTTGTAGCAATTCGTTTTGTCGTTCTTTGAGGTCGGGCGCATCTATCCATTGTTCGATGGGTTTTGTAGTAGGTTTTTGTTTGCCCAGCAGCAAATCCTTTTTAGTTTGGGGTAGGGTTAGAAATTGGCGCATCGATTGGTACATACTTCCTAAGCCCATTTCGTTTCCTTCGGGTTCTATTGCCCAATATTTGCATTGGTCAAAATAATCGAGGGCAATATATTGGTTGATGGGGCTAACAATAACCCAATCATTCGTATTTTCGCGTATCGTAGCTTTGATAACTTGATGTTTGGTAGGCTGTAAATCGCCATTAGGTTCTTGGGGGTAGAGCAATATAAAATCGCCTGTACGAAACGATGAAATAGGTATCGTTCTGGGCGTTTTGTCGAACCGAAACAAGATATGGCTCGAATGGCGGTGCTTGTGCCAATCGTCGTTGGGATTGGGATTGGGGTCGTCAAAGTCGGAGGGATATTTGCTTGTGGGCTGGAACACATCGCGTAGGCACAAAAAAGCCAATAGATTGTATGTTTTTTCTTTTTCGATGATATTTTGATTCCACAAGGCAGCAAAGCCACCTGTATTGCGGTCGGTAGCTGCGCCTACGCGCACGGCGCGGTGTTCGCGGGCAATAAATCGCACAAACTCGTAGAAATAAGCTATTTCGTGCGGGGCGGCATTGTCCATATCGCGCCTAAACGAGGCAATGAGTTTGGATTGATTGTCGAACAAACCCGCGTTTTCGAAATATTTGAGGTTGATAAAATCCAAGATGCGCTTAGGGTTTTGGGTCAATACATAGTCGAACCAAGCTATTTGGTTGCGCGTTTTTAGCAGCGCGTTTGGCAGTAATATCGTTAGGGGCATTGCGTAGGATTGTCATTGGTGGCGGCGGCGGCATACAGATAGCACTCGTACCTGTTCGTTGTTCATACGCACTATCGAGCAGCAGGTTGTAGCAAGTAGCCTGCATTGCGTCTTTGGGTTCTATAAATCGATTAAATTTCTTAGGGTCTTTGCCCGATTTTAGTTCTATTACGTCCTTGCGCAAAGCGTTGTCGGCATAGCGCACCAATACGTCTAAGCGTCCGCGCAAGCCGTATATTTCGGAAATAAACGTAGGTTCTAAGGACAATTGGTGCTTGCGGTAGGGGCGTACAAAATCGGTATGTAGCGTATGAATTTGCCGTTTTATTTCGTTCAGTATTTCGTCTTTATCGTTTTCGTTAAAAATAAGGGCATAAGTGGGTTTTTGTTGTATGATGCTGTCAAAAACCGCTTCTACATTGGCATTCTGTTGGCTCATATATTGGTCTAAATACTCATTGACTACGCTACCGCGCAAAAAGTATTTATTAGTAGGACAATCGGGGTCGAGGGCTACGAGCGTTTCGGGCGAGAGTCCATAAAGAATTGTTGGGCGATTAGTCGTCGAACTTGGTAGTTTGGGTGCGTCGCTGGGGTCGAGGGATATTAATTGAGTAAATGTCAATTTGGCATATCGCCAAATGATGGGTTGCGAGTACATGAATGACCCATCGATTTTGATATGTAGCTCTTGAGCAGGCGAATCGGTATTTTGGCTGTTAGGTAAAAATAGCTTTTTGTTGAGCATCTTTTTCGATGCGTGAGGCATCTAGGGCAACTACCGATAAAAGGGCTATGGTATTGGGCGTATCGGTAGGCGTGTCGGGCTCGTCTGTGGCTAATTGCCCGTAGTGGCAATAGGTAGCCAAGGCATCGGGTGGGGCTTGGTGGGCAAAAAAATCGGTTAGGCGGCAGACCGCACGCACAGCAAAGGGTAGAGCATCGTCGGTAGTGAGGTCGGTCTGTTGCCGTGATAATGCCGTTACCCAATGACGCAATTTTTGTAATGGTTGGCTAATGGCTAAGGGTACGTGGTAATTGTCGAATACAAATACTGTTTTGGTATAGGCATTGGCAAAAAATTGAGTTTCATTGCGCGTCAATTCTTTGAGTAAAAAACTATACACGCTACCCACCTCGATAATGGCATACTGAACCGATATCGGGCTGTCGATTATTTCTTGTAATTGGGCATAAATATAGTGGGCAATGCTGTTGCCGATAATTTTTTCGGTATGGTGCATAGGAAGGGCGGATAATTTTTTGACTGCCAAAGGTAGTTACTTTCTGCCTAATTTGAAGCCAATATTGCCCAATATCTGCTTGACTAAAAGAACTTAGGTATAGTACAATCAAAGAGCGAAATTAATGCTGAGAAAATACCACCACAAGCTGTTTGCTATTAAAAGTACTTAGTATGATAGGGGCTTGACCTTTTTGGCTTGATTTTTGTTGTGGTATAATTACCTAAAAACAAAACCCTATGAAAAATATTTTTTAACCATCTTTGCCTTTGTGCTCTTGGGTATAGCTGTCCCGCAAGCTATGGCACAAAGTGTTTTGTTGAAAGAAGCCGACGAATATTTTGAGCAATTTGCTTTCCCAAAAGCCATCGAGTTGTATTTAAAAGTACTCGACAAAGACCGCGAGAACCCACAAGCCCTCGAACGGATTGCCGATTGTTACCGCCTGACCAGCCAAACGCGCAAAGCCGAATTGTACTACAAAAAGGCAATTAAAGCGAATAAAAATAATAAAAATAAAAGCATATTACAACTCTATTATGCGCAATCTGTCATGAGCAATAAAAATTATGCCGATGCACGTTGATAGCGTTTGAAGAATATGTACGCTTAAAGCCCGACGATTCGCGGGGTTGGAATTTTGCCGATTACTGCCGCAATATCAACGAATATATGCGCGATTCGTCGCAATATAGCGTTAATCGCTTGGCTATCAATTGTCCCGAATCGGATATGTCGCCCACTTTTTATGGCGAGGGTATTGTGTTTGAATCGGCACGCCCGCGTGGTTTGCTCGATGCCAAAAGCGATTGGACGGGCGAGTCGCGCTACGATATGTTTTTTACCCAAGAGAATGCGGGCAAATGGCTTGTGCCTGCTCCCCTCAAAGGCAAACCCGAAAGTTCGTATGAAGAAGGCCCTACTGTATTCAATGCCCAAAATACGGTCATGTATTTTACGCGCAACTTGGGCAAGAACAAAGCAAAAAACGGCACCGTGCGCTTAGGCATTTTTCAAGCCAATAAAGTAGGAGACGAATGGGTAGGCATTAAGGAGATGCCGTTTAATAACGAAGCCTATTCAGTCGGGCATCCTGCTTTGTCGTCAGATGGCAAAACGCTCTATTTCGCCTCCGACATGATGGGTTCGCGCGGTGGGAAAGATATTTATATGAGCCAATTTAAAAATGGAACTTGGACAAAACCCGAAAATTTGGGCGCAAGCGTTAATACCGAAGGAGACGAAATGTTCCCATTTATGCACGCCGACGGAACACTCTATTTCGCCTCTAATGGCTGGGGCGGTTTTGGTGGCTTGGACGTATTCGCTGCCCGACCCGTAGAAGAAGATTGGTTAGTTATCAATATGGGCTATCCTATCAATACCTCGCGCGATGATTTTGGCTTAATCCTCAACGCCAACAAAACGGTCGGCTACCTCAGCTCTAACCGACAAGGCGAACGCAACTCGGACGATATTTATAAAATATCAATACAACCTGCTAAGGCGAAACAATTGATGGTTAAAGGTGCCAGCCCTACCATGGCATTGCTTCCCACAGTTGCAGAACAGCCCATAGCCATATTGCCCGTAGCTACTGCTCCTGCAACGCCGCCACCTGCCAAAACAATAGCGTCGCCCAGCGATATATTGGCAAAAAATAGCAAGTCCGTCGCTAAAACTTACCAACCTACCCCGCCCCCTGTTGCATACCAAGACCCACCCGATACCAAGAAAATAAGCCCGCAACAGCCTGCCCAACCCCAATTTGTCGAACCGCAAGACAATACAACAACAGCCATAGTGCGAAATATAATACCGCAAAAAACTGCTGACCAAACGCCTTTTAATGGCTACAAACCCATTTCCAATGCAAGAACTAACAGAAATGATGCGCCTCAATTGGTATTGATGGGTATTGTCGTAAATAAAATTAACAACGAACCCTTACCCGATGCTACTGTCATGCTCGAAGACAGCGAGACCAAGGAGGTGTCTACGGTGGTGACGGGTGAAAATGGCAATTTTGTGTTCCGACTGATGCCCGAAAAAAAATATACCCTTTCTAAATTATTTGCTGGCAAACAAGAAGATTTCAAAAAAATATCGACCTATAACAAAAATGAACCCGAACTATTGCACGCCATCTTAAATGGCACGCCATCTGACCGACAATATAGAGGTTTGCCAAATGAGGCTGCCGCAAAACAACCCACTCCGCCTAAACATAGCAGAACTTATTTGGAAGAAGAGGAGGAACGCGACCCCGAAGACTACTATCGCCCCGTGCCGGTGTCTGATCCCGCACCTATTGCCGCTGCGCCGGTCAAAAAAATGGTCATTGCTGAACCCGATGTACCCAAAATTGAACAAAAAATACGACAAGTGCCCACTAATGTAGACGGTTTATTGTTCAAAATCCAGATAGGTTCGTTTACGCATTTCCGTTCTACCGCTCACCGATTTTTTGATGGAGTGAGACAAGAAATTAATACGGGTAAACTAAAAATAGAAAATAGCAACGGGTTGACGCGCTATATCATAGGCACTTATGCCAACTATGAAGAAGCGGAACACCTACGCCAAACACTCTTAAACAAATACCCCGATGCTTATGTAGCAGGGTATGTCAATGGATACCGCATAGAAAAACCAATAGAAGAGATTTTGCAACAATATAGATAGATAATATTGTTTTTTATGAATATATTTTAATAAAATACTATCTCTCGTACTCAAACCAAGTCTCGCCTATCTTACCTAAACCCTTAAAATGCTTTGAGGCTATTTCTATGCAAATAGCCCACGATTTATAAATCGTGGGCTATTTTTCGCGCCTCCACAACGCCGCGAGATTAGCGGTATTGTAGGGGAGGAAGCAGGGTATCTTATTCTGCGCTATGCAGCAAATCGTCAAGTGCTGTTTTTACGCGGTCGAAGCGGAACGACGCGACTACTTCGCTCATCAAATCGGCGATACAATCATTACACAAATTGCCAATGCTGCCTATATGCGTGTGCTGTACTTGATGCTTGGGTTCAAACAAGCCGTTGGCGATATCTTCGCCCACTTTGCGGTAAGCATCGCGGAACGACATGCCTTGTACGACCAAATCATTGACGACCTCAACGCTGAACATATAGCGATATTTTTCGTCCAAAATGGCACTATCATTCACGATAATATGTTGCAGGGCATAGTGTACGATATGGAGGCACGATTTGATTTCGGCAAAAACAGGCAGAAAACTCTCTTTGATGAGTTGTAGGTCGCGGTGGTAGCCCGATGCTAAATTGGCAGTAATAAGGGCTATTTCGGTGGGCAAAGCCATCATTTTGTTGGCGCGGGCGCGTATCAGCTCAAATACATCGGGGTTTTTCTTGTGGGGCATGATGCTCGAACCCGTGGTTAGCTCGGCGGGGAAACTCACAAAATTGAAGTTTTGGCTGATATACAAGCAAATATCCTGCGCCAGTTTGCCCAGAGTAGCAGCTATGCCCGCAATAGCTTCTGCGACGATGCGCTCGGTTTTGCCGCGTCCCATTTGTGCATACACCACATTATAGTTGAGCGTATCGAAGCCCAGCAATTCGGTAGTGAGTTGGCGGTCGAGCGGAAATGACGAACCATATCCCGCCGCCGACCCCAAAGGATTTTTGTTGGCTACGCGATAGGCAGCCTGCAACACCACCAAATCGTCGACGAGGCTCTCGGCATAAGCCGCAAACCACAAGCCAAACGACGAAGGCATCGCTATGATGATAGTGCGTATAGCCAGGTATCAGCACATCTTTGTAGCGGTCTGATTGTGCCAAGAGCAAATCGAATAAGGGTTTTACTTGACCCACCACGTCCTCGATTTCGGCGCGGATATACAATTTGAGGTCGAGCAATACTTGGTCGTTGCGCGACCTACCGCTATGTATTTTTTTGCCCATATCGCCCAAACGTCGCGTTAGCAACAGTTCTACTTGCGAATGTACGTCTTCTACGCCATCTTCGATGACGAAATTGCCCTGCGCGATATCGGTATAGATGCGGCGCAATTCGGCGCGAAGCGTGTGCAGTTCGTCGCTACTGAGCAGCCCGATACTTTCGAGCATCGTAATATGGGCTAAACTGCCCATACATCGTGTTGCGCCAACCACACGTCTAATTCGCGGTCGCGCCCAACAGTAAAGGTTTCAATTTCTTTACTGATGTCAAATCCTTTTTGCCAAAGTTTCATAGGTGGAAAAGTTTCGCAAATGTACGACTTTTCTCGCAAACGGCATAGCCCAATGCCCGAAATTCGCCACTCAACCCCAAATGCTCTTCTAATGGCACACAAAATTTATATATTAAATATATATTAAATATCATCACCAAAGCAAATGCCTAATTCACGAGCGGTATATACGGTATCGCTATTGACATTGACCAATTTCATACGGTGGTGTATATCTGCTAATGGGACGCATAACATTTCAGGCGGGTCTATCGCAATCATCACGCCATTTTCGCCTTTGGCTAAGGCTCGTACTGCCGCCGCCCCAAAACGCAGCGATATAATACGGTCATGTGGGGTAGGGCTACCGCCGCGCAATAGATGCCCCAGTACAACGGCGCGGCTCTCGATATTGGTCAATTGTTCGAGTTGTAGTGCTACTTTTTCGCCTATGCCGCCCAAGCGTTCTACGTTACCCATGCGGTTTTCGACCACCGATACTGTACCGTCTTTCGGTTTTGCGCCTTCGGCAACAACGACAATACCATAGCCTTTGTCGGGAAATGCTCCTTGTTGCAAATGCGTTGCTATATGTGCCAAATCGTAAGGTATTTCGGGAATCAGTATGACATCAGCAGACGCAGCGATGCCCGCATACAAGGCTATCCAGCCCGCATACCTGCCCATAACCTCTATGACCAACAAACGACCATGCGATTGGGCAGTACTGTGCAGGCGGTCTATACATTCGGTAGCAAATGCTACCGCCGTATCGAAGCCGAAAGTTACGACGGTGCGCTCCAAATCGTTATCGATTGTTTTGGGCACCCCGATAATGCGCAAGCCCTTTTGGTACAATTCGTAGGCAATACTCAACGAGCCATCGCCGCCTACTGCTACCACCGCATCTATACCCTGCGCCGCTATGGAGGCGATGAGTTGGTCCGACATATCGGTTTCTACTACGGTGCCGTCGGCTTGGGTTACGCGGTATTTGAGCGGGTTGCCCTTGTTGGTCGAGCCAAGTATGGTGCCGCCCAAAGGCGTAATAGCCCGCACCGTCGCCGTATTAAGAGGCACTACACCACCCTTGGGATAACGTTCAGGGAACAACAAACCATTATAACCATCGCGAATGCCCACACATTCCCAACCTTTGAGTTCGGCAGTAGTTACTACCGCTTTTATGACAGCATTCAGACCTGGCGCATCGCCGCCGCCTGTGCTAATAGCTATTTTTCGAATAGGACTTAACGACATTATATGTTTTTAAAGATGATTTAGGTAATGTTCCTGCACCGATGTCGTTTTACGACCATACCGATGCTATCAAAACGCACGCTGCGCAAAGGTAGGCATTTGGCATATTACTTGGTGCAGGCAAGGCAAAATCTTTCCTCAAATTGAGTTATATCGGCAGGGTGCAAATCCACCTCTTTCGGAGGGGCGAGAATGGCTCTCTGGGGCTAATCGCCTGCTAAGGCTATCCGAATCAGATATAATAATAGTATAATTTTTATGCCCAATGTATTTTATCTTTGATTCGCTATAATTATGGCATTATACAAGCCCGTGTAGTATTTGTGCTATTTATAGTATTTTTTGTCTGAATTAGCCTACCTTTGTCGGTAAGCAAAACAGATTTATCCATGAAAACCTTATTTACCGCCTTATTCTTGGGTCTATGTACCCTACTTGCCACCAATACCGCTGCTCTTGCCCGTTCTGACAACTATGTGCAAGGCGATGTATTAGTACAAATTGCTGCCAATGCAGATATTGCCACCCTCGTGCGCGACCTACAAACCATCGGTACGCAGCGGACGGGATTAGTCGCTAAACGTTGTATTTCGCCACCTTTCCATATTTATCTATTGCAGTTCAACCCGCTCAGTATCCGACAAGCGAGCATGCTCTATGCCTTGCGCCAACACCCCGCTGTGACGGTAGCCCAGAACAACCATATAATTGAGCTACGCGAAACTACGCCCGACGATGCCCAATTCGATCAACAATGGCAATATATCAATACTGGTGCGGGAGGAGGTCTTGCCAATGCCGATTTAGATGCAGAATTGGCTTGGGATATTACCTGGGCGGCACTACGCCGCGGGCGATGAAATTGTAGTAGCAGTATTGGACGAAGGTTGCCAAAGCGACCACCCCGATTGGGGCGATAACCTATGGACTAATAACGCCGAAATAGCGGGAAATGGCATTGACGACGATGCAAATGGCTATATCGACGACTTCAAGGGTTGGAATATCTACGAAGAAAATGACAATATAGACGGCGGAATGTTTAGCGGCGGGCACGGCACGGCTGTGGCGGGTATTGTCGGGGCGCAAGGCAATAATGGCACGGGCGTAACGGGCGTAAATTGGGATGTAAAAGTGATGTTTATATTAGCCAGCGGCAACGAATCTGATGCTATAGAGGGGTATAGCTATGCCTATACCATGCGCCAACGCTACAACCAATCGAATGGCGCAGAGGGTGCCTTTGTAGTAGCTACTAATGCTTCGTGGGGCATCGACCAAGGACAGCCCGAAGACGCACCTCTTTGGTGTGCTATGTACGACCAACTCGGCTCAGTAGGTATTCTGAGCGCGGGTGCTACCGCCAATGCCAATTTTAATATCGATTTGGTCGGCGACCTACCCACTGCTTGCCCCAGCGATTATCTCATTAGCGTCACTAATTTGGGAAAACGATGTCAAAATAAACCAAGCAGGCTATGGTATAACAACCATAGACTTAGGCGCGTATGGCGAAGAAACCTATACGCTGACAGGCGGAGCCTTTGGCGGCAGCGGCTATGGCGAATTTGGCGGCACATCGGGCGCAACCCCACACGTAGCAGGTGCTATTGCGCTGCTCTATTCCGTACCCTGCGAAAACTTTGCCTTATTGAGCAAAACTAACCCTGCCGAAGCAGCATTATTGGTCAAACAAATGATACTCGATAATACTACACCCAATGCCAGCCTAACAGACAAAACCGTAACAGGCGGGCGGCTGAACCTCTATAATAGCACTATGGCAATGCTCAATTACGGTTGTGCAGCAACGGGCTGCAATGCGCCCTATAATGTCGAGTTGAGCAATATTACAACCCATAGCGCGACAATCGAATGGGCATTTTTGGGCGATACCGCTGCTTTTAATATACAATACCGAATAATAGATAGCCCCGACTGGACTACCCTGAATACAGCGGCGACGACAACTGTATCTTTGTCTGAGCTATTGGCTTGTACTACCTACGAAGTAGCTGTGCAAACCGTCTGTGATACAACGAGCAGCAATTGGAGCAATACCCTCCAATTTACAACCGACGGCTGTTGCGTGCCACCTATCGACCTCAATATTAGCCCTAATGAAACAACTGCCGAACTGAGTTGGAATGCCGTGACTGCTGCGGGGGCTTACTCAATAGTGCTGACCGACCAAAACGGTACGGCTACTACCTTTACTACGCCCGTCGGGGTCAATACTTATAATTTGGTCAATTTGGCGGCTTGCAGCAATTACCAAGTGCAATTAGCCTCGTTTTGTAGCAACGGATTGAGCGATTATTCAACCGCTATAAACTTTACAACTACGGGCTGTGGCGCGTGTATAGATACTGATTATTGCAATGCAGGCGGCTCTACCAATTATGAATGGATAGAACAATTTGTGTTGGGCGCAATAGATAACACTTCGGGCGAAGACACCGACGGCTATGGCAACTACCTAAACCTAAGTACCGATTTGGAGAAAGGAGAAAGCTACGAAGCTACCCTAACTGCCGGATTTGCAGACGGCGCATACCCCGAATTTTTGCGTATCTGGATAGATTATAACCAAAACGGCACCTTTGACGATAATTCCGAAATAGCCTACGAATCAGGCGATGTCGAAGGCGAGATAAGCCCTATATTTGCCAACATCACCATTCCGAATAATGCCCTCTTGGGTTCTACTCGAATGCGCGTAGCTATCAAATACACGGGTAATGCCGGCGACAACGACCCGCCCCAGCCTTGTGATACAGATAATGACGGCGAAACGGAAGACTACTGCATCAATATTGTGCCCGCCCCTGCCTGTACGGACATACCAACCGACATAGCCTTATTAGTTGTGAGCGATGTAGTGGCACAAATTGCTTGGACAGGCACCGACAATTGCGATAGCTACGACGTGCGCTACCGCCCAAGTAGCCAAGCGACATGGACAAATATCAATAGCCCAACTGCCAACATAACCCTAAGCGGACTATCGCCCAATACGAGCTACGAAGTAGAGGTTGCCTGCAACTGTGGCAGCACAGGCAGCAATTTTAGTACTACCTTTATTTTTATGACCCAACCTAGGCATAGCAGACTTGGGCACGATGGGTATAAACCTATTGCCCAATCCGTTTAGTAGTCAATTGACTGTACAACTGCAGGGCATAGCGCAAAGCAACAGCGACGCACTGCACCTATACGACGCACAAGGCAAAATTGCTCTATACCGCCCACCGCCCCGCTGCTGCTATTTGGGTAATAGACCTAAGCCACTTGCCTAACGGATTATACCTCGCCGAATACCTACGCGAAGGGAAAAGCATAGGTAGCCAAAAATTGCTCAAACAACAATAACCCATAAGAACGCCATCAGCCCGACAAAACCCTAAGTCTTGTCGGGCTGATGGTGTCAAAAGCGGGAAAATATATCGAGCGAAAGCGTAGCATGTTTCATTAACTATGTGCCATACAGCAATTCGACGGCTAATCAACCCTAACCGTGAGCAACTCGATAACGGGCGGCACTTTGGCATAGCCAATGATATTGTCCGTTCCGTTTTGCTGCTGTACGGCAAATACATGATAATATTCGTTAGTTCCGAATATGGCATCATTATCAACTAATTCCGAAGCAAAGGGCAAGGTATTAGCTTGGCAAATATAATATTCGCATACAAATTGCACATTTTGATTAAATTGGCGATTGTTCATCACATAAAATTGGACATTGTTGAGCGAAGAACCGCTGCTCGTAATAGCCAAAAAACGCAAGGTGCGTGTTCCGTAGGACGAATAATAGAACATATTACAGGATGTCTTAGTCGTATCTTCGAGTAGCGTGCATATTGCACGCGACGATTGGGTAACTATGGCTATTTGTTCTTTGCACAGCGTAGGAACAGCTATGAGCGGTGCTATTTGGTCGAGTTCGGCATTGAGGGTAGCTAAGGCGGGGCGCGTAATGGCTTGTATGCTAATGGCACTACCGTAGCTATCGCCCAAAAGCCCTTTAGTGTTCAGGTAATACCGAATATCGCCCGACGAATTATCGATTGCCTTGCGTAGGGTATTTAATCGCAATTGGAGTGCTTCTCTTTCTTCGTCTGATGCGGGGTTTTGCAAGCCATTGCCAAAAGGATTGGTGTCGATAGGCTCTTCGTCGTACATTTTTCGTTGCTGTATTTTTCAAACAAATATTTGTTCTGTTTGCTCAATGCTATATTTTCGGTCAGAAATATGACCGATATTAGGGCGCAATACCGCGATATTGCCCTCTTGTCGCAGCGTTTTGGGTTTTAGTGGCACGTCGCAGGGCTGTTTCTCGATAAGGCATTTTGCGTTCTCGCCCGATTCGACCATTGCGAACAAGAGGCGTTGTGCAGCGCGGCGGACAGTGCTATTATCCAACCTTTCGGCACTATTGTCGAAAGATGCGATGCGCAGCGATACAAATTGTTGGGTGGCTTTGTTTTGGAGCGAAAGATTGCCCGCGCTACCTCTTAGTAGCCATTGTTGGTCGTCGTTGCCTTGGCAAGAAGTGGTTTGTAGCTTGCCCGTAGCAGCATCGTGGCTTAGGCAACGCCCGCTTTCAAAATTAGAAATGGTATAGGTATTATTGCCGTTTTGGGTAAAAATCCAATGCTGATATGAATCTGCCGAATTAGCCATTGCCGATTTGACGGCTTCGCTATTGGGTATTTGCTGCATGGCACGGTTTCCGCTGCGCGTATTGCCGCTAAATTCGATGCGATATACACCCGATTCGAGCGGGGATAGATACGCCTTAGTGCTAATTGCCGCCTTATTAATTTGGCTTGAATGAATGCGTTGTCGGTCAAAAACACTTGGTTGCGCCCAAACATTGGTCAAACACAATAAAGTAAGGAGAAATGCGGCGGCATTTACGGAGGGAGGTTTCATGGAGTAAAGTGGGTTTGGGTCAAAAATAAGGAATGAAAACATATATCGCTGCCATTTTCGCGCAAATATCGGATAATCAAATAATTGCATTATTTTATAAAATATTGACAATCAATTAGTTATGAGATTTTGACAAAGATATTGTTATAAGGTGTCGGTAATTAATCGACTCTTATGCTAACCAATGTAACGATAGGTGGTACTAAGGCATAGCCCACTATCTCGTCTATATCATTGTTGCGTGGTTGGACAGCAAAGGCGTGATAGTATTGGTTGTCTATGAATGCGCTACTGCTATCGGCCAATTCAGAAGCAAGGGCTAAGGTGTTGGTTTGGCAAATATAGTAATTACAAATAAATTCCGCATTTTGGATAAATTGTTGTCTGGTCATCACATAGAACTTCACATTGTTGAGTGCTGCTCCGCTGCTCGTAAGAGCTGAAAAGCGCAAGGTGCGGTGTGATAAATGCATTTTTTCATAACGTATTATCTTTATTACTTTGGTAGTATCGTTGAGCAATGATTCTATTGTACGCGCTGATTGAACAACCGTGGCTATTTGTGTACCGTCGAGATGGTCTAAGGCTACGAGTGGTTCTATTTTGCTCATCTCGGCATTGAGGGTAGCTAAGGCAGAGGGCGTAATATCTTTTATTAGGGCAATATCAATGTCGAGATAATAGCGAATATCGCTTGAGGCATTATCTATTGCTTCTTTCAAGGCATTCCAACGCTTGTTGAGTGCCTCTACCTCTGCTTCTGGGGCTGAAACGGACAAATGGTTATTATTGCCGAAGGATTCCTCGTCGTACTCTGCTCGCTGCTGTATGGTTTTAATCGTATTGTCGTTAAATATAGATATGTTTTCGAACAAAAATACTTTAAAATCAGGGCGCAATACAGCTATATTGCCTTTTTCGCGTAGTGTTTTAGCTTTTAGCGGTACATCGCAGGGTTGTTTCTCGATTTGGTAGGACACATTTTTGCCCGATTCGGTCATTTTGAGTTTTGGGGCTAATAGTAGTCGGTGCCAGCTACCATTATTCACAGGTGAATTCTTGTCAGAAGTCGGGCTATACAACAATATATACTGTTTAGTGGCTTTGTTTTGGAGCGAGAAATTACCCTTGTTACCTTTTAGTAGCCATTGTTGGTCGTCGTTGCCTTGGCAAGAAGTGGTTTGTAGCTTGCCCGTAGCAGCATCGTGGCTTAGGCAACGCCCGCTTTCAAAATTAGAAATGGTATAGGTATTATTGCCGTTTTGGGTAAAAATCCAATGTTGGTACGAGTTGACCGAATTAGCTATTGCCAATTTGACGGCTTCCTTGCTGGCTACTTGTTGCAGGGCATAGTTTCCAAATTCGATGCGATATACACCCGATTCGAGCGGGAATAGATACACCTTAGTGCTAACTGCCGCTTCATTAATTTGGTTTGAATGAATGCGTTGTCGGTCAAAAACACTTGGTTGCGCCCAAATATCGGTCAAACACAATAAAGTAAGGAGGAATGTGGCGGCATTTACGGAGGGAGGTTTCATGGAGTAAAGTGAATTTGGGTAAAAAAACAAGGAATGAAAATAGGCTTGTTTATAGGATAGCTTTCTTAGACAAAAAGTTTAATAAACCCACAAAATATTTTCCATTATTGCTTGTTCATGGTTCAATATGGGGCAATAGATTCCATACTGAGCTTTTTCCTGCCGCGTCGTCTGCTACCAAATAGCGTCCGTCGGGTGTTATATAGGCATGTTCTACGGCGGCGGCAGTATGAAATACGTGCGCACATACGCCAGTGCCTATATCCCATACGCGCACCGTTGCGTCGTCGGCATAAGATAGGAGAAAACGCTCGTCGGGTGATACGCTCAAACCCTTGATGCTGCCGCTATGACCGAATAGATAAGGTTCAATAGGGCGGTATTGGACATCGAGCAAGGCTATATCGCTTCCTATGGCGACTGCACCCTTTGCATTTGTACCTTTTTGTGCATTTGTCCATAGCGCGACGAAAGGTGTGAGGGAACTTTTGGGCAGCAAAAGCGTTTTTTGTACTTGTTTTTCTTGCATTCATATAATTCTAAACTATATGCTTGGCGAGTTTCGCCATTAGAAGATTGGCTTGTTACCTCAGCAGGCAGCAATACGCCAAATTGTTTGCCGTTTTGGGATACGGGCGCGATAGTGGCATCGCTATTCCATTGTTTTTGGGCAATTAAAGTGCCCGTACTTGCTTCGTATAGCCATAAATCGCTATTGCCGTTGTCGAGCAGTGCATAATGCCCGTCTGCCGATAGATACATTTTGTTCATGCTATTCGTGTTGAGCGTCCATTGTGCTATGGCTTGCGTTTCGCTGCCTTTGTAGTAGGAGAAGTGCATTGTGTTGCCCACCTTAGCGCGGGTCAGGACGTAGGAGGCAGCAAAGGCGACGCTTTGCAAATTGGGTATGGTGGCCCAAGTAGGCAGTTTTATTTGCTTGGGCTTACTCCATACAAGCGAGTCGTACGCAATTGCCCTATGATAGCTTGGTCGGGCAGCCAAATGCTCTGTGATATCGTTTTGTTTTTGTTTTGCGTTGTTATAGGGCGGTTTTCGTTTAGGTGCCAGAGCCTTGCGCGGTTATGATTAAATTGAGTTACTACTTGATTGTAGCCATTAAAATAAGCGCGGTTCACCTGTTCATCGTCCGAGCCGTATAGAGTAATGGTGTGTATGGCGGTTGTGCGGGTGGGGTTTATTTCCCAGATAGCAGGATAGGCTTTTGGCATAACGCAGTCCTTGCTGTGTTGTGTCGGCAATTGGGGTTCGGCATCTTGTACTGAGGCGGGCTGGGCGGCGGCGGCGGTCAGCACATATCGCCCTTGCGAGTCTGTATCGAGGTCGCTGATAGCTTGGGTATGGGCTTGCCATTGGCACTGCAATTTGCCGTTTTGGGCATTGTGGCAATAGACATAACCTTTGTCGTCGCCCGTCACTACGGCTTGTTCGTCCAAAAACGCTACAATAGTACTTTTATTAGGTATTTTGAGTAGAAGAGGTTTGCTGTTTTGCGCAGGGTTTGTCGTACAAACAAATACTTGGGCATATTGGGGAATAATGCCTTTTTGTCGTTGGCTGCTCATCAAGACAGCTATTTGTTTGCCCGAAGGCGAAAATGCCAAACTATTGATAGCGATAATTTCGCGGCTTGGCACTTTATCTTGTTGCCTTACTTGCTTGCTGTTGATGATGGGGCGCAATTGTCGGGTGCTTAGGTCATAAACGGACAAGGTGCTATCGTTGGGCAAGACGATGAGGTAGCGGCTATCGGGCGAAAATTGAGTGCGCAGCATGGGAGACGGGCCTTGTAGATACATGCTCTTGTTCTCAAAGCTGTCTATTTTTTCGCTCTTATCTACCCGCCATAAATATTGATGGTTATTGCTTACGTCTGTCATCAAATATTGCGCATCGGGCGAAAAGGCGAGGCTCATCACTTGAGGCGACCGACCACCAGTGCCGGGTTGGTAAGTATGCTGTAAATCAGATAATTTTGTTTTGTTTTTTATATCATAAATATAAGCGGTATTGCCGCGCGTAAGGGCTAATTTATCGCCTTGCGGACTTAGGGCAATAATACCGACATTTTGTTGGGTTTTTGTGCTTATGTTTGTACTTGGTGTTATAATCCAAACGGTTTTGTTGCCTATTTCTATCCGTATTTGCCCATTGGGTTCGAGGTGGGCTATTGTTTTCCCGTCTGCTGATATAGCCCAAGTAGTTTCGTTGCTTGCGACAGCGGCGGAGGGGCTTAGTTGATATTCGTCATAGTAGGGTGGGTAATAGGTGCTATCGCGCCATTGCCATTCGTAGGCATAGCGGCTTTGCCAATACGCGCTTAGTGTAAGCGGTGTGGGTTTGTTTTCGTAGGCGGTATGGACGTATTGTAGGGCTTTGGTCGTGTTATAGCGGTATATAATGGCTTGCGAAGCGTTGTAATTGGCTTGGGCTTCGCGTTCTTTTTGTTGCGCATTTTGCCACGACCACCAAGCGATACCCAGAGCTACCAAGGCAGCGGCGAGCAAAATGCCCAATACGGCTTTTCGGCGACGTTCTTGGTGCAGGGCGCGTTGGGCGGCATCGCGCTCGGCTTGTAGGCGTGTTTTCTCTTCGGTGTCGCGGCGGCGTTGTTCGGCGGCTTTCCGCACTTGGCGAAACGCTTCGATGGGCGCAAACCAAGGTATCGTGGCTGATTTCGTAGTAGTGGGCGTTTTTGTAATTTTCTTTGCGCAGCAAGCGCAAATCGGTTAATTGAGCGAGTATATCGGGGCTTAGGTGATATGTTTCGCACAAATAATCTTGGGCTTGCAAAATGCGTCGTCCTTTATTGAGCAGGGCATCTTCTATCATTTCTTGCACCCGCGTTCGCAGTGTTTTGCCGCCTTGGGTGCTATTAGGTTCAGGATGGTCAAAATTAGCAAGGGTTTTTTGGTAAAAATCGCTCAATATATTGGCGATACCCGCCGTGCCGCCATACAAATCGGGTTGTACGGTATAGGGTGGGGTAGGAGGGTGTCCTGCTGTTTTTTCTCTTACTTTTTGCTCGATATAACTACATAATAATTGCAATTGAAATGCCTCTATTTCGGCATTTTGGATAGGTGCTGCGTGGTCGAGTTGTTCGGCGGCATTAGCATTATGCTTGCCTGATAGGGTTTGCAAGATGTTTTGCAAGGCAGCGTCGCTATAAGCAAAAGGCGGGCAACTAAATTTTGCTATGTCGTGTTGGGCGGGCAATACAATAGCATCTTTGGCTTGGACAGCAGAGAGCGGCAGTAGCTCGTAGCGGCAGCGCAAGATGGCGGGTATATGGTTAGAAAGGCGGTCGAGGAGGTATAAAAAATCGGAGCGGATAGACAACACGATGCGCAGCGATGGCGCGGCTTCGCGGCGGGCTATTTCATCAACCGACAAATTGGGGTTGGCTTGTAGGTCGGACAGGATTTTTTGGCGCACGTACTGCGGCACACGCCCATTAGCTAAATCGGCTAATTGGGCGATAAAAGTTTGCCTTTGGTGAGTGGTGTAGAGCGTAAATAACTCTTCGAACTGGTCGAATATTACGATAGGTACGTGCTTGTTGTCGCCGTTGAGTTGCTGAAACAGCTCCCACCAATTCGCCGCGTCAATTCCTGCCTCATCTGCCGATTGGACGCGGAAGTTGAGGTGCAAAAAATCGGCTACTTGACGGTCGGGGCTTAGGTCGCGCTTGCTGAGTCGTATAAATAGCGGGCGCAGCGACCAATGCTCTAACAGAGGGGCAACGCCTGCTTGTAGCAATGACGATTTGCCAATGCCCGATTTGCCAAACAATACCGTCAGGCGGTTGAGGGCTATTAGTTGCGATAAGTCTTTTATCTCGCGGTCGCGACCGCAAAACAGCAAACTATCATCTGCCCTAAATGGTTGTATGCCCGGATAGCGGTTCATAGGTTTGAGAGTGGGCTAATATTATAAATTATGAATGTAAAAATAAATTAAAGCATAATTAATTAATAATCAGAAAATTATACTTCAAAATATAATTATATTCATAATGTCTATTGCACCACCTACCAGCGGAGGACTTGCGAATATACGTCTTTTACCTTAGCGGCGGCGTTTTCCCATTTTAGATTTTCGACCTCTTCCTTGCCATGTTTGGCAAACATACCCGACAAACCGTTGTAGTGCAAAAGGCTATAAATGGCATTTGCCATAGCGTCGATGTCCCAAAAATCGACCTTGACGGCGTGGTTCAACACTTCGGCTACGCCCGATTGTTTGGAGATGATGACGGGCACATTAGAGCGCATCGCTTCTAAGGGCGAAATGCCAAAAGGCTCAGAAACAGAAGGCATCACATATACATCGCTCAGTCCGAACATTTTATCTACATCTGTGCCTTGCAAAAAGCCTGTAAAATTGAAATTGCTCGAAATGCGCAATTGTGCTACTCGTTTAATCATGCGATTGAGCATATCGCCGCTGCCTGCCATGACAAAGCGCACGTTAGGGTCTCTTTTGAGTACTTTGGCGGCGGCTTCGACAAAATATTCGGGACCTTTTTGGAACGTAATGCGTCCCAAGAAAGTGACAATTTTTTCGGGCAGGTGTTTGCTATAGGTTACATCGGCTTCTTCGCGCGGTATTACGCCGTTGTGCACAACACTTACTTTGTCGGGGTCGATATTGTATTTAGAGATACAAGTATTGCGCGTTAGGTGGCTTACGGCTATTACGCGGTCGGCATATTCCATACCTTTGCGCTCTATGTCATAGATAGTTTGATTGACATAACCGCCTGTTCGGTCAAATTCGGTGGCGTGGATATGTGCTACAAAAGGCTTGCCACTCACTTCTTTGGCGGCAATACCAGCGGGATAAGCCATCCAATCGTGGGCGTGTATCACATCAAAATGCTGCTCGCGGGCGAGGCGCGTAGCTACAACGGCATAACGCGATACTTCTTGTAGTAGGTCTTTGCCGTATTTGCCCGAAAATTCAAATTTTTGTCGATAAACGGAATCCTGCAAATCGGTATAATCGTGTTCGCTATAGTCGTTGAGCCGATGATACTCTTGTGGAGACATATAAGGAACTAAAAACGCGCCTACTTCTAAATAAGTAATACGTTTGAAATATTCGTTATATAATTGATTGCGCAAATCAATTTCTACATCGCTGGCGTTGATAATTTTGACCGACCCTTGGTCTTCGTCGCCGTGTGCTTTGGGCACAACAAACAATATCTCGACCTGATGTTTGGCTAAACCCTTAGTCAGACCGAAACAAGCAGTACCCAAACCGCCTGAAATATGAGGAGGGAACTCCCAACCGAACATGAGAACTTTCATAATGTTATCTTTGCGCCGCAAAACTACTAAAATACGTGCAATAATAAGGTATTTGGGGTGATTTTGGTCTACAAAAACGCGAAAAAATAAGATACAGCTAACAAATACCTGCCATTGCTTGCCAAACCATAATAGAAATAACCCTGCGGAGGTGTTAATTAACTATTTGCGTAACTATTTAGCCTTGTAGTGTAAATAACCATTTCTAATCGAATATGCAGCGATGTCAGGCATTATTAGGTAAATATTGCTCATTACCCCATACCCAAAACCCTATACCCTAAATAGTTACCCTATTTGCTTCACTTTTTTACATCAAAATTTGTTTAGGCTTATATTTCGCTGTATCTTTGCGCTTGTGTTGGCTCCATAGCTCAATTGGATAGAGTATCAGATTTCGGCTCTGAGGGTTGAGGGTTCGAATCCTTCTGGGGTCACTTAGCTAAATAAACACTGCCAATCCTTTACTGCCAAAGGGTTGGCAGTGTTTGCGTTTTAAGTCCCAAATGTTTTTATTGCTTTTGACTATGCCATATCGCTACTATTGCTTGTTGTGCTTTTTGGGTTGTTGTATCGGCGGTCTGTCGGCTTGCCAACCTACCGCCTCCCGCTATGTGCGCAGCACCCAAGACCTCGCAACCTACATCACCCAATTGCCTCTTGGCACTAAGCCCGCTACGGGTAGCAAAACTTCGCCTTGTGATAATTGGGCAAATTATGCCCCCGACAGCCTGCACCCCGAACATACGCCCGTGCGCTGGGTACGCATAAATATACATATAATGAATAGCACCGATAGCAGTCACAATTTTAAAGGCGACGAAGCGATACATTTTGTCGAGGCAACAATAGCACGGGCTAACCAAAAATTGAATGAGAACAAACAAATGTGGCTACCACACGGCAACCATACGCCCGCCTTGCCGCCACGTTTTCAGTGGCGACTGACGGGTATGCCTGACGATAAAAACGACAGAGGCATCTATTTCCATTACGACGACGAATTGTTTTGGGTCAATAAAAAAGGTCCGGGTAGCTTTCATAGCCGCAATATTTGCAATAAATATAGTGTGCAGAGCGATAGTGTTATCAATATTTTTTGGGTAGAGCATCACCCCGATAGTATCAAAAGCCCCACCTACCGCGCTACAGACGACGGCATAGGCTATACCAATTGCGTAAAAATAATCAATGCCTATAATGGCTACTTAATTCACCAAGCAAACCCTAAAATTGACAATGCGTTTGAGTACCGCATTACAGGAGTGGCTAATTTGCTCAACCACGAATTAGGGCATTCCTCGGGATTGCCGCATACGTGGGGTGGCGACGACGGCTGCGACGATACACCCCAGCACAGCAATTGCTGGAATTTTAACGAAGGCAAGAATTGCGAAAGCGAAGTGTCTAACAATGTTAGGGATTATAACGCTTACCGAGATGCGTGCACACCCTGCCAACTGGCCAAAATTCATTCTTATTTTTGGCAACCCAAACAAAAGCAGGCAGCTCTGATAGCTCCTGTTTGGTGTGCCTACGACCCACAAGCTACTATCTATATCCATACGGGCGATACTATATCTTGGCTATGCCACAAAGATTTTAATGGCGATATAGTAGTTCGGGCAGGCGCACAACTCACCCTAAATTGCCAAGTATCGATGCCGCCTACCAGCAAAATAAGCGTAGAAAGTGGCGGAACGCTCATTCTAGATGGCTGTCGATTATTGCAACGCTGTGCTCATCTGCGCCCTTGGCGTGGCATAGAACTACAATACCAACGCGGCAAAACTCGCCCGCGCCTCATCGTCAAAAATGGGGCTACCTTAGAAGGAACACAGCCCTTGTCTGCTGAGAACTAATGTACGACAGCCACGCGACCGCTATACTGCACGATACCATTTTTAGATAAGCGAATAAAATAGATGCCTGTGGGCATGGCGCGGGTATCGAGGGTTTGGGAGGGAGTTAGGGGCTGTTGCACCACCAACCTACCTGCGGGGTCATATAGACTGAGCTTCATTTGGCGCAAATCGCCTTTCCAATCTATGCGCAATGCGCTATCGGTGGGGCTTGGGAAAATATGGGTTAGTGCCGACGGAGGCAAATGCGCTATACCCAAAGCAGGGTCGGCAAATAGCCACGTATAAGCCGCGCCAAACTCGCGTGCCCAAAACCATTCGCTGTGTTGTCCGTCAGCGGCTACTTTATAATTGATTTCGTCGGCAGAAAAACCTGTTGTCAGCAGCAGGTCGCGCATGGCTTGCATATTAGAAACCATAGTAGTACCCTCTAAGGCACCCGCCAAAAAAGATAAACGCGTGGGGTGGGTTTTGGGGTGGGTTTGGGCAAAATCGAATACTTCGCTGCTAAACCAAAACGAAGGTGAAAAAATGCCTGCCCGTCCAAATACGTCTTGGTATTGCAAAGCGGCATAGAACGAAATTAGCCCACCCATAGAGCTGCCCATTATACCCGTATGCTCTCGGTCGGGGAGGGTTCGGTAGGTGCTATCGATATAGGGTTTTAGGGTTTGGACTAAAAAATCGATGTATTCATCGCCGTCGCCGCCGCCATAGTTGGCATTTATCCAAGGCGAATATTCGTCTAAGCGCAAGGCACCGCCATTGTCAATACCGACCACAATAGCCCCATAATCATCTTCCTCTGCTTGTAGGTCGTGTAGGGTTTCGTCCTTCCCATTCGCCCGCAAAGCTCGTAGCGGCATCAAATAGGTTTTGTCCGTCGTGCATATACAAAACGGGATAATGTTTGCTACTCGTAGCATAGTCGTTGGGCAAATAGATAGAGATGCGCCGATAGCGGTCTAATTGCGGGATATAAAAATCGGTGGCAACTATGCTTACTTGGTCGTTGGCAGTGCTTCCGCTTCCGCCTGCTAAATCTTCCCAAGTAGCGATGCTTAAGTTATCGATGCTTTGCACGCCACCCGTATAATTATAGGTGCGATTGGGCAAATAACTGCCGCTTGCATTGCCCTCGACCGAATCCCAAGAGCCGCGTGTAAATTTATACTCTATCAGCGACGCAGCAGGGCTGATAGTCGCGCTATAAGTGCCATCGCCTTGAAATATCAAGGGCGTAGCCCCAGGGTTCCAATCATTGAAATTGCCCGCTATATAGAGTATAGCACCTTCGGGCGTATTGTCGGGTATATTTGTGACGCGGATAGTGAGTTGGCTATATGCCGTAAAGCTACTCCAATAAGTAAGCAATAAGACTACGACCAAACAAAATAGACATAAACGCATGTAATATATATTAAAAAAATATTTAATAAAATATAGGTGAAATATTATGGGTTATGATGCAAAAAAGCAAAATTACAACAAATTTAATTTATTTACAATGTGTAAATAATTAATTTTTAATATTTTATACACTTTTAATTGATAAATGCTTTTTAAAATTATTTATTATGCCCAAGCCACTCTGGGTTTGAAAGTCTTTTTTACGCGATTCTTGTCATTTTCCATTCGCGCCAGAGCCATAAGGCAGAGATGAGGGTATATATTATGGCAAGTATGGTATAGGTGGGCTGGGCGGCAAATAGAACTATGGACAGCACAGCGGTAGCGAGTAGGCGCAGCAACTCGGCAAACCATACCCAAGGGCGTGTTTCGAGCAAAGCCCCAACGTTGATAAGTGTGAGCAGCACAAAACTTGCCGCCAATACGCGAGGCAATAGCGGCAAACCCTCGTAGTAGAACATAAATAAGGTAGTTGCCGTGAGGGTTAATAGATGTTGAAGTAAAATATAATAATTTAGGCTTTGCGGTAGATGTGTATCATATTTGATAAAATTTTTAGGCGTAATGGCTTCGGGTGCTGTCGCTTGCTTGTTCCAAGCAGCTGGTTTCCAGTCGGGCGTATTAGTAAAGATATGCCAACGGTCAGACCAATTGTCGGCGCGATACATATTGCGGAACATCGTTGCCCAATAGTCGATATTGAGCCAAAGTGGGTTCCAGCTGCGCGGTTGTGAGGTGATGCCAAAGATGACTTCTTCCCGTTCTGCTTGAAATGTACCAAACCAACGGTCAAAAATAATCAGCGTGCCGCCGTGATTGCGGTCTATATAAATGGGATTTACGCCGTGATGTACGCGGTGGTGCGAAGGCGTATTAAATATGTATTCGAACCAAAACGGCAGTTTGCCTATGGCTTTGGTATGGATCCAAAATTGGTATAGCGTCTGAAATGAATTGATAGTGACAAAGGCGGCGGGGTCAAAACCTATGAGGGCTAAGGGTAGATAAAAGAAACTCGAAAAGATACTTTGGAACCAAGCCTGCCGTAGCGCAACAGTGAGGTTGTATTCCTCGCTTTGGTGATGAACGACATGGCTGCCCCACAAAACACTGATTTCGTGTGCCAAGCGGTGAAACCAATAGTAAAAAAAATCGACCCCCACAAATAATAGCAGCCACACCCACCAAGTAGCGGGGATATCGAACCAACGATAGTGTTCGTAAATATAGATATAGAGTAATAAATTGAGTGTTTTGATAAAAACACCTATCACCTGCTGCCCTATGCCGCAATTGAGGTTGGTTACAGCATCATTAAATCGGTAAAGGGGCGTTTTTCTTAGACGACCTACCAGCAATTCTATGCCGATGAGTAAAAAGAATGCAGGAATTGCCAGCGCAATATAATTGACCGTTTCGTTTGCCATAGCCCAAGCAATTTAGGAGTTTAAGTATTGGGTTTGCGCCCGTTTATTTTCGGTACAAAGATAGCGATAATTGTGCAATATGCAGCGGTCGATGCGCTTTTTCAGGATTTTGGGGTGGGCAGCGCACGAAATAAAAGAGCTAAAAAGCACCGTTTGGGCACCTTTAGCTCTGGCAAAACAACTTATCGGGTCGTTTTAAGGATTTAATTCAGCATTTTGACCGTCATTTTTATATCCTCGATAGGGCGGTCAGCTTGTCCCGTTGGGGTTGCGGCTATTTTGTCTAATACGTCTAAGCCCTCGACTACCTCGCCAAATACGGTATAAGCACCGTCTAAGTGGGGCGTGCCGCCTATGGTTTTATAGATTTCGCGTTGTTCGGGAGTTAGTTTTAAACCGCGTTGGGCAAACATATTCAATTCGTCGTCAGTCCATTTTTTGCCTTGCACGACATAAAACTGCGAACCCGAAGATTCGCGCTTGGGGTTCATTTGGTCGCCGAGGCGGGCAGCCGATAACGCTCCTTTTTTATGGATTAGGCCCGGTAAAATTTCGGCAGGAATGGTATAGCCAGGCCGCCGTTGCCCAGCATGTGCACGGGTTGGGCGTTTTTAGAATTGGGGTCGCCGCCCTGAATCATAAATTCTTTGATGATGCGATGAAACAAGGTGCCGTCATAGAAGCCTTGTTCGACTAATTTGACAAAATTGTCGCGGTGCTGAGGGGTCTCATTGTAAAGTTTTACTTTGATGTCGCCGTATTGGGTACTAATGAGCGCGGTACGCTCTTTGTCGCCGCAGGAAATAAGCATAATAATGGCAGTTAAGCAGATAAGAAGGGTTGATTTAAACATCAGTGAAAAAATAATGGTAGATGGTAGAAAAACGAATGACAATTGTGGGGCAAGCCACATAACTTGTGCTTTTAAGCCCGCAAAGATACGCTAAGTTTGGGGTTTGATGCGTGCTAAGGGTTATTTTTTTCGCCTATAGATGTAATTTTTTATTTTTAACAAAAATTACTTTGTTTTGCAAAGTTAATATTTAGGAGATAACAAACACTATACGGCAGGCGGAGGTTTATGGCGTTTTTTTATGGAAACAACGGTTATTCGTGAGTTCGCCAAACGCTTTCGTACCTTTCGGAACACCCCGATGTCCTATTAGGCAAAATTGCGGTATATGGCATCAGGGGCAATATGTGAATGTTGTTTTTCTTTTGGAAGGGGAGCCAAATGGCTCTACGAGGCTTGATTGACGATAGGCACTAATTTAACAAATCTTTTAACAATTGGTTGGTATCTTCGTCGTCGTCATCTTCGTCGTCGTTTTCTATTTCTACTTCTTCTATGGCTTGTAGTGGGGTTTGGTTGCCATATAGTACTTTCATAATGCCTGCCGCGTATCTATCCATCGGTTGTATATTGACGTGGATTAGGTGTCGGATAATTTCTTCATTCAAGCTATCATTATCCGTATTGCAATAGGTTCGGTAGCGCACTTCGCCATCTTTAAAATCCAGCTCTAGATTGCCCGCATTTAGACCATAATTGGCGCGGGTAATATATTCGGCAATCAAAAGGCGTTTTTCTTCGGGAATGGGTATGGGAAATAGCGAAAAGAACAGGATAAATTCTTGTTTGGGCAATACATGTAAAATGCAATCGAGTTTGGCATTAGGGACAGAGATGTCTAACCGAATTATTTCTTGTTCTTCTTCGACCATAAATCTCCATTCGAGCGATTCTAAATAGCGGATAGCAAGTTGCAGGTTGTGAGACACAATAAAAAGGCGGGGTTAATAGGTACTGAATAAAAAGGCAAAAATAGGCAAAAAGCGCGACTTGGCAAGCAAAGTAAGCGTTTAATTTGCCTACTAATTTTATGCCTGTGACAAGAAGCGGTGGCTGGTGGCTGTGCGGGAGCCTTTATTGGTCGTCGCTCAATCGGAAGTGTGCGGCTAAGGCGGGTGGCACAAATTCGGAAATGTCGCCTCCATTGGCTAATACTTCGCGCACAATGGTCGAGCTGATATGGCTATATTGTGGCAGGCTACACCAAAAAATAGTTTCTATATCGGGGGCTAATTGTTTGTTGAGTTGGGCAATAGTTCGCTCAAACTCGAAATCGGCAGCCGTGCGCAAACCCCGCAAGAGGTAATTAGCCCCTATTTGACGGCAAAACTGTACGGTAAGCCCCGTATAAGTAGCTATTTCGATGCGTGGTTCGTTGGCAAAAGCTGTTTCGATAAAGGACAAACGCTGTGCCAAGTCGAAATAATATTTCTTTTGCGAATTAGTTCCTATGGCTATAACGATATGGTCCAATAAGGGCAAAGCCCTTTGGATAATATCGCTATGTCCTATCGTAATGGGGTCGAACGAACCTGCAAATATGGCTTTTTTTAACATAAAAATTGATTCTTGGAACTTAGAAAGATACAGGGCAATCAGAATAAAGCAGAATTACGACAAAGGTACGCCTAAATTGATTTTCATCGTCCTTTATTGCTGCAAATATAGCAACTATTTAGGGTATAGGGTTTTGGGTATGGGGTAATGAGCAATCCTTATCTAATAATGCCTAACATCGCTGCATATTCGATTAGTTCTCCCTACAAGGCTAAATAGTTACCAAATATAATCGTAAACGGTAAGACCGATGTTAAAAAAGCACAAAAAAATGGCGTATTGAGCGGCAAGTACCATTTTTTTGCCCTACCTTTGGCGCAAAATTTTCACAAACTTTTAATTACCAAAACCTAATCACTTTTTTTCATGAAAAATGTAATTTTTACACTTATTGCTTTTTTTGCTTTTGTTCAGGCGCAAGCGCAATTGAGCGAGAGCTTTGAAGGCGCGGGCGTGCCTACTGGATGGACAGTAGAGGGCAATTGGGAGCATGGCAATGCAGCTGCGCTATCGAGCCAGTATATGCCTTATCCCGAACACACTTTATTTATGGCTGCCAACGATGACGACTGGGGGCAGGCAACGGGCGGCGACGGACGTTTAGTATCGCCCCCCATTACCTTAGATGCGACGGGACCGCTATTTCTCACTTTCGACGTATTTTTTGCCAACGGCGACTATCAAGGAGCCAACGAGCGTTTATATGTCGAAATTACAACCAATGCGGGTACTTCTTGGACAAATATCTATGAGCAAGAGGAGGGTACAGACTGGGCTAATACCGGCGTAGATGTTACCCAATATGCAGGGCAAACCGTACAATTGGCTTTCGTATACGACGACGGCAACGAATGGAATTACGGCGGTGCTATCGATAACGTAGTAATAGGCGCGTTGCCCGAATTGGATGGTGCTATACTTTCTTGGGACGGTCGCGTACAAGGTTTGACGGGTCAGCAATTTCCCGTATTAGGCAAAATCAAAAATACAGGTGCTACAACCATCACTTCGGTTGATGTAACTTGGGCTGATGCTTCGGGTAGCCATACCGCCACTATTACAGGCTTAAACATTGCTTGTTCAGGAAGAATACGAATTTACACACAGCGATATGTATAATGTTGCAGAAGGTACAGCCAACGTCACGCTATCTATCTCTAATGTAAATGGCGGTACAGCCGATGCCAACGCCAGCAACAACTCTTTAAGCCAAGAGGTATCCGGCGTAACGCCCGTACCTGGCAAAAAGTATTGGCAGAAGAAGGTACAGGTACTTGGTGCCCTGTATACGCGGGCACGTGTCATTAGAATATATGCACGAGAACTACGACGACTATTTCATACCCGTAGCCGTATACCTAATGCCGACCCCATGGCTATTAGCGAATACGATACGCCCCTCAGCAATGCTATTAGTGGCTACCCCAGCTCGCTCGTCGACAGATCCGCTACCGAAGTGGACCCGGCGCGATTGGGAGAATGCCATGATTAGCAATATCGCTACTGCTCCCCGCGTATCTATCGTCAATAAAGCAGTTTATAACAGTGTAACGCGCGACCTCGATATTGTAGTAGATGTAACAACCCTCGAAACCCTAAGCGGTGCAAGCAAAATTGTTGTGGTTGTCACCGAAGATGGCGTAACAGGAACAGGCTCCGATTGGGGACAAGCCAATGCCTATGCAGGCGGTGCCAACGGACCGATGGGCGGCTACGAATCATTGCCCAGCACAGTGCCCGCCAGCCAAATGGTATATGACGCAGTAGCTCGCGACCTCGTTACGGCTTTTAATGGTGCTACGGGTGTTATTGCTACCAGCGCACCCGCAGGCAATACCTATACGTATACTGCTGCTACTATCAATATCCCTACCGATTGGGATACACAGCAATTGAACATCGTTAGCTTCGTACTCAATGCAAGCAACCGCGTTCTCAATGTCAACAACCATACCTTGGCAGAAGCTATTGCTAACAATTCAATCGCCGTTTATACACCCACCGCCAATAGTGATATTCGCGTGTTCCCGACAATGGCTAACGAAAGCACTTTTGCCCACCTAAAATTTGCCGAACCTACCGACCTCAACATCACTATTTATAATGCAATTGGTCAGAAGGTTGCCGACAAAAACTATGGTAGTATCGTAGGCGAGCAAGTGGCTCCTATCAATACCGCCAATTTCGCCGATGGTATGTATGTCGTACAAGTAACTGCCAACGGTAGCGTTAGCACTTACAAAGTAAATGTAAAACACTAATCGGAGAGACGCTAACAAATGTTTAGCCGCAAACATTGCTGCCCTATTCGGTTCGTCCGTGTAGGGCAGTAATGTTTTTTAGGCTAAACGCATTAAAATTATAAAATCTGACCTCGAATTGCGACCTTTGCTCGATGAACGCGGAGAAATTTTGCCCCCAAGTGACGGATTTCCGTTTAGACCACCGGAAACGGCGCAAATAATGGCATGAATGGTTAGCGAATGATTGATTCTCTGTAACTATTTAGGCGGTGCCAAGCATTTTAGTGCTAAGAAATGACTTCTCAATTCCGTAGGGATAAAACGTTGGTAGCAAAGAAATATCAGCACAAAATACAATCTTACTGTTAGATGCCATACCTACGGCATTCTAAGAATCGTATCTGCCTGATGCTACCAATATAACATGCCTACGGCATTTTAAGAAACGATGTAGCTATTTATCCTTGTAGGGGGAACTAATCGAATATGCAGCGATGCCAGGCATTATTAGATAAATATTGCTCATTACCCCATACCCAAAACCCTATACCCTAAATAGTTACGTAAATTGTTTAATGCCATGAATGCTTAACGAATGATTGATTCTCTTTAACAAAAACACATAATTATAAATGCTGCTTCATTCTCACAATTTAATCAAAAAATACGGCAACCGCACCGTAGTAGATAATGCGTCCGTCGAAGTGCAACAAGGCGAAATAGTAGGGCTTTTGGGACCAAATGGCGCGGGCAAGACCACCAATTTTTATATGATAGTGGGCTTGATACGCCCCGACAGCGGCACGGTTTTTTTAGACCAAACCGACATTACTGCGCTACCTATGTACAAACGCGCTCGTTTGGGTATAGGCTATCTGCCCCAAGAGAAATCGGTGTTTCGCAGCCTTAGCGTAGAGGATAACATACGCGCCGTCTTGGAAATGACCCGCCTAAGCAAAGCCGAGCAACGGCAAAAATTAGAAGATTTGCTCACCGAATTTGGCTTGCAACACGTGCGCAAGAGTGCGGGCAATGTTTTGTCGGGTGGCGAGTGCCGACGCACCGAAATAGCCCGCGCCTTAGCCGTAGACCCCAAATTTATTTTGCTCGACGAACCCTTTGCCGGTGTCGACCCCATCGCAGTCGAGGACATACAACTTATCGTAGCTAAGCTCAAATACCGCAATATCGGCGTATTGATTACCGACCACAACGTGCAAGAAACCCTATCTATCACCGACCGCGCTTATTTGTTATTCGAAGGTAAAATTCTGAAAGCGGGCACCGCCGAAGAACTCGCCGCCGACGAACAAGTGCGCCGCGTATATCTGGGCAGAGATTTTGAACTGAAACGCAAAAATATCACTGTTTGAACAAGCACAAAATCATCAACGACCCCGTATATGGGTTCATTACTGTCCCCTACGAAACGGTATTTGACCTCATCGAGCATCCGTATTTTCAGCGATTGCGCCGCATCAAGCAATTGAGCCTCACGGCTTATGTCTACCCAGGTGCTTTGCATACTCGGTTTCATCACGCATTAGGTGCTATGTACCTCATTACGCACGCCGTTCATACCCTGCGTTCTAAGGGCATTGCCATCAGCACCGCCGAAGCCGAAGCCGTCACCATCGCCATTTTGTTGCATGATATTGGGCAGGTCCCTTTTCGCATACCTTAGAGCATACCCTTACGCAGAAGGTGTCCCACGAAGCCTTATCGCTGGCGTTTATGGAGGCACTCAACCGCGAAATGGGTGGCAAATTATCGCTTGCTATCGCTATTTTTAAGGGCGATTATGACCAACCCTTTTTGCACGAATTGGTATCGAGCCAATTGGATATGGACAGGCTCGATTATTTGCGCCGCGATAGCTTTTTTACGGGCGTACAAGAGGGTACGGTTGGTTTTGAGCGCATTATCAATATGCTCAACGTCAAAGACCGCCATTTGGTCGTCGAGCATAAGGGCATCTACTCGGTCGAGCAATTTTTGATTGCTCGGCGGCTGATGTATTGGCAGGTATATTTGCACAAAACCGTATTGGTCGCCGAAGCTATGCTCGTCAAAGCCCTACAACGCGCCCGACAACTAATTCAGCGCGGTATCTACGTAGCTGCGTCGCCCGCATTTGGCTATTTTTTGCAACACGATATAAACCTGCATGATTTTGAGCGCGACCCCCACTTGCTGCCCCTTTTCGCCGATTTGGACGACACAGATGTCGAAATGGCACTGAAAATGTGGGCACAGCACCCCGATACCGTATTGCGCCACTTGGCACAAGGCATTTTGTACCGCCGCCTGCTGCGCATCGAAGTAGAGCCAAACGCCTTTGACCAGGAGCGCGTAGCACAAATGCGCCGCCGCGTAGCCGCCCAATACGACATTAGCCTCAACGAAGCCGCTTATTGGGTATTTACCGACACAAGCAGCAATAGTGCCTATACCTTAGAGCAGAGCCCTATCAATATTTTGTTCAAAGATGGCACTATCCGCAACGTAGCTGAGGCATCGGATTATTTAAATATTGCACAATTAGCCCAGCCCGTAGTCAAACACTATTTTTGTTATCCCAAATAGATTTATTCAGTTCTGCCAATACAATAATGCAAATAAAAAATGTTTTATCTTTGTTTGTAATTAGGCTAAAAATGTGTTATCTTGCCGACCCTAAGCCCTTGATAGCGAATAAACAACAAACAGTAGAATAGCACATAATACACTTCTTGTTATTGCTTTGGGCTTGGGCAAGCTATACCGCGCAAAAGACTCACCTTTTTATACTGCACTTTATGCAAAAAATCGCCCAACTATTCGCTATTGGCGGGCTGCTCGTGGTAGCTGCCTGTTTTCGGGGCAATGAACTCCGCGTCACACAAAAAAATTTCGACGAAGAGATTAGTCGGACTGAAAATTTGGTTTTGACCCTCAGCCACGACCTTGCTCCTGATTCGCTCATTGGCGTTTGGGACACTATCTCCTACCTCCGTTTCGACCCACCTGTGGCAGGCAAATTTCGTTGGGATAGCCCGAATCAGCTCGTTTTTTCGCCCATGCAAGCCTTTGCAGTAGGTACAGACTATACGGCTACGTTTAACGACCGAATCCAATCCTATTTGCCCGAGAATAAGCGCGTTGAATTGGGGGCAGCTATCAATTTTCGTACTCCTTACCTCGAATTGGATAAGGCGGAAGCGAGTTGGCAAACCACTGCGGGCGGGGAACCTGTCGTGGGAGTGGCACTGACATTTAGCGATGATATAGACCCCGTTGTACTTGCCGAAAAATTGCAAGTGCAGTCTAATGGGCGCGAAGTAAAATATACTATTTTGAGTGATGATATAGGACGGTCGGTGCGCTTAGAAATGAGAGGCTTGGACTATGAACGAAGCAACGACTTGAATTTTGATATTGCCGCAGGAATGCCACTTAGCGGTAATGCCACCACCAAAGATGCTATCAATAAACAAAGCACTTTGCCACCACCCGACCAACTCGTCATTACTGGCGTAGAAGCCGACCACGACGGTGCTGAGGGGCATATCAACATCACTACATCACAGCAATGCTTGAGCGAAGGTATTGAAAAACTGATTAGCCTACAACCCAAATTGCCCTTTACCGTATCGCTCAATGCCAACGGGTTTTCTATCGATAGCGACAAATTTGACCCCGTGCAAACATATACCCTCACTATCGACGGAGGGCTATCAGGTGTATTCCAAAGCAAAATGGGCGACCCCTATACTATTCAAACCGCATTCGGCAAATTAGACCCCAGCGTGCAATTTATCGAAGCCGAATCCCAATATTTGAGCAATAAGGGACACAAAAACGTAGCCATGCGCATAGTGGGTGTCGAAAAGTAAAAGTAAAATTTATAAAATATTCTCGCAAAACATTATGCCATTCTTAGGGCGCGGAGCGAACTACGATGGCTATTGGGACGAGGAGACAGAAGAATACCACAGTTTTCAAAGCTATTCTACCGAAGACTTCGGCGAACAAATATATGAACAGGAGTTTGACGCTGCCAAAATGAAACGCCTTGGCGCACTGAGCCTGCTTCACTTAGATTTTACCGATAAAATGCCCCAATTTAATGGTATATACGTCGTAGAAGTGCGCGATGTGGATAAACAATTTATATCGGATAGCAAAATAATTTCATTTTCCGACATTGGTCTGATTGCCAAACACGAACCCGATGGCATTCATGTTTGCCAATTCTATTATCGATGCCACACCCCTGTCAGACGTGAAAATAGCCTTGGTAAGCCGCAGCAATATGAACTTTAAAACCGCCAATACCGACCGCAACGGCGTAGCGGTATTCACCGACCTAAAAGCACAATTCCCCGACTTCAAAGCAGCCATGATTACTGCCGAAAAAGCGGGCGACTTCAACTATATGCACCTCGACAGAACTACCGTCAATACAGCGCGTTTTGATGTGGCAGGAAAATATAGCAACGAAGCCAAATACGATGCCTTTATCTATGGCGACCGCGAAATGTACCGCCCCGGCGAAACGATACATACAAACACCATTATTGTGCACAAAAGCGATTGGACAAAAGCCGCCAATATGCCCATACGCATCACGCTATTGCAGCCCAACGGCAAGGAATACCGCAGCATACGCAAAAACCTCAATGCCGAAAGCGCCGCCAATGCCGATTTTGAACTGCCCGCCGCCAGTTACAGGCAATTATACCGTAGAAATATATACGGGCAACGATATTTTGATAGGCTCGAAAAGCCTCAATGTAGAAGAGTTTATGCCCGACCGCATCAAGGTAGACATCGCTACCGACAAAAAAGAGGGTTTTGTAGCGCAAAGCGTCACACTGAACGGCACGGCTATCAATCTATTTGGCCCGCCTGCCTCCAATCGCAAATATCAAGTACAACTAAACCTAAAACGCGACCAATTTGCCCCCAAAGGTTTAGAGAACTATTTGTTCGAATTAGAGAAATATACCGATTTTGAGAGCAAAGTCAAGGAAGGCGAGACCGATGCTAACGGTAAATTTGCTACTACTTTCGACATCCCCGCCGAATATGCCGACTTAGGCGTATTGGAGGCAAAGTTTTGGGCTACGGTCTTTGACGAATCAGGCAGACCTGTCAATAGATTAGCCAAAATGCCTATTTATACGCAAGATGCGTTTTTCGGTATTGGCAATGTAAGCGAATATGTATCAACGCGCAGCCCGATGAATATTCCGCTGATAGTAGTTAATAAAGAAGGAAAAACGATGAGTGCCGATGCAAATATAAAAATTATTCGCCACGAATGGCGAACGGTGCTTCAAAGTTCGGGCAACGGTAGGTATAGCTACGAATCGCAACGCCAAGATGTGACTGAGGTGGATAAAACCATTAAAATTAGCGGTACAAATACCAAATTTGCCTATACCCCTGCAACGTCAGGCGACTACGAAGTGCAAATTTCGCGCTTAGGCAGCAAATCATACCTCAAAAAAAGTTTTTATGCCTATCGATTCGGCGATACCGAAAGCACTTCCTTTGCCGTGAACCGCGAAGGGCGCGTACAAATCGAATTAGACAAGGAAAAATATAAAGTGGGCGAAACCGCCAATATCCTCTTTACTTGCCCTTTTGAAGGGCGTTTGCTCGTTACCTTAGAGCGCGACCGCGTGATAAAACATCTCTATTTTGATACAGACAAAAAAGCCAAACAAATATCAATACCTTTGGGAGTTGAATTAGTACCCAACGTATTTGTATCCGCAACGCTCATCAGACCTATGCGCGAACTGAACGTGCCGCTGACAGTAGCACACGGCTATGCGGCATTGATGGTCGAAAATACTGCCAACCAACTGCCCATAACCATCACTGCCGCCGAAACGAGCCGCTCAAAAACAAGACAAAAAATAAATGTAAAAACCGAACCTAATACCGAGCTGACCTTAGCTGTGGTAGACGAAGGCATCTTGCAAATTAAAAATACTAAAACGCCATCGCCCTACGACTTTTTCTACCAAAAGCGCGCCTTAGAAGTCACTTCGCACGATATATATCCTTATCTATTCCCCGAAATGGTGAGCAATGGTATGCTGACGGGTGGTGACGGTGGTTTTGATTTATCGAAGCGCGTCAATCCATTGACGAACAAGCGCGTCAAATTGGTGACGTATTGGAGTGGTACCCTGCGCAGCGACAGCAAAGGTGTGATTAATTACGAAGTAAATATACCACAATTTTCGGGCGACCTGCGCGTGATGGCAGTAGCTTATAAGGATAGTCGTTTTGGTTCGAGCGATGCACATATCAAAGTAGCCGACCCCGTAGTGATTACAAGCGGGCTGCCGCGCTTCCTTAGCCCCCGCGACACGATAAGCATACCCGTGACGCTTGCCAATACTACTGCCAAAGCCGCCGAAGCCAAAACGAGCATCAAGGTAGAAGGACCCTTGGCAATAGTAGGCAGCAATACCGCTACTGCTAACCTGCCCGCCAATGCAGAAGGACGCGTATCGTATCGCGTGGTAGCCTTAGACGATATAGGCGAAGCAAAGATTAGCGTAACTGCCAATGCGATGGGCGAAACGTTTAGCGAAATAACAGACATCACAGTGCGCCCGCCCGCCTCGCTGCAAAAGGTGAGTGGTAGCGGAGCTATCGACGGAGGCAAAACCGAGGCATTGGCTATGACTGCCAATTTTACGCCCGAAAGTACAGACGGAAAACTTATTATCAGCCGCTCGCCTTTGGCACAATTTGCCGCCGACTTAGAATACCTCATCGGCTATCCTCACGGCTGTGTAGAGCAAACCGTATCGCAAGCCTTCCCGCAGGTCTATTTCTTCGACCTATCAAAAACCATCGGCTCTGCCACCCGCACAGCTACTGGCACCAATAGCAATAATCCGAATTGGAACGTACAAGAGGCAATTGGCAAACTAAATACCATGCAATTGTCTAATGGCGGCTTGGTATATTGGCAAGGCGGCGACGAAGAAAGTTGGTGGGGTAGTGTGTTTGCAGCGCATTTCTTGATAGAAGCACAAAAAGCAGGCTTTGCCGTCAATCAAGGAATGTTGGATAGGCTGTTGCGCTACGTACAACAAAATTGACCGCTCGCGAAACCTATACCTATCGCTACCAAGATGCGGCGGGCAAGACACAAACCCGCGAAATTGCCCGCAAAGAAATTCCTTATTCGCTCTATGTATTGGCATTGGCGGGCAAAGCTCAAAGCTCAACGATGAACTACTATAAGGCAAAAGCTAACTCGCTGCTAAGTATAGAGGGTCGTTATTTGCTATCGGCTGCTTATACGCTGACAGGAGATGCCAAAAAAGCCAAACAAGTGCTGCCCGAAAGTTTTGGAGGCGAAACAACACAAATGCTCAACGATAATTCCTTCGACTCGCCCCTGCGCCAAAAAGCCTTAGCCCTAAACGCTTTGATAGAAACTGACCCTAAACACCCACAAATAGCTATTCTGACCAAACACCTCACCGACGATTTCCGCAAAGACCGCTACCACAGTACCCAAGAGTCGGTATATACGCTGCTGGCATTAGGCAAATTAGCCCGCCTAAATGCCAATAATAATGTAACAGCAACCGTGTCGGCAGGGGGTAAAAAAATAGCTGATTTCAAAGGGCAAGACCTACGTTTGTCCTATGCCGATTGGAAAGCAGGTAATGTGCAAATCGCCGTACAAGGTGCAGGCAAATTATACTACTTCTGGGATATGGAAGGTTTGACGCGCGACGGCAGCTATACGCCCGTTGACAACTTCTTAAAAGTGCGCAAGCAATTTTTCGACCGTTTCGGCAAACCCTTAGCGGGCAATACATTCCGACAAAACGACTTGATAGTCGTCAAAGTATCGCTCGTTTCTACGGGTAGTAGTGCCGTGAACAATGTGGTCGTAACCGACATATTGCCCGCCGGATTTGAGGTCGAAAACCCACGCATTACTTCGCAAACCGATATGGCTTGGATAAAAGATGCTAGTATGCCCGACCACCAAGACTTTCGAGACGACCGCGTGAATTTCTTCACTACGGCTACCGACAAACCCAAGTATTTTTATTATACTGTGCGTGCCGTATCGTTAGGCAACTACCGTATGGGACCCGTCAGTGCTGATGCGATGTATGCGGGCGAATACCACTCGTATAACGGCGCGGGCACGGTGAAAGTGTTGTAGCCAACAAATATTTGATTATCCATTTTAGTCTAACAAGTCTATACCTATTCTGCTCAATAGGTATAGACTTTACTTTTTTATTGTCATAACTTCATTGCTTGGTATAAAGCAATTGCTCAAAAAAAAAAGCCCTTGGCTTGGCATATAGCAAAGGTTTTATTGCCTACCTTTGTGGCAAATTTTAATAGCAGCTATTGTTTTATTTATCTTTTAAAAACTATTGTTTAGCCCATGATACCTAATATGCATTATAATTTTGAAGAACTGCGCAATGACTTTAAGAATTGGCAGGAAAAAGTAAAAAAATACCAAATTCCGAGTACCCGCAAAGCTATTATACAGATGGCTGATAGCTTCGGGTTTTTTCTCGCGCTTTGGGTAGCACAATACTTTTTATTCGATATTTCGGTATGGATAGTTATAGCCGTGGCCCTACTCAATGGCTTTTTGTTGGGGCGGGTGTTTATTATTCAGCACGATTGTGGGCATAGCTCCTTTATGGCGAGTCGCAAAGCAAATACCATTATTGGCACTATTTGTAGTGTTTGTACTATCATTCCCTACAAATATTGGGCGCGGTCGCACAATTTTCACCATGCGCACAACGCCCAATTAGAATATTCGGACTACGGCGACATTGAATGTCTAACCACCGAACAATACGAAGAACTCTCGTGGGGGCGCAAGTTATGGTATCGCATTTACAGGAATCCCTTGTATTTGTTCACTATTGGTGGCTTTATTTATGTAGTGGTCTATAATAGGTTTGCCTTTTTAAAAGAAAGTTATTTCCGCAATGTGCGCAGCAATGTCACTTACAGCAATATCTTTTTTGTAGTGTTATATGCCGCGCTGACCTATCTTTTAGGCTTCAAGTTTTTGGCTGTTCAGTTCATCAACCTTATGTTTTTGGCAGTTACGCGCTGTGGTTTTTTATATACAGCACCAATATGAGCATATTTACAAAAGCACTGTCAATAATTGGGATTCGCTCATATCATCTATCCGCGGTAGCACTTTCTACGACCTGCCGCGTATAGGGCATTGGCTGACAGGCAATATAGGTTATCACCATATACACCACCTTTGCCCTATCATACCCAATTATAACCTACCTGCTTGTTTTAGGGAAAACGAAATGTTCCGAAAACATGCTGTTTATTTGTCATTTGTGCAAAGCCTCGGCACGATTAATGCCAATCTATGGGACGCACAGCAGCAAAAAATGGTATCCTTTGCCGAACATGCCCGCAAACGTCTCAAAAAATAGAAAGGAAATATACCTTACTGAGTCCCCAACTTCGCATGAAGCTGGGGATTTTTTTTACGCCCACGCCAATATGGATAAAAAAATGCTTATTTTGTCGCAAAACCACCTATTTAGGTTATATTTGCACACGTATTAACCGCTATCATTGTGTCGACGGCTTTTTTACCTTATTTTGTATGTCAGTTCTATACACCCACTCCACTTCTTGCGGCTTGTGCTTGCTTCAAGGCTTGGCGATATTTGCCTTAGCCCTTGCCGTTAATCCCGCCTTGGGGCAGAGCCTGCCCGCCAATCCTATTATGTTTTGCACCCAAGTACCCAACCCCTACGGATTCGGTACATCAATGGAGACATTTGGCAACCACCAAGCCAATATTTATGCCGCACCACGCGGTGGCGATTTATATATTCGTTACCCCAACGGCACACTCAAAAACCTGACCGCCTTGGCAGGCTATGGCACCACGGGGCAACAAGGTAGCAACGCCATTGCCGTCCGCGACCCGCACGTGCATTGGGACGGACAAAAAGCCTTGTTTAGTATGGCGATAGGCGCACCTACCCAACAATGGCAAGTGACATCTCACCGCTGGCAGATTTATGAGATAACGGGCTTGGGCGAAAATGATACTCCTGTCATTAACCATATCAGCCAGCAACCCGCCGAATACAACAATATCCAGCCCATCTATGGCACCGACGACCGCATCATCTTTTGTTCAGACCGCCCACGTGGCTTGGCAATACAAGCACACCTATACCCGCAGCACGACGAATACGAATCGGCTCCCGTCGTGACGGGGCTGTGGCGCATCAACCCCAATGCTTGCCCCAACGACCCAAGCAACTTGGAAATGCTGACACACTCGCCATCAGGCGATTTTACGCCGTTTATCGATAGCTACGGGCGCATTATATTTACGCGCTGGGACCACCTAAAACGCGACCAACAAGCCGATGCTGATATTGTGAGTAGTACGGGCTACGGTACGTTTAACTATGCCAACGAGTCGGCGGGGGCTGCTATGAGCAGTATTTTGCCCGATATAGAAGTATTTCCCGAACCACGCGCCTCGCGCACCGACCTACTGAGCCTGCCACAATGGGCAAATACCAATCCGCAGGATTTTAATATTTTTAATGCTTGGATGATTAACGAAAATGGGCACGAATTGGAAACCATCAACCATATAGGGCGGCATGAATTAGGCGGCAATTATTTTATCCATAATTTTACCAACGACCCCAACTTGGTAGAATATAACAGCTCTATGGCTTATACGCCCAACACCGTCAGAGCTACCCACCACATGCAAGAATCGCCCACTACGCCAGGCCTGTATTATGCCACCGAATGTGGCGAGTTTGGCAGCCACGCATCAGGTATGATTTATAGTATGTTAATGCCGCTTGGCACCTCGCCCGAAGATGCCACATTTACCTATATTACACACCCCGACACGCGCTCGCCCGACGACGCGCCTTCGGCTAACCATTCGGGTTTGTATCGCAATCCCGTGCAGCTATCAAATGGAAGTATATTGGCAGTACATACCGCCGAAACCCGCGAGGATAGCAACGAGGGCACGACAGCACAACCCATTAGCCGCTACCAATTCCGAATCAAACTGCTCGTGCCCAGCGGTGGAGGCTACTTTACGGCGGGGGCACCTATCACAGGCGCGGGTATCAGCAAAACGGTGACGTATTGGACACCCGACGTAGCCGCGTCGTATAGCGGTGTGTTGTGGGAAACGTATCCCGTGGAGGTGCGTGTCCGTCCGCGCCCTGCTACGCCTACACTCAATACGCCTACACTTAACGCAGCCGACCAAGCCCTATTTGCTACTGCTGGTGTGCCCGTAGCTGACGTGCAGCGATTTTTGCGCCGCAACAACTTAGCTATTACTGCCGTCCGCGATGTTACGAGCCGAGACGATAAAGACCGCCAACAGCCCTTTAACCTGAAAATATGGGGTAGCACTCACCAAACCACGAACCCCGCTTACCCAAGCAATATTTACGAAGTAAAATACCTGCAATATTTGCAAGGCGACCAATTGCGCGGTATTGGCGATATGTCAAGCCCGTCGGCAGGGCGGCGCGTATTAGCGCGTTGGCTACACGACGACATAGCTACGCGCTACAACCCGCCCAGCACAGGCGCACAAGGCAGCCAAAATTTGGCTATCGATGGCTCGGTAGCGGCAGTAGTGCCTGCCAACCGCGCTATGACTTGGCAACTGACGGACGAAACAACAAAGGCATTGTGCGCGAGCGCGTATGGCTCAGTTTCGTGCCCGGCGAGATAAGGATTTGCCTCGTCATGCCACGTGAGAGCGAACTGAACCAAGCAGGGCTGCCTTCGCCCACCAATGCACCTACTGCACTTACTAACCTGCTCAATTACCTGAAAACAATAGACACCGACAGCGACGGTACAACCGACCTATACGATGCCTATCCCGACGATAATGCACAACATATTGCGCATACCTTATCAGAGAGTTTTCAGAGCGGTATTGCGGCTTGGATAAACCAAAATGGCGGCAACGATGCTGTGCAGTGGCAAGCCCAAAGCGGCGACCCCTGCGGCGGAGGTGTAGCCGTAGCGAATAATTACCAAAACAATCTGAGTACTATCGACGCATTGAGTCGCACGGTCGATTTGAGCAATATGGCAGTGGCTAACTTGCATTTCGACGTGGCATATAGCCGTTATAGCGAGGTCTTGTCCGATGGTTTGCGCGTGCGTGCTATTACCTGCGACGGCGTTTCGCAAATCGTTTATATAAAAATAGGCAGCGATTTGGCTACCGTAGCCGACCAAACTACGCCATTCAGCCCCACTAATTGCTCGCAATGGCGCACGGAATGTATTGACTTAACGCCTTTTGCAGGGCAGGTGATTCAGTTGGTGTTTGAGAATATCAACGGCGGTGGCAATCGAATTTATTTGGATAATATCGATATTTGGGAAACACCTAATAGTGCGCCCACACCTACGATAAGCGGCGACGACAATATATGTAACGGCGAAGTGCAAACATATACTATCACATCAACTATACCGCCCAATGCTACGTTTAGTTGGGCAGCGACGGGTGGCATTATCTTATCGGGGCAAGGCACGGCAAGTGCAGGTATTGTGGCAGACCGAGGGCAACGGCAGTCTTACCGTGACGCAATCGCCATAGTAGGGGTGGAAGCGGCTGGCGAAAGGAATAGAAAGATGCCTAAAATTAAAAAATCAACGCTTTTTGAAAGGCGACGAAGTGATGTATGACCGCATTAGCTTCAAAAAAAAGACCTATAAAAACGCCAAAGGCATTTTTGAGTGGAACACAGTAGAAATAAACGGCAATATCTATTCGGTTTTGAGGGTTACATTTTATCAAAGTAATGGGAAAAAGGTATCCAGCGGTGACATGTTACTGCTCACAAGTCTGGCTATTACTGGCTTAGAAATGGCAAAACTAATTTGGGAAATGTATATGCAACGAATGGCGATAGAGTCTGTTTTCAAGTTCTGTAAAGATGAGCATAGTGCGATGAAAATCTGTAGAGTTTTCAGATAAACAATATCTTTAATTGAAATGACTATGTGTTGGGAATAGCCGATTTGGTCAAGTCCAAAAAATGAAGTACCTTTGCCCCGTTATTGTAGGCACAATGGCAAAACGGATTGTTTGTAATTCCAGCAGGAGCATGCAAGCGAGAGATAGAGGCGAATCAATATTCGCCTCAGAAATTAATTCTCTCTATCAAATTTAGCATTACTAAGTATGAACTTACCAAGCCCCGAAACCATTGCGGAGTATTATCAAATACTGCAAGACGAAATTTGTACTGGATTGGAGGCAATAGACGGCAAGGCGCGTTTTCATGAAGATACATGGGAGCGACCAGGCGGCGGTGGCGGTCGCACGCGCGTTATTACCGATGGCGATGTTTTTGAAAAAGGCGGTGTTAATTTTTCGGCAGTACATGGCGTTTTAGCCGATGCCCTGACGCACCACCTACAATTGCCACAAGATAGCTCGTTTTATGCTACGGGCGTATCAATCGTGCTGCACCCCCAAAACCTGGGCAGACAATTATTTTTACCTCAAACACCGACAAGAAACGCGCGGCATAGGCGGCATATTTTTCGACCGACTGACCGAGGGCGGAAAACAACATATCTTAGAATATACCTTAGCAGTCGGACGCAGTTTAGTGCCTATCTATGCTCATTATGCCCAACTATATCGCAACGCGCCCTATACAGAAGCAGAAAAAACATGGCAACTCGTCCGACGTGGGCGCTATGTCGAATTTAATTTGGTGTACGACGCAGGTACTAAATTTGGCTTAGAAACCGATGGACGAATCGAATCTATCTTGATGAGCCACCCACCCAAGCCAATTGGTACTACAATCTACCCATACAGCCCGATAGCCCCGAAGCGCAAACACGCGCCCTACTACGCAAAGGTATCGATTGGGCGCAGCCATAAGAAAAAGCGCGTTGTTCCCTATGGCGAGGAGGAAACAACGCGCTTAGATTATTGAGAATTGCACACAACATGCAATCTTTTCTATGGATTGGGCTTTCTGGGGGCTTCGCCCAACGATTTCATATCCTTTTTGATTTGTTCTACTTGGGTTATTTGGCGTTGTAGTTCGAGGTCCAATTGATTTTTGGCGGCTTTACTTTTTTCAATCGTTTGCTCGTGCTGCCTGATGGTCTCTTTCATGCGCTCTATATCCAATTCCAAGCTTTGCTGTTCAATTTCGGCGGCTTTTCGGGCATCAGCAAGCCGTGATAATTTGGACCCTTCCTTGTCGAGGCGAATACTTAATCCTTTGTGGGCTTGTTGGGCGGCAAAATCGCGCAATATAGCTTCGCCTATCGGGTACTTGTCGGCATTGTTTTTGCTGCTTAGGTAGGCACCCCCCAAGTCAAAAAATGCTTTGAGGCTCGTACCATTAGCAGTTTCCTCTACCCGCGAATAAATATCTATTGGGTTGCTACTTAGGCGCAGCAGGGTAGCATTGTCCGTAAAATATTCGTCTTTGCCCTTTTTCGTCTTGCCTTTGAAAATTTTGATATAGTCTTTCCACGATTTTTCTATCGATTCGGTATTGCCCGATGGTATCATGACTTTTAGACCCGGACGTTGCCCTTGACTCATATACTCTACTATTTCGACCACTTCTATTTTGGGCGAATCTTTTAGCTTTATCAAGCTATCGGTCTTGAACGACACATAGTCTGTCTTGGGTGGCGAAGCCTTATCTTTGGCAGACGACGACGAAACGGGTCGCTGGTCGCGAGTTTTGGCGGCTTTATTCTTTTTCTCGTCTAGCTTTTTATTTTCTTGTTTTTTATTGTCTTGCTTTTTTTGCGCCTGAACGCTTACTGTGCAAATACACAGGCAAATAAGGAGTAATAAGCGGTACATAGGTGATAAAAGGGGGCTAATTTAATAGGGATTGAGCATTAATGATAAAATAGACGCGCTAAATTAACCATTTTTTAAACGTGTATAGCTATTTAATACAACTTTTTTGTCTTGCTTGCGCATATAGCAACAACTTTGTCCATAGCAGCGAGAGACTATAACTTTGCGTTCTATAAATAATATCATTAACTATGCACATCGCTTTCGTTTGTTGGGGCAATACCTGCCGCAGTCCTTTCGCCCAATATTATGCCGCAAAACGCTACGGCGAGGCAGCGCGTTTTTCGTCGTGGGGCTTGCGCGTGCGCGAGGGTAGCGCAGTATCAGAAGCGGCTAAGTGGGCAGTCAAGGAGTTGGGGCAAATATCCTTATCAGAACACCAAGCCCAAGCGTTGCCGCAGCCCGCACCCATCGACGTAACTATGTGGGTGGCAATGACCCAAGAAATAGCCGATACATTGGGCGCGGAATGGCAAATATCGCCTAATATAGTGCGTGTATGGGATATAAGCGACCCCTATGGCAGCGATGTGGGTTTGTATAAAAATACGTATGCCGATATAGCGAGGTTGGTAGATACTTTGCTTATGGAACAGTTTGCAGGACGCTGACCGTTCCTGCGGTACCATTATCCCACAATACTTGTATGCTGTTAGTGCCTTGCCCGCTTAGTAGCGTACCGCCTTGTACCGTCCAAGTATAGACGGTATTGGCTTGGGCTGCTACCGAATAGGTCTGTACGCCATTAGCACAAACTTGGGTGGGGCTACTAAGGGTAGTAGGCATACAATAGCCATAGCCCAAGAAATCGAGCAATTGGGCGTTGGTCGTGCTGCTTACTAAATCGACCCCCGCCAAGGATGGAGGTACGCGAGGCAACTCAAAACGCGCATACTCAAAAGTGGCTACTAAATCGGGATTGAATGGTAGTGATGGATTATTCGACGGGTCGGGGGTTAGTCCTGGCGCAATGACATGGCTATTGGCAAATGAGGGTGTATAAGTACTCCACTTATTCCAATCGGTATATGTTACAAACCCTACTTGTACGGTATTGGGCAGGTCGGGGCGGTTATAGCGTTGGTGCAGCGTCCATTCGCCGCCGGGCAAACGATACAGAATAAAAATAGCCGACCCGATACGTGCCAAGCGTATTTGCGCCGTAGTTGAGGCGATGGGGCTCACGCATAAAGTAGAGTTGCTATTATCAGTACTTTTTACCTCGAAATGAGGTCCATTGGTGGCGGGCGTACAAGGAGCGAGGTCGTCGCCATAGCCGATAGATAGAAATACGTAGTCTTGCTGCCCACTCGTCCAGCCGCCTGCCCCGTATGCGCCGTTGGGGTAGTTGAGGGGTGTACGTATCATTAAACCCGCTAAGGAATAATCAGACTGAGGTAGCCCATTGCCCGCACGGTTGCTGGTGCTTACTTCGGTCGTAAATACAAAATCGCCGCTGACCGATTTGAACAGTAAAGGACCGCGCCATTCATTGTACCAGCCACAAGTATAGGGCATCATATACAATTTGTCGGCGGCATTAGTATTGATATTATACGTTTCTAATTGCTCTGCATTCCAGCCCTCTACGATATTAGTGTTTTGCCAATGGCTTAGGGTAGCAGATTGATCAAATTCGTCGTTGAGCTGGTAGATAGGTTGGTCTTCGACCCACGAGCGTCCGTCTAAGTTCCAAGCAGATTGTATAGGTATATCTAACCAGTTGAGTGCTGTTACGGCATTGTCGGGTTGGCTGGGCGTATGCGTATAATCATATACTACAAAGCTATGATTTTGGTTGTTTGCCCAAGTAAGGCCAATGAGTTACCACCTCAATGGTTGGCATTGGGGCTTGAATCTTGCAAGGTATTGCCTGTGCCTTCGCCGCAGTTCCAATTTGCCAATAGTTGGTTGTAGTAAGGATGTGCAGTAGTGAGTGGTATGTTTGCCCAACGCAGCAATACACTATTAGGCAAGGCGGCGTTCCAGATGCGTATGTCGCGCAGGCTGCCTGCAAAGTTATAGCCGTAGTTGGTAGTACCGTCTTGGTTAATGATGAGGGGCAAGCCCGAATTGATATTGCCGATATTCTGCAATCGTGCAGAACCTACCCGTATGCCATCTTCGTAGGCTGTCATTAGCCCGTTGCGGTCGAAACTGACGGCTATATGATGCCATTGATTGGGCGAGATAAAACCACCTTGTATGTCTTGTCGGTCGGTGCCATCGCCGATATTTACTTTCCAATATTGCCCCGACTGTGCCGAAATGACAAAACCCGCATTATTGCCGCTATCCCAATCTTTATTGCCGATAAAGGCGGGGTCGGCAACAAAAGCGGCATTCGCTTTCACCCAAAATTCGATGCTAAAATCTTGGTTGGTGCCCCATTGGAAGGGTGTTTGGCTTGCGGGCGTAGCGTAGCTGCCCAAGCCAAAACGCGCTTCGTTGAAAGTAGCGGCTTGGGTCAGCGTTCGTCGATTGATGGGCTGGGCAGTAAAATGGTCGTTGTGGTAGATAGCAAAGATATTGCGTTCTTCAAGTGTGCCGCCGCCGTGCCCAGTAGGTGTGCCGCCGTGGTCGGTAGTTAGGATAACCAACCAATCTTCGTTGGCATAATTGGGGCGGTTATGCAAGGCGGTCATAATTGCCGATACGTGGGTGTCGGCAGTATTTATAGCATCGAGGTATAAAGTGGTTGTGGGCGAATATCCGTATAGTGCCCTGCGTGGTCTTCATCGTCAAATGCTACGAACAATACATCGGGGTCGCTATTATTCAGCAAATTGACCGCTCTATTGCGCACCGCCATATCCGTTGCTTCCGGTATATTCGTTGTCGATGGTTTGCACAATATTGGTGTTGATTGGCGACCAATGTACGACCGATACGGTATGCAAATTGGGATTATGGTTCTCTACACGCGAGATAAAATCGGGGTATTGCCCATAGTTACTGCCCGAAAATGAATTGTCCGTTACACCGTGTTTGGTATGCCATACACCCGTGAGCATACCACTCCAACCCGTACCGCTCCATGTTGCGTACTCGGTGAGGGCATCGGTACTATATATTGCATTACTCAACAAACCGTTGATGGTAGGGGCATTAGAGGCAATTAATGCGTCTGCCCTGCAACCATCAATGCCGATAAACAATACTTTGCGATTAGGCGTTTGGCTCAGTAAATGCAAAGAGGCTATTAGCAGCAGATTAAAAAGGATAGAGCGTACCATATATACTTTGGTTTAGCGGTGCTTTTGGCTATATCCTTTTATCAAAATTGGAATCCAGCCCAGGATAGGAATAAAAAATGACCAGACAAAGGGGTTTTTGAGCAGTACTGTTAGCATAGATAGCCAGCCAAATGTCATTTTAAGGGTTTTGCCCTCCCGTTTTGCTCGTTGGTATAGACGTTCATGCTCGGCAAACAGCAGCGGCCAACCGGGCGAAAAGAAAAAGGGCAATTTGTCAAAATCGCGCAGATTGACGCGCAACCATTCGCCTATGCGATAGGTTTTTTGTCCGTATTGAGCTACTGCCTCGTCCAAATCTGCTTGTACTTGGCGGCGTATTTGTTGGGCTATATGTTCTATGTCGGCGGGTTTTAGGTCTTCGTAGCATTTGTCGGTCATTTTGTAGGGGCTAATTCGTTTGCCCATGACATAGGTCAATTGTGCAGGAAAAGCGAAATAAAATAGCCAAGGAAACAATACCACAAATGGCGTAATGGGGCTTAGTGGCAAAAACGGAACGCCCAATTTGCGCATTATTCTGTTAATCCATTCCGATTTATAGCTATATGGGTTGATGTACTCGCCATTGACCGTTAGGACGGGTATCACATCGGTCTGATATTTGAGGCTCATGCGCACAAACGAAGTAGCGAAGCGTTGAAGTTGGTACTTGTTGTTAAAACCCTTGCCAATGCCCGGAACGCCTTCGGGATACACGAGTACATTGCTCTCGTTGAAGTGCATCACCGTCTCAAAGTTGAGCGAAGTAGCATCTATGCCGCCTACGCGCTTCCAAAAATTGGGTATCAAAAAGGGATTCATCAAGGTTGTCTCGGACAACATCGGGTGCGACAAACCGCGCACCGACGGACCTATATCAAATTGATTGTGTTTCAAAAAACCGGCACCAAACACCATAGCGTCCCGAAAAGCCATACCTGAATGATTAGATATATATATCAATGGTCGGTCGGATTGTTGCGTGTAGGAACTTGCTCGAAACCTATCCAACGCGCCCTGAAATAATGGTCGTTTACTAAGTCAAACAAATTATTTTCGAGGCTCATCACATAATCCATATCGAAATAATCGGTATAGACATGATGATTTTGCGCCACTAACTGCGCTATTTCTTCGTCGGTCAGCCCCTTGGTCGAGCCTGTTTGGAGGTGATGTTTTAGGTTTTTAGGCATAGTGCTAAGTCGTTGGGTTCGGAGGAGCAAATTATGCTTCTATTCTTATATCATTTTTGAGCTGACGGACAAAATGCTGCCATTCATGCAAAACGCTGAGTAGCCATTCGCGATTCAGTGTTTCGTTCGTTACGCGCAGATAAAAATTATCAATGCTGAGGTTGAGTATGAGCCGAGCAACATAAGTATTATGGGGCAAACCCATTACGGCTGCCCAAAAAGGCATAATTGCTGCTTCGACGGGAGCATGGGCGGCTTTAAAACACTGCCGATATTGGGAGTTATTGCGGTATATGCGCAATTGCCGATGAAATAAAATATCAGTTTTGACCGACAACAACAAGTCTATCATAGCAGGATTGATATTGGGGCACAAACTAATGGCTTGGGCTATATCAATACCGCGCTGCTGGTGGTAGCGCAACAATTTTTCTTGGAACAACTCTATATCGGCAAACAGATGATAAAACGATGATTTGCTTTTATAGGCTATCCGCGACATGCGTTCTATATTAAGCCCTGCGAGTCCTTCGTGCGCAAATAATTCATAGCCAATGGCTATCCAAGTTTGTTCCAAATCGTTTTTCATAATCGAGCAGAAATTAGGGTAGGGTATTGCCCTTCGGGTCTATATAATGCCAATTATCGCTGTGCCAAAGAATATGTTCGCCGTCTTTTTTGTGTTGGCATTGCAAAGATACTTTTGCTTTGCCGCCCTCGAACGGATAAGCACAACTATAACGCGGCTCGATGACGACTCGGTGGGTTTCGGTATCGGCATAACCTATATGCTGCTCGGCATCGACTATTCGGTACAGCCCTTCGCTCGGATAATCAGGACCGTTATCGAACCAAAAAGGTCGATAACGGGCATCAAGGGCGGTGACGGTCGTATTAGTACTGTCGGCGGGCGGTGTAGGGGCGGTATTAGAGCGGCAGGCAGATAGGCACAGCAACAATAGCCCTATGACAAAAGCGGAGCATAACGAGTTGGGCGGAAGTGGGTGCATGGTACGGGATAAAAAGAACGATTGATTGATTTATTGTAACTATTTAGCCTTGTAGGAGGAACTAATCGAATATGCAGCGATGTCAGGCATACTTAGATAAGTATTGCTCATTACCCCATACCCAAAACCCTATACCTTAAATAGTTGCGATTTATTGCAGCAAACGGATGTCAATTTGTCGGGCTGTCGAAGCGGAGGTAGTAAATTTGGTATCGCGAAAAGAAGGTGCTTTGAGTATGGGGCGCACATTGTTAGAAAAACCATAAGGTTCTTTTGGGATACCCAGAAAGTTGAGGTTACATGTGCCATCTGCGTTTAGGTCGTGGTAGATTGCCAAGGCATAATCGCCCACAGGCAGGTCGTCAATGGTATAAGTGACGTTGAGCGACTCGACAGGCACCAATATTTTGCGATATTCTTTGCCCACTTTCGGAAAAACATCGGCTTTGTTGTATCAGTCCTACTGTATTTTGCCTTGCACCGCTTTTAGATTGCTAATGCGCACCGTGACACTGCTTGTTGCGGGCGCACCCGACCAAAATAGGGTACTCAAAAGTACCAAAAATAGCGATTTCATGAATTGCTGATGGTTAAAATAAGGTGAGTAATGGATATTTCGGGCTTGGCTGGATAAACCTACTTGCTAACAGGTGGCTACAACGCAAAATCCCAATGCGTAGAACGGCAATAATTGAACCAATATTGCCTTGCCTATCCTTACAAAGGTCATCTACTTCAATTTATTTATCGTCTTTGCCGATGATGTATTGTTCGGGCGGGCTTTTGGGCGGAGCGGCTTGGCTATCGGGCGGATTTTGCAATTGGTCGGCATATTGGAAATAGTTTTGTACTAATCCTACTATCTGTGCCAACAATTGCCCTATGCCTTTGGCAGCAGGAGCGGGAGTATCCGTGTAGTCAATTTGGTCGGTGGCAGAGGTATCGCGATGGGTAGTCAGGTAGTCGCTTGCGGCGCGTACTGCTACATTGAGGGGGTGGTAGCGGTGTTTTAAGTCGAGAAAACTCTTTTTGATTTCATACTCTTGTTGTTTAATTTTGAGCTTGATGCGCTCTTTTTCGAGTATGACGCGGGCATTTTTTTTCATTATGGATTAGAAGTGGGTTTTAAGTAGCCCAAAGGTACGTTTTTTTGCACTTTATGCACCGTATCGGGCAAAATATTCCTTGTGCGAGCTTGCTACGAACATTTTATCTACCTAATCCGTATCTTTGCCCCTGCCGCATACAACGGATTTGTATTATGCACGACAAAAAATTTATTCTCATTGCCCGAAGTCTCAGCATTGCCGAACAAAAACGCTTCGGCGTATTTATTACATCGGCATATTTCAACAAAAACCAAAACCTCGTGCGGCTATGGGAATTTGTACAACGCTACGCTCCCTTGTTCGACCACCCTAAACTAACCGACCAACGCGCCTTTGCTGTCGTATTTGGGCAACTTCCATACGACCCCGATGCTATTACCAAACTGCTCAACAAACTATTTGATTTATTCAAAACCTTTATTGCGCATAACGGTTTGGACGAACACCATACCGACCCTACCCAAGCCAATGCGAACTTCAAAGAGCAATTGCGCCTCATCGATTTTTATAGCCAGCGCCTGCCCCGATATGCCGCTGCTGCTATTGCCAAAGCAGAACAACTGCGCCAAACCTTGCCCCTGCGCGATGCCGCCTATTTTCATGCCGATTTTGAGCTATCTACCTTGCGGGCTGCATACCTAAGTGCCACCCGCGATAAAAGCGACATAGGCTTGGGCGACGCGCTCCAAAAATCCGAAATATATTACCTCGTCAACCAATTGTACTTGGCTTGTTTGCTCGTTAATCAGGGCGGTATTGCCAACCTCGACACCCAATTATGATCTATCGACGACCTCTTGCACTCTGTGGCACAACATCCGCAATACCTCGCCATTCCGTCCTTGGCTATTTGGTACGATTGCCTAATGCTGCTGACACAAACCGACAAAAAAACGCCCTTTGAGCGCATCAAATCGCATTTAGACGCGCTGCAAACCTCATTGCACCCCGACGATATACGCATTGTATGTACGCTCTTAGAAAATAACGCCAAAAAGGTAACCGCCACCGACCAAGCATTTTATGCCCAATTATTCGAGCTATACGACACGCAATTGAGGCAAAACCTCATCAAATCATTCCCGCCCAGTTTGTTCAAGAATATAGTCGTGGTAGCCCTGCGATTGGAGCAATACGATTGGATAAAAGACTTCCTTGCCCGCCGACAACACGATATCGTAGCCCAATACCGCGATGCCGTACACCAATACATTGACGTACATTTATTATTCAAACAAGGACAATATGAAGCCGCACTTACCGCCTTGTCGCGTGCCGATTATGGCATCGATTTGTTTTTTAAACTCGACGCGCGGCGTATGTACCTCAAAATATTTTACGAATTGGATTACCAATCGGCTTTATACGACTTGATAAACAGTTTTCGCAAATTTTTGTCCGACCAGAAAAAACAAATAGCTGCCTACCACCTGCAAGCCAACCGCAATTTTATCAATCTGTTAATGCGCATCTGCCAGCTACCGCCCCAAAAACGCAACAGCAGTAGCCAATTATATACCGACATCAATCGGCAGAGTGCCCAGCAGTTGCCCGAAAAAGAATGGTTACTGCGCCAATTCAAAATTGTTTGAACAGCAAAGGAAATGCTATCTTGTAACAAGATTGATATGGGGCAGATATAGCCCAAGTGGTCTGTGTTTTAAATTTCGGTAACTATTTAGCCTTGTAGGGGAACTAATCGAATATGCAGCGATGTTAGGCATTATTAGATAAGTATTGCTCATTACCCCATACCCAAAACCCTATACCCTAAATAGTTACGAATGCTTATCGGTGTTCAGCCTTGGGTTATAGGTGCTGTATCGCCCAATCAGACGGGGCTGGGTTAGCGGTGCCGTTTTCTTGGTCGGGTTGACTGCTTATGCCGCGCACAATGCCTTTGGGCGATTGGGCAATAAATGTCAATATGGCTTGTTTTTCGAGGCTGTCGGGCAATTCAGCAATGGCAGATAGTGCTTTGCTTTGCGAGCGGTGCAGTATAAATAACTGCCGATAAATGTCTTGTATCTGCGCTATCGTATCGGCATTGTATCCGCGCCGCGCTAAACCGATGGTATTGACTCCAATATAGGCTAATGGTTCGCGGGCGACTTTTATATAGGGTGGCACATTTTTGCGTACCAAAGACCCGCCCGCTACAAAGCTATGCGCTCCGATTCGGACAAATTGTTGTACTGCGACCAAACCTTCGAGTATGGCATAGTCTTCTATAACAACATGCCCCGCTAAGGTAGCTGCATTAGCCAAGATGACGTGGTTGCCTACTTGGCAATCGTGGGCTATATGCGAATAAGCCATCAGTAAGCAATGGCTGCCCACTATCGTGCGCCAGGCATATTCGGTAGCGCGGTGTATGGTAGCACACTCGCGAATAGTTGTATAATCGCCTATTTCGACCGTAGTGATTTCACCACTAAATTTGAGGTCTTGGGGTATGGCGGCTATCACCGCACCCGGAAAAATGCGGCAATGCTGTCCAATGCGTGCGCCTTCAAAAATAGTCACGTTGGGCGCAATCCAAGTATGGTCGCCTATGACCGTATTTCTATCAATATAGCAAAACGGGCTTACCGTAACGCCTTTGCCGAGTTGGGCTTCGGGGTGTACGTGGGCTAATGGGGAGATAGTGGGCAAGGTGCTGGTATTAGAGTAGGGTAGAAAGCAGGCACAAAACTACAATTATTATATCGTATTGTTGGCACAGTGCGATGGCATGATTGCATTCTAATTGATTGGCAATCAGCAGGTTAAAAATATGGTTGCAGTTTTATGCAAATAAATAAATACATATCGTTTAATAGATTTATTTTTTACAATTTGAGCTGCAAAATTAGCTTCGGCGACCAATCGGCTACCTACATAAGCCAAACCTGCCAGCTCGCAAATACCACGCCGCAACGGGCTTACTATGCTTAGTTGTAGCACAAGCGTATCGCCTGGAATGACGGGATAGCGAAATTTGGCTTGTTCGATGCGCAAAAAGTAAGTGACGTACTGTTCGGGGTTTTCGATGCTATGAAACATCATCACGCCGCCTATTTGCGCCATCGCCTCTACTATCATCACGCCCGGCATAATGGGGTGACCGGGGAAGTGACCTTGAAAAAATTCTTCGTTCATCGTCACATTTTTGATGCCTACTACCTGTTTGTCGGTGAGCGATACTATTTTATCGACCAATAGGAATGGGTATCGGTGGGGTAGCGACTGCATGATGCGGCGCACATCATAGACAGTCGGCAGATTGGGGTCGTATTTGGGTATGGCTTGTAGGGGCGTTGTTTTTGATATAGGCTTTGAGTGCCCGCGCAAAAGCGGCATTGGCAGTATGTCCGGGTCGGTTGGCAAATATGCGGGCTTTGAGGGCAGTACCTACGAGAGCGGTATCACCCATAAGGTCTAATAATTTGTGGCGGGCAGGTTCGTTGTCGTAGCGCGGTTGGTTGGGCAATAGATAGCCTTGTGGGCTAATGCTGCCCGATGGCTTGCCTATGGCGGCGGCTAATCGGTCGAGGTCGGTTTGAGGGGTATCGGGCTGCGCTATGACGAGGGCATTTGTCCAATCGCCGCCTTTGATAAGTTGGTGTTGTAGTAATGTTTCTATTTCTTGCCACAAGCAAAATGTGCGGGCAGGAGCTATGGCATCGGCAAAATTATTATCGGCTGCGTTATAGGTGGCATATTGTTTTCCGATGGGTGTATTCGGATAATCGAGCATTGCCGTCAGGCAGTAGTCGTCGGCGGGCGTTACGATATATTCAGCGTTAGTTGCTTCGTGTTTGAAGTAGAAATGCTCGGTAAATTGGAAATAATCACGCGGTGCGTTTTGGGTTTCGATACCTACTTCGAGTATCGCCGCTACAAAAGGGGCTGCGCTACCGTCCAAGATAGGGGCTTCGGGCGCGTCAAGTTCAATCAGTACATTATCTACGCCTAAACCCGCTAAGGCAGCTAATACATGCTCTATCGTTTGTACGCTATTGCCTTGATAGCTCAACGAGGTATTGCGTTGGGTATTGGTGACATAATCGGCATCGGCTTTAAAAACGGGCAGGTCGGGTAGGTCGCTGCGTTTGAACCGATAGCCGTGTTGGGGCGGCGCGGGGTGCAGGGTGATACTAACGGCTTGCCCGCTGTGTATGCCATAGCCGCTGAGGGTTAGAGAATGTTGGAGGGTATGCTGAAATTCCATCTTGATTGGCGGTTATCGAAAAGTCCATTTGAGAAAATCGGGCAAGGCGATAGCCCAAGTATCTTGGTTATGTTGCCCCGTGTCTATTTGCACATACCGGAGGTCTTTACCTATTTTATAGCCTTTATTTTGGAGTATTGCTAAGAGGTCGAGGGTGTCGTCTATCGAGTCGATGATGCCGTTTTGGTTGCGGTCGGCTATTTCGTCGTGGGTGCCAGTTTGTAACCAGACTCGCAATCCTTCGCGTTTAATGTCTTGGGATATGAGGCGGTGAATAATGCGGTCGTTGTCGGTATAATCGCTGTTGAGTGCCTTGCTGCGCCACCAGAACGAACCTGAAAACACGCCTACTGCACCAAACAACTCGGGAAACTGCCAAGCTATATCAAATGCCGACAGCCCGCCCAGCGAACAACCTGCTACGGCGGTATAAGTTGTGTTGCGCTCTATGGGATAATGGCGTTGCAGATAGGGCAGCAATTCGGTAGTGATAAACAACGAGTAAGCACCTGCTTTGGACCCGCGCTGTTGATAGTCGGCTTCGGCGGCTATGCCATATTCTTGTATTCTACTGCCTGCATATATGGCAGCCACCACTAAGGGCGGCATTTTTCGGTGATAATAGGCAGATAATACTTCGGGCAATCGGAGTTTTGCCCAATCTTGCCCGTCGTTGAGCAAAAGAAGTCTGTACGGGTCGCTTTTGCGGTGTGTATTGTCGGGCGGCAAAAAAATATCTATCCGTACCTTTCGCTGCAAGGTACTCGAAGAAATATTCAGCGTTTTAATCAGTTCAGAATAATGGGGCATTGCCAGTCTTAACGCAATAATAATTGGGTCATCTCTGCTGCTTTGGGCAATTGGTCGGGCGTACCCACATCGAGCCATTCCGATTCGTGTTCGTAGGCATAGATGTCGTTGTCGGCAGCAAGGTGTAGGTATAGGTCGATAAGGGAAAATCTACCTTCTAAGGGAATATGCTTGATTAAGGGGGGCTGCACCAATTGTATGCCGCTGAATGCAAAGGCAGTCAATTCGTCATCGGGGCATTGGCGTGCCATTAGTCGTTCGTTGGTCTCCAAATTTTGCCAGCCGCATAGCTTATAATCTTCGTCAAATAACAATTGGCGCGAAGACGGACGATTTTGTACTGCCAAGGTAGCTACGCCGCCCCAACGTTGGTGCATACGGCGCATGGCGTTGAGGTCTATTGTACAGAGTACGTCGGCATTGCACAGCAAAATAGGATAGGCTTCGGGTAGCAATAGGCGCATCGCTTTTTTCAGCCCACCGCCTGTGTCAAGCAGCATCTCGCGCTCGTCAGATACCTTGATTTTCATACCCAAAAAAGCGCGTTCTTCACGCTGCAAATAATCTATGATTTGGTCGGCAAAATGATGTACGTTTATTACTACATCGGTATAGCCAAATTTGCGCAAACGCCATAAATTCCAAGCCAATAATGGGCGACCATTTACCTCTACTAAGGCTTTGGGTTGAGTATCAGTTAAGGGGCGCAGGCGTGTACCCAAGCCTGCGGCAAACAACATTGCTTTCACGTAAAAAAGATTTGACGGCAAAGGTAAGGCTTATTTACAAAAAAATACCGATTAGCACAACATTATTAAGGATTTTTTTTACCCTCGCTAAACTGTGATTATCGCGTCCAAACACCTGCTATCAAAAATTTGCCTATACCTAACAAGTATAGGCGGTATAGCTCGACAATGAGACTTTTATTCCTGTTATATCCATCTTAGGCAGGTTTGCTGCCCATATAGCGGTTGGCGCGAAAAAACGTACCTATGTCGTTGAACCGAATGCCATAGCGTTGTAATACTTTATGAGCAGGAGCGGCTATCAATTGCCGTAGGTAGAAGGGGTCGTTTACTACAAAATGATGTATGGTATGGGTGCTGCCAAAATTGAAACAGAACAATTGCAGGGGAGCTAACCACCAAGCATTCAGCACTTGGGTTTGTTGTACGATATTGCCGCGCTCCACATCGCCGTAGTAGTGCATATTAGAGGTAATAAAATGAAGGCAAAATTGCCGCCACATATTGGGAGCTATCAATAATACGACCAACGGCGTAATGGCTGCTGTATAGTGTTGCCAACCCAAAGGCATACTCGCTAAGGCACTTGCCCAAGCTACCGACAGCGATGCTCCGCCCCATAATTGCCCCAAAACGCCAAAACCAACAAAGGTATAGTAGAGCAGAAAACTATACCAAACAAAATGGAGCGGAATACCCAATGGCAAGAAGCCATAAAGCGTAATGCGGCGCAAATTGCGCACTTCGGCAGTTGTATAACAGCCTTGTTGGTAGAGTTGGCGCACCTCTGTACGCATCTTGCGGCTGCGCAGCGCACCCGCTAAAAGCAGGTCGGCAGTAGTAAGGAGGCGCAAAAAGCTCCAAGCCATGCCATTGTTCAAACTGCGCTCTTCGATGTCGCTGGCTGTACCCGAATATTTGTGGTGGTGGTAATGAATATAACGGCGCATCCAAGGGTTAAGCGTCAGCGGGCGAAACAGCCATACGCCTGCCAGCATGAGGTTGTGCCAAAAAGGTCGGTCTTTGAAATAGAGTTGATGAATGAGGTCGTGTTCTAATTCGTGCAGAATAGATGTCCAAAATGCTACCCAAAGCATAGCTACCCAAGCCGACCACGTACCTATGCAATAGCCATACATAGCCCACACAATAGCAGCAATGCTGATGGAAAAAATACCCAAGCCAAGGGCGTTTTGGTATCGGAGCCAAGGGCGTTGTGCTTTGTAGGTTTGCGAAATGGCGTTTATTTCGCGACAAATGGCAGTGGTGCGTTGTTCGTCGGTAAGGGACATAAGAAGTTAAAACGGGTGCGATGAAAATTATTATAGCGGGCGGGTTATTGGGCTGCTGTGGTGTGGGCTTAGCGGGCAAATCTGGTGACGAGGTTGGTCAATCGGATTCTCCTCGAGGCGGGTAAGCGGTAGGGTGGTGAGAGAGGAGGAACTAAGGTATTGCGGCGGTGCAATCATAGGTAGGAGGGCAATCGGCAGAAACAAGGTATCATTGATTCTATGTATCGCAACGCAGAAGTATTGATGACCTCCTCATTAGCAGCGATATAAGGCGGTGGCGGGTCATTGGGTGGTGGCGGTATGTTTTTGGGATTAAAGGGTGAGTTTTCTACTTGCATTTGTACTGCTTTTTTGCTATATATGATACTCACTATCAAACTGCCAATAGCCCCAAATGCCATTCCTTCGTAAAGCATTTGCATAAAAAAGAAATCGTATAACCCGTGCATAAATACGGCTCCGCCCAAACCTTTTAGTAGATATTCGGTTCGGCGTTGGGGCATAAATTTGGATAGACCTGTATAGTATCCCATAATAGTTGCAAAGGTGGCGTGGGCGGGCACAGCGGTAAACACATACGCAGCAATGCTAAGGAAATGCCGCCTTCGGATACATAAAGTATATTTTGGCAGCCGCAAGACCCATGCTTACCATGACAGAATAGAGTATGCCGTCGTAAGGCTCATTAAAATCTTTGTTTGGAAATAATCCGAAACGCAAGAACAAAAATTTGGCAAGTTCTTCGGACAATGCAACTACAAAAAATGCATAGACAAAGGTGATAAAAATATTGGGCGAAATTTCAAAGCCCAATGCGGTACCAAACCAACTGCCCAAAAATGCGGGCACTACGCTCAAAACGCCATATCCAAAGGCGCGAATGAGCAGAGCAGTCGGTTCGCGGTCATATTTGTCGCGCTGATAAAAATAAATAATAATAGCAGCTATGGGCGCGAGTGCAAGGGCTAAGGCGATGAGCAACATACGATTGTTTATGCAAATAGGTCTGTGGTGAATAAATAGGGCTTGGGTCGCAACAATCTGCCTAGGCAATTTCAAGAATAGCGCAATGCGTGTCGTTTGAGCAATTCTTCCTTAGGGCAGGGTTGTTGATGTCTAAGGGCATGGCTTGTTGGGCTTCGTAGTGAGATAGCCCTCGTCGTCGCGTCCTTTATAGGTAAAGTAGCCTGCATCCCATAACAAATGGCATACGCCTATGTGCATGAGGTCTTGCTTTTCTTCTTTGCTGAACGAACGGCCAGGTTGCCCCAATTCTTGTACGCCTATCAAAAACAATAAGGCTTGCAAATCGGCTGCCTGCCCAATACGTTTTTTAAGCCTTGGGTCAGGGTTTCAAATGCTTGTTCTATTTGTTCGGTGGTCATTTTTTGGGTGGGTTGGGTAAAATGTACGGCTGCCTTAGTTCAATATTTCCTCTTGGCTGCCTATTTGGTTATTGTCGTCGGGCTGTATTTCTTTTAGCTTGGGTAGTTCGGACAATTGATTAATGCCAAAATAATCCATAAACAATTGCGTTGTGCTATACAGCAAAGGACGACCAGGTAATTCGCTGCGTCCGCTGATTTCGATGAGTTCTTTTTCCAACAATTTTTGAATGCTATAATCACAATTTACGCCGCGAATATGCTCGATATCGCTTTTGGTGATGGGTTGTTTATAAGCAATGATGGCTAAGGTTTCTAAGGCGGCGGTCGATAAGCGGCGTTTGGCTTTTTGGTTCAGCAGATTGGCAATAGTAGCATGGTAGGCTTGTTTGGTCAAAAAACGGTAGCCGTTGCCCAAAGCTACCAATTCAAAAGCGTATTGCTCTTGTCGGTATTTCTCTATCAGCGTTTCGATATAAGCTTCGATTTGGCGGTGTTGCATCGGTATTTCGAGCGTTTTTTCCAAACAAATGGCTATTTCTTCGACGCTAAGGGCTTGTTGAGCAGAAAATATAAGGGCTTCTATATGTAGGGCTATTAGGTGCATGGTAGAAGACACAATTTTTTGGATAGATGAACACGGATTGCTTAACGGCGGGCAATTCTTACCCATCTTTGTGTAGTAGTTGTTATGGGCAGGAGCAAATGGTAGTTGCCCGATGGCAATTGCTCAGGTATGCTTAGGTCTAAAATTCCTTGTGTAGTGGGTGTGGGCAAATTTTGTCGGGCTACTTCGCGCCCTATTGCGTCGTACCAGATAGCAGGGAATTGGATATCGAGGTGTGGCAGTAGGTCGGCACTTAGATGGAGGTATAACCTATCCACCGCAGGGTTGGGGTAGGCACTGATACTTGCCGCTTTTGGCGAGTCGGGCGTATCAATGCCGATAATTGTCTCGTCTAAGTGAATGAACCAAGCATTGTGTGAGCCATGTCGCAAACCACCGCCATTGCTATCAGGATTATGCAAGCCGCTACCTACGTCGCCGTCCGACGAGTCGGTAGCGCCTACTATGACTATGCCGTCGTTGGCAATGGCAATCCCATTGCCCAAATCATATTGCGAGCCGCCGTAGCGTTGTTGCCATACGGTTTCGCCATCACTTTGGCGCAATTTAACAACGCGAATATCAAAAAAATAATTAGGAATAAATATATCGGGGTCGAAAGTATAACCCAACAAAAACACATGCCCGTCGGAGGCTAAGGCGATGCGGCGCGACAAATCATTAGCAGCTTGTCCGATGGTTTTTTGCCAAACCATATTGCCCATAAAATCAGTTTTGAACACCCACCAATCGTCTAACCCTGCATTTTGCGTAATATCGCCGTCTTCCGACAAGGTATCGCCCAGCACTATTACGCCGCCGTCGGGCGTAACAGCCAATGATGTGGCGAGGTCGTTAGTGCTTCCGCCGTAGGTGCGGCTTGATACTAATACGCCCGTAAGCGGGTCAATTTTGGCAACCCACATATCGCGCCCGCCCATCGGTGGGTCGTTGCTTAGGTCATAATCGCTCGACGAACCGCTACCTACTGCAATAAGCTGTTGTGCAGAGGCATTGTAGGCAATTGCTCTAAATTGCTCAAATGCTGTACCGCCATAGGTGCGTTGCCATAGTAATTCGCCCGATTCGTTGATTTTGAGTACCCAAGCGTCCGAAAATCCGAGCGAGGCAAGACCAAAGTCTGTCGATTCGGTATAGCCGGCTACGTAATAATTGCCATTTTGGTCGGTAGTAAGCGAAAATACCTCGTCTGCACCCGACCCGCCATAGGTATGCGACCACACCAATGCGCCTGCTGCGTCGAGTTTGAGCACCCAAGCATCGACCAAACCGTGATTAGTGGCAAACATACCCGAAAGCGACGTAGTTGTACCCGCAATGACATAGCCGCCGTCGGGCGAGGCTACTACGGACAGGGCTTTGTCGGCAATGCTATCGCCGACGATAACACTCCATAAAGTATCGCCGCTTGCCGATATTTTAACTGCTAATAGATTATAGTCGTAAAGGGTCAGTAAACCTGATTGTTCGCCTACTACCAGATAACTACCATCGTTATTGACTACTACATCGTTAAAGACATCATCAACCGCTATTTGTCCATACAATACTTGCCAATTGATAGCAGGTTGTGCCGATAGGCTAAGGCAGATGACACATAGCCACAGCGATAATAGTGTTTTCATGTTCCGAATGCGCTTTTTTAAATAAAGGACAACCCCGCCTACATATACCCAAGATGCGGGTTTAGGCAGGGTTAATTGAGGGGCAAAGATACCTATTTTATCGGCAGCCATCTTATTTGATGCGATTATTTTTGGAATACATAAAATGATTTTATTGTATGTTATGAAAATCACTATCTTTGTTTGTTCAATTCGTATTGTCCTGCCGCACCTATATTGATGCTCGGTACTTGGGCAGATTGCTGAAAATGAGTATATCCCGCTTGTAAATTGGGCCCAAAAACGCACCATTTCGGGTTCTTCGGCATATAGACGACGCAGTATATTTAGTTTAAACTCGGACAATCGCGCCGGAAAAATATGTACGGGTATGCGAGACTGCCCGCGTGCCTGGGCTTGCGTGGCTAAGGAGTATAGCTCTTTGATATTGCCGTCAGTCATTGCCATACAGCCTTCTGACACACAGTCGCCGTGTATATATATGTCGCCGCCTAAGTGCGAGTGGCGGCTTAGGGCACGGTCGGAGGCATTGGGATAATTGATGCGTAGCGATAGATAGTAGGTACTATATGGGTTGTAGTGGTCGATATAATAAAAGCCTTCGGGTACTTGAAAATCGCCTTGTTTGCGCTTAGGTCCCAATTCGCCCGACATAGCACAAACGGGATATGTCTTCACAAGGGTCATAGCTTGTGCGGCTTGGTCGGCAGCCCATACCTCTAATACGCTTTCACTCTTAAAAATGCGAAAAAACAAGTGTTGAGGCGGATAAGCCAATCCTCTCTCGGCAAACAAATTGCGCAAGCGAGCATCAACAGCCATAATTGCCGATTGCGCTCGGCTGCTGCTGGGTGGTGCCCATAATGCCAACGCGGGCAAATAACACAGGGTGAATAGGCAAATGAGGCGCGAAATGCAAGTTCTAATAGAGCAAAACAAGGGCATAGGCATATACAGAATGGGCAAAGGTACGTATTAACGGCTAAACCAACAAAAAACGGCAGCCGAAAGTATGCCTTTGGCTGCCGTTGGCTTTATGCTACTGATGATTATTTTCTATAAATGCTTTTGAGCACGGCTTGGTCTATTTTGACGGGATATTTGGCACGCAGTTCGGTGAGCCAATTTTTTTCGAGCAAACCTTGAAAATCCGCTATCACAAAGCCTCGTGCTTCTTCTAATTTCTTAGGTGCGGCGGGCATTACTTGTATGATTTTTACGACCGAAAATTTGCCGTCTTTTTCGGCGATGGGTCCGCTCACGCCTTTTTTCCAAGTTGTCATGGCATCTAAGGTAGGCGAGTTGGGGCTTTGTCCGCGCTCGAAAGTGCGCACTTCTATTTTGGCATCTTGTACTTTGCCGTTTTTCAGGTTTTTTTCGAGGGTATAAATGTTGGCGGTATCGGCGATAGCCACGTATTTTTTGGCAATATCTTGGGTGCTACACGTGATAATGGCGGCTTCGGCACGCTCATTCCATTGATATTTGCTCGAATTATCGGCAAAGAATTTTTTCAATCCCATACTATCTATGATAGCGCGTTTCCATACTTTTTTGTCCATCAATTCGTAGAGCAAATTGCCATCGCGAAATTCTCTCATCAGTTTGGCAAATTCGGGGTGTTTGGTATCTAATTGCCCCTCTTCGAGGTCGACCAAAGAGCGTTCTACAAACATCTCATACAATTTATCGACGGCAGTAGCAGAGTCGGACACGCGGATTTTATTTTGGGCACTTTCGACAAATTTGGCAAAATCGTTCTGGGTATAAAATCGCTTTTGTCTTTTGGCATCGGTCGTCACTATGCTAAACATTTCGGCACTATGGTTGCCTACTTTTTCGGCTTTCCATTTATTGCGCATTACGTCCGACGAAATCCATTGCTTAAATTCGACTTTTGCGGCGGGTTTTTCTTGTAATTGGTAATCTTTTTTGAGGCGATTGATAAAGGTCATCTTCGACACGCGAGCGCGGCTATCTTTCTCGATGCGGCGGCGCACTTCGTCTTTTACTTCTTCAAAAGTGCCTATGGGCTTTTTTGTCTAACAATTTGATGATATGCCAACCGATAGGCGTGCGTAGCGGTTTAGATACGTCACCTTTATTTTTGAGGGCAAAGGCGGCTTCTTCAAATTCGGGAAACATTTTTCCTGTTCCGAACCAATCCAATTTACCGCCGTTGGCACTCGAGCTGCGGTCTTCGGATATGCGTTTGGCTATTTCGCCAAAATCGGCATTGGGTACGCTTAGTTCGGCTACTACACCGTTGATGCGCTGTTCGGCAGTTTTTTGCTGTTCGGGCGTATCGGTTGCTTTGGAGGGTATAAATATATGTGCGACTTGGATTTTGCCGCGTGCTGGGCGCATTTCACCTGTTTTGACGATGTGATAGCCAAATTTGGTGCGTATCGGCTTCGATACAGTGCCTTTGGGCGTTTTATAGGCGGCTGTCTCGAATGGATAGACGGTTTGTAGGGCGGTGATAAAGCCCAAGTCACCTCTATTTTCTTTGGCAGAGGGGTCTTCGGACATTTCTTTGGCGATACTGCCAAAATCGGCACTGGCTGCCTTAGCGCGATGATAGGCTTCTAAGGCTTTTTGTGGGCTATGATGGTGTCGGCGGGTGCTGCGTCTTCTTTGCACGCTATCAAGATATGGCTTACTTGCACTTCTTTGCTTAGGCGTTCGTAGGCTTCGGCTACTAATTTGTCGGTAATTTGTTTGTCGTACAAATAATTTTGTGCTAATTGCTTGCGATATTCTGCCAATTGGTTGGTCAGCGATTGTGTGGTATCTAAGCCCATACTTTCGGCTTCTTTGACCTTTAATTTAAAATTGGTATAAAGTTCCAAGTAATCGTCCACCGATTTTGGGCTATATAAGGCAGTATCTTGTCCGTTTAGTTTTTCATATACCTGAATAAACTCGGATTTGGTGACAGGGATACCGCTATACGTAAACAAAACGGGGTCGGTAGTAGGGCTGGTCTTGGGAGGCGTAGTTTGTGCGTTAGTCGCTGCACAAGCCCAACAAGCTAAGAGTAGCAATACAAAGCTATTTCTCATGTATTTTGGGGTTTTGGTTTGGTATTTAGTTAATGCTCTCGTCCTCGTTTGTGCATTACTCACTGCACAAGCTCAGCAAGCCGAAATTAGCAACAAAAGGCTATTTCTTATGTAGTGGTTAGTTTTTAGTTTTTAGTGGTTAGTGGTTAGTGAGTAGTGGTTAGTGAGTAGTGGTTAGTGAGTAGTGGTTAGTGAGTAGTGGTTAATGGTTAGTGGGTAGTGGGGAGTTTAGCCCATCTTATTCAGGGCATTAAATATCAAACTCATCAATACGGCGAGGCAGCCAAGCACAAAGATAGATTGTAGCAATACGGCAATGGCTTTGCGGCGCACAATACCCGATTCGTCACCCAATTGATTGTGACGGCGCAACGATAATATGCCGATAACCATGCCTACAAGGCACAAAATGGGTATAGCGATAAACAAAATAGACGCAGCTATTTCGCTTGGCACCATGCCCGAATTGGTCAGTAATAACAGACCCATCACCAAAAAAGGCGATGCGAAACTGAACGCAAAAGCTACGTCAAGCCAACGTTCCATGAGCAATGGGTAATTAGAGTATAGAAATCGGGAGGCAAAGTTAGGTATTTTTAGGTTATCTAAGCGCGAAATTGTACCTTTGCGCATTGTTAAATAGTGATAAAAACGAGAACTATCTGCTTTTTGCCCTAAACGCCATCAAATCGATGATGTTCTATCCCATGAAGGGGCATGTGTGGAGGTGAGTTTGGCTATAAATACACTACAAAGACCTCTGCCAAGAGCATTAACAACGCTTAAATTTTTACGTAACTATTTAGCCTTGTAGGGGGAACTAATCAAATATGCAGCGATGTTAGGCATTATTAGATAAGTATTGCTCATTACCCCATACCCAAAACCCTATACCCTAAATAGTTGCAATTTTACTTATTATACCTAAACCATATTTTGCCATTCGGCTAACCTAACTTTGATGTTTTGGGCGGCTGTGGGTTTAAAACGAAGGTGTTTTCTATTGTTTTTTCGCAGCTACTTCTAATCGAATAGGCGACGAGGTCCGGGCATTATTAGTGGTTTGATTTTTAAATTTCAATAACAGATTTTGCTAAATGCTGCTTCGTAGCAAGGTCGCGAGCAAGATGTTCAGGTTATTTTTTTTACTCAAAATTAGAAACCGCAAATAGAAAAACCGACAATAACCGTTTTTTTTAAGCCCTTTCAGGGCGACATCCTAATAGAAAATAAAGACAGCACCCCGTAGGGGTGATATCCTAATGGTCGGTGTTATAAATTGTAGCAAGGGCGCGATTAATATACTCTCGTTATTTTTTTACTCAAAACTAAAAAATCAGACCATTAGATAAGTATTGCTCATTACCCCATACCCCCAAAGCCCTGCACCCTAAATAATTATTATTTTTTTCATCTTAAACGCGCCTCATCAAGGGAGAGTATAGAAGGCTTATGTCATCTACATTAATTATCGGTATTATTGTCATTTATTTTGCCGCTTTGTTTGTCGTATCGTGGATTACGGGCAGAGACAGCAGCAACGAGTCGTTTTTTGTAGGCAAAAAGGAATCGCCTTGGTATTTGGTGGCTTTTGGCATGATAGGAGCGTCTTTTGTCGGGCGTTACGTTTGTATCTATTCCGGGTGCAGTGGGCAAACTCGCCGATACCAATTCGTGTTTTCGTATATGCAATTGGCATCGGGCTATTTGTTGGGCTATGCGGTTATTGCCTTAGTGCTGATGCCCCTATATTATCGGCTCAACCTCACTTCGATATACAGTTATTTAGAGCAGCGGTTTGGATTTTGGTCTTATAAAACGGGTGCTTTCTTTTTTATTCTATCACGTACTATTGGCGCATCATTTCGGCTGTTTTTGGCAATTTCGGTCTTACAGATTTTTGTATTTGATGCGCTGGGCGTTCATTTTATCGTCAATGCCCTACTTACCGTCTTGCTGATTTGGGCTTACACCACGCGCGGCGGCGTGCGCACGCTCATCTATACCGATACATTTCAGACTACGTTTTTGGTGGCTGCTTTATTTATGATTATTTATAGTATTTGTCAAGAGCTGGGCATAGGTATAGGAAGTTTGGCAAGCACTATTGCCGATAGTCCGTACAGCCGTATGGTATTTACCGACCCCTTAGAAGCGCGTTTTTTCCCGAAACAATTTTTTGGCGGCATGTTTGTCGCTATTGCCATGACGGGTTTAGACCAAGATTTGATGCAAAAAAATATTAGCTGCAAGAACATCGGCGAGGCGCAAAAAAAACATGTTTACGTTTAGCGGCATCGTGTTTTTGGTCAATTTGATGTTTGTCAGCTTGGGAGCGTTGTTATATATATACGCCACACAAAAAGGTATAGCATTACCCGAAATTAGCGACCACCTGTTTCCGACCTTAGCCCTCAGTTACTTTCCGCCTATTGCATCAGTGATGTTTTTGTTGGGTATTTTGTCTGCTACTCATGCCAGTGCCGATGCTGCCCTTACATCGCTCACCACTTCATTTTGCGTTGATTTTCTCAATTTTCAGAAACGCACCGATAGCAGTTCGCCCGAACAACTGCGCCGCACCCGCTACGCCGTTCATATTGGGTTTTCGCTACTATTGTTGCTCTTTATTCTGTTGTTTCGATACAGTTTAGATAGTTCGGTCGTGAGTACCCTATTTAAGGTAGCCAATTATACTTACGGACCGCTATTGGGATTATACGCCTTTGGTTTGTTTGTGCCCCACCGCCAAGTGCGCGACCGCTTTGTGCCCATTATCGGCGTATTGTCGCCTTTGTTGTGCTATATACTTGGGCTTTACTCGGTGCAATGGCTGGGCGGTTATGTTTTTGGCAACGAAATGCTTATCTTAAATGGTTTGCTCACTTTCCTTGGTTTGTGGGCGATTAGCTATCCCGCCAACAAAAAAATAAGCGCGTAAGTATTTACCTACGCGCCTATAATCTATATGCCCACCGCATTTACAGCCCTACTAATTGGCAGATGCGGTCTAAATTGACGTGTTGCGAAAATAATTCGATGGCGCGTTCTATTTTATGCGGTGCTTTTGTATTGAGTTTTACCTCCAAATGGCTTATTTTGACGATGGTTTCGTAGGTGTCGTAATTAGTTTTGGCAACAGGAATACCGTGCGCTTCAAAAAAAGCGAGTTCGTTCATGTCGGGGCTTTTGGGACCGCTCAACATAACGCCTATCAGGTTGGGGCGCATCTTTTGGCGTGCCCATATCGTTTGCAAATTGGATAGGGCGGCTTGTAGGCGGCTTACGCTTACAACGAGCAGGTATTCAGTTTCGGGCTGCAATTTTTCGATGTCCATCAACGAGCCCACAATGATATCCTCCACCGGACAGTCTATATTATCGTCTTTGCTCAACAATTCGGCTTGCAGGTCTTTGATAATGGTAGAGAGCAAAGGGTATCCTAATTCTTGTTCGAACGGCACAAATCCTAATATCTCAATACCGTCTTGGGCGAGCCGCTTGCTGAGGTAGTATTGTATTTTTTCCAATTTTTCGGGCACTACTTTATTGATAATAACGCCTAATAGCGGCACGCCCGCCAGATCAAACATACTTTTGCACATTGCCATTCGGTCGTAGGTATAGCCAATACCGCCGCGAAGCACCAAAATCACGCCCGCGCCCAGTATACGCGCTATTTCGGCATTAGACAAGCCCACAATGCTACCCACGCCAGGGTGTCCCGTGCCCTCGTAGATGACCAATTCGTGGCGTTTCTGCAATACGCGCCCTGCGTGTTCGATGCGCGGGCGCAAAGTCGACAAACTCACTCGGACGCTCGATGTAGCGGGCGGTCATGCCCGATGCCGTCAAGACAGGGCTATGTAGTTCGGGTTCGAGGTCGAACGGCATAATGTCGGCAAATAAGGCGGCATCTTTATCGACGCAAGCATCGCCTATTTGCACAAACTCTTGACCCATTGGCTTGCAGTAGCCAATATTCATGCCTTTGCGCTGAAAAGCGGTTAGCAGGGCTAAGGTAGTGGTGGTTTTTCCTACGTGCTGGTCGTTAGCAGCAACAAAAATGGGTCGGGTCATAAGATAAAATGTGTGACTCTGTTTCGGCTTCGCTCAACATGACTCTGTTTCGGCTTCGCTCAACATGACTCTGTTTCGGCTTCGCTCAACGAGACTCAGCGCGAGACGCTCAGCGTCTCGTCATGCTCTGAACGTCTCGTCGCGTTCAGCGTCTCGTCGCGCTGAGCGAAGCCGAAGCGGGGGTGGGCGAAAGCTACATCGTCTCTGAAATCTTCTTGCATTAGGCGATTGACGTACTCGTTTAGGGCTTCTTGTTGGAACAAAATGGCATATAGCGCATTGATGATAGGTGTATCGATATGGTAATAATTGGCTAAATATTTTGCGATTTTTACGGTTTGAATCCCTTCGGCTACTTCCGACATATCGTTCAATATATCAGAGAGCGGTTCGCCCTTTGCCAGGCGATAGCCTACGCTATAATTGCGGCTTTTGGGTGTAAATGCGACGGCAATCATATCACCGATGCCGCCCAAGCCCAAAAACGTAGTATATTCGGCACCCAAGGCTTTGCCCAAGCGGATAATTTCGTGCAAGGCGCGTGTCAGCACCATAGCAGTAGTGTTTTCGCCCCAACCCAAGCCACCCACTATGCCCGAGGCTATTGAGGTCAGTTTGCTGAACGCACCCGCTAATTCTACTCCGAACACATCGCTATTGCCATAAACTCTAAAACGGTGGCTTTGGAGGGCATTTCTGCCTTGTGCGATTACTTCGCTAAATCGGCTGGCGATGGTGGTAGCGGCGGGTTGGTGGTGGGCTAAATTGAGGGCTAAATTGGGACCCGATAAGCAACCTACGCGCAAAACGGAGCTTTCTTCGTAGATAATTTGCGACATGGTGCGAATGTCCTCTACCGCTAACTGCTCGTGTTCGGGATTGTTGTGGAAACTATTAGCAGTGTTGGGGGCAACTACGTTTAGCCCTTTAATGCCGTGTATGAGCAGGTGATAGGGTTTGAGGTAGGGAGCAGCCAAACGCATCACTTCTCGTAGGTCGGACGACGACGTGACGGGAAATAACAAAGTACAGCGTTGGCAAATTTGCTCCAAATCTAATGTGGGGCTAACGCGCTCGTGTAGCACTTGCTGCCGATTGCTGCGCGTTTGCACCATACCATCATAAACGGCTTGCTTGCGAGTAAATAACAATACGTCGCCATTTTCGGCTAAAATATTGGCTAAGGCAGTTCCAAAACTACCCGCCCCTATCACGCCATATAATTGCCGCGCACTACTATTTGCCACCGCCCAGTATATTGCCCAAAATATTGCCCATATTGCCGCCCAACAAGTCGTTCAAACCTCCTAATGGATTATTTTCTTCTTGTACGGGTTGTTGCTGCTGTTGTTGCTGACCGCTGCCGCCTAAGACCAAACCGATGAGCGAACCAATATCGAAGCCCGAATCGCTAGGGGCGGGCGAGCGGAATTTGTCCATGATTGCACCCAAAATAAGGGGCATCAAACCGCCTGCTGCGCTGTCGGCAGTCTGTGCATTCACGCCTACTTGGTTTTGGAGTTTGCCGCTCAACAATACTGATGCTTGTTGTAAAATGGTAGTCAGCAAATCGCTATTGCCCGCGCTGCTGTTCGATGCGCCTACGCCCAATAATTGTTGGATAGCACCCATATTGCCGCCCATAATTTGCTGCTGAATAACTTCCATAATTGATTCGCCTGCGGCATTAGCAGCTACTTCGGCTTGGTCGTTGGGCACATCGGTATTGTTGATAAAATAAGAAGAGGCTTGGTCTTTGACCAAATTAATAATTTGTTCTAACATAATTAATGTATATGTTTTATATTAAAAAATATTTTAATGCTATTCATGAAATTTTTGCGATAAAATTCGTGTCAATTGTTGTATAGTGGTATAAAGTTTAGTTCCTTGCTGCCATGCTATGGGTTAGTCAATCTTTTTGGGCAATCGGTCGGACAATATTTGCGTTTTTTCGTATAGCCATGATTTTTTGCCTACGAACTGCTCAATGTCTTGTTGTAGTTGCGCTATGTTTTGAGGCGTGGCACGGCGTGGTATTTCGCGGTAGCGCAGGCTATCGAGTTCTTGCCGCATGTGCCATAAACGTTTGACCAATTCGATAAAACGCTTATAGGGCGTTTGTAGTGTAGGGGCGATTTTTTTATTTTTGCCCAAAAAAAGTGCAAAAGCACTCATTTTGGCATCGAGCAAGGAGTCGAGGTTTTTTTCGTAATAGCAGCGTATTTCCAATGTATCAATATCTATTTTATAAGATATGTCGCTGAATTTGAGTCGGCGCAAATAGCTCAATACCTCGTCGTAGTTGCCGCGTCCAAAATAGAGCAGAGCTAAGGCATATTGGTGGGCATCGTTGCGCTCGTTTTCGGGCAGATAGCGGCGGTACTCGGTCAGAAAACGCTCGGCAAAATCGAAGCGGCGCAGTTGGATGTTTATTTTGATGATATTGCGGTATTGTTCAGAGTCTATTTCGTTATCTTCGTTCAATAGCAATTGTTTGTGAATTAATATCTCGGATAGGTCAAAAATTTCCAAAATATATTCATGCCTGCTTTCGTTAGTTTTGAGGTAGCAGAAATTGAGCGCGTATTGATACCATTCGCGTAGGTCTGCCAAAGTAGGTGGGTCGTCTTGGGTCGTGGCTTGTGCTTGTATTAAGCGGAGCAAATCAGTAAAAATCTCACTTTGTTGTTTATTAACTGCTTCGATGGCAGGATTTGTATCCATCGTGGCGGCTTCGTCAGGCTGCGAAGCAATGAGTTTGGCTAATTTGGCTTGCCGACGATGTGTTTCGTAGTATGTATTCAGTTCTTGTTGTAAGGACAGCAGCCTAAAAATACGGGTATAAATGCTCAGTACGGGATTGGGTTGGGCTTGTTTGCCTATTTGCGCTACGATGCTAAATATTTTTTCGGGAAATGTAAAGTCGCATCGTTTAAAGAGTTGGTCGTTCAGGAGTGTTGCCGATGCGGTGAGGAGTTGATAATTGTGCCAATTATCTAAGGCATCGAACATTTGGGTCAAGGCGGCTTGCTTTTCCGTCTCTTGGCTATCGTCGGTATAATGAGCAGTAGTTTCGGCATACCAATAGCGGTGGAGCAATCGCTTATCGGCGGGCATTTTTTGAGCCGTCAAATCGTTGTTTAGCTGTCGGAGGGTAGCGAGGAGGTATTTGGTCAAACCGCGCTTTTCGTAGGCTTCGAGTAAAAAAACATTGTTATATTTTTTGGTCTCGGAAAATACTTTATACGACAAATAATCTTCTATCATTTCGACTAAATCGCTTACTACATAATTGAGCTGCGACTCATTGACGTCGAGTAGTTGGCACATCTGTTCGAGGCGCAGACAGGGGCTTTGGTCGGAAAAATTGGGGTATTCGGGGCTTAGTAGCTCAAACAACCGAAGCGATTTGTGTTTTTTAGAACTATATAGTGCGGGCAAGAACCGACCCAACTCGGACATTTCAGACCGGCTAAGTGATTGCAGCACGGCAAATAGTTTGACATACTTTTTCATAGCGCAAAAAAAATGAGAAAGAGAAGCTGCCCGAGAGTTGTGCAGCTAAATGGTAGTTGTGCGAATATGAAACGTTTATCAAATGAGTGCTTGCTCCATATCTGTTTCGACTTTTCGCAATTGTTGGCGGCAAAAATCCAGCAGTTCGGTCGCACGTTTGACGCGCTGGCTTAGTTGGTCGATACCCGTATCGTCGCTTTCTATTTGGCGCAGCAATTCTTGCAACTCGGCGAGGGCACTATCATAACCAAGCGGGCGGGTGTCGGGCTTTTGGGGGGCGGGCATGGTGGCGTGGGGTTTAATCTTCTTCGTCGTCTAAGGTTTCGAGTATGGCAGTTACAAAGCGGTTATACATAAAACGTTGTATGCGTCGCCAAAATACTAACAGCAACGCAGTGATAAGGAGATATGACCCAGAAAAAATTCCGAACCCAATTGTCCAGGAACTAAACCAATACGACAAGAGTATAGCAATAAAAATATTGACAAAAATAAATGTGAAAAACAACAAGACTGATGCAATGATTGCCATAATAGAGAAGGCGGTCGTAGCGGCTGCTTTTTCCATACCCGACAAGCGGTAGTAGCTCATTTGCAATTCGATATATTTTTGATGTCGTCGCCCAATTTTTCGACGACTTTGCTGGTATCGTTGCTCATATCAATGGCGAATTTGATTTCTTGTCACCAAAAAGGATTTGTTTGAAAAAGAATAAGTTTAGGCATACATGCCTTGCTTTAAGGTGGTAACTGCGACAGGTACAACAAAGCATCGGACACAACGGCAATAGGGTTGTGCCCGATACGACGAGGGCAAGAATGTTTGAATAGACGATATAGCGATTAGTTCAATTCGGCACTACTTGCGCTGCCGTTCATGTGCTTTACGGTATCTTCTGCCATCTCTTCAACTGAGTTGCGCCAATGGTTAAAGCGGTCAAAATTGCGGTCGCCTCGCGCTTCTAACTCTAACTGTAATTTGCGGGCTTGTTTGCCTATTTTTTTGCGCGTTTTTCTGCCACTCTGAGGGGCATACAATAGGGCGGCGATAGCTCCAATGGCTATGCCTACAATAAGAAGAAACAAAGTCTTTTTCATGTAAAATAAAGTTTGGACAAAGTTAGGGCTAAAATAGAATACTTGCATCACTTTGTAGTTGAAAAAAATGATTTTACTCTTAACTTACCAAAACATTGCGCCAAAATATCTAAATTACCACTTTTTTAGCAACCATCCTCGGCATATTGTCGTTCTTTGAGAAATAAAGTAGCGATAAAAGAGACCCAAAAATGATAGTTCCCGATTTTTAGTGCTTGGTTTTAGTAGCTAAAACCAGCCACTTGCTCTGAATTTCGTAAAAGTTTAACCTCTAAATATCTTTTTATTATGCAACATTCTTACTTTTGGGGATATTACTGCTTGCTGGTGGCGGTCTGTTGCTTTGTTTCGGCAAACCTTTCGGCTGCTGGATTGGTGAGTGTGCACGACCACGCACACCAACTTAGCTTTGTCGAAAACAAGGGGCAATGGCACAGCAATGTCCGATTCCGAGCCGATTTAGGCGACCTGAACGCCGTATTCTTAGAACGCGATTTGTTTACTTTTGTCTATTACCACCCCGACGACGTTGGGCAACTACACGCCTTGTCGCAAGCATCTATGGCAGAAAAAGATGCTTTTAAATTGCGCGGGCACGCCTACAAGATGCGGTTTATGAACGCCAATGCGCCCAAGCAATTGACCAGCGAAGGGCTTCACCGCGATTACAACAACTATTTTATAGGTAAAGACCGCAATCGATGGAAAAGTCACGTACCTATTTACGATAAAATCACCTATCCACAGTTATACCAAGGCATAGACCTAATGACGTATAGCCGCGACTTGTTTTTTAAGTACGATTTTATCGTAGCACCCCACGCCGACCCCTCGCCGATACAGATGTACTACGAAGGCGCAGACCGTTTATTTATCGATGACGAGGGTAATTTGAATATCGTTACCTCGGTCGGTACTATTGTCGAACAACGCCCCTATGCCTACCAATCGGTGGGCGGCGAGATGCCGAAAAATATCCCTTGCCGCTTTGTACTATGTGGCAACAATGCCGTGAGTTTCGATTTTCCGAAAGGCTATAACCACCAATATGCCTTAGTGATAGACCCCGTATTGGTAGGTGCTACCTTGTCAGGCTCGACTTCTACTAACTATGGGCACTGCGCTACTTATGACGGCGAGGGCAATATCTATACAGGAGCTATCTCGTTTGGGGCGGGATATAGCACCAATACGGGCGCATTTGATACCGGATTTAATGGCGGCGGCACCGATATAGCCATATCAAAATATACGCCTGATGCCAGCGACCGCATCTACGGAACCTATATCGGCAGTAGCGGTAGCGATTATCCGCATAGTCTAATCGTAGATTATAACAACCAAATGCACGTATTGGGCAGTACTGATGGCACTAATTTCCCAACCACAGCGGGCGTATTTCAGCCAAATATAGGAGGTAGTGCCGACATCATAGTTGCTATTTTGTCGCCCGATGGCGCCGACTTGGTAGCAGCTACTTATATGGGCGGTAATATGCAAGATGGGCGAAGCAATGCCACTTCTAACTATGGCGATACGTATCGAGGCGAAATTATGATAGACCAATGGGGCAATACCTTTGTCGCTTGCGGCTCGCAGTCTGCCAATTTCCCCGTTACACCCAATGCCGCCCAAACAACCCTCGGTGGCACGCAAGACGGTGTATTATTTAAACTAAACCCCGACCTTACAGAACTGATATTCAGTACCTATTTGGGCGGAACAGGCTCTGATATGGCATTTGGTGTGCGCATTGCCGAAGATGCGAGCATCTATGTATGCGGAACAGCCGCCAATGCCACCTTTCCTTTGGGTGCTTCGCCCGGCGCACAAGCTACCTTTGGCGGAGGCTCTAACGACGGGTTTTTACTACACCTCAACGCTGATGCTACCGAAATACTACACGGCACATTTAGGGGCACTAACCAAGTCGATCATGCCTTTTTTATCGACATCGACGACCTTACCGAAAAGATATTGATTTATGGACAAACGAGCGGCTCTATGCCCATTACGCCCGCAGGCACTTACGGACAAGCCAACGGCGGTATATTTGTAACTGCTTATAACTATGAATTAAATAATATCGAATATGCAACTACCTTGGGTGGCTCAGGCGGCGGATTCAGTTCGCCGATGGTGCCTGTCGCGTTTATGATTGATGGTTGCGGCTATATCTATGTATCGGGCTATAGTGCCGCCACGGGATTGCCCCTTACCAGTAATGCTTTATTCAATACGGGCGGCTTTTACTTGGGCGTATTAGAACCTAATGCCGCAGGTCTGAATTATGGCACCTACTATACGTCAAGCCACGTAGATGGCGGAACGAGCCGTTTGACCACAACGGCATCGTTTATCAAGGCGTTTGTTCGGGAGGAGGCTTTAATACTACACCTACAGCTTGGGCAACTGGGCAAACGAATAGTTGGGATATTGGCGTGTTTAAAATAGATTTCCAAACGCCCAGCGTCAATGCACAGGCGGCTGCTACGCCCTCAGCTACGGGCTGCGCACCTTTTGAAGTCAATTTTACGAACTTAGGTAGTAGCGCACTTATATATAAATGGCATTTTGGCGACGGCGACAGTAGCTCGCTCGACGAACCCTCCCATATCTATACCACGCCCGGTACATTCGACGTAGCCTTAATTGCCTTCGACCCCGCAAGTTGTAATATAGCCGATACTGCCTATTTGCAAGTCGTTGTCTTGTCTAACACTACCGTCTTGCACACCATAGACCAATGTGCCGTGGAAGGACCCGTTGTCTTAGACGTAACCCTACCTATTAGTGGCGTTAGCTACGAATGGAACAACGGCAGCACCCTGCCTACACAAACCGTCAATACAGACGGAACGTATTGGGTTACATCATACCACAACAATTGTGCGCAAGTAGATAGTTTTATCGTAGACATGCTCAATCCTATTTTTGAGCTGCCGCCCGATACGCTTGTATGCGATAACCAACTTGTTTTGGACATAACCCACCCCGACGCTACATTTTATGCTTGGCAGGACGGAACAAATTCACCCATTTATACCATCACCCAATCGGGTACTTATTTAGCCCTTGCCGTAATACAGGGTTGCACCGTCTCGGATATGATAAACGTCACGCTTGCCGATATCGACGACGTGCAATTGTCCGATGTAGCAGTATGCGACGGAACACCCGTTATTCTCGATGCTACGATAGCTAATCCGAACACTACTTACCTATGGAGCAACGGAAGCACTACGCCTTCGGTCAATATTACTCAATCGGGTACGTATAGCGTAACGCTTACTGCCGACGGACTATGTAGCGATACAGACGAGATAGCGGTTGCTTACGACAATTTGGTGATAGATATAGGCAACGACTTACAACTATGTAGCGGCGAAACTGCCCTGCTCAATGCCACACCCACAGGTGGAAATAGCGGTACGGGCATCGTTTATACTTGGAGCAATGGTGCTAATACGCCAACTATCAATATCGCGGAAAGCGGCATCTATGCCGTTACGGTAAGCAATGCCACGGGCTGCCTCGCCGAAGACGAAATGACATTGGACATATCACCTGCCATTCCGCCATTTACCTTGGGCGATGATTGGGAAGTATGCAAAGGCGAACCCGTATTGCTGACCGCACCCGCCGCTGTGTCTGGCATTAGTCGCGTATGGCAAGACGGAAGTGCTGCCGACACGTATAGCCCCACCACAAGCGGTATTTATTGGCTCGAACTACGCTCTGAATGTGATACCCTACGCGACGAAGTGACCGTTACCATCAAAGATTTGCCCATTGTCGTCAATCCCGTAATGGTGCCTAATGGCTTTTCGCCCAACCAAGATGGCATGAATGACTTGTTCCGACCCGTGGTACACGGCATATCGGGCGACTACGAGTTTTGCGTATATAATCGATGGGGGCAAAAAATATTTTCGACCATAGACCCCGCCGAAGCGTGGGACGGACAAGCACAAGATATGGAGTGCGATATGGGTGTATATGCGTGGTATTGCCGCGCCTACGTCGTAGATTGCGAAGGCGAACAAGAAATTATACAACAAGGCAATATCACATTATTGCGATAAGGCGACACCAAGTAATGCGCTAACGAATAACGCACCCAAATAAATAACTCTCTGCGATATAGGTATTTTTTTGCCTATACTGCGGAGAGTTGCTATTGTTGTGCTATGCGTGCTATTTTGCCACAAAAACAACAAAAAAGCGGTCTAAGGTAGCATAACTAAATATTCAGGGCGTAACTTTGCGGTTTTGGGTAGGGGCTATTGGCAAATGGCAACGAAATTTGTCGGACCCAAACCAATACGCCCTATTCACTTGCTTTTTATCAATGCATTCGACCAAAAGCACCTTTTTGCTCACGCTAAGTCCCGAACAAGCCGCCGCCGACGATATCATACGACAAATGGTAGCTGCTCGGCTGCGAGTGCCTATTGCACAAATTGCAAGTATTAGAACGCTACGCCGCTCTATTGATGCGCGTGGCGGGAAAACCAAAATACTACTTACGATACAAGTCTTTTGGTCGACGAACCTATACCGCCTCCTGCAATTTATAGACCCAATTATCCCAAAAGTGACAACAGATACCGTGCAATTATAGTAGGTGCGGGTCCAGCGGGCTTGTTTGCCGCATTAAGGCTTATTGAGTTGGGCATCAAACCCATTATTATAGAGCGAGGCAAAGATGTTCGCGACCGAAGGCGCGATTTAGCAGCTATCAACAAGCAGCATCTCATCAATCCCGACTCTAATTATTGTTTTGGAGAGGGAGGGGCGGGCACTTACTCCGATGGCAAACTATATACTCGCTCCGATAAACGCGGCAATATTCGCCATATTTTAGAAATTTTTGTGGCACACGGAGCCGACCCGCAAATCCTGATAGAAGCACATCCCCATATAGGCACTAACAAACTACCCAAGATTATAGAAACCATGCGCCAAAGCATTTTAGATGCAGGTGGTGAGGTGCATTTTAATACACGTATGGCGGATTTGTGCTTGAAAAACGGTAAGGTGCTTGGTATCATTGCGCAAACGGGCGATATCATAGCGGGCGATGCCGTTCTGTTGGCGACTGGGCACTCGGCGCGTGATGTATTTGCCTTGTTGCACCAGCGACAGATTGCCATAGAAGCCAAACCTTTTGCTTTGGGGGTACGCATAGAACACCCGCAGGCATTAATAGACCAAATGCAATATAAATGTAGCCCACAAAAAGGTAGGGGCGATTATTTACCTCCTGCTGCCTATACATGGGTTGAGAAAGTGGGAGGGCGCGGCGTTTATTCGTTTTGTATGTGCCCGGGCGGCATCATCGCGCCTTGTGCGACCGATACCCAAGAGATAGTGACCAATGGCTGGTCGCCTTCGCGCCGCAATAATCCCTTTGCCAATTCGGGTATTGTCACCGAAATACGCTTAGAAGATTTGAATACTTTGCCCAGACACCATTTTTATGCCCCTTCTTCCTGCGAAACCGTGCCCATTAAGCCCGCAGATTTAGCCAATCACCCCTTGCGGGCTTTATTTTTTCAAGCAGCAGTAGAACGGCAGGCTTGGTTAGTAGGTGGGCAACGCCAAACTGCTCCTGCCCAACGCTTGCCCGATTTTTTACACCACAAACGCAGCATATCGCTACCCGAATGTTCGTACCAACCAGGCGTAGTTAGTGCATTATTAACCGATGTACTGCCGCCTTTTGTAGCACAACACCTACACGGCGGCTTGGCTGCTTTTTGCCGCCGCGCAAGCCACTACTATACCGACGAAGCCATATTGGTCGGCGTTGAGTCGCGCACATCTTCACCTGTGCGCATTCCACGCCAACCCGATACCTTGCAACACCCCCAAGTAGGCGGTTTATACCCCTGCGGCGAAGGGGCAGGCTATGCGGGTGGCATAGTCTCGGCTGCAATTGATGGTGCGCTGCGCCGAAGCTATTGCGGTTATGTGATGAAGCCTTGATAGAAAAGATAGACAAACTGACCAATGGATTTTTATTTGTATGATAAACGACTTCCGCTATTTATGGCAGCACTATGCCGATTTGCTGATAGCCTACAAAGTTATCGCTATTACAATTGCATTCTGCTGTATGGCCTTCAATGCGTGGCTACTGCAAAGCCTCCGACATGTAGGTATGCCCCAAGCCAACCACCAAACCGCCGATTGGGTGCGCTGGGCAGCAGTACCCAAGCCTGCCATAGGCGGTATAGGGTTTAGTATCGCTTTTTTGCTGGGGCTGCTGACCATTTTTTTGCTGCTACAATGCGGCATTAGCATCGAAATACCCAATTGGCAACAGTGGTATAGCTTTATTGCTGCGTGTGCGCTTGGTTTTTTGGTGGGGTTGATAGATGATATGCGCCAAATTAGCCCACGTTATAAATTGGCGGGTCAATTGTTATGTGCGGTACTGCTCCTTATGGGCGGTATAGTTATTCCCATCAGCGATATAATGCCGTTAAATGCGTTATTTACTATTTGTTGGGTAGTGGGTATCATGAATTCGCTGAACATGTTAGATAATATGGACGGAATTACGGCTTCTGTATCGTTATTTATACTATTGGGCATTTTGACCTTGGCCGCCTTGGACGGACAAATGGCACTTGCTTTTTGTGTAATAGCAGTTGCTATGTTGGGCGGATTACTGGGTTTCCTGCACAAATGAGCACTCGCGTATGTTTATGGGCGACGCAGGCAGCCAACTATTGGGCGTATTGTTTGCAGCCCTAAGTATTATATATGTGTGGCATTTTCGCGATACGGAATACGGCATTGGTCCTGCGCCAATTATTGCTGCCCGCTTTATTGTTTTGTTGCCAATTATCGATACCACTACCGTAACCGTGCGCCGCTTATGGCGTGGTCAATCGCCTTCTGTCGGTGGTCGCGACCATACGACACACCATTTAGCTTATTGTGGTTTGAGCGACGCGCAAGTAGCATTGGTTTTTGTGGCATTATCTGCCCTACACCTCTGTTTGGTGTATTATGTACATCGATATTTGTTTCCTATTTGGCAACCCGCCTATACCTTGTTGCTAATAGCGTATATGATTCTGCTATTCATCTTATTTCAGGTGGCTTATGAATATGGCAAGCGCAAAAAGGCGCGTACTGCTTAGGCTAAACTGTTAGAAAATGAACGACAGCATCCTCAATTGCAGTAATTTGGCGATTGAGAATGCTCCCTAATTGCTAAGAAAGGAGTTTGCTGCTTAGGAAACCTTAGCGCACTTTTGAAAATGCTTTGGTGCTTACCCGTTTGCGTTGTTCGTTATATAGGCTTACGAAGTATAATCCTTCTTGTAGTTCTTCGGTATTGACGTAATAAGTTTCTGTACTTGCGGGTATGGTATAGCTTGCTACACGATTGCCGATAATGTTGTGGATTTCGATGCTGCGCACTTGGTCATAGGCACTAAACGTAATATTGGTATAATTGTTAGCGGGGTTGGGATACACGCTAATAGTGCCACGCGGGTAGGGTTCGCTGATACCTAAGATGAGCGCGCTACATTCGTATTCAATAGTTTGTACGGTTGCTGCGCTATCACCAACGACCCAGGCTTTGACGGTTACATTTCCTACGCCAGGCGCGTCGTTGGGACGGAAGTGGCAGTCCATTAAACTTGTTTGCCCTGCAGGTAGTACGACGGTATTGGTGTGGGTATTAGGACCCCAGCAGGTTTCGGCATCACAGATAAGTGCCGACCAATCTTGCGATAGGTTGTTGACAGTACGCTGCCATTTGAGCGATACAGTGCTGCCCGTATTATTGAGTACTGTAGCATGGGCTACAATTTCATTTTCGTCATAATAGCCTTGTATCGTGATAGGCATATTAGCAGGCTGAACTACTAATGCTTGTGCCCAAACAGCGGTGATACTTGTTACTACCAATATAGCAGTAAGTAAGAATTGTTTCATCATTGTAATAAAAATAGATGGGTTATTTGTTAAGAAGTAGAAAAGGGAAGGAGAATGATTTTATCGATACAAAGGTAAGGTATTTTTTCTTTTTGAACATGTTTTATACAGTAAAATTTAGGCTTTTTAACTTTATAGATACAAAAATACGCTTTACGCACGGCACTTCGCCATAACATTTTTGGCACTTTACCGAAAAAAAGAATGCGTTAGATGTATTGATTATCAAGCAGTTAGGTTTTTTTTCTGGTAAATTTTATCGCGATCAAGCACAATTCGAGTGGCTAATTTGGCTAATGGATGTTTGATGGCAATAGGTATATTTTCGATGCGGACATTTTCGATACCTTCGGTGGGCATTTTAGCTGATAGGAATGTAGTGGGCGTATAGACGGCATTTTCGTACACGGGTAGTTCGGGTTTGGGGTCGGTGGTAGCTTCGTCGAGGCGCATGGTAGCGGTCATGCTTTGCTCGTCGGTATTAAATATGCGCATAATTTGGCGGGCAATATCTTTGTGTTCCGGCGAGTTTGCGGCGGTGATAGTCAGTATGACATTAGTTTCGGTGCGTCGTTGACGGGCATTTTGTAGTTGTTCGTAGTTATAGCGCACGATATTGAGTTGGCACAGCGATTTGATATAATCTTTGCGGCGTTCAAAATCGTCGTAGATTTGGGTGCGCAGCAGAAGGGCTTTTTCTTGTACCGACAGCAAGAGTTTCATAAAACTGCGGTGGTAATAGCGTTTGGCGAGCCAAAAAGCGATTAAGCCCAAACTAAGCATGACAAAACCGATAATGGCATAATAAAATAGTTGGTAGCCAATTTCGATGTCATAGATATATGTATTCCAGAACGGCAAGGTCATCACCAAAGTAAGGGCAACGAGCAGCCAAGTTATTTCGTTGCGGCTGGGTCGGCTAAACAATTTGGGCTTGAATAATTCTTCTTTTTCGCGCTGAAAATTATACCAATTAAATACCGAGCCGTGGTTGGCAATAAAACTATGCGCTACTGCTCCTTGGAGTGTTGTTTTGCTGCGTTCTAATTCGCTGTGCCGTTCGTCGAGGTTCGGAATATCGCGCACTACTACTTGCGATTGTTTGGTTTGGTTTTCTTGGATACAACTTTCTATTTTTTTGCGCGATTGGAGGCTATATTCTTCTAAGTGTCGGGCTATTTGTTGGTTCCAAGTATCCCAAGCATAGAGGTCGCCATTAGTGCGCAGAAAACCTATTTCGATGGGTGCGGGCACGCTGCGTTCTAAGGTTACATTACACGAGCAATCTTTGTTGTCGAGTTGTGGCAGCGATACAGACGGTGAGGCATTGACGCGGTTTTGGTATCGTTGTTCGGTATTGTGCAGATGTTCCAAGTAGTTGCGGATAGCTTGTTGTAGTTCGGCGTTGTCAAAATCGATGGCGACGGTATAGTTTTTTCGGGCTAATTGTTTGATGGCATCTTCTTGGTTCGCAATCATTGCCACAGGATAGAGAGGCGCAGTAGGTATTGCTGAAAAATAGCCTCGTGTGTGTAGCGGGAAGCGCAGCAAGCGGTATAGTTGTTCGTTGTCGGGCGTAAAAATACCCAGACGCTCGGATATACAGCCGCGCAGCAGGTCGGCGGGCGAAAAATTGGCATAGCGCGTGGGGTCATTTTTTAATGCACCAAAGCGTTGGGTAAAAGTTTGGTATATTTGGCGCACCATATCGGCATCGATATAGTTTATTTGGCGCGTTAGCGCATAATGGCTGAAATCGATGCGTTGCGGGTCTAAATATTGTTCGGCGGCTTGGGCTATGGCTTGCGTTGCTTTATTAACTGATTCTTGCAACTCAAAAGGTAGGCGTTGAAATCCAAGATTGACGATAGTATCGGCACTGACTTTTACTTGGTTACGCCACAGTTGGTCGAGGTTTTGCAGCTGTGCTTCGGTGATAAAAAAACGCTGCTCGTTGCGCACAAAACCAGCGGTATCCAATTCCCAGCTATCGCGGTATACGTCGCTTACTTGGATAGCAGGTATGGCTTCGTCTTCGTTTACTTGGTCAATAGCGATGATATATGCTTGGCTGGGCTTGGTATTGATAGAAGTGTTTTCGAGAAACAAACGCCTAATAAGCAATAATTGCCCCGATATACTATCGCGGTAGGTATGGCGTTGTTCGCCACCTGTTTTGACCAGAAATACGGCTTGCCATTGGGTATAAGCCAAACGTTCTAAGTGCCGCCGCACTAATACGGCTGCCATAGCAATGCGGTCGGGCAGGTTGTCGGCTGCCTGAAAAATGAGTTGCAATTTGCCTTCTTTTTCTAATGGATACAAGAATGGCTCGGCGAGGGCTAAGTTGGGTATACCCGAATGGAGGTTGATGACAAATGTAACCATATAAATACGATATAACTACAGCGGCAGTTGTTTGGGAAATTGGACAAAATCTAAGGCAGCAGATGTTTTATCAAAGCTATGCCAAGTATCAGTAACAAACCTAAAACAGACCACGCCACAGGTCGGAACGTGGTCGATGCGGTGTTGGGTGAAATGGTTGGCAAGATACGTAAAAGTTTCGTTGTGTCCAAATAAAAAATGCTTTGGGCACTGTCGGCACTATTTTTTACACATCTGATGATGGGAAGTAGCTCATTATCGAACCGATAGAGTATATCCTTAGTAATGATGTCGGCGAGTGAGTAGCCCGTTTCATGGGCGATGAGTCGGGCGGTACTAAGCGCACGCTGGGCGGGGCTACTATAGATAAGGTCGGGTGTAATGCCTTTTTCGCGCAGCCAAGCACCCATGCGCGGTGCGTCGTGCTGTCCGCGTGCGTTCAAAGGGCGGTCAAAATCAGATATTGCCCCATCGTCCCAACTCGATTTGGCATGACGTATCAAGACAAGGCGTTTCATTGCAGGAGATAATGCGTTAAATAAAAATATAACTACACAAAACACTACGAATATGCGAATGTGTTTTTGTACGTGCATATTTGCGGATAAGAATGCTTGGGCAGCCTTAGTACTAATATGCTCATTAGATTGCTGAACCAATCAAAAAAAGTACCTCACTATTATTTAGTGGTATAATTTTTAAATTTTGAGTATTAATTTTGCTTATCATGTATCCATTTCCAAGCGTTAGGACTTTAGGAAATAGCGTTAGATAATTGAGATATTAGTTCAAAAACTCCCCTAACCCCCTCAAAGAGGGGGAATTTATACAAGATATAATTTATTGATTATCAGTAAATTACGATAAATTTTAAAAAATATTTAATACATGTTATCTTTAAAATGCCGTAGGTATATTACAGCAGTAACATCTAATAGACACAAGCCTGAGAATACCGTAGGCATGAAACTCGCGTAAGGTAGGTGTATAAAACTTAGAAATCAAACCATTAGTACCTAACTTGCTCGACATTACATAATTGCAGATTGGGGCGCAAGGTTGTAAAGTCTGCGCTATTGACGGTTCCGTCTAAATTGCAATCGCTATCCAAATAAGGATTGGTGTTTCCTGTTTGCAAGACATATTTATTATAATCTGTGCGATTAATGATGCCTTCGGCATTAGTATCGCCTGCAAAAAGGGCGTTGATGCCGCCGCCGACATTTTTGAGTTGGGTGCTACCCTGTACGACTTGGGTAGTATTGGCAAAATCGTAGGGCGTAGCATTGGGCATAGCAACGGCTGTGCTGCCCATAACAGCTAAGTGGTTGCGGTGGCGCAAAGCTAATTTATAGCTGCTGCCGTTACTGATGTTCTGAAAACGCACGCCATTCGTGATGCCATCAGCATCTACTATGGCACCATTGTCGAGCAGCAAGGCAGCGCGGGTTTCGATGAGAGCTTCGGTGGTGGCATCTCGCACTTCGAGCAGTACCCAATCGACGGCATTAGTGGGCATAGCGGCGGCATTAGCTACGGCTTCACCGCCGTTATGGAGCCAAGGCACACGGTTATAGGGTTGGGCTAAGGGTAAATATCCATTGAGGCGCAAGGTGGTATTCATGAAGCCGCCACCTGCATAACAACCCTCCAAAAAGGCACGTGCTTGTACTACTACGCCCGTAGGTGTGTTGTCCGATACGGTAATGCCCGCGCCGAAGGTGTCTTTGTCCGTATTGCCCGAAATGAGGACGTAGTAAGTGCCTGCGGGCAAACAATTGCTCAATCAGGTGCTTACCGTATTATTATTTAACGAGGCATTGAGGCAATCGACCGCTAATTCGTCGGCACTATCAACTACCCAACCAGGATATTGCGTAGGCGGTACGGTTGATGAGTCGGGTACGGTAGGGCATACCATATCGCGCAAGATAGCTACATTTAGGTTGCCGCTACCTGCCCAACTGTTTATCTTTACGCTTATTTGGTTGCAGGCATAGGGCGCATTGATTTGGTAATAAGCCGTCGTGCCTATATTGATTCCGTTAGAGGGCGGCGTACAGGGTTGGTTGGTTTGTGAAAAATAACCGCTATTAGCTGCCGAATTACAAAGGCAATCCGATACATTTTGGGTTTGGGTAGTGCCCACACCGCTAAAAGATACAGTATTAGGCTCGCCACAGGTAAAACCCGTTACTTTTTTTGACAATTCAAAACAAATTAAGCCAGTACATTGTCGAAAGTTTCGATTTGAAACCAAATTTTGCTACTTGTAACAGTAGCAGCAGTAACGGGTAGGTCGGGGCTGTCTTCTATCCCTTGTTCTATTTGAGCATTGGTTGGGAAAGTGCCCGGTTGAAGTACAACGGTATTATCTCGATTAGTATCTTGATAATTAGAGCAAATGATATTGGGGGCTAAAAAACCGTCAGAGCAGTCAGTGCTTACATTAGTCGGAAAAATACCAATATACAAAGTTCTTTGTAAGTCGAGATGAGTTGCCATAGTAGGCTGATTAACGGGAAAAGTGGGGTATTTTTTCCAAGCCAATACCAGCGAACCATCAAAACCGGGAATAGTGCTATAGGCATCTTGAATCGATGTCCAAATATCATGTGCCGTGGCGGGGGCGCAATCAGGTGTCGTATTGCTGCCCGTAGCAGCGGTATTGTCGATGCAGATAGTTTGGCAACTGCCGTAATACGAACCAGCATTGATGGCATTAGTGCAATTGTCGGGCAATTGTGCGGCAGGAACGTTATAAACCGAATAATTACTGCATTGGGCTTGTGCTGTATAGGATATTAGCAGAGCTATTGCCCCACCTGCAAGCCATAGTTGTAGCTGTTTGGTCATAAATTGTTTGTGCTTTAAATAATGATACTGCGCGATTAGAGGTAATACCGCGCAATATTAGGACAAATTTGGATGATGATGATTAGGTTTAGTCCGATAGATATTTTCTTACAACAATACGGCTATTGTTCGCAATATAAGGTTTAAATATTGCATTTAAGAAATAAGAATAATTATTTAGTACAAGTATAAATCCAGGCAGGCGGCATATTGCGCCATACGGATTGGTAGCCGACGTGGGCAAAATGCTGTCGGAAACGCCCTAATGCGCGGAGTGAGTATAATACTTGCATAAATGTACCATTGGGCGATAAAAGGCGGTGCCCTTCGCGCATGATTTGGTGGCAGAGGTCGGGTGGCAAGATGGTAAGTGGGATAGCCGATACAATGACATCGACGCTACTTAGTTGGTATTGCGCTAAGTAGCGAGGTAGTTCTGCCGCCGAATCGTTGATGACACGCAAGCGCGAATCTTGGACATTTTGTTGCAATACTTCGCAAAATTCGCGGTGTAGCTCAAATGCGAGTAATACCGAGTCGGGGTGCATCTTTGCCAATATGCCCCGCGTGATATTGCCATGTCCCGCGCCATATTCGACAATTACTTGCCGAGTTTGTGGCGTGACGGGCTGCGTAATAGCCGCCACAACATGCCGCGAAGTCTCAAACAAAGCACCCGTAGTAGCTACTTTTTTGCTAAATGCCAAAGTGGTTTTGAGAAAATTGCGCATGGCTGATAAATATAAATAAAATTAATAATGATATTTTGTTTCAGGCAAATATAACTATAGCGTAGGAAAAAGGCTACTTAGTGGGCTTAGTCCTACGCTACGAGAGGTTTATTTGAGACCCAATACTTTTAAACCATTGGTAGTAGCTAATTCTACTAAGTCTTCGGGGTGATAGTAGCGGCATGATTCAAGGAGCAGGCGTAGTTCTATCCACATATCGCCGTCCGAGAAAGGTTTGTAAATGTCGGCTATATTGTCAGTTCCCAAGGCTACCGTAACACCTGCGGGGATTAGCTCATCGATAGGCGTAATCGAATTGTGGCTGGGGGCGAGGCGTTCGTTTCGGGTGTGGTCTATCCACGCCAAGGGGCAAGCAATCATAGCTACGTTGGCTTCTTTGAGCAGGTGATACACCTCGCGTCGATATACCAGCGGGTGGGCGGCTAAGGAAATGCCGTGTACGCCCGCTACTTTGCCTTGCATGCCGTGTTCGATGGTTTTGCGGGCTAATAGCTCGGTTTCTTTTTCGTCTGCACTATTAAATTGGTCAATGTGTACGTGTACCCATTTGTTCAGTGCCTTACCCGTGCTAAGTAGTACGTCTAAATGCTCGCCTTCATGCCCTGCATCTTTGGCGGGCAAACCACCAATAATATCGACAAATTGAACGGCGATGTCGAACCAATGTCGGGCGCGCGGTTCGATAACGCCTTTGAGTACCTGATTGACAAACTTGATTTCGATGCTACCCTTAAACCGTTCGCGCAAGCGTTGAGATGCAATGATGGCTTTGTCTTCTATCACCTCATCTACATCGATAAATGTGCCGATAGCTTGGCAGCCCTGTGCGACAAAAAACTCGGTAGCGCGAGCCATGCGGTCATAAATATTGTCTACCGACATTTCGCGTTTCATCGTGTCTATCAAATGCCATTTGTCTTTGAGATGGGCATTGATGTAACGAAAATTGTCTTCTGTCAGCGTGTAGGCACGGTCTAAATGTGCGTGGGCATTGACCCAACCGCCGTTCTGACGGATTTTTTCGAGTAATACGGCTTTTAAGTCCACAAGTAAAGTTTGATTGATATTTGGGTGATTCGGTGCCACAAAGGTACGAAGCATTTTTGACATAATTGTAACGACATACCCGCTTATTGCCAAGCAATGACTTGGTGCTACCCAAAGCCATACCTTGGCATCATACCTAAATTTATTTAGCCCTTACTCCTATTCGGGGCAAAGGCTAAATATAAAATATATATTTTATATTTTTATTTCTTTCTGCGCGATTTCGATTCGTTTTCTTGTACCCTAAATGCTACAATTCGCCCAATGAGGTCAAGCGGAATAGGGCTATCGAGCGGAAATTGAACAGAACCTTTACCTTGTTTATAGATAGAAAGTTCGGCGGCAAATTCAGTATGTCCGGTAGGTGTGGCATAAAACCCGATATGCTTTTTGAACCCTGCGAAATAGACCAAAGCCTTGCCATAAGTTTTGTAGGCAGGCATACCATAAGCAATGCCCTCTGTGGCTTCGGGGGCTTTGGCTACTATCGTTGCGCGAATCTGCTTGAGCAAAACCTGAATATTTTCAGGAAAAGAACTGATATATTCGTCCACATTGCTAAATTCGGTAGTCATAGTGGTTTGATTTTTAAGTTTCGGTCATAAATTTTGGTCAATGCTGCTTTATAGCAAGGGCGCAAGCCAGATGCTTCCGTTAATTTTTTACTCCAAATTAGAAACCACAAATAGAAAGACCGTTTTCTAAGCCCCTTCGGGGCGACATGCTAATAGAAAATAAAGACGGCACCCCGTAGGGGTGATATCCCAATGGTCTGTGTTATAAATTGGAGCAAGGGCGCAAGCCAGATGTTCCCGTTAATTTCTTACTCAAAATTAAAAAACCAAACGTAACTATTTAGCCTTGTAAAAACAGCCCACAAGGATAGCTATTTCCGATTGAATATGCAATGATTTCAGGCATTATTAGATAGATATAACCCATTACCCCACACCCAAAACCCTATACCCTAAATAGTTACAACCAAACCGATAATTATTGAGCTTATGCTTTTTGTGAATATACCGCGCTTGTCTCACTGCCATAAGGCGCGGTGCAAAGCCATCAAATCGGCTAAGGCGATAGCGGCTACCGCTTCTACTACGACGGGGGCGCGTAGTGCTATACAGAGGTCGTGCCTGCCTCTTATGCGCAAGGTATCGATTGTTTGGGTGCTTAGATTGATGGTTTGTTGGTCTTGGGGCGTGCTTGAAGTGGGTTTGACGGCAACGCGAAACACTAAGTCGTTGCCATTGCTGATGCCACCCACTATACCGCCCGCATGATTACTAAGGGTAGTGCCTTGCAGATTGACGATGGGGTCGTTGTGTTGGCTGCCAAACATTTGTGCTGCGGCAAAACCTGCGCCGAACTCTACGCCTTTTACGGCGGGTATGGCAAACAAGGCATGTGCCAATACAGACTCTACCGAGTCAAAAAAAGGCTCGCCCCAGCCTATTGGCACGCCACGCACTACACATTCGACGATACCGCCTACGCTATCTTTGCGGTCAATGGCTTTTTGCAGTCCTATTTCGGGGTCGGTTTCGCCGCCTACCGAAGCTATACGAGCATCGACGCACAAGGGAGATAATATTTTTTTGGCAACTACACCTGCCGCTACTAACAATACCGTAAGCCTGCCCGAAAAATGCCCTCCGCCCCTATAATCTTCAAAGCCTTTGAATTTGTGGCGGGCTACAAAATCGGCGTGCCCTGGCGCGGCATATCGCGCAATTTGTCGTAGTCGACAGGGCGTATATTTTCGTTAGCCACCAAAATAGTAAGCGGTGCGCCTGTGCTATGTCCATTAAAGACACCGCTTACCAATTGGGGTAAATCGCTTTCTTTGCGCGGCGTGGTGCGCGCACCTGCTTTGGCGGCGGCGCAAATCAGGTGCAAAATCGTCGGCACACAAAGGCATACCCGCAGGCACACCGTCCAAGACAATGCCCATCACGTGGTTGTGTGATTCGCCAAAAATGCTGACCCGAAAAATGCGTCCGAAGCTATTCATTATGAATAAGCGGCTTATTTTTTCTTAGGCGTAACGCGGACGCGCCCGCTGCTGTCGGCTACGGGGGGCTTGGAGTCGGCGGGTGGGGTAGGGGTACTGCGCTTGTTTCCTTTCACGGCATCGATAACATCTTCGATAATGCCGCCGATACCGCCTTTGTCGTTGCTGTCGTTATTGCTGTCGTTGCTGGGGCGTTCGTTTTGTTTTTGTTTCCTTTTACGGCATCGATAACGTCTTCGATAATGCCGCCGATACCGCCTTTGTCGTTGCTGTCGTTATTGCTGTCGTTGCTGGGGGCGTTCGTTTTGTTTTTGTTTCCTTTTACGGCATCGATAACGTCTTCGATAATGCCGCCGATACCGCCTTTGTCGTTGCTGTCGTTATTGCTGTCGTTGCTGGGGGCGTTCGTTTTGTTTTTGTTTCCTTTTACGGCATCGATAACGTCTTCGATAATGCCGCCGATACCGCCTTTGTCGTTGCTGTCGTTATTGCTGTCGTTGCTGGGGGCGTTCGTTTTGTTTTTGTTTCCTTTTACGGCATCGATAACGTCTTCGATAATGCCGCCGATACCGCCTTTGTCGTTGCTGTTGTCTGACTGTGCGGAATCGTCCTGTTTGCCATTGATATTGTCTACGGCATCGGATAAGATGTCAAAAATGTTTTTTTTGGGCATGTTGCTGAAAAAGATTAAAGGTTAGTATTAGATGGATTGCCTTATGGACGCAAGGCACGGCGCAAAGTTACTAATAGGTGGCAAATTTTGGTGTTTTATTGGATTAATCGAGCGTAAAAATTACCTTTGCGCTTCTATCACACTTTATAGCTATTTATTACTTCATGGAACTTATCTGGCAAGATGTTGTCAAATTATTATTGGCTTTGGCTGTAGGGGCGGCTATTGGTTCGGAGCGCGAATACCGCAACAAGACAGCGGGCTTCCGTACTATTACGCTCATTTGTGTAGCTTCGGCTTTATTCACGATTTTATCGCTCAAAATTGGGAACAGTTCGCCCGACCGCATAGCGGCAAACGTCGTCACGGGTATTGGTTTTTTGGGAGCGGGTTCTATTTTTAAAGAAGAGAACCGCGTTTCGGGCTTAACTACTGCCGCTACTATTTGGGTATCAGCGGCTTTGGGTATGGCTATTGGAGCGGGTTATGCTGGCTTGGCTTTGGTGGCATTGGCATTTATTCTGCTTATTTTGTTGTTGTTATCGCGCTTGGAGGGTTTTATCGATGCTGCTAATGAAGTGCGCAATTATCGCATCACCTATCGCTATCATAATACATCGATCAACCAATACAATGATTTGTTTGCTAAACATAAACTACGCGCCGAAAAAGGTAAATTTTTGCGCCGCGGCGATGCCTTAGTCGGTACATGGACGCTGGTAGGCAAACATGCCAGCCACGAGCTATTAGCCAATGATTTGTTGTTAGACCCCAATATTACTGACCTCGAATTTTAGGTGTTTATGGCGCCAGCGTGATGAATCGTGCCCTTCTCATCGCCATTTGCCACCTCTTTATTGTACGCTACCATGAAAACCTTATTTTGGGCTTTATCGCCTTTTTTATTTGCTTGTTTTGCGTCTATTACTTTGCAGGCGCAAAACGAAATGCCTTTGTTGGGCAGTAAATTTTATCCCGATGGACTGAGTAGTTTGTGGGGCTATACCGACTCCGAAGGCAGAGAATATGCCCTGGTAGGTGTAAAAAGTGGTACGAGCATTGTCGATATTAGCGACCCTGCCAATCCCAACGAACTCTTTTTTGTGCCCGACGACTTTAATATATGGCGCGAGATAAAGACGTGGCAGAGCTATGCATACGTAGTAGACGAGGTCGACGGTGGCGTAACGATTATCGACCTAAGCCAGTTGCCTACGGCTATCGATACTTTTCAGTTTACTGCCCAAGGGCGTGTGAAGCGAGTGCATAGCCTTTGGATTGACGAAAATGGCTTTTTGTACCTCAATGGTTTTAACAATATGGCATTGGATATACCCGTTGCCGAGCGAGGGTGATGATGTTTGACCTTAACCCCGACCCTACGCAGCCAACCTATATCAATACGTATAAAGGAAACTATGCCCACGATTGTTTTGTGCGCGATGATATGATGTATGTATCCGAAATTTATGCAGGGCAGTTGAGCATTGTCGATATCAGCGACAAATTGAACCCCGTTTTGTTGGCAACCCAAACCACGCCTAATGCATTTACGCATAATGCTTGGTTGTCAGATGATAGCCACACTATATTTACGACCGATGAACGAGACGGAGCTACGATGGCAGCATACGACATTAGCGACCTAAACGATATTCGCGAGTTAGACCGCTACCAAGCCTATCCAGGCACTAATACTATGCCTCATAATGCGCATGTCTTGAACGATTTTATCATTCTGTCGTACTATACGGCGGGTTTTAGGGTGATAGATGCGCATGTGCCCGATGCCTTAGTCGAAACCGAATATTACGACACTTCGCCTAATACAGGTGGTGGTTCGGCGGGCTGTTGGGGAGTATACCAATATTTACCTTCGGGCAACCTAATTGCCAGCGACCGACAACAGGGCTTGTTCATTACCCGACCGCAGTACCAACGCGCTTCTTACCTACAAGGCAATATTACCGATGCCCTTAGCGGTGCGGGTGTGGCGGGTGTGCGCATTTCCATCGTAGGTACGAGTTCATTTGACCAAAGTCGTTTTGGCGGTACGTACAGAATGGGTACTGCTAATAGCGGTACTTATGATATTATGTTTGAAAAATATGGCTACCAACCCCTACTATATCGAGCATTACACTCAACGAAGCTCAATTTACCGACCTCGATGTGCAGATGCAGCCCTTATCACCCTTTGCCTTGCAAGTACAGGTCAATGACAGCTATGGTAATGGTCTGCCCAACGTCGTACTTGAAGTGCGCAACTCTTGGGCGAGCAGCAGTAGCGAGGGCATTTATGCGCTGACCACCAATAGCGCGGGGCTTGCTTCTATCGAGGGGCTTTATGACGATACCTATATTATATCTGCTTCGCGTTGGGGGCTATTGCCTACCTTGCCTTTTGCCGATACTGCCAATAATGCCAACGCTACTATCACTATTGTTATGCCTTATGGTTATTACGACGATTTTGCCACCGATTTGGGCTGGACGGTCGAGAGTACAGACACCATGACGGGGCAATGGTTGCGCGTTGTGCCTACGGGCACGCAAGGCGCGTCGAGTTGTACGTTTTATAGCGATGCGCCCGACGACTGGGGCGGCTATTGCTATACGACCGCCGACGGATATGCCCCTCCCGAAGACGTAGATTTGGACAATGGCAGTACACGGCTGCTATCGCCTGCCGTAGATTTATCGGGCTATGCTACGGCTGCGCTCCATTTCGATTTATATTATTGTTTGGCAAACGAGGCAAACGCCACCGATGCTACTTGCAATATATATAACGGCAGTAATGGCGATTTGTTGTTTTCGACCTTGCTGGTCGATACGCTACAAAATGGCAGTAATGCGTGGCGGTCGTTTGTATTGCCACTCGACGCGCTCATTGCTGAAACACCTAATACGTATTTTGTGATAGAAGCCCGCAACAACGGTAGCGCGGGTATAGTAGAAGTGGCTTTTGATAAATTTGCTATCGTCGGAACGAATAATAGCGCGGATATTGCCGATATACCCACTGCCAATATACCGCAATTGAGTGCCGCACCTTCTATCTTTGAACAACAGACCAACATAATCATGCGCCCCGCCGCCACAGCCAATAATAACAACCTCGACGGCGCGGCTACCCTACAAATATTTGACCTATACGGCAGATTGGTAGCGCAACAAACCCTATTGCCCAATAGCTCTTGGCAATGGGGGGCGCAAGTACCCGCAGGTAGCTACTGGGTGCGCTGCGGCAATCAGCAGCTAAAATTGATAAAAACAGGCTATTGACGCACACACAAGAAAGAAGAACAAAATTAATTTGTTCGATGGCTTGGCAATTATTCAGAAACGCCGTACATTTGCAACCTAATGTGTGTCGGAAATATCCTAACACAAATTCGGAAAAGTGCCAGAGCGGTTGAATGGGCCTGACTCGAAATCAGGTGTGCTTAGTAATAGGCACCGGGGGTTCGAATCCCTCCTTTTCCGCATATTTTGCCCCTATTTTTGTGGGTTAGTGCTACCTAATAGTGATTGTCTCTATTAGGTAGCTTTTTCCTTGTAGGAGACCTAACGTATAGGTTTTTACAGTTTCTAAAAAATCGGCATATTTGCGCAATGAATGCTATGCCAAGGCATTAGAGCGGCAAATAGACTGCATGGTTTGCCAACTTTACGGCTTAACCGCCGAAGAGATAGCCACCGTAGCGATAGCCCCATTTAAGGGCGGCATCCTAATAGCTCCGTAGGAGCGACATGCTAATAGAAAACCCAAACAACATCAAAGTCAAAGCCCCATAGGGGCGAAATCCCACGAGTTTGAACTTGAAACGCCAATCGTTCTATGTGCTTGCGCTGCTGCTTTTTGGGTCAAATTTTTGCCATTTTTACCGCTGTAATAAGCTGTTTGGTCTTTTTTGGGGCGTTCTATTAGGCATTTGGTGGCTTTTCGGCAGCACATTGTTCAGCGGCTGTGTTGTTAGCGGGCTTACGGGGTAGTTTGCAAAATATTTACCGTTCCTAATGTTTCATTGCTCCATTGCACTACGATTTGGTGGGTGCCTTGTCCGTTTAGAATAGTTCCGCCTGTCACCGTCCACACATAGGTACTGCCTGCAATAGCCTCGACCGAATATGTTTGTAATTGGTTATTGCAAGCAAGGGCGGTGCCTGTTATGTTTGGGGCAAAAGTGCAATTGGCTAATTGTATGCCACATTCGGGGCTTGAACCGCCATTTACCAAGGCATCTGCAAGGCAGTTTAGGTAACATTCGAGGTTTGTGTAGCCCGGTATGCCCGTTATAGAAACCGATAAATTGGTATTGTTGTGGTCTTGCAGGCTATTATTTAAGCTGTGGGCTGTTTCCCAATAATTAGGCATACCGTCATTATCCGTATCTTGGGGGGCTTGCGGGGTATCGGCATCTAACAAAAAAGCATCGCTGGTAGTAACAAACTCCAAGTCGCTTAATGGCGATGGGTTGATGGTATTGTTCTGAACAGAGGCTAACAAACGCCTATCCATCGAATCGCGCGGAAAAGCACCTACTCGTTGAGACAAATGAGCTTGTAGGTTATTGGTTGCTTGGTAAGTTATGGCGGGAAAACTGTGCGGTGTGCTTAATATGGTAGCAATGCCCAAGTCGGTATTAGGGTTATACAAATTAAAATCGTTACAGCAATAGAACAAATCGTAATCGGCATAAGATGGGTAGAGGTTCAATCTATTGTCAGAAGAAAATAGCTGGTTTTGTGGGTAGTTCAGTAGGCTCGAAGCAGCCATTGCCTCGGTATAGGTGGCTCGTCCAACGGCATAATTATTTATAAAGTTGAGATGCACAAAAAAGCTATAATCCTCGCCCGATGGGTCAATATTGGCGCCGTACCATAGGGTTGTATTAATATCCCACAACAGATTATTGGATAGTTCGATATTTAATGGATAAGCATTGCAGTACGGCGATTCGCAAGAGATTTCGGGGAAACGCCCGCCAATTCTGTTCCATACGTTATGGTGTATGCTGATGTTTTGTTGTGGGTGGTCGGGTTCGGAATAGTTAATCAACATGCCGCCATAAATATAATGATAGCCAATGGTTTCGGCTAATTGGCAATATTGAATGCTTATATTTTGGCTGTTCGATATTTGGGTGGCTTCGTCAAGGGCATTAGCAAAGGAGCAGTGGTCAACTATAATATCTTGGGCACCATCTAACCTAAGCCCATCGTCTAATATCCATCCTGTTCCGGGGTAGGTATCGGGGTTTTGTGGGCGCGAGCGCAAATGCCTTACAATTATATTGTTGCCTGTGCCTTCGGGTTCGTATATTTCATCGACCACCAGCCCGCGAACAATAATGCCTCCGGGCGAGGTTTGCCCTGCTAAGGTGACATCGCCATATAGTACTTGGGCGGCACATTGTATAACGCCGCTTACTTTAAACAAAATATATTTAGCACCGGGTACGGCTAAGGCTTCGTTTAGCGAGCCTGGCCCATTGCAATTGAGGTTGGTTACATAGATAACTTGCCCGCCGCGCCCTCCTGTGGCATTGGCTCCAAAGCCCTCGGCACCCGGGAACGCAGGAGTTTGCCCTGCTATGTAAGTGGTATTGACAAAACAAACGATGCCAAGCAGTATAATAAATGGTCTCATACCTATATTTGTAACTATTTAGGCTCTGCGCCTTTTGTTTTAATCCTGTTTGTAGGGCGGTTTGATGGACTCATGAGGCAATTCCCCGAAATACATGCCGTATTACTCTGGGTCATCTCCCAGTTCTGCCCAAAATACCTCACATAGCTCACGCAAAGAATGATGCCCGAATCTGTCGTTGTCATCTAGTTCCTCCAATATGAGTTTGAAATTCCTAAAATATTTTCCGAAAGTTTCGATCTGTTTTTCTGAGAAATCTTTTCTTTCTTTTGATCTACCCATTTTGTTTAATAATTTTTCGTATTTTTTTATATCATATCCTTTTTCTGTTATATGTTTTTTTAATCCTCTGTGTTTGTTCTCATAATAAAGCTCATAAATTTCTTTGAATGCATCGTAAATCTCCTTGTGTAATGTTTTATGTTCTTTTGGTTTAAAATTTTTATCTTTTAATATTTTTACGTAAATAAGAAAAACATTTTTATTAATACTGTCTTTATCGATATTAGATGACTTGGCTTTTTCTTTAATTGTTTCGTAAATTTCATTCATTTTTTTACTAAAATAAGTTTGTGGTCCCGTTCTGCGCTTACTGCTTTCTACTATTTCTTGCATAACTTTTATGAGTGGATGTACGTCGTATTCCCATTCATCTTCTTTATATACAAAGCCGTCCGCTTTTAGTTTGACCGCTCTTGCGATATATATGGGTATGTTGTTGATGGAGTAAACGATAAATTTGGTGTCGGGGGTTTGCTGTTTTCCTTCTTGGATAAATAGAAAGCCGGGTTTGGCCGAACAGGGTTAGGTCCGAGATAGCTATATCGACACTATGCTCTCTCAGTAGGGCTAAGGCATCGCCGACATTGGTGGCGGTCAAAATGTTTGCCTCTGGATAGTGCATTTTGATTATCTGTTCCAAACCTATCAATACTTCTTTTTGATTGTCGAGCAGCAAGAAGCATTGGGAGGTAGTACTCATTTTGGGGCTTACCTCTGCCACCATTGGCATTGTCGAGAGCGTTGGCGGTATATCGGCGACGGATACCGGCTCGGTGAGCGGTATTTTATCTTTCGGAATCGTCACTTTTACTTTTGTACCGTCGCCCGGCTCGCTCGTAATTTCGTAGATGCCCCCTATTGCTTCTGCCCGAAAGTGCATAGATGACAATCCGTTTGAGGTGGCACTTGCGTGTTTTATGTCAAACCCTTTGCCCACATCTTGTATGGACAGGGTCAGTTTATCGTCGTATTCCCAAAAACGGATGAGTACGGCGGGGGATTCGGCGTACTTGATGATGTTGGTGATAGCCTCTTGCAGTATGTGATATAGCTGACTTTCGATTTCTTTTGGAAAAGCGCGTTTTACGTTACTTTTATAATTAATAAAAAAATAATTTTTTTGCATTAAGGTGACGATATAGACCGGCAAGTAATCCACCAAATCAAAATCTTCAAGCGATCTGGGCACCAAACTCTGGCAGATGCCACTCAATTCTTGAATCACGCTGTCGATTTGGGGCTTTATGTTGTGCGGGGCTTCGTCTCTGATGAGCCGAAGCTGGTGCTGGATAGTATCGTGCAAAATGAAAGAAATGCGCTTTCTTTCGTTTTCCAACGCTTTGACCATATTATGGGCAACAATGGCTTGGTCGCCAGTGGGGAAAGTATGCTCGTTTGACATAATAAAAATGGGATAGCTTGCCGCAAAGATACCGATTTATTGCGAACACCCCTATAATACCTTGTAAATAGATATCGGCATTTTTTTTAAAAATCGCAAATGTCTGTAAATCAAGGATTTATCATTTTTGGCTTAACAGAAACTATTTAGACTTAACGAACAAGGTAATACTATTGACTCCCAAAAACTTTTAGGCTGCCTCCGCTTGCCATCAGCTCAAAAAAATAGTTGCAGGACGGCGAGGTATGGCTCTAAGCATCAAGCCAACAAAATGCCATGACCCTGCATAGCTTAATCCAAAAAGGATTTCCGATGCTCGTGTCCGATTTCCCTTTGCAGCATCAAAACAGTTCGCCACTCGGTATATAGACAAATAGGGCATTTCCGAAGAGAAAATTCTAATCCTTTTCGGATTAAGTCCCTTAGCGTTGTAGCTCTGATTTCCCTTTGCAGCATCAAAACGGTTCGCCTCTCGGTGTATAGACAAATAGGGCATTTCCGAAGAGAAAATTCTAATCCTTTTCGGATTAAGTCCCTTAGCGTTGTAGCTCCGATTTACCTTTGCAACATCAAAACGGTTCGCCTCTCGGTATATAGACAAATAGGGCATTGTTTCAAGCAGTCATTCATGACCTTGACGAGTCAGAAAAAAAATATAATCCTTTTCGGATTAAGTCCCTTAGCGTTGTAACTCCGATTTACCTTTGCAGCATCAAAACGGTTCGCCTCTCGGTATATAGACAAATAGGGCATTTCCGAAGAGAAAATTCTAATCCTTTTCGGATTAAGTCCCTTAGCGTTGTAGCTCCGATTTATCTTTGCAGCATCAAAACGGTTCGCCTCTCGGTATATAGACAAATAGGGCATTTCCGAAGAGAAAATTCTAATCCTTTTCGGATTAAGTCCCTTAGCGTTGTAGCTCCGATTTATCTTTGCAGCATCAAAACGGTTCGCCTCTCGGTATATAGACAAATAGGGCATTGTTTCAAGCAGTCATTCATGACCTTGACGGGTCCGAAAAAAAATATAATCCTTTTCGGATTAAGTCCCTTAGTGTTGTAGCTCCGATTTACCTTTGCAGCATCAAAATGGTTCGCCACACAATTGATGATTTAGCTCAATTTTTCAACCAGCCAAGCGGATAACTGCTTCACATTTTGCTCAAACGGCGAACTTAAGCAAGCCCCATTGTGTTAATAGGGACAAAACACACCACCAAACATTAATCTTATTTTTTCACTCCCAAATATCTATTTTATCATGCTGAACGCATTTATTACTGCCATAGACTTTGTAGGTCGCTTCTTTACTGCCAGAGAAATTGGCAAGTACCTGCTCAATGCCACCAACGCCCTCAACGAATCCGACCAAAACCGAATTCGCCAACACATAGCCGATGGCAAAGCAGAAGGTATGAGCCAAAAATTGGCTGAGACCCACGCCTTATGGCTAATGGGTATGGTTTCGACCCAATACTATAACCAAGTACGTTCCGAAGAGCGGCGATAAACCGCCCCGCTGCCACCACTACCGCACAAAACCTTATGGGTTTTTTTTAAAAAGCCCATAAGGTCTTATACCTCACAAACCACCGCCCTGCCACCACTACTGCCACACCGCTATTTTTTCCTTTTTCAAACACACACCTTTTTTAAAAAAAACAGACCTATCTGTATATGTCCAATAAACTTATTACAACCACCGACTTGCCCAAAACCCTCGACGTAATCCTACTGAGCCCGATGTGCTACAACGGCGGCAAGCCGCTACCACCAGCGCACCCCATCAACAAGGTAGTTGCCAAAAGCGGACAATCTGACGACACCATCCGCCTATACGAGTATCTGCCCCTCTTCTTGCCTGCCCACGACGGCAAGGGCGGGTTTAAAATCGCCATGACCAAAACCCGCAAGCCCGACCAATATCTCGTCAAAGTGTATATCGTCCTCAACGACGAAGCGTTCAATAGCCGCGCAATAAAAAACTTGTTGGCTGCCAGTACCCAAGACAATGACCAACTTGGCACCACGCGCCTCCAAGCCCAAACGGTCTATAACCTACAATTTACGAACTTTACCTGCAACGGCGAGGAGTTTCCCCTATCCATTAGCAGCACGCAGAACCAACTCGACAGCACCGCAGGGCACCAACAAGCCATCGTGACGCTGCTCATGAGCAAAGACGACGCGGACTTTGTGCTGAAAAACGCCGAGGGTATTGTCGTCAAGTGCCAATACGATGCCCAAATAGTCACCTTCGAGACCAACTATACCACCATTACGGCAAAACAAGTGGCGGGCACTAAATATTCTGATTCTCTGAAAGGCGAGGCACCAGGCAAAATGGTACAGCGCAAAGATGTTCGATTAATGCTGGCAAAAGATGGCTGGAGTATTGCCGTCAAGCAAGTGATAGACCGGCCTGATGTATCGAACAAACTCCTCAGTGGCTTGGTAGAAAAATTTATGAACATCATAGACAAGGAGTCAGAGGTTTTGCTGCAAAGTTCCCAAGCTTATATTGCCAAAGAGAAGTTGAGCAAAGAAGACTACGAACCCGATGTAATCGAGCTTCAAGTGGACAAAACCAAAAACGAACACCACTATAGCCACGACACCGACCACCATAGCAACGTAGATGCCGATGTCAAGGCGTTTTGGGGAGCACTTGATGGCAAAGCCAAAACAGACGTTACGCACAAAACAAACACCACTAAAGACGACGTATACGAAACCGACAAGCAGCTTCAGGGCAGAAAACGATACTTCAATGACCTATTTTTGGTCAGTGATATACTCACGCTCATTGAGCAGCAACACCAGCTGGACTACGAAGAAAGCTACCGCACCCGCCAAACCGATGCACACACCCACACCATCACGTTCGAAAACTACGACTATAGTCCTGAACCCACCTCAGAACCCGAAGCCCCGGTCAAAGATGCCGATTTTGTGGCAGATATAAATGGCACTCCGCTCGACATGGTATGGGTAGAAGGCGGCACCTTCCGGATGGGCGGCACCGACGACGAAGCCTGCGACAGCGAAAAACCCGTACACGAGGTCACGCTATCGGGCTTTTATATCAGCAGATACCCCGTGACCCAAGCCCAATACTACGCCGTCATGGGCAGTAACCCCAGCCATTTTGGGGGCAGCAACCGCCTGCCTGTAGACAACGTCAGCTGGGACAATGCCCAAGAGTTTTGCCGCAAACTAAACGCCCAGACAGTCGAAAAAGGGCTGCCCGCGGGCTACCGCCTGCTCACCGAAGCCGAATGGGAATATGGCGCCCGCGGCGGACAAAAAAGCAAGGGCTACAAATATGCCGGCAGCGACGAACTGGGAGATGTAGCCCATTTCTCGGTCAACAGCGGCGGCTCAACACAAATCGTGGGGCTGAAAAAACCCAACGAATTGGGCTTGTACGACATGAGCGGCAATGTATGGGAGTGGTGCCAAGACTGGTATGGTTCCTACAAAGCCGAAGCCCAAGCCAACCCGCACGGTCCACAATCGGGCAATTACCGTGTGTTGCGCGGCGGCTCGTGGGGCAACCTCGCCGTCCGCTGCCGTTTGGCTCGCCGCGACACCGACGCGCCCGCCGACCACTTCACCGACTGCGGTTTTCGGCTGGCTCTGCCTTCCAGGGCATAGTTGGGTTCATCCGTCTGTTTGCTTTGTGCAAAAGAAGAATACTTTTCGAGCTATTGCAGCCCGACGTGGCAGCCAAGCGGAGCGGCTGCAAGTGGGCTGCAATGGTTCGAAAAGTTAGGCTGTTGGGCTGTTAGATAGCTTTGCCTGTAGGCAAAAAATTTTTTCAAAAAATACATATTGTATATTTTTTAATATAAAAATCGTTTTTTCGATTGGGTAATATCGCATAAGGCCTTTGCACCGCGTGTGTTGCGCGGCGGCTCGTGGAACAACAACGCCGTCAACTGCCGGATGGCTAACCGCAACAACAACACGCCCGCTAACCGCAACAACAACTACGGTTTTCGGCTGGCTCTGCCTTCCAGCACAAAGCAAACGGATGGATGTCCCGCTGTGTCCAGCGATGTTTTCCTGCCCTTGTGCTTTCAAGCGAGGGCGAAATGTTTTTTTTGATGGAACAAGCCCCGTTAGTAAGCCCTGCCGGATAGCGTGGTTTGAAAGCCGGGCTTGTTTTTTTCTTGAGTTTGTTGTATAGCCCCATCCTCAAAGAAAGCTGGTGCGCTGGAACAATAGATGCAACTTTTGGGGGCTTTTTTGGTGGGTGCGGCAACTTTTTTTAAGGGTTAGCAACGCAGCCTCCGAACGGTTTTTTGCCGAAATTTTAGCGAACGAGCATGCCGAACAAAGGAGGCAAGGCATTGCACACGGCGTTGAAAATCAATGGGGCTTAGTTGTTGGTGTTTCAAGCAGCAACAAAGCCGTTTCAATTTTTTGTAGTAGCGTTGCTTTCCAGCTCGTTGCAGCCCTAGGTCGAAACGACGAACGACAAAGCCCAAAAACGGCAGTCCTTGTGCCGTTCGTCCCACTATGGCGGGTTTGAGCCGTAGTTTCAGGCGTTCGTGCAGGTAGCCCTCAATCAGTGACAGAGCCGATAGCAAGGCGTTTTTGTCGTTATGCCACAGTATCATATCGTCCATGTAGCGTACATAGCCTTGTGCGCCGGCCACTTGGTAGGCATATCGGTCTATGCCTGATAGGTAATGATTGGATATGTATTGGCTGCTTAGGTTGCCGATGGGCACGCCTTTGCCGGGCTGGACTTCGTAGCTATCCAATATTCGGTGCCAGATATCGAGCAATTGGGTATCTTTGAATAGCCTCGATAGCTGTTGTTTGACGATATCGTGGTCGATGCTGTCAAAAAAATGCCGGACATCCAATTTCAGATACCATTCGTATCGGCGGCCAAATTGTTGCGCGCGTCGTAGCGCGGCGTGTATGCCTTTTTGGGGACGGCTGGCATAGCTGTCAAAAATTTGCCGCCGCTCGAAATAGGGGTGACATACGTTCATCAAGGCATGGTGCAACACGCGCTCTTTGAACGAGGCGGCACAAATTTTGCGTTCTTTGGGTTCGTAAACCGTGAAATAATGATAATTTCCAAGTTGCAAAGTGCCGTTCATTATCTCGGCACTCAGTGATTGCAGGTTGGGCAACAGGTCAGTCTGGTAGTTCAGCACTCCTTCGCGCGTACTTTTGCCGCGTTTGGCTTTCCAAAATGCCAGATACAAATTGTTCATATCGGCAATTTGCCCCACTAAAAAACCGGCTCGTTTCATGGCTGTACCGAATCATCGTCGGGCGATGCCGACAATAAGGTTTGGTGGTATATGTTGAGCATCTTTGCGCCGTAGCGGTCGGCTTTTTTATCGCCGATGCCCTTTATGCTTTTAAGCCCCTTGAGGTCGAGCGCAGCAAGCTGAGATAGGTTTGCCAACTCTTCGTCCGTAAATACGGCATAGGCGGGCACGCCGTCTTCGGCAGCCAGCTGTTTTCGGATTTCGCGAAAACGCGAAAATTTTTTGAATGCTGCCTCGTTCAGCGTTTCGCGGTAGTCGATTTTGCCGCTCCGCCCTGCCTCGATATGGGTCAAGGTATGGGGCAAGTATCTGATACAAAAACACCAAAACGCACCGTTGTCATGGGTGCTTAGTTGCTGTTGTACCTCCAAAATTTTGTGCGAACGCAAAAATTTGTTCAACTCGTCTGTAAATCGACCATCATCGGTAATGGGTATGGTAAATATTTTTACTTGCAACACTTATTTAAAATAACAAATTTATTTTTGAATGTATTGTATGAAATAAGGGCAGTTTTCGGTATTAAATGATTTACGAAATTTTAATAGAAAACCCAAACAGCACCAAAGCCAAAGCCCCATTAGGGGCGAAATCCTAATAACAAACGAAAACATCATCGAAACGAAACCCCATCGGGGTGCCCTCCTAATAGCTCCGTAGGAGCGACATGCTAATAGAAAAGAATAACAATCACCAACAAAGCCCCGTATGGGCGAAATCCTAATAACAAACGAAAACATCATCGAAACGAAACCCCATCGGGATGTCCTCCTAATAGCTTCGTAGGAGCGACATGCTAATAGAAAAGAATAACAATCACCAACAAAGCCCCGTATGGGCGAAATCCTAATAACAAACGAAAACATCATCGAAACGAAACCCCATCGGGATGTCCTCCTAATAGCTTCGTAGGAGCGACCTGCTAATAGAAAAGAATAACAATCACCAAAGCCAAAGCCCCATAGGGGCGAAATCCTAATAACAAACGAAAATATCATCAAAGCCAAAGCCCCATTAGGGGCGAAATCCTAATAAAAACCACCTTAAACAATTCCGTTCCTACGGAGCTATCTATTCTAATGTCTTTGCTATGCTATTATTATATTACTCCTACGGAGCAGTATTTTTTACCCAAATAGACTGCATGGTTTGCCAGCTTTACGGCTTGACCGCCAAAGAGATAGCCACCGCCCCATTTAAGGGCATCCTCCTAATAGCTCCGTAGGAGCGACCTGCTAATAGAAAACCCAAACAGCATCAAAGCCAAAGCCCCATTAGGGGCGAAATCCCACGGGTTTAGACCTTGAAACGCCCAATCGTTCTATGTGGTCGCGCTGCGGCAATCTGCGGCAAAGGCAGCCAGCGAATCGTATTGTGCATGGGCTAAATGGGCATTTTCGGCATCTGAGCTGGGTGCTTGGTGGTGTATAAATACCGTCTGCATACCCGCGCCCCGGACCAAATTGTAGGTCGCTCACCGAATCGCCGACCATAATGGACTCGTTTCAAATCGATGTCGGGGTAGTCGGCTTGTGCTTGTCGCGCCATGCCGATAGCAGGTTTGCGGCAGCCACAATTTTCGTAAGCCAGATGTGGGCAATAATAGAACGCATCGAATCGCCCGCCGTGTTGCGCCACGCAATCGGTCATTTGGTATAGCAGGGCTATTAGGTCGGTTTCCAACATCATGCGCTTGCCTACACATTGTTGGTTCGTTACCCCGATAATGCGCCCAAACAAACGGCTCAGATGAGCTATCGCGCTTAGGGCATTGGGCATAAATTCAAATTCGGACCAACGCAACACATAGCCTTGCTCTATTTTGCGGTTGATAACGCCGTCTCGGTCTAAAAATAGGGCTTGGTCTTGGTTTATATGCCACATATAATATAGTACGAAGCAGAATATTTATTGATAGCCTAAATTTTTGAGCAAGGTTTCGTTTTCGCGCCATCCTTCGCGCACCTTGATGCGCAAGCCTAAATAGACTTTTTTCCAAAAATCGCTCTATATCCATTCGGGCAGCCGTACCTACTTTGGTCAAGTTTTTGCCATTTTTGCCGATGAGGATAGGTTTTTGGGATTCGCGATTTGCCCAAATGATGGCTTCTATCCGCACCATTTCGTCGTCTTCCTTAAAGCTATCGATGACGACTTCTACCGAATAAGGTATTTCTTGGTGGTAGGTGAGCAATATTTTTTCTCGGATAATTTCGGATACGAAAAAGCGTTCGGGGCGGTCGGTCAATTCTTCTTTGTCGGGATAATAAGGCGGCGACAAAGGCAAATTGGATAGAATGGTGTCGAAAAGCGCGGTCAAATTATGCCCCGTAAGTGCGGAAACGGGCAAGTAGGCAGTTGCTTTTATTTGGCTTCGCCAATAGGCTAATTGTTGTTCGGCATCGGCAGCGGTGACCAAATCGACTTTGTTGAGCAGAAAAATCACCTTTGCCTCGCTGCGGTTGATTTTGTCGGCAACTAAGGCTATGTCGCGGTCTTTTTTTTCAGATGCATCAGCCATCACCAACAATATATCGGCATCGTCAAATGATTGATAGACAAAACGCATCATCGCTTCCTGCATTTTGTAGGCGGGTTTTAGTACGCCCGGCGTGTCGGAATATACGATTTGGAAATCGTCGCCATTGACAATGCCCAATATGCGGTGGCGCGTAGTTTGGGCTTTGGAGGTGATGATAGATAGCCGCTCGCCGACTAAGGCGTTCATCAGGGTTGATTTTCCTACGTTGGGTTTGCCTATTATATTGACAAATCCCGCTTTGTGCTCGGTGGGTATATTAGGTGCTTGCATCGGCATTTTGTTCGGCGGCTTCGCTGGGGGGCTGGGCGTGGTAATAGAGAACGGAGCAGTTTTCGCGGCTAAAAATTTGCTGCGCCGTCTGCTGTATGTCGGCAGCCGTCACGCGCAGGTATTTGTCAATTTCGTTGTTTATTTCGTCAATATCGCCCAACAGCTCGTAGTAAGCGAGCGAAAAAGCGCGGTCGCTCAGTCCTACTTCATTGAAGACGATAGCCGCCTCGACCTTGTTGCGCACTTTGCCAAGTTCGTCTTCCGATACAGGCATTTGGCACAATTGTTCGAGTTCGTGCCAGATAGCTGTTTCGGCACTTTCTAATGTCACACCTTTATTGAGTTTGCCCTCGATATACAGCAATCCTGGGTCGTGTTCGTCCCACGAATAAGCGTGCAGGCTGCTGAATAGGGTTTGGTCTTTTACTAAATGTTGGTATAGCCGCCCTGATGCGCCGCTCGACAATATATCGCAGATAAAAGCGGTGGGGTGATAGCTGGGGCTTAATCTATCGCCGATATGGAATGCCATATACAGCGCGTCGATAGGTACATTGGCATAGATGTGTTGGCTGCGAAACGTGGTTTGTGCAGGTTCGGCGGGTAGCTGGCGGTGGTAAGGTTTTTCGGACGGCGGGATATCACCAAACCATTTTTGGGCTAATTGGCGCACTTGCTCGCTCGTCACATTACCTGCTACGCACAAAATGGCATTATTGGGGCGATAGTGTTGGAAAAAGAAAGCGCGTACATCGGATAGGGTGGCTTGTTCTATATGTGACAATTCTTTGCCGATAGTCAGCCATTTATAAGGGTGGGTTGTAAAACATAAGGCACGCATTTTGTGCATCCAATCGCCATAGGGTTGGTTGATATAATGTTCTTTAAATTCTTCACAGACTACGCCTTTTTGGACGGCGAGTGCTTCTTCGCTAAAAGCCAAACTAAGCATACGGTCTGATTCGAGCCAAAAGGCAGTTTCGATATTATGTACGGGCAGCGTTATATAATAATTGGTCATATCGCTGCTGGTAAAGGCATTAGACTCGCCGCCCGCTAAGTGTACGTGTTCGTCATAATCGGGTATATTGACGGAGCCTTCGAACATGAGGTGTTCAAAAAGGTGAGCAAAACCTGTGCGGCTTTCGCTTTCATCGCGCGAACCTACATCATATAAGATATTGACAGTAGCTAAGGGCGTATTGGGGTCGTGGTGTACGACGATGCGCAAGCCATTGTCAAGGCTAAATTTATCGTAGCTAATCATAGTTATTTGTTCAAGGGTTTTATTGGCAGTTAGCCCACGGTTTAAATTGCGGGCTATTAGAGCGGACTATATGCTAAATGGATTTATCTATTTTTCTCTACTACTCTGCTCTTTGGCTGCTTCCCAAGCTATGTCGGGTTCAAAACCGCGTTGTAGCAGGAAGTTGGCTATTTTTTGTCGTCGCGCGGGCGGGAGTTGTTCTTTGCCGAGTTGTTTTGCTTTTCGTTGTGCGAGTTCGTGGGCGGTTTGCCTATAATCATCGGCATTGATTCGGCTAAGTGCTTCGGCGATACAAGCTGCGGACACCTGTTTTTGTTGTAGGTGTTGGGTTATTTTGCCGCGTCCCCATTGTTGTAGGTAAAATTTGTCGTGCGCAAAGGCGTTGGCATAGCGTTGTTCGTTCAAAAAATTATCGCTGATGAGTTCAGCGATGAGTTCGTCGGCATCGTCGCGTGCTATTTGCCAGTCGCGCAATTTTTGTCGTATGTCAAAATGGCATCGCTCGCCTTTGGCGCAATAGTTTTGCAGCAGCAGGCGGGCTTTTCGGTTATCCACAGTGGTAAAATATAGCCTTGCTGTTCTGAAAAATGATAATTTTGTGGTATTTTTTTATTAGACTTGTTACAGTGGCGGGGTTGGAGCGGAAAAAGAGGGATTTTTGGGCTGATTGAGGTTTATTTTTGGAGGCATAGTGGGGCTATGTTTTCAAAAATAAACGAAAAGCAGGCGAGAAAGCACCATTTTACACCCAAGTAAGTGCCGCTGTCACAAGCCTATTGCTTTTTGCCCAATAGCCCGCCTAATCCGCCTGGCATTGGGGGCAATTTGCCGCCCATAGCACCGCCCATTTTGCTCATCTGTTTGAGCATTTGGCGCATTTGTTCAAATTGTTTGATGAAATTATTGACAGATTCTATATTATTGCCACTACCAGACGCTACTCGGCGGCGGCGAGCGGCGTTAGTTGTCATCAACATTGGATTGGTGCGCTCTTCGGGAGTCATTGAAAAGATGATAGCTTCTACGCGCTTGAAATGGTCGTCGTTCAGGTCTATGCCTTTTAGGGCTTGGCTCATGCCTGGTATCATGTTCATCAGGTCTTTGAGGCTACCCATACGGCGTATTTGCTTCATTTGTGCCAAGAAATCGTTAAAATCGAGTTGATTTTTTCGGATTTTGGATTCTAATTTTTGGGCTTCTTTGTCGTCAAATTCGGCTTGTGCGCGTTCTACAAAGCTCACGATGTCGCCCATACCCAATACGCGCTGCGCCATACGGTCGGGGTGAAACACGTCGAGCGTGTCCATTTTTTCGCCATAGCTCACAAATTTGATGGGTTTGTTTACCTCATATTTGATAGACAAAGCAGCTCCGCCGCGCGTATCGCCATCGAGTTTGGTCAATACTACGCCGTCAAAGTCCAATCGCTCGTTGAAAGTTTTGGAGGTATTGATGGCATCTTGTCCTGTCATGGCATCGACGACAAACAAGGTTTCGTCGGGTTGTGTTTCGCGTTTGATGCTTTCTATTTCACGCATCATTTCTTCGTCGACCGCCAAGCGTCCGGCGGTATCTATAATCACGACTTGCATACCGTTGGCTTTGGCATGAGCTACGCCGCGCGTGGCAATCCCGATGGCATCTTTTACGTCGGTTTCGGCATATACGGGCACGCCTATTTTGTCGCCTAAAATTTTGAGCTGGTCTATGGCTGCGGGGCGATATACGTCTCCTGCTACCAATAAGGGTTTTAGGTTGCGCTTCGTTTTGAGCATATTGGCAAACTTAGCCGAGAAAGTCGTTTTGCCCGACCCCTGCAAACCCGAAATTAACACGACAGATGGATTGCCGTCTAAATTGATATCGCTGGCTGTACCGCCCATCAGCGCGGTCAGTTCGTCGTTCATGACTTTGACCAATAGTTGGTCGGGGGCTACGGCGGTAAGCACTTTTTGCCCTAATGCTTCGTTTTTAACTTTTTCGGTAAATTCTTTGGCGGTTTTATAGTTTACGTCTGCATCTACTAAGGCGCGGCGTATGTCTTTCATCATCGAAGCGATATTAATTTCGGTGATGCTGCCTTGTCCTTTAAGGGTTTTGAATGCAGAACCTATTTTTTCCTGTAAATTTTCAAACATGATGGAAGTTCGTTAATGTGGTAATTAAGCGGCAAAGTTACAAAAAAGTGGGCAAATTAGCATCTCAATTATCTAATTTTCGCTTCTTGTACTTGTGCTTTTGCGCAATGTAGTGGGGCATTATTGGTGAAACATAGCCCATTATTCTATACACGAAATCACATTCCTTAGATAGTTAGGGCATTTTTGGTGCTATGTCTGCTGTTGTGCGGAATCCAACTCGTTTTGTCAGGGCACGGGGTCGTAGCCGCTGCCGCCCCAAGGATGGCACGAGGCTATGCGGCGCACTGCCAAGTAGATGCCCTTGAACGTACCGTATTTTTGTAGGGCTTCGATGGCATATTGCGAGCAAGTGGGGGTATAGCGGCAAGCCGGACCCAACAGCGGCGAAATAGCGGCTTGGTAAAAGCGAATCAGCCAAATAAACATATTGTTCTATTGATTTATGATTTTGGGTTGACGATTTTGGATTTATGATTGATTACTGATGGCTATGGTGCAAAAAAGCAAAATTCATACAAATTTAATTTATTTGTAATGTATAAATGATTTATTTTAAACTATTTACAGGTATTTTGATTAATAAACATTTTACAAAAATAACTTTTTGTACCCAAGTCCGCTGGCAATATAGATTTCGCGCCTATGGTATAGGTGCTATTTTTTGCCACGAACTACACGAATTTATACTAAAAAAAGTCGTATAATCCGTGGCTTGAACTACTGCTTGTTTGGGGGATTATTACAGTTTAGTAATTTTTTGGGTTAGTTGGGCATATCTGTTTTGCAACAATAATATATACATGCCCGATGAGTAATTGGCGAGGTCTAAGCGCGTGCTATTGCCGTAGCCGCTTTGGGCTTCTACCGTGCTTTGGTATAGTAGGCTGCCATGCAAGTTGTAGATTTGTAGTAGGGTAGGTTCGGTATATTGGCTATAAAAGTCGATTTGCAGCCAATCGCTGGCGGGTTGTGGGGCTACTTGTGCAAGCGCTAAGGGCGATGTAGTTCCGTTGATATTATCAGTACTTAGATCGATGATATAACCTACATTTAGTTCGTAATTTTGACTGACGCTTAAGTCAAAAGGCGCGGTAAGCCCATTTGTTCCTGCTCCTACAATGGGGTGTCCTATTATGCCTGGTGCACTGAACGCTAAAAAATAGCTGCCCGCAGGCAGGCCGCTAAACGCATAATTGCCGTTAAAATCGGTTTCTGTGGAGATTAGAAGCGAAGCGGAGGCATCGAATAAGCCTACTTCTACGCCATTGAGACGTATTTCGCCGGGCGTTATACTGCAAATCGTCATTGCCGTCAAGCCACACAAAACCCGATATTTGGGCATTTTGTGGGTCGCCGCCGCACGACACATCGCCCGTATAGGTTTGGGTGCCGCATTGATTGGCAATCGTAAACACGACATTGCTATTTTCGTTTGACGATGCCGTATAACACAACCCTTCTACTGCCGCGCTACCATTGACGCTATAACTCGTCATATCGACGCAGGACGTAAGCAGGCATACTTCGCAGCCGTTATTTATGACGCTGGCACCGTCGTCGGGCAGGGGCAACAGATTGAGGACTAAGGATATCGATGCGGGCGTACACGTAGGGTTGGCGTTAGAGGCTACGGCGGTGATATTAAATGTTTGGCTGATACAGCTATTATTTTGGAGTATGGCATTGAGGGTTGTGCCGCTGCCGATGATAGTGCCGCTTTCGTACCACAGGACTTGGGCTGTGGTGTCGTCGCCTAATACGACTGACAAATCGAGGCTACTGCCCGAACAAGCTATGCTTGGGTTAGTAGTGCCAGCGGCGAATGTGATAGTTGGGCACGCGGCGGTGCTGGGTTCAAAACTATTGAGTTGCGATACTTCATTTTGCGGATAGCAAGTATATAACGTGCCCAAGGGCGTGCTAAATTCGGTGCTGCCCAAGAAATTGCCGTATTGACAACTCGTACCGTTATCTATTTTTATCCAAGTATGGTCTTTGGTGGTGCAAGTGCCATTTGCCCAACCGTCGTCGCCCGGATTGAAGCCTATTTGCCCAAAAACATCTATATTGGTCGTGCCGTTATAGAGTGCTACGGCATCGTTGCCATTAAAATTGAGCGATGCGGCTACTATATCGGGCGTTAGACCTGGCAAGGTGGCATCGTCGTTTCCAATCAGAAAATACCCATCGGCAGCCAATATACCACTCAATGGAATAGTGGCAACTGGGCTGCTGCTGCCATTGTTATACATGCGTATCGAATAGCCCGACAGGTTGCGTTCGGCACCCGTGCCGTTATAAATTTCGAGGTATTTATTATCATTCGAGCCTTCGACGTAGGCAGAAATAGTGAGGTCGGCACAGTCGGACGAGGCGTTTTGCAACGCGCCGCCCTCAATCCATTGCTTAATAGTTGCTAAATGCGCCGCACTTACCGTGCCGCCGCCTTGTGGCATATTGCCGCCCGAGCAGTTGGGAATACTGGGGTCTATTTTGGTGACTAAGGGGCTGCCATTGGCATTAAAAGGCAATATGGCAGGGCCACAATTATTGCCACCTGCCAAAAGGCTGTTATACGTGCCCACCGACAATCCGCTCGAAGCACCATGGCAGCCCGTACAATTATAAGTACCAAAAATGTTCAGTACATCAGCAAAATAAGGTTGTTGTGCCCATAGCAGCGGCTGAAAAGCTATCCATATACAAAGGGCAAGTAATGTTTTTTTCATAAAACGTGGTTATTGGTAATGTGATTAGGGTGTGATGATAGCAAATGCCAAGCAGCGGGATAGTATGCAAGTATCGAATGGCGTGAAATGATAGCTTAGTAGCTACCACAAACAATTAAGCAGCCTGCATACAACACAAAAGTAGTGCAATAATAGCGCATTTTGGGTTGTATCGGGCGATGAACTACAAATTTATTTTGTATTCGTGCTATTTATAGCGATATGACGCAACAAAATGCCCCTCTTAATTGTCCATTTATTGTTGGTGGCGCATAGAATTGTCCATTTGCTCTATTTTTAGATGTATTTATGGTTTATATAAAATTGTTTTGATTTTTTTGTTAAAAACAGTTATTTTCTACAACAAAAACACATTGATGAGTGTTCTACTGTTGTAATGCGATTTAAAACTATGGAAATGATAGGTTATTTGTCGGCGGTGGCTATCGGCGTATCGCTGGGTTTGATAGGCGGCGGCGGAAGTATTTTGACTGTGCCCGTGCTTGTTTATTTGTTTGGCACCGATGCGGTATTGGCTACGGGCTATTCGTTATTTATAGTCGGCATTACAAGTGCCGTAGGCGCGGTAGGTTATTTGCGCAAAGGGTTGGTGTCTGTTCGCACGGCGATTGTGTTTGGGATTCCGTCCATCATAGCCGTATTTCTTACTCGCGCTTATCTCGTGCCCGCCATACCCGCCAATGTGCTGAATTATCACGGTTGGATAATGACCAAAGGTATTTTGCTGCTGCTGCTATTTGCCGCTCTGATGATAGTAGCTTCGTATAGTATGATAAAAAAGGATACTTCGCCGCCCTCCTCCGACACTGCCCTCGAACCTCTGCATTTCAATTATCCCGTCATTATTGCGGAGGGTGCAATAGTAGGCACGCTCACAGGCTTAGTGGGTGCGGGTGGTGGTTTTTTGATTATTCCCGCTTTGGTCATTTGGAGCAAACTACCCATGAAAATGGCAATTGGCACTTCGCTAACTATTATCGCTGCTAAATCGCTCATCGGGTTTTTGGGCGAAATGGGCGAAACATCTATCGAATGGACTTTTTTGCTCTCGGTATCTCTTTTTGCTATTGGTGGTATAGTTATAGGTACTGCCTTAGCCAAATATATCGACGGCGCACGCCTCAAACCCATATTTGGTTGGTTTATTCTTTTGGTCGGAATATACATAATTGCTAAGGAATTGTTTTTCGCTGCTTAAAACGTAACTATTTAGGTGTTGCGCCCCTCTATTCTAATTCATGTTTGTAGGTCGCATTTATTCCTCACAGATATAATGTTAGATGCCATACCTACGGCATTTTAAGAATCGTACTTGCTATATGCTACTAATATAACATGCCTACGGCATTTTAAGAACTGATTAAGGTGTAATCTCCGCAACGCTCAAATTTAAGGTTAAATTTTCGATTTCTTACTTTTGCAGGAAATCTAATGAATAGCATAGTGGCGAAGTTGCCTAAATAGTTACCTGACTGTAGTGCAAAAAAGCAAAATTGATACAAATTAAATTTAATTTCAAATCGTAAATTATTTATTTATAGTCATCTACACATTTTGTAATTACTAAACACTTTGCTAAAATGACTTTTGCACCGAAGTCGTTACCTTAAAACTAAAAATCAAATTAACAAATATTAATTAATATATTTTTTTATGAATATTGAACAAATATACACGGGCTGCTTGGCTCAAGGCGCGTATTATATCGTAAGCCAAGGCGAAGCGGCTATCATCGACCCGCTACGCGAGGTGCAGCCCTACCTAAATCGCTTAGAGCGCGACGGCGTTAGGCTAAAATACATCTTTGAAACCCATTTTCACGCCGATTTTGTGTCGGGTCATTTGGATTTGAGCCAAAAAACAGGTGCGCCCATCGTTTGAGGACCCACTGCCCAGCCGCAGTTCGAGGCTACCATAGCCTACGACGGCGAAGTGTTTGAGTTGGGCGGAGTGAAAATAAAAGCCCTACATACCCCAGGCCATACCTTAGAAAGCACTACTTTTTTGCTGATAGACGAAAACGGCAAAGACCATTGCATTTTTAGCGGCGATACGCTGTTTTTGGGTGATGTGGGCAGACCTGATTTGGCGCAAAAAGCCGCCAGCATGACCCAAGAAGAGTTGGCGGGCTTGTTATATGATAGCCTGATGACTAAAATTATGCCCCTCGCCGACGACCTAATTGTCTATCCCGCACATGGCGCAGGCAGTGCTTGTGGCAAAAATATGATGAAGGAAACGGTCGATACATTGGGCAACCAAAAGCGCATGAACTATGCCCTCAACCAACCCGACAGGGCGGCTTTTATCCAAGCTGTTACCGATGGACTTAGCGCACCGCCGAGCTATTTTGGCATGAATGTAGCGATGAACAAGCAAGGATATAATGCGTTTGACGAAGTATTGCAGCGCGGTCTGCACCCTTTGTCGGCAGATGAATTTGAGCTACTCGCCGAAGCATCGGGGGCACTTATTTTAGATACTCGCTCGGCAGCGGCGTTTTGCCAATCCTATGTGCCGCAATCTATCAATATTGGTTTGGCAGGCGATTTTGCGCCTTGGGTAGGTGCTTTGATAGTTGATGTAAAGCAACCCATTTTGCTCGTCGCCGATTTGGACAAGGAAGAAGAGGCTATTACTCGCCTCAGCAGGGTAGGCTTCGACCAAGTGTTGGGCTATTTGGCAGGCGGAGTGGAAGCATGGGTAGCAGCGGGCAAAGAAGCGGATAGCGTTCAGCGCATCACTGCCGAAAGTTTTGCCCAAACATTTCCCGACCAAAAAAATCCCATTATAGATGTGCGCAAAGAAAGCGAATACGCCGCCCAACATGTAGTAGGAGCATCTAACCAACCGCTGGTACTCATCAATGACTGGATAAAAGACATCAATCCCGACCAACATTTTTATTTGCACTGCGCCGGAGGCTACCGCAGTATGATAGCCGCCTCGATACTGCAAGCACGTGGCTACCGCAATTTTAGCGAAATAGCAGGCGGATTTTCAGCCATTAATCAATTCAGCACTGTACCCACAACAAACTGGGTATGCCCAAGCACCAAAGTCTCCTAGTATAGCACACGAAAGCGAATGAGCTAATTGGCATAAATTCGGGGCAGAGAAGCTATTTACGAACAAATATTGCGCCCAATTTTGTGAGATGGCATCTATTTATGTAGTCAAGCAAAATAATTCATGTAATAAGTGACACAAAAGCAATACCTACTACGTAATAGAACTTGTAATTGGCGGTGCTTGTTCGAAATAACTCACAGATGCAATTAATTATCAAATACAATGCAAGAATTACTAATGTTTTTATCGCAGCCTTGGCCTTGGTACGTGGCGGGGCCTCTTATCGGACTTACCGTACCTATATTATTATTCATCGGCAATAAATCATTTGGGATCAGCTCGTCGCTGCGGCATATTTGTGCGGCTTGTATGCCTGCCAAATTGCCATTTTTTAATTATGATTGGAAAAAAGAAGTTTGGAATTTGTTTTTTGTAGCAGGCATTTTTGTGGGTGCGATAATAGCTACATTTCTTTTGAGCAATCCCAATCCCATAACCGTAGCTCCCGCCCTCCAAGCAGAGTTGGCACAATATGGCATTAGTAATTATACCAATTTGTTGCCATTAGACCTATTCAATTGGCAATCGCTGCTCACTTTGCGCGGATTTATTCTCACGGTTGTAGGTGGTTTTCTAGTGGGCTTTGGTACGCGCTATGCAGGGGGCTGCACCAGCGGACATGCCATCATGGGGCTTTCTACGCTTCAAATACCCTCGCTCATCGCCACTATTTGCTTTATGGTAGGTGGTTTTATCGCCGCCAATTTTTTATTGCCCTTTATTTTGTCGTTCTAAACCTTAGCTACTGCTTACTTATATCATGCAGCAACAACAAACATTTGCCGCCCATTCTACTACTGAGGCGGATATTGATACCGATATACGCTTATTAGACAGTGTTTGTGTCAATGAAAGCCACTTAACACACCCTTGGTGGCACAACCTAAAATATTCGCTCATAGGCATTGCCTTTGGTATTGTATTTGTAAAAGCCGAAATTGTCAGTTGGTTTCGTATACAAGAAATGTTCCGACTACAATCGTTTCACATGTACGGTGTCATAGGTAGTGCTGTTGTAGTAGGTATGTTGTCGGTAGCATTAATCAAGATGTTTCGGCTCAAAACCATCTACGGCGAGCCCATCACTCTACACCCTAAAACCTTCAACAAAGGGCAAATCTTTGGTGGTTTGTTGTTTGGGATAGGTTGGGCATTTACGGGTGCTTGTCCAGGACCACTCTTTGCCCAAATCGGAGCAGGCGCAACCGTAGTGCTGATAACGCTATTAAGTGCCATTGCGGGTACTTGGGTCTATGGCTATCTGCGCGATAAGCTACCGCATTAGGCGGCGCAGAAATGGGGGGACGCAACTATTTTTTTCGCTCGATTGTGAACGATATAAGCTCTTCTAAACCGCGCCTGCCTTCGTTATCGGGAAATTCGCGTAGCTGCTCTAAGGCGGCTTGTCTGTATTGGTTCATCACCTCTTGCGCATAGGCTATGCCGCCGCTTTGGTGTACGAAGTTTACTACTTCTTCCACTCGTTTGGGGTTAGCACTATGTTGTTTGATGATATATATTATGCGCCGCTTGTCGCTGCCTGATGCGTTGTTGAGAGAATAAATAAGCGGCAAGGTCATTTTTTTTTCTTTGATGTCGATGCCCGTAGGTTTGCCTGTTTGTTGGCTATCGCCAAAGTCGAATAAATCATCTTTGATTTGGAAAGCCATGCCTATTTTCTCGCCAATTTGCCATACTTTTTGCTGCAAAGTCTTGTCCGAATTGGTAGAGGCGAAGCCTACGGCGCAAGCCGATGCGATGAGCGAAGCAGTTTTTTGGCGGATAATTTCGTAATATACCGATTCATCTAAATTCAGGTGACGCGAGCGTTCTATTTGCAATAGTTCGCCTTCGCTCATTTCGCGTACAGCCCGCGATAATAATTGCAAAGCCTGAAAGTCGCCGTTATCAATAGCCAACAACAAGCCCCGCGACAAGAGGTAATCGCCCACTAATACGGATATTTTATTTTTCCAAATGGCGTTGATAGAAAAAAAGCCACGCCGCTCGTAGGCATCATCTACTACATCGTCGTGTACGAGGGTGGCGGTATGCAGCAGTTCTATCAGGGCGGCACCGCGATGGGTAGCGGGTGTGATGTCGCCGCCCAACTTAGCGGCAAAAAACACAAACATCGGGCGCATCTGTTTGCCCTTGCGCCGCACCAAGTAACGCATGATAGTGTCTAACAAAGTGATTTTGCTGCGCATGGCTTGACGAAATACCCGCTCAAACTGCGCCAAATCATCGTTGATAGGGGCTTGGATGTCCGATAAATCGCGCTCTTTTTTGGAACTAAATAGCGAAAACATAGGGTAAAACAAATGGTGAGGGACTGAGAAACGGGCAAAAGATAGTTCTTATTTGATTAAGACTGAATGAAACCTCAATCGTTCGGAATAATACCGCAAAGTTACTAAAAGTTTCTGTACTTTCAGTAAAAATTGAAAATAAAATTTGCCAACATTCACTCGCCCTTGCTGTATGTTTATTTTAGTGCTAATGATATGCCATTTCAAGTACACAACTTATTGGCGCATCTCGACCAACAATAAAGTTTTTGCCAAATCGAAGTGGCGCACCATAGCTATTTGGCGGTCGTCGCAAGCCAAATTGGGCATATCTTGTTGGAAGCAGAAATAATAATCGTAAGTAGCACTATGCATGTCGTCGCGTTCAATAGGGTCGAGCCAATAGAAGTTGCGCGTGATGCGATAATAGTTCAATACGGGTTCTAAGTTCCAATTAGCAGCCACTTTGGCAGGGTTAGCATCGGAGATATAGCGCGGCGCATAGTCTTGCTGCAATGTGGAGAGGGCTTTGTAGGTATCTGCATCATATCGCCATGTGAGCGTATGCGACAAATTGGCATTTCTTGCCCAATTAAGCCCCAATACGACCACTACTGATAGCGCGGCACAGCGAATAATGGCGGATAAACTCGTTTGCCGCCGCACTATTTGCAACAAGGTATGTAGCCCATAAGCAACACTCAAACCCGTGAGGGGTACAAAATACAGGGCGGTACGTTCTATCGGCAGCAATAAACCTAATAATTGATGTAGCACCAAGCAAGTAACGATGCAAATATTGAGTTGCAACAGCAAAACCCCAAACATACTCCGAAACCAATATCGCCAGTAAGGCAGCAAGAGCAAAATTATTGCTATATAAAATATGCCTGCTAAGTATCCCCAACCATTAAGCAGCCAAGTGTGGGTATGTGGCTGATACGCCGTGCTTAACAAGAGCGATTGCACCGTGTCGGCAAAAAAACCAGTATTGCCTCCAAAATATAATTCACCTTTTTGCCTGAGCAATACCGAAAACCCAACAGCAGGCAAACAGATAATTGCCACTGCTCCGAGTAGTCGCAGCAGAGGAGTGATTGATACATCTCGTCTAATAGAAGCCAATAATGCCAATAGTCCTTGGGCATTTAGTGGCGGATGTGGCTCGGAGTTGCGCCGCCATTGCTTGTATTGATAATATATGTAGGTGATAGATAATGTTAAAAGTAGGGCAAAATAAGGCACCAAAAACGAAAAATTGCCGTACAGCATCAAAAAGCCTGCTATTGCCGATAGCCAAGCATGTCGCATTTGCCTACGGCGCACAAATAAGAGCAAATAATAGATGGCACTTAATTCAAAAGCCATTGCCAGACCATAACCACGCGAAAGGCTAAAAAAATCGAGTACAAAGGGATTGAAAAATAGAATTGCAATCCCCAAAATAGCGGATATCGGCGGCAGAGGGCGCAATAAGCGATAGCCCATTAGCGCGTATAAACCAAAGGCTAAAACATTGGGCAAACGCAATGCCCACTCGTCATAACCCCAAATATTGGCACTGACGGCGGTCAAAAAAGTGTTTAGAAAATGATTATTAGCGGTTCGTATCCAATCGGTGCTGCCGCAAACGATGGTGAATGTCAGGCTTTCGTCGTGGGTGAACGATAAAAGAACCGACCGAATTCCTATATAACACCATAATCCGAACAAAACAAATAAGAATCCGTTAGAAAATGGCGGATTTGAACGCAGAAAACGAAATAACACAAGGGTAGGGTAGGGGAAAAATTGATAAACTGTTCCTTTGAGACGTAAAGTTACGCCCATGGTAGCTCAATTTTTCATTTATTTTTTTCCTACAATTGCTTACAGAGCTGTTATTGTGCAAGCATTTATGCACTAAAAATGCTCGTATAGATGGTCAAGTTGCTTATTGGCTTTGGGTTACGCTTACTATTCCTTCGCTACCATTATCCCATTGCACGGTGATGCTATTGCTCCCTTGCCCCGACAAGATGGAACCACCTGTAACAGTCCAAATATAGGTCGAACCTGCCGATGGAGCTACGCTATACGTATGTATGTCGCCCGCGCAGCTATTAGACGCGCCGATGACGACGGGCACACAACACGGGCTTTGCACCACTGGTAAAGCGGCGAACGTATTGAGCATAATCGAATTGACCGCTGTTTCGGACAAACAAAACCAATCTTTGAGCAACGACGCATAGACCGCTCTAAAATCGAACTGTATGGCTAAATTGTCGCTAACTGTTGCGGCAGCAGGTATAATTGGATTATTGCCCACGATACCCGCTTGTACCTGTGTCCCAAACAACAGCATCGGAAAAGCAGTGCCATGGTCTGTACCCCAACTCGCATTAGCCTTGATGCGCCGCCCAAATTCCGAGAAGGTAAGCCCCACTACGCGCTCGCCGACCCCCAAAAACGCCAAATCGCTCGAAAAAGCAAATATTGCCTCTGATAATTTGCCCAACAAATTGGCATGTTGCCCTGTATTGGGGTCTGTATTGCTCACTTGGTTGGCGTGCGTATCAAAACCGCCTATTGATACTAAATAAACACGGGTTTTTAGCCCGCCTGCTATGAGTCGGGCAATCAATTTCAATTGGTCGGCGAGGGCATTGATGCCTGTGCTGGGGTAGCCACTCCATTGCGTAGTTACGTTTTGCGAGGCAGTTACAATGCGTTGGGCATATTGCTGGGTTTGCTGTGCAATGGCACGCAGATAGCCCAATTCGTGCCCTGCGGGTGTTTCGGGTAGTGTGCCTATATTGCCATTTGTCCATTGGTCAAACAAATCGATGCTCGATATGCTCATCGCTAAATTGCTTTCGGGTGCTTGAAACAATAAAGGCAAACCCACCCCAATTTGGATAGCAGGAGGGTCGGGCATATCGGCATTGGGATAGCCGTATGGATAATTCGGAAATTCATGGTCTAAATAACGCCCCACCCAACCCGTATTGAGGCTGATGTTCGAGTCGGTGCCCGTGCTAACAATATCGGTAGCCCTAAAATGCGAAAAACTGGGGTTGGGATAACTAACTCCCTGCACAATACAGATTTTGCCCGTGTCGTATAGCTGCTGTATGCCTGTCATGGCGGGGTGTAGCCCTACCGTTGTACTGCCGTTGAGGGGCAAAATGGCATTTTCGCTTAGGATAATGCCGCCTCGCGCATTGGCTAAATTATCATATTGGTCTATCGGCACTACGGTATGTAGCCCATCATTACCGCCATTCCATTGTATCAATACCCATACCTTATCAGTATCGATTTGGGCTTCGGACAAACCATCGATTTGGGGGGCATGGGCAAAAGCGCGTACCGTAAGCCCGTTGATTAACGAAGGCAATACGACTGCTGCGGGAACTGCGCTTCGGATAAAGTCGCGTCGTTTCATGGCAATGATTAGAGGATAAAATACCTAATATTATTTATAATAATAATTTATATAAATTACATCAGCATATATTCTGATTGCGATAGCATATATTGTATCATGCCTTGCAAACGCGCCGATACAATGGCGCGATAGGTGCTGTTGCTGGGGTTAGCCGCAAAATCGCCCCAAGCCGAAGTCCAATAATAATCGGCGGTTTGACCCGACAGCAGAAATGTTTTGAGGTAATCCTTAAAAGGCTGCTCGACGGGGTAGGCATACAAGCGGGATAAAGCCTCCTCAACTAAGGCGTTGGGGTCGGAGGGGTTAGATAGGGTTTGGGCAAAATCGACAAAATTGATGCGCAAGAGATGGCTGCTCGGCGACGAATAAGGTGTAGCTACACTAAGTCCGCCTTGACATAGTTGTTCTATCAATTCCATACGTTTGCTATACACATCGGCATTGACCAATAACTCGTAATAGAGCGGTTCTTGGTAATAAGCAGGCCAGCCCGACACAGAGGGCGGGTCGAGGGGACTCATGGCTGTGTTTTCGCAATGCTGGCGCAGGGCTTCTATGCAGCGGTCGCGGTTGGCAGCGGCTACTTGCCAATTTTGGATAAAAAATTGGTGCTGGTGCCACTCCAAAACGGAATGGCAAATTCGCGGCATAATCCGATGGCAAAATCTAAGGGGTTTTTGATTTGGCAAGCGCGGTTGAGGCTGTCATAAAAATGTTCGCTTTTGAACAGTGCCGACAAAACGGGCAATATTTCATAATTGTTATTGCGAAAAATATCGGCTAATGGACTAATGATGTCGTTTTCGATAGCGGGCGTTATGTCGTAATAGACAAAATAGCGATACAATTTACGGCAGATAAATTTAGCTACTTCTGCTTGGTCAAAAATCATATTTAACAAGCTATCGAGTTCAGCGATGCCGCCTTCGCCGCCGATTCCTGCAATGACGGTATTGTTATAAAATGCCGAAAATGTTTTGTTGCCCGAATCGTGCAGGTTATAATCGACCCAGCCATAATAATTGCTCCACCCAAATTGGAATTGGTCAAAGGGGCTGCTGTCGAATGGACTATTTAGGTAGCCATAGCCCGTTAGTACGCGGGCTGCTGCTTGTACGTCAGCTTCGGTATATTGCGAGTCGGGTCCTTTGCCTACGGTAAAAAGCTCTTGCAGTTCGCGAGCATAATTTTCGTCGGGTGCAGCGGCATTATTCCATTTTCCGTTCAAGTAATCGAGCATTGCTGGCTCGATGGTAATGGCTCGCACCAATTGCTTAAAATTGCCCATCGCATATTGGTTCAGCGTGATGCAATAGTGGTAGGTGCGGTTAGCATGATATATTTCGTTGGCTTCTATGGCAAAATGGTTATGCCAAAAAAAAGCCATTTTGTCAAAAATACTCAACCCTTGCGCCCACATGCGACGCATTATCCATACTCGTACCGAATTGATGCGAGAAGGTTCAAAGCCAGGATATAATACTCCGTGGCTATACCAGGTGTTGCCGAGCGTAGCACCGAATACGCCGCCGTCGGTGTCTAAATAATAGTTGATAGGCATGCCACGCTCGATTCGGGCGGTGGCGTGAGCAACAAATCAACGGCTGCCGACATAGACATGGCTTGTAATTGGGCAATGTCGCCCGTGCGAATGCCGTAGGTAGTTCGGCGCAATAGGTGGGCTATTTGTGGCGCAGCCCAAGTGCCCGTATAAGGAGCTAACCCGCTTTGGGTAGCTTGGCGGTCGGGCAGCAAGCGTTGAAGGAATGAGCGGCGATTCATCATTACTTAGGCTAAAATACGCAGTTAGGAAGGGAAATCGGGGCTTGCTTTGATGCGTTGGAGTTGTTGCAGGTGGTGGCTGATATGGGGTGCCATAAAATCGTCGATAGTTTGTAAGAGGTTAAACTTACCGGCTATGGGATGTTTAAACACGACATCTTCGAGGTGTTCTGCCTCGAAATTGGTCAAAAACTGCCGCCATTGCTCGCGCACAGCGTCCCAATGATTGCTGAGTTGCTCATAAGATTTGCTGCCGTCGGGCACCAAGCCAGGCACATTTGGTGCTTTTGCTTTTAGGGGCGATAGTAGGAATAGTTTTAATCCGAATGACCTTATGCGGCTGTGCCAACGCCCCCAGAATGATGATTTTATCCGTTGGCGGGTGCTAACAAAAAGCAAAGTGGCTTCTTCTGCCGCTATGATGTGTTGGGCTACTTGCAACATCGACCATGCGTCGGGTTTGGGTTTAAATAAGCGTTGTTCGGGGCTTGAAGCAGCAATGTCGTCCCAAAATTCGGTACGCAATTGCTCGAACTGCTCGAATCGTTGCGCTAAGGCAGGAATCATATAATAAAATTATAGGTGTGAATAATTGTTGATGAAAGAAAGGGCGTGGTGTTGAGAAAAAGAATTTACAGGTGTTTGTGACTTTGGTCTATGCCTTGCGTCTTTATGGTCGAGTTGAGTGTAGTGATTGAAGTTTTACTTCAAGGGGGTGCTGTTTCGTTCGGCACCCCTTTTTTATTTTACTACTATTCCTATTGCTGTTTGCGACATAATGTTTCAAAAAGCGCAGTTTGGGATATTATTTTTTCGCTGAACATTTGACTGTGTCCGAATAGTGGTCTGATTTTTAAGTTTTGAGTATTAATTTTGCCTATTATGTATCCATTTCCAAGCGTTAGGACTTAGGAGATAGCGTTAGATAATTGAGTTATTAGTTCAAGAACTCTCCCTAAGCCCCTAAAAGAGGTGGAATTTATACAAGATATAATTTGCTGATTATCAGTAATTTATGATAAATTATAAAAAATATTTAATGTATTTTGTTTTTAAAGTGACATGAACATATTATATCGGTAACATCTAATAGACCCAAGCCTGAGAATGTTGTAGGTATGAAACTCGTGCAAGGTAAGTGGATAAAACTTAAAAACCAAACCAATAGTTAGAGCGCAAAATTAAATAGAGTATGCCGAAAAAGTCCTTTTCTGAAAAGGTGTTTTAAAAATTAGTTTTTTCTGTTTTTACTATTCGCAAATTGCTGTAAATCAATTTTTTATGCACATTAAAAAATATAAATTTTACGAATTAGCACTTTTGTTCAAAATGAATCGAAGAGAATTTTTTGAAAAAAACTGTCCGGTCTTTCGGGTAGTTCTATTCAAGAGCACTGCATCAAATGTGAGGTTAAGTAGCTTCTAAATCGTATACGCCATAAGCTTTTTACCCCAGAAAACAGTATTCCATTTAATGCACTACCCATTAAAATTAAATGGATATTCCGTTTAGTTACTTGCCCATTCGCGACAAATAGCCAAGGCTTTCTTTATATCCTGTTGGTTGATTTCGATATCCCAAATTGGGCTACCTATTTGGCGGAGTAGCACAAAACGGTAGCTATTGCCCACATTTTTTTTGTCTTTTCCCAAGGCGTGCCAAAACAAATCGTCGCCATTGAAGGCGGCTTGGCAGGCGGTTTTTATCATTTGTTGAGGAAAAAGACTGCGCAGGCGCGTGGCAACACGATTAAATTGTGCCGTAGGGAAACCCGCTACTTGTTGCGACAAGTACAATTCGGCAATCATGCCCGCTGCTATTGCTTCGCCGTGCAGTAGCGGGTCATTGGGTTGGCGGACGAGCGACCATGATTCGAGGGCGTGCCCGATGGTATGCCCAAAATTGAGTATTTTTCGCCGCCCTTTCTCTTGTGGGTCGTCGCGCACTACTGCCATTTTGATGGCGGCGGCGCGGCTGATGGCAGCTACTTCGCGGGGGTCTTGCCCCCAAGTATGGGCTTCGGTGCGGGGCAGCGTGTCGGGGTCAAGGACAGCAAACTGTTCGGGGTCGGCAATAAGGGCGTGTTTGAGCATTTCGGCGTAACCGCTGCGCAATTGGCGCGTGGGCAGGGTTGCCAAAAAAAAAGGGTCGGCAAATATTGCTTCGGGCTGCCGAAACAATCCGACCATGTTTTTTAATCCATCAAAATCGATGGCGAGTTTGCCGCCTATTGCCGCATCTATTTGTGCCAATAGGGTGGTGGGTAGGTGTATAAAGCCGATACCGCGCTGATAGGTTGCCGCTGCAAAACCGCCCATATCGCCCACTACACCTCCGCCGAGATTGAGCAAGAGCGTTTGGCGGTCGGCTCCTGCCGCGAGCAATTGCCGCCAAATATAGCTGCACGTATCGATATTTTTATATTGTTCGCCCGTTTCGATGCAGATAAGCGAGGGCAGTGCGCAAAGCTGGACTTTTCGAGCGATATGGGCAAACAATATTGCTGCACAACCGTATCGGTCAAAATGACGAGTTGGCTGTATGACCGTTCGGACAAAAACGCGGGTAGTGCAGTGGCTATATCGCCGATGAATAGGTGTTGCATAGGCGGCTTGCGTTTGGAGGTTTAGCCTATATTTCGATAAAAATTATCGATGCGACGATTGAGGTCGAGCAGGGTTTCGGGTTCTATTGATGCTTGGGTGCGCACTTGCACGATAAGCCTAAAAATGGCTTCGATGTCGGCAAGCGATTGCTCGGATTTTTGGGCAACGAGTTGGTAATAATCTCGCTCTAATTGTAGCGGCGGTAGGTATAGGCGTTGGCGCAGGAAATCGCCGAAATGGGTAATTTTTTTGTTGGCTAAATCGCGGTGGTCGCCTTGTTGGTAATAGAGCAGTCCTATGGTGCGGGCAAAATCGAGGGTAGTGTTGCGCAGGGGTTCTACAATGGGAATGGGGCGTTGTCGGCGTTTCGATTCGATGAGCATAAACAGCACCACGCCCGCCAAAGACAAATACCACGCCCAGCGCAAGGCATCGACTGATAAGATGTAGCGCAAGGGCGAGTCGCGATAAATAGCGCGATTGGGTTTGTATTGTTCGTCCCAGTAGGTAGTACTTGGATTGGGCAAATGGGCAAATACTTGGGCTATGTATTGCGCTCCGCTGTCTTGTATAGCGGTATAGTTGGCAAATAGATTGGGGTTGCTATGCAGATAAAATACTCCTTTTCCGCGTCTTAGTGCTATGAAATTGGGGCGTACCGCTTCGATATAGCCCAGAATAGTTGTGTTGGCAGTGTCTAATTGGTCAAAATAATGATCGGTATGCCGTTGGTCGAAATGATATTGCTGCTTGGACGCATAACGCGGGTGGGTGAGGGTAATGGCGTATTGGCTCGTATCGTCCCAAGTAAAATGCCCGCTTGTACTTATGCCGATTGTTCGGGCGAGGGTATCGCTCAATGTTTCGGCGGCGATAGAGACCGTTCCGCCTGTGTCGACGAAGTTGAGGAGCAGGCGGGTGTCTAAGGCATCAGCCTCTAAATTTTGAGTTACGAATAGGTATTGTTCGCTGCTATGGTCTTGGTTCGAGATGTCATATATTATAGTGTCTGTTGCTTCGCCATTGTTTTCATCTAAGTCATTTGTCGCGGTGTAGTCGCTTTCTTCGTTTGTTTGGGGTGCTGTTTCGTCTTCATAACTTTTGCCTATGCTTGTTGTCGTATCGTTGTCATAATTATTTGCCTCTGCTTCGTAATTGGTAGTATCTGTGTCTATTGCTTGTTCGTACATGCTCGCCGTAAGGTCATTATCTTCGCCGCCTAATTGGTTATAGATGGGTTGTTGCACTACTTTAATACTATGGGCTTCGAACAGGTGGCTCAACATTTGGTAGCTGAGATAGCATCCAAGTGGTTTTTTCTCCTTGTATTCGTAGTTAGGTTTCCAATCGAGCGATTTAGGTCGGTAATGCTCAAACAATAGTTGTGCTATGACGAGCAAGACAATAATGGTGATAGGGGCGCGGTAGGCTTTCATGTTGGGCGTGTTTTTTGGTAGATGGCGTTTCTTTACGGATTCATGACGCTGTTTTGGTGGCGGATAGATTCGTTGTGTATAGCGGTGCAAAAATCGCGCATAAAATCGGGTGTTAGCCCTTGTCCTATGCCTTGTTGGGTGCGCTGGCGAAATAGGCTGTCCCAGCGTTCGGGTTGGAGGATAGTGATATGATTATCGTTTTTGCAGCGACCAATTTGGCGAGATATGCGCATTCGTTTGGCGAGCATATCGATAATATCGCGGTCTATGGCATCAATATTTTCGCGTAGGTCGTCTAAGGTATGTTTAAACTGCGGATTATCGGTAGCTACTTGGCGTATGACGAGGCTTTGAAACAGTTCGCCTAAGCGTTCGGGGGTTACTTGTTGCTCGGCATCGCTCCACGCTGCATCGGGATTGATATGTGATTCGAGCATCAAACCTCCGAAGTTGAGGTCTAAGGCTTTTTGAGCTACGTGTAGCAATAAATGTCGGTTGCCACAAATATGAGATGGGTCGCACCAAACGGGCAATTGTGGCAATTGGCGCATCAGTTCGATGGGTATTTCCCATTGTGGGTTGTTGCGATATTTGGTTTTTTCGTAGTACGAAAATCCGCGATGTAGCGCAGCCAAGCGCGTAATGCCGCTATTTGCCAAACGTTCTAAGGCGCCTATCCATAGCGATAGGTCGGGGTTGACGGGGTTTTTGACAATAACGGGTAGGTCTACACCCGCTAAGGCATCGGCGATTTCTTGTACGGCAAAGGGGTTGACGGTAGTGCGTGCGCCAATCCACAAAATATCGATACCTGCTTGTAGGGCTTCTTCTACGTGTTTGCTGTTAGCTACTTCTACCGTAACGGGCAATCCGTGGCGCAGACCCGCGCGTTTGAGCCATGCCAGCCCTACCGCGCCTACGCCCTCGAAGCTATTGGGTCGGGTGCGGGGTTTCCAGATACCCGCCCTCAAAATACTCACCATGCCTTGTGCTGCCAAGCGGTCGCAGGTTTCATTTACTTGTGTTTCGGTCTCGGCACTGCAAGGTCCGGCTATCAAGATGGGTTTTTGTGCGCGGGGCAGGTGCCAAGCCGATATAGGAGCTATATCCATGAGTTAGCGTAAAAAGGTGAGTGGCAATTTATTGTGCCCATTGGCTTAGTTCGAGCCAGCGGTCGGTTTTGGTTTCTATTTGTTGTGCCAATTCGCCGATGCGTTTTGCCCAATCCGACAATTCTTGGTGCGATGCGTTGGGTTGGCAGAGTTGGGTTTCGAGTTGTGCTTTTTCGTGTTCTAAGGCGGCGATGTCGTCTTCTATATGATTGTATTCGCGTTGTTCGTTGAATGTCAGTTTGCGCTTTTCGCGCTCGTTGTGATTAGGGGCGGCTGTGGTAGCGAGGATAATTTTGTTAGCTGCTTCGCGCTCAATGCGACTTTTTTCGCGCTCACTGGCTATTTCGGCTTGTCGCACTTCGCGATATTGTGTATAATTGCCCGGATAATCGCGCACCTTGCCGTTTCCCTCAAATACAAATACGTGGTCTATGAGTTTATCCATAAAATATCGGTCGTGCGATACGATGACCAAACAGCCTTTGAAGTGGATTAAAAATTCTTCTAATAGATTTAGCGTTAGTAGGTCTAAGTCGTTTGTTGGTTCGTCGAGAATAAGAAAATTGGGATTTTGCATCAATATCGTCAGCAGGTATAAGCGGCGTTGTTCGCCTCCGCTGAGGGTCGATACGTATTGTTCGTGTTTGGCGTGGGCAAATTGGAAGTGGTAGAGCAATTGTGCGGCGGTCAAATATTTACCTTTTTCTAAGGGCAATACTTCGGCTATATTGCGCACTACATCTATCACCTTTTTGTCTTCTTTCAGTTGCAAACCGCCTTGTGTATAGTAGCCGAAGCGCACTGTTTGCCCTACTACAACGCGCCCTGCGTCGGGTCGTTCGCGTTCGGTGAGCAGGTTGAGAAACGTACTTTTGCCCGTGCCATTTTTACCTACAATGCCGATTCGGTCATAGCGATTAAAATTATAGTGAAAATCGTGCAGGATATATCGGTCATCGAATTGCTTGGTGACGTAGTGAAATTCGACGGTTTTGCCGCCTATGCGCTCCATTTTGACCAATTCAAAATCGACGTCGCTTTCGTATATTTGTTGTCGGGCGCGTTGTTCTATATGCTCAAAGGCATCAACTCGGGCTTTTGCCTTTGTGCCACGCGCTTTGGGTTGGGTGCGTATCCATTCCAATTCTTTTTTCATCAATTTTTGCGCCTTGTCGGTTTCGGCTTTGAAATTGGCACTCCATTCCGATTTTTTTTCTAAATAATACGTATAATTGCCTTTATATCGAAACATTTGCCCGCGTTCTATTTCGATGATTTCTTCGGTAACGCGGTCTAAAAAATAGCGGTCGTGCGTGACGATGAGCAGCGTAATATTGGGTCGGCTCAAATACTCTTCGAGCCATTCTATCATCTCCAAATCGAGGTGGTTGGTAGGTTCGTCCAAGACCAACAAATCGGGGTCTTTGAGCAATACGGAGGCTAAGGCTACACGTTTGAGTTCGCCGCCCGATAATTGGCTGACGTTTCGGTCGAGGCGGTCTATACCAAAGCGCGACAACATCTCGCGCATACGCGCCTCAAAGTCCCATGCTTCAAGGGTTTGCACGTGGTTCATTGCTTGTTCTAAGGCTTGTTGCGAGGCGGCGTTGTTGTGTAGGGTGTGTAGGGCGAGGGCGTTTTCGTAGCCTTGTAGGGCTTCGAAGGCGGGGTGTTCGCTGCTCACTACGGCTTCAAAAATGGTATCGTTGGGCGATAGGGCGGGGTCTTGCTCCAAGTAGCCGATGCGTATGCCTTTGTGCCAGCGCATCGTACCGCCTAAGTCGGAGCTATCTTTGCCCGTCAAGATGCGCAGGAGGCTTGTTTTGCCCGTACCGTTGCGGGCTATCAATCCCACTTTTTGCCCTTTATTGAGGCTAAGCGTAAAATCGGCAAACAATACTTGGTCGCCGTAGGTTTTTGATACGTTTTCTGCACTTAAATAATTCATATTCTATTTATCGGGCGATGATGGTTTTGGTATTGACAAATTCGCGTATGCCATATTCAGACAGTTCGCGTCCGTAGCCCGATTGTTTGATGCCTCCGAAAGGCAGGCGCGGGTCTGATTGTACGAGGGTATTGATAGCCACAAATCCCGATTGTATTTGATTGGCGAGGCGGTTGGCGCGGTCTGTATCTGTTGTCCATATAGACGCACCTAAGCCGTAAGGTGTATCGTTGGCTAAGGCAATGGCTTCTTGGGCATTTTTGACGATGGCGACAGCCGCCACAGGACCGAAAGTTTCTTCGTCGAATACGGGCATTCCGCGGCGGCAGTTGGTCAGTAGGGTGGGGTAGAAGTAGTTGCCCGCCCAAGCCGCTGGACGGCTTCCGCCCAAGGCTATTTGCGCTCCCATGCGTAGCGAGTCGCGCACTTGGCGTTCGAGTTGCGACACCAAATCAGGGCGGGCTAAGGGACCTATCTGTGTTTGTGGGTCCTTGGGGTCGCCCATGCGCAAGGCACGTATATGGTCGGTCATTTGGCGGATAAATTCGGGGGCTACCGCTTCGGTGACAATAAATCGCTTGGCGGCGATACAACTCTGCCCTGCGTTGGTCATGCGCGATTGCACCGCTACTTGGGCTGCTTCTTTCAATGCCGCATCGTCTAATACGATGAATGGGTCGCTGCCGCCCAATTCGAGTACGGTTTTTTTGAGGTGTTGGGCGGCTAAGGCGGCTACCTTAGCCCCCGTAGCCGCGCTGCCCGTAAATGTGACAGCATGTATGCGTGGGTCGGTGATGAGCCAATGCACTTTGGTATTGTCGAGATAAACGTTTTGAAACAGACCTTCGGGGTAGCGGGCATCGGCAAATAAGGTTTCTAATGCGGCGGCGCACTGCGGCACATTGGGGGCGTGTTTGAGCACTACGGCATTGCCCGCCATGAGAGCGGCAGCGGCAAAGCGAAATACTTGCCAAAACGGAAAATTCCAAGGCATGATAGCCAACACCACGCCCAAGGGTTGCTGTACGACGAGGCTGAGGCGATATTGGGTTTCGAATGCTTCGTCTCGCAAGAAATGTTTGGCATTTTCGGCATAATAACGGCATACCCAAGCGCATTTTTCGATTTCGGCGAGCGATTCGCTGATGGGTTTGCCCATTTCTAAGGTTATCAACTGTGCATAATCGGCTTTGCGGGCATCGAGCAAATCGGCTAAGGCATACAGGCGCTTGCTGCGCACCGACAAAGCACTCGTGCGATTGATGGCAAATCCCGATTCGGCGTGGCGCAGCAGTTGGTCTATCTGCCGCCAACTATGTTGTGCCACACGCGCCACTACTTGGTTGGTGGTCGGATTGATAGAGGCTATTTTCATAGCGCAAAGGTACAAAAAAAACAGTATTTTCGCGAATATTTTGCCCTAAGCAATGTCTGATAGATAGGCTTTGGAAAATGATATAATTCGGAGTATGGAAACCTACGTAATACATTATTTCTTACCTTTGTGAAGCCGAAAGCTAAGTCATGTTTGGATTATATGATTCCGAAAGCACTCCTTTAAAGAGCACATAATATTCATGTCTGCTACTGTTGCCCAAAAAAGTTGCCAATTACTTGGTCTTACATTCATCGCTTTTCCTGTATTGGGGCGTTATTACTCATTAGCCACTACTGTCCCGTCGTTTCTGGGCGATACCGTATGGGAAGGATTTGCGAACTTATCGAGCTTTTTGACTATATGGACAAATATATTAGTCGGAATATATTTTTTTGTCGTAGCGTTTTTTCCCAATTCCCGATTAGGTACTTTTTTCCAAAAACCAACAGTAGAGAAAGCTATATTGTCATATATTTTATTTATCGGAATAGCCTATCACCTTTTATTATCGGCGATTTACCATCCCGTGGGAATGCTAATGGTTTATAATATTTTTTTGCATTATATCAATCCTGCTTACTTTTTGATTTATGCCCTTTTGTTTATGAAATCGGGCGCGGTGAAGTATTGGCATAGCCTTTATTGGCTCTCATATCTTTTGTTGTATGGGGCTTATACGCTGGTGCGGGGCGAGATAACCGATTTTTATCCTTATCCCTTTGCCAACGTCAATGCTTTGGGCTATGCAATAGCGATGAAAAATTTCTTGGGAATTATCGTGTCTTTTTTTGTTTTCAGCAATATTTTGATTTTTATTGACTATATTTTTGGCAAAACAAGTAAAGTATGAAACAAATATTTTTACTATCAATGATATTGGTTTTGTGTTGTTCTGCTTCTTGCAAAACGCCGCAAAGACCCACGACCGCCAAATCTGCTAAAACAACAAGCCTCAGCGGGAGTTTTGAGAGCAAGCGCGGCGTAATGGTCGCTTTGAGTTGCTTTTGTTATAATGGTGGCTATCTCAACACCGCGTCGGGCGAAGAAATTGCCATTTGTATTGCAGACGACAAAACGGAAATTAACTGCAAAAGCCCTACTTTTACAGGGGAATATGTCACTGTAACGCAGGCGAAAGACACCAACGGCGTTTGTCCAGGCGGAACAATGACTTATTTTAAAGCGACATCGGTGCGTTGTGATTAAAAAAAGATTGATACGAATATTCTTTGCATTAAATCCTACGCAATAAATTTTCTTACTTATTCTTGTATAATTAATTTAATATATTTACGCCACCCATGCGTCGCCGCTCATTACCTCGCCGCATTGCACTTTTTTTGTTCAAATGGTGCTGTATCGCCCTCATTTTGTCGGTGGTATGGGTGTGGCTATATGCGTTTATCAACCCGCCAACTACTTTGCTCATTATCAAGCGCAAGGTAGCCGCCCTGCGTAACCCCAGCATTTCGGACAAAGCCATTTATCAACAATGGAGACCCTACGCACAGCTATCGCCGCAATTAGTAGTGGCTGTGATAGCAGCCGAAGACCAAACTTTTCCGTTTCATAATGGTTTCGATTTCAAAGCCATAGAAGAGGCAATAGCCCACAATAAAACGCAAGTGGGCAAAAAAAAGATGCGCATTAAGGGAGCGAGTACCATCTCGCAACAAACCGCCAAAAACGTTTTTTTGTGGGAAGGGCGCGATTGGGTGCGCAAAGGCTTAGAAACCTATTTTACGGTACTCATCGAAACGTTTTGGAGCAAAGAACGTATCTTAGAAGTTTACTTAAATGTAGCAGAAACAGGCGACCGCGTGTTTGGTGCAGAGGCAGCCGCCAAAATTTATTTTCGGAAAACAGCCCAACAACTCAATGCCGACGAAGCGGCACTAATAGCCGCCTGCTTGCCCAACCCACGCCTATACAGCCCCGTAAAGCCTATTAAATACGTAAACGACCGCAAAAAATGGATTATGCGGCAGGCAAAGGCAATGGGCGGAACGGCGTTTTTATCTACTATCAGGACCCCAAAACCCAACCCGACCCGACCAAAAACTGCCAAAGATGCGTCCTAAGCGCGTAGCAGTACCTGATAAGGCGGAAACAAAATGAAAAATAGACAGTAAGCTAACAAAGGGCTTGCGCGACCTCGGTTAGCTTACTGCTGCCAAGCATCATGGCACTAATTGATTTTGTATTTGTTTACATCGGCTAAGAAAGTCTTTTTGCACTCGGAGGCGCAGAACGGATATACTTTGCCATCGACAACAGCAGTATCGGCTATGGCATCTATTTTGACGCTCATACCACAAACTACATCTTTGAGGGTTGCCAATTGTTCGGGGGCTACTTTTAGCGCAGCAGGAGCCTGCTCGGTGGCATTGCCCATAGCATCGGTTTTTGCGTCGGCGGCGGGCTTTTGTGCCGTGTTATTGCAACTGACCAACACAGTAGCGAGCAGAACTAAGGTAGAAAAGAAACGAATCATGGAATAATATGGTTTATGTTAAAGAAAAAAAACGTTTTATGGTAAAATATAATTAGAATTTTTGTGTGCAATACCTTTCAATCATTCAGAACATTAGCAAACACTTGTCACTTAATAGAACATTAAATTCGTATGCCTATTTACGCCCGTCATTTACAAATCGGTCGCAATGTTGTGATAGCTAATACGGCTATTATTCGCGGTATAGATGGCGATGCCCAATCGGTTGTTATTGGTGATAATACTTATATCGGCGATTCGGATAGATTATTTGCTCCGATTTTCGATTGGCGATTATGGCAAAATTCATCATCATACCAATATACACGGCTATCAACCCTGTCACATAGGGCATAATGCTTGGATAGGGCAGCATTGTATTTTGGATAGCATAGGCGGTATCTCGATAGGCGATAATTGCGGCATAGGAGCTTATTCTCAGTTGTGGAGTCATATAAAATATGGCGATATGATGGAGGGATGTCGTTTTTATACCGAAAAGCCCTTAGTAGTGGGCAACGATGTTTGGTTGGTGGGGCATTGTATTGTGTCGCCCGTCTCGATTGCCGACCGTGCTATGGCTTTGGTGGGTTCGGTCATTACGCACGATATGGCGTATAATACGGTGTATGCGGGCTGTCCTGCTGTAGCTATTTCGGACAAGATAGGTGGCGGGCAATTTGCGCCTGTCACGATAAAAGATAAGTTAGCAGCTATGCAAGTCCATATTGCCGAATCGGGCATTGATGCTGGGCAGGTATGTGTAGTAGCTACCGTAGCCGAGTTTGGCAATGACGACAAAACCTATTTTGCCGTAGCTACGCGCCAATACCGAAAGACGGGTAGCGAAGCCGAAAGACAATTGATGCACTATCTATTGCCGCACCGCGCTAAGTTTGTCCCTATTGTTGATAGGTGATAGGGTTGCGCGATAGCGGGTTAAATCATGCCTCTTGCTTTCAATTCTAAATATTTATTCAGCGCATTGACGCTTAGGTTTTGTGGGGTAGTTAGTATGCTCTGAATGCCGTGTGCCTGCAATTCTTTGACGATTTGCCGTTTCTCAAATGCCATTTTTTCGGCAATGGTTTTCTGATATACCTCTTCTATGTCTAAGGCGGGGGCGTTGGTGAGGTGGCGTAGTTCGGTATTTTCAAAAAATATAACGACTAAGAGGTGGGATTTTGCCAAACGCCGCAAAAATGGCAATTGCCGATGCAAGGCGGCGAGGCTTTCAAAATTGGTATAGAGCAAGAGCAAACAGCGGTGGTTCAATTGCCGGCGCACTGTTATGAACAATTTTTCGTAATCCGTTTCCAAAAAGTTGGTACTTTCTTGGTACAGCGTTTCCTGTATGCGCCATAGTTGGTCGCCGCGTTTGGCGGGAGCTACCATACTGCCTATTTGGTGCGAAAAGGTGAGCAAGCCCGCTTTGTCGCCTTTTTCAGGGCTATATTAGCAATAACCAAAGTGGCATTGATGGCATAATCGAGTAGCGATAATTGTTCGAAAGGCATACGCATTACGCGCCCCTTATCTATCACATTGACAATAGGTTGTGCTTTTTCGTCTTCATACTGATTGACCATTATATCGTTGTGGCGGGCTGATGCTTTCCAATTGACGTTTCGGTAGTCGTCGCCCGATACGTATTCGCGTATCTGTTCAAACTCCATACTCTGCCCGATGCGCCTAATGCGTTTGATGCCATACTCTTGCAGGCGGTTGGTAGCGGCTAATAGCTCGTATTGGCGCATTTGCAAAAACGATGGATAGACGGCTATCATTTTGCCTTCGGCGGCAAATCGGTAGCGGCGTTGTACTAAACCCAAGGGGCTGGCGGCAAATATATTGAGTGCGCCAAAAAAATATTGCCCGCGCTCGGTGGGGCGCAACGTATAGCGTATGGACTGTGATTGGTCGCTCGGCAGGTGACAGCGATGTCGGGCATCTCGGTTTTGAAACTGTATGGGTAGTTCGTCTATGATTTCGAGCTTGATGGTATATGGATATTGATTAGCCACGCGCCAAAGCACGTCATTGTCGTCGCCGTTAGAAAAACGGTCGGGCAATACGCGCTCTGCCTCTATGCCCTCTGTCCAACGATAAAGCAGCAATATATCTATAAAAGTAAGTATGCCCAAGCCACTACCGCCATTTTGACCAAGCTCAGAATGAGCGGGAAAAAATAGGCGAGCATCAATAGCAGTACAGATATAGAAATGCCAACAAAAAATCGGTTGGATAGAAAAAAAGATAGATAATATTTTTTAAACATAATGCTTGTCCGATTGAACAATTAGAGGCGGCTGGCTCGAAATTTTTGCTGCTACTGCCCCGCCAACAAACGCGCTATTATGCGTAGGCGGCTATGGTGCCGAGGGAATTGGATTGGCTGCACGAAAGCAAAGGTACGGCGTTTCGGCGAAATAGCGCATTTATTGCCCTAATTTTCGCCCTGCCGTAGCGGGCAATATTTTGACCGATGAAAGCAGAGGTATTAAAAAATTATCCAAAAAGCCCTATCTTTGCGGCTTGTTTGTGCGACTACCCTTTTCTATGTATAAGTCGGGCAATAAATTTAGTCAAGTTATGAACCAAAACAAAGGAATTACCAGCCGCGCCGAAGATTTTTCGAGATGGTACAACGAATTAGTGCCCCGCGCAGGATTAGCCGAACATTCGGCGGTGCGTGGCTGTATGGTTATCAAGCCCTACGGCTATGCGATTTGGGAAAACATGAAAGCCGTTTTAGATGCCCGTTTTAAAGCGACGGGACACGTAAATGCCGCTTTTCCGCTGTTTATCCCCAAAAGTTTTTTGAGTCGCGAGGCTGCCCACGTCGAGGGCTTTGCCAAGGAATGTGCCGTAGTGACGCATTATCGCCTCAAAAACGCACCCGATGGTAGCGGCGTAATCGTAGACCCCGAAGCCAAATTGCAAGAGGAACTGATAGTGCGCCCCACATCAGAAACCATTATTTGGAACACTTACCGCGATTGGATACAATCGAAACGCGATTTGCCCTTGCTCATCAATCAATGGGCTAACGTAGTGCGGTGGGAGATGCGCACGCGTTTGTTTTTGCGCACCGCCGAGTTTCATTGGCAAGAAGGACATACCGCCCACGCCACTAATGAAGAAGCCGTAGCCGAAGCAGAATTGATGCTGGACGAATATGCCAATTTTATGGAAACCTATATGGCTGTGCCCGTCATTAAAGGACGCAAAACCGAAAACGAGCGATTTGCGGTGCGACGATACCTATACCTGCGAAGCACTCATGCAAGACGGTTGGGCTTTGCAAATGGGCACATCGCACTTTTTAGGACAAAATTTTGCCAAAGCCTTTGATGTAAAATACCTCAACGAATACAACGAACAAACCTACGTATGGGCTACGTCGTGGGGCGTTTCGACCCGCTTGATGGGGGGCTTAATCATGGCGCACTCCGACGATAAAGGATTGGTAGTGCCGCCACGATTGGCTCCGCTTCATGTAGTAATCGTGCCTATTGTCAATAAAAACACCAAAGACCGCCTGCACGAAATAAAAGCCATAGCCGAGCAAATCAAACAAGACCTAAGCCCCGATTGCATCGTCAAATACGACGATGACGAATCGCAAACATCGGGCTACAAATTTGCCGAATACGAACTGCGCGGCGTACCTGTGCGCATAGCCATAGGACTGCGCGACTTAGAAAACCAATGCGTAGAAGTTGCCCGCCGCGATACGGGCGAAAAAACATCGATGCCCTTAGCCGATATAGCTACGCGCATCAGGCAATTGCTCGCCGATATACAAAGCAATTTGTATAACCGCGCCCTCGCCTACCGCAACGACCACATTACGCGCGTTGATGATATAGAAACCTTCAAAACGGTATTGGAAGAGAAAGGTGGATTTATTAGTGCGCACTGGGACGGCACAATAGGAGACCGAAAAAGCCATCAAAGAACTCACCAAAGCCACTATACGCTGTATTCCAATTGGCAACCCCGCCGAAGAAGGCAAGTGCGTATGGACGGGCAAACCCTCCAAAGAGCGCGTATTGTTTGCGCGTGCTTATTAGCTCTAAAATTACGCCTCTCGCCCCCGTAGTGAGGCTCAATGCCGCCCTTTGCTTAAAAACACACATGACAAAATAGGATTTTAGCTCCGCCCCTCGATGTATGAATATAGGTTTTGATGCCAAACGCGCTTTTTTTAACCGCAGTGGCTTGGGCAATTATAGCCGCAACGCTATCAATAGCCTTGGCACCTATTTTCCCGAACACCGCTACTTTTTATACGTACCCAAAGCAAATATCGGCATTGGCGAAAAACCCCTTTTTCTACCAAGCGATGCTATGCAGGTGCGCACACCGCCTACTGCCCGCGATGCCCTCTTGGGCGGCAGTGCTTGGCGTAGTATTTATATGGGCAACCAAATACGCCGCGACCGCTTAGATATCTATCACGGTTTGAGCCACGAATTGCCCTTGAATGTGCGGCGCGGCGGTGCCAAAAATATTGTTACGATACACGACCTCATCTTTTTGCGCCACCCGCAGCTATACTCTTTCTTTGACCGCCTCGTATACCAGCAGAAATATGCCTTCGCCTGCCGTGTTGCCGACCGAATAGTAGCCATTAGCCAAGCTACTAAAAGTGATATCGTTCAATATTGGGGTATCGACCCCCAGCGAATAAGCGTTATCAACCCAAGTTGCCACCCCGATTTTTATGACTACGGCGACCAAATGATGCTCCAACATGGTTTTTTTGTGCAGCAGGAATACCAATTGCCCTATCAATTGCCCGACCAATATGTGCTGCATATAGGCGGAATGCAGCCCCGAAAAAACTTGTTATCGCTGCTGAAAGCGGTTGTGCGATTGCGTCCGCGCTTATCTGTTCCGATAGTAGCCCTCAATTATCCGCTCGATAGCGCGTATGCCGATAGCGTAGCCCAATATATTGCCCAGAATGATTTGCGTAGCCAAGTAATACTGCTCGATTATGTAGCCCAGACCCATCTGCCCGCGCTCTATCGTTGCGCTGCCGCAGTACTTTATCCGTCCATAGCAGAAGGTTGGGGCTATCCTATTGTCGAAGGTTTGTGTAGCCGTGTGCCCGTTATTGCGGCTAAGGGTTTGGAAGAAGCAGGCGGCAGCCATACCCAATATATCGACCCCGACGATACCGAACAATTTGCTCATACCTTAGAAAAAGTATTAACGGTAGGCTCGCTGCGTATGGACATGATATTACATGGTTGGGGGCACGCCCAGCAGTTCAGACCCGATATTATTGCCCCAATAATGATGAACTTATACCGCGAAATGATGTGTTAAAATTTGAATAATGAATATCATATAAATTAATGTTTTAAGCACGAATTATTGATTTAATGTGACTATTTAGCCTAGGGGCAGCCCCCAAGAATAGCTATTTCTAATCGAATATGCTATGATTTCGGGCATTATTAGATGGGTATTGACCATTACCCCATACCCAAAACCCCATACCCTAAATAGTTACGATTTAATAAAAAAACACTATAAAAACACCCATAATCATGCTTCAAAAACGCTATATCTTATCGGCTGTCATAGCCATTTGCTGTTGTTTGCTGCAAGCCTGCCAATCTGACCCCGCCGACAAAAAGGCATCGGGCAATACTACGGCTAACGCACCGGACAACCCCCACTACGCCGGACCGGTAGAGTGGATTGGGATAGAACAATTAGAGGACAAAATGAAATCTGAACCGCGCAAAGTAATGGTCGATTTATATACCGACTGGTGCGGTTGGTGCAAACGTATGGACAAATCTACATTTAGCAACGAAGAGTTAGCTAAATATATGAACGAGAAATTTTATGCTGTCAAGTTCAATGCCGAGACCGAGCAGCCCGTCACATTCAACGGAAAAACCTACAATTCTAAGCCAGGCGGACGCAGACCTACCAGCGAATTGGCATATAAATTGATTTTGGGCGACCAACCTTCGGGGCGTATGGGTTATCCGAGTTTTGCGTTCTTAGACGAGCAGCTAAACCGCATTGATGCCTATCCTGGCTATAAAGATGCAGCCGCTTTTGATGCCTTGTGCCGCTATATCGGCGAAAATCACTACAGAAATACCAGCCTCCCGCAGTTTCAGCAGAGTTTCAAATCGAATATTCCGCCTGCTGCACCCAACAACTCGATGCAACGCCCCGCAGCACCTCAGCCACAAGGCGTAACCATCAAAAAACAGTCTTAAACCTATTCTAAGGCGCTTAGAGGGTTGCACTACCGATGATATATAGGTAAAATATCGGTGGTGTAGCCCTAAGTAGTGCATAAGGCTTGCCCCCCTCTTATTATCCTTACATGAAATATAGCTCTGAAATACAAAAACGCCGCACTTTTGGCATTATCAGCCACCCTGATGCAGGCAAAACTACCCTCACCGAAAAATTGCTGCTCTATGGCGGGGGCAATACAAACTGCGGGCGCGGTCAAATCGAACAAAATAAAAAAGAGTGCCACTTCCGATTTTATGGAAATAGAACGGCAGCGCGGTATATCGGTCGCTACTTCGGTGATGACTTTTGAATACCAAAACCTGCTCATCAACCTCTTAGATACACCCGGACACAAGGATTTTGCCGAAGACACCTACCGCACCCTTACGGCAGTAGATAGCGTGGTATTGGTCATTGATTGCGTAAAAGGCGTAGAGGAACAAACCGAAAAACTGATGTCGGTATGTCGTATGCGCAATACGCCCGTGATGGCATTCATCAACAAGCTCGACCGCGACGGGCAAGACCCCTTCGATTTGATGGACGAGATAGAAAAGAAATTGAATATACACGTGCAACCCCTTAGCTTCCCGATAGGTATGGGCACGTATTTTAAAGGCGTTTATAATTTATATGACCGAGAACTGAACTTATTTAGGGCAGGCAGCCAGCGCGTAGAAGACGATATTGTGCAGATTAGCGACCTCGATAGCCCCGAATTGGTGGCGCACTTAGGGGCAACGCGATGCCGATGAGCTAAGAGAAAACGTCGGATTTATCGAAGGCGTGTACGACCCATTTGATGTATCGCGCTATTTGGCAGGCGATTTAGCCCCCGTATTCTTTGGCAGTGCGGTCAATAACTTTGGCGTTCAGGAATTATTAAATACCTTTGTGCGTATATCGCCGATACCACAAGCTCGCGAGAGCAGTTTGCGCGTAGTATCGCCCGAAGAAGATACGTTTAGCGGATTTGTGTTTAAGATACACGCTAATATAGACCCTAATCACCGCAATCGGATTGCATTTATGCGCGTTTGTTCGGGCAAATTTGAGCGCGGCAAATTTTTTCACCACGTCCGTTTGGGCAAACAATTGCGGTTTAGCAGCCCTGTTTCGTTCATGGCATCGAGCAAGAGCATCGTCGAAGAGGCTTATCCGGGCGATGTAATTGGCTTGTACGATACGGGCAATTTTAAAATAGGCGATGCCATTACAGAGGGCGAAGCCTTAGTATTCAAGGGTATTCCGAGTTTTTCGCCCGAAATATTCAAAGAATTGCTCAATACCGACCCTATGCGGTCGAAACAATTAGAAAAAGGCATAGAACAATTGACAGACGAAGGCATAGCCCAATTGTTTACCCAACAACCGGGCAACCGCCGTATAGTGGGTACGGTGGGCGAATTGCAATTTGAAGTAATACAATACCGCTTAGAACACGAATATGGCGCGTCGTGCCGGTTTCAGCCCATCAATTATTATAAGGCTTGTTGGATGACGAGCGATAAGAGAGGCGCGATAGACGAGTTTTTGCGCCGCAAAGCTAATTATATCGCCTTAGATAAAGACGATAATTATGTGTTTCGCCCAATCGCCCTACGTCCTACAAATGGCGCAACAGGATTATCCTGACATTACTTTTCATCATACATCAGAATTTAAAATAGAAGCATAGATAATGGATTGTATATTTATGATTGCCGTGTTTGCTTGAAAGGCATTTACCTTACAGCCCGAAAACAACGGCGTTTTGGAATATGCAGGATAAAATGTTATTATAATACAGACAACCACCCTATTTTTTTTAGTGACAACGACCAAACCACGACATATTATTATGGTCGTAGCCGATAGCCTGCGCTACGACGCCGTTTATCGAAACAATGATGTTTTGATGCCTTACCTTGCCGACAACTCGGTGCAGTTTGCCCAAGCGCGGTCGGGCGGTTGCTGGACTTTGCCTGCCACAGCATCGCTATTTACGGGATTGATGCCCCACCAACACGGAGCTACTGAGCAGTCGCGCAAGATACATACCGACGTACCGACCATAGCCGAACGGCTGAAAGCACAAGGCTACCGCACTTTTCAGATAACGGCAAATATAGCCACTACCGAAGTATTTGGTTTAGACCGCGGTTTTGACGAAGTGCGCAGAGCTTGGAAAATGGTGCCTGCACGGTTCAACAGATTGCAGCAATTTTTGGTCATGATAGGCAAGCCGCGCTTGCGCAGGATGCTATTTTCAAAAGATATGATAGCCAGCAAACTTACTGCCGACGTAGAAATGACAAAATCATGGTTGCAATTGCTACACAGAGATATATTGGACGATGCGCGGCGCGTAATTGCCGAATGTGAGCGGCGCAACGAGAAGGCATTTGTGTTTATCAACCTCATGGAAACACATTTTCCGTATCATGTTGCCGATACCTTCAATACTACCGCCATAGGATTTGCCAACCGTCTGCGCGAAATGCGAGCGATGTTTCATTTTATCAATCAGACGTTTATGAAAACGGGCAAAATCAGCATCAAACCCGATATGCTGAAATTGCTGCGCGAGCGACAACGCAAAGGTTTTGAAATAATAGCGCCCGCCGTCAATGAGTTTGTGCGTGAAATGCACGAGGGCAAAGACAATTTGGTGCTGTTCTGCTCCGACCACGGCGACAATTTTGGCGAACAAGGCTGGCTATACCATTTTGCCAATGTAAACGACGCGGGCAATAAAGTGCCTATTTTTTACCTATCGCACGAGCACAACCAACGCGGCACGATAGCTACGCCGGTCAGTGCTCGCGACCTATACTCGACCATCTTGCGGGCTACGGGCAGCAACGACGGTATATCACTACTGAGCGAACCCGAAGAATCGCTACCCGTCATGCAGAGCTATTGGTATAATAATAACGGAAGTACATTGTCGGAATATAAATATAATCAAATTTGCTTTGTCGAAGGCGAATACCGCTACCTCTATCGACGCGACCAATGGTATGTTGCTCCCGTCTCTAAAAATGGATGGGAACCCGTGTTCGAGCCGCTGCCTATGCACCTCAATCCCTTAGAAGAGGGCATCAGCACTCCTACGCGCCGCCGACAATTAGCCCAAGTTTGGAGCGATTTTAAAATATTTTCGCAAAAAATAATGGCAAAAAGCAATAATGGCGAGGCGGGCGCGAGTTAGATGCTCCCGTTAATTTTTTACTCGAAATTAAAAATCATACCAATAGTTACCGAAAATTAATAGAAACAAACAGTTTGTCTGAAATATTTATATTCATTTGATGCCAAATTTTGACAAAATAGGTTCTTTCAGGTTTGTTGTGGAGCTACGTTTGATATGCCAAAACTCTTAATTTAAGATTTTCGAAATTAGGCATTCCAAACGACATTCTCCTAATTGTTTTTATCAGATTATTGCACCCTTCTGTTACTCCATTGGATAACAGAGTGCCAAATAATTACAAATAAGTGATTTGTAATTGTTAAAAGTTTACAAATTTATTGAGGTGCTTATTGGCAAATTAACTCGACATAGTCCAGCCAATGTTCTATCTGTTGGCAAGCAAAGGAATATTCAAATTGAGCATCGAATATTGCTTTAAAAGTATTTTGGTTCTTTCAGGTTTGTTGTGGAGCTACGTTTGATATGCCAAAACTCTTAATTTAAGATTTTCGAAATTAGGCATTCCAAACGACATTCTCCTAATTGTTTTTATCAGATTATTGCACCCTTCTGTTACTCCATTGGATAACAGAGTGCCAAAATAATTACAAATAAGTGATTTGTAATTGTTAAAAGTTTTTACAAATTTATTGAGGTGCTTATTGGCAATTAACTCGACATAGTCCAGCCAATGTTCTATCTGTTGGCAAGCAAAGGAATATTCAAATTGAGCATCGAATATTGCTTTAAAAAGTATTTTTATTTCATAAATTTCTTCTAATACGGACGATTGCTCAAAGCTTTGCTTAATTTCTCCTCGTCTTGTACTGTTAGCCTCTTAGGATCTTTGAGTAAAGCCCACTTGATACCTTTAAACACTTCAACATCTTTATTCGTTTTTCTGATCTCTTTTCGTTGTTCATCTACTGCCGCGTTCAGGTGCAGTGGCTACATGAAAACGGTCAATAACCAATCTTGGCATTGGGAAATAATGCCTTTGAACTCGTGATGTAGCCATCCCACATATCGCAACTTATATGTTCGATTTGTTGCAAAAAGCCTCTCCTTAGCCTGAAAATGGGCGATAAGCCGCTCTTTATCCCTAAATGGCAACATATCTATGACACAGCCCCTATCCAAATCTACTAATACACAAGCATAATCGCCATGACCTTTTGCGAAGAGCTATTTCATCAATGCCTAAATTGCGCCCCGACTTATAGGGGTCGCAAGCAGAGATAAGTGACTCAGCACCCAATTGATAAATATGCGCTACTTGGGAATAACCCATGCCCAGCAAAGCAGCCACCTGACTAATAGGTTGTTTTCGCAAAGCATAAACACCCACTTCGCCTATGGTGCGTTGTGTTGGTCGATTCACTGACAAAATCGAACCGTTCGCTAAATGTGCGATTGCAATCGAGGCAAATAAATTGGCGTACCTCTAAATTCAACACCACAGAACGACCAGAAATAGGCAAATCCGAAACACTGCGATGATAACGTTGATTTACTTTTGTCGTCTTTTTTTTACAACAAGGACAAATCCCTTCGCCTAATTGAGAGTGACAAGTGACGACCAATTTGTCGCTATCAAACGAAACAGAACTCACTGATAGAAAAGGTAAGTCCAAAAGTAATTCATAAAATTTGCAATCTTCCATATGTGTAAATTAAATAGTATACCGCAAAGGTAATCATTCCACAACAAACCTAAAAGAACCAGTATTTTTTATTTCATAAATTTCTTCTAATACGGACGATTGCTCAAAAGCTTTGCTTAATTTCTCCTCGTCTTGTACTGTTAGCCTCTTAGGATCTTTGAGTAAAGCCCACTTGATACCTTTAAACACTTCAACATCTTTATTCGTTTTTCTTATCTCTTTTCGTTGTTCATCTACTGCCGCGTTCAGGTGCGGCTGCTGAAAACGGTCAATAACAATCTTGGCATTGGGAAATAATGCCTTTGAACTCGTGATGTAGCCATCCCACATATCGCAACTTATATGTTCGATTTGTTGCAAAAAGCCTCTCCCTTAGCCTGAAAATGGGCGATAAGCCGCTCTTTATCCCTAAATGGCAACATATCTATGACACAGCCCCTATCCAAATCTACTAATACACAAGCATAATCGCCATGACCTTTGCGAAGAGCTATTTCATCAATGCCTAAATTGCGCACCGACTTATAGGGGTCGCAAGCAGAGATAAGTGACTCAGCACCCAATTGATAAATATGCGCTACTTGGGAATAACCCATGCCCAGCAAAGCAGCCACCTGACTAATAGGTTGTTTTTCGCAAAGCATAAACACCCACTTCGCCTATGGTGTGCGTTGTGTTGGTCGATTCACTGACAAAATCGAACCGTTCGCTAAATGTGCGATTGCAATCGAGGCAAATAAATTGGCGTACCTCTAAATTCAACACCACAGAACGACCAGAAATAGGCAAATCCGAAACACTGCGATGATAACGTTGATTTACTTTTGTCGTCTTTTTTTTTACAACAAGGACAAATCCCTTCGCCTAATTGAGAGTGACAAGTGACGACCAATTTGTCGCTATCAAACGAAACAGAACTCACTAATAGAAAAGGTAAGTCAAAAAGTAATTCATAAAATTTGCAATCTTCCATATGTGTAAATTAAATAGTATACCGCAAAGGTAATCATTCCACAACAAACCTAAAAGAACCACAAAATATATCTTTTTAGAATAACTCATATTGATAATATTTCGCATATTATTCAAAATGGCATCACCCATTCAACTTCGGTGAATGCAAATCCTAATTTTGTCCCTATTGGAGATAGTGGTTTGATTTCTACCCGAAATAATTTTTTGCTCAATAATGGTAGCTGCTTAGGCGATTATATTCCTTTTTATTTTGGAGTAAGGATGCCAATGCTCTACGTTGTTCAAAATGGTTTCAATATGATTGTGCCAACTTCGGCAGAAAATATTGTTTATTGCGTGAGTTCTGTTCAAAAAATTATAGATTTGGAATTGGAGTTTATATTTACTGATGGGCACGCTGTTGATAGTTTTACTTTTCAATATACATCTGAAAATATTCAGAATATTTACACTATAATTGACAAAAATGCTATCAATGCCAAGTATTGGAGAGATGAAAATGATTTGGACAAAAAACGGCGGAAAGAAGCAGAGTTTTTGGTTTTAGGGGACATTACCCCAGCCGGCATTTTGGGATACATAACATATAACGAAACTGCAAAAAACCGATTGATAAATTTTGGCGCAGATGCTGCCAAAGTAATTGTTAAACCGGAATATTATTTTTAAATCATGATACGTTACCAAGTTGGCAACTTACTAGAAAGCGAAGCAGAGGCTTTGGTAAATACCGTGAACACCGTTGGTGTAATGGGAAAAGGCATTGCATTGCAGTTTAAAAATAGGTTTCCGAATAATTTCAAGCAATATGTAGATGCTTGCAAAAATAAAGAGCTGAATATCGGTCAGCTATTAATAACAGAAGAAAAATCATTGTTGTTAGGCAAAAAAATTATTATCAATTTTCCTACAAAAACTGATTGGCGATTACCTTCTGAATATCACTATATTGAAGCGGGATTAAGTGCATTGGTGGATTTTATCGAAGAGAAAAATATAAAATCAATTGCTATTCCAGCACTTGGCGCAGGAAATGGCGGTTTGAGTTGGGGTAAAATAAAGTATATTTTAGAAAAATATTTAAAAGATATCGACTGTGCTGTTTTTATCTATGAGCCAAATGCTATTATCCAAGAAGTCATAAAAAAAGAACGAGTGAAACTAACACCTGCCAGGGCAATGCTACTTTCGGTATTATATGATTTAGTTCGTGGTGGCGAGTTTGTCTCTGAGTTTGCTGCCGAAAAGATTGCTTACTTCTTGCAACGATTTGGAGCAAAAGATGCTTTTCGATTAGAGTTTCAACCCAATTTTTATGGACCCTATTCGGGCAAAGTAAAGCACGTTTTGTATTATTTAAATGGGAGTTACATCATGGGATATAGCTCAAAAAACAAAAAGCCTTTTGAAGAACTATATTTAATTGCAGATGCCGAGATAGAGGTGAAGCAATTTTTAGATAAACCCGAAAATGAAAGCTACAAAAACATTGCAGAAAACACTAAATTATTTTTAACGGGATTTTATTCCTCATTTGGCTTAGAACTACTTTCGACAATAGATTTTATTCTTTCGGAAAAGGAAATCAACAGCGAGGAAGATATTATCAACGAATTGAAAAATTGGAGTAACAGAAAGAAAACTTTATTCACTAATCCAAAATTTATTCAAATAGCACTAAACAACTTGAATTTGCATCTAAACTGAACCGCTCTGCACGGCATTCAGTTATTCCAATACCACAGCAAGCGCGTTGCCCAACTTTTGAGGCAACGCGCTTGCTGTGCAATAAGCAAACCTCATTTTGCGCAGACCTAAAAAATATTTCGGCTATACTGTTTAAATATGCCATAAAAAATAGAACTTTGCGTAATGTTGTGGAGTAGTGCCCTCTTGCGTGTGTTTGATGATACGCCCTAATATCGATGCTGCAACTCACCACATTTCCTTCCCAAAAACAAATTGACATGCCAAACGCTTTGCTATTTATTGGTCGATTATCCTGCCTTTGGGCATTATTGTACGCTTGCACTCCTATCGCAGCCCAGCAAACCCGTGTTTATACCGACCCCAACCGCCTATACGAACAAGCTACAGAGCGTTTCAGAAGAGGGTAATTACCCCTTAGCCCAACACGATTTTGCACTATACAAACAACAATGCCGCAACGGAACAACGACTACCTTAGCCGCCGATTGCGAAGCAGCAGCCTATTATAATGCCCTTTGCGCTGTGAAAATGAAAATGCCCGATGCCGAAATGCTGCTCGCTCAATTTATAGACGAACACGAGAGCAGTGCTTGGGCAGGACGCGCCTACTACGAATTGGGCAAGATTTATTTTGCCAAAAAAGCCTATAAGGATGCTATTTACTGCTACGAAAAAGCCGATGCACAAGCTGACATGAGCGCAGCAGAGCGCGGCGAATACTATTTTCAATTGGCATATAGCTATTTTGTCAGCAAGGATTTTGGTCGGGCAAAAGATGCATTGCCGAAATAATCAATACCAACAACGACTATTATTACGATGCCAATTATTATTACGGCGTATTGGCTTATTTCGACAAGCAATATACCAAAGCCTTAGAGAGTTTTCAGCGCGTAGAGAAAAAGCCCCAAATACGGCAAAGCCCTGCCTTATTACATAGCCCTTATCTACTATTTTCAGAACAAACCCGACGATTTGCTCAAATATAGCACGCCATTAGCTGCCGATGCTTCGCTGCGCAACCAAAAAGAATTGAACCAACTAATAGGACAAACCTATTTTAACCGCAAACAATTTGCCGAAGCCTTGCCCTATCTACAGCTTTATGTCGAAAAAACAGGCAAGGTACGCAAAGAAGATTTGTACCAATTGGGCTATTGCCAATGCCAAGCCAAACAATACGATAAAGCCATAGGCAATTTTTCGGAACTGAACAGCCTACGCGATACTTTGGGGCAAAACGCCATGTATAACCTCGCCGATTGCTACCTGAAAACCAACGACAAAGCAAAGGCTATGAATGCTTTTGATGCCGCTTCGCGCGATAATTTTGACCCGCAAATAAAAGAAATATCTAGTTTTAACTACGCCAAGCTATCCTACGAACAGGGTTTTCATAGCAACGCAATTAGTCGTTTGCAAGATTTTATCAATAAATACCCCAATTCAGCCTATTTGGGCGAGGCAAAACGATTGCTAAGTGCCATTTTTGAAACTACGCGCAACTACCGCGAAGCACTATCAACCCTCGAAGGCATCACCGCCAAATCGCCCGATATGCAAAAAGCCTATCAGCGCGTAGCCTACCTGCGCGGCGTAGAACTATTCAACGACCGAAAATGGAACGATGCCACCGACCATTTCGATAAAGCCTTAGATAATCCCTACGATGCCGATATAACTGCATTTAGCCGATTTTGGAAAGCCGATATAGCATACAAAAACAAACAATACGAAGATGCCTTTAATGGTATGGAAAACTTCTTGGGTTCGGTAGGCTCGCGCAATTTGTCTGAAAAAGTAAACCCCGCTACAGCGCAATATACACTCGGCTATATCTTGTTCAAAGAGCGCGAATATGCCGACGCACTCGCCTATTTCGATGCTGCCCGCCGCTTGCTCGACAACAACCCCAATAAAAAAGATTATAAATCGGTTGCAGGGCAGGTTTTTCCCGATGCCACCCTGCGAAGTGCCGACTGTAGCTTTATGCTGCGCCGCTACGACCAATCGCTTGCCCTCTACAACAGCGTTATCGAAGCAGGCGGGCGCGGTGTAGATTATGCCTATTACCAAAAAGGTATGTTACAAGGATTAAACGGCGATTATGCCGCCAAAATAGCTACCCTAAACGGCATTAACGACCGATTTTCGGGGTCGAGTTATATCGACGATGCCCTCTACCAAACCGCTATTACGCAAGTAGCCATAGACCAACCCGAAGCCGCCATCGCTACCCACCGCAAACTAATAGACGAACACCCCGAAAGCGAATATGTGCGCAAATCATTGGTCAATTTGGGTTTGATTTACTACAACCGCAATGATTATGAGCGAGCTTTGCAATTCTACGAATTGGTTTTGAAGCGATTCCCCAAATCAAGCGAAGCGCAAGAAGCGGTAGATGGCGTGCGCGATGTATATATAAGCAAACAGGACTCTGACGGATTTGCCCAATTTATCCGAAAATTCCCCGATTTGCAAATCTCTAATGATGCCCAAGACTCGCTCAACTACCAAATTGCCGAAAGCTACTATACCAAAGCCGACTGCGATAACGCCACCAAAGAATTTACCAAATACCTAAGCAACTACCCCAACGGAGCATATACCTTGTATGCGCGTTTCTATCGCGGTCAGTGCCTATACAGCCAACAAGACTATGCCAAAGCCGTCAAAGACTACGATTTTATCATCAACGACGCGGGCAATAACGTATTTACTGAACGCGCCTTAGATAAAGGCGGCAGAATTGCGTTGTATATCGATAAAGATTATGATAAAGCATACCGATACGCCCGAAAACTCTACGAAACAGCTTCGCGCCCCGACCTCAAAACCGAATCGCTACGAGCCTTAGTGCGAGCAACCTATTACCTCAAAAAAGCAGAAGAATTAGACTTCTATGCCGATTTGTTGCGAAAAGAAGAAAGCGCGACAGGCGAAGACCAAACCGATACCTACTTTTATACAGGACTACTCGCCTACCAACAAGGCAATGCCACCAAAGCTAAAACGAACTTAACTACTGCCGCCCAACGCACTACCAACGAACAGGGTGCGCAAGCCCGCTACTATTTAGCCGATATTGCCTACAAAGCCAAAGACTTAGATGCAGCAAAAGCCCTGTGTTTCAAGGTTAGCAACGAAACGGCATCGCATGAATATTGGGTCGTAAAAGCATTTATATTGCTGTCTGATATATATGTGAGCAAAGGCGAGCCATTCCAAGCCAAAGCTACCCTACAAAGCGTTATAGACAATTACAAACCCGAAGACGAACTCAAAAAGAAGCCCGCGAAAAATTAGCCAAATTGCAACAGGAGAAGCCGCCAAATCGAAACTGAGAAGTACCGACAAACCCAAAGGCAAAGACGGCAACTATTTGGAAATGGACGAGAATAAGTAAAAGAATCGATTCGACGTAGTTTTGCGGAACAATTTCTGTTTGTCATAATGCTTGAAAATGAATATGCCTTGCAAGCATTTCGCCCTGAAATACCATAGGCGCATATTCAATTTTGAAAATAAATTGTTTATTACAAACAAATATAATAATAAAAAAAACAATGCAAATTAACCAAAAAAGGTCTTGGACTTTACCAATTCTGCTATTCTGCATCTTATTAGGCATACAAATAGCCTGCACCAAAGATGACCCTACTGACGGAGACAAACCCAATGTCGATTTGACGCAAGTGCCCTATCCGCGCTTGTCAGACTATGGCTTTTTTCAGGGAAATATGGCAGACTTTAACCCCGTAGCCCAAGTGATACCCTACGACCTCAATACGCCGCTGTTCTCGAACTATACCACCAAGAGCCGTTTTGTGTATATGCCCGAAGGCGGCGGCGGTATATAAAGCAGACGAAACATTTGAGTTTCCGGTGGGCAGTGTTATTATTAAAAATTTTTCGTTCCTCAATGATATACGCGACGCTGCTTTGGGGCAAAAAATTATAGAAACCCGATTGCTTATTCGCACCGATACGGCTTGGATAGCCGCTACGTATATTTGGAACGACCAACAAACAGAAGCCAACTTTGATGTAGCGGGGCGCATCATTGACGTGAGTTGGACGCACTACGATGGCAATACCAAGAGCATTTTCTACCAAATACCCAACAAAAACGATTGTAAAGGTTGCCATAGCATCGACCAAAAAATGGTACCTATTGGCACCAAAGCACGGCACATGAACAAAGATTATCCCTACGCCGAAGGCACGATGAACCAATTAGACAAATTGGCTGCCGTAGGCTATCTAAGCGGCAAACCCGCCACCGCCGACATACCCAAAGTACCCGTTTGGGACGACCCCACCACAGGTTCGCTCAACGACCGCGCCCGCGCTTATTTAGACATTAATTGCGCACATTGCCACAATACCCGAGGACCTGCCAACAATGCAGGCTTAGATTTGGATTACTTACAAACCAACCCTACTGCTTGGGGAGTATGCAAACAGCCAATAGCCGCCGGACCAGGCGCAGGTCTCTTCAAATTTGATATTTACCCAGGCAAACCCGACTCGTCTATCCTGATTTATCGCCTCAATTCTATTCAGCCCCAAGTAGCAATGCCCGAATTAGCACGCTCTGCCATTCATGAAGAGGGCTTACAATTGCTACGCGACTGGATAGCCTCCTTAGAAGGTGATTGTGAATAAAAAAAACATATAATATTAAAATATATCACAAAGCGATATTACCTGCAAAGAGTAAGGTCGCTTTGGAATTATAGCTATTGAGGCAAAGCCAATTCTGTTACGATAGGGTAGTGGTCAGAGTAGCCCTTGCGCACTATGTCAAAACTGCGCACCTGCCAACTACTTTCGACAAAAATATAATCGATTCTGAATTGCAGCGGCGATAACCCATGAAAAGTAGTGCCCAAGCCAAATCCTTTTTCGAGAAAAGCGTCGTGCAAGCGCGGCAGACGGGCAACAGTGTGATAGGTATAAGAAATGGGCGTATCGTTAAAATCGCCGCAAACAATAACAGGGTAGGGCGATTGTTCGATTTCGGCAGCCAATAAATGAGCTTGCTCGCCGCGTTTGATATAGCCACCTTTCAACTTTTGCACGATAGACCATACCGATTTGAAGTGGTCGCCAGTAGTGGGCGTAGCATTGCCCTCTTTTTGTGCCTCCAAAAGTTCAGACATATAACGGATGTCTTTTTTTGCCAAATACGTCGATTGTAAGTGGGCAGTAAATATGCGCACCTTTTTACCTGCAATATCGGCATCGGCAAAGGCAATAGTATTGGTACCTTGCTCTTGTAGGTCGATATGTTTAAAGTTAGAGAGCGGATATTTGGAGAATATAGCAGCTCCAAATTTGTTTTTTTTTTACAGTAATGGTATTCTCGAAATGATAATAGGGATAGCCAAGCTCTTGGGTACAGACCGCAATATTGTTAAAAATGGTATCGTCTTGGGTATAAAAGTCTTGGAAACAGATGATGTCGGGGTTTTCTGCCTTGATGAGTAGCATCATATTATCGCGCGATTCGCGGTTTTTGCTCCAATTATACAAGTCAAAATTGCGCACGTTATAACTCATCACGCGCAAAGTAGGATTTTTGGTTTTAGAAGGTGTGCCTGCAAAAGGGTGCATCGCCCACCACGATGCCAGCAAGGGAAAACCGGACAAAATCACTGCCAGCGATAAAAAAGCATAGTGAATAGGGCGGCGCACGAGCCAAAAGATAATGAAACCAATGTTGAGGAACAGAAAAAACGGATAACTCAAGCCCGCCAGTGCTGGCAGCCAGGTCGAGGAAGGATTGATATAAGGCGCGGTATAGGTCAGTAAGAGAGCTAAGGCAACTATCATATTGGTTTTCCAGATGACATTGCCGAGAAATCGCGTTAGAAACATGTTATAAAGGAGGCAATATTGCCCTTGCTTGTGCAAAAATAGTTATTTTGGCTGACTTGCTATGTTTTTTTGCCGAAAATAGTAGCGATGCCTATCTTAGATACTACCAATAGCAGCAAGCGAAAAATTGCTGATTGTCAAATTTTAGCTGTACCTTTGCGCCGCTATATATAGTTTCCCGCCATGCGCGTTTTTACTCAACTCGATGATTTGCCCCGTTTTCGGCAAACGGTGCTCACCATCGGCACTTTTGATGGGGTGCATTTAGCACACCGCCAAATCATCAGGCGCGTATGCGACCTTGCCCTGCGCGAACAAGGCGAAAGTGTATTGCTCACCTTTCACCCGCACCCACGCTCAGTAATCAAGGGCGGCGATACAGTAGGTCTGCTATCGCCATTAGCAGAAAAAATAGATCTGTTAGAACAAACAGGACTACAAAATGTAGTCGTAACACCCTTTACGCCCCAGTTTGCCGAACAAAGCCCCGAACAATATATCGCCGATTTTTTGGTGCGTTATTTGCAACCAAAACACATCGTCATCGGATATGACCACCGATACGGCAGAAACCGCAGCGGCGGATTAGAATTATTGCAACAATACGGCTTGCAGGATGGTTTTGTAGTCGAAGAAATACCCAAACAGCAGATAGATAATATAGCCATCAGCTCGACCAAGATACGGAAGGCACTCACCCAAGGCGACTTGGAAACAGCTACCGCCTTGCTGGGATATCAATACTGTCTGTGCGGAACAGTAGTGCGCGGCAGACAATTGGGCAGAACCATTGGATTCCCAACTGCCAACCTAAACCTCAACGACCCCGACAAACTATTACCCCGACAAGGCGTATATGCCGCCCAAGCCCATACCGAAACGGGAGACAGCTACGCCGCCATGCTCAATATAGGCAAACGACCTACTGTAAGCGGCGAAACACTAAGTATAGAAGCGCATTTGCTCGACTTTCCGCCCGGCAGTTCGCTGTACGACCAAACCCTGCGACTTGAACTTTGCCAATACCTACGCCCCGAACAGAAATTTGATGATATTGCAGCACTGCGCCAACAATTAATGCTTGACGAACAACAAGTGCGAGAAATATTAAAAGCGTAAAATTGCTAACAGGCGAAAATCCAAGCCCGATTAGTGTCCCCCTCCGCCCACCCTAAAACGTACCCAATATACCTTATCTATACATTCATGAACCAACCCCACCCCTTATCAGATATTGCCTCACAGGTGCGCCGCGACATCGTGCGCATGGTACATGCCGTAGCATCGGGTCATCCGGGCGGCTCTTTGGGTTGCACTGATTTTTTGACCACACTCTATTTTTCGGTCATGCAGCATAGCCCCCAACCTTTCGACCTCGATGCTCGCGAACAAGACGTATTTGTTTTATCTAACGGACATATCTCGCCCGTATTTTATAGCGTCTTAGCTCGGTCGGGCTATTTCCCTGTGAGCGAATTAGCTACTTTTAGGCGCATCAACTCGCGCTTGCAAGGGCACCCCGCCACAGAAGAAGGTTTGCCCGGTGTGCGCATAGCTACAGGCTCCTTGGGGCAAGGTCTGTCCGTAGCCGCAGGAGCAGCCCTCGCCAAGCGCATGAACGGCGATAGCCGATAGGTATTCTCCTTGCGGCGACGGCGAATTGCAGGAGGGACAGGTTTGGGAAGCCGCGATGTTTGCTGCTCACCACCGAATAGACAACCTCATCGCTACTGTCGATTGGAACGGGCAACAAATAGACGGCTCTAACGACGAGGTAATGTCTTTGGGCGATTTGGCTGCCAAATGGGCTGCTTTTTGGCTGGCATGTGCTACACGCAGACGGACACGACATAACGCAGCTACAAACCCAATTGAGGCACGCCCAAACCCTGCGCGGTGCAGGAAAACCCATCGTAATATTGATGAAAACCACAATGGGCAAGGGGGTCGATTTTATGGAGGGCACACACGAATGGCACGGCATAGCACCCAATGACGAACAATTGGCGCGTGCCTTAGCCCAACTACCCGAAACATTGGGCGATTATTAGCCAATACCCCAATGGGAAAATTATCCACTTTTATTACCAACTTAGCCTATTTGTTATACGAATATGACAGCCGAAGAATTGAACAATTTGCCCGACTTGATAAGCACCGCCGATGATACCGAACTCGCCGATTGGGAGCAAGGTGAAGGCGAGGACGAAGAAAAATTATACGAACATTTTTCGATACGCATCGACCCGCAGCAATCTCTGTTGCGGATTGATAAATTTTTGGTCAATAGACTCGAAAAGATTAGCCGCAATAAAATACAGAATGCCGCCGACGCAGGAGCTATTTTGGTCAATGGCAAAGCTGTCAAACCGAATTACCGCGTCCGCCCCAACGACGAAATAGCTATCGTATTGCCGCGCCCCGTGCAACGCTATACGATAATACCTGAGCCAATGCCCTTAGATATCGTATACGAAGACGATACGCTATTAGTGCTGAACAAACCTGCGGGTTTGGTCGTACATCCGGGCTGCGGGCATATTGCGGGCACACTCGTGCACGGCTTGACCCACCATTTTGCCCAATTGCCCATCAATCAGCAAGGCGGTATTTCGATTGAGGGCGAAATGCGCCCCGGATTAGTGCATCGAATCGATAAAAATACATCGGGTTTGATGGTAGTGGCAAAAACCGACTATGCAATGACCCACCTCGCCAAGCAGTTTTTTAACCATACCGTCACGCGCCGCTACGTAGCTTTGGTATGGGGCGACTTTGAAGAGGACGAAGGCACCATTACGGGCAATATAGACCGTCATCGCCGTTTTCGCAAAGTGATGGACGTATATCCCGATGGCGATTATGGCAAACATCTTGTAACGCATTACCGCGTATTAGAGCGTTTTGGCTATGTTAGCGTAGTAGAATGTCGCTTAGAAACAGGCAGAACCCACCAGATAAGGGTGCATTTTCAGCATATAGGACATTCTTTGTTCAATGATAACGAATATGGCGGCGACCGCATCGTAAAAGGCACTATTTATACCAAATATAAGCAGTTTATCGAAAATTGTTTTGAACTACTGCCGCGCCAAGCTCTGCGTGCCCGCGTCTTAGGCTTCATACACCCCGAAACAGGCGAAGAACTTTATTTTGAAGCACCTATGCCTGACGATATGACCAAGTTATCGAAAATGGCGACGCTATACCGCTCATTTCGACTTGGCACAATAACCGCGCCTTGCGGCTACTAATACCATAGCAATATAATACACAATATCGCCCGTAGCTACCCCTTGTTTGTGGGTGCCGACGGGCGATATTTTTTATAAAAATGGAGATGGGCTTTGGGCAGATTGAAAAAAAATATAGCGATAACGCTATCAGAAATTAACCCTTAATACGCATTTTGCGTAGAGAAAAAGTCGGCGGCTTTTTGGAAATTGAGCAATTTAGAGCGGTTGAGGTAGCTTAGGTCATCGGAATAGATAAACAAACAATTGCCCGATTTGAGGTTATCAATGATGGCAGTATGCTCACCGAAAGGTACAGACGGGCAGCCCCAACTGCGTCCTGCCCTGCCGTGCTGGGCAATATAGTCGGCAGTAACATAGTCGGCACCGTGCATAACAATGGCGCGAGGGCGGGCTTGGTCGTTAAAACCCTCTTCCATGCCGTCTAAATAGAGTGAGTATCCGTGTTGCCCGCTATAGGTATGGTCGGTTTTGTAAAAGCCCAAACTGCTTTGGAGCGAGGAGTGTTCGTTAGAGAATTTTTGGGCATAGACCAAGCCGCTATTTTTTCCGTGTGCCACCCAAGTTTGGTGCAATAGGCGACGCGAAGCTAAGTCGATAATAAAAAGGCGTTTTTGTTGCGATGGTTTGCGAAAATCGGCTACGGCTAGACGATGTCGGTTGGGCATAATTTTGTTTTCGCGCAGCAGATTGTAGTAGCCCGGCACAGCAAACCGGAATACATTAAAGTCTAATCCTTTGTTTTGCAAGTTCAGTTCGTCGTAGAGGCTTTTGATGTGGCTTTCAAATAAAGCAGCTTTGGCTTTTGCGGTAGTAGCGGCGGCACTCTCGCCGCCCTTGGCATGTTTGGCGGTATTGACGGTGGCAGGCAGCGAAAAAAACGCAAAAAAGGCTGCGAACACCCATATTAGGCGAAGTTTCTGCATCATTCAGTGTTTGTTGTGGTTTATGAGTGAAAATATAAGGATAACAGAAAGATTTGTGGTAATATTGACCACATTGGGGCGAATTTTATAGATGTGCGAGGAACGATAAAGTTTGGTAAACTTGTGACAGTAGCTGGGTTGGAGCGGAAAAAGAGGGATTTTTGGGCTGATTGGGGCTTATTTTTGGAGGCATAGCGGGGCTATATTTCCAAAAATAAACGGAAAATAGGCGAAAAAGCACCATTTTACGCCCAAGTAAATGCCGCTGCTACAAGTCTAATAGTGATATGATGATAAGATGCAAAATAAGTCAAAAAAAATCAATGCACCACAGCAATAGTCATGCCAAACGTGTTGGCAGATGTTAAAACGTACAAAATGGCAAAACACCACAAGCAACTTGCGCAATAATTGGCAAGATGCTGCAAATTTGTCTGTTCCGATGCTAAAGGGCTTTTGTTGCCGCTAAGGTACGCACTTATTGCATATTATTAAAGCGAAACCCATTTTTTTTCGCTCCTTGCCTAATACTCATACATTTCTTGTGCTATATAGCTATACAAACGGTTTGCAGCAGGCTCTGCGAATAGCAGGGCAAGATGTTTGATTATCCCAACTTTACCGTATCGCTGCAAATAACGCTTTGGACAGGTTTTTATTGTATGGGATATCAAGTTAGGCGAAAACCAAAACCGTTATAGGCAAATTGATTATTAAAAATAAAATATAAAAAATGTCACGAATTACTTAGATTCAAGTAGTAAACGCGACATTTTTTAGTTGGATTTGATGCAAGTTAATCGATTTGATAGGCGATAAAAATCGAGTCTTTTCTTGGTCTGTTGCTGATTTTTGTCAGCAATTATTAATATTAAAATTTAATAATTTGTATTTTGTTCATAACAAGCAAAATATGAAATTATTAATTTTAATTAAATTTTAAAAATAAATACAAATTGCTCGTTTTCAGCGCATTATATAATGTAAATTGTTTAATACCGATAATCACTGATTTTTGTTATTTTTTTAATGCGGTTTGCTTGTTATCAGTATATTATGCAAGACTATTGCCCAGAAGTTGGCAAAGTTAGGGCTTAATAAATCCATTTTACGCCCATGCTTTGCCCTTGTGCGTATAATCGTGCGATATACATACCTGCGGGCAAACCTTGCATTGGTATAGATAGCTGGTTAGGTCCTGCTTCGATTTGCCACGTTTGTTGGGCTACTACTTTGCCGCATACGTCATATATATGTAATAGGGCATGGCGGTCGGGTTCGGCAGCGTCGAGTGTTAGCTGTATGGCATTGCTATTGGTTCGGGTGGCTTGTAGCGTATTATTGCTATTGTCGGCACTTTGTACGGCACTACCCGTTATTTGGTTTTCGTACCAAATTACTTGGTCGTCCCATGACGATGTAGCGGCTATATCTATATCGCCGTCGCCGTCTATGTCGCCCACAGCCAAGCCGTGCGGCGAAGCTATATCGTTATTAACCGTTCGCAATACGCCAAATGTACCTGTGCCGTTGTTGGCAAACCACACAATTTTGTGTCCCATTTCGCTATCCGAGCCTACTACGTCCATATCGCCGTCGCCGTCGAAGTCGGCAGCTTTTACGTCGTGAATATAATCGAATAGGTTGCTGATAAGGCGGAATGTGCCAAATGCCGTGCCGCCGTTGTTCGGATACCATGCTAAGGGTTTGTTATAATCCAATGACCCTACGGCAATGTCTAAAAAACCATCGGCATTAAAGTCGGCAACATCAATAGCACGCGCCGATACGGTATTGTCAATCAGTGTGCCTGTGGTGGCGATATTGCCCGCGTTGTTGGCGTACCAGCGCACGGCACCGTCTGTTACGGTGATGATTTCGGGGAAGCCATCGTTGTTGAGGTCGGCAGCGGCTACTTTTTCGGCGGGCGCGGCGGTAGCGATAGCTTGTTGCGTGCTAAACTGATTGAACCCATCGTTTTCGAGCGAAGATAAGGTGCTGCTCGGTGTGTCGGCATTGCGGCTTGTGACGATGTCTAAGTCGTCGTCTTGGTCTGTGTCTGCCAAGATGAGGTAGGCAGCGCGGGGCGACCCTTCGTTGTAGGTAGCAGCCGTATTAAAATTGCCGCCACCCAAATTTCTGAACCACGAAATAGTGCCGTCGGCTCCGCAGGTCGTAAAAATGTCTAAGTCGTTATCTTCGTCAAAATCGGTGACGATAAGGTTGGAGGCAGTTACCCAAGTCAGGATTTGGTCGGTAAATACTTGGTTGCCGTTGTTGTAATACACGCGCAAGTCGCTGTCAAATTCTGAACTGGACACCAAATCCATATCGCTATCGCCGTCAATATCTGCAATGGCTACGAAATGTGGTCCGTCGGCTTGTGTGCCGATGATGTGTTCTACAAAATTGACTTGTGCGTTGACGCTCTGCCAGTACAGGGCAGACAAAAGGGTTGTAAGTACGAGATATTTGCTCATAAGTGGTAAAAAAATGAATGTGGGGTATAAAGGGATATTTATGGAGTCAATAATGGGTTTGGGTAGGCAGGCGTTGTTAGTTTATGATAGCAAAGATACGGAGAATTGTTTAAAACAGTCATGATATTGTCATTTTTTATCCCTTGCTTGCCGATTACTAGTATTATATTACCTGTTGGGACGCATGGCAAAGCACTAAGTGACAATATGCCAAATAATTTGCTGCAAAATGGGCAGTTAGAAACAGCCCTAAACCGCTTTGTTCCAAGGGTTTAGGGCTGTTTGCGGGAGCACAAAAATAAAATGATTTAATATGCTTTATAATGTATTACATCATGGGTTTGCCTTCGTAATAATCGATAATTTTTAGTCGAAAAAATAGTCATATTTGGCACTTTGTAGGTTTAGTTCGGCACTTGCCAACCTATTTCGGGCATTTACGTAGTCGAGCGAATTGAGCATACCCAAGTTATAGCGTTTTTCGGTATGTTGCAATGCTTTTTGCAGCGCGTCTATATTGGCTTTGGTGCTTTGGTAGCGCGTGAGGGCAGCGCGTGCGTCTAAATAGGCTTGTTCGATATTTTGTCGGAGGCGTTCCTGCACTATTTTTTCGTTTAGTTGGCTATTTTGTATGCCTATTTCGGCTAAGGATAAGCTATTTTTTACGCGGTTTCGATTAAATATCGGTATAGAAACGTTCACTCCTACCAGTGCGCCCAAATTATCGGCAATTTGGGTGAAAAGGGGCGTTTTTTCAAAACTGAATGTAGGCGAAAAAATGCTTTCGCCGCTGGCTGTGATAAGTGGTGCTTGGGCAAGCCCGGTGGGTAGCTCCGAAGCTAAACGCTGCATTAGCGAGGAATAATTAGAACTCACATTGAGGTTGAGCGATACAACGGGTAGTTTATTACAAGCCGCAATTTTTAGCTGTTGCCGAGCTATTTGGGTTTGCAGCATTGATGTTTTTAGCCCTGGCTGCGTGGTCAATGCTTTTTGATACGTATTTTCGGGGTTGCGGCTATAGAGGTCAGCTTCGTTGGGTTCGGGGTAATTGGGGTGTTCTATCCCGAAGGGTTGTTCGTAGTAAGCCAATAATTGGCGTAGGTTGAGCAGAGCAGCAGCTACGGAGTTAGTGCCATTTACGCGGCTTAGGTTGTCAGAGGCTATTTGGGCATCGATGTCTAATATATCACCTGCGGGCAATACTCCTGCTTCGATGAGTTTGGTCACGCGCTCGCGCTGAGTTTGGGTCATAGCTATTTGTTGGTCGATGACCGATACTTGCGATTCGCCCAATAAGATTTGCAAATAGGCAGCAATGATGCTCAGGGTGAGATTATTAGCGGTTTCGTCGGTCTGCAATTGGGCTAACTCTAATTCCATGCCGCGTTGCGCAATAGTATTTTTGAGCAAGCCGCCGTTATAAAGCGTCACCGAGCTGCTTAGGTTGGCTTGGATAGCCCCAATAGCTTGCGTGCTAAACGTATTAGTGGTTGGGTCGATAGACCGCCCCAGATTGGTGCCCGACGATAGTCCGGCGTTGGCATTGGGCAAGCGGTCTTGTCGGCTCTGTCGTTCATTGACTACTGCCGATTGGGTTTGGAGGGCTAATTGTTGTAATTGTCGGTTGTTTTGGCGAGCATATTGCAGGCATTTTGCGAGTGACCAAGCCTCTACGTTTGACTGTGCCCAAAGGTTGGAGGCAAATAATAGGGCGATGAGTAAGAACGAAAAGCGCATCATAAAAGACCCTTGGCGGGTTGGTGATGAATAGATAATAGAAAATTTTTTAATTAATATAAATAAATATTTAATTTTTGATCACAATTAATGCTTGGTCAATAATTCTATAAGTTCTGATAATTAAATTTTTACGCATTGAAAAAATAATTATGTTTTTGTTTTTACGTTTTTTGCAATAATTTTCAATAAAATTTCGGTAACTATTTAGCCTTGTAGGGGGAACTAATCGAATATACAGCGATGTCAGGCATTATTAGATAAATATTGCTCATTACCCTCCACCCAAGACCCTATACCCTAAATAGCTACGCCAAGTTCTTGACTAATTCTTCGATGGTTTTTTCAATCTTTTGGGTGCCGATTTGTTGTTTTAAGACGTGGGCAGAGGCGGCGCGTTCTTGGCAGTCTTGTAGTAAGCAGCGTTCGCAGGTTTCATTGACCAATCGGACGGGTATTTTGGGGTCGTGCCAAAAAGCCACTTTACTTTTAAAGTCGGCGTTCATCAAAAAACCGATAGTGACACTGCTGATGGTATCGGGCGTGGGGTTCATAGAGCGGGCAACAGAGATACAAAAATATTCGTTGTCGAATTGATATAATGCGAGCGTTGTACGCGCACTACGGGCGGTGTATTTTGTCGTTTTCTTGTAATTGTTCAAACTCGCGGCATGAAGCAATTGACACCCAACGGCGGCAGTAGTGTTCGCTGAGGGCGTTGGCGTGGGGCGTATGTAGGGTAGATAGGTGTAGCTCTTTGGTGATGTCGTAGGTATTGGAGTCTTTGGCACTAGTGCTAAACCGCAGGAAGAATAGTTGATTGAGGTTAAAAAAGCGTGGAGCGATACTCGTGAGGCGGTGCAAAAACGTTTCGGGCGATACGCGATACCGCGCCATCATGTTCAAAAACGCACTACCGTCCCATAGTGGTAGCTTGAAAAATAGGGCTAAATCGTCGGCTAATTGGCGGCGCGGAATGAGCAAAGCCCCAGCAAAGTAAGAGGCTTTAAAATTGTTGAGCACTTGGTCAAACGATTCGGCTTTGACCCACGACGGAGCCGTATTGCGTTCTCTTAAATCCATCGCTTGGTAGCCTATTTCTTTGGCTAATTGGAATATTTTTTGGGCTTCGTTCAGGTTATTGTTGAGTAGCAGGCGGTTGCGGTTTTTGCGGGTCGAAAAAATAGAGCGAACGCTGCGTAGGTCGGGGTAGCGAGCCATTGTGCTTTCGTCAATATGATAGCTGTATTTTTGGCGCAATACGCCCGCCAACCAAGCAAAGCTAACGGGTGCTTGGAGGGCAATATCGTTGTCTGTTCTAAATGTATCGACGATATCCTCTAAACTCTCGAAATAATTGTCGTGCATTTCTTGAAACGAGCGTAATGCCGTCAGATAAAATTGCTCGACGCGCATCTCATAATTGCGGGCAATGCCCACCAACGTACTGATAAATGCGCTAACTTTGGCGGGTGCATTGGCGATAATCTCGACCAAATCATCGGCACCAATGCCAAATAAATGCAAGGGAAGCAAACCCAACAAATTGGAATTGAGCAAATCGGCAATGGGCGCTAAGTTGCGGCTTAACCGCAATGACACCAACTCGTCATAAGTGCTATTGAGTACATCTGCCAACTGCGCTATTTTTTCCGCTTTGGGGTATTTCTTGCCTTTTTCTATCTCGTTGAGGTATGAAATAGAAATACCCGCAGCGTCGGCTAATTCTTTGGGCGAAAATCCTTGTTTTTGGCGCAATTGCCGTAATTTTAAACCAAAAATGAGCCTTATATTTTGTTCGTTTATCATCAAGGGCTATTTAAAGCCCCAAATATCGCGCTTTTAACCCAAAACAACAACAGTATGCACCAACTTTGTGCCTGAACAGAGAAGCTACCAAACACAAATGCCCCCACAAAAGGCATCTATGCGCTAAATGGTATGTATTTTTACTGCTATAATGAAACTGTATTTTTTATTATTATAATATATTAATATATATAAATATGTGTAATATTTTAATTATTGAAAAATATATAATTGTTGTAATTTTTAAATAGTAGCAATAGGGGAGATTGCCCCTTGTTATTTGAACCGCTTTGATCCAAATCTGCCCTCCAACACCCAAATCCAATGCCCGACCAAAAACCTCCGCTATCTGCCGAATATCTGCCCGAAACTGCCGCACTTATTGGGCGGGATTTGGGTATTGCTCCCTTGGCTACCGAACACAATACCGACTACGGCTTGCTGCGCCAATGGTTAGCCGATGCCATTGACGACATGCTACAACACCAACCCGACTACCTGCGTTGGGTGCTGTATCGCCTCGATATAGACCAACACAAGGCAATGTCTGCTTTCAGACAAGCCAAACGCTCCGATACAGCCCTACAACTCGCCGATTTGGTCATAGCACGAGAATGCCAAAAAGTGGCTACGCGGCAGTGGTATCGCAATAGACACAATACCCACCAACTGCCCGACGATCGCAAACACCCCCGCCCGATGATGCCGACACTTGGTGAACGCGCCAGATGACAGCTAATGGTCGTCAATTTAATTCTTATAAACAAGTTCAACATCTCTGCCATTTAAGCGGCATTAATGATGTCATTTGGGACGAAATTAGCTACAAAATCGGGGCTTAAAAAAACGTTTAGGTCGTTTTTGTGCAATTTGAACTATTAATATTATTAATAAAACAACATTTTTAAAAATATTATTTAAAACACAACGTTTTTATGAAAAATCTTTACTACCTCTTTGCTTGTACCTGTGTCTTGGGTGCAATAGCCACGCACAGCACCACACTCCAAGCCCAAAGCACCCTCTTTGGTGGGCAGCAAATTATTACGCAAATCCCTAACCCGTATTCTGTCTATGCCACTGACTTGGACAACGACGGCGATGCGGACGTATTGTCGGCTTCAACGGGTGACGATAAAATAGCTTGGTACGAAAACGAGGGTAGTGGCAATTTTGGGGTACAACAAATTATTACAACAGCAGCAGATGGGGCATCTTCTGTCTATGCCGCCGACTTGGACAACGACGGCGATATGGACGTATTATCGGCTTCTTATTTAGATGACAAAATAGCTTGGTACGAAAACGAGGGCAGCGGCAATTTTGGGGCGCAGCAAATTATTACAACAGCAGCAGATGTGGCATCTTCTGTCTATGCCGCCGACTTGGACAACGACGGAGATGCGGACGTATTGTCGGCTTCAAGAGGTGACAATAAAATAGCTTGGTACGAAAATGATGGTAGTGGCAATTTTGGGGCGCAGCAAATTATTACAACAGCAGCAGATGGGGCAAACTCTGTTTACGCCGCCGACTTGGACAACGACGGCGATATGGACGTACTGTCAGCTTCTTTTTTCGATGACGAAATAGTTTGGTATGCAAACGACGGTAGTGGCAATTTTGGGGCGCAACAAATTATTACAACGGTAGCAAGCGGCGCAGAATCTGTTTACGCCGCCGACTTGGACAACGACGGCGATGCGGACGTATTGTCGGCTTCAAGAGGTGACGATAAAATAGCTTGGTACGAAAACGACGGCAGCGGCAATTTTGGGGCGCAGCAAATTATTACCACAGCAGCAGATGTGGCATATTCTGTCTATGCCGCCGACTTGGACGGCGACGGCGATTTGGACGTGTTGTCGGCTTCAACAGGTGACGATAAAATAGCTTGGTATGCAAACGACGGCAGTGGCAATTTTGGGGCGCAGCAAATTATTACAACAGCAGCAAATGAGGCATATTCTGTCTATGCCGCCGACTTGGACAACGACGGCGATTCGGACGTATTGTCGGCTTCAATAGGTGACGATAAAATAGCTTGGTATGAAAACGACGGTAGTGGCAATTTTGGGACACAACAAATTATTACCACAGGAGCAAATGGGGCAAGGTCTGTCTACGCCGCCGACTTGGACGACGACGGCGATTTGGACGTGTTGTCGGCTTCAAGAGATGACGATAAGATAGCTTGGTATGCAAACGACGGCAGTGGCAATTTTGGGGCGCAACAAATTATTACAACAGCAGCAAGCGGCGCAGAATCTGTCTATGCCGACGAATTGGACGACAATGGCGATTTGGACCTGTTGTCGGCTTCAAGAGATGATGATAAGATAGCTTGGTATGCAAACGACGGCAGTGGCAATTTTGGGGCGCAACAAATTATTACAACAGCAGCAAGCGGCGCAGAATCTGTCTATGCCGCCGACTTGGACGGCGACAGCGATTTGGACGTGTTGTCGGCATCAAGTGTGACAACAAAATAGCTTGGTACGAAAACGAAGGTAGTGGCAATTTTGGGGCGCAGCAAATTATTACCACAGCGGCAAATGGGGCAAGGTCTGTCGCCGCCGATTTGGATGGCGACGGCGATGCGGATGTGCTATCGACTTCAAGTGATGACGACAAAATAGCTTGGTACGAAAACGAAGGTAGTGGCAATTTTGGGGCGCAGCAAATTATTACCACAGCAGCGAATTTGGCATATTCTGTCTATGCCGCCGACTTGGACAACGACGGCGATTCGGACGTACTGTCAGCTTCTTATTTAGATAGCAAAATAGCTTGGTACGAAAATGGTGGTAGTGGCAATTTTGGGGCGCAGCAAATTATTACCACAGCAGCAGAATGGGCAAGGTCTGTCTATGCTGCCGACTTGGACAACGACGGCGATGCGGACGTGTTGTCGGCTTCTGCTTGGGATGGCGAAATAGCTTGGTACGAAAATGGTGGTAGTGGCAATTTTGGGGCGCAACAAATTATTACAACGGTAGCAGCAGAAGGGGCATCTTCTGTCTATGCCGCCGACTTGGACAACGACGGCGATTTGGACGTATTGTCGGCTTCTTATGTGGATAGCAAAATAGCTTGGTATAAAAACTTATTAGAATTGAGCATTAATATCTTTATAAATAATCCACCTTGTATTGGGGCGGCTAATGGGTCTGTATGGGTGCAAGTTGGGGGTGGAAATGCTCTTTGGGTGCCTCCTTATAGCTATACGTGGACAAATACAACAGGGGCTTCGGGCAGCGGGACGGCGACTAACGAGACATTTACAATTGATGATTTGGCGGCTGGTGAATATACAATTATCTTGACCAATGCCTTGGGCGATGCCGATACTGCAGGCGTTTTGCTCAATACGGTGCCGGGCAGTGTGTTCGAGATAATAAATATTAGCACCACCAACAGCAGCAATGCCCTACCCAACGGAGCGATACAACTGAGCATAGATGGCGGTACTGCGCCCTATACCATTACTTGGAGTGGTATGGCAAGCGGCTCTTATGCCAGCAGCGATAGCGTTTTTGTCATCAACAACTTATTTGCAGGCACATATAACATCAATATTACCGATGCCGAAGGGCGTGCGGCAGGTCATACCGTAACGTTGCTCGACGAAACGACCCCCGCCAGTACCTGTGGCGGAATTATGGATATTGTGATACTAAACGATAGTTCAGGCTCGGTCGACGAAACGGAGTACAGCGAGTCGAAAACGTTTTTTGTCGACTTGGTCAATGCCTTAAACATAGGAATAGCCGATACCGAAAGCCGCGCTGCCATAGTCGAATGGTCGGGTTCGGGCGAACAACAAATCCGTGTACCTATGACAGGCAATATTGCCGAGCTGCAAGATTACCTCTATGCAAACCGCGCCTTTGGTGGCGGCACGAATCCCAACAGTGCGCTCACTTACGGCTATAATTATTTGGCAGATATGGCTCGCCCCGAAGCTATTAAGGTATTGGTATTAAGCACCGACGGCTATTCGGGTCAGGTGAGCGGTTCCTTAGTTGCCATCGCCGAAACCTACAAAGCACAAGGCTATATCATCGTTACGGTGGCATTTGACGTAGCCTTTGCCGTCGCTGGGGTGCGCGATTTGCTCACCCAAACCGCTTCCTTGCCGATGCTGGCTCCGGGTGCGCCCGCCTATTCCATGCTTACGCCTACGCTTGCTTACAACATCGTCAATTTGTATATCTGCCCCGCCGACCCTGGCAGCAGCAATACCTACTACTTTTACCGTGACGGAGCGATTGATATGACGGGCTACACCCCCAACGATTTTTGCCCCAATCCAGCCAGTATCACGGTACATTACACCGTTTCGGCACAACAACAATTGTCGCTGCCTGCGGGTACGCCCATCACGTTTTACTACAACAACCCCGCCTTGTTTAGCAGCACGCCCATACTCACTACGTTTATCCCATGCGCTATCCCTGCGGGTAGCTCCGAAACATTTAGCACCACGCTGCCCGTTACGGGTGCGGCAAATATCTGGGCAGTACTCAACGACGACGGCAGCCAAGCACCGCCCATTAATCTACCCATTACGAGCATCGACGAACACGTTTATATCAACAATTGGGACAATATAGCCGTTTGTACCGAACCGCTACCTACTTTGTCGGCACACTGCTACACAACTACACCGCAACCCATTTGTGGCAATACAGTTATTTATACGGTAGATGTATGCAATATCAGCGAATTAGATGCGACCCAAGTGCAAATTGGTCATCTTGTGCCTGCGGGATTTGCCCTTATCAGCCAAAGCACCAATTACAATGCTTGCGCATCGGACGGCACCGCGGGGGCAATAAGTTACGACATTCCTGCGGGTTGCTGCGTATCAATCACTTACGAATATGATGTAAGTGCCGCCGGAAACGGCTTGTATAACGATGTTGATGTAGCATTATCGGGCTTAGGAGGGCAAATATATTTTCCTTACAATGGCTCAGGTTCGAGTGCCGAAGATGTAACGATAGATGGCACGGTCAATTGCCCTTCGAGTTTAGTAATATTGAGCAAAGTCGTCAACACGACAGAAGTTTGCGAGGAGAGTTTTGTCAGCTATACTTTTACGGTGGATAATCAAACCGATGTGTCGCTGCAAAATCTATCCTTTGCCGATACCTTGCCGAGCAACATAATATGGGCAGCCGAGCCTTATTTGGTCGATGGTATGAGCATTGGAACGACCAATATTATAGGTACGTCCGCCGCCAATTTTGTGATAGCTGAACTTCCCGCGCACAGCGTAGGCAGTTTTGTGTTAGATGCCTATTTGGGCGATTGGCAGGACAACGGCACGCTTGACAATACAGCTATATTGGGCAATTTGCCTGCATTTGTAAACGACAATGGCAACCCTCTTGAAGCCAGCGCAGAGACGGTAGTGGTGAATGCTTTGCCCCAAATTGACGCGCTTAATTTGGTGGAAATAGTGGAGGGAGAAGTGGCAATATTGTCGGCAGACGCGCCAAGTGGCACGCTCATTACTTGGGCAACGTCGGGCGACGGCACGATTAGCAGCCCCAATTCTTTGCAGACTTTTTACACGCCGGGTGCGGGCGATATTGTTTCGGGGGAGGTTCGTTTTACGGTGGCTGCCGTATCGCCGTTCAACGATTGTGGGCAAGACATCGACACGGTGTTGCCGCTTATTAACCCCCGCCCACCGACACCAGCACCCTTGCCATAACATTGCTGCATTTTGGAGGCATAGCGCAATCCGAAGGCAATTACTTAGAATGGCTCACGACCGCTGAGGTCAATAACGACCATTTTATTTTATGGCGTGCCGACCAAGCCGGCGCGGAGTTCCGACCCATTGCCCGCATAGCTGCACAAGGCACGAGCAATAGCCAAATGGCAGAACACTACGATTATTTAGACCGCCAAGCCCCCAAGGGCACTTGTTATTACCGCCTGCAATGGATAGACCACAACGGCAAAACTCAACAAAGCCACGTAATAGCCCTAAGCCGCAATGACGACGGCAGTAGCTCTGCCCAAGCCTACGTACTTAGCCCTAACCCCACCCATGACCTAATTTACATAACCCAAAACAGCACCCAACAAGCCCCGCAAGCTATGCCTTACGCGCTTTACAATACCATAGGTCAAGCCGTTTTGCATGGTACATATACCCAAGCCATACAAAGTTTATCGCTTGCACATTTGCCCCTAGGGATTTATTATTTGCATCTTGGGGGCATAGTGACTAAGGTGGTCAAAAGATAATTGTGATTATTTAATTCAAAGCTGAACAATCGGCATATTATAGCGGACTGATTTTTAAATTTCGCTAACAAATTTTGCTCAATGCTGCTTTGTAGCAAGGGCGCGAGTAATATGCTCTCGTTAATTTTTTTTACTCAAAATTAGAAACCACTAATAGAAAGACCGTTTTCTAAGCCCCTTCGGGGCGACATCCTAATAGAAAATAAAGACGGCATAGCAACAAAAACCCCATCGGGGTGGCATCCTAATAAAAACCACCTTAGACAATTCCGCTCCTACGGAGCTATCTATTCTAATGCCTTTGCTATGCTATTATTATATTACTCCTACGGAGCAGTATTTTTTACCCAAATAGACCGCATGGTTTGCCAGTTTTACGGCTTAACCGCCGAAGAGATAGCTACCGTAGCGATAGCCCATTAAGGGTGGCATCCTAATAGCTCCGTAGGAGCGACATGCTAATAGAAAACCCAAACAACATCGAAGCCAAAGCCCCGTATGGGCGAAATCCTAATAACAAACTGATGCCACGCAAGCCCTTGAAGTATATCGCCTCAATATAGACCAACACAAGGCAATGTCCGCTTTCAGGCAAGCCAAACGCTACGATACAGCCCTACAACTCGCCGATTTGGTCATAGCACGCGAATGCCAAAAAGTGGCTACGCGGCAGTGGTATCGCAATAGACACAATACCCACCAACTGCCCGACGGTGCGAACACTTCACCGCTTGACGACGAGGCGGATAGGTGGTAGAGCCCCAAGTCGGAAGCGGGTGCGCAATAATTGGTCGAGAATGCCAAAGCAAATTGGTTTTTACGGAGCTGCTTGCCCGATACGGCACTTTTTCGTAGCTTTGTGCCATTAATTGGTCAAGTATGAACAATAGATTTGCAGCCCATACGAAACACTTTTTCCGAACGTTCTTCGTGGCAAGCCTTGTGTGCCTGTTTTTGGTCAAAATATGGAGTGTAATCCGCCCGACCCCGTCGGACATTAAGTCCATTGATACCCCAAATCGCCCTAAATTCCAACCGCCCGAAACCGTCCTTATAAAGGCTGGTGCTTTTAAGATGGGCGACATTTTCGGGTTAGGCGAGGCTGACGAAAAACCAACCCACGAAGTAAAGTTAAACGATTTTCAGATAGGCAAATATGAAGTCACCTTAGCCGAATTTAAAGTGTTTGTAGATGCGGAGGACTACCAAACCGATGCCGAGAAACGCACCTATGGTTACGGCAGCCATGTACACAAGGGCAAAACTGTAGTGGACAAAGCCGCTGTCAACTGGCGGCACGATGCGGCGGGCAACGTACAGACCGACCCAAGCCACCCCGTGATACACGTGAGCCACAATGATGCCATAGCCTACTGCGAATGGGCGAGCAGGATGAGCGGCAAAACCTATCGGCTGCCCACCGAAGCCGAGTGGGAATATGTGGCGTTGAGCCTTGGCAAAGAGTACCGGTTTGCGTGGGGCAACGGCAACCCCAGCCTAAGCAACGGCGGAAACGTAGCCGACGAAACTAAATCGCCAGAGGGTATTGGCTGGAGCTTGAAGTTCTCTGGTTATGACGACGGCTATTGGCTTACGGCACCCGTGGGGCGGTTTGGTGCCAATGAAGTGGGCATATATGATATGACAGGCAATGTGTGGGAGTGGTGCGCCGATTGGTACGGTAGCGATTACTACCAAAACAGCCCCGTTGATAACCCAGAGGGTCCAGCAACGGGTACGCACCGCGTGTTGCGCGGCGGCAGTTGGGGCGGCGGTCAGTGGGGGAGCCGCGCCACCATTCGGCGCCACGACCGTCCTGGCGACCGCAGCGGCAATGCTGGTTTCCGCTTGGTAGTTTCGCCCCAACGCTAACGAAAACTGTGAATTTTTGCTGTTGGCTACCTATCTCGAGCCACTACAACCCGATAAGCCCCACAAGCACCTAACCCACAACCCGCGCTCTGCCCCATGCACCCTTATTTTTCGCCCTTGCCTGTGCGCATAGCACTATTGGCGTCGGCTTTGTTGTTATATCTCTGTCAAAACCACTCGTTTTTTGGCGATATCGTTCAATTGAGTTCCAAGCAAGCCCATTTTTTTTATGACCATGGCTATGGGCAGATTATCCTGCCCCTCGAAAACGATACGGGGCATCCGCCTTTGATGGGTTTGTATTTATCGGTTTGTTGGCAGGTATTTGGGCGCAGTTTGGCAGTATCGCATTGGGCGGTATTGCCCTTTGTTGTTTTGCTGGTGGTGCAGGCATGGCGTTGGTGCCAATTTTTTTGGCGCGACACGGCAGCGATTTGGGGTTTTGCCTTGTTATTGAGCATTCCCGTTTTGGTAGCCCAAGCAGCCTTAGTATCGCCCGATATATTGCTGATTAGCTTTTTTGTAACGTCGGCAAATGCCATACTTTACCGCCAAACACGTTGGCTATGGCTCGTATTGATATTGTTGTCATTAGTTAGTATGCGCGGACTGATGGCGAGTGTAGGCTTGGCTTTGTTTCAGGTAGTCTATAATTGGGCGCAATACAAGCAGTCGCTGCGGGCATTAGTAGGCGGTTTATTGCCGTTTTTGCCCGCATGGGTCTTGGCTTTGGCATTTTTTGCCTATCATTATGCGGCTACGGGTTGGCTGGGCTATCATGCCAGTTCGCCTTGGGCTCCTTGTTTTGAGCCTGCTACTTGGTTGGGCATCTTAAAAAACGGACTTATTTTGGCTTGGAGGGTAGCAGATTTTGGCATGTTTGCCGTTTGGCTCGCTGCTTTCTACGCATTGCTTCGCCCCAGAAACGGCGCACCGTCTAAGCAGGCAGTTTTGTTTAGCTTATTGCTTTGTTTGGCACTAACGCTGCTACCCACTCTTTTTATCTACCAAAATTTGAGTGCGCACCGCTATTTGCTGCCGCTTTATTGGGTAGGCATTTCTTGGGCTTGGGGCTGTGTAGTAGCAATCTGGCAAACTCAAACGCGCTATTTAGCGAGCGCAGGCCTGCTTTGTTGTGCGTCGTTTTGGAGTGGGCACTTATGGATTTATCCGCCCGATATAGCCCAAGGTTGGCACGCTTCATTAGCATATATTCCATTTTTGGAATTGCGCCGACAAGCCTTGCACGACATCAAGCAACGAGGTTTAGACCGAGAAACCGTAGGTTCTACCGCCTTTGTGGGGCTTGCAAACCGCTATACAGACCTAAGCGACCCCGCCGATACGCTGACATTGCGCAACCGCGATTTTGACCAACATGAATATATTTTATACAGCAATGTGAGCAATTCGCTCAACGATGCTGAATGGACGCGCCTCAACCGCGAATTTATGCCCATCGATACCTTGTATCGGCGCGGGGTATATATCGTCTTGTACGAAAGGCGGCGGAGCGAGTAGGATAGGGTGGGGCAGAGGGTGGTGCTTGTTCCTATTGTTCAGCTATTGAGCCGCCGTAAATCCCAAATCGTCAATTCTTTTTTTAAGCATTGCTGCCTATTTGTCGTTCTAAATCGATGACATAATTTTGGAAATATCGGTCGGTTTCCATTAGATTCAGCACGGCTTGGCAGGCGTGTATAACGGTAGAGTGGTCGCGTCCGCCGAAGTAGCCACCTATGGCTTTGAGCGAATTTTCAGTAAATTTTTTCGACAGATACATCGCTATTTGCCGAGCTTGGGCTATTTCGCGCTTGCGGCTTTGCCCCATTAGCGATTCGTTGGGCAGTTTAAAATATTCGCACACCGTTTTATGTATCAAATCTATGGTTACTTGATTGGATACTTCGTGGATAAAATTTTTGATGGTATTTTTAGCCAATTCTACATCGACATCTTTGCGGCATAGCGACGCATGGGCGAGCATTGATATAAGCACGCCTTGCATCTCGCGCACGCTGGTTTTGATGTGGTAGGCGATATATTCGATAACCTCGCGCGATATTTCGATGCCTTCGCTATACATTTTTTTTTCTAAGATGGCGATGCGTGTTTCTAAATCGGGCACTTGCAGGTCGGCACTAAGCCCCCATTTGAAGCGCGACGTGAGGCGGTCTTCCATACCTGTCAGGTCGCGGGCGGTCGGTCGGAGGTCAGTATAATTTGGCGCGATGATTGGTGCAATGTATTGAATATGTGAAAAAATATATCTTGTGTTTTGTCTTTGTTGGCAAAAACGCAATATCGTCTCAGATAAGTACGTCTATTGATTCGTAGAAATTGGAAAATTCGCCCATTGAGCCATTTTTGACCGAATCGATAAATTGGTTCGTAAATCGCTCGGAAGTTACATATAATACTTTTTTGTCTTTGTGCGTAGCTTTGATATGGTTGCCGATGGCATTGGCTAAATGGGTTTTGCCCAGACCCGTGCCGCCATATAGCACTAATGGGTTGAATGCAGTACCGCCTGGATTATTGGCTATGGCAATGCCTGCCGAGCGAGCTAACTGATTGCAGTCGCCCTCTACATAGTTGTCAAAAGTATAGGATTTGTTGAGTTGTGAATCGAAATCTTTAATACCCGGAATGACGAAAGGGTTAAATTGTATTTTTTATTCGTATCGTCCGTTTTGCTCGTTGTTATAGTACCTGGGCGCTGGTGGGCATTTTGACGGTTGATTGTCCATTATTGCTGGTTTTTTCGAGTACGATTTGGTATTCGAGTCGCGCCGCAGGCCCTAACTCGTTCTGAATGGTATCGCGCAATAGATTGACATAATGCTCCTCTAACCATTCGTAAAAGAATTGGCTGGGTACTTGTATTGTTAATATGTTACTGTCGAGCTTTATGGGTTTGATGGGTTCAAACCACGTGCGGTAGCTCTGCTGATTGACTTGCTGCCGTATGTTTTGCAGGCAATTGTCCCATATAGTGTTTATTGCTTTCATAGTCTTGTTCTTGGGAAGTAATAGGAATTGGGCGGTATGTCGTCGCGTATCAGTTCGGGGCTTGGCGTAGTGGCGGGATTTTAGCACTGCTGTTACTTAGAATTACTGTCGTTCAATTTAGCACAAATGTTCAATAGAAATTCGTCACCCGCCATTACGCAAAACCGATGTTGGCGGTTAGTGGCTTTATATTGCCAGTCGTGTATAGTCCGTTATTTTTGCTTGCAATGTCTTAATAATAATTTCAAGTTCAACCTTTGCTTCTGCTTTTAGTCCCATTGCTAATGCTAAACCTGAACCGTCTGTACTTAATCGTTCGTTAAGTTTTATATGATAGTTTTGGTCATTGCCAAGTTCCAATTTGTAAGAATGAAAGTGCATTGGGTCGCCAATTTTGGGAACTGCGTTGATATGAGAAAAGGAAAATTCCTTTTTCATATAGGTCAATAAATGGTCTTGGATAACCAACACAAGATGCTTATTCAGGTGTTCAAATGTTTCAATTTTATGATGTAGTTGAACAAGAATTGTTTTGGCGGTCATTTTCCAATTCATTCCATAAGGTTTGTCACCATATCCTTCTTCGGGTTCTTCAAGTATGTTTAAGTCTATCAGAAATCTTTGCCTTTCTGGCCACACTGTTCCTGTTGTGTCTAAGGTTTGTAATTCAATGCCGACAAAATCAATAACCTTTTTATCTCTTATTGATGCCAAAAAATAATCAACACTTCCGCCCGGAATACTTACTTCGGGAATAACGTGTATTTCATTTCCCGGCTCGTGAAGTGTAAGTAAGTGGATACAGTCAATAAAAATTTGACGTTTTTCAATCAATCTATGCGGACAAATAATTACTTCCTGGTTTTTTTTACCGTATTGAACCGTGCAAGTTCCAATAGAAATGCTTGGTTCGCTTTTGCGAACCTTAATACATTTCTTGTTAAGATAACTACAATGTTGTGCTGTAAGCACATCGTTCCAATTTACACTTTCATTCTTCGTTGAAAAGTTGAAGAACTCCGCTATTCTCGTATTTATATTCATCAATTCGTTTTTTTGAAAATTCAATATATTCTTCGGAAATATCTATTCCGATAGATTTTCGGTTGTGCTTTATCGCAACCAAAGATGTAGTGCCGCTTCCCGAAAAAGGGTCTAATACAATTCCATTAATAGGGCAAGTTGCCAAGATTGGAATTTTACACAAGTCTTCGGGATAAACCGCATAATGTTCTTTTCGCTTTTGCGTGTCTTCAGGAATAATTTCCCAAACATCACCTGGCAAAGTTCCGTCAGGGTGATAAAACAAAAGTAGAACCCTTTTGAGCCAATTCTTTTGCCCTGCCTGAAACTTTTTCAGAGTCAGAATGTGTTGTTCGCTGTTGCCCCCGAATTATCATTCTGAAATCTGCAATTTCATTGTTTTTAATTCTTTCTAAAACCGTATTCAATGCTTCAAAAGCATTGCTCTTTTCTTCTTCGGTTAAAGCGGTTGAAAGTTCAATTTGTCTTTTGTATCTAACTCCGCTTACACCTGTGGCAGAAATAACAGAACCATTTTTTACTATTGCTTTTCTTGCGTCAGAACGAATTTTTGACGTGTCGTAAAAATATTTTTTTTCATCTTTCACAAAGTGAAAAAATATTTTCGTGAATGTTTCTCAATTTGTCTTTACTGCTGTCAAGTCCGCCTTTGTGTTTGTTCCAAATAACACTATTTCTAAGCACCCATTTTTGTTCGTCCATCATTTTGATAGCAACACGCCAAGGAACGCCTAACAATTTTTTGTTTCTATATGTGTCGCCAATGTTGAGCCAAAACGAACCTGTCGGTTTCAGAACTCTGTAAAGTTCTTCTGTAACTTTGATAAGATTATCAATGTACTCTTTATAAGTAGCTTCAAGCCCAATTCCACCACCACTATAAAGCCTGTGTCCCCAATAGGGTGGACTTGTAATAATGCAGTCAATAGAATTGTCAGGTATTAAATCAAGAGAATTAAGACAATCGCCTAACAGAAACAAAGGGGCTTTCTGTTCAGTTTCGTAGATATAGTTTTGTATGTCATGTCTATAACTCATATACTTGATTTTTGCAACAAGTTTGGTCAAAATAATTGGGGCGGGTTAGAAAGTTGTCAAGTTTTCTCTTGTCGCTTGGTGTTTGTACGGTCGCTCGTGCCATTATCGCCAACAATTTGATGGGCAAAGTAGTTTTTATTAAAAGAGTAGCTTTTTGACAATTAAACCTTCAAGGAAATTGACTCCTTGAAGGTTTATAGTTATCGGCAAGCCTCTTTGCAGTAGTCTTAAATCGGATAAGGGCAATTTGTAGTAGTGGGGCTTCTTTGAGTTGGAAGCGGGCGGCAAATATGCTACTTTTTGGGGGTTTGAAAAAATTTTTTAGCCGTTATTTAGTCATTTTTTTATTGCTAAGTTATAAATGCCGTATTTTCAGCGACTTGCAATTTGTTGCGGGTTGCCGTATAATTATGTTAGATATAAGGCTATTCGGTGTTATTAGTAGTGTTATTTATGGTAGGTATTTCCCATTCGTCACTTTCGGGGTTATAGCTAACTTTTATGATATCGGCAGAAATTTGGCTTTGTGCTTGGAGCGTTTTTAAGGCTTTTTCGGCATTAGCGCGATTGGGATAAAAGCGGTGGGTAATGGCGCAGCGCGTTTCGCCGTCTTGTGCAATAGGCAATACGTGCGGCACGTCGATGCCCTGATGTAGATAAAGGCTATCTTTGAGGGCTTCTACATCGTCGCAGTAGGCGGCTTCGTCGTCGTCGTTCGCATCTTGCCATTGTACTACTACCAAGTAAAGGTCTTTGAGCTATCGCCTGCGCGGGCTATTTCAGACCTATTTGCCAAAATTCGAGCCACAATTTTGCCGTATTTGGTATCGGGATATTGCGCTACAAATTGGCGGTGCTGTGCAAAATCGGTCATATACGGAAATGGGTCGGTGCTGAGGGCATAGAACATCTCTTGCGTACCCTTGGGCTGTTCGATGACGGTATGTATATCGGTGAGGCTATGTAGGGCAAACTCGAAATCGGAGTATATCTGTTGTGTATATTCGTGTTGTGGATATTTGGTCGTCATAGCTTCGCCTACGGCAACCATGCGCATTTCGCCATTCAAATCCAAAAAGGGATATTCGCCACCAATAGCAGTGCTGTGCGCACTCTGAAATTCGGCGTAGTAGCGCAATACCTCCGACCCATATTGGCGCATCGCATCAGACAGCATTTCGGCAGCCCCTAAATCGACATACATACCTTCGGCATAAATACATTGCATACCAATGCGTTGTAGTTCGGTTTGGAGTTTGCGCCCCGCGTCGCCCACAAAAAAATCGGAATTTTTTAGGGCAAGTGGCTCCAAAATATCGCCGTGCAGGGTGGGTATGATTTGCGCTTCGCGCTTATAGAACAGGCGCGTGAGGTCTTTTTCTGCTTTTACGCTTTGGGCGGGATTGATTACGTCGTAGGCATAATTGTTGAGTGGCGTATAGATGGCTTCTTCTCGGCTCACTATCGACGCTAAGGTGGGCAATTGTTGGGCTAAGAAATTGGGATCATAATCAATGTCTGTTTTTTCGGCTAAAAGTTCTTCGTGCAAGGTTATTTCGTTTTGGCTTAGGCTATCGGCAGGGTCGCTCGATTGGGCACTGCCGTTGCCGCTATTGGTGCAACTGATATATAAGCTGCTTATGAGCACGCATAAGGCAATAGCAAGCCGATTTTTGCTTGGAATGAGCATGGCGTAGGCGCGGAAAGGCTTGGGGTGAGATAGGAAATGATAAAATAAAAAAATAGCACGACTGAGCGAGTTGTTCAGAACTGGCGCAGGCGTGCCTCGTTAGAGTGGTTAATTATTGAGAAAGTCGCAAAAACTATACATGGCGCAGGTAGCAAATCGAAAAATATATCGTTTATAGCACACACAGGCAATCGGCTGCTATTTTGCATAGCCGATAGGCTTATCAATTGACAAAACAAGTGCTATTTTTATTGGCGCAAAGTTACAAAAAAATGCGACATACCTATACCAGCTACTCTACCGAACGATATTGATTTTTTGCGTCAAGCGTTGGTATTGGTTTTGTACGGCTATTAAGTACATGCCCGCATTAAATTGGCTTACGTCTATTTCTACGCGGCTTTGCCCATTAGTTTCAATGCTGCCCACTTGTTGCCCTGCCAGATTAAACAAGGCTATCAGGGCATTGTCGTTGCTGGGAAGGTCGATATTCAGGCGGTCGGTGCAAGGATTGGGGTAGGCACTGATAGATAGGGTAGGCATACCCGCTCCGCTACCTTGCTCCCATTGTCCAAACCAGCCGTTGTTAGTTTGTTGGGTAGCTCTGCCGCGTTCATTGCTTTGAGGTTGGCTATTATTGCCATTATTATTGTTATCGGCAAAATCCCAAGGCAAGGTATTCGCTGCGGTATGAGGTTTGGGTGTTCCGATGCCTTCACTTTCGCCGTCATCTCTAAATACGACCACCATATTGCCGGTTTTAGGTTTGAGGCGCGATTTTTCGTTGTTTGTACTCGCAAATAAAATGGCATATAAGCAGCACAAGGTGATACAAGTAATTAATAATTTTTGCATAATGAGGAGGTTTAATGTAAATTGACTTTATGCTATTGCAAAGTAAAGGCTTTTTTTTGGTGCAAAAAAATATTTTTTTTGAGGCTTATCGCACCTTTTTTTTACGTTAAATAAAGTTAAATAATATGTAAGTAGCTATAAAATAGCCAATTGTGATTGTTTTTTGGCAAAAAAAGATAAAAGTTATCGCCATTAAGATAATACGTGCCGAGCAAAAAATGCCGAATCTGCCAAAAAGCCGTACCTTTGTGGCGGCAAATCGGAGCGTAAGCAAAGGCATTATCGTCTTGATGATTGAATAGCATTGGCAACTTGTGCTTATTAGGTTCTAACTTGTTATAGTCTAATCACAGCACCTTACTACTTTCCACAGCAAACCCGTATCTATTTTTTGTGCACGGAAAAATGACTAACTTTATTCGCGGTATTCTTTCGAGGCTTGCTCTTTATAGCCTATTGGCGGTGTTGTTTTGCTGCTTAGAAACTGCCACGAGCTTGGTGCAAGCACAAACATTCAGCGTATCGCCCACACAAATCGAAGTAGGCGACCGAGACGTATTTGAGTTGAGCTATCGGTTAGAAGGCGCATCTATTAGCGATTTTCAAGCACCCTCATTTGCCGATTTTTCGGTAGTAGGCGGTCCGTCCAAAAGTACGAGTATTCAGATAATAAACGGGCGCATGTCGGGTATGGCAAGCGTCAGCTATACACTCCAACCCAAACGAACAGGGACGTTTTCTATACCATCGGCGACCGTCACAACCGACCAAAAAAAGGTATTGCGCTCTGAAAAAGTAACTGTAAAAGTGTCCAAGGGCACCCACCAAGCCAAACCGCAATCGCCTTCGAGTGGCGGCAGACAGAGCCAAACCTTTCCGCCTTTTGGAGGTGTCATGCCACCGCCCAACTATCCGGACAATGGCGATACGGATATATTCGTGCGCTTAGTGCCCGATACCACACAAGTATACCAAGGCGAGCAGGCTCTCCTATCTATGCGGGTCTATACTACACGCGATGTAGCCGATTTTAACCTGCTCACACCGCCCGCCTTTACCAGTTTTTGGGTCGAAGACATTACCGATAATAGCAGCACTAAATCGCATAAAGAAAAGATAAACGACACGGAGTATACGGTATTTGATGTAAAGAACTACGCTTTGTTTCCGCAACAAGTGGGCAAATTTCTGATACCACCCGTCGAAGCCGAAGTATCCGTACAAGCATCTGACCCCAATTGGGGAAACCTTTTTTATCGCACCCAAACCTTGCGCTTGCAGAGCGATAGCGCGGTATTGCAGGTCAATGACTTGCCCGAAGCAGGAAAACCTGCCGATTTTTCGGGGTCAGTAGGTGTATTTACGCTCAGTGCCCATGCCAATACTCAACAATTGCGCACAGGCGAACCCTTCGAATTGCAAGTACTCATTGCGGGCGAGGGCAATATTAAATTGTTACAGCAGCCCGAAATTGCCTTCCCCAAGCAGATAGAAGCCTACGACCCACAAGTTACGGAGGATATCGCTATTATTAAAAACGGCAGGATAAGCGGAAGGAAATTTTTTGAATATAGCCTGATGCCCATCAAAACAGGCGAAGCCACCATACCGCCTATTTCGTTTAGCTACTACGACACACAACTGCGCCAATACCGAACCCTACAAACCGAACCTATCAACCTGCGCATTGCACAAGGCGCACAAAGCCCAAGTCAAGCCCAAAATCCCGATTCGGCGGATAATGACGCTACGACTACGACTACCCAATCTACTAAATCATACGCCTTGCCCATCTTAGCAGCCTTGCTAATAAGTGGTTTAGCGATATGGGTATATTATCGCCGCCGCACTACCACCAATCACCCCGATATCGACCTCTATACGGGCAGCCCGAAGGGAAATGCAACCCACAAACGCCCTACCTTGAAAGCACTACAACAAGCACAAAGCCAACTGAACAAAGGCGATATACGCGCTTTTTACGACCAAACCCACCACGCTTTGAGCGAATACCTTACCCAACAATTCGGATTAGCTCATGCCGACCTTAGCCCCGACCACCTACGCGAAACCCTCTTGCAACACCTCTCCGAATCCGATGCCCAAGGCATAGCTAAACTGATGCAGCAATGCGAAATTGCCCTTTTCGCGCCCATATCTATACCTATTGGCGAAGCGCAGCAGCACTACGAACAAGCCATAGCCCTTATAAGCCATATAGAAAATAACCGAAAGACAGCACAAAGCCGATAGTCGTACAGCTGCGCGAAATCGAAAGGCTAATAAATATCGCTACCTTAGAAACAATATAACGATAAAATAAAATATATGAGATTAGGAGCCATAGACATAGGGTCTAATGCTGTGCGGCTATTGGTAGCCGAGGCGGGACAGACCAAGCAGGGAACACGTTTTCTGAAAAAAGAAAAGCTATATCGCATACCCGTCCGCTTGGGGGTCGACGCATTTACATTGGGTTATATCAGCGATGCTACTTGCGAAAAATTGGGCAAGGCAATGCTGGCATTTCGCATGATTATGGACACCTACGGCGTAGAGTCTTACCGCGCTTGCGCTACCTCTGCCCTGCGCGACTCAAAAAATGCACCCAAGGTAATAGCCTACGTGCGCCAATTTGCTCAAATTGACATTGAATGTATTCGCGGCGACGAAGAAACTATTTTGGTCTTGACGGGACAAATGGACGAGAGCCGCTGGTGGGACAAGCGTTTCGCCCATCTACACGTAGACGTGGGCGGCGGCAGTACCGAAATTACCCTTCGCAAAGGAACAAAAACGCTGTGTAGCCGCTCGTTTCAGATTGGGACAGTGCGCTTGTTCGAGGGCAAAGTAACCGATAGCGAATGGCAAGCCATGAAAAATTGGCTGCAAAGATACGTAACGCCCAAACTGCCGCTGTCTATCATTGGGTCGGGGGGCAATATCAACAGTATTTTTAAACGTTCAGACAACCACGCAGGCGAACCGCTACTCTACGAATATATCCTGCAACACCGCACTATGTTGGCTGCCTTGGATATAGAAGACCGAATCCTACTGCATAACATGAACCGCGACCGCGCCGAAGTTATCGTCCATGCCTTAGATATTTTTTTGGCAGTGATGCAACAAACCGAAATCCGACAAGTATTTGTACCTCAAATAGGTTTGGCAGATGGCATTATGGGCAAATTATTCAGCGATATATCATTGCCAAAGTCTTAGCTTTGCTCCGAAAATCAAAGCAGCCGCATGAATCTCATGCGGCTGCTTTGACTGGGGAAGTAGGCGTGTCTCTATTACAAATCCTTTGTATTGTCATCGCTATCGCGGTCTATCAAGATATGTAGCGGGTCGATACCTGCTTGCGAGGGCTTTTGAGCTACGTTGATACTGAGATTACTTTTTCCTGCTTTGAGGCGGTGTTTTTTCAAGTAGATGAGCGTATCTTCTTGGCTTGGGTCTTTGGCGGTTGCATACACGCCGATATCTATCCAGTCGTACATATCGGTTGGCGTTTCGTTGCCTTTTTCGTCGCAGCGCACTTTTTGCACGTCTAAATCCAGACTTACCGTATAGCTGCCGTCAGGGTTGGCGGTGGCGGTGGCTTTTTCGGCGCGGTTGTTATACAGCGTAATAGTCTCGAACAAATCGGTGATGAGGTATTGCAAGCTATCGGGTGTGGCTTGGCGCAAAGTTTCCACAAATTCGAGCGATGTAGTGAAGGGTGGTGCTTGGTAAGCTACCTTTTTGACATATTGGCTAATGGCGGCATTTAGGGCTTGCTCGCCGATATAATCTTTCAGGGCATACATCACCAAACTACCTTTGCGGTAATGGATATAGCCTTGATTTTCGTTATACATAATGGGCTTTTCTGCTTTGGTTTCGACTGAACGCCCTAGCAGATAGTCATCTAATTCGTATTTTAAAAATTGTTTCATTTTGGCTTTGCCATATTCATGCTCCATCACCATCAGGGCTGAGTATTGCGCCATTGTTTCGCTCATCAGCGTAGAGCCTTGTACATTGCCGCCTATTACTTGGTGCGCCCACCATTGGTGCGCTATTTCGTGTGCAGTTACATACAAGGGCATATCAATACCCGTTTCGGAGTCTATGTCAAGTATGAAGCCGATGCCCTCCGAAAAAGGTATTGTATTGGGAAATGATTGGGCAAACTTGGAATAACGCGGAAATTCCAAGATGCGGGCTTGGCGATGTTGGTAGGGGCTAAATTGTTCGGAGCAATAAGCCAATGCCAATTTCATGCCTTTCATCATGCGTTCTAAATTGTGTTCGTGCCCTTTTTGATAGTAAATTTCGAGATTTACATCGTTCCATATATCGCGCATTACTTCATAGTCGGCACTCAAAAACGAATAGAAATTGAGTATCGGTATATCCATTTTATAGCTGAAATACCGCCTGCCGTTTTCTTTCCATTCGCGCTGCAAATAGCCCGGTGCTATGGCTATTTGTTCGGGTACGGTGCTTACTGTTGCCTCAAACTGTATCCAATCCGAATCGGTGGTGATATACGTATTCATACGCGCTAAGGTGTCGGTAGGCGGTTTCATGCGCGTATCGCGCGGGGGCAAATTATTTTTTCGGCGGTCGTCGTCATCAGTCAGTTCATAATTTTTATTATAACCGATGCTCGGCAATACACTGCTATTGATAAACGTACCATTATAAGTAATGCTCGATGTACCGCCGTCGTTCGGGAAACCTTTCTCGGCATACAACAAATCGAAATGGAGCATCACGCTGTCGGCAGGCAACAAGGGGCGGTCTAAACGGAAGATGCGATAATTCAAACTGCGGTCGAAATGTATTTCCTTTGCTCCCGTGCTAAATTGCAATTGTTTGGCTTGTAGCAGTTCTTCGCCTATTTGTACGTGTACCGAGTCGATGGGTACATTCGTTTTGTTGTGCAGCGTATAGGTGCCGCGCATAGCATATTGGCGCGTATAAGGATATATATCTGCCTGAATTTTGACGGCGGTAATGCGCGGTTGTGCGATATTTTGGTATTTTTTATATTCAGTTTCGTAGCGGGCAAGAAGGGCTTCTGTGGCTTTGGGCGAGCGATAGGGGTTTAGTATATTCGTATTATAATAGATAAATCCGCCACAAGCCAAAAATGCGAGTAGCAACAAAGGCAAGACCCAGCGCGTAGCACCGCCCTCGCGCCAGTGTTGTTTGAACTGCTTGACTCGTGCCCCGAAGTTGCCCTCGCTACCGCGTTGTACCAGCATAGCCGCCAAAATAAGCAGCATTATACCCAATATATCCCAAAATCCGTTGAACCAAGCCCAAGGGCGCAACCAATGCCCAAATCCATTCATTCCTGAATAAGTAATATCGGGATTCCGACCGTAAAATGCTAAGTTATGGTCGATATCTAAGGCACCCAAAGCAATTTGCGCCACATAATATACTATCATGAGTAGATGCCCAACAAATTTGTTGCTCACGATGCTATGGATAAAAAACGCTAATAGTATTACTTGTATCCAACCTGCTAGGAATAACCCAATAAATATTTGACATATAATATGGGTTGTAAATCGGTTACACCATGAACCAATTGTGCCAACATACCCGCTATCATCAGCATTATTGATAATAATATGACGATGAGGGTCATAGCACTGAATTTAGCAGCTATATTGATGCCGTTGCTCAATGAGCTGGCATCGGTAATGCCCGATAGTTGCACGTCTCGCTCTTTCCACATCAATTCGCCCACATAAAATGTGATAATGATGAGAAAAAATAAACCGAAAGACCCCGATACTATGTCTAATATGGCATAGGTAACAGGCAAAATGGGATTGCCAAAGCCTGCATTAATCTGCGAAAAGTTGAGCCCTAATATAGCGATACCGCAAAGCGTGATAGCCCAAAATGGCACCGACCGCCATATATTGCGAGCATAAAAGAGACTCAAAAAACTGTATTGTTGCAGTCTGTCGGGTTTTATGTCGGCAGTAGGCAACGCGCTACCTATGGTATTTGATGCCGACAGAGATAATAAACCCTCTTCGGCTGATATATTTTGGGCGGCGGCTTTGGCTTTGCGCCATTGAGGGACTTCTTTCGTAAGTCGGAAAAATGCTACAAATAAGCCCATGATAGCAGCGGCAACACCCAACCATAATAGGCGATTATAGAGTAGATAGCTCGTCAGCGGCACTATTTGCGTATTGCGCTCGGCAGTAGTCCAATAGCGCGTCAGTTCGGACGTAGCCGATATGCCAAACGGTTCGAATATAGAATAGGCATTGTTCGCGCTGGCATCGCCCATTAATGTGCTGATGACCAAATAAAACGCAAATAGGATAATGCCTTGTACGTAAATAGCTAATTGACTGCGAAAATAGCTACCTGATGCAAAAAAAATTGCCCCCAACAACAGCGTATTGGGCAGAATATAATTGATGGTGGGTTGTAAATAATAACTCAATTGCGTGGGTCCGAGCTTGGCGGCATCTGCCCAAGGCATGAACCCGCCTACCCAGATACCCAATACAATGCCGCTTAGTATGCCTACCGTTACGATATAAGACCCCAAAAAACGCCCACCCAGATATTGCCATTTCTTGATAGGCGTAGCAAACATAATTTCGTGAAACCGATGGTCAAAATCGCGAAATACGGGTACGCCCATCATTGCCGAGATGATAAGTGTGCTGAATACGCACATAATCATCGTAACTTGGTTGATAGTGAAAGGGGCGTTTTTGAATACCTGCCCTATACCGCCGCCTATCATGACGGCATCGGTGCTGGCAAAAAACAGCGACATCAAAAACAAAATCAGAAAATAGCCATAGGTAGCGGGACGGCGCATACGGTAGCTAAGTTCAAAAAGTATGATTTGGAGCATAGGGGTTGCAACGAATGTAGTGGGAGAAATTGCTTAGTGTGGCGTAATTACGCACCCATTTTACTGCGTTTGACTAAGTAAGGAAGCAAAACTTGGCTAAAATCTTGCTTGATGTCGGCTTCGACTAAATCTATTTGGTATTGGGCACAGCGCAATTTGAGGTTAGACATAAATTTGTGCATCTGCTCGCGGTAGTAATCTTTTACTTGGTTGGGTTGCAGGCGCACCTGTTCGCCCGTTTCCATATCGATAAAAATATAGGGTCGATTTTCGAATTCGAAATCTAACTCGCGGCTTTTGTCAGTCACATGAAATAATAATACTTCGTGCTTGTTATATTTTAAATGCTGCAAGGCATTGAACACCTCATCGTTGTCGTTGCTGTGGTCTATCATATCGCTAAAAATAATGACTAATGAGCGGCGGTGTATATTGTCAGCTATCTCGTGTAGGCATTGCGCCGTAGCGGTTTTGATATTATCTTTGCGCCCGTCCCAAAGGCGTTGCAATTCGTTTTCGAGGAGGTTATGATGTACCGTAGTCGATTTGGCACGGCTATGAAACTCGACTTTATCGGTAAAAACGGTCAATCCGACAGCATCGCGTTGCTTTTTGAGCATATATTTGATAGCGGCGGCAGCCAAAACAGAAAAATGCAACTTGCTCAATGTGGAACTGCCTGCATCTTTCGGAAAATACATCGAAGACGAACCATCGATGATGAGACGACAGCGCAAGTTGGTCTCTTCTTCATAACGTTTGACAAACATTTTTTCCGAACGTGCATACACTTTCCAATCAATATGGCGTGTACTCTCGCCGGGGTTATAAAGCCGGTGCTCGGCAAACTCCACCGAAAAACCATGAAAAGGACTTTTGTGCAAACCAATAATAAAACCCTCTACAACCTGTCGCGCCAATAACTCTATGCTATCAAAGCGGTGTAACTCTTGGGGCGTGATGAACGTTTGACTCATAAAATAGATAAAAAATATTAGGGTGCTTAGGGGTGAATTGCGCCGTAACAGAATACGAAGTTACGTTTGTATCAACCACAGAAGCACTTCCGCCCGTCAATGTATCGGCGAATATTAGAACTGAACAAAGGTACGCAAAATTTCCAAATTATGAGTTCTTACTCGCGCTATTTAGACAAAAATAACGCCCTATCTGCGCCGTATTGCCCCTAAGCCCGCCGTGCTTGCATACACAACAATTATTTTGTGCGTATCTTTGTGGGGTAAATTGGTTTTGGCTAAAAAAAAACAACAAACAAATATTTATATTTTTTTCTATGAAAAACTATCGTTATTTTCTACTCCTATTGATTTTGGCTTTGGGTGCGGTATGGCTTATTGCTCGTCGAGGCAGTCAAACTATGTCGGCAGCCGATACGCGCTTTGCCTTTAAAGACACCGCCGCCATCACCAAAATTTTTATCCGCGACCGAGACGGGCGCACCGCCACCCTCACCCGCGAAGCAGGCGGTACTTGGAGGGCTAACGGCAACAGCAATGCCCGCCCCGACGGTATCGCCAACCTACTGAACACCATCTATAAGGTATTTGTCGTAAAACCCGTACCCCGCACCGCCTACGACAATGTGATGGAAAGTTTTAGAAACCCTGCTAAAACCGTGGAAATCTATACCACCGACCCGCAGAAACCTGCCCATAAATACGCTATCTGCCCCGCACCCCAAAAAGTGGGTACGTATATGCTGCTCGACGGTTCGCAAGAACCCTTTGTAGTAGGTGTTCCCGCATTTGAGGGGTCGCTTATACAGCGTTATATCACCCACGCCGAACAATGGCGCAGCCGCAGCGTCTTGGATTATCAGCCCGACCAAGTGGCATGGATAAAAGCCGATTACCGCCTGCAACCCGAACATTCGTTTATGCTGCGCGTAAATGATAATGCCAAAAACGATTATACCATAGAGCCACTTTCGGCGCAGTATGCCCGACCTAATGCCCGCCCGCGTGCTATGGCTATCGACTCTTTGCTGTGGTCGCTGCACGACAAATCAGTAGAAACGTATGTCAATGATTATCCCCAACTCGACTCGCTTGAAAAAGCCACGCCCTATTGCCATTATACCGTAGGCGGCAAAGACGGCTCGCGCCAAACGCTCATCGTATTCTTAGCACCCATCACGCGCCGCGCCAAGCAACAGTCAGACGGCAAAGGCAATTTGCTTCAATACGACAACGAACGATATTTTGCCTTTGTGAACGAAGGCAAAAGTTTGGCAATTATTCAGCGATATGTATTTGATAATGCCTTAAAAAAATACAGCGATTTGGTGGAATGATGCTAAGGCGGAAGAATTGGACAGCCCGCGATTTTTTTCTGTCTAATCGTGCCCTCAAAAACACTTACTCCAAGCAAAATAACGCACCTATATCCAAGCCTATTACGAAATTCCCTAAATTTGCCTTTCGGTGCCGCCTTTTGTCATTTTTCGCTGCCTCATAGCCGCAAAAATAGCAAAAGATTGTACCTTTGTGCCTCTAAAAACAAACGGTATGAAACACATACTCGTAGCCAGTGATTTTTCGGTTGCGTCGGTTACGTCATTTAATTATGCTATTTATATGGCGCAATTGTCGGGAGCTAAACTTAGCATACTACATGCAGGGCAGCAAACTACTACCCAACCCAACGATACAGCTGACAATACCACTCCCTTATTAATAGACCTTATTGCCACTATTTCTCCCGATTTTGCCCAAGCTATCGAACAAGCCCATAGCCCCGAAACGCTACGAGGCATTGCCTTTGAGTATATACACACCAACAAATTAGATGCCGACCGATTGAGCGAATTGGTACGCAAAAATCAAATCGATTTGGTGGTCATAGATGCTCGCCCGCGTAGGGGTTTGCAAGAAATGATGTTTGGCAATTATTTAGAGCAGGTATTGGATAGAGTCAAATGCTGCCCTATCATGGCGGTATCGCAAAACGCGACATTTAAGCCCTTGAAAAATATTTGGTATTCTACGGTCATGCTCACCCCCAGCGAAACCCTCGCCCGCCTGCGCGATTTTTCGTGCCGTATCTCCGATACGCTTCACGTCGTGCATGTCATTGTCGAACCTACACGCAGCTACCCCGAAAGAGTAAAAGATTTCAGGAAACGAGTAGAAAACATATTCGGCGATTACCCATATACTTTCAAAGAAATAGAAGATGCCGACGTAGAAACTGCCCTCTTAGACAATATCAAAGAGGAAAATATAGATATGATGATTATGATAGAACGACCCAAAACGACCTTCGACCGGATGTTTATGAATAGCATGACCCAATTGATGGCACTCAATTCGACTATCCCCGTAGCCGTATTCCACGAATTAGATGGCGATATGGCGGTTACGGATAAATAATTCCAAATAACATATCCAATCAATTTGCTCCAAAAAAGCCTTACTCCTGCACATACAAAAAATATACCCAACGACACACAATGGCAGAAATAGTAAAAATGCCGCTCATGAGCGACACCATGACCGAAGGCGTTATATCGGCGTGGCATAAAAACGTAGGCGATGTAGTACAAAACGGCGATTTGCTCGCCGACATCGAAACCGACAAGGCAACTATGGAGTTCAACGCTCCCGAAGACGGCGTTTTGCTTTATCGCGCCGACAATAGCGCACCCGTTGCCATAGGAGCTATTCTAGCAATTATTGGTAAAGCCGGCGAAGATATATCAGCCCTCTTGTCAAGTAGTAGCACCACTACTACAACCCAAGCACCCGCACCCCAAGAAACTACCACTCCCCTAACGACAAATACCCACGAAACCACCCAAGCCACCACCCAAGCCACCACCCAAGCCACCAACGACGGACGCATCAAAGCATCGCCCTTAGCCAAAAGTATGGCGAGCGCATCGGGTATAGACCTAAATACCCTGACAGGTACAGGCGACGACGGGCGAATCGTGAAACGCGATATAGAAGTTTATTTATCGCAACAGCAACAACAAGTAGCGGCTAATGTGGTTAAAGAAACACCCGTTATAGTGCAAGAACAACTTAGCTCAACCGCTCCCGCAAGCAGCGACTACGAAGATACGCGCATTTCGCAAATGCGCAAGACCATTGCGAGACGTTTGGCAGAAAGCAAATTCAGCGCCCCGCACTTCTACCTCAAAATGGAAGTGGCAATGGACAACCTCGTGGCTTATCGCCAACAACTCAACGCCCTATCGCCTGTAAAAATATCTTTCAACGACCTCATCGTCAAAGCCGTAGCCATGGCTTTGCGCCAACACCCCGTTATCAACTCATCGTGGCTGGGAGATGTGATACGCCTCAACAAACAAATTAATATAGGCGTAGCCGTAGCCGTCGAAGAAGGTTTGCTCGTACCCGTATTGCGCCATGCCGACCAAATGTCGTTGAGCCAAATAGCCACAACAACCCGCGAATTAGCACAGCAAGCCAAAGACCGCAAGTTGCAAACTGCCGATATGCAAGGCAATACGTTTACTATTTCTAACTTAGGCATGTTTGATATAGACGAATTTACGGCTATCATCAATCCGCCCGACAGTTGTATTCTGGCAGTAGGCAAAATTGCGGAGGTGCCAGCAGTAGTTAATGGCGAAATCAAAATTGCCAACCGCCTAAAACTTACCTTGTCTTGCGACCACCGCGTAGTCGATGGGGCTACGGGAGCTAAATTCCTCCAAACCCTACAATCGCTATTACAAGAACCTATCCGAATGATGATTTAAGGGCTATGCCTGAAACCTACCCATTAAGCTATATAACCACTGCCCACCGTACTATATCTGTCGTAGGGGGCGAGGGTAGCAATGTAGATTCGGACACCGTTGCCGCTTTCGGAGCAGAATGGCAAGCATTTCACGGGTTTAGCGATGCAGATATAGCCCGTATCGGAGCGCAATATTTTGATATAGTGACCGACGAGATGCTGCTGCCCCATCACCGTGCCTTAGATTTGGGCTGCGGGAGCGGGCGATTTATGCAATACCTATTGCCGCGCGTAGCACATATAACGGGCATAGACCCCAGCGATGCCATTTTTGCTGCCGACGCGCTATTAGGCAATAATGACCGCGTAGCACTATGCCGTACCGACTTAAGCCGCCTGCCTTATCCCGATAATCATTTCGATTTCGCCTATTCACTGGGCGTATTGCACCACATACCCAATACCGCCCAAGCCCTGCACGACGCTGTTGCCAAGCTAAAAACGGGTGGCTGGTTTCTGTTATATATTTATTATAATCTCGACAACCGAAGCACGGGCTATCGAGTATTATTTGCCTTGGTCAATATGCTGCGCCATTTTGTATCGAGGTTGCCGCGCCGACCCAAGCACCTCTTGTGCGAACTATTAGCTGTCGTATGCTACCTGCCCTTAGTGGGCTTATGCCGTGCCTTGAAGCGAATAGGCGCGCCCCTTCATTGGCGAGCCCGAATACCTTTGCAGTTCTACGAAAACCAATCGTGGTATGTTATCAGAAACGACGCACTCGACCGATTTGGCACACCCCTTAGAACAGCGATTTTCGCGGGCGCAAATAGCCGATATGATGCACCAAGCGGGCTTGACTAATATTCGATTTTCGAAGCAAGCCCCTTATTGGCACGCTGTCGGGCAGAAAATAGACGATAGCAACAAAATAGTGTTCTGATTTTTAAGTTTTGGTAACAAATTTTGCTAAATGCTGCTTTGTGGCAAGGGCGCAAGCAAGATGTTCAGGTCATTTTTTTTACTCAAAATTAGAAACTACTAATAGAAAAACCGACAATGACCATTTTCTAAGCCCTTTCAGGGCGACATCCTAATAGAAAATACCCCGTAGGGGCGATATCCTAATCGTCTGTGTTATAAATTGTAGCAAGGGCGCGAGTAATATGCTCCCGTTATTTTTTTACTCAAAACTTAAAAATCAGACCAATAGTATAAATTATCGCGTATGAGCAGCAAAAAAAAATATTATGTCGTATGGACGGGCAGGAAAACCGGGATATTCCGTACTTGGGACGAGTGCAAAGCCCAGGTCGATGGCTTTGCGCAGGCTCGGTATCAATCTTTGAAAGTTTAGACACCGCCGAAGCCGCTTTCCGCAACGGGTGCTGAGCAAAATACGCCGCCCGACTTGACCTTATTGCCTACTCCGAATACTGAGCAGCCCATTGTGCCAAGTTTATCGGTAGATGCGGCTTGTAGCGGCAACCCAGGATTGATGGAATATAGAGGCGTAGATACAGCGAGCCGCAAACAGCTATTCCATTTCGGACCTCTACCGCGAGGCACCAATAATATTGGCGAATTTTTAGCCATCGTACACGGATTGGCTTACCTGAAAAAACGCGAATTGCCCCTGACACCCATCTATTCTGATTCGCGGAATGCCATTAAATGGGTGAAGGATAAAGAGGTGCGTACTCAATTAGAGCGAGACCCCAGTACCGAAAAATTATTTGAATTGATAGACCGCGCCCTTGTTTGGTTACGACAAAACACCTATACCAATCCCGTATTGAAGTGGGATACCGATAATTGGGGCGAAAATCCCGCCGATTTTGGACGAAAATAAGCCCATTTAACCGTCTATGTATTAATTGCGGGCACCCAAACGCGACAAAAGGGTATCTATTTGGCTGTCCCACAGTCGTTTGATGTCGTCATATTCGCCTTCATCTGAAAAATCGGTGACAATAAGTATGGTATCGTCTGTTACTTCCGACTTGTCTATCCTAAACTCTAAATACTCTCCCGCTTCGCCACTTTCCATCTCAAAACGAATGAACTCATCATCTTCTTGCCCTAATATTTTGGCTTGTTCGCCATAGCCCTCCCACACAAACGTAAGGATGTCATTGTGTTGATCTACTTCGTCGGCAAACCATTGGGCTAAACCCGAAGGCGTAGCCAAAAAATTATATAAAATGGCGGGTGATGATTTTATGATATAATCAAGTACGTATTGTTGCCTTGCCATGATAATTGATAGAAAAAAGACTGAAAATTAAAGTCGGTGTAGTATGACCGCTTAAAGGAAAGGCAAATTTTATAAACCACCAAATTTTTAACCAATAAAAATGCCGATTATTAGGTAATTTTGTGCTATACTGTTATTTAGTCTTTAATTAGCGTGTTTTGTCACTGATTTATTATGAAATTTCCCGAAAATTTGCTTTATGGGCGGCATCCTATCCTCGAAGCCCTATCTGCTCACCGAACCTTTGATAAATTATTGTTGCAGAAAGGGGCTAATGGCGACGGACTGCGCGATATTGTGCGCATTGCCCGCGAGCGCGACATTCCACTCCAATATGTGCCATCCGAAACCCTCGACCGAATTGCACCGCGCAACCATCAGGGCGTAGCGGGATATGCCGCTTTGGTCGATTATTGCAGCCTCGAAGATATATTGGCTCTTGCCTACGATAAAGGCGAAAACCCCTTGTTGCTCGTATGCGACGGTATTACCGACATCGGCAATTTTGGGGCTATTGCTCGTACTGCTGCTTGTGTAGGCGTATACGGCATTATAGTTGCCGAAAAAGGAGCTGCACCCATTAGTGCCGACGCAATAAAGGCATCGGCAGGGGCTTTGTTGCAAGTACCCATTTGCCGCGTGCGTTTTATAGACCTCGCATTGCGCGAACTGAAAGACAACGGGGTTCAGATTGTCGCTACCACCCTACAAACCGAACAATGGCTACACCAATCCGACTTGACCCAAGCCACAGCCTTTATTTTGGGGGCGGAGGGCAAAGGCGTAAGCCCTGCTTTCTTAAAATTAGCCGATGTGCAAGTAAAATACCCATCAGCGCACCTTCGATTCGTATAATGTATCAGTAGCAACGGGCATGATACTCTACGAAGCCCTGCGTCAGCGCGGTATGGAAGGCGGTGCATGAACTGATATTATTGTAGTACCGAACCAGTGCTGCGCAAGATTTTGGTTCACAGAAAAACGCCGCTACTATATATATGGTGGCGGCGTTGGGCTATATAAATGAGTAGCCAACTGAACTATTGGAGGGTACAAGTTGAGCCATTCCCTTCCAACGCATCAATGTAAGTCTCCAATTCGCTAAGATTGGCGAAATCGCCCTCGCAGTGGGTGTTAGAGGCGGCGCCAGTGGTGCATACGTAGCATGTTTCGTTGGTACAGCCGATAAATAGGGCGGTAAAGCCCAAGAACGCTACAAAAAATACAATTTTTTTCATGTTTAGTAAAACGTAATTGAAAAATGATGAAATGACTAAATGAGGATTATTTTTGCGTGCAAGTATAGCCCAATATTTCGAGGGCATCGACTGCCTCTTCGAGGTCAGAAGCACTCATGCCGTTATCGCCTTCGCAAAGTTCGCTGCTTGCGCCTGCTAAGACACATTCATAGCAGGTATCGAATATGCAATGGTTTCAGGCATTATTAGATAGATATAACCCAAAACCCCATACCCTAAATAGTTACTAAGGGGCAAAGATACGCAAAGGTATATTTTTGAGCAATATTTGGGGTATAAAAATGGGGCACGGCGTGCGCGTGTTAGCTTATTGCTTTCATGATTTCTTTGAATGGTTCTACGCTACTCATCGTATAAAAATGTACGCAAGGCACTTTGGCGGCTATCAATTCGCGGCTTTGCATAGTTGCCCATTCCGTACCTACTTGTCGGACGGCTTCTTTATTTTTGGCATTTTCGAGGGCTTTGGTCAGGTCATCGGGGATTTGAATATGAAATATTCCGGGAATACGCGATACCTGCTGTATATTAGTAATGGGTTTGATGCCTGAATGATAGGTACGGTAATGCCTATGGCGCGGCATTGGGCTACGAAGTCGAAATATTTTTTATTGTCGAAAAACATTTGTGTTACGATATAATGCGCACCCGCATCTACTTTTTGCTTCAAGTAGCGTAGGTCGGCGACGGCATTGGGTGCTTCAAAATGTTTTTCGGGATAGCCTGCCACGCCAATACAGAAATCGGTCTTGATGGGGTCTTGCAGGTCATCGTCTATATATATGCCGTTGTTCAGGTTGACGGCTTGTCGCACCAATTCGAGAGCGTTGCGGTGCCCGTTGGCTTCGGCAGAGAATGTGGGTTCGCCTACGGCGGCATCGCCACGCAGCAGCAATACGTTGTTTATACCCAGATAGTTGAGGTCCAAGAGGGCATCTTCGGTTCTGGCACGCGAAAAGCCGCCGCAAACTAAGTGCGGAACGGCATCTATACCATATTTAAACGCAATGGCGGCGCAGATTCCCACAGTACCTGGGCGTTTGCGGGTATATACGCGCTCGAACAGTCCATTGCCAAGTTGTTTAAATTTGTACTCGGCGCGGTGGTAGGTGACGTTGATAAAGGGCGGTTTGAATGCCATCAGTTCGTCCAAAATACGGTATAGCGACCCAATACTCTTGCCTTTAAGAGGCGGCAAAATCTCGAATGAGATGAGCGAGCGGGTGGTGTTTTGTAAGTGTTCGGTAACTTTCAAGGCAATAGATTATTGAAATTTAGCTGCATAATCGGCTTGGCTACAACGTATCACCTCGTGCGCCGCTTGTCGGTCGTAGACATGTGTAATTTGGCAGCGTCGCTCGGTTTGCCCAGGTAAGTCTTTATAGGTCAGGAAATAGTGTCGTAGGCGGTCGATGATGGCAGTGGGGCAGTCGCTGATGTCGCGCCAAGAGCCGTATAAGTCGTCATCTTTTAAGACGGCAATAATTTTGTCGTCTGCTTCGCCTTTGTCTATCATGCGCAATCCGCCGATAGGTATGGCTTGCACCAAGATATCGCCATGTGGGATATTGCGCTCGGTGAGAATACAAATGTCTAAGGGGTCGCCGTCGCCCTTGCTGACGGGTATTCCGTCGCTGTGGGCAGCACAATAACGCGCTATTTGTTCGTCGCAATAAGTGCGCGGGATAAATCCGTATAGGGCGGGTACTATATTAGAATATTTTTGGGGTCGGTCTATTTTGAGGTAGCCGCTTTGTTTGTCAATTTCGTACTTAACCGTATCGGTAGGCACTATTTCGATGAATGCAGTAACGGTGTCGGGGCAATGTTCGCCAGGAGATATACCGTGCCAAGGGTGGGCTTTGAACGACATAGTAGGGTAGGGCAGATGTTTTAAGAGGCTATTTTGAGTGCTTGTATTTGGTCTTTACTTAGTTTTTCTTGGGCATATTCGAGTGTTACTGTAAATTGAGTAATATCGTTTTGCGAGGGTAGGTCGAACATAGCATCGGTCATGATGGCTTCGCAGATAGAGCGCAAGCCGCGTGCGCCGAGTTTAAATTCGGTGGCTTTTTCGACGATAAAGTCGAGGGCTTCGTCGGTAAATAGCAGGTCGATATTTTCCATTGCCAATAATTTTTGGTATTGTTTGATAATGGCATTTTTCGGCTCGGTCAAGATGGCGCGTAGTGCTTGGGGGCTTAGAGGTTCTAAGTAGGTGACGAGGGCACGCGTCCTACCAATTCGGGTATTGCCGAACGATTTGATGTCTTGCGGGCTAACGTAGCGCAATAGACTTTCTTTTTCGTTATGCCCACCTACGTTGTCCGAATTGAAGCCCATTACATTAGTGCGCACGCGCTTGGCAATCACTTTTTCTAAGCCGTCGAATGCGCCGCCGCATATAAACAAAATATTATGCGTATTTATTTTGACCATTTTTTGGTCGGGGTGTTTGCGTCCGCCTTGTGGGGGCACCAATACCTCCGAGCCTTCAAGCAATTTGAGCAAACCTTGTTGTACGCCCTCGCCCGATACGTCGCGTGTGATAGATGGATTATCTTGTTTGCGGGCAATTTTGTCTATTTCATCTATATAGACAATGCCTTTTTCGGCGGCAGCTACGTTATAGTCGCATACTTGTAACAGGCGGCTCAATATACTTTCTACGTCTTCGCCCACATAACCAGCTTCGGTCAATACGGTGGCATCGACGATGGTAAACGGGACGTTGAGCAGCCGCGCTATGGTTCGGGCGATAAGGGTTTTGCCTGTGCCCGTATGTCCTACGAGCAGGATATTAGATTTTTCTATTTCTATATCGTCGTTATGTATGGGCTGGTTGAGGCGTTTGTAGTGGTTATATACAGCTACGGCGATTACTTTTTTAGCGGCATCTTGTCCTATGACATATTGGTCTAAATGCTTTTTAATTTGTTGGGGCTTGATGTTTTTGGATAGGTCTGTTATCTGCTTACCTTTACCACCTTGTTGTTCTTCGCGTATGATGGTCATAGCTTGTTCTACGCAGACATCGCAGATGCAAGCGCGCCGCCCTCTATGAGTATTTGTACTTGATGTTTGGGGGGCCCGCAAAAAGAACACATGGTATCATTGTTTCGTCGTGCCATATATATATGGAAGTGTTATGGTTTTTATAGGATAGATTTGGCGTTAAAAAAGCGCAGAGCGTTGTCGCAAACGTTCTACGCTCAAATATATGGTTATGGTTCATATTGCAGCTATTTTTGAGGTTACGAGTAGGCAAATCAAAAATAGCTGTTGGGTTCTGCTTATTGCTTATCTGCATTTATGGGTTTAGGCACCTTTTTGCCGCGGACTACTTCATCGACCAAGCCGTAGGCTTTGGCTTCTGTCGGCACGCATCCAATAATCGCGGTCGCAATCGGCTTCTATTTTTTTCGTAGGGTTGTTCGGTATGCTCTGCTAAGATGTCGTACAATTCCTTTTGCATTTGTTTGATGAGGCGGTACGATATTTCGATATCGCTGGCTTGTCCTTGTGCGCCGCCGAGGGGTTGGTGTATCATCACACGGCTATGTTTGAGGCAGGTGCGTTTGCCTTTGGTACCGGCAGCCAACAATACCGCACCCATCGATGCCGCCATACCCGTGCAGATAGTGGCTACGTCGGGCAGTATATACTGCATTGTGTCGTAGATACCTAAGCCTGCTGTGACCGAACCGCCAGGGCTATTGATATAGATTTGCACGTCGCGTTGTGGGTCTAACGATTCCATAAATAGCATCTGTGCTTGTATGACGTTTGCAGAATAGTCGGTTACGGGCACACCCATAAAGATAATTCTATCCATCATCATGCGCGAGAAAACGTCTAATTGCGCAATATTGAGCGGGCGTTCTTCGATAACATACGGCGTAAAGCCCATCGGCATCATAGTGCCGCCGTTAGTTTTTTCGAGGTAGCTATCTAAGTGCATACCGCTCATGCCATGATGCTTAACGGCATACTGGCGAAATTCTTTGCCGAAATCCATAATTAAAAAAGGTTAAGGGTAAAAAATGTGGTACAAAGGTGGAGCGCAACACAATTTTTTTTGGGAAAGGTTTTATAATGGCTCTGTTAAGATTCTTGCGTGCTTTCGCTTAGGGTAGCTATGGTAGGGTCTAATTCAGCATCGGTTTCAGAATTGGTATTATTGTTATCAGAAGATGATGTCAATCCGGTTAAATATTCCTTATAAATGAGGTCAAGAGATGCTGGGTCTATATCTTGTTTGTTGATAATCATTTGGTCTTCCAACCATTTAAACGATTTGTGTCCCAGGATGTTCTGCCGATATTCGCGTACTCTATCTTCATCTCTTGCGATATGATCATATACGAAACGCATTATTTTTTTATCAAAAAATCCGAATTGTTGAATTGCCAAATCTTCTGCCTCACTCCATATAGCATCGTCTAATTCTTTTTCGGAAACACTCATTTTTTGTTCTACTTCTATTGCGGAGCGCAATATGCCCCATCTAAGTTCATCTTTCTGGTTTTGGAAAGCTAATGTCATCGCTTGGTAATCAACCTTTTGACCCAATTTGCCTTTTTGTTTTTCTTTGGTACTGCTGCGCGCATAAAGTAGTCGTATGAGAAATTGCTCTGGCAAATCAAAGGTTATGGTTTGAAGTACAGCATCGCGGCAATGGGAGTAGAAGAGTCGCTGGGCTTTGCTATTGCCTGCTTTACTTATATTGATAGCTATGGTGCGTCTGAGTGATGTCCTCGTCGGTGATGTCGGAGTTATCAGCTTTTTTGATAACTTCTGCTATGCTGGCATTTTGCACCTCAGTACCTTCTATAATATGGAATGAAAAACGTGGTGATATTTCTTCGACAGAGGGGTCTTCTAAACCCAAATAACGAATAGCTTGCTGGCGTTGG
>JADJTE010000008.1 GCA_016711295.1 Sphingobacteriales bacterium | reverse complement strand
GGAGTAGGTTCTCCCGTATCGGTGAGTCCTTTATCTACGACTACCTACACGGGACGGGTGATAGATGCAAATGGCGCACTTGAGCGACGGTTACGAGACGGTTGAGGCTGCACCGATATGGGTGGCGATGCGACTGCCAGCGTATGCAACGACATTAGTGAGGGCACGGGTGCGGTGGATTTATCGACTTTGGTCGGCGTATCGGGCGGCGTGTTCAGTGCTGGTTGGCGGCCCCCGTTTTTGACTGTCGGGCACTTTTTGACGGCAACTTACTTGGCATTGGGCGATTATGTCTATGAATACACGGTATCGGGCGGCGGGCTTTGCTCGACGAGTATAGCCCTGATTACGATTAGCGTGACGGATTGCGCCCTTTGTCCGAATCCACCGACCCACGGGCTTTGCTTATTTGGACAATACTTATTGTTTGGGCGAAGTCTTGACGGCAACGGTGACCTTAGACGCGGGCGACGGCAGGCAATACCGAGTGCTGTTCCTGGGGGCTTGGGTGATAGATGCGCTACGGGCGCGATAGACATCGCTGCAAGTTCGGCGGCGTTTATACGGTGACGAATTTTGTAGCGGGCATCGGGAGGCTGTCCATCGGCGAGTGCAAGCGACGAGCTTACATCAATGCCCTGCCCTTGGCAGATGCAGGCGCAGATATTTCAATTTGTTCGGGCGAAACAGCAAGCCTAAGTGCAAGCGGTGGAACATCTTATGCTTGGGATAATGGCGCGGGAGTAGGTTCTCCCGTATCGGTGAGTCCTTTATCTGCCTACCTACACGGTGACGGTGACAGATGCAAATGGCTGTACTTCCGAGCGATGCGGTTACGGTGACGGTTGAGGCTGCACCGATAGCGGGCGGCGATGCGACTGCCAGCGTATGCAACGACAATACAGAGGGCACGAGTGCGGTAGATTTATCGACTTTGGTCGGCGTATCGGGCGGCGTGTTCCGGTGCTGTTGGCGGCGCACCCGCTTTGTCGGGCACGAGTTTTGACGGCAACGGCTTGGCCTTGGGCGATTATGTCTGAATACACGGTATCGGGCGGCGGGCTTTGCCCCGACGATAGCCCTGATTACGATTAGCGTGACGGATTGCGCCCTTTGTCCGAATCCACCGGCCGCGGCTTTGCTTATTTGGACAATACTTATTGTTTGGGCGAAGTCTTGACGGCAACGGTGACCTTAGACGCGGGCGCGACGGCAAGGGGGCATACAGTGCTGACCCATCGGGCTTGGTGATGTAGAGGCTACTGGCGCGATGAACATCGCCGCAAGGCAGCGGGCGTTTATAGGTGACGAATTTTGTAGCGGCATCGGGGGCCTGTCCATCGGCGAGTGCAACGACGAGCCTTATCAATGCCCTGCCCCTTAGCAGATGCAGGCGCAGATATTTCAATTTGTTCGGGCGAAACAGCAAGCCTAAGTGCAAGCGGTGGAACGTCTTATGCTTGGGATAATGGCGCGGGAGTAGGTTCTCCCGTATCGGTGAGTCCTTTATCTACGACTACCTACACGGTGACGGTGACAGATGAAATGGCTGTACTTCGAGCGATGCGGTTACGGTGACGGTTGAGGCTGCACCGATAGCGGGCGGCGATGCGACTGCCAGCGTATGCAACGACAATACAGAGGGCACGAGTGCGGTAGATTTATCGACTTTGGTCGGCGTATCGGGCGGCGTGTTCAGTGCTGTTGGGGCGGCGCACCCGCTTGGTCCGGCACGAGTTTTTGAGGGCAAACGGGTTGGCTCGGGCGATTATGTCTGAATACACGGTATCGGGCGCGGGCTTTGCCCCGACGATATAGCCCGATTACGATTAGTGACGAACTTACGCCCCTTGTCCGAATCCGCCGGCGCGGCTTTGCTTATTTGGACAGTACTTATTGTTTGGGCGAAGTCTTGACGGCAACGGTGGCCTTAGACGCGGGCGCGACGGCAGGCACATACAGTGCTGTTCCTGGGCTTGGGGATAGATGCAGCTACGGGCGCGATAGACATCGCTGCAAGTTCATGGGGGCGTTATACCGGTGACGAATTTTGTAGCGGCATCGGGGCCTGTCCATCGGCGAGTGCAACGACGAGCCCTTACCATCAATGCCCTGCCCTAGCAGATGCAGGTTTAGACCTTTCAATTTGTTCGGGCGAAACGGTGAGTTTGAGTGCGAGCGGTTTGTCTTATGCTTGGGATAATGGCGCGGGAGTAGGTTCTCCCGTATCGGTGAGTCCTTTATCTACGACTACCTACACGGTGACGGTGACAGATGCAAATGGCTGTACTTCGAGCGATGCGGTTACGGTGACGGTTGAGGCTGCACCGATAGCGGGCGGCGATGCGACTGCCAGCGTATGCAACGACAATACAGAGGGCACGAGGTGCGGTAGATTTATCGACTTTGGTCGGCGTATCGGGCGGCGTGTTCAGTGCTGTTGGCGGCGCACCCGCTTTGTCGGGCACGGTTTTGAGGGCAACGGCTTGGCGCTGGGCGATTATGTCTATGAATACACGGTATCGGGCGGCGGGCTTTGCCGACGATATAGCCCTGATTACGATTAGCGTGACGGATTGCGCCCTTTGTCCGAATCCACCGACGCGGGCTTTGCTTATTTGGACAATACTTATTGTTTGGGCGAAGTCTTGACGGCAACGGTGAGCTTAGACGTGGGCGCGACGGCAGGCGCATACAGTGCTGTTCCATAAGGCTTGGTGATAGATGCAGCTACGGGCGCGATAGACATCGCTGCAAGTTCAGCGGGCGTTTATACGGTGACGAATTTTGTAGCGGCATCGGGGCTGTCCATCGGCGAGTGCAACGACAAGCCTTACCATCAATGCCCTGCCCTTAGCAGATGCAGGTTTAGACCTTTCAATTTGTTCGGGCGAAACAGTAAGCTTAAGTGCAAGCGGTGGAACGTCTTATGCTTAGGATAATGGCGCGGGAGTAGGTTCTCCCGTATCAGTGCGTCCTTTATCTACGACTACCTACACGGTGACGGTGACAGATGCAAATGGCTGTACTTCGAGCGATGCAGTTACGGTGACGGTTGAAACGGCACCGACAGCGGGCGGCGATGCGACTGCCAGCGTATGCAACGACAATACAGAGGGCACGAGTGCGGTAGATTTATCGACTTTGGTCGGCGTATCGGGCGGCGTGTTCAGTGCTGTTGGCGGCGCACCCGCTTTGTCGGGCACGAGTTTTGACGGCAACGGCTTGGCCTAGGCGATTATGTCTATGAATACACGGTATCGGGCGGCGGGCTTTGCCCGACGATATAGCCCTGATTACGATTAGCGTGACGGATTGCGCCCTTTGTCCGAATCCGTCGACTGCGGGCTTTGCTTATTTGGACAATACTTATTGTTTGGGCGAAGTCTCTACGGCAACAGTGAGCTTAGACGCGGGGGCGACGGCGGGGGGCATACAGTGCTGTTCCATCGGGCTTGGTGATAAGATGCGGCTACTGGCGCGATCGACATCGCTGCAAGTGCTGCGGGCGTTTATCCGGCGACGACTTTTGTAGCGGCACCGGGAGCATGTCCCTCGGCGAGTGCAACGACGAGCCTTACCATCAATGCCCTGCCCTTAGCAGATGCAGGCGCAGATATTTCAATTTGTTCGGGCGAAACAGCAAGCCTAAGTGCAAGCGGTGGAACGTCTTATGCTTGGGATAATGGCGCGGGTGTAGGTTCTCCGTATCGGTGAGTCCTTTATCTACAACTACCTATACGGTTACGGTAAGCGATGCAAATGGCTGTACGTCGCTTGATGCGGTTACGGTGACGGTTGAGACAGGCACCGACCGCGGGCGGCGATGCGACTGCCAGCGTATGCAACGACAATACGGAGGGCACGAGTGCGGTAGATTTATCGACTTTGGTCGGCGTATCGGGCGGCGTGTTCAGTGCTGTTGGCGGCGCACCCGCTTTGTCGGGCACGAGTTTTGACGGCAACGGCTTGGTCTTGGGCGATTATGTCTATGAATACACGGTATCGGGCGGCGGGCTTTGTCCCGACGATATAGCCCTGATTACGATTAGCGTGACGGATTGCGCCCTTTGTCCGAATCCGTCGACTGCGGGCTTTGCTTATTTGGACAATACTTATTGTTTGGGCGAAGTCTTGACGGCAACGGTGACCTTAGACGCGGGCGCGACGGCGGGGGCATACAGTGCTGTTCCATCGGGCTTGGTGATAGATGCGGCTACTGGCGCGATAGACATCGCTGCAAGTGCTGCGGGCGTTTATACGGTGACGAATTTTGTAGCGGCATCGGGAGCCTGTCCATCGGCGAGTGCAACGACGAGCCTTACCATCAATGCCCTGCCCTTAGCAGATGCAGGCGCAGATATTTCAATTTGTTCCGGGCGAAACAGCAAGCCTAAGTGCAAGCGGTGGAACGTCTTATGCTTGGGATAATGGCGCGGGTGTAGGTTCTCCCGTATCGGTGAGTCCTTTATCTACAACTACCTATACGGTTACGGTAAGCGATGCAAATGGCTGTACGTCTCTTGATGCTGTGACGGTTACGGTTGAGACGGCACCGACCGCGGGCAGCGATGCGACTGCGAGTGTATGCAACGACAATACAGAGGGCACGAGTGCGGTAGATTTATCGACTTTGGTCGGCGTATCGGGCGGCGTGTTCAGTGCCACGGGCGGCGCACCCGCTTTGTCGGGCACGAGTTTTGAGGGCAACAGCTGGCGTGGGGCGATTATGTCTATGAATACACGGTATCGGGCGGCGGACTTTGTCCCGACGATATAGCCCTCATCACGATTAGCGTGACGGATTGCATTGCGAGTAACCCATGTACTGCACCGCTTTTACCCGTTGTTATTAGTGGAGACATATTGATATGTGCAGGCGACCCAATACCTACGCTCTTAGTAACCGCAGCAAGCGGTACGATGGTCAATTGGTATAATACACCGACAGGCGGCACTGCTATTGCTACGGGTTGGTCATTTACGCCTACACAAGCAGGTATTTACTATGCAGAAGCAGTTAGTGTTGATGATACTACTTGTCGAAGCGGGCGCGTAGCCGTAGAATTGAGCATAGACGAGTGACAGTAAATGCCGTAGTAGATGCATCGGGTGCTATACCCGAAGGCACAACCGTAGAGTTAGCAGCATTTGCTACTTCGAGCCTTGACGGTGCATTGAGTTACCAATGGTCGCCGAGCGACGATTTGAGTTGTAACACATGCAGCAATCCGTTTGCCACACCCGACACCACTACCACATATACCGTAGTAGTGACTGATGAATATGGTTGTACGGCTTCGGCTACGGTGGTGGTAGAAGTGATACAAGCCTTAGAGAAAATAGCCGTTGCGCCTACTGCTTTTTCGCCCAATGGCGACGGACAAAACGATATGTTCTTAGTAAGTGGCACATCGGATATCAAAGAGGTTGAAATGCACTTGTATAATCGTTGGGGCAATGAAGTGTTTAACCTCACAACCGATAATCTAAATGATGGTTGGGATGGTAGATACCGCTTTTTGGATTGCGAGATAGGGGTATATGCCTACTATATCTACGTGACTTTTGATGATGGCGAAACCATGCTATTGAGTGGTAACGTTACTCTGGTTAGATAGGCAAGAGGTAAATTTTTTCGTTAAATGCTATTTGGCGCGACGGCTGCAAAGTTGTCGCGCCAAACTTTTTAGCGGCTTTATTTGCCTACGTTATAGGGAATGGCTATCTTTGCCGAGTATTTAGAGACAATATAATTTTAGATAATATTTGTTTTTTGGTTTATGTTGTTGTTTCGCTCTATAGGCTATATGTTTTCTGATAGTCGTTGCTTAGCAAAGCGGCGGCTACTACATAGCATTTGAGATGGCGCGTACTACTGCACGCTCAACAATGCAGGCGCATATAGCCAACAAACGATACGACCTCAAATCATTGCAAGTAGTGGAGATATCCTTGCATGAAAAGACTAAATACTGGCATTTTTATCACGATGAATATGTTATTGATGGCAAATTATATGATGTAGTAGCTTCTGATACCATTCCTGAGTGTGCAGTAGTACGCCTACACGTATTGCATGATGCCTATGAGCAAGGTATTTACGAAAATCTATACAGCTATTTCAAGCCCGTAGATTCTCCTATTGGGGCAAAAAGAGCGAACCAATTAGTGCAATATTTATCGTTAAAATATATTGCTTCGATGGTGGTGGGCTTGCCTCTGCCTATATTTGTGGCAATTGATGCGCTTGTACCGTTGCCCAATAAGCGTTTAGCTACCTTTGTGAGCATAGATTTGGGCAGCGATAGCCCTCCGCCTTGGCGAGCTTGTTTATAAGAAGTGGTTTTGAGTTTGTAATACAGCGTATCGTATCCTGCGGCTGCCCGATGGCATTACCGCTGCTAAGAGCTATGAATAGACTTTAACCTTGTATAGGATTTGAGTTTATTGAACTATCGATAATACCAATTTAGTATATCGCGTATGTTTTTTCATGCAGCTAAATGTTTATGATTTGGCTCTGCGTATGCTTTGCAACTTCAAGACAAGCAAACCTTTTCTCTTTTTAATGAAAAAGGTTGCCACCCGACATTTTAAGGCATTTGTTGGCAATAAAGCATAGTTTCGGCAGCAATAAAGCAGCCGGATAATGCTTTGTAAATGAGTATTACACGTCATAACGCGGCATTGGATTAAACGAGAATCTTGCCGTATTGGATGTTGTATGTGTATTTGTTTTTAACTATAATTATTTATTTTTCTTTTTATTGTGAATATTTCATCATTTTTATATTTGACCCTATTGTGGTCGATTTTATGCAATGCCCCTTTGCTATGGGCACAAGATAGCGATGCAGATACCTTATTGTTGGACGAGGTGACGATAGCCGTAACAAAGTTTGCAGACAACAAACTTAATGTCCCCAACCAAGTACAAGTGATTGGCAAACGCGAGATAGCATTTCAGAACACCCAGACAGCAGCCGATTTATTGTCAAATGCGGGTGCTGCTTTTGTTCAAAAGAGCCAAGCAGGTGGCGGAAGCCCTATTTTGCGTGGTTTTGAAGCTAATAAAGTATTGATTGTTGTTGATGATGTGCGCATGAATAACGCTATTTTTAGAGGTGGCCACTTGCAAAATATCTTGCGTGTAGATAATAATGTACTCGAACGTGCCGAGGTAGTTTATGGTACGGGGTCGCTCGTATATGGAAGTGATGCCTTGGGAGGCGTGATGCACTTTCGTACCTTACAGCCAAAATTAAACCTCGACGGAGGTATGAAGGCATCGGGTGGGGCTATGTTGCGCTACGGAACGACGAACAACGAAATGACCGGGCATGCCCGTATTAATTTGGGTGGTTCAAAATTTGCTTCGCTCACGAGTGTTACATTTAGCAAGTTTGGCGATTTGCGCTGGGGCGCGAGCGAAAACCCATTTTGCGATACCTGCTTATTAGTATGGCAACGCCCCTTATATGTCGAGACAATTAATGGCGTAGATACCGTTATGACCAACGACAACCCCGCAGTACAGGTATTTACGGGCTATCAGCAAGCGAACTTGTTGCAAAAGTTTCGCTATCAGGCGAGCGATGACGTATCACATACCTTATCGCTGCAATATAGCAACACAGGTGACGTGCCGCGCTACGACCGTCTGGCTGAGATGTCGGGCGGATTACCGCGTTTTGCCGAATGGTATTACGGTCCCGAAACATGGCTGTCGGCGAGCTACCAATTGCGCACGACCAAGGCTACTGCCCTACACGATGAAATGGCATTGACGGCTGCCTATCAATTGTTTAAAGAGAGCCGCCACGCGCGCCGCCGCAATCGAACGCAGACACGACATCAGTACGAAACGGTGAATGCTAATACGTTGAACGCCGATTTGGTCAAACGCTTGGGGGCACACCGCTTGCAATATGGCGTTGAAGCAGTGTATAATACCGTGGGTTCGGAGGCTAATTTTACTACTCCTGCTGACCCCGACGCTGCTCCCGAACCCGCCGACACGCGCTATCCGAGCGGTGGCAGCACGGCTTGGAACGCATCTGCCTATCTGTCTGACCGTTGGGCAGTTAATCAAAATTTTGATGTACTTGCAGGTATTCGATTCAATTATGCCTCGCTAAAAGGTATTTTTGATGATAAAACATTTTTCAACTTCCCATTTGATGGGGCAAGCCAGAAAATAGTGCTTTGGTGGGCAATTTGGGTGTGAATTATCATGCAATAACGGATTAAGAGTGGGTGCAACCCTAAGCACGGGCTACCGCACGCCGAATATTGATGACTTGGCGAAAGTATTTGATAGCTCGGTGGGCACCGATTCTGAATTGGGCATATTAGTAGTACCTAACCCTGATTTAAGCCCTGAAAAAACGATAAATTACGAGTTGAACATCGAAAAAGCATTTGCGCGTCGCAGTCATGTAGGGCTTACAGGATTTTTTACCCAATTGGACGATGCTTTGGTATTAGCACCTTCTACCTTTAATGGCGCATCGGAGATATTATACGATGGACAATTGGCGGCAGTATATAGCACCCAAAACCGCGATAAAGCTAATATTTATGGCATTTCGGGGTCATTGGCAGCAGGGATAGGCAATTACTGGGTTGTATCGGCGCGTGCTGCCTATACTTATGGCGACGTGGTTACGGATAGCCTCAATACACCCTTAGACCATATTGCCCCCTTGTTTGGTAGGGTAGGGATAGCCTATGAGCGTCCGCGTTGGCAGGCTGATTTTTATGCCCTATTCAACGGAGCAAAAACATTAGACCGCTACCGCTTAGATGGCGAAGACAACTTAGAAGATGCCACACCTAACGGTTTGCCCGCTTGGTTTACGCTCAATCTAAAAGCATCATACCAAGTAACTGACTTTTTGACTATCCAAGCAGGTGTCGAAAACTTGTTAGATACCAACTATCGCGTTTTTGCCTCTGGCACCAGCTCGTCCGGACGCAATATTTTGCTGGCATTACGCGCCAATTCTAAGCGTTAGAGTGCGAATACTCGATACTCCTTCTGTTTCCGCCATAATTTGTCGAGACCAAACCTATCAATATCCTTGCAAGGCAGATGGGTAAAGGCAAAAGCGGAGAAATATTGGGAATAATTTTTAAAGAAAAACGGCACTTAGGCTTGACAAACCTAAGTGCCGAAATTTTTTGCGTCTATTTTTTTTTAATCGCCGCTGCCTACCCAAGTGCTGATATACCACTTATCTAAGGAGTGCGTAATATGCAGGCGTAACCCGCGCCGAGTTCCAAGCCACCAACCAATTGACTAGCCCTTTACGCGCTCCGTCTAACGAACTTACTTTATACCAATCACGTTCGCCTCTGCCGCTTACGCCTTTGAGTGCCTCTTTTGCGAAGGTAGCACGATGCGGTATAATCGACCTTGACCAATTCTTGGCTAAATTTGGCAATGACAGGTGCTTTCAAATCGGGCTTGGAGCGCACATTGGCGCGGTCGCTCGTCAGTACCATACATCGGCATACATTAGGGCGGGGTCGATATCTATATTGCAAACATGCGGAAAAATCCATTCTTCTTGGCTCAACTCGTTGGTGGCGGGTTGCGGTAGTGTGTGCCACCTATTTTTAGGGCTTTTTCTAAATACAACCATAGCGGCGAGTCGGGATTACCTATGCGCCAAGTTTGCATAAAAGCTGTCTTGCCATAATTATAGCCATCGGCTTCGCTAAACTTGATTTCGGGGTGTATGGCATCAGCAATAAAATCGGCATTTTTGGTTTTAACAGCGGCGAGGAGTTGTTTCACAAACAATTGCAAACTGGGGGTTTTCGCCATATCGTCGGGCGGCAATACTTTTATTTGCCAAACTGTATCTAATTGGTCAGCAAGAACGGGTGTAGAGGCTACGGGTTCGGTAAGCTCCAGTGTTTGGCGTGCTCTTGTCTGCTGGTTGCGAGGGCAGTGCTACGGGTTGGCTACGCAAAATAAAAGCTACTACCGTCCATTGTTGCTGTCGAGCTATCAATGCTTTTTGTCTATCATCGGAGCATCTCCTGCATTGTCGGTAGATATGTTTGTTGGAGCAGGGTATTATCGCCATAGACAAACTTGACTTGCGCCTGCGCACGGGTAGACAGTTCAGAAGCGTGACGACGCAGTTTATAAGCAATAAGTTTTTCATTGATTGGGAGAGGTATAAAATAATATTTATATTTTTGTTGTATATTATTTTCTTTTTCGGAACAAAGCCGTTAGAATGGGTATATAGGCTTGTTCGGTACTGAGTTGTAGGAGGTCGGCACCACATCGAGCAAAGGCATTTTTGCATTTCTCGCTCTGCTGCCTGAATGCATTTCGGTAGGCTTGTGCAGCTAAATCGTCAGTAGTATCGAGCCAAGCTATGGCTTGGGTTTCGGCATCTACTACGGGCAACAGACCGATATTGGGCAGGTTTTTTTCGTGCGGGTCATATATTCTAATGCCGATAATATCGTGTTTTCGAGCAGCTAAGTCGAGCGATTTTTCATAATCGTTGCTCATAAAATCGGATAGCACAAACGCGATACAGCGCCGTTTGATGACATTGCCAAAATATTGTAGGGCGGCATTGAGGTCGGTATATTGGGCAGTAGGTGGCGGCGGAGCAGCAAAAAAATGCTGCAACTGCTCGCGCCAAGTGATAGTTTGCGCTGGGTGTTTGGTAGGTCGTGCTTATTGAGGCAACTTGGCATTTGGGGTAGCTGCGGCGGGCGGCTGCGGTTGTCAGGTGCGCCGTAGGCATATTCAGCAATTCGTGAATGATGCGCAATACGTGGCTGCGTCCTTTTTGGGCGGTATAAACTTTTCAATATTTTGATGAAAAAGATAACACCTACTTTATCGTTATTATGGGTAGCGGAAAACGCCAGAACTGCACAGATTTCGGCAATCAATTCATTTTGGGTTGTCCTACGGTGCCTAAAAAAATGCGGAGCGGCTAATATCTACCAAGAGCATAACGGTTAGCTCGCGTTCTTCTTCAAATAATTTGACGTAAGAGTACCGAATCAGGCAGTTACGTTCCAATCTGTAAATTTGATGTAGTCGCCCGGGTGATATTCGCGCACTTCGCTGAACGACATACCACGCCCTTTGAAAGCGGTATGGTATTCGCCCGAAAAGAGATGGTCGGATATACTGCAGCTTTTAATTTCAATTCGGCGCACTTTTAGCAATTCGGCTCGGTTCAGGCTTAGCAACTACGGCACTTTGATACGGTTTAATAGGTCGGTGACGATGCTTTCGGCGGTTACATTGTCGGCTTCGGCTTCATAGGTGATGCCTATGCGGTGGCGCAATACGTCTTGGCACACGGCACGCACGTCTTCGGGAATAACGTAGCCGCGGCGTTTGATAAAGGCGTATGCTTTGGCGGCTAAGGCTAAATTGATGCTGGCGCGAGGCGAGCCGCCATAGCTGATATAATTGCGTAGGTGCGGCAAGCCATATTGGTCGGGTTGTCGGGTAGCAAATACGATGTCGAGGATATAGCGTTCAATTTTTTCGTCCATATATACCTCGCGCACTACTTCGCGGGCACTTAGTAGCGTGTTAGGTGTCAATACGGCACTTATTTTGGCAAAAAGATGGCTGCATATTGAGGCGCAAAATCTGCTGCTCTTCGGCGGGACTTGGGTAGCCTATCACCACTTTGAGCATAAAACGGTCTAATTGGGCTTCGGGCAGCGGGTAGGTGCCTTCTTGCTCTAAGGGGTTTTGCGTAGCCAATACCAAAAATGGTTCGTGCAATCGGTATGTCTCTTGTCCTATGGTCGCTTGGCGTTCTTGCATCGCTTCGAGCAGCGCACTTTGTACCTTGCAAGGGCGCGATTGATTTCGTCTGCCAAAATAAAATTGGAGAAGCCAGGTCCCTTTTTGACCAAAAAAGTTTGGTTGGCAGGATTATATATCATCGTCCCGATGAGGTCGGCGGGCAGCAGGTCGGGCGTAAACTGAATGCGGCTAAATCCGGTATCGACTGCTTGCGCTAAGGTTTTGATGGCTAAGGTCTTGGCTAATCCGGGCACGCCTTCCAACAAGATATGCCCCGACGGTGGTGGTCATGTGTATAATGGTATAAATTGGGTCAAGAGAAAAGGTTTGCGATTTACTTTTGTCATCATGGAGTTATTTTGTAACTATTTAGGGTTTTGGGTATGGAGTAATGAGCAATACTTATCTATTCGAATAATGCCTGACATCGCTGCATATTCGATTAGTTCCCCCATGCCTAAATAGTTACGTTATTTTTAAAAATCGGCGATTATTAGCTTCTTCATACCCATCATTCTTTTGAATGCCCCGGTTTTTGCTGAGTTCTTCCCAATTGTCGGGACAGACCTGCCAACTTAATCCGTATTTGTCTTTGAGCCAACCACAAACGCTTTCCGCTCCGCCATTACTTGTAAGCGCGTCCCAGTAGTAATCAATTTCTGCTTGGTCTTTGCAAGATATCATCAGTGAGATAGCCTCATTGAATTTAAAATAGGGTCCAGCATTGATGCCGATAAACCGCATACTTAGAATTTCGAACTCAACCGTGAGAACCTTACCCGCAAAATCTGCTGAAAGTCGGCTAATCCTTCGCTTTCGGTCAGGGGGTAGTAAGTAGTGTTAATGATTTTTCCGTCTTTGAAAATTGAAAGGTAGTATTCTGTTGCCTCCTTTGCATTTCCGTCAAACCAGAGATTTGGGATTATTTTTTGCATAAAATTTTTATTTAATTATGTAGGTTTATTTAATTATATGATTAGCGACCGCTCCAAATTGCTGCTAAGGACTTGTTGATGCCGCTCTTCTTTCGTCATTAACTAATTTTTTCAGTTCTTGTCCGATAGTTTGTCGTAACCACGCTGTTTGATAAACTTTGTAAATTCCGTATTGTCTGTCGCTGGAAACTCAACTTGTATTTCGTCAGTAAGTTTTTGAGAACCTTGTCGCCAATGGTCTTTGCAAACTTTCCTCTAAGTGCTTTTTCATACCAAGTCAAAAGGTCGGGTTTCGGTTACTATACTTTGGATTTTAGATTTCCAACCGATTTGATTTAGAACTGAAACAATAATCTTTTGTTCGGTGTCCTTACATACAATTACAATTCTGTCGGCTGAAACAGAAGAAACAATATTTTCGGCAAGTTCTTCTGTCAACGATAAATGTTTGATTTGAATTGCAAGCCCAAAATTTGCCCACATATCAAGTCCTCTGTCTGCTGCATTTGTAACACCAACACGATTTATCCTTGCTTTTAGTTTTACACTTGTCTGCTTGCTTGAAAGTTGGATAACTCTATTTGCAAAGTCTTCAAACTCTTTTAGAATGTCTGACTTTGCAGGGTTTAAACATACTTCAACAGAAATTTCTAATGCTTCAACTAATGCCGAAAATAAAGAGTAAACAACAATTTCATAAATTTTGTCAATGCTCCTTCTCAGTCCCGGCTCGCTCCAAAACATGGCAAGAAATTCATTCAAATTAAAATTGCTCTTGTCGTGTGTCAAACAATAATCTAATCCTGCTGACATTTGAGAAAACCGTTGAGCAAATTTTTGATAAATGTATGCTTCGACAATTCCTTTTTTACTTCTGTTTTCTTTTCCGAGTTCTGCTAAAACACTTGGAGGAACAGCATTGTCATTACAAATGTCGTCTTGATAACGAGCCGAAGAGGTAGAGGTTCTGCCTAAAAATTTGATGCAAATAATATCTCTCCATTTTTTTGAAATGGTGCGATAGGTCGCTAAGTCTGAAAGATTAATGTCTTTTTCAGTTCTATCACGATGTAATATTTCGGCAACTTGGCTTTTAAAGGTGAACCCTTGCTTTGTCAATTACCTTATCCAACGACTGCTTTGCGTCTGTTATCCTCATTTGTGGGTTCTAATAATGTTAATTGTATTGTTTCTTTACTGCTTCCTTTTTACTTTTCAAAGCGTTCATCATTTCTCCTGCAATTGCTTCAATAACGGGAACTGAAACAGAATTGCCTGCTACTTTACGAGCCTGCGAATAAGGAATATTTATTTTAAATGTGTCTGGAAAACCTTGAAGTCTTAACATTTCTCTGTCTGTTAATCTTCTTATTCCATTTACAACAAGGTAATTATAGCTACCTCCTGCTCTTAAAGCACAGGAGTAAGGAAGTGCTGAAATATTACCGCCAATGTTTTCGTGCCATATAGATGGAAATGGCGGAACGCCCTTTACCGCATTTTTTCTTTTTTCTTTTAACTGGTCTGATAGAAAATAACTTTGTGGTATTTCATCGTCTTTTTGTAAAACGTCTGACAATGGTTTGTAATACCCAAGCGGTTTGGGAAACTTAAAATAAATTGGTTTAAGGAAACCAACGATATAAATCCTTTCTCTCTTTTGTGGAACACCAAAGTCAAGTGAATTAAATACTTTGTGATAAACTGTAAACCAAGTCCTCTTAGTTTTCTAAGATAACTGCAAAAGGTTTGCCCGTTGTCGTGTGTTGTAAGTCTTTTTACATTTTCAAGTAAAAACGCTTGTGGTTGTTTTGCTTCTAAAATCGCTTCAATGTTAAAAACAAAGTTCCCCTCGTGTCTGCAAAGCCAAGTCCTTTACCTGCAATACTAAAAGGTTGGGAAAGGAAAACCTGCTAATGGATGTCGTGGTCAGAATGTCGTGTGGTGCTATTTCGTTAATGTCGCCAAATGGTCGGTCGCCAAAATTTGCTTCATACATATCTTGCGCTGCCTTGTCCCACTCGAAGAAAAGACTGTCTCCTGGCCGTGAGCCTCAAAACCAAGTCGGATGCCTCCGATACCTGCAAAAAGGTCTATTGTTTTATATTTTTTTGCCATTCAAACTCGTTTAATTATTCGGTATAAAGGTAGTGAGGATATAAATAGACTTGTGATTGTGGTCGGGTTGGGGTAGAAAAAGAGTGGTTTTTGGGCTGATAGAGGCTTATTTTTGAGGTATAGTGGCACTATTGCTGTTTGGCTCGGCTTCGCTCACTATGACAGTTCTTGATGTTTTGCATAGCTGCATTTTTTAGCAATAGCGATTATTTTTCAGAAATACGTTGAATGCCTGCGATTCTTTTGGGGTCGGCAGACAGGTTGATCATGTGTGGAAGATGCCGTCCAATATGCGTATAGCTACGGTGGCGGGCGGGTTTTTGCCCATTTCGATGGCATGCCAAATAAGCACATTGGGTTCGGTGGGCTTAACTCGACAAGTATGACCTTTTTTTGTTTGCTTTAGACGCAGTTTTTTCTATCAATATTTTATCGTTCATGTATATTGTTACTACGTCGCCATCTTCTTCTTGGTCGTCAAATATTTCCAAACTGAGTTTGGTGGCTCTTACAGGAATATTCGATTTTGCGCGCACGGCTCTGTTATTGATGGTTGTAGGTATATTTTCTTAATGAAAGCAACTTCTGTTTTGGATTTTTCGGGTTCGCGCAGGTTTGGCTTGGGCTATGGGTTCGGGTGTGCGGGTGGGAACTGGTTGGGGCGACAAGGGGGCGTGGGCGGCGTAGGTGGTTCTATAATGTTGGGCACAATTCGCCAGATGCGTAAGGTGTGCCGTCATAACTCCGTAGCCAACAATTCGGGGTCAATAGGGCTAAACTGCATTATCCGAACTAGGCGGCATGTTCATTATTTTCCAACACTTTTTTTCGGTAGCTACATCGTATAGCCTAAACCGTTGTGGGGCATTGCCACTTGCCAAAAAGGCGTTGGTCTTTTGAGTACGATAGGTGCATAGCCCTTAGGCCCGCATCAATGCTACTTTCAAATCTACCGCCACATAGTTCCACTGTCTAATATTGCCGTCTTCTGTCCAAGCGGCGAGGGTTTTGCCATCGGTGAGATTTGGATATCGTTCACAAAATCGGTAGCACCCGTGAAGCGGCGCGGCGATGGTTTGTCGGTATGCAAATCGAGTTTGAAGCACTTCGTAGGCGCAGCCGAATACCAAATAGCGGCTATCGGGCGAGATGATGCCACATGTGATATGATAATTATCGGTATATACTTTTTCGGGTTTGGCATCGGCGGCTAAGGCGGCGCGTTGGATGCGCGAATTTTTGCCTCGAAATAAACATAGCGTTCGTCGGGGCTAAATACGACGAAATACGCCTCGCGGAACAAGGCAGATTTGGGCGCGTTTTCGTCATTCGTCCAAAACAATAGCACTTGCGATGTCCCATGCCTGGCCGCCCATCGGCACTCCGCTTGCAATGGTTTGCCTGCACAGTTAAATACCACGTGATTGACCGTGCCCGTATGCTCGTGGTATTTTCGCGCACTGATGTATTTTTTTGGAGTCGATATTGCTGGATTAGACAATCGAAGCCCTAGCATGCCGTTTTTTGCCATCGGCACTAAGGGCGATATGCTCTATCTTGCCCTGATGCCCTGTAAAATTGCGCACCAATTCGGTTTTGAAAGTAGCGCGGGGCATTGGGTTATTACCCATACCCGCAATAGCTACAACAAAAAAAGCGTTTGTGTCAATACTATACTGCTTCGTAAAATTTGATTACTGAAAAATGAATTGTCCTGATGTGGCAAAAATGATGTGGCAAACAACGACAAGGATAGCAAATGTACGTTATAGTTTAAAAGTGGGGCAAAAATACTAAATTTGTTCCTAAGTTAGTAATGCCTGAACCTGTTCACTTACCAATGCTTGCTATTTGGCAGACAATTATTGCCCCAGCATGAGGCGCCTATCTTGCCTTGCGAGATGCCTTTTAAATAACGTCTTGGTACGTAGCTTTATTTATTATTAGACATAATTGTAACTATCTGCCCATATCGGGGAAAGAATAGCTATTGGTCTGATTTACACTACACTCTGTCAGTCGAGCAGCAGGGAATGAATACGCAGCGGGCAAAATTCTATCGTACGATTTAGGCCCGTGGGTTATCGGGAATTCTCAATTTACCGTGCTATTTACCGCCAGCGCGGTTTTAGTTGAATATGCAACGAGGTCGGGCATTATTGGCTCAATAACCCTTCCCAAAACCCATACCCAAAATAATTTTACTTAATTCCTATACCGTCAGATACTTCCTCTTTCGTTGTTCGAGCTACGCGCTTTTTGCTTGGTTTTGGCTGTTTATTAGATTTGTCTGCCGCAAAGGACATTGCGTTACCCAATTTCATACCGATGCCCTGCCTCAACCCCGCAATGACCGGGCAATTTTAGCGACGATTATCGCTTGGGGCTAAATGCCCGCAACGGTAAATCCATCGTACCCGTTCCTTACCGAACAAGGCCGGTCTATGCCGATTTGATGCCCCTTCAAATCGAATCGCCCATGGCACGCAGCGTTGGATGGGTGCGGGAAGCTTAATTGCTCTATGACGCTGCTGGCGACGGTAGGCTATCAATGCTCAAAATACGCAGCAATGCGCGGTTCATGCCCGCATTACCCCAATGATATGTATCAGCGGGCGCAGGAGTGCTGCATTTCGGCAGCGAAGCGTCGATTTTTCACGCGCCTTGTTTGCTACCCAGATGGATAGACGAAGGTTTTGACCTAAGTGCTGTAAGCTGAAGACCTCACGCAGCAATCGTTTGGCTATATCACGACATCGCTGCTGGTGCAAATCTGTCATATCAAGTTATGCAGATATGCAATATCTTTTCGGGCACGTCGTGTTGCCTCAATCATTCACCGAAACGTTTTTTGGCAATGATAACCGCTTGGGCACTCGTTTTGCCTACCAGGCAGGACCGAAGGCTTGCCTTGCGCCAGCTTGCTATCGAGCCCGCTACCTGCTATCCTACTCAAAAACACGCCTCCGAATGGGTCTTGGGCACTAATATCGTGTGGCGCACCCAAAGGCGATTATAAGCGAAACGGCATGCGCGAAAGCGGCTCAAAAATCTATGCGGGTTTGTGGTATCGCTGGGGCGATGCCCATTAGCCCTTTGGTAGAGTATAGGTGTGGAAAAACTATCGTTTATTAGTCAGTTATGATGTTAATATTTCGGCATTGCAAACGGCTTCGCGCAGCCCGTGGGGGTTGGAGCTATCGCTCGTACATGTAGGCGTATTCAAAAAGCGTTTTCGAAACGATATTTATT
>JADJTE010000007.1 GCA_016711295.1 Sphingobacteriales bacterium | reverse complement strand
TACCATTGCCGATGGCGAATAATGCTGCATCTGCGCCAATATAGCCTTCCAACTGTGTTTCGATTACACCTGCGGGTGTCCATACTGTTTGTCCTAGCGTTGATGTAAAGTTGGTAATATAGCTACCGCCTCCGTAGAATGAAGGAGCTCCACCATAGATGAATATCTTGATATCAATAGTACCATCGCCATTGCAGAAGTAAGCAGTAGTTGTCTCTAATGGCGCGAATACATTGACGTTGATAGGTTCGCTTACATCGGCACAAGCATCAGCGGGAACAGGCCACGCCGGCAAACCGAGTGCAGTTTCATAACTTACACCATAAATTTGGTATGAGCCAGCAGGCGAGATAGGTGGTACCGCCGCGTTGAAAGGCAGTGTGCCTACGTTAGGTCCGTAGTAAGCCAAGTTGCCTTCGCTATCCACAACAGCATAGGCTAATGAATAATTGCCGCCTGCTACGCCAAAGTGTTCAAACTGTACATTATCATCGGCACAGAATTTGGGGTGTGATGGCTGAGTGATTGTACCTGCATTAGCACCGCAATCGGTTACGTTGATAGTCCATTGTCCAACGGCAGTTTGACCGACGCAATCTTCGATGGTATAGAATACGATGATGTCTTGGTCAGAGCCATTGATATTGATAGTGACATTACCATTGGCTTCAAAGCCGTCTAATGTACCGGGTGCGCTGACGCTATTGATGGCTACTAATGCAATACCACAGCCTACGGGTAGGTCGGTATCGTTATCAGTTACGTCAAATGTGATAGAAGTAGCCGAGGGAGAGACAAAACTCACATCGGCATTAGCGACGGGAGCGGGATTACAATCGGCTACGGTGAAACTTTGGGTAGATGATGCTGTAGGGCAGCCAGGTGCGTAACAGTATAAGTAAGTGTATATATAGCAGGTGCTAAACCTGCTGCATCGAATGTGCCACTTGCTGCACCGCCTTGGCCCGACCAAGTGCCGCCTGCGTCGCCTACGACTAATGCGGATAGATTTACGGTTGACATACCCTCAAGTGCTGAGTTACACAATGCGCCGCCTGTATAAGCTATAGTTGCAGCATTCGGTGGGGTTGTACATTCGGTTGAACAGTTTACAGTTACGGTAGCTTGTCCGTTGCAACCATTGGCATCAGTGATGTTGATGGTGTAGTTGCCATTAGCGAGTTGTGAGCCATTGGCAAGAGAATAGCTATAAGGCTCAACACCGCCCGAACCGCTAACGGTCAAGCCGCCGCCGTTGCAATCATAGACTGCCGAGCCGCTTACTGTAATGCCGTCGCAGGGGTCGCCTGCGCAAGATACGACAACAGAAGTAGTGCCTTGGCAACCATTGGCATCAGTAATATTAATGGTATAAGTACCGTTGCTCAATAGCGACCCATTAGCTGTAGAATAGGTATAAGGAGCAGTACCGCCTGAACCGCTAACAGATAAACCACCACCGTCACAATCGTAAGATGCTGTACCCGATACGCTTACTCCGTCGCAGGGGTCGGCGATACATTCAACGCCGAAAGACACAATGGTAGAGCAACCATTGCTAGCCGTAACGGTTACTTCATGAGAACCATTAGCTAAGCCGTTAGTGCCTAGTTCGGGTTCAAAAGTATAGGTAGCACCAGCAGGTCCTTCTGTAATAGTTACGTCAAGTCCGTCGGCACAATCATAATCTGCTACGGCATTCACTACCGCATCAGTTACTGTAATTGAGCCTGTACCTACGCAAACCATTGGCATCGATAACAACGATATTGGTAGTACCATTGACTAATGATGCGCCTACGGGTGGGCTAAAGCTATAAGGTTCTACACCACCAGAGGCAGACACTTGCAAGCCGGTAGCGCAGCTATAGGGCTGTGTGCTTACAGTAATGTTAGTGCTTTCGCAAATATCGCCTTGCTCGAACAAGAAAGTTTCATCAGACAAAGCACCAAATTGGTGACACTGTGCGCCAATATCAAATGGGTTGCTTTCCAATACGATAGCTGTCATAACGTAGTATTCTACGTTGGGCAATAGGGGCGCAGTAGGATTATCGATTTGTGCTGTGCTGCTTGGGAAAAATGCTACGATGTCGGAACAGAGCACATCTGTACAGATATAGAAGCCTGCTATGTAGCCAGCAGTATTGGAAATACCAGGAGATGTATAGTTGATAGCAACACCGTCTCCGTTAGGAACAGTAATAAGCGTAAAAATCGTTCCTCCATTATCGACAAACGATAATTGGCATACTCCTGCGCTGTTAGCGGGGTCACATATTACGCCTGCGTCGCAGTTAAGTGTTCCGCTGCCAGCAGCTGTGCAGCCATTGACATCGGTTACGGTTACGGCATAAGTGCCAGATTCTTGATTGGTGATAATAGCATTGCCTGCTATGGTAGCACCGTCCAAAGTCCAGCTATAGGTGAATGGACCCGTGCCGCCCGTTACGTTAGCCGAAACCGAACCTGTGGAAGAGCCACAAGCACCAGCAACCGTAGCTACACTAACAGCCGATGGTCCTGCGGTATTGCTTACGCTGATATTGGTATTGAGTGAGCAGCCGTTATCATCGGTGGTGGTCAATACGTGTGCGCCTGCTGCTATACCGCTAAATGTAGTTGTCGATTGGCTTGCGCCACCGTCTAAACTGTAAGAGTAAGGAGCAACACCGCCCGTTACTGCGCCTACGGTAATAGTTCCATTGGCATCGCCACAAGTAGAGTTGGTAGTTGTAGAAGCTACGTTAGAGGGACCTCCTGCTGTAGAAACTGTTGCCGAAGTAGCAGCCGTACAGCCGTTAGCATCGGTCACTACTATATTATAAGTACCTGCGCCCAAATCGGTAGCCGACTCGGTATTGCTTACGTTGGGTGTCCAAGTATAGCTCAATGTACCAGTACCTGTTGCGGTTACTGTTACTGAGCCTGTAGATGCGCCACAATCTGTTTCGGTAGCCGAAGCTGAGGCTGCTGCGCCCGTAGAACCATCAACGGTAAAGAGTGTGCTTGCTGCCGTACAGCCACCTGCATCTGTTACTGTTACGCTATAATCGCCAGGTGCAAGGTTAGCTATATTTTGGCTGGTTGCGCCATTTGACCAGTTGTAGGTAAATGGTGCTGTGCCGCCGGGCATTGCCATTGCTGAACCGTCGTTCAATCCGCAAGTGGTTGCACTGCCCATGACGCTTACACTAGCAGATGTAGAAGAAGCGACGGTTGCTGATGCAACAGCAGTACAGTTGTTGGCATCTGAAACGGTTACGGTATAAGAGCCTGCTGCTAAACCGGAGAGGTCTTGCGTAGTAGCACTGCTGCCTGTCCAAGCATAGGTAAGTGTGCCCGTGCCGCCTACGACGCTTACGTCTGCACCGTTATCCAATCCACACGAGGTATTGGTTGCTGTAGCAGTTGCTGCGGGTGCGGGTTGGTTCGCAATAGTTACGGGCAAAGAGGCGGTGCAGCTATTAGCATCAGTAGCAGTTACGGTATAAGTGCCGCCCACTACATTACTAATGCTTGTGCCGTTAGTGCCATTAGACCATACCAAAGTAATGGTGCCTGTTCCTCCGCTTGCGCTGACCGTAGCACCGCCATTACCTGCACCACAAGTATTAGGAGTGGTTGATACTAAGTTAATGGAGGGCGCATTGGCAGATGAGTTCACTGTTGTGCTGGCAGTAGCTGGCCTAACCGCCTTGGGTAGCTGTCACGGAGTAGGTGCTGCTGTTAAGCCAGTAAGCGAAGCACCAGTAGCACCGTTTGACCATATATAGGTAGCAACTCCTACCCCCCCTGATACCGCAGCCGTAGCTGTGCCATTAGGAGTGGCACAACTTGAATTAGGCGTTGAAGAAGCTGATACCGTGATATTTGTAGAAGCACCTACGTTGATGCCGCCTTGTGTAGCTGTACAGCCATTGGCATCTGTAACGGTAACGCTATATGTACCTGATGCCAAACTGCCGCTTGTGCCTCCACCGCTAATGGCAGTAGTATAAGGGGTAGCACCGCCTGTGGGTGCTGTAATAATAGTACCGTTGCTATTGCCACAGGTTGTAGCACCTGCTGTGGCGTTGGCAGCAATAGTAACACCGTCGCACGGGTCGCCTGGACAAGCCAAACTTGTGGGGAAGTTGGGGTCGACCGCCGTAGTCGCGTCTATTAAGGTAGCAAATGCTTCATCAGACACATACGTTTCTGTGTTTACGATAGAAAAGTTGGGTGCAGCAGATTGGTCTGTAATCGTAAAACAAACCGTTGCTAAGAGAATGGGCGTTGCTGTTATATCAAAAGGAGCAGTTGGGGGGTTCAAATAATTGCTCAACAATACACGTCCTGGTGCAGGAGAGTCGAGTGTTGTTGAAGTGACATAGGTAGTGCCGTCATTAAACACGGGATTAATAGTTACCTGACTGGTAGAAGTAGTTAGGGCGGCACTATTATAGCTAAGGTCTATTACCCAAGATGAGCAACCGAAATCAACGTCTGTGGATAGTACAAGATCCATACATAACGTTGGGGTGGCTCCTGAGCAATCAACCGCCGCATCTTGCACACCGATAACTGGTGTTTGCGCTTTTGCCGTAAAGCCAATAAGGCTCAACAACAAAGTGCAGAGAATTGTAAACTTTTGGAACTTCATGATATTTTAATTTTAGATTTTTGCATTAAAAAGGCATTGTTAAACCTACGGTACCATTGTTAGCTTTGACTACATTGATATCAGCACCAGTAACGGAAGTACTCATATTGACATCTTGTAAGCGGTAGCCCGTTTGTCCATTAGCGGCTTTGCATTGATTGATATCTGCACCTGTCACAGAGCCACTTTGGTTGGTATCGCCTGCAAATAGACCAAATTTGCCAGTAGCCACACTTTTTTGTTGAGCGATTGTACCTACTAATTGGTTGCTGTTGGTATAATCATACGCACCCGCATTAGCAGTTATAGTGACTGTATTAGCACTACGCACTCCTATGTGGTTGCGGTGGCGTACTATAAAATAGTAGCTACTTCCGTTGGTGAGCGAGTTGAATGTCAAGCCGGTGGTGCTACCCGCTACGGGGTCGATGATATCGCCGTCGCGTTGTAGGATACCTACTTTGCGTTCTACAACGGTATAGGTTACACCACTTATGGTGGCGGCTTCTACATATACCCAGTCTACCATATCATTGGGGATAGATGTTAAGGCGGGAGATGTGACAGATTGCCAAGGTGCCGCGGTATAGGGGTGGCTAAGAGGGATTACTGCTGCCAAGCCGTTAGCCATCAAGCCTGTACCTGCGTTATAGTTAGCACCTTGCAAGATGGCTTTGAGTGCCACTACTGTTCCCGACGGCGCGACTGTACAATCTGCTCCTGTTGTGGTTGCAGAGCCTGTATAAGTGCCTGCGGTGTGGGTATCGGTAGGGGAGTTAGTCGACTTGTTGAAGCCTGTGTATTGTGTGTTGAAGCCCAAGTTTTTGGGGGCTGACGCGCTAACAGCCGTAAAGCAGAATGTAGCTACGTCTGTCCAAGTGCTTGTGCTTAATACTTCTGTAATAGCACCACCCGTATCGCCTGCTGGACCGAAAATTATGTTATAGTTCCCTTCGCCGCTTCCGCCTGTTTGGAGGGCAAAAAATTGGGGCGTATAGCCATATCCATCTGCTGTACTGAAATTATGTATTGTCTGAACGGTGGGGTTAGATATCGCGGCTGTGTTATAGGTAATAAAAATGGTGCTATTACCTATTTTTACATTGGTGCCGCTTCCTGCTTTTATTTGCGCCGTAATACAATATTGGCTTGCCGAGGGGCAAGTAGGATTGTTAAAGCGCAAATCAATGGGATCAGCCGATAAACTTGTGCTAACTATACCCAGTGCCATTAAGCACAAAAGGCTTAGAGAGTTTAGCTTTGAAGTCATGATTATAACTTGGTTAAGGTGGTTAATTAAAAGTTAAGATGAAAAAAAAGGGTAAATGGTTGCAAGGTATTGAAAAAATGGCGTGCCTTTACACCATTTAAGATGCAAAGAAAACAAAAAATTAAGTTACTTGGGTCATTATGTCCAAAAAAAATGCTTTTTTTCACGTTTGAAGCATTTTAAGGCATTTATCAGACCCGATCATATCAATAAATGTACTCTAAACATAGTGTTTGAGTGCTGTACCCATATAGTTAAATGGCGTAATTATTGTTTATTACTGGCGCATTTAGTTATTGCCATTACTCCTATTTCCAAATGCTATGCCTTGAGATGAATAAATCAACTGTACTTATAAGCACAAGACTAAAATACCGCAAAGGTAATGATTGTTTTTCAAAAATGCGAATATTTTTTTGAAATTTGGCGCGGAAAAATTGTCTTGTTCATTTATTTCTATAAAGCCTTTAAGGGTGTTTGTCTTACCCAAGATAGTTACGAATATGCTCCGGTTATGGTACCAGTTTTAGCGCACTAAGGTAATATTGCCCTGATAATTTTGACGCGCCCCACCAGTAAAAGTGACCTGTGCAAAATAAGCATATACGCCTATTTCGGCTGTCATACCTTTATATCTACCGTTCCAAGCCTCGCCCGTATTGGTAGCAAAGACGCACTCGCCCCAACGATTATATATTTGTAGCGATATTGCCATCGCCTTATCCGATGCTATTACAGCTAATTCATCGTTTATGCCATCGCCGTTGGGCGAAAATGCCGAAGGGACGATGGCTATTAGGGGTGTGGGAATAATGTATACCGTAGTGCTTGCTGCATTAGTGCAGCCCGCCGCGTCGGTGGCAGTAAGTGTATAGGTTGTTGTATTGGCGGGCGTAGCATAGGGTGCGGGGCAGTTGGCACAATTCAAACTACCCGACGGCGACCATTCAAGCGCGGTTATAGCCGCCGCGCTGGTGTTTGCATCTGACCATAGTTCGATAGTAGTGCCTTCGGATATAGTAGTATCGGGTGTGATATCGAGGTTTATTTGATGTACGACAAGTTGGGTTTGCGCTTCGGTAGGGCAAATGCCTTGTGTGGTATAAGAGATGGTATAAGTATAGCCTGCTATTGCCTGCGACAAGTCAATATTACCTATTTGCGGATTGATGGGCAAGTTATTATCTGCCGAAAAAATGCCGTTTGGTGCGCCTATTATTTGCGGAATGGGGTCGAGGTCAGTGATACAATAAGTAGTTTGCGCAAATTGTATATTAGCTGTATCCTGTAGTGCTATTATTAACGTTGCTATTGCCGTATCGCTGGCACAACCCGTTGTAGGGTCTATTGCTACTGCCCAAACTGTATCTGTTTCGGCGAGCCATAGCGTATCGCCTGTAGCAATGGGCATAGCAGCGGTATCATACCAAGTAATCGGTGCATCGGATATGGCTGTCAAGGGCAAGATGGTATCATTGGCACACAAACTCACAGAGGTCGTCAGGGGCGTATTGGGCGTATGTAGTACGGCAACCGCTACCGATTGTGGTAGTGATGTGCAATTATTAATTGTTTGGTCGAACCAAAATACGGTTGTACCCGCTTGTTGTGGATTGAGCCAATCTATGGTAGTGAGGGTATTGCCCGTTTCGATAATTTGGCTATTTGTTGTACCGGGCTTGGCATTGTACCATACAATTTGCGTACCTTCAGCAGCAAGGTTGGGTAGGGTTTGCCCCACGCATAGGCTGATGTCGGTGGCAGAGGGCGGCGGTGGCACTTCGTTTACTTGAATGAGGATAGGTGTGGCGGGTCCTCGGCAGCCGGCAACTGCTACGTTTGCCCAAAGGGTAGTGCTCTGTGCAGTTTGAGTATCGAGATATTGGTTCAAATCGAGTGGGTTTTCGGACGATGTAATTGCATTGGGATTTGTGGCGGGGTTGTCTACATACCAATTGACCGAACCCGATGTAGCCACAGTAATGCTGTTTAAGGTATCGCCTACGCAATAAAATAGCGTATCGGGCAATGTAGGAGCAGGCGGTAGTGGTATTTCGGACAATACTGCTGTACCCGACACCGTTCCTATACAGCCTGTACTACTCGTTACGCTTGTCAAGGCATAGTCACCTACTTGTGTGACGTTCATTATATATGGATTATCCGTAATTCCCTCTATGGGTATTTGAGCTATTCCGTTGAGGGTATATGTTAGCACAAAAGGCGGCGCACCGTTTAGGGCTATGGACAAGGGCACGGCATCGCCCGACTCGTTGCATACTGCTCCTCCACCGCTCAATATAGCATCGGGCAATGGCAACAAATTTAGCAAGAAATTGACGGTATCCGCACCACATACATTTTGGGCAGTAGCTGTATAAGTACCTCCCGAAAATGGTGCGTTAAGGAATAGCATATCACCACCAGTTCCAATTGTATTGCCGTTGTGCATCCAAGTATAGCTGAGGGGAATAGTACCCGTAGCAGTTGCTTGAAAAGCTACTTCGCTGCTTGTATTTTCGCATAGCACAATATTATTAGGCGATAGGGCAACCGCCACGGGGGCTTGCTGCATTGTTACATTAAATGTTTGGTTAGCTGTGCCACAAGCATTGGCGGCGGTGGCTGTATAAGTAGTTGTGGCGTTGGGTGTTATGCTTAGGCTGCTGCCTGTATTTGGTAGAGTTGTACTGTTTTGAGCCCAAGTAATAGCAATAGGTGGTGTTCCACCCGCCACTACGCTTAGGGTAAGTGGTGTGGGGGCGTTGTCGCAGAGCACATAACTCGTTGGTACAGTAGTTGTTAGCGTGGGCGGCAATGATGCTACTACCTCAAACGTTTCGGTAGCTGCCCCACAGCCATTGCTCGCTACTACGGTATAGATGGCATTGGTAGTGGGATTGACTGTAATGCTGAGGGTATTGCTGTCGATAGGTGTTCCGTTGAGTGACCATAGGACTGACATGGGCTGCGTACCGATGGTATCGATACTATATTTAATGGGCGCACCGCCGCCGTCGCAAATTTGGGTTAGGGTGGGCGTAAGGGTATTGATTTGGGGCGGATTGCAGCTAATTACTTGTTCGCTGGCAAAGCCCCAAGTGCAGAGCGAGGCAGCCGAGCCGTCGCAAAACAAGTAATAATCGCCTGCGGGCAGGTTGTTCAAGAATAATTCAGCATCTCCTACCGTCACTAAACAATTGTAAAAGGTTTCTTCTTCCAAATCGCAGGTGCCCGTATTAGACCAAACGCCCAATTGGAGTAAGGATTCGCCCACCGTTCCATCGCAAACAATATCAAATACTTCTATGGTTACATCTTGGGTACTGGGATTGTTAAAGGTGTACCAAACGCCATTATGATTGGCATTCCACCCCCCGTCGCCGTCACAGATAGTTCCGTTCCAGCCGCCGCCATTCGGAAACAGTACATCAGGTGTCCAATCGTCGGGTTCGTCGCAGGCGGTGGCATTATAGTTGCTGCCTAAGCCACCAAGTGGGGTAGCATTCTGGCAAAAATCATTGACGGGTGCGCTATCGGGGTCGCTGATATAAATATTAAACTCTGAGCAATCATTTCCGCCCCAAGCGTTCTCGCTGCCGACTACGACATAGTAGGTTGTACCCGCATCGAGGGCTATCTGTAAAAAGGAGTTGCTACTACCGCCCCACCCACCGCCGCCGCCTGCGTCGCCACTATCAATACAATTATTGTTGGTAGGGCAGCCGTCAAAGACCAAAATATTGGCATCTGCATTGCCCGAAATAGCATATAGCTGCATATTATAACAAGCAGATTGTGTAGGAGTAAATTCAAATACCATATCTTCGCCGCCCATAAAACTGCCACCACAACCACCTGTTCCGTAGTCGTTGCCCATACCGCAATTGCTTAGTTCTAACTCGTTGAAAGGCAAAGTAGCAATGACATAGGGTGTCGCGCAATTAGCACCTACTTGGGAAAATAAGGGCGAGCAGGGCAATGCTAATAGAACTATTGAACACAATAGCCGAAAAAATAGAGCGGTATAATGCTTTAGCATAGTTTTGCGCGGTTTTTTAGGTAAAATATTGGTTTTGAACGCTCAAAATTAAGGTTTTTTAGTCTATTTTTTACTTGTTTTATATCCGTTTATTAGGTGTTCAAACATATCTTGAGCAGAAAATTAGCAGCAATATTAGTCAAAAGTAGTGGTAATCTGCTACCTTTGCACCTATGCTTAACTCATGATTTTCTATCCATAGACCGTTGTAAGGCTAAAAATTCACCCGCACAATGGTTGCAAAATTGAAATGGCTCTTCAAAGATTAGTGCGTATATTGGGTAGCAGCGGATTTTTATTTATAATCAAATTTTTTAATAAAATATATTGACACTACATCAATACATTTTCTTTTACTGAGATGTCATTACCTAAAAAAATAGCTGTTGTTACGGGTGCTACGGGTTTTGTAGGCAGCCACCTCGCCGACCGCTTGTTAGCAGAGGGTTACGAAGTTCGTTGTATTGTGCGCCGCAACAGCAATTTACAGTGGTTAGCCAACAAGCCCGTGCAGTTATACGATACGGGTTTAACTCGCCCTGCTGATTTAGCCGATGTATTGCACAATGCCGACTATGTGTATCATGTAGCGGGGACGGTCAAATCGCTGAAACGCGAGGGCTATTATGTTGGCAACGTAGAAACGACCCAAACATTATTTGATGCCATTGAGCAATATAGCCCCCACGTATCGCGTGTGGTGGTGGTCAGCAGTTTGTCGGTTACTGGTCCTGCAAGAGGCGATACGCCCCTTGATGAGCAATCGCCCTACTGTCCGCTCACTGAGTATGGGCGCAGCAAAGTAGCGCAAGAATTATTATGCGCCCAATACGCCCAACGCCTACCCATCAGTATCGTGCGCCCGCCCGCTATCTACGGCGAGCGCGATGTCGATGTGTTTTTGTTTTTTCGGTCGTGTTATCAAGGCTTTATCGCTTCGACTTGGCATGACCAGAGGTTCAGTTTGGTGTACGTGGGAGATGTGGTAGCGGGTATGATAGGCGCGGCAACAGCCCCTAATGGCATAGGACAAACCTATTTTATCAGTTCGGAACGCGGCTACCAATGGGGCGAAATTGCCGACATTGTGGCGCGGCATCGAGGTAAGAGGGCTATAATATGTCGGATTCCAGATTGGGGCATTCGCGGCGTATCGGCTTTGGCTGAGTTATGGGGGCATCTGCGAAAAAGCCCGATGATTTTGAGTCGCGATAAAGCCAACGAAATGATACAACAATCGTGGGTATGCAGTTCGGGCAAGGCAGAGCGCGATTTTGGCTACCGCGCCCAAATGCCCCCTCAAAAGGGCATCGTCCAGACCTTGCAGTGGTATGAACAAAACGGTTGGTTATAAATGCTTAGAAAACGGCTCTTAGCGATGCTCTGCCTGTATGTAATACGGGGCTGCTACCGCTTTGCCTGCCTTCGTAGCCCAAATTGAGTTGCAAACCACCGCCCAAGCGGGTATCAAAATTGATATTCCATTGATAATTACTGCCTGGCTGAAAGCCATCGAGTAGCGTATAGGCTACGGTGCTTTTGGGGTCGCCGTCATAAGCGATGCTCGTATAAGCCAAGCGTGCAGTGACGGCACTTTGTATAGCGGTGCCGTAGCGCGTTTCTATGCTCAATTGCTGCTGTTGGGCAGGTTGGTCGGCTGCGACTAAGCGGTTATTGCTGTTTTTGTACCGCCAGGTGCCTGTTATCCTAAAAAATTTGTTGGGCAAAAAAGCCAATGAAGGTTCAATGCTCCAAAATGCGACTTCAAAATTGCGGTTGGCAAATGCTTGGGAGAGCTGGCTGCTGCGCCCTGTGGCAGTATTAACGGTCAATGTAAATCGGCGCGATAGCGCGTATTTTGCCAATCCGCCCCATTCGGTTCGGCGGCGCGTATCTGTGCCGCCTGTAAGCAAGTTGGTATTGGACAATCGGGCATTATAGGCATTAATTTCCCATTTGGGTTGGTTGCGGTTCAGGAATAAGGTATGGCGCATATTGGTATTGTCACCCACTATGTTGGCACTATCGCCGCTCGCCACAAAGGGTATAAACTGCCGCCATTGTCCTTGTTGTGCTAAGGTTTCGCGGCGCAGGTTAATATTGCTTTGCCACGAAAAAAGCGACCAAAAACGCTGTATTCCCTTGGGTTCGCTCCAAAGTTGCCTGAAATTAATGGCTATGGTCTGTATCCATTGCACAATATGAGTAGCCTGATATTCGGTAGTAGGCAGGGCTATTTGTATATAATGCGCCAATACGAGGTCGTTAGCGTTAGCTATTTCAAATTCGTCGGGTTGTTCTATACCGTCGTTATTATTGTCGCGCCAAATAAAATTGCCCGTGCCGTCGGGCACTTTTTGGTAATACAATTCGGTGCGTTGTTTTTGTCCCGCTCCTATTTGGTATTGCGTTCCGAGGCGTACAAATCCTTTGTGTATATTGCCTTGATAGTTTAAGTCGCCCAGCAAACTGCGGTTATTCTGTTTGACTAAGCTAATGGTAGTATCGGCTACCGCTAAATATCGATAGCTCATATTCCAAGTGAATTGATGTTGTGGATTGGGTCGCCAGCTACCTGCCAAGCTAATATTTTGGGCATGATTGGCGAGGGCTAATTGTTGGTTGCGGGGTGCATAGTCGTAGCGTCGTAGAGCGGTAAGGCGCAAGTGGCTACGGGTGCTGTCGCCCCATTGTAGGGTCAGTTCAGATTGATGAAAGGCAAAGGCAGCGGGGGCTAACTGCTCGCTGTCGGCGTGTACAATTCGGTTGTGTTCTGCATTCAGGCGCAATTGGGTTTGTAAGGCCTGCTCTGTTTTGGGCAGGCGTATGCGTTTGCTCAAAGTAGCCGAGGGTCGCCAAAAATAGCTGCGCGAAGTAGTATCGTTCTGCGCGGTGAGGTAGCTAATTTGCCATTGCCAAGCCCAGCCTTTGTCGGGTACTGCGCCTGTGCCTTGCCACTGGTGCCGCCAACCGCTATACTGTTTTTTGCCGCGCATCAATAAGTTGGCGGTGTAGTTAGTATTGGTTTTCGCCGTTTTATAATTTAGGCTTAGGGCTGCCAAATGCTCATCGGCGAGGGCTAAGGTAGTATTATCGGTATTGATAGTAGCGGCGTTGTTGGGTTGTATGTTCAGATTCCAGTCGCGCCCAAATTCGACATTTCGGTAGGGTTCTAAGGGTTTGAAAGTAGCCTGCACCCATTCGTATTGAGCATTGAGGTTGATGCTTTTTTCCGTTGCCGCTATTGGTAGTGCGTTGTTGGGTTGTGCTTTTTTTGGGTTATTCGGCAAAATCCAATATTGTTCGAGGCTGATTCGGGTGGCTACGCCGCTATTTTTTTCATCGTCAATATCCGAAAAAGTATTGGGGTCGTTGCGAGCAAGGGCTATATCTGTTTGTAGTTTGCCTTGTGGCGCGTATTGCCATTGGGTTTGTAGGCTCGCCATTTGTCGGGTCAATGGGGCAGCGAGGCGTATGAGGGGTTCGTAGTCGCCTTGTGGCAGTAGGTTTGTCGTATCGGGTGCTATCCATTCATATACTCTGCCATTGGCTTTGTTAGCCGCTACGCGATAATTGCCTTTTTGTGCGCCTACAAAACTAAATGCTACTGCATAATGGGCATTTTGGGGGTTAGTGCTGAACACAAAAATGCTGTCATAATGTTGCTGTGCTACTACGGTATCTGCTACTAAGCGATAGAGTACGCGCTCGGTGGTATAGGCTATGCTGTCGGCACTTCGGGTTATCATCTTAGCGGGGTCGTTGCCCGCCGCCGAGAGGCGCGATTGTTGGTCGGGATTGATTACGCCATTGGATAAGGGTTGGTTTTTAGCATCTTGCTCGCTGAACGCATCAATGCGCATGGCATAGCCTTTTTTCTGCCAAGTTCCGTAGCCGTATAGGGTGCTGCGCAAATAATTGCGGTCGGCATATTCAAATTCGATAGTAATTCGACGGTCTTTGGTAATGATTTGTCGAGGCGTAAAAGTGACTTCGGCTGTGCTGTAATCTATGATATAATCGGAATCGGACCCGCGCGTAAGGCGTTTGCCATCGAGAAAAACGCGCTCCGAGTCGGACAAGACGATAATAAACGTTTCGCCATTAGCACCTATCAGTTTGTAGCGACCTTGGTTGCCTTCGGCGGCGGCAAAATCGGTGCGGCGGTAGTTTCCTCGCGCTACGGCGGCAGCTATTCCCGCGTTCCATTGCGCTTTTGTCGGGGTGGGCGGCGGAGCTATGCCGTCGGGCGGCAAACCTGCGGCTGTTGTCGTTGGTTCGGGTGTGCTTCTCGTAGTATTCTCTTTATTGCTGTTGGTAGTGGGTTGTAGGTTCTGATAACTCAATTGTGCCCCTTGCAAGCGGCGCGTAAAGTTCATAAAATAGGTATCGGGCTTTTTTAGGCTATAATCGCCGAGTAGCAAGGTAGCGTTTCTTCGTTTTAGCTGTATAAAAATGCGGTCGAACTCCTGCAACTGCTGTGTATTGCCTTCGGGCTGAAAAGGTATATTGTTATCCGTCATAGCGGCTAATACCTCTATATCGCCCGCTACCTTGCCCGACATTGGGAGGTTAAAATTGGAATTGACCACCAAATCCTGCGCATTGCCAAACGATATGCCGCGCCCAATGCTGCCGCTGTATGCCATGCCTTCGGTACTAAATAGGCGGTCGGCGGCAGTAGTCTTGGGCGGCGTATAGCCATAATGCGCCAAGGGGTCGGTATCGGGGCGCGTTATTTGGGCGAGGTCTTTTCGGTAGTTGGTTTGGGGCAACCATATACCCAGCGTCCGATAACGCACCTGCAATAAGCTATCCGTACCGACACCGCTATTTGTCGTATCTGTACTACGACTACGGCGGGCAGCAGCCATGGCGGGTCGGTAGTAGATGGTAGCACGAGCGTAGTCGATGGTATAACAAGCGGTATCTAAGGTCGCGCCTTGGGGCAATAGCATAATCTGTACGCTGCCGGGCAAAATCGACAAGGTATCGAGCTGAAAAGAGTCGGTATGGGTATGCGGAAAGGGAATAAGACGTTGGCGCAAATTGCTACGCAGGTCTTGCGCGGCTATATGCGACAGGGATAGGCAAAGGCAAAGCAGCCCCCAAATAATTTGAGCAGTCGTGGTTTTTGACATTCCAACAAACGAAACAACGTAACTATTTAGCCTTGTAGGGGGAACTAATCGAATATGCAGCGATGTCAGGCATTATTAGATAAGCATTGCCCATGACCCCATACCCAAAACCCTATACCCTAAATAGTTACGATAATTGAGATATCAGTTCAAGAACTCCCCCTAACCCCCTCAAAGAGGGGGAATTTATACAAGATATAATTTATTGATTATCAATAATTTATAATAAACTATAAAAAATATTTAATGTATATTGTCTTTAAAATGCCATAGGCATATTACATCGGTAACACCTAACAGACACAAGCCTGAGCATACTTGTAGCATGAAACTCGTGTAAGGTAAGTGTATAAAACTTAAAAATCATACCACTAATCGAATATGCAGCGATGTCAGGCATTATTAGATAAGTATTGCTCATTACCCCATACCCAAAACCCTATACCCTAAATAGTTACGATAATTGAGCTATCAGTTCAAGAACTCCCCCTAACCCCCTCAAAGAGGGGGAATTTATACAAGATATAATTTATTGATTATCAATAATTTATAATAAACTATAAAAAATATTTAATGTATATTGTCTTTAAAATGCCATAGGCATATTACATCGGTAACACCTAACAGACACAAGCCTGAGCATACTGTAGCATGAAACTCGTGTAAGGTAAGTGTATAAAACTTAAAAATCATACCACTAATCGAATATGCAGCGATGTCAGGCATTATTAGATGAGCATTGCCCATGACCCCATACCCAAAACCCTATACCCTAAATAGTTACTTTTTGGCTAATTTTTTAGCCACGGATTTGCCTATCTCTAACATTTCGGCATAGATTTCGCGAAATTGTAGGGCACTAAAATTTTGGAGTGTGCCGCCTGCTTCAAAATGGCGCGTGAATACTTGCCCTATCGCATAGGCAGAAGCAGCCGACAAAACGCTTTCGGATACCGCACCCGCGATAGTACCGACAAAAGGTATGACCTTGACGAGCGAAGCAGCTATACGCGGCAAAGTGCCGCCTGCCAAGGCAATGATGCGGGCTTTGCCTTGGGCTTCGTCATACGAAACGCCGTAGAGTTGGCACAATTGCCGTAGCATGTCCATTTGTAGCATCGTGACGGTGGTGAGGTCGAGCAAGGGCAAGGGGATAAGTCCCGCCCCCAGACACCAATACATCTGCGACCGAATGATAGATTGCGCTTGGGCGTGTTGCTGTTCTTTGTCCATTGTTTTGGGAAATTTGGGTAAATTTGAGTGCGTTTATTGTACCAAGGCGGCTATGCCTAATACACTTATTTTGGCATTGGTTTGGGCGAGGATAGGTGCGGCACAGCCCTCTATGGTCGAGCCTGTTGTTATCACATCATCTACAATAATGACGTGTTTGTCTTGCAAGCAGTCGGGGTTGTCGAGGGCAAAAATGCTTTTGGTATTCGTCCAGCGGTCGATGCGCGATTTTCGGGTTTGGGTCTCTGATTCGTAGCGGCGCAGCAGCATGGTAGTATTGAGCGGTATGCCGAGTTCTTCGGACAAACCCAAGCCAAACATTTCGCTTTGGTTATAACCGCGCTGTTGCTGCTTGTGGGGGTGTAGGGGCACGGGCAATATCATATCGGCTTGGGCAAAATGACTCTGGCGCAGTTTGCGACCGTACAGCCTGCCTACAAAAACGCCTATTTCGGGGCAGTTGCTATATTTGAGGTGGTGGATAAGTTGCTGCACACCCGAACTCTTGCCAAACATATATAGCGCGGCTACGTTTTCGAGGGATATTTTGCCCGCAAATTTTTGGTAGAAAGCGTTTTGGGCTTGCTCGTGGCTATTGGTTTGTGGCAATTCCAACTCGCAATGGAGGCATATTATCTCCTCTTGCTGTTTGAGGGTAGTGCCACAAGCAGCGCAGGCACGAGGATAGAGTAGGTGCAAAAAGGATTGTCCCCACTGAACTATTTTTCGTATTTGCGTTTCCATATAATATCGTATAGCAAGCCCTTTTTGATATTGCTGATGGTTTGGGATTGGGTGATGGTCTTGGTGCGGCGCAAAACTTTGGTAGGCGGCGGCGGCAGATTGATGGTGGGTGCTTGGGGCACGGTGAAATTTTGCGGCACAGGCGGCGGCGGTGGCGGCGGCACGGGTTTGTCTAAGTAGCCTTTCAGCATTTCTTCTATGCTCTTGCCCGTAAGGGTCATTTCCTCAGCGGCTGAGGGGCGGCTATTGCGCCACCTGCCCTTGGTGAGGTAATAAAACGCCACTATAAATACCACAAAATAAAATAAATTTTCGAGCAGAATTAGCCTGTCCATAATGCGTTTTTTTTTGAGGGGGATCCCCTATGGGATTATTAGAACGGGGTTATTAAGATGCCGCCCCTACGGGGCTATTAGGTGTTGTTCTCTACAATGGCTATCTCTTCGGCGGTTAAGCCGTAAAGCTGGTAAACTAATTGGTCTATTTGGGCTTCGAGGGCGGTGGTGTCTTCGCCGTTTTCTTTTTTCAAAAGAATTTGATTCACCAAATCTATAAATGGCTGCTGCTCGGTAGCAGATAGCGGGGGAACGGGAATGTTCTCGAAAAATATTTTACTAAGTTCTCTTGTTCCGCCTTGTAATTCCGGGCAGTTTTCTCTTATCCATTTATGGGAAACTTTTGAATTTAAAAATCCGATTAGAAACTTGAAATTGACGCTATTTGAAGAAATTATAAAGCATTTTTGGTTTGTGTAATAGAATTTCTCATCTAAAATAAAGGGCAAAAACAAGGTCATATTTGGGTAAATTATCTTCTCTTTTTCAAATTCTTGGTGGTAGGCGATTGGGTCTTGTGTTTCGAACCATTTATTAGCTGTTTTCTTGCGGGCTTTTGCCTTTTGCCCGTTTTCGTCAATAAATTCTTCGCCCGTTTGGTGCAATTTCTTTCCGAAGCTCTTGAGGTAATCTCTTACAGCGGGATAATCGTCTATATTTAATTTGAGGGCAGGGAAGGTAGCAATCAACCACAAATCGGCAAATTCGGCTTTGTATCGTTTAATGTCGCGCCCTCGCAATATGGGTTTAATAATGTCGGCACTGCGGGGGTCTTGCGCTATTAGTTCGTCTTTTTTTTGTCCGGATATAATAAATGCTTCGTTGTATCCGGTTAAAACACCTCTATAAATTTGTACGTCCCAATCTTTCAGAGGTATTCCTTTGGCTTCTATTTTGGCTTTAATGCTTTGCTCTGTTTCCGAGGCTATAGCCCAGTTTTCGTCTGTTTTTGGGGTTATTTGCAGGGTTCGCTCGCTAAACTGGTCTAAATCGCGCACGTGTTTTTCTTTGCTTATGTCTATGGCGTTAAAAGCGTGTTTAAATGCGGTTTTTTTCAGCAGCAGTAAATTAGAATCGACCGTTGCCTCGTCAAAAATGCCGCTGCCCAAATCTACGAGTAATAAGGGTTGGGTGTTTTCTAAGAAATAGTTACGGGTGGTTTTTCCATATCCGGCACGCATCCATTTATTAGAGGTTATAAAGCCCAAAAGTCCGTTTTGTTTAAGCAGGGCTATTCCTTTTTCGTAGAACAACGAATAAATATCGCCTGTTTTTTCGTAGGTTTGGTAGCCAAAAGATTGTAATTGTGCCGAAAACTCTTTCATGGCTTGCAATTGTATATACGGCGGGTTTCCGATAACGCAATCAAAGCCCACAAAGTCGCCGTCGTCGTTGAGTACTTCGGGGAATTCGAAACGCCATTCTAAGGCATTTTCGTAAATTTTATTGGCTTTTATGGTTTCAATTTCGGTTGTTATTTTTTCAATTTCGGTGTTTAGTTGTTCTACTCTTTTGCTCCAACGGTCTTTTTCTTTTTCGCTCATTTCAAACAATTGTCCTTGTTGGGTCATATTAAATAATTCACCTTCGAGTTTTATTTTTCTTAAAAATTTGGGGTCTCTTTTGCTTATTTCGCTTCTAAAATCGGCTTTTATGTGGTCTATGAGGCGTTCCATTTCTCGTTTTTGCTCTTTGTTCTGGGCATTTCGGTAGGTATCTACGGCAATTCGATACATATCTATGCTCCAATTCATGTTGTTCTTTTTTAATGCTTGGCTCAAATCGGCATCGAGGGCAAAGCGGCTCACTAATGAGTTGCCGCATTTTATGTTGATGTCAATATTGGGCAGGGTTTCTAATTCGGTGGTGTTTTTGTAATAGGCATTTTTTAGCAGTTCTATCCATAGGCGCAGGCGGCAAATTTTCACCGAGTTGGGGTTAATATCTACGCCAAACAAGCAGTTTTCAATAATGGTTTGTTTTTCGTGAAAAAGCGTTTCTTGTATGCGTTGTGTTTCTCTATGTACCGTTGAGCCTGTCGAACTGGGGTGATATTCAAACAGTTCGCCGTTTTCGTCAGTTACAATCAATTCATCATTTACCACTTCTATTTCGTAGCGGTGCAATGATTTTCCGTCTTGGTCTTGCAAAATTTTCAGGTCGTTTTTTTAGGGCAATTATTTCGTTGAGAGCCGACACCAAAAAATGCCCCGAACCTACGGCGGGGTCGCAGATTTTAAGGCTATTTACAATTTCGTTGGCTTCTTTTCTCGAAATTTTATGGGGTATTAAATTATAAATATCCTTAGTATCGGAAATTGTTAGGTCGGGAAAATGGTGGCTAAACTTCTGTATAACGGCTTTGCGAATGGTTTCGCGGCACATATACATGGTAATAAATCCGGGTGTAAAAAACGAACCGTCTTTGTAGCCGTTTATTTTTTCGAAAATTAAGCCCAGTACCGAGGCGTTGATTAGTGTTTTGTTGTCTTCTTGTATTGCCGCCGAGCCTTCGCTGCTAAAATCGTAGGCGTTCAAAAAGGCAAACAGATATTCGAGGGCGTTTAGGTTTCCGGATAGTTTTTTGCCTTGCTCGTCTTTTAGTACGGTTTGCCCAAAAATCGGAATGGTTTTGTTGTCTTTTAGGTTGCTAACAAAAATGGTGTTGTGTTCTAAATTGGTGGGTTCAAAAAGCGAAGAGTTGAGATAAGGAATTTTAGAAAATTTTGTTTTTACGTCTTCGTTCCTATCGCTTTGTCGTTTTGCCAGCACCTGAAAAAACAAGGTATTTAAGTCGTCATATTCTTTTATACAACTGCTATTCAAAAACAAATACGATTTATCGCCTTTGTGGTAGCTAATCAATTGCCCTTCGAGCAGTTTTAAGAACAAGATGCGGTTTATCCAAGTAATGCTCAGTTCGAGGGCTACACTAAAAAGTTGTTCGTTTTTGGTATTTCCGTACAGGCTTGGTTTTTCTAATCGGTTTAACTTATCTAAACTGTCCAATTGAATAATGGCATCTTCGAGTATAGTTCCTGTGTGTCGTTCGGTTGCTTTGTTACGTTCAATCAGTTTTTTTCCGCTTTCTTTTGTTTCGGTCAAGCCAATAATGTGTAGCAGTTCGCTATAAAAACGTTTGTCGAGGCTGTTGCTGTCGTTGGCAAATGGCAGTTTTAGGAGGTGTTCGGGCGAAAGCAATTTGAATAAAGCAATCAACGCATTATCGTCTGCTTTGTCGGCATTTCGCAATGATTCCTGAAAATCTTGGATATTGAAATACGTAAATTCAATTTCGGTGGTAATATTGCCAATAAAAGGTTCGGCAATTTGTTGGTAAAAAAAATCGGTTTTGGTATCTGCCAATCGTCCGGCTTCAAATTCTGTAAATTGTTTTACAAGATTTTTGTTTTGGGCAAAAAGTCGGTCAAATAGTGTTGCGTCAAAAATAAACCATTCGTTAATATTGGTAGCTATCAAATGTTTTATTTCAATATTTTTATGTATAATTCTTTCGCGCAGGTAATACAGTACCAATTCCTGCAACGCTTTTGCGTTCAGTTTATTAGCACTTATCATTTCGGCTTTGTTGGTGGTTTTTTTCGCTTCGATAATTACCCCTACGCTTGTGTTGGCATTTGGTCCGTTATGGATAACGAGGTCGTTTCGTCCTTTGGTATTGATAAAGTGGTTTTGTTTGTAGTAGGTGTCTTTCAGGAAGTCTGAAACCAAGTTTTTATGAAATTCTTCGCTTTCGGTGTCGTTTATCCTGTCGAGTAAGGTAATTAGATGGGCTTTAAAACCTTCAATTTCGGTTCTGTTGGGTTTAAGTTTTAAAAAGGCTTTGTTGAGTGCCTGTATGGGTTTTAGTTCTTTTAGTGTCATGTCAATGGCTTGATTTTTTTTGTAGCTATTTAGAAACAAAATACATTAAGTATTTTTTATAATTTATCGTAAATTATTGATAATCAGCAAATTATATCCATATAAATTTTCCCCTCTTTGAGGGGCACTAAATTCCCTCTTGAGGGGCACTAAATCCCTCTTTGAGGCAGGCACTAAATTCCCCTCTTTGAGGGGCACTAATTCCCCTGAGGGGCAAACCTTGAGCAGTCTAATTTTGGTGTTTTTTTGTGTTTTAGTTTTTTTGTCTCTTACCTTATTTTTTATCAAGCCGTTTAGTTGTATCATTTTATCGACTTTATTGGTATGCTCTTCAAAGGCAGCCTTCATAGAAGTATGCCATTTAGTTTAAAAATGTTCATTGCAGCATCGTATAGTATTGATATGGTTGCTTTTGTTGTTTGTGTTAGGCGTCATCTTCTCTGCAAACCACATCTTTTATCCAATGATAGGATTCAATTCCCAGTCCGCGAATACCTTTGCCATAACTGGGCACTTTGATAGTTATTAGAAACGTAATAATGTGTGCTCTAGGTTTATTATTTCGTGTGCCAGATCGGAATAACGATAAAATACTTTACTAATGCTTGCCATTTTTAGGTAATTCTGTGCTTGCTTTAAAGACTGCTATTTGCGTGTTTCTGTTCGCCCATGCGATTTTTCTCTTCCTCTGTGTAAGTATCTATGGGCAGTTCTTTCTCCTGTGTGGCTACTATTTTTTTTAGTGCAGCACAATTATCCTTAACTGTACCACTAACCAGCGTCTTTTGCAAAATTAGTTGCAAAAAAGCCTGATTACAGTGTAAAGCATCAGCAGTAATGGTCTTTTCGGCTATATCCACCTCGTCACTCCTAAGCAACAGTTTAACTGTTTCACTTTCGCCCTTTTTGCCTGTTAAGTAATAGGCAAACTGAACAACTGCTTGACTATTATGCTGAACTAAACGAACAACTGATACCAAATTTTGCGCTGCTCCCTGAGCATCGGTTATCGTGCCCGATAAGGACTTGCCATCTACCGAATACCAAGAAGAGTCGCCCAGTCTCTGAACTGAAACAACCATTTATTGATAGCTTCGACCACAGCGAAATGCCAAACTATTTACAAAATTATACATACCCGCATAGCTCGGAACGCCGTGCTTTAGGGATAAGGCGGCTACCAGTGCCGCACGATTATTCTTAAAAAAGCGGGACACTTGATATCCTACGCTATGATTAAGGCAAGATAGGGTCAGAAGCAAGGTGTGCCATCGCAAAGCGACGACCTGAGCCCTGCGATGATCTTAATGTCTGAAAAATAATCATACAAACTACGTATTTCCATCTCTTTTTGATGCAAAGATACTGCTTCTTTATTACTTTTTAGTAAATAATCATAGAACTGATTAGCCCTGCTCTTTGAGGGGGTTAGGGGGAGTTCTTGGACTAATATCTCAATTATCCGACGCTATTTCCTAAATTCTAACGCTTGAAAATAAATACATGATAGGCAAAATTAATACTCAAAACGTAGCTATTTTAGGGCATAGGGTTTTGGGCTATGTCTATCTGATAAGGTGTGCTATCGCTGCATATTCGATTAGAAATAGCCATTCTTGCCCCGACAAGGATAAATGCGGTCTGACTTTCTAATTTTATATACTTACCTTAAACGAGTTTCATGCACCTAAAAATTAAATCAGCAGGGCATTAATTAGCAAAATAGCCCAGCAATTGCGCCACAGTGGTTTTAAGTTCGTGGCGTGGCACGATGAGGTCTAAAAATCCGTGTTGCATCAAAAATTCGGAGGTTTGAAAGCCTTCGGGTAGGTCTTTTTTAATGGTTTCTTTGATAACACGCGGTCCTGCAAAACCGATGAGTGCTTTGGGTTCGGCGAGGTTTATATCGCCGAGCATAGCAAAGGAGGCAGTTACGCCGCCTGTGGTGGGGTTGGTCATCAGCGAGATATAAGGTATTTTGGCATCGGCGAGTTGTGCCAATTTAGCGGCGGTTTTTGCCATTTGCGCGAGCGAAAACGCCGATTCCATCATACGCGCCCCGCCCGATTGCGAAATAATCAGCAAAGGTTGGCTTTGTGCGAGACAAAAATCGATAGCACGGGCTATTTTTTCGCCCACTACCGAGCCCATCGAACCACCGATAAACCTAAAATCCATCGCTGCAATGACGAGGGGTTTGCCATTGATAGTGCCGTGCGCTACGAGCATCGCATCGTCCAAGCCAGTTTGGGATTGGGTCTGCAAGAGGCGTTTTTTGTACGATTTGGTGTCGTTAAATTGCAAACGGTCAATTGGTTTGATATTCTCAAACAAACTCTTGTAAGTATCTTTATCAAATAATGCTTCGAAATAGGCAGGGGCACTCATGCGGTCGTAGTGCCCGCAGTGCATACACACCGATAGGTTGTTGCGGTGTTCCTTAGCAAAGGTAATTGTGCGGCATTGCTCGCAGCTATGCCAAAGCCCTGCGGGTACGTCTTTGCGCTCGTTGGGAGCAGTGAGTATGCCTTTGGTGATACGTTTAAACCAATTCATATAAAAAAATATTGTTTTTACAAATTAAATACTGCCCAATTAATGGGCAAAAGTAGCGTAAAAGAGTATAGCGGGCAAATATAGGGGCAAAAATTAAGCATATCGGGTATGTTTGCACTAATTTTGCACTTGTCTTAGCGTTTTTTTGTAATTTTGCGGTTATTTTGACTATTCCAATCCACCGCGTATCTATTGCACATTTCTACCTATACCCCAAAAACCGCCATGCCAACCTTACAATTATTTATTCGCTACTGCTTGCTCTGGGCTATTTGCGCCCTCATCAGCCCTTCGGTATGGGCACAAATCGTAGACAACGATGCCTGCTCTGATGCCTATGATTTTGGCACCATGGCCAACGGCACCCAAGAGTGTTATGCGTCTAATAATATCGGAGCTAATGCCGAGCTGCCCTATATCAATCAAGGTTATTGCTTCGGAGCAGGCGACGTACCCGTACCTGCCGCCGATGTATGGTTTCAATTTACAGCAGCGGGCAATTTGCTCGATATACTCATTACGAGCGAATTAGATACGCTGATGATTGCGCTATACGAAGGTTCGTGCGACGCGCTCATCGGGCGAAAATGCGCCGTTGTGCCAGGAGCGGGCTTTATCAGCACCACTTTTGCCCCCGTCACAACAGGGCAATCCTATTACTTGCAAATCAGCGGCGGCTCGGAAAGCGACGTAGGCAATTATAATATCTGCCTCACGAGCTACCAAGTACAAACCGATATTTGTATCATCGACCAAAGCATTACCTTAGACCCCCTACCCTATTTGGGCACTTACTTGGCGGGTCAAACGGTCAATGTATGCCTTACGATAGGCGGTTATTTCCAAAATGCTGCCGACTGGTTCGACGGTTTAGTGCCTATTTTTGGCAATGGTTGGGATTTGACCACCTTACAAGTATACCCACCTCCTGCTTGTGACGGTTCGGGCGGCACCGGAACTGGTATGACAGCGTAACGGGCACCGGCAATAATAGCCCAGGTCACCGAGCTGGCTTCTTTTTCGACCGCAATAACGACGGCAATCCCGGCAACGACTTCGGCGACAATAGCAATGGTGACGCTTGCGACTGGGTGTTCTGTATGGATATTACGAGCAAATCCTGCCCGCCCGGCAATAATGCCGACGACCTAAGTATCTCTTTCGAGAATTATTCCGACTCGGAAGCGGGTAGTTGGAATGCCAGTGGCTCGCCCTGCCTCAACGACCCTACTTATGTCATGAAATCGCTGCTCACGTGCTGCCCTATACCGCTAATGAGTGGTGTGCCGCCCTCGTGTGCCGACCCGCAAAGCGGTTCCATTACAGCAATATCAGACAGCGAGCCGCCTATGATATTTGTATGGAGCAACGGATTTACCGAAACCACTATAGGCACATCTGTCCTAAGCGGCGTAGGAGTGGGCTTTTATACCGTAACCGTTACGGATAATAACGACTGCACGCAGGTAGCCTCATTCGAGTTAGAAAATGCCGATATTCCGTATATCGTAGTCAATTACTTGCAGCCCAGCACTTGCGCGTCGGGCAATGGCGTATGCCACTTAGCGGTATATAACGGCGTAGCACCTTATACGTATAGCATGACCTTAGACGCGACAAGCGAAACTATTACCCAAACAACACCCAATTTTTCGGGTTTGCAGGGCGGTACTTATACCATAGCCGTCACAGACGCGGGCGGTTGCTCTAACACCTTGGGCGTAGAGGTCGTGTCGCTCAATTCGCTGTCTGTCACCATCACCACTACCGACACGAGTTGTCCAGGTGCTTCTGACGGTAGCATCAGCGTTTCGGCAACGGGTCTGCCGCCTTTTACCTACGGCATCAACGGCGGCGCATTGAGCAGCAATAACGTATTTACGGACTTAGCCGAAGGTACTTATACGATAGAAGTAGCCGATAATCCCGCCCTAGATTGCTACGTGACCTACGAAGCTATCATAGGCAGTAGTGCGCCCATAAACAGCAATGCCACCACTACGCCCGAATCCTGCTTAGGGGCAGCCAATGGTGCAGCTACTTTAATTGGCAATAATGGCATAGCACCTTATCAGTACAGCATCAACGGCGGTGCTTGGCAAAGCGATTCGGTATTTGCCTCTCTCACATCGGGCACTTATAGCTATGCCGTACAAGCCGCTAATGGTTGTACTGCCAACGGAACATTTAGCATTAGTGCCAACTCCGCACCTACGGCTACTGCCGCCCTATTGAGCGAGGTATTGTGCGCAGGCGGTAGCGACGCGAGTTTTGAAATCAGTTTTTCGAGTAGCGCAACGCCATATACCTATACAACAAACGGCGGTGCGGCGCAAAGCAGTGCCCTATTCGAGCAATTGAGCAGCGGCACATATAACTATACGGCTACTGATGCCAACGGCTGCCAAGCCACAGGCACCTTGACCATTGCCGAACCCGATGTTTTGAGCATCGATGCAGGCGGCAATGTGAGCCTCCTACAAGGCGGTTCGGCTACCCTTACTGCCTCTACACAAAGCGGCTCGCCCAGCAGCTACGTATGGTCGCCCACTCAAGGGTTAGATTGTACTACCTGCAACCCCGTCGTTGCTTCACCTACTGCTAGCACCACCTATGCCGTTACTGCCACCGATGCCAACGGCTGCACTGCTCGCGATAGTGTGCGCGTAGAGGTATTAGCCGCCTTGTCGGTCTTAGTGCCTTCGGGTTTTACACCCAACGACGACGGCGTGAACGACCTGCTATATCCGACAGTACACAATGTTCCCACTTATACGATGGTTATTTATAACCGTTGGGGGCAAAAAGTATATGAAGGCGACCAATCCAGCGCAGGTTGGGACGGCAAATGGAACGATACACCCCAAGCAGTAGGCGTATATGTCTATTATTTTAATGGTACAGATGCCAACGGGCAAGAAGTTATCCGCAAAGGCAATACGGCAATTCTTAGGTAATTTACCTACGCGCCCATGTTACGCACTGCTCTCTAAAATGATACTTCTGCCTAACGTGAGTTATTAATATTGCGCAGGGGCACCGTCCCCTACCACAATACTTGCACGAGATAGCGCGTAGCGAGCAGGCAAAATATTTCTCTCCATAATGCACCAAATTAGCACTAATGGTTTGATTTTTTAATTTGGAGTAAAAAAAAATAACCTGCACATCTGGCTCGCGCCCTTGCTACAAAGCAGCATTTAGCAAAATTTGTTACTGAAATTTATAACACAGACCACTAACCACTAAAAACTAATCACTAACCACTACCCACTAACCACTAAAAACTAATCACTAACCACTAACCACTAACCACTAATCACTAACCACTAATCACTAACCACTAACCACTAACCACTAATCACTAAAAACTAAATAGGGTATCTTTGCCGATGTTAATCATGTATTTTACCAATCTTAATTTTTCCTATGTTCACGCCCCCCCCCGCGCGCACTAATGTTTAGGCTACTATGCTGCTTGGCAATCGGCTTATGCCTACCGCTTCCTGTGTGGTCGCAACAACTACCCGCCGACCCCAAGCAACCCTTGACTATCTATCAAGTACGAGACTCTCTTTTAATGAGGATAGAACCGAGATACTATACTGAATGGATAGACAAAGAGGACACCTTTTCTATTCGACTAAATGGCGGAAACCGCAACCGCGAATTATTCGGACGAGGATACGACACGAGTGTGAAGACCATTCAAGAGTGGTTCGACCAATTAGAACCACGCCTTTATCCGAGTGGCAACTTTGTAAATGCCGGACCAATTATTTTTGACGAAATAAAACGCCTCGAAAAGGCGCAACAACAGGCTGCTGAAAAACAACCTGGCCCCTGCGACGTGTCGGCTCAATGGCGCAATATAGGACCTTTTGCGCGTCAGACAGACCCCCTCGCCCAAGAAACTAACGCCTCAAATAGCTTATCTGCACACCCAAGTGCTGTTCCAGGAATAGGTAGGGTCAATTTTATCAAAAAACACCCCAGTATCACTGGTACTATTTATATCGGTGCGTCAAATGGGGGCTTGTGGAAAAGCACCGATAGCGGCAGCACTTGGCAAGTACTCAATGATAAAATTGCGGTATTGGGTACGTCCGACTTGGTTTTTGACCCCGCCAATGCCAATACAATGTATTTGGCAACGGGCGACAAAAGCCGAGGCGGTAAAAGTGCCATAGGTGTTACTACCTACTCAATAGGAGTGCTGAAATCAATAGACGGCGGAATTACTTGGAATACCTTAGCCCCTGTCGTGAAGTGGTCTGGACTGAGTAATGACGTAGAACAATATCACGGCATGAAAATAAACAAACTGCTGCTAACTGCGAGCGGCGACCTATTGATAGCACCACCGACAGCGAAATAACGAGTAATGGCGTTTGTGAAGCGGGTATATATAAATGGAATGTGGCTAATAGCACTTGGGAAGTGAAATTAACGCCGATGTATGCTGGTCTCTGTAATGCTATAACCGACATCCTTCAATTGCCCAACGGCGATATCATCTGCTCTTCTCAACTTGGCATATTATACCGCAGTACTGACGGAGGTAATAATTTTAGTGCTACAAATACTGCACCAGGGAGTATCTTACCTATCTTAACAGATCCTGGCAGAACCGAGCTTGCCCAATCGCACCTCAACGGCAATACTTTTTTATGTGGTATATGCCTTAGTCAATAGTGCATTTGGTGGCTTGTTCAAAACAACCGATGGAGGCGCGAGTTTTACGTCACTGTCATTAGATATTTCTACTACTGCCATCCTTTGTAGTGCTTGCAAAGAGCATTTGGGTATAGAAGTGTCCGAGACTAACGACAATGTGCTATTTATGGGCAGCAATCAGGAAATTTACAAGATAACGGTTAATCCCACTGCCCCCATTCGGTGGCGGCTAAAACGCTCTATATACGATCTGCGAGCAGCGACGAGGATTATGTGCATGCCGATGTCAAAGATTTTGAGTGGGTAGGCAACGACCTCTATGTAGCTACCGACGGCGGCATAGCCAAAACCTCCGACAACGGCGAAACATGGACACCTTGGTACGAGCTGACCCGCGACCTATGTATTACAGAAGCCTATCGGGTAGGCGGTTTGGCGAGCAATAAAAACATCGTCTATGCGGGCACACACGACAACGGCATCTGGCGGCTGAACGATAACGCAGCAGCCCCCACCCTAAAATGGCAAAACGTCAAAGAAGGCGATTGTGGCGAAGTAGTCGTAGCCTCAGACACCGAAGCATATACCTATTATTTTACAACGCCCGCAATTAGGCGAATCAAGGGACCTAACAGCAATAATCAATATACAACCCCTGCTGTCATTGTAGGGTTTGGTCCTATCTATCTACCAGCACCAATACGACATTAGCCTTAGACGGTAATAATAATATTTACGTGGGCAACCTCGATTTATTTAAAGGGACCATCAACAGCAACACAGCTATCAGTTGCAATAATGTAACAACGATTGGCTTTACTTCTCCTATTGGTTGGTCAAATCAGCCCCTATCGACTATCGCAATAGCTCCCAGCAATCCGAATGTCATTTATATATCCAAGCGTAACGGGTTGTCTACGGGACCCGCTGTCTATCGGAGCGACGACGCGGGTACTACATGGCTGCCCGTTTATGTGGAGAGTACTGTTTATGGTAGTACGCCGCCTACGCCCTTAGCCCCAAATCAGCAATTGCCTGCCTTGTCGCTCAATCGTTTGGTGGTCGACCCTGCCAATCCGCAGCGTTTGTGGGCGGTATTTTCGGGCTATACATATAACCAAAAAGTGTATGAGTCGGCAGATGGCGGAGCTACTTGGCGCAATATTACGGGCGGCGGGCTGCCCAATTTGCCCGTCAATGCCATTGCCGCTTTTGAAGATGGCGGGCTTTTGCATTTGGTCGTAGCACCGACGTAGGCGTTTATTATAGCAATTCGACCCTGCTGGCTTGCAAGCTCCCACAATGGAAGCCCTTGATGCAGGGAGTAACAGCCAACGCCAGTTTTCCGAATGTCATTGTGCAAGACTTAGAAATTCACGGCTCTGGCACCGACCGAGTGCTGCGAGCAGCTACTTTCGGGCGCGGTATATGGGAAACGCCTTTACCCACCATAGGCACAAGCGGCTGCACATGCAGTATTTGTGGCGATGAGGACTATCCGCTCCAAGCCCATTTTACGGCAGCCCCCGACGGGATTACACCCAGGGCTAATCAGTTCTAATTTTTTGTTGTTTGTTTTTTTGTATTTTAGTTTTTTTGTCTCTTACCTTATTTTTTATCAAGCCGTTTAGTTGTATCATTTTATCGACTTTATTGGTATGCTCTTCAAAGGCAGCCTTCATAGATGTATAGCCATTTAGTTTAAAAATGTTCATTGCAGCATCGTATAGTATTGATATGGTTACGCTCCTTTTGTTGTTTGTGTTAGGCAGTCATCTTCTCTGCAAACCACATCTTTTATCCAATGATAGGATTCAATTCCCCAATGTCCGCGAATACCTTTTGCCATAACTGCGGCACTTTGATAGTTATTAGAAACGTAATAATGTGTATGCTCATATGGTTTATTATTTCGTGTGCCAGATCGGGTAATAACGATAAAATACTTTACTAATGCTTGCCATTTTTTAGGTAATTCTGTGCTTGCTTTAAAGACTGCTATTTTGCGTGTTTCTGTTCGCCCATGCGATTTTTTCTCTTCCTCTGTGTAAGTATCTATGGGCAGTTCTTTCTCCTGTGTGGCTACTATTTTTTTTTTAGTGCAGCACAATTATCCTTAACTTGTACCACATAACCAGCGTCTTTTTGCAAAATTAGTTGCAAAAAGCCTGATTACAGTGTAAAGCATCAGCAGTAATGGTCTTTTCGGCTATATCCACCTCGTCACTCCTAAGCAACAGTTTAACTGTTTCACTTTCGCCCTTTTTGCCTGTTAAGTAATAGGCAAACTGAACAACTGCTTGACTATTATGCTGAACTAAACGAACAACTGATACCAAATTTTGCGCTGCTCCCTGAGCATCGGTTATCGTGCCCGATAAGGACTTGCCATCTACCGAATACCAAGAAGAGTCGCCCAAGTCTCTGAACTGAAACAACCATTTATTGATAGCTTCGACCACAGCGGAAATGTCCAAACTATTTACAAAATTATACATACCCGCATAGCTCGGAACGCCGTGCTTTAGGGATAAGGCGGCTACCAGTGCCGCACGATTATTCTTAAAAAAGCGGGACATGCTTTGATATCCTACGCTATGATTAAGGCAAGATAGGGTCAGAAGCATCAGCATGTCTGCCATCGCAAAGCGACGACCTGATGCCCTGCGATGATCTTCAATGTCTGAAAAATAATCATACAAACTACGTATTTCCATCTCTTTTTGATGCAAAGATACTGCTTCTTTTATTACTTTTTAGTAAATAATCATAGAACTGATTAGCCCTGGGATTACACCCACTATAAACCCCAATTTTGAGGTCGAAGCCAATTGGTTGCAATGGATGACCGCACTTTTCCCAATCAAATTGGTTGATGCCTCTACTGGGCTAATGCCTGCCGACGGCTACGAATGGGCGTTTACAGGCAACACCTCGCTGCCGCTCAATTGCGACGGTGATTTTTTGTCAAATGACCCCTGCGCTTCCGTAGCTTGGTTAGAAGCGGGCACGCATACCGCAACGCTCACTGTAACCGATACGGAGGGCTGTACCAGCAGTTTTTCGCGTTCTTTCGACATCGCTGCCTACGAACCTGATTGCGACATGGGTGTTACGCTCGAAGTATCGCTACAACACCCTACACAAACCTGCAACCTCACCACTGCAACTTGCCCCCAAGCAAATGCCAATGGCAGTTTATCCATAGCTCCTATCAGTATCGAATTGGGTTCGGGCGGCTATAACTATCACATAATTAAACCTGACGGTCTGGTTGCCAGCAACGATGACCTACATTTTGCCGAGAACGGATACGCCACACTCGATTGTCTGCCTACTGGTATCTACCAAATCATCGTAACTGATTTAGTCACAGGCTGCGCAGCTACTGCGAGTGCCCAACTCAATGCCCCTACTCCTACACCTTTGGCAATAGGCAATTTTTCGGTTAAACCGACAAGCAATACGAATGAATGCGATGGACAGTTGGTGTTTGACCAAATCAATGGACTTAGTTTTGACCCTGCTGAGTATTCGTTTGCTTGGTCTGACTGCACTAATTTCAATACCCCAACACGCACAGAGCTTTGTCCAGGGTATTACACCGTCACAGCGACCCACTTGCTCACCGGCTGACACGGGCCAGCTACTGCTTATGTCCATCTTATTTGTACCGTCTCACCCAACCTCATCAGTACATTGGGCAATGAAGTAATCAACACTATTGATGTATATCCCACTACTTTTGAACTGGCTGCCAACGTCAAATTTAGGCTCAACGGCGATGCACGTGTCACGGTAGACGTGTATAATTTGTACGGAATGCCCATCAAAAAACTCTTAGACGACGAATTGATGACAATGGGAGAACATTACTTAGAATATGATGCCAGCGACGACCCCGACGGCGTTTATATATATGTGGTCAATGCTTGCCAAGAAACAAAAGGCGATATCGGCATCAAATACTAATGTTCTAACAGAAAAGTTTTTAAGACCATTTTAAAAATGTAAGTAACTGAATATCAAGTAATTATATTAAAAATTAGTACCTTAATTTTTTTGTCAGAACACTAACCACTAAAAACTACCCACTAAAAACTAAAAACTAACCACTAAATAGGGTATCTTTGCCGGGTTCTTTTAGGTTTGTTGTGGAATGATTACCTTTGCGGTATACTATTTAATTTACACATATGGAAGATTGCAAATTTTATGAATTACTTTTGGACTTACCTTTTCTATCAGTGAGTTCTGTTTCGTTTGATAGCGACAAATTGGTCGTCACTTGTCACTCTCAATTAGGCGAAGGGATTTGTCCTTGTTGTAAAAAAAAGACGACAAAAGTAAATCAACGTTATCATCGCAGTGTTTCGGATTTGCCTATTTCTGGTCGTTCTGTGGTGTTGAATTTAGAGGTACGCCAATTTATTTGCCTCGATTGCAATCGCACATTTAGCGAACGGTTCGATTTTGTCAGTGAATCGACCAACACAACGCACCGCCAGGCGAAGTGGGTGTTTATGCTTTGCGAAAAACAACCTATTAGTCAGGTGGCTGCTTTGCTGGGCATGGGTTATTCCCAAGTAGCGCATATTTATCAATTGGGTGCTGAGTCACTTATCTCTGCTTGCGACCCCTATAAGTCGGTGCGCAATTTAGGCATTGATGAAATAGCTCTTCGCAAAGGTCATGGCGATTATGCTTGTGTATTAGTAGATTTGGATAGGGGCTGTGTCATAGATATGTTGCCATTTAGGGATAAAGAGCGGCTTATCGCCCATTTTCAGGCTAAGGGAGAGGCTTTTTGCAACAAATCGAACATATAAGTTGCGATATGTGGGATGGCTACATCACGAGTTCAAAGGCATTATTTCCCAATGCCAAGATTGTTATTGACCGTTTTCATGTAGCCATGCACCTGAACGCGGCAGTAGATGAACAACGAAAAGAGATCAGAAAAACGAATAAAGATGTTGAAGTGTTTAAAGGTATCAAGTGGGCTTTACTCAAAGATCCTAAGAGGCTAACAGTACAAGACGAGGAGAAATTAAGCAAAGCTTTTGAGCAATCGTCCGTATTAGAAGAAATTTATGAAATAAAAAATACTTTTAAAGCAATATTCGATGCTCAATTTGAATATTCCTTTGCTTGCCAACAGATAGAACATTGGCTGGACTATGTCGAGTTAATTGCCAATAAGCACCCTCAATAAATTTGTAAAACTTTTAACAATTACAAATCACTTATTTGTAATTATTTTGGCACTCTGTTATCCAATGGAGTAACAGAAGGGTGCAATAATCTGATAAAAACAATTAGGAGAATGTCGTTTGGAATGCCTAATTTCGAAAATCTTAAATTAAGAGTTTTGGCATATCAAACGTAGCTCCACAACAAACCTGAAAGAACCGTAAATTTTGAATGGTTTTATTGAATTGTATTTTTATTTTTTAGATTTGTAGGGCATTATTCTTTATAAACTGCAAGATACTCTCCTCTATTACTGAGCTAAGCACGAGTTGTATGCGCACCACACACTTCTTTTAATGATAGCTATTTTAATTAACGGCATTTCTAATTGCCGCGATGCGGTGATGCGTGAAGCCGAAGCCGTTTTTCCGCCCCAGGTCCGCTACGGGCTGTACGAATCGCGATATGTAGGACACCTCAGCCGCCTTGCTACCGAAGCCGTCAAAAAGGGCTATACGCATATTATTTGCGTAGGCGGCGACGGAACACTCAACGAAGTAGTCAATGGTATTTTGACGGCTTTTGAGTATGCACACCGCCAAGCTACCGACCCCATAGAGACGCGCTTTGATATGGCGGGCTTGGCGCGTATAGGCATTGCGCTTTATCCCGCGGGCACAGGCAACGACTTTGCCCGTACTATAGGCGCGAAACCGAGTTTGGCGCATATCTTACAACGGATAGAGGCTAATTCTCTTCAAACTTTCGACGTAGGCTATGCCCGATTTATGCTGCCTGACCTCAGCGGCGAGTCGGAGCGATTTTGCATCAATATTGCCGATGTAGGTATGGGCGGGGAGGTGTCTTATCGCTTGGCAAAGGACAGTGCTTTGCGCCGCATAAGCCCTAAATTGCTCTATCAACGCGAGGTTATCAGGGCATTTTTTAATTACGAAAAACAAGCAGTGCGCTGCTATAACGACCAATTCGAGTGGTCGGGCTTGGCTACGGCAGTGGTAGCAGCCAACGGCAAGTACTTTGGCGGCGGTATAGGCATTGCACCCCAAGCCGATGCCATGAGCGGCGAATTGGGTATTACGATTGTCGGCAATGTGTCGTTGTTTACCTACGCGCGACATCTGCCTACACTGATGCGCTGCCAAAAAGCCATTCATCCCGAAATTAGCTACCACCGCCTATCCGATATTTGCGTCGAAGCCATCGACCGACCTATGCCTATAGACATGGACGGCGAATTTATTGGTTATACACCTTTTTCGATGCAGAAATTGCAAAAAAAATTGTCATTTGTAATATAGGGTTGCTGGGTATCCTATATGCCAAACCACTAAAAGCAAAGCACCAAAAATAGCTTTTTATCGCATCAATGCCCAAAAATGCTCCAAGCCCTGTTGTTTGGCAGCATCGAAATCATAGCTGATATAGCGCGTAAAATAGGCGTGTAGGTCGAAATGAGGCGGGTATTGGTCTTTATACTGCGCTACTACCTCATCGGTGCGGCGCAAGCCATCGGCAAAAGCCGCATTGAGGGCTATCTCGAAATAGTCGGGCAATGGTGCGGTGGCTACCCATGCTGCAAATACAAAGGGCAATTGCGTCCATTGGTGCCAAGCCTCGCCCAAGTCATATACGTATTCGTATTCGGCATTGAGCGATATGGCGCGGTCGCCGATGACGAGCGCGGCGGTATCGCTTGCAATAAGCGACTCAAAACCAATAGTGGCGGGCAAAAATTGGGGATTTATATGCCAATAGTGTTGGCACAGCAATTGTACGAGTTGGACGGAGGTGCGCGATTGATAATCGAGCCAGATGCGGCGTATTTGGTTTAGGGGTACGCGGCTATACAAGCATACGGTTTGTACCGCACCTACCGCACCTATACAATAGCGGGTGATTAAGCGGCGGTGGGGCAATTGTGGTATGACTGCTACGGGCACCAAACCCACTTGCGCCTCGCCCGATAGCAATTTTTGGGCAGTTTGGGCGGGTGTATCCAGCGAAACGCTTATTTCGCGGCTGATGCTGCTGTGTTGCAGCCCCAACAAAAAAGGTTTGGTATTGAGGTATGAAACAGCAGAAATAGGAATCATAGGGGCATATATCGGTTTCCTTCTATTGCCAAATCGCTATGGGCAAATACGGCGCGGGCTTCTTCGACAAAGGGTGTTAAGTTGGCGTATTTTGACGAGTAATGCCCGATGATTAAGCGTTTTACTTCGGCTTTTAGGGCTATTTGGGCGGCTTGCTCGGCGGTACTGTGCCCACGTTCCGCCGCTTTTTCTTGCATGTCTTTGAGGTAAGTAGCTTCGTGATAAAGTATTGTAGTGTCCTTTATGAGGGGTATGAGGGTTTCGGTATAAGCCGTATCGCTACAATAAGCGTAGGAATAGGGTGGGCGGTTAGCTATAGTTAGTTCGGCATTGGGAATTACTGTGCCATCGGGTAAGATGTAATCATCGCCATTTTTCAGGTCTTTAATTTGGTCAAAAGGTATGTTGTATTGCTGTATTTGCTCGCCGAGCATCTTTCGAGGCATGGGTTTTTCGACAAATAGAAAGCCCGTACAAGCCATGCGAACATGGGCGAGCGGCAAAGTTCTGACGGTGAAAGTGGGCGTATCGAGTACAAGCTCGCTATATTCGGCTTGGGTGGGGCAGAAATGGATAGGGTAGGAGTAATAGGCTTTGGATACGGCTTGGTGGGTATCAAGAACGCGCATCAAATCGGGCGGGGCGTATAGATTGAGCGGCACGGTGCGTTTGTTGAGCGACATCGAATCGAGCAGGGGTATTAGCCCTAAGTAGTGGTCGCCGTGCAGGTGGCTGATAAAAATATGATTTATTTTGGCACTATTCACTCCATAGCGTATCATCTGCGCTTGTGTGCCCTCGCCGCAGTCTATTAGGCATATTTTTCTCCGATTTGTAAGATTTGCGCCGACGGGGGCCGTCCAAAGGCGGGTTTTGCCGAATTAGCTCCTAATATTGTCAGTTCAAAGGTCATCGCTGTTAGCTTCGTCTTCTTCTTCGGAGCTATAATCTTCGTTGTCTTCAATGGCATTGACTAAGGCAGCCACGCCTACGCTATTGAGGGCTTCGTCCATAGTATTGGCAACGTTGAGTACGTCGGTTAATTGCGAAATGGCAATTAGTCGTTGTACGTTTTCGGAGGGCATTGCTAAAACAAACAAACCGTCGGCATTTTCGCAGAGGCGGTGTCCAGGTCAGAATGGCACTCAAACCCGATGAATCTACGAAACTAACTTGGCTGAGGTCGAAAATGATATAGCGGTCGCCTTCGCTGTTCATCAGCGCAAAGCGTGTTTTAACTTCGGGGGCAATAACGGCGTTGAGTTTCGGCTCTAAGAGCGAAAAAATGGTATAATTGTCCTGCTTGTCAATACTGAATTTCATAAGAATAAGGGTGTTTTCCGAATAACAAGACAAAAGTAGGCAAAAGGTGGCATTTTCCCAAACACGAGCTTCAAAAAATGCCCGTATGCCTGAATGTTTGTTGAATTGGGCTTTGGTAGGGGATAGTTAAATTTCCTGCTCGATGTGATTAGATATAGTGATGGTATTGGGTAGCAAGCATTAGTAGGGTTCAGAAAATGCATCTGCACACGAGGTTGGCTCTGGGTGTTTAGTGGTTTTATTTGCTCGTGACGGTGGCTTGCACGCCTTTGGCTTTTAATTTTGCTACTAAGTCTTGCGCATCTTTTTCGGTCGCAAATGCGCTAATGATAATTTTGTTGCTCGTGCCCGTCTTGAGCAAGTAGGCATCTTTATAGCCCATATCGCGCATTTGGGTCAATACGGTTTGGGCTTTGTCGACATTTAGAAATGCTCCTGCACTCACTAAATAGGGGTAGGTTTTGGCTACGGGTTGCGCCGATGCATTGCCGCGCGTATTGACTTCGGACTTGGTGCTTGTAGTGGTTTTGTTTGTCGTAGTATTGGTTTTTGTTGTTGTGCTACTTGCATCGTTGCGCGTGTTAGAAGTGCCTTTGGTGGCGGCTGCTCCCCGGTCGGCTTGCTGTTGCACTTCGGTTTTGACAGGTGGCTTGGGTGTATTAGTATTTGTGGTAGTAGTAGTTGTTGTGACGGTAGTGGTGGTTTTGCTTGGGCTATTTGTCGTGGGTAGCGATACATCGGGTTTTGTTGCGGCTGTATTGCCGCTGTTTTGGTTGGGTTGGGTGGCATAGTGAGACGATTGGTAGGCAGAGTCGAGCGCGTCGGTAGGATTTTCGCTTGTCGTTGCTTGGGTATTGTCTTGCTGCTGCAAAGCACCTTGTTGGACGTTATCCAAGAAATGCGATGCGCCATACATTAGGGCAACTAAGAGTGCCAATATCAAAATACGACAAAGGGGACGGAAGTAAGGAATTTCATGGTAGTAGGTGGGCAAAGGGTTTGTTTGTATTGGTGGCAGAAACGAGAAAGAGAAAACACTAATGGCTATATGCTATAATACGCCCAAAATCGTCGGGGCTAAGGGGCATAACCGATAGGCGGCTTTGGCGTACCAAGGCGATATGCTGTAGTAGTGGGTCGCTTTTGATGGTTTTGAGCGATACAGGTTTGGGCAAGGCTTGTAGCGGGCTTAACTCTACTGCTACCCATTGTGGGTCGTTGCTGGTGGGGTCGGGGTAATGTTCGCGGGTTACTTGGGCTATGCCTACCACTTCGCGGGCATCGCCGCTGTGATAAAACAATACTTGGTCGCCCACGGCCATTCCTTTCAAGTGGTTGCGAGCGGCATAATTGCGCAGGCCATCCGAATGGTGGTTGCCCAAAGCCACAAACCTCGTCCAAGAGTATGCTTCGGGTTCTGATTTGACGAGCCAATAATTCATATAAAATATAACAATAATTTTATGTTGATTGTTGATTTTGGATTGACGATTGATAGCCATCTCATGTTATACAGAACGCCATTTTAGAAACAGTACGTAACATGATTTATTGGGCAGTCGCTTGCGTACTTTGATTCAGGTGTTATGGTTTCAGTTTGGATTTATCCCAGCCTCTCAATTCGTAGTATTTGCTTTTGGGTTCGCCCGTCCAGCCGTTGATACCTCTCCGCGGCAGAGCTACGAGATGCACGTATAGCGCAAACAGAAAGACAATGCCTATAACGCCATAAGCTGCTGCCCTGCCCCAGAAATGCGCCAATGCCACTACAATACCGATAGTTGCCAAATATTTGGCTATCCTGCGCCATTTTGGGGTGTGTTCTTCAAAATGCCCCATGGCGATATTGCCGATGGCATATATCGCGCTGACCATTGCCACATCAAACCAATAAGTATTCAAATCCCACATAGACGAGCGATTAATGATGTATAGTTTTTATAGGCAAATTGATTGTTAAAGATAAAATATAAATAACTATTTAGCCTTGTAGGGGGAACTAATCGAATATGCAGCGATGTTAGGCATTATTAGATAAGTATTGTTCATTACCCCATACCCAAAACCCTATACCCTAAATAGTTACAAATATAAAAAAAGTTGCCACGAATTACGCAAATTTACACGAGTATTTTGCTATATTGGACTTTTTTTTAAGTGTTTACCTATAAAAACGATAAATCACTACAACAAATCGTTGGCTTGTGCTATTAGTTCGGCTATATCTAATACTTGGATATTGTCTTGTAGGTCTTTTTCTTTTACGCCATCAGTGAGCATAGTCATACAAAAAGGACAAGCCGCTGCTACTATGTCGGGTTTGGCGGCTACTATATCGTTAGTGCGTTCTTGATTGATACGCAAAGTGCCTTTTTCTTCTTCTTTAAACATCTGTGCTCCGCCTGCCCCGCAACACAAGCCCCGCGAGCGGCACCGTTTTAGTTCTACTAACTCGGCATCGAGCAACTCTAATACGGCGCGGGGTGCTTCGTAAATGCCATTGACGCGCCCCAAGTAGCAAGAGTCGTGGTAGCTAATGCGTTTGCCCTTGAATGTACCTCCTTCTTTCATTTTTACGCGCCCCTCGTTGATGAGTTGTTGTAAAAATACGGTATGGTGTATTACCTCATAATTGCCACCCAAGACGGGGTATTCATTTTTTAGTGTATTGAAACAATGCGGGCAAGCGGTTACTATTTTTTTTACCCCATACATATTGAGGGTTTCTATGTTAGTAATGGCTTGCATCTGAAACAAAAATTCATTGCCTGCGCGTCGGGCGGGGTCGCCCGTACAGACTTCTTCTTGCCCCAAAATAGCAAAGCTAATGCCTACATGGTGCAAAATTTTGACAAAGGCTTTGGTAATGCGTTGCGCTCGCTGGTCGAAACTGCCCGCACAGCCTACCCAAAATAATATGTCAGGTTGTTTGCCTTGTGCTACGAGGTCAGACATTAATGGAATTTCAATAGGGCTTGCTGACATTTTTAGTGGTTAGTTTTTAGTGGTTAGTTTTTAGTGGGTAGTGGTTAGTGGTCTGTGTTTTAAACTTTGGTCAATGCTACTTGGTAGCAAGGGCGCGGCAAGATGTTCACGTTATTTTTTACTCAAAACAAAATAACTAATATAAAAACCGGCAATAACCGTTTTTTAAGCCCCGTATGGGCAACATGCTAATAGAAAATAAAGACGGTATAACAATGAAAGCCCCGTAGAGGCGATATCCTAATGGTCTGTGTTATAAATTGTAGCAAGGGCGCGGGAAAGATGTTCACGTTACTTTTTCTACTTTCTAAATGCTTAAAAATGGGTACAGAGTCCAGAAATGAGTACTCAATATTTCCCTCTAAGGGCAAATACTTGCCTCTAAAATGCAGCTATAACAGCAGCTATTTACACTTCTGCTGCCCAATTAGCGCGGTCGGTGGCGGGCATTTTCCATACTGCGCCGTTGTTTTCGACGTTGCCAAACATCAAATTCCATTCTTCGGCAGAGTTTGATTCTTCCAAAATCAAGAAGCGGCGTAGGTCTAAGATGATATTGAGCGGATTGATGCTAACGGGGCATTCTTCTACACAAGCATTGCAGGTCGTACAAGCCCTTAGCTCCTCTACTGCGATATAATCGTGCAATAGCGTTTTGCCGTCGTCGGCATCACTGCCGTTTTGGGCACGAAATCGGATTTTGTCCTCTAAACGGTCGCGGGTATCCATCATAATTTTGCGGGGCGACAATAGCTTACCCGTTTGACTGGCAGGGCAGGCAGCTGTACAACGCCCACATTCCGTACAACTCCACGCATCGAGCAAACTCTTCCATGATAAGTCTTGCACGTCTTTTGCGCCAAACTGAACGGGTTCGTCGCTGGGTGCTTCTACGGGTTGCCCCAACATAAGGCGTATTTCTTGCTCTATGCGCGGCATGTGTTTCATGCGCCCTTTGGTCGTATCTAAATCGGCAAAATAGGCATTCGGGAATGCCAATAAAATATGTAGGTGCTTAGAATAAGGCAGATATACGATAAAACCCAATACGACTAATAAATGCAGCCACCAGCCTGCGCGTTCTAAGAAATGCAAGGTTGCTTCGCTCAAACCACTCATCAAGGGCATGAGCAGCCCGCTTACTGCAAATCCATATTCGCCGTTGTGTAGGGTCATATCGGCGGTATTCATCGTAAAAATTCCGGTGATGAGCAGCATTTCGCCCAACAAAATGAGGTTGGCATCGTTGCGCGGGGCGGCGGTCATCTCGCGTGACCAAAAACGCGGCACTTTGAGCAAATTGCGGCGCGTTAGGAAGGCGATAGTGGCGACCAAAGCCAATACCGATAATATTTCTATAAAACTGATAATAAACGTATAAAAACCACCCAAGGGGACGACATTCCAAAATACGCGGTGTATGCCCAAGGTGCCATCAATGATAATTTCTATCAATTCTATCTGGGTTATGACAAAAGCGGCATAGATAAAAAAGTGCAGAATGGCAGGAATCCAATTGCGAAACATCTTTTTTTGCCCAAATGCCAACAACAACATATTGCGCCACCGCTCTACGGAGCGGTCGCTGCGTTGTTCGGGCTTGCCCCAAGCAATACTTTGAATAATGAGCCGAATTTTGCGCGAAAAAAGCCAAACTGCGAGGGCAAATAGCGCGACAAAGATAATTTGTTGTAAGATTTGTGCCATATCGATAGGGCGTTAGATAGCCGATAATAGGAATAGGGCTTTACGCATTCGCAAAAGTGGTGCTTTTACCATTAAAATCATAACATTTGCCCCAAAAATAGCTAATTTATCGCTATAAAATTAGAGCTTGGGGCAATTTGTCGAAGTTTGGGCTGCCGTCTGCCTGCCAAGACGAGCATTATTTAGGGTATGTCCATATACTTATGGGTTTGAAGACCAACGCGCCAACGCGGGTTTTGCTTCACATAATCGATGATGAGCGGAAGCATTTGAGCCGCGCGACTCCATTCGGGTTGCAAAAAGGTCATACAGCGGTCAGGCACTAAGGCGGCGTATTGCTCTGCCCAAGCCAAATCGCTGGGGTGATAAACCACCACTTTCAATTCGTCGGCTACGGCGATTACGTCAGATAGGGCAGCTTTAAACTTTTTGGGCGACAAACATACCCAATCCCACGCACCCGACAAGGGATAAGCCCCTGATGTTTCGAGATGAACGCGCTTGCCAATACTATGCAGCGCAGCACATAATTCGTCTAAATGATGCATCAGCGGCTCGCCACCCGTCACTACTACTATAGAAGACGGATGCACGGCAGCAGCTGCAACTATATCGGCGATAGGGATTAGAGGGTGCGCATTTGCGTCCCACGACTCTTTTACGTCGCACCAATGGCAGCCTACACCACAACCGCCCAAGCGAACAAAATAGGCAGCCTTGCCCTGATGATACCCCTCGCCTTGTAAGGTATAAAACTGCTCCATGACAGGCAGCGAACTCGATACAACAACAGTCATAAATGGATAAAAAACGTTGCTAAAAAGGTAGATGCCAAGGGCTAAATATTTCTGCCTATCTCAATAAAGGGGCAAAGATAGCACTTATTGAACGCCTACGCTATTTTTGAAGTGCTAAAAAATAGATAGCAGCCCCAACTATGTACTCGCTTGGGCTTGGCTGCTGTATGAACAACCACCCCAACACCACCTGCCCCGCAAACAGCAGAAACGAATAGCCAAACCCCCCAAAAAACGCTGCGACCCATACAGAGGCGAATTTAGCACCAAAACGCCTATCTACCATGCCAAAGCCCTATATTTGCACGATACTAACGCAACTGCCCACAACTGCCTATCGTACTAATGCCGTTGCCATCTATCAACATTCCCCTCAAATAAAATATGCCTACTTATCGCCTTTTTGTACTACTATGCGGCTTTGTGCTATCTACCATTGCTATTTTTGCCCAAACTAATATGAGCCTCATCGGGCACTTGCCTATCGCCGACCAAGTGAGCAGTCTTTGGGGCTATGCCGCTGACGGGCGCGAGTATGCCCTCGTAGGGACGGAAGGCGGCACCATCATAGTCGATATTACCGACCCCGCTGCCCCCGACCCACTGCAATACATCAATGGTTTTCCAAGCCCGTTGTGGCGCGAAATCAAAATTTGGCAACATTATGCCTATATCGTGAGCGAAAGCGGTGGCAATGTACAAATTTTAGACCTCTCCGACTTGCCCGGACTGGTCACAACACATACTTGGACGGGAGGCACCTGGCAGGGCAATACGCTCACGGTGGGCAAAGCACATACGCTATGGATTGACGAAAACGGCATACTATACCTCAACGGCACCGACCTCGATGCCGTAGTAATGGCAGACCTCAATACAGACCCCCTGAACCCAAGCATTGTAGGGCTATATACAGGCGGCTACGTACACGACCTATACGCTCGCAACGATACGGTGTGGGCTGCCGAAATCTACAACGGGCATTTTACGGTACTTGATGTGTCGGACAAAGCCAATCCCATTGTCTTGGCTACCCAAACCACGCCTAGCAATTTTACCCATAATACATGGCTGAGCGACAACGGACAATATTTATTTACAACCGACGAAAAAACCGCTGCCTACATCACAGCATACGATATAAGCGACCTAAGCGACATACGCGAAACCGACCGCTACCGAAGCTCGCCCAACAGCGGCGTTATTCCGCACAATACGCATGTCTTGGGCAATTTTTTGGTCAATTCGTACTATCGAGACGGCGTAACCATCGTAGATGCCACCGACCCCTACAATTTGGTCGAAGTGGGCAATTATGATACTTCGCCGCTATCGGGCGATGGCTTCAATGGCGTTTGGGAAGTATATCCCTACCTGCCATCGGGCAACCTCATAGCAGGCGATATGGAAGAAGGCTTGTTTATCCTACACGCCGACTATATTCAGGCTTGCTACCTCAATGGTACAGTGAGCGATGCCGTCACAGGGCAAAACCTCGCTGGGGTGAGCGTCAGTATCGAAGGATTTGATACCTATACTACGCAAAGCAAATTTGACGGCACATATAGCACAGGAATCCCAACGAGCGGCACCTATGAAGTCAGCTATTACCTCTATGGCTACGAGATAAGCACCGTATCGGTCAATTTCAGCAACGGTATTACGAGTTTATCTAACGTGGCATTAGTGCCCATTACACCATTCAATGCCCAAATATTTGTCGCCACTACGACAGGGCAGCCCCTTGCCGATGCTTCGGTGAGGCTCTACAACGATGCATATAGCTACGACGCTACTACTAACAGCGAAGGCGCCGCTATCCTATTGTTGTATTATGGCGGCACTTATACAGCAGCTGCGGGCAAATGGGCTTATCGAACTAAACAAACCGAGACAATCATAAGTCCTACGGGAGACAATACCACTCAATTGACCCTAAAAAACGGCTATTATGACGATTTTATGTTCGATTTTGGCTGGACAAATACAGCAGCCATTACAGAACCACAAGGCACTTTTGTGCGCCAAATACCCATAGGACGAACCTATTTGGGCGACACCGTGCAAACCTACTACGATGTGCCCAACGACTACGGCGCAGTTTGCTACCTCACGGGCAATGCTAACCTCCTGACCGATAACGTGAGTGGTACTAAAACACTCTCCTCGCCCTTATTTGACGCAACGCTCTATGCCGACCCTATGGTGTCGTATTACCGTTGGACGTTTTTTCAGAACAACAACGGTTTGGGCATAGCGTCTAACGATACCTTGTTGATACAATTAAATAATGGTATCCAAACCGTTACTTTAGATACCATTATTAACGGGCAACAGGAAATAACATGGCGCAGACATAAACATCGAATAGCCAATTTTTTAACACCCACTAATCAAATGACCCTCTCGGCAAGCGTGAGCGACGCAAGTGCTTCGCCACACGTAGTAGAAGTAGCTTTTGACTATATGAAAGTAGTCGAGAATACTCCGCCCATAGCCAATTTTAGTGCGAACCAAACAACGGGCTGCGGCACTACCCTCGTTGAACTAAGCGACCTATCAGAAGGCGACGTAGAAATATGGCAATGGACTGTTACCGCTCCCAATGGCAGCACTTTTGAGCTTAGCGGAGATAATCCTACGCTGCTGCTCGACCAAGCGGGCATGTACGGCATATCGCTGGTGGTGTTTGGTATATCGGGTTTTGATGTCGAAACCAAAACCAACTATATCACCATCTATCCACAACCCGACCCCATCATATTAGGCGATTGGGCAACGGCGGCTTGCCTCAACGATACTGTTTGGCTTACGTGGAACGCACAGCCCAATACAACCTATACTTGGTCGGGCGATTATATTATCGATAGCGGCGACGGGTTTCTATCTATCAACGCTCCTGCCGGACAGCATAGTTATAGCATTATTGCCATCAATGTTAATGGTTGTACTACCGACACAACTATCCTCGTCACCATCAACGCACTGCCCGACACACCCATAGTCGTAGTAGGGGGCAATGCCTGCATTGGCGAAGTGCTGACCTTATCGGCAGACGAACCACAAGACAATTATACCTATACATGGGTAATAGCCGATAGTAGCTATACCGCCCCCAGCGTATCGCTTGCCCTAAGCGCGGCGGGAATCCTGCCCTACGCGCTACAAGTGAGCAATCCCAATGCCTGCGCCATAGCCTTAGCCGATACGCTATATATAGGCACTATGCCCCTTGTGAATACTGATATAGTATTGCCCAACCTATTGTGCCCCGATAGCCTCTATGCCATTCAGTTATCCATAGCGGGCGGCATACCGCCTTATAGCTATGAATGGGAAAGCAACTATGCCGAGATAAACTCTTTCGATGCCAATAGCGGGATATTATTGGCAAGCGTCAATACCGAAAGTATAGACTCAGGAGCCGTCGTATTGTATGCACTTACGCCCGTCGATGCCAACGGCTGTACGGGGATGCAGGTATTGGGCAGTGCTTCGGTCTCTAATTGTACAGTCGGTATCAATACAATAGCTGCACCGCTACCCGTGCTTAGGCTATCGCCCAATCCAACCAATAGCGTTTTACAGGTCGAATTAACTGCCGTAACAGAAGATATACGCCTGCAAATAACCGATGCTCTGGGACGCATAGCTTGGGCGCAGGACATACAAACAACAACGGCAATGCCTTAGCAAACTAATATAGAACTGGGGCAATGGGCAACGGGCTGGTACACCCTAAACGCAATAAGCCCGCGCACCATAGTGCAACGTGCTTTTTGGGTCAATAGATAAATCTCCGACTATATTAGAGGCGGTATGGCTATGGGTATCGAGTTTTTAAGGTATCCACCTTAGTTAAACCCTAACTTCCCTTGATGCACAACAGCAGTTTGTAGCGTTGGGTAGGCATATTGCCACTAATTCATTTGGTCTAATTTGCGCTTGGTGGCTTTCTCTGGGCTTGCAACTATAAATTTTGGCGGTATGAGGGTGAAATTTCCTTAGCAGGTGCGTCTGTTAAAGAGATTTTCATTTAGAACTTGCCCGACAATAGAAGTTAATTCTTGCACCATTTTTGTAATTAATAATTAAAAAAATGTGTCCTTTTTTTTGGAGTTTTGGACTAAATGGGCTATCTTTGCTCAGTTTCGCGACTAAGAGCATCTAATTCTGACACCACTCAAAAAAATCCTATTAGTAGATAGGGTATTTTGCATCAATACAATAGCATAGAATTTCATGTTTATTGTTATTTATGGCGATATTATTTAGTATTCGTTGCTGCAATTTATGTTTTATTCATCTATTGATAGGAACTTATAAAGCGTTATCACTAACCACCACCTCTAAACCCACCACATTCCTCTCCCCCTACAGTCTTAGCGGTTCTAAGGCTCTTTCTATTCATCAATACAGGCTTATTATTGGATATCCTGCTGTTTTACAGCGGTTGGTATATTGCCATGCCTTTATGTACGCATTTAATTGCGTTTCTGAATGTCGGTATTTTGAGATAGAATAATTATTGATAGTTTTTTTGATTGGTTATATAAGAATACCCTGCTTGTATCAGGCGATTTCTTACTTGACCAAAATTTATTATAGCTGCTCATACGAGCGGCACGCTATTGTTATGCCATTTGGGGAATGAAGCTTTTATTTGAGTTATGTTTTTTTGTAACTATTTAGCCTTGTAGAGGGAATATCCATTTCTAATCGAATATGCAGCGATGTCAGGCATTATTAGATAAGTATTGCTCATTACCCCATACCCAAAACCCTATACCCTAAATAGTTGCATTTTTTTAATTTGTAATTTCCTGTTTATCAGGAATAAGTATAAATATCTTTGATTGTATGTCGCCATTTTAATAAGGCATAGACCTTTTGTACTTTTTATCATCCTATATATTATATCTAAATAATAAATAATTTAATTTTGTAACAATTTAATTTTTTCACAATGCATTTAACTTTATCAACATCTTTCCGCCAATTGCGCACCTATTGGCTCATGTCGTGCGCTGCGCTATTTGGCTTTTGGCTCATCAATCCATCATCGGCACAAGCCCAATGCAGTGCTTGTATAGGCGACCGCGTGGTGCGCGTACTAGCATTTAACATCACCGACTGCGACGACGGAGCCTGCGGCGACCCCGACCCTGACATATCCTTGAACGGCAACTTGTTTAGTGCCGATGGGGTATGTGGTATATGGGACCAGCCAACAGACCCTATTATTGTTACTTCTACTAGCAACAGCGTAACTATTGCCGTAGTAGCCAACGAAGACGACTCGGGTGGGCTTTGCGCCCCCGATGATGCTGTTGTTAGCACAACTTGGACGATAGACCTTTCTACGCCTGCATTTGGGCAAACGCAAACGTTTAACGATAATATTGGAGGTAATGACTACGATTTTACCATTTTTTATGACGTAATCTGCGAAGGCACTACGTCACCTATTCTCTTAGACTTACAAACAGATTACCCCAATTATTGTGGCGAACCACTATTTATTTCGGCTTCTATCAACGAGCCTTTGGCTAACGCATGGTCGGCTAATAATGGCTTAGTAGAATTGGTGTTTGACCCCGCTCCCAACAGCTTTCCCCAAAATCCCTATTCGGGGGGCGTGACTCTACTGGGTGCATTTGACGCACTCAATTCTGGTGGTGGCGGCTTTTCGCTTGAGAGTGGCGATTTTGATGCGCCCGACCATAGCGGCAATAGTTGCAATGTAGAGAGTTATACTATTTATGCCAAATACAATACTGCCATAGCTGCCACGTTGGGCTTGAGCGACTGCCAACCTTGGGTTTCGACCCAAATACACGCATACCTGACCCTGCGACAATTATAGCCAATGGCATTATCACTGCGGCTGATATTAATATCACCTATTCGGGCTGCACGGCGTTTTTGTCGTTGCCCGCTGGTTGTGACGGCTTACAAATAAGTCCAACAGAGGTTAATTTAGCACCTGGGCAAACAAGCATAGATATTCTTCTATATAACAACTACTGCGGAGGCAGTCTTTTAACTGTACCAGTCCAACAAGGGCTAACCGCTACAGCCGATGCTTGCACTTGTAACGGCACACAGTGCAGTGCTGCCATTAACGTCACTACGGGTTCGGGCAATTACGACTTTGTAGCCCTAAATGGCACGATGGTAGGTACAGATTTTGTATTTTTCGATGGCGAATATTCGGGTTTTGTTCAAGTAACCGACAATGTTACAGGTTGCCAAGAATTGGTGACTGTGTATTGCGAAGGTGCGGTGGAATTAGTTCAAGCTGCAAACCGCGAAATTTTGGGCTTGCAAGCTATATACTGCGCCGACGACCCCACAACGACACTCTACGACGAGCGTTTATTTGACAACCCCGCATTAGCTTTTCCCGTTGCTTGCCCTGACGGAGGTGGTTTTGTCGAAACCTACTCGTGGTCTATTAGCAGCGACGGCGGTACTACCTTTGCTCCTGCCAATGGCGTTAATGGTTTGGAGGTACCCGCCCCTACTTCGGGCACGGCATTGTTCCAGCCCACCGATTTGGTAGCAGGTCAATACATTATACGCTATTGCGTTGATTTATCGCTGTGCAATTTCTGTACGCCACCAGGCGGAGCAGACGATTGTACCGCTTGTATAGAGCGTGCAGTGTATGTATATCCATCGTTTGACCCCACTTTTACCTTAGCTCCCTTAGTTTGTGGCACACCTATTGCGCCGCTTACTTTGGCTTTGGACAACGAAGCGGCTATCTTGGCAGAATTGGCTACCTTAGCCCCCATATTCGACCCCGCTAACGAGATTGACGAAGAGGACGAATATATTCGTTGGTCGGGCAATGGCGTTACGGACGATGCCAATGGCCCGGGCGGAACGTTTGCCACTGCTACGCCGGGCGTTTATACCATTACCGTAGAAGTGGGCTATCCTGCCTGCTCGCGCACCCACGTACAGACCTTTACGGTAGTTGAGGAAGTAAACGCCTTAGTAGATGATGCTATAACGCTTTGCTCTAATGCTGCTGAACAATTCAATTTAGACCAATTATATTTGCCCACCACCACGCAAGGCGGTACTTGGAGCATTGTAGGGGTAGCCCCTCCGGGTGTAGCCGTAGCGGGCAATGTATTGTCGTATGACGAAGCACTATTAGCGGCAACCCAGACCATTACTTTATTGTATGCAGTCGGAGATGTAGGCGGTACGCCCGCCCCTGACGACGGCGATTGCTACGGCGAATCGAATGCCGTTGTCACCTTAGTACTTAGCCCCAATAGCCGCAATTTTGACCTGCCCGATACAGCTTGCTCGGGTGGCGATAACTTGGTGCTTTCTGATTATATACAACCCTCTGCGGGAGCTACAGGCGTATTTACATCGAGTGGCATTTTAGCTGCGGGCAATACAGAATTTGACCTGACGGCGAACCCACCAGGTAGCTATACCGTCACATATACCGAAACAAACGGCGTAGCCCCCAATACCTGCGAAAATATTATTACCGAAGTTATTACGGTAGGATTGTGTACTTGCCCTGAATTTACCGATATGGAATTGTCGGCAAGCGGCTTGTGTGAAGATGCTTCGAATAGCACTACTGCCACCGTATTTATGGATGCTGTATTTAGCGGCGCACAAATCAATTTTGGTGCTACGCCCGCTTTGTCGCCTATTGCTAACCCCTACGATACACCGCCTGCTATCGCTTTGGGCTTCGACGGTGCTTTGGTCGTGTCGGGTGCAGCACAAGCTACCCTGACATTTGACAACACCGATTTAGGAGCTGCCCCCGTTTGTCAGCCTACGCAGTATGTCGTATATGCCTACTTAGACAATCCTGCTGCCGTTGATGGCTTAGGTGCCTGCGAACCTTTTGTGATGACAACGGTAATGGTATATCCCAATCCTGCCGATGTCATTATTACAACGAATACCAACGAATGTATCACTACATTTACCACCTCATGCCCCGAATTTGAGGTTACGCCTTCGGTTTATGTGGCTTCGCCCGGTGATGCTGCTATTGCCATATTCCCCATTTCTATCGATGGCGGTCTGGGCAACCCATGTGCTGATTTCGCGACTACGGCAGCCATTCCTGCGTGCGATCCGACTTGCCCCGACCTACACGACTTGCAAGCTACTGATGTTGCTGTTTGTGGTGATGGCGCAGGCAATACAGGCATTGATTTGACGGTGTATACTTCTGCTGAACTATTGGGTACAGACATTACGTTTGGGTATAGCACTACATTGATAGATGAACCCAATACCTTGCCCGCCTCTTTGACCGTCGTTGATGTCGACCCCGTCAGTTTGAGCGGAACGCAATACGTGTCTAATGCAAGTATTAATTTGCCCGACAATACTACTTGCAATCCTATTGATTATATCGTCTATGCCTTTGTGGACGATGCAGATGCTACTGCTGCAGGCTTGACGGCTGATTGCCGACCCGTTGCCGTTACAACAATTACAGTATATCCCGACCCGTCAGCAATGACGATAATAGCTGTATTGAATACCACGGGAGAGAATTGTACCTACCAATTGTTACCCCTCCAATGCCCTGGCTTCTTTGTCTATCCAAGTACTTATACGGCTAACCCAGGCGACCCGCTCACTACTATCTCTGTTTTGGTGACTAATAGCTCGGATAGCCCTTGCGGACTTAGCGTTACGTCTCTGCCAGTGGATATTCCGGCTTGCGATGCCTGCGAAATAGGTTTCGATTTACCCGATACGTATTGCGCCAACGAAGGTATTTTAGACCTCAACGACTATACCGCATTTACTACGGGTACTTGGGCTTTGGTGAGCGGTGCAGGTACGGTTACAGGTAGCGATTACGACCCTGCGGGTGTAGTAGGCTCTTCGTTAGTGCACCTAACCTTTACGCCTGATGTGGGTGCGCAATGTGGCGTTACGGTCGAGCACCAATACATGACCGTTTACGAAGGCGTAGATGCTACCTTGCAGGCTGCCCCCAGCAATTTGTGTATGTTTTCTGATACTCCTTTTGACTTGACACTCCTATACGGACCAGGCACAACGCTTGGCGGTACATGGACTGCTACGGGTCCTGATGGTGTAGCGGTCATCATAGGTACAGACTTTTTTGACCCATTTGTTCCTGGTTGGTACCAATTAGTATATAGCGTTACTAATGGAACTTGCACAGATAGCGACAACTTCTTCTTGTACGTTCATCCGCCATTAGACGCAACGATAAACGATGTTACGGTTTGTGAAAGCCCCAGCGGAACGGTTAATCTATCTGCGATGATGAACCCCAATACGGTAGGGGGCGGAATGATGGACGGCACCACAGTTGGCGGCGTATGGGCTTATGAGGCTTTGGGATCTACTATTCCTGCTGCTAACGTAACTATTAACAACGGTGTACTGACTTACACCATTCCATCGGGCTTGGGTACTCCCTATACGATTGCGGTCAGCTATACCGTAACGGGCGAAGTAGGCGCACCCGCGCCTTGCGACGAAGATAGCGAAATAGCAGTTATCACTATTACGGGTTCGACCGAAACGGGCTTTGATTTGCCCGATGTATGGTGTGGTTCTATGGGCGATATGCCGCTTAACCCCTATACTACCGTCGGCGGTGGTACTTGGACAGTAGTCATGGTAAGCGGCGATATGACCGACCCGCTATTGCCTTACTCTGTATCTGGACCTAATGCGGTGATACAGATTAACGATATTGCCGCTATTGACGAATGGTCGCTCAATACAGGTGCGGATAGTGCCTTAGTAGCCATTACGTACCAGCCCGCTGCGGGCGGTTGTGGTATTCCCATTACCGAAATAGTAGAAATTCACGAAAACGTAGATCCGTCTTGGACAAACCCCACGCCAGTATGCGAAGCCAGCCTACCGCTCAATTTAAGTGCGCTTGTAACAGGTACTACGGGCGGTGTGTTTAGCGGTCCGGGTGTATATTTAGATGATAACGGCACGCCTGCCGACCCAAGTGATGATTTTTGGGCTTGGGATCCTGCTGCATTAGGTTTAATCATACCTAATAGCTACGATATTACTTATACCGTAGGTTTTGGTCAGTGCCAAGAGTCTGAAACACATACGTTAGAAATTTATCCAACCATTGCAGATGCACTCAACTCTCCAGTAGAGGTATGTGAGTCGCCTTCGGGAACGGTTAATTTGGAAGCATTCTTGACGGCAAATTTACCTGACAATGGCACTTGGACGATTGTTAGCCATAATTTGGCAATAGCACCGACTATTTCGGGCAATGTATTGAGCTATCTCATTTCGCCAGCTGATGTAGCTCCGTATATTATTAATATCAGCTACGATTTGTTCGACCCCGATTTGTTCCCCGAAGGAACACCCTGTAATCCAACTGATTTGGCAGGTCAAATCATTATTTACGGCGCGAGCGAAGTGGGCTTTGACCTGCCCGATACGTGGTGCGTCAATGATGGTGTAATTGACCTGACTGATTATACGGCTACTTACTCTCCTACAACAGGCGGCGTATGGTCATTAGAAACCGCCCCCGAAACCTCTATCGGTACGACCTACACGCCCCAAAATGGCGATGGGCTGATAGGTATTTTTAGTACGCCAGGTCCGGGGTGGTTGTGGTATGCCTCATGTCGAATATATCAATATCATTGATGATGCCGACCCATTCTGGATCAATCCCAGCCCGCTTTGCCAAGGCGACCTACCTTGGGGCTTAGAAGCACTTGAGCCGGGCGGCATCTGGTCGGGTCCGGGCGTGAATGAGTTTGGTATGTTTGGTATTTACCCGCAGGGTTATGTCATGGATTTTGGTAGCGGCACCATTATCCAAAGCAATGGCAATGACCTTTACCAATACGAAGAAGACGGTATGTTTGCTACCGTTGTAACGCCACCTGCATTCAGTGCTACGAACCGTTTCCGATTCTTGCAATCGGGTGCGCAAACAGATATTGAGTTTGGCGAAGAGGGTATGCTCCAAGCTACCCAAACTAACGTAACTTTGCGCTTTGACTATAACGAACCGTTCCAACTGACTTATTTACAGATGGACGCTACGGGTTTGAGCGGCGGTTTTGTAGTACGCGGTTATGACAGCAACGATGTATTGATGGGTACAGTAACAGTACCCGAAAATCCGCTGGGTGGTGGTACGGTCGCTTTCGGCAGCGATTTCTACGGTATCAGCTATTTTACGATAACCAATACATCAAGTTCTACCCTCACTACCCGCACCCGCATCGAAGAAATTGGTTTCAATGATTTGAGTAATATTGTAGCACCAGGTTTCTACCCGATTACTTATACGGTAGGCGAATTCCCATGCGAAGAATCGCTGACGCAGATAATCGAAGTAGTGCCTATTCGCTCTGCCGATATTCGCGACATTACAGTTTGTCAATCGCCTTCGGGTACGGCTGATTTAACAGCGATGCAGTTGCCGACTACTACATTAGGCGGAACATTTACCGTTGTGAGCCACAACTTGGCGATAGACCCCGTTATCAACAATAATACGTTGAGCTACCAAATTTCGTTTTCCGACGTGCCGCCCTACCAAATCACAATACAGTATGCGCTCGACACTATCCTAAACGTATTTAATCCTGGCGATTGTAATCCTGCACCCCAAACCGCGGTATTGACCATCACAAATACTGCCGAGACAGGATTTGATTTGCCCGATAATTGGTGCGTTCAAAACGGTGTCATATACCTGCCTACTTATACCGAAGTAGGTGGCGGTACATATTCGTTGGTCGATAATCCCGCAACAGCATTTGATGAGTCGGAAATTCCATTGATTGGCGATATATATATACCACAAAACGGAGATGGTCTTGTAGGTATTACTTATACGCCCATTCCAGGTGGTTGTGGTACGCCAAACACCGACTTTGTCGACATCGTAGATGATTGGAACGTCACCATTGACCCCGTAGCACCAATTTGCCCAGGCGCAGACCCGATAGATTTGAATGTTGTAGTAAGCAACTCTGTACCCTACCCGCAGGGCTATACGGTCAATTATCTACCCAGTACTACAGTTGAAATACCTGCGGGAACGACCATTCAGGTTAGCTGTGGCGATGGTTCGGTATTCTGTTTTGTACCTGTCACTAATGTGGCTACGAGTACGACTATCAACTATAACAACTTCACGACCATTCCTTACGCGACCAATACAACGGTATCGTTCCCCAATGGTGCTATCGTTACTTATACCGTAGTAACAACGAGCGGTTTGCCAACGGTTTATACTACTTTGAGCAATAACATCAGCGGTCAATTGATTTCGACCGATGCTACGGCGGCGCGTCCGTCGGGTACGGGTACGGTTTGTAATACAGTAGCGGGCACTTATCGCTACGACGTGTTTGAGTTCCAAGTATCAGCAACGGGCAACTATACGTTTATTAGCAACTTCGGTGCTGCTGATGGTTATGCTTATGTAACCCAAGTGCCGTTTGCGCCAGGTGTATGCGGTTCGGGTGTGTTTGTCGCCAAAGATGACAACTCCGGACCTGGCAGCAACCCACAATTCGGCGTAGGTGGCGGCAATACCGGACCTACCTTATCCTTGTCTGTAGGTGTTACTTACCAACTCATCACCACTACCGTAGCCCAAAATGCACCTGCCAACTACTCATGGGCGTTTAGCGGTGCGGGCAATGTATTAGCAGCTACTCCGACACTTGGCGAATGGTCGGGTGTAGGTATTATAGATGAGCTAACGGGCTGGTTCGACCCCGCAGAAGCAGGCTTAGGCGAACACTTGATTACTTATACTACCTATAACGGTGCTTGCCTCAACCAAGATACGATTATCATACTTGTAGGCGACACCACAGTACCCAATATTACCTGTCCCGCCAATATCGAAGCTAATACTATCTCGTGTAGCGCGTTTGTAAATGTACCCAATGCTACGGCAACCGACAATTGCCCTGGTCCAGTGGTCATTAGCTACGTAGCACAACACCCCGACTTCGGTACGATTACATCGGGCACGGTGACAAACATAAACCAAGCAAGTAATGTATTCCCCGCAGGTTTGACTACCATTACTTGGACTGCTACCGACGTAGCGGGCAATACGGCTACTTGTGCAACGGAAATATTGGTGCGTGATTCGGCTGACCCTGTCATATTCTGCCAACAATTGCCCAGTATAGCGGGCTATACGTCCGATACCCTCTGCGGTGCGGAGGTGGTGGTGGTAACGCCCGTGGCCTATGACAACTGCGGTTTGGATAGCCTCTATTTCGTAGCCATACATACTACCAATGCCAATGGCGACCCCATAGACACCGACCCCGTATTAGCAGGCAACCAAGCCGATACTATTTATATGGACGGCATGGCAGCCCTCATTAATGGCGGCTCGAATACCACAGACATCGCAAGCGGTATCTATCCAGGCGGTGTTACCTTGGTGACTTGGACAGTGACAGACGTAAGCGGTCGCAGCGCAAGTTGTACGGTAACTGTTACGGTCATTGATGATGATGCACCTATCTTTGTCTATTGCCCCGACACGATTACTTCGCGTATCTATCGCGATTCTATTCAAATTTGGGCAAATGGTGCGCTGGATACAACTGTTTATGCGCCACCCACAGGTCTGGACTTTACCGATACCTGCGTAGCAGTGGTCTATTGGGATTTGCCCTTAGCTATAGATAATTGTAGCGAAGGTATAGACCCGAACCTCATTACCATATTTAATGCCGAGCACGATACCTTAGAGGGTTTAGAGCCAATATTGTTAGCCGCTACCCAAACAGCACTACAAGCCGATGCTAATAGTGCTAATGCGCACTTTATTTGCGACTTTAACCCATCTGCTTATTGCGTTGCGCTATTAGCTACTACCGAAGCGGACTCTATTGCAGCGCACAACCAGTTAGCAGCTATTGTGGCAGCGTATAACCAAGCTCATAGCGAGTTCCAGCAAGCCTTAGCCGACCTGCAAGCTGCCGCTGCGAATGCCTCTATCAACTATACTTCTACGCACGACTCAGGTGATATATTTGCACTCGGCGATACGCCCGTCACTTATACCGCTACGGATGGTGCAGGAAATAGCTCTAATTGTACGTTTATTGTGACGGTAGAAGACCACCGCCCACCCGAAATATTCTGCCCCGCACAAACGGTATTTACTGCGCCTGCGCTTGCCGATGCTTGTTATGGATGGATAGAACTGCCTGCCCCATCAGCTACGGATAACTGTAGCTTGGCTGGCGACCCGATGAACAGTTATAATTGGGGGCACGTGGCTACGGACGTTTATCCGCTCGGACAGACTGTTGTAGTATGGACAGCTACCGATGGCAGCGGCAATACCGCTACATGTAGCTATACAGTGAACATTAGACCAAACACCACCCGAAATTACGTGGTGCAACCCAATGTAATTTTCAGTACTGAACCGGGCTTGTGTTCGCGCGACCTTTATCTGTTTGCACCTTTGGCGATAGATTCGTGTAGCAACCACTTTATCGTAACCAATAGCCATAACGATGATACGATAATTGTTGCTAATGACCATGCTACACTGAGTACGCTAAGCATTTTCGACACCTTTAACGAAGGTATTACGGAAGTGACTTGGTTCGTATCGGATACAACAGGTAATATATCGACCTGCACCACTATTGTCCGCATTGATGACCTTGAAGCACCGACTATTACTTGCCCCGCAAACATTACGATAGATACAGACCCATTGCTCTGTACGCCCGATAATAACTCGGCATTCGTAAGCGTACCCGTACCGACAATATTTGCCGATAACTGCGGTGTTGCTACCGTCGTCAACTCGTTCAATAGTACAGGCAATGCATCGGGCATCTATCCCGTGGGTGTAACCGAAGTGACTTGGATAGTAACTGATGTGAACGGAAGACAAGGCTTCTGCACCATGACGATTACCGTAGTGAAATGTTGCCAAGCCGAAGCAGGTATGCTGGCGGTAAACGATGATATTTGCCCAGGTGATAATATCACGGCTGCGACGCAAGGCAATAATACGACAGCGGGCTACCAGACCTTGTTCTTGGCGACTAATGCCGCTACGGGACAAATTGTAGCCATCAACGATACCGGCATATTCCCGACATTAGCACCGGCTTGGCAGCAGGTACTTATGTGATGTATGCCTATAACGTAAAACGACCACCGCTTTGCCCGACCCAGAGCCATCAGTTGGTATGAACATCGCGCAAATAGGTACAATCGCAGTAGGTTGTTTCGACCTCAGCAATGCAGGAGTGACATTTATAGTTCCGCAGGCTTTCCCAGCTACGCCTATTATGAATATCGTTTCGCAGGGTAGCGGCGGCGCGTCGCCTTTCTACTACGATGTAGTAGAGCTTACCGTAGCAGGTGGCACAATGCCTTATCACTTTGCTTGGGATAATGAAGGTTATATACGCTACGATATTGCCTACGAACAAGTAGACACTAATGGCGACGGCACGCCCGATACGCCAGGTGCTACCATTACTATCATGACCGCCGACAACGCTACTTGGAATCTATTAGTTTCTGATGCTTTCGGATGTACAGCAGCAGGCACACAGTTCAGCAACGACCCGAACGGTATAAACGATATGCTCGATATTGTGAATTATGTAGTAAGTGCCGACAATGGCACCAGCACTGGTTCGGTCAATATTACGGCTGCTGGCGGCGGCGCGGGTTGCGCACCGTATAGCTACGCTTGGTCGGGACCAGACGGATTTACTGCTACTACCGAAGACCTAAGCGATGTTCCATTTGGTTGGTATACCGTCACTGTTACTTGTGCTGATGGCTCACAAAACACTATCGGTTGGTATTGGGTGCCCATTACTCATCGTGGTCGCACAAAAACCGAGGGCATGACAGAGGGTATTGCTACCTATCCCAATCCCGTACAGTCCGAGGCGATTGTTGAGTTCTACGTCCAAACGACAGGCAAAACTACCCTTACTGTGTTTGCTGCCGACGGAAAACAGGTATCCGTATTGTTCGACGGTATAGCCGAAGCAGACTTAGTGTATGAACTGCCATTTAGTGCCACCCACTTAGTGCCAGGTATGTACACCGTAGTGATGAATACTGCCGCAGGCAGCGTACAACACTCAAAAGTCGTAGTGACTAAATAGACATCGCCTTTACCGCTCTGAAAAGAGAGGATAAGCGAAAAAGCCGCCGTGCTGTACTTAGTACAGTGCGGCGGTCTTGTTTATAGCCCAGAGTTGGAAAGGTATTCGTTGATGCCCTAAACTCTCGATTTTACGGAGCAAGCCATCAATTTGCGCTGTCAATTATGATTGACTATAATAGGGCGTTTTGCGCAAAACACCACCATTTTTTTTGAGGTCTTATTGGTGTTATAAATTGATTTGTGGTAACTATTGGTTTGATTTTTAAATTTCGGTCATAAATTTTGCTCAATGCTGCTTTGTAGCAAGGCGCAAGCAAGATGCTCCCGTTAATTTTTTACTCAAAATTAGAAAATCAGACCATTAGTGTCGAAATTGGGAGTGCACCCACTTAGCGGAGCAAACTTACATTGCCCTTAAATTCGGTTTGTGTGCCGTCATTAAACGTCACTGTGCCTACATACACATAAACACCCATATCGCAATCGGTGTCTTGATAGTTGCCATCCCAGCCCTCGTTTATGTCTGAACTGCTAAACAGTAGGTTGCCCCAGCGGTTAAATATTTGCCATTCAAAGGCAGTGATGCCGTTGGTGGGTATCACGCGCAATTGGTCGTTGATGCCATCGTTATTGGGCGAAAAGGCACTCGGTATCATTATATCGTTGCGAGCAGCTACATTTACCACTACATTGTCGGTGCCCGTACAGCCGTCGGCATTGGTAACAGTTACAGCATAAGTGCCGCCATCTGCTACGGTAATGCTCGGCGCGGTTTGGCTGCTCGACCATAGATATTGGTCAAAATCGGCGGGGCTGACGCTGAGTATGCTCGTTTCGCCGTCTATTAAGTCTAAATCGCCTGTGATATTGGGGGTAGCTTGGCTGAACGCCACGTTGATGCTATCCGCCGCACCGCAGCCAAGGGCATTGCTCACCGTCAGCACATACATACCGCTTTGGCTGACGCTAAGGCTCTGCTCGGTGCTGCCTCCCGTCCATGCGTATGACGCATACGTGCCGTTGGGCGTGATGACAAGGGGCCTATTGCCGCAAATAGTGGTATCATTGCCGATATTGACGCTCAAATCGGCATTAGCAACTGTGATAGCTACGCTATGCACCGAACTGCACCCCAACGCATTGGTCACGGTAATGGTATAGGTAATATCGTCCGTGATAGTAGCAATGGCATCGGGGCGCGTGGGGTCGTCTAAGCCTATTGTAGGCGACCATTGATAATTATATAGCGCAATAGGATATTCGTCCGATAATTTTATCTGTATGGCATCGGTAGTACAAACGGTTGTATCTACCGCCAAATCGGGAAAAAATGGTTCAGGGGCTACGAATATTTTCACCGTATCGCGGCTCGTACAGCCATTGGCACTCAGCAGCGATACGACGTATTCCGTATTTTGGGCGGGCGATGCTATGGGGTTGGCAATACTGGGATTACTCAAACCCGTTGCAGGAGTCCAACTATACAAACCTGCGCTGCCCGTAGCTTGCAATTGCACGCCCTCGCCTGGGCATACTGTTTGGTTTGGTCCGGCATTGATGGTAGGCGAAGGTGCTACGTTCACGGTCATTTGCGCATAAGCCGTACAGCCCGTAGCGTCGGTGACAACTACTATATAATCGGTTGTTTCGTCGGGCGATGCCATAGGAGTAGCTATGTGGTTGTCGGACAAACCAGTAGAGGGGCTCCACAAAAAATCGACCGCGCCCGTAGCTGTTACGCTCAACTGTACGCTGTCGCTGCTACAAACAAACGCATTGGGAGCTATGGCAGCAAAACCTTCGTCGTCCAATGCCAGGTATAAGAGGCTTCTTCTGAACAGCCCTCATTGTCTGTCACCGTCACTATATAAAAGCCAGGTGTTAGATTGCTAATTGTAGAGGTAGTATTGCTTGTTTCACTAAAACCGGTACTCCATACAAACGAGAACGGGGCTGTGCCACCTGTCGGCGTAGCTGTTATACTACCTGTATCGGGGTTGCTACACGTGGGGTTGATGCCGTCAAGGTCGGGAATAGGGCAACACGTCACTACTGCCTTGAACAGATATTCGGGGTCTAAGGTACATATGGTTGGGGTACCGTCACTTGCTGTCCAAGCACCGGTTTCGGAGTCCGAAAAATTCTTAATCAATACACTCAGGTCTTGCCCGTCGGCGGCGGGTGGGCAGGCGGCGAGGGTGGTCACTTCAAAGCAAAACGTCCACGTACAGCCATCGTTGCCCCAAGCATCGCCGAAGTTATCGCCTGGGTCGTTGGGGTTGGGACCGGGTCCTGGATTTTCGACAAAAAAGCCCGGACCTTGCGGACCTACAACCGTTTGCGAATAATTGCTTTCGCCTTGCACGCTGGTATACCAATCCCATTCGTTGCCGAATGAGCAAGGTGGCGGCGTTTGGGTAGGCGATAGGCTGCTTGCGTCCCATCCGCTACCTAATACGGGCACGATACCGTGTATCCAATCCACGCTGTTTTCGGTATAGCCCTCTAAGGTATAACAAAACTCGACGGTGGTGCCAGGCAAATAAGAGCCCAAAAATGGCAGCGGATTGACTGTTACCGATTGTCCTAATGCGCATATTTCGTCAATGTTCTCGCCATAATTTTCGATACAAAGTGTAAACGCACCGTCGTCAGACAAGGAACCACCTGCTACTTGTATGAAATAGGTCGTGCCCGCAGTGACAGGCGCAAAGGTGGTATTGAGTGTTCCGTCGGTTGATATAGCACAGCCGCGCCCAATCAGCCCTTCACACGTACCCTCATAGAAAGATATAACAGCGGTATCCATCGCAAAGATGAGTTCTACGTCTACAATATTCGATATGGCTATAAAGCTATACCATAAATCATTAGCAGGAATGGGTACTGCCGTGCCCGCACATTCTGATTGGTGTATATAGGGCAATTCGCCGTTGGCAATGCCCGTATTGCCCGTCACACAACTCTCTGTACCTATTACAAGAGGAGGGAATGGCAAGGCTACCTCGCAGATGTCATTGGGGTCGGGTGTTATGACAAATACTTCGGCATCGCCCGATACGGTGCCGCTGCAAAATGCATTGCTCACACTCAGGAGTGTATAGGTAGTAATAGTATCGGGCGATACGCTAATGATATATGGATTATCCATAATACCATTGATAGTTTGCGGAGTAGTGCCGTCGGTATAGGTGATGCTAAATGGCGGTGTGCCCGTAAATGCTATTTCGAGCGGTATGATATAGCCCGCCAAGATAGCCGCATCGCCGCTGATAGTGGCAGTGGGAGGTGCTACCACAAAATTTTGAGTCACTGTATCGCTGCCCAAAGCATTGACTACAATGAGCGTAACACTATATGTGCCCGATGTAGGATACGTAACAGTAGGATTTTGGGCTGTACTGCTCGATGGCGCACCACTCGGAAACGACCAATACCAATTCGTTAGGTCGGGCCGCTGCTGGTATCAAAAAAAGTGAAGGTTTCGCCTGCGCAAGCTATATCGGTCGAGGTATTGAACGAGGCAATTGGGACAGACGGCGTACATTGTACCGCTTTAAAAGCATTGACGCGCCCCGCGCCTAATTGTCCTACAAAGGTGGGGTTGATGCCATATACATCGTCGGCGGTTGTTTTCAAGCATTCTTCTATCCTATCGACAGTAGCGGTGGGGTCGTAGGCGAGCATCAAGGCAGCCAAACCCGATACATAAGGGCAAGCCATCGAGGTGCCGTCATAAAATTCATAACTGTTATCGGTCGTAGCCACAGAACTCCAAATCTGTACGCCGGGCGAGCATACGTCAATAGTAGAACCGTAATTGGTAAAATCGGCTTTGGTATCGTTGTTGTCAATAGCAGCAACCGATATGACGTGGTTATACGAAGCAGGAAACATTGGCACATCTGTATTGTCGTTGCCTGCTGCTGCTACTACTACGATGCCCGCATTGTAGGCTTCGTCTATCAAGGCTTGCTCGGTAGCAGACTCGGCACCGCCGCCCCACGATAAGCTAATTACATCGGCTCCCGAAGCAATAGCGTATTCTATACCTTCGTAACCCGCTGCTACTGCACCGCTACCGTCCGTAGCTGTTTTTACTGCCATTAAACTGGCGTTGAAGCCCACCGACGCTACGCCTATATTATTGTTTGTCACAGACGCAGCAATGCCTGCGCAGTGTGTACCGTGCGAAAAACTAAAATTGTCCGCCCCTTCAGGGTTGGGGTCGTTGTCGTTCGATGCGGGGTCCCAGCCGTTTATGTCGTCTATATAGCCGTTACCGTCGTCATCTAAGCCGTTGCCTGCTGTCTCGCCGGGATTAGTCCAGATATTGCCACTTAAATCTTCGTGTGTCGTCAATACGGCATCATCAACCATACCTATTACGATATCGCTGCTGCCGGTCGTCAAATCCCAGGCTTGTTCGGCTTGGGTCAATATGACGTTATATTGGTCGGGGTGTATGTCGTTGGGTGTATAAAAATAATAATGCTGCGGCACGCGCTCGGCAAATTGTATGGCAACTTCACGCTGCAAATCGCGGATAAGCGCGTCGGCTTGGTCGAAGCGGTCAAATCGTAACTTATAATATTGGTGCATATTGGGCAAATGTGGAAATGCTAACACGATAGAACGTATGCCGTATGTAGCTTGTAGATGTCGCAATGCCGATTTGCCCACATACCGAGAATCGGTGCAGGCGCAAACTCGATTCGGGGCGTATTTTGACATATAATTCGCCATCTTTATATTGCGGTCGCTGCAAAATAGGCAGTTGCGAAAAGGCGGCTTTGGGCGGACACCACACCGATACACATTCTTCAACGCATATCTCATAACAGCTATTGGCAAATAAGGGCGAGGCAATACTAAATGACGCTAATAAGCAAAATAATAGTATTTGTAAATTATTCATAAAATATTTGGTTTACTGCAAATAATAGTACAAGATACGACAAGGCAGTCTTGGTGGTTGCCGCGTTCTTTACGTTCATATCTTATTGATGCGGCAAAGGTAATGATAGCGGTGTGATATAGACAGTAACAAAAAATGGGCTATTCCGACAGTATTTAGGTCTAATACCACACATCAATTTGGCAAGATGTTTCTTTGCCTTGGTGGGTTTGAACTAAGCCCGCTTTTATTCGCCCTTGCATAATCTTTCCCAATCGCGCCAAAAATAGGGGTATGATTTGCCCACTACATCGGCATTTTCTACTATTATGCCTTGTGGGTAGCGCAACGATAATGGCGCAACAGCCATAGCCATACGGTGGTCGTCGTAGGTAGCAAAGCGCGGTGGTGCATCATGGGTGCTTAGTGGTGTATAATGCGGTATCGGCAGCAATCGGCAACTCGTCTTGCTGCTGTCTGCATCGGGCAGGAGCCGATAGCCTATTTTCTGCAATTCGTTGTCTAAGGCGGCAATGCGGTCGGTTTCCTTGTGGCGCAGGGTTTGCAGCCCCATCAGGCGCGACGGTATGCCCAAAGCAGCATTGACCACTGCTACTGTTTGCGCGATGTCGGGGCAAGGCGTAAAGTCAAAACACCATTCGTTGGCTTGTGAGGTGTGCGAGGGCGCATTGGCAGGTCGCAGGATGCGTATGCCATTAGCTTGGTAGTGGGTAGTGATGCCCCAAGTTGTGCGGGCTATGTCGGCTATGCGTTGGTCGCCTTGTAGCGATTCGGCTTGCAGCCCATATAGGGTTATATCGGCTTGTTGAGCTAAGGCGGCGGCGGCATAATAATACGAGGCGGCACTCCAATCGGCTTCTACCGTATAGCTACGCGCTATATAGGGTTGCGGTGCAATGCTGATGGTCTTGTCGTCTTTCCAAGTATGTGCTACGCCAAAATGCCGCATTATGCCCAAAGTCATATCGATATAGGGTTTCGATACGGGGTTTTGCTTCATAGTCAGTTCCAAACCTTCGGCAAATGTAGGAGCTACGAGCAGCAACGCACTCACAAATTGGCTGCTTATATTGGCATTGAGGCTCACTGTTCCGCCTCGCAGGGTTTTGCCCACTATACGCAGAGGCAAGCAGCCTTCGAGACCTTCGTAGGTGATGTTTGCTCCCAAATCGCGCAGCGCATTGACCAAATCGGCTATGGGGCGTTGGTGTAGGCGCGGCGTGCCGTAGAGCAAGTGCGTGCCCTCGCTTGCTGCAAAATAGGCGGTCAAAAAACGTGCGGTAGTGCCTCCCGCCCCGACGTAACGAGCCTTGTCGCTGCTACTACAAAGGGCGGTTTGGAGCAAGCGCGTGTCGTCGGCATCTGATAGTTTGTATAAAGTGCAGCCGCCACACAAGGCAGCTATGATAAGGGCGCGATTGCTCAGGCTCTTAGAAGCGGGTAATGTGATATGCCCGCATATACTGCCAAAAGATAGCGGATTACCTCTAACGTGGCGATGAGGCTGTTGTTCCATCTAACTGCTTCAATAATACGTATCGAACTCAACGCGCCTTGACGATGGGTTTTACTTGTTGCAACATGCCATTTTGTAGGCGGCAATAGTAAATGCCCGCGGGTAAATCTTCGGCATCAAAGTCGGCGGTATATTGCCCCGCAGTCCATACGCCATTGCGCAGCGTTTTGACCAATTGCCCTGCACCGTTGAATATTTGTAGGACGGTATGCCCGCCGTCGGTCGTGAAATTGATGCGGGTACTGCTGACAAAAGGGTTAGGGTAGGCATTGACGATTAAACGCCCTGCTTGTTGGTTGGCTTCGTGTACGGATACTGCTATGCAGTTGGCAGATTCGGCAATAATGGGCAATTGCGGGAATTCTTGCAGCATTGTCAGCGACAAATCGGCTTCGGGTACGCAAAACCATTGGCGCAATAAGGAAGCATAGACCGAGCGGAAGTCGTATTGCATGGGCAAATTGTCGTCTTCGGTAGCGTTGTCGGGCAAATCGGGATTAGTGCCCAGAATACCGCTATTGACTGCATCGCCCACAATAAACATGGGTGCGGCGGCTCCGTGGTCGCTGCCGTAGCTATCATTGCCGATGATGCGCCTGCCAAACTCCGATATAGTGGTGGTCAATACGCGGTCGGCGATGCCCAGATAGCTCAAATCGTTTTGAAAAGCCAGCAAGGCATTGCTCAGTTCAGCCAGCAATTCTTCGTGTTCGCTCATTTGGTTATCGTGCGTATCAAAGCCATCTAAATGAACGATATAGATGCGGGTTTTCAGCCCACCCGCAACGAGGCGGGCAACTATTTTGAGTTGTTGTGCTAAAAAGCTATCGGGATAAGTGCCTTGCGTTGTTATGCTGTTGTAGGCTGCTGTTACTACGCTATTGTATTGGCGGGATTGTTGGGCAATGATGCGGATATAGGACAATTGCTCGCCCGCAGGCGTTTCGGGAGCGGGGCTCTGAATGCCTGCAATCAAGTTGTAAAAATATTCGGGGTCGGAAATGGTATATCCCATATTGATAAGCGGTCCTTGGAGACCCAAGGATAAGGAATAGCCTATCTCGACCGCCAAGGGGTCGGGCATGGTATCATTGGGGTATTCGGTTGGGTAGTTGGCATATTCGTAATTGAGATACCGTCCCAACCAGCCCGTATTGAGGGTTTGGTTAGCATCAGACGCACTCATCCATATATCGGTCGAGCGGAAATGCGAATAATTAGGTTCGGGATAGCCTACGGATTGTATGATTTGCACCTTTCCCTCGTTATAGAGTTGTTGCATACCCGTCATAGCAGGGTGTAGCTTTACGCTATCTGTGCCGTTGATGGGCAACAGTTGCTCTTCGGGTAGCAATATTTGTGGGCGGGCATTGGCTAACTTGCCAAATTGGTCAAAGGGGACTACGGTGTTTAAGCCGTCATTGCCGCCGCCTAACTGTACCAATACTAACACGTGGTCAGTATCGGTGCTTTGTTGGCGCAGCGTACCCAACATAGGGGCAGCCTTTATATCAAAGCCATTGAACATGGAAGATAAAAGCACGCCTGCGCTGGCAGAGGTGGTATGGCGTAGAAATTTACGGCGGTTCATAACCCGAATGAGCTAAGGTGAGAAAAGTTAGAGGATATAAAAAAAACGAGGTTTCGTTTGGATACGGGTGCTTATCTATATCGTGTTGTACTTGGATTCGGTGCATTGCTTTTTGGTCACTATTTAGCTGCCCCAATAATAAGCCGGCGCGTGCCTCTTGACCCCGCAAAAACGGCATTAAATCTTCATGACCTGCGCCCCGAACCCCTGAATAGCTACGTTTTTCGGTGGGTTTCTACTACAATCTTATATGCCTTGGGTTGTGTTGTGGAGGTTGTGCGCAGCAAAATTAATTATTTTAGCCCAAATAGCCAAAAGTTCTGCATCCAAAGACAATCTTTGGCACTAAAAAAGTTGGCATTAAGTGCTTGGGTAGCCTTAGTGCCAACTTTGTTCAGGGTTTATCCTCGCTTATCGGGTTTATTTTTCTGCTTTTGCCCCGCTGCGCACGCCCCAACAGTCGAGGTATTCGACGGCATCTTTGTTGTTGGGTTTGGTCATTGTGAGTGTTTTGTCGGCTTTGGCTTTTTGCAATTGGGCATCTTTGTCGGCATCGTACCACCACAGCGTAAAGGCGGCTTCGTAGTCGCCTATGCGCGTAACGCCGCATTTGGGGTGGTTAAATTTGTTCCAATAAACAGCGCGGACGGTATAAGGTGCTATCCAACCAAAGGCGTAGTGATTTTCGGCTACGGCGAGGCTGTCTATCTCTTGCACCATTTTGATGCGTTTGGCTACGTCAAACTCTTCTTCGTATTGCGTACTTAGGTCGTCGATGCGTTTGATAGCCATAGCGGTGATATTGCTATTTTCGAGTTGGTCGGCATATTTAGAGTGCATCATCCCTTCGGGGTTGGGGAATGTAGTGCCGCCCCAATTTTGGTAGGTAATTTTAAACTGTTTTTCATTGCCTTTTCAAAGCGGGCTTGGGGTGTTACGTTCACCAAATTCAGTTTGATGCCTACGCGCTCCAAATCTTGTTGTAGGGGCGTAAAAATGCGTTCTGAACTGGGGTCGATTTCCAAATCCAATTCAAAGGGTTTGCCGCCTTTGGAAAGCCATTTTTCGCCTGCTTTCTTTTCCCAGCCTGCTTCTTTGAGTAGGACAGTAGCGGCGCTAGGGTTATATTTTTGAGTTGGGTTGTTGGGGTTTTCGTACACCGAGTTTTGATAATACGATACATTTTTGACATATTCGCCAAAGAATAATTTTTCGTTCAATTGGTCAAAGTTCCAAAGCATAGATATGGCTTTGCGCACTTTGGGGTCGTTGAAGGGTTCTTCTTTGGTATTCATTGCCAAACCCGATGTACCTTTCGGATTGAAGTTATACATTTTTACCTTTTGCACCAAACCGCGTTTTACATCGTCGCTGGACTTGGTTGTAAATTCTTCTGCCCACCATTGTGCTCGCATGGTATTGCAAAAATCGTATCCGCCTTTTTTGAATTTTTCGAGGCGCAATTTTTCGTCTAAAACATAGATAAATCGTATCTGGTCGAAATTATACACGCCTGCATTGACGGGGTCGTTGGCAGCCCAATAGTTGGGGCGGCGTTTGAGTACCAATAGTTCGGGGTTTTTAGTCGTTTGGTAGTCTATTTCGTAGGGACCTGTGCCAGGGAAGGTTTGGTATTGATATTTTTCTAAATAGCCTTTGCCGTCTATTTTGCTGATATAGTGGGCGGGGAATATCTGCATGAAGATAGCGATGGTATTAAATGCCGTCCATGCCTTGCGTTTGGCCGTACGCGCACGAGACAAGGGCTTACTTTTTCGACGTTAGCAATGTCGTCGCGGTAGGTAGTATATACGTTGGGGTCGCCATGTCCTTCGTCGATATAGAGTTTATAAGTTGCCACGATATCATCTGCTACTACGGGCATACCATCAGACCAGCGTGCGCGGGGGTCTAATCGGAATTCGTAGGTCATTTTGTCGTCTGACACTTTCCAGTGGGTAGCCAAACCGGGCAGGAAGTCCATCGTTTTGCCATCTAAACCCAATAGGGTTTCGTACATGAGGCTGGTCATAACGCTGATAGACTGCAAGCGGCTATCTTTGCCGATGGCGCGGTAGGTAGTCGGAAACTCCTGTTCGCACATCGTAATAGAACCGCCTTTTTTGGCATTGGGGTCGCCGTAGGCTTCTACGAGGGTAGCTGTTTTCCAGCCTTGCGCATCGGCAGTAGCTTCAAATCCTTTGCCGCCTTGTTCGGCAGTTAGTGCGTCTAATTCGGCAAATACGGCTTTGAGTTTAGCCGAGTCGATGACCGTAGCACTTGCGCCACTGCCTTTTTGGATAACGGGTTCGTCGCCACCGCCGCAGCCACATAATAAGGCGACTAAACTCCATAGAGCGACAATAAAGGGTAAGGTATTTTTTTGGTTCATTGTGTTATGAAAAGGTGATTAATGAAACGAAATAAGCAACAAGGGATTTTGAGCGGATATATAGGGGGTATATTGAGTGCGAATGTATGCAAATTCTCGTGTAGCTATGCTTGCAAGGGCAATTTTTAACAGTTTTATCGCCAAAAATTGCCTAATTGGTGCTGTCGCCTGACATTTAGCTGATTTGGTCAAATCCTGTATAGGCTTGTAGGGCTTTGGGGATATGAATACCGTTGGGGGTTTGATTATTCTCTAATAAAGCGGCAACGATGCGGGCTAAGGCTAAGGCACTGCCATTGAGGGTATGCGCCAAGCGGTTTTTTTTGGTTTCGGTATCGCGGAAGCGCAGTTTGAGGCGGTTGGCTTGGTAGGTCTCAAAATTAGAAACCGAACTTACTTCGAGCCAACGTTCTTGCGCTGCTGAGTAGACCTCAAAGTCGAACGTAAGGGCAGATGCGAACGACATATCGCCACCACAAAGGCGCAATACGCGGTAGGGCAGTTCTAATTTTTCGAGCAGCCCCGCAACATGGCTTTTCATCTTTTCTAACACTTCGTAGGAGTGGTCGGGGTGGGCAATTTGCACAATTTCGACCTTATCGAATTGGTGTACGCGGTTCAGCCCGCGCACGTGCGCCCCATACGAGCCTGCTTCGCGGCGAAAACAAGGCGTATAGCCCGCTATTTTGATGGGCAACTCTTCTTCTTTGAGTATTACATCGCGGTAGATATTTGTCAGCGGTACTTCGGCGGTCGGTATGAGGTATAAGCCGTCAATGCCCACGTGATACATTTGCCCTTCTTTATCGGGCAATTGCCCAGTAGCATAAGCACTATCGGCATTGACTAAGTGGGGCGGCAATATTTCGGTATAGCCTGCTCGCGTGGCTTCGTCTAAGAAAAATGCGATGAGGGCACGTTGCAGCCTTGCGCCTTTGCCTTTGTAGACAGGAAAACCAGCTCCCGTAATTTTTACGCCCAATTCGAGGCTCATCAGGTCGTAGCGGTCGGTCAATTCCCAATGTGGCAATGCGCCTTCGTGTAGGGTGGGGATAGTGCCGTGGCGATATTCTTCGAGGTTATCTTCGGTGTGTGCGCCCTTGGGCACTGATGCGTGCGGTAGGTTGGGCAATTGTATGAGCAACTCGTTGAGGTATGTTTCGGACTCGGCGAGTTGTTGTTGGAGGGCTTGGCTATCTTCTTTCAAGGCAGTTGTTTGGGCTTTGGCTTCGTTGGCTTCGGCGGTTTTGCCTTGTTTGTAGAGATTGCCTATCTCTTTCGACAGCGTATTTTGGCGATTTAGTAGGTCGTCGCTTTGTTGTTGTAGCTTGCGGCGTTGTTCGTCGGCTGCCACAATATCGTCTATCAGGCTAAGGGGCGCAAATCGCTTCACGGCAAGACCTTGTTTGATGGCTTCGGGGTTGGCGCGTATGGCGGCTAATTCAAGCATATCGGTTTAGATGAAGGGCGTAATTTTTTTTTGATTTTGAGATGATAGTGGTTAGTGGTTAGTGGTTAGTTTTTAGTGGTTAATGGTTAGTGGTTAATGGTTAGAGGTTAGTGGTTAATGGTTAGAGGTTAGTGGGTTCATTGATAATTAGTAAGTTATATCTTGTATAAATGACTGTAGTGCAAAAAAGCAAAATTGATACATATTAAATTTAATTTCAAATCATAAATTATTTATTTATATTTATCTACATATCTTGTAATTACTAAACACTTTGTTAAAATGATTTCTTGCACCGCAGTCATAAGTTCCCCCTCTTTGAGCAGGGCTAATCAGTTCTATGATTATTTACTAAAAAGTAATAAAAGAAGCAGTATCTTTGCATCAAAAAGAGATGGAAATACGTAGTGTTCTAACAGAAAAGTTAATACAATTAATTAATTATTAATTTGATTTAATTACGCATCTGTTTTTGTTTTATTTTTGCTACCAACTTCATTATATCTATTTTCTAATTTTTCTCTTGCTTTATCTGTGGTAAAAGACCAATGTACTTTTATAGCTTTTTTGTTTCGCTCATCTTGCCAAATTAAGGCTTCTTGCCGCAGCATATCTATGTTGGGTATTCGTCGGTCTAAGCATTGCCTTGAAAGTGCCGAGAACTCTATCTCTGCCATGTTTAGCCACGAAGCATGCTTAGGCGTATAATGAAATTCAAGGATGTTTTTTTTTTTTCGGGCTTCATCAAAAGGGCAGATTTTCATAAAAAGCTCCGTAAGAATGGGTGCTAAAATTATCTTGAACGAGTTGTATTTTACTTGCATTCGGATAATGGGTATCTAAAAGCCACTTCATAAATTGGGCATAATCCGTTTTGGTTTTGCTTTCCGTTACCATCAAATAGCGTTGCCCTGTATCTATGTCATAGGCTAACAAGACATTACAAACGCCGTTTCTTATATACTCCTGATGTTCTTTTTTAGTGCTATTGGGTTTGGCAGGTATCGAGCAAGTACGTTACCTATCAGTTGGCAAGGTCGCTCGTCAAAGCAAATTCTAGGGATGCCACTGAACGAAGTAGCGAAAAGGTCTAAAATATCTTCCATATTGGCTAAATATTCGCCATTTATCATACCAATACACCATTGTCGTTTCTGCCAAGGTTTGAGTTTACTTTTTTAAAACTAAACGAATAGATTCATCTGATAAACTATGCTCACAACCTAATTCAACTAATTTATCGTTAATAAGCGATAAAGTCCATTTGGACGAACCCGCAGGAGCATCACTACAAGCAATGCTCGTAATTTTGGCTTCTATGTGTTCGGTTATCTTGGGTGGTCGTCCGCTACGTGGGAGATCATCTAAGGCAGCAGAAAGTCCTTCTGAAAGATAACGACGTTTCAACGTGTAATAAGCATTTCGATTAAGACCCAAACTTTGTTCCAATACAAGCGGACCATTTCCGTCTGCCATTGATAGCAAAGCAAGGGCACGGGTAACTTTGCGACTTTTATGAGTGCCGCTTTTAGTAATACGAAGTAACTCTAACCTGTCAGATTCACTTAAATTAATAACCTTAGAAATACGTGCCATTATAGTAATTGATTTTTATTAAATAAATGCAAAATTAGTGATAAATTTTTTTTTGACAGAACAGTAGTTTGTATGATTATTTTTCAGACATTGAAGATCATCGCAGGGCATCAGGTCGTCGCTTTGCGATGGCAGACATGCTGATGCTTCTGACCCTATCTTGCCTTAATCATAGCGTAGGATATCAAAGCATGTCCCGCTTTTTAAGAATAATCGTGCGGCACTGGTAGCCGCCTTATCCCTAAAGCACGGCGTTCCGAGCTATGCGGGTATGTATAATTTTGTAAATAGTTTGGACATTTCCGCTGTGGTCGAAGCTATCAATAAATGGTTGTTTCAGTTCAGAGACTTGGGCGACTCTTCTTGGTATTAGGTAGATGGCAAGTCCTTATCGGGCACGATAACCGATGCTCAGGAGCAGCGCAAAATTTGGTATCAGTTGTTCGTTTAGTTCAGCATAATAGTCAAGCAGTTGTTCAGTTTGCCTATTACTTAACGGGCAAAAAGGGCGAAAGTGAAACAGTTAAACTGTTGCTTAGGAGTGACGAGGTGGATATAGCCGAAAAGACCATTACTGCTGATGCTTTACACTGTAATCAGGCTTTTTTGCAACTAATTTTGCAAAAAGACGCTGGTTATGTGGTACAAGTTAAGGATAATTGTGCTGCACTAAAAAAAAAATAGTAGCCACACAGGAGAAAGAACTGCCCATAGATACTTACACAGAGGAGAGAAAAAAATCGCATGGGCGAACAGAAACACGCAAAATAGCAGTCTTTAAAGCAAGCACAGAATTACCTAAAAAAATGGCAAGCATTAGTAAAGTATTTTATCGTTATTACCCGATCTGGCACACGAAATAATAAACCATATGGCATACACATTATTACGTTTCTAATAACTATCAAAGTGCCGCAGTTATGTCAAAAGGTATTTGCGGACGTTGAGGAATTGAATCCTATCATGGGATAAAATATGTGATTTGCAGAGCATATGCCTGCCGAACACAAACAACAAAAGTACCCGTAACCATATCAATACTATACGATGCTGCAATGAACATTTTTAAACTAAATGGCTATACATCTATGAAGGCTGCCTTTGAAGAGCATACCAATAAAGTCGATAAAATGATACAACTAAACGGCTTGATAAAAAATAAGGTAAGAGACAAAAAAACTAAAATACAAAAAAACAAACAACAAAAAATTAGAACTGATTAGACCTGCCTCTTTGAGGGGATTAGGGGGAGTTCTTGAACTAATACCTCAATTATCTAACGCTATTTCCTAAGTCCTAACGCTTGGAAATGGATACATGATAGGCAAAATTAATACTCAAAATTAGAAAACCAAACCATTAATGGTTAATTATAAACCTATCGCTGTTTGGCGTTGTTTTATCCATTCATAACTGCCAAACAGCAAGGCACTATACAGCAAATCGCCCAAGGCGGTATTGCCAAAAAATGGTATCGCATCGATATAGGTTTGCAGGAATCGCGCCCAAGTGAGGTCTTTTGCGAGCAGAAAAACGCCAAAATTGGTGATGATGAAAAAAATGAGCGAACCCAGCAAGGTATTTGCCAATACGCCACCCGCACTTACACGCCCATACAAGCGGCTACCCAAAAGCGTAACCCCCGCTATGGATAGATATACCAATGGCATTAGGGCATGAAAACCGGGATAAGCACGCCAACCAAGCAAGTAGCCTGCGTGCAATAATACATCGCTCAACAACATAGCGGCTAAGGTAGTGCCCCACGCAGTAGAACGGTTGCGCAGGTATGCGCCGCCAAACAGTGCCATTGCCGCTACGGGCGTAAAATTGTAGGGGTGAGGAAGTAAGCGCGACAAAGCAGCTATAACAACTACTACCGCTACAAATTGGACAGTATTTGCCTTATTGGTGTTAATATCAGACATAAGGGGTAGGTATTAAATGATGGGGATAATGGCAATTAGAACAGAAAATAAGGCACAAAATTACAACTTTTTTTGATAAAGTGCTTGCATTGAGGCTTGCACGAGATTATTTTGTGCGCTGAATGGGTTGAGAATAAGCGCAATACTACCAACGCGGGCGGGAGATTGGCACGGCATCGGCTACGCGCCTTGACCAAGCACCGCCCGCCGAAAAATGGCATCAAAACGCAGGCATTGCCTTGCGCCAACGTTTCAGCCAACGCCAAGCAAGGGGCATGCGGTCGTAGGTGATATGCCAATAATGGGTTTCTTGTGCCCCAAAGCCGCGATAGAAAGTAGCAATAGCTTCTATCATAGAGCCTTCGAAATCGAGTACCATATCGCTTTGGGCATATTGCCGGACTACATGGTCTATTATTTTAATGGTCAGATTGTCGGTACGAGCGCGTTGGGTGCCTGTCGATACTAAATTTATCAAGCGGCGTGGTGTCTTGATAAAAAATATAGCGGCTACCAAGGTTTGGTTTTCGTCATATACGCCATAGGTTTCCGCGCTATTGTGTTGTTGGCAGGTGCGGGCGAGTAGTGCCAAACGGTCGTAGTGCGGAGGAGCTAAATTATCTATCTTAACTCCCGTTGCTGTCCTAAATAACTGCACAACCTCGTCGGTAGATACATTAGTAGTTACTTGAAAGGGGCTACGCTGGGCTTTTTTGAGGTGCCCGCGCATATTGGGGCGATAACTCAAAAATAGTTGCTCGTATTTATCGTTGAGCGACAAGACGTAGTTGCACCGAGCTTGCGCCGCAAAGGGAACCTGAATGGGGCAATGGTTAGCATAGTTGAGGTAAAAATCGCAATAGCGGAAGCGGGGCGGTATAGCCTGTAAAAAGGCATTGACTAAGACAGCAGTAGGCGGCACAAGGGCAAAAACACCCAACTGTTGAGCAAAAAAAGGTTGATATAAATAATATATACCCCATTTGTATTTCAAGTAAGTGGCATTACTGCGCTATAATCATCAGTGACGAGTGCGTCCCAGTGCGGTGCTACGATGTCTAAATACCAGCTATACGCATAGGGCAAACTGTTGGCAGCGCGGGTAATGGCATCGTCCCAACGCAAGCGGTCAATATCGGCATGGGCAACATAGCGTATGGCGGGGTTTGGAGGCATTTAGCGGGAGGTATGTATTTTGGACTTTAGACGGAGCATAGATTCAACTTTCTTGCGAATACCTTGGGGCTACTTCGGCAAGGACCGACTGCATCGCGGTTTGTGGCGGTACTAATGAACGTGCCATTGCGGGGCAAGCCTGCTAATTTTTCAAAAGACGTGCCCTCATAATCACAGGGCTTGCAAAAAATCGGAATTACAACTGCTTCGCCATTCTCGTGCCTTTGCACAGCCCTTTTTAGCTCAATGTCCCAAATATAGTCCGAAGCTATAAAATTGGCACTGATAAGCAGCAAAATAAATTTGTAAAAACTTTTAACAATTACAAATTATTTATTTGTAATTGTTGGTATGGTTCTTGAGTTTTATACACCTACCTTACGCGAGTTTCATGTCTATGGTATTCTCAGGCTTGTGTCTATTAGATGTTACTGCTGTAATATGCCTACGGCATTTTAAAGATAATGTGTATTAAATACTTTTTAAAATTTATCGTAAATTATTGATAATCAATAATTTATATCTTGCATAAATTCCCCCTCTTTGAGGGGGGTAGGGGGAGTTCTGGAACTAATATCTCAATTACCTAACGCTATCTCCTAAGTCCTAACGCTTGGAAATGGATACATGATGGGCAAAATTAATACTCAAAATTTAAAACGCAAACCATTATTTTGGCACTCTGTTATCCAATGGAGTAACAGAAGGGTGCAATAATCTGATAAAAACAATTAGGAGAATGTCATTTGGAATGCCTAATTTCGAAAATATTAAATTAAGGGTTTTGATATATCAAGCATAGCTCCACAACAAACCTAAAAGAACTTCAAAAAGAGATGGAAATACGTAGTTTGTATGATTATTTTTCAGACATTGAAGATCATCGCAGGGCATCAGGTCGTCGCTTTGCGATGGCAGACATGCTGATGCTTCTGACCCTATCTTGCCTTAATCATAGCGTAGGATATCAAAGCATGTCCCGCTTTTTAAGAATAATCGTGCGGCACTGGTAGCCGCCTTATCCCTAGGCACGGCGTTCCGGGCTATGCGGGTATGTATAATTTTGTAAATAGTTTGGACATTTCCGCTGTGGTCGAAGCTATCAATAAATGGTTGTTTCAGTTCAGAGACTTGGGCGACTCTTCTTGGTATTCGGTAGATGGCAAGTCCTTATCGGGCACGATAACCGATGCTCAGGGAGCAGCGCAAAATTTGGTATCAGTTGTTCGTTTAGTTCAGCATAATAGTCAAGCAGTTGTTCAGTTTGCCTATTACTTAACAGGCAAAAGGGCGAAAGTGAAACAGTTAAACTGTTGCTTAGGAGTGACGAGGTGGATATAGCCGAAAAGACCATTACTGCTGATGCTTTACACTGTAATCAGGCTTTTTTGCAACTAATTTTGCAAAAAGACGCTGGTTATGTGGTACAAGTTAAGGATAATTGTGCTGCACTAAAAAAAAAATAGTAGCCACACAGGAGAAAGAACTGCCCAGATACTTACACAGAGGAAGAGAAAAAATCGCATGGGCGAACAGAAACACGCAAAATAGCAGTCTTTAAAGCAAGCACAGAATTACCTAAAAATGGCAAGCATTAGTAAAGTATTTTATCGTTATTACCCGATCTGGCACACGAAATAATAAACCATGAGCATACACATTATTACGTTTCTAATAACTATCAAAGTGCCGCAGTTATGGCAAAAGGTATTCGCGGACATTGGGGAATTGAATCCTATCATTGGATAAAAGATGTGGTTTGCAGAGAAGATGACTGCCTAACACAAACAACAAAAGGAGCCGTAACCATATCAATACTATACGATGCTGCAATGAACATTTTTAAACTAAATGGCTATACTTCTATGAAGGCTGCCTTTGAAGAGCATACTAATAAAGTCGATAAAATGATACAACTAAACGGCTTGATACAAAATAAGGTAATAGACAAAAAAGCTAAAACACAAAAAAACAAACAACAAAAATTAGAACTGATTAGCCCTGCCTCAAAGAGGGGAATTTATACAAGATATAATTTACTGATTATCAATAATTTATGATAAATTGTAAAAAACATTTAATGTGCTTTGTTTTTAAAGTGGCATAAACATTACCCACTAACCATTAACCACTAATGGTTAGGTTTTCTAATTTTGAGTATTAATTTTGTCTGCTGTGTGTCCCTCTCCAAGCGTTAGATAATTGAGATATTAGTTCAAGAACTCCCCCTAACCCTCTCAAAGAGGGGGAATTTATACAAGATATAATTTACTGATTATCAATAATTTATGATAAATTGTAAAAAACATTTAATGTACTTTGTTTTTAAAGTGGCATAAACATTACCCACTAACCACTAACCACTAACCACTAACCATTACCCACTAACCATTAACCACTAACCATTACCCACTAACCATTAACCACTACCCGAAGCTATGGTTGTTACTTCACCGCTTTCAGCGTACAATAAAAAGCGTCTTCTGCCCAACGGATTTGGGCGGGCTGTATTGCGGATAGTGGTCGTTTGCCAGGTGCCGTTGGTGGGCTGTATGGTTTGGGTTGTGCCCGTAGCATCGGTTAGGCGCATGGGCATGGCAAAATTGGGCACATCAGCGATCCAGCGATAGCGCAACTCGGTATTTTTCCGCGTTTTTTGGCAATATATTCTAAGGTTGGGATATTGGTATAGCGCAAATATTGGTCAAAAATAGGAGTTAGGTTTTTGCCGCTTCTTTGGTTGATATAGTTGATAATAATTTCGGTTGTTACGGTGCTGTGTTTAAACTGCTCGGCAAGGCCCTTGATGATGCTAAACCAAAGTGTATCGTTGTCCACGATACTGCGTATGGTATTGAGCATAACCGCACCCTTACCGTACATATCACCGCTCCCCTCTTTATTTACGCCATAGGGTCCGATAATAGGTCGGTCGTTATCGATGCCTTTTTTGCTGCCGTTTACGTAGGTGATTGCGTCTTTTTTGCCATACATACATTCGACATACATCGATTCGCCGTAGGTACAAAACGCTTCGTGTATCCACATATCGGCGATATCTGCGCTTGTTACGCTATTGCCCCACCATTCGTGTCCGGGCTTCGTGTATGATGATATAATCGAATCGCATACCGATATTTGTTCCTGTGATATCAAAGCCCGAATAGCCTTGTTTGTATTGGTTGCCGTATGCGATGCCGCTTTGGTGTTCCATGCCCAAGTAAGGTGTTTCGACTAAGGCAAACCCGTCGCGCCAGAAAGGGTATTTTCCAAATTTTTCTTCGTAGCATCGCAACATGGGTTTTACTTGCTCGAAATGGGTTTTGGCTTTGTCGGCGTGGCTGCTTAGTGGGTAGTAGTGTAGGCGCAAGGTATCTTTTCCGCTCGCGTAGTAGTCGGAGAAAGGTGCATAATCGGCTATATTGAGCGATACGGCATAGTTGTTTATCGGATATGTCACCGCCCAATGGTAGCGCGTATATTGGCTGGCTCTGCCGTTGGGCATAGTAACGGCTTCATCTTGTTTGCCTCTAAACTGTCCGTTCATAAAACAATACAAATCGGAGGGTACGGCGCAAGATAGGTGCATACTGTCGGGTTCGTCGCTTTGGTGGTCTTTGTTCGGGTACCACGAGCTGGCACCTAATCCTTGGCACGATACGCCAATCCAATGTTTGCCGTTGGGGTCTTTGCTAAACGAGAAACCGCCGTCCCAAGGAGCCCGCTTGGCGACCATGGGTTTGCCCGAATAATAAAAGCGCAGCGAGGCGTTCTCGCCTTTACTGACGGAACGGGGCAGCGTGACAAATACGGCGTTAAATTCGCGTTGGTAGTGTAGTTTTTTTTGTTCAAACACGATGCTGTCTATTGTCCAGAAGTCGAACAGGTCTATTTGCAGTTGTTTGAATGTTTCGGTAGCTGTAAATTGTATGTCGTTATATCCCCAAAGGGTGCGCTCGTCGGGGTTTAGCCCGATATGTAGGTCGTAAAACCGCACATCGTAGCATGTCCGCAGGGGCGATAGGGTGCCGCGTAGGGTGTCGGCGCGGGTAAATTCGGTTTTGGCTTCGGTCAAACCTTGTGCATAGACCATCTGCTGCTCTGTTGCGAGCATTGCCCCGCAAAGTAGTGCGCACAGTGCGAGGTGTAGGTGCTTGTATAGGTATTTCATAAAGTATAATAAGGTTCTTTATTATGGTCGTGTTGCCTTATATTTCCCGACAGTGTAAGTTGCACCAATATGCGCCTTGCGCGGCGTTGCGAGATGTTCATGAGTGTTTGAAACTGTTTGGTCGTGATGCGCTGGTGTTGGCGCAGGTGTTCGAGCAGCCCCAAGGCTTTGCTATCTAATAGGTCATTAGATTTATCGGTGTCATAGCTGTCTATATCATCGGGATTGGGTATAGGTTCGTTGCGCAGCGATTTTTCGACCATTCGCGAGGCACGCATCGTTTGCGCACCTGCTCGGATATAGGCATACCAATTGCCGTCGGGGTGCAGTGCTTTGTAGGGTTTTTGTTTTCCTTCGGGTATATGAGTTATGAGCAATAGCGCATTGCCGTCTCGTTGTAGCTCGAAGTGGAGTGTTATGGGTGGTTCGCAGTAAGTTTGGGCGGCTTCCGACAGGCGTTTTTTTTCGGCTTCGGGGTCGATGATGCCCCAAATTTCGCCGCTATCGCTGATGCCCGCAATCAGTTTGCCGCCTCGCGCATTGGCAAATCCGCAGATGGTGCGGGCTATGCGCTGTGGGGTGGGTATGGTTTCTTTCCATTCCAATACGCCGTTTTCTTGTTCTTGGCTGCGTTTGGGTTCGGGCTTAAGGGTGGCTTTGCTTTTGGGGCGTTTAGTGGTCATGCTCTTTTTGTTCTATTTTGCCTATTTCTCTGCCGTTGATGAGGTTATCCAATATTTTGTCTAATTGTTCTGCATCAACTCGTTTGACTTTTATTTTCTTGTCTTTATCGAGCAGATACATGACGGGCGTGCTGTATATGTCGTATAAGTCGCGAAATCTGCTGGCATTAGTTGGGTCGTAGTATACTTCCCAAGGTTGGGGCGATTCTTTGAGGTATTGGTTAATTTTTTCTTGTTCTACTTCGGTTTCTACCGAAAACATCGACACTCCTTTGTCTTTATATTTGTTGTAGAGGTCTATGACCTGCGGCATTGTTTTTTTGCAGTGCCCGCAATTGTGGCTCACAAAACAGCAGTATGGTATAATCGCCTTTTGCGCCTTGGTGCAGCGTAGTGGGTTGGTTGTTGGCTACGTTTAGCACTCGAATATTGGGAGCTACCGCGCCGATGAGGTTGGGTTTGAGTTTTGTAACTCGTTCGCGCACTTTATCCATGCGTTTTTGGTCCATCCAATAAGCATCGCCTGGCAGGTAGTAGCGTTCGGCTAAGTGGACAAATACCGCGTCCATGCCCATGATTTTGGCGGTTTCGTAGTAATGCGTAATAAAGCTAAGGGCATACTTGAATACCTCTTTGTTGGGTTTGGCTTTATCGATAATCAGGTCTGCCGATATGAAAATGGAGTCGGGTATTTTGTATGTTAATTTTTCCAAATACGTATTGATTTTTCCGTACAGCAGTGGCGTGCGCACCAGTCGCTCGTCGGTCAGGTCTACTTTATCCCAAAAATGGGCTTTGAAGTATTTATAATTAAAGTCGGGGTCTATGGGTTTTCCGTCTGCACCTTTGGGAGATTCGGGCACTTCGGGCTCTTGCATAGTGCGGAATATAGCCGACAGCAGGTTGTTGGGGTGTTTTTGCACGAAGTTGAGGCGATACTGTTTGATTTCCTCTTCTAAGGGCTTTATTTGGTTGCGCACCTTATTTTTGGCGGTCGAGTCGGCTTTGGTGCTGTCCAATTGTGCTAATTCCTTGACTAAGGTGTTTAGTATGGGTTGTCGTTCTTTCAGAAAACGTTGGTAGTCGTTGAATAGTGTGTTGGTGGGCGAATCGGTCACTTTGAGCGTGCCGACAAAATCGGCGGGGTTGGCTTCCATCGAAAAGTGTTGTTCGTTATTGTCGACCAAAAATTCAAAATATTTGCTGCCTGGCAATACTGCCAAGTAGATGCCGCCTACCAGAGCCGTATCGCCTTTGAAAGTACAAATGCCCTTTTTATCTACGCGAAAGGTGTCTTGGACAAAAATTTGATGCCCGTAATGGTAAGCTAAGAGGCAGGTAGTATCGGCAATGCCGCCCAATACTTTGAGTTTGATATTATAGCCTTTGGGGTCGCCGCTTGCTTGTGGGTGTGGCGTGGTGGCGGCTGATAGGCTGTATGTAGGAGCAAAAAATAAGGCAAAAAATGCAATAAGGAGAAGGCGAAACATGTGTTAAAGGCGTATTTATTAGCAGTAGGGATAAGTTTTGGTCAGTATCAAAACAAGGGGCAAAGATACGGCAATTCTGCGTAATCCAACGCACAAATATTGACTGTTTGCTTGGACTGCGCGGCAGGTCGATTGTTTAATGCGCGGATAGGAGGGCAAAAAAATAGCGGCGATAATGGTTTATCGCCGCTATTAGGGGTTTTAGGTCAGATTTTCCGTCCAAAAAGATGGCTTGGGCAGCGATTGCCCTTGCTCGTTATTGGTGCTTTTCTGTTTTATCTCAAGACTATTTCGACAAAATTTTTAGGTATTCCAAGGCGATTCATAACTCTGATAATTTTACTGCCTAATTTGTCCACGATGCAAATTAACAAATAATTTTAGTACAAGTTCAATAAGATGTCTGCAAGTTGTTTGGGCTGCGAAAGAAATGGCGAATGTCCCGCTTCTAATTCAAATGTATTGTCGACGGGTATTCGTTGCACCATTTTCTTTTGCAATTCGTAGGTAATTGTCCTGTCGAGGGTGGTATGGATATACACTTTTTTAACCTTTCCATAGTTGTTGTCCGAAAGGGCTAAGGGTGTCCCAACAGGCGCGTTTGGTTCTTTGGTCAATAGCGAACTGCCCAAAAAGACATCTTCCTCTGAGCAGTCATTGTAAAACGCCTCTTTATACACTTCCTTTTTGGGAATATGCCAAGATTCCCTGTTCATTAAATATCAAGTTGGATACCATCAGCGAAGCCGAATCGGTCAAAGCGGTTGCTACCATCGGCTCTCCGTTTGGGATTAAGAATGCGCAGAGATAAACCAATTGGTCAACTTTATCGGGCACGCGCTCTGCTACCGACGAAATAATAATTCCCGCTCGGCTGTGTCCGACAAGCACAACGGGTTCGGCGCATTGCTCCAATACTTGGCAAACAGCGTCGACATAGCTATCGAGTGTTACTTCGCTGATTGGGGTGGCATCTTGCCCGTGGGCAGGCAGGTCTATTGGCACTGAGGTATTGCCGTTTTTGGCTAAAAGCGGCTGCATTTTATACCAGCACCACGATGCGTGGAATGAGCCTGGAACAAAGACAAAGTGTTTTGGCTTGTTGTCCATACTTATTATTGTTTGATGGTCAGAATTGATTGGTTTATCTTGGCTGCTGCAAAAAAACAACATGGCGGCAAACAAGGAAATACACAGAATAGCAGATACAAGCATAGCCCACGATTAAAATCGTAGGCTACCGCAAAGCGTTTTAATAAGGGTTTATTTCAATGTCAAAGCTAAAAAAATGAAGCAGCCAATAGGCTAATTAATTTTCACGCACCAAGCGACTAACGCAAGGCATCGGGTTCGGTTTTGTCCAAGCGGTATTGCAATTTATCTGCCATAAACTCTTCAAAAGAAAGCAAACTGGCGTGGGGTAGGCGTTCGTAGTAGCGCGAAATCTCGATTTGCTCTTTATTTTCGTGTACTTCTTCTAAACTGTCCGTAGTAGAGGCAAACTCGTTCAGTTTGCTATACAACTCCTCTTTGAGCGTGACGGCAATTTGGTTGGCACGGCGCGACACCACATTGATGCTCTCGTAAATATTGCCTGTTTTGTCGGTTACTTTGGCAATATCGCGTGGCTCGATATAGGGCGATATGTTAAAATTTCGCTTTTTTTTGGGTGCTACCGGTTTTTGTTGTGCCATAATAGATAATGATAGGATTTGGTTATATAGTTGGTTGATGAACGGAGTAAAAAAATAAGGTTTTGCTGCCTTAGCGAGGTAAATAGGAGGGCAAAATAAATCAAAAATTTCATAATTCACAAATAATTCAATGCGCACATTTACATCTACCAATACAGCATATTACATAAAACATATTTCAACTATTTAGACATTGCGTTCTGTGTGTAGATTTTGCGCCTTTAGCAGTATTTTTGTAAGTATTTAAGTGGTTTTGGCACTCACTTATCTATTGTTGCTTTGTAGTGCCTATTCTTCTTCTTTTTGTCTTGACACAAAAAGAAGCAAAAAAGTCAAGCCTTGATTTTGCCTTCGCTAAAATACTCCATTACAGGCGTGCCTAAATCCAAGGCGAAGTTCTTGCCGGACTTCGTAGGCACATTTTGAGTTGTCGCTGTGGATTTAGGAAACAACCACGCCTTTCATTCCGCATTTTTTAACGCGAGCAAAATAAGGGCGAAGAATAAATGCGACCTACAAACAGAAGTCAAAACAAAAGGCGAATAGTCTAAATAATTAAAACATATTTCTCGTTTCAATTTTTCTTTTTCACCAAAAACAAAAAAAATCGATGTATTTTTCTCCTTACTGCATAGAAAAGTCCCATTTTTTGTTGTCTTTGCCTTCTATCACAACGCTAAATTTTCGGATAGTGTTGCTCAATTCAAATTTTACTTCGTGTTCTTTATATTCTTTGGAGTCTACCAATTCGTTAAAAAAATTGGAGGGTGCTACTTCTCCCTTTAATTCGGGTGCTATTAGGCGAAAGTTATGATGCTCTAACAAATCGTTCAATATTCCTTTATAATTAAACCCCACGGTGAGGGTAATTAAATTGCTGCCGCCCCCTATGTCTTGCACATTTCCCTTGACTTCGGAATATTCTCTTTCGTATTGAAAATCGCCTGGCGCAAGGGTAATAGGGGCTGCCGCGCTAATGTCTAAGGTAAGTTTTGTCTTGGTCTTTGCAGTTGGGGCAGTATTTGCCTCTTGTCGGGTTTGATTGGGTTCCTTGTTGTTATTGTTGCTGGTGGTGGTAGCTGAAAATGGGTTCAAGATAACAAGGAATAGCACCGCAAGTAATAGCAAGATGGCAAGTCCTGCCATGAGCATTTTTTTGTTATTGGTAGGCGCAGGTTGTATTTCTTGATTGGCTTGCTGGGCGGGCTTCGTGTTTTGTAGGGGCAGATATTGCATTGCTTCCTTTTTTATCTCCTCCGCAATTTGCTGAAAAGCCTCGTCGGTGTCTTTCCATGTACTATCTGTCACGGCTTTTTGGTTGAGTGGCAATGGAGTTAGCATTTCCAATTCGGGTATTTGCCAGAGACAAGGGCGCAATAAAATGGGCAAAACCGTAGCCTCTCGCCCATAATGTTTTTTAAGGGCTGCTTTTAATTCTGTTTGGTAGAGGTAATCCGATGCTAAAAAGTCGGGGCTTATCAATAGCAGTATAATTTGTGCCGTATCTAAATACGAGCTAATTTTTTGCGACCAATCGGCACCAACTTCTATGCGGCGGTTATGCCAAATTTCGATAAATTGCTGGCGTTTGAGTACTGCTAAATGCTTTTCGAGTTGCTCTTTCAATGCCTCGTCTTCGGGGGCGTAGGCAATAAATAGGTTAATTTTTGTAGGCATGGATAGTGGTCTAAAAAGCGAGATTGCAAGAAGCAGAAAAATTTGTATGTAGCGCAACAACTCGAAAAGGTGCCAATTCTATGCCGTTTTGCTGGCAATATATAGCAATTCAAAGCTATTTTTCTGTTTTATTGGCGGGTGGCAGGTTGAGGAAAGCAGTAGCATTGGTATAGATGCTCTCGGCTTCGCGCCTAAATTGACTATCGGGATATTTGTCGATAAATTCGATATAGTTTTGTACGGCTAAGTCGTAGCGTTCGCGCTGTTTGTCGCTGATGCTATTTTGTGCCAGCAGGTAATACGATTTGACGATATAAAACATCGCCTCTTCGCGTTTGGGTGTGTCGGCGTGTTCGCGCAGTAGGGCTTTGAAAGCAGTAGCGGCGGCTTTGTAACTTCGTATTTTGTAATATAAATAAGCGGCGTTATAGGCTTTATTGGCGAGTTTGAGGCGCAGTAGATTGCTCAACGAATCGCATTTGGGCAATTTGTCGCTATCGGGATAGGTATTGGCAAATATTTGCAGGGCTTCTAATGCTTTTTCTGTGTCGGTTTGGTCCAGTGATATAGGAGGCGACATATCATAATAGCAGACGGCGGTCATAAAGCGGGCATCTTCGGCGTTGGGGTGGCGCGGATAATTGTTGGCAAACGACTCGAAGTGGTGCGCCGCCGCCACGTAATCGCCTAAGCAATAATGGCTATATGCATAATGGTAATATATATCTTCAACATTTTTATTGCCGCGCCAAATCGTCATTAGCTCCTCAAATATGGGTAGTGTTTTTTCAAAATCTCCTTCGTTGTAATATTGTTTGGCTTTGGCAAATTTTAGGTCATAATCGGTGCTTTTGAGCAGTTGTTGATAGGGGTTGCAGGCGGCAGTCAGGCACAATATGCCCCAACAGAGTAGGATTTTTCGCAGCATTGCGGCTATTTTAGGCGATGGGTGGGTATCGAAAGAAATACAAAACTGCAAAGTTACGGCTTTTTGGGTATATGCACAATAGCGCGATATTTTTTTTAGCTTCTATGGCGAGCAGACTTGTTGGGACTAAAAACAATATGCCCATAAAATACTACCTTTGTTCTCATACATAGCGTTTGTCGGCTGTTATTTGCCCACATTCATGTTTTACACGTACCATGCCCAACCCTTTCCGCCTCGAACTTCCGCTCTCGGCTTGGCAAACCACTATCGCCTATCCCGACCCTATTGTGCTACTGGGGTCTTGTTTTACCGAAAACATGTACCACAAATTAGCGGCATACAAGTTTAATGTTTTGCAAAACCCGCACGGTATCTTGTTCAACCCTTTAAGCATAACGCGGGCAGTAGCTGACTATGCCGCCTGTCGCCGCTACACGCCGTCCGACCTGATGTATATTGATGAGGCTTGGCATAGCTGGCATCACCATACAGCCTATTCGTCGCCCGACTGCGACGTGGTGCTGCACCGCATCAATACGCATATTGAAGCAGCACATCATTTTTTGACTTCGGCGCGGTGGTGTTTTCTCACGCTGGGTAGTGCCTGGGTTTATGAACTCCTGCCGCCGCATAGCCCCGACAAGGAACAAGCCCAAGCCGTAGCCAATTGCCACCGCGCTCCCGCCGAATGGTTCAGGCGGCGGCTCTTGTCATTGTCCGAAACAACCGATGCCTTAGCCCAAACGATAGGGCTTTTGCGGCGATTAAATCCGTCAATAGACATTGTGCTTACAGTAAGCCCTGTGCGCCACCTACGCGAAGGTTTTGTCGATAACAACCGCAGCAAAGCCACGCTATTGCTCGCTGCCCACGACATAGCAGCGCAGAACGAGCAGACGCGCTATTTTCCTGCCTACGAATTAGTAGTAGATGACCTACGCGATTATCGGTTTTATGCCGATGATATGGTGCATCCCAATTATGCCGCTACCAACTATGTTTGGCGGCGTTTATCTGCTGTTTGTTTCGATAGACCTACGCAACAATTGATGCGACAAGTAGAAAAGGTGCAAAATGCCTACCGCCATGTGCCCTTCAACCCTCAGTCGGCAGCGCACCGCCGTCTGTTGGCAGATAGCTACGCCGCTACCTTGCAGTTGCAGCAACAATTGCCTTTTTTATCATGGAAAGATGAATTACAGTATTTTGGCGTAACTATTTAGCCTTGTAGGGAGAACTAATCGAATAGGCAGCGGTGTCAGGCATTATTAGATAAATATTGCTCATTACCCCATACCCAAAAAAACCTATACCCTAAATAGTTACATTTTGGCAATTATATGCCGCTATTTTAGCCTAATTAATGTACTTTTGCGGCACTACTATGGGCGGGGGGGAAGTGCAAGGAAATGACCTCTTACAAGAACAAGACCCGCGCTGTTTCGGCTTATTAGCGGAGCCTTGTCACAAGCCTTGCCAAACTTCATACCGCACGGGAATACAATCACTTAATTTAATATAAAATTTAATAACATGAACAAAAAAAATCGGTTCTTTCAGGTTTGTTGTGGAGCTACGTTTGGTATGTCAAAACTCTTAATTTAAGATTTTCGAAATTAGGTATTCCAAACGACATTCTCCTAATTGTTGTTATCAGATTATTGCACCCTTCTGTCACTCCATTGGATAACAGATGTCCAAAATAATTACAAACAATCAATTGAAATATAAATAAGTTAAATTCATTGTCTCTCAATTTCATGCTCATATACCAATATGTTGCCTATCCCGAAGGGATATAATGTTTATAGAAACAACAAATAACCCCGAAAGGTCGAACAATACACAACACACAAGCCTATGAACGTTTGATGCCCTTGGCATCGGCAACAGACACAGACAAGGCTATGTGGCGTTATTTTAGATTATAGCACCAAGAAACTAATTTTCAACGCTTTTTCCATAGTCACGAAACGGAACTCACCGATAAGAAAAGAAGCTATAAAAACATTATATGTGTGTAAATCTAATAATCAACTAAAAGGTAATCATTCCACAACAAACCTAAAAGAGCCCTTTTTGATGCAAAGATACTGCTTCTTTATTACTTTTTAGTAAATAATCATAGAACTGATTAGCCCTGCTCTTTGAGGGGTTAGGGGAGTTCTTGAACTAATATCTCAATTATCTAACGCTTGGAGAGGGACACACAGCAGACAAAATTAATACTCAAAATTAGAAAACCTAACCATTAGTGGTTAATGGTTAGTGGGTAATGTTTATGCCACTTTAAAAACAAAATGCATTAAATGTTTTTTACAATTTATCATAAATTATTGATAATCAGTAAATTATATCTTGTATAAATTCCCCTCTTTGAGGGGTTAGGGGAGTTCTTGAACTAATATCTCAATTATCTAACGCTTGGAGAGGGACACACAGCAGACAAAATTAATACTCAAAATTAGGAAAACCTAACCATTAGTGGTTAATGGTTAGTGGGTAATGTTTATGCCACTTTAAAAACAAAGTACATTAAATGTTTTTTACAATTTATCATAAATTATTGATAATCAGTAAATTATATCTTGTATAAATTCCCCCTCTTTGAGGGGTTAGGGGAGTTCTTGAACTAATATCTCAATTATCTAACGCTTGGAGAGGGACACACAGCAGACAAAATTAATACTCAAATTAGAAAACCTAACCATTAGTGGTTAATGGTTAGTGGGTAATGTTTATGCCACTTTAAAAACAAAGCACATTAAATGTTTTTTACAATTTATCATAAATTATTGATAATCAGTAAATTATATCTTGTATAAATTCCCCCTCTTTGAGGGAGTTAGGGGGAGTTCTTGAACTAATATCTCAATTATCTAACGCTTGGAGAGGGACACACAGCAGACAAAATTAATACTCAAAATTAGAAAACCTAACCATTAGTGGTTAATGGTTAGTGGTTAATGGGTAATGTTTATGCCACTTTAAAAAACAAAGTACATTAAATGTTTTTACAATTTATCATAAATTATTGATAATCAGTAAATTATATCTTGATAAATTCCCCCTCTTTGAGGGGGTTAGGGGCAGGGCTAATCAGTTCTAATTTTTTGTTGTTTGTTTTTTTGTGTTTTAGCTTTTTTGTCTATTACCTTATTTTGTATCAAGCCGTTTAGTTGTATCATTTTATCGACTTTATTAGTATGCTCTTCAAAGGCAGCCTTCATAGAAGTATAGCCATTTAGTTTAAAAATGTTCATTGCAGCATCGTATAGTATTGATATGGTTACGCTCCCTTTTGTTGTTTGTGTTAGGCAGTCATCTTCTCTGCAAACCACATCTTTTATCCAATGATAGGATTCAATTCCCCAATGTCCGCGAATACCTTTTGCCATAACTGCGGCACTTTGATAGTTATTAGAAACGTAATAATGTGTATGCTCCTATGGTTTATTATTTCGTGTGCCAGATCGGGTAATAACGATAAAATACTTTACTAATGCTTGCCATTTTTTAGGTAATTCTGTGCTTGCTTTAAAGACTGCTATTTTGCGTGTTTCTGTTCGCCCATGCGATTTTTTCTCTTCCTCTGTGTAAGTATCTATGGGCAGTTCTTTCTCCTGTGTGGCTACTATTTTTTTTAGTGCAGCACAATTATCCTTAACTTGTACCACATAACCAGCGTCTTTTGCAAAATTAGTTGCAAAAAGCCTGATTACAGTGTAAAGCATCAGCAGTAATGGTCTTTTCGGCTATATCCACCTCATCACCCTAAGCAACAGTTTAACTGTTTCACTTTCGCCCTTTTTGCCCGTTAAGTAATAGGCAAACTGAACAACTGCTTGACTATTATGCTGAACTAAACGAACAACTGATACCAAATTTTGCGCTGCTCCCTGAGCATCGGTTATCGTGCCCGATAAGGACTTACCATCTACCGAATACCAAGAAGAGTCGCCCAAGTCTCTGAACTGAAACAAACCATTTATTGATAGCTTCGACCACAGCGGAAATGTCCAAACTATTTACAAAATTATACATACCCGCATAGCTCGGAACGCCGTGCTTTAGGATAAGGCGGCTACCAGTGCCGCACGATTATTCTTAAAAAGCGGGACATGCTTTGATATCCTACGCTATGATTAAGGCAAGATAGGGTCAGAAGCATCAGCATGTCTGCCATCGCAAAGCGACGACCCGTGCCCTGCGATGATCTTCAATGTCTGAAAAATAATCATACAAACTACGTATTTCCATCTCTTTTTGATGCAAAGATACTGCTTCTTTTATTACTTTTTAGTAAATAATCATAGAACTGATTAGCCCTGGGGTTAGGGGGAGTTCTTGAACTAATATCTCAATTATCTAACGCTTGGAGAAGGGATACACAGCAGACAAAATTAATACTCAAAATTAGAAAACCTAACCATTAGTGGTTAATGGTTAGTGGTTAATGGTTAGTGGGTAATGTTTATGCCACTTTAAAAACAAAGTACATTAAATGTTTTTTACAATTTATCATAAATTATTGATAATCAGTGAATTATATCTTGTATAAATTCTCCCTCTTTGAGGGGGTTAGGGGGAGTTCTTGAACTAATATCTCAATTATCTAACGCTTGGAGAGGGACACACAGCAGACAAAATTAATACTCAAAATTAGAAAACCTAACCATTAGTGGTTAATGGTTAGTGGGTAATGTTTATGCCACTTTAAAAACAAAGCACATTAAATGTTTTTTACAATTTATCATAAATTATTGATAATCAGTAAATTATATCTTGTATAAATTCCCCCTCTTTGAGGGGGTTAGGGGGAGTTCTTGAACTAATATCTCAATTATCTAACGCTTGGAGAGGGACACACAGCAGACAAAATTAATACTCAAAATTAGAAAACCTAACCATTAGTGGTTAATGGTTAGTGGGTAATGTTTATGCCACTTTAAAAACAAAGTACATTAAATGTTTTTTACAATTTATCATAAATTATTGATAATCAGTAAATTATATCTTGTATAAATTCCCCCTCTTTGAGGGGGTTAGGGGGAGTTCTTGAACTAATATCTCAATTATCTAACGCTTGGAGAGGGACACACAGCAGACAAAATTAATACTCAAAATTAGAAAACCTAACCATTAGTGGTTAATGGTTAGTGGGTAATGTTTATGCCACTTTAAAAACAAAGTACATTAAATGTTTTTTACAATTTATCATAAATTATTGATAATCAGTAAATTATATCTTGTATAAATTCTCCTCTTTGAGGGGGGTTAGGGGAGTTCTTGAACTAATATCTCAATTATCTAACGCTTGGAGAGGGACACAGCAGACAAAATTAATACTCAAAATTAGAAAACCTAACCATTAGTGGTTAATGGTTAGTGGGTAATGTTTATGCCACTTTAAAAACAAAATACATTAAATATTTTTTACAATTTATCATAAATTATTGATAATCAGTAAATTATATCTTGTATAAATTCCCCCTCTTTGAGGGGGTTAGGGGGAGTTCTTGAACTAATATCTCAATTATCTAACGCTTGGAGAGGGACACACAGCAGACAAAATTAATACTCAAAATTAGAAAACCTAACCATTAGTGGTTAATGGTTAGTGGGTAATGTTTATGCCACTTTAAAAACAAAGTACATTAAATGTTTTTTACAATTTATCATAAATTATTGATAATCAGTAAATTATATCTTGTATAAATTACCCCTCTTGAGGGGGTTAGGGGAGTTCTTGAACTAATATCTCAATTATCTAACGCTTGGAGAGGGACACACAGCAGACAAAATTAATACTCAAAATTAGAAAACCTAACCATTAGTGGTTAATGGTTAGTGGGTAATGTTTATGCCACTTTAAAAACAAAGCACATTAAATGTTTTTTACAATTTATCATAAATTATTGATAATCAGTAAATTATATCTTGTATAAATTCCCCCTCTTTGAGGGGGTTAGGGGCAGGGCTAATCAGTTCTATGATTATTTACTAAAAAGTAATAAAAGAAGCAGTATCTTTGCATCAAAAAGAGATGGAAATACGTAGTTTGTATGATTATTTTTCAGACATTGAAGATCATCGCAGGGCACCAGGTCGTCGCTTTGCGATGGCAGACATGCTGATGCTTCTGACCCTATCTTGCCTTAATCATAGCGTAGGATATCAAAGCATGTCCCGCTTTTTTAAGAATAATCGTGCGGCACTGGTAGCCGCCTTATCCCTAAAGCACGGCGTTCCGAGCTATGCGGGTATGTATAATTTTGTAAATAGTTTGGACATTTCCGCTGTGGTCGAAGCTATCAATAAATGGTTGTTTCAGTTCAGAGACTTGGGCGACTCTTCTTGGTATTCGGTAGATGGCAAGTCCTTATCGGGCACGATAACCGATGCTCAGGGAGCAGCGCAAAATTTGGTATCAGTTGTTCGTTTAGTTCAGCATAATAGTCAAGCAGTTGTTCAGTTTGCCTATTACTTAACAGGCAAAAAGGGCGAAAGTGAAACAGTTAAACTGTTGCTTAGGAGTGACGAGGTGGATATAGCCGAAAAGACCATTACTGCTGATGCTTTACACTGTAATCAGGCTTTTTTGCAACTAATTTTGCAAAAAGACGCTGGTTATGTGGTACAAGTTAAGGATAATTGTGCTGCACTAAAAAAAAAATAGTAGCCACACAGGAGAAAGAACTGCCCATAGATACTTACACAGAGGAAGAGAAAAAATCGCATGGGCGAACAGAAACACGCAAAATAGCAGTCTTTAAAGCAAGCACAGAATTACCTAAAAAATGGCAAGCATTAGTAAAGTATTTTATCGTTATTACCTGATCTGGCACACGAAATAATAAACCATATGAGCATACACATTATTACGTTTCTAATAACTATCAAAGTGCCGCAGTTATGGCAAAAGGTATTCGCGGACATTGGGGAATTGAATCCTATCATTGGATAAAAGATGTGGTTTGCAGAGAAGATGACTGCCTAACACAAACAACAAAAGGAGCCGTAACCATATCAATACTATACGATGCTGCAATGAACATTTTTCAACTAAATGGCTATACATCTATGAAGGCTGCCTTTGAAGAGCATACCAATAAAGTCGATAAAATGATACAACTAAACGGCTTGATAAAAAATAAGGTAAGAGACAAAAAAACTAAAATACAAAAAAACAAACAACAAAAAATTAGAACTGATTAGACCTGGGGTTAGGGGGAGTTCTTGAACTAATATCTCAATTATCTAACGCTTGGAGAGGGACACACAGCAGACAAAATTAATACTCAAAATTAGAAAACCTAACCATTAGTGGTTAATGGTTAGTGGGTAATGTTTATGTCACTTTAAGAACAAAATACATTAAATATTTTTTACAATTTATCATAAACTATTGATAATCAGTAAACTATATCTTGTATAAATTCCCCCTCTTTGAGGGGGTTAGGGGGAGTTCTTGAACTAATATCTCAATTATCTAACGCTATTTCCTAAGTCCTAACGCTTGGAGATGGATACACAGCAGACAAAAAATTAATACTCAAAATTAGAAAACCTAACCATTAGTGGTTAATGGTTAGTGATTGCTTTGCAGTTTTTAGGCTGCTGGTAATCAGCCTTATTAATTCAAGGGCATCCGAATTCAAACTTTCAATTGAGCCCTATCGATATAGTTCGTTTCAATCATTAGTTCTAACCAGTAGATGGTTTCATTAATTTCTTTTTGTGCAATGGATAATTTATTAATAAAGTCAGCTTTACTTTGAGTATGTTCAGATTCTCTTACCATTGCACCTACCGAAGTTCCGCTTCTAAGTATTTGCTTAGAAAGGATAAATTCTTTTTTGTCATCTTTTAAATATTTGAAAAGATTGACAATGCGAACAGCAAAATCAAAACTCTTCTTTCGCAGTATATTTTCTTTCATAGCACAGTAATTTTTGGTATTAAAATTTAACAATTTGTAATCTGCTCATAATAAGCAGAATATAAAACCATTAATTTTTTATTAAAATTTTGAAAATAAACCTAAATTATTCATTTTCAGCGTGTTATATAATGTGAATTATTTAATGCCGAGAATTACTGTTCATATCATTCACCATTCATCATTCACCATTCACCATTCATCATTCATCATTCACCATTCATCATTCATCATTCACCATTCATCATTCATCATTCACCATTCACCATTCATCATTCACCACTAACTATACATATCGCTCCGAAGCCCAGCGCAATTTTTTTTGTCGGCGGCTTTGCAGGCGCACGAACCCATAGCCCAATACGAGCAACAAGGGCAGCAAGAAATTGCCAAATTTGACCAACTGTTTGCTGCCGTCGCTCAATTCGCGTTTTATGGGGCGCGAAGTGACGACTTTGGTGCGCAGTTCGCTCAATCCCGTATCGTCCGACAGCCAATCGATGCCGTTAGTGAATAGGTTGATATTATCGGGTGCGAGGCGTTGGGCGCGTTGTCCTTCGCCATTGACCGCAAAATCGCCATCGCCATAAACGACCATTTTGGCGGGGCTACCGCCGTCGGCGAGGCTACCTTCCAAGGCACCGCCCAGCACCAAATTGCTCGTTACGAAGTTGTAGGATTGCAAGGGTTTTTGGGCATCAAAGGCGACAGGCGGCGTTTCGGTGCCTGCTGTTTGCGAACTGGTCACTAAGGGCGTAAAGGTGACACCGCTTTATTACTTGAATTGAGCGAACTGATAAACGGAAATATCACTTGCTCGATACCTTTGACGGCGGGGTGGTCGGCAAAATTGTTGGCTAAGACCAAGTACGGAAACGCTACTTGTTGGTTGAACGTAAAAAATCCGTTTTGCTGTTGCAGCGTGATGGGCGCACATTTGGCATCGATGACAAAATTGTCGTTTACGGTCACGCCTTTTTGGGCTAACCATGCTTCCAAACCCGTATTGAGCGATGTGCCGCCGCCGCCCTGCAAATCGGCTTGTACGCGGTTGAGGGCGACAAAAACGCCTTTGCCCGCTGCCAAAAACGCATCGAGGCGTGCGAGGTCTTGGGGCATAAACGTATCCGTAGGTGCTACGATAACGAGCGTTTTGAACGACAACAATGCCGAGTCGCTCAACTGCACGGGTTGAGGCTGATACATGACGGACATAGCTTGCAATACTTCGGGCATAGCTTGGGGCGATGCTTCGCCGTGTCCTTGTACGAAACCGATACGCGGCTTGTCGGTGGCAGCTATTTTTTTAACAGCCGATGACAAGGCATATTCCATAGCTGCACCGGCTGTATGGCGGCAATCACTTCGGTTTGTCCGTTGTGCTGCAATACCGCACCCATATAAGCGCGTTGCTCTTTGAATTGGTCGCGCTCGCGGGCTTGCACTACTAAGGGGCGCACGCCATGCTGCATAGCTGCTTGCTCTTTTTCGGGGCTGCCGCTTGGTCCTCAAAGTGGTAATCGATTTTTCCGCCCGAACGGTTGGAGTATTCGACGAGCAAATCCTCAAATTCGTTGCGAACATATTGGATTTGGGCGGGCAGATTGTCCGAAAAATACGCCGTTACGGTGACACTACTGTCCAAATCGGCTAAAATATCTTTGGTAGCTTGGCTGAGCGTATAGCGCTTGTCGCCCGTAAAATCTAAGCGGGCAAACAAAAAGCTCGACAATACATTGATGGCGAGTACCGCAACAATGGCGGCAAGTATTTTAAAAGTAATGGCACTTTTGGTGAGCATATTGCGGTGGGTAGCTATCGGTGAAATGTTTTCAGGGCTGCAAACTTACGAACATTTGCGCATATTTAAACCCATAGCCCAAAATTTAGCCTTATCCAAACACCATTTATTGCACATTATTGCGTACTTTTGTGCTTATCTTGAATGATATTACAAGCCCACAAATCTATTATGTCTATTATTCATACCGACAAAGCCCCCGCACCCGTAGGGTTATACCCACACGCTCGCCGCGTGGGAAATTTATTGTTTTGTCGGGCATAGTCCGCGCGACCCACGCGACAGCCAGCACATTCCGGGTTTGATTTTGGATAAAAACGGCAATTTTGTAAATTTTGATTTTGAAGCCCAATGCCGTTCGGTGTTCGACAATGTACGTGCGGTATTGGAGGCAGCGGGTTCGTCCTGGGCTAACTTGATTGATGTAACTGTTTTTTTGGTCGATATGAAGCGCGATTTTACGACCTATAACCGCCTATATGCCGAGTATTTCCAAGACAATCAGCCCTGCCGCACTACGGTCGAAATCAGTTCATTGCCTACGCCCATTGCCATAGAACTCAAATGTATTGCCACTATCGGCGAATAATATACCCAACCCAAAACGCTTATAGCCGCTTTTTTTACTTCATTTTATTCATTATGGCAACAGCCGAGCGCGTTACGGCGCACGAAATATCAGACAACGTTATATATCAACGCCACTTGGTAGCTTATAACGAAGCTACCCGACACCTGCGAGGGCGTGTTTTGGAAGTGGGCTGCGGCGATGGCTATGGCATTCCGCTGCTGGCACCTTTTGCCGACGAATATTATGCCATCGACAAATTTGCGCCCGACCCACAGCGGTTTAGCCCCGCTATTGATAACCTGCGCATGATGCAGATGAGCGTGCCGCCCATAGGGTTTGCCGATGATATGTTCGATTATATCGTATCGTTTCAGGTCATAGAGCATATCGAAGACGACAAGGCTTTGGTGCGCGAAATGGCGCGCGTATTGCGCCCAGGCGGCAAATTGATACTGACCACGCCCAACCGAGCCATGTCATTGACGCGCAACCCTTGGCATGTGCGCGAATATTCGCCCGACGAACTGACTGCCCTGCTGCAAACTCATTTCAGCAGCGTGACGATGAACGGCGTATATGGCAACGACAAGGTAATGGCATATTACGAGCAGAACAAACAGTCGGTAGCCCGTTTTACGCGGTACGATATATTTAATTTGCAATATAAACTGCCGCGCGTCTTGCTCCAAATCCCCTACGATTTGCTCAATAGGGTCAATAGACGGCTATTGCTCAAAGGCAACCAACAATTAGTGAGCGACGTAGCGCATACCGACTACCACATCAGCCCCGCCGATGCCACTTGTTTCGATTTGCTGGCGATAGCTACCAAGTAGCAGGTAGAGCGAGGGGGGTGTGAATAGACTTGTGGTAACTATTTAGGGTATAGGGTTTTGGGTATGGGGTTCTGGGCTATATCTATCTAATAATGCCCGAAATCATTGCATATCCGATTAGAAATAGCTATTCTTGGGGGCTGTTCCTACAAGACTAAATAGTTACGAAGTTAGATAGTAAAGCCTCGAAAAAAAGTGCGTATCTTTGCGAAACTTTTTTCCCATGCACCCCAAACAACATTTAGCTTTACAACTCTTCGACATAGGTGCCGTACAATTCGGGCAGTTTATGTTGCGCAGCGGCATACCATCGCCAATTTATTTGGATATGCGCCGCATCGTGTCGTATCCCGCATTATTGCGCCAAATCAGCCAAGAACTGTGGCAACTTATCAGCCACGAACCGTTCGACTTTTTGTGTGGTGTGCCCTACGCCGCCTTGTCGCTGGCATCGGGCATGTCTTTATTAGCCGACAAACCAATGGTCGTCAAGCGAAAAGAGCGCAAAAGCTATGGCGCAAAACGCATGGTTGAGGGCGTATATAGCGCCGGGCAAACCTGCGTGGTCATCGAAGATATCGTGACGAGTGGCGTGAGTTTAGTAGAAACCATCAATGACTTGGAACAAGAAGGGTTGCTCGTCCAACACGCCGTAGCTATCGTCAATCGGCAACAGGGCGGCAGCCGCATTTTAGCCCAAAAAGGCTATACGCTGCACGCCTTATTTTCGATAACCGAACTCTTAGACCTACTGCTACAAGCAGGGCGCATCGAACCATCGGTACATCACCAAACCTTGCAGTTTTTGCAGCATACTACCTACCAAAAACTGCCTGATAGTTCGGTAGCTCCTGCGCCACCCGTCAAACTGACCTACGAAGAGCGCGTAAGTCGCTGCACCAATCCTATTGCGAAACGCTTGTTGCAGATTATGACCCAAAAACAAACTAACTTAGCCCTTTCTGCCGATACACAAACCGCCGCCGAATTGTTACAACTCGCCGACACAGTGGGCGAACATATTTGTATGCTCAAAACACACGTAGATAACCTACCCGATTTTGACCGCAATTTTACCGAATAACTGCGTGCCATAGCCCAAAAACATAACTTTTTGCTGTTCGAAGACCGAAAATTTGCCGATATAGGGCATATCGTCCGCCTACAATATACCTCGCCCGTATTTGGTATTTCGGAATGGGCTGATGTGGTGACGGTACACGTCGTAGCGGGCGAAGCCTCTATCGTAGCCCTGCGCGATACGGGTTGTTTTGACCAACGCGGTATGATTATCATCGCTCAAATGTCTACAAAAGATACCCTGACCGACGAAAGTTATTTGCAAAAGGCGGTCGAAATTGGCGGCTCACATCGCGATTGTGTCATAGGCTTTGTAGCACAGTCGCGCGTACATAATGATTGGGGTATGTTGCAATTTACGCCGGGCGTACACCTCGCTACCAAAGGCGATAGCATGGGGCAAACCTACAATACGCCCGACATCGTTTTTAAGGAGCGCGGCGCAGACGTAATTATTGTAGGGCGCGGCATCTATGCAGCACCCAATCCCGCCGAAGCCGCTCGTACCTACCGACAAGCAGGCTGGAAAGCCTATTGGGAAAGTTTTTAAATACCCTTGGATAGACGCTCCCAATAAGCAAACGCCCTTGAAAATCATAGACTTTCAAGGGCGTTTTGATAATACAAACACAAGAGAGCGGAAGACGAGGCTCGAACTCGCGACCCCCAGCTTGGGAAGCTAGTGCTCTACCAACTGAGCTACTTCCGCTGCTGACATGACGACGGAGCAAAGTTACACTTTTTTGGGGCTAACGAAGCATAAATTTGCTCATTCAGCACTATTTTTTTCGCTGCATCGCCCATTTTATCGCTTACGCGCCAGCATCAAGCCGTCGCGTATAGGAAGCAATATATTTTCTACGCGCTCGTCTTGCTGTATTTTTTCGTTAAACGCTATCAGCGCAAGGGTAGTTTTATCGGGGTCGGGAGCTACTATTTTTCCGCTCCACAATACATTATCGGCGACAATAAAACCGCCTGGGCGCAGCCTATCGATGACCAAATCGTAGTAATGGCTATAATTCTGCTTGTCGGCATCGATAAAAACGAGGTCGAGGGGCAGGTCGGTGGGCAATTGGGGTATGATAGTTAAGGCATTGCCTACGTGTAGTTGTATTTGGTGGCTAATTTGGGCGGCAGCAAAATAGCGGCGTTGCATGTCTTCCAATTCTTCGTTGATATCGATAGTATGCAAGATGCCGTCGGGCGCAAGCCCTGCACTGAGGCAAATAGCCGAGTAGCCCGTAAATGTGCCGATTTCCAAAATGCGGCGCGGTTGCAACATTTGGCTAATCATGCGCAGAAATGTGCCCTGTAAATGCCCCGATAACATGCGCGGCATCGATACTTTGAGGTAGGTTTCGCGGCTGAGGGCTTGCAATACGTCCGATTCGGGGCTGGTGTGGGCATGGATATAAGTGTCGAGGGCGGGGTCTATAAATGACATGGTTGGGTTGTTGGTTGTTTAATTTAAATTGCGAGTAACTATTTAGGGTAATGGGGTTTTGGGTAATGGGGTTTTGGGTAATGGGGTTTTGGGTATGGGGTTTTGGGTATGGGGTTTTGGGATATGCCTATCTAATAATGCCTGACATCGCTGCATATTCGATTAGTTCCCCCTACAAGGCTAAATGGTTATCATTGATAAATGATTTTGAATTTACAAGTATTTTTTCATTACCGCTTGCTTGGCGGCGGCGGCTGATTGGATGATACTTTGCCCCTCCGCTATTTTTGCCTCTAATTTTTCTATTTCGGCAACTAAGGCGGTTTGCTCCGAAAGTGATGGAACAGGCACTTTTATTTCTTTCATGCCCGTCCAAGAAGTTCGGGGCAACTGCTGACCACTGACCGTTTTAAGCACTTCTTGATTAAATGCTTTTGTGAGCAAGTATTTGGCAAAAAACATTCTCAATTCCTCATTCTTAAATCGGAAAACCAAAATATCAGTTGAGCAAATCCCATCCTCTTGCGCCAAATACACCTTATTCAAGTTCGGGCGCAACTTGCCGTATAAAATATCGCCCCTCTTGAAAACCGTCTTTGCGCTTTTGATTGTCTGGTATTCGGTTTTGATATTCCCTTCCAAATTACCTGTATTACTCTCAATATTCTCCAAGCCGATATAATTGACTTCACCCGATTGACCTTGTGGGTCAATATTGGCACTTACTCTTTGTGCTACGTTACCCAATTTGTCTTTTGGAAAACTATTATTCAAAACTACTTGTTCAACTTGAACCTTTATCCTTTCTATCTCCGCCCGTGCCTCACTCACTTTTTGGTCTATTGCCTCGCACTCGGCTACGATTTGCTGCTGCACGGACAGCGGTGGGAGGGGGATTTTTATGCTTCGTACTTTTGGAATAGTTAACTGTGGGATAACAGAACCTGTGTCATTAAAATTGACTTCACTTAGCACCATTTTTAAGAAATATAAATCAATCCTATTATTAGGTACTAATACTATTAATCTGACAATTGGAACAAATGGTTCTTTTCTGATTTCTACATAGCCCAGTGTGCCACGAGCCGATATCGTAATACATGGCTCTGATATAACTGCTTTGCTTGTATATCCATACAGACCATTGTTTTCAATCCCGTTTGCATATATTGGTATTCGATAATTATCTGTTTTATCTTTTGAAAAATCTGTTTTGGGCGCATCACCTCCTGCAAATAATTCTTTGGAAATATCTTCTAATCTCACCAACTCCCACTGTGTTTCAATACCTGTATTTTTTTTAGGCGAAAGGGAAAGTGCTTTATTAAAATCCCTTCTACTAAAATCCAACAAATCCTCTAATCGCGCCATTGTTACAAACGGCTGCAAGTGTTCGGGCAAATCAAGCGGCTGCCCTTCAAAGTTTTGCTGAATGTAATAGTTGATTTTTTGGTCATTTTGTCGGTTATTGGGGTCAAACATGGGCGTAATGATGTCGTGAATGGTATCGCCGCCATTGTATTTGATGCCTTCGCTGCCCTTTGCTCCGCTCCACTCGTAGCCTAAAAACTGCTTTTGTTCCTTGTTGTCATTCGGGCTTTTGACAATCAGCACCTTTTGCGGGTTGCTGTTAGCCAAGATGAAATAATATAGTTTTTGTTGTTCGATGTCTTGCAAGTATTTCAAAAACCGTTTTTCGAGTTCGGTTTTTTGTTCGGCTGCGGTTTTGGCTTTGAACTGCTTTGCCTCTTTTAGTTTTTTATGTCGTTTGTGTTGTCAAAATCGGTTTTGTAGTCTTTGAACATTTCAGTAGCCAACAGATCAGCCGAAGGTTTGCCCATTAGCAGGGTTTCGTAGTCGTCGAGTGCAATGTCGATGTGTTGGCAATAGCGGCGAACGGTTTCGGCGTCCATGAAAGCACCGCCTCCTGTTTTGGCTTCGTCTTCCCAATTCTCAAAAAAATCGAGCGTTCTGTTCCAAAAATGCTCGGCGGGTTCGGGGCGTTGTGGTTTTCGTCTTAAAAACAAGACGACCGTGTTCGTGCCTGTCTTGCCAAAAGTGCCGCTTCCCAATTCGACAATGCTCACAAAGTCAAAGTATTTGAGCAAGATCTCACGTGTTGCGATGTGCATGGTGTCGCTGTTGGATAGCACCGAACTTGGGACTATCACGCCCATTGTACCGTTGGCTGCCAAAAGTTGTTTTGCCCGCTCCAAAAAGAAGCATTGGATATTTTTGTTTCCCAAATCGCTGACGGTTTGCAGCAATTCGTATTTTTCGCGGTCGGTTTCGTCCAAGGTCAATAAAAAATCCTCAACGGCAAATGGCGGATTGGCTATCAGCACATCAAATTTGTCGTCTTTTATTTCGTTGTTGCTTGCCAAAGCGTCTGCATCCAATATGTTTATTTCGTCACGCCCGTACATGAACGCCGATACTTTGGCAACTTTCGCCAATCGGTCCTCCTTCTCAATGCCAAAGATGTTTTTGTAATACTCGTTGGGGGCGGTTTGTTTGTAGTGCGTTACCAAAGGTTTTATTTGCACAGCGTATTCGGTCAGAAAGTGCCCCGAGCCGCAAGCGTAGTCTATGACTTTCAAAGGGTCGTTGCTGGCTTGAATTTGGTTTTCGAGCGGCAATGACATCACAATAAATTTGCAGATAGGCAGGGGTGTAAAAAACTGTCCTTCGGACTGTTTGATGCCATTGTCCAAAAAGAACTCGAACATATCGCCCAAGAACTGATTTTGTTCTTTGGTTTTGAGGCGTAAGCCTTGCCACATTCGTATGATTTCCAACAAGATTTTGGCGTTTTTCTCAAAACCTTGCTTGTTTTTCACGCCGATAAAGCCAAAATTATTGTCGTTGAAAAATTTGAGCGTTTTGAAAAGTTCTTTGATTTTCTGTTTTGTGGCGTTTCGTTTTTGTTTAATAGCCCAAAAAGCCTTTTCAATTTCGTCGTTGCTAACGTAGGTTATTTCTTGGTCAAGAAACCGCTCCATACCGATTTTATACAGCTCTTGAAGCCTGTCCACAAGGTCGTAATAATTATCGTAAGCGATGCCTTTCCAATAAAATTTGAGGTCGTTCGGGCTTTCATTTTCATCTACCAATTTGCACAAAAACAGATTGACCAAGACCTCAAAGGCGTTTTCCCGTCGCGAAACGTTGTATTTCCGCAATATGGTTCTGAACTGATGGTATTTGCCTTTGATGTCGAACGCTTCGATGGCTTTGGTATCCACGTCAAGCGTATATTTGTCCTTTCCGATTTGGTAGGGCTGTATGTTTTTTTCAAAAATGCCTTTTTCGGTATATTCGAGTTGGTAGGTATCTTTCCAAACCCTGAAACGTTCTTTTACATTTTTGGCATCTTTAAAGGCTTTGAGGTTTGGGTCATCGGTTAATATTTTTTCGTTGTCTTTGTGCGAAACGATGCGTTGCTCCGCGCTCAATCTGCTTGTTTTTTCGTCAAAACCAGCGGCATAAAGGCACACAAATTCAATGTCTTTTTCTTGCTCGATGTACGAAAACAACTGTCCGCCGTCCAACTGTGTGTCTTTCCAAGCCTTGTCAAATTCTTTGCCTGCGGTTTTACATTCAATTATCAAAAGTGGTTTGCCTTGCTGGTTACGCACAAAAATATCGGCTCGTCCGCCGCTTGCGCCGTGTCCGAGTTTCCATTTGGGTTCAAGTTCTATGTGTTCGGGTTTGTAGCCTTTTTCCAAAAGGCGATGGACGCACTCAAAGACAACAAAGTTTTCGTTGGACGAAAAATTGCAGGTTTGGCGTTCGTTTACCTTCAATCCCTTGTTTTCGGGATAAATAAGTTCGTTTTTGTTGAAATCTGCTTTCAGGTAAAAATCGTCCTGTCCGAAGTGTTTGCTGTAAACATTTTGGTCTTCCACGAAGCCAAGCAGGGTCAAGACTCGTTTTATATTTTCTTTATTTATCATTTCGGTGTTGGTTGCCATTTGCAGCACCGCAAAGGTAGCAGATTAAACAAAAAAGCGGCGGAACTGCACATAACATTATATTTGTATGCCTTGTTGGGTTTTGTATTTACATTTTATCGTAACTATCTCGGCTTGTAGAAACAGCCCACAAGGATAGCTATTTTTTTAATCGAATATGCAATGATTTCAGGCATTATTAGATAGATATAGCCCATTGCCCCATACCCAAAACCCTATACCCTGAATAGCTACGTTACTATTTTAACAGCGGTTTAGACTTGAGTTTGCGGCTGGGTTTGAGTTGGGGCGGGTAGGTCGGGGGTGTACAGAATATCGTCGGCATAGTTGTCGCGGTAGAGCCAGCCTTTGCCTTGGCATTTGGGGCAGGTGCTGGGCAGGGCTTGGTAATCTTTGTAGCCAAGTGTTCGCATCATTGTTTGTTTGGTTTCCAGCTCATAGTCGCCGCTTTGGGTGCGTTCTGTATAGCCCAAAGCCCACCAAAAAAATATCGTTAAATTTGGCGGTTTTTTACCCCAACCGCTACATTCTGGGGGCATTTTTGTCGGCGTTTGTATTCCAAGAGCCAAAAATAGCGCGTCCATACCCCAAATGTGAATAGGATAGTCCCGAAAGTAGCCCAATAGTGGTGGTAGCGAAGTCCGTCGGCTATCATCACCAAGATAAGCAATATAAATGCGCTACCTAAAATAGCAGTTATGCGTGCAGGCTGTTTGAAAAATATTGCTTACGAGCGCAAACAAATAGAAAGCACCTGCTACATATAAGGCGGCTGCAATAGCATAACCGGGTAGATAATAATGGATAAACCGCGCAAACACTAAGGCGAGCGATAAAACGACGACTTGGCTCGACCAAGAGCTATTTCGCAGATACACACTCGCTGCCAAGACACCTAATAGACCCGCCGCCATATAGTAGAGCAATTGCGGTATGGGCTGTTCTACGGGTAGCCAAGCCTGCAAAAACTCGCGGTGGTAATTGTCGTCGATGCCCCAAAACGATAGCCCTATGATTGAGGCATTCAAAATACCCAATACTATTATGCGAGCACGCAGGGTGAGTATTTTGCTTTCTTCCGAAAAGTAGTACATACTATAACCCGCAAAGGTTATAATCAATAACGATGAGAATAAAATAATCATACGCGGCGGAGGGCTGATGGTGTGGGTTACGACTTGCAACAGGTAAAGGGCCAATAGTCCTATACATGTTGCGCAAAAGGCTATTGACCGCTTAGAGATAGAAAAAATAGGGCGCGTGCTATACCGCAAATTGGCGTTTCCAATCTTCCATGCCGCCTAACAGGTTGCGCACTTTGCTAAATCCTGCTTGCGTCATCAATTGTTGGGCTGTCGCGCTGCGCTTACCCGAACGGCAATGCACAACGATTTCGACATCTTTGTAATCTTCTAATTGGTTGAGGGTAGCGGGTAGGTTGCCAAGTGGTATGTTTTCTGCGCCAATATTAAATTCTTCGTATTCATAAGGTTCGCGCACATCAATAACGAACAATTGCTCTTCGTTGTCTAAGCGATGTTTTAGTTCCTGAACGGTAATATCTTGCATAACGGTACTGAAATGAAAGGGATTTGGGAGGGAAATGATGATAATTGTTTTTTTAGGGATTATGCAGAAACAGAAAGGTATTCGCGCTTTTTTGCCCTACACACATAGAAACCGATAGCAAGGGAAAAAGTTCGGTTTAGTGTATCTACATTCTTTGTCACAAATGTAATTTTGTCGTGTTTTTCTATTCCTTAATTCTTACAAATTTATATTTTAAAATAAAATACGCATCAAAACCTCATGCTGCCGATGTCGCTAAGTGGGCATCGGCAGCATAAGGCTTGGGGTGGGGAATAGGAGGGGGATTATTTGCCTTGTGGCTTGGTTTCTTTTTTCTCGTCTTTTTTTGGGGTCTTTTTTAATTTCGGGGCGTTTTTCGGTATAACTCAAATAGTCAGAACAAAGCACATTAATCCAATCGCGCCCTATGCGGGCAAATACGCAGCCTGGGTTTTCTTCCGAGCCTGTTACGCGCAAAGGTACGTCTTTTCCTTCTTTTGTTTGCACAATCAAGGTATAGCTATTGTCTTTTTTGTAATAATAGGCATACAACTTGGCACCCGACGCATCGTCGATATGGATAATATTGCTGCCATCGTTCAAATCCATATAATCCAAATTATAATTGACAATAGCCGTAGCACCATCGCTATTGGGCGGCGCAGGAAAATTGCTTTCGGGCATACCGAATTCTTCTAAATTGAAACCATCTTGCGCAAAGGCAGAACCCGCCGAAAAGATACCGAGCAATAGAGTTAGGAACAAGGATTTTAAATAGTTCATAGATAGATTGATGTATTTTTAGAAAAATGGTTAATAGCAATAAATCAATAAGGGACTGTAGTAGAAATAGGCATCTAACTGCGCTTTAACGCTATTGAGGGTTTGTTTAGTATACTTTCTTAGAGCAAAGCTAAGTTATTTGGGGCAATATAGTGCGGGAGTGCAAAAAAAGGCCACCGCCTGTTAGGGGAAGTTACAAACGGTGGCACTAACACAACCAAACTATGCATTTACGAAACAAGACAACAATAAGACAGCAACAAGGGTGCTTGGTTTAATGTCGAGGCAGCTTTTTTTTTGGGGGGGGCGAATAGGATAATTGGCATAAACCATTGCCAAAATTTATTGGACAAAAAAATGGTTGAGCAAATGCTACCGAGTTAGATTTTGAACCGTGCTGAACGCTTTATTTCTGTGATGCGCTAACCCAATAAACACCCACAAAAATAAGGGCGGCAGCTATCAGCGTAATGGGCTGCAATTGGTCTTTGCCCAATGATAAGGCAATGATGCTGGTGATAAGCGGTTGCGTATAGATATAGCTACTCACCAACGACGCATCGGCATGGCGGAGGGCAAAAACACTGAGTAGGTAAGCCATAAATGTCACTAAAATTACTACGTATGCTACACATGCCCATACGTAAGGCGTGAAACTATGCCATTCGATAGCCCAAAATTCGCGCCCGCCCAAGGGCAAGACCAACAAAAAACCGACTAAAAATGTCCATTTAGTGATGTCTAAAAAATGGTAGCGCATCAGCAGGGGTTTTATAATCACCAAATAGAAGCCGTAAGAAAGGGCATTGAGGAAAATGCAAAAATCGCCCAATGCCGACGAACCATCTGAGGTGTGGCGGGTGCTGGACAGAATAACCATTGCTGCACCCGACAAACCCAACAATACGCCCGCCGATTTGCGCCAGGTGAGCCGCTCGCTACCAATAAGTCCTACGGATAAGAGCAGTACCAAAATAGGGGTCGTAATCATGATAAGTGCCCCATGAATGGGCGAAGTGAGCGACAAACCCTTGAAAAATAGCGTTTGGTTGGCGGCTACACCCGTCAAACCACCCAGCAAGAGCGTTGCCCACTCGCGGCGGCTAAATGTAGGAGGGGCAGAATGGCTATGATACGACCGCCACCAAGCAGCAGCTATCCAAAACAGCAACATAGCTACACCCGCCCGTATGACAATAAAACCCAAAGGTCCAATATAAGCAGGCATGACCTCTTTGGCAACCACAAAATTGATGCCGTAGATAATATTGACGCTCAAAAGTGCTATATGTGCCGATAGAGGCGTAGTAGCGGAAAACTTAGCGTGTTGCATAAGGATACGGACAGGCAAAGGCACAACAGAGAAACGGTGGCATAGACCCCGAAACATGTGCCAAATAATGCTTGGGCGGGCAAAAGAGGCGATAAAAAATGGTAGGAATACCGTTTCTCAATACGTATTCCTATAAGAAAACTATTGCAATGTGTGTTTTTTATTGCAAACTCAATACACGGCTAACAGCAATGCTGCCGCGGCGGAAAGTGGCGATATACGTGCCACGCGCTAACGCATCGACAGGCAGGTCGAATGTAGTGCGGTTGATAGGCAGGCTTTGGGTATAGACCGTTTGACCATTGAGAAGGCTTATCTCGACAGTACCGCCTTGCAACTCGGACGGATAATCGATATATAAACGCAGCGACGCAGGATTGGGATAGAGGCGCAGGGCTTGGGCTATGGCGGCATTGGATGCCGATGCTGCAATCTGTTACGGTAACGATAGCACTGGTGCTATTACTGCCATAAATATTAGTAGCAGTGAGTTGGACGGTATAGGTGCCTGCTTGGGCGTATAGGTGCAGCGGCGACGGGTCGGTAGTGGTATAACCATCGCCAAAATCCCACAAATACGTATCGGCATCGACCGATGTATTGGTAAATTGTACGCTCAAACAGGTGTCGTTGCTGCTAAAAGAGGGCTGCGCCTCGATGCTGAACGCGGGATTGTGTAGGCGCAGAATGCGGTCGGGGGTGCCGTCGCCATAGGCATCTTCATTGCTGGTAGAGATATACACATCGCCCATCGGCGATATGCAGATGTCGCGGATACGTCCAATTTGATTATTGAGATAATTGGTTTGGCTCAATACTTCGGTGCCGTCTTGCGATAAGCGCATCCGAATGAGGCGTTGGGCTTTCATGGCGCACAGCAATACGCAATTTTGCCAGTCGGGTATGGCGGGGTGGTTATAATAATCTATGCCTGCTACGGCGAGCGTTGGTGTCCAAGCGGCTAAGGGTTCTACTACGTCGTTATTGTTACAAAACGTAATTTCGTTGGGTTGGTTGCAGAAGCCGTGTACAGTAGGCCAGCCATAGTTGCGATTGGCGGTGATAATGTTAAATTCATCGTCGTTGGTAGGTCCGTGTTCTGAACTATACATAATTCCATTACTCGCCAATACCAAACCTTGTGCGTTGCGGTGTCCAAAAGTATAGGTGGGGTTATTGGCAATGGGGTTATCGTCGGGGATAGAGCCATCTAAATTGAGGCGTAGGAATTTGCCCGTCAGGTCATCGGTATTTTGCGCCGAAGGTTGGTCTTGTGCGTCGCCCGTAGTCATAATCAATTTCATGTCGGGCGTAATGAGGAGGCGCGAACCTATATGCGTAGTATTGCCCGGTATGCCGTCGAGCAGTATAAGCGGGTTGGTCAATGCTGTGCCGTTATAAGTATAGCGCACGAGGCGTTCGGTGATGTCGCTGCCGCCTACTAAATAGGTATATACCAAATATATGTATGGATTGGCGGCAAAATCGGGGTGAAGCACCATGCCCAACAAGCCCGACTCTTGCCACTCTATGCAGTCGCTTATGTCTAATATTTCGGTTTTCTGCCCTGTGTCGGGGTTTACGCGACTTACTGTGCCGCCGCGCTCGGTCATCCAAATAAAATTATCCGGACCCCACAGAATTTCCCAAGGCACATCTAAATTATTGATGAGTGTCGATACTTCGAGGGTATCGTTTTCTAAGGCGAGGGTAGCGGGTTGGGCAGCGAGGGGGCTTGCCCAAGCACTCCATAGAGCAAGGCTTAACACAATAAGCCCGCGCCAATGATTAAGTTGAAATAACATGGCTATAATTATTTAGGTAGTTGCTGCGCCGAAACGCGCGACAAAGATACGACAAAAGCACGCGCTACTACATAGAAACGAAAGTAAAAACTTGGGCTACCCGAAAGAATGCCCAAATAATTGGGTAAATTTGTTCAGCAGGGCAGCTAAAAAAATAGCCCGCGATGCGTATCGCAGGCTATCAAAACGAGATGCAAGCCCAACGATTTAGAAAATATAGCATGGGCAAAGAAACTCTTTTGAGTGTTTTTTGTATCAGGGCAAACCCTATTCTTAGTATTTGATGCCGATATCGCCTTTTGTTTCTTGGCAAGCATTGACCACATATATATAAACGCCGTCGGGGTCGTCGCTGGCATCATATTCTAAGTAATGCTCTCCCATTGTCATCAATTCGTCGTCTAAGAGTTTTTTGATGGGCATTCCGTACAAATTATACACGTTCACCGTGACACGTGCATCGCCGTTGAGCCTAAATTTGACGTTGGCAGCCAGTTCAAAAGTAGTGGGATATACATCAATAGTGTTGATTACTTCATTGCCCAATGTACTGATGAGGTTGGGTGAGACGGTACAAATAAGATGGACATAAGCAGTAGCTTGCCCTTGGCAGCCGGTGAGCAAGTGGGTCGCTGTGACGGTGTAATACCCTGGACAAAGCTCTGTGCGTGTTGGGGTATTGCAATTAGTGCAGTCAGACCAAGCAAACGAATACTCAGCAGGGTCAAAACTAAGTCCATTGATTTGGTCAAACACCAACTGTCCATCGCATTCATTCGTATTGCTTGTCGGTTTAACCGAAAAATTGCCTATTGCCAAAGGTGTAGGAGTAGGGGCATTGAGTTGGGCACTCGCAGTAGCTGCGCAGCCTGTGACTAAATCAGTTACGATGATTTGGTAGATACCAGTAGGCAGACAATCGAGTGTGGCGTATCCGTTCTCGGCAAAATGTAGGTCATCGTTGCTGGCAACCAGACCGTCAGGTTTAATTAGAGTGTGCTTAAAAAGCAGGTGCTTTTATATATTTTTGAATATTAAAGAAAGTGTTATTTGTAAATATGATGTAATAGGAGAAATAATTTCGGATATACTGAAAACTCTACAGATTTTCATCGCACTATAATTATCCTGACATAAATATACTTTCTGCATACAATATGTGTTCTTCTGTTATTGCTCCTTCGTCTATAAGTTTTTTGATTTCGATGTAGGCAATCAACATGGCAATTCCTTTTAGAATAAAGTGCGGGCTTACTTTTCCTTTTCCGTTAGCAATTTTTGCTAGCCACTGAATACCTTCATCTTGGACAAGGTCGTCTTTTATTTCGTAAAAATACCCTGCTACAAAATAGACAAGACTTAACAAGTGCTTCATCGTTAGCCAATCATTCACTCTTGGTGCCTCCCACTGCAACTCATCTTTACAGAACTTGAAAACAGACTCTATCGCCATTCGTTGCATATACATTTCCCAAATTAGTTTTGCCATTTCTAAGCCAGTAATAGTCAGACTTGTGAGCAGTAACATGTCATCGCTGAATATCTTTTTTCCATTACTTTGATAAAATGTAACCCTCAAAACCGAATAGATATTGCCGTTTATTTCTACTGTGTTCCACTCAAAAACGCCTTTGACGTTTTTATAGGTCTTTTTTTTGAAGCTAATGCGGTCATACATCACTTCGTCGCCTTTCCAAAAGCGTTGATTTTTTAATTTTAGGCATCTTTCTATTCCTTTTTCGTCTATATACATCCTGTTGCTGTTTCGGCTGGCTTTGCAACGGATAATAAAATCGTGCCCTAATGCTGTTTCTAACTCAAACAATTCTACATCATCAAAACCTCTATCAAAAATATCTACAACTGATATATCGGGGTCTATCGATTTAATATGCGCCGAAACCAAGCGCACTTGTGCAAATACGATGTCTTTTTGGTGGTGGCTCTCGCCAGAAGCATCATAAGCCGCTATGGCGGCTCGCCGCTGAGGGTCTTTAATCTGTCCTGTTTCATAAGCCTTTCGTTCTTCTTTGCTTACATAGCTATCAACGCCGTTGCTGAAAGGAGTGCAAGCAAGCAGCCGAACTTCCCGACCTCCAACATCAACAGCTATCGTAGCAAAGGTATTGTAGCCATTAACAACGGTATTGTCTAAGGACTGAACCTTGCCCAAACCATCTAAAACACGGCTCTCGGGCTTGCGGATAGGGCTGCAATCATGAACGATAGATACCACTTTTTTGCCCTTAAAAAAGGGAATGGCATTCTGCAAAAGGCTGATATTGAGCTTATCCGTATCAACAACGGTATTCAAATCTCCGCTTAACATACGACAAACATTAACATATTCCGATTTATTTTCATAAAGGCTGTAAAGATTGCTACCGCCCTTGGCGACCATCTTGTCTATTAGCTTTTAAGGTTACCGCGAACTTGCTTTTGTGCTAAACGTGCCAATAAAGGCAAAAGGTATTGCTTCAACTTACACATCTATGTAACTTGTTTGATGAAAAATGACGCTAAAATAGCTGTTATGCACCAAACAAACAACAAAGCGAATAAAAATTAATGCAATAACGATAGTAATAAAATCAAAACATATCTTACATCAACAAAATAAAAAAATCTCCTAAATTGAAATCTGTAGAGTTTTCAGGATATAGTACCATATTTTGAATGGGCACAAAGACAGTGCTTTGAGCCATCGAGCAATGTTCGTGGCTATGATACAGCAAGTAACCCAAACACGGGTTGTTTCATTGGATTTTGCTGCAATACGGTCTAAGCCGTAGCGGTTTTTGGTTTGCCCGATTTTGCCCTCTACGATATTGCGTTGGTTTCGTTCAACTTGGGCAATTCGTTTTGCTTTGGCAGTGTGGTCTTCTTTTTGGGGCGACCGAGTGGCTTGCCGATGAGCCGAAAGCCGAGTTGTTTGGCGAGTGCGCGATTTTTCTGTGTAAGGTATATTCGGTCAGCATTGACGCTTTCGGGCAATACACCATATAGTTCTTTATAACGATTGATGTGTGTTTCAAGGTCTTGATTTTCGTTATAGGCTTCCCACGAAAAGTTATCTATGGTGGTGATGCCATCTACGGTGGCGATGCCGATTTTCGCTCCAAACTCTGTGCTTACATGTTGTTTGCCTCGCACAATCGGACGCAATATATGGCTGGGAGATAGATACGATGCGGTTTTCACAAGTTCTCTTTTGGTTGTCATACATTTTCTTTTGTTGTTCATACAGTTTTTGTATCGTTTCATATTCTTTTAGTTCCTTTTTACGCCATCCTTTTAATGTTGCTTGGGGTTCATTGCTGCGAACTTGTTCGATTAAAGCCTTGACAAACAGTAAGTTACGTTTCAAATAGCCCAATTGTTGTCGGATACCTACTTGCAACTCTTTCTTTTTTTTCTTTTTCTTTTTGGCGATGTTTAGATAATTTTTATAGGCTATCCGACGGTAGGTTCGGAAGTTTTGGCGCGGTAAATTCAATTGAGCGCAGAGCAAATCAATATAATTATCTGTCTTTTTTCGAGCTTCATTGAGCAAATCAAGGTCGGTTGGAAACTTTATTTTTTGAGGGGCTACGGTCGCATCTATTTTTAAATGCCCGCGATGAGTGACTTGGGACTCGGTTTGGGTGGTGGTGTCTTGCTCCGTTTCGTCTTGCGCTGATGTGGCGTTTGCACGCTTGTCTGCTATTGGTGGGTCTTGCTCCGGTGGGGCATCGTCCGAAGTAGCCTGAAGGGCTACCTTTGGCTGGCACTTGGCTATCAAGGTAGCTACGCACCGATTGCGCTATTGCTTTTTCTATGGCAGCTATACCGTCGCCGCTCAAGCGGGTGCGGATGGCTACAAAGAGCGACGGGTCGAATATGGGGGCTTTTTGAAAAACTTCAAGCCCAACAAAATATTGAAGATAGGGGTTCTCTTGAATTTGCAAAATGGTCTCGGCATCCGAAATATTGAGGTAGTGTTTGATTATCAACGCACCCAGCACTAAGCGAGCCGGAAGCGACGGGCGACCATTGTCGGCGCACATCTTACTAAGATAGGCTGTCTCAATGGCTTCCCAAGGAAATGAGCCTGCCAACTGAACCCAACGATTACTCGAATCTAAACTGCCCTCAAAAGGCAACCCAAACGTCAAAACTGGGAATTTAGGTAAGGTCTTTTTTATCATGACGAAAAAACTGCACGGTTTTAGACGTAAAGGTACGATTTTATGAGTAGTTTTCCTACTATTTTTAACCCATTTTTTGTCATAATTCACTGAATATCAATAAATTATAATAGCGAATTGGCTTTTTCAGTACGCTCTAATTATGTGATAGTTATAGCCGCCCGAACCCAATTCGATACTGATAGGAGCTATGGATAAACTGCCATTGGCATTTGCTTGGGGGCAAGTTGCAGTGGTGAGGTTGCAGGTTTGTGTAGGGTGTTGTAGCGATACTTCGAGCGTAACACCCATGTCGCAATCAGGTTCGTAGGCAGCGATGTCGAAAGAACGCGAAAACTGCTGGTACAGCCCTCCGTATCAGTTACAGTGAGCGTTGCGGTATGCGTGCCCGCTTCTAACCAAGCTACGGAAGCGCAGGGGTCATTTGACAAAAAATCACCGTCGCAATTGAGCGGCAGCGAGGTGTTGCCTGTAAACGCCCATTCGTAGCCGTCGGCAGGCATTAGCCCAGTAGAGGCATCAACCAATTTGATTGGGAAAAGTACGGTCATCCATTGCAGCCAATTGGCTTCGACCTCAAAATTGGGGTTTATAGTGGATGTAATCCCGTCGGGGGCTGCCGTAAAATGGGCTTGGAGTGGATAGTCCTCGTCGCCACAAATACTGCATGTGCAGCCGCTTGTGCCTATGGTGGGTAAAGGTGTTTCCCATATACCGCGCCCGAAAGTAGCTGCTCGCAGCACTCGGTCGCGCCAGAGCCGTGAATTTCTACGTCTTGCACAATGACATTCGGAAAACTGGCGTTGGCTGTTACTCCCTGCATCAAGGGCTTCCATTGTGGGAGCTTGCAAGCCAGCAGGGTCGAATTGCTATAATAAACGCCTACGTCGGTGCCTACGACCAAATGCAAAAGCCCGCCATCTTCAAAAGCGGCAATGGCATTGACGGGCAAATTGGGCAGCCCGCCGCCCGTAATATTGCGCCAAGTAGCTCCGCCATCTGCCGACTCATACACTTTTTGGTTATATGTATAGCCCGAAAATACCGCCCACAAACGCTGCGGATTGGCAGGGTCGACCACCAAACGATTGAGCGACAAGGCAGGCAATTGCTGATTTGGGGCTAAGGGCGTAGGCGGCGTACTACCATAAATAGTACTATTCACATAGACAGGTAGCCATGTAGCACCCGCGTCGTCGCTCCGATAGACAGCGGGTCCCGTAGACAACCCGTTACGCTTGGATATATAAATGACATTCGGATTGCTGGGAGCTATTGCGATAGTCGATAGGGGCTGATTTGACCAACCAATAGGAGAAGTAAAGCCAATCGTTGTTACATTATTGCAACTGATAGCTGTGTTGCTGTTGATGGTCCCTTTAAATAAATCGAGGTTGCCCACGTAAATATTATTATTACCGTCTAAGGCTAATGTCGTATTGGTGCTGGTAGATAGATAGGGACCAAACCCTACAATGACAGCAGGGGTTGTATATTGATTATTGCTGTTAGGTCCCTTGATTCGCCTAATTGCGGGCGTTGTAAAATAATAGGTATATGCTTCGGTGTCTGAGGCTACGACTACTTCGCCACAATCACCTTCTTTGACGTTTTGCCATTTTAGGGTGGGGGCTGCTGCGTTATCGTTCAGCCGCCAGATGCCGTTGTCGTGTGTGCCCGCATAGACGATGTTTTTATTGCTCGCCAAACCGCCTATCCGATAGGCTTCTGTAATACATAGGTCGCGGGTCAGTTCGTACCATGGGTCCATGTTTCGCCGTTGTCGGAGGTTTTGGCTATGCCGCCGTCGGTAGCTACATAGAGGTCGTTGCCTACCCACTCAAAATCTTTGACATCGGCATGCACATAATCCTCGTCGCTGCTCGCAGATCGTATATAGAGCGTTTTAGCCGCCACCGAATGGGGGGCAGTGGGATTAACCGTTATCTTGTAAATTTCCTGATTGCTGCCCATAAATAGCACATTGTCGTTAGTCTCGGACACTTCTATACCCAAATGCTCTTTGCAAGCACTACAAAGGATGGCAGTAGTAGAAATATCTAATGACAGTGACGTAAAACTCGCGCCTCCATCGGTTGTTTTGAACAAGCCACCAAATGCACTATTGACTAAGGCATATACCACATAAAAAGTATTGCCGTTGAGGTGCGATTGGGCAAGCTCGGTTCTGCCAGGATCTGTTAAGATAGGTAAGATACTCCCTTGCAGTATTTGTAGCACTAAAATTATTACCTCCGTCAGTACTGCGGTATAATATGCCAAGTTGAGAAGAGCAGATGATATCGCCGTTGGGCAAGTTGAAGGATGTCGGTTATAGCATTACAGAGACCAGCATACATCGGCGTTAATTTCACTTCCCAAGTGCTATTAGCCACATTCCATTTATATATACCCGCTTCACAAACGCCATTACTCGTTATTTCGCTGTCGGTGGTGCCTATCAATAGGTCGCCGCTCGCAGTTAGCAGCAGTTTGTTTATTTTCATGCCGTGATATTGTTCTACGTCATTACTCAGTCCAGACCACTTCACGACAGGGGCTAAGGTATTCCAAGTAATTCCGCCGTCTATTGATTTCAGCACTCCTATTGAGTAGGTAGTAACACCTATGGCACTTTTACCGCCTCGGCTTTTGTCGCCCGTTGCCAAATACATTGTATTGGCATTGGCGGGTCAAAAACCAAGTCGGACGTACCCAATACCGCAATTTTATCATTGAGTACTTGCTAAGTGCTGCCGCTATCGGTGCTTTTCCACAAGCCCCCATTTGACGCACCGATATAAATAGTACCAGTGATACTGGGGTGTTTTTTGATAAAATTGACCCTACCTATTCCTGGAACAGCACTTGGGTGTGCAGATAAGCTATTTGAGGCGTTAGTTTCTTGGGCGAGGGGGTCTGTCTGACGCGCAAAAGGTCCTATATTGCGCCATTGAGCCGACACGTCGCAGGGGCCAGGTTGTTTTTCAGCAGCCTGTTGTTGCGCCTTTTCGAGGCGTTTTATTTCGTCAAAAATACTGGTCCAAGCATTTACAAAGTTGCCACTCGGATAAAGGCGTGGTTCTAATTGGTCGAACCACTCTTGAATGGTCTTCACACTCGTGTCGTATCCTCGTCCGAATAATTCGCGGTTGCGGTTTCCGCCATTTAGTCGAATAGAAAAGGTGTCCTCTTTGTCTATCCATTCAGTATAGTATCTCGGTTCTATCCTCATTAAAAGAGAGTCTCGTACTTGATAGATAGTCAAGGGTTGCTTGGGGTCGGCGGGTAGTTGTTGCGACCACACAGGAAGCGGTAGGCATAAGCCGATTGCCAAGCAGCATAGTAGCCTAAACATTAGTGCGCGCGGGGGGGGGCGTGAACATAGGAAAAATTAAGATTGGTAAAATACATGATTAACATCGGCAAAGGGTTCTTTCAGGTTTGTTGTGGAGCTACGTTTGATATGCCAAAACTCTTAATTTAAGATTTTCGAAATTAGGCATTCCAAACGACATTCTCCTAATTGTTTTTATCAGATTATTGCACCCTTCTGTTACTCCATTGGATAACAGAGTGCCAAAATAATTACAAATAAGTGATTTGTAATTGTTAAAAGTTTTTACAAATTTATTGAGGTGCTTATTGGCAATTAACTCGACATAGTCCAGCCAATGTTCTATCTGTTGGCAAGCAAAGGAATATTCAAATTGAGCATCGAATATTGCTTTAAAAGTATTTTTTATTTCATAAATTTCTTCTAATACGGACGATTGCTCAAAAGCTTTGCTTAATTTCTCCTCGTCTTGTACTGTTAGCCTCTTAGGATCTTTGAGTAAAGCCCACTTGATACCTTTAAACACTTCAACATCTTTATTCGTTTTTCTGATCTCTTTTCGTTGTTCATCTACTGCCGCGTTCAGGTGCATGGCTACATGAAAACGGTCAATAACAATCTTGGCATTGGGAAATAATGCCTTTGAACTCGTGATGTAGCCATCCCACATATCGCAACTTATATGTTCGATTTGTTGCAAAAAAAGCCTCCCCTTAGCCTGAAAATGGGCGATAAGCCGCTCTTTATCCCTAAATGGCAACATATCTATGACACAGCCCCTATCCAAATCTACTAATACACAAGCATAATCGCCATGACCTTTGCGAAGAGCTATTTCATCAATGCCTAAATTGCGCACCGACTTATAGGGGTCGCAAGCAGAGATAAGTGACTCAGCACCCAATTGATAAATATGCGCTACTTGGGAATAACCCATGCCCAGCAAAGCAGCCACCTGACTAATAGGTTGTTTTTCGCAAAGCATAAACACCCACTTCGCCTTATGGTGCGTTGTGTTGGTCGATTCACTGACAAAATCGAACCGTTCTGCTAAATGTGCGATTGCAATCGAGGCAAATAAATTGGCGTACCTCTAAATTCAACACCACAGAACGACCAGAAATAGGCAAATCCGAAACACTGCGATGATAACGTTGATTTACTTTTGTCGTCTTTTTTACAACAAGGACAAATCCCTTCGCCTAATTGAGAGTGACAAGACGACCAATTTGTCGCTATCAAACGAAACAGAACTCACTGATAGAAAAGGTAAGTCCAAAAGTAATTCATAAAATTTGCAATCTTCCATATGTGTAAATTAAATAGAGTACCGCAAAGGTAATCATCCACAACAAACCTAAAAGAACCAAATTTACGACTATTTTCAGTTGTTTTATTTTACGGTTGTATAATGCGGCGCAAATCTCGACAGAAACATATTCAAAGCCCTTGCTGTGATTACGGTAGGTTTGAGGCATAATTCTAAAAAAAATTTCATCGACCCAATAACAGGTTCCACCAATACCCTTTTTTGAGAAATACCATTATCATACTCCGCGTATTCAAGTGATAAATACAGCTTTTTTTGGCTAAAGACTTGATTAGGAGATGCAAAGCTAAGTCTTTTTCTTGGTCTGTTGCTTAGTTGGGCTTCAATCTACTGAATACATTTATCAATAGACTTGTTCAAAGATAAAATTGGCATGTTCTAAGAACGCTAAAATCAGATGGTCGTTCTAAAAATGTAATACTATTTTTACCCAAAATTACAAGGCATGTTTTTTTGCATCTGAATTTAATCGATATCGGCGTGTATCTTTGTGAGCCTTTCATGTGGGGGCAGCCAAGCAAAGATACAGCATTATTTTTCCAAAATATCCCTGATAGTTTTATAGACAAATAATTTAAAAAAATCAAATACATTAAAATATTTTGATAACTTTATATAGTTTGTGGCATTTTTTTTTACATTTTATTCTTAATAATCAATTTGTCTATAAAGGTGCTGCTGGCTTTTTCTCTGATTATTGGCAAGCATGCGTTCGTGTTTTTGAACGAGAGAACACCACAACTTTGGAGTTGGAAAAGATAGTGGCTTAACGGGCTATATTGAGCCAGCAACTTTCGGTATTAAAATTTAACAATTCGTATCTTGTTCATAATAAGCAAGATATAAAATTATTAATTTTTTATTATAATTTTATCAATGAAGTCAAATCGTTCATTTTCAGCGTATTATATAGCGTAAATTATTTAAAGCGGAAATTGCTGATATTGAGCGTTTTAACTGTGCTCTACGTCAAAGAGTATCCTGCTTAGTTAGAAAAACATTGGGCTTTTCAAGATTTTTGAATAATCACATCGGAGCAGCAAAATATTTTATATATAATTATAAAAATAAATTATTACATTTATAGCATTACCCTTATCTGATTTCAACGTTCTTAGAATAATCTTATTTAGAGTAAGGTTAATATCATTTGTTAGCCAAAAAATGCGTATCTTTGCCTTGTATTTCAGTGGGTTTTGGAAAATGTTTTTTTTGTTTAAAATATAAATAATTTACAAATAAACTACTATGCGTGCTATTCCACAAGTAGATCTAGCCGAATTCTTATCGGGCGACGATGCTCGCCGCCGTTCTTTTGTCCAACAATTGGGCAAGGCTTACGAAGAAGTCGGTTTTGTGACGGTTATCAATCACGGTATTACCGATGAGATGATAAATGCCATGTATACTAATGTTGAGGCATTTTTTGCCCAACCCTTTGCAGTGAAAAAACAGTACGAAGTGCCTGGTCTGGCGGGGCAGCGCGGCTATACCTCCTTTGGCAAAGAACACGCCAAAGGCAGCGACGCGCCCGACCTCAAAGAGTTTTACCAATGGGGGCAGACCGTCACCGACAACGACCCCATCAAAGAACAGTACCCGCCTAACGTAGAACTGCGCGAAGTGCCTGCTTTCAATGATACGCTCTATCGCGCCTATCGCGCTTTCGAGGTATCAGGGGCACATTTATTGGAAGCTATCGCCTTGTTTTTGAAACTACCCGAAAATTATTTTACCGACAAAATCAAAAATGGCAATAGTATTTTGCGCTGTATCCACTACCCACCCATTACACAAGAACCCAAAAACGCCATTCGCGCCGAACAACACGAGGACATCAACCTCATCACGCTGCTCATTGGAGCTTCTGCCGACGGCTTAGAGGTATTGGACAAACAAAACCAATGGGTGGCTATCAATGCTGGCCCAGGCGAAATCGTAGTGAACGTAGGTGATATGCTGCAACGCCTTACCAATAACCGCCTTTGCTCTACCACGCACCGCGTAGTGAACCCACCCCGCGAGAAATGGCATACGCCGCGCTATTCTATCCCTTTCTTCTTGCACCCGCGCTCCGAAATGGATTTGACCTGCTTAGAATCGTGTGTCACTACCGACAATCCATTGCACTACGAACCCATCACCGCGGGCGAATACTTAGACGAACGTCTGCGCGAAATAGGTTTGAAAAAATAAACGATGCTGCCCATAATAATAAGGCGGTCAAATCCAATACATTTGGGTTTGACCGCCTTTTGTTTGTTATCTCTACTGCCCGCTTAAAATGGTACTCTGCGCATAGCGTGAGTTATTCGTACATTTTTTTGTCGCGCAATTTTTTGTCTAATAGTCCGCTATATTCACCGCTTTGTTTGGCTTTTTGCCATTGTTGTACAGCCTCGTCGCCCTTGCCCAATTGGAACAAAATATCGCCATAATGTTCCAAAATAGTGCCGCTATTACTGCCACCTGCTGCGATGGCTTTTTCGATATAAGTACGCGCATCGGCATACTTTTTCTGTTGGTATAAAATCCAAGCATAGGTATCTAAATACGACGGATTATTGGCTTCGAGCGTATTGGATTTGAGCGACATCTCGGCGGCTTTGTCCAAATTTTCCTTGCGCAACGACAAGAAATAGCTATAATTATTGAGTGCCAGCAGGTTGTCGGGGTCTAATTCGAGAACTTTTTGGAAACATTTATCCGAATTGGGATAGTCTTTCATTGAATTATATACGTCGCCCAGTGTATTGCTAATTTGCACGACAAATTCTTCTTCGCTGCCTACCATTATCACGGCACGTTTGAGCGATTTGACCGCCGCTTCATAATTTTGCAATCGTTGGTTGGCTATGCCGTTGAGGTAGTAGGGCAAGTATTGGTCGGGAAATAACTCGATGGCTTTTTTCGAGTCGGTAGCTAATAGTTGATAGTTGTTTATTTCATATTCAACAAATAGCACTTGCCTCCATATTTCAAAACGACTTTTTTGTCCAATTCGATGGCTTTTTTGAACGCGCTTAGGGCTTCTTGTGGGCGTTTGTAGGTATTGAGTAGGTCGCCGTATAAGATATGTGCCATTGGTTCTTCGGGGTGGGCTTTGCCACAATGCCTACGAGGTCGAACACTTCTTTTCGCACGGCTGTATCGCTTTCCATCTTGCCTACAAATCGCTCCAATTCTTGGCTTTGGCGGCTATGGGTAGTTCAGGGTGTTTGAAAGCGGCTTGAGTTCGGCAAAATATTGGGTCATATTTCCTTGTGTGCGATAGTAGTTAGCCATGACCAAGCGAGTTTCGGCATTATCGGGTGCTGCTGCCAACATGCGCTGATAGGTGGCAAGGGCTTTGTCGTCCATCTTATTTATTTTGTATAGTTCGGCTAAATCTACGTAGTAGCGCGTTTCGCTGGGGTTATGGGCGACCAATTTTTCCAATTCTGCAATGGCTTTTGGGCTGTCACCTAATTGTATGTACAGTTGTTGTTTTTGTAGCACTATGTCTTCAATAATACCTACTTTACTTTCTAATTGGTCGTATGCTTTGATGGCATCGGCATATTTGCCCGCCCTTATGAGCATATAGGCATAATCGAAATAGTTTTCTATGTCTTCGGGGTTATTATCGATGATTTGTCGGTAGGCGGCGGCGGCGGGTTCGTAGTCGTTATTGAAAGCATAGGTTTCGGCAAGCAGCAATTGGTACCATTTATTGTTGGGGTCGGCTTGTGTGGCTTGGCGTATATAGCTAAGGGCTTGCTCGCGGTCTTCTTTTTCTAAGTAGATGCGCGATAATTCGTACATAGCGGCATCGTTTTTAGGGTTGATTTCCAAGCAGGCTTTAAAAGCGGTGATAGCTCCGTCGAGGTTATTTTTGAGCGTAGCGGCGATACCGTCAAAAAACAGGCGGTCAGACTTATCGCGGCTTAGTGGGTCAAGTCCCGTTTTGGTGCTGGTGCCTGCTTTGCCTTTCGATTTGCCTTTTTTCTGGGCGTACAAGGTAGGGGTAGGCGCAAAAAGATGCGCATTGTTTGTATAGGAGGTATTATTTAAAAGCGATGTTGATTTGTCGGCAGCCTCTCACTTTTCGGCTACCTTTCTGCCAGCAGCAGATAGAATAGGAAAAGGGTTCGGGTGGTGGATATACAAAATTGCATATCTTTGTATAAACGGCATTACCCGCAGAAATGTTGTAGCGGGCAAGTGTTAAAATAAGTGAAAATAGGTATTATTGGTTCGTTCCAAGGCGAGGATTTGAATAGAACTGTTCAGGTCTGCCCTATATATCTTGTATGGGTTATTCTATGGTGGAATAATCGCCGATGCTATATTGGTTGGCTTTGCCTTTGAGCGATACGGCATTGCCTACCATCGAGTTGTCGATAATTTGGTATTCGATGCGCGAGCTATTTTGGATGATGCTATTGCGCACTACACTATTTTCGATATGCGTACCCGCGCCTACCGATACGTGTGGTCCGACGACTGCGTTGCGGATAACGGCATTTTCGCCGACAAAGCAGGGTTCGACGATGGTGGCGTTGTCTATTAGGGCAGTTGGGTCTATGAGGTTTTCGTTGCGGTCGCGCAATATTTCTAAGACGCGCTGGTTGGTATATACCGTAACGTCTTTGTTGCCACAATCGAGCCATTCTTCTACGGAGGCTACGGTAAATTTCGTGCCTTTTCGTTTCATGTTTTCTAATGCCGATGTTACTTGATATTCGCCTTTGTCGCGTATATCGTTATCGAGTAAGTATTGTATTTCGTTGCGTAGATACGCACCGTCTTTGAAATAGTATATGCCGATAATTGCCATATCGGTGATGAAAGTAGCGGGTTTTTCGATAAATTCGGTAATGATGCCTTGTTCGTTGAGTTTGACTACGCCAAATCGCGAGGGGTCGTCTACGCGGTGTGTCCAGATGATGCCATCATGTGTGGTATTGAGTTGGAAATCGGCTCTGAACAGCGTATCTGCAAAAGCTACGATGATATGCCCTTTTAGTAGTTCGGCGGCGCACATAATGGCATGTGCCGTTCCGAGTGGGCGGTCTTGATAGAATATATGCCCTTCTGCGCCTGCTTGTTCGGCAATAGAAAGCAGATGTTCTTCGGTCTCAGTACCGAAATCGCCTATTACAAACCCGATATGGTCAATGGGTTCGTTATAGGTGCGCACCAAATCTTCTACCAATCGCTGTACGATGGGTTTGCCCGCTACGGGTATGAGGGGTTTGGGTATAGTAAGTGTATGAGGGCGCAACCGAGTGCCGCGCCCTGCCATAGGTATAATAATGTTCATGCGGTAATAATGCTTTGGGTATAAATTTTATAGCTTGGTGGGTGCTTGTCCGCCCCAATTGTTAGCAGGTGGTGTAGGAGGTGTATATTTACCTTTTAAATAGTCGTCGTATTGGTCGGCATAGCTGCCCACGCGCAGAATCATGGCATTGGCTTCGTTAGCGTCTAAGCCATCGGCTTCGCGGATAACCTTTACGTAGGCAAAATCTTTGTAAATGGTAAATGCGCATCCGTATAAACTGTGGTTAATTTCGAGCATTTCTTGGCACAAAGCCCCTACGTTATTCACACCTTGTAGGCTGATTACGGGTGCTATGGCTTGGAAATAGACGCGCTTTTCCTGCTCTACATGCCACAAATCGAGCCATACATTGGCAGAACCTTTGACTAAGTTCCATTGTCCTGGTTTTTCGCCTCGGCAAGTAGTGGGGTCGATACCAATAAGTTTGATGGCATCTTCGATGACGTTAATGTACTGTTGCATGAGAATTTTGGGGGTGTGATATTAAGATGATTAGGTGTTTATTTTCGGTCAATGAAGCGGCGGTTTATAAATCCTTGCTGTTTGTAGGGTCTTTGGATAAATTTTGTGTACGCGCTATTTCCATCAGCCGCAATACGGTATTATAGTTGCGGGTAGTGGCTTGTAGGCGCAATTTTCGTTCCCAAAAATCGTTGCTCAATTGAGTGCGTCCGTATCCGTTCGGGCAATAGAGGTATATATGTTGTTGGTCAATCACCCAGCGGTCGGGGGCGTAGGTGTTGGGGTCGAGGACAGCCGCAAAGCTCCTTGGGGGCGGGGCGGTCTATGGCAATAACGTGTAGCAGTTTATTGTCCGTAATATTTTCGTGAGCAAAAGGGTTGTGGTCTATAACTGCTTGCCATTGCTGGGCAGTGCGCAGCAATACGCGCACCCCAAACCCGTATCGTTGCTGTATGGCTTGTTCTAAGAAAGTAGCTTGGGCTTGTTCAGGAGCGGAGCAAAACACAATATTACCGCTTTGAATATACGTTGTAGCCTTGTGCCAGCCTATCGATTCGCACAGCGATTGTAGGTCGGGCATGGCTATTTTGCGGTGCCCCCCCACATTGATACCGCGCAAAAGGGCTATATAAACAGCGGTGAAACGCATATATACACTGTTGGCAATCGTTAATTATAAATTATTAATGGTGAATGGTGAATTGTGAATGGTGAATGGTGAATGGTGAATGGTGAATGGTGAATGGTGAATGGTGAATGGTGAATAGTGAATGGTGAATGGTGAATGGTGAATGGTGAATGGTGAATGGTGAATGGTGAATTATAAATCCGAAATCACACAATTACTAATGGTTTGGTTTTTAAGTTTTATACACCTACCTTACGTGAGTTTCATGCCTACGGTATTCTCAGGCTTGCGCCTATTAGATGTTACTGCTTTAATATGCCTACGGCATTTTAAAGGTAATATATATTGAATATTTTTTAAAATTTATCATAAATTATTGATAATCAGTAAATTATATCTTGCACAAATTCCCCCTCTTTGAGGGGCTTAGGGGGAGTTCTTGAACTAATATCTCAATTATCTAACGCTATTTCCTAAGTCCTAACGCTTGGAAATGGATATATGATATGCAAAATTAATACTCAAAACTTAAAAATCATACCACCAATCGTTAATTATAAATTGTTAATTGTAAATTATAAATCTGAAATCGTAAATTCCAAATCATCAATCGTCAATGGCTGCCACGCCTGGTAGTTCTTTGCCTTCTAATAGTTCGAGCATAGCTCCGCCGCCAGTAGATACATAGCTCACGTCGTCGGCATATCCAAACTGTTGGATTGCTGCTACTGAGTCGCCGCCGCCTACCAAGCTATACGCGCCGTGTCGGGCAGTAGCTTGCGCTACGGCTTCGGCAATGGCGCGGGTGCCTGCCTGAAAATTAGGCATTTCGAACACGCCCATTGGTCCGTTCCAAAAATGGTCTTGGCTTCTACTATGGCTTGGGCAAAATCGGCGCGGGCTTTTTCGCCTATATCTAAGCCCATGAGGTGTTCGGGAATAGAAAAGTTGTCGTGTATTTCGGTATGGGCATCGTTGGCAAAGGCATCGGCGGCTACCGAATCGGCGGGCAGGAGCAGGCGCACACTCTTATCCCGTGCTTTTTGCAGTAGGGTGCGGGCGAGGTCTATTTTGTCGGCTTCTACCAACGATTTCCCGACGTGCCCGCCTTGTGCTTGAAAAAACGTATAAGCCATACCGCCTCCGATGACTAAGGTGTTCACTTTATCCAATAGGCTTTCTATCAGCATGATTTTGTCCGATACCTTAGCTCCACCCAAAATAGCGACAAAGGGGCTTTGGGCGTGGTACAAAATACGGCGGGCGTTTTGCAATTCGCTCTGCATCAGGTAGCCGAACATACGGCGGTCGGGCGCGAAAAATTGAGCGATGACGGCAGTAGAGGCGTGGGCGCGGTGTGCCGTTCCGAAAGCGTCGTTTACATATACATCAGCCCCTAAGTTGGCTAAGGTTTGGGCAAAATCGGCATCGCCTTTTTCTTCTTGGGCATGGAAGCGCAAATTTTCGAGCAATAATACACCGCCGAGCGGCAAATCGGCAACGGCACAAGCAGCTATTTCGCCCACGCAATCGGAAACAAACCCCACGGGAACTCCCAATACCTCAGAGGCTGCCGATACGATATGGCGCAGCGAATATTTGTCTTCGGGCGCACCTTTGGGTCGTCCTAAGTGCGACATCAATACGACGCTTCCGCCATCGGATAATATTTTGGCAATAGTGGCGCGTGCGCCCGCTATGCGGGTCGTATCTGTAACGGCTAAGGTTTGCTTATCTAAGGGCACGTTAAAATCGACCCTTACGAGGGCTTTAAGCCCTTTAAAATTAAAATCGGCAACGGTTTTCATGTTGTATGGCAATTTTCAGCACAAAAATAACCATACTTTTTGGCTGTTGCGCTTTTTGAGGCAATAATTATTCCTACTTGCTCCGTATTGTGCAGTTTTTCGCCCTTGCTTGGCTCGGTCTAAATAAATGCCAATAAACTGTCAATAAATGCGGCAAGGCGAACTAATACGGCTGAAAAGGTGTTGTATCTAATACGGCAATGTAATAATGAGTTTTCTGGTGCTACAAAAAAAATCATAGCTATGAAACGTTTATAGGGCAAAACGACTTATCTTTGCATAGGCAAGCCAAATATAACACTAATAGTGGCACTACACACTATGGACGAAAAATACCCTATCGACTCCTATTCAAACAATCAGCCCCAACATTCCAAACTATCGGAAGAAGAAAAGTGGCATATTTTTGAATGCGAGTTTGAGCCGCAATTCGCGGCACTCTACAATTATGCTTATTATTTGTGTCGTGACGAGGCATTAGCACGCGACTTGGTGCAAGATACCATGTTGCGGGCTTACGAGCATATAGAAAACTACCGCGTAGGCTCTAATGCCAAAGCGTGGTTGTTTCGTATTCTGAAAAATGGCTACCTCAACGAAACGCGCCGCGTCAAAACCGCGCCCAAAATGACCGAGTTAGACGATGTCAGAAGCCACCACGAATCAGAAGAAAACAACCGATATACCAACCTACACCAAGAAATATTTCAAGATATGATGGGCGATGAGGTCAAATCTGCCTTAGACTCCTTAGACCCCATATTCCGCGAGATTTTGATTTTTTATGACATTGAGCGTATTCCCTACCAAGAAATTGCCGAAATCTTAAATAAACCCATCGGTACGGTGCGCTCACGCCTCAATCGCGCTCGTAGCCTCATGCGTGAAGCCTTAGCCGATTATGCACAGAAAGAAGGTTACAAGAAAAAAAAGCACAAATAATTTGTAGCAACAAAAAAATATCGTAAAGCGCAACTTTTTGCCCCGACGACAGTCTCAAATGTGCTCGATACAGAAAACCGATAACCCGCCTTGGGGGCGACTGCCGATTCCTTTGTTCTTAATATTATATCTATTTTCTTACTCAATAAAATCAGACCTGCTATTGTCATGCGTAAAAGTTCATTTGCTAATACTACAGGCGACGATACCAAAGGTAAAACGTCCCGAATAGGAGGCGGTATCCCCGTCAAAACCGACCGATTCCCGAATCAGATTCAAGGTGTCAGAGGTAAAAATGCCTTGTCGCAAACCGCCAGCCTACGCGAGTTTCTGGGCAGCAAACTGCCCCGACAAGAACCGCCCGCTGGGCTACTCACCGCCATCAAAGAAAAATAAAGGCGAGAAAATAGGAAAATTGCCGCCTATATAATAGATAATTTTCGATTATTCATTATTATTAATTACAATACCGTTTTGCGCCGATAACGAATGAGGTAAAATTTTCGCCTTTGTTGGGTGCAAACGCCATTAAAAACTGCTAACTTTGCTCGCAGAGGTAAATCTGTTTTACCGTTTGTTGTAGCAACGAGGTTAGCAGTTTGCTATTTGGTGTAATATTCAGGTATTTGCTTGTGTGGATACATGTTTCTGTAGGAGATACTTTGTGGTGATTTTTGTTAAACATTATATCTATTCAAAATTTTATATCTTGGCAATCACACAGCAGCCAATAATCGAGGAATAATATGACAGAAAGCAACAACAGCAGGCATAGACAAGCAAAGATATTGCGGCTTTTCCGAAAAATACACCGAACTACTGGTGCCTGCCTATTTGTATTTTTCTTTTTTGTTTCGGTAACAGGGCTTTTGTTGGGCTGGAAAAAGCACAGCAACGGGCTAATCCTCCCAAAATCATACAAAGGTACTTCGACCGATTTGAAAGATTGGTTGCCCATCGACAGCCTGCATACAATTGCATGTAGCGTTCTGCACAACTCCGTTTCCAAAGATTTATCGCTCGAATTGGAAAGGATTGACATCCGCAAGGATAAAGGGAATGGTTAAGTTCATTTTTATTGACCATTTCTGGGGCATCCAATTAGACGGCGCAACAGGGCAACTGCTGCATATAGAGCGAAGAAACTCAGATATTATCGAAAATATCCACGACGGCTCAATACTCGACTATTATTTCGGAACGACAGACGAACAAATAAAGTTGGTCTATACGTCAGTCATGGGGCTTGCCCTATTCACCTTTACCATAACGGGATTTTGGCTCTGGTACGGACCCAAAAGAATGCGAAAAAAAACAATAAATAATATGTAGTGGTCTGATTTTTAAGCTTTGAGGTAACTATTTAGCCTTGTACGAGTAGCCCATAAGAATCGCTATTTCTAATCGAATATGCAACGATGTCAGACATTATTAGATAAGTATTGCTCATTACCCCAGACCCAAAACCCTATACTCTAAATAGTGGTTGATTTTTATTAAGATGTCTAAAAGTCGAACAATGGGTTCAGATCCAAAATGAACAAAAAAGAGGTGCCAAATGGCAGTTTACAAATAAGGAGGCAAGAGTTAAACTATGCAAATTATATCCGACAACTTAGCAAAAATCAACCAATAGTTACGTTTTGAGTATTAATTTGGTCTGCCGTGTATCCATTTCCAAGCGTTAAGACTTAGGAAATAGCGTTAGATAATTGAGATATTAGTTCAAGAACTCCCCCTAACCCCCTCAAAGAGGGGGAACTTATGAGATATATAATTTACTAATTATCAACAATTTACGATAACATGAAAAAAATATTCAATGTATATTGTCTTTAAAATGCCGAAGACATATTACATCGGTAGCATCTAATAGCCACAAGCCTGAGAATACCGCTCCTGTAAGGTAAGTGTATAAAACTTAAAAATCAGACCAATAGTGTTCTGACAAAAAAATTAAGGTATTAATTTTTAATATAATTACTTGATATTCAGTTTCTTACATTTTTAAAATGGCCTTAAAAACTTTTCTGTTAGAACACTAAATTTAAATAGACAGAATACCAATTTTCAGGACAGAATATTCAAATAGCAAGCACAGCAGTCGCCTTCTCACTCGTTAATATTACACCCAGGCACCAAACATTAAGCAGCCCGCTTGTGATTGGTGCTAATTGTTCCGAGCCTACTATGAACTTACAATTTTGCGGTGCTGCCCAAACCGTTACGGGCAGCAAACACCTACTAACTACCGAAAACGGCAAACAGATATTGCTCGATTGTGGCATGTATCAAGGGCGCGGCGTAGAGACCGACCCCCTGAATCGGAATTTTGGTTTCGACCCTACCCAGATACATAGCCTCGTCCTAAGCCATGCCCATATAGACCATAGCGGCTTGGTGCCACGCCTCGTGCGCGAAGGATTCAAGGGCAAAATATACTGCACACCCGCTACCGCCGACCTCTGCGAGGTGATGCTCCTCGATAGCGCGTTTATCCAAGAAAGCGATACCCTGCATCTGAACCAACGCCGCGCCGAGCAAGGGCTAGCACCCCTCAAACCGCTCTATACAGAAGCTGATGTGCGCCGCACCCTAAGCCTGATAGAAACCGTAGCCTATGGCGAAACCAAAATCATCGATGCCGACACCTCTTTTGCGTTTAGCGATGCAGGGCATATATTAGGAAGTGCAGCCGTACACCTCGCCTTGCGCCAACAACAACAGTACCGCCGCCTCACCTTTACGGGCGATATAGGCAGACCGCACGACCATATCTTGCGTAGCCCCGAACCCTTTGAGCAAGCCGATTATATCATCTGCGAATCGACCTACGGCAACAGACTGCACCCCGACGAAGTGAACCAAGAACAACAATTGTTTGATATCATTTATGATACTTGCCTACAACGACGCGGCAAGGTCATTATTCCCGCATTCAGCCTCGACCGCACCCAAGAATTGGTATATGCCCTCGACCGAATGAAGACAAAAGGTATGCTGCCGCCTATCAAAGTATTTGTCGATAGCCCGCTGTCGGTCAAAACTACCAAAATTATGCGCGAGAATGCTCAATGTTTTAATAATGAAATTATTTCATATATGCAAAAAACAGATGGCGAACCTTTTATTTTTCGGGACATCTACTACATCAGCGAAGTAACTGACTCAAAACGCCTGAACCAATATAAAGAACCTTGTATCATTATTTCGGCATCGGGCATGGCAGAGGCAGGGCGCGTCAAACACCACATAGCCAATAATGTAGGCGACCCCCGAAATACCATTTTATTAGTGGGCTATTGCAGCCCCGCAAGTTTGGGCGCACGCCTGAAACGCGGCGATACAATAGTAAAAATATTTGGGCAAGAACATGCCGTAAAAGCCCAAGTACATGCCTTAGAGGGATATAGTGCCCATGCCGATTTTAGCGAAATTATCAATTACCTCTCCTGCCAAGATGCCCAACGCATCAAACAACTCTATTTGGTACACGGCGAACCCGAACCGATGCAGCATTTCAGCGGATTATTGCGCCAACAAGGATATGCCGATGTGCAAATACCCGCCTTATGGCAAACATATCAGTGGTGATAGCAAATAGGTTTGAAATCACAATGCCCCCAACTTTCCTAAACGCAGTTAGGTAGTTGGGGGCATTACGCTGGGCAGAGGAGATACGGTTATTTAGTGATGATGCCCGCCCGGACCATGTACGTGTCCGTGTGCCAATTCGGACGGCGTAGCAGTACGAATGTCCAATACCGTGCCCGTAAAATGGAGGTCGATGCCCGCCATAGGGTGATTAAAATCCATGACCACTATCTCGTCGGAAATATCTATTACTATACCTTCGAGCAATTCGCCGCTTTCGTTTTGCAGTTGTAAAGCCGCGCCTATCTGTACGTGCGAATCGATACCTCCGCCGTCGGGGTCGGCAAACATATCGACAGGCAATTCTACTACAGCTTCGGGGTCGACTACGCCATAAGCGTTGGCAGCAGAGATAGAAAAACTAAATGTATCGTCAATTTTCAAGCCTTTGAGATTTTTCTCAAAATCGGGTAATAACTGTCCGTGACCGAATAAAAAGACAAACGGATGCCCTGCGTCGGCAATTTCGATGGTATCGCCGTTAGCATCGCGCTCGCGCAGATGATACGTAACTGCCACAACAGTATCTTTTACAATAAACATGCTGTTTTGTTGGATAAAAGGGTGAGTAAATTTGTTGCACTTTGCTGTGCTTGATAACAGTAAGCCGCCGCAAAGGTAGCTTTTTTATACCTACTTATCTACAGTATTGTCGAAATGTCGTAACTTTGCCTTTTAAAACAATCTATCAACCAAATTTTTTCGATTTTTCATATCATTATGCAAGAAGCCTATATCGTAGCAGGATACCGCACTGCCGTAGCCAAAGCCACCAAAGGCGGTTTCCGCTTTGTGCGCCCCGATGATTTAGCGGTCGATGTCATATCGGCACTTTTACAATCCGTTCCTCAATTAGACCCCGTACTGGTCGAAGACCTTATCGTAGGCAATGCCGTGCCCGAAGCCGAACAAGGCTTACAAGTAGGGCGCATGATTGCCGTGCGTGCGCTGCCCAAAACAACGGCGGGCGTAACGGTCAATCGCTATTGCGGCAGTGGTGTCGAAACATTAGCTATGGCAACCGCCAAAATACGCGCGGGTATGGCAGAATGTATCATCGCAGGCGGTACAGAAAGCATGTCCTTAGTGCCCACCGTAGGCTGGCGCACTGTACTGAACTACGAAGTAGCAAAAACTAACCCCGATTATTATATGGGCATGGGTTTGACTGCCGAGCAAGTAGCCCAAAAATACGGCATATCGCGCGAAGACCAAGACTTGTTCTCTTACCAATCGCACCTAAAAGCGGCTGCTGCTATTGATAATGGCTATTTCAAAAGCGGTATCTGCCCCATTACAGTCAAAGAAGTATACCTGAACGAAAAAGGCAAACGCGCCGAGCGCAGCTATATCGTCGATACAGACGAAGGCGTGCGCCGTGATACGACTCCCGAAGGATTGGCAAAACTCAAACCCGCATTTGCCACCAACGGTACAGTAACGGCGGGCAACTCGTCTCAAACATCAGACGGTGCTGCCTTTTTGCTCGTCATGTCCGAGCGATTGATGAACCAACTTGGCTTACAACCCATCGGCAGAATGGTCAGTTGTACAACCGTAGGCGTAGAACCGCGATTCATGGGCATAGGACCCTGCGCGGCTATACCCAAAGCCCTTGCACAAGCAGGCAAAACCTTAGCAGATATAGACCTCATAGAACTGAACGAAGCCTTTGCCGCACAATCATTAGCCGTCATACGCCAAGCAGACTTAGACCCTAACCGCATCAATATCAATGGCGGTGCCATAGCCCTCGGACACCCGCTTGGGTGCAGTGGCGCAAAACTAACCGTGCAACTGCTCAACGACCTACAACGCACAGGCGGCAAATATGGCATGGTGACAGCTTGTATAGGCGGAGGACAAGGCATAGCTGCCGTGTATGAGCGAATAAACGGATAAAACTTTGGTAACTATTTAAGCAGTTTCGTCACTCGGTTATTCATTAGATTTCCTGCGAAAGTAAAAAATCGGAAATTTAGCCTTACATTTGGGAAATGCAGAAATTACCTTAATCGATTCTTAAAATCCCGTAGGCATGGCATCTAACATTATATCCCTACGGGATTGTATTTTGTTGATATTTCTTTACTGCCAATGTTTTATCACTAACGGGATTGAGAAGCCATTTTTTAGCACCAAAATGCTTGGCATACAAGGCTTTCCAATGCCCTAATACCTGTATTCCGCACGGACTTTTGCGAGCAGTCTAATCAAAACAAAGAGGTGTAATGCCTAAATAGTTACCCGAAGTCTATAACTCCCCCTTAGCATTTACGCCTAACTATCCCCTCCCTGAACCGATATGCACACCAACACCTATGAAACGGATATAGTTGCCGAGCTACAACTACATCGCCACCAACCCCTATCCGAAGACCGACAGGGCGAAGCCCTCGACCTCGAAATAGCTCCGCCCGCGATATTCAATGGCAAATATTACTATATCGAAAGCTATGGTTGCCAAATGAATTTTAGCGATAGCGAAATTGTTGCCGCTATCTTGCAAGCCGAAGGCTACGGCATTACGCGCAATTGCGAAGAGGCAGACCTCGTGCTACTCAATACCTGTGCGATACGCGAAAAAGCCGAAGACCGCATACGCGCCCGACTGCGCAACCTGAACAACCTCAAAAAACAACGCCCCGACATGCTCATAGGGCTGCTGGGTTGTATGGCAGAACGCCTCAAAAAGAACTTGCTCGAACAAGAGCGCATCGTAGATATCGTAGTAGGACCCGATGCTTATCGCGACTTGCCCAAATTAGCACTCGAAGCAAGTGGCGGGCAAAAAGCCGTCAACGTATTGCTATCGCGCGAAGAAACCTACGCCGACATTAGCCCCATTAGGTTAGATGCCAACGGCGTGACCGCGTTTATCTCTATCATGCGCGGCTGCGACAATATGTGCTCGTTTTGCGTAGTGCCCTTTACGCGCGGGCGCGAGCGTAGCCGCAATGCCTTTTCTATCGTTGCCGAAGCACAGGATTTGGTAGCACGAGGCTACAAAGAAGTGACCCTATTAGGGCAAAATGTCGATTCGTATAAGTGGCAAAACCCCGAAACCGAACAGACCGTCACTTTTGCCCAACTATTAGAGATGATCGCCCTCCTAAGCCCCGACTTGCGCGTGCGCTTTTCGACCTCGCACCCCAAAGACATTACCGACGATGTGTTATATACAATGGCGAAATACGATAATGTCTGCAATTATATACACTTGCCCGTACAAGCAGGTAGCTCGGAGGTACTCAAACGAATGAACCGAACTTACGACCGAGCTTGGTATTTGGAAAAAATAGCTGCCATAAGACGCATTTTGCCCAATTGTGCTATATCGACAGACGTAATTGCGGGATTCTGCGGCGAAACCGAAGCCGAACACGCCGAAACCCTGTCGATAATGGAGGCTGTAAAATACGAAATGGCGTATATGTTTGCTTATTCCGAGCGACCAGGAACGCTCGCCGCTCGCCGCTATCCCGACGACGTACCGCCCGAAGTCAAAAATCGCCGCTTGCAAGAAATAATAGCCCTGCAAAACGAACATTCATTGTTGCGCAACCAAGCCGACCTTGGTAAAGTGTTTCGCATATTGGCAGAAAAACCATCTAAACGCTCCGACGAAGACCTATGCGGACGAACTGACCAAAACAAAATGGTTATTTTCCCGCGCGGCAATCATCAACCGGGCGATTATGTGAACGTCCTCATCGAAAGTTGTACCTTAGCCTCGATGAAAGGGCGTGTTGTATAACATTTGGCACTAATGCTGCCGTTGATAGCTTGGCTTCGTAGCTTGCCTGCCTCAATTCGGCAGATGCTACTGGACTTTTCATCACTCACAACTTTCTCGCTCCTATGTACCGTTTTCGTTTATACTCATTAGGTTGTTTCGCAATAATAGGTTTGTCGGCTTTGCTCGGCTCGTGTGGTGTTAAAAAAGCACAACAAGCACCCATACCGCCGCCTATTGTTGTAGATGTGCCGCCCGCTATACCCAAACCCGACCCGACCCCTCCCGAACCAACCACCCGACCCAAACCCGACCCCCGCCCGCTGCCCCCGCCCGCTAATCCGCCCAAGAAAGAACCACCCGTTGCCGTGCCGCCCGCGCCCACCATAGCGGACAAACAAACCGATATAGCCCTGATGTTGCCGATTATGGCGCAGCAATACCACGAAGGTATGAATACCGATTCGCTATCGGAGAAATCAAAAATGGCACTCGAATTTTACCAGGCTTTTTGTGCGGATTAGACCACCTGCGTATGCAAGGCGTCGACCTGCCCGTGCAGGTATTCGATACCGAAAATAACCCCGCCAAAGTGAGCCGCCTACTTGCCGATAGCCTCACTATGCGACATATCGACCTCATTATCGGCCCCATCAACAACAGCGAACTGAAAGAAACCGCCGCATACGCCAAACGCCAAAAAATATATAATGTTTCGCCCTTGTCGCCCGCTACACAGAATACAAAAGAGAATCCCTACTACATCATCGCCAGCCCGCCCATCGAAACACATTGCAGCGCGATATATGACTATATACAGCACAGCTATGCCGCCAAACGCATTATTACCGTAGCAGGCAAACGAAACAACGAGCAGAGCCTCGCTGCTTTGTTCAGCCAACGCGCCGCCGCTAAGCCCGAAAGCACTATGCAGGTATTGCCGTTGAGCTATAAAACAGGCATTACGTCAGAGGCAGACATAAGTGCCCAAATGAACCTCTATGAGCGAAATATCTTTGTCATAACCGATTTTGCAGACGAAGCCCTTATCGTCGACCTCACGAACAAACTCAACTCGCTGCGAAACCGCTACGACATCAGCATATTTGGTATGCCTAATTGGATAGACCTACCCAATTTGCCCTTAGACGAATTAGCCAATCTCGATTTTCATTATACTACGCCGTTTTTTGATACCCGCTCACCTGAAATAGAGCGATTTAGACAGACTTTTTATGCCAAATATCGCCATTATCCCACCGAAACCGCCGCCAGAGCCTACGATATTATCACCTATTTTGGCGCCATGCAATACCAATACGGCAGGCAAGCGGGCGGCAAATTGAGCGATAAAGGTGGTTTGTTTGGCAACTTTAAATTCCGACCTGTGGCAGGCAAGACCAATAAAGCCATTACCGAATACATAGAAAATAAATACATTAATATTATACGATTTCGCAGCGATTATGTGCTAGAAAAAGTAAATTAAAACTGGCCGACAACCCAATCATTGCCCCTTGTGTTGCCCATACCGCAAAGCAAGGGGCAAACTTATGTAAACGCTACAATTTTGCTCAGATGCAGTATTCCAAAAATTTGGCTCTGCCGCTTGGAATAGCCCCTTAGCATAAAAAAAGCGGCTAACGAAAAAAAAGTAGCGCGGTATTATAATATTGCACTAAAAACACCTAACTTTCAGGCACTAAACAATACCATTCACCTTTTAATTGCTATTCGTATGAAGCATTTTGAAACCGGACAAATCAAAAATGTAGCTGTGCTCGGACACGCGGGTTGTGGCAAAACTACCCTTGCCGAAACCATGTTGTTCGAAGCAGGCGAAATCAGTCGGCGCGGAACAGTCGAAGAAGGCAACACTGTATCGGACTATACCGAACTCGAACACGAGCGCGGTAACTCTGTATTTGATTCAGTGCTACACCTCGAATGGAAAGACCACAAAATTAATATCATAGATACGCCAGGCATTGATGATTTTGCGGGCGAAATCATATCAGCCCTGCGCGTCGCCGACACAGGCATTATGGTACTCAATGCCGAAAGTGGCGTTGAAGTAGGTTCGGAAATCGTTTGGGAATATACCGAAAAATTTAAAACGCCCATGATTTTTGTCGTCAATCGATGCGACGGCGAAAAAGCCGATTTTGATGCTACCGTAGAACAAGCCAAACAGCGATTTGGCGATGCCGTTACAGTAGTGCAATATCCCCTGAACCAAGGGCGCGGCTTCAATGCCATTATTGACGTACTCAAAATGACGATGTACCAATTCAGTCCCAACGGCGGCAAACCACAAAAATTGCCCATTCCTGCCTCCGAAAAAGACCGCGCTGGTGAACTCCACAATCAATTGATAGAAGCCATCGCCGTACATGACGAAACGCTAATGGAGAAATATTTCGAGCAAGGTTCGCTAGACGAAGCAGAAATGTCGCAAGGTTTAAAAGCCGCTATGATACACCACGACTTGTTCCCGCTCTTTTGCTGCTCGGCTAAACAAGACATGGGTAGCGGGCGCATATTGGGCTTTTTGCACGATATAGCCCCATCAGCACAAGACATGCCACCCGTATCGCGCAAAAGCGGGCTTACCCTGCCTTGCGACTCCAACGGACCCACTTGCCTGTTTGTATTCAAAACCATCTCCGAGCCCCACTTAGGCGATATGTCGTTCTTTAAAGTATATTCGGGCGAGGTAAAAAGCGGTATGGAACTCATCAATTCCGAAACGGGCGCGGCAGAGCGTATCAGTCAATTATTTGTCATGAACGGCAAAAACCGCAGCATAGTGCAATCGCTCAAAGCAGGCGATATCGGAGCTACGGTCAAACTCAAATCGACCCATACCAATAACACCCTACACGAAAAAGGCAAACCGTTTCATATATCGCCTATCGAATTTCCCGAACCGCGTATCACAGTTGCCTTGCATACCGACAATAAAGCCGATTTTGAAAAAATAGCCCAAGCTATACACCACTTATCCGCCGAAGACCCTACCCTCATACTCGAACAATCTGCCGAACTCAAACAAATGTTATTGAGCGGGCAAGGCGAGTTGCACCTAAACGTTGCTAAATGGAAACTTGAAAACCTGTATAAACTGAAAGTGGACTTTGAAAAACCCCGCATATCTTTCCGCGAAACCATACAACGATCCGTACAAGCTACCTATCGGCATAAAAGCAATCGGGCGGAGCAGGGCAGTTTGCCGAAGTGCTATGTTGGTCGAACCCTATTACGAAGGAATGTCAGCACCGCAGGCATCCCCGCCCGCGCAGCAACGAAGAGCATGAATTGGAATGGGGCGGCAAATTAGTGTTTAACAATTGTGTAGTAGGCGGCTCTATCGATGCCAAATTTATGAGTGCTATCTTGAAAGGCATTATGGAAAAAATGCAAACAGGACCGCTCACTGGCTCGCGAGTGCGAGACGTGCGAGTGAGTATTTATGACGGAAAAATGCACGCCGTAGACTCAAACGATATGGCTTTCAAATTGGCATCGACAATGGCTTTCAAACAGCTTTTCCAAGACGGCAGCCCACAAATATTGGAGCCAATATACGATGTAGAAATCTTGGTGTCGGGCGATTCGACAGGCGACGTGATGGGCGACCTACAAACGCGCCGCGCTATGATTATGGGTATGGAAGCCGACGGACATTACCAAAAAATAATAGCCCGCGTACCCTTGTTAGAGTTATACAAATACTCCTCTACACTGCGCTCCTTGTCGCAAGGAAGGGCAAAACATACCCAGCGTTTTAGCGAGTTCGCACCCGTGCCGTCCGATATACAGAAAAAACTGATAGACGACTACAAAAGCCCACGCCGACGAAGACCACCACCATTAGGCGTTTGGAACAGCCCAAAACACAGCAACTGAATATTTCACACACATCATAGACAGCTCGGCGCGGCAGCAATGCCGCGCCGATTCTACTTAATCCCTCAGTTCCTAAAAAAACACGTAGTGGCTTGCTAAATTGCTTTGAAAGGCTTGGACTATAAGGATTTTTTTACAAAAATGCTTCTTTCTATCATTGCGTAGCTTTTTTCTCGAACTTTTGCCATAGAAATGCTCGATATACAAGGCTTTTCGACAAAATCTACTTCATAAAATCGCAGAATTAGGGATAAATTTCTGGGCTGGGCATTCATTTTAAATAGTTAGTATATGCAAAAAGTAATTCACAAAATATTTGTAATATAATGGTCTGATTTCTTAGTTCTGAGCATTAATTTTGCCTATCGTGTATCCATTTCCAAGCGTTAGTACTTAGGAAATAGCGTTAGATAATTGAGATATTAGTTCAAAAACTCCCCCTAACCCCCTCAAAGAGGGGAATTTATACAAGATATAATTTGCTAACTATCAATAATTTATGATAAATAATATTTAGTATGTTTTGTTTTTAAAGTGATGTGGGCATATTACATCTATAACATCTAATAGACACAAGCCTGAGCATACAAAAAATCAAACCGTAACTATTTATTTAGGGTATAGGGTTTTGGGTATGGGGCAATGAGCAATACTCATCAAATAATGTCTGACATCGCTGCATATTCGATTAGTTCCCCCTACAAGGCTAAATAGTTACATCAAACCAATAAATTACATTCGTCAATGAATGAAATCGTTCGTTTTTATCCTGTCGTACAGCCAAACGTTTAGCCCAAAAAAACATTTTTTTGGCACAAATGGCTTGGTATTTGCTTTTTTTGCCTTACCTTTATTTCGCCATTAGCAGCCCCTCAAAACATGGCTATATAGCTCATTTTTGCAGGCTGACGATGTTTTTACTCCTATATTACAATCACCGTTTTAACACATTTTGACCAATGAGCAGTACCCACAAACACATCTACATGAAGGATTTATACTTTGAACTAAAAGTATGGCTCAATGAACTCAATTTTTTTAAAGAAGAAATAGGTTTTTTTGAGAATAGGCTCATGGAGGTTGCCCGCAAAAATACCGACCGCCAGATGATGGTAGAGTTAGAGCATTTTCAAAACCAATTTATTCGCCAAAAAGAAGTTATTGACGAAACACGCCATGATGTGAAGCAGGCTGAAAATCAGTTGGAAAGAATAGCCCACGACCAGCCAATTGCTTCTGACCACCTATATTTTGAAGACCATACGTCGCTCCGCGAAACAATGAATACTTTTCGCGACATCTATACCGACCTCAAAAAAGAGTACCTCCGATTTTTAGCGAAATGGATGTAGGCGGTATATTTCAGCAAGGCTTTTGGCATAATGCCCTGTGCTGATAACCACATATTAGTCTAAAAAAACAGCACCACAACCCTTTGCAGGATTTGTGGTGCGTTTTTTTGCTATTAAAGTTTAAGACTTTTAGAATGGATTAGTGGGCATGCTACTTGCTCTCCTTCTGGTGCTTTTTATTGCCAATCGTTTTGAGCAAAGATTTACCGCTATCGGTATAAATATAGCGTTGTGTTTTGCGCGATAAGACGGAGGACGGCACCCGCTGGGCAACCTGTTCGGCGGTTAATGTGCTGTCAAATGTTTCAGCACAATCATCATGCCTTTGGGTGTATAGCGCACGCCCGGTGCGTTGTTTTAGCTGTGTAATTTGTGGTATATATCGGTGCTGACATGTTTGTAGGGACCGATATATAGCTCGTAGGTGGGTTTTTCGTCTTTAATGCCCCCGCTTTCGACGGTTTTGAGTGTTTTTTTGATGACTGCCGTAGCTTTTTGGCTCGTATGCTCATTGACTTTTACGCGGTCTTTTTCGGCTTGTTGCTCGGTGGAATAAGGTCCAAAAATAGCTACTTTACCTTTGGGGGTATCTTCCAAATTCAAATTGGAGCTAATTTGTTTGTATTCGTAATAGGTGCGCGTATCAATATTTTTGAGCGGTCCTACCTGGTACTTCGTATTCAAATACTCTGTGCCGCGTATAGGTGCGTTTTGTACGGCATAATTAGCCGATACGGGCGTAGCAAACAATTGTCCGTGGGTAAGGTAAAAATCGAGGCGGTTATTTTCGGCGTGCTTCTCTTCGGGGCAATTGATGCCTTCCAAGCAATAATTTTGGATTTGGGTTTCGCCGCGCCCATGCGTTTCGATGCGTTCGGGGCTTATACCTTGCAAGACGAGGTAGTTTTGGGCAGTTTTGGCTCGTTTTGTACTCAAGACCAAATTAGTAGCAGCGTCGCCACGTGCGTCGGTATGCCCTTCTATGGCAATCATCAACGATTGGTTGCTGTGTAGCCAAGCCGCCACTTTGTCTAAGGCGGCTGTGGTGCGGGGTGTTAGGTCGGCACTACCCAGCTCAAAAGGCGTGGCTTCGATGCTCAATGCGTGGTTGAGCAAGGGGTTGGCAGGGTCAAACAGTTGTGTATTTATCCAATCGGCTGTATTGGCTGCCTGCTTCGTGGGGGCAGATATGGCAGCAGGTATGGGGCGTATGGCTGCGTCGGCATCGGTATAAAATGAGACAAATTTGGCGGGCGAAGCTATGGTAAATGCAAAAATATCGGCATTGCCCTTGCGGGTAGTGCTGAAATAGCCGCTTTGCCCGTCATTAGCTACGGTAATCCCAAAATCATCTTTCGGCGAATTGATGGGTGAAGGTAGGGCTTGCGCTGGCTCGAATCTATTATTAGAAGCGATAGCTACAAAGATGTCTAATCCGCCCAAACTGCCTTTGCGGTCAGAGGCGAAATAGAGCGTACCATTGGGGTGCATAAACGGAAAAACCTCATCGGCAGGCGAATTGACCGCCGCACCTAAGTTGGCGGGTATCCCCCAAAAGCTACCTTTCCTATCACATACATAAATATCCATACCGCCTTGTCCGCTTGGCAGGTCAGCAGCAAAATAGAGTTTATTGCCGTCAGCACTCAAAGTGGGGTGTGCCAAATTGTGTTGTTTGAATCCCTGATAAAGCACCTTTGCATTGCTCCATTGCCCGTATTGTAGTTCGGCATCAAAAATGCCCCAGACGCTTTTTCTACCGCTTTGAATGCGTTCTTGGGTGAAGTAGATATGTCTGCCATTAGGCGACAGCGTGGCTTGCCCTTCGTGTTGGGCTGTATTGAGTCCTCCCTTTATTCTAACGGGTGCTTGATAGCGGTTATTTCCGTTGGTTTCGGTATAATATAAGTCTATATTGCCCGATAATTGAGGGGTATTGCTCCAATAGTCACCTCGCGCATTGCGGCAAAACAGCAATCCATCGCGGTAGGCAAGAGGCGAAAATTCGGCACCATCTGTATTAAAAGGCAATGCTTCGATAGTATATTCCGCCGATATGATAGACGATACGCCGTCGGGTTCAAGAGACTCCGTTTGCGCATAGGCAAAAACAGTCCCCAAGCAAGCGACAAGGATAATAGATAGGGTTTTCATGCAGGAGTATGGAGATGGGGAGCTAAATGTCTTCGTAAATTATAGAAAATACCGTACCATTTTTTACGGTAAAAATGAAAAAAGGTTTTGTTCTAACAATTTTGTGACAATTTAGCAACAATTAGCATTCGCCGTAAACACCTTATTCCTTAGGATTTGTGTAGCAGGCACGAGATGTTTCTATGTTATTTTTTTTTATTTCCGACTGAATAATGCTACAATCCTTTTCTGTGCTTGGTTTTTAGCTATAAAAATATCGTTATACGTGCAAGCTATTCATGGCGTTGTAATTTTACAGAAAGATTACAAAACTTTTTTCGGACTTTACGTCCACATTTTCGGCTCTGTCCTAAAAAACTCAACGCCCATGAACGCACATATTTACCGCAGCTTGCTTATTTTGCTCATTAGCCTAAGTTCCACTGGCTATGCTTATTGCTTGCAACACCGCACATAGCCAAGTGATGCCTTTATATGATCATTTAGCCACTGTCAATGCTCAATGGTCTTGGGCGCATACCTTAGCAGCCCCTGCTTCGATGACACAAAATGTTCGATTTGATAGTGACGCAGCGCGTATTCAGACCCATCTGCGTTTGGTAGGACAACTATTACAGCAGCCCCGACAAGCATTGACCGAGTCACAAAACATTCGCCGCCAGCAGTGCCTACAAATACTACGCGAATATGCCGAAGCGGGTTGCTTTCCGCAAAATACCAATCATACCGAGCGAATGCCCTATTTTATCGACCGCTATGGCACGGCTTGTGCTGTTGGTTACTTGATGATAGCTACGGGCTATGGCGATTTGGCTCAATATATAAGCCAACAAAATAACTATGCCTATTTGTGCGAGCTTTTGAGCTACCCGTCAGTCGTAAAGTGGGCAAACCATTATGGTTTTATGCCCGAAGAATTGGCATTAATACAACCGACTTACGCATCTGTGGGCGAATATTTGCTCTATCCCGACGGCGATGGCACCAACGGAACTATCTATGCCCTACACACCACTGCCGATTGGGGATTGTTGATAGGAGGCAGTTTTAGCACCGCAGGCGGTATTGCATGCCATAATATAGCCCGCCGCACCAATAACGGATTTAGTGCTATCGGCGACGGTCTGAACGGAACGGTGCGCAGCATTACTACCTATGGCGGACAAGTTTATGCGGGCGGATTGTTTAGCAATGGCGCATCAATCACCGCTAATATAGCGCGTTGGAATGGCAGCCAATGGCTATATAGCAATATTGCTGACGGCAGCACAGTCTTGTCATTGCACGTACACAACGGAAATTTGTATGCCGCAGGTAGCTTTGGCGTACAAAAACGCACTACGTCGTGGATAGCCGTAGGCGGTAATTTTAATGCTACCGTCCAAACCCTCAATAGCCACAATGGTTTTTTGATAGCAGGCGGCGACTTTACTCAAATTGGCAACAGTACTATCCAACACGTGGCTATATGGAATACGGCAGCTAACCAATGGTTGGCAATTGGGACGGGCTTGGACGCACCCGTCTATGTGCTACGTACCCTTAACGGCGAATTATATGCAGGCGGACGCTTTTTTAACGCTGCGCAAGCCGCTTTCGGTTTGGCACATTGGAACAATGCCATCAATACTTGGCAAAGCCTTATTTATACGCCTTATTATGCATCGGGCACTAATACAGGGGCTATTTATAGCCTGCAAAGCTACGGCAACCGCTTGCTGATAGGTGGCGATTTTTGGCTGAACGAAGGCAAACACCTCGCTTTTTACGACCCCGCCACCACCGACCCCACTAACCTGCCCGCACTTTACCAATTTTACGGTGCTAACGATAAGGTATATGCCACCGCTATTTGGGGCGAACAATTGTATATGGGCGGCATACTCACCGATATTTGGGGCTACGACGGCGATTTTATCGATGCGCGTAATTTATTGCACAGCAATGTAGCAGCGGTGCAAGTGCCTATGCGCGTACAGTTGCAAGGTGCGTATGACACAGCTACGGTACAAATGCGCACTACCCTACGCCAATACAACCTCTTGCCTATCCAACAACCCTTTGGCTGTTCACCTTGGCATTATAACGGAACAGAATCAGTAGATAGCTTATCGCAAATACCAAATAACGCTGTGGACTGGGTATTGGTGGAAGCACGAAGCACTACCGACATTAATACGGTGATAGATAGCCGTGCTGCTTGGTTGCTTGCCGACGGCAGAGTACTTGATGTAACAGGCGATAACGCCCTACATTTCTATCGTTTGCAGCGCAATACGCCTTACCGGTTTTCGGTGCGCCACCGCAACCATTTAGCTGTATTAAGAGCCGCCGACGATATAGCACCCAGCATTAGCGAAGTGGGTTTTTGGCTGCCCGAACAAGTGTTGGGCGGTGAAGGACAGCTATATGCCTTGCCTAATGGCACTTATGCCTTGTTAGCGGGCGATTTTAATGCTGATGGTGTTATTACTGTTAGCGACCACAACCGCCTTAGTGCAGAGCTGGCTATCATCAACGAATACCTCGCTGCCGACGGCGACCTCAATCGCGCCGTCACTACCTCCGATTTCAATTTATTGATGGCTAATAGTGCCAAAATTGGCGTGGCAGCCATACGCTACTAAATCTTTGGCAGAACAGTAGATGGACTTTTCATATCATAGCTTTTGGCGGAAAAGCCCAAAAAATGTAATAGGCATTTTTTCCATAAATAGCGTATCTTTGCGGGTGCATATACCCCATAAAACCAAGCAACGATATGCTACCTTGTTCTATTTCACGCGCTATCGCGCTATTTGCCGCCTTGTTTGCCACAACTATGGCACAAGCACAAGTTGTGATTAACGAATTTTCTGCCGCCAATGTCAGTATTGTAGATGACAATTATGGCGAATATGAAGACGTTATCGAACTTTATAATACCGCCGCTACCGCCACTGACCTAACGGGCTGGTATATGAGCGACCGCACCAGCGAGCCTACCAAATGGCAATTCCCAGCAGGAACAAGCATTGCTGCTAACGGTTTTTTGCGTATTTGGGCTTCGGGCAAAAACGAATTATCGGGCGGCAATATACATACTAATTTCAAAATTACACAAACCCGCAACGTCGAAGCCATCGTACTCGCCGACCCATCGGGCACGCCTGTCGATATCAACGAAATTGATATACCCAATAAACGCAATCATTCGTGGGGGCGTACTACCAACGGAGCGGCCAGTTGGGGCGTGATGACTACCCCCACCATAGGAGCTAACAATGCCAATGTAAAGCTACCCTATGCCCTAAAGCCCGAGATAGACCCTCCGGGAGGCGGCTATACGAGCAGCGTGACAGTTACACTGAGTACCGACGAACCCAACTCAATTATCCGATATACCACCGACGGAACCGCTCCCACAGGCACTTCGCCCGTGTATAGCGCACCCATTACCCTAACAAGTACTACTGTAGTTCGGGCAGTGACGTATAGCAACGATACCCAAATACCATCGAGCTTTATCGAAAGCAATACCTATTTTATAGATGTATCGCATAGCGTCAAAATTTTGTCGGTGTATAGCGGCGGCGTTTTTGACCTCTTAGACGGCGATAATGACATAGAACCCGAAGGAGGATTTGAGATGTATAGCCCTACTTTCGAGCGATTAGATGAAAGCTACGGGCAATATAATAAACACGGCAACGACTCCTGGGCATACGACCAACGTGGCTTCGATTATATCGTACAAGACGAATATGGCTATGACTATGCCGTCCATGATGCCGTTTTCCCAAATACCGACCGAGACGAATATCAACGCCTCATCATCAAGGCAGCAGCCAACGATAATTATCCATTTGAAGAAGGAGCGCACATACGCGATGCCTACCTACACGTATTGTCGCAACGCGCCAACCTCGCCTTAGACGAGCGTAGCTACGAACCTTGCGTGGTTTATCTGAACGGTGAATATTGGGGACTGTACGAACTACGCGAAAAGGTAGACGACGACGATTATACCGATTATTACTATGACAAAGACGGCGAAGACATCGATTTTATCAAAACGTGGGGCTGGGCCTGGACCGAATACGGCGACCAAGCCCAATGGAACGACCTATACGATTTTATTGTGGGCAACGATATGACCGACGCAGGCAATTATGCCTATGTCGAATCGAAATTTAACCTACTAAGCCTCATCGATTACATCATTATCAATACACAATCTGTTTGTACCGACTGGCTGAACTACAATACAGGCTGGTGGCATAGCAACGACGACGAAGTAAAATGGCGGTATATCTTATGGGATTTGGACGCTACATTCGGGCATTATATCAACTATACAGGCGTGCCCGACGACTCGCCCACTGCCAACCCATGCGACAACCAAAGCCCTGACATAAGCGACCCCGAAGGACACACAGAAATGCTAACCGCCTTATTGCAAAACGAAACCTTCCGCGAGAACTACCTCAACCGCTATGCCGATTTGAACAATACCTATTTTACCTGCGAATACATGATAGGATTGCTCGATTCGATGATTATGCGAATTGAACCCGAAATGGCAGGGCAAACCGCTCGCTGGGGCGGTACGGTGGCTGATTGGCAAGATAAAGTGCAGGAACTGCGCGATTTTATACTGACCCGCTGCGTGGCTATTGACCAAGGCATAGCCGATTGTTATGACGTAGTGCCCTATAATATTGTGATAAAAGTAGAACCTCCTTTGAGCGGCACTGCCATTATCAACAATATAGCTAATACTAATGATACTTGGACAGGCTTGTATTATAGCGATATTACCCTCGATATGGCGGCTATACCCAATGCGGGTTATTTGTTCGACCGCTGGGAAATTGCGAACGGCACACCGCCTACCGACATTTATGCCGAGAATATCGTCTTAGACATCACGGCTACCGATACGATTATTGCCCATTTTACACCGCCTTTGTCGCTTGTTATCCTCGCCGACCCCGATGCAGGCGGCACCATCAGCGTCAATGGTACAACCGTGAGTCTCCCTTATGTAAGCACCGACCCAATAGGCACTAATTTTGTGCTGACGGCTACACCCAATACAGGTTTTGAATTTGTCGATTGGACGAGCCAAGTACATACCCTCAATCCATCGCCAAACGATGCTACGGTATTGTTTTCGCTCCAAGATAGCGATACCATCACTGCCCATTTTGTCGTACCGCAAATCAGCCTTACCGTAGAGGTCAGTCCCAGCAATGGCGGCACAGTAAGCGTCAACGGCACTACGCCGTCGGCTTTTCCCTATACCACCGACTTTGCTTACAACAGCAGCATCAATGCCATAGCTACGCCCGAAATGGGTTTTGCGTTTTCACATTGGGAGTTAGCCAACCACCCCATTCCCGACCCCAACAGCCCAAATCTCGATTTCAATATCACCCAAGCAGATGTATTGCGAGCTGTGTTTGAACCCATCGAGTTGCAACTGACCTTAGATGCCGAACCCGCCGCAGGAGGCACTATTGTCTTTAATGGAAACGCAATCAGCAGTTTTCCCTATACCGTTAGCGTCACCTATAACGACTTGATAGACCTGACCGCTGCACCCAACGCAAGCTACGGCTTTATCAATTGGACAGTCGACGCGGGCGCAGCCCTCGCCTCACCGACCAATCCCTTGCAATCATTCAATATTGCCCAAGCCACCGAGCTGACCGCTAACTTTGCCCAAAACGTCGTCACCGTCACTATTACCGTCACAAACGCCGAAGGCGGAACTATCACCGTCAATGGGGAAACCGTCGCTACATCGCCCTACACAATACAAGTAGTAGAGGGTACGCCCATTAATTTGGGGGCTACGCCCAATGAAGGCTACGAGTTCGGCGGCTGGACGGGTGTGGGTGCGGGCATCAATCCCGACAACCTCACTATTACGGTCAATGCCGATGGCAGCCTCACGATAGGCGTATCATTTGACGAAATTATCATTAACGCACCCGAAATAAATTGCGGACCAGTGCAGCCTACTGCCTTTTCGCCCAATAACGACGGCGTGAATGACGATTTTAAATTGCTCACGCCTTGCGCTATACGAGAGTATTCCTTGCGCGTGTTCGACCGCTGGGGCAGGCAGGTGTTTACAAGCAATGACCCCGCCATAGGCTGGAACGGCAGATTAGAAGGGCGCGATTGTGAAATAGGCGTATATGTATGGGTCGCTGACTATGAATTGGAAGATAACGGCACATGGGAAGCACATAACGACAAAGGGAACGTTACAATAGTGCGGTGAGCTACTAAATATTTGTCGAAAATGAAAATTTTTTTTCAGATAGGTTATTTTTTTGCCTTTGCAGTATTTCTGTGGTGCGGGCTTTGGCAGCCCTGCCTTGGACCGAACCAAATTGCCTGAAACAGGATAGACACGACAGCCTCGCCAACATTGCACCTTATGTATATTTCTATAAGCAACCCCGAACAACCCGATCAGATATATTCCCTGCGAGCCGATAGGGCACTTTTTAGCCCCCAAAACCGCGCTTTTCGCTATGGTGATGCTATTTTTGAAAGCATGACCTACCAAAACGAGCGGGTGCAACTTTGGGGCTACCACTGCCATAGGCTATTTGCGGCTTGTAAAACACTCGGATTTGGCTTACCGCCGAGCTATACTGCTGATTGGCTACATGGGCAAATAGCCAATTTAGTAGCTCTCAACCGATTATCAACTGCACGTATTCGGCTTACGGTCTATCGGGCAGACGGCGGCTGGTATGCCCCACAAAGCGAGCAAGCTTTTTTATTGATAGAAGCCTACCCACAAAACACTATTTCCTGGGCAGATACCTATTCGACACCTTGTATTGTAGGCATTTGCCCAACGGCACAAAAAGCCTATCATACCTTATCACACCTCAAAACTTCCAATGCACTGCCCTATATCATGGCGGCGCGTTGGGCGAGGGAGCAAGGCTATAACGATGCTTTATTGCTAAACCCACAAGGCGAATTAGTAGAGGCTACGGCGGCTAATATCTGGCTGATACGCGCGGGGTGCGCCCATACGCCACCCTTGCAAAGTGGTTGCATAGCGGGCGTGATGCGCCAATTTTTGCTCGACCATTTGCCTCAAATAGGCATAGCCGTTGCCCAAACAAGCCTCTGCACTGCCGACTTGTACCAAGCCGACGAACTTTGGTTGAGCAATGCTATACAAGGCATACGCCGGATAACGCAATGCGAACAACACCGCTATGACTCGCCCGCCATAGATATTAGCCCCGTTTGGCAGTACCTTGCACCCCAATACCACTGACGCTTGGACGATAGCGGCATTGGAAGCGGGCAATTAGTAGAATGAACCTTCGCGCAATACGGCTACGGGTACATACGCAAATTGTGAAATACAAACGACCATATATCGGCATATTCTTCGATAAGCGAACCTACGGTTTTGGCTGAATTGCCATGACCCGCTTGTTGGGCAATGCGCGTTAGGATAGGGCGGTCGCCTTTGTATTGGTGCTGTAATTCGGCGGTATACTTAAACGAATGGGCGGGCACTACGCGGTCGTCGCGCTCGGCGGTGAGCACCAAAGTAGCGGGATAGGATTTGTCGGGGCTAATATTGTGGTAGGGCGAATAGGCGTATAGATATTTGAATTGGTCGGCATTGTCGCTGCTGCCATATTCGCTTACCCAAGCCCAACCAATAGTAAATTTTTGATAGCGCAACATATCCATCACTCCTACGGTAGGCAGGGCAACGGCAAAGAGGTCGGGGCGTTGGTTCATTACCGCACCGATGAGCAAACCGCCGTTAGAGCGTCCTGTGGCGGCTAATCGGTCGGGGCGCGTATATTTTTGGTCGATGAGGTATTGGGCAGCGGCTATATAATCGTCAAACACATTTTGTTTTTTATCGAGCATACCTGCTTTGTGCCATGCCTCGCCATATTCAGCACCACCACGCAAGTTGGCTACTGCATAAACGCCTCCATTTTCATAAAAAGGTAGATTTTCGACCTTAAATTCGGGGTTGCGCACGAGGTTAAAGCCGCCATAACTATACAGCAAAGTGGGGTTTGTGCCGTCTAAGACTATGTTTTTGCGTGCCGTGATAAACATGGGTATTTTAGTGCCATCTTTGCTGTCATAAAATACCTGTTTTGTTTCGTAAGCATCGAAGTCGAAAGCTAATTGGGGTTTATAAAATATACTTGATTGCTGTGTCGCTACATCATACCTAAAAATGGTAGGCGGATACAAATATGATTCGAAGCGATAAAACACCTCGTTGTGCTTGGCACTTGACCATATATCCGTTACCATGCCCAAGGTCGGCAGGTTGATTTCGCCTTTGGATTTGCCTGCCAAATCATAGACATACAAGCGCGAACTTACGTCTTTGAGGTATTGCGCTATGATATTGCCGCCTGCCAAGCGAATGTTTTCTAATACGTCGGTTTGTTCGGGAATGACGTTTTCCCATTTTTCGGGTTTGGGCTGGCGTGGGTCTATCAATACCAAGCGATAGCGGTCGGCACTCTGGTTGGTGAGTACCAATAGTCGGTTGCCTATCTGGTCGATGACGGTGTTATTGTGGGCAAAATTGGTGATAATAGGTTTAAATCGGTGTTTCTGCCATTGGTCGGCGGGGGCATAATAGAGAGCATTGCCCGAAGCCGCGCCGTCGTTGGCATATAAAATCAGATATTTTCCCGTAGGCGTAACATCGACCGAATAGCTGATGCGCGGATTTTTTTTATCTTCAAACACCAATATGTCTTTGTCTTGTTTAGTGCCAACACGGTGGTAATAAACGGCAGAACCCGTATTTTCGTCCGACAAATCGCGTCCTTTTTGGGGAGCGGGATAGCGTGTATAAAAGAAGCCCTCGTCGCCCAACCACGATGCGCCCGAAAATTTGATGTGGTGTAGTTTTTCAACCAAAGCACGGGTTGGGCGGCTTGGAATGACGTGGAAAGTTTGCCAATCCGAGCCACCTTCGGAAGTAGCATAGGCAATATATTTTCCATTTTTGGAATAATACGTACCGCTCAACGACACCGAACCGTCTGTCGAAAATGAATTGGGGTCTAAAAATGGTTTAGGTGTATCGCTCAATTGTTGTTGGCGGTATAGTATGGCATGGTTTTGCAGCCCGTCATTTTTCAGAAAATAGTAATAATCGCCTTGTTTGGAGGGAGTGCTGTAGGTTGGGAAATTCCATAATTCGGTCAGGCGTTTTTTCAACTGTGGTCTGAGCGGTATATTGTCTATATATTGCCGAGTGAGTGCATTCTGAGCGTCTATCCAAGCGCGGGTATCGGCACTGTTTTCGTCTTCGAGCCAGCGGTAAGGGTCGGCAACGGTGGTGCCGTGATAATTATCGGTGGTGGTATTGCGGGTAGCTGGGGTAGGTCATTGGAGGGCTTGTTTGTGCCATTAGGGTCTGTATATTGCTTAGTAGGGCACTTAGGCATAGCGCGGCGGAGAGGGCAAGCGCGGGTAGGTGACGATATGACATAGATAGTTGGTGTTTTATGAGTTGGGATTTTTATGCAAAAAGCCGTCAGTTTGTCGGGCTTGTGGGGCAAGGCGCGAGCAAACTGACGGCGGTATCGGGGATTGCCGTGTGGTATGGCTTTTTTATTTGGTGAGCAAAACCTTATGTGCCGATTTTTGAGTGCCGTTATCTACTTCAATCAAGTAGTAGCCGTTGCTATATTTCGACAGGTCGATATCGGTTGTTTGTTTGCCACTGGGCAGGCTGCGGCTATCGGTCAATACGCTACGTCCGAGCATATCGAATACGCGAATAACAACGCTGCTGCTTTGTTCGAGGTTAAGCGATACCATCACTTTTGATTTCGTTACATTGGGCGTAATGAGGATATTGTTGATAGTGGTAGTGGGTGCGCTAACCGATACGCTGCCGTCTAAACCGCTCAACGTGCCGATGGTAAGTTGGTCGCCATTGTTGGCAACGGTATTAAAAGCGGTATATTGTCCGTTGAAAGTCAGGGCTTTGTCGGCGGCGGCATCTACTACATCAAAGCAGAATTGTGCAACGTCTATCCATTCGCCTTGTACGGTGGGGCATCCTTGGTTGGGATATAGCAATAATATGGCATAGTTTCCTTCGCCCAAGTTGCCTGTTTCTAAGGTATTAAAGCTGTTTTTGTAGGGAGCAACGCTACCCGCCGCTGCGCAAGTATTAGCTTCGTTGAAATTGAGCGGCGTATGTTGGGGGTTACGGATAGCAGCAGTATTATAGGTAAAAAATACCGTAGCACTACCCAATTCGAAAGGAATATCTTGTGCTTTTACTTGCACATTGACACAAAAATTATCGCCTGTGGTGACGGGGTTAGTAAAGCGCACATCTACGATGCCCGCATAAACTTGGCTGCCTGCTATCAACGACGCTGTTAGGCAGAGGAGTGTGAATATTTTTTTCATGACAAAATTATTTTGACTTTTTTGGGTAACGATTTTATTTTGGCGTAAAGTTACAACGCTTTGTGCAAATCTGTACCGCCAAAGGTATTTTTTTTTCGTTCCTAGGCTCGTGCTGGGCGCGATATTTTTTTGTAATGTATTGCTGTCGGGTAGAAAGCACTTAGGAGGTGGTTGTGTTGCTTAGACTTTGTATAAATTGGGTGATTTCGCCGAGGCATTTTAGTGCTACCACATTGTTGGGTAGCGGTTCGGCAAGGTCGCAGATGCGCTGACCCGACAAGGCAATTTGGCTGCTCGGCGAATGTTGCGCCAAACGTCCGATATAGTCTTTGAGGTAATTTTTGCTCAGGGTGCTGGTAAGAATGCTATATATATAATCGGGTTTGCGGATATTGACGATTTCGAGCAAATCGCCAAGCGGGATATTCGCACCCAAATAAATTACGCGGTGTTGGCGTGCTTTGAGCATATAGGCTAAGAACAGGAGGCTTATCTCGTGCATCTCGTTTTCGGGCAAAAACAACAAAAATTGTTTGGAGTGGGGTTGTTGTTGGTAGCTCTGCCCATCAATTGCCACAATGATTTTTTGCCGAATCAGATTGGTAATAAAATGTTCTTGGGCGGGGTTGATACTGCCTGTCATCCACATAATACCTATTTTATCCAAAAACGGATATATTAGGTTGAACATTGTATTCTCAAATCCGTTTTGTAAAATCGCAGTAGATATTATTTTTTCAAATTTTTCTTCTTCCAAATCTATCATCGCCATCGTGAGCGCATTGATTTGCAGTTCGTTTTTGGCATACTCGTCCTTATCTAATTTTTTGATATGTTGGGCTATCTCGTGTTCTTTCATGCGGGCAATATGCCCTATTTTATAGCCGTGTTTGTTGAGTAGTGCGATGTTTAGAATTAGTTTCAAATCGCAATCGCTATAATACCGTATGTTGGTATCGGTGCGCTGGGGGTGGAACATGGCGTATCGTTGCTCCCAAATTCTGATGGTATGCGCCCGAACCCCAGATAGATATTCTATTTCACGGATAGAGTATTGTGCCATAATACGAGATAATTGAAGCGTGAGGTATTTTTAACACAAACAACGCCCTTTGTTGTATTATGGTTCAATTATCGCACCAAAAACTGTGTTTGGGGCAATTTCTTTTTTAATAGACTTACTATAGTGCAAATTTCACCTCTCGCCGTTCATTTATTTGGAGTACGGTACGAATAGTGTGGGCAGCGTAGTCGTAGAAATAGAGTAACTATTTAGCCTTGTAGAGGGAACTAATTGAATATGCAGCGATTTCAGGCATTATTAGATAAGTATTGCTCATTATCCCATACCCAAAACCCTATACCCTAAATAGTTACGAAATAGAATATTCATTAGATGTGATACCACTAAAAACAGCAATTTATTGCCAAAACAGGAACTGTTATTTTGCCCATGCTATCCCATAAACGCAATACCCCCTTTTATGCCTTGTAGAAAAAGCACAAAAGGGGATGCATTATTAGAGACGCAGCACTGTTAGGTGGCACGTGCGGCTTAGTCTTCTTCTATTTGTTCATCGACTAATATCCGTCCGCAATGTTCGCAGAGGATGATTTTTTTGTGTTGTCGGATTTCTACTTGTCGTTGGGGTGGTATTTTGCCGAAGCATCCGCCGCACGAATCGCGTTCTACGGCAACCACTGCCAAACCGTTGCGGTACGAAGCTCTAATTCGGTCGTAGGCAGTTATTAGGCGTTGCTCTATGTGTGGGCGCGACACCTGCGACTCTTTGAGCAATTGTTGTTCTTCCTTGCCCGTCTCTTCGATAATTTGGGCTAATTCTTTCTTCTTTATTTCCAAATCGCGCATTTTGGCGGCGTGGCGGCTTTGGGCTTGCTGCAAATAATTGGTTTTAAGTTCCACATCGCGAAATGTGTCTTTGATGCGTTTGCGCGACAATTCAATTTCGAGTTTTTGGATTTCGATTTCTTTGTTCAATGCCTCGAACTCGCGATTATTTTTTACGTTGTCTTGCTGTTTGGTATAGCGCACAATAAGTGCTTCGGCATTGACGATATTTGCTTGGTGGTTCGAAATAGTTTCTTGCAAACCCGCAATTTCGTTTTCCGAATTGTTGATGCGCGTATTTAGTCCTTCGATTTCGTCTTCCAAATCCTGAACCTCGATGGGCAATTCGCCGCGCAGGGTGCGGATTTCGTCAATTTTGGAGTCTATTTTTTGTAGGTGATACAGCGCACGGAGTTTATCTTCGGCGGTATGCAGCTCTTGTATACGAGACATATTTTTCGTATTTTGGTGTGGTTGATGAGCAAAATATAGATTGGCAGGGTGTTGCTATACATACCCAACGGGGTTGGTGCGCACTTCTGACAATTGGGCTGCAAAGGTAGGGAATTTTTCTGAAATAATACTATGCAATAATTGTGCTGTAAAATGTTCGGTTTCGTAATGCCCAATATCGGCAATGACGATTTGTTGGTCGGCATCAAAAAATTGGTGGTATTTCACATCGGCAGTAACCAATACATCGGCTTGTTGCCTGATAGCATCGGGCAAGAGCGATATGCCCGTTCCGCCGCAGATGGCTATGCGCGATACCGTTTCGGCGATGGGCGCGGTATGCCTTATACACTCGGCTTGCATAGCCGTTTTTAGGTGTGCCCAAAATTCAGCTATGGGCATTGCTTGTGGTAGGTCGCCTATCATACCGCTACCTATTTGCTCGCTGCTTTGTTCGAGCGTTGTTAGCTCGTAGTTGGGGTTTGGGTGGGGGTGATATTGGCGCATTGCTGCCAATAGTGGGCGTTCTAAGTGGGCGGCAAACACTATATCTAAGCGCACTTCGGCTACGCTGTTGTTGGTGGGCGCAAACGTGCTCACCCCAATGGTACTAAATGCTACATTAGCCACATCATTTTGCCAACCTTGTACGACGGGCAATAGCGCGTCGCGTAGGCGGTCGGCGTGTTCGATGGGGCAGAGCGTTGATAATTTTTTGAGTGTGCGGGTGCGGGGCTGCAATACGCGGCATTGCTGCAAACCCAATCTATCGGCAATTTTTCGGTTCACGCCCGTGCGCACGTTATCGAGGTTGGTATGTATGGCATATATCGCTATGTCGTTTTTGATAGCTGCTAATACAGCACGCTCGACATAATTTTTTCCGTTTAGCTTTTTAAGCCCTCCAAATACGATAGGGTGGTGTGCCACGACCAAGTTACAGCTTTTTTCGACGGCTTCGGCTATTACGGCTTCTGTTGCATCTAAGCACAGCAAAGCACTCGTACACGCCGTATTGGGGTTGCCTACGAGCAATCCCGTATTGTCGTAGCTTTCTTGGTAGCTGGGTGGTGCGATGGTCTCGAGGTAATCGGTAAGTTGGCGTATACTAATAATAGGGAGGTCGGCTGTCGGTTTGGGTGGTTTCATGGGTACTATACTATAAGTAAGGTCTGTATCGTGCAAAGATACGACAAAATATGGGTATATGTGCTTAGGTATTAAGCACTATTGCAACTTTTTTTGTGCTGCCTCACGTTTTTTTTAGCGGGAATGTCTTATCTTTGCAGCCCTAAAAGCACATTTATACTTTATTGTATTGTAGCAATAAATGTGCCAATGGACTTATATTGCCGAAGTGGCGGAATTGGTAGACGCACACGTTTCAGGGGCGTGCGCCGCAAGGTGTACGGGTTCGAGTCCCGTCTTCGGCACCTTTTTTTACTTGCTCGATGTACCTGGCTACATAAGGCGCGTACTACACTACCGTAGGACGCGCTTTTTGATGAGATGAGAAATGCAAAACGCCAAACTCGCATAAGGGCAAGTTTGGCGTTGAGAATATAAAGGGATAAGTATGTTTTGAGTATGGAGATACCCCGCAGCTACAAGACACAGATTTAGATACCTTCTACTTTTTTGCGCACGTTTTTCTTAACAGCTTTTACAGTTTCTACCACTTCCTCAGCAACATTGCTTACAGCTGCTTTGGCTGCTTTGACGGGTTCAGATTCGGTCAGTTTGTCTTCTAATTCTTCGAGGCGGTCACACACCGAGTCCACATCTTCTTTGGAAAAGAAATCGAATTTGCCTGTTAGATTTTCGGTCATTTTTTTGATGCGATTTTCTAATTCTTCGCGTTTCGACTCGGAAGTTTTGAAAAAGTCATCTACAATTTTTTTTCCCTCTTCTTGCGACAATTTGCCTTGTTCTACGAGGTCATCTACAACAGACTGTACTTTTTCCGATGCCAAAGCTACTAAACCTACGCCGGTATAGAGAAAATTTTTAATAAGATCTTTCATTTTTAAATGAATTATTGGGTTTGATGGAATAAATAATAAGCAAAACACCGTGTGCGGCGTTATGCTTATCGTAGCTCAAATCCTGTGCCACTTGCTATTTTGAGCCACAATGACAGGGGTTTGACCTTATTTAATGTCAAAATGTCGCCAAAACCGACATTACTGCACGTCAGGCAAACAAAGAGTAACCTTTTGCCTAAGTTCCTTTTATTTTGCCTATCCCGAAGGGATACAATGTTTGTAGAAAAAATAAATAGAACCACTACGACCTCGTACTCGTCTATCTAAAATTATGGTAACTGGTAACTATTTAGGTATTGCGCCCCTCTATTCTAATGTCCTAACAGAAAAGTTTTTAAGACCATTTTAAAAATTTAAGTAACTGATTATCAAGTAATTATATTAAAAATTAGTACCTTAATTTTTTTGTCAGAACACTAATTCGAGTGTGCTTAAAAAGCAGGTGCTTTTATATATTTTTGAATATTAAAGAAAGTGTTATTTGTAAATATGATGTAATAGGAGAGATAATTTCGGATATAGTACCATATTTTGAATGGGCACAAAGACAGTGCTTTGAGCCATCGAGCAATGTTCGTGGCTATGATACAGCAAGTAACCCAAACACGGGTTGTTTCATTGGATTTTGCTGCAATACGGTCTAAGCCGTAGCGGTTTTTGGTTTGCCCGATTTTGCCCTCTACGATATTGCGTTGGTTTCGTTCAACTTGGGCAATTCGTTTTGCTTTGGCAGTTTGGTCTTCTTTTTTGGGGCGACCGAGTGGCTTGCCGATGAGCCGAAAGCCGAGTTGTTTGGCGAGTGCGCGATTTTTTCTGTGTAAGGTATATTCGGTCAGCATTGACGCTTTCGGGCAATACACCATATAGTTCTTTATAACGATTGATGTGTGTTTCAAGGTCTTGATTTTCGTTATAGGCTTCCCACGAAAAGTTATCTATGGTGGTGATTATATCTACGGTGGCGATGCCGATTTTCGCTCCAAACTCTGTGCTTACATGTTGTTTGCCTCGCACAATCGGACGCAATATATGGCTGGGAGATAGATACGATGCGGTTTTCACAAGTTCTCTTTTGGTTGTCATACATTTTCTTTTGTTGTTCATACAGTTTTTGTATCGTTTCATATTCTTTTAGTTCCTTTTACGCCATCCTTTTAATGTTGCTTGGGGTTCATTGCTGCGAACTTGTTCGATTAAAGCCTTGACAAACAGTAAGTTACGTTTCAAATAGCCCAATTGTTGTCGGATACCTACTTGCAACTCTTTCTTTTTTTTTTTTTTTTTGGCGATGTTTAGATAATTTTTATAGGCTATCCGACGGTAGGTTCGGAAGTTTTGGCGCGGTAAATTCAATTGAGCGCAGAGCAAATCAATATAATTATCTGTCTTTTTTCGAGCTTCATTGAGCAAATCAAGGTCGGTTGGAAACTTTATTTTTGAGGGGCTACGGTCGCATCTATTTTTAAATGCCCGCGATGAGTGACTTGGGACTCGGTTTGGGTGGTGGTGTCTTGCTCCGTTTCGTCTTGCGCTGATGTGGCGTTTGCACGCTTGTCTGCTATTGGTGGGTCTTGCTCCGGTGGGGCATCGTCCGAAGTAGCCTGGGTTGTGCTACCTTTGGCTGGCACTTGGCTATCAAGGTAGCTACGCACCGATTGCGCTATTGCTTTTTCTATGGCAGCTATACCGTCGCCGCTCAAGCGGGTGCGGATGGCTACAAAGAGCGACGGGTCGAATATGGGGGCTTTTTGAAAAACTTCAAGCCCAACAAAATATTGAAGATAGGGGTTCTCTTGAATTTGCAAAATGGTCTCGGCATCCGAAATATTGAGATAGTGTTTGATTATCAACGCACCCCCAGCACTAAGCGAGCCGGAAGCGACGGGCGACCATTGTCGGCGCACATCTTACTAAGATAGGCTGTCTCAATGGCTTCCCAAGGAAATGAGCCTGCCAACTGAACCCAACGATTACTCGAATCTAAACTGCCCTCAAAAGGCAACCCAAACGTCAAAACTGGGAATTTAGGTAAGGTCTTTTTTATCATGACGAAAAAACTGCACGGTTTTAGACGTAAAGGTACGATTTTATGAGTAGTTTTCCTACTATTTTTAACCCATTTTTTTGTCATAATTCACTGAATATCAATAAATTATAATAGCGAATTGGCTTTTTCAGTACGCTCTAATTCATGTTTGTAGGTCGCATTTATTCCCCACAGATATAATGTTAGATGCCATACCTACGGCATTTTAAGAATCGTACTTGCTATATGCTACTAATATAACATGCCTACGGCATTTTAAGAACTGATTAAGGTGTAATCTCTGCAACGCTCAAATTGAAGGTTAAATTTTCGATTTCTTACTTTTGCAGGAAATCTAATGAATAGCATAGTGGCGAAGTTGCCTAAATAGTTACGGTAACTGTTTTGTCTTGTGGGAACAGCCCACAAGAATAGCTATTTCTAATCGAATATGCAATGATTTCAGGTATTATTAGATAGATATAGCCCAGAACCCCATACCCAAAACCCTATACCCTAAATAGTTACAAATTATGACATTTTCCTGCCCTTCCAAGTATAAGTACCCGTATTGCCCCAAGTTCCGATAATTACGATATATAAGATATGAGCTATTTGGGCGGGTATCAGCCACCAAAGCAAGTCGGTACGTCTAAAAAACACGCAACCCGTAGATAGAAAAATGGCATCGGCGAGCATTTTTATTCCCAACGCATAGCCACCAAGTTGTCCGTAGTAGCCCGAACCACACAGAACTTCCCCAACGAAACAACCCACAATAGCGAGGTTGAACAAATAAACGGCTGCCAGAAACAAGGTAATGCGGCGGTCTTGGTAGCTTGCCGATTTGGAAGCCCAGCGCAGGCGTTGTTGTGCAAAATCTGCCCAAGTAGGCTGTGCATACGTGCTAACTGTAGCTGACAATTGTTTCAAAAAATAATGCCCTTGGGGATAGCGTTGGGCAATTTTTGCCATCAGCAACATATCGTCGCCCGAAGCGAGGTGGTCTATGCCTGCAAAGCCGCCTACTTCATAGAACGTCTGCCGCCGATACGCCAAATTAGCTCCATTGCACATCGTAGCCAAGCGCAGGTGTAGCGACGCGCCCGTAGCCACCATCATACCAATAAAGTCGAGGGTCTGAAATCGTTCGACAAAAGTTTGTGCTCGTACATATTGTACGGGAGCTGCTATGATATGTGCTTGTTTAGTTTCGTAACCATGCACAATATTTCGCAGCCAATCGGTCGGCATGGTGCAATCGGCATCAGTCGTTACGATAAGTTCGCGTTGGGTATGGGCTATCGCCGTTTCGATGGCTTTTTTTTTGTAGGCTTTGGGCAAATCCTCGCCTTGCAATACATCCGCCAATCGAATGAGGCATACGTCGGCATACCGAGCGGCGATAGCGGCGGTATCGTCGGTTGAGTGGTCATCTACGACAATAATATCAAACAAGGATATCGGGTAATTTTGCGCTCTAACCGATTCTATGCAAGCGGCTAAACGGTGTGCTTCGTTGCGAGCGGGTATAACGATACACACCCCCGTTTGAGGCACAAAATCGGGCGTAGCAGGCACAGATGACAGTTTAATCCAGCCGTACACATATAAAAATATAAGTGTTACGTATATGGTTGATAGACAGGCAACAATAAATATCAAGATTGTATGTATTGCTGTAATTGTTCGATGGTGTTTTTCTGTTCAGCAATAATTGTGCGCACAATATCACTAATAGACAAAAATCCTACCACCTCCGTAGCATTGTCGGGCGATACTACGGGCAAGTGCCTTATTTTGTTGCCACTCATCAGTTCCATGCATGCACCGATGCTGTCGTCGGGCGTAACAACAATAACTCGGCGGGTCATGATGTCCGAGACGGGCGTTTCGCGCGAGGATTTGCCCTGCAAAATCACCTTTCGCGCATAGTCGCGCTCCGAAAAAATGCCCGCCAGTTTGCCCCCGTCAATGACGGCTAAGGCACCAATGTTTTTGTCTACCAATAAGGACAGAGCATCTATAACTTTCGTGTCTGATGTCACCGAATAAACGGCGTGCCCTTTGGCGTTGAGCATGTCGCGTACTTTTGTAATCATAAGTATAAATAAATTGTATTGGCAAATAAGAATTGTTGTAACTATTTAGCCTTGTAGGGGGAACTAATCGAATATGCAGCGATATCAGGCATTATTAGATAAGTATTGCTCATTACCCTATACCCTAAATAGTTACGAATTGTTAAGATGACAATGACCTGCTTATCCTGCAATGGAGTGTAGAACTAAGCACAAATAAATATGTAAATATTAGAAAAGGGCAATTGCGCCGTGCAAATGGTATTTGACCAAATGCGATGTAATATTACAGCATTTTTGTTGAACACACAAAAAAAAGCGGAAAATGATACTGAAAATACAAAAAATGGCAGCAGGCAAAATTTTTTGAAAAAAATGCCCTAAATCGTTTGGAATTTAGAAAAATACCCTAAATTTGCCTAAAAATAGTTAAACGCAAGGCAACCCACCGCCGTCTAAGTACGTATATCGTTGGTTTGCCCCTGCTTTTCGTTCATTAACCCATCTTACACCGCCTATTGAGTAAAAAATTACGCTAACATTTTTAAAAAAACGTATTTACGAGGATATAGACACCTTTACATCACCTCCCCCAAATACGCATCCGTATGCTTACACAGTCAGTTAGCGACCACCAACTCGTTGCGATGTATCGCAATGGCAACCAGTCGGCATTTGCCGAACTGCTCACTCGCCATAAAGATAGGGTATATACCGCAATCTTTTTATTGGTGAAAGATGAAATATTAGCCGAGGATTTGTTCCAGGATACCTTTATAAAGGTTATCGAAAATCTCCGACAAGGAAAATATTCCGAAAAAGGCAGGTTTTTGCCTTGGGTGCTGCGCATTGCACACAATCTGTGCATTGATTACTTTCGCCGCACGAGCCGTATGCCTAAAATTGTCACCCGTGACGGGGTAGATATTTTTAGCATACTACAATTTGCCGACGACCGTGCCGACAAAACCATGTCGCACCACGAAACATCGATTGTTATGCGCGACCTTATCGCACAACTGCCCGAAGAACAACGCGAAGTATTGATACTAAGGCACTACGCCGATTTGAGTTTTAAAGAAATTGCCACTATTACCGATGTAAGTATTAATACGGCATTGGGACGCATGCGTTACGCTTTGCTCAATATGCGCAAAATGATTGCCGAGCAACAAATTATTTTTTAGACTTGGTGCAATAAATCAGACAGCAGGGCGTTATTGTAGCGATAATTTAAACTTCTCAATCGGTATGGTTATTGATAAATAATCACAAAAAACCGGTTAAGACCGATAAGAAGTTGCATTGTTCACCACAGCCCCCCGTAGCCAGATGATACAAACCATTACTCCTTGTGATTTGCTCCGCCATATTTATGGTGAAACCTCTGAGGCAGAAAATTCTGCTATTTTGCACGCGCTCAATACCGATTGGGATTTGAGAGAGACCTACCGCTCGCTGCTCATTACCAAAGATATTTTGAGCCAAACATCTTTGCGTTCGCCCAGCCGTACCTCGCTCAAAGTGATTATGGACTACAGTAGCCAAACCGAAGAAACCCTCGAATTGCACTAAACCCGTCCAAATGCACGGCGCACACGTCGATACACCCAAAACACACTGCCAACTTTGACCAAAGTTGAATAGTGCGCTTTTGTCATCGAAAAAACATTTTTTGTAAAAATACACCTTATAACAACGCACCGCTTAGGTATTGGTTTGTCCATATCTAAGCGGTGAAATGTATAAATTGCTATTAGACTTGTGAAAGCCCCATTTTAGTCCCAAGTAAGTGCTGCTGTCACAAGTCCATTGCAAAATTGAAACTGTTGTGCCACCATACCCATAAAAAAAGTAATGGCGAGCATTATTTCACAGCAAAAGCCCCATATAGTTCAAAATAGCTATATGGGGCTTACTGTTTAATTGTGAGCGGTAGCCGTGCCCGCTGTCTATTGAGGATAGCCCTATTTTTTAGGACATATTTTAGCATTAATTCTAATACTAAGGGGCGGTTGGCGCGTTTGGCTTCATTCATCAATTTTTTGCCTTTTTCAGGGTCATGTGCGCCACCGCATTTGCCATTATAATACATAAAGCCTAGATAAAATTTGGCTTCTGTATCGAGCTGGGCAGCATGGCGGTCTAAGAGGCGGAAACTTTGCGGGTAATCGCCTGTTTTGAATAGGCTTTTGCCCGTATTGATTTCGTTCTGTGTAGCTGCGTCAAGTTGGGGCTCGTTGGTAGGGCGCACATATACGGGCACGCTGTCCGACGAGGGTAGAGGTTTTTTATCGTTGTTTTGCCCCAATGGGTTCAGTATACGCGTATCGCCACCGTTGTTGTCCGTCCTGTTTTGGTGTTGGTCGGTGTGGGTATTCGGGTTGGGCAATATATCGGTTTGTTTCTCTTCGTTGTTGGCAAGTATCTTGGTAGGTTTTGCCCTCTATGATAGCGATGAGTTCGTTGGCACTTTGAGCGCGTTGGGCGGCGTTTTTGACCAAACAACGCCGTATAACGCTGCGATAAGGTTCGGGCACAGCATTATAATCGATGTCGAGGTCTTGGAATAAGATATTATTTAATATTTGTTCATAGGTTATACCTTTGGTTCGACTACCAAAAGGCAATCTCGCCGTAAATATTTCGTACAAGATGATACCTAATGACCAAATATCGGCATTAGTTCCCAATTTGCCCGCTATACCATATACGGCGGGGGCAAACTGTTCGGGTGCCATATATTCTACGCTACCCAGCAGCTGTGACGATACCGAAGCATCTTCGCCCGCTTCTACTTTTTTGCTAATCCCGAAGTCGGCTATTTTGGCAGTCAGCCGCCCATTTTCTTCCGACAACAAGATGTTTTTGGGTTTCATGTCGCGGTGGGCTATGCCGTTTTCGTGCAAGTAAGCCAATCCGCTCAAAATATCGAGTATAACTTGGCGGGTGAGTTCGGTAGGCTGCGTTTTTTTAAAAAAAAGACTAATATCGCCTGCATTGGCAAATTCCATGATGCCGACTTGTATTTGTTCTTTTTCGCCGATGGCATTGACCGAATCGATAAAAGTGGCATCGTAATAGCGAATTAGATTGGGGTGCGCAAGGTTATCCATGCGGTTTATTTCGCTGATGATGTCGTATTTTTCAGATTCTGTACCTGCATAAAATTTGAGTGCTACATAGCGTTTGCGTATCGTGTCGTAAGCACGAAACACCTTGGCAAAGCCGCCCTTACCGATAAAATCTTTGGCAGAATCGAATATATATCGTTCTCTAAACTTCATGATAGATGGTAATTAACACTTTTTTTCGCCTTTCCGATAAAGGGGGTATAATGAAAAAAGTGGGATATTGGGTGCAGATATTCGCTTTTGGGCTGCTGTGCTACATCGAAAAATGGGTAAAGCCTTAGATGTTGATGATTTCTCTGTACTAAGGGTATCAAACTGCACATCTAACAACGCTTATTAGGCGAATTAAGTTCTAAGCATCGCGGCGCAAATCGTAGCGTTCTATTTTATTGTATAGATGGCTTCGCTGTATGTCTATTTCTTCGGCAGTGCGCGATACGTTCCAGCTATGTTTTTGCAATTTTCGTTCCAAGAAAATTTTTTCTACGTGGTCTTTGAAATCTTGCAATTTGTCGAACCGTTCGTAGAGGTCGTCTGATACTAATCCGTCGCTGCCATTGCTTGCGGAGTTTAGGCTATACGAGGGAGTTACGTAAGTCAATACGTCTTGTTCGGTAATTTCCTTGTCGCTTAGTATAATGAGCCGTTCGATGACGTTGCGCAATTCGCGTACATTGCCCGTCCAATTGATGCGTTGTAGCTCGCGCAGCGCACCCGCAGCTACTATTTTGGCTTTGGTATTATACTCTACGCATATATCATTGATAAATTGTTTGACTAACAAAGGTATATCTTCTTTGCGGGCATTGAGCGACGGTACGTGTATGGGTATAACATTAAGGCGGTGGTAGAGGTCTAATCGGAAGCGATTTTCTTCTACTTCGCGCAGTAGGTCTTTGTTGGTTGCCGACACTATGCGCACATCGACCGAGATATCGCCGCCGCCCACGCGCGTAATTTTGTTTTCTTGCAAGGCACGCAATACTTTGGCTTGTGCGGACAAAGACATGTCGCCTATTTCGTCCAAAAACAAGGTGCCGCCGTTTGCCTGTTCAAATTTGCCGATGCGCTGTTTGACGGCCGAGGTAAAAGAACCTTTTTCGTGTCCAAACAACTCGCTCTCGATGAGTTCGGACGGAATAGCGGCGCAGTTGACCTCTACAAAGGGACCGTCAACGCGGCGGCTTTTTTCGTGCACCCACCGCGCTACAAGTTCTTTGCCCGTACCGTTGTCGCCCGTAATTAGGATACGTGCTTCGGTGGGTGCAACGCGCTCGATGGTTTCTTTTATTTTGAGGATACCGGGCGAAGAGCCTACAATCTCCTTAATTTTATTGACTTTGCGGCGCAATACCTTGGTTTCGCTCAACAAAACCGATTTGTCTAAGGCATTGCGGACGGTGATAAGCAGGCGGTTGAGGTCGGGTGGTTTGGCAATAAAATCGAAAGCACCGCGCTTGACAGCATCTACGGCAGTTTCCATTGTGCCATGCCCCGAAATCATAATTATGGGCAGGTCGGAGCGTATTTTTAGGGCTTGGTCTAAGACCTCCATGCCGTCCATTCTGGGCATTTTGATGTCGCAGAATACCAAGTCGTAATTGGTCGTTTTTATCTTGACCAAACCTTCCATGCCATCGCCGGCTTCATCAACTTTGTAATTTTCATACTCTAAAATCTCTTTCAGAGTACGCCGAATTACGCGGTCATCGTCGATAATAAGTATTTGAGCCATATTTTTAAGGTGAACAGAAAATAAATAGAGGGGTAAAATGGCGGAGTATGGAGTTGGGCGGCGGCGTAGGCACTTGTGCTCAATACACAAGCAACCCAAGCGAGAAGTGATATAATGGTTAGTTTGTTTTTTGTTGTATGGGCAAAATTATCCTTCGCCCAATACTATTTCGGCTTCCTGTTGTAGGGCTTCGCGTTTGATAGGCACTACACCTACTTGTTCGCATACCAAGCCTGCGGCGATATTAGCGAGTTCGGCGGTAGCAAAAATATCTAGGTCGAGGGCTATGCCCAATGCCAAGAGCGATATGACGGTATCGCCCGCGCCCGATACGTCAGTGATGCGGCGTAGATAAGCGGGCAATATATCGCTATCATCGCCTATACCGATAAATACGCCTTTATCTGACAATGTGATGATGGTGTATCGATGGTCTAAGATATTTCGCAGGCGTATGTCGGCATCTATTAGCGTTTCGGGGTGTGTAGCACTTAGTTCTACGTGTAGGGCTTCGGCTGCTTCTTTGAGATTGGGTTTCAAGAGCGTACAGCCTTTATAAGCAAAAAAGTTGTCGCGTTTCGGGTCTACGGCGGTTGGTATTTCGGCTTGTTGGCAGTGGTGCAGTATAGTGTCAATCATTCTGGGAGTTAATACGCCCTTATTATAATCTTGCAGTATTACTACATTGGGTTTTTCGGTATAAATGAGGTCTAAAATGCTATCGAGCAACAACAATTCTATGTTTTCATCTAAGGCTTTGGTATGTTCGTAGTCGTAGCGCAGCACTTGTTGGTTGCGGCTCATCACACGGGTTTTGACCGTCGTGCGGCGGTCTTGGTCTAACAATACATAAGAAGTATCAATGCCATGGGCTTGCAGCAATTGTTTAAACTCGTGCCCTTCGTCGTCGTCGCCTACGACGGTAGCTAAAATAGGTTTGGCACCCAATTCTTTGATGTTGAGGGCTACGTTGGCTGCGCCCCAAGCGGTTTTCGCGCCTATACACCTCTATAATAGGCACGGGGCTTTCGGGCGATACGCGCTGTGTATGCCCGAAAATGTATTTATCGGTCATGGCGTCGCCTACGATAAGTACTTTGAGGTATTGAAACGAATCGAATATTTCGTTAATGCCGTTATTATTTGCTGACACGGTAAAAAGTATGGGTGGGTTTGTCGGAGAATAGGAGGAAATGCCTTATTAAAAGGACAAAATGAGGTGGCCTAACAAAGCCTGTCGAGTGTAGGGCAAAAAATAATGGTAGCAAGCGAGCACGCGGGGGCTTAGTGCATAACCTTCGGTGCTTAGCAGCTATGAATTAATACTTTGTCCGGGCAAATGCATTAAAATTGTAATAATATAGCATATTTTATAAAAAAATAGATTACATTTTTAATATTTTAATTTTTTCAATTGTTAGGTAATATACTCGCATAACGGTTTACGTATTGGCGATGGGCGGGATTTTTAGCACCAAAGTTCAATCGAAGAACAGAAGTTGAACCTTGCACAAATGCCCAATCGAAGCCGTTCAGCCCCGCTTTTGGCAATACCTTGTTAGCGGTTCGGGCTTTTTGTGTTCTAAAATATTTGGTTCAAATTATAATAGTCAATTGTCGCCATATAAGGGAAGTATGGTAATGTTTCTATAAGTTCTTTTGCCTTGCTCTCGTCAATGTTTTTAAAAATCAAAACCGCACTTTTCTTTGAAACAGAAATATAAAAGCTTTCCAAAATTCCTTGTTCCCTCCATTGATTTACAAACTCATTTTCTTTTTTAGGAAGTTCGGGAGTTGATTTTATCGTTTCTATTCCACTGTCCGATAAGGTGATTAAAACTAATATTTTATTCATTGGAATTGTTGTTAAAGAAATTGTAGATATTAGAAATTAAGTCTTGAGAAGAATTGCTAAATATGTCCATTTGCGTTAATACATGTCCTTGTCCTCCATATATTTTTAATTGTGCATTTGGTTGAATTTTATATACCATATCGTAGAAATTCAAAGAATCGTCAAAAAGTATTTCATTAGTACCAACGCCAACAATAACGGGAGGGAAGGTTGTGAAATTTAGTTTGCTTGTGTCGGCAGCAGATATGTTGCCCCCTGCATAGGCATTAAAAAAAGTAGCAACCATTTCTTTATTCAAAATTTGGTCTAAATGCTGACGGTTGTTTGTAGATGGATTCTTTAGTTCCAAATTATAACTGGGTGATATTAAAGCAACTGCTTTAGGCACTTTTAAATTTCTTTCAGCTATTTGAAAAGAAGCTCCAATACTTAACCCACCACCTGCACTATCGCCCATTAAGTATAGACTATGATTTGGGAATTTTTGAACAGCCCACTCGTAAATATTCACAACATCATTTAGTCCATTTGGATATGGTTTTTCTGGAGCCAAAGCATATTCCATGAAAAGGATTTTTCGTTTTAATCCTTTTGCAAAGTGAGAAACCATTGCTTTGTGCGACCGAATAGAACCAATACAATAACCTCCACCATGTACATAAATAACTAATTCGTTAGGCTTAGAATTTTCGGGGTTAAACCAATAACACTCCATATTATTGATTGTTTCTTCACTAATTGCAACCCCTTCGGCTACTGGATACATATTGCCAATGCTGTCGTAAAAGGCTCTATTTTCTTCAATTATTTGATTGTTCATACTCATTGTTTAAGTGATTTTAAAAGTAATCCGCAAAATTAATTTGCATCAGCTTCTAAAAATTGTATCAAATCACTTTTTTGCCTAAGTTTTAAAGGAGCGATTCCAAACATTTGATACATGTATTTATTCATTTGTGAAGAATCGTAAAAGCCACATTCTAAGGCAATGGTAGTGATGCTTTTTTTGTTATTTGTAAGAATTAAAAAGATTGCATTTCTTAATCTTGTCCATAACAGATACTTAATGATACTGCTGCCCGTTTGTTGTTTAAATAAAAGTGATAGCCTTGAAGGAGATAAAAAAACTTGTTTGGCTAAGTCATTAATTGAAAATTTATCTGATTGAAAGTTGTTACAAATATATTCTATGGATTTAATTATCCTTTCGTCTATATAGGGGCTTGAGTCGTTTATCTGAATTTTACTTAAAATGTCAGAATAAGTAATATTTTTCCTTTTAAATTGAAAAACTCTTTAAACTCAAGATAATCCATGAACACTTTTGAATTTAAGTCTCCTAATTCTTGAGATAAATATTTCCCCAAAAAAGAATACGGTTCAATATTCATTACGAAGAGTGTGCTGTTGCTACATTCACAAGCATGAGCCACTTGAGGTTTTATTACAAAACCGAAAATATTTTGGTGTTTGTCATTTTCTAAATGTGAATGAAAAAGATTGTCCTCTGTAAATACAATTTGATAGGCTGAATGTCTATGAATTTCAACATTGGATTTATATGCTTTTAACGTAAGTGTCAGTCTATTCATCTGGAGGTCTGTCTGTAAGCTTGCTGGTAACGGTTTTCGTATTGGCGATGGGCGGGATTTTTAGCACCAAAGTTCAATCGAAGAACAGAAGTTGAACCTTGCACAAATGCCCAATCCGAAGCCGTTCTGCCCCGCTTTTGGCAATACCTTGTTAGGCGTTCGCTGTTTTTCTCAATTAAATTTGTCCTTTATATCTTGGGTCAAAGTTCACCATCCATTCTATTCCATATTTATCTCTAAACATTCCAAAGTAAGAACCCCAAGGGCTGTCTTGAATTGGCATTTCAATAGTTCCGCCTGCTGAAAGTCCGTTAAATATTTTGTCGGCTTCTTCTTTGCTTTCCGCACTAACAGAAATTTTACTTCTGTTTTCATTTTCATTTACTTTGCCCATAAATTCAGGAACATCGTTTGCCATTAAAACGTTTTTTCCCAATAGGTAAAGCAATGTGCATTATTTTATTGGCTTCGTGTTCAGCTACTGGATGTTCTGGGTTTGGCATATCTTTGAAACGTATAATCATTGCGAATTCTCCGCCAAAAACCGATTTGTAAAATGTAAAAGCTTCTTCGGCATTGCCGTTGAAGTTAATGTAAGGATTGATTTGTGCCATAATTTTATTTTTAGTTTGCTGGTTTATAATAGAGCACTATTGTCTCATTAAGCATAGTATTTTATTTAAAATCAGGTTCGCTTTTTTAAGGCGTTTGCCCTGATACTTTGTTGTGGGGCGCGATTTTTTTTCTTGGACGAAAAAAAATTATTGTAGGCGTTGCAGAGCTTCGGCTATGCGGCGGCAGGCTTCGCGGATATTAGCTTCGGAGGCGGCATACGAGATACGGATACAGCGGTGGTCGCCAAATTGCGACCCCGAAACGGTCGAAACGTGCGCTACGTCTAACAAATACATACTTAGGTCGTCCATGTCGTTGATGATAGTTGTGCCGTCCGATTTGCCGATATAAGCACTCATATCCGGAAAAACATAAAACGCACCGTCGGGGCAGTTGCATTGTACGCCCGGTATTTGGCGCATAGCTTCGACGATGATATCGCGGCGTTCCAAGAACGCTTGGCGCATTTGTTCGGTGGGTTGTAGGTCGCCGAGTAGGGCGGCAATAGCGGCGCGTTGTGTGATAGAGCAAGTAGCCGATGTATATTGCCCTTGCATTTTATCGGCGGCTTTAGCTATTTCGATGGGTGCGCCCAAGTAGCCCAAGCGCCAACCTGTCATGGCATAGCCTTTAGACAAACCATTGACGGTAATAGTGCGGTCTTTGACCGATTCGAATTGGGCGATACTTTCGTGTTTGCCTGTATAATTGATGTATTCGTATATTTCGTCAGATATAATATATATATTTGGGTGTTGTGCTATTACATCGGCTATTGCTTTTAGTTCGTCACGGCTGTACACGCTACCTGTGGGGTTGCAGGGCGATGAAAACAGCAATACTTTAGTACGTGGTGTAATGGCATCGGCTAATTGTTGGGCATTTATCTTAAAATTAGTATCGATGCTGGTGGGCAGTTCTACCACTTTGCCTTCGGCAAGCTCGACCATTGCCGCATAACTAACCCAATAAGGTGCGGGCAAGATGACCTCTTCGCCTGGATTGACCAAACACAATACGACATTAATAATTGATTGTTTGGCTCCTGTTGATACGACAATCTGTTCGGGGCGATAGTCTAAACCGTTGTCGCGTTTAAATTTGGTGCAGATGGCTTGGCGCAAATCCAAATAGCCCGATACAGGGTATAGTGCGAATAACCCGTGTCTATAGCTTGCTTGGCGGCATCTTTGATGTGTTGGGGCGTAGCAAAATCGGGCTCGCCTAAGCTAAGGCTAATGACATTGATGCCTTGTTGTTGCAATTGTCGGGCGAGGGCAGCCATTTTGAGTGTAGCCGATTCGGTGAGATTGACAATGCGGTCGGATAAAAAAGGGTGCATTATAGGTAAAACGAGAAAGGGTTTGTTGTTGCCGCACTTGGGCTTTTCGTGCAAGCTGCGTTAAGGTTGTTTTATGGGCATGGGTAGTGGGCATTTAGCACCGTATCTTATAAGCGGCATCTATTGCGCTTGCTTATTTTGGGGCAGCCCAAACCAAAATGCAAATTTACAACAAATGATTGGGAATGTAGTATTTTTTAGACAATAAAAAATGTAGCATAGCTATAAAATATCATTTGGCTGTAACTATTTAGGGTATGGGGTTTTGGGTATGGGTTAATGGGCTATGTCTATCCGATAATGCCCGACATTGTTGCGTATTCGATTAGTTCCCCCGACAAGGCTAAATAGTGTTCTAATTATTTTATAACTCTAAGGAGGTGGCTTGTATATTGTGTGGCTTGCGGGGGTTGCGCTACGAGCAAAAACGGCATCAGCCCCTCTACCGAAGTAAAGGAGCTGATGTTTGGTAAGCTAAGTACCCAGAGCCGGGGTCGAACCGGCACGGATGTTACTCCACTGGTGTTTGAGACCAGCGCGTCTACCGATTCCGCCATCTGGGCATCTTGTCTAATGCGGTGCAAAGGTAAGCAATGTTTTTTGAACGCGCAATAGATAACGCTTTTTGTAGTAAAATTCTTTAATTTTTTTAGCGCGGTGGTATTTTCGGGGTCATTATCGCAGATGACAATGGCTTCTTGGGCGGTTTGCTCGATTTGTCGGGCTATTTCATCGAGGTCGGCGGCAATGCTATTTATTTGCTGTGGATTGGGTTGTTGGGCATCAATTTCGGACAGAGCTTCGTTAATGTCCATCATTTGCCCTAAGAATGCTGGCGGCAGGTCGTAGCGTTCATCGGGGCTTATTGCGCCTTTTAGTTGTAATACGTAGGATACGCGCTTGTCGGTATTACCCAATGTTTCGTAGGCTTGGTTATTATAGGTAGCCATTGCGAGGGCTTGCTCTTGGGCATTGCCATCGGCTTGGGTATAAAAATCGGGGTGGTGCTGTCGGCTTTTGTGCAGAAACGCCCGTTTGAGTGCGGCGGCATCAATACCAAACGACACGGGTAGCCCATAAAACGCAAAATAATTGTCGGTAGTAATGGGCATGGCTTATGCCAAGGCTTGTTTGTATTGCCCTTCATAAACCATCAGGTAACGCTCCTTGCCTTTGGTGTCGAGTTCGGCAAAGGGTATGCCGCGCTCATACCACGATTTGAGTACTTTTGCCATTTCGCCCGCTGCTTCTTCCGAAGCCAAGCGGAAATTGAAATGGTATGCCGTACTATTGTGCGTAAATTTCAAGCTATTTTGGGTGCCGTCTTTCGGCGACAACAAACCGCTGTCATAGCCGTCAAAAATAACTTGGAGGTTGCTTACTTCGCTCAATGGGTAGCGCATAGCCACAGACGGATTGTCCCAATGAACGTCAATGCTATTGCCGTCTAAATGCAGTTCGCCTTTTTTTTCTACGGTATTATGATACCAAGTATGCCACCATACAATAGGCAAGACGCAGAAGGCTAAAACCAACAAAATATTGAGCAACATTGGGGCAGGATAGCCGTTCATGACGTAGTAGGTGCGGAAAAACGCCACGCCCATTGTGAGCAAGAAAGCAGGTGCCAATACCCTAAAAAATGCACTTACTTTGGGTTGTTGGTTGGGAACAAGGACTTCGGTGGTGAAATGAGACATAATTTTAGCACTATTTTAGGCTGCAAAGATACGCTTTTTCTCGCTTTTTTTGTATGCTACTGCCATTTTTTTGCACAAACTCCGACTTTTAGCCGTATATTCGCTCTAAGTAGTCGCTACTATACCTGTTCAAAGATGATGTTTTGTCATTCAACTTAGGCTTTTTTGGGGTATTCTTGTGCGCAAAAATGCCATATTACCCTTGTTACACAGACGCACCGTAGAGGATATCGCTTGAATATTCCCTATTTTTGAGGGAGTCTGGGCGAGTTTTTCGTAGCTTAATATCGAACTCCTGTTATGCAGAGTACCATTTCAGTGGTTTGGTTTTTAAGTTTTGAGTATTAATTTTGCCTTGTAGGGGGAACTAATCGAATATGCAGCGATGTCAGGCATTATTAGATAAGTATTGCTCATTGCCCCATACCCAAAACCCTATACCCTAAATAGTTAAATTTGCTTAACTTTGAACACGTCTAATATTTAGTGTTAATTTTTACACCTCATATACCTTTACTCAAACCTTCGTGCTTAGAAAGCAGAATTAGTGTACTTCTTAGTGATATTGATGGCAGTAGTATTTTTTTTGGCTATCTTTGCGCCTCTTATCCCTGCTTTTGTTCAAAGGCAGCGTTCGGCTTACGTGATATTATTAAAACAATTTATTTGTATTATATGATTGATTTTTTAATCGAAAAATTAGCGCAACAATTGGACATCCCTGTGCCACAAATTACCGCAGTGGTTTTATTGCTCGACGGCGGAGCTACTATTCCGTTCATTGCCCGCTATCGCAAAGAGATGACAGGCAGTTTGGACGAAGTGCAAATAACCGCTATACGCGATGGCATGGAACGCCTCAAAATATTAGAAGAACGCCGCCTCTATATCATCGACACCATCAAAGGACAAGAAAAATTAACGCCCGAACTCGAACACAGTTTGCTACAAGCCAAGGACCTCGCTACCCTCGAAGACCTATACCTTCCTTATAAGCCCAAACGCCGCACCCGCGCCGTCATTGCCCGCGAACGCGGCTTAGAGCCCTTAGCCAAAATTATAATGGCGCAACGACAAGGCGAAATTGCCAACGCCGCTGTGCCCTATATCAACGAAGAAAACGGCGTGCCTAATGCCGAAGAAGCCTTAGCAGGTGCCCGCGACATTGTCGCTGAATGGGTGAATGAAAACCCGCGTGCCCGCGAAAAAATGCGCAAACTATTTGCCAAACGCGCTGTACTGACCGCCAAAGTTGTGAGCGGCAAAGAAGAAGAAGGTGCGAAATATCGCGATTATTTCGACTACCACGAACCCATAGTGCGCATACCCTCACACCGATTTTTAGCCATACAACGCGCTACCAACGAAGGCATTCTGCGCACCACCATAGAACCCGACCAAGAAGTAGCTATCGACCAATTGCTACAAATGTTTGTGCGCAGCAGCCACCCAGCTGCCGAACAAGTAGGTTTGGCTGTAGTAGATGCCTACAAACGCCTGATGCCCGTCGCTCGAAAACGAATGTCGCAATGCACTAAAAGAACGCTCCGATGCCGAAGCTATCAACGTATTTGCATCGAGCCTATACGACCTGCTGATGGCTGCCCCGCTGGGCGAAAAACGCACCTTAGCCTTAGACCCAGGGTTTAGGACGGGCTGCAAACTCGTTTGCCTAGACGAACACGGCACCTTGCTGCATCATACAACCATCTATCCGCACGACCGAGACGCTGCCCGACGCTATAATGCCGCTACCACCTTGCAACAATTGGTTGAGCAATATTGCATCGAAGCCATCGCTATCGGCAACGGCACAGCGGGGCGCGAAACCGAAGAATTTGTCAAAAAACTGCACTTAGACGAGGTTTTAATTGTTGTAGTCAATGAAAGTGGCGCATCTATTTATTCGGCATCGGAAGTAGCCCGCAGCGAATTTCCCGACCACGATATAACCGTGCGCGGTGCTATTTCGATAGGCAGGCGTTTGATGGATCCCTTAGCAGAATTGGTCAAAATTGACCCTAAATCGATAGGTGTGGGGCAATACCAACACGATGTAGAACAAGCCCAACTCAAACGCCGCTTAGACGATACGGTCATGTCTTGTGTCAATAAAGTAGGAGTAGAAGTCAATACCGCCAGCCGCGAGTTGCTTACCTACGTATCGGGTATAGGCAATAAATTGGCAGCCAATATTATCAACTATCGCACCGAAAAAGGAGGCATCAAGAGCAAAGCCGAACTGTTGAAAATAGCAGGCTTGGGTCCAAAATCTTTTGAGCAGTGCGCGGGTTTTTTGCGCGTGCGCCATGCCGCTAACCCCTTAGATGCAAGTGCCGTACACCCCGAACGCTTCGACCTCGTAGCGCAAATAGCCCAAGACAAGGGCTGCACCATACAAGAATTGGTGAGCAACGACGACCTACGCAAAAGCATTGACCTAAACCGCTATGTGAGCGACAAAGTAGGGCTGCCCACGCTGACCGACATCATGGCTGAACTTGCCAAACCAGGACGCGACCCCCGCGATAGCTTCGAGTCCATACATTTTGACCAAGCTATCACAAATATCGAAGACCTACGCGAAGGCATGATTTTGCGCGGTGTTATCACTAATATCACGGCTTTCGGGGCTTTTGTCGATTTGGGTGTACACCACAGCGGTCTGCTTCACATCAGCGAATTGATGCGCAAATTGGGCAAAGACGCACTCAGCAAGTTACGCATACAACAAGCCATAGAAGTGCAAGTACAACAAATAGACCTGCCGCGCAAACGCATTGCCCTAAGCATTACTACTTAGTGGCAGAGGCAAAAACACCTTGTTATTGGTCCAATTGTGCGGAAAGGTGGGCAGCGGAGGCGGTGCTACGGTTTGCCCTTGGCGGCGCAATATCTCTAAGCACAAACTTTCTTCGCCCCTTGCCATTGCCCAACGATGATTAGCGGCAAAAATCGGTTTGAACAACCACGACAAAGAGCGCAACAGGGGTTTGCGTGCCTCTATCTGCCAATCGTAGGTGACGAGGCAGTCATTGCTACCCATTGGGTCGGCAACTATAGTCCAAACGCCCGTACCGACAAAATCACCCAAAGCGGTTATAGCCAAACGCTTAGGACGCTGTACTTCCGATACCCTAAATTGCCATTGCAAGGTATAAGGCAACCAACCTTTGGTATAAAGAGCTACTAATTTGCCCAAACCACCCGCGCCGCCCTTTTCGAGCGTTGCCACATCTAAATAAACCGAGGGCCACCAACGCGGTAGTTGGTCTGATTGTGAGATAATGTCATAAACGGTTTCGGGAAGGGCATTGGGAATACGCCAATGAGTAACAAAATGGTACTGTGCAGAGGATGCCATAAATGTAAAAATAAATGCTAAAATTTGGTTACGATGGGTTTTATCCATTTATAGATACGACAATATGCCTATATCGGATTTGAACCGCCGCATTTTTATCCATTTCAAAACATTTTTGGCAGTATTTTAGTGGGTAGTGGTTAATGATTAGTGGTTAGTGGTTAGTGGTTAGTGGTTAGTGGTTAGTGGTTAGTGGGTAATGGTTAGTGGTTTGTGGTTTGTGATTAGAGGTTAATGATTAGGGGTCTGTGTTATAAATTGTAGCAGGGGCGCGAGCAAGATGCTCCCGTTAATTTTTTACTCAAAATTAGAACCCACTAATAGAAAAACCGACAATAACCGTTTTTAAGCCCCGTAGGGCGACATGCTAATAGAATATAAATATGGCATAGCAACAAAAGCCCCGTAGGGCGATATCCCAATGGTTTGTGTTATAAATTGTAGCAAGGGCGCAAGCAAGATGCTCCCGCTAATTTTTTACTAAAATTAGAAACCACTAATAGAAAAACCGACAATAATCGTTTTCCAAGCCCCGTATGGGCGACATGCTATAAGAATATAGAGATGGTATAGAAACAAAAGCCCCGTAGGGGCGATATCCCAATGGTTTGTGTTATAAATTGTAGCAAGGGCGCAAGCAAGATGCTCCCGCTAATTTTTTACTCAAAATTAGAAACCACTAATAGAAAAACCGACAATAATCGTTTTCCAAGCCCCGTATGGGCGACATGCTATATAGAATATAGAGATGGTATAGAAACAAAAGCCCCGTAGGGGCGATATCCTAATGGTTTGTATTATAAATTGTAGCAAGGGCTCAAAACTAAAAAGCCAAACCATTAGATTAAGAAATTATGCCCAACACCCAATATACTGTATCTTTGCCCCTACCCTATTCCAAGGCTTTTGGCAAAGCAAAACGTGCTTGCGGGGCTAAATCCCAAGGCGCAAAATCGGCAGCCAAATATTGATAATATGCTGTAATGGCTATCATACCCGCATTATCAGTACAATATTGAAACTGGGGTATATAGGTTTGCCAACCCTTTTGCTTGCCCAAATCGGCAAAGGCAGCCCGCAAGCCTGAATTAGCCGATACGCCGCCCGCTATAGCAAGTTGGTTGATTTGGTGTTTGCGAGCAGCAGCACTTAGTTTTTTGAGCAAATAACGCACTATCGTATCCTGCACCGAGGCGCACAAATCATTGCGGTATTGAGCGATGAAATTCGGATTTTCTTGCATTTTTTGTTGTACCAAATACAAAACAGATGTTTTCAGACCACTAAAACTAAAATTAAACGCGCCTTTTGCCTTGGGTTGTGGGAAAACAAAGGCTTTCGGATTGCCCTGCTGTGCATACTTATCTACTAAGGGACCGCCAGGATAAGGCAGACCTAATAGTTTGGCAGTTTTATCAAATGCCTCACCCGCCGCGTCGTCTATTGTTTCGCCTATTACCTCCATATCTAAATAATCGCGCACCTTGACGATTTGGGTATGACCACCCGAAACAGTAAGGCATAAAAACGGAAACGAAGGCTTAGGCTCGTCAATAAAATGCGCCAAGACATGCGCTTTCATGTGATTGACGGCAATGATGGGTATGCCCAGCGATAAAGCTAAACCTTTGGCAAACGATACGCCCACCATCAGCGACCCCAGCAAACCAGGACCAACCGTAAACGCCACCGCGCTTAGTTGCTCGCGCTCGATACCTGCCCTTTGCAAAGCAGTTTCTACGGCAGGCACTATGTTTTGCTGATGCGCCCTCGATGCCAATTCGGGCACCACACCCCCATAACGCTCGTGTATGGCTTGGTTGGCAGTGACATTAGACAATACCTCGCCGTCTGCCAAGACAGCTGCCGACGTATCGTCGCATGAAGATTCAATTGCTAAAATTATTATATTTGACATTGTTTGTGAAAAAGTCTTTTATTATCATTGCCCTACTATTGGGCGTTTTGGGTGCGGCTGCAGCTGGCACAGCCTACTATGTCTTGCTTGCCGCTAATGTACGGCTGCCCAACGGAGCCGAAGAACAAGCACTATACATTCCTACAGGTGCTACTTATCAGACAGTATTAGACAGTTTGCACCAAAAAGGGTGGCTACGCTCCGAACAAACCTTCGGGTGGGTAGCGGCGCGTATGAACTACCCCAATAAAATAAAGCCCGGACGCTATGTGTTGCAAGCAGGCATGAACAACCGCGCCTTAGTGAGCCAACTACGAGCAGGCAACCAAACGCCAGTCAGTTTTACCATACATAACATACGTACCCAAGCCGACTTGGTGCATTTGGCGGGCAAAAAACTTGAAATAGATACCGTAGCTCTGCTGCAAATGTTACAAGATACCGCCTCGCTCGATACTTCGGGTTTTACGCCCGACAATATAATCTCGATGTTTATGGCAGATACCTACCAACTGCGCTGGAATACCGACCACAAGGCTTTTTCAAGCGCATATACCGAATATAATCAGTTTTGGACTACCCAACGCCAAGCCCTTGCCGATAGTATCCGGCTCACACCGCAGCAAGTAGTAGCATTAGCCGCCATTGTAGAAGAAGAAGTGAAACACAACGACGAAATGCCGCGTATAGCAGGGGTCTACCTCAATCGCCTACGCATAAATATGCCCCTACAAGCCGACCCAACTGTGCGCTATGCCGTAGGCAATTTTAGTTTACAACGCATTTTAAAAGAACATACCGAAATTAAATCGCCTTATAATACGTATCGGCGAACGGATTGCCGCCAGGTCCTATTCGTATTCCGTCCAAAATAGCCATACAAGCCGTTTTGCAATCCGAAAAACACGAATACCTGTACTTCTGCGCCAAAGAGGATTTTTCGGGATATAGCAATTTTGCCGTCACTTATGCCGACCACCTGCTCAATGCCCGAAAATATCGCGACGAACTCAATAGACGCGGCATTAAATAAGGCTGCCGAGCCATAATTACTAATTATCGAGGTCGTGCCACAAATATCGGCAGGCTACGGTTCGGTAGGGCTGCCAAGCGCGAGCTATGTCGGTGGCTTGTGCTACAAACATTTTATCTGCTATATCTAATCCATATCGTTTGGCAATAGATTTGCGTATGCCCAAATCGCCTATCGAAAACACATCAGGGCGATATAGATTAAACATCAATATCATTTCTACCGTCCATTTGCCTACTCCTTTTATTTCGGTCAGCAGCGATAAGATGGCTTCATCGCTCTGTGCCGCAAAATCATAGTCGTGCAATTGGCGGTCTATCCAAAATTGGGCGATATTGTGCAAATAGCGGGCTTTTTGTCCCGACAAACCCGCGCTGCGCAATGTGGCTTCGGGTGTTGCTAATAAGTCGGCAGGCAATGGAAAACCTGTATGGAATAAGCCCAAGAATCGCTGATAGATGACCGCCGCTGCTTTGGTAGATAGTTGTTGCGATACTATCGTTCCACACAGCGATTCGTATAGAGTCGGCTGCGGCGGTGTGCTTATTTCAAAATTGGGACAAGAATCAATAATAGCAGCCATTACGGGGTCGGCAGCCGATAGGTATTGGCGCACAGCGGGCGTATTCATAGACAAAATTGGGATTATAGCAAAGATTGGCTATGCCTCTGGCTCGGTGGTCGACTCGGTGTTATTGCTGTTTGGTGCTGTTGTAGTATTAGTGGTTACAGCGGTATTACCGGGCATTTCGGCAATTTCGTCTTCTTCATTATCGCTGCGCGGTACAACCTCTACGCTGGCAATTTGGTCGTCGTTGTGCAGGTTTATCAGGCGCGAACCTTGTGTATTGCGCCCTTGTTGGGCGATTTTCGACACTACAAGGCGTATTGCAATGCCCGATTTGCAAATAATCATCAGCCCTTCGTCGTCAGTCACCTGTTTCAGAGCGATGAGTTGCCCTACGCGCTCCGTAACGTTGAGCGTAACCACACCCTTCCCTCCGCGATTGGTTAGGCGATATTCTGCTAAGGGAGTGCGTTTGCCAAAGCCGTGTTCCGATACGCTCAATACTGTTTTTTGGGTATCGTTGGGGTCTATACAAACCATACCTACTACCGCGTCGCTCACGTCGTCCGATAGGGTGATGCCAATAACGCCCATAGCCGCCCTACCTACGGGGCGCACCTTCGATTCGGGGAAACGCACAGCTCGCCCTGATTTCAAACCCAACAAAATATCACATTTGCCGTTGGTCAAGCGGGCTTCGAGTAGCGTGTCACCTTCGGCGATATTGATGGCGCGTATGCCCCCTGTGCGTGGGCGCGAGTAGTCTAAGAGCGAAGTTTTTTTGATAATCCCTTTCTGGGTAGCAAAGATGATATAATGCGATTCGAGTACGGCGCGGTCTTCCAGATTCTCGACCGTCAAATAGGCGCGTACTTTGTCGTCTTTGTCTATATTGATGAGGTTCTGTATAGCACGCCCTTTTGATGTTTTATTCCCTTCGGGTATGTCATATACGCGCAGCCAATAACATTTGCCTAATTCGGTAAAAATGAGCAAATAATCGTGGGTAGAGCCTACAAATAGGTGTTCGATAAAATCGTCGTCGCGGGTAGCACCGCCGCGTGAGCCTTTGCCGCCTCTGCCTTGTTCGCGGTAGTCGGTGAGGCTCGTGCGTTTGATATAGCCCAAGTGCGAGATGGTGAGAGCTACGTGTTCGTTGTCGATGATGTCGGTAATAGAGAGGTCGCCGTCGGCATATTCGATAGCAGTGCGGCGCGAGTCGGCGTATCGGCTTCTTATTTCAGCAAGTTCATCTTTAATGATGCCCATACGCAGGTCTTCGTTGCCCAATACTTCGAGCAACCAATTGATGCGGTGCATGATGTCGTCGTATTCTTGGCGTATTTTATCGCGCTCCAAACCAGTAAGGCGTTGTAGGCGCATATTTAGTATTTCGCGGGCCTGAATTTCGGACAAGCCAAAATTGTTTATCAAGCCCTCGCGAGCGAGGTCGGGCGTTTCGCTTCGGCGGATAAGGGCTATCACTTCGTCTAAATGGTCTAAGGCGATAAGGAAACCCTCTAAAATATGCGCTCTTTCGCGAGCTTTTCGCAATTCGTATTCGCAACGGCGCGTAACAACCTCGTGGCGAAACTCGACAAAGTAAGCAATCAACTCTTTGAGGTTGAGCAGGCGCGGGCGACCCTTGACCAAACAAACGTTATTGACACCAAAAGAGGTTTGTAGGGCGGTATAGTTGTATAGCTGATTGAGTATAACGCTGCTATTCACATCGCGGCGCAGGTCGCATACGATACGCATACCGTTTCTGTCCGATTCGTCGCGTAGGTCGGTGATGCCGTCAATCTTTTTTTCATTGACCAAATCGGCAATCTTTTTGACCAATACCGATTTATTGATTTGGTAGGGTATTTCGGTAATAACGATTCGGTCGCGTAGGCTGTCTATGGCTTCTATTTCTGCTTTGCCGCGCACTACTACACGTCCGCGCCCTGTTTCAAAGGCTTGCCGCACTCCTTCGATGCCGTAGATGATGCCGCCTGTCGGGAAATCGGGGGCTTGGACATATTGGCAAAGCTCGGTGGTAGTGATGTCTCGGTTGTCGATATAGGCAATGGTTGCATCTATTATTTCGCCCATGTTGTGGGGCAGCATATTGGTAGCCATACCTACGGCGATACCCGATGCGCCATTGACCAACAAATTGGGAAATTTGGCGGGCAAAACGGTGGGTTCTTCGAGGCTGTCGTCGAAGTTGAGTTGGTAATCGACGGTATCTTTGTCCAAATCGCCAATCATTTCTTCGGTGAGTCGGGTCATGCGGGCTTCGGTATAGCGCATAGCAGCGGGCGAGTCGCCGTCGACCGACCCGAAATTGCCTTGTCCGTCCACAAGCGGGTAGCGCAACGACCAATCTTGCGCCATACGCACCATTGCGTCATAGACCGAGCTATCGCCGTGTGGGTGAAACTTGCCTAATACTTCGCCTACAATACGGGCTGATTTTTTGTGGGGCTTGTTATGGACTAATCCGAGCGAGTCCATGCCATAAATAACGCGGCGTTGTACGGGTTTTAACCCGTCGCGCACGTCGGGCAGGGCACGCGAAACGATAACCGACATCGAGTAATCGATGTAGGCGGTTTTCATTTCTTCTTCGATATTGATTTGTACGATGCGGTCTTGATATTCCATGATGGTGGTTCGGGAAAAATGGGCGGTGGGGCGTGCTGTGGGCAGAAATATTTTGCCCTATCCAAGTAATTAAGTCTTTTGTTGCTTGGAAAATATCATCATAGCAGCCTCATACGCGCCAAAGGTGTGCAAAGATACGCTTTTTTTTTGGTTTCTGGGGCATGAAAAGTAAAAAAACACCCCCTCAAAGCACGTCAAGGGCTTGGGCTAAGTCGGCTATCAATAAGTCGGCATCTTCGAGACCTACGTAAAAGCGCACTAAATTCCGGCAGCGCGCGGTGGCGGTATGATAGTTTGCGCGGTATAGAGCGCACTCATCGGAAAAGCTAAGGATTCGTGCCCACCCCAAGAGCAAGCGAGCAAAAAGTAGTGCAGTCGCTCGCAAAATTGGTCTATCTGCCCCAATTCGGCGGCTCGTAGCTCGGCAGAGAACAGACCACCACAGCCGCTCATCTGTTTTTTAGCCAGTTCGTACTGCGGAAAACTGGGCGAAAAAGGAAAGTTTACTCGCGCTATTTTTGGGTGCTGTTCGAGGTAGGCTACCACTTGCATCGTTGTTTCGTGGCTGCGCGACAGGCGCAAAGGCAAGGTGCGCAATCCTCTAATCATGAGCCACGCGTCGTGGGGCGAAATGATACCGCCCAATGTCATATACTCGTGTGAGAACAGACGGCTAATAATTGTTTTGCTACCGCATACTACGCCTGCTACAATATCGCTATGCCCGCCCAAATATTTGCTGGCTGAATGTATCACCAAGTCTATGCCCATCGCTATGGGACTTTGAAATAAGGGCGTAGCATAACTATTGTCGATGATGGTGCGTAGGTTGTGGCGGCGGGCTATCTCCACTACTGCGGCTATATCTTGCAGCTCGAAAGTGATTGAATTGGGACTTTCGAGCAAGAGCAGGCGAGTATTGGGCTGTATGGCGGCTTCATAATGGGCGGGGTCGGTGGCATCAATCATTGTAGTGCTTACCCCAAATCGGGCAAGCAGTTGATTGAGCAGTTTGTTTGTCCAACTGTATGGCTTGGCTACACAAACTACGTGGTCGCCACCACTCAACTGCGATAATACCGCCGCTGCCATAGCTGCGCTGCCGCTACTAAATACGAGTGCGTCCTCGGCTTGTTCGAGGGCAGCTAATTTCTGGCGCAAGATGCGCACAGTAGGGTTACAACCTCGCGTATAAAAAGGCGATTCTTTCTCGTCTTGCAAAGCGCGTCGCATGGAGGCAAGGTCGGCAAAGGCAAAATTGCTGCTTTGCACAACGGGCGGCGATACAGCATTGAAATACTGCGCTCGCTCTTCGCCCAAGTGATTGATGATATATGATAGATTCATCATTATTAAAGAGTATAACAAGCCTCGTTTTTCGAGGGCATGAAAGCGCAAATATAGCATTTTATCCTCCCATATCGCACTAAAAGCAAAAAATCAAGGTAACTATTTAGGCGGTGCCAAGCATTTTAGTGCTAAGAAATGGCTTCTCAATCCCGCTATGGATAAAACATCGGTAGCAAAGAAATATCAGCACAAAATACAATCCTACTGTTAAATGCCATACCTACGGCATTCTAAGAATCGTATCTGCCTGATGCTACTAATATAACATGCCTACGGCATTTCAAGAAATGATTAAGGTAATTTCTGCATTTCCCAAATGTAAGACTAAATTTTCAATTTTTTACTTTCGGAAGAAGTCTAATAAATAACTGAGCAACGAAACTGCCTAAATAGTTACAAATCAAGGTAACTATTTAGGGGTATGGGGTAATGGGCAATACCCATCTAATAATGTCTGAAATCATAGCATATTCGATTAGAAATAGCTATTCTTGGAGGCTGCCCCTACAAGGCTAAATAGTTACATATACTTCATCTATCGCCAGCAATTTCCGCTTTAAATAATTTACGCTATATAATACGCTGAAAATGAACGATTTGATTTTATTGATAAAATTGTAATAAAAAATTAATAATTTTATATCTTGCTTATTGGAACAAGATGCGAATTGGTAAATTTTGATACCGAGAGTTGGATCATTGACTAGAATTGGCACTATTTGGCGAGTATATTTGGGAATTGGTTTGGGGGAAATTGGAATTGGGGTTGGGCGGAATTGGGAATTGGGAATTGGGAATTGGGGTTGGGCGGGAGTTGTCCCGCCCCTACCATTTTATACCAATTACTGCCTTGTTTCGGTTGCATACTTCAAGGCTGAACAAATATAAACCGTTGGCATATTCGCCGCCCTCGTCGTTAATCTGGTAATTGCCCGCCGTGCGGTATTCGTTGCTCACTAAGGTCTCGACCAATATGCCCTGCAAATTATATACCTTAATCGTCACAAAGCCATCTTCGGGCAGCGTGTATTCTACCTTCGTCTGACTGTCGAACAAAGCGGGAGCTAATCGGATGTCGGCTTGATGAGTTCGGCGGCAGCGGTATAGGTCAAAACAGATATATTGCCCTGCGATACGTACATGCCTACCGCAAAATTAGCTTGTGCCGTGCAACCCGTCTGTGAGTCTGTAACCGTTACCGAGTAATTGCCACTACACAAATTGCCGTGCCACGCGCCAGAGCAGTCGGGCGGATGCGGAATCCATTGACAACCATCGCTCCATTCATATTCATACTGTCCGCTGCCGCCAAAGCACTTCTACCGTCACTGCTCCATCGCAAATATCATCGCCGCAATTGCTGTGCGAGTGTGTAATGTCGGCAGTCAGTTGCAATTCGCTGCCGTCTAATTGGGTTTCGGGTATCGCAACAGATAGCGGTATGTCTAAGCCTTCGTAGTTCAGGATTATCGTTTGAGTGCCACATTCGGATAGCTCGATGCTGTTACTCTTTAGACCATTTAAGGTAAAGGCAGGCGCACATTGGGCAGTGCTGACATCGTATTGCGCACCGACCTGTACCAGAGCTGGCTGAAACACATCGCCTTGCAGTCGCGCACTAAGGGCTAAGGACTTGGGGCTGCCAAGATGTGACGGTGGGCTGGGGTAGAACAGTAAGCGTGTATGTTTTTTGTCCATAGCTAAGGCAGCCATCGGGCGTATAACCCGCCGCCAATAAGCTAACTTTATGCGTGCCTACCTCGTCGGGGCTTGGAAGCCAGCAAAATGTACCGCTTTGATAATGTCTTGCGCTGCCCTGATAGTTATGTATCCCTTTGCAAGGGGCTTGCTGCGCCACAAATGCCTCATCAGAACAAGTAACCGCATAGATACCACTGAGGTTTGACGTATAATAATCTATACAAATCGTTTGACCAACACAAGCAACAAGGTGGTCATTGATAGGCATCAAAGTGGTTAAATTAGTATTCCATAAAATAGGTGCATCGACAATGGACAAGGCAATATGCCGCATCTGACCCCCAACTGATACTTCGTGGCATTGGATATTCAAAATGCGAGTACAACCATCAGCGTTTTCCACTATTAATGCGGCTATGCCAAAAGCACCTTCAAGCGTCACCTCAAAAAAGTTCGTCATGCTCGTCGGGCTGCTGGTAAGGCTGGCAGGGGCGGGGGTGCTGATTTCAAAGGGCGGACTTCCTGTTGCCTTGACCCAAAAATGGGCGTTCCCCGAAAGGCAATTGCTGCTGCCACCCAGAACCTGAACCGAAAATAGCTCATATTCGCAGCAACCCGTCTGCATAGATATCTCGTTCTCAAAAACATCGGTAAAGGTATAATTGACTGGTTATTATGCCGAAGAGGTCAGGGCGCGGGGGCGTAGGTAGCATTATTGTCAATAGTTCCGCCCTGCGATAGTTGTTCCATTATTAGATATATGACTATATTGGTACGTGCAGTGACTGTCGCACAATTAAAATCTAAGGAGAAAGATAGATTAGGAGGGGCGCACTCGCCCGTGATATTTGCCGTAAATGGGCAGCCGCAATTATGTGTTCCGTCAATCGGAGTTGCGCAACCTGCCGAATCGGTGATAAGTATGTCGTAGGGGTGTGGGCAAGGGGGCGTAGTGAAAGTATTGCTCTCGCTGCTCAATGTGGTATTGCCGTTGATGATATAGGTAAAGGGTGGCTGTCCCGTAGCCGTTATGTCGAGCGCAAATTCGTTCGACGTGGGGTCGCAATATTCGTAATAAGCAACCGAGAAATCATTGTTTAGAATCGTCGCCCCACCCCAAGCACTGCACCCATTGGCATCGCTCACCGTCACAGTATAAGTGCCTGCCGCTACATCAATCAGGTTCGGGGTCGTCGCTCCGTTTGACCATTGATAGGTATTGCCCGCAACAGAATTGGTGATGCTAATGCTGCCGAGCGCGTCGGCAAGCGCAGGCGGACGAAACCACGAAAGTAGGAAATACGTTGGGGCGCATTCTTGCACCTCAAAATTTGGCAGCCCCATTGCACCAACCCACTCGATTATAAACAACGCGATACCAACCCGCCGGGACAAACCACCAATTTCGATGGGTGTGGGGTCGTCGTCGGGCTGTACGGTGGCATTGCCACTGCCGTCGGGTATATAGTTGTGGTCGGCATCCGGGGGATACCAAACTATGCCTTCCAATTGGTCGGTGGGGTAGCCTTCGGGAAAGTTCAAACTAATAGCTCCGTTCGACTGACCTCAGCCGTATTTTGTATAGTGCTGGTACTTGCGCCCACGCAGGAACAGCGGCAAGGCTAAACAAGAGTGATACCCAAAGCAGATAAGATATGTTTATTTTTTTCATGTTTTTAATGTGGAGGGTTAGTGTTTGGGGGATCGGTATAAAGGAGACGGGGTGGAGGCGGGTATTCTTTTGTCCTCTTGGATAAACTTGGTATAACTTAAATTATTGTTTAATATTAAAATATATTGATAGTGTTTGTTGTGCGCCTTAACGGTATTATCCTTTTCAGAATTAGGTGACACCCCTATCTTGTACCACTCATCTATATACACAATATCTTCTGAAATAAAAAAAGCATTACAAAAGCTGGTAGAAGTAATCTCAATCGGCAATTCCGCCATTTTGTTGACTTTCCATTCCCCATCTTCTTTTTTGCATTGAATAAGTACGATAAAAGGGCTACGACTTATGGTAAGATTAGTTTTTGTTGCTACAAAACAAAAAATGCTATCATTATAAAAAATATTATTTCTTTTATCAAATGTATTAAAACCTTGCAATAATAGTGTGTCTTTGTGGTGGTTGTTATATTTAACACTCATGTAGGTTGATGCGGGAGTATTCCTACCCACAGTGATAATTTCTTCTGTTTTTTTGTTTTTTAATAACATTATTTTTTCATAAAATTTATATTTATTATTAGTATTGTTGAAATATTCTTTCCACCTTTGAACCTCTACTTTAATAGAATCTTGTTCAAACACTATTGCTGTGTTGAGCAATTCTTGGGCAAATGTCATTTTTTGAATAACAAGCAAAATGATAAAAATTGTTTTTTTCATAATTTATATTGTTTAATCAATACGCATAAAATTCACGCTGTAAATCGACAATATTGTCAGTAGAGTTTACTTTCTCTATCCATATTGCCTTAACGATAGGGGTATCGTAGTTGATAAATGCGGCAAAACCGGCAATACCGCTATTCTCCCAATCAGCAAAGGCATCTGTGTCATTGGTAGCTGTAAATGGACCTGTTCCATATGAGGGGTCGTAATACTTGTAGATAATAGTTTCAACGCCACCCACTACTTCAACAAATTGAATACGTACTAAAGCGTGATCTGTAAACATGGAGATGGGATCATCAATATCGGACTCTGAATCATCATTTACGCCTTGTGCTTGAATTCCTTCTTGCGCAGCATTATTTTCAGTTATTGATATTAAAGGCCTGTAATCTTCTGGGTATGCATCAACTTCCTTATAGAACTTGTTTATTTCAATATTCCAATTACGTACCATTATAATAGATTGATTAATTAGGTCATACCCAGAAGGAATATCGGGATTTGGCAACGCATTAAAGGCTGTAACTGCATTTGCCACCAAAGCACTAGCATTAGAAGGTAATGGCGATATTCCATTAGTTAAAATGCGCTCTACGTTGACTAATTCTACATTTGCGACCCCATGCGTATGTAATAAATTTATCCAAAAGATGCCCATGCTCCGCATTTACCATCTTTATCATAAAGCAATTCTTGTGTACTAACTGCATCTAGTAGCAAATCCAGCACCCCAATAAGATAAAAAGACTCGCTTGCTTGACCAAGTGCCGATATTTCTCTCGTAGCCAATTTAGCATATATAGCCTCAACTGCATTTTCGGCATCGCTCAAACCCGCTGCTTCTTGGCAGGCAATATGCAAGGTAGTGTGGAATAAATATTGGCCTGGATTATTTAGTGTAGGGTTGTTCAACGTAGCATAAACGCTATTTTCCGTAGTTGCCAAATTGCTCCAATCAGTACCGCCATTCTCGCTATATTCCCAAGCCATTTGCAGGTCAAAAACGTTAATTACATCGGGAAAAACTGCGCTGGCAGTAGTCATTGCAAATAGATAGCCACCCGATACGGGTGTAAGCACGTCAGCATTAGGGCTTATGGTGGCTTCAAAACCTGTGGCAGATGCCGTAGCTTTTAATTTTATGGCAGCCAAGTCAATGGTACTTGTCTCTAATCCGTCCATTTTCACCAAAGCCGATACCTTAAAAGCGGTGTTGCGCGTATAGCATACGGGTTTGCTCACGACAGCAAGGCTGGGGTTGGTCGGTCGTAGCCAATGAAAGGCATTGGGCAATATTCCCCCCGGATCTACGTAGGGCGTAGGCGCGTCGCTGGGACCAGTATTGATTGGCGGCACACCGGGATCGTAATAAATCGTATGGCTGTCGTGAAACAATAACTTCGATAATCGAATAGCCACCTTCAACACCTCATCCTCGCACGCCACGCCTGTTTGGTCGCTTAGTACTACTTTGTAGTAGGTGCTTTCTTCTATGGGGCTGTCGCTTAGGGTGGCAGTAGTTTCGCCTATTTCTACGCCGCTGGTGGCAAAAGGTTCGGCGGGATAGTCGGCTTCATCTATCGTACGCTTATACCACAGCAAGGTAAAGGCTTCGCTGCTGCTGATTAAGCCGCTACCCGGAGGGGGTTCGCCCGGTATGTTTATGGTAGCCGATAGCTCTACTGTTTCGTTTTCGCCCACCAAGTCATCATCGCCCAAAGATATGGCGGTTTGCCCTGAGAGCAAGGTGGGGCAAATTGCCCAAAGCAAAAACGGAATTGTCCACGTATAGGCATAGCGCAGTGGGGTGGTTTTTTGGGGGTTAAATGTAAACATAAAAACGTGAATTTTGGGAAATTATTCAAAAATGGGCACAAAAAAACCGTTCCCTGCCCCTTTCGTCAGAAAAAGGCGAGGAACGGCGATAGTGCAGTTCGATGAATTTTATTATTTTATATATATTATTGGGGGGGCAAATATAGTCATAAAATTTTACCTATAACAAATAATGCGGCAATTATAGCACTATTTTCGTCAATTGTAGCAGGTGGGTGTTTTTTTATGACGAAAAATGACGAAATGGTAAATATATTCGAGGTATCGCATGACTATGAAATGACTATGTGGCGAATATATTTGGGAATTGGTGGGGGGTGGGCAGGATTGGTTAGGGCGGGATGGAATTGGGAATTGGGGTTGGGCAGGAGTTGGTGGGGATTGGGGTTGGGCGGGATTGGGGATTGCGATTGGGCGGGAATTGGGGTTGGGATTGGGCGGAATGGGATTGGATTGGGCGGGAATTGGGATTGGATTGGGCGGAATGGGATTGGGATTGGGCGGGGTGGGGATTGGGATTGGGCGGAATTGGGGATTGGGATTGGGCGAAGTGGTGGGATTGGGATTGGGCGGAATTGGTGGGATTGGGATTGGGCGGAATTGGTGGGGATTGGGGTTGGGCAGGAATTGGTGGGGATTGGGATTGGGCGGGAATGGTGGGGATTAGGGGTTGGGCGGGAGTTGTCCCGCCCCCTACCATTTTATACCAATTACTGCCTTGTTTCGGTTTGCATACTTCAAGGCTGAACAAATATAAACCGTTGGCATATTCGCCGCCCTCGTCGTTGATTTGGTAATTGCCCGCCGTGCGGTATTCGTTGCTCAACAAGGTCTCGACCAATATACCCTGCAAATTATATACCTTAATCGTCACAAAGCCATCTTCGGGCAGCGTGTATTCTACCTTCGTCTGACTGTCGAACAAAGCGGGAGCTAATCGGATGTCGGGCTTGATGAGTTCGGCGGCAGCGGCGTAGGTAACAACTTCCGTATTGCCAGATGTGACGATGATGCCTACTTGCCCTGTGGCTGTTGTAGCGCAGCCCGTTTCAATATCGCTTACCGTTACCGAATATGTGCCGCCGCAAAGGTCGGAGAGCGTTGCCGTTGTTGCGCCGTTGTCCCATTCGTATTCATAATCACCCGAACCTGCGCTCGCCGAAACGGACAAAACTCCCGCGCAATTGTCGTCGCCACAAACAGAACGCGCGTGCTGCACCGAAGTAGCTACTTCCAAGTCGGAAATTATCGAAACCGAGTACGCTACCGTGTCGCCCAGACCTGATAACGGTTGGGCAATGAGCGCAAACTCTTGGGCCGTACCCACCTGTTCGCCTTGGTCGGTATAGCAGACCCTGCCTATCTGACGGTAAGTCTGCCCGTCGCCCTGCAATTCGTCGGAGATAACACTTACAACAGCATCGGGCAAGCTACAATACATCGGCACAGCGGGTTCTTGGCTTTCAAATGTATAGTCGAAGCAAGCCGTAGCACGGGCGCATATATCGCTGTTGTTGGGTTTGGTATGGTCAAAACTGGGGTCATACACAACCGGCGAAATATGGTAGGGACGCAATAATCCCTTGGAAATGCAGCCGTTAGCATCGGTTACATAGTACGGAAAATCATAATTTAATTCAGCCGTCAAAACGCGGTATATTATTTCGTGGGTACTGCCGCCAGCACTCGTAAAGGTGATAGGAGTCCCGCCATAGCCCGAATTGCTATCTATCGAACCACCGCTAATATTGACCGTACAAGGATATTCTGCGTCCAATGGCAACCAAAGTCGAGAGCTGACTATGGTATAGCCGCCTTCGACAACTTGGGTCGAATAACCTACGGTGTGGCTCTCGAAAGTACAAGGCGGCGGTGCGATATTGCCCGATAATGCCTTTTGGCAAGCACCAGGATAGGTAACAAAAACGGTATAACTATCGGGCAAACTGCCTAAAGTAGCACAAATATCGCCGTTGGCATTATATGTATCATCTGCGGGGTCGATAATAGGTACGTTTTCTATTGCAAAGGTGCCCGTGGTATTGTCCAGAATAGAATACGACACGGGGGCGGGTTCGGTATTGCCGTCGGGAATAATATTTAGGAAGGCAGGGAAATTGGGGGCAGAAAACCATAGCTCTTCACAAAAATCGATATTAAACCTAAATGCTTGGTCGGCACCGTCGTAGCGAGCCGACCATTCGCCCGTTGCCGTTCGATGGGGCAATTCGCCAATATCGTCAAGGCAAAGCACGGCGGCATCATACGTATTCATGTTTTCAACCACTTGTAGCGGGTTGCCTGCCAAGTCATGTCCTACAAAGTGGAGGCGATAGGCATTGAGGTTGTCACCTACTCCATCGGTTGTAAGATAAATATTTGAATAGATGGGTGTGTCGTCGTAGTGGAGCGTAAATACCCATTCCGTTTGCTCGGCATTAGGTGTAACCGAATTGAGGGATAGCGGGCTGCTGCTCGCGCTGATTTCGTAAACAATACCGCCCAAACTAATGCGTTGCAGTTGAAGCGCGGATAGGGGTTCGGACGCTTTGACGAGTAGGTTGATGTCGTCGTCCGTACTAAAATCGACATAATAACCAGGTATTTCTTGTTCAAAACATAGCTGGCTGCCGTTTTCCGCCCAAGTTTGGCGGTCTATACGTTCTTCATAAATATTGGGGTCAAAGCCCGGATAATAGACCGTCAGCTCTTGTAAGTGGGGGAGGTGATTGTCGCAGATGTCGTCTTCTAGATTAATAGGGCTACAATCTGCAATGAGGTGCATTTTGTCCTGACCACTAATACCAATTGGAGTAGGTGAGAACGGGTTAGTGAGCGCAGACCTTTGTGGTAAGCTGCCATTAGGCACGAAAGGGGGTAGAATCAAAGACGGAGGGGAGGTGGCAATATCTTTAAGCATAATTAGGCTATTGCCCGCCAAATCGGTACCCGAAAAAACGAGGCGATACCCTGCGGGCGAAGTAGGAATCCCACTTCCATGAATATCAATTGTCCAAAATAAGCTATATTGGGTGTGTCGATAAGTAACTGTAGGAAAATAAGTAGCCGCATCGTAAAATATGCCAGTCGTTTCGGACAAAACGCCATCAAAAGTTAGCGAACTTAGCGGCTCATTCGACTCCACAGAAACAACAGCGTTTTGGTTAAAGTCTATTTTTTTAAATTGTTTATGGTAAAATTCAAGTTGGTTTTGGGCACTATTCCATCGCCAATCGCCCCAATATCGAGCCGCTTCAAGGCCGCCTGTTGTACTGCCATCTACCTTAATGCCATTAATATACGGTACATGATAATCAAAATTAGGAATATCATAAGCGGCAGTATTGACCACCCAAGGGCAAGTCGCGGGTCGTTCTATATGCACATTAACCGCATTCCAAGCATCCCAAACTGTCTGTACCTCTGACGAACAGGTACCGTAAGCCGCCGTTGCCTTTTCAATTGTTTTTTTTGCAAGTTGGTGATAGTCGTCGGTCAAGGGGTCTATATTAGTAAATACGTCATAGGCAATTGCAGCGGCTTTGTCCATAGCCGCGCTGGGATTAGGAGCTAAGGGGGATACCGTATAGAAACCCGACACAGGTCCGCTGCTACCCGTGCCATTGACGATATAATAAAACCAATGGGCTAAGATACTGGTATTGGAATATTCATCTTCGTCAGAAGGGCGTACATAGATGCGGTCATAATAATAAGCAGATTTTTGCGCATAAAAAGAGGCTTGTCCTTGTATATAGCCTCCTGAATCGTCTCTATAATAGCCATAACTGCTGGGGTTTTGCGCCGAACGGATCGCCTTGTCGCAATTAGTCACATCGTTAAGAATAAGCCAATCGTTGCTACCTGCCGCCGAATTTTCGATAACCATACCAAATACATCACAAAAAGACTCTAATAGGCGAATGGAACGCACTAATGCCTCTGGATTGGGCGTAGGCGGTTGCCACCAAGCTAACTTGTCACCGACTAAGTCTATCACATGGGTATATTCGTGTCCTATCAAGTCGAGGCTATATAAGTCGTTCCAAGCGCAAGTATTAGAGAACACAGAACCTACGCCTCCAACTGCTATCTGTATCTTTGCACGAGGCGGGGAACCACCGAAATTGCTACTTGTAACGGCAACAGGGGCTGACACACCCACTCGCTCGACCCCCAACCATATTTCGATTGGTTGGCTTGACGTACTCCCTGAATTATAAGCACTGACATTGTGTTCTGTTTTATAGTAATCATAACACTGCTGGGCAGCCCAATGGACCGTCGCCAATTCGTTGGTTGTCGTACCCGACAGCCAATCATTGCTATTAGCGGGGGTATTTTGAATATCGTTGGCAGATGATACGCTATCGGCATCCATATGCGTTCTGATTTGGTGCCCATAACAAGTTGCATCGCTTGGGTCGGTGTATAAGGTATAGGCATTTAAGGTCGTATTCAAGACCGTTTTAAACGATTTCTGACCATAGGTCTTGCTTGTTGTTCCCACATACCCGCCATATTCGGTATCGACCAGCCCTGGCGAACAGGCATGTACGGCAGTGTTTTTAAACAAAAGCACTTCGCCACTATTGGCATCTACATATACGTTGAATACAGCCGATGGCGAGATAGCATCTAAGTGGATGAAGTAGATGACATGCGATAAATGCACATCGGGAGGCGGGGCAGCCCATATTTGCAGAGATGACCACTTGGGGTATTTTGTTGCATTGGGGTCGCCCGTAACTTCTTTTATGGCTGCTTCCTCTATGGCATTTTCCCACCTAAAAGCGATGCCCTTTTTGTGACCATATTCAATAGCTCGCTCAATTGCCTCGGCTTGGCTCAATCGAACGGGAATCTCTAAGTCTAGCCCTGGAATAAGCGAACCATTAGCAGAAAGTATTTTTCCATTTTTGACAGTCAGATTATAGTAAGCATAGTCTACTGGCAAACCCTTGTAATATTGCTGATAGTCCGCGTAATACCCATTGGGTATAGCCCTAATATCGCGCCAGGTCGCAGTTCGTCGTCGGGACCCAAGCCCAATGCAGTTTTGTACTTACCCAACAAGTCCTCTGCACTTATAGGAGGGTCCTGTTTGAAATGGCGAATGCTGCCATCAGTCCCTACATAATCGGTTATGCTTTTGAGTAGCGGGTTGTCGTTTTTGAGTTGGGGGGTAATAAGAATGGCATTGAGCCATGCCGAGTCGACTTTGACAGTGGTGGTGTCTGTTTTGGCTAAATGCGCAGTACTATCGGCTGCCGCAGCCGCCTTAGCCCGTTCTTGCTGTTTATCCTGCCGTTTAGCCCCAAACCACCCACCACAGCCCCAAACGACAAGGCTAATAATGCCCAAAAAGGCAAATACACGGAGAAAAGATGTCTTTTTCATAAGGCGTATAGCTAAAAAGTGAGTAAATATAAACAAAAAAAACCGTTCCCTGCCCCTTTCGTCAGAAAAAAGGCGAGGAACGGCGATAGTGCAGTTCGGTAAATTTTACTACTTTATATATATCATTTGGATATAGCCATAAAATTTTACCTATAACAAATAATGCGGCAATTATAGCACTATTTTCGTCAATTGTAGCAGGTGGGTGTTTTTTATGAGGAGAAAATGATGAAATGGTGAATTACGAGTAATCTCCGCCGCGCGTCGCTTGGTGCAACGCGGCGCGGATGACCTACCTTTCAGTATCTCATTATTGGAATAATTATTATTATCGCAGCAAATACATTTTGCCCCAGCCATGTTCATTAAAAAAGTTGTCGGCGGCAGTTTGGTAGTGTTCAAGGGCTTGCCCGTCAAGGCGTGTTACTACGCGGTAGAGATATAAACCGTTGGCTAAGGCGTTGCCATATTGGTCGGTGCCGTCCCACGCAAAAGATGTGATATTATTGCCAATATGCAGGTCGCCCAATTCGGATTGGTCGATATTGCGCACCACACGCCCACTTATATTGCGTATTTCAATACTGATTTGTTGCGGTATTTCGCTGCCTGTCAGCGTAAATACAAAATGCGTTCGGGTCGTAAATGGATTTGGGTAATTGACGAGCTTAGAAATCATCGGGCGCGGGTCTATGCTAAACTGCATCGTGTAGGCGCGTTTGGCAAAGGCGTTGCCGCTTCGGTCCTTGGCACGCACAATTAGTTCGTAACGCCCTGCTGTACTTAGTTGTAGGTTTAGGCGTATGTCGGCGGTATTATTGCCTTGCTCGGCGGCATTGCTCGTAGGGGCAACAAACTGCAAGAGAGGCGAGTTAAAAGGTATGGGCGTTTCGGTGAGTTGGGGTAGTCCTGTCTCGGGGTCGGTATAGCGCAGGGCGAGATAAAAGTCGGCGGTGTCGCTGAGGGGCAAATAGGGATTATCGTCTTTTATGCGGATAAAAATTTCGGGATTTGCCGATACCAATTCACCTTCGGTAATATGCCGCCCATCAAACGTCACATCGATATAGGGATTTACGCCGTCTCGCACTACGGTAAAAGGCAGGTGGAGCAGATTGTTGAACGAATACTTTTCGGGCAATTGCTGGTTGGGGTTCAGGGTAAGCGACAAGATATAATTGCCTTCGAGGTTAGCAGTCGTTTGCGCTATACTGACAATATTGCTTTGCCCTGCCCCTACGTTTTGGGGCGCGGGAGGCGTGCCGCTGATGAGGTTGCCGTTTTGGTCGGCAATATTATAGGCAATTGCTACGCCGTCGAGGGCTGAGTTTTCGGGGTTCGACATTCCTATTTGCAATTGCAGCCAATCGCCTGCCGTAAGCGTATCGGCATGAAATAGGTAATGATACTGTCATCGAGGGCAAGCTCGGCGCGGCGGTCGAACCATACGCGCCAATAATCCAATTGTGGTGGGGTAAAATTGACCGTATCGCGCATCGCCCAATGTAGCTGCAAATAAGGATAATTGCTGGCTGCTATGCTCGACAAATCAATATTCGAGGCGGTTTGTTGTCCCATCAATAAAGTTTTATTGCCCGCGTTATCTATACCATAAATATCTAAATAATGCGCATCGGCATTGGCGGAGTACTGCCATTCGAGCGATGCCCAACTCAATGCAGGTCCTACGGTAGCTTCCATATAGCCCGTTTCCGCTGCGACCAAAAAGTTGGCATTTACTTCAAAATTGAGTGCGCTGGTCGTGCTATTCGTCCAATAAGGGCTAAACGCGCCATTGCTGCCCTTTTGCCCAAATGCGATAAAGCCTTGCGCATTGTTAAGGGTAGCCAATTGTGCAATGCCCATGCTTGCCGCTAATTCTAATAGGGCTTCGCGCGAGCAGTAGCGGGCAGGTTTTGCCAACGATGTTCGCGCACGCTATACATCGCTACGTAGTAGCCGTTGGGTATTTTTTGCGCTACAAATGCCCGCATCGAGTCTATTTGCTGTGGGTCGTTGGTTCGGAACTCTATTTGCCGTATCTCGGCATTGTTGATTTGTTGGTTGAAATAGGTGCCGCGCCCTTCACACCCCAAAAAGGCATTGGCTTTTTGCGAAGTTAATGCCTGCAACTCGCCGCTCACGGGTCGGAATACTACAAAGGCAATGCCGCCATCGCAATTATCTAACATCTGACTACCCGTGCCCAGCAATTCCTCGTCTAATGCTATGGATATAGCCGATTTTGAGTTGTAATTATTAATGATGCGCAATTGGTGCGGCTGTCGGCTAAATGTTATATGCGGTGCAGTGGGCTGTATGTCTATCTGCGCGAGGTCATTTTGTGCCCATTGCCCATGATGCGATTGATTGTAGCCCTCCGCCGCGCCATTTTGATATATAAAGGAATGGATTTTCCATTGTGGGTTATCGCCTGCGGGTGCTGCTCGCCAATAATATACCGTATTGTCGGTATAATTGATAGCAGGTTGCCAACGCAATACGCCGCCTATGCTGTTGATAGTTGTCTGTTGCTTGAATGGGCTATCAAAATGGGCAGTAGTGTCTATCTCCATCCAATAGTTGCGGGCTGCGGATATGGGTATGCCCGTAGAAGCATGTAGCACGACGGGATTTGCGCCCACAATGGCATAATTACAAGGGAAAATGGGTAGCAGCAGGTCGGAAAAAATAAATAACTCGCGACTGACGCTATTGTTTGCCTCGCAACTTTCGTCTATTTCTTGTTCAGGGTCTATGGTGGCGGTGATGCGATTGCTACCGCCTACGAGGTTGGCATCGCCCATCGGCAAATATACGTCTATCGTATCGACATAAGGCGGTAGGGCTATCCGCCGATTGATAGTTTGCCCTACTGTACCATTAGGCAATTGGCGTTCTATGCGCAGGGTAATGCTATCGGCGGTAGCTTTGCCCAAATTAGCTACTGCTATGCGCACCGTAAACCCGCTGAGGTCGGCAGTAATAGAGGGCGGCTCGAAAGAAATAGCCGATTGGGTGGGGCTGTTCGACAAAGCAGGTTCGGGCTGTTGCCAAGCGGCAATGCGCAGCGCGGGGTCGCCTACGAGGGCGTATTCTTGACAGGTGATTTTTGCGCCGTCTTGGTTCGGATAGGCGGCACTAATCTCCTGAATCGTCTGCTTCACACAGTCGGCTACGGATTGCCCATACTTATTGCGGCAAAATTGTTGGTGTAGGTTCTTGTCGTAATGGTGCAGCCAAGTCGGGAAACCAAAAGAAGCGGTTGCCAAAAATCCAATGGCTCCCAAACCATCGGCAAGGATATAATCTTCTGCCATGCCTGCGGGCAAAGAGGCTTGCCCATAAATATCGCCTACAAAACACGAGCCGGTCATAATAAAGGGATATTTGCCGTGGTTGTTATAATTTTCGGGCTTGCCCAAGTCCAAATTCCAATAGCTACCTGCCGAGTGCCCAAAAAACATAATCATCGCCAAGCCTTTATCCAATATTTCGCCCAAATCGGCTTGTTCTATCACATCTTCGCTTATTTTATTGTATGTATACACTACTTTTCCGCCTAAAAGCGTATCTTCAAATATTTGCCGGTACTCTGCTAATTTGCCCAAAAACGACTCCGACTCGGCGAGATTGCTGCCGCCTGCGATATGTAAGGCTTGTTTGCGAAACAGACCTTGTTCTACATCGCAATTATTGGCAAAGTTGGCTTCGTAGGTCATTAGTTTATCCAAATAGATGCGCACCTCTTCGGGCGTATGGGCGGGCACACGTCCCGTAGCTAATTGGGGCTGATATAGGGCATTGGAGGCAACCGTTAGCATCACGTCGCTGGCTTCGTGTCCGTAAGTAGGCACGAGGCATGCGTCATAATTGGTCGAGGTAGTCATGTAATTATAACTAACGCCCTTGCCCAATAAGAGCAAATAGCGCGGCGAGGTGCTTGTCCAATTATCTATGGCATAGTTTGCAAAATTGCGGATAGCCAAGGGGTGTTTGGCAATGCCCCAAGCAAATTGGTCGTATAATTGTTCTATATCGATGATAGCAGTATTGTAATTGCCACCTTCGGGGCTGCTTCGATAGTCGCGGTAGCGAGCTACTTGGTCTATCGCCCCCTGCCGCAGTCGCTGGTGCGTTATGATAAGAAATTGGGCTTGGTTGTCGGGCAAGCTATAATCGGTAAATTGTATTGGTGCGGGCAATTGTCGGATTGCCCAAAGTTGGCAGTTGCTCGGAATACATTCGGGAAAACTACAACCTATCTGGCAAAAAGCAGCCGCATCGGTATTGCACAATACTACACGCCTACGCGCCGCGCCGCCTATGGCTTGGGGCAGAAATACTTTGTATTTTCCATCTTGCCAAACTAAGGGTATGCGCAAGTGGTTGTCTAAGTCATAGAGTACGGGGGTGCTGCCGCCATTAAAATTGTTTATTTCGAGGTATTTATCGCCGTTATTGTCCAATTCTAAGGCAAACGAAGTGGCATTGCCCATATCAAAAGCGCGTGGGTAGCTGATTTGCCACCACGCTACCGATTGATAATTGACATCAGTAGCACCAGCGGGCAGCGATTGCAGGCGTATGGCGGTAGTAGCATTGCCGAGTTGTGCCAAACTTAGGTCGCGCTGTATGGTAAAGGCGGTATAGCCTTCGTAAGTCGAGTCCGCCACGGTATTTCCGTTGATGGCTATTTGCAAGCGGTGGTCGCCCTGCACATCGTTGTCGTTAGACCGTCCTATGATGCGTCCGCTCAGTTGGGCGTTGGCAGGTGCGGCGGCGTATAGGGCGGGCGTAGCAAGGTTAAATACGCGCTCGTTGTTGAGTGCTATGGCATTGCTCACAAAACCTTCGGTATTGTCAAAATCAGCATAGGTTTTGTTTGTGCCTGCTATACTGAACGGCTTGCCCGCATAATGTTCTTCGGGATAGGCATTGTACGTGCGGTGTATGAAGTAGGGTTCGGGAGCGGGCAGGTTGCTCAGGTCGTTGGGGGTAGCCGCAAAACGTAGATGACTGCCAAACGGCGCAAAGGTGAGGAAGTATGCCGATGTATCGCTGAACAAACTATTGCTTGGTATAGGCTGCCAACTCGGATACTGGTAGAGTGAGCCGTCCAATTCGCCGTCATTTTTATTGCCGTAAAATTCGATATAATCGCCGTCGCTCATTATGCCGTTGGTGCTAACATATACGGGTATTTCCTGTCCTTTGTGTATAATTTTGACGTGTTCGCCCATGACATTGGGCAGCCCCGCTGCTGCTAATACACTATGAGGCAGGCGGTGTATAGCATTGTTGGCTACTTTTATCTTATAATATGTCGCGGCATAGTCTATCCAATCGTTGCTCGCATTGGCGGTTTGGGCTTGTAGGGCGGCAGTATTGCTCAATAGTACCGCCCAAAGGCATACCAAGAGGGCACAAGTGCGACAATTGTTGAAGTGGTTCATATACATGTGGGCATGGGCAATGGAGGTGAACTTTGCTTAAAAGACGCAAAAGTGTGCTTTATCGTTGCACGCCTCAGCAATAACACGTGTTTTTTTGAGGCAACAACACGCTTTTCTAAACGCCAACAACCCCTATATAGTTGCCTATTAAGGAGTTGTTGCTTGTTTATAGAGATGATTTTGTGGTTCTATGCTGCTTTTTCTGCCTATTTCGACAGCGTAACTACCATGTGGGAATTGGGTAGCGGTATTTGGTGGCGGTCAAGGCAATATTTGAAACTTTCTAATAATTGGGTAGTGACGAGCGATATATGTGCGGGGTCGCACCAAGGGCGTATGTCTAACTCTACATAGTCAGATGTTAGTTTCACAACGACTACGACTGGGGCGGGGTCGGTTACTACTTGTGGGTGTTGGGCTACGATGTTGAGCAACAATTGGCGCACTTGCTGTATGTCGGCTTCGTGGGATATTTGTAGCGGTATATGCAGGCGTGTGGATCCAAACTGCGACAAATTGATGATAGTTCCGTTCGCTAAACTGCCGTTGGGCAGATAGATGCGGGTTTTGTCGTTGGTTTCGAGTATGGTAGTAAGGAGTTGGATTTCGCGCGTATAGCCTTCAAAACCCTGTACTCTGATATAGTCGCCAACGCGCACAGGACGGAATATGAGCAACAACAAGCCCCCCGCCAAATTGGCAAGGCTGCCTTGCAATGCCAAGCCCGCTGCCAGGCCCAAAGACCCCAATACCGCGACAAAAGAGGTGGTCTCGATGCCTACGGTAGAGGCTGCCGCCAAAATGACGACCATTTTGAGCAGGATAGATAAGGCAGACAGCAGCAGCGACTGAGCAGTCGCATCTATAGTTCTAATTCCGCGATTGACGGCGCGTCGGATAGCGTTTTCTATTATCCCAATAAGTACCCAACCAAAACCCAATACGAGCAAACCGCCCAAAATGCGGCTGCCATACTGTAATATCATCGGGATAAGGGTATTCAAAATTTGTTGTGGGTCTTGTTGCATGGGGGTTTTTAAGGGGAGTAAGTATGCTCGATGTAATAGAAAGGTATTATCTTGTAATGGTGTGAAAGAAAGTAGCGAGTTAGATACTGCGCCTCTTTATTTTGATGGTTGGCAACTATTTAGGCGGTACCAAGCATTCGAGTGCTAAGAAATGGACTTCTCAATCCCGCTATGGATAAAGCGTTGGTAGCAAAGAAATATCGGCACAAAATACAATCCTACTGTTAAATGCCATACCTACGACATTCTAAGAATCGTATCTGCCCGATGCTACCAATATAACATGCCTACGGCATTTTAAGAAACGTTGTAACTATTTAGCCTTGTAGGGCGAACTAATCGAATATGCAGCGATGCCAGACATTATTAGATAGGTATTGCTCATTATCTCATACCCAGGTATATGACTTGTGACAGTGGAGCAAAAAGTATTTTTTGAAAAATATTTATTAGTTAATAAATGTATAAAATCCTGAAAATTAGCCATTTATGTATTGCAAATAAAAACCACTTGTAATAATTTTGCTTTTTGCATCATAGCCTGAATGATTCAATTTTATTCATAAAATCGCAATAAAAAAGTTTACAGTTTTATAATTCGCTTGTTATTAGTAGAATACGAATTATTGAATTTCAATATCTGAAATTGGTGATCCTAAGTCGATGGCTTGGCGGTAATATTTTTCTGCTTCCTTGAAGCGTCCCATATCAAAGAGCAAATCCCCTAAATTGATGTGTGCTGCTGCATAGTCGGGTTTTAGGTCAATGACTTGGCGGTAGTATTTTTCTGCCTCTTCTAAGCGTTCCATATCAGAGAGCAAATTTCCTAAACTGTTGTGTGCTGATGCGTCGTTGGGATCTAGGTCTATGGCTTGGCGGTAGCATTTTTCTGCCTCTTCTAAGCGTTCCATATCAAAGAGCAAATTTCCTAAATTGTAGTGTGTTTCTGCATCATTGGGATCTAGATCAATGGCTTGGCGGTAGCATTTTTCTGCCTCCTCTAAGCGTTCCATATCAAAGAGCAAAATCCCTAAATTGTTGTGTGCTGCTGCATCATTAGGGTTTAGGTTGATGGCTTGGCGGTAGCATTTTTCTGCCCCCTCTAAGCGTTCCATATCAGAGAGCAAAACCCCCAAATTGATGTGTGCTGCTGCATCGTTGGGGTTTAGGTTGATGGCTTGGCGGTAGCATTTTTCTGCCCCCTCTAAGCGTCCCATATCAGAGAGCAAATTTCCTAAATTGTAGTAAGATTCAGCATAGTTGGGTTCTATGCTGAGGGCTTGGTGGTGGCATTTTTCTGCCTCCTCTAAGCGTCCCATATCAGAGAACAAAACCCCTAAATTGTTGTGTGCTGCTGCATCGTTGGGTTTTATTTTTATGTATTTTTGATAATACACGATTGCCTTCTCTCCATTACCATCTATGTAGTAGAGGTTAGCTATCTCTAAATACTTTTCTGCCGTTGGCTTGGTGAGTATTTGGCGTTCTAAGTTTTTTTTGTGTCTTTCTTGTTCGGGTGTTAGAGGCATAGCGGTGTTGGGTTTGGCAAACTGTGATTGGGGGCTGCAAATATACGGCTAAATATTGGTAACCACCCAGGGCATGGGGTTTTGGGTATGGGATAATGAGCAATACTTATCTAATAATGCCTGACATCGCTGCATATTCGATTAGAAATGGCTATTCTTGGGGGTTGCCCCTATAAGGCTAAATAGTTACAAAAAATCTATCAATAACGCAATATTGGATCGGAAAGCCTGCCAAAATTAGAGATAGAGATGCTAAAATCGTCGGCATTAGATGTCGCATTTAGGTTGATGTCGGCTTGGTGATACTGGTTGTTGGTCCCCAAATTGGTAGCATCTATTAGAATATTTCCGTCGTTAAAATTAATCACGCCATTGGCATTGGCATCGCCCGCACACATAGCTTTTACGTTGTTGGGCAAATCTTTTTGGGTATTTGCGGCTACTTCTACGCTATTATTGCTAAAATCACCAACAAGGCTGTAATTGTTGATAGCCAATAGGTTTTTTGTGATGATGGGCAGGTGATTACGGTGCCTTATGCCGATGCGATAGGTTTGTCCATTTTGTAATTGTCGGAACATTACTCCGTTAATAAGTCCATCTACTTGCACAACACTTCCATATTTAGTAAGGATTGCGGCTTGTCGCTCGACTATTTGGCTGCTGGCGTTATATGCTTCGACCAAGACCCAATCAGTAGCTATATTGCTGATAGGGTTATTGCTGTCAATTGTTTCAGTTCCATTATAGTTAAATGGTACTGCGGCGTAGGGTTGTTGAGTAGGCATCAATTCGGCACTGCTTAGGTGCGTGGTCATTTCTTGCGAAGCGGGCAGGTAGGCACCTTCGAGGTAAACCTTCAATTGCAGGCGAGTCCCTAAGCAAAGCGGCGACATATCGAGGCTTTGGCTATCGAAATAGGCAAGTCTATTGGGTATCGTTTGGCTGATGGTTTGGTAGTTTGTTTCCGAAATATTGTTTGTACACTGCCTGACAGCAATCCATGTCAAGAAACTTTCAGCGATATCTTCGGTGCTTGGGTTAGTGGCGGCGTAGGTCGAGATAAAGTTATTGTCTGCATTTTGTGCAGCTACCCAATTGGTTGTGCTTGCATGTAGGGCATCAAGCGAGGTGTGAGATGCTTCGTGCACAAGGGTTTCTTCTAAAATTCCTTGTGCTTCGTACAATGCTGACTGTCCTGTATGAATAAGTATAGAATGATTGCCACCGCCAAAGGGCTGTGTGCCTTGGTGTATCCATATAGCATTGACATCAAGTCTAAGGCAACGGGGCAAGCGTCCGATAGCCGTTGCATATTTGTTAGCTTCTATTGCAGCTACTGCCGAGCTGCCAAATTCGGGGTTCACTTGTGCTTCGGCACTTAGTCCGTCACTCCAAACTACGTTAAACAAATAAGCGTTTATGTTTGTCCAGCCCGGAATACGCCTATCATAAACCATTCGCAGACCTTGCCCCGTATAGGTCGTGCTAAGTAGCGTAGAGCTATCAGCGGCTGTTATGATGTCGGGGTCTATAAATATAGTTCCACTATAAGGAGTTTGTGCAGCGGTGGGGTTTATCGAAAGGATAAAAAGGGTTATGGCTGCGAAAAAGATTTTAAATGAAAAAAACAATTGACTCATTAATAAAATATATCATTTAATTTATTAAACAATTTTCGCCTAATGCCCTAAGTCGGCGATAAATTTGATGCGCATAGCGCGTAGTTCTTCTTCGGTATATTCTTCGTCAAAGTAGTAGTAGGCATCTTTGAGCGAGTCGCTTTCGTGTCCTTTGTAATATTCCAAGATTTCTTCTTGTTGGTTGGCATCTAATTGTTGTTTGAGGTAGTAGTCGATATTGAGTCGTGTGCCGGAATCGATGATTTTTTCGATTTCGGTAAATAGTTCGTCCATTCGCAGTTCTAAATATTTGGCAATGCTCTCGAGAGGTATTTTTTTGTCGATGTTCTGAATGAGGTAAATTTTGTCTTTTGAGCGTGCTCCTGTCGATTTCATCACAAAATCGGAGGCGCGTTCTATTTCATTATCTTCTACGTATTGGTGTATCATTTGTACAAATTCTTTACCATATTTCACAGCTTTGCCTCGGCTCACGCCCGTAATTTTTTCTAATTCGTCTAATTGGATAGGGTAAAAGGTTGCCATTTCTTCGAGCGAACGGTCTTGGAATACGACATAGGTGGGTACTTCTTTTCTTTTGGCTACTTTGCGGCGTAAGTCTTTGAGCGCGACCAATAGGGCTTGGTCTAAGACTGTGGTGCGCATAGGTTCGGTATCAGGCGTTAGTATAGAGTCGGTTTCGTATTGGTGGTTGAGGGCAATTTTGATAGGGGATGGGTTTTTGATGAATGCCTTACCTTCGGCAGATATTTTGAGTATGCCATAGTTTTCGATGTCTTTGCGCACTAAGTCGTATAGCATAGCATGATTAATGACTGACTCCCAATGGTTTTGGTCGTGTTGGCTCCCTTTTCCGAACAATGGCAGTACTTCGTGCCTAAATTCGATGATTTCCTGAATTTTGTTGCCCATAATATATTGTACCAAATATTTTCGGTCGAAGTTTTCTTGTAGTTCTTCAATGACCCGCAGCAGCAGCAATACGCTGTCTTTTGCTTCCAAGTATTCGCGCGGGTTGAGGCAGTTGTCGCAGCTCCCGCAATTTTTTTCTTCGTATCCTTCGCCGAAATAATGCAGCAAGAATCGTCTTCGGCACGAGGCAGACTCGGCGTAGCAAGTTACTTCGGTGAGGTGCTGCCCGCCTATTTCGCGTTCGGCAACGGGTTTGTCGCGCATAAACTTTTCGAGTTTGCTCATGTCGTTATAGCTAAAAAACCCGATACATCTGCCTTCCATACCGTCGCGTCCGGAGCGTCCGGTTTCTTGATAATAATTTTCGAGGCTTTTTGGCATATTATAATGTAGCACAAAACGCACATCGGGTTTGTCGATACCCATACCAAAAGCTATTGTTGCTACAATAACTTGTATGTCTTCCATCAAAAATTGGTCTTGTCGGGTCGAGCGCGTTTGTGCGTCTAATCCTGCGTGGTAGGCAGCGGCGCGTATATCGTTGGCTACCAGCATTTCGGCAATTTCTTCGGTTGTCTTGCGATTGAGGCAATAAATGATGCCCGATTTATTGGGTTGCTGTTTTACGTATTGTACTATCTGTTTTATTACCGCATCTTTTTTGCCTTTGGGTCGGATTTCGTAGTACAAGTTAGGGCGATTAAATGAATCGATAAATATGTCAGGCTCGCTTAGTTGTAGGTTTTTGATTATATCTTCGCGCACTTTGGGCGTAGCGGTTGCTGTAAGTGCCATAAACGGCAAATTGGGCTTGATAGACTCTACACTTTGGCGAATACGGCGGTATTCGGGGCGAAAATCGTGCCCCCATTCCGATATACAGTGCGCTTCGTCGATAGCGACAAAGGAAATGGGCAACTGTTGAAAAAATTCGATGGTCTCGGCTTTAATCAGCGTTTCGGGTGCTACGTATAACATTTTGGTATGCCCTTCTAATAAGTCTTGCTTGACCATCTTGGTTTGGGTGCGGCTCAACGAAGAGTTTAAGAAATGGGCTATTTCGTCTCGGCTGCTGTAACCGCGCATCAAATCGACCTGATTTTTCATCAGGGCAATGAGGGGCGAAATAATAATGGCGATGCCAGGCTGCATAATTGCGGGCAATTGATAGCACAGCGATTTGCCTCCGCCCGTAGGCATGATGACGAGTGTATCGCGTCCGCTCAGGACACTTTTAATAATACCCTCCTGAGTGCCTTTGAATGTACTGAATCCAAAATTTTCGGATAAAGCACTATAAATATCATGTTCGGTAGCTGACGGCATAAGTGTATGAATAAGTTTCTTGTTAACGAAAAAAATTAGCGTAATTGAGCCAATTCTTCATGGCTATATGATGGCAAATCGTAGATCACCATTACCGCATAGCATTTTCGCGAAATAAAGTTAAGCATTTAGTTAGTGTGGTGTATCTATTGTCCCACATTTTTTTTTGACCATGTACTAAATGCTCACTTCTAAGCGCAAGTTCAAACTATTATATCCTTGATATTGTTGTTATTGCATTTCGGCGATGGTGTTTTTCTCATCGCTACAGCGTATATTTGCCTATTTTTTTTTCAGTGTGGCTAAATTGAATATTTTTAGCACAATCACCCAACAACACCCAAAGAAAAAAGCTATACTTAGCCCCAAATCATGCAATCCCAACACCCACTCGGCGATTATTTACAAGCTCCCGCCCTTGTATCGCATACCTATAGCTCCCGCCAATGGGGTAGCCTGCTTGCTGCCAAGCAATATGCCCCCGACCTGTCGGCAGTGCAATTGGCAATGATAGGCACAAACCCCACACTACCCGACGACAAGGCTATACCCAGCGCAGCCGATGCCGTGCGACAACAGCTATATGCCCTCTACTGCTCCGAAGCCGCCCTACCCTTAATCGATTTGGGCAATATACGCGCTTGCCCCAGCCCCACCGATACGCATTATGCCTTAGCCGCTGTTGTAGAATGGTTGCTGCAACAAGGCATAGTACCTATCATCATCGGCGAAACGGCGCAGCAGAGCCTTGGACAGCTATGGGGGCACGCCGCATGGAGCAAAAAAATACAAGCAGCACTGTTAATGTCCCAATTCGACTTGGCTGCCCTGCCCTATCTGCAACAATGGCTGCAACACCCCCAACTCGCCGACCTAAACCTACTCGCCTACCAACGCGCCTATAGCAACCCCAACGACATAGACCACCTCGAAAAAAAAATGTTCGACTGCTGCGGATTGGGCGAGCTACGCCCCGACCTACAAGAGATAGAACCCTATTTGCGACACCAACACCTGCTTGCCTTTGACCTCGCCGCTGTCCGACACGCCGACGCACCCGCTACCCTGCACGCACCGCCCGCAGGGCTAACCGCCGAAGAAACCTTGTCGGTAGTGCGATATGCCGGACTAAGCGACCATATTATCTCGCTCGGCTTATACGGCTATGTGCCCGCCTTAGACCATCGACAACAAACTGCCCAACTCGTAGCACAAATGATTTGGTATTTCGTCGAAGGTTTTAATAGCCGAAAAAACGACCTGCCCGAACAAGATGAAAAATATTATTGGCGGTATATCGTCAATTTTAAAGACCACGACCACGAAGTGGTTTTCCTAAAAAGTAAAAAAACAAACCGCTGGTGGATGCGCGTGCCCAGCACCCAAGCCAGCAAGGGGTTATGTATTGTGCCCCTGCTCATATAACGATTACCAAATTGCCAGCCACAACGAAATACCCGACCGCTGGCTCAAAGCACTCCTACGCTGGGCTTAGTCTCGAATGTTCCAAACAAAACCTATCTACTACGTACAACCATGGACTTGATTGGTGCAAAAATACAGTATCTTTGTACCAATTTCTACGAATCTACTCATCATTCTCTCGCCTTTCAAGCAAACATTTATGTATTACTCCTCCAAATACGTTGAAACCCCACGTAGGTATTTTTCTCGCAATACTACACACGCACACGCCATAAACCACCAAGCCCGAAAAAATGCTTGGCTACTCCGTTTGTTCTTAGTAATAACAGGGCTGTGCTACCCGACTCTCAATTTTGCTTTCCATATCGTAGGCGGCGAAATCACCTATCAATGCCTAAGCGGAAACAATTATCAAATCAGGCTGACCGTCTACCGCGACTGCTATTGTACGGGGTGCGCCGAGTTTGACAATCCCGCTTATATTGCCGTGTATGACAATACGAGTAATGGCTATATCAAATTAGCTGTACCCATGCCTACTGCCAGTATATCAGCCCGCCCGAAATTATCTGCGCCGAAACCCTACCCGATATTTGCGTGCACCAAGTAGAGTATGTAAGCAACGTCGTTTTGCCCCCTACACCCGAAGGTTATACCCTCGTATATCAGCGATATAGCCGCAACCAAACCGTAGCCAACTTAGTCGCTCCTTCTCAAACGGGCTCGTCCTATACCGCCAATATACCGCCTATTACCCTGGCTACCTGTAACGATTCGCCAACATTCAATAGCTTCCCGCCTACTGTTATTTGTGCCAATACACCTATCTATATCGACCAATCAGCTACTGATTCTAACGGCGATTCGCTCGTCTATTCGCTTTGCGACCCGCTCTTAGGTGGCACCGACCCCTGCCCACAACCGGGCAACGACAATACGGGTTGCCCCGACATACCGCCTCCGCCCTACGATGTTGTGACTTGGGCAGAGGGGTATAGTGCTGATAATCCTTTGGGCGGCAGCAACCCACTAAACATAGACCCCCAAACAGGTTGGCTGTCAGGTATTGCGCCTAACTTAGGACAATATGTAGTGGGCATCTGCGTCGAAGAATACCGCAACGGCTTGCTCATCGGTACGATAAGGCGCGATTTTCAATTTAATGTAGCCGATTGTACCGTTGTATGGGCTGCCGCCCAAGCCGACAGCATCTCGGCGCAAAGGCGATTATTACATCACCGATTGCTCGGAAGATTTCACCGTCCAGTTTATCAACAACAGCATAGGCGGCACTACTTTTGAATGGGATTTTGGCGTATTGGGCACCAACAGCGATATATCAACCCTGCCCGACCCTGCCTATCAATATCCCGATACAGGCACGTATAACGTACAACTCATCGCATACGGACCTGCAAGTGCCTGCGCCGATACAGCACATATTATCCTAAAATTATATCCCGTATTGCAGCCCACTTTTAGCTATATACCCCAATGTGCCAATGTACCCATCGCATTTACCGACCTCAGTACAACCACCTACGGTCAAATCACCGATTGGCAATGGCTCTTTGATGGCAATATTGGTAGCTACGAACAGAACCCAAGCTATGCCTATCCCGTCGGAGGTACGTATAACGTAACACTAACAACAACGACCGATTTGGGTTGCGTGCGGAGCGTCACACAGCCCGTTACGGTCTATCCCGCGCCCGATGCCAATTTTTCTACTACGGCTATTTGCCCAGGCGTACCCGTGTCGTTCAGCGACGAAACTACGGGTGCTAACGTCAGTACTTGGCAGTGGGATTTGGGCAATCCCGCCTCGCCCACCAATACCGCCACCACACCTAATACAACCCAAACCTATGAGCAGCCTGGCACCTATACCGCTACCCTGACCGTCACAACTGCCGAGGGCTGTACGGATACACAAATAATGCCTTTTACGGTATATAACTATTTTACTGCCGATGCTGGACCCGATGTCGAAACTTGTATCGGCATACCCGTAGCCTTAGCTGCTACAGACGAATATAGTTGGTTTAGCTACGAATGGTCGCCTGCTATGGGCTTAGACGATGCCACCTCGCGCACGCCCAATGCCGCGCCGCCCGCCACTACTACTTATACCGTAGTAGTATCAGACCCCAATGGTTGTACGGATACCGATGCGGCTATCGTCACCGTATATCCGTTGCCGAGTGTAAGCATCGTTGCTGCCGATAGCACCATTTGCGAGGGAAGCAGTGCCACCTTGACGGGTATTATTGACAATAGCGCAACGAGCTATGCTTGGTCGGGCAATGGACTGAACAATAACAATAGTCTAAGCGTAGCGGTATTGCCTACCGAAGCGCAAAATGCCTACTCCTTAGACGTTATAAACCAATATGGCTGTACTAACAGCGATACGGCTTGGCTTTACCTCATCTATCCCGTAGTGGCAAGTGCTATGGGTAACGCCGATATTTGCGAGGGCGATACCGTACAGCTATCTGCGGCGGGCGGCGATACGTATTTGTGGCAACCCGCTTTTGGGTTGAGCGACCCCGATATTGCCAATCCCACCGCTACGCCTAACAGCGATGTGGCTTATACGGTAACGGTTGCCAATGAATGTTTTGACGATACCGCTACCGTACATATCTCCGTCCGCCCTATGCCGGTCATTGATGCGGGCAGTGCCGCGCTTATCAATGTAGGTGAAAGTACGACCTTGACTGCCACCTCTGATGATGTTTCTGCTGTTTATCAGTATGTGTGGTCGCCCGCTTTGGGGCTAAGTGCCACCAACCTGCTAAACCCTATTGCTGCGCCACTCGCTACAACTACCTATCTGCTCACGGCTTTATCGCCCTATGGCTGCGCCGCTACTGATTCGGTGCGGATAGAAGTTACCAATATTTTTCGGGTCGTGATACCCAATGCTTTTTCGCCTAATGGCGACGGCACTAATGACCAATTCGGGATTATTCAATCCAAGGGAATTAAAACAATTAGGGCATTTAGGGTGTATAACCGCTGGGGGCAAGTGGTGTTCGATAGCCAAAATGACCCCAGTGCCCAATGGGACGGCAAATTTAAGGGGTTAGACCAAGAAATGGGCACTTATGTGTTTTTTGTCGATGCCCTCACGTTTTTAGACGAACCTTATTTGCACAAAGGCAATTTGACCTTGATTAGGTAGCATAAAAATATGTTCCAAATTTGCAAGATGCAAACTTGGAACATATAATAACATTAGCATATAGTTTACTCGCACTTAGTCGCCAATAGGAAAAACCAAACCCGCGCGGATACCTAAATAATTGCCATCATCGACAAATTGAAAGCGCCCTGCTAAGTCTAACATCATATCGCCCAACTCAACTTCATAACCGCCACCTATACCAAAACTGAAATCAGTACTTGTGTCGCTATCAGAAAACCCTCCATAGCTGAAGCCTACACGGGTAAAGTGCAGCCCGAGTTGTGCCATTCCATAGGCATTTCCGACAAAATAGTACTTAAACCCGCCTTGTAAGGGTATCATTCCCATAGAAAACCCGTCTTCGGTTAGAAAGTGAATGTAGCCCGTTGTTCCGGTAACCGCCATGTTGTCATTAAGCTTATATTGGAACTGTCCGGTAGCACCTATACCAAAGTTGGCTGCACCGCTCCAATCACCAATAGGAATGGCAAGTTCTAAGCCAGGTCCTATTGTCATTTGCGCATTAGCTGTAGTAGCTACGCAAAAACTCAGAGCAATAAATAAGACGAATTTTTTCATAAAAGAAAAGATTTTTGGGTGAATAAATAGTTTAAATTCGTTAAAAAGGTTTCATCTTTGCAACTGCAATTTTAAGGCATTTTTCGCAAATAACCAAATTTTTACCGCTTTTTTTAGTGGCACAATCCAAAATAAATAGCAATGTTATGTATGCTTGCACAATTTTTCCAACTTTTCGCGCTTTTCGGTGTCTATATAGATAGTTATTGATTAGTGCCGTCACACAAAACAATAGTATCTGTGTTGTTAAGTAACCTAATGGGTGTTATTTATGCTCATCGATAAGACTTTCTGTTCGCGCTACAAGCCACCGAAGAGACGTTTGCTTAGTATCAACTTGCTCAGTTTTCCACTTTATCAAAACATCACAATGGATCATACCATTACCAACCCGCTATTTATGCTATTTTTATCGCCCATACGCTTGTCTATTGGTTTCTTTTGGTCAATTTTGGGCTTGTTGCCTTGCTCCATTGCTACTGCTTCGACGAATCCTCAACCCAATGCTCAATTAGCTGCCTGTTCAGAAACGCAATTGAGTGCGGCTACTTTCAGCCAAGCAGCTAAGAGTGGCAGCGGCGAATTTATCTATTATGCCGATTCGCTCTATAAATTATATGCCCGCCGCAATTTTATACCTATTTGGATAGTAGATAACAAACCCTTGCCTCAGACCGTCGCTTTTCTCGACTGCATCGCCCAAACGCACGCCAATGGCTTGCTACCCGACGATTATCACTATGGGGCTATCTCCTATTGGTTGTCATTGGCAGAAAACACCCTACTGCCCGAAGATACCTTGCTCAATTTAGACTTGCTATTGTCCGATGCCTATTTGCTAATAGCCCAGCACTATGCTCGCGGCAAAGTAAATCCCGAGAAAGCCAATGTATCGTGGCATTTGATGAAAAAAAAATTTAATCCCATTGCTCATTTCGAGCGCACCATTCGCAGCGGTACCAACCTTTGCGAATCGCTCGAAACGCTATTGCCTGCCTATCATGGCTATAAAGACCTACAAAATACCCTAAGCGAATTTCGGCAAATGCAGGCATGGGAGCCTATCAGCGACAAACGCAGCTATAACCTATGGGTACAAAAGGGCGAAGCTGAACCGCTCGTGAGCGAAGTAAAACGCCGGCTACAATTGACAGGCGACTACCCAAAAGACGCAGATACGGATATGATATTTGACAAGGAACTCGAAACCGCTGTGATGAACTTCCAACGCCGACACGGATTGCACTACGACGGCATTATCAAACAAACAGTATTGCAAGCCCTTAGTATATCGCTCAAAGAACGAACGGACCAGATAAAAGCTAACTTAGAGCGGTGGCGTTGGATGCCCGAAAGTATGGGCAGCACCTGCATTTTTATCAATATCCCCGCTTTTGACCTCGAAATGGTGCAGGATAACCAAACCGTCTATCGCGAGGCCATCATAGTAGGGCGCGAAAACTATCCTACCCCTTCGTTTAGCGACACTATTACGCATATCGTATTCAATCCGTTTTGGTATATCCCGCGCAGCATCGTCAATGCCGAGTTAAAGCCCACTGTACTATTTGACCCCGAATATTTGGTTAATAATGAGGTGCGCGTCATTCAGGGCGGAAAAACCATCAATTCTCGCAATATCGATTGGACAAAAGCCAATTGGGATAACTATACCTTTGCACAAGCCGCCAGTGCGTATAACCCAATGGGCGTGGTCAAATTCATGTTTCCGAACAAACACGAAATTTATATCCACGATACGCCCAACCACGACTTGTTCAACAATGCCCGCCGCTCGTTCAGTCATGGCTGCGTGCGCGTCAACGACCCCGTAAAGTTTGCCGCTTTTTTACTTCAAAACAATGCAGGTTGGGATAGCACTCGCATCAAACAGGTATTGTTTAGCCAAAAAGAAACCAAAATTAACCTCAGCAAAACCATACCCATACATTTGCTCTATTGGACTGCGTTTATAGATGCCGAAACGGGCAAGCTCAATTTCCGCGAAGACCTATATAAATGGGACGCGCAATTAGCTGCCGTACTCAACAAGCCTTGGTACGAGCAATAAACCATCAATTGCAGAAGCAAAATACTTATCGGATAAGCGTTACTGTACCTTTGCGCTCTATTTGGTAGCCCGTGGGCGTGGTCATTTGTATGACATAGGCATAAGAACCTTGCGGTGCGAGGTCGTTTTTATACTCGCCGTTCCAGCCTTCGTTGGGGTCATTGGTTTTGAATACGATTTCACCCCAACGATTCATGATTAGCATACTATATGTGTCTTCGTCGGGAAATATGAGTAGGGGTTTAAAGACGTTATTTACACCGTTGGGCAAAAAGGCATTAGGAACAAACACGCGCGAAGTTTGGTTGATACAAATAATGTTGGAGCGGCTACTTAGGTTGCTCAATAGCGTGCCGTCGGGCAGGTCTATGGTATAATTGGCAACTACGTAGTAGCAGTGTTTGTCGGTAATCGCTCCGATTAGGGTGCTAAAATCGTCGTCGTAGGCGAGAGTGTTGCCGCCTACGGTGGCTATTAGCTCAAAATTCCTGCTATGCTATCGGCGCGATAAATTTGGTAATTGCTTACTTGGGCGTAGGTGATATACAGAGCCGACCACGCTAATCCGTTCGAGAAATTGAGGTTGTCTTGTCCGTCGAGCAAGATAGTTTGCGCGGTAGTCGAGACAAATTCGTGCCCGCAGGGGTCGGTATGTTGTATTCGGTAGGCATAGCTATATCGGTCGGCACGCACGTCGTTGTCGGAGTCGGTATAGTTCATTGGCGAAGTAGGGTTGCTGCCTATCGGATAGGTATCGGCAAAAGCCAGTTCGCTGGTATCGGCAATGGAGCGCAGGATATGCAATTGGGTGAGCGGCGAGCTAAGGTCTATTGCCCATTCTATCTCGACTTTATTGTCGTTGGTTACGCCTATATTGGTCATATAAATATAGTCGGGCTGCTGTTCGGGGTTTACGGTCGTACAAACGATGTTTGAGAGCGACGTAGTAGTGCCGTTGGTATGTATGGCTTTGACTATCAAACAAGCGGTATTGGTGCCTTCGGGCAATTGGTATCGGTAAAACGTGCTATCGCCGGGCAGCGTCACAACATTAGTGCCGTCGGATAGACCTATTTCGTAGCTCGCTACCCCATCTGTCCAGCCTTCGTATTCGGTCCAGCTCATGGCTATGGTCTGCGAGCATTCGTCGCCTTGCGTAATGAGGTGTATAGTTTGGTGAGGCATATTGTTGTCGGGTCCGGGTTCTTGCGTACAGCTATCGATAGCGGCTATTTTGTAGGCTTCGGGGTTTTCGGAGGGCGTAGCCTCAAAATCGTTATAGGTTTGGATGTTGCCTGCGGGCAATTCGTTTACATGCACTGTGTCTAAGGGTACAAAATTGCCATTTTCGTCGGCACGATATATAATGTATCCGTAGGTTTCGGGTGCAGTGCTGGGTGTCCAAGACAACGAAGTAGTAAAGGCATCTTGTACGGTTACGCCTAAGACAAAGGGTGCGCTGGGGTCTTGCGAATCGACAACCGCCGACTGTGGCGACGATACCGTACCGCAGATGGTGCGCACATAATAGTATAACGTATTAGATGCGTTGGAAGTATTGTCGATATAGGTCGTTTGGTTAGCGTCGGCAACGGAGGCGAGCAAAGTAAACGCGCTACCATCGGTCGAAACATATATTTCGTAGGCAGCAAAAGGCGACCCCGAACCTGCCCCGCTACACACCGTAACGGGCGAGCCGCTGCCGGGTGTCCAAGTAATTTCTATCGTGCCATCGGGCAATACATTGACGCAACGCAAAATGGGTGCTTCGGGCGTTTGTCCCCAAGCGGTTATTGTACCTACAATCAAGCCCAGCAAGGGGCATAAGAACAAACGAAAAAAAGACATATTATTTTTTGATTTTTTATTACTATTTCGGTCGGTCGGGGGCAATACGCTATTGTTCCGAACCCGCTGGGATTCATTATTAGTACGCCTAAACCTTTATCTACTTTTTGGGTAGTGAATCTGTTGTTTTGTCCCGACCAAAAACTCTCCCGCCTTTTGCTGAACCAAAGTAGGTGGTAGAGCAAAGGACCAGAGCCAAGTACTTATTGCGATTAGCTCTATTTTTTGGGGAAAGGGCGATAATCTGTACTCGTTTTTTTTACACAAATCTTTTAAAAAAATCATCTATTTCTTGTCGCATCTCCACGCCTGCCAATTCAAAACAATCTAATAAATCTTCAAAAACGCTATCATCACCCAAATAATTCCAAAATTCTTCGGCAACTTTTAGCTCTTGTGCTAAGTCCAACATACCTTTCAATGTCCAACGTTCGTAGGGCTGGGGGTGATAAGGATTGTATGGAATAGCAAGATAAGAATGAACCTGCGCCTTGGGATTTTGGGCTAAAATAATGGCTACCCACTCCAATAAAGTTCGTTTAAAATCTTTAAAATTGCTGATATTTGGTTTAGCCGTTTTGAGGTCAAATAGATGAATCTCTGCGTTTTTTGTTTCCAAGTATAAATCTACCTTCACCGTTTTAAGTTTTTGCATTGTTCCCGTTTGGCAAACTTGGCGTACGCGCTCTATTTCGCTACCCTTATCGGGTGTTGCGCCCATAGAAAGCTCGTTGATGATAGTTTGGATTTCTCGTTGGGCGGCTGTACTAATTTCGTTGCCCACTACAAATTGTGCTTTTGTCGTTTTGAAATTGTCCTTTGACAAGGCTACTGCTACGGGTTCAAAAATGGAAGTGCCAAAAGTAGTATTTAAAGATTGGATGAAAGAAAACAGTGCCATTCTATCCCTGCCCAACAGGGCATGATGAAAGGGCATATAGTTGCTTTCGGGCTTATACTTTTTTAAATTTATTTTGTAAGCAAGTTTTAATAACTTCCCGAATTTCAAGTTTTTGAATATCACGCAAGGGCATTATAGTTGTTCTTTTAGATGAAAAATAATTTCTGCATACGCGCCCTTATCTTTTTCTGTGCGATTTAAAACGGGGCGTTTGTATCGAGCAACGATTTGCATATCTGCCATAGCTGCAATTTGTGGGTATAGGTTATTTTTGTCGTTAGCCACCAAGAATATGTCATAATCTTTGGCTAAAAACCTCTTAGCATTGTTCAAAACATTGGCTATGCCCTTTGCATAATCTTGCTGGGCTTGTTTGTTTTGTTTTTTGGACATTGCCCCAATTTCCTGTGCGTCTTTGCGTTCAAAGCCGAACAAATCGTAAGCGTAGGCGTGTTGCTCGTGGTAATCAATCAAACCCACATAAGGTGGGCTTGAAAAGATGCCTTTAATTTTTGGTCTTGAGCTAATTCATAAAAAGCGGGGTATCTTTCTGTCAAGGCGGCAAAAATATCTATGGTTTCTGAATTTCCGTCTAAGCAATACTGAAAAGTATTTGTTCGCAGCTTGGAAAATGCAGCTAAACGCTGAATAGTATCTCTGCAATATCGTTCCCACCACGAAACAATAGAAAATAGCGGCTTGCATATTTTGCCGTGTTTAGCACAATAATAAGTAGTGGCTATAGGTTCGACCAGCGTAGCTAAATCGGCGTGTGTAGTTGCCCTACAACTGCGAATAGTCCGGCTTAAAATTACGGTCAGCACTTTTTTGATAAGTGGGTGCTGTGTTTTTTTTATTTGCTCAAATACAAAATCAATTTCATTTCGAATGGGTTGTAAATACCATTTTTCTAAAAAAGTATTTTGTTGGTCTTGCTTAATTTCTAAGCGATATTTGGCAATTAGCTCATCAAATTTTTTCTGAACTACTTTTTCGTGTGTTTCGGAATAGGCTTTTTCGTCTATTTCTTTCTTTCGGACTCTTAGTTTAAATTCGGGCGAGGGGAAATGTTTTTTGTCATATTCGGTCAAAAAGATGGCAAGTTCTTGCTCAAATTTGATATGTGTGGCATCAGCAAGAAACGTTTTGAGTTCTCTGCTAATTCGTTGGGTCTCTTGGTAAAGTTCATTCAAATTAATTTTTGCAACTTTTACATTTCCAATTAGCGCATTAAAAGCCGAAATGTCTATGCCAATGGCGTGTATGCCCAATTCATTGGCTTGGACTAAGGTTGTACCACTCCCACAAAAAGGGTCAAGTATAATGTCGCCTTTCTTAAAAAAAGTTTGCGTTTTGAACTCGTCTGTATGGCTATCTAAAAAATACTCAACTAACTGCGGGATATACTTACCCTTGTAGGGGTGCAGGCGATGAACGTGTTTAGTAGTGTCGGCTTCTTTTAGGTGTTCAAAACTCAAAGCCCAATTTAAATCGCTTCCCAATTTATCTTTCCAATCCAATTCACGGGCACCGTAGTAGGATTGATAATATTCTATAAGTTCTTGTTTATCAATCAAAACAGTTCTATTATTTCCTGCTTTGGGTATCCTACCATAGTTCAGCAAATAAGAAATATTAGAGGTTGTTACGTTTTTATTGATGTGGTGGCTGGCAAATTCAGCCGCTTCCTTGAGTGTAAGTAACTCCATATTATTTAAACATTTATTTTAATTACAATTTAACCCCTTTTTGTCTGCTTGGACACCAATCCGTTGTCAGGTGTCCAAGTAACCCCTATGGGCACCATCGGGCAATACATTGACGCAACGCAAAATGGGACCGAGCGGGCTATGGCTACTTAGCCAACGCAGTTCGGTACATGATAGTTGCTTATAACGCCCAAAAGTGCCGCAATATTACTGCTTTTTGCGCGGATAGCCAAATATTGCGCTTGTGCGCCTCCAAAAGCGCGATTATGCAATGGGGTGCATCGTGCGCCTACACGAGCCGTCAGAGTACCGCGTACAACCCTTTTGTGCGCATTTTGGCACCTGCGGCGGCTGCAAATGGCAGCATTTGCGCTACGAACAACAAACCTCTGCCAAACAACAAATCGTAGAGGACGCATTTGGGCGCATCGGCAAGCTCGAACACCCTCCTTTTACTCCCATCATAGCCGCCAACCCCACGCAATATTACCGCAACAAGCTCGAATTTACGTTTTCGAGCCGCCGGTGGTTCGACTCGCCGCCCGATAGCCAACACAAACCCCGCGAAGATAGCCCCAATGCCATAGGCTTTCACGTGCCGGGCATGTTTGACCGCGTAGTAAATATAGACCATTGCTATTTGCAAGCCGAACCCTCCAACGCCATACGCAATGCGTTCAGGCATTTTGCCTTAGCGCAAGGCTATACATTTTATGATGTAAAAAATCATAGCGGGCTGCTGCGCAACCTAATTATACGCACTGCTACCACCGGCGAAACAATGGTCACGCTTTGTTTGAGCGGCGAAGCCACCGATGCTATTATTGCGCAATGTATGGATTTTTTGCTGCGCGAATTTGGTGCCCGAATCCAATCGCTACACTACGTCGTCAACCCCAAACGCAACGATACCATCTACGACTTAGACGTAGTAACACATAGCGGGCGCGGTTATATCATAGAACAACTCGACGACCTACGCTATAAAATAAGCCCTAAATCGTTTTTCCAGACCAATCCGCACCAAACCGTGCAGATGTACCGCACCGTGCGCGATATGGCACAACTAAGCGGCGCGGAAACCGTCTATGACCTATATACGGGCACAGGCAGCATTGCCCTTTTCTTAGCCCGACAAGCCCGCCACGTAGTAGGTATCGAAGAAGTGCCCGATGCCATCACCGACGCACATTGGAACGCCCAACCGAACGGCATAGATAATACCACCTTCTATGCGGGCGACGTGCGTTTGCTGCTTAACGAGTCGCTTGCAGCGCGGCACGGTGCGCCCGATGTATTGATAACCGACCCACCAAGGGCGGGCATGCACCCCGACGTAGTACAACAAATAAGCCAATTCGCGCCTCGTCGCTTGGTATACGTAAGTTGTAACCCCGCCACCCAAGCCCGCGATTTGCAATTATTAAGCCCTTATTATAGTATCGAGCGCGTACAGCCTATCGATATGTTTCCGCATACGTTTCATGTAGAAAATATAGCCCTACTTCAGGCACGACCCCACTTTCTACGACCACCACAAGCCATGTCTATAAATCATTAATTTGCATTGCCCATATACAGCAACAAAACATATATGTTAAGCCGTTTTAAAGGTATGGGTGTAGCGATGGTTACACCTTTCGACGCGCGAGGCGACATCGATTTTGCGAGCCTCCAACAACTCATTAATTACCTCATCAAGCACGAAGCCGACTATTTAGTACTGCTTGGCACAACGGGCGAGGCTTCTACACTTTCACTCACAGAGCGATACGAAGTATTGGACTGCGCCGTAGAGACCGTTTCCGAACGCATACCCATCGTAGCGGGATTTGGAGGCAACAATACCCAAAAAATTATCCGCGACCTATCGGGCTACCATTTCAAGGGTATCGATGGCATCTTGTCGGTCAATCCGAGTTATAACCGCCCCAACCAAGAGGGTATCTATAACCACTTTCGCGCTATAGCCGAAAGTTGCCCCGTCCCGATACTGATTTATAATGTTCCGTCTCGCACCAGCTCGAACATAAAAGCCACCACCACTATACGCATCGCCCAGAACCTACCCAATATAGTAGGTATCAAAGAAGCATCGGGCGATATGGCGCAGGTCATGCAAATTATAAACCACAAAGACCGCAGCGATTTTTTAGTTTTGTCGGGCGACGACCTACTGACACTGCCCCTCATGGCTCTGGGTTGCGACGGCGTTATATCGGTAGTAGGCAACGCGCTGCCACGCCCATTTGGAAAAATGGTGCATGCCGCCTTAGAAGGCGACTTCGAAACTGCTCGCCACCTACACTACGCTGTATCTGATATTATACACCTATTGTTTGCCGACGGCAATCCAGCAGGCATCAAAGCTGCCTTACACCTGCTTGGGCTATGCGAAAATCCATTGCGTTTGCCCTTAGTATCTGTGCAAGCTACTTTATATGAAGAGCTACAAAAAGCTCTTGAAAAACTGTCTTTTTAAGGCTTATTAGCCCAATAAATAAATACCAAAATCTATATAGACCAAGCGGTTCGGGCAAAAATATAGCCCAAAACTGCTTGGTCTATTATTTATTTTATCACTGTATTTTTTTTATGAAATTTCCATTTTTCAGCCAAAATTTGCACAAATACGAAACATTTAGAGTAATTTTGCCGTTACAAAACTTTGCACAAATTATTGATGACATAAAAATGGCATAACTTTTGCCGCATGTATTATTAAATCGCACATACGCAGTGTTTTTTAGTCCGAAATATGTACATTTTAAACTACTTTATGGCTTTATCTATCAAATATTGTTCAAAAAACGAACAAGCAGACTATGGCTAAAAGGTATTTTTTAATGGACAAAACAAGCACATTTTGATAGAATTATCTTTTTAGCAAGCGACAATGTGGACTTAAACCTACATGAACATTCATAGTCAAAGATGCAACCACTTTACACTATTTGCCGTAAAAAATAATACAAGCCCTTCCGAATCTTTTTTTATTTCGGCAACCTCCTAAAATATTTATTCAAGATTAGAAACCTTTTTTGAATATGCTGTCTAAAAGTAATAACGGAAAATCCCCTTAGCCATCTTATTACAAACCAACCTCACAGCAACCATTATGAAACAAACCTACCTACTAACCACCTTATTCTGCGCAGGTTTAGCATTGGGCAATGCTACCTCATACGCACAAACAACGTATTCAGGCAATGCCCCAAATACCAACGACATAGAATTTTACGAAACCAATAGCCATGTACAGTCTATTGCAAGTGGATTCAATATGCCGATTTTTTTATATATTTACGACAGTTATTCGCGCTCCTGCGCCGACCTCGAACGCATCGTATTTACAGACCCCGAAGTAGCCGACTTATATAACAATAAATTGGCATGCTATAAATTGAGCATCAATTCGGCAGAGGGTATGAAGTATTATAATTATGCCAAAACCCGCCCCGCCTTGCTTTATTTCAACTCGAACGATGAAATCATAAGGGCTGAAACGGGTTTTAAAGATAAAGATGCGTTTATGCAGTTAGCATTTGACGCGCTTGCCAACAATAATACAAGCAAAACAAAGATGGATATGTCGTATGCAAATTTTCTGAGTAGAAAAACCACATACGATAATAGGGTGCGCGACAAAGAATTTTTAGGAAATTATATATATGATTTAAAAAAATTTAACGAGCCTTACCAACAAGTCGTCAATGAATACATACAATTGCGCGACTTTGAACTGACTTCGCCCGATTGCGCCAAGCTAATATTAGATTTTTCTGACGATATATACAGCAAACAATTCGAATTGTTGCTGTCAAACAAAACATTGTTTACCCAGATTTTTAACCGCCAAACCGTTGACCAAAAAATCATTGAAGCCCTGCGCACAAGCATACTCAACGCCGCTAACGAGCGCGACCGCTCCAAAATGGACGATGCCTTAGCCTTAGTTCCCAGAACTCAATTGTCAAATAGCACCCTGCTTAGTTATACGCTACAATCACTCTATTACGAAACCATCAACGACTGGAACGGCTTTGCCAATACCGTCAACGAATATATCCTCAAAACGGCACAGCCCGACGATGCGTTCCTCGAAAAATCGGCACGCCTATATGCTTTTATGGTAAGCGACGAAAACAAACTCCATACCGCCGAGGCATGGATCAACAAAGCCCTTAGTATTAAAGCCAGCCGCCACCAAACTCTCGAAACACAAGGTATTGTACTGTATCAATTGGGCAAACGCAGCAAAGCCCTCAAAATATTGGAAGAAGCCACAGCAGCCGCACAAAAGCAACGCTCAGATTATAGCGTTACTTTCCGATTGCTCGAAGATATGCGTGCCAACAACCTCTGAGCAGCAAATACAAAAAATAAGCATTACCGATAGATTGCCCAATTTTACATGCAGGGTACTTTACGACCCCAACCCCGAAAAGACCGCCCCTCGCACATAGGCGGTCTTTTCTGTCTTTATAAGCCACAAATAGACAAATATAAGCATCGCATCTCGATGCAACTATACTGTTAAGCAAAAAACAAATTGTCGTTTTCATGTCACAAAAAAAGAACAGATAATAAATAAAACAGAACTGGCACGCTTTTAGACCTATCCTATCAAACAAACCCAACCGCAACAAACCTATGAACAGAGTAATACCTATCTTATCATTATGGGCACTATTAAGCCCACTCAGTTTGTCGGCGCAAAAAATCGCCATTAACTTTATGCCCGGCACTTGGGACGACATCGTACAACAAGCCGAAGAGCAAAACAAATTTATTTTTGTCGATGTATATGCCGATTATTGCCCTCCTTGCAAACAAATGGACGCGCAAGTATTTACAGACAAAGACGTTGCTATCTTCTACAACAAAAATTTTATCAACTACAAAGTAAATGTCAGCAACCGCGAGAACCAATACTTCCAAACACTGCACTCTATCAAAGAGCTGCCTGCGTTGCTCTACTTTACGCCCGAAGGACGTATCCTCACCAAAGTAATGGGCTGTAAAGATGTCAACGAATTTTTGGACTTAGGCTCTAATATCATATATGACGAAAGCAATACGCACCTTGTAGCCAATAGCGACGAAAATATCAAGTTTCAACAGCTCTACAACCTATACGAGAATAATCCTTTCACCGACACGCCCATATTGCACGACTTGGCTTATGGGCTAAAACGCATGCGTCGCCCCTATAACGACGTAGTGAATCGCTATCTATTTGCCAACCAACGCACCGCTCGCAAACAAGAAGTGCGGCAATTTGTGTATGATTTTGCCATCAATTTAGAAAATCAAGCCATCGACTATCTTCTGAACGATATCACGTATTTCAAGCAATTTTATGGCGGCAGCAAAATAAATGATAAAATCAAAACCGCCGTATATAATAGCGTATTGGCAGCCATACAAGCACGCAACGAAAATCTGTTCAAAAAAGCAGAACTGACCATCAAAAAAGCCAACCTACCCGACGAAGACCGCTACTTATTCGAAATACGCTCCATATTCTATCAAGGTATCGAAGATTGGACGCGCTTTTCAAAAGTCGCCTATAATTTTTTGAGTACCCAAAAATCGTCCGACCCGCAGCTACTCAATGACGTAGCATTCAAATTTCAGCGCTATGTAACGAATAAAAGAATGTTGCACGAAGCGGTCAAATGGTCTCAAAAATCGATTAGAATGGAATATGAATACGCCAACCACTGCACTTTGGCACTGCTTTTATTCAAGCTAAACAAACCCAACCAATCGCTCAAGGTATGTAAAGAAGCTATTGAAATAGCCCAACGAAGAGGGATTGTTTATACCGATGTGTTGAAATTAATGGACATGATACACGGCTCGCGCTTCTGATTTATCAACACAAAATTGTCATAATTATCGTGCCTACAAGCGCGATAATTGCATACCTTATAGTGCTGCCAATGTAGCTATTATTATAGAAAGCAATACTCGCAATATTCATAATATTTAACAACATTATCATGAACAAAACCCTATACCTCCTTGTAAGTCTATTGTGCTTCGCAACTTTCTGCGTGGGCATGATAGCTAAAACAGCCGACTCGGCTAAAGCAACGCCCACACCTGCCCAAGCAACGCCGCCAGGTGGCGCACCGTGTACATATAAAGTGAATTTTCAATCGGGTAAATTGAGCGATGTCGTTAGAAGTGCGCAAAACAGCCATAAATTACTGTTTGCAGCCACCGACTCGCGACGCTGTGGCTCCTGCGACGTGTTTGCCTGCGACGTATTCAACAATCCCGAAGTAGTTAATTTGCTCAATGACAACTTCGTCAATATGAACCTCAACCTCGATGAGGAAGAGTATTTCCACCTTAGAGGTTCGCAAGAATTGGGCGCACATCCCGCGTTTTTGGTGTTTAACGGCAATGGCTATCTGATAGATAAAATCAGTGACCTCAAAGATGCCAAACAACTCGTAGCACAAGCCAAGGAAGTCTTAAAACGTTACAGCAATATAGATATCGTCAATCTAAAAAGCGACCGCGACAAATATACAATGGGCGAACGAGACCCCGATTTTTTGTATAACCTCGCATTTAAAATGAAATGTGCAGGCTACTACTACAATACCGTAGTGTCTGATTATTTCAAAACACAAACTGTTGCACAATTGCAATTAGACAAAAACCGCGCATTCATCTACGAATTTTCAGATAATGTAGAAAATGCCGCCATCAACCACTTCCTACTCGACCTGAACTATTTCAAATCGGGCTTGGGTAGCGAGCGTGCCAACGAGCATGTCAAAATGGCGGTACGAAATAGCATAGCCGCCGCCATCACAGAGCGCGACCAATACCTATTTTCGAAAGCCATAGAGATAAGCGAAAAAGCCTATCTACCCAATGCCGAGTCGTTTATGTATTATATACAAAGCGAATACTACGAGGGCATCCGCGATTGGGACAATTTTGCCAGCATCACCACCAAGTATGTGCAGGATTATAGAATAACCGACCCCGAATTTTTGAATACCGTAGCACTCAAATATTTTTTATTCGTCACCGAATCGAGAAAATTGAAAAATGCCGAAGAATGGCTGCTCAAATCCATTAGCATCGAATCGGAATTTGACAATAATTTCTTGCTGGCACGCTTGTATAGAAAAATGGGAGAATGTAAAAAAGCCCGCGATTATGCCATCAACGCCATCGAAATTGCCCAAATCAGGAACACACAAGGCTCCAATATCGACCATAACGAAGCAGGGCGTTTTCTGGACAACCTCGCTAATATCGGTTGCCGAGACCCCCAACCATAGCATAGCATAGGCACTAAAACAACAATGCCTCGCTTATTCTTAGTAATAGGCGAGGCATTGACCTTTTCAGAGGCGAATAGAACGGTTTTGCTATGGAACAAACAAATGCAGTTTGCCCTCAAATGTTTCGCTACAACCCGAAGCATTACTTACTGTGAGCGAAAAGGTATGCAAACCGCCCTTCGCAAAAGTATGGGTCGGATTGATTTCGGTCGAGGTATTGCCGTCGTCAAATTGCCACAAATGCGCAACAATATTGCCTTCTGAACGGTTATTGAACGAAACGACCAAGCCCGTTGTTTTGTAGGAGAACTTCGCTGCAATATCGCTACACGTATCGCCGTTAAATGCGCTACATAAGCCCCACAATAAGGGCGACAAATACAAAAAACGTTTCATATCGTAGGGGTCGAAGAAAATAAATAGGGGTGTTTTGCCACAAAGATATAGCCTATTTTGAGTCTATGGATACAAAAAATAAATTTTTTTATATTTAATGTTCAAGGTAATCTAAATATGTTTTGAAGTATTTTTCTACACTCAATGCTGATAATCAAGCCATTAAATGAATAAAAAACCTTACATTTTTGTGCAAAAAAAATTACTTTTTTTGAAACCTACCGCATAGCATAACTTTACACTTAACGCCTATTTTAGGGCAAAATAGCTCTGCTTCTGTAAAGGCTTTTCTCTGGTCAAAAAGCCATAAAAATAGGCTCACTCACCAATTCGTACAACACTAATCCCTATAATATGGACAGCAATTATCTGAGCAGTATCGTCAAGCAGTTTTCCTATTACAAGATGCTCGGCGACAAAACATTCGCGCAACTAAGCGACGAACAATTATTTTGGCAATACCACCCCGACAGCAATAGCATAGCTATTATTGTGCAGCATTTGTGGGGCAATATGCTATCGCGCTGGACCGATTTTTTGACCACAGACGGCGAAAAAGAGAGCCGCCGCCGCGATGCCGAATTTGAGCCTGACCTGCAAACTCGCGCCGAACTGCTCGAAAAATGGGAAGCGGGCTGGGCTTGCCTGTTCCAAGCCCTACAAACCATTACTCCTAACGATTGGGGGCGCGAGGTGTATATCCGCAACCAAGCCCACAGTATTACTGATGCTATCAACCGACAATTGGCGCATTATGCCTACCATGTCGGGCAAATTGTATGGGTAGGCAAAATGCTGTGTGCCGACAATTGGGTGTCGCTGTCGATACCCAAGGGCAAATCGGGCACTTTCAATGCCGAAAAATTTGCGCAATCCAAGCACAAAGCTCATTTTACCGATGAGTTTTTATCCAAGCCTTAGCAAGCGTTGGGTAGTAAGGTTGATTTGTCGAAATAGTAGCCCATTTCGGTCATTTTTTGCCTCGAATGGCGCGGTTTAACTTTCGTTTGCGCAAAAGTACGTATTTTTAGCCCTTGTTTTCAGAGCACCACCTACCGACATGGCAAAAAAACAAGCTCCTGCACCGCGCCCGCAGCCACCTACTACCCATACCAAGCCCCCCAAAACCGACACAGCGTCTGCCCACCATAGCTATTGGAAAGCCCTGCTATTGTGTGTGGCTTGGACGCTTGTGCTTTATTTGCCTGCCCTCAACAATGGCTTTGTCAATTGGGACGACCCTGGCTATGTCACCAATAATTTCATGATACGCAGTTTGGGTGTCGATAATATCCGCCGCATGTTCAGTGAGGTAGTATTAGCCAATTATCACCCCTTGACGATGCTGAGTTATGCGTTCAACTATGCTTTTGGGGGCGAAAATGCTTGGGGCTATCACGCGCTCAATGTATTGTTGCACGCTGCTAATACGGGATTAGTATTTGTGTTGGTCTATCGCCTATCGCAGGGGCGTTTATTGGCGGCTTTGTTGGTGGCACTGCTGTTTGGCGTTCATCCGATGCACGTAGAGTCGGTGGCGTGGGTTAGCGAGCGCAAAGACGTATTGTATGTTTTGTTCTATGTGGGCGCAATGCTCACTTATTGGCAATATGGCGTGTCGGGCAGCAAGCGATATTTGGGTTTTACTGCTTTGTTGTTTGTAGCTGCTTTGTTGTCCAAACCTTCTGCGGTTACGCTCCCTATTGCCTTATTGTTGCTCGATTTCTGGTCGGGTCGCTCCTGGCGCAATAGAGGCGTATGGCTCGAAAAATTGCCATTTTTTGCCCTTTCGTTGTTGTTCGGCATTGTTACGGTCATGGCGCAATCGCCCAAAGCCATTGCCGAATTAGACAATTATAGCCTGTTTCAAAAAATAATGTTTGGTGGCTATGGTTTCGCCTACTATATCGCCCAACTATTATTGCCCAACAATTTAGCAGCACTGCACCCCTACCCTACTTTTGTCAAAAACGCCTCCTTGCCTCCTATCTATTTAGTAGCTACCATTGCAGCCTTGGCTTTTTTAACGGCTACTTATTGGGCATATCGCAAAGGCGACAAAATAGTGCCGTTTGGCATGGCGTTTTATGGGCTACAAATCATATTGGTATTGCAATTTGTAACGGTGGGCAAAGCCGTTGTAGCCGAAAGATATAGCTATTTGTCATATATTGGATTGTTTTTTATAATTGGTATGTGGCTGGCTCAATATATAGCAAAAAATCCGCAGCGCCAAACCCTTGTATGGGCAGGTGTATTGCTTTGGACAGCAGTATTGAGCGCGTTGAGCTGGCAACAAATAGGGGTTTGGAAAAATCCCGAAACACTTTGGACAAAAACGCTATCTGCACACCCCAATTGCGACGTGGCGTATGACAATCGAGGTATTTATTATCGCCAACAAAAACAAAACGACAAGGCATTTAGCGATTTTAATAATGTGCTAAAAATAAACCCAAGTTATGCCCTTACCTATAACAACAGGGGCAATATCTATTTTGAGCAACAAAAAGACGAACTCGCCTTAGCAGATTATAATAAAGCCCTCAATTTAGACTCTACCCTAACGGAAGCATTGGTCAATAGAGCGGTGATTAAGGTGCGCAACCAACAAATAGCCGATGGTATGCGCGATTTTGCCCTTGCCCAGCAGCATAACCGCGAATTTCCGAACCTCTACCTCAACCGAGGCATCGCCTATACGATGCAAAACCAACACCAAGCAGCCTACGACGATTTTACAGCGTATTTAGCCCTAAAACCCGACAATGACGGCATCTATAATTCGCGTGCTATATCGCTCCAAAACCTAAACCGCCATACCGAAGCTATTGCCGATTTTAACCAAGCCATACGCCTTGCTCCCAAACAAGGGCTGTATTACCTCAATCGATCGTATTCATACAACGCTATCGGCGACCGCGCTATGGCAAAGCAAGATGCGCTGAAAGCACAATCGTTAGGTGCCAAGGTACCTGCTAATTATTTGCAATAAGCAGACGTTGGCGAATAAAGCTAAGTCAAAAGGCAACTATTTAGGGTATAGGGTTTGGGGTATGGGGTAATACCCATCTAATAATGCCCGAAATCATAGCATATTCGATTAGAAATAGCTATTCTTGGGGCTGCCCCTATAATGCTAAATGGTTACGTCAAAAGAGAGTCTGTAAAGAAAAAAAATAGGACGCTATTTGCTCATAGGCAAACGCTTTAAAAAAGTCAAATATAGTAAACCGTTCGGGTAAATTTGCGTAATTTATGGCATTTTTTTTACATCTTATTTTCAATAATAAATTTATTTATATTTTATAATTGCCTTGCTTTTTCGGCGACACTTAGTTCTACATTTTTTATATGGACAAAGGTCTTTCTGCCATTATCATCTCCCACAAGCCCGGCACCTCTCATCAGCCAAAAGTCAAAAAAGAATACTTATGCCCGAATAGAAAAAAAATTACGCTTTTATCCCTACCTTAGCGCGTCCGTAGGCTACGGTCTATACTTTCCAACATCAAATCACCCATAACACATGTCTAAAAAAGTATTATTGCGTCTTGCGGCTTGCTGCGCCGTAGTTATCGCCTTGTTATTCAGCGGTTGTAGCGACAGAGAAGAGAACACGCCTACTGCTCCCGAAGCACGAGGCAAACTTTTGTCGGCAGAACTGCTTAATTCGTTCAGCACCGAAGAAGTATTGGCTTACCTCAATTCTTATTCGCCCCTCATTCCGGGCATCTTTCCGCCCCAATATCCCGTCGATGTGTATAAATTGGTGTACGAAACGCCCGATGCACATGGCGATATCACCATAGCATCAGGAGCATTAGCAATACCGCGTGGCATCAATGGCGATTTACCCTTGACGAGTTATCAACATGGCACCTCGTTCAGCCGAACAGGTGTGCCTTCGGAGGGTAGCATCGAGCAGCTCATCGGTATCGGATTGGCATCTAATGGCGGCTACCTAACCCAATTGCCCGATTATTTGGGCTTAGGCGTTAGTCCTGGCTATCACCCCTACCAACACGCCCGCACCGAAGCTACAGCGGTAATAGACATGCTACGCGCTACACGCACGTTCTGCGACGAGCAGGATATTCCCCTGAACGAAAAACTGTTTTTGTTCGGCTATTCGCAGGGTGGTCACTCGACTATGGCAGCCCATCAAATGATAGAAACCTATTTCTCTGATGAATTTACAGTAACGGCATCAGCACCTATGGAAGGCGCTTATGATATGTCGGGTACGCAAACCGATGTATTGCTCGAAGGCGAGCCTTACCCCGCGCCATATTATCTGCCCTATTTGTTATTTACCTACAACAGGGCATATAATATGTATGCCACATTAGAAGAAGTATTAAAAGAAGATTGGTATAACCTGCTCGCTCCTATTCTCAATGACAATAGCCATTATTCTGATGGCGACATAAACAACATTATGCCCGAAGTGCCTATCGATATTTTAAAGCCCGAAGTTATCGAAGATTTCAAAAACGACCCTAATCACCCCTTGCGCAAAGCCTTAGCCGACAACGATACGTATCATTGGGTGCCCGTCGCCCCTATGCGCATGTTCCACTGCGATGCGGATAAACACGTCGATTTCGGCAATGCCCAAGTAGCCTATGGTGCCTTTATCGAACAAGGTGCCACCAGCGTAGAATTAGTGATACCCGCCACCGCTGGCACACACGAAACCTGCGTATTGCCTTGCCTTATTCAGGGCAAAGAGTGGTTCGATACGATGAAATAAACTCGTCATTAGTCCTATTACCCCAAACCTCCCTGCACCTTTGAAACCATACTTTCCCATTCTGGTACTAACCCTTGTAGTAGGGATAATAATGGCTGCGCTACATCATTTCCAAACCTGGGTGCTTATCCTGGTTTTGCTTGGTTGAGCTATGCCTTTTGCAGCCTACTCACGCTACTCGTAGCGGGGCTTACCCAATTGTCTTATAGCATGAGCAATGCGGGCAAATCGGTGGTATTCATGCTGGGAGCTATAGGCTTGCGCTTTTTTTTCAGCCTACTATTTATCATTACTTATATCTTTTTGGCTAAACCCACCAATGCGCGATTTATCCTGCCGTTTTTTGTGTTGTACGCCCTATATTCAGGCGTAGAGACCTATTTTATGGCAAAAAAACGCTAAAAATTGTGTACCTTTGCACCCTAACTGCACTGCCTCGTCTGTTATTGAGCGGCAAGTGGCGCAGTTAGGGTGTATTTTTTTGTGCCACATAGCCCACAAAACCCCCCACCCTATTCATTTTTCCATTTAGCCCGCCTCAACCCACTCCATGCAAAACGGCAAAATGCCTTATCAGCCCAAACAAACCCCCATCAGCAGTCTGGGCGAGTTTAAATTGATAGAACACCTCACACGTCCTTTTTCTCATCAGCAAGTTAGCACCCTCAAAGGAGTAGGCGACGATGCTGCCGTTATACATATCAACGACCACCACGCTATGGTCGTTTCGACCGACCTACTCGTAGAAGGCATTCATTTCGACTTGATGTATACACCCCTCAAACACCTGGGATATAAAGCAGTAGTGGTCAATTTATCAGATATTTATGCTATGAACGCCACGCCGCGCCAGATTACGGTATCTATTGCCATATCGAGCCGATTTACCGTAGAGGCATTGGACGAATTGTACGAAGGTATAGCTGCTGCTTGCCAACGCTATAAAGTCGATTTGGTAGGCGGCGACACGAGTTCGACACTAAAAGGCATGGTCATCAGCGTAACGGCGATAGGCGATGCCCACCCTGCTCAAATTACCTACCGCAACCAAGCACAAATAGGCGACGCTATATGTTTGTCGGGCGACTTGGGATCCGCTTACTTGGGTTTGCAGATATTAGAGCGTGAAAAACGAATTTTTCTCGACAACCCCGCCGCACAACCCGATTTAGAAGAACAAAGCTACCTCATCGGGCGGCAACTAAAACCCGAAGCACGGCACGACATCGTAGCACTATTAGCCAAACATCGCATCAAACCAACGGCAATGATCGATGTATCGGACGGTTTATCCTCCGATTTGCTGCATATCTGCACCCAATCAGGTATAGGTTGTCGCATCATCGAAGAATATATACCCGTACATACCGATACACTCGAAGTATCGGCGCAATTCCAGCTACCGCCCATCACTTGTATGCTCAACGGCGGCGAAGACTATGAATTATTGTTTACCGTTTCGCCCCAAGATGCAACATATATCGAGCAGAACTTGTATGGTATAGCAATTATAGGGCATACCGTGCCCGCCGACGAGGGCTATACGATCATCAGCCGAGGCGGTAACGAACACCGCCTAAGCGCACAAGGCTGGAAACACCTCTAACGCACAAGACATGGCACAAACACAAAACTTTATCGATTACGTCAAAATTTGCTGCCGCTCTGGCAAGGGCGGGGCAGGTTCTTTGCATTTCAGACGCGAAAAATTTATTGCCAAAGGCGGACCCGACGGCGGCGACGGCGGACGCGGCGGCAATATCATCTTGCGCGGCAATAGCCAACTCTGGACACTCCTGCACCTCAAATACCGCAAACATATCATGGCAGGCAACGGCGTAAACGGAGCAGGCGCACTCAAAACAGGCGCGGCAGGCGAAGATATAATCCTAGACGTACCGCTTGGAACAGTAGCCAAGATGCCGGAAACAGGCAAAGTACAGTTCAGGATACGGAGCATGACCAAACTATAATATTGGTGCGGGCGGCAGAGGCGGATTGGGCAACGACCACTTTAAATCGCCCACCAACCAAGTGCCTATGTATGCCCAACCAGGCGAGCCCGGACGCGAGGAATGGAAAATATTAGAACTCAAATTGCTCGCCGATGTAGGTCTGGTGGGCTTCCCCAACGCGGGTAAATCGACCCTGCTGGCGGCTCTATCGGCTGCCCGACCCGAAATTGCCGATTATCCCTTTACTACCCTCGTGCCCAATCTGGGTATGGTATCATACTATAACGACCGCTCGTTTGTCATGGCAGATATACCTGGCATTATCGAAGGAGCGCACAAAGGCAAAGGTTTAGGACATCGATTCTTGCGTCATATCGAACGCAATGCCGCGCTGCTGTTTCTTGTGCCCGCCGATGCCGAAAATATACGCCGCCAATACGAAATCTTATTGGCTGAATGTGCTGCCTACAACCGCGAACTACTACAAAAACGCCGCTTGCTCGCCATCACAAAAGCCGACCTGATAGACGACGAACTCGAAAGCCTGTTGCGACAAGACCTACCCACTGATGTAGAAACTATTTTTATTTCGGCAGCCACCAATCAAAACCTACAACGCCTAAAAGACAGTTTGTGGCGCATCATGTCCGCCCCGTTCTGATACAATATAGGGCATAACTCTCTCCCCGCGCACACCTGCATAGACGCAACATATTTTTAAGTTCATAACGTATTGGCATTAATCCCAACAATACGCTTTTATCCCCCAACACCGCCCCATCTATGTTAGACCATATTGCCCTGCGCGACATCTTTTTTATCGACATCGAAACAGTGCCCTTAGTGCCGCAACTCGCCGATTTAGACGAAGAATATCAACGCCTTTGGGAGTATCGCATACAACGCTATCGCCCTGCCGATGCCGACCCCGACCAATATTATTTCGAAAAATCGGGTGTTTATGCCGAATTTGGCAAAACCGTTTGCATCTCTATCGGTTTTTTCGCCAAATCTGACCCCGACAACGCGGAGTACGAATTTCGCGTTAAGTCGTTTTATGGCTATAATGAAGTAGAAGACGTATTGCAACCCTTTTTTCAGCTCCTCGCTGCCATGCCCGACCGCTATTATTTGTGCGGGCACAATATACGCGAGTTCGATATACCTTTTTTGTGCCGCCGTGCTGTCATCAACGGACTAACCATACCGCGCCTGCTCAATGCCGCCGACCTCAAACCTTGGGAGGTCAAACATATAGATACCATGTGGCTCTGGCGGTTTGGCGACCTACGCAATATGACCTCTTTACACCTGCTCTGCACTGTATTGGGCATCGAAACACCTAAAAACGATATAGAAGGCAAAGATGTAGCCCGTGTTTTTTGGCACGACCAGGACCTACCACGCATCATGCACTATAACCGCCGCGACATAGTTGCCGTAGCACAAATTATTTTGCGCTTCAAACATTTTGCCCCCCTACAAGCCCAAACACAAGCTGTATGGATAGACTAAATACGACCACAAATAACACTTGGGTAATGAAATATTGAATTTATTTTTCATACATTAAATTTAATGTTAAAAAAACTTGCTTACGTAAAATCAAGTTGGCATAATTTTTTGTGTATAAGATTGACTTATTAAGGGCAATGCAGTCCTAAGTCGAATTCTAAGTAGCTCAAAAATCCCCTTTACCCAACATGAAACTATTCCCAAACCCGCACAGCACACCAATCTTGCTGTTTTGGCTGCTCATCTGCGCCCCAATATCGCTGTTGCTTGCCCAAGACGAAGTGCCCGAATCCTATTCCGATAGCCGCAAGACAAGTATTAATGTGCCTTTCGGCAAATTAGCTTTTGCCGACCGCATCGTATCGTTTCAGCCCGGTACGCCGAGGTCAGCCGACCCTCGACAAATGGATCCCCTACATGTATTAGGACCTCCCCAATTTTCTAACGAATTTAACGCCCCATTTAGCTTTACCAGCTTGGGCTGCGGCGGCGTACTAACAGTAGCTTTTATCGATAATATTTTATCCGACTTACCAGGAAATGACCTGTATGTATTTGAAGCAGGACAGAATACCGAACGCCTAAAAATAGAAATCTCCAAAGACGGCGAGAACTGGCTCAATGTAGGTATAGCGCAGGGCAACGAAATGGGTATCGATATATCCAAAGTGGCTAAAAAAAGCGAACTATTCTACTACGTGCGCCTCACAGACATCGGTAGCAATTGCCGCGATTTTACGCCTGGTGCCGATATAGATGCCATCGCCGCCGTTAGTTCTTACAAGGTTATCTCCTTTGCCAACGACCGTATTTTTAAAGGACTAACGCCTCATATAAGCCCCGATGCAAAAGACGAATTAGATAGCCTTGCCCGCGAAGTTACTAAGTGCAGCACCTGCATACTGCGCATCCAAACCGGAAAAAGTACCGCTACCGACTCGCAATTGTCAAAAGAACGCTCCTTAGCCATCAAAGAATTTTTGCTCGATGTTATCGAAAACGACGATAATATAGAAGCCGATAGCTTCGGAAAATTTGCGAATACCAGCACCAACCGCGAAGCGCAAACTATCGATATTTACTTTTTCGGACCTCGCTCGACAACTACCGAACTACCGCAGGCAAGCCCGCCAATGTACCCAAAGGCAATTCGCTACTACTCAATAAGCCGCCCAAGCCGGTTACGGGCAACAAAAAGCCTTGATTCCACCAGCAGCACCACTCCGCCAATGACCCAACGCGACCGCGATACGATTCAGAAAAAGCTATCGGGCGAAATCCATTTCGACGATACCCTGCGCCGCCTCTATGCCACCGATGCCTCCGTCTATCGACAATTGCCCTTAGCCGTAGCGTTTCCGAAAGATAGCAATGACATCAAGCACCTCATCGCATTTGCCTACCGCCACCAAAGCTCGCTCATACCACGCGCGGCAGGAACCTCGCTTGCGGGGCAATGCGTAGGCACGGGTGTCGTAGTAGATGTGTCGAGATATATGACCGACATCATCGAACTAAATGTAGCCGAGCGCTGGGTGCGCCTACAACCTGGCGTAGTGCGCGACGATTTGAACCGCTACTTAGGCCCATACGGTTTATTCTTTGGTCCCAATACCTCTACCGCCAACCGCGCTATGATAGGCGGCATGGTGGGCAATAATTCCTGCGGTTCGTATTCCTTAGTTTATGGCGATACACGCCGACACGTAATAGCCCTACAAACAATTTTGAGCAACGGCGACGAAGTGCGCTTTGCACCGATGAGCCGCGAGGCATTCCGCGCCAAATGTATCGGCAATAAACTCGAAAACCAGATTTACCGCCAACTCAATTTTGAGTTGAGCAATCCCGAAAAACGCCGCGAAATCATCGCCCAATTCCCCAAATCTACTGTATCGCGCCGCAATACGGGCTACGCCTTAGACGAACTATTACAAAGCAACGCCTTCCAGCCCGAAGGAGACGATTTTAATATGTGCCAATTGCTCGCTGGTTCGGAGGGCACATTGGCTTTTATTACCGAAATAACACTACACTTAGACCCACTGCCGCCGCCCCACCAAGTATTGGTCTGTGGACATTTTGATAGCATCGACCAATCGCTGCACGCCACAGTAGCGGCTATGCCTCATCAGCCTCGCGCTGTTGAGTTGATGGATAAAATAATACTCGACTGTACAAAAGAAAATCGCGAACAGCAAAAGAACCGCTTTTTTGTCCAAGGCTCCCCTGCTGCTGTCCTGTGCGTCGAATTTGCTAACGACGACCTCGCCACCGCCCAACAACAAGCCCAAGACCTCATCAATACCTGGCGCGACTTAGGTTTGGGCTATGCCTATCCCATCGTGCCACAAGCCCAAATCAATCAAGTATGGGAGCTACGCAGCGCGGGTCTGGGGCTATTATCCAACATACCCGGCGACGATAAAGCCGTCGCAGTAGTAGAAGATACTGCCGTAGCCGTCGAAGATTTGCCCAATTATATCGCCGAATTTGAACAAATCATGCAGCAATATGGGCAGCGCTCGGTATATTATGCCCATGCAGGAGCGGGAGAGTTGCACCTACGCCCTATCCTGAACCTCAAACGCGGCGAACACCGCCAATTGTTCCGACAAATAGCGCACAGTTCTGCCTTGTTGGTCAAAAAATATGGCGGTTCGTTGAGCGGCGAACACGGCGACGGACGAGTGCGCGGCGAGTTTATACCTATAATGGTAGGCGAAAAAAATTACGAATTATTTAAGCGCATCAAAAAAACATGGGACGAAAAAGGTATTTTTAACCCGCATAAAATTACCGATACGCTGCCTATGGATACCGACCTACGCTACGAAGCAGACCAAAGCACCTTCGACCCGCCTACGGTATTCGATTTCAGCAAAGAAGGCGGGTTGCTACGGGCAGCGGAAAAATGCAATGGGTCGGGCGATTGTAGAAAATCGGCGGCGGCGGGTGGCACGATGTGTCCGAGCTATATGGCAACGCGCCAAGAACGCAACACAACTCGCGCACGCGCTAATATTCTGCGCGAAATTTTGACCGCCAACCACCAACAACGCGCTGCTAATCCTTTCGACAGCCAACAAATTTATGATATACTCGATTTGTGCTTGTCGTGCAAGGGCTGTACGTCGGAGTGCCCCTCCAACGTAGATATGACCACCCTAAAAGCCGAATTTCTGCACCAATACCACCAAACGCACCCCATACCCCTACGCACCCGCTTGATAGCCAATATTGGCAAACTAAATGGTATAGCGGCGGTATTGCCATCGCTCTACAATTTTTTTGCCCGTGGAGGCGTACTCACTAATTGGGGCAAGCAATACTTGGGCATCGCTCCCCAACGTTCGCTGCCCTTGCTGCATCAATATACCTTGCGCCGCTGGTATGCCCAACACCAAGCGCAACTATCCGCCCGCTATCCCGCCGACAAAGGTGAAGTAGTGTTTTTCTGCGACGAATTTACGAATTATAACGATGTGGAAGCAGGAAAAGCTGCCATACAGCTACTCTGCTATTTGGGCTATCGCGTATTGATGCCCGAACACGCCGAAAGCGGCAGAGCCTATTTGTCAAAGGGGCTTTTGACTGAAGCGCAATCCTTAGCCCGCCAAAACGTGCGTACCCTCTACTACGAAGCCTGCGACAATCGCCCATCGCCACTGCCCATCGTAGGCGTTGAGCCATCGGCAATACTCAGTTTTCGCGATGAATATCTACGTCTGGCAACCCATGACAAAGCCGAACGACACGCCGCACAAGCCCTAAGCCAATGTACGTTTATGATAGAAGAATTTTTGCATCGCGAAGCCGAAGCAGGGCGTATCAGCAGCGACCAATTTACAGACAAACCTCTTCATATCTTGCTACACGGACATTGCCACCAAAAAGCCTTGTCGTCCGTAGCACATTCTGCATTCGTATTGGGTATGCCGCGCCATTATAGCGTCGAGGTCATACCGTCGGGGTGCTGCGGCATGGCGGGGTCTTTTGGCTACGAAGCCGAGCATTACGCACTAAGTATGCAAATCGGCGAATTAGTGCTGTTCCCTGCCGTGCGCCACGCCCACGCGCAAACCGCCATAGCCGCTGCGGGCACGAGCTGCCGACACCAAATTCTTGACGGCACCCGCCGAACCGCCCTGCACCCCGCCGAAATATTGTGGGCAGCCAGCAAAGCTAATGAATAAACTGATTGGTGTTTTTTTGCATACGATATGGGTCAAAAAAAAAAATCGACAGTTGGGTATAATCATTGCCCCAACTGCCGAAATAGGTATATTCATTCAAGATTAGTAAGCACCTAACGCACCCATTGCAAATCGACTCGGCGGTCTTGTTGGTCGGTATGGTTCGATGCCGCCGATTTGCCATAGAAATTGATATTCAGTTGAGCAGCATTTACTCCGTAGGCTTGCACCAAGCGGTCGCGGACGGCATTGGCGCGTTTTTCCGATAGTTTGCGGTTATATTCCGCGCTGCCTGTATTGTCGGTATAGCCATTTATATTGAGCTTGCCTTGCGGGTAACTCTTCAATACGCGGGCTATTTCTGCCAAATTGCGGTCGTCTGCCGATTTAATGACCGTAGAATTGACCTCAAAATAAACGCTCAAATTGCTCAATCGCGCTATTTCGGTCTCGTAAGTCTTGACTACGGTAACGGGCTTTTCCACAACAACAGGTTTCTCAACTACTACTTGTTTCTCTACGACAACAGGCTTCTCAACTACTACTTGCTTTTCTACCACAACGGGTTTTTCAACTGTGACTACGGTGGGCTGCTGTGGTACGACGGTTTTGCTATCTATTTTTTGATTCATTTGGTTCAGTTGGTTGCGCAAATCGTCGATTAGGCGCAGCAAGGCGGGGTCGGTGCCGCTATTAGCTGGTATTGCTGTTGCCGGGTTTTGGATAATAACGGGCGTTGGGGCAGGAACAGAGCTACTCGTCGGCGCAATAGCAGCAGGGCGATTTTCAAGGGCTGCCAGCCTTGCACTAAGGGCATTTAGTTGGGCGGTAAGTGCTTGTATAGTTGCGGCGGCATTGGGGTCGGCAGCGGTAGGCGCGGGCATTGGATAGGGATACGAATACGGCGGCGGCGGATAGGCATAAGGCTGCTGAGGTGGCGGAGTGGGTGCATACCTTTGTTGGTGAGCTACGATGGCTGTTAGAGCAGCTATTTGCGCACTAAGCGTATCGATATCTGCCTGATACTGTTGGTGATATATTTCGGCTATCACATTAGCACGGCGCGTTTCGCGTTCGTTGCCAATGGGTTCTTTGCCTATTGCTTGGGCAGCGTCAGCCGCTATTGCCGCGCTGTTTTGGGCGGTTTGGGCATTTCGGAGGCGGTCAATGTCGGCGCGGAGGTCTTGCAATTCCTTTAATTGTGTCGAATCGACTTGGGCAGGATTATTGCCGCTTGTTTTCGTAGTATCAATATTGGTAGCCGCAACTATCAAGAGTTGGTTCATGGCTTGTTGGAGCGAATCTAAGCGATTTTGGACTCGTTGTCGCTCGGCGGTATCGGCATTTTTAGCGTCATTGGCGGCTTTCAGCACGGCTTGGTAGTCGGCACGCGATTGGTCGAGTTCGGCTGACATTTCGCGTTGGCTGATTTTGACTTTTTCGAGCGAATCTATCATAGCTTGCGCCTTGCCAAGCATTGAGCTATCCATAGTTGTTTGGTAGCCATGTTCTATGACGCGCACAGTATCATAAACCGTTACTTTTGTATTGCCAATATTGACTTCGGTGGGTATGAGTTCGATTTTTTCGGTGGGTTGGGTCGTCACATCGGGCGAATAGAACACAGGTGGCATAAAGCCTTCCTTTTTGCGCCCCAAACTGATGCGGAGCGATAGCGTGGTATTGGCATAAAAATCGCCCCAAGCATCGTCTTTGCCGCGTGTGCCGCCATATACGGGATTGGGTTTAGCGGCATACTGCTGCAATTCCGAATCGAAAGTAGTGCGGAAATGAGGCTCGCTCACGTCATCCAAATGGTCGCTAAACGCATAGCGCAGGTCGGTTTGGAAATGTAGGCTCAGGCGACCCAAAAAGCGCAAGCGCAAACCCAAACCGCCGCTCACGTGCGGCACGAGGGTATGTGCATACCCATCGTCTGATTCGGTATGCAGGTTGGTTACTTGGGTTTCGTAGCTATCGTCGCGCAGCACGCCGCCAGCGGCATAATCATAAAAATTGCCATTAGCGTCTTGTAGGTCGGCAAACACATCAAAACTCGTCACGCCGCCACCTACAAATATATACGGTGCTAAAAAGAAACGCTCGCTCAATAGTTTGTCGTTGTCGGACTTAAACAAAAAGGCGGCATTTAGGTCTTGGATTTTGGTCCTGAAATTGAGTGCCCTTTGCTCTGTGGTGGGTTGGTTAGCAGCCACAAGTGGGTCGGCAGCGGTGATATAGCCTTGTGTGCCCGTAAGCGCAAGGCTGATACCGGGCGTTAAGCGGCGTTCGACAAATACGGAATAAGACAAGTCGCGACCTCGGTCAAATTGATAATGGTTCTTGAGTATTTTGCCAAGGTCAAATTTTTCGCTCAAATCGCCGTAATAATACATATTGCCGACCCCGCCGCCAATGCGCCAGCCGTAGTCGTCTAATTGGGCGTATAGGGTATTTGCCGACAAACACCAAGCGGCTGTCAGCACCCAAGCAGATATTAGAATATGGTTCATGGTATAAATAACAAATCGAGATTTATGGTTAGGTGGTCGAAAAGGCGGGCTAAATCGGCGAATCGCCTTTGTTATTTAGGTCGTCCGTTGCCCAAGCCCATCCACAGATTGAGTTCGGCACTTACGCCCACAAAGGGTTTGACCGATATATTGCTGATGTCTAAGGTAGTATTGGTAGAGTTTTCTAAGAACGTAGCTCCCGCATTGATGCGCACAAATTGGAATACGCGATAGCCCAAACCCACATAATAAGGGCGACCAAATATAGGTCCGGTCACTTCGTTGCCAAATTCGTCGGTAAAATTGTTCAGAAATGCACCCGCCGAAATCGAGGTATTGCGCCAAAAGGGTTTTGACAAGGCGGCTTTGCCCAAGGGAAACGACAAACCCACGTATGGCGCGCTATCGTATGCCAAATCATTGAAGCCACCGCTAAAATAAACACCGCCATAACCCGCATTAACGGCTAATACGTGGCGTGTTTTTTCGGTAGGATAGTCTGCAATTTCTTTTTGGTCGCTCAATACCATCATTTCGGTATTGACGAGTTGCTCTAATTCGGTATGGAGGGCGGTTTTGAGTTCGCCGATGAGTTTCTCGCCATACATACGGCGGGCTTCGCGGCGGTTCTCTGCTTCTTTTTTCGAGAAATTGAACAAACCTTTGCGCAACTTAGCTTCTTTAATTTGCTTGATTTTGTTTTTGATGATGTCCGAAAAACCGGGAAACTCAAAATTGATTTTATTGACATAAAATTGAGTACCGCTGCGCACAATATCGTTCATATCGCTTACCATAGCTCCTGCGGGTTTGTCTATAGCCAAGCGGCGGCGTTCGATAGAAATAATGCCATCGACATAGGCATCGAGCGAGCTATTGAGGATTTGTTTCAGGTTGTCTTTTTCCGTAACGGTGGCTTTGCGATAGGTTTGCAAGACAAAATCATACTCCGAATTGCCGCGCAATTTGTAGTTCATCGGCAGTTCAAAGGTTTGTCCTGTATTGGCAAACGAGCGTTTCCAAAGTACTTACATAAAGAGGTTTGTCCTTAGCCACTTTTCCGCCCCTATGTACTTCGACCTGGACCAATCGATACCCGAATTGACCGCGCCCGATACCATAAAATAATCTTCGGCGGGTAGGGCTTGCCCCTGATTGAAATAATTTTTTTCGTAATCGAAATTAACAGCTTTGTACTGTGCAAAGGCAAGGCTGCTGCCCATAGCCAACAATAATGCCGTAACAACTATTTGTTTCATGATTGGTGATATATATTTTAATTGATTTTTTTTATTTTTGCTGACTTGGCTGCAAGAGGTGCTTCTATCTAAAATTTTAATTCAGAAACAATGTGTATTTTTCTGATTTACAGTATTTTATAGCCAAAAATTTTTTATTATTTTTTCAAATTTTACTATAATCCTTGTTAGCAGAGGTAGTTCCCAACCCGAAAAACATACAACTGCAATAAGCAAATTTATTGCTGCTGTCAATATTAATGGGGGCAAATCAAGCAAATTGCTAACAACTTTATGACGGAATAGAGGTATTCGGTCACGCATAAAGATGGCAGTAGAATAGTATTGTTTCAAGGCTTGGTTCAAAGTATCATCTCGGCATAAGGGAGGAGGGTCGAAAAGCCGCGCTGGGCAAAATATTGGCGTGTTTGGCCTATATTATTTGCGGGAGCTGCGGTTGCCAAGACAAAATCACCGCCCCAAGCCCCAAGCGATTTGACGGTGCCGTTATAATCGGCAAAATAGCGGCCCTGGGCGGTAGGCAATTGTAGGCATTGCGATAAAATCTGCTCGTGTTGGCGAAGCAATTGCTCAAAATCGCTTAGGCGGCTGCATTGCCCTAATTGGCGGCTGATGTCTGATATATCGGCTACGATACTGCGGCGCAAATCGGGGTTTATTTGCCGATAATGGTCGATAGCTTGGCGCGAATTTTGTTTGTGCCCCAGATGCACAAAATAAAGGCGGTCGGCAAAAGGTGGTGCGAAAGCAATGGGTTGTACGTATGGGTTGGGCTGGGTATCGGAATTATAATTGGTGGCGCGTTGGTATAAGATGGGCGTGCGAGCAGTAGCGCAAGCTATGTCGTAGCCCGAGCCGCCAAAGCTATTTTCCAAGAGTGCGTAGGGATTAACTCCTGCCCACTGCGCTACCAAGCTCACCAATGTAGAACTGCTGCCCAAGCCCCAAATGCGCGGAAATTGTAGTGTTGTTTGGGCAACAATACCCACCATTGCCTGCCCAAAACGCGGGTTAAGGCGCAGGGCGGCTTGTAATAAACCTTGCAACGCCGTCGCTTCGGGATTGGCGGCGGGAAATAACAAGGTAGCTGCGGCGGCATCAAACATGGCATCGAGCCAACAATTCCCTTGTTCGTCGTAGCTTTGCCAATGCAGATGTCGGTCGGGTGCGGTGTGGGCATATAGGCGCAGTTCTTGCCCTTGTCGAGTGGGTAGGGCTAAGGATAGTGCGCCATCTAATACAGCATATTCGCCGCTTAACAGTAGTTTGCCATGCCGAAAATCGCCGATAAGTGGTAACATATTGGGGCAAATATACGGTTCTTATCCTAATAACAGATATTACGCACTCCCTCAAAATGGGATTTATTCCTAAAAAACGATTTGTAACTATTTAGGGTATAGGGTTTTGGGTATGGGGTAATGAGCAATGCTTATCTAAGTAACGGTCAAAAAAATAACTTAGCGATTAGTAGTCCAAAGGCACGCCGTTTGCTTGGCTTGCATCTTGGCTTTCGCTAGGTTAATCTTTAAGTATTACTAATAATGCCTAACATCGCTGCATATTCGATTAGTTCCCCCTACAAGGCTAAATAGTTACGTTTTTATTATTTTTGCCCAGAATAGGTTCAGTCTAAATAAATTTTTACGATATAACGCAGTACCTTTGCGGGCATCTATCAAACAAACATTTACTATGCAATTATTAGAACAATATCGCAACCAAAAACCCGCCATTGTATTCGAGTGGTACGACGCGCCTACGGGTGCTGAGGGTTGGGTGGTTATCAATTCGCTGCGTGGGGGTGCTGCTGGTGGCGGTACTCGTATGCGCAAGGGTTTGAACCGGCAAGAGGTAGAAGCCCTTGCCAAAATTATGGAAATCAAATTTTCGGTTTCTGGTCCTGATATTGGCGGTGCCAAGTCGGGTATCAATTTCGACCCACACGACCCGCGCAAAGAAGAGGTCTTGCAGCGTTGGTTTCGCGCTGTGATGCCGCTGCTCAAACATTATTACGGCACGGGTGGCGACCTGAACATAGACGAGATGCGGCATGTCATTCCGCTGACCGAAGATTTGGGCTTGTGGCACCCGCAAGAAGGCATCGTCAATGGGCATTTCCAACCTCGCGAAAGCGATAAAATTCATTATATCGGACAGTTGCGCTATGGCGTGTCGAAGGTGATAGAAGACCCCGACTACGCACCGCAAGACAAGAAATATCGCTATACCGTAGCCGATATGATTACGGGCTATGGCGTAGCCGAATCGGTCAAACATTATTACAATACTTACCGCCAAACCGACCTACGTGGCAAGCGCGTAGTGGTGCAGGGCTGGGGCAATGTGGCGGGAGCAGCGGGTTATTACCTCGCCCAAGAAGGAGCTAAATTGGTAGGTATCATCGACCGCGAACATGGCATCATAGCACCCGAAGGCTTAGACTTTGCCGAGGTGCGCCAGCTTATGGTCAATCGCGAGGGCAATCAATTGACGGACGACCACCCCAAAATGATGCCTTATGCCGAAGCCTCCGCGCAATTTTGGGATTTGTCTGCCGATATTTTTATACCCGGTGCAGCTTCCAAACTTGTTCATCAGCACCAATTAGACCGCTTGCTGGATAAGGGCTTGCAAGTAATTGCCTGTGGTGCGAATGACCCGTTTTTCGACAACGACCTATTTTTTGGTACTACTGCCCAATATGCCGACCAACATTGCAGCGTAATTCCCGATTTTATCGCCAATTGCGGCATGGCACGTATATTTGCCTATCTCATGCAGCGCAATGTGCGCATGAGCGACCGCGCCTTGTTTCGCGACGTGTCGGCTACTATTGGCAAAGCTATTGCCGAATGTCATGCCCAAAACAGCGGTCTACACCACCTATCAAAAACTGCTTTTGATATAGCATTGCATAAATTGATAGCGTCTTAGGAGAGGTGGTAAATGGATAGTAACTATTTAGGCAACTTCGCCACTATGCTATTCATTAGATTTCCTGCAAAAGTAAGAAATCGAAAATTTAACCTTAAATTTGAGCGTTGTAGAGATTACACCTTAATCACTTCTTAAAATGCCGTAGGCATGTTATATTAGTAGCATATAGCAAGTACGATTCTTAAAATGCCGTAGGTATGGCATCTAACATTATATCTGTGGGGAATAAATGCGACCTACAAACATGAATTAGAATAGAGGGGCACAATACCTAAATAGTTACAATGGATGTTATGAATACAAGGGAAAACAAGAATATAACTACATTATAATCAAAAATTCATATATATAAAAATAATTATATTAACAATATGCAATATTTATTTTGCTTGTGTGTTTATGGATAAGTAAAACAAAGTAAGATAGAAGCATTACTCTTGTCAATTGCCTTATACCTCTGTCTGTTGCAGGGGCGGCGTGGGTGTGGCATGGGCAAAAAATTGGTGTTGGAACAGCAAAATAAGTGCTACGCCTACTGTAATAGCGGCATCGGCAATATTAAAAATGCCGTTGAAAAACGAAAAATAAGTGCCGCCCCAAATAGGCAAACAATGCGGTAAGAAGCCGTCCCAAATAGGGAACCAAAACATATCGACCACTTTGCCGTGTAGCAAGGGGGCATAGCCGCCGTCGGGAGGCAGAAATGTGGCTACTTGCCCAATACTATCCGAAAACAACACGCCATACAATACGCTGTCGATGATATTGCCAATAGCTCCTGCCAATATGAGCGACAAACTGGCGATAAAGCCCATCGACTGCGGGGCGCGGCGCACCAAGCGGTGCAACCAGAAAGCAATGAACGCTACTGCTACGATGCGAAACAGCGTCAGGGCTAATTTGCCGTAATCGCCGCCCAGAGTCATGCCAAATGCCATGCCTTCGTTTTCGACAAAATGCAGTTTGAACCAGGATAGAATGGGGATTTCTTGCCCCTCGACCATCGTGGTTTTTATCCAAATTTTTAGGCTTTGGTCTATGAACAATACGCATAGAATGAGCGATATTGCCAATAATAACGATTTGTTTTTCATGTAATAAATATTCGCATAGTTGCTTACTTCATGAGAGGCTCGCGACACATAGCTGCGTGTTCTACTATATTGCTTGTTTTATGCGCCAAAGATTTTTTGGATAAAGCGATTTTCAAATTTTTTATCGGGGTCAAATTCGCGCTTGAGTGCCACAAAATCGTCGAATTTTGGATATTGCTGTTTTAAATAATCCCTATCGATAGTAGATTCTTTTCCCCAATGTGGTCTGCCCTTATATTTTTTGGCAAATTCTTCAAATTCGGGCAAAATTTCGTGCCATTTTTCATGTTCGTAGGCATACAAGCCCAACCAGAGCGAGTTTCGTTGGTAGGAGGCACTTAGCCAGAAATCGTCGCCTTTTGTAAATCTTATTTCTTGTATAAAATTTAAATTATATTTTTTTTCTGTGATAAAATTTTTATAATTTTTCAGAATTTCTTTTGCTTGTTGTAGGTCGAAAGCCCATTCTGTTTCGCGGTGCTTAGGGGCGGCGGCACATTATATACCTTATAGCTTTTTTCTATTCTATCGACTGGCTGTCGCAAATCCCAAATCAAGATTGAATTGATGGTTTTGGCTATAAATGGGAACATTTTTCCCATCAAAACGAGCAGGCGATATATGTAAACAGAGGTGAATCGGTCTCTTATATATTGTTTTATTTTGGATCCGCGACGAGGGTTATTGGTTCGCTGGTATCTATATACAACCACCTTTTTTGTTGGGGCTAACCACCACAGTTTGAAGTGGTCGTTATTATTGATATAATAATCTATATTTTCGATTACGCTATCAAAGTCGATGGTTTCGGTTTGGTCGTGCAAATTAAAAGCATCTGTCACTTGCAGGGTGATTTCTGAGATGGTGCCCAATGCTCCCAAGTTCACGACACAAGCATTGAATAAATTTTCATCATTATTCTTGTTGATAATGATTTTTTCGCCATTAGCTTTTATCAGGCTAAACTCGATTATTTGGGCGGCAAGAATCTGAAAATTGATACCTGTGCCGTGTGTGCCAGTGGAAATGGCACCCGCTATCGATTGCTGGTCTATCGAACCCAAATTGCTTAGAGCCAAGCCGACTTTATCTAATTGTTCGTTGATTTGCCAAAGTTTGATGCCCGCCTGAATTTTTACTGTTTTTCTTTCTTGGTCAATATGTATTATTTTATTGTATAAATCGAGGTTGATAAGCGCTTCTTTGCTGTGGCATACATCAGACCATGAGTGCCCTGTGCCCACCATTCTTATTTTTTTATGTTTTTGCACAATTTCTATGATTTCCGTCTCATTTTCAGGCTGATAGAAATTTTGTACTTTGAACTGAACATTTTCTGCCCAGTTTTTGAATAAAAATTATTGAGCATGTTCATTGCTATGGCTATTTTTTTTTGAGGTGCTAAATTTTATTTCAAGTTGTATTGGGCTTGACATTGGCTAAGGTCATTTCCCTTCGGTCGAATAGGCAAATGTCTTAAAATTGTAACTATTTAGCCTTGTAGGGGGAATATGCAGCGATGTCAGGCATTATTAGATAAGTATTGCTCATTACCCCATACCCAAAACCCTATACCCTAAATAGTTACTTAAAATTTTACCAGCACCTTAGCATTGAGCAGCCGTGCTGTCAAGTAATTAGGTACGGCATAATATACTTCTTGCCCCACATCGCGCGAGATGGCTTTTACCCACGTATAGGACACCGTATTTTGGACACCCAGCAGATTGAACACCTCTACGCTTGCCCAGATACTGTCGAAAGCACGCCAAATGCTTTTGGCGGGTAGGTCGCGCTTGTGCGGGTCGAGGAGTAGGGCAGAAAAGCCAATATCGACGCGGCGATAAGGCGGTATGCGAAAAGCATTGCGATAACGCGCCGACCCAGGAGGACCGAACGGGAAACCCGTGCCTACGGTCATGAGTAGGTGCATTTTGAAATTTTTGTTGTTGGGCAGATAATCCTGAAAAAACAGCGAAAAATTGACAGTTTGGTCGGTTGGGCGCGGTACGCTGCCTACCTCTACGGCTTGGTAGTAGGCGATGGGGTCGCCTATGGTACTAGTATCTGCTAAGGTGATGGGTCTGCCTTCGGCATTAAAGGCTTGTTGGTAGCTGTCGCCGCGTAGGTTCTCGCGGCTGCGCAAGATGGAGAGCGATACCCACGAATCGACTCCCGCCACAAATTGCCCAAACAAACGCAAATCGATGCCACCTGCATAACCCTCTGCGTTGTTTTGCCCCGAATAGCGCAGCAGCATATTGTCTAAATCATACGACACGAGGTCGTACATGCGTTTGTAATATAGTTCGGTGCTTAGTTTGAAAGGGCGATTGAACATATTAAACGTATAGTCGATGCCGCCTGTTAGGTGATACGATTTTTGTGCTTTCAAATCGGTATTGACCACGCCTTGTGGCGAGCGCATCTCGCGAAAAAAAGCGGGTTGATGGTAGGCTCCTGCTGTTAGGCGCAGTACCAAATCGTTCTGTACGGCTTTGGTGCTGTCGGCAGCGATAGGCAGGCGCGGGCGGTAAGCAATCTGCAAGCGCGGGCTGATGACGAGTTCGCGGTTCAAATCCCAATAATTGAGGCGTGCGCCTGCAATGATAGATAGGTTTTTTTTCGCGCCTATATTCCATTCGTCTTGCACAAAAGCGGTATAGCGGTTGCTATGAATCTCGGCTTGGGCATTTAGATTTTCGCGAAAAACGATTTGGTTGCTTGCCGCTGCTAAGGGGATATTATAGCCCGCCGAATCGAGCCGATACCATTCGTCCAATTGGTCGTTGATGCGTTCTTGCTGCCAATTGACACCCCACGACACCAACTGCCGCTTAAACAAATTGAGGTAGCCTCTGTGCCCTACATTGACGATTTTGGCATGTAGGCGGTTGCGTGCCCAATCTTGGTAAGCTCCTACGCCCAGCACATTGGCGATGTCGCCGAAAGAACCCGATGAAAAATTTTTATCTACCTCGCCGATATAATAGCTGCCTACGATGTCGAAAGCCTCTTGCTCGGCGGTTTGGTAATACGACCCCATCAGTTTGAGCGTAAGGCGGTCGTAGGGCGAGGTATAGACCAAAGCCGTGCCGCCCATGGCTGTGCGGTAGCGGTCGCGCTCTTTGCCCACAAAACCCACGCGCAATTTGAGCGAAGTATTGAACGTACCGAAACTCGTTTCGGATTCGACGGGTTCAAATCGGAAGTCGTTTTCCGAAAAATTGCCAATCAATTGCAACTGCCAATGCTTGTGCAATTGCAAGGTCACAAAACCCTGAACATCAGTAGCCGAGGGTGCATATTGTCCTTTGGTAGGTAGCGAATTGAACAAATAGCGATTGCTGCGCTGTCGAACCCCGAAAATATAGGTGAGCCGTGCTACGTCGAACGTATCGCGCCAAGCAGCACCCTCGATATGTGCGGATACGCCCAATAAACTGGCTGCAAAAGAACCATGCGTCGCTTGGGGTTTTTTGTATTTTACATCTAAAACAGACGACATTTTATCGCCATATTTTGCCTCGAAACCGCCCGCCGAAAACGATACAGAACTGACCATATCGGGATTGATAAAACTAAGCCCTTCTTGCTGTCCCGAACGCAACAAAAACGGGCGGAATACTTCAAAATCATTGACATACACCAAATTTTCGTCGAAACTGCCACCTCGCACCGAATACGCCGAGCTGAGTTCGTTGTTCGACTGTACGCCAAAAGCCCGCAATAGAGGCGTTAGACCGCCCGAAACACTGGGCATTACTTCTACCAAACGCGGGTCTATCTTAGCTACATTAGAAGCTCGTACTACTTGGCGAGTTGTTATATCTACCGTAGGTAGCTGATTGCTGGGGGCTTGGTCTTTGTTTAGCGATTCTAACTGTACGTTGATTTCGCGAACATCGCCCTGACGCAACCGCGCCGAGCGGTCTTCGTTGCGGTAGCCCGTCATCCGAAACTGTATCACTGCCGTCAAGCCCTCCATGACGCGCATCGTATAATTGCCATTGGCATCGCTTATTGTTCGGTGTCGCGAGTTGGCATCGCGGATAGAAACGCCTGCCAAAGGTTGTCCATACACATCAGTTACTTGACCATATACATAGGGGTCTTCGCCACTTTGAGCTACTACGGGTTGTTGGTATATCAAACACCCAATTAAGAGGCTCAAAATAAGGCTAATCTCTTGGAGGTAAAATTTCATTAGCGGACTTGTTCAAAGATAAAAATTGATAATTATTGGGCTTATTCAAATATAATTATTGGTATTTATTTTTTTGTTTTATTGTAACTATTTAGGGTCTAGGGTTTTGGGTATGGGGTAATGAGCAATATTTATCTAAGTATGCCTGAAATCATTGCATATTCGATTGGAAATGGCTATTCTCGTGGGCTGTTTCTACAAGGCTAAATAGTTACCACTTACTTTTGAGCCTTATATGGATGCTTTATTATTAACATAGTACTTTTGAACGCAAAAATACGGCAAAAGTACCTAATTTAAATTACATTACCCTATCTTTGAGCAAACCTAATAATTGTATTCTGGATTTTGAGAAACCTAAAATAACTGCTGGTCTAATTTTTTAGTTTTGAGTATCCGCTTTTTTCGCACCTCGCCTCCGATTTCAGCCTTGCTTTTTCGCTTGCAAACACCCGATTGCCCCTTATCCCTTTTTCATCTCTATCATTTTGCCCAATGAGGTAGTTATTAAAGGTTCTTTTAGGTTTGTTGTGGAGCTACGTTTGATATGTCAAAACTATTAATGTAAGATTTTCGAAATTAGGCATTCCAAACGACATTCTCCTCTTTCTCAACTTCATACTCATATACCAATATGTTGCCTATCCCGAAGGGATATAATGTTTATAGAAACAACAGATAAAACCACTACGACCCCGAAAGGGTCGAACAATACACAACACAAGTCTATAAACGTTTGATGCCCTTGGCATCGGCAACAGACACAGACAAGGCTATGTGGCGTTATTTTAGATTATAGCACCAAGAAACTAATTTTCAACGCTTTTTCCTTATGCACGAAACGGAAGTCGCCGATAAGAAAGGAAGCTATAAAAATATTACATGTGTGTAAATCTAATAATTAGCTAAAAGATAATCATTCCACAACAAACCTAAAAGAACCTTATTAAACGCTTATTATTTTTTTAGTACATTCATCAATTCACGCAAATATATGGCGGGATAATATGAGCGAATGTCGGGGTCTAAATGATAAAAAATAACTCTTGCCGTATCGGTTTGCCAGCGCGGAGCTAACAGCCGAGCAGCACGGCGCAGTGCCGCCATATCGCATTGCTCTATGCGAATGACATCATTAGTTTGCAAGCTAATATTGCCCACTATCCAAGGTTCTGACACGCGAAAAGTATGGTCGTCTATGGCTTTTAATTGGGCAACACCCGCTACGTCAGCCATGCGCCAACCATTGAGCAAGCCCTCAAACCTGCCTTGCCGAAACACTACACCCCAAGAAAATAAAGGCAGACCTATATCTAATGGCAAGGAATATGTACTCAATTTGCCAATATAATTTGATAGAATATCAGTATCCAAAATAGAATTATTGGTACCAGTCGCCCGCAGTTCGCCCATATTATAACACATCAGCATACCGCGCCCTACGGGCGGCACACCCGTTTGGGCAGCATATTTGATTTGGTGCAGCCGAATAGTTGCCGATAAAGGTATATGCCGATAAGCGGGCAATTGGGCAAAGGCTCGTAAGAAAGCAAAATAACGGTCGCGGGTGCTTGATGTCCAATCGCAATCAAATTGTATTTCCACAATCGGGTTGCCTATGTTGTATTGTCGGCACATAGCTGCCACGCGCCTAGCTACCCGCGCTGCCAAGGAATCGATGCCGTCGGCAGGCAATTGAGCAAAACTACGGTTGGCTATAAATATCGTAGGCACTAATTCTAAGTGGGACAACAAAGGCTCGTCTATTACCACAGGAGCAATGGGCACAACTTGGCGGTGGGTGTCGTCCCAATCAAGGTCGAAAAAACGCAAATACAAACGCTCTACGCTTAGGCTGTCTAAGTAAAGGCTATCGGCAGCACTTGTTTCGTACACAGACCGCCAATAATAAAACGAGGGCTGCACCCAACGATTGCGCGGCGCACCATCGTCACCATTGGGGCGGCAAGCCACCACCAACAACAGCAATAATAACCCTAAGCCGAATAACAAGGCGCAATGCCCTTTTTTCAAGGCTAATTTTATCACTTTCTTTTGCACTATCTCGTATGGCTTGGTTTAAAAATTGGTTCAACACTCATTATTATCATCTACTCTACCAACACCGAGACGATGTCGAAGCACAAGCATTTGTAGCGCGGCTTCTGTCCAATTTAGCCCTAAAACCCCAAGCCGATATTTTGGATTTGGCTTGTGGCAAGGGCAGGCACGCTCGATTTATGGCACAACAAGGCTACCACGTAGTAGGCATAGACTTGTCAGAAGCCAGTATTGCCGAGGCACAGCAGTGGGCAAACGAACAATTGCAGTTTTATGTCCAAGACATGCGCGAGGTATTCCGAACCGATAGCTTTGATTTGGTCTGCAATTTATTTACCAGCTTCGGTTACTTCGAGCAAAATGGCGATAACCTCCGCACCCTACAAGCCGTATATGCCGCTCTGCGCCCCGATGCTTATTTAGTCATAGATTTTCTGAATCTCCCTTATACCATTGCCCAATTGCGCCCCGCCGAAACGAAGGCCATCGCCAACGTACATTTTAATATCAGCCGAAAGGTCGAAAACGGCTATATCATCAAAACCATAGACGTATATGACGGCGAACAGACATTCCATTTTGTCGAGCGCGTGCAAGCCCTTAGCCTCGCCGATTTTGAAGCCTATTTCCAGCAAAGCGGTTTTGAATTGCGCCAAGTATGGGGCAATTATGCCCTACAACCCTACGAACCGAATACTTCGGATAGGTTAATCATGGTAGCGCGAAAAGGCAAGGCAATCATATAGCATAAAAATGCTACCTACCTTATTCTTGCCCAATATTCGCCCGTGTTAACAAATCGTCACCGCAGCAAAACCGCATAACCCCGCCGTACCTGTGGCTCTTTGCCCGCTAATTGATAGCTCAACCGATATACATAAGCCCCTATTTCGGCGGCTTTGCCATTTTGAGTACCGTCCCAGCCGTATTGCGGTATATCTGTCTCAAACACCAAGGATCCCCAGCGGTCGAACACTTGTAGGCGATAGCTCAATACCTCGCCGGATATTTGGGCTATCAACTCATCATTATTGCCATCTTGGTTGGGCGAGAAAGCATTGGGTATCACTAAGGTATCGGGTGGCACTATTGGCAAAGGCGGCACTACGGTTACACTAACCACTTGGGGCATTGCACACTGTTCTAAGCTATATACCACATACGTAGTACTCTCGGTTGGGAAGGCTACGGTCTGCGAGCAATGCGTGCAAGTGAGCGTAGGGTCGTCTTCCCAAGCGATATTGCCCACACCCGAAGCCGACAACAATACGCCTTGTCCCAAAACGATGCTTGTGTCGGACGGATAAACAGAAAAATCAATATTGGGCAAGGCTATAACCCTAACTGTATCTTGTTGCAATACGCCGCAAGCACTCTGCCCCGTCAAGACTAACTCGAAAGTATCGGTTGCTGTGGGAATATAACTCGTCGTGTCATTGTCGCTTTGCATAAAAATACCGTTGCCACTCCATTCCAAAAAGGTAGTACCTATGGCTACGCCATTGAGTTGTACGGTATCGCCCGCGCAGACCGCTACGTCGATGCCCGCGCTCAAATAAGCCGTATTGCTATTAAAGGTAAGTTGGACGCTACTGCTCGCGGGACAAGCCAAACCCACGTTGTAGGTAATATTATAAGTGCCTTCTTGTTCTACTACAATAGCTCCTGTTTGTTCATTGATAGACAGACCGCCCGATGCGCTGAATGTGCCGCCCAAGCTACCCGTCAAGGCAGGCGTAATAATAGTTCCGTCTGCACAAAACGCCGTATCGCTATACGCAAATGCGGCTACGGATTGGGGCGTTTGCAAATAATACGCTGCTATTTGCCCACCCAAACAAGTATCGGCAAGTGCAGCAGATTGCGCATAATATACGCCTGCCGTAGTAGGTATATACAAACCACCTGTAGCTATCGAGTCGCCCGCTTCGTTGCGCCAAATAACAAACGCACCGCTCGGCACTTGCACCGAAAACGCTTGGAAATTGGGTATGCCCATGCAGGTAGTTACCGTATCGATGATGGCTACGGGCATAGGCGGCGGCATACAATTGCACGACTGCGCCGTGACGGTGCCACTCACCAAACAATCAGGTGTGCCGTCGGCGTTGATGTCGGGTGCGTTGGGCAAAAAAGCCTGCCAATTGGCAGTTTGTCCTTCGGCGGGTGTAGGGTCGGGCACGCTGTTTGCCCAAGTTCCGTTGTTTTGTTCGTATTGTATCACTAAGGTACCCACGCAATTTTCGGTCATTTGCAGCGAACAGCCTCCTATGGGCGATAAAACTGCCGCATCAGGGCTTGGATAAGTAGTAATTGCCAAGCTACCCGCCGCAATAGGCGTGGCTTGCGTATTGCAAACAATGCCCACATAAACCGTATGCGTTTCGGGCAAACAAGTATTGACTCCTGTGTGTGCATAGGCATCTGGTGTTAGGGGCAGCGTAAGCCCGATATCCGAAAACCAAGCAATGCTGCCAAAATTGCCTTCGGGGTCGTTATAAGTAATGGCATTTTCGTAGGCAGCAAAATCGGGCGGCGTAGCACCATCGCACATCGCATAAGTAGCCGACAAAGGCATGACAACCGTAGGGCAACAAGCCGAAACGGTGACTAATTCAAGGTCTATCGCAGGGCAATCGCCGCCTATACTGTGGCTCACCAAAAATGTACCTGCTACGTTGGGCGTTATTTCACCAGTAGTGGCATCGACCGATAAATCGCCCAATACCTCAAATACGCCACCCGCCGTAGCGACCAAGGCGGGCAAAAAAGGCGCGTCGCCTACGCAGGTAACAATAGGCAGATAGGCGAAAGTAGCATCGGCAGCGGCTTCGCTTTGTAGCACAAACCAAGTAGGGGTGCTGCTACACAAACCATCGGGCGATGTCGCTATTACATAATACGAACCCGCTAAAACGGGCGTGAAACTGTTACCTATAGCTACGGCTGCGTCTGAACTATTATACCACGTGAGCGTCGCTCCTACGGAGGCTGTGGCGGTAAAAGCAGTATTGTTGGCAATGTTGGCGCATACCACTAAGGTATCGTCAGACGTAGCTACGGGCGGCGGCGGCGGAATACAAGGGCAAGCGGCAGCTATGGTGGTGCCCGTGCGTAGGCAGTCGGGAAAACCGTCGTTGTCTGTATCGGGTGCGCCCAACAGGTAGGCACGCCATACAGCCGTAGCACCCGTAAAAGGCGGGTCTATGGCGGGTTGGCTTGCCCAAGTATTGTCGGGCTGCAAATATTCGATGACCAAAGTGCCGCTACACGCTATATCGGTTACAAATAGCGAACAATCGGTATCGGGAATGGGCGAGGGTGGCTGCGGAAAAATGTCCACATCGAGCGTTCCGCAGCTATGGGTTGGGCTTGTTCGCTGCATAACAAAGCGGCATAAACCGTAACGGTTTGGGCTTCGCAGATATCAAAACCCGCAAATACAAACGTCGAGGCATTGATGCTTTGGGTAAGGGCAGCATCGCTAAACCAAGCAAAACCTGAAAAAGAAGGATTAGCTGCATCGTCTATACCAACGAGGCTTTGCCAACTAACGAGGTCGGGCAAATCGCCGTTGCAAACCGACCCAGCAGCCGATAGCGGCGCGGTGACGACAGGACAAACGGCATAGAGCGGCGAACAATAAGCAAGAATGGACGACAGTGTATATAAAGCAAAATGGCGGTATAGCATAATAAATAAACGGGAAAATAGCCGTCAAAGATAGGGCAAAACGCGGTGATTTAGTGTTTTTGGGCTGCCGAAAAGCTATAAAACCCAAAAGTTTGTTAAAAACTATCAAAAATTAAACCTTTCGCGTTAATGAAGTCTAAAAAATAGCGATATTTGCGGCGTAAAAGTTAATTGTTCCTGCCCTGCCTATTGCAATGCTCAATTTTGACTCGGCAATTCATTCAATAAATAAAATAACTAACAACTAATTAACCTTAATTTTTTTTAACAATGCGTAATTTAAATGCTCTAAAAACTTTCTGCGCGGCACTCACTCTGATGCTCGTAGGATTCATGGTACAATCGTGTGGCGATTGTAAAGACATCACTTGCACCAACGGCGAATGTGTGGATGGACAATGCGAATGCCCTGCGGGTTATAGCGGCGACCTCTGCCAATATGCCGACTGCTCACAAACCCTCTGCCCCATACACGCCGACTGCGAACTCGAAAACGGCGAAGGCGTATGCTACTGCGACTGCGGCTATTCAGGCGATACTTGTGGCGTAGAAATCCGTACTAGCTTGTTTGGTACTTATGCTGCTGACGATTTGTGTGCAACAGTAGGCGGCTCTACCGAAAACTTCTTCTACACAGCTACCGTCGGTAGTGTATCGGGTTCAGCTGACAAATTTGGCATCTTAGGTTTTGGTGGTTTCAACAACCCCGTTCTCAATGTACGCGCGAGTGTTTGCACACCCACTAGCTGGGATATCATCGATACAACCTATGCCGCTACTTCGGGCACAAACGTCCAATCTATTGTAGGCACAAGCAACGGCCGTATTGCCGACTCCTTGGGCACCAAATTCTTGTTTACGGACTACCGCATTACCTTCCCCGCACCGGATAATACTATCCAAGACTGCGACTTGATGTTGCGCAAAAACTAAACACACGCCCCCTTTGAGGGAATTATGAAGGCTGCTGCTTCCGCTTCGGTGGGGGCAGCAGTTTTTCTATGCTAAGGCGAACATTTAATTTTGTCGTTCAATTTGTGCAGCAACTACCGCCTAATGTCGTATCTTTGCCGTTTATTAATATAGCTTTGCTGCCAAAGTTGCATGCGCATTGCCCCATCACCCAACAGATTTTCTTTTGATGCCTACCGAACCCCGCCGCTACTTAGTTACTTCCGCCCTACCCTATGCCAATGGACCGCAACACGTTGGGCATCTGACAGGTGCTTATTTGCCCGCTGACGTATATGTTCGATGGCTGAGGATATGTGGCAAAGACGTTAAATTTGTGTGTGGCTCTGACGAATACGGAGCCGCTATTACGTTGCAAGCCAAAAAAGAAGGCATAGCCCCCCGCGAAATTGTCGATAAATACCATGCCATTTTGCGCGATTGTTTTGAGCAAATCGGTATTTCGTTTGATATTTACCACCGCACCTCGTCCAACCTGCACACCACCACTGCACAAGCCTTTTTTAAAACTTTGTACGAAAAAGGCGTATTTGTCGAAAAAACAAGCGAACAATATTACGATACCGAATACGAACAGTTTTTAGCCGACCGCTATATCATCGGCACCTGTCCCAAATGTAGTTTTGAGCAAGCCTATGGCGACCAATGCGAACGCTGCGGCACTTCGCTCAGCCCAAGCGACCTCATCGCGCCGCACTCTTTATTGAGCGGTGCCCCGCCCGAATTGCGCAGTACCAAACATTGGTATCTGCCGATGGGACGCTACCAAGCCGCCGTGTCGGAATGGTTGGCACAAGCCCAAACCCACGAAGTCTGGAAAGATTGGGTCGTACAGCAATGCGGCTCTTGGTTCGAGCAGGGTTTGGCAGACCGCGCCATGACCCGCGATTTGTCTTGGGGCGTGCCCGTGCCCTTGCCCGATGCAGATGGTAAAGTATTATACGTATGGCTCGACGCACCGATAGGCTATATTAGTGCCACCAAAGCCTTAGCGGAACGAGACGGATTTGATTGGCGCGACTATTGGCAACAAACCGATACTAAATTGGTGCATTTTATTGGCAAAGATAATGTAGTGTTCCACTGCGTCATTTTTCCGATGCTCTTGCAAGCCCACAACAATTTTGTATTGCCCACTAACGTGCCCGCTAACCAATTTATGAACTTGGAAGGCGAAAAAATGTCTACTTCGCGCAATTATGCCGTATGGCTACCCGATTTTTTGCGCGATTTTCCCGACAAACAAGACGTATTGCGCTATGTATTGATTGCCAATATGCCCGAAAACAAAGACAGTTCGTTCAGTTGGCTCGATTTTCAGACCCGTAACAACAGCGAATTAGTGGCTATCTTTGGCAATTTCGTCCACCGCGTCACCTCCTTATTGCATAAATATTATAACGGCATACTGCCCAATGTCGATTGGGATATATTGCAACACCGCGCTATCCGCGACCGCGTGTCGGCGATAGGCGCAGGGCTGCGAATTAGCCCAATACATCGAACAATATCGGTTTCGCGATGCTCTAAGTGCCCTGATAGATGCAGCCCGCGAAGGCAACCGGTTTTTGCAAGAACACGAGCCTTGGAAAATGATAAAAACCGACCCCGATGCGACAGCAGCCGTATTGGTAGCTGCGCACGAACTAACACTCTACCTGGCGCATTATTGCCAACCTTTTTTGCCTTTTACTGCCCAAAAAATGACCGATATGCTGCGTATCAGCCCTGCCAAACGCGAGCGCGTCGCATCGGGCGAGTGGGCTACTCGCGCGGGACACGAGATAGGTGCGACACAATTATTGTTCGGCAAAATAGAATATGCCGATATACAACCCTGATGACCGCTTGGCTGCCATACGCCAACAGCGAGAGTCTGCCCTACAATATGCTGCCGCCAAACCCACTACGGACAAGGCTAAAAGCACTCGCCCCAACAATAGTTTGCCCGCCCATCCTGATAGCGGTTTAGAAACCCTACCCGAATTGCCCGAAATAGGCACCGACCATGCGCCGATAAAGCCCGAAATCAATTATGACGATTTTGCCCGCTTAGACCTACGCACTGCTACTATTGTGGCTGCCGAGCGCGTGCCCAAAGCCGATAAACTACTACGCCTTACCTTAGCATTGGGCTTTGAACAACGCACCGTAGTATCGGGCATAGCCCAGCATTATAGCCCCGAAAGCATTATCGGGCAGCGCGTATTGGTATTGGCAAATCTCGCGCCCCGCAAAATGCGCGGAATAGATAGCAATGGCATGATTTTGATGGCAGAAGAAAACGGGAAATTGGTATTTGTTGCCCCTACTGATGCCATAGGCGACGGCAGAACGGTGAGCTAATGCCTCCTCCCGCAATATCTCCTTTTACACCAAACCCAAAGCCCGCCAGGTGCCTTGCCCCACTATACCGTCGGGGCTAAGTCCTTGCCGCCGCTGAAACCACTGTACAGCAGCTACGAGTTGTTTGCCAAATACGCCATCTATTGCGAGAGCGGGCGTATAGCCGTGTCGGTTGAGAGCCGCTTGTAATTGGCGAACGCGCTGCCCCTTTGCTCGAAATCGCAAGGGCAGGGCAGGTAATAGCGCGTGTGCTGGCGCGGCAATGCTGATATCTAAGGCTTGCATAACGGCTGAAATAGGATTGACCACCGCCGTTTGCCCATCTTTGCCGATGAGCGATAATAAGCCAATGATATTGTTTTGGTTATCGACGACCACAGCACCCGAATCTCCGTGGGCGGCAAAGGCAATGCTTCGCAGCGGATTGACGCGCACCAGCAATTGGTCGCGGAAGACAAAGGGTTTGCCCATAAATTGTGCCTTTACCGTCAGCCCTACTTGCTCTATCGTGCCGTAGGTGAGTTGTGTGGTTCTACCGCGTTTGCGCACCGCTGCCCCGACATAGGCAGTAGCAGCCCCGTTGATAGCACCTATGCCTACTATGGCAGTTTGGTAGGGTCGTTGGTCGGTCAGGGCAGCTACGGCGCAGTCTGCCCATTCGTTATATACGGCTTTTTTTAGTGTTGCCACCACATCGGTTTGGCTATTGCCTTTGTCGCCAGGGCTGGGCTGCATGACGGGCGCATTGGAGTGGAAGCCGCTGGCAGCTAATACGTGATAGTTACTTAGAAGTAGCGGTTGTTGTGTGCTGCGGTCGAACACCACCGCACCTAAGGTGCCTGGTTCATATACGCTTAGTTTTTGCCCATCTTGACTACTGACGGTATGCGCTCGGCTCAGTCCGATAGCTATGCCGCCTTGTATCGTCCCATACCGCGCAATGTCCAAAGCAGCACTGCTACCCGTTAGGCTACGGCTTAGGGGCAAGTGCGGTGGGTGGGTGTCGAATGCCAATTCTAACACGTCGGTTCGTATGCCGTTGATGCGAGACGGAATGCGGTGTTCGCTGGCAATATCATCGGTTTTTCGCCCCACGTGTACGCTAATTACTTGTTGGCGAGTGCGCTTGCCGCCGCTATATCTGTATCCCACCGCCACAGCCAATACATTGGGCAAAGCCAATAATTGGTCTTCGATTTGGCTTTTTCGGGCTAACAAAACAGTTGTTGTTTCGCGTCGGGTCATATACAAGCATTTAGTGTTCTGTCGATTTAATTTTGGCGATTTCCAAGCCATAGATATGGCATCTAATATTAGATTGCCATAACGTAATTATTGGTTTGATTTCTAAGTTTTGAGCAAAAAATTAACGGGAGCATCTGGCTCGCGCCCTTGCTACAATTTATAACACAGACCATTAGGATATCGCCCCTACGAGGCTTTTATTGCTATGCCGTCTTTATTTTCTATTAGCATGTCGCCCCGAAAGGGCTTAGAAAACGGTATTCATATTAGTGGTTTCTAATTTTGAGTAAAAAATTAACGGAAACATCTTGCTCGCGCCCTTGCTACAAAGCAGCATTGACCAAAATTTAAACCACTAACCACTAACCACTAATCATTAACCACTAACCACTAATGGTTTGGTTTCCAATTTTGAGTAAAAAATTAACGGAAACATCTTGCTCGCGCCCTTGCTACAAAGCAGCATTGACCAAAATTTAAACCACTAACCACTAACCACTAATCATTAACCACTAACCACTAATGGTTTGGTTTCCAATTTTGAGTAAAAAATTAACGGAAACATCTTGCTCGCGCCCTTGCTACAAAGCAGCATTGACCAAAATTTAAACCACTAACCACTAACCACTAATCATTAACCACTAACCACTAATGGTTTGATTTTCTAATTTTGAGTATTAATTTCGCCTGCTGTGTATCCATTTCCAAGCATTAGGACTTAGGAAATAGCGTTAGATAATTGAGATATTAGTTCAAGAACTCCCCCTAACCCCCTCAAAGAGGGGAATTTGCGCAAGATGCAATTTGCTGATTATCAATAATTTATGATAAAGTACAAAAAAAATACTTACTATTTATTGTCTTTAAAATGCCGTAGGTATAAAACTCGTGTAAGGTAGGTGTATAAAATTAGAAAATCAGACCACTATCTATTCACTACAAATCGCTCGCTGATGATTTGTATGCCATCGCTGAGGCGGATAAAATAAACTCCTGGTACATAGTTGCTTAGGCTAAACGTCAGTATATTCGTGCCGCTTTGCATTTCGGCGTGGCGTTTTTCGACCAACGAGCCTATGGCATTATAAACAGCTACCTGTACTGTACCATTTCTAACCCCCGTATAAGCTACGTCCAAATACGTGGTAGCGGGCATTGGTGATAGCGAATCGAAAGCAAATCGGGCTTGGTGGCGCACCAAAATTATAACATTAGAGGGATTAGTACTTCCGTCCAAATCGCGCTCTACAATGCGGTAATAACTCACGCCTATCGGTGCAGTTTTGTCTAAGAACGAATAATTGCGCACGCCGTTGCTTGTGCCTGCTGCCTTTACCTTGCCCACATACTCAAATTGCTGACCATTTTTAGAACGTTCTACTACAAACATATCGCTATTGTTTTCCGATGCCGTTTTCCACATTAGGCGGTTGCCTTGTGGCAATACTTCGCCCTCAAAACTAAGCCATTCTATGGGCGTACCTTTCACGCACTCGAAAGTATTGCTCAGTGCAGCACTACAAGTTCCGTCGTTGGCAATGATGGTATAGTTGGTAGTGCCCGATGCAAATGTATTAGATAGGTTTTGCCCTGCTTGTACCGTGCCATTAAACGCACCTGATAGCGTATAGCTCTCGGTAGGGATAAAACTCGGAACGCCGCCACTTACGAATACCGTTAAAGTATATTCGCCGGTACTATTATTGCAAACGCCGTCGGTTTCGATAACAATAGGTGATAGAAATACTACGGGTACGCCTTCGGCAACTTTCGTACATTCGTCTGCCCAAATAATGCCGCCGTTGGCATCTGCCAAGCCCACTACTGCCGATACGTAATAAACCGTGTTGTAGGCTACGCCCGCCGATGCCGCACTAAATGCACCCGTTTGGGTATTTACTGCAAATACGTTGCCTAATTCAGTGCCTGCTTCGTCGTGCAAAATATAGACTAATACATCGCCTTCGCCCAATACATAGCCCACCGATTCGTAATCGGTCGTTTCGTCGGCACAAAGCAGCACGTTGCCGCCAAAATTGGGCATAATCCCTGCATCGTTGCTACATACTCGCAAGCAAGGCGCGTTGCCTTGTACTAAGACAGGGCTTGATGCCATGTCGTCTTCGGTAGTGAACGAGTAAGGCGTGCCGCAAGCGATGGGTTGGCTACAATAAGTATTGCCTACAATGGCTTGTCCGTCAACAATATAGTTGCCCGACCCGCCCAAAATTGTAAAGCAAACGGTATAGGTAAGCAAGTCGTCCGATACTGTCTCTACGAGATTATCTATCGCCAAAGGCAATAAGCAATTGCCCGTTCCTGCTGCTATGACTGTGAATGTCGCGCTGCCGCTATCTACTGCAATACAAGCATCGCCACCCGTAAGCAAGCTAAAATCAGCCCAAGGCTGCGCACTCGCTATAAATGTAGTGATAGCATCGAGGTGTTGTAGCTCAAAATTGATGACATATACCGTATAACTGCCCAAGGGCAAGCCCAAAGACGTAAAATTGATAGCGGTTTGGGGTGTAGATGCCACCGCATTGCCCGCGCTATTTACTATCACCAATAGCGTTTGATAATTGCTGGCAGTTTGCGCACCTTGTATCGATATATCGGTAGCGGTGGTATTTTCGCATACGTTCAAATCGTCTCCGCTCGGATAGGTGACAATGCCCGTAGTAGCTTCGCAGCAATCGACCATACTAAACGACAATGCTTGGGACGTGAGCGAATAGCAACTCTCGAATAAGGACGATATTAGGTTGACATAGGTAGTGGGTGCGCTGGGCAGCCAAGTCAAAAAATCGTTGCGGATATTGAGTACCTGTACTAAATAATCGCCTTCGGGCAAAGTAGCCGTAGCGTCGCTATTGATTTGCAAAATATCGTCCATAATTCCGTCATCATTGGCATCAGTACCAATGACAAAATAGGTCGTATAACCCTCGGTATTATTACCTGTAAGGCTGAAAGTGAGGGTTGTTCCGATACAATTTGTAGTTTCGACTGATAAAGCCCTGTGTTAGGCTCGCAGGTCAGGCATTCCGGGCGAATTGTTATCCAAGACAGTAAAAGGCACAGATTCGCTCGTATCGGTACAAAGCGCGGCAATTAAGGTTTCTAATTCAGCTACGGTGGTAGCTGTTTGCAATAGGGCTAAATCGGCATCGGCAGTGGGTAAATTGAGGGCAAATACGGCATAGTCCGTACCTACAGACAAACCGCTCACCGATGTATTGTCGCTAATTACAAAGATAGCTCCGCCAATGTCTGTTACTACATAAAAAGTGGTAAAACCGTCGGTATTGTTGCCCACTATGTCGATGTAGATGCCTTGCCCTGCACAAACTGTATTGTCGGCGAGGCTTAGCGTACCCGCATTTGCCAAGCAAGGCGGCAGACATTCGGGCGAGTCGGTGGGTAGTATATCAAATTCGGCGGTATCGCTGTAATCGGTACAGATGCCCGACAGTAAAATATTGAGGTCAAATACGGTGGTAGCTGTTTGTAATAAGGCTAAATCGGCATCGGCAGTAGGTAAATTGAGGGCAAACACGGCATAGTCCGTACCTACAGACAAACCGCTCACCGCCGTATTGTCGCTAATTACAAAGATAGCTCCGCCAATGTCTGTTACTACATAAAAAGTGGTAAAACCGTCGGTATTGTTGCCCGCTATGCCGATGTCGAGGCTTTGCCCTGCACAAACTGTATTGTCGGCGAGGCTTAGCGTACCTGCATTTGCCAAGCAAGGCGGCAGACATTCGGGCGAGTTGGGGGGCAATATGTTAGCAGTTCCGCTCTCCGAAAGTTCAAAACACGCACCCGCTGTGGTTAGCTGCGCCGCCAAATCGGGAAAGTTGGCGGGAGTGGGCGTTATGGCAGCAATATCTTCGTTGGCTACGACTAATACGGCATAGCTATACGTTTCGGCAGCAGCAGGTATATACGCAATACTATTGGCAAATTGGACGATGGTGCCTGCTTCCGAATTGTCGTACCATACATAATATGTCGTGTATAATGGGTCGCCGCTAAGGGTGCCATTGGTTTCAAAGTTTAAGGTCAAGCCCGATTCGAAGCAAGCGTTTTGGGCAGTAGGCGTTAGTGTGCCTGCTTCGGCAAGGCAGTTACAGTCGGGGTCGTTGGCGGGTGCTACGACAAAAGCAATAGCGTTGCTTAGGTCGGCACACACAGCGTTGCTCGCTATCAATGCTTCGATGAGGCTAAGCGCGTCGCCGTTTTCGATATTTGCCAATACTGTGGCTGCATCGTCGTTATTATAATTAAGCGAATAGGCAGTATAGCTGCCCGCTGTATTGATGGTAACATTGCTTGCTGTACTACTGCTGGCAATATTGCCCAAGGCATCGGTTACTATCCATACATTGGTATAGCCGCTGCTGGTGGTAGCTCCCGATACGTTGGCGGCAAAGGGTATGCCTGCGCAGGCTTCGCCGCTCAATGAGATAGATGCCATTCCCGCTTCGGTATCGCAAGGCGGCGGCGGCACATCTTCGTTGATAGTAAAACAACACTCGCCTACTTGGTCGCTAAATCCATCGACTATGAGATAATAATTAATGCCGTTAGTAGTAGTTATATCGTTGAGGGCGGGCATTAGCCCTGTTGCGTTGTCGCTACACGCCACAAAGGTCAGCAGCCCGCAATTGCCCGCATAGAGTGCCATTTGGGGATTGGCTAATTGAGCATTAGCAGAACCCGCACAATTATTAATGCTAATATCGTATTGCCCTCCGTTGCCAGCAAAGGCAAACCATACAGTAGCGGTATAGGGGTCTTCAAAATCGGCAAATTCGCTACAAGCGTTGGGGTCGGGGTCGCCGATGGCTGTGGCACATTCGTTGGTATAGGGCGCGGCTTCTGTTGCACTGGGGTTGTCGAGGTCAAACACAACGGCTGTCTCGCAAGCGTCGTTAGCTACGCCGCCCAAGCAGTCGGGGTCGCATACTTCGGGATAGCACACGGGGTTCAAGATAGTCAGCTCGGTATAAGCTACGCTTAGGTCTATACCTGTGCAAGTAGCTACAAAGGTATTTTCGGCAATATTGTCGCTAATAATAGGCACGACATAGATGACGGTTTCACATTCGCCCAAGGCAAAAAAGTCGCTTTGGCTGAGGTCGGCTACTCCGCCGCTTACTACTGCGTTGCCCTCTTCGTCGGTCAGGAGGTTAAAGGTAGCGGCGGGGTCTTTGTTGGGGTCGGTATCGTTGGGCAAACCCGTATAAATAGCCCAGATGATGCCTGGATTGGGCATACCTGCTTGTCCTTCAAAAGCGAGGTTGGGCAAGGTAATGAGGGCATCGCCACACACCAACGAAGTACCGCTGGGAGTGATGACGCTCATTGTTTCTAATCCCTGAATAGTGCAGGGCTGCGCTACTAAGGTCAGCGACAGGGTTAGCAAAAAGGTATTGAATATAATCGTAAATAGTTTCATCTGCTTAGAGAAGTATGGTTTTAGGGCGCGTAAAACAAGTGGTGAAACAGTATAGAATGGCAAAAGTAAGTGTTTTTGCCGATACTCTACCGCTTTTTAACGACAAAAAAATACTATGGTTGCCCTAAAAAACGTTAATTCTAAGCTATAATGAAAAAATAGTGCTTTTTCTTTGGCAAATCGTCGAAAGTGCCGTATATTTGCGCTGTACGGCGTTCCCTTTTATCAGGGGAACGTCCTTTTTTTATTGTTATATATCTGATAGGTGCTATTTTTGGGATATTCGAGACTGTCGGAGGCGAGGCTACTGACAATAATTAAGCAAAGTTTGATTCTGAACTTGGACAAAAACAACAACCGACTTTACTAACAAATTGAGTATCTTTGAACTCAATAGTTTGGCAAATATTTGATGAACAAAATAATATCAGAAAAAGCAATAAAAAGACGAGATTTTTGGGTTGAATAAATCCGAAAACTGAGCGGTAATTTTGGTAGCGACACAGAAAAATTAGAAAAAGAATTAGAAGCAGAAATCAATAAAAATGGAATTTCTTCACTTATTGACCATTTACGCCTTTGTGGAAACATTCCAGAAAGCTACGGACACGACACAAGCGAAGAAAAATTATACTCAAAATATACCGACTGTTTACTCTCATTGGCATACACAGCGTTAGGACTTAAAAGTTTGGTGCTAAAAGAACGAGCCGATGCAGCAGACGTTGAAGCATTCGCAAAAGATTATAGTTTTGTAGCAGATGCAAAAGCATTTAGACTAAGCCGAACTGCAAAAAATCAAAAAGACTTCAAAGTGCAAGCTATGCACGGTTGGAAACGTGCTAAACCTTATGCAATGGTTGTTTGCCCGATTTATCAACTCCCAACCTCTTCAAGTCAAATTTATCAGCAAGCGACAACACAAAACGTTTGTGTGTTTACCTATTCACATTTGGCATTGTTACTTTCATATTCAGAAGTTGAAGGACAAGCAAAAGCCCAACAACTTTTGAAGAAAATATTTGAGACAATTCAAGCTCTTAACCCTTCAAAAAATGCGACCGATTATTGGTTAGCAATCAACAAGATAATTCTATCCTTTTCAAAGAAAATTCAGCCACTTTGGGATATTGAAAAAGGTGTCGCAACTGAAAGTATCGCAGTTGCAAAAGAAGAAGCGTTGACTTTTTTAGCACAAGAAAGAGAAAAAATTATGAGAATGAGCCATAAAGAAGCGTTGAAGGAACTTATCAAAGTTCACAAAATTGAAAGCAGAATTAAGACAATCAATGCTATTACTGACAATGGATTATTCACACTAAAATAAGCGCAAATGAATTTAAATAAATATATAAATCAAATCATTGAAGGTGACTGCGTTGAAGTTATGAAAAACTTTGACGATGAAGTAATTGACTTAACAGTTACTTCGCCACCTTATGACGATTTAAGAAACTACAAAGGTTTTGTTTTCCCATTTGAATATATTGCCAAAGAATTATACAGGGTTACAAAACAAGGTGGTGTTGTTGTTTGGGTGGTAAACGATGCGACAATCAACGGAAACGAAACAGGCACGAGTTTTAAGCAAGCATTATACTTTCAACAAATTGGTTTCAATCTTCACGACACAATGATTTTTCGTAAGACAAACCCAATACCTCAAATCTATCGCAAACGTTACAATAACGAATTTGAGTTTATGTTTGTTTTTAGCAAAGGGACTGTAAAAACACATAACCCTTTAATGGTTGACTGTTTGCACGCAGGTTTGGAACTCAACGGAACGACTTATAAAAACTTTTCAAAGAACGAACAGACAAGAGAAAATTGGCAAAACCAGTAAAAGACAAAAAAATAAAGGGTAACATTTGGGAATACGTTGTTGGTAAAAAACAAGAAGACCAAGAAGCCAAAGGACACCCAGCACCATTTCCTTGCGAACTTGTGAGAGACCATATAAAATCTTGGACAAATCAAGGTGACATAGTTTTTGACCCAATGTGTGGAAGTGGAACGGTTGCAAGAGTTGCGACAGAAATGGGCAGGCAATATATTGGGACAGATATAAGCCACGAATATTGTGAAATTGCAAGAAAAAGAGTTAAATTAATTGCAGACGCACCGGCACTATTTATTGTAGAATAAACCCAATGAATAATAGATGGTAAAATGCGAATAACACATGCCCACCCTAACAAGTATCTACCAAAATAGCAGGCAGAGGCAAGCCAAATCGAACTTTTTCGCTTTTTATAAACTTTCGCTCCCCTCCCACACACACAAATGCCCCTCCAATAGTTTCTATTTCCTAACTTAACTTTAACCTTTTCTCCCCACCTACTACATTCCCTTAGCCCCAACTATACCGTTGGAGGCTAATTTTTTTTCACAACCTAAAACCACACCTTTAAAAATATGAACATCAAATATGTCACACCCGAGGGCTTAGAACGAATGAAACAAGAATTGCTATTCTTGCGCACCAAAGGCAGAGCCGAAATCGCTGCACAAATCGCCGAAGCCCGCGAAAAAGGCGACCTATCAGAAAATGCCGAATATGATGCCGCCAAAGAAGCACAAGGGCATTTAGAGCGCAAAATTGCCCAATTGGAAGAAGAATTAGGCAATTGCCGCCTTCTAGACGAAAGCAAAGTTGACACTTCCAGAGTGATGATTTTGTCAAAGGTAAAAATTAAAAACCTCAAACTGAACAAAATCATCGATTATACCATCGTATCCGATGCCGAAGCCGATGTCAAAAGCGGCAAAATATCCATCAACACACCCATAGCCCAAGGGCTAATGGGCAAAGAAGTGGGCACTGTCGTCGATATTGTCATCCCTGCGGGCATTATGCAGGTCGAAATATTGGGCATATCGCGCTAATGCGCACCCGCACAACACCACTCTATCCCTACTAAAACGCAATTCGCTGTCGATGAAAATTTTAATGGTTTGCGCGGGCAATATCTGCCGCTCGCCCCTCGCCGAAGGCATCATGCGCCACTACATCAATCATTACCAACTGCAAGGCTGGGAGTGGACTCTGCGGGAACAGAAAATTATTTTTGCAGGCGGTCCACCCGATACGCGCTCTACTCAAACGGGTGCGAAATATGGCATCGACATCAGCCAACAAAAAGCAAGGCAATTCCAACTTAGCGACCTCGATAGTTTTGATGTGATATATATCATGGATACGCATAACTACCGCGAACTGATGCGCATCTGGATAGACCGCAACCCCGCCTACCAGACCGAATATTATATGGGCAAAATAAAATTTATCCTCAACGAAACTTATCCCAAGCAAAACCGCGCTGTACCCGACCCCTACTATGGCGGCATCGAGGGCTTTGAAACGGTATACTCGTTGCTCGATAATGCCTGTCGCACTATTGCTCAAAAATACCAATAGCCCCATGCCGCCGCCTAAGCACTCCGCAAGCGTTTGGGCTTTCGGTGCAATAGGCATTTCTTGGCTACTATGCGCCCATTATGCCTGCCAACTGCCCGCTGCCGCCCCTCCGAATATCATCATCATACTCACTGACGACTTAGGCTATGCCGACCTAAGCAGCTACGGCACCACCTACCTACATACGCCTCATATCGATTCGTTGGTCAAAGGAGGTATTCAGTTTAGCAATTACCACACCAACAGCCCTGTTTGCTCGCCTACCCGCGCCGCTATCCTTAGCGGTCGCTACCCCGATGCAATTGGTATGCCCGGCGTAGTGCGTACCGATACCGCCGACTCGTGGGGCTATCTAAGTGCCGATGCCGTTTTGTTGCCCCAAATATTGCGCCAACGCTATCATTACCATACCGCCCATATTGGCAAATGGAATTTGGGTTTAAGCAATCCAAACCTGCCCAACGCACGCGGTTTTGACCATTTTAAGGGTTTTTTGGGCGATAAGATGGATGATTATTACCACCACCTGCGCCAAAATCACAATTATTTGCGCTATAACGAAGATACCATAACGCCCCCCGATACCTTACACGCCACCGACTTGTTCAGCCAATGGGCTGCCGATTATATTGCCACTCGAAAAGGGCAAAACCAGCCTTTTTTTCTCTACCTCGCCTATAATGCGCCTCACCGCCCTACCCAAGTGCCTGCGGAATGGGCAACGCGCTACCAACAGCGGTTTCCCGAAACGCCCGCCCCCCGCGCTATGTATTGCGCCATGATAGAACACCTCGACGCGGGCATAGGACAAGTAATGGCTGCCCTGCACCAAGCGGGCTTGGCAGACAATACTATCGTCATCTTTTCGAGCGACAACGGCGGCAACCTGCACGAAGGTGCTAATAATGGCGATGTGCGCGGCAGCAAACCCACACTCTACGAAGGCGGTTTGCGCGTACCCTTAGCTGTGTGGTTTCCGAAGCGCATAGCAAGCGGCAGCCATAGCAGCAATGCCTTAGTCATGACGATGGATATAGCTCCTACGCTCTACAAGCTACTCGAACAATGGTATTCCACTGCACACCACCATTCTTCCGACACAACACCACCCGCCTGCGACGGCAGTAGTTTTCTGCCTATTCTTATGGGCGATACGGCTTTTCAGATTCCCTCCCGCGATTTGTTCTGGATTTGGCGCGAAAGTGGCGATGCCTTTGGCGCGGGCAACTATATAGCCGCCTACCAGCATAAGGGCTATAAAATATTGCAAGCACAGCCCCAACAAGATTTTGAACTATACTACCTAGCTGCCGACCCCTTAGAACAACGCAATTTGGCGGCAAGCGATACGGCTATATACGTACAACTACAGCAACTGCTTGCCCAACGCATTGCCCAAAGTTTCAAAATACCCTGCAAACCACCGCGTTAAAACTTTTTTGCTGCTATCTTAGCAAAATAACAATATTCTATCGTACCTTTGTGCCGCATTAGCAATGCCTGAGTGATGAAATTGGTAGACATGCCATCTTGAGGGGGTGGTGAGAGCAATCTCGTGCAGGTTCGAATCTTGTCTCAGGCACTTATTTTAGCATCTATACGATGTGGCAGCCATTCCGCAGAATGGCTGCCACATTTTTTTTATCTATACAAAGCACAAAGAACAAGGCATTTATAGCACCCGTTCGCCGTCTATCCAAGTGCCCCATACACGGGTTTGCGGTATTTCGTCAAGGGATATAGTCATAATATCGCGGTCTAAGCCGACAAAATCAGCGCGTTTGCCCACCTCTATACTGCCTTTTTCGTCGTCTTCGGTATTGGTATAGGCGGCATCTATGGTCATAGCGGATAGGGCTTGTTGGCGGCTTAGGGCTTGTTGAGGCATAAATCCGTCAGGCGGATAGCCCCGCGCGTCGCGTCGCGCCACGGCAGCATAAAATCCTAATATCGGATTGATGTCTTCAATAGGAAAATCGCTACCCGCTGCAAGTAAGCCATTTTGTTGCCATAAATCTTGCCAACGGTAAGCCGACTGCAAACGCTCTTCGCCGATGCGCGTGCGCACCCAAGTCATATCGGAGGTGGCGTGGGTGGCTTGTATGGACGGTATGATGCCGTGTTCGCCGATGCGCCGCAGGTCCTGGGGCTGCACAATTTGGGCATGTTCAAGCCGCCAGCGATAAGGGTTTTTGCCTCGCAATATCTGGGCATAGCAATTGATGACCATGCGGTTGGCAGCATCGCCTATGGCGTGGGTGGCTACCTGAAACCCGGCGGCGTAGCAGTCGCGCAATTCGGCTAATAGCGCGTCGGGCGTATAGAGTGCCAAACCATATTGGTCGGGTGCGTCGCTGTATGGATTGATGAGCCAAGCCCCGCGCGAACCCAAAGCACCATCGGCAAAATACTTGATGCAACGCACGTGCATACGGTCGCTACGCACGGTGCCGTGTGTTAAATAATGCCTTTTGTCTGCCTCCGACGCGCCATCTATCATCGCATAAAACCGCAGTTTCATACGTCCTTCGCGCTGCAATTGGTCTATCAATAGTATATCTTGGTGTAGCAACAAAGCATCAGATACAGTAGTAAGCCCTACTGCCAAGCAATTTTGTTGGGCTTGTAATAGAGCGGCTACCACATCGGCGTGCTGGGGAGGCGGTAGCTGCTTGGCTATAGGTGCAATAGCATTATCGAGCAACAAACCTGTAAGGCGACCGCTGGGGTGTCGGGCGATGTGTCCGCCTAATATATGGCTCTGTGGGCTGTAAATTGCTAAAGCGAAGGCAGCATCATTGGCAAGAGCGGCATGTACGTCTATGCGGGTCAGCAGTACGGGTATATCCGATATTTGCCGATTTAGCTCATCGTTGTCGGGCATTTGGGTATCTTGCCACTCGTTTTGGTCCCAACCGCGCCCTATGATATAAGTAGCGTCGGGGTGAGCCTCGCGCCAAGCTACCACGCGCTGCACCATATCTGTCGCCGAGGCGCAGCCTCGCAAATCGGCTTCGTACAGCGATAAGGCATAGCGCAAAAAATGGCAATGGGCATCGACGAAACCAGGATAGATGGGTTTGCCACCAACGTCAAACTGTTCAATATCGGTAGAACTACCGTATCGGTGCAGCAATTCGGCGTTGCTTCCCACAGCAGCAACCCTACCCTCGCGCACCAATAAGGCTTGGGCTGTCCTAAATTGCTTGTCGGCAGTATAGATATGAGCGTTGTATAAGAGCATTTGGAAAACATTTTTGGGATAGGTAAAGGTAATAAAAAAATGGGTAGATAGATTAGAAAAGTACATAAATCCGTATCTTGCGCCCCGAAAATACAGCCCAAGCCATACCGCCTAAGCATATCTATTATAATCAACCTATTTTATTATGAACATACCTGCTAATTTGCGCTATACCGCCGACCACGAGTGGGCATTACAAGATGGCGAATATCTCGTTATTGGCATTACCGACTTTGCACAAGGCGAATTAGGCGACATCGTATATGTGTCTATACCTAACTTAGATAAACAACTATCCGCCAATGATAGTTTTGGCGAAGTAGAAGCCGTAAAAGCCGTATCCGAACTATTTATGCCTGTTTCAGGTACTATCGTCGCCGTCAATGAGTTGTTAGAGCAATCGCCCGATTTGGTCAACAGCGACCCCTACGGCGAGGGTTGGATGATACGAGTAAAACCCGATAATCCCGCCGATTTTGAAGCGTTATTAGATGCAGCCGCCTACAAAGAATTGGTGGGATAGTATTAATTTATACATCAATAACACGATTTGGTCCCGAAAATCGGGTAGCATCTATCCTTATGCCTTCGTAATAGGCTTTTTCTCTTAGCGCACCGCAACAGCACGAACTATACTACTGCTGTGTGGGCATTTTTTGAGCCAAAAATATTTACCCATCTATTTCCCTTAACATGAAGCCATTATTTAGCGGAATTGGAATAGTACTCTTGTCCTGCCTGATAGCCTGCACACCCACCGACAATAAACCTCCCGCTGCTATACCCCACGACACCACAGCAACAAGCAATGCGCCGAGCAGCCCTGCTGCTACTGATAGCACGATACAAAGCGACGAAGCGACGGGCAAACCAACACTTGGCGACTGGCTCTATCGCGGAGGTGGCAACGAGCCTGGTTGGTATATCGTGCTGAACACGAGCGAAAAAAACCTCGTAGCCGCCGAATTGGTGCTGGACTACGGCGAGCGCAAACTCAAAACGCAGCTTATGGCAGTTGGCACCAATGATAAAGAGGCGCAAAATCGCACCTACAAGGGCGAAGCCACCGATGAGAAAGGCAAATCGTCGCCTATCACACTACAAATAACGGCAGGCGAGTGTATAGACGATGCCGAAATAAAACACCAAAACCAAGCAATATTGCAGGTAGGCGAACAAACCTATAAGGGTTGCGGCGATTTTGGCAAAAAATAGTCGTAGCGTAGCTATTTAGCCTTGTAGGGGGGAATAGCCATTTCTAATCGAATACTCAGCGATGTTAGGCATTATTAGATAAGTATTGCTCATTACCCCATACCCAAAACCCTATACCCTAAATAGTTACCCGTAGCTCTATGCAGCACCCCGCCCAAGGTTATACCATACCTTGGGCGGGGCGGCATTTGCTTAGGGCTGTGCTTTGATGGTTAGGTTTTTTTCGTCGTAGCCAGGGCGGCGCAGCGACGATTCGCCTTCAAAGCGGCTGTGTATAGGATACGCTCTTGGGGCGATACCAAAAATAGATAGGGCTGCTCTTCGTAGATAATAGCCTGCATTCTCTTATACAATTCGGCTTGGGCAGCGGGGTCTATTGTTACTTGTATCGTTTCGATAATTTTGTCGGTTTCGGGCGTACCAAATCCGGTATAGTTGCTGCCGTCGGGTGTGTCCGATTCGGTGTGCCATATCTGTTTTAGTTCGTCGGGCGTGGGCGATTGTATCCAGCCTGCGCAAAACATTTCAAATTCGCGGCGTTTGTTTTCTTCTAAAAATGCCGTCCATTCGCGCGTAACTACTTCTATCTCTACGCCCGCGCGTTTGGCACTTTCTTTGAATAGCAAGCACATATTTTTGCGGCGGTCGTTGCCCGAATTGAATTTGAGTTGTATTTTCATGGGTACGCGCTGTCCGTCAATTTCTTTATCAACTACGCCGTCGCCGTCTGAGTCTGTCCAACCCGCTTCTGTAAGCAAGGCTTTGGCTTTTTCTACGTCGTATTCGCGGGGTTGTAGGTCTTTGTTATAGTAGGGTTTGGTAGGATGAATGGGTCCGATGACCGACTCGCCCATGCCGTATAGCAACACATCGATGATTTCTTGTTTATCGACGAGGTGTGCTAAGGCTTGGCGCACCTTTTTGTCTTTAAATTTGGGGTTTTTCAGGTTAAAGGCAAAATAATCGTAGGCAAGTGCAGTTGGGGTATGTAGGTTGAACAACTGTTTGAATCGGTCGTTTTTTTGCAGGTCTACAAAGTCGCTGTTTCGGATTCCATAGGCTAAATCAAGTGCTTCGTCTTTCATCTGTGTTACGGCGGTTGTCCAGTCGTTTACTACTTTATAGGTCAATCGGTCGGGTTTGCCTTTCAGTTGGGGGAGGTCGAGTTTATCGCCCCACCAATTTTTTTTGCGGTCTAAAACGATAGTTTGCCCCGTTTCCCAGCCCTTAAATTCGTAGGGGCCCGAACCCACTACGAAGCCTACTTCGCGTGAAAATTTGGGCGAGTTGAAAGCATCGGCAAACTGCATAATTTTGGGGTTGGCTTTCAGTCGGTCGGCGGTTTTCGGCTCGTTGAGCGATTCGAGTGAAAATCCTTTCATCAAACCTTGTGGGTCATATACATATTCGGGCATGATATTCAAGCCGCCGATAGCGGTTTCGGCAGCAAAATATTTTTTCCTAGAATAAACCGTAAATTTTTTGGGATTATCCGCATCTATCGCTATATCGTCGACAAACTCTAAATAAGGGCGCAAAGTCCTGAATTGACTTTGGGATTTTTGATCGCTTTCACTGTAAACAACACATCGTTTGCCGTAACGGGCGTGCCATTATCCCACATAGCTTCGGGTCGTATTTCAAATTGTAGCGACATACCGCCCGAAAATTCGCCCGATGTCACATCGGCAGTGACGGGTCTATCTACCGCCAACTGCCCTTTCACTTGCAGGTCTTTAAAATCGATATCCAAGAGCGATTGGAAAATGTCGAGTTGTATATACCCCGCATTTGCCGACGAAGAGATGACGGGATTGAGGTAATCAGCATCGGCTAATTGGTGTAAAACGAGGTGGTTATCGCCTGCCCGTTTGCTTGTTACCGACCCACCGCCACCGCAAGCCGTTAAGCAGCAGATGGTCAGTGTTGCAATAAATAGGTTTATTTTCTTCATAATAATTAAAAATTGTTTTAAATACAAGCCTTCGCCAAGGGATATTGGCAGTAATTGCCCATTTTCTTGAGGGATTGTGATGAAATGATATAGAACTGCAAAGATAGCGGTTTTGCTGTTTTTAGTGCTATTCAAGCATAAATATCCGCTAAAACGCTTAACTTTGCTGCCAACAACAGCCGCCCAATTGCCCTCGCTTATTCCGCCCTACTTAATTTTAGCCCTATTCGCTTCGTTTCTTACCTACTAATATCTCGCCATCGCCTCTAATTTTGTCTATCCATGATATCCCGAATTTTATTGTCCCTTAGCTTATTGGTCGCGCTATGCCATTTTGCGGCTTGCGGGCTTGACCCCTGGCAATAACAAAGCCGCCGAAAGACAACGCGCCCTCCGCGATTCGACCACCCGCGCGATAGTAACACAATAACTACAAACCGCCCTCCAAAGCGATAGTGTGGCGCGTAGGCTAAGCCCGCGCAATGCCGACCTCATACAAGTAGCCCTCAAAAAATTATACGAACAAAATGATTATGATTTAATATGGCAGCAAAGCACCACTCAACAGCCCTCGGCACAAGCTAAATCCTTTTTGGCTGCCCTGCCCGATGCTACCCAATCGCAAGCCCTCAACGCCCAAAAATATGGATTAGCCGCGCTCGAAACCCAATACCAGCAGACATTCCCGACCGATACTGCCGCCTACGACTCGGCGCGAATTGGGAAAATGATGCCCTTAGACCTACAACTAAGCGCGGCGGCTTTGGCATATAGCACCGACCTACTGCGCGGGCGTACCAAGCCCGGCGGTATGTGGGATATGCAATACCGACAAGATACCTTATTGGCACAAGCACTGCACGAAGCTATCACTACTAATAAAATAGCCGATTTCTTGCGCCGCAATACGCCTCAGTATGCCGCCTACCAAGGGCTGCAAAACCTTTGGAAAGACTATGCCCCTCGATACGACAGTTTGCCCAAAACCGAAAAAGCCCAAGCCGATTTAGTGCGCCTCAATATGGAGCGGTATCGGTGGCTGCCCGACCTACAAGCACTCGGCAACCGCTACGTATGGGTCAATATCCCCGAATTTATGATGCAAGTCGTCGATAAGCAAGACACCGTTAATAGTATTGTGGTGGTGGTAGGCGAACCCAAAAACGCCACGCCCGTAGTGGCTAATAAAAAAATGCACAATGTCATTTTCAGCCCTGTTTGGAATATCCCTGTCGATATTGCCTACGAAGAAATGGAATATATCCTCAAGAATCCCGCCGTACTAATCGTAGCGGACGTAGATGTTTGGGTAAGCGGCAAAAAGGTAGACCCGCGCGACGTAGATTGGGCATCGGTCAATAAGCGAACCGTAAAAATGCGCCAACGACCCAAAGCCACTAACAGCATGGGAAGGGTCAAATTCCCGTTTGACAATAACTACGGCGTATATATCCACGATACGCCCAACCAACATGATTTCGGAATGAAAACCCGCGCTACCTCGCACGGCTGCGTGCGCGTGAAAGAACCCGCCGCCTTAGCCGCCCAACTGCTCAAAGGCAGCCAATGGAGCAACGAAGGCATGAAAAAAGCCATGTATAGCGGAAAACAACAATATGCCAACCTACCACAGCACGTAAGTGTCAATTTTTATTATTTCACGGCTTGGGCTGACGCACAAGGAAAACTACGCACCGGCAAAGACGTATATGGATACGACCGCCGACAATTAAAAGCACTTAAAGAAGCAACCATTTGACCCCAAGCAGACTACAACGATTGGAAAATGGCGGTTTCGTAGAGTTTGAGCCTTACCGATGATACCTACCGCCGAAATAGAAAATTCCCGCCCACTTGGCAGTAACTACCGGACGGGGCACTCGAAAAAACAACCGTATTTGTCTCGTGCAAAACCAAAACAATCAAGCAAATTTATTTTTCATGCCTATAAAAAAACTTTCGTAATAGCGATACGAGAATGCGGCTAAGGCAAGCGTGAGGCAAATTGATAAAGGGTAAACAAGCCAATGCACGGAAGCCATTGTACTAATATTTAATAGTTGCAAGGCAAAAACTATGGCTATCGGATGATACATATACAACCCATACGAAATTTTTCCTAAATAATGAAATGAAGTATGCTCCATACACCTGCCCAAGTGCGGGTTAGCGGCAAGGTGTAATATGATACCGCCAAATAACAGCGCGTATATTTCGTAGTGAAAATAGGAAAATTTAACCCCGAAGCCGAGCAATAAGCCCAAAATAGCGAGTAAGGAGTACCAGATAACCGACCGCATCAAAATACGCAAAAAGGCGTGTTGTCGGAACAATAACACCGCGTAAAAACCTCCAATTGCCATACAAGGCACCATAAAACTCGCCCAAAATGACCGAAACAATGTGGCGTATGGCAAATATTGCACCGCCCAAGAGCTTTGAAGCAAGCAAATCACTACTTGATAGCCCAGCACAATGCCGCCTAACAGATACAGCCGATGGTAGGTCACTCTGCGCAACAAACAAAGGCCAAATAACATAAAACTGCTCTTCGGTGCCGATAGACCACGTATGTGTAGCATAGGGTATGCCGCCTGAAATGGGCATAGCCCAATTGGGCAATACTAAAATATATAAACAACCCTGCAAGAATAAATGGCGGCCAAATGCCGAATAGTCGAAGTGGGGCGAAGCAAATAGCGCGATGTTAGGTAAGACCCACCAAGCCACAGCTAAGATGAGATAGTAAAGGGGCAGAATGCGCAAGATGCGGCGCATATAAAAACGCCCCAGCCTGATAGACCCGTATTTGCGCTCTTCCGCCAATAGCAGATAGGTGATTAAGAAACCACTCAATACAAAAAACAAAACTACGCCCAGTTTGCCCAACAAACCCACACAAGCGTTATCCCAACTATTGGGCAATTGCCACATCGCTTTCAACTGTTCGGTGTGGTGTATCATCACGCCAAAAGCAGCTAAAAAACGTAACCCATCAAGATTGGGAAAATAAGAAAGCATAGCACAGTAATTCTCGGTATTAAATAATTTACATTATATAATACACTAAAAACAAGCAATTTATGCTTATTTTCAAAAATTTAATAAAAAATTAAAAAATTAATAATTTCATATTTTGCTTGTTATGAACAAAACACAAATTGTTAAATTTTAATATCGAGAATCGCTGGGCATAGTATTAGAAAATGCGTTGTACTTAATATTGCCCAAGGTGCTTTAAGCAGCAAGGGCGAGGCAAGCACGCAAATTAACCCTTTATCTTTTCATATTCCTTAGCTTCAATAATCATTGCCTATCTTAGCAAGGTGACATTGCCGCGCAGCAAATCCTCGTTGTCGCCTGCAAAAGTATAGCGGGCATAATACACATAAACGCCCATCTCTTGTTGCTGCCCATTGAACATACCGTCCCAACCTGCATTCAGGTCGGTTGTCTCAAACACCATTTGCCCCCAACGATTATAGACCACCAAGTAATAATCCGTAATTGTACCACTCGCTTGCGCCCTAAAAACATCGTTCTGTCCATCACCATTGGGCGAAAAAGCCGTAGGCAACAAAATAGCCTCTATCGGAGGCACAGGCGGAACAGGTGGCGAATTGACGGTTACTATAAATTCGGCGGGTTCGCTACATGCGTCGCTACTGCTGATAGTATAAGTTGTAGTAATAGCGGGGCTGGCAATCGGCGCGGCGCAATCGGCGCAACTAAGCGACTCGGCGGGTGTCCAAGTATAGGCATTAGCACTTTGCGGCGGTCAGTTGGGTGCTTTCGCCTTCCAAAATCGTATCGTCGCCCGATACCGAAATGACGATTTGCGGCAATATAGTCACCGTCATCGTATCCGTATCGCCCACAATACAACTACCCGTGCCACTTGCCGTCAGTACCAAGCTATACGTGCCCGCGGGCGCGTCGAAACTCGTTGCTGGGGCATTTATATCGCCAAATGTGCCGCCATTGTCGCTGCTCCAGTAGCCGTACTGCCCGCGCTCACAACACCACTTAGCGCAATGGCTTCGCCGCTACATACCGTCAAGTCGTCGCCTGCTGTTGCGGTCAGTTCTTGAGCTTGGGTTTCGCCCAATACGGCGTTGATAGAATTGCTCGCAAGTATCGTTCCAGCATCTCTACTTGTACCGTATAAGTACCTATAAGCGTAGGTATAAAACTCGTACCACTCGCCAACGAATCGCCAGCGGCATTATACCATACCACCGCCATATCAGGGGCTACGGCTTGTACCGAAAAAGCAGCCGTATTCGTTTCGCCCACACAAACCGATAAATCACCCACTAAGGCAATAGGTGCGGGCGGTGCCGTACAAGCTACGGGGCAGGCTTCTATCGTTACGCTTGCATCGCCGCCTGTATCACATTCGGCAGTAGGCGTAAATGTTATCGTAAACGTACCAACTACATCGGGTGTAAGTTCTCCGCTATTGGTGTTGAGCGAAATGCCGCCGCTTGCGCTATACGTACCCGCTATACCGCCCGTGAGCGTGGGCAATATTGCCTCACCACCCAAACAAAGCGTATCGGGCGCGTAACTCAAAGTAGCTGCTGCCCCGTTGGTTTCGGTCAAGGTTGCCATAATTTGTTGCCCTGCACAAGTGTCGGCGGCAGAAAATGCTTGTACGGTATAATTACCAGGCACGGTAGGCGTATAACTATTACCCGCCGCTACCGAATCGCCCGCAGCATTATACCATACCGCAAATGCACCTGCATCAAGCGTTACCGAAAATGCTGCCGTATTGATAGTTCCCGCACAAACAGATAAGGCACTTATTACGCCCGTAGGTGGATTGGTCGGTGGCGTACAGTTGCAAGATTGAGCCGTAGCCGTACCCATTTGGAGGCAATCGAGGTTGCCATCGCCGTCGCTGTCGGGTGCGCCCGCTACATAAGCCCGCCAATTGACGCTCTGCCCGTCAGTGGGCGTACCGCTCAGCGGATTGTTCTGCCAAACACCACCTACTTGGTATTCGATGGTCAAATTGCCCACTGCACAATTATCATTCACTTGTAGCGAGCAACCGCCTACTGCCGTTGCCGTAGTGGGTATGGGATAAACCGATACTTCGAGCGTTCCCGCGGCTTGCTGTGTGCCGTCGCTGCACAAGAGCGCGAGGTAAAGCGTAAATACCTCTACCGCACAGCCTCCCGAATGTGCCTAAGCAGCAGGCGTTAGGATTTGGGTCAATGCGGCATCGGCATACCAAGCAAAGCCATTGGCAGTATTGCTTGGGTCGTTGCACACTGCGGTAGTGGCGATAGCTGCCAAATCGGCATCGCTCAATACAGTGCCATCGCAAATGCTGCGCGTGCACTAACAGCCGTCGCCATGGTAGGGCATTGCGGGCAATTGTAATTGATAGTAATGGGCGTATCAGCAAAGCAGTTATTAAAACTACTCACCGTCCAAACGCTTGTGCCTATCTGCCCTGCTATGGGTGGCGGCACAGGTGCGCTGATGCTATAATTACAAGCACTCACTACGGTAGGCAACGCACAGTCGGTATTGCTAATCGTTATATTGGCTTCGTTATAGGTGGGGTGTATGGTCGTGTTTCCTGCATTGATGTTTTGGGCGGGCAGCCCACCAGGGATGAGACAGCTAAACACAGCCGTATAGTTGGCAAGGATTGTATTACAATCGCTTGCCGGCAAATTGGTATCAAGAGTTGTATTGGTAGCTCCTGCTATATCAGCACCGTTCAACTGCCATTGAATGCTATAATCCACGCCATTGACGGCTGTATTAGGCACTATATTTAGGCTTAGGCTGATAGCTTCGCCGCTACAAGCCAAGGCAGGGGCAGCATTGCCCAACACCGCTACGGGGCAACCGCCACATACGTAAGGCACAGCGTAGCTTTGGAGAAAACAAGTGCTACCCGAAATAGCGACTGTCCAAGTTGCCGAACCCGACGCTGTGATGGGCAGTGTAGGCATGGTGGCAGTATTGAGGGTCAGAATATAGTTAGGGCAAGTAGTCGTAAGCGTAGGCAAGGTATTACAATCGCCGGGTGTAGCTTGCAACAGCGACACATCAAAATCGGGATAAACCGTAACGCTTACCTGGCCGCCCGCAATGGGTGCAGTAGCTCCTGCTAAGGTACAAATACCACCCGCATAGAACGTCGCTACAAAAGGCTCGCACGAATTGCCTTGATGTTGCCAATAAGCAGGGGTGGCTAATTCGGTCAAGGCGGCATCGGCATACCATTGCCAAGTACCAAACGTACCGCTCGGGTCGTCTAAGGTGACATTAGACATAATGACCGCCCAATTAGGTGTATCGCCGTCGCAGATGCTGGCAGTGGCATTGGCGGGATTGGTGACGCTAAAACAAGCAGGACACGTATATTCGTAAGTATAAAGTGTCAAAACAAGCATCAGGGCTGTTATAGGTAATTTGCCAAGTGGCGGTATTGTCGCCTGCTTGGGGGGCGGGTACAGAAACGGGTGTAAGCACATAATTGGCACAAGTAGCCACACCTACCGTAGGCGGCAACAAACAATTGGGGTCTTCGTCAAAACTCAGCAACGACGCACTAAAAGGCGGATATACGCTCACTGTAAAAGCCTCCGAATCGGAAGGAGTATTGGGGTCGGTCGTACAGAATACATTGCAGGTATATGTGCGAGTTAGAACATTGCAGCCCAAATTGGTGAGGGTCAAGCCATTTAGGCTGGCACTATTAGAAATGGGGTTGCCTAATTCGTCTGTCCAATTGACGCTTGCCATATTGCCTATGTTGATGAGCGAGGCAGCAATATTGAAGGTTTCGCCGCTGCAAATGCTTATATCGGCGATGGGCAAAATAGTAGGGCAGGGCGAGGCAGTCGAACAGTCAAAATTACCGCTTACCACCGTACTACAACCGCCGCTAATGCCGCCGGTCACAGCGTCGTTGTTGCGCACCGTAAAATTGACAGCATTCGTACCCGTACCGCTTTGTATAGGGCTGCCTACGATGCTGAAATTGGGGCAGTCGGGCGTAGCCAAAGCCGTACAGCCATCGGCACTAATATCTATTGTAGCCGAAGGCGTTGGGTAAAACGTCACAGCTACGCTTTGCGAGGCACTTGGCGTGTTAGGGTCATCATCGCAATATACGTTAAACGTATAAGTATATACTTGTGGGTTGCAGGTCGTTGGGTTTTGGCTCAACGTTACACCAAGCGTCGTATTGCTTGTGCTGGTAGCCACTACCGCGCCGTTATTGTCGAGCCATTCTACGTGGTCGGCACTGCTCGTCGGGTCGTCTATGGTAGCAGTAAGCGATACGGTGCTTCCCGCACACACATTGACCGGCGTAGAGATACTGCTGATAGTCGGGCAATCAATCACAATACTACAATTAAATGCCCCTGTTATGCTGTTCGTACAAGACAAACCCAAAGCCTGCGCTTCGGTATTGACCACCGAAAACACCACACTACCCGTATCACCATCGATATTCGTAGTTGCCGTATTATTGCCTACTATGGCAAAGGCGGGGCAGGCAGGCGTAGCAGTCAGCGTACAGCCATTATTACTCAGACCGACCGTAGCTGCGGGCAAAGGATAGAACGTAACAGGTACTATTTCGACTTGGAAAGGTATATTAGGGTCGTTATTGCAATATATTTCTACCGTATAATTAAATGTCTGCGCCGTACAGCCCGTTGTGGTGCGCACGATATTGCCCGAGACCAAATTGCCATTTTCATCATGCCATTCTATATGGTCTAAATTGCCCGCAGGGTCGTTGATGTCGGCACTTAGGGTGATGGTTTCGCCGCTACAAGCAAAGGGTTGTCCAATAATGCCATTTATGGTGGGGCAGGAGCAATTATTGACTGTGATAGTGGTTTCGGCAGATGTTCCTAAACAAAAGCCAATTGCCTCTTCAAATATCTGATATGTGAGTGTGCCAACTGTTGCCGTATTAGGGCTGAATATTGCACCGCTACCGCTTACTGTGCCGTCGGTACTAATCCAATATAGTAACCCTCCCGCAGTTTGGGCAGTAGCTAATATACCTGCCGTCTCGTTTTGGCAATACGTATAGTTAGGCAAAAGATTAGGTATAGGCGGATTGGGGGTTTGATAGATAGAAAAATTGGTGGGTAAACTCGTACAACCGTCTTGCACAACGGCTACCACGTAATAATCGCCGTCGGCGGGGGGCATAAAGGTGAGCGAATTGCTCACAACGGGCGTGCTACTACCCGCTGCATACCAATTATATTCGTAATTGGGCGCAAAAGGCGTGGTACTAAATGTCGGGATAACCTCACCCACGCAATAGTCGGGTCGCCCGATACGATGGGCGAGGGCACAGGCGGACAGCCGCAACTGGGATTGATACCGCCCGCATTTTGCGAGTTACAAGTGCTGTTATCGTCTATTTCTATCGAATAATTGATACCGTCGGCGTAGGTCTGCGTGTAGCTATTGCCGCCTGTGGCTATGCCGTTTGCCGTATAAGGCGGCAGACCGCCACTGATGTTTACTGTTACGGTATATTGCGTAGTACCCAAGCAAGCCACCTGAACATTGAGGTTGAGCGGAGCAACAAACTCGACAGTGATGGGATTAGGTAAGCCACAATCGACCACGCCGCCACCGTTGCAGACCCAAGTAAAGGTATAAATACCCGCTTGGCTCACTGTTGCAATAGCTTCGGGCGTACTGCTGTCGGGTGCAAAACTGACCGTAGCTCCCGATGGTGCTGTAAATTGCCAACCGCAAACTACGGCGGGTGGTAGGGGCAATGCTGCCACCGCCCGTTATGTCTGTCCAATCGCCCAATATGATGCTGCCCGTGCTGGGGTTTAGCACAGCAGGATTGAGGGCATAGGTCGTGCCGCATACCTGTTCGGATATAGTCGGTGTGGGTCGGACGTAGGTTCGGGAAAAAAGAAAATACTTACTTCATCGCTGCCCGAACAAGCACCGCTGCTCACGGTCCAAACAAAGGTATAACTGCCGTATTCGCTCACCGATATGGCGGTGCTACCGAGACTAACATCGTCAAAAACGGCACTTCCCGGACCGCTCACCATATTCCAAGTGCCGCTGCTGCCATTAGCACCCAGCGTATAAGCATTGCCGCAAACTATATCGTCATTGCCCGCAAACGCGCCTACTATGGCATAAGTTAATGATATGGTCACTGTATTGACGCACGGATTTCCCGTAGTAGGTGTCCATACAAAGGTATAAATGCCCTCGCCGCCGCTGAGGGTAACGCTGGTGCTGGGCGAATTGACTTGGCTGATAGTAGCTGCCAATGCCCCGCCAACTGTCCAAGTGCCTGCGCCGCCTACACCCGCATTCAGCACATAACTCGCTTCGCAAGACGATTGGTTGAGGGTCGTATTTTGTGGAGCGGCTACGCTGATGCTCTGTTGCGTTTGAACGTCACCCGTACAAGGAGCAGTAGCCAATACAGTATAAACCAGCGTATAAGTGCCTGCCGCTAAACCGTTGGCAGAAAAAGTATTGCCGCTAATGGCGGTGGGTGCTTGGGGGCAAGTCCAAGTACCACCCGTATCGCCCGTTATTAAGGCAATCAGGTCGATATTATTGCCTATACCTGCATTGCACAAAATTGTAGCAGGAGATGTGGTAGCAGCATTGGGCGGAGCTATGATATTGATAGGTGCAGTAAAGGTTTCGTTGGGACAACCCGCTGCCCCTATTACTGTATAAGTAATGGTATAAGTACCCACTAAGCCATTAGCGTTGAACGTACTGCTACCCGTGATGCTACCTGCGGGAGCCGAGGTCGTCCAAGTACCGCCCGTAGTAGTAGTAACCGTAAGCAAGGTATTGAGGTCTAAGGTGCTGCTCGCACTGCTACACAAGTTAGGAGGGGCATTGAATTGGGCATTTTCGGTACAATTAGCAGGGCAAAACTCAACGTCAATACTCTGCGACGATGAGGCATCGCTACAAGGCGGCGTAGCAGTTGCGGTATAAGTAACGGTATAGCTACCCGCCGTCAGTCCGTCGGCATTGAATATATTGCCTGCCGCTATGGTGCCTGCGGGGGCGGTAGTAGTCCAGGCGCCGCCCGCCGACGCGCCATTGAGCAAATTGTCTAAATCTATGCTAATGGTGTTGCCGGGTAAATTATTGTTGCATAAGGCAGAAGAGGGCGGCAAGGTAGCAGCGTTGGGCGGTGAAACAACCGATATGCTGAATGGTGCCGACTGGGCAGTACAGCCCATTGCGTCGGTTATCACAACGGTATAGCTACCTGCTGCGGTGGCGGTATAAGGCGTTGTAGTAGCCCCGCCAATATTAGTGCCATTTAGTTGCCATTGATAGCTTGTTGCTGCTGACGCGCTTAGGATAGTATTGCCGCCACTACAAAAACTATTATTGCCGCTAATGGTAGGCGTGGTTGGGCTGCTATTGCTGATAATATGCGATGCCGTACCTGTACAGCCTTGCGCATTAGTTACTATTACCGAATACGTGCCTGCGGTATTGGCGGTATAATTTATGGCAGTAGCACCGCTAATATTAGTACCGTTTAGTTGCCATTGGTAGCTCGCGCCTGCTGATGTGCTGAGGGTGATACCCGCTAAGCCAGGGCAAATGCTATTACCGCCGCTGATAGTTACTACGGGTGCGGGGGCATTGCTTACGGTTTGGGTGGGCGATACTGCCGTACAGCCTTGTGCATTAGAGACAACAACCGTATAATCGCCTGCTGTATTTACGGCGAAGGTATTGTTAGTAGCACCGCCAATATTGCTGCCGTTCAGTTGCCATTGGTAGCCCGTGCCACCCGATGCCGATAGGGTAATACTCGAACCTGCGCACAAAAGCGTGGGTCCAAGAATAGTGGCATTGGGGTTGCTGCCGAGCAATACGTTTTGCGCTGCGCTACCCGTGCAACCCGCGCTTCTCGTCAGAGTAACAGTATAAGTGCCTGCCGTAGTAGCAGTAATAGCAGCCGTATTGGTCGCACCCGAAATAGTGCCGCCACCTATTGCCGTCCAAGCATAGCTGCCGCCCGCGCCCGCGCCTGATGCGTTGAGGGCAAGCGTAGCTCCTGGACAAATGGCAGACCCGCCCGCAATGCTCGCCGTAGGATTGGAAGCAGCCGATGAGATATTTTGTATATCCGATGCCGTGCAACCTTGCGCATTAGTCACAGTAACCGCATAACTCCCAGCACTTGATACGTTGAGCGTAGCATTGGTTTCGCCTGCTAAGGGGCTGCCGTTCAAAGCCCATTGGTAAGAACTGCTTGGAATCACGCTTAGGGTAGTGCTATTGCCAGGGCATAGCGTAGTTGTAGGGGCACTAATAGTAGCATCGGGCGGAGCGGCGGCGGTCAATACTTGCTGATTGGTAGCCGTACAGCCCGCGCTGCTCGTGACAGTAACGGTATAGGTGCCTGCGGTAGTAGCCGTAATAGTGGCGAGATTGGCTGCGCCCGAAATATTGCCGCCGCCCGATGCCGTCCAAGCATATTGTGCTCCCGCGCCGCCGCCCGATGCCGTTAGTACAGCATTGCCACCCGTACAAATAGTAGTAGGACCAGAGATGAGGGCACCAGGCGTACCCGCCGCACTGACGTTTTGTTGTGCCACAGCTGTACAGCCTCCCGAATTGGTGACGGTAACGGTATAGAGTGCCGCGCCAGTAACAGTAACAGTAGCAGCAGTAGCGGGGCTGGTGATACTGCCGCCTGCCGATGCCGACCAAACATAGCTACCCCAGACACCTGCGCCCGAAGCATGCAGAACAACAGTAACACACGCACAAACCGCTGGTGGACATGATATGAGCGCCGTAGGTGCAGGCGACGCACTAACAGGCTGCGAGTCAGTAGGAGTACAACCGTTCTGTGTAAACGTAACGTTATACGTACCCCAGCGGTAGCCGTAATGCTGCCGCCGCTTGTGCTGCCCTAAATATTGCCACCGCCCGATGCCGACCAAATATAGGTAGTAGGGGCAACAGGCGATACGGTGGCGGTGAGGTTGAGGTTTTGACCTGCACACAGTGCCGCGCCGCCTGTTATGTTGACGCTGGGGCTTGGGCTGACCGTAAGCATACCCACCGTATTATTATTACAATTAGCTCCGAATACTTCTAAAAATACGATATAATCGCCCGTTTCGGTAGGGGTGAACGAAATGGGGTCGTCGGTAATATTGAGCGAACCCGTTATATCGACTCCCGTAGGACTTTCGATATACCACGAAAAAGTAGCTCCAACTTCGTTAGATATGGCATCGAGCGATACTTGGGTGCCCGCGCAAGCCGATGCGGGCGAATAAGCTACGGTAGGCAGCGGAAAAGTAGTTACGGGTACTTCGACGCGACAACTTGGGTTGAGGCAGTCACTATCGTTAGACAATACCCATAGCGAATTAGTATTGGTAAATGAATAGGTAAAATCGGGACTGGCGCTGGTACTCGTACCTAATAATGTACCGCCAGTTTGGGCATTATACCACTCCAAAGTAGCATTAGCAGCTACATAAATAACATCAACAGTATAATTTATGGGATTGGCGACGCTTGGCGTGCCGCACAATTCGATAGGCGCGACATCGGGCGGGGTTTGGTCGCATACCTGACCCGTGGGTGGGATAAATCCGGGTGGGTCGCAGTCAGAGTCGACAAATGTTCCATTGGTGGTACCCGACCCTGCTACGGTAAAACCACTGCCATTGCCCGCCGTACCCCCAAAATTGCCGGTATAGGTGACGCTATACGAGGGGCAAGGTGTAGTGATATTGCAACCGCCCGCCGCACTGCCAAACGTGACGCTAATGGTAGCACCGCCTGCGGCATCGTCGGCAAATTTGCCGTGTCCGCTGCAGTCATTTTTGAAAATAACATAAATGGGACCTAAGCCACATAGATTGGTGAAGTCGTAAGGATAGTATGCACCCGGTTCGGGTTCGGGCCAACACGAGCCGCCCGAAAAAACGATAACGGTAGCATCGGCGGGAATGATGTTAGATGTGGGCGAAAACAATAAATCGCCTTCGGGACAAAAGGCAAGCAAGTTCATTTCCGCCACGCGCTGGGGGTTGATAGTAAAACCCGTATTGCCCGAAGGCACGTCATTAATATCGGTAGAAGGCGAGCTACAACCCGACAGACAAAAGCCATTTGTAGCAGCATAATTCGTATTAGTCCAGCCGATGGTGAGGTTATTGAGGTCGTATTCGTAGCTACCTGTATGGAAAATAACCATTTCGTTCATGCCCTCGAGGTTGCCCGCAGGAATGGGGTCGGCACAAGAATTGACGAGAAAACCATCTACATCGGGGCAGTTCTGGGCTTGTATGACAATAGTATTTGCCGCCCACATCAAGGCGAATAGGGCGGTGAAAATGGGTAAACGATGCTTCATGAGAAATGGGCTGTTGTTGCAGGTGGGTTAGGTAGCATTATCGTTGCATCAACGAAAAAACGTGTCTTTCGGTTGCTTTATTGTCTCTGGATAGGAGGCAACTCGTTTTGAGGGCACAAAGATACGCCCAAAGTTGCGGATAATGGCAAGTAGGCGACATATTTCGGTCATTTGAACTTTAAACCGCTCTTCTTTGTTGCACCTGTGCCTATTTTTTTATCTTATGCCCACTATTGAAACCCTGCCCTACGCCGATACGCAGCATTTCTCGCGATTATTCCTCGATTATATAGCGCGAAACCCCGCAGTACAAGCCTTTTGCCGCTATCCGTTTAGCACGAAAGGCATAGCCGATAGCCTCGCCGATTTGTCGGCGCAGCCAACTGCTTATGACCGTGCTTTGTTGTGCGATGTCTTGCATCGGCAATATCAACATACTGCTATGCCCCAAGCCGTAGCCGATAATATTAGGGCTTTGGCACAACCTCAAACAATGGTAGTTGCTACTGCCCATCAGCCCAATATATGTTTGGGTCCGCTTTATTTGGTCTATAAAATAGCGGCAGCCATACGCTTGGCGGCGCAATTACAGGCTTCGTTCCCGCAATACCGCTTAGTGCCTGTTTATTATATGGGCAGCGAAGACCACGATATTGCCGAAATCAACCATATTCATGTATATGGCAAAACAATTACTTGGCAGCCCACACAAGGCGGTGCGGTGGGGCGTTTGCCTACCGACAATTTGAGCCATTTTTTTGATGAATTGGGCGATGTATTGGGCAAAGGCGATGCCGAACAGCGCGTATTAGACTTGTTGCGCCGCTGCTATTTGGATAAACCTACGTTGGGCGAGGCTACCCGCGCTTGGGTCAATCATTTGTTTGGGTCTTATGGCTTGGTCGTGCTTGACCCCGACGATACCGACCTCAAAAGGGGCGTTTTCAGCCGTATTGCCCAAGCCGAATTGCAAGGCATTCGCACAACAAACACCACTACGCCGCCTTGTCGTAGCATTGATTATGTGCGCCTCACCGACCAAGCACTACATACAGTGGGATATGAGAGCCAAGCCCACGCCCGCCCCGTCAATTTATTTTATTTGGCAGCGGGCAGCCGCGAGCGCGTAGAGACCCATAATGACGAATGGACAACAGCAGACGGCAAGCAACATTGGACAAAGGCGCAATTGCTCGACATTGCCCGCCACGAAACGGAGTTCCTAAGCCCGAATGTCATTTTGCGCCCTGCCTACCAACAAGCCATCTTGCCCGCAGCGGCTTGGATAGGTGGCGGCGGTGAGTTGGCATATTGGTTGCAACTGAAAGGCGTTTTTTCGGCGTTTGGCATACATTATCCCGTATTGGTGCCGCGCAATTCTGCCCTATGGATAGACGGCAATACTGCTCAAAAAATGGAACGCCTATCGCTGTCGGTGCGCGACATATTCAGGAATGTCGATAAATTAGTAGTAGAATATGTGCAGCGCAATAGCCATAACGAACTGAACTTGTTTGCCCAAAAACAACTCTTGCAGGAGGCATTTGAGCAGATTTTAGAGCGTGCCCAACAGATAGACCCGACGCTGCAATCAAGCGTAGTGGGCGAAATGACCAAATTGACAAAATCAGTAGAGGTATTAGAAGCGAAGTTGCTGCGTGCCGAAAAGCGCAATTTTGAAACGGCGGTAGCTCAAATTCGCGCTATCAAGGGCAAGCTATTTCCCAATGGCACGTTGCAGGAGCGACACGATAATATGTTGCCCTATTATATAAAACACGAACAGCAATTTATCGCAACATTAATCAACAATTTTGAGCCATTAGATGCACAATTTAGCATTTTTTGGGCATAGCATAAATCGCGCAGAAACGCGCAGTTTATGCCTGTGTGGGAGGTCCGCCGAAATGTATGGGCGGCATATCGTCGCTATTTTGGGTGCTCTCAGCAATTTCGCCGTTTGCAGCCTCGTATTTCATTATGTTGTCTAATAAGGCTTTGGCAAATCGCTTGGCATGTTGGGGCGTAAGGATGATACGCGACTTAACCTTTGCCTTGGGCATACCGGGCATTATTTTGATAAAATCGACTACAAATTCTGAATTGGAATGTGTAATGACGGCGAGATTAGAGTATATGCCGTCGGCAATTTCTTCGGGCAATTCTATATTGATTTGATTTTTATTTTTAGGGTGTTCCATGCAAGGAGGAGGCTTAGAATAGGTATAAATCCTGTTTTTCGTTTTGTTGATAATCCCAAATATCTAAATACATTTTCCAACTTTCGGGGCTTAGTTTTTTCCACAAAATGAGATATGCCATTTTCTGCGGTCCTAAGGTCTGCCGTTCTGGGTGCCGGACACTTCATAGTAGCCGTAGTTGTAGGCAACATCGTTAAGTACCTTTTTCTCGACTGATTTTATGTGGTGGTTAGCTATTTTTGCTCCTTTTTTTAGCGGGAAGAATGCGATAAGGTGCGCTTCGGCTTCTGTTATTTCACATTCCTAGGGGGCGGAAGTATATTCCGAGTAGGTGGTATGCCCTGGTTCAGGCGTTTCGGTGCCGGTTTGGTGTGCAATGCTGCCTTTGGGTTGTTTAGATAGCAGGGGATTGGATTTGGCGTAGGACTCGCGCGAAGCAAAGGCAGATAAGCAGATACCAATCGATAAAATATTGAGTACAAGCAACATAAAAGCGTAGTGTCGCATAAATGATAATTTATTTGGGTGAAGTCCGAAAGGACAAAGTTAGTACAAAAACGCCAATTTTTAGGGTTTAGTTGCTTATTTTTACATTTTTTAACACACCGCCATTATAACAGTGCTAAACTCGCTTGGTTTGGGCAAGCATTTGGGCTGTTGCGGCAGTATTTACTATTTATTTTTCAGTGGGTCGTGTACGAGCATGAGGTTATAGGTCGTGTGTATAGGCAAGGCATGTTCGAATACTTGGCTGAACGTTTGGTCGTAAAACTGCTGTGCTATTTGGCGCTGTTCGGGTACGTCGGCGAGGGCGTTATATGCCAATACGCCTGTTTTGGGATTGAGCAAGGCTTTGGCGGCGGTCAGAAATTCGACGCTCGTAAAGGGCGACGGCGTATTGCGGTCTATAAATATATCGACTGCTACCAAGTCGTAGCCTTCTTTGGGGCGATTATCGGGGTTTTTGACCCATTCGAGGGCATCGGCGCAATGCAGCGTTAGGTTCGACAATATGTCGGCGGGCATGTATTTCTCGGCTAAACGCAAGATTACGTCATCTATATCGACACCGACATATTGCGCGTCTTGCTGCCCGAAACGCCGTTGTAACATATACGGAATACTGCCCAACCCGAAACCCAATACTAATACTTTGCTTAAGCGGCGGCGTTGTAATTGTAGACGCTTAAAAACAGTATAAAAATTGACGTACAAATCTTGGTACGAGTAGGTTGTGTTAGCGGCGCAGAGGCGAATACGCCCGCGTCGTAGCGACACTTGCAGGTAGGGGGTTATATGCGCTGCTCGCTTCTTCGAGAGGGATTGCGTGCAGGTAGCTACGCAACAATTGGAATTTACTGAACATGTGTTACAAGAAATAGGAGGCAAAGAAAAAGAATATGTTGCTGAGGGTGCAAATAAAGGGCGGTATCGTCGGAAGGCTTGGCGTACCCGCCATGCGCAAAGGTACAAAAATATTGACAAACAGATGACAAACTTGCCCTAATGTGTTTTTTATTCCTGCCAATAAAACTCATTGGTTAGTTGTTGATAATTTGTACTATATTTTTTTGTATCTTTGTGTTGGTATACGTGCAAAATATCGTGTTGGCACTTGGAGGCTTGGGCTGAATAGCGCAATTCGAGCAATACGCGCTTCGGAACTTTGTTGGGATAGGCGGCTATATCGGTTTGGCGGCAAATGTATAATTGTTCTATGGCGGCTAATTGTGCAAATAATTGGCGACATTCGTGCGGCAAAACAACGCTCAACCGCCCTTGGGGCAGCAAAAGCCGCGCCGCGTGGTGCAATAGGGCTTCGAAACTCAAATCGGTATCGTGGCGGGCGGTATTGCGCATGGCTTGGGCTGACAAGAGGGCAGCGCGAAAAAAAGGCGGATTGCTTACAATATGGTCGTAGCGCGTGCTGGGCGCATAGTGCTGCAAGGCGCAATGCGCTACCTTGATGCGGTTTGCCCAAGGCGACCGCGCTATATTTTGGCGGGCTTGCTCGGCAGCATCGGCGGCAATGTCAATGGCATCTATCTGCACTGTTTGGGCACTGCGCTGCGCCAGCATCAGGGCTATCAATCCCGTGCCCGTGCCTATATCTAAGAGGTGTTGCGTCTGTGCCATATCAGCCCAAGCCCCCAGCAATACGCCATCGGTGCCCACTTTCATAGCACAACGGTCATGCGCCACACTAAATTGCTTAAATCGAAACATATTTTACCGATGGCAAAAAAAAGATTAATCTATACATTTGCAAACAAGCCGTCATACATTATTGGGCTTTGTTTATTGGGCGCCTATTGCTTATTAGCCCTATCTATTTGGCGGGGCAAGACCTATCCTACGCGCGAGCGGTGGTCGACACGTTAAGTGCTCCTTCGATGCACGGAAGGGCTTATGTGCGCGATGGCGACCGCTTGGCAGCGCGGTATATATCGCGCGAGTTCAAACGTTGGGGATTAGAACTGTTGGGTTTGGATTATTACCAACCTTTCCGCGTCAATGCAATGGTATATCCGAGTTGTATGGACTAACGCTGGGCAAACGATACTTATTGCCCGGTATCGATTATCAGGTCACGCCTGGGTCGGGCAGCATCGAGGGCAAATATAAAATACGGCGCATTAGCGAGCGCGATTTGCTGCAAAGCAAACGCTACGACCGCCTAATGCAGCAACATTTTCAGGGGCAGGTTGTGCAGTTGTGCTATCGCCAACAATATGCCGATTCGCTGCGCAACCGCCTATCCAACTTCAAACAACGCGCCAAAGCTGCCGCCTATATCGTGCCCGCATTTGATAAACTGACTTGGCATATCAGCACTAAACCCTTGTACTATTCCGAGATACAACTCAAAAGTACGTATTTTGCACAAACAAACAGCGATATACAACTCAAAATTGATGCTGAATATTTGCAAAACTACGAGACCCGCAATGTAGTAGGCTATATCAGCGGAGCCGTAGTGCCGGATAGTTTTGTCGTATTCACGGCACACTACGACCACTTAGGGCGCATGGGCAGCGATGTATATATCCCTGGCGCGAATGATAACGCGAGCGGTATTGCTATGCTGCTCAATTTAGCCAAGCATTATAGCCAACACAAGCCCTATTATACCGTGCTATTCATTGCATTTAGCGGCGAGGAGTTGGGTTTGCTCGGTTCTAAACATTATGTCCATAATGCCCCATTTGACCTGAAAAAGATTAAATTTTTGGTCAATACGGATATAGTAGGGACGGGCAACGAAGGCATTACGGTAGTCAATGCGACTGAATTTCCGCACCAATTTCAGCACTTACAACAGATTAACCAAAGGCAGCAATATTTGCCCCTCATCAAGCAACGAGGCAAAGCCGCCAATAGCGACCACCATTGGTTTTACGAACGCCAAGTGCCTTGCTTTTTTATCTATACGATGGGCGGCATCAAGGCTTATCACGATATTTACGACCGCGCAGGCACGCTGCCGCTTTCGCATTTTGTACCGCTTTGCCGCCTGCTCATCGATTTTGCCGATGGGTTGGCACCAAGAGATGAATAAAAGGGGGAGCTATTTGGGGAATGGGTTTATCCGTTTCCGTTATTTTTCTATGGACAAAATAAGCATATAGCCCTCGGTGCTAATTAGGTTATTTTCCCACAAAACGGTAGCCTCTGCTTTTTTTCGAGTAAAGCCAGCTGCCATGAGTCGGTCTATCTCTCGTTTAAGGCGTGCTTGCTCGGCATCTGCTAATTGTGCGCTTTTGTCTAAGAGCCAGATAGTAATATCTCGAATTATCGTATATCTGCCAATCCAGTCAATAAGTTTTATCATGGTGGTAAATTTTTAGAGGGTTAGAGGGGGAGGGTGAAATATTGTTTTTTTTATGAAACCCCGTTCGACTTTCGCGGGTGGCTACTAAACCAACGGGGTGGAAAGAACTGTTTATCGCCCGATGACGATTTGGATAAGTGCCTGTTCAGCAAAGGTCATCCAACCTACTATTGTTGAGCTATGGGACGAAAACAACGCGGAAGCCGATATTGTTGTTCCGATTATCGGGCGTGTTGTTGTTGCGATAAGCAACGCGGCAGTAGAACCGTCGTTGTTCCAAGCACCGCCCCGTCCGTCCTACGGCAATTATCCTTGTTTTGTATATTTTTCTATGATTTTTTTGCGAAAACCTCGTTATATCTGCCCACTCGGCAAATGCAAGCAATGGCAAAACGTGGCGTTGGTAGTCGCCTTGTGTCCATTCGCCTTTCTGTAGTTTATTTTTATACGTTTTTAGGTTTCTAATAAACCGAATGCGACTTCTTGCGCCTAATATTGTTTTATTTGGATATAAAATATACCCTAAAAAAGGCAATCCCTGCTGGCAGTTGTGCAAACAAAAAGGCTTTAAGGTTAAACCTAACTTATCTTTTACAAAATAATCAAATAAGCGACCTATTTGCAACAGTTTTTCTTTGTCGTTGTGCCAAAGTACCATATCGTCCATATAACGAACATATCCGAAACAGCCTAACTGCTCTTGGGCATAGTGGTCGGCAACTGCCAAGTAGTGGTTGGCAAAATATTGGCTGGTCAAATTGCCAATGGGCAATCCAGTGGCACAATCAATGCTCGTGTAACTATCTATAATTTGGTCAAATATGCTTAGTAGCTTTTTGTCCTTGAACAATCTATTTAATTGTTGTTTTAGAATAATATGTGGTATGCTCTCAAAATATTTTCGGACATCCAATTTTAGAAACCAACGGTATTTTTTGGTAAAAACCAGTGCACGTCTCAAAGCAGCGTATGTGCCTTTACCCTGTCGGCTAGCATAACTATCGTATATTTGCACTCGCTCAAAAACATCGTGACAAATATTCATAAGCGCATTGTGCAACACCCTTTCGCCAAAATCAGCCGCGCATATCTTGCGTTTTTTAGGGTCATAAATTACAAAATAATGATACCTGCCCACCACCACTTTGCCCAACAATAGCTGCTCGCGTAGTACCAAAAGTTGTTCGTTCCAATGCGCTTGGAATTGGACAACTGAGGAGCTATCAGACTTCCCACGTTTGGCTTTCCAAAATGCCAAACGAAGATTATCTATATCAGCTATTTTTTCTATCAAATTACCCACTCTTTTCATGCTGTTGCTTTTCTTTTTCTTGCAAACCAGTGATTATTTTTTCGGCAAAACGTTCTACTTTCTTATCTCCTACCCCTTTGACGCTGCGCATGCTTTGGACCGTAATCTCGGGGAGTTTGGCTAAACTTGCCAATTCTTCATCTGTAAAAACAGCATAAGCAGGAATATTCTCTTCGAAGGCTATTACTTTGCGCAATTCGCGCAAACGAGAAAATATTTGAAATACTTCGGGCGACAATGCCTGTTTGTAATCAATTTTATTGCCTGAAAAATGAGCAGCAGGCGAAAATACAACCGACTCGATATACTTCACACAAAAACACCACATAGCACCGTGTTCGTTGTTGACCAATTGATGGGATATCTCCATTACCTTGTGACTGCGCAAAAAGCGATTCATCTCCTCGGCTGATTCGCCAGCATCACTGATAGGAATAACAAATGTCCTTATTTGTAACATGTTTTTTTTGAAAAAATTTTGGCCGCCTACGGCGGCAGGTTTATAAACTCGCTTGGATATTTGGTGTAGGGGTGTGGCGGGCGGCTCCGCTACGCCACCACACCCCCACACCAAATACCAAACTTCGACTCTCTTGCTCAACAATAATAGGTATAGATGACCGCTAAACTATGGGACGAAAACAACGCGGAAGCCGAAATGGTTGTACCGATAAGCGGGCGTGTTGTTGTCGCGAAAAGCAACGCGGCAGCAGAGCGCATCGTAGTACCAAGCACCGCCCCGAAGTACCTTGGCGCCCCCTATAGATGGGGGGGGTGGTCCAGTGGGGTTTGTTTGGGGGGCGTAACTATAATTGCAATATTCGTCGCTGCACCACTCCCATACATTGCCGCTCAAGTCATGTATGCCCAATTCGTTGCCGCGTTTTTCTCCTACGGGGTGCGTACTGCCGTTGCTATTGCCATACCATGCCACGTCACTTAGACCACCGCCACCTGCGTATTTGTGGTTTTGGCTGTGTCGTCCGCCTCGTGCGGCATATTCCCACTCGGCTTCGGTGGGCAGGCGAAATTTGCCGGTGGGTGCATTCAGAATCGTAGCCCAAATTTCTGTTCAGCTGGTCACAAAAACCGTTGGCATCGTTCCAATCAATCTGTTCTACGGCGTGGTTGTCGCGCCCACTGAAACGGCTGGGATTGTCGCCCTTAATTGCTTTCCACTGTTTTTGTGTTATGGGGTATTTGCTCATATAGAAGGTAGATAGCTCTACTTCATGCACGGGTTTTTCGTTCTCCCGAACTTCGTTGTCTTGCCCGCCCATCTGAAATTTGCCGCCCTCTACAAGCACGAGTTCCAGTCCGAGGTTTTTATCGCCACAATTTTCCGTCATTGTTTTCGGCAATTTTGGTTGGGGCTTGGGTTCGGGTTTGGGTTCGGGTTTGGGTGTATAGTCAAAGTCGGCAAAGGAGATGGTCGTATCGAAGGTGGCAGAAGTTTTGGTGCGGTAGTTGGTGACGAAATTGAGGTCGTGGTTTTGTTCAAAGGCTGTGAGTACGTCGGTGAGCAATACCAAGTGTTTGGGGTTATATTTCTCGCCTACCCATTCGTGTTTGCGCTCTTGTAGGTTTTCCCTTTCATTTTCCGTTTTGGAAGAGGAAGAATGTTCGGGTTGTTCGGATTTTTCGGATTTTTCAGACTTTCCAGGCGATTCGTATTTTTCAGACTTTTCGGATTTTATTCCGAGTACGCCTCTTACAACGCCGAATAATCCTGCCAAAAGACCCCCTTTTTCTGAACGCTCAGTACTCGTTCTGGTTTTCCATTGGTCTTTGCTTTCGGATATTTCGCCCGTTACTACGTCGGGTAGGATGTCTTTTTCGCTGTATCCCTTTTCCTCGCAAAATTGATAGGCTTTTTCAGCAAATTCGTCTGCTTTCGCGTGGAGGCGGTCCATCATTTTTTCAGTGAGTTGGTGGGCAGCAGTATTAGCATCGGCTTTCTCTATGTTTTCCGTCACTTTTATGCTGGACGCAAGCGAGCTGATTAGTTTTCCCACGTTGCCGCGTTCGACAAACTTCCCTTCGGCTTTGCCTTTTAGGTCTCTGAAATTTTCCGTATCGGTAAACTCAGACACCTTTATAGTTAGGCTGTTGGTATCGGTTGCTATGTTGTGCATGTCAAATCTGAAAGTAATGCGAATTTGGTGGGCATTTTCGAGCAGTTCTTTTACCGCGTCTTCGCTTTTGGCGATGAGCCTGACACTGATTTCGCTATTTCTGTCGGTCGAAGAATAACGATTGATGCCGTGAGCGGGTGCTTGCAATGCCATAAAGTTCGTATCGCCTTGAACACTAAACTCAATCACTTCAACATTGTATAAAGGGCGGACCTTGATGTTCTCGATTGTAAGCGCGTCTATGCCCTCCTCGGTATTGAAGCGTTTTTTGATTGCTTCACAGGCAGCGTTTCTGAACCTATCTGTCTCTAAAATTATTTTTATCTCTACTATTTTTTCGTTAGGCGCACCTAACTTAGGGTACGAAGTGATATCGAATTTACCCTCTTTGCCCCCTGGCACAAATAGCGGTAGATAGCTATATTGCCGCATAGAGTGGGGCAGATTTTCATCATCCAATTTACTTGGAAATATGCCTAAGTCATGGATAGATTTACCGTTATTATAGTCTAATACGGGTACACGGGTAATAAAAGTTGTTTCGAAACACAAAGCCTCGATGTTGTTTTTAATGTCCATGGTGAAGTTTGTATGTTTTGTTAGCGTGATGAAAAATGTTTGTTTTTTTGGGGTTTGGGGTATGTTTGCTTGGCTGCGTTGCCTATTCGAGTAAAAATAGCTATTCTCTTCGGGGATAGAAAAAAGGGTTAGTCGAATTTTTTAGCCATTTCGTCCCAAAAAGGGTCGTTGGTTTGCAAGTACATGAAAACACAATGTTCTTGGCACTTGTATCGGGTTATGGTGTTAATTGCTTTGGCGGCAGCACCCACTTTCTGCCAATCGGTGTCGTAAATAGCAATGACCGTTCCGATGGAGAAACCCGAAGAGAAAACCACAGCAAAGGTGCCAAATGTAGCCAAGAATTGTAGTTTTTGACCATTTTTAATGATCGCTTCCAATTCCATCAAGCCTTCTTTGTGGGCTTGGGTGATGATGAGGTCGGTTTGTGGCATTATAATAATGTTTTGTTTTTATTGATTAAAAAAAATGGTAGCTATTTAGGGTATGACGTTTTGGATTATATCTATCTAATGATGCCCGAAATCATTGCATATTCGATTGGAAATAGCTATTCTCGTGGCTGTTTCTACAAGGCTAAATAGTTAGAAAAAATTTTACAAAAAAAACTTTTCTCGCATAACAATAAAATTGCCTTAAAAGTTCCCGACCGATAAAAAAAGCCCTACTTTCCCAAAAGGTTCAAAAAATGTAATAAGATTTTTGAAACATCAACACGTTTTCAACATTATCGCTGCAAATATACAGTAAAGAAACTTGACCATGTGCTATTCAAAAAATAAAATGTTGAAAAAAAGGTAATTTGGTCTAATGATTTCAATCCCATACCCTTTCGACAAGGCAAATAGGCAGCAATAGACGCGGCAAAACACCACCATTTGAACATTTATTGGCGCAATGTTTTGAAAGGCTCTATTTTTGCCTTAACTTTGCGCCGTGTGCCGCGTGTTTGTTGTGCTTGCATCAATTGCTACTTGCTACATATACGCTTAATACTACACAAGTTCTTTGACATCTAAGCCATTGCTCACCAATTTACTGACGCATTATATGATGGCTTGTATAGCCACAATATGCTGGGTTGCCATACTGATACGATGGCAAGGGAGATTGCTACCCATTTATTATTTATCTAAAAAAAACATGAATTGCTCGTTATGAGACACCCAAATCAATCAGAATTAGTAACTTATTTTATCGATGGTACGAATTTATGCTATTGGTTAGATACTACCCGCCCTACCCTACATGTACTGTTAGAGTTGCTAATTGCCCTTAAAAAAGAAAAAAACCGCTCATTCTACTGCATTTTCGATGCGAATACGCAATATAAACTACCCGCCGAAGAACGCGAAACCTACCAACATCTCTTAGAATTTAAAGATTATTTTTACCAGATTACAGGCGGCAAACGCGCCGACGACTTCATTTTAGAGTTGGCGAACTCCTACGATGCGCCCGTTATCAGCAACGATAATTACTCCGACCCCAAATACGCCAAATATAGCTGGAAAGAACGCGATTTCACGCCCAAACGCTTGTTTATGGGCGAGGTTATTCCGTTGCGCGGCGATATTCACCTCATTATTTCTGAGTTGGATATGCACATTTGGTTGCAAGATACGGTGTATAATACGTTCAAACGCTTTGTACGCACCATTCAACCGGCTTCGTCGCGCCACCGCGGCAAGATAAAGTTTTTTAACAAACAAGAAGGCTGGGGTCTCATTGGTTATGAGACCGACATTTATTTTCACCGCGCTGCCCTGCTCGAAAATATCGAGGAGGGTATGGAGGTCGAATTTGTGACGGGCACCAACGACAAAGGAGTGTGTGCCGAACAGATTATTTCGGGTGCCAACCGCCGCGATGGAAAACCCTTAGTGACGGGTGTCGTCGAGTCGTATGACGAGGTGAAAACAATAGGTATGATTAAAACCGACGAAACGGGCGAGATACTATTTTTCTACAAATCATATATCGATGATAGCGTTACGGTAACGCTGCAAAAGGGCATGCAGGTCGAATTTACCGTAGGTACAAACAAAAATGGTCCCTGCGCCCGAAATATACGCCCCACCGTCATTGACGAAAACAAGTATTTTAACGAAAAAATAGCACAGTTAGAGGCTGCCCTCAAAGAAAAAGATACAGCCCTGCGCGAACGCGATACGCTCATCAAAGACAAAGATGTGCAAGCCCAACAAACACGCAAACAATACGAACAACGAATACAAGAAGCTAATACCGCACGAAACGCCGCCGAAAAAAATCTGCGCCAATTGCAAAGTAGCCTGAACAATAATAATAATAACGAAAAACAACAACAAAGCAATAATAACAACAACAGCAATAATAATAACAACGAAAAACAACAACAAGGCAATAACAAAACCAACGAACAAACACAACCCACCGCCCACATCCAAGAAAAAAACGTACAGCAGCAACAGCAGGAACAAAACAAAAATGCGACTAACGACAATACCACGCAGCAACAAAATAACAGTAGCAAAAACGGACTACATAATACCACGCAACAACAAAATAACAACAAAAATGGGCAACATAATAACTCACTCAACGGCAACGATACCAGCAAAGAAACCACCGCTACTAATGACAATAAAGACCAGCAACAAAAAGCCGTTACCAAAGACAAAGCCCTAAACGATACTGCCAACAAAAATGGCGATGCCAAACAAGGCGACAAACAACAGCCCGCCAAAAACAAATCGGACAACAAACAGCAAAACAAACAAGGCAAAAAACACGACAAAGAACAACAAGCAGAATTGGGCAATAACGAACAACGAGAAGCCGCTAATAAAGAGGCTGATGTCGCCGTAAACGAACAACGCGAAACCGCTAATAAAGAGGCTGATGTCGCCGTAATTGCGCCGCCAAATGCTGGAACAAAACGAGATACCGCCCCAAAACATAGCCACCAGAAAGAAAAAAACAAGCAAAAAATAACCGCAAGCAAAGAACCAAATGCCGAATTGCCCATAGAAGCACCTGCCGCCGCCGAACAACAACAAGAACTACAACAAGACCCAATACCCGATACCACTCCTACACCCGAACTCGCTAATCCCCAAATCGATACGGCGATAGATAAGCCAACTCCCCAAGGAGAGCCCAAGACAAAAGCCAAAACAACCGCTAAAACAACTGCTAAAACAAGCCGCAAACCGCAATCGAACGACAAAAATAGCACCGAAAAACCCAAAACAAGTGCTAAAATAATAGAGGAAGTTGCGCCGAAAACCGACCCACTGCCTACGACACAAGAGCCTGATACCACGCCAATTGCCGAAAACCGACCCAGCACCATCGAAACTACTGCCGAAATTACGACAAACAGCAATACAGCCGCAGCACCGACTCCCAGCCGACCTACTATTACTGCCGACTATTTCGATACGCCTATGAAGCGCAAACAATGGTGGGCAAGCCTGCAACCGCAATGGAAAAAGGCATTTAACGTCTTGGTCGGAAAAGGCGAAGTGACCGACGTGCCCAACGACGAACAATTGCAGCAAATTTTTAGCACCCAAAAGCTCAACTTCAAATTAGCTAAAAATAAATTGTCGTTTCAACTGACCAACTTATCGGGCGTGCAGTATCTCAGCAATCTAAACTCGTTGAATGTGAGCGAACAAGCCATCAGCGACCTCAAAGGTACGGAACACCTCAGCAAACTGACCCACTTCAACGGCAGCAAAAACCGCCTTACCTCGCTCGACGGCATAGACCTACTCAGCAACCTCGAAGAATTGATTTGTTCCAATAATCAATTGAAAACAACTGCTTTTGACGACATAGCCACCCGCCTGCCGCGCTTGCGCTCATTGGATTGCAAACACAACCAATTGACCAAAGAAGAAGCCATTCAGTTGAAACGCAGCAGCAGTATCAAAGACCTAAAAGTGTAATAACCCAAGCCTTAGCCCCCAATTATCGACACACCGCACATACCTTTGCCCACTCCTACAAACAAGGGCGGGTGTGCTTCACCTACCACTTCATTATGTTATTAAATGGAAAACGCGGCATTATCTTTGGTGCCTTGGACGAAAAATCTATCGCTTGGAAAATAGCCGAGCGTGCCTACCAAGAAGGTGCTACTTTCACGCTCAGCAATGCTCCCGTAGCACTGCGGATGGGTAGCATACAGCGTTTAGCCGACCAATGCCAAACAAGCGTTATTGCCGCCGATGCCACCGACACCAACGACCTAAAAACCGTTTTCGAGCAATCTATCGAGCAATTGGGCGGCAAAATAGATTTTGTCCTACACGCTATCGGTATGTCGCCCAATGTGCGCAAAAATCGCGAGTATACCAATCTTAACTACGCCTTTTATGCCCAAACAATAGACATCTCGGCTATGTCTTTCCACAAAATATTGCAAACTGCATGGCAATTAGATGCACTCAACGATGGTGCGTCGGTCATAGCGCTTAGTTATATAGCCGCCCAACGTTCCTTTCCTGGCTATAACGATATGGCTGATGCCAAAGCCGCCCTCGAATCTATTGCCCGCAGCTTTGGCTATCACTATGGCGTGCGCCGCAAGGTGCGCATCAATACCATATCGCAATCGCCCACCGTCACTACGGCAGGGACAGGTATCAAGGGCTTTGGCGATTTTTTTGACTATGCCAACAAAATGTCGCCGCTCGGCAACGCCTCTGCCGAAGCCTGCGCCGACTACTGCATCGCTCTATTCTCCGACCTTACGCGCATGGTGACTATGCAAAACCTATTCCACGACGGCGGTTTTTCTAATATGGGCATGAGTCCAAATTTGTTGGCATAAAGCCGTGTCTAACATATAGTCGCAATACTTATCGTCGAGTTCCAACCCTACTGCCCTTCTTTCGAGGTTTTCGGCAACTAATAAAGTTGTCCCACTTCCTACAAAAGGGCAGAAAATAATATATTTTTGAGTAACTGTTTAGGGTATAGGGTTTTGGGTATGGGGTAATGAGCAATACTTATCTAATAATGCCTGACATCGCTGCATATTCGATTAGTTCCCCCTACAAGGCTAAATAGTTACGTCCAATCTTTAAAATAATTGGCTAAGGCGCGACTGCGAAGGCAGCCGATACCCAAAAGCCCAAGGCAGAAGTGTTTGGTATTTTTCACAAATTAAACCTACAACTTTCTGCCTTGGGCTTTTGGTACTCCCTAAAAAAAATCTGTCCAAAGTCTAAAAGGTTCGCTCCTATCAATAGTCGCCCGCAAAGCAGGTTCGTTTTGCGGGCGATGATAGTTTGTAAAGGGCACAAACTGCCAATAGGCTGCCAAATATTCGGCGTGGGCATACATTTTGTCAGGTATTCAGCGCGATTGTCTGCAAAAATGGCATAAAAATAGGCTTGGCACAGTATGTGATAAGCATTGAATAGGGTAAGAGGCAATGCTTATCTGCTGTCAATTCCAATTTATTCTATTATAACAACCAATATACCACACATTATTATGAGTATCAAACCATTATCAGACAGGGTAGTAGTAAGACCCGCCGAAGCCGAAACGACCACCAAAAGCGGCTTGATTATCCCCGATACCGCCAAAGAAAAACCCCAGCGCGGCACCATCGTAGCCGTAGGTAACGGCAAAAAGACGAACCCATGACCGTTCAAGTAGGCGATACCGTTTTATATGGCAAATATGCAGGCACCGAAATCGCGGTCGACGGCACTGATTACCTCATCATGCGCGAATCGGATATTTTCGCCATCGTCTAACCCCCCTCCACAAGGCACTCCGTACATAGCTACGCTGTGTCTGTTTTTTTGTTTCTATCTAAGGGCTAATTGCCCATATCCGTAGCAACAAGGCAACCATACTTCCGTCGTGTTGCTACTCGCCATTATCCTATCGAACTGCTGTTAATTAATTACTCCCATATTTTTCAAACAACAAAACCAGTTTTAATACCATGTCCAAATTAATTCAATTTGAAACCGACGCACGCGAAAAATTGAAAAAAGGCGTTGATGTATTGTGCAACGCCGTCAAAGTAACCTTAGGTCCCAAAGGACGTAACGTAGTGATTGAGAAAAAATTCGGCGCACCCGCCATCACCAAAGACGGCGTTACGGTTGCCAAAGAAATTGACCTTGAAGACCCAATGGAAAACTTGGGTGCGCAGATGCTCAAAGAAGTAGCGTCTAAAACCGCCGATGCTGCGGGTGACGGTACTACCACCGCTACCGTTCTGTCGCAAGCCATCATCACGGCAGGTCTGAAAAGCCTTGCTGCGGGTGCTAATCCTATGGATTTGAAACGCGGTATCGACAAAGCCGTCAAACGTGTCGTAGAGTCTTTGAACGAAATGTCAGTACAAGTAGGCGACGACATCACCAAAGTCCAACAAGTAGCTACCGTTTCGTCGAACAACGATAACGAAATTGGCAAACTTATCGCCGAAGCGATGCAAAAAGTGGGCAAAGAAGGCGTAATTACCGTAGAAGAAGCCAAAGGCACAGAAACGACCGTAGCCGTCGTAGAAGGTATGCAATTCGACCGCGGTTATTTGTCGCCCTATTTTGTGACTAACCCCGAAACGATGGAGGCAGAACTCGAAAATGCCTACGTTTTGATTTATGACAAAAAAATATCGACCATGAAAGACCTGTTGCCCATTTTGGAGCGCACGGTACAAACGGGCCGTCCTTTGCTCATCATTTCCGAAGAGGTAGAAGGCGAAGCATTGGCAACCTTAGTGGTCAATAAATTGCGTGGCACGCTCAAAATTGCTGCCGTCAAAGCTCCTGGTTTTGGCGACCGCCGCAAAGCTATGTTGGAAGACATCGCTATCCTGACGGGTGGCACGGTGATTTCGGAAGAGCGCGGCTACAAACTCGAAAATGCTGATTTGACCTACTTAGGCAAAGCTGACCGCGTTACGATTGACAAAGACAATACCACGCTCGTAGGCGGCAAAGGCAGCACAGAAGACATCAAAGCTCGTGTAAATCAAATCAAATCTCAAATCGAAACCACTACATCGGACTACGACCGCGAAAAATTGCAAGAGCGTTTGGCAAAATTGGCAGGCGGCGTAGCAGTACTATACGTAGGTGCGCCCACCGAAGTAGAAATGAAAGAGAAAAAAGACCGCGTTGACGATGCGCTACACGCTACACGCGCTGCCGTAGAAGAAGGCATCATTCCTGGCGGCGGCGTAGCTTATATTCGCGCTATCGAAGGTCTTGCCGATTTCAAAGGCGACAACGACGACGAACAAACAGGTATCGACATCGTGCGCCGCGCTATCGAAGAGCCTCTGCGCCAAATAGCTACTAATGCAGGTTTGGAAGGTTCGGTTATCGTGCAAGAAGTAAAAAGAGGCGGCACCAACGCTTATGGCTTTAATGCCCGCACCGAAACCTACGGCGACCTCTATGCCGACGGCGTAATTGACCCCACCAAAGTAGCTCGCGTAGCCTTAGAAAACGCTGCTTCTATTGCCAGCATGTTGCTTACGACCGAGTGCCTCATCGTAGACAAACCAGGTAAAGAAGAACCCCACGCACACCACGGCGGCGGCATGGGCGGTATGATGTAATACCCCAAAAACGCTACCAAACTCGCAATAAAAGCCGATAAAACATCGACGTTATCAAATAAAAAAAATATGATGCCTATGGTTGCAATATCAAAAAAGGTATTGTATCTTTGCAACGTAAAAGAGCGAGAGAGAGTAGTTTTTCATAGCAGTCGTTTTTAAGCGAACAGTCCCTGTCATTCTTGGCGGGGGCTTTGCTATTTTTAAGGAGTAGAGTAACTATTTACCCTTGTCAGGGTGCCCCTACAAGAATAACTATTGGTTTGATTTTTTAGTTTCATACACTTACCTTACACGAGTTTCATGCCTACGATATTCTCAGGCTTGCGTCTATATGTAATATGTCTACGGTACTTTAGAAACAACATACATTATTGTAAATTATTGATAATCAGCAAATTATATATTGCATAAATTCCCACTCTATGAGAGGGTTAGGGGGAGTTTTTGTGGCTAGACCGTCTTTTTTTTCTGTAAATTATTGATAATCAGCAAATTATATCTTGTATAAATTCCCCCTCTCTGAGGGGGTTAGGGGGAGTTTTTAATATTGAACTAATATTTCAATTATATAACGCTATTTTCTAAGCCATAACGCTTGGAAATGGATACATGGCAGGCAAAATTAATACTCAAAATTAGAAAATCAAACCACTATTCCTAATCGAATATGCAATGAGGTCGGACATATTGGATAAACATAGCCCAAAACCCTATACCTACATTTGGAGCTATACTCTTTTGAGCGAAAATCCAAACGTAGTGCCTACTCCAAATTGGCTGCGCACATGAATTTTTCGCTTATGGGCTTCTACGATGTGTTTGGCAATAGACAAGCCTAGACCCGACCCGCCCTGCTGCCGCGAACGGCTCGGATCTACGCGGTAAAATCGCTCGAACAAACGAGGCAGATGTTGAGCCGCTATCCCGATGCCATTGTCGCTCACTTCTACCAATATATCGCGGTGCATGTCGTAAATGCTGACTACTGTTTTGCCATTTTCGCGCCCATATTTGATAGAGTTTATGACCAAATTGGTCAATACCTGCCTTATTTTCTCGCGGTCGGCAAATACCATTGCCGATGTATTGCTGCCCTCTTTACATTCTATCGCAATATGGTTGCTGCTGGCAATAGACTGCAATTCGTCGATTACCTCGCGAATTAAATTATACAATACAAACGGCTCTTTGCGCAGCCGCAATTCTCCGCTTTCGTGTTGGGCAATAAAGTCCAAATCGCTCACAATTTGGCTTAGGCGGTCGGCATTTTGCGCGGCTTTCTGCAAGTAGCTTTCTTTGATGTCGGGGTCGTCCATGGCTCCTTGCAAGAGCGTATCTAAATAGCCTTGCAAAATATAAATCGGCGTTTTTAGCTCATGCGATACATTACCGATATATTCGCGTCTGAATGCTTCCATTTTTTGCAAATCAGCTAAGGTTCTGTCATTTTCAGCTGCCCATTCGCGCACTTCCTCTTCTGTATCATCAATCACATTTTGGTTCATATCTATCATATTGGCAGATTCGGCAGGGCTGCGCTTCTGTTTGCGGATTATTTTGTAAATCAATTTTATTTTTCTATAAATAAAATATTCCAATACAAAATATATGAATATATAACTTAATACTCCTTCTAATAAAGCAATAAGCAAAGCCAAATGTAAGGCTATTTGGTTTTGTCCAAAGAAGCTAACTAACAATACCAGCAGCAGCGAGCAAAGCCCCAACAAAATAGCCGTCAGCAGGGCTAACCTATGGGGCGTGTTGTTTTTGAGCCATTCAAAACTATTGAGGCGGCGGAGCCAAGTTCTATTCATGAGAAAAAAAGGTGCTTAATGGGTGTCTTAATGGCTATAACAACTATATACCGCTATTTTTTGGTCGTATTCGCGGGCTAATATACAGTATTGCGCTATATAGTGGGCAATGGGCGGCGGTGGCGGGCTTGTCTCTATCACCACAAAGCGCGGACATTGCCCTACAATATTAGTCAAAACTTGATTGACATCAATTTGTAGGGCTTTCTGGTGGTCGGGCTTGGAGAGCAAGGTACTGTGTACATAAGGGCTAAGAGGCGGACGGTCGAGCCATGCGTATAATATAGTGGCGGCGGGCGCGTAAATTAGGTCGGCGGGGTGGAGGCGCGGCGCGAGCCAAGTGGCTATGTCGCGGCGCGTATCGGCGGGGGCTACAAAACGTAGGGTATTGGCGGCAATAATGCCCAAGCAGCATAAGCCCAAAAATGCCACAAGGTAGGTTGTTCGGCGCAATTGGGGGAAATAAGGCAATTTGTAGTAAGTAGCTTCCTCATATTCGCCTATTTCACCCCGCTTTTGTGGTCGTATGGCTGCTGCACCAAAAGCCCAAAGCGACAAAGGTAATAGAGGCTGCAACAAATAGTGCGAAAATCCTTTGCCCGGCAATATCGCCGCTACCAAAGCCGCTCCGCACATAAGCGGCAATGCCACAAGGGTCAGTTGTGCTGCGCTGTGTTGGTGACGGTGCCGCCAAGCATAGCCCAACGCAACAATAGCCCCCAAGCATAAAGGCAGAAACGACAGCGCGAAACGTCCCAACAGGTCGGCGGCATGCCATAGATTAAACGCGCTGGGATAACGGCGCGTAATGCCAAAAACGGCATCGGCAAATTGTGCTTCGTAGCCATAATTATCGAACCAAGCCCAACACATCGCGAATGGCAAGGCAAAAGCCAATACAGCATAAAATATGCCTGTACATAGGCGAACCCATTGCCTCCAATCTGTGTTTTGTCGCAATCGCCATATCGCGATAAGGGCGATAAAAGCACCAAAGTCGAGCAATACTACGTATTTGATGACAAATCCTATACCAAAGGTCAATCCCACCAAAGCCCAATATAGATATGCGTTATTGGGTCTATTTGCAGTATCAGCGAGCCTCAATAAGGGTATTCCCCAGCACCAAGCAGTGGCGGTGCAGGCATTAAACCATAGCTCGGTATTGGCAGCCATGCCCCACCGATGCATTGATACGCCCAATATATATGCCAATCCGCTCATTATAGCTATGCTTATTGTAGCTCCGCATCGTCGATTGATGGTATATAAAACCCAAGCAGTAAAGGCAATTGCCACGCAAGTTGCAGCCCGAATAGCTGCCACCGATGTGCCAAACAGCGAGATAATGCCGCCAAAAATTAGAAAAATGCCCGGCGGTTTGGTATCACACAAATCGGCATACAATACTTTGCCGTGCAACAATTGCTGTGCGATGACGATATAAGTCGATTCATCGTGGTCGATGACGCTTACCCACCACGACGGCAGGCGCAGCAGCACAGTAAGCCCCAAAAATCCGATAAAAATGCGTCCGTTCATGGGTTTTCTGGGCTTTTATGGGGCAAAAACCTGAGTGCGCGTAGGCTATTTGGTCGTATTGCCCCAAGTGCTGGGTTCTAAGGTTTTTAAGAGTTCGATGCCTTGTTGTAGCAATAGCAGCATGGCGGCAACTGCACTGCGAACAGGCTGCAAATCTTCGGCAGGAACGTCAAACACCTTGCCGATAGCTTCGATACCTGCTGCCAATTTTTCGAGTTGTGGCGCGGTATCGATGGTTTGCTGCCCTGCAATGATTTTGCCGTCGGGTGTTACTTGCAGTTGGTCTAAGCCTTTTTGCAGTTCTGCCATTCCTTGTTCCAGCGCGTAGCGCACCGAATCGAGGCTGCTCTGCGATTGGTGTTTAAAATCGCGCATCACTTCGTCCCATTGCCGCGCGTCGGGCGAAGAGGGCGGGGTATTGGTAGTTTGGGCTTGGGCTGTATTGCTGCATACCCAACATACCGCAGCGAATAAGAAAGTTAGAAAGTGTTTCATCACGGCAAACAAAGCAGGGCGTTTTTGCCAACGTCCTGATAGGGTTAGGGTTAAGATTGAGGAGCAAAATTACTATTTTATCGCGACATCTAAGCCTCTCGGCAGTTCAAAACCTGCTTGGCAAGCAAGTTTTGCCTTAGTTCATTGATGGGTAGGACGATTTCGCGGGCAGATAGTCACCAACATTAATTGGCGGCTTGACATCAACATCACATCTATTTGGGCGATAAAAAGCTAAACTAATGTATGGGCGGTCTGCTGGATAAAATCGGTCGTTACTATGGTGGCAAATTCGCCTTGTAAACTGGCAAGTGCTGTTTGGTGTATCAGTTCCGCTGCATAATTTTCTCCGTCTAAACCTTTTTTGTTAAACGTGGCAGTTGCGTCTGAAACGATAAAGGTATCGAAGCCAAAATTTCCCGCCATTCGCGCCGTTGTCGACACACAATGGTCCGTAGTTAGCCCTACAATTACGAGTTTTGTAATCTTCAAATTGTCGAGTTGTTCTTTTAGGTTGGTTCCGATAAAAGCACTATTGACATTTTTTTTCACTACGATTTCATGTTCAAGTGGCTTCACCAAGTCGCTAAATTGGTTGCCTTTGTTGGTTTCGTGTAATGGAGATTTCGGATTTGAGGAGCAGTGCTGGATATGAAAAATTGGGAGTTGGCGTTGTCGCCACAATTGCAAAAGAATGCTTGCATTTTCTTCTGCTCTTGGGTTATTTCTCTCGCCGCCCCAATAGATTATATCGTCGAAGCCCTTCTGGATATCAATGAGGATTAATGCAGGGTTTGTCACGGTTAATTTGATTTTAAATTATTATTCAAACACAACTATTTATATTTTTACCTTGTTGGCAGATGGAATTTATGGGCAAACACAGCGAAAAATTTGCTCAAAGATGGCACATTTTCATTTTTTAGAACGCAATTTTTACATCTTTTTTCCCACTTTATTTTTTTTATTCTAAAACTTGTACTAAATTTGCCCGAAATCTAAAACTATAAATAAATAACATGAGGTACGGTATGTTTTCAGTACCTCAATAGTTATTGCATTTCGGCTATTTTATCCGATAGACGGTTGTTTTGCTTCCGCACAATAACTGTAATATTTTATTTATTGCGCAAATGCAAAGCAAACCATGCAACCATTTGCCCAAAATACCGTCTTAGTTATAGTCCTGTTCTTTGCTTCGCCCCAAATACCCAATATTAACCAAGTATTTCTATCCATCTGCACACTTTTTGGCGCAATTATTGTTATACAACCAAGTAAAACCCAATTTTATCACTCAAATTTTGAAACACTGTTTACCCTTATCAAGATTATGAAAACAATCATTACCACCTTATTATTCGTTCTATCGAGCTATTTGATACTACCAGCCCCCGCCCCTCATAACCCATCATCAAGCAGCGAGCGCACCTATTCGGTGGTTACGCCCAACCCTGCCCGCGATATAGCCACCATCAAATTTTATAACCCCGCAGAAAAAATACACCGTGTCGAGCTATTCAATGTGATAGGTAGCAAAATTGCCACCTACCAAAATGTCAGTGGTAGCCAACTATCCTTAGACGTATCGAGAATGGATACGAGTGTATATTTCTACTTTATTTTGCAAAACAACGTGCGCGTATCTACCGGACGGCTCATCGTACAGCATTAAAAAAATAACGCATAAGATAGCACGCGCTTGAATTATCAGCGCGGCAACTTCGCATAGTAACCGCCAACCCGAACCTTAGCAGCGGTTTATTGAGTGCCAAAGCTAACAAAAAACGTAACTATATAGCCTTGTAAGGGAAATAGCCATTTCTAATCGAATATGCAGCAATGTCAGGCATTATTAGATAAATATTGCTCATTACCCCATACCCAAAACCCTATACCCTAAATAGTTACCAAAAAACATTTCTTTTTGCCCATAAACAGCATCGCCCGCCTTCCCAAATTGAGAAGGCGGGCGATGTTTATTCTATCGTAGCATCATCAATAGCGCACTATGCTGACACCTATGGCACTCGCATTGGAGCTAAATTGGTTGAAGTCGGCTACCGTGACATTGCCGTCCAAATTACAATCGGCAGGGGTATACACATTCACACCCGCCGTTTGAGGGGTAAAGATATTAAAGTCTGCAACTGTAATAACACCGTTGGCACTGATGTCGCCCGATTTTAAGCCATATTTGCCGTTGCCCAAATTGGTGAGCTGCCCGCTACCGTCCAATATATTGGCGGGCTGTGTAAAGTCGACAAGGGCAGGGTTGCTCGTATTGTGGGGGTTGGCAGTAATTACGGGCAAGTGGTTTTGGTGGCGCAACACAAAATAATAAGACCCATTAGGCGACAAATTGCTGAAATAGACCGCATCGGGCAATGTAGCATCGGGCATCATCAGGCTATTGCTTATCGTACCGTCTGACAAGATATAAGCGGCTACGCGCTCGGCTATACTGTTGATATCGGCAGCGGGTCGTGCTTCTACCAATACATAATCGACCATTGTAGGCGGCATACTACTTATGTTTGCAAAACCCTCGCTTCCCGTATAGAACCAAGGCGCACAATCAAAAGGCTGCTCGATAGGCAATAGGTCATCTGCTATCAATTCGGTGCGCATTGTTTGCGATGCAGGTATAAATGCACCACTCAACCACGCTTGGAGGTGTAGGCCCACGGGTGCGCTTGCTCCTACCGTAAGTACTACCGTCACCGTGTCGCAGGGTTGTGTTTCGAGTCCGTCGTCTATACAGAGCAGGTAACTAAACACGTCTGTACCGACAAAGCCTTCATCGGGGTTATATGTGAAGCCGCTGTTTGCTGGGTCATAGCTCACAGTACCGTTTTGTGTTTCGTATAGTAGGTCTCTGGCTACGTCTGTCCATATCTTACCGCAGCCGTGCCAATGCGGTGCTGCAATAATTTGGGCTGCTGCTACGTCCAAAATATCCGTATCATCATCGCTGATGATAATGGGCGGTATCCATAGTTTGCGGCATACGCAATATTGGCAGGTCGTACCATCGGCTTGGGTGCGCGTTACACACATATGGTATAAAATCCCGAACCGGGAATGTATAATTAAACGGATTGCTGCCTACACTACTTCCCATAATAACCGACATGAAATTACTCGTATAAGACCATTGCACTACATCGCAGTTGTTATTGAACACACCCAAGGGCGTAAGCGTTGCGGTATAGCCCGAAGTGCTTATACTAAACCCGAGTTGCACTTGGTTAAAGAAGTTTTCGTCGCATACACAACAAGGCGGCACTACAATATTGATACACTTTTCATAGATAGCACATATATTGCCGTTGGCATCATAACGTGTCACAACCATACAAACATAGTGCGTGCCCGTTGGCAGATTGACAAGGACGGGCGAATTGCCTATCGAGTACAGCGGTGGCGATATGAGCCACTCTACGCTATCGCAAGGGCCCAAGGCTTGGGGCGTTAGGATATACTGCCCGCATACGCCCGTAGGCACTATGCTAAAACCCTGATTGACCTGCGCCTGAAACTCTTCGAAGTTGCAATTGCAACATTGCGGCAATACCACGCAATGCGTTAGCGGCGAGGTACAACAGCTATCCATTACCGTCCCTATCATTTTTGCTACATTGATTTGGAAACAAACCGTATCGCCCGCAGTCACGCCTGCACCTCCTATATTGAACCACTGCGCTGCCCCCGACGAATTATTGGGTATTGGCGTAATGTTCATAGGATTAGGGCTAATACTCGGCGTTGCTCCCGTAGAAGTAATGCCCACTAACTGAACTGAATTGACCGTAAAACCACTATTATTGAGCAACTGAAAACCGTATTGGAAACTCATACCCGTAGGTGATTGCACGCAACGAATACTATCTTCTACAATAAAAGCACAAGCCGTATCACAAGGCAGAATAGTGAGGTTGAGGGGCGGCGATAAGGCAGAGCAGCCCCAAATATTGGTCAATAATACTTGATATACACCTGTACCCAGCGTATCGTAGCAAGTCGTAAAGGTATTGTTTACAGCACCTAAGATAGGTATGCCATTAAAATACCATTGGTAGACCGTAATATTGGGGTCTAATGCAACGCAAAGCGTATCGCAACATAAGGCGGTATAACAACCCTGCGGTGCCATACACACATCAGGCAAAGGATATACCTCTATGGTATTGCTCTTCCTTTCGCAGCCCGTTATATTATCTATCGCCATAGCATAGTACCCGCCCGCCGAAGCATTGGGTATGGTAATGCTGTTTCCGCTCTGTCCCGTACTCCAAAAATAAGTGACCGCAGGATTCGCAGGTGCGCTAAACGTAACTGTTGTGCCTTCGCAGATATTGCCGCCCGGCGACGAGGTAATAGTAAAAGGTGCGGGCAAGGGATATACTTGTATCGTATGACTCAATACAACCGAGCAGTTAGGAGCAGTAGTACTCGTTACTGTCACCGTAAAGGTATGCGAACCCGCGGGTAGCGGCGAAAATTGGTTGCTTATATTAGTAGCGCAAATAGCACCAGAGTTTGACCAAGCATAGCTATATCCGGGGTTACAAGGTGATACTTTTAGGACAGCCTCGTCGCCTTCGCAAATTTCGGTTGGACCCTCGATAACCACCGCAGGCGCGGGATAAATTGTCACCGTCTGGGTAGGCGGTATATAGTTGCAAGCATTGGCATTGCTAATTGTCACGCTGTATGTTCCGCTCGCAGCGGCACTAATACTCTGGGTCGTTTGTCCGTTAGACCACAAATAAGTATTGCCCGGATTGGGCGCAGTAAGCGTAACAGTAGTACCCAAACAAACCGCTGCCGATGGGCTAACGCTAATCGTACCTGTGAGGGGATTGGGTGCTACATTAACCGATGCCGTAGTATTTGCCGTACAGCCGTAGATATCCGTTACGGTGAGGGTGACGGTATAAGTACCGCCTGTAAAATAGGTATGCGAAGGACTAACAAGCGGCGACGTATTAGCAGTACCACTGCCAGGATCGCCAAAATCCCAAGCATAGCCTACCAATGTGCCCAAAGACCCCGCACCACTGAACGAAATACCCGAACCCGCACAAGCAGCAACGGGCGGCGCAATAACTGCCGTAGCCTGCGGATAGACATTGACTGGCAAAACAATACTCGCCGTACAGCCACTGCTCGACGAAATAGTAAGCGTAACGTTGAATGTATTGCCCACGCCGACAAACGTATGCGTAGGTGTAGCCCCCGTAGCCGTATTATTAACGCCGCTGGCGGGGTCGCCGAAGTTCCACGTATAAGCCGTGATGCTATACGGCGATACGAACGTAGACAAATTGCCATTGAACGATACTAAGCGGTTACAAGTAGCCGTATAGCCGAAATCGGGTGCAACGGGTACGGTGACAAGGCGATTCATGGAAATAGGACAGCCATTGGCATCTACTGCATAAATGGTAGCCGTATAATAGCCCGCCTGCGGATAGACATGGGTAGAAGGGTTAGCCCCCGAAAATCCATTGCCATAAGTCCAGCCCGTAATAGTGGCATTGGTGGCTGTGCCGCTAAAATTCCAGGTGTTGCACTGAGGCGTGGGGGTAGCCAAACCCGCTACCGTGCCCACGGGCGTACAAGGGACTGGGCAAGTGGGCACATACGTTATATTGATAATGTTAGATGTAGCGGTACAACCAAAGCTATTGGTGACTACAACGCTATAAGCCCCCGTTGTAGTGGCATTATAGGTGGGTCCTGTGCCTACTGGCGTTGCGCCATTATACCATTGAAACGTATAGCCCGGATTATTTTGGGCATATAGCATGTTGTTGATGGTAGCCGAGCCGCAATAATTAGTCGGGTCGGGCGTGGTGATGGCTGCTACGGGTGCGGGGTTCTGTGTAACCAATACCGTACCTATCGCCGCACAACCCGTGCTACAATTAGTTGCGGTCAGGCTATAATAGCCCGCCGTACTGACTGATACCGTTGAGCCAGTGCCTATAACAATATTCATTGCATTTTTCCATACATAAGGCGCACATACCGATACGGGTGCGTTAAGAGTAGCACTGCTGCCTGCGCAGTAGCTCACAGGCGTAAGGCTAATGACAGTAGTCGGGCTGACGGTTATATTCTGATTGCTCGTTTGCCCACATAAATTGAGCGATAGCGTAGCCGCACCTGCCACATTCCATTGTACTGTCACGGTATTGCCCAAGGTACTGCCCAAAAACGACCCCGCCCCCGAAGGGCTAATGCTCCATATATAATTACTGCCTGGTATTGACGGTACACTATACGTAGTAGTCTGCCCCAAACAAACTGTGGTCAAACCCGTAGGTGCAGCAGGCGTATATTTACTTACATTAAGGGTAAATGGTAGAGACGGACAATTGGGGCTATTGATGTCTTGCTGCGATACGGATACGCTATACGGACCCGACGCGCCCCAGGTCACATTGACGGTATTGCCATTAATGGGCACTACCGTACCATTCGTCGCCGTCCAATTAAAAATACCCACAAAAGGCGACGCAATGGCTTGGTAGGTATAGGTGCTATTGGGGCAAACCGTTGTCGGTCCTGTGATATTGGTAGGAGCAGGGGGCAGAGGCATTATATCGATAGTAGTGCTGTAGGTGGCATTGCACCAATTAGCAGGATTAACCGCCGTAGCTACTACGGTATAAGTACCCGAAGTAGTCCAACCACTATAATTGAGCGTAGCCGTATTAAGTGCTACATTGGGAATAATCGTATTGGAAGGTGTAATAATAGACCAATTGCAAAGCGTAGGCGTAAAATTCGGGAATCCAAAGCTGCAAGCCGCCCTGAACGTAGCGGGCAAGCCCACGCATCCCTCTGCCGGGCCTTCGGTCAAAAATTCGGGCAAGAGCGTCACATTCAGCGAACCACTACCATGCTCGCAATCTAAATAACAATTATCATATACTACGCTAATAGCCGTAGGCGTGGGGTTACACCAATTGCTAAATGCGGGGTGCCATTGTACCATAATTGTTTGGCTACCCTGCCCACTGACAATATAGCCCAACGACGGGTTGATAGTCCAAGTATGGTAGCTGCCTCCACAGGTATTGCCTACTAAACTATAGGTAGCCAAATCGCCATAGCAAGGCGTGGTTGTGCCTGCAATGGGCATAGTCAAAGGAATGATGGGTACATTAAGCGTCGTAGGCATAGGGCAATAGCCACAGCCACCTGCACTAAGACTAAGCGTAAATGGAGGCGTAAAACCCCAAGCTACTGTAATATTGGGCGTACCCGCACCACTCGTAATAGTGCCGCCTGTGATGCCCCATGTATAAGGAGACCGCAGCCCGGTGGGGTGCTGCTCGGTGGCATTGCTACCCGCACACAAAGCAGAAACACATTCAATAGGCGGACCTGTCCAGAAATACCGTTACCGTAGCAGTGGCAGTATCGCTGCATAAACATTGGTTTTGAACAAGTAGCGTCACTGTCCAAGTGCCTACGGTACTGAACGATAGCGGTCGGGTGGGTTTGCGTGGACGCAGCAGGCGAGCCGCCGCCAAATGTCCATAAATACGATACGGCTCCCGTAGATGTATTGTTGAACGATACAGTTTGCCCTTGACAAACCGTAATATTAGGACCAGGCGTAAAGGCAGCAGTAGGCGATGGTATTTTATTGATGCAAATTCTGGTCGAGTCTTGGCAACCAAATACGTTAGTCTCTACTACTTTGAGCGAACCATTGCCCACATTGCCCCAACAAACAGTAGCTTGGCTATTGCCCGACCCCGAAGGCGTAAGCGAAACATGCCCGCTCGCCGACCAAACGTAGGTGCTACCCGTCGTATAAGGCACATAATACAAAGCGCAACTATTGGCACAAGCTTTTTGACAATTATTGGTATGGTTGTCAGAAGGCACCGCGCCCGAATTAATGGCAGGGCAGGCGGGCACAATAGGCGGCACAATAGTAGGCGTAGGCTTGGGGTTGATGGTTATTGTAGCGGTAGTAGTGGCATTGCTGGCATCGGTTAGTGTGATGTTGCCGCTACCACTCGTTCCCCAGCAAATATTAACATTAGTGCCTACAAACAAGGTAGGCGTGCCGCCCGTCACCGTCCAAGTGTAGGGGGCTGTACCGCCGCTGGCGGTATAAGATAGGCATTCGCCCTCGCAAACAGTAGTAGTACCTCCGATGGTTTGGGCAAGCAAGGCGGTGGGTAGCAATAGCCTCATGCTGAACCCATACGCGGATAGGTAAACGAATAACGATCTCATGGCTGTGAAGTTTGATTTAGAAGAAATATACAAGGGCAACGCTACAAAATTGAGTAGTCATTTAATAGACTTGATAGGGCAAATAATTTCACTATGAAAGCAAGGGCAAAATCGCAAAAAAATAGCTATCTCGGCAATTGCTTGCCCATTTTGACCTTTTCAATATTGGGCTTATCCCAAATGCCAACCGCCGAATCGCACTTTTTGTGCGATTCGGCGGCTTTTCTGCTCATATTTTCCCAAACAATTGCCCGCAATTATTCCGCAATTCCCCGATTTTACGGAACAGTTCCGACCGAAAACTTCGGAGAAATCGTATTGGGTTGTTTTTTAGTAAAAAGGCGGTAACCATTTAGGGTATAGGGTTCTGGGTATGGGGTAATGAGCAATACTTATCTAATAATGCCTGACATCGCTGCATATTCGATTAGTTCCCCCTACAAGGCTAAATAGTTACAAAAGGCGTAGCTTTATGTAGTTTCTAAATATTCTAAGAACTATAGACTCCCTCTAAGCCCCTCAAAGAAGGGAAATTCACTCCCCTAAGCCCTAACTGTTATGCCTTTCTATCAAGGTTTAGGCTCATTTTTAACGGGAAAAAGGTTTTTCTGAAGTTTTCAGCTCTTAGCAATGTTTTGCTCCTACGAGGTATATTATCCAACCGCACTCCCCGCTTTTGCCCTTTCGATACGTTCCAAAGCCCATGTATATGCGGTATTGAGTTGTTCGCGGGGATTTAGGTCTGAATTATCAAACAAAATGGCATCGGCGGCTTGGCGCAGGGGGCTTTCGGTGCGGCTTGAGTCTAAATGGTCGCGCTCGGCGAGGTTGCGAGCAATATCGTTTTTGTCGGCGGGTATATTTTTTCGCAGCAACTCGCAATAGCGGCGGTCGGTGCGCACGTCCATACGGGCAGTTACGAACAATTTTAGTTCGGCATCGGGAAAGACGACCGTACCTATGTCGCGTCCGTCCATCACCACGCCCTTTTGGTGCCCGATGGCTTGTTGCGGCGCCGCCAAAAATTGGCGCACAGCTCTGACCGTACTCACTGGGCTGACGAGGTTCGATACGTCACTCTCTCTAATGCGTTGTTCTACGTTTTCGCCGTTGAGGTACGTATCGGAATAGCCCGTTTCGGGATTGGGCGCAAAGCTAATATTTATATCGTCGAGGGCTTTGGCAATAGCTGCTGCGTCAGACACAGCTATCTGGTGTCGCAGCAGATACAAGGTGACAGCGCGGTACATAGCCCCCGAATCGATGAATATATAGCCCAAGCGTTTGGCTAATTCTTTGGCTATGGTGCTTTTGCCACAAGCGGCGTAGCCATCAACGGCGATATTGATTTTGGGATACATAGGCGGGTGTATGTATTGCGCAATATGGGCTACGGCTTGCGCTACGCTCCATTCGTGTGCGGGAACAATTATGTCTGCTCGTATGGGCGGCTCAAAAGGCGCATCAATACCCGTAAAATTGGACAATAATCCCGCACGTGCCTTCTGGTACAAACCCTTCACGTCGCGTTGCTCGCATACCGACAAGGGCGTACTGACATAAATTTCGATAAAATCATCTTCGCCAATGATGCCCTGAGCCAAACGGCGCAAATCTTCCGTAGGACTTACAAAGGAGCAAATAGTAATAATACCGCATTGGGCAAACAACTTGGCTACTTCGGCAATACGCCTGATATTTTCTTGTCGGTCGGCTTCCGAGAATCCCAAATTATTGTTGATGCCCGTGCGCACATTATCGCCGTCTAATAATTGGGTTAGGTAGCCCTGCCCGTGCAGATGTCGCTCTAAGGCTATGGCAATAGTGCTTTTTCCCGACCCCGACAAACCCGTAAGCCACAACACTTTGCCTTGTTGTTTCAATAGTTGTTCTTTGTCGCGGCGTGGCAACATGCGTTCAAAAATAGGATGTATATTGGTCATAGGGCAAAGAATATCGGTAAAAGCCGCAAAATTAGCAATAATACCGCTATCTTTGCCTACGTCTAAGCTAATGATAGCCCAATAATTCGTTTTGTTCCACCCTTTATCCCGCATACCCCTCGTTGTACGATACCTGCCCCAAGCAGATATAGGGGTTTTCTGTCATGCCTATCCGATTTGCCTTTTTCTCTGTTTTGATGGCTGTTGTGTGCCTATCTACCTAAGTGGCTGCGGCATCTATTCGTTTAGCGGCGCAGCCATAGACCCGCGCGTCAAGACCCTCTCAGTATCCGACTTTCAGCTATTAGCCAGCAATGCCCCTCCTATCCTACTGCCTACCTTTGGAGCGGCTCAAAAACAAATTTACGTCCGAAGCCCGCTTAGACCTCAGAAAAGATAAGCCCGACGTAGAGTTGAGCGGCGCAATTGTCAGTTATTTAGTTGAACCTGCCGCGTCAGGCGCAAATGACCAAGCCCTGCTGAACCGACTCACGCTCTCCGTCCGAGTGGTGTATAGCAATAATGTCACCAAAGAGGAATGGACAGACGTATTTAAATCGTTTGAAAATTTTGACCGAAACGCCAACCTCAGCGACGTAGAAAGTGCGCTTATAGATGTATTGGTACAAAAAGTAATCGATGACATATATAATAAGGCATTCGCCAATTGGTAATGCGCTCTGCCGTTCTAAGGCTTATAAATTTCCGCTCTCATGACAAAAAGCTACTCCTATTGGGTAGCGGCATGGCTACTTACTTGGGGCTATTCTGCTTGGGCAAATCCCGCTGTGCTGCGTCCTACACCCGTTGATAGCCGAAGCTATGCCCAATGGCTCGCCCCTCATTTGGCGCAATATCGCGTTTATGCCCTGCCCACCTCGCCCGATGCTCTGCCAGCGGGCAACGCACCTTTCCTACTGCGATTGCAACTAACAGGCTACTTTGATGGCTTGCTACACCTTTCATCTGTACCCGATTTATGGGCTGACGATGCGGTGATTCGCATAGTAGGCGAAGCGGGCAAAACAAGTACCCTGCCACCGCCCCGCCGTTTGGCATACAGCGGTGCAGTATTGCCGCCCGATAAACAAACAACCGCTATTTCCGTGCCGCCCAATGCTTCTGCCGAAGTTCGCCTTTGCCTTGACTCGACTTATTGCAGCGGCATTATTGGCAATTATTGGGTCATACAAGCCCTGCGCGATTTTGTCCCACAAGCCCCCCCTCACCTCATAGTCGTTTATACAACCGACCAAGTAAGAACGCCCTCAATAGCCGCCCAATGCGGCAATGACCACTCGGCTCAGTATCCTCCCGCCCCACCCTCGCCTATCACCTTGCCACTTGACCGCCCCAACGATATAGGCGGTTTGCGCGATGATTGCACCGAAACAATACGGCTCGCCCTCCTTGCCGATTATAGCATGACCACGCTTGCGGGCAGCCCCGAAGCAGTAGTAAAACACCTCACAAGCATCGTCAATGCCATACAGCCCGCCTACGAACCCATAGGCGCACAATTCCAAATCAGCGAATTATATTTGTCTGCCTGCCCCAGCTGCGACCCCGTAAGTAATGGTTTTGTAGCCACCAATATAGTCTCCAAGCTAACGGCTTGGGGCGAAAGCAGCAACAATACCCTGACCCAGCCCTACGATGTGGCGCAATTCTGGACCAATCGCGTATTTAGCCAAAGCGACCTCGTAGGTTTAGCACATTTAGGCGGTTTATGTACCGAAAAACGCTACTGTCAAGTGCGCAATTATAGCCCGATTTTTAACCGCTTGCGCTGTCTGTCGGCGCACGAATTGGGGCATACCATCAATGCCCGACACGACGCAACAGCGGGAAATATCATGTATAGCGTCATCACTGAGGCAGCTACGGCATTTTCGGCTGTTTCGGTTGATGTTATGGAAAATTGTATTGCCAATCGCCCTTGCCTATCGGATTGTAGCACTTGTAAGGGCGTAGCACAACTAAAACTGCTCAACTATACGGGCAGCGAAGCCGATTTGGTATGGACTAACGCGCTTAATCCATCTTATGCGGTGCGCTACCGACCACAAGGCGCGGCAGACTGGACGCTACTATCAGCGGCATATACCGATACCGTTTGGCATTTTGAAGATTTATCGCCGTGCTTAGGCTACGATTTTCAAGTACAAGCCAACTGTGCAGGCGGTTTGTTGAGCAGTGCCCAAAATCTATCTATTATCGGCAAACGCCCTACGATATACGATATTCGCACCTATAACACGGATAGTGCCAAAGTATCGTGGAACAACATCGATTTACCGGTGCGCCTACGCCTGCGCGAGAGTGGCACCAGCACTTGGACAAGCGAACTAAGTGTAGCACCACCCGACACGAGTTATATTTTTGACGGCATCAGCCCTTGCAGCAATTATGAGCTATCGGTACGCACCGAGTGCGGCGGCGGACTTTGGGGCAGAGATACGCTGCTCTCTATACGCCGCGCCAAAGCCTCCGGCGTAGCAGGCGAGGCATTGACTACTACTACTGCTCGCATGCGCTATTTAGTAGTTGCTACTACCTCCGCCGACATCACATTCACGCTGCGCTGCAAGCGGTCAAGTTCATCGTTTTGGTTGGCAGAAATACCCAACGCCGCCCCCAATACCTACTACGACCTAAGCGGGCTACAACCCTGCACACCCTACGAAGTAGAAGTACAAGCCTATTGCGGCACAACGGCGGGCGAAAAAATTAGCTCGACCTTTACTACTGCTTCCTTGGCTTTGCTCAATCCCGTAGTAGTCAATTGCAACCCCACGACACAGACCTACGATTTAGAAGTGCGCTTGTCGCATAATCGCCTCAGCGGTATGCCTTTTACGGTATCGGCAGGCGGCGTCACGCAGAGTTTTACGTATAGCAGCACTTCCCCGCAAACAGTAGTGCTGACAGATATTCCGAATACGGGAGCCACGACTACCACTCTCGCGCTATACGATAGTACTTATCCGTCTTTGTGCAGCGACGACATCAACTATACACCACCGCCCTTAGTGTGCGCTTGCCAAACGGCTTTTTTCGAAAATTTTGACCAATGCCAACTGCCTTGCGGCTGGACGAGCAGCAACACGGCTACAAGCAATATGGCAAGGTGGCGCGTAGGCACAACGCACAAAGGCAATAGCATTGACAGCACTTGTATGGCTTATTTTGACGACGACCACTTTGACACCGACGGCGGTGAAACCGTGCAACTCATATCGCCCATCATCGACCTATCGACATATAGCTCTGCTACGCTTAGTTTCGACTATAATTTTCATACTATTGGCGGCAATTTCTCACTACAAGCCTTTAATGGCACGATTTGGGCTAATGTATGGCAATTGAACAGCGGATTTTGCGGGTTTTGGGGCTGCCCCGCCGGAAATATCATTTTAAATATAAGCCCGCACCTGAACGCTCAATTCGAACTGCGCTGGGTTTACCACGACGGCAATGCTTGGGATTGGTATGCCGCCATTGATAATGTCGAAATTTGTGGGTTCAGCGAGCTAAGTACTTGCAACGCTGCGTTTAGCTATGGCTGCGATACGCTTTGTAGCAACGGCGACCGCGCCAAGTACAACTAAATGGCTACGGCTACGGCACATTTGCCGCCAGTCCTGCGGGTTTTGCAATTAGACCACCTAACGGGCGAAATAGACCCCGCTACCAGCACATCGGGCAGCTATGTCGTCACTTATACTACACAGTTGGGCAGTAGCACCTGCACCGCAACCGTCCTATAACGATAAATAGCAATTGCCAATGCGAGTGCGCCCGCGCCTGTGGTTACAAGGAGCCTATTCGCTACTTGGTAGTATGAGTACCGCCTTGCGCACCGCTAACCTATTGCCCGCACAACAGCCATACAACGGCAATCCTTGGCTTTATAATGGCACCGAAGGCTATGCAACGGCTGCCAACTTGCCCGCCACAACTACCGATTGGATATTGTTAGAACTGCGCGATGCTACTTATCCCGACCTCGTAATAGCACGGAAAGCCGCCTTGTTGCTCAACGACGGCTGGGTTACTGATGCCAACGCACCATCAGCGCAAGGGGTCGATTTTGCTGTGCCTACGGCAGATTGGTATTATTTAGCGGTACGGCACCGCAATCATTTGGCGGTGATGAGCAGCCAAGCCCTTTGGCTCGGTACAACAACGGCAACGACCTACGATTTTGGCAGTGCCAATACGCAGGCTTTCGGGGCAATGCAAGCCCCAATAGGCAGCAACCGATTTGCGCTATATGCGGGCGATGCCGATGCCAACGGACTTATCAATTATGCCGACTATAACGCTTATGCCGTTCAATTTGGGTCGAGCAATGGCTATTTTAGTGCCGATTGGTCCTTGAACAAGTCGGTCAATAGCTCAGATTATACGCTGTATCGCCCTAATATCGGGCGTATAGGGCTGCCTTGGTTGCGGGAATAGATAAGGTTTGGTCTATTTTGGACTTCTCAATCCCGCTATGGGCAAAATATTGGTAGCAAATGAAATATCGTAACTATTTAGGGTATAGGGTTTTGGGTATGGGGTAATGAGCAATACTTATCTAAGTATGCCTGACATCGCTGCATATTCGATTAGTTCCCCCTACAAGGCTAAATAGTTACATTTTTTTTTAAGTCTAAGCAAAATATTAATCTGACCCCAAAAGAAAATTGCTTGTGCCCTCAAATTGTCGACATGACCCCAAAAGAAAATTGCTTGTGCCCTCAAATTGTCGACATGACCCCAAAAGAAAATTGCTTGTGCCCTCAAATTGTCGAAGAAAATTGCTTGTGTCCTCAAATTGTCGACATGACCCCAAAGAAAATTACTTGTGCCCTCAAATTGTCATTCTATGACCCCAAAAGAAAATTACTTGTGCCCTCAAATTGTCGACATGACCCAAAAGAAAATTACTTGTGCCCTCAAATTGTCAACATGACCCCAAAAGAAAATTACTTGTGCCCTCAAATTGTCGACATACCCCAAAAGAAAATTACTTAAGTTGATACACAAAGCAAAATAGCCCACGATTGAAATCGTAGGCTATTGAGATGTTTCAAAGCATTTTATAAGTCTTAGTAGGGTTTATCTAAACGCTAAGCCTTTCGACAAAATTAGCTGGCTTATTCTCTGGTTATTATACGCCGTTAAAACCTCAAAAAGTGTCCCGTATAACTTTCGGGGCAATTAGCTATGGTTTCGGGCGTGCCTGCTATCAGCAGTCTGCCCCCACCTCGTCCGCCTTCGGGTCCCATATCTATCACCCAATCGGCAATTTTAATCACATCTATATTGTGTTCGATAATGAGTACGGTGTTGCCCTTATCCACTAATTTTTGGACGACCAGCATCAATACGCGAATGTCTTCAAAATGCAGTCCTGTGGTCGGCTCGTCTAAGATATAGATAGTTTTGCCTGTATCGCGTTTTTGCAGTTCGGCGGCAAGTTTGACGCGCTGCGCCTCGCCGCCCGACAGCGTAGTAGCTGCCTGCCCCAGCGTGATATAGCCCAAACCCACATCGAGCAAGGTTTTCGCCATTCGGTATATTTTGGGTACGGGTTCGAAGAACGCGACTGCCTCTTCGACTGTCATATCCAACACATCGCTGATAGATTTGCCGCGATAGCGCACCTCTAAGGTCTCGCGATTGTATCGTTTGCCCAAACAACGCTCGCACAATACCGATACATCGGGCAAAAAGTTCATTTCTATTACCTGCATGCCGCCGCCCTCGCATACGTCACACCTACCGCCCGCTACATTGAACGAAAAACGCCCCGATTTATATCCTCTTATCTGTGCTTCGGGTATGGTCGAAAACAAATCGCGAATGGGCGTAAACATACCGATATAGGTAGCGGGATTAGAGCGCGGCGTTCGTCCTATGGGCGATTGGTCTATTTCTATCACCTTGTCGATATGTTCCAAGCCTTGTATGCTGCCGTATGGCAAGGGTTTTTTGAGGGCGCGATAGATATGGCGGTTCAATATGGGGTATAGTGTTTCGTTGATGAGCGACGATTTGCCGCTGCCCGATACGCCTGTAATGCAGGTAAGTGTGCCGAGCGGGAGCGAAACAGTTACATTTTTTAGGTTATTACCCGTGCAATCGCTCAATACCAAATATTGCCCTGTGCCTTGTCGCCGTTGTGCGGGTATGGGTATTTTCCGTTCTCCGCGTAGGTATTGTGCCGTTAGTGTGTCGAGTCGTTCAAAGTCGGCGGGTTTGCCTTCGCCTACGATGATGCCGCCATGTTTGCCCGCTGCTGGACCTATGTCTATCAAATAATCTGATGCGAGCATAATATCTTGGTCGTGTTCTACGACTAAGACAGTATTTCCCGTTTGCGTCAGTTCGCGTAGCGCGTCTATGAGGCGGTGGTTGTCGCGTTGGTGCAGTCCTATGCTGGGTTCGTCCAAAATATAGGTAATGCCCACCAATTGCGAGCCAATTTGCGTGGCTAATCTGATGCGCTGCGATTCGCCGCCCGACAGCGTGCGTGTATGTCGGTTGAGAGTAAGGTATTCTAATCCCACGTTGAGCAAAAATCCCGTCCGCGCTTTTATTTCTTTCAATACATCGCGGGCAATGGCCATTTGTCGGTCGGTCAGTTGCGTTTCTATATACGCTATGCGTTGGTATAGCTCGGATATATCTAAGTCGGCAATTTCGGCAATATTCATTCCCGCTATCTTGAACCATAGCGAATCGCGGCGCAAGCGTACCATTGCAAGTAGGGCATTCTTTTCGGTGCATAAAATCTTCTGCCCAGCGTCTCATCGCGTCCGACGACATGCTATCGGTATAAAAGCGTTTGATAGTATGCACAATGCCTTCAAAATCGAGTTCATAGACCTTTTCCTTGCCATATTGGAGTGGTACGCTCAATTTTTCGCCTTTCGTGCCGTATAATAAGATGTCTAAAACCTGTGCGGGCAATTTTTCGATAGGGTCGGTCAGGGAGATGCCGTATTTTTGGGCAAGGGCTATTACTGATTTGAACGTAAAATTATCGCGTTTTTCGCCCATCGGAGCTATGCCGCCTTGGTTGATATTTTTACTGCGGTCGGGCAAGACCAAATCTATATCTACATCGTACAAAAACCCCAGCCCTTTGCAGTCGGGGCAATAACCATAAGGCGAATTGAACGAGAACGAGTTGGGCGAAGGCTCTTCGTGGCAAGCCCCGTATCTACACATCAATTTTTTGCTAAAACCGCGCAATTCGCCGTCGGGATATGTTTGTATCATCATTTCGCCGTTTCCTGTCCTCAGTGCCATTTCGACCGATGCCGCCAAACGCGCCCGCATCGCTTCGGTCTCGGGCAGTCGGTCTATCACCACTTCTATATCATGCACTTTGTAGCGGTCGAGCTGCATTTTGGGCTTTATTTCTTGCATTTCGCCATCGATTCGCACGGTCACAAAGCCCTGTTTTCCGATTTGTTCAAACAATTCACGGTAATGCCCCTTGCGCCCTTTCACCATAGGCGCGAGCAATATTATTTTTTGTTGGGCGTAATGCTCGTATAAATAGGCTATGATTTGCTCTTCGCTGAACCGCGTCATTGCTTTGCCCGTATTGTACGAATAGGCTTCGCCGACACGGGCAAATAATAAGCGCAAAAAGTCGTAGATTTCGGTAATCGTGCCTACGGTCGAGCGCGGGTTTTTATTGGTTGTTTTTTGTTCTATGGAAATAACGGGGCTTAGTCCGCCGATATGTTCTACATCGGGTCGTTCCATATTACCGATAAATTGTCGGGCGTATGCCGAGAAACTCTCCATATAGCGGCGTTGTCCTTCGGCATAAATCGTATCAAACGCCAGCGAGGATTTGCCGCTGCCACTAATGCCCGTTATGACCACCATTTTGTTGCGCGGTATACTTAGGCTTATGTTTTTGAGGTTATGCACCCGCGCCCCTATGACCACCAAGTTCTCGATTTCGGTTTCGCTAATGGGGGGCAATTGAAAGTCGTAATTCATAAAAAAGGGTAATGCGCAATCTGTAATACTGTTTTTTGGTAGTGGTTAATGGTTAATGGTTAATGGTTAATGGTTAATGGTTAATGGTTAATGGTTAATGGTTAGTGGTTAATGGTTAATGGTTAATGGTTAATGGTTAGTGGTTAATGGTTAGTGGTTAGTGGTTAGTGGTTAATGGTTAGTGGTTAATGGTTAATGGTTAATGGTTAATGGGTAATGGTTAATGGTTAATGGGTAATGGTTAGTGGTTAGTGGTTAATGGTTAATGATTAGTGGTTAATGGTTAGTGGGTAATGGTTAGTGGGTAATGGTTAGTGGGTAATGGTTAATGGTTAGTGGGTAATGGTTAATGGTTAATGGTTAGTGGTTAATGGTTAGTGGTTAGTGGGTAATGGTTAGTGGGGAGTGGGGAGTGGTTAATGATTAGGGGTTCAAATTTTGGTCAATGCTGCCTTGTAGCAAGGGCGCAAGCCAGATATTCCCGTTAATTTTTTACTCAAAATTAGAAACCACTAATAGAAAGACCGTTTTCTAAGCCCCATAGGAGCGACATGCTAATAGAAAATAAACACGGCATAGCCACAAAAGCCTCGTAGAGGCGATATCCTAATAGAAAATAAACACCGCATAGCAACAAAAGCCTCGTAGAGGCGACTTTTTTTGTCTTGACACAAAAAAGGAAGCGTTAAAATCCAATTTACAATACACTATTCGTTTTTTTGTCTATCTGCACCTCACCATCGGCAAATAGGATTGAGGCAGTTTGGTATGGGTCAAAATCTTGGGCGCGGGTAACGGTTTGGTTGTTTTGGCGCAGCAATACAAAGCCCTTTTGCAGCCACCGCATAGGGTCAAGCAGGACTACGCGCTGTTGTAGGTGGTCGAGGTTTTGGGCATGTTGTTGTAGGGTACTGCGGGTTTGTCGTTGTAGGGTATCGGCGCAACGGTCTATCAACAATTGGTGTTGTTGTATAGTTTGGCGCAAGGCGTATTGCAAGCGCATTTGGCAGTCACGCAGGGTATATTGGGCGGTTTGCAGGCGTTGTTGGGCGATACGCTGCATTTGGTCGGCATACCAGAGTGCTTCTGCTTCGTATTGCTGCAAGGTTTGTAGTATAAATTCGGCAACCGCCGTAGGCGTTTTTAGAGCAGTATGCGCCACCATATCTATCACCGATTCGTCTTGTTGGTGTCCGATGCCCGTCAGTATGGGCAATGGCATTTGCGCCACCAAAGCCGATAGGGTATAATCGTCGTAGGTCGCCAAATCGAGCTTGCTGCCGCCGCCTCTAATAATGACTACTGCATCAAAATCAACGGCGCGGTGGGCAATGGCTCTAAGTTGTACCGACATTTCGGCTTGCATAGCGTCGCCTTGCATAGCCGACTGAAACAAGGTAGTGCGTATGGCATATCGCTGGGGGTTGTATTGCAAATGGTTCATAAAATCGCCGTATCCCGCTGCCGTGGGCGACGATATAACCGCTACACGCTGCAATACAGTAGGCAGGGGCAATTGGGCGTTTAGGTCGGATAATCCTTCGTTTTGCAATTGTTCGATGGTTTGGCGGCGGCGCAACTCCATTTCGCCCAGTGTGACCGATGCATCTAAATCCTGCACTATGAGTTTTAGACCATAAACGGGGTGGTAGTCTATCAATACTTTGAGCAAGACTTTATTGCCTTTTTTGAGCAATTGCGGTAGGTCGGGTCCAAATTTTTGGCGCAGTTCTGCTCCTTTATTATACCATACAACGGCTTGTGTCTTGGCGGTGAGCGTGTCGCCCGCCGCCGATTTTTCGACCAATTCCAGATACAGGTGTCCGCTGGCAGCCTGCTTGTGTTCGGCAATTTCGGCAACTATCCAAAAAGGCATGGCAAACACCTCTGACAGCATTTCTTGCAGGTAGGTGTTCAGTTGTTGCAAAGTTAGGTAATTGGGCGACATGGCGCAAAGATACGATTTTTTGGTGCAAAATTGCTACTCCGCTTGTGGGTTGTGGGTCGTAGGCATAAAACCAAATACGCATCATTTTTTCATCTTATTTTTGTAGAAAATTTTTTTCGCCATCAATACCTAAATCGATGAAAAAAGTCATCAACCGCGCATAATAATCTGTAAATCAGTATTTTATGCCAATGACAGCTAACAAAAAACACCGACAATAGCCAAAAAATATTTTGGCGTTTGCGCAAAAGACCCTATCTTTGAGCAATAATAATTGACAAACACAAATTGACGGCTTAAATCCCTTTTCAAAGTATATTTTTTCATTATTTAATCACCTTATCATCATCTTTATGTACGTAGCAAAACATCAGCACCGCGCCCAAACCCACCCTCACGTGGCGCATTATAAATAACATATGGGGGTAATATGTCTATCGAAAGCCCCAAGTATTGCCCTCGTCTTAGGGTTAAGCTTGCCTGATTTCGACTAAGGTGGTGGCACAAAACCAGCAAGAACTACTCTGTTGGTATGGTGTGCCAGTCATCACTTTCACCAGCGAAAATGGCGACGTAAGCACATATAGCCTATCCGAAGCCACTAGTAGCTACCTCACCTGCGAAACCGCACCAAGCGGCTGCTGTCTTATGTGTGTTGCGCCCAGTTCTCTGACCATTGATTGCGCCGATATACCCGGACCGGGTAATTACCCTTTTGGCGGGCTTATCATTTGCTACGACCCCTCAGCAAGCCCTACACCCGGTAGCTCTAATTGCCAAACCTTTGTATTCAGTAGTGCCGAGCTACCTACTACTACTTTGGGCGAGTTCCACTCTCCGACTATTTCGCTACGCCAGGCTATTATACCATCGATGGGTTTGCGGCAGGCGACGATAACAACAACGGCATCTATGACGGCGACGGACCAGAGGTAATCCCGACGCTGACGAAACCGTACCCTCGGTAGAAGGACCGCCGCTATGTTTTGAAATCATAGCACCCATTACCAGCAATATCGAAGTAACGAGCAGCCCTACACCGCCCTATTGCCCCGAAACACCTATCACCTTTACGTTTGCTAATATCGACAACTATAATAATGCCACTTGGCTGTTAGACGGCAACCTACAAATAAGTTGCTCGGACGGCGGCGGCGGCACAGCCCCTATTCCTATGACCAATTGCGAACAATTTACGTTTGTCCCCACCGAAGCGGGTAGCTATACCATCACACTCAACGCCGTACTGAACAGCGATAACTCTGAATGTGGCAACCTCAACCAAACATGGCAAACAACCATCGAAGTGACGGACGACCCCTGCTGCGCCGACCCCACAGGTGTTTGCTGCACCGACCCCAACGGTGCCGAGTGCTGCATAGCGCAAAATTTGCCGAGCAACTTCCTCTGGTTCGATACCAACGGCACCATAGTACCTGCTGGTACAGCAGATGCCAGCCCCAACATAACCATTAACAGTAGCCAGACTTGGAACAGCGGCGGCACACACCCCTTTACGACAGCAGCAGCGGGCACAGAAATAGACCCTATATTTATTAACGGCACCATAACGCTGACGAGTGGCACAGCCGTCACAGCCAACAATATGCACTTCCGCTTTGGACCTAACGGGCGCATTGTGGTGCGTCCAGGTGCCAACTTGGTACTGAGCGACGGGGTATACACGGCTAACGAAGAATGTGAAGCTATGTGGCAAGGCATTCGACAATTCAGCACCAAAAACGCACTGGGGCAATTTATCAGCAGCTCGTATGTAGAAATCAAAAATGGTGCGGTTATCGAACACGCCTTAGTCGGCATTGCCACCATGCCCACCTCGCTCTACGATTTGGACAATATGGCAGCCGAATTAGTCACCCTGCCCGATTTTGGACTCAACAACGTGGCTACTACCCTGCTATCTGACTTGTTCAATGCCACGACGGGCAACCAACAAGGCGGCGGTGATTTATATATCAAATCAGCCACTTTCCAAAACTGTTTTATCGGTATCGCTAATATGTTTAACCCCGCCACGACCACCAATATAAGCGGCAATTTTACCGTAACAAGCGACAATCTGCGCTACCCATTCCAAAACCTAAGCCAAAGCGAAACAGGCGTATTGCTCTATCGAAGCAGGGTATCTATCATTACAGAGTCAAATTTTGAGCAACAAAAATACGGTGTGCGCAGCCATATAACGCGCGACTTGCGCGTATTGGGCAGTACTTTTGAGCATTGCCGAATAGGGCTATCGGCACGCAACATGGTCAATAACCCGACCTTTGACCTACGCTCGACCAACAACCATTTTAACCATTGTGGTATTGGCTTGCAGGGGCAGAGTGTTCATGCCAAAATACGCAACTGCACGGTCAACGAAGGTATAACGCCCACCTCGCCCTATCTAAGCAACAATACGATTGGCTTTTTGCTCATGGGTTCGCTGGTCGATATTAGCCACCAAAACATCATCGAAAAGGTGACAGTTGGCATTTTGGGCGTAGATGCTTTTAGCCAAGGCATCATACACGGCAATACCATACGCGAAACCTTAGCCGCCATTGCCCAATTAGGAGACAACCAAAATGTAAACATCACCTGCAACGACCTCATAGACTACCAAGGCTTTGGATTGGCGCTGCTGCCTTGGACAGGCGCAGGGCAACAAGGCACCCTAAGCCAACAAGGGTCTTGCAATGCTACTATTCCTGAACTCTCACAACCCGCCGCCAATCTGTTTAGCACGGCGGTCGCGCTGCCCGCCGACGTATTTTCCTTGGGCGACAACTACGAATACCGCGATTTTCAGGTGCAAATACCCCCATTTGTCGATTTTATCAACGTCAATTTTGAAGTGTGTATTCCTTTTGATGGCTACGACCGCGACATTTATTGCGCTGGGACATCGCCAATGGCACCGACAATATCCGTAGAAGATGCCTTGCTGCTGCCCGAAGGACCTGAACGCGACCAAATCCTAAAACGTTGGCTGATAACATACGCCGACGCGGGCGACAAAATAGCGATGCTGCAATTGCTCGATGCCATGAACAGCAATATTGCCAAACGCATGAAAGTGAGCTATATAGCCGAAGAAAGCGACAGCACGCAAATAGCCCAACTCTTGGCGCAACTGCCCCAATTGCGCGAGGACGACGAGTATTTTGACTATTTTTATAAGTTGCTATTGACGCTGCAATCCGAAGGACGCGGCTATGCCGATATTAGCCCCGACGAAGAAGCCGTACTGCTTGACATAGCATATAGCAAAACTGCCACCGCCTACCGCGCCCAAACCTTGTTGTTTGCCGCAAGGGGCTACGAGTTTGGCTTAGACTTGCCCGACCTGCACCAAATCGTACAAGGGGCTAATTTCCAAACGGCTTTCAAAACAAACAACACAGCAAGCATAGGCTTCGTACCCAACCCCGCCAGCAATACGGCAACCCTGCATTATAACCTAAGCGATGCCGAGGGCAACCCGACCGAAGGCATTCTACAGCTACGCAACTTGAACGGGCGCGAAATATATCGGCATACGCTACGCGGCAATGGTATGCACGAATTGGCATTAGACTACTTTTCGCCTGGCATTTATATCTATACGCTAAGCAATGGCGCGGCAGTATGGCAATACGGGAAATTAGTAGTGGCTAAATAATTGTAGTACTGCGGTAAGCGATAACCCTAAAGGTAGTGTCGCTTACCGCTCTTTATTTAACTCATTAATTAATTAGCCATGAAACAGATAGCGTATAATTTAATTATCCCTTTTTTGCTTTTATGCTATATATCAGCAATGGGGCAAACAAAATACTTTTACAATAAGTATACAACTCATAATGAGCATTTATGGACAATGGTCATGTTATACGACCACAATGGCAACTTTATATTATCGGGACCAGCGGGCGATAACTTTTTCAATTCTTATCTTCCTTTTGTGTTGGTAGTAAACCAAACTGGGGCACTTGCAGACAGCATAGATAGAATACAAACCGTAGCAAATGCGACAATTTATGGTGGGGTTAGTACAGAACAAGGTTATGCCTTGGTAGGGGTTATAGATAGTGTCCAAAATAACAGCAATGGCGCAGCCTATTTGTATTTGTTGGACACTGGCCACCAAGTTATCAACCAAAAAATAGTCGGCAGCACCCAATACACGAACCACGCCCAAACAGTTTGCCCACACGCCCGACGGCGGTTTTTGTTGGGCGGCAAATCCAACCTACGACAGCACCGTAGTAGGACCGCCCACCCAGGCCTACCTGAGTCGATTAGACCCCCAGGGAAATGTATTGTGGGATACCATCTATTACAATTGCTGCACCACCTATTATTCGCGAATAATCAAACTTTTACCCGCCCCCGGTGGAGGCTATTATGCTGTTGGCATTCGCGACATCAATTTTTATTTTGGCGATGCCATGTTGCTAAAAATAGATGAAAACGGCAATATCGAATGGAGCAAATTTATTGACTATGGGCATATAGAAGCTGCGACTGATATGGTACTTATGCCCGACGGGGGCTATATCCTCATGGGTGCTGTAGCCAATCACGATGATTTTCCATTTACCCAATCGGGCTTAATTGTCAAACTCAATGCCAATTTGGAAGAAGAGTGGCGCAGGGTGGATTTATTTGAGGGCTATTGCCCTGTAAATATAATCCTTACCGATGACGGAAATATTTTTTTGAGTGGTGGTCAGGACCTTCTCAGTAGCAGTTTAGACGTAGAGCTGTGCAAAATAAGTCCTTCGGGTCAGTTGCTTTGGCAGCGTTTTTATGGTAGCTCGCAAGACGACTACGCTTGGGCTATGTTGCCCGCCAGCGACGGTGGTTTTGTCATAGGTGGTCGGAGGCGGGAAAATGATACGGCAAGGGTGACGGTGCTAAAAGTAAACTGCATGGGCTTGCTCACCGAACCCCAAGCAGCGTTCAGCACTTACCAAACAGGCGACAGCCCCTTGGAGGTCGGCTTTCAAAACCTATCGCAATACGTCTATCCCGACAGCATAGACGGCGGTTATTACGTCTGGGATTTCGGCGATGGTTCGCCGCCCTTTGTGTGTGGTCAGGGCTACGGGGCTTGCCCTGCTTTGGTCACGCACGAGTACGCCGCGCAAGGGCAGTATGCGGCTACGCTTACCGCTTTTGTTTGTACGGATACGGCTACGGCGACGCAGCAATTTTCGGTTGTGCCTACGGCGGTGGGTCAGGTGGCTGTGCCCACCTACCAGTCACCGTATTGCCCAATCCCGCGAGTGACGTGCTTCACTTGGAGGCGGTCGGCGCACTATCACCAAGCCACGAGCTACAATTTAGCTTGTACGATGCTATGGGTAGGGCGGTGCGGCGTTTGGCTTTGCGGGCTAATGTGGGTTCGGTTCGCTTAGGCATAGCCGATTTGCCGCAGGGTTTGTACTTTTGGACATTTTACGACGGACCTAAACCCGACCGCGCTTTGGGGCGTGGGAAAGTAGTAGTACTGCGGTGAATATAAAGGGAAAAATCATTTTTCATACAATCGCGCCAAAGCCGCCGCCATTTGCGCTATGGTATCGGGTAGGCTGGCGTAGGACGTTCCGCCAGCGGCGTTGGCGTGCCCGCCACCCGCAAAATAGCGTTGGGCGATATGGTTGATAGCCAAATTGCCTTTGGAGCGAAACGAGAGGCGAATTTTGCCGTCTCGCTCGGCGAGCAATACCGATACATTTATGCCATCTATACTGAGCGGCATATTGACGACACCCTCTAAATCGCCATCTTCAAAATTAAACCGAGTCAAATCGTCGGTACTTAGGGCGATATAGGCGGCTTGGTATTGGGGTAGTATGGTCATGCGTTCGTAGAGGCAAAATCCCTGCAAGCGCAATTGCGACTCGGTTTGTCGGTCAAAAATTTGCCCATTTACGTGCTGCATATCCAAGCCGCAGCGCAGCAACTCGGATACGACGGCTAAGGTATTGGCTTGGGTATTGTATTTGAAGCGTCCCGTGTCGGTGGCTATGCCCGTATAAATGCAAGTGGCGATAGGCGGCGTGAGGTAGGGGTGTCGCCCTATCAATCCCATGAATTGATAGACCAATTCGGCGGTGCTGCTGATATGAGGATTGCACCAAGCCCAATTGGGTTCGATTTGTGGGTCTAAGTGGTGGTCTATCAGTATTTTGGGCGCGGTGTGTTGGGCTATGGGTAGGGTTAATCCTTCGAGGCGTTTATAGTCGTTTAGGTCGAGGATAAAAATTAGTTCGGCTTGGGCAAGTGCTTCGAGGCAGGCATCGGGTTGTTGGTCGTAGCATAGCACATCTGCATAGCAGGGCAAAAAATCGAATATTGCAGGAGCCTTGTTGGGCAATAGGAGATGGGCTTTGTGTCCCATATCGCGCAGCAGCAAGGCAAGCGCCGCCGAAGAGCCAATAGCATCGCCGTCGGGTCGGGTGTGTGTAGTGATGCAGATTTGGCGCGGCTGGCTTAAAAAGCCGATGAGTTGGTCAATAGTCATACTTTTTTGATTACCTTTGCGGCAAAATTACAGTAATTTCCCGATAACTTTATTCTTTTATTTAAACACCCAATTATTATGGCAGGCAACAGAACCCTTACCATGATTAAGCCCGATGCGGTGCGCAACAACCACATCGGCGGTATTTTGTCTATGATAAACGATGGCGGCTTTCGCATCGTAGCGATGAAATATTTGCGCCTAACACCCGAAAAAGCGGGTAAATTTTATGAAGTACACAAAGAACGCCCTTTTTACGGCGAATTGGTCGATTTTATGTCTTCTGGTCCCATCGTGGCAGCTATTTTGGAGAAAGATAATGCGGTAGAGGATTTTCGCACCCTTATTGGGGCAACTAACCCTGCTAACGCTGCCGAAGGCACTATCCGCAAACGCTATGCTACGAGTATTGGTGAAAACGCCGTGCACGGCTCTGACTCGGACGACAATGCGCGTCTCGAAGGCGATTTCTTTTTCAGCGAATTGGAACGTTTCTAAGCGGGCGGCACGGTGCCCGCCCAATATCCTACGCCCCGCGCAACCCACCGGCTATGTCCGCGTTGGTTGCGTTTTTTTGTACCCATTCGGAGGGGCAGTTCTTTATCGGCACTCGCCTCGGACGGTCTGGGTTGGGCAAGCAACCCCACATCATTTTTTTTCGTACAGCCTAATTGCGTTGCCTCATGTACGAAACAAACCCACTGTTTGAACAACGTTTGGATAAAAAGCGTACCTTTGCTGCTTTTAATAATCTATGATAGCCTACCTGAAAGGAGTATTGGTACAAAAAAACCCTGCTTTTGTCCTTATCGAAACAAGTGGTGGCGTGGCTTATCGCGTATTCATTAGCCTGAATACATATAGCAAACTGCCTACCGTCGAGGGGGCGGTGCGTTTGTTTACGTATTTCCAAGTAAAAGAAGATGCGCATACGCTCTACGGATTTGCCGATGAGGACGAGCGCGAATTGTTTGAACACCTCATCAGCGTATCGGGTATCGGTAGCTCTACGGCTCAAATGATGCTGTCTGCCCTACAACCCAACGAAATTAGGCAAGCGATTGTGCAAGAAAACGAATCGTTGATAAAATCCATTAAGGGCATTGGGGTAAAAACCGCTAAATTATTGATTTTGCAACTCAAAGATAAATTAGCCAAAACCACAGTCGCCTTAGATTTGCCCGTAGTCGGACACAATAATTTGCGCGACGAAGCGTTAAATGCACTTTTGGCTTTGGGTATCGCCAAACCCATGGCACAAAAAGCCCTCAATAAAGTATTGACTGCTAATCCCAATATCGGCAGCATAGAAGCCCTGATTAAACAGGCTTTGCAGGTCTTGTAATGTGCAAGTTAGGTATTTGTTCTGTTCCTGAATGACCGATTACCCCCGTCAAGCACTCTGCTATATAGAATGGTACTCTGCGCGATGGGAATTACTAAAAACCAAAGTAACTATTTAGGGTATAGGGTTTTGGGTATGGGGTTCTGGGCTATATCTATCTAATAATGCCTGAAATCATTGCATATTCGATTAGAAATAGCTATTCTTGTGGGCTGTTCCTACAAGACTAAATAGTTACAAACCGAAAACTAATGCTCTAACAGAAAAGTTTTTAAGACCATTTTAAAAATGTAAGTAACTGAATATCAAGTAATTACATTAAAAATTAGTGCCTTAATTTTTTAACAGAACACTAAAAACTAAAAACTATCTGTACCGCATCTGCTACTTTCTGCTTCCAAACCTCTATCAACAATAAGCGTGCAAACACGAAATCATTCTTTTAGACTATTCATCTTGACTACCGCGCTGCTCGGCGGCGTTGTGGCTGCCTCTGCTGACAACAAAGTCGGTGCGTTTTTTGAGTTTGTCTCACGCGCCTTAGAACCCGACCGCCCTGCTTCCTCAGCAGCAAGTACTACCGCCCAACTTGCCCGCGATGATAGTTATATTGCCATATTTCCACTGCCCCTTGACTCCATTCCTGGGCAGGGCGACGGCGATTCGCTGCGCTACCCCTTTACCGATTCGCCTACTGATTTTCAACAAGGCAGCGGCGTGCCCAATCCTTTCAATATCCAGCCCAGCGGCGTGCAAGAAAGCATCGAGTACGACCCCGCTACGGGCACTTATATCATGACCCAAACCCTCAACGGACAGCCATTAGGCTCGCCTACGTACATGTCGTTTGATGAATATTGGGATTATAAGCAACAACAAATACAATCGGACTATTGGGGCACCAAATCGGCAGGTGGCTCGGTGCTACAAGGGCAAGGGCTTATTCCTAAGCTATACCAAGGCGACGAGTTGTTTGACGAACTGTTCGGTCCAGGCGGCATTGATATACGCCCAACGGGGTCTATCGATTTAGAACTCGGTTTTTCGTACAACCGCACCGAAAACCCCACCCAGTATAGTGCCCTGCAACAACGCCCTACTTTTTTGTTTGATATGAATATCAATATGGGTGTAGTGGGCAAAATTGGAGATAAGCTAAAAATCAATACCAACTACAATACCCGTGCTGTATTTGATTTTGATAACCAAATCAAACTCGAATACGTAGGCAGCGAAGACGAAATTATTCAAGAAATACGCGCGGGAAACGTCAATTTTCCCTTGCCCGTATCGCTCATTCCGGGGTCGCAAAACCTATTTGGCATCCAGACCAAACTCAAATTTGGTCGCCTGACGCTCAATACCGTTTTGTCGCAACAACGCTCACGTGCCAAAGCCATTACGCTACAAAATGGTGCGCAAACCCAAGAGTTTAAACTTACCGCCGACCAATACGACGAAAGCCGACACTTCTTTTTGTCGCAATATTTTAGAGATAACTACGAAAAAGCCGTTGCCTCGCTGCCCTATATCAACTCGCCCATCACCATTACACGCTTAGACGTATACGTGAACGACACACGCGGCACAGCCGAAGACGTACAACGCAATATCGTGGCGTTTGCCGACCTGGGCGAAGTAACGCCCTACAATACAAATACCATAGGCGACCCCTTGCACAAATTGCCCCAAAATAGTTCGAACAACCTATATCAAAAGTTGATGTCGAACGGCAATACGCGCATGTTGGATAATGTGTCGACCGAACTGAACAACCCCGCAGGCGAGTTCCAACTCAAAAATACGCGCGATTATTTCAAAACCCTCGCCCGCCGCCTCGACCCCGACGAATATACCTATGACCCGCAATTGGGCTTTGTGTCGCTCAATTTTCAATTGCGCCCCAACGAAATTTTGGGCGTTTATTACGAATATACCACCAATTCGGGCGGACGCTACGAAGTGGGCGAAGCCGTAGAACGATTTTTTACCGAAAACAATAGCAACGACCCGCGCGTATTGTTTCTAAAAATGCTCAAACCCAATACCGAAAACCCCAAGTTGCCGATGTGGGATTTGATGATGAAAAACGTATATGCTTTGGGCGCGTACCAAGTCAATCCACAAGATTTTAAACTCGATATTTACTACGACCAACCCAGCAGCGGCGACCTACGCTATGTGCCCGAAGGCAATGGCATAAAAGGCATTCCGCTCGTTCAACTGCTACAATTCGACCGCCTGAACACCAACCAAGAACCCTACCGCGATGGTGTGTTCGACTTTATCGACGCACGGCGCGATTTTGACGGACAAACGCTACAAAGCAATGCCGTCCGATACGGAACTATCAATACCCGCACGGGACGCATCTATTTCCCTGTGTTAGAGCCATTCGGCGAGTATCTGAAACGAAAATTTGACGATGGCGGCAATAGTGATGTCATTAGTCAAAAATATATATACAGTCAGCTATACGACTCGACCCGCACTGTTGCAGGCGATTTTCCGCAGTTTAACCGCTATTTTTTGCGCGGTTCTTACAAATCGAGCCAATCGTCCGAAATTTCCTTGGGTGCGTTCAATATACCGCAAGGCTCTGTTAGCGTAACGGCAGGCGGAGCGCAACTCGTAGAAGGGCGCGATTATACCGTCGATTATAATCTCGGTAGGCTCACTATCCTCAACGAAGCCTATATCAGCGGCGGCGTGCCCGTCAATGTCAATTTTGAAGATAACGGCGCATTTGGTATTCAGCAGCGCAATTTTATGGGTATGCGAGCTGATTATATGATTAATAAGGATTTTAATTTGGGAGCTACGTGGGTGCGCCTATCCGAGCGACCCTTTACCCAAAAGGTCAATTATGGCGAAAATCCCATATCGAATATGATGGTGGGCGCAGATGGTAATTATTTCAAAGAAACGCCGAGCATCACGCGCATATTGGATAAACTGCCTTTTTACTCGACCAAAGAACCTTCGTCGATGCGCATAACAGCCGAAGTAGCCGGATTTTTGCCCGGTCATGCCGCCGCCACCAACAACTCGCAATGCGGCGACAACGGCGCGGTATATGTCGATGATTTTGAAGGTAGCAAAGCAGAAACCGACCTTACATTCCCGATTTTTAATTGGATGCACTCGTCTGCGCCCAATAATAATATGTTTCCCGAAGCCTCTTTATCCAACAATTTGGCTTACGGCTATAACCGTGCTCGCATCTCCTGGTATTTGATGGACCAAGGGCTGTATCGCTCTGCTTTGCCCGACATACCCCAATCGGTGCGCGACGAGGCAAATGCCAATCCTTATGAGCAATTCATCGCCCAAACCGCACTGTTCCCCAACCGCCAAACTCAAATAGGGCAAAACCACTTGCCTACCTTTACTATATCGTACTACCCCGACGAGCGCGGCGTATATAATTTCGACACCGAAGGACAGCAAGGTATATCGGCGGGTATGAACGAAAACGGTAAATTGAGCGACCCCGCCTCGCGTTGGGGCGGATTAATGCGCGACAGCCCCTACAAAAATTTTGAGGTGACAAATGTCGAGTTCATCGAATTTTGGATGCTCGACCCCTTTATCAAAGACCCTACTAATAAAGGCGACCTCTATTTTAACCTCGGCAACGTGTCGGAAGATATATTGCGCGACTCGCGCCAATCCTTCGAAAACGGTTTGCCAGGACCCAATGCCAATACAGCAGGCGTTGACGAAACCGTATGGGGGCGTATCAATAGCATCAGACCACAGGTAGATGCCTTTGGCAACGACTTAGAAACGCGCCGCGTACAAGACGTAGGCTATGACGGCTTGAATAATGAACAAGAAACCGAAACCTATAACTCGTTCTTGAACTATGTTCGAACCCTACGTGCCAACCCATTTTTATCCGCACCCGCTGCCGCCCGCCTCGATAGTATGTTGCTCGACCCATGTAGCGACGACTACCTCCACTATCGCGCTAATTTCCAGTTTTCGGAGGCTTCGCTCACCGAACGTTATAAATATTTTAGCAACCCACAAGGCAACTCGCCCGACAACGACCAAGTAGCCAGCCTCGACCTCAATTATACCAGCGCAGCCAGCGGCTACCCCAACAAAGAAGATTATAACGACAATATGTCGCTTGACGATGCCGAATCATTTTTTGAATACCACGTGCCGCTGTATAAAGATATGCAGGTGGGCGAAACACGCTATTTAGCCGATATACGCAACGTCACCGACAACAACGGCAACGAAGCAAAATGGTACTATTTCCGCATTCCTGTCAATAAACCCACACAAAAAGTGGGCGAGGTCAATTTCCGAAATATCGAAGGTATCCGTATGTTCCTGACGGGTTTTGAGCGACCCGTTATTTGCCGCATGGCAGAGTTTAATCTCGTGCGCAACAATTGGCGTCGCTATCCCAACCTCATTTTGGAAGAGGGCGAATATCTGCCCGATGATAATGCCGAAAACGCATTTTTTGCTGTGTCGGCTGTTAGTATAGAAGAAAGCGCGGCGCGTGTGCCTATTAATTACCAAATACCCGCTTGTATCCGACGCGAACAGGTAGTGGGCGGCGCAGGTATGGCTACCATACAGCAAAATGAGCAATCTATATCGCTGCAAGTGGGCGACCTCCGAGACGGCGAAGCAAAAGCCGTCTATAAGCGCGTAGATATGGATATGAGGCAATTCAAACGCCTCAAAACCTTTTTACATGCCGAAAACTTAGCCTTATTAGACGAATTTTGCGCCCCACTCAAAGATAACGAAATGACCGCCTTTATCCGTATCGGCGACGACTTCAAAGAAAATTACTACGAATACGAAATACCACTGACCGTAACCAGCCCCGAATTGTACGGACCCGAATATACGCCACAAGAGGTATGGCTCGAAGCCAATAATATGGACATCGTGCTCGATTCGCTGGTAGACCTAAAACTGCGGCGCAATTTTGACCAAAACAACCCACCTCGCAACAAACCCTACTATGCTTATGATACCTTAGCCAGCGGCAAAATCGCCCGCATTAGCGTGGTCGGTAGCCCCGACTTGGGCAGGGCACGACAGATTATGATAGGGGTGCGCAACCCCAAACGCAACTCGCAAAACAGACTGACCGATGACGGCACCGAAAAATGTGCCGAAGTATGGTTCAACGAATTGCGCCTGACCGACCCCATCGAATCGGCAGGCTGGGCGGGATTGTCGCGAATGGATTTGAAACTCGCCGACTTGGGTACGTTTACACTATCCGCCAACGGGCATACCGATGGCTTCGGTACGCTCGAACAGCGCGTACAAGAACGCAAACAAGATAATTACCTCGAAGTAAGCGCGTCGACCAATTTGGAATTGGGCAAATTATTGCCCCAAAAAGCCAATATCCGTATCCCGACATACGCCAACGTATCGTCTGCTATCAGCACACCCAAGTATGACCCTTACGATACGGATGTTATATTAAAAGAAAATATAGATTCTATCCGCTATAATTATGGCGAAGATAGTGCCCGTATTGCCCGCAAACAACGGCAAACAACGGCTACTATCAAAAGCATCAATTTTACCAATGTACGCAAAGAACGCGGCAAAGACAAAAAAAGTTCGTATCCTTGGGACGTAGAAAACCTCAACTTTACTTATGCCTATACCGAAACCGAATTGACCGACCCCGTCATTGAGCGCGATGTGGACAAACGACACGTAGGAGCTATTGCCTACAATTTCAGCACTCGCCCCTTATATATCGAGCCTTTCCGCAAAATTATCAAATCGAATAGCCCCTATTTGAAATTGATTAAAGATTTTAATCTCAATTTCATACCAAGTAGCGTCACTTTCCGAACCGATATAGACCGCCGTTTCAATACACTGCTATTGCGCCCCCTTAGCATAGGCGAAATCATCAATCCTATTCACGAAAAGCAAGTTTTGTGGCAACGCGCCTACGGATTGAAATATAATCCCGCCCGCTCTATTTCGTTCGATTTTAATGCCACCAATAATTCGGTTATCGACGAACCCCAAGACGGACCAACGCCCTCTGATACGATATGGTATGGCTTGAAGCGCGGCGGGCGCGTGCGTAGCTACCAACACAATGCCAGCCTCAGCTATAACCTACCCTTAGAAAAATTGCCCCCGCTTAGTTGGCTGCAATTGCGCACCCGCTACGGAGGTGGTTATTATTGGCGCACCAACCAAATAGCCCTGTCCGATACACTCGGGCACCTCATCGGCAATAACCAAAGTATTCAGATAAACGGCGAAATGAATTTTACCAAAATTTATAACAGCATACCGTTCCTGAAAAAAATCAATACGCCACCGCCACCCAAAAAATCTCCTCCGAAATCGACTGCCAAGGACAAAGGTAAAGACGGCAAAGGCAGTGACGAGGATAAAGGCAATGATAAAAAACTGAAAAAGAAAAATGGTAAAAAAGGCGAAGACGATGCAGAAGACCCCGACACCCAAGACAATGCCGAAACCGCCGAAAAAGGCAAGGATAAGGGCAAGG